>CBDFLD010000001.1:0-23551 GCA_965249005.1 Acidobacteriota bacterium
TCTTTCCCGCCGCGAGTGCCTTTCGCTCAGCTTCCACGAGTTGCTGCAACGTCCGCAACAGATCGGGTTGCCGAAAAATCTCTCCTGGATACGGGGCTTCCCGCTCCTTGCCAAGGTTCGGAAGCAACACCGCCTTGGAGTACGGCCAGGCCTTGATCCTACCTTTTTCCTTCTCGATCCGGTCTGCCACCTCCGCCTCGATGGGGTACCCCTCGGCCAGTTGCATCGACGGCCCCAGCACCTCGCCGAGGCTCATCGTGCCAAACTCGGCAAGCATTACCATCAGCCCTCCCGGGGTTCCGGGCGTTACGGCCGCCAAGGGCCCATACGCCGGTGGGTAGGCCAGCTTTTCCTTCTTGAAGAAGTCCAGCGTGGCACCCGTCGGCGCCACTCCCAACGCATTGATTCCAATTACTTTGCTGGAATCGGGATTGAAAATCAGGGCCTGGGTTTCTCCGCCCCAACTCAACCCGTCAAACATGGTCGAGGTCGCCGCCAACATGGCGCACGCGGCATCGACGGCGTTGCCGCCCTTCTGAAAAATCGAGGCGCCGGCCGTCGCCGCCAGTGGCTTTCCCGTTATCGCCATCCAGTGGCGCCCGTGCAACACGGGCTTAGCCGTGCCCTGCCCATGAAGCGCCCCAGCTCCACAAAGCACTGCGATCCAGACCAGTACGATTCGGCCCATCTCAACCTCCTCAGTCCCTTGACATCTTAGTGGGGCGACCCCGGAAAATTCAATTTTTGCTTTTTCTGCGTCTGCAACCGCATAATTCGCGCATGCTGGTATTGTTCGATATCGATGGAACGTTGTTGCTATCTCAGGGCGCGGGGGCACGCGCCCTGATCGAGGCGGTTCGCGAGTTGTCGGGCGCCGACGTAGACCTCCAAGGTCTGGAGTTCGCGGGCCGGCTCGACCCACAGATTTGGGCGGACATTGCCGCCCAAAATGGTCTCGATGCTGCACGCCTGCAACAGGACCTCCGTTCCACCTACGCGTCACTGCTTCAAAAAAGGCTTGGGCAATATCCTACCGCATACCCGCTCCCTGGCGTGAACGAACTTCTCCGCCGGCTCGACGCCTCCGGTTCTTTAACCCTGGGTATTCTGAGTGGGAACTTTCCCGAGACGGGAAGACTCAAGCTCGAAGCAGCTGGAATCGATCCGGATTGCTTTTTGGTCGGGGCCTGGGGTAGCGATGGCGCTGTAAGAAGGGATTTGCCCCCCGTGGCAATGAAGCGGTACTCGGAGCAAACCGGAACCGAGATCGAGCCGCGCCAGGTAGTCATCATCGGAGACACACCGCACGACATCGACTGCGCTCGTGCCAACGGCTGTCTTGTCATCGCGGTGGCGACTGGCTCGTTCTCATTGCAAGAGCTCTCGAGCCACGGGCCCGATCTTGCGTTGACGGATCTTTCCGATACGAACGCAATCTGGGACTGGATCCAAGGTCTCGGAGACTGAGCGAATCAGGGCCGAGGCGGTGTTGCGTATCGACGCCCGAAGCCGTAAATTACGCCTATGGAGCCAAGGCTTAGCAGTTCGGGGCAGCCCGCAACGTCGGAGCGGCCGAGCAGGTCCGAGCGGTTCAAGGCTCGGCTATATACGGTCTGGTGCTGGACGGGGTGCGGCTTGAGCACGGCCTTTTGGGCAACGGTTTCGATCCTCGCCAGCTTCTTTTCTACGAGCGGAAACCTGCAGCATTTTTGCATGCGGCGGTGGTCCAGGGACAACCTCTGGCTCAGCCGTGCCAGAGTGCAGATCGAAGGACTCGAGCACGTGGATCCATCCCGCCCTCAGCTTTTCGCCGCCAACCACAGCGGTCTCCACGACATACTCGCGTTGTCGGCACACCTGCCGATTCAATTCCGCTGGGTGGCGAAAAAATCGCTCTTCAACGTTCCTTTCATGGGATGGCACATGGCCCGCTGCGGATACGTTCCCATTGATCGAGACAATCCCCGTGACGCAGCAAAGAGCATCGCGGCGGCAGGGAAGATGATTCGTGGCGGCACCCATTCGATCGCTTTCCCGGAGGGAACTCGCAGCCGAACCGGGGAAATCGGCTCTTTCAAGAGCGGCACATTCGCCTTGGCCCTTCGCGCGCAGGTTCCACTGGTGCCCGTTTCGGTGGAAGGGAGTTATCGAGTCATCATGCCCAAGACACTTCAGGTCAATCCCGGAACCATCATTCGAATCAAGATTGAGAGACCCCTGGATTTGTCCAACTATCATCGGAGCGACAAGAATCGCTTGATGACCGAGGTACACGAAATCATGGCAAAAAACCTCGACGAACTCCGGCGGCGGCGGCGCAAGGACGAGCAACGGAGCGATCTCGTCTACCGGTGGATTTATAGGGACGTTCCCCACGTTTCCTAGTTTTCCCGAAGAGGGGACGTCCCTACCAATCCAGAATGATCTTGCCGCACTGTCCTTCTCGGATCACGTCGAAAGCTTGCTCGAACTCGGTGAAATGGAAGCGATGGGTGATAACCGGACTGATGTCCAAGCCATTTTGAAGCATGACCGTCATCTTGTACCAGGTCTCATACATCTCGCGTCCGTAGATTCCCTTGATGGTGAGCATGTTGAAGATGACGGTATTCCAGTCGATGGCCACATCCTGTCCCGAAATGCCGAGTAGCGCGATTTTACCGCCGTGGCACATGTTGGCAAGCAGGCTCCGGAATGCCTGGGGCTGACCGGACATCTCCATTCCAACATCGAAGCCTTCCTTCATCCCGAGCTCCTTTTGAGCCGAGGCGATGTCTCGCGTCCGGGCGTCGAGGGCCATGGTGGCGCCCATCTTCCGAGCCAATTCGAGGCGGTACGGATTGACGTCGGTCACAACCACGAAGCGCGCGCCGGCGTGGCGCGCCACGGCCGCAGCCATCAGACCAACGGCACCCGCGCCGGTAATCAGCACGTCCTCCCCGAGGATAGGGAACGAGAGCGCGGTGTGGACCGCGTTGCCGAAGGGGTCGAAGATCGCCTGTACGTCCCGCGGAATGTCCGAATCGTGCAACCAGACGTTACTCTTCGGCAGGACAAGATACTCCGCAAACGCTCCAGGGCGGTTCACGCCGACACTCTGGGTGTCCGCGCAAAGGTGCCGCCGTCCGGCGAGGCAGTTGCGGCAACGTCCGCAGACCACGTGACCCTCACCGCTGACGATATCTCCGGGACCGAAGTCGATGACGTTGGACCCGACCTCGACGATCTCGCCAACGAACTCGTGGCCGACTACAATCGGGACCGGAATTGATTTTTGGGCCCAGTCATCCCAATTGTAGATGTGAAGATCCGTACCGCAGACGCCCGTGCAATGAACCTTGATGAGGACGTCGTCGATCCCGCAAACAGGATCCGGCGTATCGGCCAACCACAAACCAGGTCGAGCTTCCTTTTTGATTACGGCCTTCATCGCGATGGTTGATTCAGAGGTTGGAGTTCGATCAGATTCCCATCCGGATCACGAAAAAAAATCTGCTGCACCCGACCAGTCGAGCTAGTATGGAACGGAATACCCAAACGTTCGAGCTTCTCCGGCACTTGGTCGAAGGCGGAGACCGTAAGTGCGAAATGCCGGTCGTCGGAGAACAGTGGGTCGTCGGTCCGTCCGTCTCCCACGACGACGTGCAGCTGCAACTCCCCGATCGCAAACCAGCAACCATTGAATCGAATAGCCGGCCGATCAATCTCCCGGAGCCCCAGCACCGTATCGTAGAATTTCCTCGTTCTCTCCAGGTCCCGCACGAAGATCGTCACATGATGGTATCCTTCGACTTGGATCATCCCAGATTGTCTCCCAAAAAGATCCTAGTTCATCCTCCTCGATTGTTCTAACTATTTCAGCCATCAGCGCTGACTGGCGCAAGGCGCCAGTCGCTTGGGAACGTAACTGCGCAGCGCACCGTGAAAAAACGTGGTTTTTGACGACTTGCTAAGTTACAGGCATAGCGCCAGATCCGCGAGCAGTCAGCTAAGAGCTGACGGGCGGCAGGCGAGCGAATCGCTTGCCCTGATTCTGGCTGTCTATCGATCGGCACAGCACGCGCCCCCCCGGGCCTACCGTGCATAATATGCGGGTGTCAATTAGCGCCCAACCGTCGCAATCCAGAGGAGAGTTGCTGATGGATCTCGACGAACCGGCTGCTGTCGAGTCTAGCTGTCTCGAGAAGAGGGAGATTTTTCAGGACGCGAACAATCCTCTTCTTCCGTAGCGAAAAAGGAGGGTGGAACTTGAAGAGCGAGAATCCGCCCGGCCTGTCCATTACGTTTTGGTCTTCCAGCCGTTTCAGTAGCTTCAGAAGTGCCGCTGGATCGAAGCCGGATCTCCAGAGGTACTGAGTGCCGAGCTCGTCTGCTTCAACCTCATTGCTGTACCCGATCGCCCGCCAGAACCCATCGGTCGTGCTGTAGGTAACAAGGCTAGTGGCCAGCATGCAGTTTGCCAGGAGCGTTGAAACCCATCCGGGATTGGAGCGGATCAACTCCTGACGGGTGATGTTTTCGGAGCCATGGCGGGCTGCCAGATGACCGATCTCATGAGCCAGGGCCCCGGCGAGTTCCGATTCATTGGCTGCCACCCTCAGGAGCCGCTCGTCAACGTAGACGTAGCCTCCCATGGTTGTGAAGATCAGAGAGTCCTGCGAGGAGCTCAAAAACACCGTGAGCCGTCCGTCGAAATCCGAGTTGGCGCCCAGCCGGTCGACGAGGCTTTGAACGTAGTCTCTTACTCCATGGTGTGGACTTGGTCGCATCCGCCGCCGGAGTTCCACATCGAAGGTGGATCCCCAGGTATATTCCTGGGCTGCACTATAGGTATTCGGAAATCCGAAACGACCTTTGTTGATATTGCGTTCGCCAATTTCCGGATAATCGCGATGCAGCTGCGCCTGGGCTCCAATGACATTTCCCAGGAATAGGATGATTCCGAACGAAATCCTTCCGAGCGCACCCCGGCCCTTCATTGTAGCGTCTCCCGATTGCTGGTTGGGTTCTGTACGGTACAGCCGAAACGGCGGGGGCTTCCGCTGGGTCAGTACTCCATGCCCAGAACTTTTCCTTTTTGTCTCTATCGGTGTAGGGCGAGTTTTTCGTTAGATGCAAATCAGGAGATGCAAATCAGATAGCGCGAAACGCACGCGGGATGGGAAGATCCAGCATGGTTTTCAGGCCGGGCTCCGCCTCCACGACTCGCGGGATCGCATTGATCAGGCTGGCCACGGTGGCGACATCACCGGCCACCCCGCCCGGAATCTGAAGTCTTAGCGGTGGATCTCCTTCGATCGTGACGGCGTCCATTGGATCGCTGGCGCCAACGTACATACGTAGATCCAGATCGACCACTCGCTTGCGCCCGGAGAAACCTACCGCGGTGTGCTTGATTCCGCAAACATCTCCCCGAGAGACGCGGAGGTGTCGGGTCCGATAACCTTTGTCAGCCAGCACCGGCTCGATTTTCTCGCGCACCCGATCGAGTTTCCAGCCGATTCCCGCTGCTACGAGCGCGAGCGATTCCGCCAGTCCCTTGTGACCCAACTTCCCCTGCTTCACCAGCCGACGAAACTCCTGCGGGTTCATCCCCGCCCCGACCTTGCGTTGCAGCGGGCCCCGCCTGGTAGAGGCATCAACGCGCCTTTGAACCTTGATCGACCGGACCGTTCGCGAAACACCCGACAGTACGAGGGCCAGCGTGTCCATCACGAATCCCGGATTGACGCCGGTTCCAAGCAAGGTCACTTTGTTCCTCAGGGCGATACGGTTGAGCTTCGCCGCCAACTCCGGATTGCCGAGCGCTGGGTACAGTAGCTCCTCGGCCGAAGAAACAAGGTTCACGCCCGCCCGGGCCACGTCTGCCAGCTGAGGATAGACATCTCGAAAGAGCGACCCGGTGGTGTGAAGTACGACGTTCGGCTTTACACGACGCAGCAAGGCCGGTGCATCCGAGGAGACGCGGATCCCCAGTTTTTCCCTGGACCGCAAAACTTCGCCGAGGTCGCGACCGATTTTCGCCGGATCAACATCGATCGCACCAACGAGCCGAAGTCCATCCTTGTTCAGGACCTCCCGCGCGCAAACACATCCAATAGCTCCTAATCCATACTGAACCACTCGAATTGGCATTCGCCTCCTTTATATTGCAATATTCTGCTTCGACCTGCCGCGGTGCGGGTTAGTGTAGGCGGTCCACCCGGTTTGTGGCAACGGGAATCGCCAGGATCGACGATTACGTGAGGTCCTCCCGATAGCTTGGTCGTGCCGGCTACATCGGAAGCAACCCATAGCTTGTAAATCTACGGAAATCTCACTAGGATTTCCATCCATGAATCTTGTTCCAAAAGCCGAATGTGAGGCGCGAATCGCAAGGATTCAGAAGTGGATGCAGGAAGCGTCCATGGACGCGCTTTTCATCCTTCAGAATTCGGACCTTTTTTACTTTTCGGGAACGATCCAGCGGGGGATCCTCTGCATTCCAGCCGGGGAGCCACCGCTGTTTTTGATTCAAAAGAGCCTGACTCGCGGGAAGAAGGAGTCTCCGCTGGAGCGCCTCCTACCTTTGTCCAGCATGAAGAAGGCTCCGGATATCTTATCCGGAGAGGGATGCAAGAATCTGAAGCGGATCGGGCTGGAGATGGATGTGCTGCCGGCCGGTCAATACTTCCGGTTGCAGTCACTGTTCCCCGAGGCGGAGTTCATCGACGGCTCGGCGGGGATTCGAGACACCCGGATGATCAAATCCGGCTACGAAGTCGACGAGATTCGCCACGCCGCCGCCATGCTGGCCCGCACGTTCGAGGAGGCGCCGAACTGGATCCAGAGCGGCGTGACCGAATTCAACGTTCAAGCGCGCCTGGAGCATCACCTGCGGCAGCTCGGTCACCAGGGCCTGCTGCGAATGCGGGGTTTCAACAACGAGATCTTCTACGGCACGGTCTCGACCGGCCCGAGTGCGAGCTATCCGACCTGCTTTCCGGGACCAGTCGGATTTGTCGGCCTGTACCCCGGAGTGCCGAATGGCGCGGGAGAGCGAAAGATCCAGAACGGCCACACCTTGATGGCCGACGTCGTGGGCGGCTACGGTGGGTACGTTGCAGATCAGACGAGAGTCTTCTTGCCGGGGGACCTCTCACCCGAGATGCGCAAGGCCCACACCTTCGTCTTGGACATGATGCAAGAGGTGGAGGCAAAGCTTCGCCCGGGAACGAAGTGTTCGGAGATCTATCGATACACCATGCAACGAGTGGGAGAGAGCCCGTATGCCGAGACGTTCATGGGAGTGGGCGATAGCAAAGTACGATTCGTCGGTCACGGGGTCGGCCTGGAACTCGACGAATGGCCGGTACTGGCCCCCGGGTTCGACCTGCCTCTGCAGGAAGGCATGACGATCGCCGTCGAACCGAAGATCTTCTTTCCGGAGCAGGGGGGTGTGGGAATCGAAGACACCTACGTGATTACATCGAACGGCTGTGAGAAGCTCACGCCCTTCGAAGAAGAGATCATTCACGTACCCTGAAACTAAACTCGGTACTTCCGTCGGTAAGCATACGGTTTACCGGACTCCGAGCAGGAGCTCGGTGGTGAGCTGATCGAGTTTCTCGTACTGCAATCCCCGCTTCGCATGCACATCGATATCCAGGTCACTGGATCGTAGCTCCCGAGCCCTATCCTTCGAATAGGCTCCCAGCCACTGCTGGGGGTTGTCCCCCTGGATCTCCTGCAGCAGTCCCTGGATCTCCGAGTCCTGGTTGAACCCGGATTTCCAATTTGAATGAAATATAGCAACCTTTCAGCCGCCTTCGGCATCCCTATTTATAAGCGTCGGAGAATGATAAGGACACATTGGAGGGCAACACCCGATGGGTGAAAAAGAACGAAAGGGGTTTCAACTCAGCTTTAACGGATTACTCAAAGTTGATTTTCAGGGATCGCGAGTCACCTCCGAGGGTGGCCTGATTCTGGTCCGCGAGTTGGACGAACGGCTGGGGATGGGACGACTCATAGACGAGCATCTCAACGACACGCGGCAAGGCTTGAACAAACAGTTCCCGCTCGTCGATCTGCTGCGGCAATCGGTCTATAGTCGCCTGGCAGGCTACGAAGACCTTAACGATGCCGCGCGGGTCTCAGTTGATCCGACCTTTCGCTTGATCGGCTCGAAGAAAAACTGGGATCGCGGTGCGGCGCTGACCTCGACGTTACACTGGTTCGAGACGGAGCTGCTGACGCGAGAAGAGAATCTGATCGGGCTGATGGCTCTGAACCGAGAGACACTCGCACAGGCCGAGGCTCTGGACAAGTCTGATCGCGTAGTGTTGGATATGGACTCAAGCGAGAGTCCGGTGCATGGTCAGCAGGAAGGCAGCGCCTACAATGGCCACTTCGAGTCCGTGTGTTACCATCCGCTGTTTCTGTTCAATAGTCACGGGGACTGTCTGGCGGCCAAGCTGCGGCCGGGTAACGTGCATAGCGCCGAGGACTGGGACGAGCTTCTGTTGCCGGAGATCGATTTTCAACAGGAGCAAGGCAAAGAGATCGTCTTTCGAGCAGACGCCGCCTTCGCCAAGCCAGAGGTTTACGAGACCCTGGAAGAGCGCGGCGTTCAGTATGCCATACGCATCCCGTCCAACAAGAGCCTGGAGTGGGAGATTGCCGACATCCTGTTTCGTCCTCCAGGTCGGCCCAGCCGCAAGCCACTGGTGCGCTACAAGAGCTTCCGCTATCAGGCCGAAAGCTGGTCGAGGCCGCGACGGATCGTCGCCAAGGTCGAGCATCACCAGGGCGAGTTGTTCCCGCGGGTCGGGTTCATTGTCACGAACATGAGCTTGCCGAGCCGCTCGGTGGTGAGGTTCTACAACAAGCGCGGCACGGCGGAGCAATGGATCAAAGAAGGCAAGCAGGCGACGCATTGGACGCGGCTGTCCTGCCATCGCTTCCGTGCGAATGAAGTGCGCCTGCAGTTGAGCGTGCTCGCCTACAACCTAGGCAACCTATGGCGGCGACTCGGGCTACCACCCCGGATCAAGAGCTGGTCGCTCACGAGCTTGCAGCACCGGTTGATGAAGACTGGCGGAAGGCTGGTCAAGCACGCGCGGTACTACTGGTTGCTCTTGGCCGAGGGGCATCTGGACCGTCGGTTGTTTGGTGAAATGCTCAGGCGGATCTGGGCCTTGCCGCTGCCAAGCGGTTAGCCGCCCGGCTTGCAAGTCCGGAATTGGAATGCCATGGAAGGAGTGTGGCGATGTGTCTGGAAAATCGCCCACGCAGGAGTGAGAAGGTCTACTACCACGGCGACAACGGGTCATTGGGATGCGTTGACTGGATCCATGGTTGGTCTGAGGCCGGGATTTTCTTGCTCCCATGGTGGCTCGAGACTATTATGTTGGGAACCGAGATCCAAATTGGAAATTCCGGTCTACTCCCACCGACATCAAATACCGATGAATCCCGAATCCGTCCCGACCTGCTTCGTAGCACGAGACGACCCGAGTCTTCGCAGGCAATCCAAATCGTTTCTTTCCACTTACTGCGTTAGCCAGCACGCGAATATGAGGATGCTAGTCCCAGGTCGAAACCCGCTCTGGATCAGACGATGAATATTCAGGTTGAAACTCTTGGCCTTCTCCCGGAGGATATTGTAAGAGCGCATGCACCCCAGAGCGAAATCCCACACCCCGTCTTCGTCTTCTGTCCGATAGGCGTGGGCGTCGAAATGCCTTGGGCCGTCCCACCGGTTATCCTCTAAAAGTTTTACCACAAAGAACGATCCCTTTTGATCTTCTGACGCGAAGCGTAGATCCTGGTCGTACTTTCCCGGCTTCTGGCCGTTCAGGTCGATGTGAAAGAGCTTTCCGCTTTCCAGGGCCTGGGCTACCGCATGATGGAAGTTCAGCCCGGGCATGGTCTCGTGCGCGTATTCGGGATTGACCCCGACCATCTGGGGATGATCCAGGGTCGTGATGAAGGCCAGCATCGATCCTGTCGTGGGCAAATAGAGGTCGCTTCGCGGCTCATTGGGTTTGGCTTCCAGGGCAAAGCGCATTCCGTAGTCATTGTCCCGACAATACTCACACAAGAAGTTCAAGCATTCCCGGAACCAACGGATCGCGTCGCCTGGGTTTCGGCAGGCGTCGGACTCCACTCCTTCCCTTCCACCCCAGAAGACATAGATCCGGGCGCCCAGCTCGTAGCCGAGGTCTATGGATTCCATCGTCTTCTTCAAAGCATACGAACGAACCTTGGGATCATTGGATGTGAAGGCTCCATGGCATTCCTCCTGAGAAGCACCCGATTATACCAGAATGGATCCGCTGTGCCGATTTCAGCATTGCGCAAAACGAGCGAAGAATTATAGATTGGCAACCGAGAAACGGCTCTTGCGAGCCCGCTGCGCTCTCCGCCGACCGCCAATCGCTTCCGCATCAGCTCCCGGGCGAAAGCCGGGGGCGCCCACTCCGTGGGTGAGATAGAAGACGGGTCAGGTTATGAATCATATGGCCACCGAGGCGAAGGAAGCGACCCAATCGTTTGCGCAGCGCGTACGTTCTCGCTTCGACCGCCTCAAAGTATGGAGTCTTTCATCGCTCGGGTACTGGATCATTCGACTGCTTGGCTCTACCATGCGATGGGAGGTACAGGGATGGTACAACCATCAGGCGATCGAGGATTCAGGGGACAAGATCATTTACACCTTCTGGCACGGACAGATATTTTCCGCCACCTACTTCTGGCGGCGCCGGGGAATCGTGGTTATGACCAGCCGGAACCGCGACGGCGAATACATCGCCAAGGTCATTCGCTGGTTCGGTTTCGGGGCGGCGCGGGGCTCCAGTTCCAGGGGAAGCCGTCGGGCTCTGGCCGAAATGATACTCGAGACCCGGCAGAGTGATATTGCCTTCACGATCGACGGTCCCCGCGGACCCCGTCATGTCGCGAAACCTGGAGCCGTCTGGATCGCAGCCAAGACCGGATTCCCTATTCTGCCGGTGCACCACGCTCCAAATCGAAAATGGGCTTTGTCGAGCTGGGATCGATTCCAGATACCAAAGCCGTTCACCCGGGCGCTGATCCTGATCGGAAATCCTGTCTACGTACCGCGAGACGTGAGCGAGGAGGATCGCAAACGCTATCATCTCCGGCTCCAGGAGGCGCTCGATGATCTCCGTCATCGAGCGGATTCATACTGGGATAGGAAGGAATCACCACGCTAACTCATTGCGAACAATACCACCACGAGGCGCAGGACACCCTTTCGCTTTGGTTTTAGTCCCAGGCCGAGCGACCCGAACTCGAAGCCGTTCCCGCCGGGTCGAGAGCGCAGTCGCGACGAGGCGAATCGACGTGATTTTGGCCGAGAATCTTCTTTCCTACCTTATGGATCGGGCCGATATACCCTCTAGAGCGCTTCGGTCTCCAGAGCCTCCCTTTGTCGCTGCGTTCTGCAACACGACGCCGGATTTGAACTCTCATGATCGCGTGTCTCTACCGTGGCCTCCTATGGGAACCCGGGAATCTTTGCGCAACCTCGAAATGAATCTACACGCAGGAGAGATGTCAAACTCTACGGTGTCCCACACTTCACGCAGCAACCGCCGCCACACCCAACCTACCGCGCGAGCCTGGCGACCGCCAGTTTTCTTACCTGCTGCCTTCACAAAAACAACTGACCAGGTAGGAACAAGAACGTAATGCTTTTTAACTCCTTGGCGTTCCTCAAATTCTTTCCCATTGTTGTAGCTGTCTACTTTGTTACCCCCAGCCGTTACCGATGGTTCTGGCTCCTGGCCGCCAGCTACTACTTCTATATGAGTTGGAAGCCAGAGTACATCATCCTCATTATTGCTTCCACGTTAGTTGACTACTATTCCGGCCTCCAGATGAGCAAAACCGCAGACACCGCCCGGCGCAAACAATTTCTTATTCTTAGTTTGGTCACCAACTTGGGCCTTTTGTTTGCGTTTAAGCCCGGATTTCCAATTTGAATGAAATATAGCAACCTTTCAGCCGCCTTCGGCATCCCTATTTATAAGCGTCGGAGAATGATAAGGACACATTGGAGGGCAACACCCGATGGGTGAAAAAGAACGAAAGGGGTTTCAACTCAGCTTTAACGGATTACTCAAAGTTGATTTTCAGGGATCGCGAGTCACCTCCGAGGGTGGCCTGATTCTGGTCCGCGAGTTGGACGAACGGCTGGGGATGGGACGACTCATAGACGAGCATCTCAACGACACGCGGCAAGGCTTGAACAAACAGTTCCCGCTCGTCGATCTGCTGCGGCAATCGGTCTATAGTCGCCTGGCAGGCTACGAAGACCTTAACGATGCCGCGCGGGTCTCAGTTGATCCGACCTTTCGCTTGATCGGCTCGAAGAAAAACTGGGATCGCGGTGCGGCGCTGACCTCGACGTTACACTGGTTCGAGACGGAGCTGCTGACGCGAGAAGAGAATCTGATCGGGCTGATGGCTCTGAACCGAGAGACACTCGCACAGGCCGAGGCTCTGGACAAGTCTGATCGCGTAGTGTTGGATATGGACTCAAGCGAGAGTCCGGTGCATGGTCAGCAGGAAGGCAGCGCCTACAATGGCCACTTCGAGTCCGTGTGTTACCATCCGCTGTTTCTGTTCAATAGTCACGGGGACTGTCTGGCGGCCAAGCTGCGGCCGGGTAACGTGCATAGCGCCGAGGACTGGGACGAGCTTCTGTTGCCGGAGATCGATTTTCAACAGGAGCAAGGCAAAGAGATCGTCTTTCGAGCAGACGCCGCCTTCGCCAAGCCAGAGGTTTACGAGACCCTGGAAGAGCGCGGCGTTCAGTATGCCATACGCATCCCGTCCAACAAGAGCCTGGAGTGGGAGATTGCCGACATCCTGTTTCGTCCTCCAGGTCGGCCCAGCCGCAAGCCACTGGTGCGCTACAAGAGCTTCCGCTATCAGGCCGAAAGCTGGTCGAGGCCGCGACGGATCGTCGCCAAGGTCGAGCATCACCAGGGCGAGTTGTTCCCGCGGGTCGGGTTCATTGTCACGAACATGAGCTTGCCGAGCCGCTCGGTGGTGAGGTTCTACAACAAGCGCGGCACGGCGGAGCAATGGATCAAAGAAGGCAAGCAGGCGACGCATTGGACGCGGCTGTCCTGCCATCGCTTCCGTGCGAATGAAGTGCGCCTGCAGTTGAGCGTGCTCGCCTACAACCTAGGCAACCTATGGCGGCGACTCGGGCTACCACCCCGGATCAAGAGCTGGTCGCTCACGAGCTTGCAGCACCGGTTGATGAAGACTGGCGGAAGGCTGGTCAAGCACGCGCGGTACTACTGGTTGCTCTTGGCCGAGGGGCATCTGGACCGTCGGTTGTTTGGTGAAATGCTCAGGCGGATCTGGGCCTTGCCGCTGCCAAGCGGTTAGCCGCCCGGCTTGCAAGTCCGGAATTGGAATGCCATGGAAGGAGTGTGGCGATGTGTCTGGAAAATCGCCCACGCAGGAGTGAGAAGGTCTACTACCACGGCGACAACGGGTCATTGGGATGCGTTGACTGGATCCATGGTTGGTCTGAGGCCGGGATTTTCTTGCTCCCATGGTGGCTCGAGACTATTATGTTGGGAACCGAGATCCAAATTGGAAATTCCGGATGAATCGTTGACTTCTTCTCGCTTGTCTAAATCTGGCCTTGACGTCGCGAAGGCTTCGTCCAGAACGAAATTCTCTAGTTCATAGTGAGCATCCCTAAAAATCTGGTATTCAAGTGCGTTTACCACGCTCTCATTGATTGTACGGCTACACGAAATGTAATTCCCAACATTGCATTCTCTATAAGCCAATAGGAAGCATTGTGGAATGACAACGCTTGTCAGGAACGTGCGGCCACGAAGCCGTTTAATGAGCAACATAGCTTTTTGGGAAATCGGATTTCTTATCCAGCCTGAACGAAATTGTGCTGCGATGTATTCCCTGGAGGAATTCAATTCGGCTTCATTTGCTTCTGAGTCAAGCAAGGTTTGGATATGAATGAAGATACGCGAGGGTTTATACAAGATCCCAAAAAAGTTGCCTGTCTCATCATCGAAATGAGACAGCGAATCGTGAATAACTCTCTCGACGCCTGAAGGCTTGGTTCTGTCCCCTAGCATGGCCGAGACCGCTTTCCCTTCGGGTGAATCCATTTTGATTGTGAAGCGTATGGAATCCACCTTATCCTCTGCCAACTCCTGGTGATCTAACCCTGAAGATTTGGAAATCAACTTAGCGCTCCATTCACCCGATTCGTATTCTGCTGCCGCTCTTTGTCTTTTGCAGTAGCGACCCACATTGTCTTGTCTCGCAGATTAAGACGACGTCTCGACGCTCAGGCCAGAAGCTTGTTTACGTTAGGTACGGTTTGTACACCGTCAATCTTCAAGTTCATCGACTCTCCTTTTTGAATTTCACGAGGTCGCCCAGTTATGAGCCTTCGTGCGCCTAGACGCTTACCATTCCCTTTAAATCTCTCTGCGCATTCACGAATCCACGCACCTGAATTAGCACGAGTTCATTGTTCGCCCAGCGCAGGACGTCGGTCTGAAGGTCTGGGCTGTTCTCGAACACAAAGACACCGCGTCCCGTGTTGCTGCTGACGCCAATGAGCGTATGGCCAAGGGCGTGCAAAAATGCGGATAGCGGTAAGTCCGTGGTTCGATACGAATCCTTCATGGATATCTCCTTTAAGTATTTCAATTTCTTTAATGCCTCGCTACGCCAGTTCTTCAACCACCTCAACATATTTTACAACGTGCCGACCTTTGATGTTCTGCTTCCGGTAGGCATATCATTCTACACGTTTCAAACCCTTAGCCCGGATTTCCAATTTGAATGAAATATATCAACCTTTCAGCCGCCTTCGGCATCCCTATTTATAAGCGTCGGAGAATGATAAGGACACATTGGAGGGCAACACCCGATGGGTGAAAAAGAACGAAAGGGGTTTCAACTCAGCTTTAACGGATTACTCAAAGTTGATTTTCAGGGATCGCGAGTCACCTCCGAGGGTGGCCTGATTCTGGTCCGCGAGTTGGACGAACGGCTGGGGATGGGACGACTCATAGACGAGCATCTCAACGACACGCGGCAAGGCTTGAACAAACAGTTCCCGCTCGTCGATCTGCTGCGGCAATCGGTCTATAGTCGCCTGGCAGGCTACGAAGACCTTAACGATGCCGCGCGGGTCTCAGTTGATCCGACCTTTCGCTTGATCGGCTCGAAGAAAAACTGGGATCGCGGTGCGGCGCTGACCTCGACGTTACACTGGTTCGAGACGGAGCTGCTGACGCGAGAAGAGAATCTGATCGGGCTGATGGCTCTGAACCGAGAGACACTCGCACAGGCCGAGGCTCTGGACAAGTCTGATCGCGTAGTGTTGGATATGGACTCAAGCGAGAGTCCGGTGCATGGTCAGCAGGAAGGCAGCGCCTACAATGGCCACTTCGAGTCCGTGTGTTACCATCCGCTGTTTCTGTTCAATAGTCACGGGGACTGTCTGGCGGCCAAGCTGCGGCCGGGTAACGTGCATAGCGCCGAGGACTGGGACGAGCTTCTGTTGCCGGAGATCGATTTTCAACAGGAGCAAGGCAAAGAGATCGTCTTTCGAGCAGACGCCGCCTTCGCCAAGCCAGAGGTTTACGAGACCCTGGAAGAGCGCGGCGTTCAGTATGCCATACGCATCCCGTCCAACAAGAGCCTGGAGTGGGAGATTGCCGACATCCTGTTTCGTCCTCCAGGTCGGCCCAGCCGCAAGCCACTGGTGCGCTACAAGAGCTTCCGCTATCAGGCCGAAAGCTGGTCGAGGCCGCGACGGATCGTCGCCAAGGTCGAGCATCACCAGGGCGAGTTGTTCCCGCGGGTCGGGTTCATTGTCACGAACATGAGCTTGCCGAGCCGCTCGGTGGTGAGGTTCTACAACAAGCGCGGCACGGCGGAGCAATGGATCAAAGAAGGCAAGCAGGCGACGCATTGGACGCGGCTGTCCTGCCATCGCTTCCGTGCGAATGAAGTGCGCCTGCAGTTGAGCGTGCTCGCCTACAACCTAGGCAACCTATGGCGGCGACTCGGGCTACCACCCCGGATCAAGAGCTGGTCGCTCACGAGCTTGCAGCACCGGTTGATGAAGACTGGCGGAAGGCTGGTCAAGCACGCGCGGTACTACTGGTTGCTCTTGGCCGAGGGGCATCTGGACCGTCGGTTGTTTGGTGAAATGCTCAGGCGGATCTGGGCCTTGCCGCTGCCAAGCGGTTAGCCGCCCGGCTTGCAAGTCCGGAATTGGAATGCCATGGAAGGAGTGTGGCGATGTGTCTGGAAAATCGCCCACGCAGGAGTGAGAAGGTCTACTACCACGGCGACAACGGGTCATTGGGATGCGTTGACTGGATCCATGGTTGGTCTGAGGCCGGGATTTTCTTGCTCCCATGGTGGCTCGAGACTATTATGTTGGGAACCGAGATCCAAATTGGAAATTCCGGGTTAATCAGTGCCTGGGCAGTGGTGCAGATGGGAAGCCAGGCAACGGAGATTCCCTTGCTCGAGGTGGGGAAATATGCATCTGTCCAGGTACGTTCCTTTTGGGATACGCGATCGTTCGGGAAGAGAAACAGGATTGAGCCTATTTATGCAATGCTCAACTCCAGTGACTCTCCGCTCAAGTACTGGGCGACTGTTACGTCAGCACATGGAAGAAGAATAACTTACGAGGGAAAGCTGAACCCTCACGCTCGCTATATTCTGTCGCCGATGAGAAACAAGGGAAACTGGAAAGCTGGATCGATCACGATAAGGCACAGTGGCATGCCGGGAGATCTGTTGTCGATAGGTTTGCTGCACGGAGATTCTTTCTTGAACCCAATACCGGTGTTCGATGTAGCAACCCTTGTTTCAAACAGGTACCATAGCGTCAGGGTCCCGATCAAAACAGCGGGCAGCTTGGGAAATGTTATTCCAATGCAAGCCCTGCTCTCGGCTTTCAATCCAACCCGGCGGAGTCAAAGAGCCCTGCTGACGGTGTTTGATCCGGAGACAGGAGAAGAACTGGCAAGTCATGATGGTGTTATTGCGCCAGGCGAGGTGGAGACGCTAAATATCACGGAGTTGCTTACCCGAGATGACAAGAGTGTAGCGCACCCGGTTCCTTGGACACAAGTTTGAGCTACGCCGCCTGGCGTAGCTTGTGCGCCTCGCGTGCCTCGATCGGTGTTTGATAATCGATCTTCTCGAGACGCCAGGTCTTGTTGTACAACTCCACGAACTCGGCCACGGCGGCACGCACCTTCTGGAGGTTCTGGAAGATTCTCCCGTGGATCGCTTGGTCCTTGAGCGTGCGATTCCACCGCTCCGCAACTCCGTTCGTTTCCGGTTCCTCGACAAAACCGAAGCTGGGACGGATGCCCCAGCACCGGATCTGGTTGAGGAAGTGATCCGACAGGTACTGGGAGCCGTGGTCCATCCGGAGCGCCAGCCCCCGGGCAACGTCGGAGTCAATGGAACCATAGAGGCGCAGCAGACCCTGCGAGATCGGCTCCAACGCCGCGAAGCGGCTACCGACCTTGCACACGTGCCACCCCACACACTCCGCGTTCCAGTGCTCCACCGCCGCGAAAATCCAGACCCACCCGTCATCGAGCGTGAACACCCGCACTCCGTCGGTCCCCCACATCACGTTCGGCGCCAGGGTGACGATCTTCCCATCGTGTGCCTTCGTTCCACCCTGGCGTCCGCGGTGTGGTGAGAGCAACTCATGCTCTCGCATGACCCGCAGCACCCGCTTGCGCGCAACCCGGATCCCGTCCAAGATCCGAAGCCGCGCGTGGACCTTACGATGACCCTCGCCCTGGAACGGTGAGCGCTCCAGATCGGCCTGGATCGCCTCCAAAAGCTTCTCGTCCGACACCTTGGGCTGGGGACCCCGCCGAGTGGGTTCCTCGCCCTCCTGCCGCTTCTGCTCGCTTGTCCGCCGGGCGTAGAGCGCCGAGCGCGAGCGCTCCCAGGCCTGACACACGCGCTGGATCCCGTAACGTTGACCCGTGGCTTCGGAGATCGTCTCGCTCATCGTCGCGACCTCCTCATCGCCAAAGGGAGGCGCTTCTCCGCCGCCCGGGCGCGATTGCGCAGCAGCTCGATTTCCATGGACAGCTCCCCGATGTGACGCTTCGCAGCGTCGAGCGCCTCCGCCAACGGCTCGCCCTGGTGATTCTTCAAGCCGAGCTCGAGCCCGGCCAAGGCCCGCTCCCGCCACTCCTCCAGCCGGTAGATTTCCACGCCCACCTCACGCGACAGCGCATCCAGAGATTCGCCCCGCAGCAGTCGCAGCACCACGTCCCGCTTTCGTCCTCCGCTCCAACGCTGCCCCGGCTCCAGAGGCCTCGCCCCGGGCGCGGCGCCGACGGCCCGAACTCCAGTCGCCCTACGGGCTCCCTCCGTTCCTGCCGTCGCCTTCCACTTCACCCTCTTCGTTCGAACCATTTCCACCTCCTTGGACATCTCATTATCTCTTATTCTGTGTCCAAGAAAACTGGGTCCGACTCACGAGATGACAAGAGGATCGGCGGTGACAGTGTCAGGGTGGCGATTGAGCATTCAGGCAGGCCTGGGACAGTACTCTTGGCAGCTCGTAGCGTCAGCGCGAATAATCAGGTCATCTATGTACCGTTGATGGCCGAGTCTAGCGCCCACCATAATGGCATGTACCCATTGCCCCCGCTTGATACGCATAGTGTAGTTACAACCTTGACCAACCTGGGGAGTATACCGGCACGGATTGGGGGTCAAATCAACTGGGAAGATGGCAGCTATATTTTTCCCTTAATCGACATCGCGCCTGGAGCCTCTCACCGTATCGATATCGCCGAACTGGCCAAGAATGGCGAGCCAGACATTTTTGGCAACAGCCTCGATCCAGACTACGAAAACGGGGTTTTGCGTTGGGGTTATTTTGTCGGGACAGCAACCTTAGGCAGCACAACGCTGATTGCCCGAACAGAAGTGCACATAATTGGCGGTGGGCATGTCGGGTTTAACTGTACAGGTTGCTGCTGGGAGAATCCCTATGGAGACATTCTCCCCGGATCGGTAACGTTCGAAACAGGAAGTAGTCCTTATTTTGAGGCCGTTGTAGTAGTTCTGGCCTGTAGCGGGCCCAACGGGGTGTATCATGCCGAAGTGACTTCGACTAGCACTAGCGTGCCTTCTCCATTTAGCTGGAATGAGTATAACGTTTCGGCTTCAGATGCAGGATCGGCAACAATCAGCTTTACCGGGCTGGGCCAGTACTTTGTTTACGGTGAGTGCTTTCTTCCACTATTTGTAGGATATAGTGGCACAGCTGGGGCGACGGCCAAGCCTAAGATAACGAGTGTTACTGGCCCTGCAAAGGTCCCGCTTCGACAGGGAGAGACAGGGGAAGGGGACAACTCCATTCAGCTTCAGGCCTCCGTGAATCCAACCGGGGGAACATTCGAGTGGACCACGACTAGCAGCAAGGTTTCGTTAAGCAATACTAGCCAAGCGACCGTTACAGTTACGTCCGTGAGTCAAAGCAGTTCGAGAGATGATGTGCCTATCAAACTGAAGTACACAAAGAACGGCCAATTCTCCGAGTGGCAAGGTACATTGACCGTCGTAAAGCCTGCCAGTCTCTCTCTGAACTCCAACACGTATAACGGAACATCGCATACGTGCGATCCTAACGCGAGTAGCGATAGTTGTGGCCAAAGCAGCTTTACCCCGGATTTCCAATTTGAATGAAATATAGCAACCTTTCAGCCGCCTTCGGCATCCCTATTTATAAGCGTCGGAGAATGATAAGGACACATTGGAGGGCAACACCCGATGGGTGAAAAAGAACGAAAGGGGTTTCAACTCAGCTTTAACGGATTACTCAAAGTTGATTTTCAGGGATCGCGAGTCACCTCCGAGGGTGGCCTGATTCTGGTCCGCGAGTTGGACGAACGGCTGGGGATGGGACGACTCATAGACGAGCATCTCAACGACACGCGGCAAGGCTTGAACAAACAGTTCCCGCTCGTCGATCTGCTGCGGCAATCGGTCTATAGTCGCCTGGCAGGCTACGAAGACCTTAACGATGCCGCGCGGGTCTCAGTTGATCCGACCTTTCGCTTGATCGGCTCGAAGAAAAACTGGGATCGCGGTGCGGCGCTGACCTCGACGTTACACTGGTTCGAGACGGAGCTGCTGACGCGAGAAGAGAATCTGATCGGGCTGATGGCTCTGAACCGAGAGACACTCGCACAGGCCGAGGCTCTGGACAAGTCTGATCGCGTAGTGTTGGATATGGACTCAAGCGAGAGTCCGGTGCATGGTCAGCAGGAAGGCAGCGCCTACAATGGCCACTTCGAGTCCGTGTGTTACCATCCGCTGTTTCTGTTCAATAGTCACGGGGACTGTCTGGCGGCCAAGCTGCGGCCGGGTAACGTGCATAGCGCCGAGGACTGGGACGAGCTTCTGTTGCCGGAGATCGATTTTCAACAGGAGCAAGGCAAAGAGATCGTCTTTCGAGCAGACGCCGCCTTCGCCAAGCCAGAGGTTTACGAGACCCTGGAAGAGCGCGGCGTTCAGTATGCCATACGCATCCCGTCCAACAAGAGCCTGGAGTGGGAGATTGCCGACATCCTGTTTCGTCCTCCAGGTCGGCCCAGCCGCAAGCCACTGGTGCGCTACAAGAGCTTCCGCTATCAGGCCGAAAGCTGGTCGAGGCCGCGACGGATCGTCGCCAAGGTCGAGCATCACCAGGGCGAGTTGTTCCCGCGGGTCGGGTTCATTGTCACGAACATGAGCTTGCCGAGCCGCTCGGTGGTGAGGTTCTACAACAAGCGCGGCACGGCGGAGCAATGGATCAAAGAAGGCAAGCAGGCGACGCATTGGACGCGGCTGTCCTGCCATCGCTTCCGTGCGAATGAAGTGCGCCTGCAGTTGAGCGTGCTCGCCTACAACCTAGGCAACCTATGGCGGCGACTCGGGCTACCACCCCGGATCAAGAGCTGGTCTCTCACGAGCTTGCAGCACCGGTTGATGAAGACTGGCGGAAGGCTGGTCAAGCACGCGCGGTACTACTGGTTGCTCTTGGCCGAGGGGCATCTGGACCGTCGGTTGTTTGGTGAAATGCTCAGGCGGATCTGGGCCTTGCCGCTGCCAAGCGGTTAGCCGCCCGGCTTGCAAGTCCGGAATTGGAATGCCATGGAAGGAGTGTGGCGATGTGTCTGGAAAATCGCCCACGCAGGAGTGAGAAGGTCTACTACCACGGCGACAACGGGTCATTGGGATGCGTTGACTGGATCCATGGTTGGTCTGAGGCCGGGATTTTCTTGCTCCCATGGTGGCTCGAGACTATTATGTTGGGAACCGAGATCCAAATTGGAAATTCCGGTTACAGGGAATGGGACGTACAGCTCCTACAGGAGAGACCGGGTATACAGGGTTATGGATCATCTTCCAAACCCAGAGTGGATCTCGGGATTTTCATTGTACATAAGTGAATCATACACTACTCCCAGTGGTCCGTGTTCAGGTAGCGCTCCAATTATTGGATCGGGTTTTGGCGATACAGTTACGGATTGTTTCTATTTTTGCGCCGAAACCTGTCGAACGGGGGGGAGTTGTAGCGTGAGTTCGACACAAACAATTAACGTTAATGGGTTCGCTGTGGGTACTAACAGCGTAACGTGGACATGTTCAGACGCAACGGTCACGGCACAGTGAACCAACTGAGCCGGGCTATCTTGCTGTGATAGAGCGACACATAGCTAGTAATTGGGAAGTTCCGAGTCCCCGGGAGAGGTGGCAAAGATGCGATATTGTGAGTGTTTGTCTAACGGGCCGGTTGCTGGCGACCCGAATTCATTCGTGAGCGGAGGAGGTCGAAGTGAATAAACTTCAACTAACTATCTGTTGGCTCTAGGCTACATCCCACCAGGAAGTACCGGTGCCCTAACTCTGTGCGGTCAGTACCTTGAGAATGCCACAATAACTCCCACGACGACGGCCGCAACCGTTGAGTCAATCCCATTTTCAGTTGAAATTGGATAGCGGCTCCCGTGGTATTCACGCAATTCGTTCCTCCACGGCTTTTGAAAAGCGGGCTTTTAAGGAACGACGTAACCTCGGTAGGTGGCGATAGCCACGGACCTTCCTGAGTCTCGGCTCGATCTCGAGCAATGCCGTAGCTACCCAACGATGTAATTGGTTGCTGTTTTTCCAGTAATCCACTTTGTCGGTTCTTTGTCCAAGCTGCGCATTGATGGACTCAAGACAATTCGTAGTAGAGAAACTTTCCCGGAGTTCCTCAGCCAGGCCCAACCGGTGAAGGGTGAGAGTCTCTTCGAAACCCTCATCCAAGCTGGCTGCCGCTGACTGGTTCAGCAGCAATAGTTCTTTTCGGACCCTTAGAAGCGCTTTTTCTGCCTCTTTCAGGTTTGGCTTTTGATAGGCATCCTGCAATCGTTTGCGAAAGGTTCCCTGTTTGCTCTTGGGTAAGTAGCACAATACATTTTCACGCTTGTGCCATCGGCAGCGCTGCACGACCGCCCGGTTGCCGAATACCGCCTGGACGGCTTTTCGCAATCCTTTGGACCCATCGATAACGCACATCAGGCCCTTGTCATGGCAAAGCCCTCTTTGTATTAGCCCTCGGAGAAAGGCTATACACACTCGTTCATTTTCGGTACTGGCCTGCAGGAACCCCAAGATGATCTTCTCACCCTCGAGGGTCACTCCCAATCCAATCAGGATTTGCTCCGATGCAAAGCTTTTGCCGTCCAGAAAGAGAGCAACAAAATCGTATCCTGCAAGAGATCGTTCCTGCAGCTCCTTCAGTTTTCGAGCTGTCACTTGGATGGTACGGCGCGAGATGCTTGATGCTGACATGCCAAAAGCCTCCGGAACGGCCTCAGCGCACTCCCGATAATTCCGACAGGATAATCCGTTGATCACCTTCTTCAAAAGGCCCTCGTCCATATTCCTGGGTTGCTGCAACTGCCTATAGGTTCTCAACGGCGCTTCACGACCGTGGTTTGTGTCCCGGACTCGAGGAACACGGACTGGAATCTTCTGATCTGTGAGATACACTGAACCCCTTTGCGATCCCCATCGATGAAGGTTGCAATCACCGCCGGCTCGGCTATAACGCTTCCCGGCGAGCTCGTTGACTTCATCTTCAAGGCTGTCCTGGACGGCTCTCAATCCGAGCGGTATCAATGCTTGGATCAGCTCGATACGTGCATCAAGTTCATTGACCTGATCGTTGATTTCCGGAACCCGAGCCCCGCCTGAGGATCGTTTTTGCTTCGATGTGATGCTGTTTGGTAGAATCTTCTTCATAGTGGCTCCTTGAGAATTGGTTGACTTCGTTTTCGCTAAAAACAAAAATCTACCACTCTTGGAGCCGCTTTCCTTTCATTGAATTTCAACTAACAATAGCACTCACTCCAACCGTTGCGACGCCTGTCTATGATCCTAGCTCGCAAACGTTGACCGCAGCTTTAACGGTTGCGTCTTCATTGGCGGAAGGAGACGT
>CBDFLD010000002.1:0-16192 GCA_965249005.1 Acidobacteriota bacterium
ACGTGTGAGTTGGTCTAAGATTTCGAGTGCCTCTGTTTTTCTTCCCATCGAGGCATAGGTAGCGGCAAGCCACGCTCGATTGGTTCGGTCGTCTCCGGATAAACTCAAGCCGCGCTGAAACGCCGCAAGAGCGGCATCATAATCACCCTTAAAGAAGTACGCCATCCCAAGAGTCGGATAAATCGGCATGTAATTTGCGTTGAGATCGAGTGTCTTGCCGCACTGCTCGATAGCATTGTCATACCGCCCCGAAATCGACAGCGCCTCTGCCAGCATCCGGTTAGTGAGGAGAAAAACCGGGTCAAGTTGTATTGCTTTGTTGACCTCAGCAAATGCATCGTCGAATCTACCTAGAATTAATAGAAGTTGCGAGTACGCGGTGTGAAAATTTGGTTCGCTAGGGTTGAGGCTGATAGCTCTCTTATACCGGTCCTCAGCACCCGACCAGTCCCAATCGTACCAATGTGAGATTTGGCCTAGAACCGCGTGAGCCTCGGCGATGGTGTCATCAATGGCGAGGGCCTTGATCGCTTCCTCCTTAGCTCTGGGCATGACTTCTCGTGGAGGTTCCACCCCTAGGATGCCAAGCAATAAATAGGAGGTTGCCAGCCTCGAGTGGGCCAGCGCATAGGTCGGTTCCAACGACAAGGCCTCCTTGAAAAGCTCTATTCCTTTATCGATGCCATGACGGGTCACCTTCAGTAGATGGTACTCGCCCTTCATACATAGACTGTAGGCGTCCACATTTTCCGTATAGCGTCTTGCTAGCTGCTCCTTCTCGTCCGGCGTAAGCTGCACGCCTAGAGCTGCAGCGATAGCTTCCGCGTAATACTCTTCCGTTTCAAATACTGCTGACCGCGCGTTTGTGAACCGGTCGCCCCAGATGTTGCTACTGTCCCGAGCGTTGACCAACTCCACACTCACGGACACTTCTTCTCCCCGCAACGTCATGTCTCCCAACAGAACGGCCCGAACTCCAAGTTCCTCCGCCAAGGCTTGGGCCTTTGCATCCCGCCCCTTGTAGCGTCTTGCCGTCGACCAGGAAGTAACCTTCTGTAGACTGGGTAACTGCGAAAGTCGGTTGATGATTCCTTGGGAAATCCCATCGCTCAGGTACTCCAACTCTGGGTCGCCACTGCGATTTTCCAAGGGCAAGACGGCGACGGAATCGAAGACCTCCTCTGTCACGGGAGCAGACGGCCAGAACCAGGCAAGAGAGGCAGCCAAAATCAACACAAGAGCGCCAGTCGCGGTTGTCCAAATGGGCATGTGGCGCTTCTGCGGAGTCAACGAATCAGCAGCGACAGTCGCTGCTGATTTACCGGAGTCTGTATCCCGCTTGAGCCGCTTCAGATCAGCCAGCAGCTCCTTTGCCGACTGGCAGCGGACTTCTTTGTCTTTCTCCAGTATCTTATTGATGATGTGCTCCAGCCCGTCCGGCAGCTCAGGATTCAACCGAATGGGTGAAGTCGGGGCTTTGTTGAGAATCTCGTTGAACATCGCCGCCGATGTCTCTCCCCGAAACGGTTGTGATCCGGTGGCAGCCTCATAAAGCACGACACCCAGTGAAAAAACATCAGTCCTGGCATCCAGCTCTTTTCCAAGGGCCTGCTCCGGTGACATATAAGCCACGGTTCCCATTGCGGTGCCGGGCGTCGTCAACTGATCGTCCGGCACTTGTGCGGTTGGCAGCGCTGACCCCGCTTCCGAGGGCGATTCCGTTAGCTTCGCCAGCCCAAAGTCCAGCACCTTTGCGTGACCGCGCTTCGTGATGAAGATATCGGCGGGTTTGATGTCCCGGTGAATGATGCCTTCGGAATGAGCCGCGTCGAGCGAGTCGGCAATCTGAGCTCCCAAGTCCAGTAGCTGATCGACTTCTATCGGTCCCCCGCTGATTCGGTGCTTCAGCGTCTGCCCTTCGAGCATCTCCATGACAATAAACGGTTGGCGCTGGTGTTCACCAATGTCATAGATGGTGCAGATATTGGGGTGATTCAGCGCAGAAGCAGCCCGAGCTTCACGCTGGAACCGCTCCAGTGCCTGGTGATCTTGTGCCAGCCGGTCCGGAAGAAACTTCAAGGCGACGTGACGGCCCAGACGATTGTCCTCGGCTCTGTAGACCACACCCATCCCACCGCCCCCGAGCTTTTCCGTGATCTTGTAATGGGAGATGGTAGTGCCGATCATGTCAGTTGTCCCCTAGGGCACGGGAACGAGGCGTTTGAGCTCTTCGTGCCAATTCAAAACCACATTGATTTGACTTGGGGACGCTCCTTCCGATTGGCGAATCATCAAGAAACGCCCGTCTGGCGCCACATCATAGTTCTGAGCACGATGTGGCGGTTCGGCCAAATCGTATATCCCGCTGAATAGTCGACTTGGTTTTACCGCCCTGAACTCCGGTCGCGTTTCAATGCCGACCACCAGCATTTCCTCTTCGTTGCGGTAGAAAAGCTCTTGACCATTCACAGCCCCAATGGGCTCGGTGCCACCTTGACTCGAGATCTGGATGATCGGACCTCCGTCGGGAAAGGGCTCCACGTAGATCTCGTTGCGACCTGAGTGATCGGACCGATAAGCAATCCACTTGCCGTCAGGCGACACTGTCGCCTGGATTTCGTTGGCATTGGTTCCACGAAAGAGTCGTGACTTTCTTTCCTCTTCCATCAACACCAACCAAATGTCATTTCGCGTCACGGGATCTTC
This sequence comes from Acidobacteriota bacterium, assembly GCA_965249005.1. GTDB lineage: Bacteria > Acidobacteriota > UBA6911 > UBA6911 > UBA6911 > CBDFLD01. Next base: position 2,707 of record CBDFLD010000002.1, read on the forward strand.
CCTGATATAAACCACATACTTTCCATCCGGCGACCAACTGACTGGGTTCGGGATGACTCCTCGCACGGTGATCGGATCCGGGCCACTCTTGCCATCGGTAGATACCAAGTGGAGAGCCTCCCACGAATTGGTCACCGCCTGGCTACCGTCCGGTGATAAGAGAGGAATGGCAACAGACTCAAGGACCGACGGTTGCAATATGTTGCGCCGCAGATCGAGAGACCACGGACGATCATCGATCATCACAACAAGGCTCTGCCCATCCCGAGACAGTCTTGGGCTGTGGAAGGACTTGGAATCCAGAGGCACTGGCTCCGCGGTCCCATCGAGATTCACCCAGACCAACTCCCGCGCAGGAGGGTTGATTGGAATGTAGGCCAGCGATCCGTTGTCAGCCAAACTGAAGCTCATCACACCGAATAACTTGAGGGCAACATCCTCGAGAACGGTGACCAGTTCGCCCTTGACTGAGAAGTTGTCGGGATCGAAGGCCACGGCCCATAACGCCTCCTCTCGCCCATAGACGATGTGCCCTGTTGGAGAGTATTGGGGACGGTGGCCCGGGACAAGAACGCGGGACTCTCCAGTCTTCAGGTCGAGCGCGGCAAGCTGGAGATTCTCGGCTTGTCCACCGAGTGCTCTGGTGAAGAGTACTCCACTGCCACCAGGCAAGATATCCGGATACCCATGGCCTATCTCTTCTTTGTCGGCATCGGTAGTGGTTAAGACCTGAGGTTGCCCTCCCGTCGCCGCTACGCGAAACAATCCTTCGGCCGACCCGAAGATGATGGTTCCGTCCTCTCCCCAACTGGCACCGAAGGTGTTTCTTTTATCGCATATGGTCAGGGGCACGCCCCCGTGGATCGACACCCTCTTCAAACCACGATCGTCAAGATACCCAATCTGGCTTCCATCCGGAGAAAAAAACGGGAGAGCGATACGTTCCCCTTCCGTACCCCGGATGGGAGTGGCTTCCAGTTCTTGCACTGCACGCAGGTAGATCTGCATTTGCCCGTCCGTTCCTCGCGCCACATATGAGACGTGCGTGCCATCCGGCGAGATGGAGACTTCAGGAAATAGAGGATGGATCGCCAAAGGTGCGCTTGCTGGGGGAGTAATTGCAAAGCGGGTGACAGGCAGTGGCGCCTCAGAAGGCAACGGTCTCAGATACCACCCGGCGATCGCAGCAACTACCGCAATCAAAAGCAACGCAAAACCCCAAACAACCCGCTCGCGGTTTTTCCGATGGGCAACGGCTGAGGTGGGCATGCCGACCTGTGATCCGCCTTCGGCAATCCACCGCAGTTCCAGCATCACATCGTGAGCCGCCTCAAATCGGTCGTCTGGATCCTTATCCAGACATCGCTTGACGATATGATCCAACGCCGGTGGGGTCATGGGCGCAAGAGTCGAGATCGGTTGAGGCTCTGAAGACATGATGGCCGTGATCAAGCTCGCTTGACTCTCCCCCTCGAATGCTTTGCGTCCCGTCGCCATCTCATAAACAACTGCCCCGAAAGCGAATATGTCCGTTCTTGCGTCGGCTTCCTTGCCTTCCAACTGCTCCGGGGCCATGTAATGAAATGTTCCCAGGATGGTTCCTGCATCGGTCCCTTGGTCAACCTGTCAGCCAGTGTCTCTCCTTCCAGGTATTCCATCACCAAAAAGTCCGTGCCATTTTGTTGACCGACGTCGTACACAGTGCAGATATGCGGATGGTTCAGGCCAGAGACAGCCCTAGCTTCGCGCTCGAAGCGCTGGCGCAGCTCCGTGTCGTCAGAAAGGTGGGAGGGGAGGACCTTGATCGCCACGGTACGATCCAGACGCGTGTCCTTCGCACTATACACTTCTCCCATGCCTCCGGCGCCAATGGGCGAGAGGATCTCGTAAGGACCGAGTCTCGTTCCTTCGGACAAAGCCATGCCGACGTCCTGGATTTGGTGCGTCCCGAGTTGACGGTAGGATAGCAGAGGATGGCATCGCGCGGGCGGAAAAGTTGGGAAAGTCGTCTACATTTTGCGCCAGCAGGGGAAACCTGTCGCTAGGCAGTCGATAGGGAAGCGAAAATTTTCGCGAGTTGCTTAGGAGATGCGCCAAGGAAGAAGAGGGAGCGGAGCAGCAGGTCGAAGGACACGGTGGGGTCACCGGCCTCCATTTTGGCCACCCGTGATTGGCTCGAACGCAGGAGACGAGCGAGCTGCGTTTGTGTCATTTTTTTCAGTTCACGTCGGCGCTTGAGATCCTGCGCAAGGGCTAGCTTGAGCTCAATGAAGGACACCTCCTCAGAAGTGAGCTCGAGAAAGTCCGCCGCGGATCCGGTCCTCCACCCGGCCTTCTTCAGTTTGTCTTTCTTGGTCTTCTTCATGGTCTACCTCACTCCATCATAGAGCTTGATCCTACTTTTGCATGCTTCAATCGCCTTCTTAGGCGTCTGCTGCGATTTCTTTTTGAAAACATCCAGAACGACCACAGCGTCCGCGTCGATCCGGTAGATAAGTCGCCAGGTGCCCCTCTCGTCGTTTATTCTCAGTTCATGGCACCGTGCGCCGATCGAGGGCATAGACCTCGAATGCGGGAGGCCAATCTTTTCACCCTGTTGAAGCAATCTTAACAAGAAGCCGGCTTCGAGCCTGGCGGTCTTGGAGAAGGGAGGAGTCTTGACCTCGCCTTCTAGCCAGACGAGCGGCTTTTCGGTTTCAGCCATCAATAGGACAATATGCCAGATACGACATATTGTCAAGGGAACAGTGCTCCCTAGATTTTGGTAGGTCCCAAGCTGACGGTAGGATAAGAGAGGATGGCGTCGCGCGGGCGGAAAAGTTGGAGGAGTTGTCTGCATCACGAGTTGGTCGACGAGTACCATGGTCCCCCTTATGAAGATCTTCTCCTGGGAATGGAGCGTAACTTGGTTTCACGTCCACCCAGCTTGGCTAACCGCTTGCTGCTTTCACGAGCAATCAATGCTTCCAACCCGAGCCGCACCAAGGTGGTCTTTTCCGTGACACCTGTCAGCTTCGATGCCCTTTCGAGCAACTTTTCGTCTATGTTCAACGTTGTTCGCATAAGATTCCTTCTGCTCGATCGAGTGGCATAAAAAAAGCCGAACCGCGCTAAAAACGAGGACGGACTTCATGTTTGCCTGTTTTTTTGGACCGGCGCAATGTCACCACTACCGATAATCCAAACTCGTTCCGGACAGAGTTGGAGCAGCCGCTCACGGCGTGAGCGGCCTACGGCCCTCGACATTGTATTCAGGGGGAAGGAAGAAGTACCATCTCCGCACCGAAGTTCCAAATCGCAGGTCAGACTAACCAAGCCGCTGCAGATGGAGACGAATCTCTACTTCGCTCCGGTCGGCGCGGCCGAACGAAACGATAAGAGGTGAATGATGGATGTACTCATTAACGCCAGACTACACAAGCCCGACGGGATGTCGAATCAGGAGTTCTTTGGTGTTTGGAAACAAGAGGCGGCTGGGGCCCTGGCGGGGGTTGAAGCGGGTGTCATCAAGAACATCTGGAAGGTTCCCGGAAAATACGACGTGATCCTGGTGATGAGTGTGGAATCAGCGGATCAGATCGACGAGCTCATTCACAGCCTCCCTATCTGGAAGCTGGGTTACGATTACATCGTCGATCTCGAGTGGACTCTTCTTCGCCCGTATGAGAATTGGGCGAAGCACCTCGAGGAGCTTGCGGCTAGCTAGATCTCCTTGGACATTTCCCGTGCCATCTCGACGTGTCTTGGCATGCCGATCCGTTGGTACATATCCTTTGCCTCAGCTAGCAATGTGCGGGCTTTGTCGAGATCGCCGGGCGCGGCACGATCGATGAGCATACGAGAGTACCAGCGCCGCACTTCGGGTTGCGCCATCTTGTGAGGCAGCTCTTGGGATTGTTGCAACGCGGTCTGGTAGTGTTGTTCCGCTGCATCCCACTGCTCGCCACAGGCTGCTGCGATGCCGGCCGGGATCTGGGGCATTTGGGTTGAAAAGAACTCGATCACGGTGCCGGTTTCGATAGCGGCTTTGGCGAGTGGGTAGAGCTCCGCCGCCTCTTCCCGACGGCCGAGCATGGCAAAACCTTCGATCACTCGCATGAGCGCGATCCACGACCCAACTCTGTTAATTGGTCGGGGGGGTGGCAAGGTGTCCCGCTTTTCTTCGAGTAGACGAAGGGCGCGCGCGGCGCCCGCGTACGCCAATACCATAAAATAGTTGCCCCAGACAAAATAACCCGTCGGTCTCTCCCTATTGATTCTAATGGCGATCTCGAAGTTCTCGGGAGCCTCTTCCCAATGGCCTCTCCAGAACTGGCACATAGGCTACGGAGTCCCAGGGGTAGTCCACGCTCTGACACCAATCGCGATACCATCGGGCAAAAGCCTCGAATTCGTCGATGTCCCCCGTCTGGAGCAGCCCTCGCAAGCCGCGACTAATCCGGGCCAAGGCTCCGGCACGCGCATAACCAAGGCGAGCAGCCACCTTCTCGCACTCTTCGAGGTCAGGGTCGGCCGCTTCTTCCAACTCGCCTGCGAACATCAACCCGACCTTGGTACACCCCATCGCATGCACCCAATTCCAAAGGTCACCGGCGGACAGCAAGAGTTCGCATGCGCGGTGCCCATCCTGCACCCACTGTCTCCCCGTCATGAAAGCCCAGTTACTGAGGACCTTCTGGCCGAGCACCTGACCGAGGAGCCGAGGATCTCCGATTTGCTCCGCTACCGTGACCGCATCACGCAGCATCTGTGGGGCCTCTTCACAGTCACCGTCGCTGGCCAAGCAGGTTCCGGCTGCGATCAGGAGGCGGCTGCGGGTCGCGCTCGGGTCTTCGCCGACAATAGAGAGGCCGTGACGGACCACCGGGATAGCTTTCCGGTTCTCGCCTCTCCAGATGGCCTCGATCGCAATGTCTAGACAGACCCGGCCCACACCGTCTACGTCACCTAGGCTTTCGTATTGAGACGTGGCATCCTGCCAGGCGGCGAAGGCATGCTCAGTGCGACCCAGAATGAGCAGGGCCTTTCCCCGGCTGACGAGCAGAGCAGCTCGAGCAGTAGCGTCATCTTCCTCCAGCAAGCTCAGCGCGTTGTCGAAATGTTTTAGTGACTCTTCGAACGCCCCGGCTTCGAGCCTGCGCTCACCCGCAACCGTCATGAAATGTATGGTCTTCTTATGATCGGCGGCCACGCCGGCCTGATAAAGATGGTGTGCCAGGTCGGAAGCTTGTTTGTCGGATGCGTCCCCCACTTCGCGCTCGATTGCCTCCGCCACCTGCAAATGCAGCCGCTGACGGCGTGGCAAGGACAGGCTCTCCAGCGTCTGCCGGATCAACGCGTGTGAGAACTCCCAGCGCGGCTCTCGCTCCGATATCGGCACGATCAAGAAGCTCCCTTCCGCTTCTTCGAGCGCTGTCAGCAGCGCCTCTCCCGTCACATCACCAATCGCTTCGAGCAAATTGAGACTAAAACTGCGGCCGACGATGGCGCCAAGAGTGAGGACCCTCTGGCTCTCTTGACTCACGCGCTCCAGCCGGCGCCCGATGACCAGGCGAACTCCCTCCGGCACATCGAGCTGTTCGAGCTCGAGATCGCTACGCCACTGTCCATCCGTCGCGAACAGGGCACCTTCTTCCTTCAAATGTTGGAACACCTCTTCGACGAAGAACGGGTTGCCTTCCGTCTCCCGGTAGATGCCCTCGACCAAGGTTACAGGAGGCGATGGGCCACCGAGGGCAGCCAACATCTCTTCGACACCTTCCTGTGGAAGCCGCTGCAAGTTCAACCGATGTGCGAGGCGCTTGCGGGTCAAAGTTTCCAGGACCTTGGCAAACGGCCGCTGCACGTCCAGCTCCACGTCTCGATAGGTGCCAAGCACGAGTATCGGTATCTCGGCAAGTTGAGGCGCCAGATGCTGCAGCAGCTGCAAAGTCGCATCGTCGGCCCACTGAAGATCGTCGAGCAGAACGACGAGGGATCGGACCCGGCTTGCTCGTTCCAGAAACTCTGCAAAGTTCTTGAACAGATAGTGGCGTTGCTGCTCCGGTGGCAGCTCGAGCGGTGGCGGAATGTCAGGAAAGAGACGGCGCAGATCCGGCACCAGCCGAGCCACCTCCGGTGCCGCATCTCCGAGCGCCCCACGCAAGATGCTCGGCGGCACCACGCGCGCGAATAGCTCGAGCGCCTCCACAAACGGCATGAACGGCGGCGTCCCTTCCATCTCGTAGCAACGTCCGGTGAGCGTCAAACAGCGGCTCCGCTGGGCCACCCCGAGGACTTCTTCGACCAGCCGGGTCTTGCCAACGCCGGGCTCGCCACCAATGAGGATGATACCGCCCCGGCCGCGAACCGAAGAATCGACGAGGCGTTCGAGCTCCGCGCGCTCGGCCGTCCGCCCCACAAAAGGCGTTCTCCGGACATGCAACTGCGTATCAGCCGGCACGGTTGCTTCACCAGCCGTCGTCCAGCCCAACGTCTCGTCTCGTAGTCGGCAAACCTCCTGGTACACTTCTTCGAACGTTTGGTAGCGTTTGCTCGGCTCCTTCTCCAGCAACCGATCGAGAACTGCGTAGCCGCTTCGCTCCTGGGCCTCTTCGCTGCCGGACATCGGAGGGTCACGTAGAATCGCCGCCATGGTTTCCGCCGTGCTGTTTCTCTGGAAAGGATGCTGACCCGTCAGCATCTCATGCAAAACGATGCCGAAGGAGAAAATATCCGAAGAGGTATCGACCGGGTTGCCCCGAATTTGCTCCGGTGACATATAGGCGGGCGTCCCTAGTCCTTAGTCCAGCGTGATTTTTTGCATGAGGAGGAAGAAAAGCCCTGGAACGTGCGCCGTTACGGGATAAAATGCGTTTGATATATTTACAAGACATCCCGAAAGGAGCACATTCCAGGTGAATAAAAGAAACCACAGAATCCTCCTCCGAGACAAGCAAAATCTTACACGCCGGTTGGAAAGAAATCAGTTTGAGGACCGGTCCGATCCTATGTTCAAGGACTCCAACACCTACTACGAGATCGCCGAGAGAACGCGCGCCATCGGATCTGGTGGTATCGGAGCCATTCACAAGCTCGTGTGTAAGCTTGGATTGGACAAAGATATCAACAGAAACATCGTTTTGCTCAAGTACCACTTTCCTTACTGGGAATCCGATCATGTACTGAACATCGCATACCAACGTCTTGTCGGGTGGAACCTGTCTCGAAGATATCGAGCGGTTGCGCCAGGATGAGACCTACATGAACGGACTGGGAGCCGAGAGGATTCCGGATCCCACGACGGCTGGAGATTTCCTCCGTCGTTTCGATGAGGATTGGATCTTCGGACTTCAGGAAACCATCAATGAAACCCGAACCAAGGTGTGGAAGTTGCAGGATGCTTCCTTCCGGAAGGAGGCCATCATCGACGTGGACGGGACCGTCGCCGGAACCTTGGGGGAATGCAAGGAAGGAATGGACATTGCCTACAACGGGATCTGGGGTTACGCACCGTTGATCGTGACCTTGGCCAATACGAATGAGGTCCTCTATCTGATGAATCGGCCGGGCAACCGTCCCTCTTCCGACGGAGCGGCCGAGTGGATGGACCGGGCAATCGATCTGGTGTCGTCGGTGTTTACGAAGGTCTGGCTTCGGGGCGACACGGATTTCTCGCTGACGAGAAACTTCGATCGCTGGGACGAGCGGGTTGGTTTTGTCTTTGGTTATGACGCCAAGCCGAACCTGGTCGGGATGGCCGATGCCCTGCCGGAGAGACAATGGAAACCGCTCGAGCGGCCTCCTCGTTATGAGGTCAAGAGCGAAGAACGGCGCCGTCCGGAAAACGTCAAAGAACAAGTAATCAAGGAGAGAGAATTCAAGAACATCCGCCTGCAGAGCGAGCAGGTCGCCGAGTTTGACTATCGTCCCGGACACTGTAAGAAAACCTATCGCATGGTTGTGGTTCGGAAGAACCTCACGATCGAAAAGGGGGAGCACCGGCTGTTTGATGAGGTCCGGTACTTCTTCTACATCACCAACGATCGGGAGATGACGATGGGAGAAGTGGTCCTTTTTGCCAACGATCGCTGCAACCAGGAAAACGTCATCGGTCAGCTCAAGAGTGGAGTGAACGCCTTGAGGATGCCTTCGGACAGTCTGGTATCGAACTGGGCCTACATGGTCATCGCATCGCTGGCGTGGAATCTGAAGGCCTGGTATGGCCTGGTGACGCAGGCGCCGACAGTACGTCGTGATATCTTGAGGATGGAGTTCAAACGCTTCCTGGTGAACTTTGTGCAAATACCCTGTCAGATTGTAAGAACCGGTCGTCGCCTCGTTTACAGGATATTGGCCTATAGCAAGCATCTCGAAACCTTTTTGGCGACGTTCGACTATATCAGGCAACTCAGGTTTACTTGAAGGCGCCTCGCCGGCGGGTGAGCCCGTACCCCCGGCGGAGCAAGAGTGGCGGGCGAAAGGAAGGGCATAACAGAGACAAACAAGATCAAGTGATCCAGACAACCAATGGAAGGTTTGTCTCTTGTGTTTCTCTTTGCTTTCCCTGTTACGCACAAGGAGCTGAAATCCACGAGATATTCGGAAAAGGCAAACGATTTTCCGAGCGAGCTCATACCTCGCTTATTTTGGGTCTAGCGGCTCCGCCGCAGAGCCGGACAGTTCCGCCGGTTCGATCAGAGAGTACATCGGGGTCGCCGTAGCCAACCTTACAAATGAAGTCGCCGACCTGAAGTTCACTGCCTACGAGGCCGACGGCGGGGTGCTGGAGGGATCGAACGTGTCCAATCCTGTGACACGCGCCTTGCAGCCCGGCGAACAACTCCCGATCGTGGACTTTGAACTTTTTGGAGACGGCCTGGAGGATGCCGTCCCCATAGCTTGGATCCAGATCACCACTTCGGTCGAAGAAGTGGCGGGTTTCTTCCTGATGTTCAACGGGAACCTCACGGTTCTCGACGGGGCCAACATGATATCGAACCCGATCACTTCCTTCGTATTCTCGGAATTGGAGAACCAGGGTTTCACTCGAATCGATGTGGCCAATCCCAATCCAGACCCAGCGACGCTGGCGATCGATCTCGTTCGCGCCGACGGCACCGTTCGAAACAGCGCTAGCTTCTCGGTCAACCCAAGCGGAGCCCTCATTGCCGATGTCTTCGCGGATATATTTCCCAGCGTCGAAGCTGAAGCCTCGGACTACCTGCGGGTCTCCTCCGACCGCGCGGTACTGCCGTTCCAACTCCTCGGAAAAGCCTCGCGATACCTCGAGGGGCTGAACGGGCAGGATCGTGCCGGCGGCGCAACAAGACTGTACTGCCCGCAGTACGTGGTAGGAGGGCCTTGGCGGACCACCATCTCGGTGGTCAACCTCACGGACGACACGGGCTCGGTGACATTTAGACTGATCGGAGACGACGGCGTCCAGATTGGAGCCAGCCGCGTCGTTCCGATTTCCCCGGCCGGCAAGATTTACATCGAGGATCAGGAGTTCTTCGCACTCGGCGACAGCGGAATTATCCAGGGATACCTTGAAATCTCCGGGACCATGCGCCTTTCTGGAAGCGTCATCTTTGGGGATCCGGCACGCTCGGCTTTCTCAGCTTCGCTACCCCTCGTGTCCCGGCTTCACCGTTCGGTGATGTTCAGCCAGGTTGCTTCCAACGACACCTACTTCACCGGCATCGCAATCCTGAACCCCAACTCGGAAGAAGCCATCGTGACCCTGGACCTGTTTGGATCGGACGGAACTATTGTGGCTACCAAGACAGATGTCATCCCCGCACACGCGCGCTGGGCGAGAGTCCTGACACAGTACTTTCCGGGGTTGGAAGGGCAGAACCAAAGCTCGGGCTACATCCGGCTCACGGTGGATCGGGAAATTGCGAGCTTTGCTCTCTTTGGCACTCACGACCTATCCGTGCTGTCGGCGGTTCCACCTCAGGAAATTCAATGACCGAGCAATCCCACACACGGTATCGTCATCTAGGGAGTATCTTCCGTGGGCTTCTCGAATTCCGCCGCGTCGATAGAAACGTTGTGAGTTACTTTCTGTAGTTGGATCTTCATGGAAAGCGCGGGGTTCTGCTGGTGCACGCGAAAGGGGATTCGGATTCCGTCGACCTCCTGGTAGTCTTCAAAGTACACCTTGATCGGAATCATTCCCTGTGCGCTCTCCCGCTCTATGTCCTGTCGCAGCAGTAGTCCGTTTTCGACGTCGAAGTACAGTTTCTCCGGATTTCCTCGCTCCGGCGTTCCCTCGATCAGGTAGGTCTCGCGCTCCCCAACCTGTGCGGTTCCCCTTACCTCCATTGTGGAGTAAGTTTCCCGCAGTTTGATGTCACGGTAGAACTCGGCATCCAGTTTGGTGGCAAAAAGCTCCAGGCCGCTCTTTTCCCGAATACCCATCATCGGGTTCTTCTCCCACGCAACGGTGCCGTTGAATCCCTGCCTGATTTCACCGAATCCAGGTAGATCCACAATCGTGAGGGCTTTGTCCGGCGCCATGGCAATGCTTTCAAAGCGTCCGTTCGCTCCCATGTCCGGTATCTCCACGGATCCTTCGACAGTCCGGTTGGTTATCTTCCTGTGGGCCTCCTCGCCGCCAATGGCAGAAACGTAAGCAGCTAAAACGTCGTCCACCGAGGGAAGCTCCTCCGTGGCGCTGGAAACAGCTGCGAAACAAACGAGAAGCCCCATCGGCATCGCCAGGAGACGGGTCACAACACAACAGTGGGTTAGAAACATAACGTCCTTTCTCTATGGGTCCTCTACTTCGATTCTGACGAGACTCGTGATCTGTTCGATCGCGGCAACAAGCTGAGGATCCCTTCCTCGAAGCAACTCGGCCCGAGTCAAAGGGACCGCCACATCGGGCTCCACCCCCGAGCCCTCGATTGCGTTGCCTAGCGGTGTGGTGAAATCCCCAACCGCATACTGAAAAAGCGCACCCGTGGGCAGCCGCTTGATGATGGACGGGAGGGCGGCTCCAGCGCTTCGCTCACCCACGATGGTCGCACGTCCAGTCTCCTTCATTCCAGCCGCAAATATCTCGCCTGTCGACATACAAGCCTCATCGATTATTATCACGACAGGTCCCCGATAAGCACCCTTTTGTGGAAAGACCGAGAAGTTCTGGTATCCGGACCTCAGCTGCATCCGGCCCAGAGAAGTTTCGCGCTCCTCGAGCAGTCCCGCAATCCCAGGAGCCATACCGCCGATCCCTCCCGGATTTCCACGAATATCGATGATCACTCCAGGTGCGCCGCTCATGGAACGAATCGCGTTTCGGATCTTGGCCATCAAAGGCATGACAAAGAGGTTGAAGCGAATATATCCGATACCGCCCGAAAGCCGTCTTGCCTCGAACTCCATGGCCATCGGAGGTAAGTTCGCAAACCGGGACGACATCTCATAGGCCATCTTACGCCGCTCGACTTCGAAGGAACGTCGCCGAGACTGCCCATCGAGACAAACAAGCGCGACCTTTGTTGCAGGCGTACCCGTCAGCCGAGCCAACACCAGCCGCTCTTTCTGCCGGCGCTTGATGGCCTCGGGAGCATTCAGTTGCTGAATTCGCGCCGTCAAGCGGAAGATGCTATGCCCACCCACTTCCACAACGGCAAATCCGGTACTCAGACCCGATTCTTCCGCCGGCGAACCCGCCAGCACGCGGGTAATGACCATCTCGTCTCCGATTGCCTTCACGGCAATACCGATGCGCGCCCTCGTCGGGTCCGGCGCTTCCATGGCCAGCTCGGGCGCCAGTATATTGAAGTGGGACTGACCAAGCTCCGACAACATTTGTTGTAGGAGCCGGTAGAGCTCGACTTCGCTCTGCGCCCCATCTACCAGAGGTGCGTAACGTTGCCCGACGCGATCCCAGTCGATTCCTCCAAAGTCCGGGTCGTAGTGCTTTTCCTTGACCGTTCGCCATACGATCTCGAAGGCCCGTCGATAGATGGCCTGCCGCTCGGTTGCTGTGGATTCCTCGCGGGGATGTTGGCTCGTCACAGACGTCGGCTGGGCAGCTTGCGCGCCGCAGGCAGCGTTCGCGAACGCGGTCGTCGCCAACCAAAGGATCAGACCTCCCAAGACCATTCTTTTGCTCCATCCCCCAGCAGACATTTTACCCACGCCTAAGAGTTTGCACAAAAATAACTTCCCAGAATCGTCCGTTGACTTCGGTCGGCTGCTCTAGCAGAATTCCGGGCAGCCATAAACCATGGCCCCGCATCGCAAGACCGAAAACCGCGACGCCGACTTTCGGTATTGTTCGCATATTTGCCCCGTACGCGAACCCGATGGCGAGGGCCCCACAGGAGGACGAGTGCCCGTGACTAGCTATGTCGTTTCCGGAGCCACTGGTCTAGTCGGCTCCGCCTTGGTCTCGGCCCTGACGGGAGAGGGACATCAAGTGATTCCGTTGGGACGGTCCGCCCCAGAGTCCGGTTCCGGTGGTGTTCAATGGAATCCTGCGAAGGGGACTCTGGACGGAACCCAGTTTGAGGGAAGCCGAGGCGTCGTCCATTTAGCCGGCGAAAGCATTGCCGAGGGACGATGGACCGAATCCAAAAAAAAGAGGATTCGGGACAGTCGCGTGAATGGAACACGCTTGTTGTGTGAAACCCTCGCCTCCTTGAAGGAGCCTCCCCAGGTCTTGGTCTGCGCCTCCGCTATCGGATTCTACGGAGATCGTGGAACCGAGCTACTCTCGGAAAGCAGTCCGGCTGGCACCGGTTTCTTGGCAGAAGTGTGCCAAGCCTGGGAGAGCGCGGCGGATCCAGCCTGGCAAAGCGGAATCCGCACGATTCATCTCAGGATCGGAATCGTGCTCTCGCAAAAAGGAGGCGCGCTGGCCAAGATGCTCCTTCCCTTTCGACTCGGGTTGGGCGGACGCATCGGCAGCGGCAGTCAGTACATGAGCTGGATTTCGCTCGACGACCTTGTTTCGGCAATCCTGTTCTGTCTGAAAAGTGAGACCCTTCAAGGAGCCGTCAATGCCGTGGCGCCGGCAGCCGTCACCAATGAGTATTTCACACGTGCCCTGGGAAACGCGCTCCGGAGGCCGACCGTGTTGGCGGTACCGGCTCTTGGAGCCAGGCTTGTTTTGGGTGAAATGGCAGAGGAACTTCTCCTGGCCAGTACCCGAGTCGAGCCTGAAAAGTTGCAGGGGGCTAGGTTTACCTATCGCCATCCCACTCTAGAACAATCGCTTAAAGCTATCCTGAACAAAAATTAGCAACCCGCAACAAAAAGATGCTATTTTGTGATTGACATCACAGAATAGTTGGTTTATTATTACAACTCCCCATCCTCAATTTTCATTTCCGAGTCATCCCCCGCAGATCAGTGCTTCGGTAGCTGTACAAGTCTCTCCTTCCCCCGAACAGCAAGTTCTCTAACACGAAGCAATTTTGCTAATGCTTGCTTTCTGCGAGGAAACACCAATGAGATTCCATACAAGTTTTTGTCGAATTGCCTGCTT
>CBDFLD010000003.1:0-20949 GCA_965249005.1 Acidobacteriota bacterium
AACCTTGTGAAAGAAAGTCCGTAGATGGCCAAGAGTGACTACTACTCGATTCTGGGTGTTGCCCGCAACGCGAAGGAAGCCGAAATCAAAAGGGCCTACCGTCGTCTGGCAAGGAAGAACCATCCAGATGTCAATCCGGGAGACAAGTCGGCCGAGGATAGGTTCAAGACAATTCAAGAAGCTTATGACGTGTTGAGCGATTCCAAGAAGCGGGCCATGTATGACCGCCACGGTTTCTACTCGGAAAACTTCAAAGAGTCGGCTCCGCCCGGAGGTTTTCCGAGTGGAGAGGGCCAGGGTTTCGATTTTTCCGGGTTTGATTTCGATGCATCGGGACCGCATAGCTTTCGGGACATCTTTTCGGAATTCTTCGCTGGTCGCTCGAGGCCAAACGGACCGGAAAAAGGCCAGGAGGTCGAGCATCAACTCAATATCTCCTTTTTTGACAGCATAAAGGGGGTATCGACACGTTTGACCACCAATCGGTATGTGCACTGCACTGCGTGCGGCGGTTCTGGCACGAGTGCCCTCAAGCACACGCGCGTCTGCCGTACCTGCGGCGGATCGGGGCAAGAATCGAAAGCCCATGGAATCATGAGCTTTTCGGGTCCTTGCCGGACGTGTGGTGGAGACGGAAAGGTACGGGTGGGCTGCCCACAGTGCAAGGGCAGCGGCCAAACGCCGGTGAAAGAGAGCATGACCGTGAGGATTCCACCCGGAGTCAATCATGGATACCGCCTGCGCGTACCACGCAAGGGAGAACCCGGCAAGCGCGGTGCGCCTCCAGGGGATCTCTATCTCATCATCGGTGTCCGGTCGCACGACTTTTTCCGTAGAGAAGGGAACGACATCCACTGCGTTTTGCCATCACCTTCATCGAGGCCGCGCTCGGGACCAAGATCGAGGTGCCGACCGTCGATGGAAAGACGCTCTTGAAGGTCCCGCCGGGCACCCAAAGCGGTCAGAAATTCAGGCTTCGCGGCAAGGGCGCTTCCCTCACTCAAGGGTGAGGTCCAGGGAAACCAGATTGTCGAAGTTCGGGTTATGGTTCCGCGTATTGCCGATGAGCGATCGAAGGAGATTCTCCGGGAGCTTGAGCGACTGAATCCTGAGAATCCAAGGGCCGCAATTCACGTTTGAGGGATCCCATGGGAACTCGGACAAAGAAGGTTGGATACATGATCAGCTCGGTCGCGGAGACGTATCAAATCCATCCTCAGACCCTCCGCCTCTATGAGCGAATGGGACTCCTGAAGCCATCCCGGAGCCACGGAAATACACGTCTGTACTCAAACGAGGATCTCACGCGACTGGAAACGATTCTAAACCTCACGCGCGATCTGGGGGTCAACTTGGCGGGGGTCGAGGTAATCTTGAACATGCGCGAAAAGATGGCAAAGATGCAACGGGATCTTCGGGACATGATCGCCTATGTGCGCGAGAACTTGCCGGAAGGGACAGATCGTTCTGGCGCGCTCCGGCATGCCTTGGTTCGGGTTCCTGCGTCGAAGATAGTTCGTAGTCGAATGCAAAAAAATGAATCTACTCGAATCCTTGCGGCAGTATTCATGTTCGGCGGTGTTTCGGTGCCGCAGGAGTCGGTCCCCCTTTATTATCAGGAGTACACGATTCTCATCCGACAGGCTCTGGCCGGGGGCGGAGCAGGTAACGGAACGTCTCGATTCCGATGGAAACCTGGTCGCATCCTCCAAGAGCGAAATGTTCCTCACGGACGGTCTCGAAACCAAGAGGATGTCATTCGAAACCACAATGGTGCGGTCCAAGAAAGACCGAGTGCTTAGCTATTCGTACGGCTACACTTCGGGGACTTCCGGAGATGGGTACGACGTGAGTGTGAAAAATGGGAAGATCGAGCGGATCCTCAGGCGATCCGGTCGGACCAACACGGTCTCGGCTCCCTATCCTGCCAATGGTGTGCTGGTCGACTACAACGTGTACTACAGTATGACTATCTCGTCCGCCGATATGACGAAAAGAAGGGGGGGCAGCAGACTTTTGCGAATTTCATTCCGATCGTCGGATCGGATCTTCCGCTGATGCTGACACGACTGGAAGATTCTGAATTGCGCTTTGAGAAGGGAACGATCGCGGTAAAGAATTACAAAGTAGGGCTATCGACGATTTGGGGTGGGATCCTGTCGATGGATCATGCGGGGCGCATCGTGCGACTGTACGTCCAGAATCAGCAAATCGAAGTGATTCGAACAGATCTCCTCCCCGAGAAAATGGTTGGTCCCAAAGCGCCAAACTTCTAGTGTTGGGCGTGGAGTGGAGTGGCGTCCGGAATCAAAAACTGGCGACCCTGTCGGCAACCCAGTTGGCGACTCTGTTGGCGACTCTGTTGGCGACAGGGTCGCCGTGTGTCTTAGTGTGAGCGCCCGGCATCCGCTTCCAAGTATTCGTGCAGGCGCTTTTCTCGGACGACGTGACGAAACACTTTTTTGCCATCGATGACTACCACCGGGAATGTCTTCACCAAACGATTCCTTCCACGCAGGATTTTCGTCGATGTTCCGTTCGACTATGGCGAAGGCGAATCGGTCCTGGGCAATCTCTAGCGTTTCCTTGGCGCGAACGCACAGGTGACATCCGGGCCTGGTGTAAAGAATGATCGTCATCAGGACTTCAACTCCTCCCGGATCAGCACGTAGAGTTGTCGAAGCACGTATAGCTGCAGCTTGCGGTTTCTGGGAAATATCTCGCGGACGCCGCCACCAAGACTGGTCATGGCGGTTTCAAGATCAGGAACGAGCTTCGACGTAACAGTGGGATCGTAGGGCAGCTTGATCGTTCTGCAACCCAATTCACTAAATATCTTGAGATAGCGAGCAGTGACCAGGTCGGGGCACTGGATCCGCTTGTACGAAGCCTGTACCTCATATCCGAGCAACGTGTGGTTGATTCGAGCGGGTCCCTTTCTTCCCAACAAGCGAATGGTTCGGGTTCTGGTCGTAGTCACTTGCTCTCGGTAGATTTGTATCAGGTTCGGGGCACCACTGCCTCGATCCAGCAAACTCCGCAGGATCTTTCGGTGCCAAAGCCTGGGCCGTTCGCCACGAGTGGACAACTTGAGGATAGGTCTCCCCACTCATGGCCGATTTTATGACGAGTTCGGAAATCGGTTCTCGACCCATAGTCAGTGCCGGCGAGCGGTTCGGTGGGGCCAGTTCCCGCTGGGCGTTCCTTCGGACTGCTTCGGAGACTCCTCGATCACGACTCAAAAGCTCGAGATCCCTGGACATCAGGCGGGGTAACAATCGCTGCGAGACCGTCGCGGGTGTTTTTGGGTTCTTGACCAGGTTCTGCCTCACGACGTAGTTTCTTGTCCAATCCCGATTACCCGCGATATCGCGCAGGATATCATCCGATACGGTGGGCATGGAAGCGAACGTCTCGACCTCGTTCTCGGAAAGTTTTGGGCTCCGCAGAACGTTTCGCGACACGTCCTTAACGGGGTCGCGTATGAGAAACGATCGTTCCTCACGATTGCCCCGCAAAGCGACATGGATGCGTTGCTGAACCGTCAACCTTGCAAGTTTCTCTATGGTGCCAAGCGCCTCGGTGTCGAAACCGACGGGAAGTCCCTCCAAAGACAAGTCTTCCAAGCTCCAATCGTCGTCTTCGGAAGCAATCGCAGCAACAGTTTCTGCAGAAGACTGGGGAGCTGTGCCGTCTTCCAGTCTGTATTCGGTCTGACGGCCGGCAAGCAGCTGGTTTTCGATCTCGTGAACCCGATTGATTATTGTGGGCGGGGCGGAAGGATTTCCCTTTATCTGGAGCAGGATCTCCGGGCACTCTTGAAGCCGGACAAGATTGTAGAGAATCATTTCCAGTATTTTCGGAGATGCCTGCTGTGCCAGCTTTGCGATCGAAGCGACGGGTGTCGACGGATTGAGCACGATCGCCTCTTGAAGCGGTTCCGCGGGGGATCCCGTGGCGAAATACGCAAGAACCGGTGTGGAGCAGTTGTTGGCAACGAGTTGGGTCGCTAACTCCCGCTCGTCCCAGGACCTTAGGGATTGCTGGCTGGCGGATGCCACTTCAGCATCTGGATCCGATGCCAGGTAGACCAAGAGTTCAAGGAGTTCATGGGGAGGGACTGGGGCTATGCCTCTCGCAACGGATAACCGAATGCTCGGAGGCGGTGGCGCAGAGAGAAATGTTTTGAGGAACTCACTCTGCGCCATCTCTACATTCCGTTGCCTTCCAAATAGTCTTCCCAGTTTTCTTCGTTGACTGCCATCCGGACTACGTCCCCCACCCCGCCTAGTGGTTTGGTCGGCACTCCATTGATTCTGACTTGAACTCCACCCGCGTTTCCGAGGATAACATAAAGTCGTTCGTCGGCATTCAGAGAAAGAGCGTCTCCGGGCTCCAGTAGCTTGACAAGACCTGGGACGCCGTCGCGGTTGACGGAGATCCAACATTTGTCCTGCACCTCGAAATCCAGGCGCAAGCGGGGGGGCGAAGCTTGGTGCAGCGATAGGACTTCCGGGTGCGGAGCGAAGGCCTGCGGCGCAGCGAGCATGGAGGATTCGGCGAGTGCTGAGAAAGAGAGGGCGGCGGTTCCTTCTGCGCCATTGCTTTCGGTGATGAAATCGAAGGGAACTGCCGGTCGGAAGTAAGGCGAGAATATGTGTGCCACCCAGTCACGGCTGAAATAGATCCCGAACGAGGTCGCCAGGAGAATAATACCCCAAATGATAAAGGGACTCATCTGAGTTAGAAAATGAGCTGGCTTCAGGGGAGCGGTAGTTGCGTTTACGTGCCCGACCGCTTGGGGCTGATAAGGTGTGGGCAGAAAAGAAGGGGGAACGACTTCAGAATCGTATTGGCTCAGAACCTGCTGTGGCTCGAGACCCAGGTAGTCACAGTACGTCCTCAGGAACGCACGATTGTACATTCCACCTGGGAGTTCATCGAAACGGCCTTCTTCCAGGTTCTTCAGGTGCCTCAAGCTGATATGGGTGTCATCCGCCACCTGCTTGAGGCTTATGTTTCGATGTTTACGAACAATTCTGAGGTCAGAGTTACCAATACCCATCAGTCAGAGATAATATGGCCAAAGCTCAGGGAACTGAGCGTTCTTAGCTTTGTGCCGGTGCTAAGTTGATTGTGCTACAGTTCGTTTCGTGACAACGACGTTTCTGAAGCAGCCAAGGCTGCGAGATAATCCCGGAACGCCTCGCAGTAGAATAACAACAAAAAAACAGCTTCGACTCGATGTCTTGATGCCGACGAAGCTGCGACCGCTTGGGGAGTTGCGAGAACACTCCTTAATAGACCATCTGCAGTTTACTCATTTACGTCAAGTATGTCAACTACTTAGGCACATTTTTGCAGGGGGCCTGAACGCCCCCTTTTGTTACCATATCGGCAGGAAGGATAAAACCCTCATCCCTGATTTGTCAAAGGAATGGCTTGACGAGTTCAAATCGCGTGTGCTACTTTCCACGCGTTCCCCCGGAGGAAATGGATGTCTTACGAAGCTTTGGGAATGATCGAGACAAAAGGCTTTGTGGCCTCGGTAGAAGCCGCCGACGCCATGGTCAAGGCCGCCAATGTGCTATTGATTGGGAAAGAGTATATCGGGGCGGGATTTGTCACTGTATTGGTGCGCGGTGATGTAGGTGCGGTGAAAGCGGCAACAGATGCCGGAGCCAGCGCCGCTCGTCGGGTTGGTGAACTGGTTAGCGTGCACGTGATCCCTCGTCCTCACAACGAAGTGGAAAAGATCCTTCCTTCCATAGATTCGACGAAGAAGTAAGACACTGCTCGCTTGACTCGCCCCGGACTCTCGAACAACGCTTGGCTTGAACTTGGTCTGCCTGAGGATGCATTTGGCAGTGTTACAAGATCCTGACCTCCTATCCGTCCAAGAAGCTCGAGACCTCGTCGAAAGATCGTTCAGCGCACAAGAAGAATACGAGAAGTATTCCCAGGCTCAGGTAGATTCAGCGGTCAAAAGCATTGCGCACGCTGCGGCTCGTGAGGCCCGGCGCCTCGCCGCACTGGCGGTCGAAGAAACCGGCTACGGCAATGAGCCAGACAAGGTTGCCAAGAATCTGTTTGTCGCAAAGAACGTTGCGGAGTACATCGCGCCCCTGCGGACGATCGGAGTCGTTTCCGAGGACCAAGAGAAAGGGATTACGGAAATCGCCGTTCCTATGGGCGTGGTTGCAGCTATCGTCCCGTCGACCAACCCGACATCCACAGCGATCTTCAAGTGCCTGATCGCCTTGAAGGCCGGCAACGGTGTCGTCGTTTCGCCCCATCCGGCAGCAAGACGCTGCATTCTCGAGTCGATAAGGGTTTGTGTCGCAGCCGCGGAGGAAAGCGGGCTCCCTCCAGGCTTGATCGCTTGTATGACTTTGCCGACTCAGGAGGCAACCCAAGAGTTGATGCGGCATGCCAAGACCGCCATTATCCTGGCAACCGGGGGAGCGGGACTGGTGCGCGCCGCTTATAGCTCCGGGAAACCAGCCTACGGAGTGGGTCCGGGAAATGTGCCGTCCTACATAGATCGAAGCGCAGACGTTGCACTGGCCGTTCGTAGAATCATGACGGGTAAGACGTTCGACAACGGGACACTTTGTTCTTCCGAGCAGTCTGTGGTGGTGGATTCTGCCGTCGAAGCGACGGTGGCCGAGGAGTTCATAAAGAACAACGCCTACTTTTTACTTCCGAAACAGGTCTCGAAAGTCGAGTCGATTGCGATCCAAGCCAACAAACGACTCAACTCGCAGATCGTGGGGAAGTCGGCGCAGTGGATTGCCCAAAAGGCCGGAATTGAGGTTCCCGGGAATACTCGAGCGCTCATTGCTCCATTGCATGGGGTTGGTAGCGATCATCCTCTGTCCTGTGAAAAACTCTCCCCAATTCTCGGGTACTACACCGTCGAGGGTTGGCGGCAAGGATGTGAAAGATGCAAGGAGATCCTTGCCTATGGCGGAATGGGCCACACGCTTGCCATTCACTGCCAGGACCGGGAAATCGTCCGTGCGTTTGGTCTGGAAAAACCCGCGTTTCGAATATGTGTGAACACAGCGGCGACGCATGGTTCGATCGGACTCTCGACGAACCTACCTCCGTCGCTGACCCTTGGATGCGGGACCTACGGTAACAATATCACCACCGACAACATTACCCCACTTCATTTGGTGCAACTCAAGCGGGTGGCATGGGAATCCAAGCCTGTGGAGCCATCCGGGGAGATCGCCGGCTACGGCAAGCCCAACGAGACACGCGAGTCCGAAGACGTGCGGGAGACCCCTGTGACACCGTCACAGCTCGCCTCGATCGTCGATGAGTATTTGAGAACTCGCAACACCGCTTCCGTCGCCCCGCCGAAACGCGTGGAGCCTCAGGACGAGACGCGGCAAGAGACACCAGAATCGAAAAAGGCGACTGACCCCGAGCCAGTGGAGTTCGTTTCAGAAATGGACGTGCGCTCGGCCTTGCAGAAACAGAAAAAGATCTGCATCGGTCCCAAGACAATTGTCACACCCGCGGCACAGGAACTCGGAGCCGCTCACGAGATCTTCATTCGAGTTTGAAAGGCCAATCGACGGGTTCCGTCGGAATTGCCACAGAGGCGGAGGCCGCGGTTTTTCGGGGAGGCCTCGTTTGGCGCATTGGATACCGCCGCAGGTGTTGCTTCGGATTGTCGCCTCGTCTTCCTGGTTCTCCAGCTTCGGCAAGGCCATAGACTTTTCTGCGAAGGCGCTGGACGGACCGGGACTGCTCGTCATCGCAATCGCGGATTCCTCTTTTCTTTCGATCCCCGAAGCAAACGACCTCCTGATTGTTATCCTGTCGACGGGGCAGCCTTGGAGCCGAATGGCTTATTACGTAACGATGACCACGATCGGGTCTCTCCTGGGGTGCCTCATTCTCTATTCCGTCGGTCTCAAAGGGGGAAACTTGCTCTTGCGAAAAAAGTTTTCTCCCGAACGAGTCGATCTTGCCGAAAAAATGTTCAACAAGTATGGGTTGCTCGCCGTAGTGGTTCCTTCTCTGCTACCTCCGCCGACCCCACTCAAAGTGTTCGTGCTCGCCGCCGGCGCTTTTCGGCTTTCCTGGATCGGTTTCGTAGCGGCCATCGTGGTTGGACGCACGGTCCGGTATTCATTTTGGGGTGTCTTGGCCGTCCTCTACGGGGAATCCGTGCGGCACTACATGGAGAACAATCTTCGGATGATTGGGCTTGGACTATTGGCTGTCTTGGTGACCCTAATTGTCGGCACGGCCATCCTACTGTATTGGCGCCGGCGCACACACCGAGCTGAGTAGCTGTCGAATTCTTCGTCAAGTGTCACTTCGAGTTTCAGCGACGCAATGGAAAAAGCAAGCTAGTGTCAATAACCGATGGCGACACAATGAATTACAGCTCGTTGGGAAGCTTGGCCGTCCAATTGCCAGGTTTTCGATGGTGTAGCTCAGATACTGTGGACAATCGCCCTGAAGTTACTGAAATAGTTAAAGCTAGTAGCACAGCGGGTGATTGACAAGGGTGGTGCGGTTTGTTAGATTACGCGACTGGTCCTCGCAACCAACAGATTTTGAGCAGAAAACTCATAGGAAGTCTTGGAAACTGTGAATGGAAGCTAACGAAGATGAGTTGCGCGCCGCCGGTTCGGCCCCTCGTGATTTGCCTGTTGGTGGTAACGTTAAACTCGGCCTGCGGCATCAAGCGGCAAAGAGAGTTTGTGGTTTCGCCCAAGTTGCTAGCGGCTCGTACAGTTTCAGTGGAGGATCTGATCGATCAACTCGAGGCCATCGAGAACCGTGTGAGCTCGTTATCGTCGTCGCGCTTAAAAATCACTTTTACTTCCGGAAAAGTCGAGAGCGGAAGGTTGCTGGAATATAAGAGCGCGCCCGGCTACGTGCTGCTTCGGAAGCCGGATTCGTTGCGGATGGTGGTACAAAACCCCATTACGAAAACGACGATCGTAGATCTTTCTTCCACCGGAGATGATTTCTCTCTGTGGTATCCAAGGGACAATAAATACTTCGAGGGGCACAACAGCGCTCGTGAGCTCGAGACCGACGGCGAGAATCCGACATTCACGGCACGACCCATACACATTTTTGAAGCCCTCGTGCCGCCCGAGGTGGATCTGCAGAATCGACGGTTGCGAATCGCGAGAGAGGAACAGCAAGATCTTCAGGCCAAGTACTATGTCTTGTCGCTTTACGAGGACATAGGGGAAGTGCAATTGCGTCCTTTGAGGAAGCTCTGGATTGAGCGATCCGAGCTCGTGGTCGTGAAGCAGGAGACCTTCGCGGCCGACGGCACGGTAGAAAGCGTAGTCAGATACTCCGATTTTGGCATGGCTGACGGAGTTCGACTCCCTTTCTCTGTTTCGATCGATCGCCCTGGGGATGGATACTCGCTCGATCTGAACTTCAAGGCCTGGAAATTGAATCCAGCGCTTGCGGATGATGCGTTTACGCTGAATCCGCCTCCCCGCGCCACCTTGGTACGACTGAAAGAGAAAAGAAGGAGTGAGGATCACTGAAATGGAAAGCTTGGTGGCTGCCAACATACGGTCCCGCCCGACGCGAACAATGATCAGCATAACTGCGGTGGGCCTTGGCGTCGTCATGATGCTCATCATCGGCGGCATCGCAACCGGAACCCTGAACGACTATCTAGATCGCAACGTGAGTCTGGGGGCAGACTTTCTGTTGCAACCCGCCGGCGCGTCGATATTCACCTCCATTAGCCAAGGGGCGCTGCCGGTGAAGTTGGCTGACAAACTCTATGAGGTGCCAGGTGTCAGCATTGTAGCTCCGGTGCTGCTGAAATTCAGCATGGCTGAATTCGGGACTGTTTTCGGGATCGAACTCGAAAGCTACAACCGGTTTCCCGGTCGCTTGCGCATGGTCGCCGGCCGGGCAGTCTTGGAGGAAAACGAAGCGATCGTGGATGAGCTGTTTGCGGAAGCTCAGGGTGTGGGAGTCGGCGATACGCTGTCGCTTTTCAATCATGACTTCGTGGTTGCCGGCATTTGCAAGCCGGGGACAGTGGTTCGCGTCTTTGTGCCCTTAAAGACTCTGCAGGTCATGAATGGTGACGTGGCCAGGGAGAAGGCCACAATGATGTTCATCAAGGC
Source organism: Acidobacteriota bacterium (assembly GCA_965249005.1). GTDB lineage: Bacteria > Acidobacteriota > UBA6911 > UBA6911 > UBA6911 > CBDFLD01. Next base: position 10,140 of record CBDFLD010000003.1, read on the forward strand.
GGACAAAGAGGTAGGAGCGGAGGAGGTATACCGCCGCTTGAAGGAACGGTACCCGCAGCTGACAATCACCCGCACCAACGATCGGAAGTCCATGCTGGCAAATACACAAGTCCCGGCCTTTCGGGAGTTCAAGCTCACCGTGGTTTTCATCTCGATGGTGCTCAGCTTCATGGTCATTTTGCTCGCCATGTACTCCACGATATTCGAGCGCACGCGCGAAATTGGGATTCTCAAATCTCTGGGTGCAACCCGAACCTTTATCGTTGGATTGATACTCAAAGAGTCTGTTATCATATGTTTGTTAGGCGTGGTTTTTGGCATCGGTGCGAGCGCTGTGGTTCGTTTGGGGATCATTGCTACCTTTCCGACCTTGCAAGTCGCATGGTCGCTGGAGGGATTGGCAACTGCATCGCTCTTGGGATTGACCGGCGGTACTATTGGGGCTCTGTATCCTGCCTACCGGGCGTCCAGGCAGGACCCGGTGCAATCGCTGAGCTATGAATAAGCCGAATTCGTCATGAATAGAATCAGTCCGACAGGTTCCAGAGACCCAAAAGAAATGATTCGCACCGTTGGCCTCACGATGATCTATCGATCGGGCCATATCGATGTTTGTGCGTTGAGGGGGCTCAATCTGACCATTGCCGAAGGCGAATTCGTTGCGGTTGTGGGACCCTCTGGCTGCGGCAAATCGACGCTCTTGCATATTCTCGGGGGGTTGTTGCAACCGAGCGAAGGCCAGATTTTCATCGACGGGCAAGATGTCGCGAGTCTGACGGATGCGGAGCGGACGGCCATTCGCCGACAGAAGATTGGGATCGTCTTTCAACGCTTCAATCTTCTTCCCACGCTCTCGGCGAGAGGGAACATCGAATTGGCCAAGCGCATCCATGGCAACGGATACGTCAACTCCAATGGTGCGAACAAGATCTTGGACATGCTGGGTTTGACCGACAAGATCCATTCGCGGCCCGCGGAGCTTTCGGGCGGGGAACAGCAGCGCGTCGCCATTGCCCGAGCCGTGATCAATCACCCTGCCGTAATCCTCGCAGACGAACCGACGGGCAGCCTTGATTCTCAAAACTCGGGAACCGTCCTGCGGATGCTCAAGGAACTGAACAACGAGCTCAGGCAGACGATTGTTATGATTACGCACGATGACGAAGCCGCTTCGATGGCGAATCGGATCATCGAAATGCGGGACGGTGAGATTCTACATCGTTCGCACCAATTCCTTTATGAGCCGGAATTCGAAGGGTTGTTTTGAAGACGACCGACAGGGAATGGCCAACTCGGCAAGGTTCATTTGAAGGGTTGTTTTGACGGCGACGAATAGGGAATGGCCAAACTCGGCAAGCTGCAGAAGATCCTCATTTGGTCCCATGAGCGGGGTTCCTTACCCTACGACATCATCTGCGTCCTAATTCTTGCGTTCATCTTCTTGGTTCCTCGCGGTTGCTTGATTTCGGAAGAGATTGCCGCGAACGATCCGCCGCACCAATCGGTGGACGAGATGGAGCCATGACTGCTCGAGACCGAAAATTTGAAACTTCCACATGATCGCAACATCTTACAGAGAGAAACGAGATAGAGGTAGATGATGTCCAAATGCCGAGCCACGTTGCTCGTTTTCCTGTCTCTTGCACTCTGGGCACCTGTTTGCGGCCAATCGCGCGAGGCTGCCCTGGAGGGCGTCCTGGCACAGCTTGAAAAGGCAGGAAGCGATTTTTCGAACTTTTCGGCGGATTTCTCACAAAGAAAATACACCGCGGTGCTCGAGGAGTTTGACCAGCCCGAATCAGGCAACTTCCTCTATGCCCGGGACAAGAATGGTTCGGCCATGCTCCGGCAAGAAGTAACGCGACCTGCATCACGTATTCTCACGATCAAGAGCGGGCGTGTCACGATGTTTCAGCCAGCCTTGAAATATGCGCAGATTATCAATCTCGGGCAAAATAAGGACAAAGCAGAATACTTGGCGCTGGGCATCGGCCAATCGCCGCGCAAGCTCCAAGAAACCTTCGATCTGTCATACAGGGGAGTCGAAAAAGTCAATGGTGCTTCGTGTTCCATGCTGGAACTCCGACCCAAGGGTGCGGCGGCTGCCGCCTATTTTTCTTCGATCACCCTCTGGATCAAGGAATCGAACGGTGTGCCAGTGCGACAGAAACTGCTGGAACCGAGCGGGGATTATCTCATCGTGAACTTCAGCAATGAAAAGCTCAACGGCAAGGTCCCGGCGTCGAAGTTCGAACAGAAGCTCCCCAAGGGAGTGGAGTTGGTCTCGATAGGATGACGGGATGAACGGGATGTCGGGGAGCGACCCAAACTCTGTACCAGGAAGCACCTCGTGTTTTCGCATCTTGCTTCACGCGATCCGAGGCCGCGCCGTAATCGTGAATCTCGATCTAGTGTAAGCTCGCGGGAGGTTTTGTCGGAGGCCTGGCTGGTGCTGAGGCCCGGTGGCAGGGAGATGCAGGCGCTCAGCCGGCGCGGTGAAATCCCGGAGAGCCAATTCTGGGAAGTCAGTTTTGAACTGACCTTTAAAACCGCGATGCTTTGGAGGGGGCATCCAGTGGTGATGCAACGGAGTTTGGGCCTGAGTAGCTGCGGGTCAATTTCTGTTCGGACCGCTCTTGTCGGCGTTGGCGCGAAGGCGGCGGCAGTTGTTTCCAGGTGTAGTAGATTCTGCTGAAGACAGTCCAGTTGCCGAGTACCGCAAGGACCCACAGCACGGCTTCCATGCGGTTCGTCAGACCGCCGATGGCCAACAAGACGATCCTCTCCGGCCGTTCCATGAAGCCTACCTTGCAACTCGCGATCAGAGACTCCGCACGCGCGCGTGAGTAGCTGGTCAAGACTGCTCCCATGAAAACGACCCCGACCAGAACCACGTACTCGAGCCTTTGCTGCCGGGCGTACCAGACCATCAACCCCTGCAAGATGATGATATCCGAATAGCGGTCGATAACAGAATCATAGAAGGCGCCAAAACGAGTTTCCGACCGGCTGATGCGGGCCACTTCTCCGTCGAGCATGTCGACGAAGCCGGCGAGAATCACAATCAGGGCCGCTTGTCGAAACGCGCCCTGACCGAAATTCCACGCAGCCCAAAGGCTGATCAGCACTCCGGTGAAGGTGATGAAATTGGGGCTGATGCGCAGTTTGGCGAGAACTCGGACGATCCAGTCGAGAAGATACTTCCCGACAAGACCGATGGAACGGCTGATCATTCATTTCCTCTTAGGATGCCTTAGGCTAGTGAGATCAAAAAAACTTGTCAAGCTCAAAACAGCCGGAACCGGAAGGTCAGGAACTTCTTGGGATCCTGCCGTATGTCATAGAGGAGTTTAGATATCTCAGCTGTCGATTGATTTAGATTATCGTACAAGCTCGGGTCGTGCAGCAGTTTACCCATGGTTCCCTGTGCCCGGTCCATCAACTCGACCATGTTTGCAATCTTATCGAGGGCGCGCTGGCTCGTCTCGTACAGGGCCGGATCCGTCGAGAGCTTCCCCAAGGTTCCCTGCCCTTGAGCGATGCGAGTCATCATGACGTCAGCTTTCTGCAGGGTTGCATTTGCATTGTCATATAGTTGAGGTTCAGAAATGAGCTTGGCCAAGGTACCGGAACCGCTCTGGATCTCTTCCGTCAAGGTCTGCAACTTCTGCAATGTCGCTTCGATTTTTAAATGGAGCGCCGGGTCGGAGACCAAGCGCCCGATGGTGCCGGGTCCCGTTCGAAGGTCTTGAAGCAGCAGGTTTGCCTCCCCGAAAGTGTCCGTCGCCCGTTGCAAAGCCTCTCTCAGATCTACAATCGTGGTGGCCAAACTCTCTCCGACTTCGTCTGGATTGATCTTGAACGCGATGTCCTTGAATTGGTCTGACAGGACGCCGAAGTTGGCAATGACATCGTTGGCTCCGGTGAGGATTTCACGGAATCCGGCTACGCTTCTCCCTTCTATCACATAGAATTCACCGCGCTTGGGAGGCGGCTCGTTGTAGGTTCCCGGAGAAATATCAATGAAGGAGTCTCCAATCAAGCCTTTCGATTCAATCGTAACCTCAGAATCACGACTGATTTGATTCAAATGCGGACGCTTTAGCTCGAGTTGGACCTCGACGAAGCGAAGCTGCGTTTTTAGGTTTCGAATCCGGTCGTTCTTGTCCGAAACTTGGCGACTGTAGTTCGGATGGTCCCTGTCCAGAGCGTCGATTTCCTTTTGGATTTGGGTGATCCGCCTGGAGATCGGCTCGTTGCCCTCGAAGACTTCTGGTGGCACGATTGCGACCTTCCGAACGGTACCTATTTCGATTCCCGCCAACCAGACAGGCGCTCCTGGCTGCAGGCCGCCAACATTGGGCAAATACGTCTTTGCCTGGTCGACGTCGGCGAAAATGTCAAAACGCCAACTTATTCCGACTATCAGTACCGCGGCCAGCAGCAAAGCAATGGACACAAAAATACCGACCCGGATCTGTGCTAGGGTTACTTGTTTCTTGAGAGCCATTTTGTCCTTTCTTTACGTAAAGAAGCTCTGAATGTACGGATCTGCCGATGACCGTATATCGGCAAACGAGCCTTCATAAGCAATCTTGCCGTCGAACAGCATGAGGCAGTTGACGTTCAATAGGCAGAGTTCGTCTCGTCCGCTCTTGGAAGCTATGCTTCCGTCTTGATCGACGGCAACATACTCGGATGCCAGGATGTGCGCCGCCCGTAGGTCATGTGTAACGATCACGGAGGTAACTCCTTCGAGATCCCGCAGTTTGATGATCAGCTGTACGATAGTTCGCTTCGTAATGGGGTCGAGGCCGGCCGTCGGCTCGTCGTAGAGAATTGTCTTCGGAGAGCCCACTAGCGCCCGGGCGAGCCCGACGCGACGTTTCATGCCACCCGACAACTCCGATGGCATCTTGTCGATGGCGTACTCGAGCCCTACAAAACCGAGCAGCCGCTTGACCGCGACGGCAATCTCCTCTTCAGACAGCTCCCCCTCTTCAAAGAGTCTGTACCCGACGTTCTCCCGAACGGAAAGCGAGTCAAAGAGCGCGCCCTCTTGAAAAACCATCCCTATTGCGCGGCGCACGTGCATGAGTTGCTGCTCTGTCAACTCCGTGATACTCCGCCCGTCGACGAGTATCTCGCCGGAATCAGGTTGGATGAGCCCGAGCACCAACTTCAAAATGGTCGACTTTCCCGACCCACTCGCGCCAAAGATGATCTTCGTTTCACCTTTGCGGATGTGGAAGTTGACATCGCGCAGAATTACTTCATCGCCGAAAGACTTACTGACTCTCTTGAATTCGATCATGTATTCAAAAACGGGGCTAGATACAGAATGATGTTGTTTACGAAAAAATCGGCGGTGATGACGAGAACGGAACTGGTCACCACTGCTTGAGTCGTGGACCTTCCGACGCCTTCTGTTCCGCCGTGCGTGCGTAGCCCGATGTAGCAGCCGGTCATCGATATGATAAACCCGAAGACGATGGGTTTGAGTAGGGTCCCGAAGATGTCCGAGAACTCCAGTACCGTCAGGGCATCGGACCAGTACTGGTTGGAGCTGATCAAAAGCTTATAGCGCGCGATGACCCAGCCACCGAGAATCCCGACCATGTTGCAGACAACGGTGAGCAGTGGAAGCATCAAAACGGTTGCTACCATTCGTGGGGTGACGAGGCGCCGAGTCGGATCCGTACCCAAGGCACGCATCGCACCTATCTGATCCGAAACAACCATCGCTCCCAGCTCCGAGGCTATCGCGGCACCGATTCTACCGGATACCATCAGCGCGGACAGAACAGGCCCGAGCTCGCGCACCAAAGTGACAGAAACCAGCTGGCCCGTGAGGCTGATGGCTCCGTACCTTCGAAGAGCCCCCTCGGACTGAACGCCCAATACCGCACCGGTGAAGAAGCCAGTGAGAGCGATGATCGTGACAGAGCCGACTCCAATGCGGTCCATTTGGAGGAAGATCTCTCGAACGTAAAAAGGCCGGCTGAAGAGATTGCGGATCGCGCGCCCGCTAAGGAGGGTATAACCTTGGATTTCCAGAATAACGCCGACAAGGAAGTCTATTGGAGCCTGCAAGACACCTCGAACAGAATTGGCGGTCGACATTTCACCCCGAGGCGAAAGTTTAGGTGGGCCCGGACGGATTAGTCAAGACTAACCTTGTCTTATGGCTTGAGCTAAATGACGCAGTACGGCGACCTTGCAGTACTAAGAGACGAGAGTCTGCCGAACGGTGCAACAGCCGTCTTGATTCGTCTGGACAAGTTTCCGTCTCGTCTCATAAGATATTGGAGCTATGCTGCTGCCCATTCGCAAATACGGCTCTCCGGAACTCAAGGCTGTCAGTGAACCTGTCGATTTTTTCGATGGGGAACTGGAAAGAATTGCCAAAAACATGATTGAAACGATGTACAGCGCCCCGGGAATTGGGTTGGCGGCGCCGCAAGTTGGTATCAATATTCGGTTTGCGACGGTGGATCTGAGCGTGGGCGAAGATGAAAGCCAACTGATCACGATATGTAATCCCAAAATCGTTTCCATGGTCGGTGAGCAAGAGAGCGAAGAGGGCTGCCTCAGCATCCCCGACTTCAGCGAAACCATTACACGGCCGGAGAAGATTGTCGTGCAGGGACTGAATCTCCATGGAGAGGAAATCCGCATAGAAGCGGACGGACTCCTGGCCCGATGCTTCAGCCATGAGATCGACCATCTCAACGGTGTCCTCTTCATCGATCACCTCAGCCCACTGAAAAGAAGTCTCATTCGCAATCGGATCAAGAAGCTGTCCAAAGCAGGACAATGGTAAAGCTGGAAGCAAAGTCCGGGCCCCGTCGTATAGTCTTCATGGGGACACCGCATTTTGCGATTCCATCGCTGCAGGCAATCATCGATGGCGACTATCAGGTTTCTGCCGTCATCACCCAGCCGGACCGTCCTTCGGGGCGAGGCCACAAGCTTTGCGCTACCCCGATAAAGAACCATGCGAACGAAGCCGGCATCCCTGTCTTCGATCCTCCCCTGATCAGGCAACAGGAGCACCGGCCATTGCTGGAATCTCTCGGCCCAGATTTTCTCGTTGTGGTCGCGTACGGGCAGATCCTTCCGCGCTGGGTTCTGGCTCTTCCGAGGATCGCCCCAGTCAATTTGCACGCATCGCTTTTACCGAGGCACCGTGGCGCCGCCCCGGTTGCCTCGGCCATCTTGGCCGGAGATGCAGTCACAGGTGTCACGACAATGCTCATGGAAGAAGCGCTGGATGCCGGACCGATCCTGCTGCAAAAGGAACTGCCCATGCACGATCATCTTACCATGGGGGCATTAGAGAAAGTCTTGAGCCGGTTGGGAGCAGACTTGTTGGTTCCCACCTTGAATGGTCTGGTGCGGAATACGATTTACCCACAGGTCCAAGACGAAAGCCTCACGACTTACGCACCGAAGATAACCAAGGACATGGCCAGGATCGCATGGAACGAACGTGCGCGGCAGGTGGAAAGGAAAATCCGAGCGATGAGTCCAAGACCAACCGCGCACACGGTCTGCATGGGGCAGCGACTGCAGATCCTCCGGGGCCGCGTGGTCGAGTTGCCCTCCGCTGGAAAGACTGTTGCAGGAGAGGTCCTCGGTCTGACCAGCAATGGCTTGATTGTCGGCTGTGGAGAGGAGACGGCCCTGGAACTGCTCGAGGTTCGAGTGGCTGGGAAAAAGAGCATGTCGGCCAGGGAAATGGCGAACGGGTTGCGGATATCAGCGGGAATATCCGCCTTTAGCTTTTGATTCCGAGTGCGGTCTTTAACGGAATGTCTTCGATCTCTCCAGCCAGGCATCACGCTTACCACATACTCTCTCGAATTGAAGAGCGGCGGTCTTTCAGCGACTATGCCCTGCATAGCGGTATACCAGAGCAGGTCCAGGACCGGGACAGACGCCTGGCGACCGAGATTGTCTATGGGACGCTCCGATGGCAGGCGGCGCTCGACTATCTGATCGCGGGACGAAGCACACGGCCGTGGAGCCGGATCGACACCGTAGCCAAGATCGTCCTGAGATTGACGATGTATCAACTCGGATGGATGGATCGCGTTCCGGTCCACGCGGCAATCCATGATGCCGTGTCGTTGTGTAAGGAGCAATCGCATACGGGTGTGGCTTCTTTCGTCAATGCTATGCTCCGCAGTTTTGCAGATAGCTCGTGCCATCAGTTGCTCGAGGCGGCTCCGCCGTGGGCCCAAGTATCGTTGCCTAGATGGCTATGGGAAAGGTGGCTGTCTCGGTATGGGGCTGCCCGGGCCCGAGACTATGCGTTGTCCGTGAATGAGGCTCCCCCGAAAGCATTTTGGCTTCTTGATCCGGAGACGCCAGCAAGCTCAAAGCTCCAGGCCTTCATGCGCAACGCAAAACCGTCAGATCTGGTGCCCGATGCCTATATCGTCGATCCGAAAAGGCGTTCGCACGAGGCGGCTCCCGAAGCTGTCGTCTTTTCAGACGAGGCATCCCAAATGGTGCCCCACCTCTTGGATCCGTGCGCCGGTGCTCTAATCTGGGATGTGTGCGCGGCGCCGGGCGGAAAGACGCTCATTCTGTCGAATTTGGTTGGGCCAAGCGGGCGGGTGGTGGCGACGGAACTACACCAAAACCGTGCAACACGTCTGAAGCAGCGGACCGCTGGCCGTTATCACGCACCAATTGAAGTTGTTTTGCTGGATGCAAGTGCGAACCCGCCGTTTCGCAACTGTTTTGACGTGGTGTTGGTGGATGTCCCCTGCACCGGACTCGGTACTCTACGGCGGAATCCGGAGATCAAGTGGCGGGTCACGCCTGAAACACTGGCGCATGCCGCAGCACAGCAAGGGGCCATTCTATCCAGCGCTGCTCGGGCTGTGAGGCCGGGAGGTCAAATCCTGTATTCCACTTGCTCGACAGAGCCCGAGGAAAATGAGAAAACCGTCGAGCTCTTTCTCTCAAAACATCCACATTTTCGATTGCGCCGTCCCTCAACTCCTACCGGGAATAGAAACCTGGATCGGTTCCGACGGAATGGTCCGCACCTTTCCCTCCCAGCGGGGCTGGGACGGCTTTTTTGTCGCCAAGATGGTGTTCGAGGGGGAGGCCTCAACGCCGTAATGATCAGAGAAAAGGGAAGTTGCGAGATGAGGGATTCGTCTTGAATCGCCACGGACCCTATGTTAGGCTTCTGTTCGAAAAACCCTAGGGATAGCGCCATTGGGTAGAAATATAACTATTGCTCCATCAATCCTTTCCGCAGATTTTGCTCGACTCGGCGATGCCATTTCAAAGGTTGAGAATGCGGGGGCCACTGCGCTCCACATCGACGTCATGGATGGGCACTTTGTTCCCAACATCACGGTGGGTCCTCCCATTGTCGCTTCAATTCGAGCTGTGACCGATTTGCCCTTAGATGTGCATCTAATGATAGATGAGCCGGCAAGGTACGTGGATCCGATACGACAGGCTGGAGCAGACTGGATTTCGGTTCACGCGGAGGCAGATGCTCACTTGCACCGGACAATTCAGCACATCCGGAATCAAGGAGCAAGAGCTGGGGTAGCCTTGAATCCTGCTACTCCTCTGTGCGATGTGGAAGAGATTTTACCATATGTCGACTATGTTCTCCTGATGACCGTCAATCCCGGTTTCGGTGGACAGGAGTTCATCCCGGAGTCGATAGACAAGATCCAAAGAATGCGCGAGATGATCGTGACTCGCAAGCTCGCGGTTCAGATCGAGGTCGATGGTGGGATCGGAGCCTCTAATCTGAATGACGTTCTGGATGCAGGCGCCGATATTATTGTGTCCGGCTCAGCCGTATACCGACACCCATCGGGACCAGGTGAGAGTATGCGGGGAACTGACGCAAATCGCCAAGAGCTTTTCTCGAATATTCGAGACGACCTAGGTCCGGCAAAAGAGAATAAAGGAGTTGCGGATGCGAGTGGCCACCGGGAAGTATTGCTTGATGTTGGCTTTGTTCTTTGGGTCGGCTTGCGGGCAAAAAGGCGCCAAGCTGCAAAAGAGTGTGATTCCGCCCGACAAGACCCTATTTGAAAATGGCGACGAGTATCTCCGGAAAAACCAGTACATCAAGGCTCGTCTTTCTTTCCAGACCTTGATCAACACGTACCCGGATAGCGAACTGCAATCGGAAGCGTTTCTTTCCATTGGCGACTCCTTCTATCGTGAAGGCGGGTCTGAAAACATGCTTCAGGCCGAAGATCAGTTCAAGAACTTCATTGTGTTCTTTCCAGCTCATCCCAAGACTGCAGACGCCCAACTGAAGATCATTGCAATCAACATGACGCAAATGAGAGCCCCGGATCGAGACACGACCCATGTGGTTCGGGCGGAGGCGGAGATCCGTCGATTTCTCAAGGAATATCCCGATAGCGAGTTCGCTCCTATCGTCCGAGAATACCTCAATGAGGTGCAAGAGAAGTTGGCCCTGGGTCACATGGGCGTCGCGCAGTTTTATGCCGAGTCCAGAAAGAATCATGCAGCCGCTGCGTCCCGGCTGAGAGAGGTATCAACCAAATATGAGAACTTCTCCGGAATGGACGAGATCTATCATCGGCTCGCTCGATCTCTCGAAAAGACGGAAAACTCGGAAGAGGCTGCCATCTACTTGACCCGATTGGCCAAGGGGTTTCCTTTCAGTCCGTTTTTCGCGGAAGCCAAGCTAAAGCTCGGGGACATGGGCAAGCCGGTTCCGGAAGTGGATATGCTGTTGGCTGCCAAGAACGAGGGGTTGCTCCCGGAGGAGCCGGGCTTCAGCGTCCTG
>CBDFLD010000004.1:0-123874 GCA_965249005.1 Acidobacteriota bacterium
CAATGTTGCGGTCGTCCACGAAGGTGCTATCACCGATGACGTTGCCGAGAAGCTGGTCACGGGTGAACACCCTTCCGGGATGGGACGCCAGGAAGTGGAGCAGGCGAAGTTCGGTCGCTGTGAAGACGACAAACTGGCCATCGACCCGGACCTCGTGTCGACTGGCGTCCACGGTGACTTCCCCGAAGACGAGTCGTTCTTTGGAGTTGTCGTCACTTTGGACGCGCGCGCGGCGAAGAACCGCCTTGACTCTGCCGACCAGCTCCCGCGGGCTGAAAGGCTTCGTGACATAGTCGTCGGCGCCGAGGCCCAGCCCCAGGACTACATCGCTTTCTTCACCCTTGGCAGAAACCATGATAATGGGAATAGTGCTGGTCTGCGGCTGTTCCTTGAGCCGACGGCAAACCTCCAGACCGTCGAGTCCGGGCAGCATGAGATCGAGCAAGACAATGTCGGGCATCTCCTGCTTGATCAGGTGAAGCCCGTCCTCTCCGTCTCCGGCGGCGCGGACGTTGAAGCCGTCTCGCAGGAGGTTATAAGAAATTACCTCCTGGATATCGTCTTCGTCCTCAATGACAACAACCTTCTCCGTCTTCATGGACTTCCAGCGTGTAGTCTGTGAGAGACTTGTTAAGGGAATATGAAGACCGGATTAAATTTACCATCGATTCTTAGCATGTCCCAGTATATCTAGCCGTTTCAACTGCCGGGTCGGGAGAGACCCAACTTGTTCATCCGGGATCGGAGCGTACTCGGGTTCAGGCCGAGATTCTCGGCTGCGTTCCCCTTTCCTTTGATCTTCCAGTCGCACTCTTTCAAGACGCTCAAGATGTGGCTGCGCTCGATTTCCTCGAGGCTTTGGAGCTCCTGCTCAACCATGGCCCCGCCGCGCGTGTTGTGCACCTCGACCAGAGTGTCGTCTAACTGAAGCACCTTTCCCGGTGACAGGATCAACGATCGCTCCACGACATTGCGAAGTTCCCGTACGTTGCCGGGCCAGCTGTAAGAAACCAGTTGGTCCATGATTCTTTGTGGCACCGTCTCTATCTTCTTTTCACCTGCCACCTGGATCTTGGTGACGAAGTACCATACCAGAAGGGGGATGTCGTCCCGCCGATCTCGGAGCGGGGGAAGCTCGATGGGTAGAACTTTCAATCGGAAATAGAGGTCGGGACGAAAACGTCCCTGTTCCAGCAGAGACTCCAGATTCCGGTTCGTGGCCGCGATGACCCTCACATCCGTCTTGAGCGTTTTCGCGGAACCGAGTCTTTCGAATTCCCCTTCTTGCAAGACGCGCAGCAGTTTGGCCTGCAAGTCCGGCGGCAGGTCTCCGATCTCGTCCAGGAAAATCGTGCCGCCGTCGGCGAGCTCGAAACGCCCGGTTCTCTTGTTGATGGCACCCGTGAACGCGCCTTTCTCGTGCCCGAAGAGCTCACTTTCGATCAGGGTGTCGGGAAGGGCGGCGCAGTTGACCCGGATCAACGGGCGCTCTTTCCGGCTGCTGCGGCTATGAATGGCGCGTGCGATGAGCTCCTTGCCCGTGCCTGTTTCCCCGAGGATCAATACACTTGTATCGGAAGACGCCACCTGGTCGACTCGACGAAACGCTTTCTTCAGGGACGGGCTCTCTCCCACGATTTCCTCGAAGTCGTGAGAGCTCTTGATTTCCTCTCGAAGGTAGATGTTTTCTGCCTGGAGGCGGTCCTTGAGCTCTTCGATCTCGGCCAGGGCCCGAAGAAGTTTCTGATCGGTTTGCTTCCGCTCGGTGATGTCTCTCAGCACAGTTCGACTGTAGAGAATCCTGCCGCCGGCGTCTCGGACAGCTGAAACGTTGGCGCTCACGTCGATGGTCCTGCCGTCTGCCCGTCTAAGTCGTAACTCGACGTTTGTCACCTCTCCCGTCTTGCGGAATGTGACGAACGCTTCTTCGATTCTTGCATGACAATCGGGATGGTACATTTCGAGGAGATGCTGGCCGACAATATCGTCATTCGTGTATCCCGTTTTTGCCTCGATGGCCTTGTTGCACTGAACAACTCTCCGCGTGTTAGTGTCTGCCGAGTAAAACATGTCAGGGGCATTGTCGTAAAAATCCCGAAACCGCTGCTCGGAATCGCGCAGTTTCGCTTCAGCCTTCTTGCGTTCGCTTATATCTTCGAAGACGCATCGGCTGCGGACGATGCGACCGCTGGCGTCGCGAATTGCCACGGCGCCGAAGCTGACATCGATGGAACCGCCATCGGAGCGCTTCACACGAAACTCGACGTTCCTGACATGCCCGACGCTGCTGAATCGGTCGATCCCCTCAGAAACTGCCGGTTCGCTCTCCTGAAGGTAAAGGTCGCAGAACTGACTGCCAAGGAGCTGTTCTCTCGTGAACCCCGTCTTTGACACGAGCGTTTCGTTGCACTCTATGATCTTTCCCGAAGTCTCGTCGATTGACAAGAGCATCACGGGAGCGTTGTGATAGAGACCTCGATACCTGGACTCGGACTCTCTCAATTGCTCTTCCGCTTTCTTGCGTTCGGATATATCGATCATGTAACCGCGAAGTTCGGACGGCTTCCCGTCCTTACAGGAAACGCTCACGAAATCCTGGAGCCAAATAGCCTTTCCGGTCTTTGTCATCATCCGGTATTCAAAATCGTATTCGGAGCTGCTCAGCGAGGAGTCCTGACAGTATTGGACCGCGAACTCCCGATCGTCGGGGTGAATGTGGTTGACCCAGAAGCCTTCTTCGAACCACTGCTCGACCGGATAGCCCAATAGCCGGACGGCCTGAGGGCCCACGTAAGTAAACCGCCATGTTTTCGCGTCGGAACGCCAGGGGAGCGCGCGCGTGGTCTCGGCGAGGGCGAGCAACTCGTCGTAGCTCCTCTTGAGTTGGCGTTGTGCAGTCTCGCGCTCCGTGACGTCGCGAAAGGCACAAATGACACGCGGTCCTTCCGCGGTGTTCACCGGACTCATTCCGACCTCGACGCAGAGTTCGGGTCTGTCGGTGTATTCGCCGATGAATCCCGATCCCGACCACACGGGACTCGGTCTAGGATCGCGACGAAAATCCTCGAGCTGCTCCCGGCATTGCTCCCGGTAGCTCTCTGGTACGAACCGTTCGAGCGGTTGCCCCACTAACTCGTCGCTCCCGCAGGAGAATAGCTCCGCTGCGAACTCGTTCACTCGAATGATCGACCCATCTGGGTTGACCAGGAAAAGAGCATCCGGTGCAAGCTCAAAGAGACTCATGGGTAGACCGGGGTCAGCCCCCGGCACTGCCGGCTCAGGTCGGGTTGTGCTCTTGTCGTCTTTCATATCGATGCGGCTCTCATTCAAAGGACCTTGGGCAAAGGACTTTCCGGAACCGTCCGAGAGAGCCCCCCCCCGTCCGAATCCCATGGCTTTCTTCGCAACCAGACGGCCATTGTAGCACCAACGTGCTATATTCCGCACCCTCGGGTGCGAAATACGGCACTTCCCAGGTTCTGACCTGAACCCACAGTCCCGCACCTTTGACTCTTTCCCCCGATTTGCAGTCAATTGGGGGAAAAAGCGTCGAACGGAAGAATTGGCCCAGGAGTTGCAGTAACGTTCCATATAAATGAAGTTGCGGATTACCAAGACAGAAAACGGTGTTGGAAGCAAGATCAAGATCGACGGCGAGCTCTTTGGTCCCGGAATCTCGGAATTGGATGAAGTCTGCCAGGCCGCGCGGGTGCCGGTGCGTTTCGATCTGTCTGGTGTGCGATCCATTGATAGGGAAGGGATCGTGGCAATTCGGCGGTTGGTCGAAACCGGGGCGGAAGTGGAAAGCGCATCCCAGTACGTCGAATTGCTGTTGAGGCTCGGCGGCGTGAAGTTGCGCGAGAAAAAGAAAGCGAACTAGAAACTGTACAGTTTGGCGGCGGCGGCAAGGTGCGTCTTCGTTTGGAGTTTCGGGCGGCCACTCGCAGCTCCAGCTTGCACCGCCGCCGCCTTTCCCTTCATCCAACGGCGCTTGTCCGCCATTGGGCCACTAGTCTCACTACTTCATTGCACACGGCAACATCGGCCGTGCCTTCATCGTCCTAGCGCGCACAATCCTTCAAGAGACTCCAGCCGGTCCCTCGACGCTCATGCGGCTTGAATTGCCCTAGCGTCCCGCATCCAGCTGGACTAGTATCCTGGCATCTAGTTCGAAAAGTGGTGGATGCGGAGGTGCTCGCGTGTCGTGTCGTATCGCATCGTATGAGCGCGCGGGGGTGCCGCCGGGGATCCGCCTGTCATGAAACCTGGAGTATGACGCGGTGACAAACTCGTCGAAAAAGCCCGCAGAGCAATCCGTTTCGCATTTGCCGAAGATTCGCTGGGCCTCCGGGTTGATTCTGCTGGCGATTGCTATTCTGGGGCTGTTCTTCTTACTTGCCCAGCTTTTGCAGAAAGATCCGGCACAAGCGCCGGTATCGAGTCGAAACATTGAAAAAGCTCAGTTTGTAGAAAATGAAACATGTAGGGACTGCCATGTGCATCAATTTGCCGAGTGGCTGGGCTCCCACCACGAACAGTCGATGAAAGAGGCGAACTCCGAGACGGTCGTGGGCGATTTCGACGATGCAGAAATGACACATTTCGGAATGACCTCCCGTTTTTTCAAACGGGAGAATCGGTTCTTCGTACTCACGGAGGGTCCGGGAGGCGACCTCGCCGAATACGAAATCAAGTACACTTTCGGGATCGATCCCTTGCAACAATATCTGATCGAGTTTCCGGGTGGAAGGCTCCAATCCCTGACGATCGCCTGGGATACCGTGGGCAAACGGTGGTTTCACCTGTATCCCGACGAGAAGATCGCGCACGACGATCCATTGCACTGGACGGGGCGTTACCAGACGTGGAATTACATGTGCGCCGAATGCCACTCGACCAACCTCCGGAAGAACTACGATCGATCAACCGACAGCTATGACACAGCCTGGGACGAAATCAACGTGAGCTGCCAGGCATGCCACGGCCCGGGATCTCTGCATGTGCAGTGGGCGCGGTCTGCTGAAAAAGAGAACCAGTCCACACGCCGAGACTACGGTCTGGTGGTAGACCTGACCGAGAGTTCGGAGCGACAGCTCGATGCCTGCGCCCGCTGCCATTCCCGGCGACATGCGGTCAGCCCTGAAGACGGGCATGGCCGTCCGTTTCTGGACGACTTCATGCCGTCCCTGCTCACCGAGGGTCTCTATCACCCCGATGGGCAGATCCTGGAAGAAGTGTATGTCTACGGCTCGTTTGTTCAGAGCAAGATGTATCGGGAGGGCGTTCGTTGCACGGATTGCCACAACCCGCACACCGCCAGGCTCTGGAGTGGAGGAAACAACGTGTGCACCCAGTGCCATCAAGAGTCTCCTCCTGCCCGCTTCCCGAGTCTGAAGGGAAAGAACTACGACGTGCCTGCCCACCACTTTCACAAGGCCGGCGGTGAAGGCGCCCGGTGCGTGAGTTGCCATATGCCTTCCCGAACCTACATGGGGGTAGATCCACGCCGGGATCACAGCTTCCGTATCCCGAGACCTGACCTTTCGACAAGGATCGGCACTCCAAACGCCTGCAACGATTGCCACCGCGAGCGCTCTGCCGGGTGGGCGGAGTCCTATCTACAGAAGTGGTACGGTTTCCGAACGCGGGATTCCGAGTACGCCGAGGCGTTGGCCGCCGCACGCTCAGGAGGAGAGTCGGTCTCGTCGCTGATCCGGATCGCCGGCGATTCCCAGCAACTGCCTATCGCAAGGGCCACGGCGTTGGAGATGTTGCGCCCGCACGCAGGTCAAGCCGATTCCGTCATCAGGGCCGCAGTACGGGCCGATCGGCCGCTGGTGCGCTACGGCGCGGTTCGAAGTGCGGAGTTTCTTGAGCCGCGCGCCAGACTGGAGATCGCGGCGCCGTTGTTGAAAGACCCGATTCGCGGCGTGAGGGTCGAGGCGGCCCGAGTTCTTAGCTCGGTCCCGCCGAACTATTGGGAAGGTCAGCGCGAGGCCTTTGATTCCGCTTTCGCCGAGTTCAAGCAAGCCCAACTGTCTATGGCCGATGTTCCCTCCTCTCATTTCAATCTGGGGGTTGTCCACACCAACATGGGCCGGATGGATCTGGCGGAAAAGGAATACAAAGAGGCAATCGAGATGGACCGTGAGCATCTGCCGGCGTACGTGAATCTCGCCAATCTGTTGAACCGGACCGGCCGGAACAGCGAAGCGCTGCGTGTGTTCGGTGATGCCATTGAGCAGGCTCCGGAAGAAGGAGAGCTTCACTACTCTCTCGGTCTTCTCCTGGCGGAAGAACAGCGTATCGAAGACGCGGTTGCCACTCTGGCAGATGCCGCAAGGTTGCTGCCGGAAAGACCGCGGGTGCATTACAATTACGCGCTTGCGCTACAGCATCTCGGTCGTCATGGGGAAGCGGAAAAGGCGATGCTTCAGGCCCATCGGCTAAGCCCGACGGATCGGGACATTCTTCAGGCGGCAGCGATTCTGTACATGCAGCAAGGCAGGTGGGGCGAGTCTCGGCCGTTTGCGGAGAAAATCGTCGAACTCCACCCGAATCTTCCGGCTGCGCGCGAGATGCTGCAAAGGGATAGACTCCGAACTGGCGCGGGGTAAATGATGGGGTCACAGCTTGAAAATGGAGTTTTGGAATGTTGCTTTCTGACTATCCCCTGGAAACCAAAAATTCAATTCTCAAGCTGTGACCCCAATAATCCAACGACCTCGCGATGACCGTTCTTGGTCGCGAAGTCGAGGGCTGTTTCCCCGTCGACGTCCTTGTCCGACGCTTTGGCTCCATAACGTAGAAGAGTACGGACGACCTCGGTTTGCCCCTCGGCGGCAGCCACCATGAGGGCAGTCCATCCTTCGCCGGCGTCACGGGCCGCCACATCGGCCTTCCAATCGAGCAGAAGCTCCACGGTTTCGATATTCGGTCCCGAAGCCGCATACATCAGAGCTGTCCGGCCAGCCGAATCACGGTGGTCCACGAGTGCCCCCTGGGCCGTCAACAGCCGAACGATCTCCGCGTGCCCGTCGTAGGCCGCCAGCATGATAGCCGTGCGCCCGTCCTGATCCGGAGCGTTCACGTTGGCGCCTAGGTCGACGGCCGCCCGCACCGCCTCGGACTTGCCCTCGAAGGCGGCTTCACGCAGCGCCTGCTCGCTCTGTTTCTGGGGGACAAGCGCCTGTTTGCGCGGAGGCTCCGTCACCCCTGCGCCACTACCTTCATTGTTCGTGTCGCAGCCACCGCCCAGCGCCCCAAAAAGCAAAAGCGTTCCCAAATGTATGCGCATGAAACGTCACCTCATTGCTCCCTACAGGGCAAGCGGTTACCGTAGTTCTCGCGAGCCCAAAGCGGAAAGCGGGTGGCGCAAAGCGGCGAGCGGAAACTACCAGGTCCGATCGATGCCGACAATCTCAAACCCGGATCCGTTGTTTCGAAGAAAGACCGTCACGGTTTTCGAAGGCTCTTCACCCGTGATCCGAATTGCGACGTAGGTGCCCGCCTCGACCGGCAGCTCCGATTGCGGAAGCATCATTGTGGAAGCTCCCGCGATCGGCGTCTGCTTCCCACTAGCGTTTTCAAAAACGAACCACTGTGCTCTGTAATCCCTGCTGGCCCGGAAACGGTATAGGATCTCCAGATCCTGAAACTGCAGCTGCTGATCCACGATTTCGAATCCGTCCAGGGGAAGAACCTTGGCAAAATAAGCTCTGCCAATCTTGTTCCGTCGCTCGATCAGACACCGGACCATCCAGGCGGCCGCGTCCGGATTCGAATACTGGCCGGTTGCGACCAGAGCCCCGATCTCATCGTCGGTGAAGCGCATCACTTGCTTGGCCGCCCAGAATGTGTCGTCCGGCAGACCGTTCTCGAAGGCCGGGATCGGGTAGTTGGGCTTCCAGGCTTCGGGCTCGAAGACTTCGTACTCGAAATTTCCCACAGAGGGAAAGTTCGGGTAGTGGGCGCGCGCCCAGGCAGGAACGTACACGCCCAAGGTAAAGATATTCCTCAGCGCCGGTGTCCAGTCAAACAAATACTCGTATCCGGCCCTGGGGCTCTTCGCGACGAAACTGTCGCTACCGAGAGCGGAGCCGAAATCGATCAAGTAGTGGCGCAGACGGCCCAGACCGTTTTCTTCCACGAGCATATCGAGGGAGTTGAGGGATTTGATATCGTTGTGTCCCAGCCAGGCGGCGAAAACAAACAGGCCGCGCAACTCACGGCGGTGTTCGTGAGCCACGATGTCGTTCGGATCGTCCTTTCGCGTTCCGTAGTACTCGAAGGGTCCAGCTGGTTTGCCGGACAGATAAAGGCTGGCCAGACCGCGGTATCCCTTTTGGGGATCTCTTGGAACTCGAACGAGGATCTCATCGAGATCCCTCTCCTGCATTTCTCTCCTCTTTCCGGAGGAAGCAATAAAGGAGGTTTTTGCGGCTACCGTAATGCGGTCCCGGTCGAAGTAGATCACGTAGTTTTCCGGGACGTGATAGCCCAAGGCATGGAAAAACTTGGATCCGACCACGTCGGCGGCCGACGCAAGTCCCAGATTGGACATTGGATCGAACTTGACCACATAACGGCGTCCCTTCACGTCCTTGATTTCGAATCCAGGCGTTACTCCCTGGACCTTCGCCGCGACGACCTTCCAGACGCCTTCTTTGGACGGGGGTTCGTCATTGCCCGTCCCCCGAGTCAATTCCGCAAGTGTCATTCGCCTGCGCCCGTGGCGGTTGACGTACCAAGGTCCGTCCGGTACTTCCCCGAGCGTGTTGACTCCCTGGGCGGGAATGAATCCGTTTTCCGGATGCCGCTCGCCCAGCTCTCCAAAGATGCTGGCGAAAAAATCAACGTACTCGTTGAGACGGCGCAGGTTGATGTCTTCAATGTGTCGGGGCGCCGGCTCCTTTTGGAGCGGATCGTCCGGATAAAACTTCTGAGCCAGCAAACATGGGGCCGCCAACTGCAAGAAGCAGAGCCCCCAAAGAATCGAGCCGTTGCCTCGAATGGCCCTGCTTTGGAGTTCCTTGATCGCCCAGCTGAAACTCATGTGTCGTTCCCCTTCTCCACTTCAACACTCAGCTTCATCTGCGGGTCAACGGCGATACGTCATCAAGGGTTTGAAAACCCTTCCCCAGGTCCACCAGAACATGAAGCCTTCGCGGCTGAAGGCTGTATCGATGCGCATGAAGACGTCATTGCGGGCGTTGAAACGAAAACCGAATCCATAGGACAGCTCGAGATCTTCGAAGTTGAGCTGCGACCGCTTTGGCACGACCTTCCCGGCATCGAGGAAGATAGCCGCGTCCAGTCCCGAGAAGGATTCCCATCGGTGCTCCACACTGAAATGGACCGAATTGTCGTCGTGATATCGATAGCGCCGGAATCCTCTCAAGTCGTGAGAGCTTCCCAGTGTCGGCTGGAGATAAAAAGGCACCCTTTGGTTCGGATTCTCAAAGGAAAGGACCGAAAAGTACCGCAAAGCCAGGGTGCGCCGCTTGTTGAAATAGGGAATGAACTGCTGGAAGTCCAGGTCGAGTCGGCGGTGGCTGTATCGCCGGAAATCGTTGTCCTTGTATGAGATGAACTTGACGCCGTAGTAACCGCCGGAACGGGCCCCACCCGGGCTGTCCCGGTAGTCGATCTCGGCAAATACGCTGCCGCGGAAGAAGTCGGGCTGCTCGTCGATTCCGGGGGTCGTTTCCGGACTGAAAATCTCCTCGATCGAGGAAGCACCGGAACGTTGGCCTGGGCCGGTGTTGACACTGCGATGGCCGCCCGAGACACCGAACCTCAGAATACGGAGCGGCCTGACTCCGAAGGTAAAATCGACCGATGTGTCCTCGAGCCGATAGCTCGTTCGCTGTTGCCTCTTCGAATCGGGCCCAGGACCGTAGTAGTCCAACTTGGGCGAGTTCTCGTGGACCACCAGAAAATCAAAGAAGAGCTTGCCCTTGGCCAGCTTGGGCAGGCCGAACTGAAAGTCGAAAAGGTATCCCAAGCTCAGAGAAACCCGGGCCGAGGTTCTAAGGTGGACGTTCCCCCGTGCCCAATCCTCCCTTTTGTAGCCGGCGCCGTATGAGAATCCTCCGCCGGAACGAAGCCCGCCGAATATCACGGGTTGAAAGCCGTTGGTCCCTCCCCCGATGAACATTCCGTCCAGAACGTTGCGTTCCGCGAGTTTATTCAGTCGTTTCGCGAGTCCCGTCGTCTGTTCCGCTTCGACCCGAGCCGCTTTCCCGTCTCTTGCTTTTCGAATCTCCTCCGCGCGGGACCTTGTCTTGGTGGCCGGGACGATTTCGTCGTCTTCCGTTTGATCAGGGGTTTGAGCAGTCAAGGGATGGGTGAGGGACAAAAAAAGCAGAAGCAGCGCCGTCCATCCGGCATTCTGCGTTCCATAGGTGAAGTTTTTCCACTTCATGGGTCCTGTGTATCCCTCTTTCCCTTGGGGTCGAGCCAGAACGGCCGGGTTCCATCGAACATACACCTGCCAGGAGTGTTCGCTAATCTACTCGGTCGCACCCTCGAATACAAGGCACGATACATTGGCTCATGCGGCCCATGAGGGCGGCTCATCGGTCCCGGGTTTTCAACCACCGATAGGCTATCGCGTCTCTGAATTCTCTTGCAGGCATTTATCCCTGGTTCTGATAGTCTAATAGAGCTCGGGACGAACTGACCTCAATGTCAACCTTCGATTGTACGATGGTGTGCAATCCCGACAGCGTGACGGGTCTGGGGAGTACAGACCTCGCACTTTTCTCGATTTCGGGAAGGGAGCCCTCCGGCGGAAAGATGAATCTTCAATCTCTTTTGAAGCGACGAACGAAGACCTGGCGGGATGTGCCGTTCCGGTGCCTGCTGCTCGGGTCTGTTCTGCGGTTTGGGTCTTTTTTGCCGGCTCGACCGATTTCCACCGAGAACGAGCAGAACAAGACTCTGTCTCAGACGGAACGACTGGCTGCTGCCCGGCAGGAGAAGTCGAAACAGCTGGTGCCCAACAAGGTCCAACGATGGGAAGAGCGCTTGCGCGGCTGGGAAAAGGCCCGGTTCCCTGCGAGGATCTTTCAGAAGGGGTATCGCGGCCTGCGGCCGGTGATCGGAGGGATGCCCTCCGGATCAGGCTTTGTCTTCGGCGGTGGCTATATTCGTGGTTTGGAGAGCGAGCTACTCAAAACCCAAGTCAACGGACGCTACTCGACCCGCGGATTCAGTCAGTTTGACGGTCGACTGGATCTTCCACCGCCGCAACGTGGCAGCCGTTTCTCGGCGGCCCTCGAGGCAGCCTATCAAGATTACACCGCACTGCGTTTTTTCGGGCTAGGGACCAACTCGAAAAAGGACGATCGGTCGTTCTTTAAACAGCAGAAGACTTTCGCGATCGGGGAGTTGAGCTGGAAACCGGCTGCCTTTCTGGAGATCACGCCTCGCGGCGGATGGATGAAAGTCGGCACGTCGTCCTCAGAGGAGGAGCCGTCGGTGGAGACGATCTTTCCCAGCGGGGTGCTTCCCGGTTTTGGCGGAGGGAAGACCGACTTCGGTGTTTACGGCGGTCGAGTGTCCTTCTCGTTTTTTGATCGATTTCAATGGCCTCCCATGGGCGTGCGGCTGATCTTCGAGGGGTTGCGCTATGACGACTCCGACCTGGATCTTTATGACACCACCAAAGTAGCCGTGACAGTGGAAACACAGATCCCGCTGAAGTATGCCAATCGTCGATTGGCGTTTCGATTTCGGACTGTCCACTATCAGGCTGACAGTGGACAACAGGTTCCCTTCTACTTGATGGAGTCCCTCGGTGGGGCCAATACGATCCGGGGTTTCTCGGAAGAGCGTTTCCGGGACACGCGCAACATACTCCTCAATTTGGAGTATCGGTGGGAGGTTTGGACCTACGTGGATTTCGCCCTGTTTGCCGATGCAGGGAAAGTCTTCCGGGATTTCGATGATTTCGACTTCAATCGTCTGTACGTGGGCTACGGGGGTGGCATCCGGGTCCATGCGCCGGGTCCCATGTTTTTCTCCATCGACCTGGCCGGAAGCAAGGAGGGGTTCAAGCTTCACATTGGGAGTGGCGTCCGATTCTGAGGCTTGATTCCCTGGAGACTCTCCATCGAGTCGAGGTAACACAATGAGCCGAGCGATAGAACTGAGCCGAATAAGATGCACGTGGGGAATCGTTCTGACGATGGCTTGGGCGAGTTCTGTGTCGCCGGTGCCGGCACAGAAGTTTCACCCATCCGACCCGATGTTGGTAGACGATGATCGTCTGATCGACGTGCGGGAACAGCCGGAAGAGATCGATTTGAGCGATTTCTACGATCGCTTTGGGCACATGTTCGCGAATCTGGGCGATCCTGAATTCACCGAGGCCAAGAACGTCAACTCCTTGGATGAACTGCCCGATAGTAGCTGGTTTACCAACCGGCGCGGTGCCAAGCCCATGTCGCTGGCCGAGTTGATCCAGGGCGCCAATTTCGATGGTCCGCCCAACGTGGACGAGGAGTGGCTGGTCTTTCGCGGAAAGAGTCAGGGAATCACTCCCGGCTTTCAGGTGGAAGATGGCAATGGAAACCGTTGGGTAATCAAGTTCGATCCTGTCGAGCTTCCTGAATTGGCGACGGCTGCGGAAGTCATCGCCAGCAAGATGTTCTACGCCATGGGGTACAACGTGCCCCAGAACTACATTGTCCACTTCCAACCCGAGAACCTGAAAATCAAAGCGGGAACCATGGTGGAAGACAGCTTCGGCGACAAGGTGAAGCTGTCGGAGTTTCGCCTGCGCCGGATGCTCGGGCGGATCCCTCGGGGTGCGGGCGGCAGGGTGCGGGCGATTGCGAGCAAATACATTGCCGGTGTGCCGCTCGGGCCCTTTCGCTATTTCAACACCCGCTCGGACGACCCCAACGATGTCATCCCTCACGAGCATCGCCGGGAGTTGCGGGCTCTGCGGCTTCTGGCGGCCTGGACCAACCACGATGACACCCGGGCCCACAACACCCAGAGTGCGTGGGAAGAAGCAGAAGGAAAACACTTTGTCCGTTACTATCTGCTGGACTTTGGCTCCACTTTCGGCAGCGGCTCGGTCATGATCCAAAGGCCCGAGCTCGGGTTCAACTATGCCCTGGACTTTGGCGAGATCAAGGCGAATGCCCCGAGTTTCGGGGTGCGAGTGCCCAAGTATCGCAAGGTCGAGTGGCCGAAGTTCCCCGAGCGTTCTGCCGTGGGCCGATGGGAGTCGAAGCACTTCGACGTGGCCGAGTGGCGCAATGACTATCCCAACCCCGCGTTTGTGCGCATGACCGCTCGCGACGCATTCTGGGCCGGGAAGATCATCATGAGCTTCAAGGATGCAGAGCTGCTGGCAATGGTGAAGACCGGCGAATACTCCGATCCGGAGAACGAGAGGTACTTTCATCAAGTACTGGTAGAACGGCAAAGGGAAAGCGGACGGTTTGGGATCAACGGATTAAACCCCCTGGATCACTTCCGGCTCAGCGGCAGGAGCTTGGAGTTCACGAATCTGTCAGAGAAGTACGGATTCTCGGATTCCGGCAGCACGCGGTATCAGGTTTCCTGGTCTTTGTTCGACAACGAGAAACAAGAAAGACTCTATTCGCTGCGAAGCAATGAGACTCTCGATCAGTCCTCGACAGTGCTTCCGGAACCGGAGCGTTGGGGGCACGACCAGAACCTGCTCTTGCTGGCGGAGGTCCAATCTCTCCACCCGGAGTTTCCGCATTGGAAGCAACGAATCGGTGTTTACCTGCGCTACGATGGATCGCGCCACGAGGTCGTCGGGATCGAGCGCGAATCTCCCAGAGCAGCCATCCCATGAAGTGAACGTTACCAAATCAGGGTACGACGGTCTTACTGTAGCTCGACGGTGACGTACTGGAATTGAGCTCTGCGTTCGACGAGCAAGACAACGATCTCTCCGCTCTTGCGCTTTTCCAGATCCGCGTGCAGGCCTTCTACGGTCTCGATCTCTGCCCGGTTGACTGAATGGATGACGTCACCGGGTTGAAACTCGCTCCCGGAAAGGCTTCCCGGAGCCCGCGCAGCCACCATGATCCCGCTCGAGGATCTCAAGAAAAGAAGGAACGCTCCGATCTCTTCGGGAATGTCGACGACCAGAATACCGAGCTGCGGAATCAAGCTCCGGGTACGATCGAGCAGACCCGATAACCGACTCGGGACGTCCGGCCGTTCCATGACGGCTACTCGAGCCTCCTGTGTGGCCCCGTCCCGGAGCAGCCTGAGATTCACGGTATCGCCCAGACCGCGCTGGTAGATGTTGACGTTCAACTGGCGGGCGTTTTCCATGATCTTGTTGTCCAACTCCAAGATGATGTCACGGTTGCGGATTCCCGCGAGGTCTGCAGGCGAAGAAGGTACTACGTCCGACACGAGGACGCCCCAGTCTCTGGGCAGCTCCAAACATTTGGCCATCAGGGGTGTGATGGTCTGGGCGGTTATTCCGATTACCCCTCGCTGCACGCGACCGTTTTCGCGGATCTGCTGGTAGACGGTCCGGACGATGTTACTGGGCGCGGCCAGACCAAAGCCCTCTTCATCGGTCAGCTCGGTGGCCTGGAAGTTATTGATCCCGACGAGCTCGCCGTTGATATTGACCAGCGGCCCACCGCTGTTGCCCGGATTGATGGTCGCATCGGTCTGGATGTAAATCATCGGATCTTCTTCGTTCAGCTGACGTGCCGCGGAGCTGACCACGCCCATCGCAACGCCGTCCTCCATTCGCCGGGGGTTGCCAAAGGCAAAAACCAGGCTGCCCTTGTTGAGGTCGTCGGAATCTGCAAACTTGAGATACCGCAGTACTTTCACGTTGATCTTGAGGATGGCCAGGTCGGTTTCGTGATCTGTTCCCAGTACCTCGGCATCCAGCAGCCTCCCCCTGGGGCGCAGTATGGAGCCTTCAACCTTGTTTCCTTCGGTGGCGAGCGTCAGCAGCACCCGAACCCTCTGGGCGCCAGCGACGACGTGGGCGTTCGTGACGATATACCCTTCGGGATGAACCAGGACGCCGGAACCGGTGGTGCGTCTCGCCGTCACCTCGGCAGTTTGCATGAGGTCTTGACCCGCAACAGCCGCAAACCCCGTCGTGAAGATTTGCACCACGGTCGGAGATACGTTTTCCGCCAGGGCCTCGAGCGATTCGCTCAATTGCTTCAGTGGATTGACGGGTGTGGGTTGAGTCTGGCCGAGAATATGGGGCGCCATTACGCAGCTTCCCCAGCAAAGAGACGCCAGCGCAAACGTCCGGCGGTACCATAAAGAAGTCATCTTTGATCGAATCATTACACCAGTCCCGTGTTCATCCGTTATTGAGGATGCCCGCTTCACGTCAAATCTATCAATGCCCTCAACATTATCTCCAAAGCAATAAGCGTTCAACCGAAATTCGGGAACTGGGCCGTCCATCGCGTTTCCACATGTCCCGGTTTACGGGTGATGTGGAGTGAGTGGAAGTGATGTCCCACGAGAACATTTCTTCCAACTCAAACCAGGCCACGACTTTCGATGCCACGTGCACTGTGATCGATACGTTTTCCGAGAGGAGATTCTCTGATCGTGCATGATGAAACAATAGAAGCAACGCCCGTTTGGGGGCCGTTCCCCCATACTCGAGGGGCAGTACCCACCGGGCGGGCTATTAGAAAAGAGGAACCATGTCCCACCTATGGATTCAAGAAGACGTTGCCAATCTTGCCGATCCCACCGATCCCATGGATCATGAGACCGGTCACGGTTGGGCCGTTTTGCCGCTTTCTGGTGAAGCCGGCGAAGCTATAGATCTTTCCTGTCAGCCGCCCGCACGGACAATGCGGGGCGCGGAACGGGAACCGCTGGACCCCGGAGTCATTCTCGTGAAGAGTCAGCTCGACCAGCGAGAAAATTGGGTCCTGATGGCGGATTCCCAGCATGCGGTGCGGGTCAACGGTGGCCTTCTTTCCGGCGGCCTGCGAGTCCTGACCCACGGGGATGAAATCCAGTTGTCGGATCGCAGTCTCTTTTTTTCCTCGGAGCGACTGGCCGAGATCGCCCCGTTTCCAGGCAGTGACCAGCCCGTTTACTGTCCCCGCTGCCAGCAAATCTTGGCGGAGGGTCAACCCTCGGTTCGTTGCCCGGGGTGCGGCCTCTACTATCATCAAACCTCGGAGACGCCTTGCTGGACGTATTCGGAAACCTGCGCCCATTGCCCACAGCCGACGGATCTCGAGGCCGGCTTTCGCTGGATTCCCGAGGAGTTTTGAAATGGCCCACGTCATCCAAGTCGGCTGCGGCAATATCGGCTCGCACGTCGCGGGACACCTTGCCCGGGTCACTCAGGTCGATGAGGTCACCCTGGTAGACCGTGACACCTACGATGGTACCAACCTCTGGAGTCAGGACATCTTGGCGCGCGATGTGGGGCGATCCAAGGCTCGGGTTCTGGCGCGAAGACTCCGGTCCATTCACGAAAGCCTGATCGTTCACTCGATTGCCAGTCCGGTAGAGGACGTTCCCCTGGGCTGGCTTCGGGGGGATTTGATCCTTGCCTGCCTCGATTCCCGCCGGGGGCGTCAAACGGTCAATCAGATCGCGTGGCGGTTGGGAATTCCCTGGATCGATTCGGGGGTTGAAGCAGGAAGCGGTCTGGCCCGGATCAACAGCCATCGTACCGAATCAGGCGACCCCTGCCTGGAGTGCGCCTGGGATGACGCGGACTACGAAAACCTGGAAGTGGACCATCCCTGTGCTGAAGGAAAGGTAGAGGGGCAAGACCAGGCGTTTCGGACCGGAGCGTCGTCCGCGCTGGGGGCGCTGGCCGCCTCGTTGCAGGTCCTCGAATGTCGCAAGTTCTTCGAGGGAGATCAAGAAAGGATGCTGTTTGGGCGTCAGCTCGTGGTCGATTCGGTCTGTCACAGGCACTACGTTTCGTCGTTTCGACCGAATCCCGAATGCCGCTTCGATCATCAGGCATGGCGAATCGAGGACTTGCCCCGATCGAGCCGGACACTCGGGGATTTGCTCGAGCTTGCCCGGGGCGGCAACGCGAGAGGCACCGCCTGGTTGAGAGTCGAGGGCCAGCACTTTGCCACGGCGCTGACCTGCACGGGATGTGGCGGCAGGCGGGCAAGCATGCGGCTCGAGGTGTCCCTGCGGGATTCCGAACGGACGTGTCGCCGCTGCGGCGCCAGGATAGCGGTCTCCGGATGGGATCTGGTTTCAGAGCTCACGGATCAGTTGCCCGAGAGAACCCTCAACCGCACGCTGAGCAGAATCGGTCTCCGGAAAGGGGATGTCGTGTCGATCGGAGCGAGCGGCGAGCAGGATCATGAGCGGCACTTCGCGATCGGCCCCCCCGGGAGGCCTCGCGTCGAACGAGACCCCCAGAGAAGAAGCGGACGAAGGGAGTGACAAGCAATGATGCGGTGTGGTTTTCAAAAAAATAATTCCGTGGACGACTCCAGGCGATCGTTCGGGGGCTTTGTTTCCCTTTGTTTTTCAGGGGCGTGGTGCGAGCTCCTGATTGATCCACTCTTTGAGCCGGCTGTGATTCTTGCGCCTGTCCGGTGCCTGGCGCCTGACTGTGATTTTATGTTCATGTTTTTCGGACACACCAGTCGGTGAGAAAGCCAGTTCGCTTTCGAGCCGGAGAGACCCTATGAGAGATCGAGTATATCAGTCTTTTCTGGAGCGGCAGTTCGAACAGGGGATGGCGCTGCAGAAGGAAAGCGATGTTTTCGCGCTTTTCCCCTTCGGAGGTCCCGTCCCGCAGCGGTATATCGCTAGCTTTCGGTGCCGGGGCCTGGTTCGCAACCAGGATGGAACGATTACCGAAGCCCAGCAGTTCGATGCCGGGATCTACTTTCCTCCCGACTACCTCCGCAAGTGGAGTCCCACTCAGGTGGTTACGTGGCTGGGGCCGAGCAACGTCTTCCACCCCAACATCAGCCAAACCTGGCCTATGGTCTGTCTGGGGCGGATGACTCCCGGCACGCCCCTGGTGGACCTGATCCAGCAAGTTCACCAAATCGTGACCTATCAGAAGGTTACGATGCGGGAGGACGACGCGTTGAACCCGGATGCCTGTGCCTGGGCGCGGCGGAATCAGGCTCGTTTTCCCGTGGACGATCGACCGCTCAAGCGCCGCGCGATTCAGTTCCGGATCGAGTCCGGCGGATCGGGGGAAGCAGAGCTAGCGACCGAGACCTCGCAATCGAAAGCGAAGGCGAGAGGAAGAAAGGGCCAATCATGATGGTTGCCGAACGCGAGAGGGTAGCCGAGCGGGACTCCAAGATTACCGGCTTGCTTGACGGTATCGCCGCTCGTCCCGAGAGAGTCGGGGCAGGATCCTGGAACGTCTCACTGGCCGAAGGTCATCCGAGAGCCACCGTCGAAGTTCGGGACGATTGGCTGATCATAGAGCAAGGGATCGCAGGTCTGCGCGACAAGGGAACCGCGGGTGTCGACGAGCCGGCGGACGGGGCAGCGGCGAGACCTTTGGGGCTCGAGGAGGGCCTCATCGCTGTAGGTGGCTCGAAACCCGGCAACCACGATTTGGATCGCTGGGGGTTGATCGAACGAAATGGGACGCTCGGAGGCTTGGCCAAATTCGTCTTGGAGGAGAAGTCTGACGGTGTGGGCGAATTCCGCTTGCGAGCCGAAATCCCGATCGATGTCAATCACATCAATCATGTGGATGCTGAGCGACTTTACTTGGAGGAAAGACTAAGGGAAAGCTGTGACGCGATGGGGGCTGCCCTGGATGGAATCCACACGCCGATTTTGGAAAGCGCAGGTGGTGCGCGCGGCGACGGCGATCTGACGGTCAGGG
The DNA here is from genome assembly GCA_965249005.1 of Acidobacteriota bacterium. Taxonomy (GTDB): domain Bacteria; phylum Acidobacteriota; class UBA6911; order UBA6911; family UBA6911; genus CBDFLD01. The sequence goes on from CBDFLD010000004.1 coordinate 18,848, forward strand.
TTGACGGGGCTGTGCTAGAGATCGCGGAGCAGATTCGTGAGCTCGATTGGAGCTGCGAAGAGAAAGACCCGGGACTGCTGGTCGTGGACCTCCAGATTCCCGGCCGTCCTGCCCAGATTACCGTCGAAGAGACCGGTCCACACGGAATCCGTGCGGCCGTGGGGCTGACTCGAGATCCTCTGAGCCCGCTTTCCCGGAGAGCAGTGGCAACACTGCTGCTGTTTGGCTCGTCGCTGGTTCGTATGATCCGCGCCTCGGCGCGACCCATCGGTCGGGTTACGCCCGTTGCGGGCCCTGTGCCGCTTGCACCAGATGATCCGGTCCCAACGGCTGAAGCTAGCCCGACGCGCACCCGAGACGACGGAACCGTTCAGTTCGAGGTTGCCTTTGAGGTCGTCATGGCCTCCCCGCGAGCAGAGGAATTGGATCATGCCTTGTCCGCCTTGTCGCTTGCTTACGAGAGGTTCAGCCGAGAGGCCTCGATTCTCCAAGACGAAACGATTGCTCGGGCCTATCTCGCCTGGGCACCTGGATCGACAGTAGTCACGACGGAAACCAAAACCAAAACCTGAATCAATAGGAGAAGAAGTTATGGGAATACCAGAAGCCATCGGAATGACTCTAGAGGCGACCGACGTCACCCAGCAGAAGATGCGGCGGTTGTCTGAGGTGCCGCCCGAAACAACCGTCGGGGAAATGATCGCGAAGCTGCTCGGCGCGATGAATTTGCCCCCGAACGATGTAGAGGGAAGACCGCTGTCCTACCGTGCCCACCACGAGCGCGAGGGACGCCACCTGCGCAGTTCGGAGCAGGTCGGAGATGCGTTGCAAAACGGGGACCGGATCGTGCTGCAGCCGGATATCGACGCAGGGCTCTAAGTTCATGAATCTACTATACAAATACACCCTGGAACTGCGCAAAGAGGACGCGAGCCCGATCGGGACGGTCGCCATCGACGTAGATTTCGAGCCCGCGCTCGAATGGGCGCGGTTCCTGGGTGTGCGGCGCGGCTTCTTGACCAAGGAGACCTTCCATTCGTCAGCGTCCCTGGTGCCGATTTGGCACCAGCGATTGTCGGAGCCTTACATCTCCGGTTTTTCGGTCCGAATCGGGCCGCGCACCGAGCCGACCCCAACGGAATTCCGGTGTGATTTCGATACGGACTACTTCACCGGTCTCGCCGAGCAGGCCAGGGCGCTATTCATCGAGCAGGGGAAGATGGAGATGGGGGAGTCGTATGGGTTTCTCGCTTCTGCCTATTGCCAGGCCCTGGTAGCAGGGGCTCAGGGCGGTGAAAACGAAGTCCGGAGCTCTTTTCAGGTCGAAGAGACGACTCCCCCACTGGCCATCCGGGAAGGCCAGGTGAAGGAGTTCAAGCTGTGTTCGAGGGAACAAGGGGAAATCCCGCCCGGGAGCACACCCGTGTTCATGCCGCAACGCATCTTGGCCGAGGCCGCGGAGATGACCCGGAACGCCGGGACAGTGGAAACCGGGGGAATCCTGATTGGCCACCTGAGACAGGATCGGAGGCTTCCGGAGACTTTTGTCGAGGTAACCGGGTTGATCCCGGCCCGCCATGCCGAGGCCGAATTGACGAAGTTGACCTTTACTGCGGAAACCTGGACGGCGGTACGTGGGGCGGTTGAACTTCGCAAGCAGGGCGAAATCATGCTGGGGTGGTTCCACTCGCATCCAGTCAAAGAGTGGAAGTGCAAGGAGTGTCCTGTCGAGCGCCAAAAAGTCTGCGGTTTGGCCAAAGACTTCTTGAGCACTCATGATCGAGCGCTGCACCGGACGGTTTTTCCCCGTGCCTGGTGCATCGCTCTCGTAGCCAATGACGTCGCGTTCAGCGACGTGACGTTCTCGATGTTTGGGTGGGACCGCGGCGGGCTGACACCTCGCGGTTTCCGCGTGATGGCGCCCTCCGCGTCCCCCGGAACGTCTCTCGGCTCAGGTGTCAACGAAACCGCAATCCAGGAAGAACTGGGAATAGGAGAAAGCAATGCCACGAACGTCTCGCAATAACTTGGACCAAACGGAGGTCAACGCGCTTCTGGGTCCGATCATGGCTGTGGGCGACGGAGCCCCCACGATGGAACAGAAACTAGCTCACATCGCGCTTCTTGGAGCTGACCCCGAGACCACAAAGAAGATCCATTGCTACCTGCTCGAAGAAATGGATCGCAGCCGTGTTGGCCTGATGGAAGCCAAGGTCCATCAGGAGAAAATTGGCGACCTCCTCAAGAAGTTGACCGCTGCTCCCTATCACCCAGCGATTTTTTTGGCGACGGAGCCATTCGCCGCTGCTCCCTCCGCCATGGTGTTGCATGGAAACACGCGCCGCGTGGTTGCACTCGGCGAAGACGTCGAGCTCGAGGGGTTACGTCCCGGTGATGAGGTCCTGCTATCGAACGAGCTCAACTACGTGGTACAAAAATCGCCTTACCGGCCCTTTTTCTCGGGCGAGGTTGCATACTTCGACCGTTATCTTTCCGACGGCCGTCTCGTACTCAAACAGCGTGACGAAGAGCTGATCGTCGATGGTTCCGGCTCCCTCGATGATGTCGTCTTGAAAAAGGATGAGCTCGTGCGGTGGGATCGCACGGCCTGGATGGCGCTCGAGAGCATCGAGGACACGAAAGGCGAGAGTCTGTTCCTGGAATCGACACCGCCTGAGACCTTTGCCGACATTGGCGGTCTCGATGCTCAGATTCGAAAGATTCAACGAATCATCGAGCGGCATCATAGCCGCCCGGAGCTTGCCGCCAAGTACATGCTGGAGCAAGTTTCGTCCATCCTTCTCTGTGGACCTCCCGGGACGGGCAAGACCATGCTGGCTCGCGCCCTGGCGAATTGGATGGCGGGGTTGTACCAGACCGGCCGATCTCGCTTCATGCATGTCAAACCTTCATCCTTGAACTCGGTCTGGTTTTCCGAAAGCGAACGCAACATGCGCGAGACGTTTCGAATCGCACGGAAGGCGGGAGAGGAGAACCCGGATGTTCCAGTGATCATGTTCTTCGACGAGATTGATTCTCTGGCGTCCGCCCGCGGAAACTCATTGATGCGGGCCCACGACAACGTCCTGAATACCTTCATGGTCGAACTGAATGGCTTCGAGTCTCGGGGAAATGTTCTGGTCATCGCGGCCACCAATCGGAAGGACATCCTGGATGCCGGTGTCCTTCGGGGGGAGAGGCTGGCAGATGAGGTTGTCGAGGTCACGCGTCCAGACCGCAGAAGTGCACACCTGATCTTTGAAAAGTACCTGGCCGAGAGAGTCCCCTATCAACGGGAAGGAGCAGAGGGCGATGCAGCATCCCGTCAGAGGCTCATCCGCACCGCAGTTTCCCAGATCTACTCCCCCAACGGCGAAAACAGCCTCGTGGAACTGTACTTCCGCGACGGGACGCAGCGGACGGTCAAGATGCCGGATCTTATCAACGGAGCCAGTATCGCGAAGATCGCGCGTATCGCTCGGGAACGGGCGAGTGAGTGGGAGGAAGAAACCGGTGAGACGGGTGTGCGGCAAAAGGACCTGTCGGCAGCCATCAGCGAGGAGGCCGAATGCCTTTCCGGTTTCCTCAACGTGGCGAACGTGCGGAGTCATCTGCCGGAACTTCCCACCGACGTGGATGTGGTTCGAATCGAACGAGTCCGCAAGCGAGTCAAGCGAGAGTATCGCTACTTGAGATCAGCGTAGCCGCTGGGGTCCATTGGACCCCAGCGCGCTTTCCTTTCACCGCTTTTACGCTGCGCGTTCCTCGAAGACGGAAAGCGCCAGACGCCAGACGCCAAGGAGTAGAGATGAAATTGAAGCGGACCAGTTACTTGCCGAAGCTCTGTGGCGCTGATGTGGAGCTCGGAAACTTCATTGTCGGGAGGAACCGGCCCGACGGTACGGGATACGAGGCGTCGCGCGCCTTGTTGCGGGAGATTCCAGGCATCGCCCGGACCTCCTCTTATAACGTTATCGAAAGCGCTTCGCCTTCCGGCGGGGGCGTCTTGGTGCAGCCTGATTCTCCTGCGGTGGGCACTGGATCGAGTTGGAATTCCGGCTGGGGTACCGGTTGGAACAACGGGTGGAATGGCGGCTGGGGCGGTAGCTGGAGCGCGGTTGCCAATCCGCAGGATTCCGAAAGGAAGTTCCTGCCGAGCAACGGTGGCTGCGCCTATATTGATCTCAATCATCTGGAGCTCTGTATTCCGGAAGTCCTGTCTGCGCGCGAGCACGTGGCCTGCTGGCACGCGATGCTGAGCATCGCCGCGCGGGCCCTCGAGGACGCGAACCAAAAACTCGAGGGTGAGGCTCAAATACAGCTGCTGGCGAATAACTCCGACGGTCTTGGGAATAGCTACGGCAGTCATCTCAACTTCCTGGTGACCCGGACTGCCTGGGACAACCTGTTCTGCCGTAAGCTCCATCATCTGGCTTACCTGGCAAGCTATCTGGTCTCCAGCCTTATTTTCACCGGCCAGGGCAAGGTAGCTTCGGAAAACGGGGCGCCCGAAGTGAGCTATCAACTCTCCCAAAGGGGAGACTTCTTCGAGACGCTCACCGGGCCGCAGACCACGTCGAACCGTCCGCTGGTCAATAGCCGTGACGAGCCTCTCTGTGGGCGACCGGGGACGCTCAGAGGAGAACCCAGCGAGATGGCTCGGCTGCATGTCATATTCTTCGATTCTACGCTGTGTCACGTTGCGAGCTTCCTGAAGGTAGGGGTTCTGCAAGCGATACTTTCGATGCTGGAAGACGACTGGATCAATCCGGATCTCATTCTCGATGACCCGCTCGAGGCATTGCAGGTCTGGGGGCACGATCCGAGCCTGCGCCGGAGAGCTCGAACGGTCAAGGGACGCTGGCTTACCGCCGTGGAGCTCCAGCTCCTTTTTTTCGAGCAGGCGCACCGCTTTGGACAACGGCGGGGTTGGGAAGGTCGCGTGTCCGATGGAAGCGAGATTCTCGACGTTTGGGAGGATACCCTGACGAAGCTACAGATGGGCAACCTCGACGAGTTGACCGGGAGTCTCGACTGGGTTCTCAAGCAAGCGCTTCTCGAGCGTGCCATACAGCAGCATTCGAAACTGGATTGGGAGAGTCCCCAGGTCAAGCACCTCGATCACTTGTACTCCAACCTCAATCCCGAGGATGGGCTCTTCTGGGCATGCGAGCAATCGGATGTAATCAAAAGAATGGTTTCACGCGAAATGATCGACCGGTTCACCCACAATCCTCCGGAGGATACCCGGGCGTGGACCCGCGCCATGTTACTGCGTCTGGCCGGAAGCACTTGCGTAGACGACATTGACTGGGATTTTATTCGTTTCAAACTTCGCCGGGAGTTTCCCCGTAGCGCAACTCTGAACATGGATAATCCGCTTGCCGGGACCAAATCGCAAGCGGAGGCCGTGTGGGACGCAAGTTCGACCTTGGAGGATGCGCTCGAGGGCCTGGGTGTGCTCGAAGCAGAGCGTTACCCCCTTCTAACCGAATAACAAACCGGACCCCGGCAGCCGGGGAGCTCCATCCGACTGGATGGATCCCGGCCGTCGACCAATGGTCTTGGCATGAGGAGCTACACGATGAATCCAATCCACAAAAACCGACAAAACCAGAGAACGAATGACCCTTCCCACACCGTTGCGCCGGACTCCGAAGGGAGCTCGCTCGATCGGTTGAGACAGCAAGGAGATGACCTGTTGCGCGCCGGGGATGCGGCAATCAACCGTGGCGTGTCGCAGGACAGTCAGCAGTACATCTATTCCGGTCGTCAGAGTGGGGGGCAGTGACCGTGACCTCCCGCCTGATGGGGATCGAAACCGAGTATGCGATCACCGGATTCGATTCTCGAAGAGAGCTCCAGGATCGAGAGTGCCTGCTCTACAACTTCCTGGATGTTGCGCGCCGGAAGTTTGCCTACGTGCCGGACTTTCAGAGCGGCATGTTTCTGGGCAATGGATCGCGGTTCTACGTCGATTCGGGGCTGCATCCCGAGCTGAGCACGCCTGAATGTGAGGACCCCAGGGATGCAGTGGCCTATGTTCTGGCGGGAGAGCGTATTCTAGCGGGCCTGTCCGAAGACCTCCTGGCCCGGGACGATACGGTTTCGGAGATTCGGCTGGTCAAAACCAATGTCGACTACTGGTGTCCGCAGTCTACCTGGGGTTGCCATGAGTCCTATCTTTATGCCGGGGATCGGCCCGACATGTCCGTGCAGATAGTCCCGCACCTGGTCTCGCGGCTGATTTATTCCGGTTGTGGGGGATTCAATCCCTTCTCTCCGGGCATCGAGTATCGTGTGTCACCCCGTGTGATGCATCTCGAGAGAGTTGTGTCGCGCAACTCCACCAACAACCGGGGTATTTTCCACACCAAGGACGAACCCCTTGCCAAGGAGGGTTATCACCGGCTCCACGTGATCTGCGGCGAAAGCCTCTGCTCCGAGACCGCCATGTGGCTGAAGATTGGGGCGACCGCTTTGGTTGTGGCCATGATCGAGGCCGGTATTCGCCCGGCCGATGGGGTCGAGCTGCAATCTCCGCTGGTGTCCATGCGCGTCTTCGCATCCGACCCCTCTTGTTCCGCGCAGGTGCCCCTCGCGAATGGTCAACGGATGCGTGCCATCGATATCCAGCGGCACTACCTCTCGAAGGCGGAGGCCGTTGTAGGAAGTTCCGTCCTGCCCCCCTGGGCGGACGAGATCTGCCGCCAGTGGCGGTTCTATCTCGATCTCCTCGAACACGGTCCGGAAGCGGTGAGCCGCTCTCTGGATTGGTCCACGAAGTACTTCTTGTTCCGGGATCAGGTGGCGCGGCATGGATTTGCCTGGGACGCCTTGCCGGTCTGGAATTCGGTCCTTTCGAAAGTCAAGAGCAGCCTCGTGGAAGCTGGACACGCCGACAAGTGTCACGACGCCCGGTTCATACTCGGACCTGGCAGTCCAGTCGGCGAACAGCTCAAGCAATGGACCCCAGTGCTGCAAGAGCATGGCTTTCGGTGGGGAGATCTCCCTGCATTCTTCACGCTGCGCTGGAAACTGCTCGAGGCGGATGTTCGGTTCGGCCAACTCGGAACCGAAGGGATCTTCCAGGTTCTGGACCGAGATGGCGTCTTGGAGCACCGCCTGGAGAGTTTGCCGGATTTGAATCAATCGGAGCAGCATCCACCCAGTTCGGGTCGTGCTCGGGTTCGGGGTGATTTCATTCGTCGCCATGGTGGGCGATCCGAGCGATATCTATGTGACTGGCAAGGAATCTGGGACTGCGAAGAGGATCGAGTGATCGATCTTTCCGATCCCTTCGCCAAAGAGGCCGAATGGCAACCGGTGCCGAAAGATAAAAAACCGTGGCGTCGGCGCGCCGATGGTCCTTCTTTAATGGATATCCTGAGGGCGCGCCAAAGATCCCGCGAGTGAACACATGTTTGACTTGGACCCGGGGCTGCTCGAGCAGCTCAAAGAAAAAAAAGTGAGAATCGATCTGCGGGATGAGAATACGCTCATGGTCTGGAACGTGCCAATCAACCAAGGCTTCTACAACAAATCCCGTACCAATGTTCTCATCAAGGATACCAGCGATATCACGCCCCAGATTGCCGCGGAAGACGCGATTGGGCCAATCAACCTGATGGGGTCGGAGGCCGGGTTGCCTTGGATAATAGGGGTGGACGCGGACCTGGAGTACAGAGGCGGAGATGCCTTTTTGGCACGAGCGTTTGCCGCGGGCCTGGAGAACCGCGGTTGGCGTGTCTTGAGCACTTTCCGGAATCGGGTGTATTCATTGGAGAGCGCCATCCTCTTCGCTCTGGCGGTGCTCGGTTTCAACGACCAAGAACCGTGCCTTGACCCACCGACGGACCCACGAACTGAACCACGAAATGACAATGACGAGGCCGTTGCAGCTTCCGTCGGCAGCCTGCTCGGCTCGTGGGGAAAAAGAGTCTCCGACGGGATGACGCTGGGTCGGGACGACGTGCTCGATGAGGTACTGTGCACCGTGCTCCAGGCGGAAGGAAGATTGCCCGTACTGTGCGCCGACTCGGGGGTTGGCAAGACCAACTTCATTGCCGGAATGGCCAAACGGATTCGCGAGAAAAAGCCGTCCTGTGAAGTCCATCGCATCGACCTGTGCTTTCTAATGGCGGGGATTGGCAGTGCCGCTGAACGAGAAGGCCTTCTGGCAGCGGTCTTGCGGGAGGTTTCCGGTGCCAACAAGGTCGTGCTCGCAATTGAGCGCTTGGAGCAAGCCTTTGTCAGCCCCGCGGCGCCGATGCTGTTCGCGAATGCGCTGGAAGAGGGGGCCAAGCTCATCGCGACTACATCGACCAACATATTCGAAAAGGTGGACCAGGCCTTCCGGAGGCGACTTCAGCTCATCGATCTACCGGAGTTGAGCCCACTTCAAACCCTGGAGATTCTTGCCTTTGTTCGACTGCGGCTCAAGAAGCATCACCGGGTCGAGATCGATGCGTCGCTGCTGGAAGTCGTTCTGGACAGATCTCGGTCCGTGCAGGGCTGCCTTCCTTCCAAGGCGATACTGCTGCTTGACGCAGCAGCGTCGCGTGCTGTGGTTGCCTCGAGGTCTTCACTTCAGCTAGAGGACATCTATTTGGCGGCCACCGGATTCCGCAACGAATAGACCATGGGTTTGTGCTGTCTCTTGGGGCAAGCTGCTATACTGCCCCGCGGCGACAACAAGGGAGAAGAGGCAGTGAAGCAGCTGGGCAACCGGGTGGCGGTCCTTGGTATCAGCGACACGAAGGCCGCCCGGAGGAGAGAGGATTCCACGTTTTTTCAGCTCGCCTACGAGGCGGCCAAGCAAGCCGTCGGTGACGCAGGGCTGACGAAGGACGACATACAGTACTGCTTTTTTTCGACAGCGTGCGAGAATTTCAATCGCCAGCCCCTGATGGGCATCTATATCTCCGAAGTTCTGGGATGGTCTGGAAAGCCTCTCTATCAGTTCACCAACGCAGGGGGTGCCTCCGGTTCCGCCATTTGTGCGGCCTACAACTACGTGGCGTCCGGCCAGGCGGACCTGGTGCTGGCCGTCGGCGGCGACAAGATCTCCGATGCCGACGCGCCGCGGCTCAATGGGTTTCAGAACTTGATTGCGTATGGGATCGACAGCATCTTCGAGACTCCTTTTGGGGCGGCGTTGGGGCAGTTCGCGATGCTATGCCAGGCCTACATGTCGATCTACGGTATTACCGAAGAGCAGGCCGCCAAGGTCTCGGTGAAGAACCACGGCAACGCGCTGTTGAATCCGAACGCTCAGGCGCCTTTGAAGATAACGGTGGATGATGTCCTGGAGTCGGCGACGATTGCCTGGCCGATCAAGTTCCTGGATTGCAGCCTCGTCAGCGATATTTTTGCGGCGGTGGTTTTCGCGTCCGAGGAAAAAGCAAGGAAACTCAGCGACAATCTGATCTACGTCCGCGGGGTGGGCCACGCCAACGATGTCGGCAAGTTCGGGTGGCGAGAAGTGATGAATCCGGGAGCGACCTTCGGACAGGCGCCGGTCATGAGGGCGGCAGCCACGGAAGCCTACCAGATGGCCGGTATCTCGGACCCTCCGAGCCAGATCGATGTGGCTCAGATCCAGGACGGCTTCAGCTGGTTAGAATTGATGAGCTACGAGATGCTTGGCTTCTGCGGAGAAGGCGAGGGAGGTCGATGGATCGATGAAGGGCTGACGGATCTTGGAGGAAAGCTGCCGGTCAACCCGGGCGGGGGCTGCATCGGTCACGGCCATGCGTATGGTGGGATCGGCATGTTCGACATCGCAGAATGTGTCCGGCAACTGCGCGGCGCTGCCGGAGATTATCAGGTCAAGCCTGTCCCGGAGGTCGGGCTGGTGGAGACCATGGGGGGGTCCGCCATCAGCGTGTCCACGGTGGTCATTCTTGAAAGGGACCGATGACCGAGAAAGACATCGTCAAGGCCTACTACAAGATGGAAGCAGAATTCAACTACAGCTACGGAAAGATCTCACCGTTCTTCTGCGGCTTGAGGGACCACCAGAAAATAATGGGGACGCGGTGTGGCCGTTGCGGCGTTGTGTTTTGCCCGCCCACGTCCGACTGTCCCAAGTGTTGGGTTCCCACCGTTTGGCTCGAGGTCGGGCCCCGAGGAACCCTGCTTCACTACACGGTGATCGGCCTCCAGCCCCTGTGGGTGAAGCGAAACGTGCCTTTCACGCTGGGGCTGATCAAGCTAGACGGCGCGGATACCGGCCTCATGCACTTCATCGGTGAAACCGACAGGGCGAAGCTCCAGGGTGGGCTCCGGGTCGAGGCGGTGTTCAAGGAGGAGCGGGGCGGTTATATCACCGACATCGAGGAGTTTAGAATACTGAACGACCCGGGAGTTTAGAATACTGAACGACCCGTCCACCCGTGAAGATTCCTGACGGAGTCTTCACGGGAGCAAGCGTTGAGCAATCCCATCCCAGGAAAAATTTTCGACGGCGATTTTTCGCAATTGCCTGCCGACCTGGTACCGCCGGGTCGAATCGTTGAAGTCGCCGGGATAAAGGAACTGCAGCGCAGCCTCGATTTTGGCAGGCAACGCATCGACAAAACACTCGCGGGGCAGAGTCATCAGCTCCCCCAGTTCCGGAGACGAGCTGGCCACGACGTCGACGACTTCCTTCAAGCCGGAATGATAGCTGCACACGGGCAGGATCCCGGCCGCCATCGCCTCGACAGCCACCATGCCAAAGGCTTCGGGGCGTTTGCTCGGGACCAGAACAAGGCTGGCAATAGGCAGAAGATCCTGCAGACAATCATGATCCAGCATTCCGGTCAGCGTGATCCGGGACACTTCTTTCGAGGAGAGGGGGCGGAACCAGCGCGAGAAGTCGAGCTCTTCGACGAAGTCGCCGGCTCTGGCGAAGCGCTCGAACGAGTCGCGGTCATCATTGGCCAAGGCCTGGATCATTCCTTCCAGGTGTTCGCGGTAGGTTCCGAAACCGATCAACAGTATTCTGCACTCGCCAATTCGGTCCAGAAGCTCCGGGACCGTGACCAAGAGCTCGCCGACTCCCTTGGTATCCAGGAACTTGCCGAAATAGCATACGATCGGCTCCCCTGGTTGGAATCTCGGCCATCGATCCAGTAAATCCGAGTCCGGAGTTCGCTGGTCATAGGTTTCTCCTTCAGCAACCAGCAGCGTATGAAGCTCGCCCGGCGCAAGGCCGTTTGGATTGGGTAATTCCCGAACGCGCCTGCCGTTGGGGTTGAGCTCGATCTTCTTTTCGATCGTCTGCAGCGCGCGCTGCTCGCTGGCCTGAATACTCTCGCTGGGTCGAAAAAGGTCAGGGTCCATGCCAGGGGATACGATCCGCACTTTTGCTTCCAAAAAGGGCTTGCCGAAGACCTCGAACACCCGGTCGCGTACGTATTCGGTTCCGACAACTACCGTGTCCGCCCCTTCGAGGCCTTCCAGGGCATATGGCATCAGGCCCGGGTTTGGAACCAGAGCATACTCCATGGCGCTCCCGTGAACTTTCACGTCGTAGGGCACTTCCAGATTGGCCAGCGCGCGCCGGGCAATAACGGGACTCAGCAGAACATGGTTTGCCAGCACCCGATCCGCACCCGCTCGCGCGACAGCGCGGAGGGCGCGCGCCGTCAGGTCGATGTGGGCTTCGAGCTCGGCCGCCGTCAGGTCAGGGATTTTTTTGACTTGGTAGCCGTCGTAGCGGTCCTCGACGTAGACGGGCAAGAGATCGGCGATGTCTGGAACAATAACCCGGAGGTGACCGGCTGTAGGTGGCGCAACCGGCATCGACTGAGGACAGATCCACGCCTCATCCACGAATGGAAGGGATTCGGCCTGGCGTTCCTGGCAGATTACGGTGACCGCGTGTCCCTGAGCCTGCCAGGCCCGTGCCACGTTGGTTACATAGATGTTGGAACCCGTTCCTTGCAGGAGATAGCCGTGGAGGAGGATAAGGTGCATAAAACGTGGACCAGGACCCATTCAATCAGCGAACAACAAGCACAGGCCATGCATGGACTTCTGTTCGTCTGCGGAATTAGATTGGATTACTAAAAAGGGACTCCACCATGTCTCCATCATTTCGCGAAGGGCGCGTGGGGATTCTCGCAAGACTGAACCTGGCGTATTCCTTTCAGAAACTCAAACGAAGGCGCACTCCCAGCAAACGGGGGTGGCCAAAATGGGTGCCTTCAAACGGATTGCCGAAGTTGTAGGCAAAACGATTGTTGGCGATGTTCCGAACGTCGACTTGAGCCGAAACTTGGACGTTTCGATCTCTCAAAAGGTCGATCCCAAGAGAAAAATCAAGAACCGACCACGGTTTGACTCTTCGGCGTTGGAAGTCGACAAGGTCTGAATCGGGCCTGGATATGAGATTCTCGATACTTTCCTCGTCGACCTCGAGAGGGACCCCACTTTCGTGCCGGCCCGAAAAGGTACCCCAGACTCCCGACCGTCGGTGGTAGTAGTGAACTCCAAACGCTCCCGCGTTTCGTTGATCGTGATCCGGTATGAACTGGGTGCCAGCTCCGATTTCGATGAACTCGTCTGTGAGGAACAGTCCTCCGTTGATCGGTCCCGTCTGCAAAATCCGGCCATTGGTATAGCTTAGGTATCCCGAAAGACCTTTCCGATATGGGACTTCCAGCCGGACCTCGAGCCCACGGGCAATACCCTTCGCGACGCTGTTGGGAAAGACGATCGTTGTATTGAAGAAGACGTTCGGATCCCCGAAGTTGACAAAGGAGCGCCACCAGTAGGCCGCGTCAAATCGAACAGCACCACCAAGATCTTGACTGAACCCGATCTCGGAGGCGCTCACCCTTTCTGCTCGCACGGGCGCGCCGCCACCGGCCTTGGCGAAAGGAGAAAGATCGCGCGCCTGCCTCGAGTTTGCAAGGAGAAGATTCTCCAGCTGCGGCGGCATGTAAAGGCGATTGAACGAAGCTCGAATGACTGTCCGCGTCGACGGAAGATACCAGGCCCCTCCGATGCGCGGACTGAACTGTTGCTCGGGCGCGGGCAAGCTCGATCGATCGAAGCGCAGCCCAAGATCGAGGGTCAGATTCTCAATTGGAGAGAAGGAATCCTGCGCGTACCAGGAGACATTGGTTCCCGCATCCACGTCTTGGAAGACAAAAGGGTTGTCCGGAGTGAACTCCATCGCTTGCTCTGAGATTTCGCGATCTTGCGCGATCTCCTCATCGGTGATGAAGAAGCTGAACGACTCCTTTGGTCGAACGCGAGTCACCTCGGTGCCTGTCTTGAACGTGTGCCCCTGGATACGGTGGGCAAGGCTGCCGAGGACGCCCTGGCGTGACTGTTGCCGACGCTGCGACGCTGAAATCGGGGTATCCCGCGGGCTGGGAAATAGTCTGGACTCGGCGAGTCGGCGAAAATATGCGACATGGCTGACGGAATTCGCCGACCACACGTGCTGCCAGCTGACCGATTGGCTGTTGTCTTGCAGTTTCTGAACCTGTCGCTGCCCGGCCGTTTCCTGAATTCGGTCATTTGGAACGTTGAAATCGGAACCGGCAACCGACAGGTTGATCCAAAGGGTGTCCTTTGGGGTGAGATGCCAATCGAAGCGGGTGTGCAGGCTACCCGCTCTCCCATGATTGTGAAAGTTTCCGATCTCCACGGGATCGAGGTAGCGGCGCGATCGGTTGCCGAAGCTGGCTATGAAGAAGCCGAAGTTTTGTCCAGCAGTGCCGCCTACCGTAGCGCCCACGGCTCGCTCACGGAAGTTTCCGAATCCCCCCGTCAGACTTCCGTGCAAGGGTTCATCTATGCCCGAGCGGGGCAGCACGGAAACAACCGCTCCGGATCGGCCTCCGAACTCGGCGGGAAAGTTTCCGGTCAGAATGTTCACGGACCGGATTGCGTCGGTGTCAAGGGCTCCCGACGACACCATGTCGATCCGGTCCGTAATCGGGATCCCATCGATTACATAGAGGATACCGTCATCGACCCCCCGTACGTGAATGAGTCCGTTGTTCTCGGTCATCATGCCCGGGGTCGTCGCCACCAAATCGAGAAGCTTGCGACTCCGGTTCATGCTGGGCTGCCGTTGCACGAAGCCGTTGTCGAATTCGGTTTCAGTCCTGCTGGAGTCTTCTTCGAGGGCCGCCTTGGCGGTTTCCACCTGAACCGTGGTGTGTGCGCCCGCGATCTCCAGTTTTACGTCCATGATTACGGGCAGGCCGGATCGAACCCTGAAGTTTCGGACCGACGGATGGAAGCCCGGGCTGTGAATGCGAAGGGTGTACCGGTCGAAGGGAACATTGCGAAAGGCAAACGTTCCGGTACCGTCGGTCCTCGAAACCCGCGCAAACCCCGTGGTGGGATTCTCGAGCCTTGCCTCTGCCGCCAGGATAGGGGCCGAGCTTGGATCCGACACCACCCCGGAAACAGTGCCAATCCGAAGCTGGGGCAGACCCGATTCTGGGGCCAGCAGCGAGATCACGAGGGTAAGGAGATTAGCAACGCAGCGCGATCGTGCTGAACCATTGGAGGGGCGATGGGGCGCGCCCCTATGGGTTTCGTGCAGATAAGTCAAAGCGAATGATTTTGGGGCACTGCCATCAGACTACTTGAGCTCCGCTCGAGCCTTGTTGATGACCCGCTCGATTCCTTCCGTGCTTTGCTGGTTGAGAGATCGGTACAGGTTGTCCAGGTGCTGCTTGGAACTCCGCGCTGTGGACCCCCCAATCACGAAAGCCTTGGCGAAGTTCTTCATGGCCAAATCGACCCTTCCCTGCTGCCAGTGGGATTGAGCCAAAAAATAGTACGCGTGCTCGTTCTTACGGAAATACTTGGTCGCGTTCTGGAGATTGGCAATGGCTCTCTTATAGTTTTGCCGATCGTGCGCGTACTTTCCTACCACATAGTAGCAGGTCGCATAGACGTGCGTCGTGTATTGTTTCCACTGCGCTGTCGGGACCGCTTCAGGCTTTTCCGCGGATCGAACGGCCTTGATGCACAGGCTGGCATATTTGGACGCCTTGGCGTCGCGGCCGGACGCGTCGTACTTCTTGGTCAGCTCGAGTAGAATCTCATGGTTGTCCGGCAACAACGACACGGTCTTTTCTCCCCATTCCAGAAACTTGGCGTTGTTTTTCAAGTCGAGGTAGGCCTTTGTCAGATAATAGGCGGTGTTGCCTCGGCTGGGATCTTCCGCAAATACCTTCTCGCCAGCAACGACAAATTTTTCCAGCTGCTGCGTCTGTTGATACGCGGTAGCCAGCATGGAGACGGTATAGATATCATCCGGGACGAGCCCCAGATAGCGCTCACCGAAGGTAATCATCTCCCCCCACTGTGCTGAACCTTGCAGTTCGGCCATGGCCGATTGATAGGCGGCGACAGCGTGGGGACGCAGGGTGGATTGCGCACGTTCCTGAAGGAAGGCGATGGCCAAATCGATCTTTTTTAGCGCGTCCGCCTCGTTGGCGATGGCCTTGTACGCTTGATACTCCTCACGGGTGTATTGCGGTTTTTCCTGCGCGGCGCCCTTGATTGTCGGCAGAGCCAGCACAGCCGCGAAAGCCAGACACATGATTCGTATCGAGATAAAAGTGGAACCAAGGGCAGTCATGGCGATCTCCTTTTGTTTTACTGCTCACCTTGTTGTTAGGAGGCTTAGTTTTCGTCTTGATCATCCTGTTTACCACTTGACGCATCTCAGATAAAGCGAAAACCGCCTATTGGTGACCCTGTCTCACCGTCCGACACGCGAGCGTCACCGTATTTACAAACAGGAGCACTTCGGGGCTGTTTGTGCTAACTTTTCCCGATCATGTTCAAAAAGATCAGCCTTGCCTCCATCGATCTCGAGGATGTGCGCTTTCTGATCAGTGAGGATCTGGATCCGCCCCAGCTCGAGGAATCGCTTCGCCAGGTCGGACAGCTCAACCCCCTCCTGCTCCAGGATACGCTCGAGGGCAGCTATCGTGTTGTGGCTGGATTTCGGCGGCTCCGGGCCATGCGCCGGCTGGCCCATCAGGCGGCCTGGGCTCGTATCCTCGATCGGGATACAGACGAGCTGGCCGTGTTTCGAATGGCGCTGTGGGACAACCTCGGTCATCGACGGCTGACCCCCTTTGAATGTGCAAGGGTCGTCGACACGCTCAAGAACGGACTTCGGCTTCCTGCGTCCGAATTGATTGCTGTCTATCTTCCCAGTCTGGGTTTGGGGGCGCACGGGGATGTCTTGCGCAAGTTCCTGGCTTTACATCGTCTGGACCCCGCGCTTCGTAAAAACTACGGCAAGGGTCTCATTACCTGGCCCACGGTAGAGCGGCTTGCAGTTCTGCCGCAATCACGGCAACAGAAGCTGGCCTTGTTCCTCGACAGGGTCTACTGGAGTGCGAGCGTTCAACGCGAGTGCTTGACGCTCATCGAGGAATTGGCCGTGATCTTCAAGGCGGCTCCGGAAGACGTCGTCCGCCGGCCAGAGGTAGCTGCAATACTGGAGAAACCGGGACTCAACGCACGGCAGAAGGGCGAGCAAGTCCGGGACGCGCTCTTTCGTCTACGCAACCCGCGGCTTTCCAATGCAAAAAGCCGCTTTCTCCAACAGCGAAAGCAGCTCTCCCTCCCGGGCAAGGTCAAGCTGACTCCGGATCCATTTTTCGAGTCGAATCGTTTGCACGTGCAGTTTGACGCCTCCTGTGCGGAAGAGTTTCGGGAGATAGCCGACGCGCTTCGCGAAGCGTCGTGCGAAAGCAACCTTGCAGGGTTATTCCATGTCGAATGAGATGTTGCCTCTGAGGCTAGGGGCCAGAAATGATCGTGGCTATCGACCTGATCGAATCTTGGTTGAGCACGCCGCCCGGAATGACGAAGCGACGCACGAGATCCTGGCGAAGCTGCCGGGCATCACGGTCCAATCAGTGGCGGATGTCGAGGCGGTGCTCCCTGAGTTGAAAAGATCTTCCGATCCCCACGGAAGCGGCAAGCGTTGTCTCGTTCTGGCGAGACACAAAGGCCGATTCATGAAGGATTGTCCGGGGGCCGGAGCAGAGGTCTGCTGCAACTATTACGTGGTCAATTTTGGGTCCAATTGCCCCCTGGAATGCACCTATTGTTTTCTGCAATCGTATTTGAATCACCCGGCCATGATGATTTTTACGAACCTCGAGGAGCTATTGGCGGAGATCCGGCTCAAGTTGAGTCAGGCCCCGCACCAGCTCTTTCGCATCGGGACGGGAGAGCTCGCCGACTCGCTCGCGCTGGATGGGATCACAGGCTTTTCTCGCCACCTGGTGCCCTTTTTCGGAAACCTGGCCAACGGAATCTTGGAGTTGAAAACAAAATCGGACCAGATCGACAATCTAGAAGGATTGGATCACAGAGACCGCACAATCGTTTCGTGGTCGATGAACACGCCGGAGATTGTTGCCACGGAAGAACTCAAGACCGCGAGCTTCGAGCAACGCCTATCGGCCGCCAAGCAGTGCCAGGAATGGGGTTACAGAGTCGGCTTTCATTTCGATCCTTTGATTTACTACGACGATTGGGAAAGGGACTACCGCATGGCAGTTGAAAGCACCTTCAGCGGGGTGGATCCTTCGCGAGTTGCCTGGGTGAGTCTGGGTGCGCTCCGCTTCAACGATCGACTCAGGGACATCGTCCGGCGGAGATTCCCCCGATCCAGAGTTCCGTACGGCGAATTCGTGCCGGGAAACCACGGCAAGGTGAGGTATTTTCGCCCGATTCGCCAGGAAATGTATTCCAAGATGAGGCAATGGATCGAAAACGTCGCTCCCCAGGCGTTCGTGTTCCTGTGCATGGAGAACCGAGCTTCTTGGGAGAGTGGTTTATCCACAGTCACCCCGACCACTCAAGGCTTGTCGGACCAGCTTGACGCACTGGTCAAGATCCAAAACTGAGGATTGTTCCCACTCAGGATCTGAAACATTGCTCTCGGCGCATCATCTCGTCCACTCAAGCAAAGATATCAGGCCTGATATTGACTGGGCAGTCCACTGCCCCTGTCCTGCGCCAGGGCTCTCTGGAGCTTCACGGTGCGTGGCTGTCTTTTTCCGAAAGCTTGATAAACTGTTGGGGGAAAACACGTTTCGATTTGATCAGTGCTACGCTTGACAAGGATTGAAACGCGGTGCCGGGCTGCCCTGGTCCGGAGCTCATTTTCAATTCATGCCGCCTCTCGAGCATGACGATATAGTGAGAGTACGCACATTATCATTGATTTATCTGTGACCAAAAGGGCCACATGGCGTCTTCTGCCGATATCCGGATACCTTCCTGCACGGACCGTCCGTCTTCCGTCCTTGTCGTGGAACGGGAGTTGATCGTCCGCGAAATAGTCGTACGCAAACTCAGCAGCCTGGGTTACCAGTGCGACGACTTTGCCGATAGTTCGTCCGCGTTGCGTCAACTCACGAGCGAAAGTTACGATCTACTGCTGACCGACATCGGAAGCGCCGAGACCGACGGAATCTCTCTACTCAAAAGTACCTTGGCGCTTCATCCGGACATGGCGGTCATTCTCACGACCTCTGTCGTCAATCTCGCCGCCGCAGTCGCCGCGCTCAAGGAAGGAGCGTACGACTATATCCTCAAACCTTTCAGTCTCGAGGATATCTCGAACAGCGTGTCTCGGGCGCTCGACAAGAGACGGTTGTCGCTGGAGAACCGAGAGCATCAGAGGGTCCTGGAAGAGCAGGTTTCGATCCGCACCCTGCAGCTTCAGGATGCACTGGGAATTCTTCACCAAACCTATCATTCGACGCTGCTGGCGCTGAGCCGGGCCCTGGACAGTCGGGATGCCGACATGGACGGCAAACACTCCTGGAGGGTGACTCGCTACACCATGCGATTGGCTCATGAGCTTGGCATCGAAGGGGGGAAACTGCGGGCCTTGGAGCAGGGTGCGCTTCTTCACGACGTGGGCAAGCTCGGAGTTCCGGACGGACTGCTCCGCAAGCCGGAGAAACTCACTGTCAAGGAGTGGGAGGTGATGCACAAGCATCCGAAAATCGGATTTCGCATTCTCTCCGGCATCAAGTTTCTCAAAGACGCCGCCCGGATTGTTCTTCACCATCAGGAGCGTTACGATGGAACCGGCTATCCCTCTGGTCTCAAGGGGGAAGAGATCGATCTTGGAGCCAGGATCTTCGCCGTGGCCGACGCGCTGGATTGCATGACCTCGAATCGTCCCTTCTGGAAAGCCACGAGCTTTGAACAGGCGCGCGAAGAGATCCGTCGGGTTGCAGGAACTCAGCTCGATCCTTCAATTGTCGACGCCTTCCTGAATATTCCGGTCGAGGAGTGGCGTGGAATTCGCAAAGAAGTCAATCCCGAAGCGCCCGGCCTGCGACCCGACGCGCTGACCGCTCACCGCTAAGCGCCATCTGCTCAGCGCTCACCGCCATCTACTCACCGCAACAGTTTTCGGCTAAGGGCTAGTCCGCCCGCGGAATGGGCGGACTACTGAAGCGCTGAGCGGATGGCGGTAGACGGAAAGCGTACCGGGTCGTATGCGACCCGGTACCATGTGTATAATCTATGCGATGAAGAACAACGGCGACGCGCCTTCGCACTCCCCGGATCACCGGCACGAACATGGTCCCTCCGAACCCTCTGCGACCGGAGCGCGGGTTCGGGATGTGGTATGCGGCATGCAGATCGATCCCGAAAACGCCGCCGCGCGGCAGCAGTTTCAAGGGAAAACGTTTTATTTCTGCAGCTCACATTGCTCGGAGAAGTTCAGCCAAGATCCAGACCGCTATACCGGACCAGAACCTGACGGAGCAGAATTGGTCTCACTCTCCACTTCGGCCAAGAATGAGCAGCCGCCATCGGACACGCTCTATACCTGCCCCATGCACCCGGAGGTCGAGCAACCGTCACCAGGATCTTGCCCTCTGTGCGGCATGGCCTTGGAGCCGCGGGAACCCATGCAACCCGGAACGCTCCAGGGGCAGGAATCGAATCCGGAGCTCGAGGACATGCAGCGCCGGTTCTGGGTCAGCCTGATCCTGACTGTACCGGTTCTGATTCTGGCGATGGGTACCATGCCCGCCATCGCCCTTTTTGATTTCATCGAGCCGAGGGCCGCCCTCTGGATTCAGTTTGTACTGTCGATCCCGGTGGTCTTCTGGGGAGGCATGGTTTTCTTCCAGCGGGCGTGGGCCTCGATTGTCAACCGAAGCCTGAACATGTTTACCTTGATCGGCATGGGTACTGCCGCCGCGTTTCTTTACAGCACTTTCGCTCTCTTTTTTGGCAGTCGGCTTCCGGACTCGTTCAGAGACGCGAGTGGAGAAGTCATGGTGTACTTCGAAGCGGCTGCTGTCATTACGACGCTCGTGCTGCTGGGGCAAGTTCTGGAGTTGAAAGCGCGACAGCAGACAAACGGTGCGATCCGGGCGCTGCTCGGGCTCTCGCCCCGTTCGGCGCGGCTGATTCGAGAAGGCGGACCGGAGGAAGATATCCCCATAGACGAAGTTCGGGTCGGGGACCGGCTCAGGATCCGTCCGGGGGAAAAGGTTCCGGTCGACGGCATGGTAATGGAGGGGCTCAGTTCGGTGGACGAATCGATGGTTACTGGAGAGCCTGTTCCAGTGGAGAAGGATCCCGGCAAGAACCTGACCGGTGGAACCGTCAATGGCACCGGAAGCCTCATCATGCGTGCGGACCGGGTGGGACGGGACACGTTGCTCTCTCAAATCGTTCGTATGGTATCGGAGGCCCAGCGCACGCGGGCTCCGATTCAGAGGCTGGCCGACGCGGTTTCGTCCTACTTTGTTCCGGCGGTGGTGGTGGTTTCCGTGATCACGTTTGTCATCTGGAGCACCTGGGGCCCCGAGCCTCGAGTCGCGTATGCTCTGGTCAATGCGGTGGCTGTTCTGATTATCGCTTGCCCGTGCGCGTTGGGGTTGGCAACTCCGATGTCGATCATGGTCGGGACCGGACGGGGGGCGACCGGAGGCATCCTGATCAAGAACGCGGAGAGCTTGGAAGGGCTGGAGAAGATCGATTGCGTGGTTGTCGACAAGACGGGCACCCTGACCGAAGGAAATCCCCGCGTGCGCGAAGTGGCCACGGCGCCGCCCTGGGAGCTGCCCCGGGCGCTCGAGCTTGCCGCCGGTCTCGAACGGGCAAGCGAGCACCCACTGGCGTCTGCAATCCTCTCGGCGGCGAAGGAGCAGGGGGTGCGGTCCCTCGAAGCCGGAGAGTTTCTTTCTATCCCGGGCAAGGGAGTCATCGGACAGGTGAGCTCCCATCATGTCCTTCTCGGGAACCAGCACCTGTTGGACGATCATGGGATCAGTCGCGAGCCCCTGCTGGGCGTAACAGCGAAAATAGAAAAGAGTGGCCAGACTGCGCTGTATGAAGTCGTGGATGGCGAGCTGGCTGCGGTCTTCGGTATTGAAGACCCGATCAAAAAGAGCAGCATCGAGGCCGTTCGTTCCCTGCAACGGGATGGAATCGAGACCATCATGGTCACGGGCGACGGCGAGGCCAACGCCCAAAACGTGGCGCGGTCCTTGGGCATCGACCGTGTCATCGCCAACGTCCTACCCGATCAGAAAAGCGAAATCGTCAGGGAGTTGCAGGAAAAAGGAGCAGTCGTGGCAATGGCGGGCGACGGTATCAACGATGCGCCGGCGCTGGCTCGAGCTCATGTTGGCATTGCGATGGGAACCGGGACCGATGTCGCGATCGAGAGTGCAGGGGTTACGTTGGTTCAGGGGGACCTGCGTGGGATCGCGCGGGCTAGAAAGCTCAGCCGGGCGACCATGCGCAATATTCGCCAGAACCTGTTCTTCGCTTTTGTCTATAACTTCTTGGGGATCCCGCTGGCCGCCGGACTCCTGTATCCTTTCTTCGGCATCCTACTCAGCCCAATGGCCGCGAGCGTGGCCATGACATTCAGTTCCGTTTCAGTGATCGCAAATGCCCTGCGTCTGCGCAAGATTCCGCTTGGCGCTTAGCGCTATGCGTCTCGCGCTTACCGCTAGCCGTCTAGCGCGCTATGCGTCTACCGCTTACCGCTTAGCGCTATGCGTCTGCCGGCCAGAGGTTTTCTCTTCGATATTTCTTGCTGCCTGTCGTGGCGGTCTGGCGACGAATCCGTAATCAGGGGTGCGGGTTCCCTGGCTGACGGAATGCCGACCACCGCGGAAACCTGATCGGTGCCGAAAGTTCCGGTTCCCTTCTTTTCCAGCACCCGTAACAGGATCCGCACCTCGTCTGCGGGAGCAACCGAGAAGGTCACCTTGCTCAACGCGTCGTCGAGGAAGGCATTCGAGAATGCCGAGTCGATAAGTTCCGGGTCCAAAATGTTGGCCAGGACCTCGACCTGCACCCCATCTTCGGAGAGTCGCCCGTTGACTTCCACTGGAGTTCTGTAAAGTCGATAGACTAGCAGCTGTGCCAGCGTCTCAGCGGGAAGGCCTCCTTCGCAAAGCGCCGCAAAGCCGAAATGAGATGTTTCGTTGCCGGCATTTTTCAAAGTCCATGTGATATCGGTCCAGGTGGCATGGCGGAGAGCAGGGTCGATCAGCCTTGGATTCAAGGCGGCATCGCGCAGGGACGACGGGTTGAGTAAAGCCGGATTCGCCACGACGGGATTGAGGGCGGCCGGGGACAAGGGATCGTGCAGAAGCGCCCGCGTCAAGATCGTCTCGTCAAGGAGTGCGGCGTGCAAAAACGCCGGGTTCAGTAGTGCCGGATTCAATAAGGCAGGTCGTAGAAAGCCCGGATCCAGAAACGCGGAGTTGAGACGCGCCGGATCTTTCCGGTCGGTGAGCGAAGGCCAGCGCACGATCGATGGCCCATCCAAGTCCGCCACTTCCGCGGCGCGTGTCTCTAAACTGAGCTCTCCGCGCGGCGGCGGGTTGCTGGGGTCGGGATTCAGGACGATTCTCGCGCGGAGCGCTCCGCGAAAAAAACCAGCATTCCCGTCCCCTTCGGGCGCGATTGCAGCCTTGACCCCGCCGGCTTCGATTTCAACTACGTCAATCCGCAAAGAAGCGTTCCACTGGGTGGATCTTGCCGAGACGGTCCGAGCGATCGAAGAAAATGCCGGGATCGTGACATCGAGCTCCCACACGGGGTCCGAACGATGGGAGAACTGAAGGAAAGATGCTCTGCCACCCGGGGGCTGATTCAACAGGGTCAAGCGGTAGGTAACTGGCACGGGCCTCAGATTCTGGACGAATACTGGAAAGGTTTGCAAGGTCGAGAGTCCCGCTCTCAGCGGTCTCGAGTTGCCCATGGAGCCAACGACCAAGCCCCGGCTGAGAATGGCGGTGTATATGTTTTGATTTCTCATGCCGGCGCGATCAAGGAAGCGGGATCGAGGCTCACCACCCCACGCGCCCCTTGACGCACCAGATGCGGCCGGCGGAGAGTAGTTGGACCAATCCCCGTCGGTGGGCGGCACCACATCCCGGTTGTCGGTCCATACGGCGTGGTAGACGGTTTGTAGCTCGGGACTCGTGTTGAATGCCCATGCTCCGTCTTCGGTCGCAAGCATGACCGGAGATGGAATGAGATCGATGTAATCGCCGAACAGCGGTTTGGTCCCCATCGCGCTCACGGGTAAGTGGGGCGGGTTGAACCGTAGTTGCCGGAAAACGGACGTGTCCGCGGGGCCGGAAGGGACAATGACCGACAGGTACCTCGAAACCTTGGTCGACGGCCGCGTGGGTGTGACGAAAATCGGGTTTGCCCCCGGGCTGGCTTGGGCGGAACGTACATCGACCGTGTGGCGCGGGGACGATTCCGGAGTGATGGCATCGGCTTGCACAGGGAAGGGACCAAAAGGCGCCAGCACGTCATCACGAAAGTCATACCAGAGGAGTGTGAGTGTGCCACCGGCAGAACTCAGCACCGGCGTGATCTGATGCCCGACGCTGCCGGGATCGACGGAGACCGGGGTAGACCATTTGCCGTCCCTGTCGGCGTTTGAGATCACGATCCGGGGGTCGCTGTCGGGTCCTGCCGTGCGTTGCGACCAAGCGATGTAGACCCGGCCAGTCGCGTCGACCGCCATGGCGGGAAAAGCGTTGGTGCGAAAGGCGCGAAAATCCGTGATCTGCGAGTCGGGTAGCGTAGGCCGGTCGGCCGGATCTTGTATTTCCGCGACGATCGCCGGCACGGTGAAACTCCGGCCGCCGTTTGCGGATTGCGACACCAAAATGGCGTCTTTGTCCCCGGCGCTCTGGAAGCGCCGCCACGCGACGTGGACGGTGCCCGTCACAGGATCGATCGCCAGGGTCGCCCCCTGGTGGATGGAAGGAGCGCGCGTGTAGTCTTTTTGTCCGGAGCCGTTTTTGCCGTACCCATCGTCTCCGCTGACATTCTGGGCCGTCTCCCAGGTCTCTCCGCAATCTGCTGACCGGGATACATATATATCGCTTCTCTTTTCCGGATCCGTCGCGTCGGTGAACAGGGTATACGCGACGTAGACATTGCCGCAGCGTAACCTCTGAGTGAGGAGTGGTCCGCCAGAAAGGTCCTCGGAAACTACGACCCGGCCCCACGGGGCCTGGTCGCGTGGAACATCGACGGCTAGCCACGGTTTATCCAGAAACTTCTTTCCGCCGGCGGAAGCCACGATTCTCGTATCGATATACTTGATGGGGTCGGGATTCGTCGAGCGATCGAACCGGACGCCCTCCTTGTTGTTGCAATCGACGAGGCGCGCCACGAAGACGACACTGTGCTTCTGGTTTGTTCGGTTGGCGGCGATGCCGCTGTAGTAGAACATGCCGTTGGTTCCGGCGCGAACCACGGGGTCGGCAGCGAACTGTTTCCCGAGCAGAGGAGAGTCGACTCCCTCGGCCGAGGTGTCCCGGGGAAAGCCGGGCAGCAGAGTGCTTTGCCAGGTTTTCCCGCCGTCAAAGGATTTGAAAAGACCAAGCCAGGAATCTTTGTTCACTCGATCATCCGGCGTTCCCGGAAGATTTACGGCACGATAGTCATTGGCCCCGACGACGATATGAAGTGGGTTTCGGGTGGATACCGCTCCTGAAGGCTCGTTCTGTCGTTGAAGAAAAGGATCCCCGCCGGGGAAGGAAATCCCGGAGACCATGTTGATGTTGGGACCAGCCACGAGCGGAGTCGTTCCATCCAGCGGACCCCAGGTGACGCCCACCAAGAGCACGGAGCTAAGCACGGCAAAGAGCGAAACGGATACACCATTCCCCATATAAACGTCCCCGTATACACGAATCCCATCGGGCTTTTTTGGAAGATGATCTCTGAAGAGGCGTCCATTATAGGGCATTTCAAGCGATCTGTACAGTGTGAAGTGGGTGTATGGTAATCTTATCGGGGAGGAAAAGGCCCTAAATGATGGCTTCACAGACAATTTCCCGCGTAATCTGCTTACTATCCGTGCTCTGGGTGGCGCTCGAGGCGAGCGGTGCGGAGAAGATCGATTTCAATTTCGAAATCCGGCCATTGCTCTCGGACCGATGCCTCCCGTGCCACGGCCCGGACGCAAAGACGCGGATGGCTGACTTGAGACTGGATCTGCCGGGAGCAAAATCCAGGGCGGCCAAGAGTGGATTGACAGTTATCCAGGCGGGCGCACCGGCTCAGAGCGAGGTAATGCGCCGGCTGACTTCAACGGATGACAACGTCCGGATGCCGCCCTCATGGAGCAAGTTCAAGATCAACCCCCGGGAGATCGACGTCATTCGACGGTGGATCGAACAGGGAGCGGAATACAAGGAACACTGGGCCTTTGTTCCCGTCGAGAAACCGCCGGTGCCGCAAATATCCCCAGCGCTGCACGCAGCGCTGCAGGCATCTAAGGACTGGCCGAAGAACCCGATCGACCGCTTCATCCTGACCCGTCTGGCGGAGCGGGGACTGCACCCTTCGCCGGAAGCGTCGCGGGAGGCCTTGATCCGTCGAGTCAGTTTCGATCTGGCCGGGCTTCCTCCATCGCCGGAGGATATCGACGCTTTCGCGTCCGACCCATCGCCGCAGGTCTATGAAGAACTGGTCGATCGCCTGCTCGCTTCACCTCATTACGGCGAGCAAATGGCAAGCTATTGGCTGGACCTGTCCCGCTATGCCGACACCTATGGTTACCAGGCCGATTTCGACCGCGACGTCTCACCGTGGCGTGACTGGGTCATCGAGGCTTACAATCGAAACCTCCCCTTCGACAAATTTGTTCTATATCAGCTGGCCGGTGACCTGTTGCCCGATGCGACCCGAGAGCAGAAGCTCGCAACGGCATTCAACCGCCTGCACCGGCAAACGAACGAGGGAGGCAGTATCGATGAGGAATTCCGGGTCGAGTATGTGGCGGACCGGGTCGAGACGCTGGGAACGGCACTTCTGGGCCTCACTCTCAAGTGCGCACGCTGCCACGATCACAAGTACGATCCCATAGCACAGCGCGAATTCTACAGCCTCTTTGCTTTCTTCAACAATATCGATGAGTCGGGCGTCTATTCCAACTACACCATGGCCACACCCTCGCCTGCACTCCTCCTCTGGGAGGGAAACGAGGAATCTGAGCACAGGCGCCTCAAACAAGCAATCGCGACAAAGGAGTCCGATGTTGCAGACATCGCGGCCTTCGGTTACGAAAGGATGCTCCAGTGGCTGCATGCCGGCACTGCCGAGCTCTTTGTGTCGAGTCCGATCGCCAGCTTTGCCTTCGAGGAGGTCGCCGGGGATCGGGCCCCGAATTCAATCGCCCCCGATTCCCCCGGTGAGCTCGTCGATGGTCCCGAGCTTGTGGAAGGACACAGTGGAAAGGCGATCCGGTTCAGTGGCGACAACTCTGTGCTCTTTCGGGGTACGGGGGTCTTTGGTCGCACCGATCCGTTCAGTTTCAGTTTCTGGATCATGCCCACAGTGCAGCAGGACCGTGCCGTCGTTTTACACCGTTCGCGGGCGTGGACCGATTCCGCCAGTCGTGGGTACGAGCTTGTCCTGGAGAAAAGCCGGGCGACGTTTTCCTTGATACACTTCTGGCCCGGCAACGCCGCGTCGGTGAAATCCCGGGAGCCGCTTCCGTTGAACGAATGGTCTCATCTCACCTTGACCTACGACGGCTCGAGCCGCGCCGCCGGCCTGATGATATACAGAAACGGCGAGCGCATGAGATCAGACGTTGTGCGTGACAACCTGTTCAAGGATATTCTGCATCGCAAGGAGTGGGGCGACGATCTCAAGAAAGTTCACCTCGCGCTGGGCGCACGTTTTCGGGACTCCGGATTCAAGAACGGCCGGATCGACGATTTTCAAGTCTTTGCGCGTTGTCTCACGAGTATCGAGGCACAGGCCCTGGCCTCGCACGCGGCAGCCATTCCGATTCCAGCCGTGCCGGGTGAAAACCGGCCTGACGAGGCCGCACACGAAGCCGCAATGGATGAGCTCGGGCAGTACTATCTCGAGCATCACGATCTCGAATACCGCGGCGGCAAGGCAGAGCTTCAAAGGCTCCGAGAAAAGGAAAACGATCTCATCAACGGCGTCCGTGAAATCATGGTGATGGAAGAAATGCCCCACCGCCGGCCGACCCATGTCTTGAAGCGAGGCCTCTACAATCTACCTGGCGATGTGGTGGAGCCGGCGGTCCCCGAGCGTATTCTGCCCTTTTCCGCTTCTCTGCCGCGCAACCGTCTGGGATTGGCCCAGTGGCTGCTTGACCCGCGCAACCCGCTCACGGCGCGCGTTGCAGTGAATCGAATCTGGAAGATGCATTTTGGCCGCGGGATCGTCACGACGCTGGAGAATCTCGGCAGTCAGGGGGAGCTCCCCACCCATCCTTACTTGCTCGACTGGCTGGCAAACTGGTTTGTCGAGAGCGGCTGGGATCGGAAGGCTCTTCAGAAGCTGATTTTGATGTCGGCGGCATACCGACAGTCGTCTCAGGCTGCTCCGGAGCGGTCGGAGCGCGACCCGGAGAATCGCTGGCTGTCACGCGGCCCGAGGCACCGGCTGCATGCGGAGCAGATTCGGGACGGAGCCTTGAGGGCCTCGGGTTTGCTCTCACCCAAGATCGGTGGCCCCAGCGTGAAGCCGTACCAGCCTGCCGGACTCTGGGAAGAGTCAGGGACGAAGAAGACTTACGAACAAGACGAGGGAGAAGCTCTGTACCGGCGTAGCCTCTATACTTTCTGGCGCAGGACTTCACCGCCACCGTCGATGATCACCTTCGACGCTCCGTCGCGTGAGTTTTGCCTGGCGCGGCGGGAGGTGACCTCTACGCCGTTGCAATCGCTGGTGCTGTTGAACGACCCTCAGTTCGTCGAGGCTGCCCGCGTGCTGGGGGAACGTCTGGTCACCGACCATGGTCCGGACTTGAACGAACGGATCACATATGCTTTTCTCCGTTTGCTGGGCCGCAGGCCGAGCGCCCGCGAGTCGGAAGTGATGCACGACCTCTATCGGGAGCAGCTGGCATACTTCCGGCGGAGCCCCGGCTCGGCTGAGAAATTTCTTGCCACGGGCGAGTATCCCTCCGACCCGTCGCTGCCGAACGATGAGGTGGCCGCGACTTCGCTGATCGCCAGCGCGCTGATGAACCATTACGAATTCGTCATGAAACAGTAACGCGGGCCGGCGCGTTCTGGCCGAAAGGGAATGAACAAGAGGCCAAGATGAACAATAGTGTTTGTACCGGGTGCCTCCCCGGTTTGGGTCTGAGTCGCCGCGAGCTTCTGAATCGGTTCGGGATGGGCCTGGGTGGATTCGCTCTTGCCCAACTCCTGCATCCGGTGAGTGGCTTTGGCGGGCCGATCCTCGGAACCGGTGGCGTTCTGGGGCAACCGCATTTTCCCCCGAAGGCCAAGCGCGTCATATTTCTCTTTATGAGTGGCGGTCCCTCCCAGCTGGAGACCTTCGACTACAAACCAATGCTCAACGACCGCAACGGGGAGGAGCTCCCGGCATCTGTGCGCATGGGCCAGCGGCTGACCGGGATGTCGGGGAACCAGGCAACCCTACCGATGGCAGGGTCGATTTTCAAGTTTCAGCAACACGGCGAAAGTGGCGCGTGGGTGAGCGAGCTGCTGCCTCATACGGCGAAAGTTGTCGACAAGCTCTGCTTCGTTCGTTCCATGTACACGGAGGCCATCAACCACGATCCTGCAATCACCTTCTTTCAGACCGGATCGGAGCGCTCCGGCCGGCCGAGCATCGGTGCCTGGATTCATTACGGACTCGGGAGTGATACGGAGAATCTCCCTGCCTTCGTCGTGCTCATCACCAAGGGGAAAAAGGGACAGCCGCTGTATTCTCGCCTTTGGGGCAGCGGCTTCATTCCCTCCCGGCATCAAGGAGTGCAGTTTCGCTCGGGACGGGATCCGGTGTTGTATCTCAACAATCCGGCCGGAATCGAAGACGAGAGCCGCCGTTCGATGCTGGACCAACTTCGCGTCCTGCACGAGCTGAAGCGAGGCGAGGCACCGGGCGAGATTGACACGCGGATCGCCCAGTACGAAATGGCCTATCGAATGCAGACATCCGTTCCGGAGGTCATGGATGTTTCCGGAGAGCCGGAGTCGATCTTCGAGCTCTACGGCCCGGATTCGAAAACGCCCGGTACGTATGCCGCCAACTGTCTTTTGGCGCGACGGCTGGCGGAACGCGGGGTCAAGTTCATTCAGCTCTACCACCAGGGGTGGGACCAGCACAACACTCTGCCGAAAGATATTCAGACGCAGTGCCGGGAAACAGACCAGCCCTCGGCGGCACTCATTGCAGACCTCGAGGCGCGCGGTTTGCTCGACGACACGCTGGTCGTCTGGGGAGGGGAATTCGGCCGGACGAACTACTCGCAGGGCAAGCTGACATCAAACGACTACGGCCGGGACCATCACCCGCGCTGTTTTACCATGTGGATGGCCGGCGGCGGGACGAAACCGGGAACGCTCTACGGCGAGACCGATGAGTTCGGATACAACATCGTCAAGAACAAGGTTCACGTTCACGACTTCCAGGCGACCCTTCTGCACCTGCTTGGCATCGACCATCGACTCTTGACCTACTTCTACCAGGGCCGTCACTTTCGCCTGACCGACGTCCACGGAAGATTGGTCAAGGGCATTCTGGCTTGAGCGCATTCATTCTGTTTCCTTCCCGAACTTCTGGATGAAGAAATCCGAAATGGAATCGTATCGGGCGAAAGGGGGGTCACAGCTTGAATATTGAATTTCGGTTCCTGACGGTGCATCAGATCAGATCAAAACTCAATATTCAAGCTGTGACCCCTGTCGTTTTTCTCTGTCTGGGATTGGTGGTCCCGACGGCCGTTGCCGAAACCTTTATCTACGATTTCTACGAGCATGGCATTCGGAACGCGGAGATTGCCGTCGATTTTGACGAGAATTCCGTCACGATTCGAAAGAAGAACAGCAAGACCAATCAATGGCAAGCGGAAGCAAGCGCTTCCCTGGACCGAATCGATGAGTTGCCAGAGTTCCAATTGAAGGGAGCGCTGGGGTCGTTTCCGTCCCGGATTGATGAAGTAAGGCGGATCGGCTGGTCGTCGGTGAGGGCAGTTGGATGGCCCGATGAAGAAAGTATCTACGTGAGACATCGCGAGCTCACCGAACAGGTCGACACACGGCAAATAACCGCCGCCTATTGGGCGTTGCGCGATGCCACGCTACCCCTCGACCTGGTTATTGCCGCGGACAATGAGTTGATCGCCGCGGTGGATCCCACCAACGACATCTGTTTGGTGCGGCGTGGCTATGAAGATTTTACGACCTTGAAACGTTGGTCAGGCGAGCACGTCTCACGGGCGACCCATGGATATCGAGAGCTGGCCAAGTCGATGGTCGAGATGCCCGACGGCGTGAAGTTGACAACCCTCGTTTACCTCCCAGACGACGGGACTGACGGTCCCTATCCGGTCGTCTTCATCCGCACCCCGTACGGGATTGGTGATCTGGTCGAACGGTACTGGCATTACTGCGCCAGGGGGTACGCATTGGTCCTTCAGGCCTGCCGCGCAACCTGCTACTGGGATCCTGCGAACAAGTCCGAGGGCCGCTACGAGCTTTGTATCAACGAAGTCGAAGACGGTGCGGCGGCTCTGGAGTGGATCACGCAGCAACCGTGGTGCGACGGAAACATCGGAATGCAGGGGGGGTCGTACGTTGCCTATACGCAATGGACCGCTGCCATGTCCCGAAACCCGGCGCTGAAATGCATCATTCCGGAAGTATCGATGGGAACGGTGTTCAGCGACCAACCGTACATGGGGGGTGGATTCGTCCAGGGCATTGCCTACTACGCGCTCTTCATGATGGATCAGAAGCTCTCCGAAGGGCGCAGCTGGTCCGAAGTGCTGGCTCACCGTCCCCTGATCGAGCTCGATAGCTTTGCCACCGGCAAGGACCTGCCGCCTTGGAATACGCTGCTCGAACATTGGAGCAATGACGATTACTGGAAGAAACAAGATTGGTACCGGGCGGATCACGCGCGCGACTTTGCCTCTTTTCAAATCACGGGATGGTTCGACGACGATTTTCTGGGCACGCGGCGCAACTGGGAGCTGATGCAACGAAAGGGGAGCCAGCCGCAACGACTCATCATCGGCCCGTGGAAGCACGGCTACAATCGGGATCGAAAACTCAACGGTTTCAGTTTTGGCAGCGATGCCCTGAGAAACGACATTTGGCTTCTGAAGCAAAAATGGTTCGACCGATTCCTCAAGGGGATCGAAAACGGAGTGGAGCAAACGACGGTCGAGTACTTTGTGGTCGGCTCCAATGAATGGCGAACTTCCACAAGGTGGCCGCCGGAGGAAGCGAAATCCGAGAAGTGGTACCTGCACAGTGGTGGCCGGGCGCACAGTCTTGTCACGGATGGCAGACTGAAACGGTTCGAGTCCCGAGGCAGGGCATCGGTCCAGGAAGCGGCATCGGCCGACCGCTATCGCTACGATCCCTCGGATCCACCGCCGAACTGGATGAGCTTCGAGCAGATGACACGATGGGAGGATGTGCAGACGTTTCCCTACGACTTTCGGGACATCGAGGCACGCCACGATGTCGTCACGTATACTTCGGAGCCGTTGATCGAGGAAATGACGGTAGCGGGCGATATCACCGCCGTTGTGTATGCCTCAACCGATGTACGGGACACCGACTGGTGGGTGCATGTTTCCGATGTCCATCCGGACGGCTCTTCTGTTCGGTGGACCGTAGGACTGCTGCGGGCACGGTTTCGTAATCTGGACGACAAGCAGTTTCAGGTCTTCGGCTCCAACTTCCAGAAGGAAAATCTGCTGTCGGGGGACATGGCAGACGTGGTGCGCTACGAGATCGCCGTTCCCGCCATGGCGGTCACCTTCAAGAAGGGTCATCGTATAAGAGTCGCCGTGGCGAACGCCTGCGACAATTACTCCTTTCCCAACTCCAACACCGGCGAAAACGAGGCTACCGTCACCCGGACGGTAGTGGGGAAGATGGCTATCCACCATACGGAGCGTTATCCCAGCCACGTGGTCCTTCCGGTACTGCCGAATTAGCCAACGCAGAAGGGCATGCCGGTGGCCTTTGCCACTTTTCTTCGCTAAACTGATTGGGTCCAATCCAAAAGGATCCGCCATGTCGGGCAACAGCTTCGGAACTCTGTTTCGTATTACCACGGCCGGGGAAAGCCATGGGCCGGGGTATGTGGTCATCATCGATGGAGTCCCTCCGGGGATGGAGCTCAGCGAAGAGGATCTGCAGCCGGATCTGGATCGGCGCCGGCCGGGGCAGTCCAAGATTGTGACCCAGCGCCATGAATCCGATACGGCCGAGATACTGTCCGGCGTGTTCGAGGGCCGGACGACCGGTACGCCCATCGCCATCTCCATTCGCAACCGCGATCAAAGATCCAAGGACTACTCGAACATCAAGGACAAGTACCGGCCGGGTCATGCGGACTTTACCTATGACGCCAAGTTTGGGTTTCGCGATTACCGCGGAGGCGGGCGCTCCAGTGCGCGGGAGACCTCGGTCCGGGTTGCCGCAGGAGCCGTGGCCAAGAAGATCTTGCATGAAGGATTCGGCGTTCACATTCTTGGGTACGTGATTCAGGTCGGGGAGCTGAAGGCTGATATCGCGGACCCGACGGCACCGACACTGGAACAAGTCGAGGCCACCCCGGTGCGCTGTCCCGATCTAAAAATGGCGGACCAGATGATCGAGCTGATCGAGCGTCTGCGTCAGGACCAGGACTCCATCGGTGGTATCGCCCAGATCGTGGCGACCAATGTGCCCCCCGGGTGGGGCGAGCCGGTCTTTGACAAGCTCAAAGCCGATCTGGCCAAGGCGATGTTCAGCCTTCCCGCGGTTCTCGGGGTGGAGTACGGTTCGGGATTCGCTGCCGCGCTGCTGCGCGGAAGTGAGAACAACGACTACTTCGCCAACCAGGAGGGAAAGGTGGTTACGGAATCGAACCGGCATGGCGGTATGTTAGGTGGGATCTCGAGCGGCATGCCGATTGTCCTGCGTTGTGCGGTCAAACCCACCAGCTCGCTCCCGCGAGAGCAGCCGACCGTGACTCGGAGTGGAAAGTCTACAACCATCGCAACCAAGGGGCGACACGATCCCTGTCTGCTCCCGCGGTTCGTTCCCATGGCGGAAGCAATGATGGCCATCACGCTGGCCGATCACTGCCTGCGGCAGCGCGCCCGGTCCGCGGGATAGTCATGGCGCTCATCGCTCGTTCTGAACGGACTCCCTCTCTTTTTCCAGTTTTTCTTTTCCCAGCACGAGACGCTGCTCGAGCCATTCGCGAAAATCCGCGGGGGCGACAAAGGGATGCGGTTCCCCTGGCTGCCGCTCCGCTAGCTTTTCCTTTCTCTCGAAAACCTGTCCCATGAAGGGGTGGTTGGGAAGGTTCACGGAGATATCCGGGATCCTGAGCAGCCGCTGGACGCTCTGAATGTACATGCGAGCTCGATCTACTCCCGTGAAATTCATGCCGACGCCGCCGAAGGTGAAAGCGTTGTAGGACTGGGTTCCGTCTCTTACCTCGAATTCCAGCGACAGCACTCCCGGCGTATGGCCCGGTGTGACGTAGAATCGGATGGAAGTGTCTCCCAGTTGGATCAGGTCGCCGTCCCGGAGCACGAGGTCCCGTTCGGGGAACTCGACTCCTCGCGCCCCCTCAGCCTTCCCGAGCATGTCCCAATCGGCTCCGGTCATTCCTACCCGCGCACCGGAAAGACCCTGAATTTTCTTGGCTCCGCCGGCATGATCAAAATGACCGTGCGTCACAAAAACGTATCGAACGTCTTTCGGGTCGAAGCCCAACTTTCGAATTCCGTCAACGGCGTGATCGACGAAGGGATCATAGAGACTATCGATGAGGATGAGCCCGTCGCGAGTGGTAAGCAGATAGGCTGCGACCCATTCAATCCCGATGTAGTAGAGATTGTCGAAGATCTGAAACGGCTCCCGTTTTTGCACTTTCGGGTCGTTGCGACGATCTTGGGCCGAGGCGGTCGAATTCTGGGATCTGCCCTCTTCGGTCGCCGTGCCGGTCATTGCGTTCGCGCACAGGATGGTGCCGAGGGCGAGGCACGCAAGAATTCTCCGACCCGTCATTTTGAGCTCCCCGGTATGGACCAAGTCCGGAATAAGTCTATCTGTTTGGCCGTATAGTTGAAATAGCTGCGGCGCAGAAACCGGCAGAGTGCAACCTCTGCCGCTCCGATCGGAAAGTATGTCCTGCTGTCCGCGTTAGCATTGGTTGACACCGGCCGCTTCATCGTCCAACATTAGCCTGTGGGTGGAACCCGGGTGAATTTCTGGGCTGTTCTCACACGGTCCCTCGGGACCGGTTGTTCTCACACGGTCCCTCGGGACCGGTATTGAACTCTACGCTCTCTGAGCACCGAGAGGCGTGGCGGTCCTCAAGAGGTTTAGGCGGCCCAAGGGACCGGGCGGGTTGGGGCCCGCTGATTGCGGCTACGCCTAGAGAGGAGGTGGTCCAGTGAAATCTGATTGTTACGTTTGGACGGAGGTGGCGTCCTCTTAGGGGGATACTCCGTATCTGTGGTGTTATGCTAGACCGGAGACCCCTTTGAAATAGAAGAGGGGGAACCCAACGCCACCGACCCAGACAGATTGGCCCCGGTTCGAGCAGTCGGACCGGGGCCTTTCGATTTTTGGGGATCAAGACACGAGGGCCGTGGCGCTAGCGCTGCGGGGACGCGCGCCGTGCATAGTAACCGCGACGGGCTCGGATTTCGTAGTCCTCGCCTGCGGCACCGCGGTCCCCTGCCAGTGTAACGCTGAGTTCATGGAACGCTCCGTCGCGCAACGCGGGCTGGGGACTGAATCCCAGGGTATAGCGGAGTTTTAGACGCGAGATCACTTCCATCAAAGTCTCCGACAGGGCAACCGGATCAGCGGAGGTGAACAACTCACCGCCGGTCGCCCTCACGATGCGCCGGATCGAGTCCGGGTCGTGAATCCACAGCGGCGGGCCTGGTGTCGACCCGGGGATGCTGGCCGGCCGATCAGCAGGCTCCGGGCCCGCCTGAATGCCGTAAAGGACGACCTCGGCCTCGAGAGCACGTCGGATGACGCCACTCTCGTTGGATCTGCCCATCATGTTGGGTCGGTTGTCGGACACAAAGACGAGGACTCTTCGCATGTGAGGTGCAGAGACGCTCAGGTAATGTGTTGCGTCGAAGAGGGCATCGTAGACATTGGTGTTGCCACTCGCCTCGAGGATCGATATTTTGTCCGCGATATTGTTCCGGTCGTGGGTAAGATCGACCATCCGTTCGGTCGACTCGGCAAAGCCGAACAAGGCTATCTTGTCGACAGGCTTCAACAATTGCAGAATCCGGGCCGCGACCGAGCGAAGCTCGATCATGTATGGCCGGACGCTGGCACTGCGATCCAGGACAAGCGCGACAGCCAGAGGGAGTTGATTCTGGGAAAAGTGAGTGATCTGCTGGCGCACCTGGTTGTCGTGTAGGATGAAATCGGTTGGGCCCAGATCTTGGACACTTTTTCCCCGCAGGTCCCGCGCGACCGCTTCGACGGTCACGAGATCGACGTGAACCTTCAGAGTGAAATCTCCGCCCGGCAGGCGCGGTTCCTCACCCGGTGCAGGCTCGGTGGCCGGATCCTCGCGAGCGAGCGTGCCCTCAGGGAACGTTGGAGACTCGGCCCGAACTCCCGGGCTTTCGCGCTCCGAATGCTGGGCGGGTCGTTCCCAATGCGACAATCTTGCGGCCCTCGGCGGGTGCCAAACCACCGTTGGGGCGCCGGGGATATGTAGATCTTGAAGAAGTACGCCTTCCAAGACACTTCCCCGGTCGAGTCGTAGGTCGCGCTCTCGGGTTCCATTCAACGTCACCAGATAAGTGGCGGCACCTACCAGGCCTCCAAGCGGTCCCGCCATCATCGTGCCTCGAACGGCGCCGCCCGCGGCAATGAGGGCCGCCCCACGGAAGAAGCCTCGTCCGAGCAGCTCCGTTTCCGTCCCGGCGTCTCGAACCTGCAGGAGTCCAGCTCGGACAATCCTCGCGGGTAACGGGATGGAATCGCCGTTGGAGAGAATCAGCTCGTCCAACCGCAAACGCATGCTGGGTCGATCCATTACAGTGATGAGGCGTCGCCGGTGCGCCTCTGTGACCGTGGCGCGGACTAGGAGATCCTTGGGTAAACGGGCCATCTCTCCCAGGTACAGATCATGGACCAGTCTGAAGTCAACCGACTGTCCCGGTTGGACTGTGACGGTGTCCAGGTTGTCCTGTAGCCGGATCGAAAACCGATCTCCTTTGGGTATAACGGAGCCTCCGGAGGGAGTCGGTCCCGCTCCTGCGGGCCGGCCGTATGCGTAAAACCGAGTGGCGGTTGCAGTCCCTATCCAGACGAGCGTGACCATCAGGGCCGTCGTGACCGCCGGGGTGATGGAGCGTTTGGGGAGGAGTTGGGGCATGGCCCTTCACCAAGCAGGAGTCCTTGGAAAATCGGATCAGAATGTTCGGCGAATTTGGGGGACCACTATAAACTCAAGAACTATAGACGCGGCTCGGGAGCCTGGAGTTCAAAAAAATCGACAAGATCCGGTTCGCGGGACCCTCACGCTCCGGCGCCCATCAATTCCTGGGAGAGCTCCTCGAACCATCGCATCTGAGAGCCGAGGCTTACCACCTGGCCGACGATGATCACGGCTGGTGATTGGATGCCGCAACCATCTCGAACGATGTCTCCAAGAGTGCTGACGACGCTTCGCTGTTCGGGGTATGTCCCTTGCTGAATGATGGCGATGGGCATTGCGGGTCCGATTCCAGATGCTCGCATCTGGGCTACGATCTTCGAGAGGTTGCGCACTCCCATGAGGATCACGAGCGTCCCGACACTGCGCAGCGCACCGGCATAATCGATGGAATCGTCCGTCCCGCAGGAATGTCCCGTCAGGACGGCAAAACCGCTGGCTACCCCGCGCTGGGTAACCGGAATCCCCGCGAAAGCCGGCACGGCAATGGCACTGCTGATGCCGGGAACGATCTCGAAGGGGATTCCTCTTTGTGCCAGAAAGACAGCTTCTTCTCCCCCTCTGCCAAAAACGAAAGGGTCCCCGCCTTTCAGGCGCGTGACGTTTTTGCCGAGAGCCGCGTGCATGGCCAGCGTCTCGTTGATCTGTTCCTGCGGACGAAGATGATAGTCCGGTTGCTTGCCGACGTAGATTCTTTCTGCCGCCGCAGGTGCCTCCTCGAGCAGCGACGTATTCACCAGATGATCGTAGATGACGACGTCAGCGGATCGAAGGCATTCGAGTCCCCGGACGGTGATGAGCTTGGGATCCCCTGGACCCGCGCCGACAATATAGACCTTGCCCGTCATGTGCGTGTGAATTCTCTCAATCTCGAAGCTCCAAATCTCCCAGCTCCGTGCGGCCTTCCCTCAGCCTTGGCATGATCTTGGTGTCGAGCAAGCGATACCAGACCGTTCTGCGCTGATCGAAATCCGGATAACGGTCTTTGATCTGTGCACGCAGAACCTTGAGTCCCGTGAGAACTTCACCGTATTGGCTGCCCAGGATCTCACCCAGGTAGTCACGCAGCCGCGCCGCGAACGCCGGTGCGACACCCGATGTGGAAACAGTGACCAAGAGCTCCTGGCGGCGCAGTACGGCCGGTGCCACAAAGCTCGACCGCGCCGGATCGTCGACAATACAAAGAAGAATCTTGCGCGTTTCCGCCTCCCGACTGATGGTGGACTGTGTCTGTGGATCATCGGTGGCCGCTACAGCAAGCCAAACGCCGTCCAGATCCGCCGGACGGAACAACCGACGCTCCACCGTCACCCCCGGCTGAGTGACAAGCTGCTGCATTTCCGCCGAAAGGTTTGGTGCGATGACTCGCACTCGCGCGCCACCCTCGATCAGGCCGCGCACTTTTGCCGCCGCCACCGCTCCCGCACCCAGGACCAGGACGGAGCGACCCTCGAGTCGGAGATGGACAGGATAGAGCTTCATGGGGCGCACCCGCCGTTCGCTCGGTCGACCATTACGGTGTCGTGGCCGCCGATGATTTCGCTTGGATCTGTCTCTCAGCGAGCTGCGCGGAGTACTCGATGAAGCGCCTTGCCTCATCGAGTAGCTCTCTTGCGGACTGCTCCGACGCCTCACTTTTTTTCATGGACTCGATCCTCGACGAGAACGCGGTCCAATCTCCATTGCTCTCACCCGAGAGGACAAACAGATTCTCGAATTCCCAGAGCACCTGATCGGACGTGAAGGGATCGACCAGCCTCTGATACAGAGGGACTCTTGCGGCTGCCGCCAAAGCCTCGTAGGCGCCGCCCGCAGCATGCTCGAATTCCTTGTGATGGAAGTAGGCCTCCCCTTGGGCCAACCATTCTCGCGCCATATCCATGGTCGGAACCACCTCCGCCACCGTGGCGCCCGCGCACTCGCCCTTGATTCCCTGCCGCACCGCAAAGGTCTCGTTTTCATGCCCCCAGTCTTGATAGAACGAGGGGTCGTCCTCGTAGGAGGGGACTTTTGTGAACGGCTCCAGTTGCTTCTTCAGGGAATCGGGACCCATACGGGCAACAAAATCATTGAATTGCTCCGATTCCTTTTTCTCCGACCGGTAGAGCCGGAGTAGAGCTTCGATCACTTTGACGCCATTTTTGGTCGGGTACCGTCCGATGACCCGGCCTAGGGCCGACTCTCCGAACGAGTTCTTCCCGCCCAGGAAAATCAGGTAGGCGGGTACGGTGCGGCCGTCGTGAGACAGAGCGGCCGCGTGAAAACCAATGTTGGAGACGGCATGCTGGGCACATCCGTTCGGGCACCCCGAGATCTTGATTTGCAGGTTACGTGCCAGTTCCCGATACTCGGACAATTCGTCCTTGAAGGCAGCGGAGATCGTGCTTCCCAAGCCTT
Organism: Acidobacteriota bacterium; assembly: GCA_965249005.1. Lineage (GTDB taxonomy): Bacteria > Acidobacteriota > UBA6911 > UBA6911 > UBA6911 > CBDFLD01. The sequence continues at coordinate 58,226 of CBDFLD010000004.1, forward strand.
TGGCCGAAGTAATGCCCAGCCGGCAGGTGTCGGCGCCTGGGCAGGTGGTAATGTCGGTGACGGTGTCGGCACCCGGTTCGCCGAGTCCGGCCTCATTCAATGAGTTGTATAGTTCCGCCAGGTCGGACTCGCGTACCCAGGGAAGATACATGTTCTGCCCGATGGATACTCGAAGCTCGCCGCAAGACAATCGCCGCGCGATGTCCGCAAGACGCCGTGCGGGCTCCGAAATAAGATCCCCGAGCTTCAACCGGACATGGACTCCCTTGAATCCAGACACTTTGTGCGGGATCACCGAGTCGCGGGCCCACTGCTGAAAAGCCGGCGCTTCGATTCTGGAGTCCGGCGCCGTGGGTTGCACGGATCCATCTGAAGCCGACGGAGTCGAAAGAGACGCAGGAGTTTCCGGCTCGGACAAGTATTCCTGGAGCAGGGGAGTCGGTCCAACCCGCTCTCGCTCCTCGTCGAGTGCCTGCTTGAAGGAATCCCATCCCATCTCTTTGATCAAAAACTTCATCCGTGCCTTCATGCGCGATTTGCGTTCCCCTCGCCGGTCAAAAAGGCGCAGAATGGATGCCGCTAGATTGAAGAGCTCCTCCTCGGGAAGAAAGTCCGTATAGTGATGTCCGAGCATCGGGGCGCCTCCCAATCCGCCTCCGAGCCATACTTTGAAACCCCGCCGCGCGGGAGCTCCCTCGCCCTGGATCCTGGCTAGCAGGCCGATGTCGTGAATCTGCAGCCCGGAGTGATCTTCGTCGCAGCCTTCAAAGGTGACCTTGAACTTGCGTCCCAGATTCTGGTTGTACGTGTTTCGGACCAGGTATTCGAAAAGAGCTCTGGCATAGGGAGCGACATCGAAGGGCTCGCTTACAGATGTTCCCGCCCGGTAGCAGGCAGTAATGTTACGCACGGTGTTGCCGCAGGCTTCTCGCGTCGTGATGCCGACCTCGGCGAGAGAGCGGAGAAGATCCGGCACTTCTTCCAGCTTGACGTAATACAGCTGAACATCCTCCCTGGTTGTGAAGTGCATGAAGCCGCTGCCGAACCGGTCCGCTGCATCAGCCAGGCGAGTCAATTGATCCGAATGGAGTACGCCGCCGGGGATCTTGATGCGCTGCATCTGCACCCCCTCCTGGCGCTGTGCGTAGGTGCCGAAATGGAGGCGCTGTTTTTGGAACTTGGTTTCACCCGCTTTCCCGTCGCGATACTTGCGGACCTGTTCCGCAAGAACGTCCAGTTCGGCGAAAGCAACATCTCTGGAGTTCGCTTGTCGGGAGTTCGTTTGTGGTAAGGCTTGATCCATTTTCTGTATCCCTTCCTTACAATGCGCTCAGCCATCTGCGCTCGACCCCTTCCGCTTGAGGAAGCGGGTGGCTGGCCCCTGCGGTATATTGTAGAACAGTTGGGCAGAGCTTGCGCGAGAGCTTTACAGGCTGAATTTTCGGGTGCCCCGAGCCTTTTGCGAACGCCAGGGGTGTTCGCAAACAAAAATGCCCCGGCTTTCTTGTGGAACCGGGGCAAAATCGCCATCTCATTGTGGTGAGCTAGGTTAGTTCTTCGACTCACCCCTAGACCGGTTCCCCCCGAACTGGAGCGGACAACACCAGCAACGCATCGCCTTGATCGATGCGGCGGCGGCTTTGTTTGTCACTCTGCTCGGGTACACGGCCTTGCCTCTAGTGATAGATGATGACACTGCCAAAGTACAAGAGGGCCGCTCCATTGTCAAGTCCAGCCGTCACCAAAACTGGCGACCGGAAAGCCTGCCGTCCCCGTTCCATGGGCTGCGGCCTGGTCAACTCGCGCGGGGGGCCATCTTCTTGGTGACCAGTAGGATCAGGCTTCCAAGTCCCCACAGGACAAGCGATAACACGATGGGAACAATGAATATGTGAGCCAGTGCGTGGGTCCAGTTCTTGCCGTCGACGCCTCCGCTAAACTCCGGGAAGCTGTAGACGTTGTCCTGCATCGTGACAATCGCCAGCACCACTGCCAGGCCTATGATCAGTCCAGCCAACACATTCTGCACGAACAAAACCGGCAATATCTGCTTGTAGCTCCCGAAGCCGGAAGTGTGGACTCGAGCGGAATAGACAAAGCATCCGATTAGCAGCAACCCGGTGACGCTTACCCAGCTCACCACCGAATTCGGCACTCCTGCGGCGGCCAGAACCGGCCGTGCGATTCCGACCAGCGCAATCAGGATGAGAAAACCTTTTTGAAATTCGATGTACTGCGAAAGACTCTTCCCAAAAACGGCCATGTGTAGCCTCCTGTTCTGTTGTCCTGAATCAGAAAACACAGAGACAAGCCAACACGATCCGCGCACTCGTGGCGGTTGGTGCCCATTTCAGGACAATGGACTCGCGAAGGCCTAAATATATTCCTTGGATCCCACGAAGACAAACCAAAAACCGATTAATGAGGGCGGTTTCCGGATCGAGGTATCTTCGCAGGTTTTCCAGTTCTAAATTGATCCGTCCCTCGGCGGCGGCGTACACGATGCTCAATGCGACGGCCGCCGCTCCATCCTGTTGGGCCGCTCCGGCAATCTCCTCGGCCGGCAGGTTCGGGCCGACGTATATATTTATCGCGCCATAAGGGCGTCTATACTACACTGTTGATGTTACGATTGCTGCCATGCTCTGTTGGGTTCTTTTAGCGAGCAATGAAACATAAGGTACTACTCTACAATCCAAAGGCCGTGTTCTACACGATGCCTCTGGCCCTGCTTGGCATAGGATCGTGCCTTGAGCGGTCACGTTATGATCTTTGCATCGTGGATGGCCGACTTGAATTGGACCCGGTCTCGAACATTCTGGCAGAGATTGACGACGCACTTTGCCTGGGCGTGACGGTTCTGACCGGAGCGCCGATCGAGGATGCGCTCAACGTCATTCGAGCCGCAAAAAAGCGGCGTCCCGACCTGCCGGTGATATGCGGCGGCTGGCATCCGTCCCTTTTTCCAACAGCAATGCTGGACGAACCAAATATCGATATCACGGTGCAAGGCCAGGGAGAGGCGACATTTACCGAGCTGGTAGCCCGACTTGCCGACAACGCAGCAATTGACGATGTGAGCGGGCTCAGCTTTCGCGGTGCCGACGGCGAACTGATACAAAATCCACCACGGTCGTTGCTGAATATGGATCTATTTCCGCCACCGGACTTCAGCCTTATACCGGTCGAGCAATACTTCAGGCTAAAGGGGCAAAGGCAGCTTGACTACATTACGTCGACGGGGTGCCCGTTTCGCTGCGCCTTTTGCGCAGACCCGTTCGTCTACGGACGCGGCTGGCAGGCACTCAGCTCATCCCGAGTCGGCGAGGAAATCGAGAAACTCTGGCACAACTATAAATTCACGGACTTGAATTTCCAGGATGAGACTTACTTTACCTACAAAAAGCGAGCAGTCGAAATATCGGAAGAGATTCTGAATAGAGACCTTCGGTTTACCTGGGCGGCGACCATGCGCGCTGACCAGGGCGTGCGGTTGTCCGAAGAGGCATTTCGATTCTGTATCGAGTCTGGACTACGCAGAGTCCTGATCGGGGTCGAGACAGGGTCGGCGCGTATGCTCAAGAGGATCGCCAAGGATACGAAGATCGAACAGGTGCTTGAAAGTGCGGAGATGTGCGCCCGCAATAAGGTTGCCGTCATCTTCTCGTTTATCGTCGGATTCCCGGATGAAAGCGATGACGACGTCATGCAGACCGTTTCACTGATCAAACAACTTCGGTCGATGAGCCCACAATTCGAAACTCCCATCTTCTATTACAAACCGTATCCAGGTTCGGCGTTAACAGGGGCTTCTGATGTCGAGCTTCCACAAAGCCTCGATGAGTGGTCTCGTTTTGACTACGTCCAAGGCGAGGCCGGCCCCTGGGTGAGCAAGGAGATCTATCGCTTCATAGAGCGTTTCAAGTTCTATAACCGCCATGCTTGGGGTCAGTCGAACTTGCGCCGTAAACCATTGCAGCTCGTGTCAAGGTTGAGATGTCACGGAAACTGGTTCGGCATGCCCGTTGAGAAAGCGATAATGCATCGATTGCGACCGGAGCAGAAGCTTTCCTAGCGTGGCTCAGGAATCACCTGTCTTCGAAGCGACTACCCTACCTCCGCTCGGAGTTGCTCGGTTTAGCCTTCTCAAATAGAGTCTGCGCTTCCCTGAAGACCATCTGAGGTGTATATCGACCTAGACAGTGGACGTCCCCAAATTGGCAAGTCTCCTCCATGCATTCGCCACAAGGTAAATCTCTAGAACCCAGACATAAGGAGCAATCTCCGAGTGGTGCGGACCAATCGCTTCGGCTGGCACCAAATAGGGCTATCGTGGGGATTCCTGACACCCATGCCATGTGCATGAGTCCGGAATCTTCTGAAAGAACCAAATCCACTCTGTTCGGCAAGCCATAGTTTTGCAAAGTCAACGTAATTCTCCAAAGGCCAGTTCTTGGTCGGCCATCCACCTGCGGGATTAAGCACGATGAGATCGCAGCCTGGTTTCAACCCTGCGTTCGCTAGAATATCGCGTCCCAGGGAGCTCTTTCTCAAAGTCAACCTTCGGGAAATACCCACCGGCCCCAACCCGAGAGCTTCAATTGCTAGTCTGTTTCGTTCCCCTGCAGAAATGGGTGAAAATCGATCGAACTCGCTCCAGCAAGGTGGATGCAAAAGCTTGCGAATCCACTGAGACAGTGGGTTCTGTTGTAAATCAATTACGACATCGTAGCGCAGCGCCAAAAGTCGCGGAAGCAAAGGAACCGCCATGAGGATCTGTTTTTTGAAACTGCGTCCACCACCAATTGAGAAGACGTTATCAAATAGATCGAGATTTCTCGGAATGCTATCTACCTCTTGCCTAGTTAAGAAATCGAATCGCGTCGGTGCCGCCAACCTATCTCTTAAGTTCTGAAGGTAGGGTAACGTGATCACTACATCTCCCATGGCCTGCAAACGAATGGCCAGAAGCCGTTTTGGGGGCGACTGGACAGGCCAGGGTTTGTAACTGATGCCTTCCAAGGTTGCTCGAGAATCCAATTCCCGGTGCCTAGTATCGGACTGTGGATTTGCTGGAGGCATTCCTAGGTCTCTTCGGGAAACGAAGGTGCTGCTTCTGAAACTTCGCCAATGCATGCGCTATCGTCAATCTGATTGTAAAGCTTCCAAAACGCTTCTGTATTTCGGCCTAAGCTGTAGTTGGCTTCGACCTCTTCTCGGGCCGCCAGTCCCATGTCGTTGCGGCGATTAGGATCTTGAAGCAGAGAGAAAACCGTCTGGGCAAGTGCGCGCGAATCATTTACCGGCACAGTCCGAACGGCGGGTACTAGATCGGGTAGCAGGCCCACCGCGGTGCCCACGCTCGTTCGGGCACAGGCCGCAGCCTCCAGGACCACCATTTCCTGACCTTCGTGGCGGGAACTTAACAGGCTGATGAAAAATCCGGTTTTGTGCCGAGATTGTTTCCAAACATAAACTTCGGGATCGATTGACTCTATTTTGGCAGGGGATATGAGGGTCTGGATTGGCACGGCGCATGCGTTAGGCCGCTCATCAAATGCTCGGACGAAGTCCACCCTGCTCCAATCACGGCTTTGCCTCCATCAGGTTTCTCATCCGGACAAGGTTGTAGGCAGCCACTCCGAAAGTGAACATCCAGCCGACACGGTCCACACCACGATGTCTTGTCTTACGCAACATACCCACAGTTTTCAGCCAACCAAAGATCTCCTCAACCCGCTTGCGTTTTCTCTGACTAACGGCATATCCGGGATGGCGGGTCGTTCTCTGGTCAATGGCACTGCGGCGGTTTTGGTCATTCTGCGTAACGTGTGGCGTCACGTTGCGCTGTCGAACCTCCCTGACAAATGCTTTCGTGTCGTAGGCCTTGTCCGCACCTACGGTAATTTGATCTCTGCTAGGCAGATCGTCAAGCATATCCAGCGCAGCTTCCCGTTCTGCTGTTCCCGTTGCCCGCGTGACCCGCACATTCACCGCAAGACCGTTTCGGTTTTCCATCGTGACATGGCCCAGGTAGCACAACTTCGACTGCTGGCCTTTGGCCTTTTTGTACAGACGGGCATCTGGATCCGTCGTCGACTGATGCGTATCATTCGATCTCTTCTCACCCTTGAAATCCACCGTTGGATTTCCAGAACCATCCGTCGGCTTGCTGGGACGGCTGCCTTTCTTCTTGAAGCTTTTCTGTCCCGCCCATGCCTCTACCAGGGTCCCATCCACGGTGAAATGCTCGTCCGACAGGATGCTCTGAGCACGGGCGTGGCAAAGGACGCGTTCAAAGAAGGCTCTGGCGATGTCTCCCTCCAGAAGTCGGTCCCGATTCTTGCTAAAGACGGTCGCGTCCCAGATCGGATCGTCCATGCTCAAACCAACGAACCAACGGTACAGAAGATTGTAGTCCAACTGCTCCATGAGCATCCGTTCGCTCCGGACCGAGTACAAGACCTGAAGCAACAAGGCTCGGAGCAACTTCTCCGGGGCCACCGAGGGACGGCCGACTCTTGCGTAAAGACCCTCGAATCGAGGAGACAGTTCTTGCAGAATGACATCGACCATGGTCCGAATGGATCTCAGCGGGTGATCGTTCGGCACTCGTTTCTCGGCCGAGATGTAGCTGAACATCCCGTCTTGCTTTTCGTCCGGTCCGCGCATCGGTTTCTCCTCGAAGGAATCATCAATAAGAGGGTTCATATTGAAGATGCACAAAAACCGATTTAGTTGGAGTTTTTCAGCATCCTGTTAGAACGCACAGGTCAGCAAGGCGATAGTAAGCCGGCAAGTGGTCATGAGGCACTTGTCCATGAAACGTGACGTTCCCGGTAAGTTTGAGTGTCACGACGAGTTGGGCAAGGAAAGTTCGCCGGGGCCCATCACCTACAAGGTGCAGATGAGCAGTCGGATCCTGTTTTACTAACTGAGCCATGCTGCGAAGCAAAGTCACCTGATCCTTCACCGGCACAAGCGATGCCACGTGCAAGAGTCTTTTCTCACCCGCAAGCTCCAAGCGGCAGTCATTCGGCTGAGGAGAAAAAAGATCCGTGTCTACACCGATGGCGATGGGAAACAGTCTGTTGGGGGCCACGTAAGGGCGAGCCAGTTCCTGCAGGTATGTTGATCCCGCCGTGACACATGTCGCCTGGCGCAAGGCAACCCGGATAAAATGCCGGTTGATGAAACTGAGTTGAGCACCGTACCCGATGTCACTCAATTTCACCAGCTCTCCACCAAAGAGCGTCACCACCGCCGGGACCCCCAGCAACTGCCCTGCCTTGACAGCAACATAGCCAGGTTCATCAGCCCACACCGCATGAAAGACCTGAAAGGGACACCTTCGGTGCTCGGTCATAATCGCCAGCAACGCTTTGGATATAAGCGGTGCCCGCCACACGCCACCTGCAGCACCACCTGCCAGCGGATGGACCATGGCTCCATGAACCGCATATCGACCCTTTCGATAAGGATAGCGGAGAGGGAAGACATGAACTTCGGCGCGTGTTGTGAGTTGGCGAGCGAGGTTGAGCAGTGCAGGTATGCACCAATCATCTTCACCTGCGCTAAACCCGGGAAGAATCAGGCCAATTTTCATCTTGAACCAATCACCGCTATCACCTGCAATACTTTGTAGATGGTACGAGGCTGCAGACTTGAGGATAGCGTCATTTCGTTCGTCGATCCTATAGGCGGCACCAAAGCTCTCTGCTCACTCGGAATGATGGACTCATGGTAGCAGTTCAATTGCCACACTCCATCCATTTATGAGAAATCTACTATAATCTTGCTTCTATGCCAAAAACGAGGTCTCTAGGAAGAAAATCAGCGCTTTCAAACTTATCCTATCTCGGCCTTTTGGTTGTGATTGTGGCCGCGCCGTTCGAGACACTCAAGCCCATTTTCCGCCCATTAGGTTTGGAGCTGACGAATGTGGAACTGGTGTTATCGGGAGCGCTACTCGTGTGGTTGGTTGTCGCGGTCATTGGCGGGCCCAGGCTGCGCTTCAAGAGTCCAACAACGTGGCCAGTTTTGCTTCTTCTTTTCGTGCTGTTTTTGTCCACTTCGATGGGGGTTGCACATCCGGGCGATGCGCTGCGCTTCTGCGGGCGCTTTACGGCGGGAATTTTGGTTTACTTTCTTGTGTTCAATGAACTCAAGGGCCATCGTCGCCTGTTGGGGGTCTCGGTAGCCGCAGTTTTCGTGGGAACGCTGGTGGCCCTGCTGTGCATTTTAGAGTACCTTCGGGTGCCCTGGGGCTCCGAGTGGCTTATCCTTTTCAAAACAGGCCCCGCATACGTCGGTGGACATTTGAGGGCCAGCTCAACCCTCCAGTATCCGACCATCGCTTCTATGTATTTGGAGATCATCTTTGGATTTGGTCTGGGGCTACTATTGTATACGCTGGGTCAATCCAGATTTCGGGTGACAGTGCTCGTCTTTTTCTGCCTGTTGCTCATAGCAGGGGGGATAATGGTCAGCCAAACGCGGGCTGGCCTGCTCATTATGATTCTTCAGCTGACCGGTGTGGGAAGCCTTGGTTGGTTCAAGGCGGGCTCAAACCGTGGCCTTTGGGTGGTGGTGGCAGTATTGCTGTTCGTCCTAGGGCTCCTTGGACAGATCCTTGTTTACGATCCAACGTACTGGTTAAGAATGACCACGAGCAATCATGGGGGCTGGTACCGTGCTCAATTCGAAGTCCCCCAATTCCTAAAGTTTACCGCCGGCGAGGCAAAGCAAGTTGAAGTAACTATTACCAATCGTGGTCGAATCCCGTGGCACACGACCGGTGAGTCCCCCTTCCATGTTTCCTACCACTGGCTCCATCCCGCAGCGAAGGAAGTGGTAGTCTTTCAAGGCCTCCGCACTCCGTTTCCCTATACGATCCCGCCAGGGGGAAAGATCCGTCTTCAGGCGCGGGTGCTAGCCCCTCCCCGACCTGGCCGATACCGATTGGCCTGGGATCTGGTTCAGCAAGACATCTGGTTCAGCACGGAAGGACATCTTGCAGCCTACTCAAGAGCTCTGATTGAGGGTCCTCCCGTCGAGGGCAGCTTTCATTCGATCCCGCTCCCTGAACCCCGCTTTCGGGTGGATCGTTTGACCTTGTGGCGGGCAGCCGGCCGGATGATCTCGTCTAGCCCGTTTCTGGGTGTCGGGCCCGACCACTTTCGTTTACTCTATGGACAGTACCTCGACCTGGAAAAGTGGGACGACAGAGTGCACTCTAATAATATGTATGTAGAATTCTTTGTAGGAACAGGCCTTGTAGGTGGCATACTGTTCCTTTGGCTATGCATTAGCGTCCTGGCGACCTTCAAGCGGATGTGGCGAAAGAGCGTGGATCGAGATCTTCCATTCTTCCTGGGTGTTACTGATCGCTTAAAACCGCACTTTTCTGAACAAACGCCGAGATAACAAGCCTCAACATCATCGGCGCCGTAGGCGCCTCCTCAAGTTTTTCTCAATAGGTTATGCTGTTTTCGGGTGTGGAAGAGGACCCCGACCGCCATTAACAATCGGGGTCCGTTGGCGGCTCTCTTTGGAAGAGCTACCAAACCATCAGATGTTCGTAGCCTGCCATGATTTGTGGCCGTTGTCCAGTTCCCACCCCTGGGAATGGGATGACGGTCACCTCCGAAGTTACCTTTCGTCAAGGGTTTTGCCGAGCTGACGGCTGCGGGGCGCTTTTCTGGATCTGTCGCTGCTGTGACCGTGGACAGCAGTACTGCAGTTGTCGCTGTCGTAGCAAAGCGCGCCGGAAGCAACGTCGCAAGGCCAATCGCCTGCATCAACAAAGCCCCGAAGGAAGATTGGATCACAGAGACCGTCAGCGAGCGTACCGGCGTCGACGAGCCATGGCCCGCGTGACGGATCCAGGTAGCCGAAGCGAGCTTCGTTCTGGCAGGATCGCTGCGCGCGAAGCGCAAGTACAACGTGATGAGAAAGTTCAAACACACACCACATCTACGATTTCCGGCCCTATCACCTGCATGGTTTGCGGTCGAGCGGGCCAGCTCATCGATGTGTTTCATGGATGGAGATGAAACATGATTGCAGCCGAGACCGTGGCACACATCCGTCGCTTGTTCTATGCCGAGCATTGGAAGATTGGAACCATCGCGCAAGAACTGGGACTTCACCGGGATACGGTACGAACCGCCCTGCAAACCGATCGATTCAATCGAGCCAAGATCCTTCGTCCCAGTCTCACGGATCCCTACATCGACTTTATCAAGGAGACTTTGGAGAAGTATCCGCGCCTACGAACGACTCGTATCTATGAGATGATTCGGGATCGAGGCTATACCGGCAGTGTCGTGATACTCCGGAGAGTCGTCGCCCGTCTCCGCCCTGTTCACCGAGAAGCCTTCTTACGGCTGCGAACATTTCCTGGCGAGCAGGGCCAAGTCGATTGGGCACATTTTGGAGCCGTTGCAATCGGCCGTGCCCGTCGTCGGTTGTCCTGCTTCGTTCTTACACTTTCTTATTCCCGAGCCCTTTATCTGGAGTTCTTCTTCGATCAAACCCTGGAGAACTTCTTGCGCGGTCACGTCCGGGCCTTCGACTCATGGTCGGGCTGCCCTCGTGTCATATTAAGCGACAATCTGAAGTCGGCCGTGCTGGAACGCCACGGCGATGCCGTGCACTTTCATCCTCGGCTGATTGAGCTTTGTGCTCACTATCATTTTGCCACTCGCCCGTGCCAAGTGGCCCGTGGCAATCAGAAAGGGCGTGTCGAAAGAACCATCCAGTACATCCGACACTCTTTCTTTGCCGCACGCCGCTTCACCACCCTGGAGGACTTCAACCGTCAAGCGCTTCTGTGGCGCGACGAAATCGCTCATCGACGTCCCTGGCCCGGAGACCAGTCCCGCACCGTTGAGCAAATCTTCGAAGAAGAGGAAAAACCTCGATTGCTTCCACTGCCGGTGCATTCCTTCGATACCGATCTGGTGGTACCGGTTCGATCGCGCAAGACCATCTATATCCGTTTTGATCTCAACGACTACTCGATTCCACACACGGCCGTGGGTCGAGCACTCACTCTGGCAGCATCACAGGACACTGTACGCATTCTCGATGGCGCAACCGAAATCGCCCGACACCGCCGCTCCTACAACCGCCATGACGCCGTCCTGGATCCGGCGCATCAAGAAGCACTGCTACAAGAGAAGCGCAAAGCCATCGGCGCTACTCCTGGAGGCCGTCTTGCTCAATCGGTACCTGAAAGCGAAGCCTTGATCGCGGCTGCCTTCCAGCGGGGAGAGTCCGCCGGCGGGCAAACCACTCAGCTATCTCAGCTCTTGGAGGATTATGGAGCCACGGAACTACAAGTCGCCGTTCGGGAAGCACTCCAGCGGCAGACGCCTCGGGCTTCTTCGGTTGCCTTCATTCTACAGAAACATCGCCGCTCCCAACAGCGTCGTCATCTACTACCTGTCGATCTGACTCGTCGTCCCGATCTTGCCAACCTCAACGTCCAACCCCACAACTTGGAGGCCTACGATGACCTCTCCGACCGTGACGAATAACCTTGCCACCCAACTCGCCGGCATCGGTCTGAATGCCACTTCTGAATCCCTGGAAGACTTCATCGCCCGGGCTACCAAGGGTCGTTGGAGTCCTCGTGTAATGCTCGAGGAGCTGTTGCAGGCCGAAGCTCGAGAGCGTGGCCGCCGCAGTCTCGAGCGCCGCCTGAAACGCTCCCGCATCGGCCGCTTCAAACCGCTGGCGGATTTCGATTGGAATTGGCCAAAGAAAATCGATCGCCAGGTCATCGAACGCGCCCTCACTCTGGATTTCATCCCGGATGGTCGCAACTTTGTCCTACTCGGTGCCAACGGTCTGGGCAAGACCATGATTACCAAAAACATTGCCCACGCTGCTGTGCTGGCCGGCTATTCCGTCCTGTTTCGTACGGCTGCCGACCTGATCGAAGATCTCCAATGTGATTCCCCGGAACTCCGAAGAAGAAAGTTCCAATCCTACGCCCGCCCTCACCTTCTGTGCGTAGACGAAGTCGGGTATCTCTCCTATGACAACCATGCCGCGGATCTGCTGTACGAAGTCGTCAACCGGCGCTATGAGCATCGATCCATCGTTATAAGTACAAATAGAGCCTTTCGAGAATGGAACGAGGTCTTTCCCAATGCCGCTTGCATTGCCACGCCCTTGGATCGTCTCACTCACCATGCCGATGTGACCGTCATTGAAGGACGTAGCTATCGGATTCGAGAGAGCGAGCAGGAAGCCTCCGCGCGGAGGAAAAAGAAACGTTAGAACCCGTGCCGTCCAATCGCATTCAATACGTAAAGATTGTTGTTGATCTCTACGCCCAGCTGCCTGAGACTCCACAACGGCCTCGTCGGCAAGACTATCAACTCGCTTATCAGCTCTATGATCGTCGGGTTCCGCTTTCGGTCATAGAATCGAGCTTACTCCTGACTTCCGCTCGTCGGTTACTCCGTGATCCACAGGCACGCAGGCTATCGCCTATCCGGTCCCTGCATTATTTTCTCCCTGTCATTGAGGAATTACTTCAGAATCCTATCTCGGCAGACTACGTGAGGTATCTTCGAATCAAACTGCGCCTGAAAACCTCTCTACCGGCGCCCGTTCAGAAAACTGCGGTTTCACGCGATCGCTAACAACCTGGGAGTTGGTGCAGCGGTCCTGGCTGTTTTCGTCCACGGTCTCTTTGATTACTTTCTTGGTTTTACCTCGACCTACGTCATGATTTGGACAACTTGGGGGGCAGCCGCAGCACTATCTTCTTGCACTGTCCCGGAACGATGCGAATCAGCAGAGTCACCCCAAAAGTGAACCCAATTTGATTCTATACAATCCTACTAGGCCTTAGTCCAGCGTGATTTTTTGCATGAGGAGGAAGAAAAGCCCTGGAACGTGCGCCGTTACGGGATAAAATGCGTTTGATATATTTACAAGACATCCCGAAAGGAGCACATTCCAGGTGAATAAAAGAAACCACAGAATCCTCCTCCGAGACAAGCAAAATCTTACACGCCGGTTGGAAAGAAATCAGTTTGAGGACCGGTCCGATCCTATGTTCAAGGACTCCAACACCTACTACGAGATCGCCGAGAGAACGCGCGCCATCGGATCTGGTGGTATCGGAGCCATTCACAAGCTCGTGTGTAAGCTTGGATTGGACAAAGATATCAACAGAAACATCGTTTTGCTCAAGTACCACTTTCCTTACTGGGAATCCGATCATGTACTGAACATCGCATACAACGTCTTGTCGGGTGGAACCTGTCTCGAAGATATCGAGCGGTTGCGCCAGGATGAGACCTACATGAACGGACTGGGAGCCGAGAGGATTCCGGATCCCACGACGGCTGGAGATTTCCTCCGTCGTTTCGATGAGGATTGGATCTTCGGACTTCAGGAAACCATCAATGAAACCCGAACCAAGGTGTGGAAGTTGCAGGATGCTTCCTTCCGGAAGGAGGCCATCATCGACGTGGACGGGACCGTCGCCGGAACCTTGGGGGAATGCAAGGAAGGAATGGACATTGCCTACAACGGGATCTGGGGTTACGCACCGTTGATCGTGACCTTGGCCAATACGAATGAGGTCCTCTATCTGATGAATCGGCCGGGCAACCGTCCCTCTTCCGACGGAGCGGCCGAGTGGATGGACCGGGCAATCGATCTGGTGTCGTCGGTGTTTACGAAGGTCTGGCTTCGGGGCGACACGGATTTCTCGCTGACGAGAAACTTCGATCGCTGGGACGAGCGGGTTGGTTTTGTCTTTGGTTATGACGCCAAGCCGAACCTGGTCGGGATGGCCGATGCCCTGCCGGAGAGACAATGGAAACCGCTCGAGCGGCCTCCTCGTTATGAGGTCAAGAGCGAAGAACGGCGCCGTCCGGAAAACGTCAAAGAACAAGTAATCAAGGAGAGAGAATTCAAGAACATCCGCCTGCAGAGCGAGCAGGTCGCCGAGTTTGACTATCGTCCCGGACACTGTAAGAAAACCTATCGCATGGTTGTGGTTCGGAAGAACCTCACGATCGAAAAGGGGGAGCACCGGCTGTTTGATGAGGTCCGGTACTTCTTCTACATCACCAACGATCGGGAGATGACGATGGGAGAAGTGGTCCTTTTTGCCAACGATCGCTGCAACCAGGAAAACGTCATCGGTCAGCTCAAGAGTGGAGTGAACGCCTTGAGGATGCCTTCGGACAGTCTGGTATCGAACTGGGCCTACATGGTCATCGCATCGCTGGCGTGGAATCTGAAGGCCTGGTATGGCCTGGTGACGCAGGCGCCGACAGTACGTCGTGATATCTTGAGGATGGAGTTCAAACGCTTCCTGGTGAACTTTGTGCAAATACCCTGTCAGATTGTAAGAACCGGTCGTCGCCTCGTTTACAGGATATTGGCCTATAGCAAGCATCTCGAAACCTTTTTGGCGACGTTCGACTATATCAGGCAACTCAGGTTTACTTGAAGGCGCCTCGCCGGCGGGTGAGCCCGTACCCCCGGCGGAGCAAGAGTGGCGGGCGAAAGGAAGGGCATAACAGAGACAAACAAGATCAAGTGATCCAGACAACCAATGGAAGGTTTGTCTCTTGTGTTTCTCTTTGCTTTCCCTGTTACGCACAAGGAGCTGAAATCCACGAGATATTCGGAAAAGGCAAACGATTTTCCGAGCGAGCTCATACCTCGCTTATTTTGGGTCTAGTGTGTAGTGAACCGACGCCAAATCTGGTGCCAACTGGACGGCCTTCTTGAACTCTGCAACGGCGGACGCGGTGTTGTTTTGAGCTAGCTGAATCTTCCCCTTCAAGATTTGGCTCTCGATGTCTGGTTCCGGAGTGTCTAGCAGGGCGTCGGCGAGCCTTGTGGCGTCTTCGTATCGTTGGAGCCTCAAGTAGTGGGTCGCCAACCTGAATCGAGCATTGGAGAGTTCGGGAAACCGCTCGAGAATCGATTGATATGCTTCGATGCCTGGCTGCGGCTGTCCGATGGAGAAGTACATGTCCGCCAGTGCCAGGTGATGTTCGGTGCTCTCGGGTTTCTGGGTGACGGCCTTCTTGTAGTGACGTTCGGCACTTGAGAAGTCCCCCTTCGACAGGAACACCTTCCCAAGCAGGAGGTTTAGCTCCGGCCGGTTTGGGTTTTGTGCCTGAGCTTGCCGTAAAACCGAAATTGCCGTATCGGGCTGATTCTGATTCAGATATATCTGGGTGATAGCGGTGATGGAGCCATCGTGGGAGGGCTGCGAGTCGAGCACGCTCCGAAGCTGGGTGATGGCTTTCCCTGGTTTTCCTATCTCGGCGTACGCCGCGGCCAGGTTGTATTGCGCCGTGGTATTCTCGGAATCCGTTTCCAGGACTTCTTCCAGTTCCTCGACTGCACGTCGGTATTCTTTGGCGGCGATGTACGCGATTCCCAGCGCGAGACGTGCCTCAGTGAGTTTGGGGTTGATTCCCAAGGCGTCCAGGGCATGGCGCATTGCCGCACTGGAATCACCGGCATCCAGGCCGAGGTGGGCCAGAGCCAGGTGTGCCTCCTCGAAATGACGATTGAGATCCAGCACCCTTTGCAATTCCTGCCTTGCCTGATGCTTGCTGTCTTCCCGCAGATACGCCATGGCTAGCAGATAGTGCAGATGCGCGGTTTGTTCCCCGCGCTGTAGCGTATTGCGTAGCTGCTCGAGCACCTCCTTGCTCTTGTTTTGTGCCAAGAGTGCCTCGATCTTGATCTCCCAGGCTGCTCTGTCTGTGCGCTGAGCTTCCAAAACCAGATCTGCCCACTCGGTGGCTTCTTCGAACCGTCCACGACTCAAGTGGAGGGCGGCGAGGTTCCTCTTCGGTGTCGGGTTGTCGGGTGTCTTTGCGATGAGCGACTCGTACGTTTCGACCGCCTGTTGCCACTTTCCGTCAGCCGCATAGAAATCGGCCAGGGCAAGGTATAGCGTGGGATCCTCAGGATCCAGTGCCAACGCCTTGAGGTATTGCTGTTCCGCCTTCTGGGGACTCCGTTTCGCGCGGTAGATCTGGCCCAAGACCTGGTGAAGTTTGGTGGGTAACTCGGACTTGTCGATCATTTCCTGCACGAATTCGATCGCTTCCTTGGCTTTTCCTCTGGCAACGAACAGCTGGGTAAGGGCAGCGAGCGAGTCGAAGTGTGTTGGATCCTTGCTCAGAGCGGCTTTGAATTGTTCCGCCGCTCTGGAGAACTGCTTTTGGCCCCAGTACGCGATGCCGAGCCCATGCAGAGTCCTGACGTCTCCAGGAATGCGTTGGAGACATTCACTGAACGTTGTCATTGCTGATTGATAGTCGCCGCCGGCCGCGTACGCGTGCCCAAGAGCGATCCTTGCATCGGTTTCGTTCGGATTCAACCTCAATGCCTCCCGAGCGTTCCGGATGGCTGCTTCGGGAAATCCCATGTCGAGTTTTAGTTGCGAGAGTCTGATATAGGCGGGAACAAAGTAGGGGTCGATCTCCAGGGTTTTGCTCAGCTCGGCTTCGCCCCTATCGGGAATCTCCGATTGGAGGTAAGCCAGGCCGAGGGTGTAACGAACTCTTGCGAGCCGGGGCGCTGCCTTTTTCAGTTCTTCGAGTGCATCAACAGCTTCACCGGGCCGATTCTCTGCAATGAGAAGCTGTCCGCGCAGAAGCAATCCCTCCACTGATTCCGCGTCTCTCTGTAGCATCTCGGCGATTGTGGAGCTTGCTTCTTCGAATTCCTGTTCCGCGAGGTAGAGTGCTGCCAAGTTTCCACGCACCAGAGCGTTCTCGGAATCATCCGCCAG
The DNA here is from genome assembly GCA_965249005.1 of Acidobacteriota bacterium. Lineage (GTDB taxonomy): Bacteria > Acidobacteriota > UBA6911 > UBA6911 > UBA6911 > CBDFLD01. The sequence goes on from CBDFLD010000004.1 coordinate 75,027, forward strand.
GATCTCTCTGTGGAGTCGGATACTTTCCCGATAGCGGCCAGTCTGGGAATAAAATGTCGCGAGAATCATCCTCCGAAAAATGGCCTTGTGAGACAGCGTCACCAATGTCTGGTAGATCTTTTCTGATTCCTTCATCCTGGAAGTGTGAAGATAGAAGGCAGCGAGTGCCTCATGGACCTCGACCGATTCCGGGGCGAGCTTCAGAGCGCTGTCAAGCAGCGGCTCCGCCTTCTCCGGTGCACGCTGGGCAAGATAAAAGTTCGCCAAGACGAGTTGCGCGAGCGGAGAAGTTGGGTTTTCCTTCACAAGCTGGAGGAAGATCTGTTCCGCCCGCTCGGCATCCAACTGAGGATTTCCGTCTTCAGCCAGCGCAAGATAGGCGGGGAGAAGCCTTGGTTCGGTCCGGAAAGAATCCAGCAACTCATCAATAGAGGAGTTGAGATGTAGCAGGCCCGCGTACGAGCTACCGAGGAGAACTCTGGCCTGGAAATTGGTTGGGTCTTCTTTTAGGACATGCTCGGCCCTGGACCGCGCATCCGCGAACTTCCGTTGGAACAATAAAAGGTTGCCTCTTCTTAGTTGGGCCTCTGCGTGATTGCTGTCGAGCGCAGTGACCTGGGCGAAAGCCCTTGCCGCATCTTCATGGCGGCCTAGGCGCAAGTACGTGACGCCGAGCTCGTAATGCGGCCCTGTCGATCTGGGGTCTGCCTTGATCGCGTTGCGGAACTCGATCGCAGCAGCGGAGAGGTCTCCTTGACCGATATACTCCTTGCCGCTGCTCAAGTAACGGTCACGCAACTCTCCGGGGTCATGAGCACATGCGGCCACAATCACCAAGAAAAACAAAGGTGCGAGTTTCGCCAGTCCGGGCACTCGAGGACGGCGACTAGGTTGGGAGACGCAGGGTTCAATCATGATCGATCCCCTTCAATCTTAGAAAACGGTGAATGTTTGGGACGTGGCAAGAAAGGACACGGATTCCTCAAGGGTCCACGTACACGATTGAGAGTTACCCGCTCCCGGGACGTCGACTCGTCCGGTGCGATCCCCTCGGGCATTTCTAACATTTTGAGCTTGTTTATCTTTATCTAATAGAAGGTTGGAGGTGCTACATTCATGTGTCGGTTGCGCTGGGGCCGATGGGAGTCTTGGGTCACCCAGACGCTTTTTTAGAGGGCTCGATGCTGATGCCCGGTTACGTATGTTTCGTACTGGCGCGCCCGAGTCGGGTGGAGATTCTGCAAAATCGTAATATGTTTCGTCCACCCGACAGAGAGGCCTTGGTGCGGCGCGATCTAGAACAGGGTGTAGATGAAAGGCGCCACCGCGGATCCTTGGGTAAAGACGATCAGGGATCCCAATAGAGTGAGCAGCACGATAATTGGAAGTAACCAGAACTTCTTCCGGTGTTTCATGAAGGCCCAAAGTTCGATGAAAAAACTACCCATTTCTTTCGACTCCTATTCGGAAGAGGTTTTGAATGATCGCCAGCGTAGTTAGCAAGACCAACGTACCGAGGGAACCTAGTTAGAAAATAATTCTAGCACAGGCGAAACTCTGCGAACCAGTCCGATGATCGAGTGATCATCCGGCATTACCGGCGTGCAAGAGAGGTTTCAGGTTCAATGCCTCCCAGGTCCAGATCAGCTGTGCGAATCGCCGCTGATCATTGCGGCCGGGGACAGAACCGGATGGATTCGGAGGTTCGAGGCGATTGTTCCAGAAGTCGTACTGAAGCAGACCGTGAATGTCCCGCCGCGCCAAGATACGGGGACGAGAGAAGTTGCCAATGTACTGAACTACAGAGTGCTCGGAGTCCGACTCGAAGCTCAAGGGTTTCCCGGGCTGTGGTTGTGCAAGGGACTGAATCAGCCTTGGGCGAATATCGGACAAACCCATCAATGCGGGCCAAACCCCTGTGAGCCCACGCACAATCAACGGCACGCGTGTTTGTTCCGACGACAGACGATAGCCGTGACCGAGATAGCCATTCTCGAAGAGTGCTTCCCCATGATCGGCGGTAATCAGAACTACCGGGTCCTGGCCCCTGAACTTCAACTCCCATTTTGTGATCAGGGCCTCGATCGCACGGTCTACATTGGCAGCGGCGTTGGCGTACGTTGCGCGCAGGCGCTCTCCTGCCTCAGGGCCGATCTTGCTCCTGGGAAGAGGGGATACATCCAAGATGTTGTCCATCTCGCGGTGTGCATAAGGGAAGTGCGTATCGTGGTAGTTGACGTAGAGGAAGACGGGAACTTGGGATGGATGCTGATCGAGAAAGCTGACCACACGGCGGTTGAGTAACTTCCAGGATACCGCTAAGCTGCCGGGGGTCGCAAACCGGGAATATCGATTGGATTGGTCCTGTCTTGCATCGTAGAAGACGTCCGTTCTGCCAGTGCCTATCGTGCTTTCCTGGTCTCCAAAGGAATCGTCCTGACCAGAAAAATAGGCGACCGTGTATCCTTGGGCCTTGAAATCATCGATCAAGGTCTTGTCATCGTCAGACGGGTTGAGCTTTCCAGAAAAGAGGTGCACGCGGGAGGAGATCGTGTAACCGCTGTGAGAAAACGCCTGGTCGGAGCGGGTCCCTTCCTCCATGAGGTGGTTCATGAAGGGTGTGATCGCCTTTCCATGAAGTCGTTGCCGCAGCATGTCGGCACGAAAGCTTTCGAGCAGTATGAGTAGAACCGGCGGGCAGCGATCCCATCTAGAGTTGGCTCCGTCACTGAAAGAATCAAGCGGAAAGTTCTGGGGATGGTCTCCCCCTACGCCATTCTCGTCAATTCCGTTGCCGGGTTTGTCGAGGGCATACGGATGAATGGTAGCGTCGAGTGGCTTGGGATCTGGTGGCTTTGACAGCAATCCGTACCCGTCCCCATCGAAATCTGTGCTCCACGCGATCACGTCTGCGACCACGGCACCGCTCGGCTTTTTGACAAGGCCGTAACGTAGAGAGGCGTCCATTATTGAGAGCCCGGCCAACATCACGGAACTGCAAATACACAGAACGAGCACGGCAGTCCACAGCTGCCGGTTGCTTGGCAGAGCCAACGGGCCAAAGCACCGATGGAGGTATCCCTCGATCGAGGCCAAGATCCGCCAGCCGATACCCGTTCCGAGCGCCAGAAGGACGATGGCGGCAATCAGCGTTCCGAGGTGACCGCTTCCCTGCGCCAGCATCTCCAACGGGTTGCCACCAGCAAGCTCCCAAATTAGCCCGAAGTCAACCAATCCGCCCAGATATTGGTGCATTCGATATTCCACAAGATCAAACATGAGCGGGACGGCTAAGCCGATGACGGTGGCCAGGAAGTAGACCCGAACCGTCCGGGCAATGATCCGACGTGCGACGGGGACAATCAGACTCCAGATGCCCACGATTTGGAAGGCGTCCAGCAGCAAGGCCGCCAGGAGATAAACCAATACTTGGCCGGGGCTTTCGAGCACGTACTTGGCTAGGAATCCGCCCGTGAAGTAATTATTCTTTAACTGTAGTAAGACAGAATCGATGACGACCATCGTGGACGCACTGATCGCGACCAGAAGAAAGAACAGGCCGGGCTTGAAAGGGTGTCTATCGGCCAATTTTGCGATGACTCTGGCGGTCGGCAGAGGATGCCTTATGGCATGCGTTTTCATAAACTTGCCAGGATCGTACCAGCCATTCTGTCGCTCGTTCTTCGAGGCGATCTGAGTCAGAAGCACGCGCCTTTCCATAAATAAAGAAAAGGGTTGTAGGAAAGCTTCCTCGGACCAGCTGATAGGGAAACCATCGTAGTTGGAAAAGGTATGGGTTCTCGATGAGCTGTGACTTTGCTACCAGTAGATAGCCCACAAAGACTGCGTAGCTCTCGGCGTTGTAATGAACGCGCTGAATTGGAATTTCATCGTGCCACTGGACCAAGTGCGAGAATGGAACCATTCCCTTCACGAGAGCCGTCTCCGGTCGATGGTATAGCTTCTTTGAGTCGTAGGAGCGGACGACTGTGTATTGGAGCTCTAGATCTGAACCCCTGCTCTTCAGTGTCCCTTCGGACCATTGGAAGGCAGCGAAGACTTCGCGCATCCAGCGTCCACGATCATCGTCAGAGGCGCCAGAATGGTAGGTATCCATTAGATCCGCGTTCGATCTGCAGTCGTCGTATTGGAAACCTGCGTAGGAGTGAATCGATACCGGGATCATCGCTGCGGTCAAGAGTATAAGTAAGTGCGGAGTATAGCGCGTTGACAGCCGCATCAGGCGGGTCTCCGTGAAGCCATGTTAGAGTGGCTCAGCCACAACAAGGTCGCGAGCACACTCCCGAACGAAAGGAAGCCGGAGATCTCATGCCAGGATGTTTTCAAGATATCTATGCCCCAGTGATGAACGAGCAACGCCAGGGCGGCACATCTCAGGACGTTGAAACCAATGGCAAGCGGCCACGAGAACGCTATCAACAGAGTTCGTCTGGAGGTAGACGAAGACAGGTACGCTAGTATCAAGGCAAAAGCAACGCCGGCATAGAGGGTCGAGAAGCCGCTGCAGGCATCGGCGATCACGAGCGTGTTATCAGCCAAGTGAAGTGTGGAATCTACCCGGAGAACGGGAATTCCGGCAGTCGAAACAATCCACTCCGCACCATTGGCTGCGATGGATCTGAGCCAGAATTGCAACGAACTGACGAATGCCGAAGGGATTGGCAGCATGAAGAACGTGAGAATCCATGCGAACAACAAGGCCTTGGTGCGCCTGGTGCCCAGAAGGAGCAATGAGTAGCCGGGGAGACAGACGAGCAAACCGGCCGCAGAGAGTAGCTGAGTCTTGATGGCCGTGTCCATGATGAGGATCAGAAGTCCTGGAACGATAAGGAGAAAGCCCAAAGAAGAAGTTTCCTGATCTGAGTCGGCCGGACGGGCGGTACGGGTCTCACGCTGCCAAAGATCCCGGATCATGAATGCTACGATGAAAGGGATGAAAATGCCGTGGCCATTGTGCCAAATGCTCAGTGTCCATCTCTGGTAGAGCCAGATGATCGAGGGAGCGAATACTGCAACAGAAAGCAGGAGCAGGAGCCAGTTTGTGGAGTGCTTATGCATGTTATGAGAGAAGTCTTGCACGGATGTCGACAGGTTTTCGAGTGACTACATTGCCCGGTCTGGTTCGCTCGGATCAGGGCAGGGTTGGCTGCGTCAAAGAGAGTGGAGGCTCACCTACGAAAGAGCTGTCGAAGCGAAAGGGCTAGGTTCTCGGATTCGATTTCGAAGTCCATCTGATACAAGTCTGTCACGATACGGGTTCGGTGGATTTCATAGGGATCTCCATCGAGATCCGCCAGGCCGTTGATGGATGTCGTCGAGGTCCAGTAGCCCGCCTCCTTTACGAAGTTCTTTATCCGATTATTGAAATACTTGTACGGACCCCCATTCGGATATGAAAAATGACGAACCTCAGACTGGATCGATTCTTCCAGGCACGCCTTGCTCCTCACGATTTCGTCCCGGGCCGTCTCGAATCCTGCGTTGGGCAGATTCGCGTGGGTCATGGTGTGTGATCCGATATCCATGCCGATCCGCTTCATCTCGCGAATCTGATCCCAGTTCAGAAAAACATCATCGAGCAATGCGGACACCTCTGGCGTCCAGAGCTTTCCCCGAAGGGACTCCAGCACGGACTCCCGATAAGTGAGATCGTTTTGCTTGATTCGGTCAGTCACATACTGGGCTGCCTGGGTCCTTTCCTCACGTGTTTGTAGAGGAAACATCCTGTCACCATCGGTAGTTTGAAGATTAAAGCTCTGCTTTTGAGTGAAGTGAAGCAAGCATAGAAGTTCGGAGAGCCAAAAGGGTCGATCGGACTCTACATACCCTGCAGATATATAGAAGGTTCCACTAGCGCTATGGCGAGCCAGTACCTTTGCCGCCTCGAGATTGTCAGCATACCCGTCGTCGAAGGTAAAGATGACGGGATTGTTTGGAGGAGTGCGACCACTGTCCCGGCATTCTCGGAACTCGTCGAGGGTGATGACTGCATAGTTCCGGGTAAAATAACGCACGTGCCTTTCGAAGGCTTCGAGGCTGACACATATCCCCGGACTTGCATAAATGGCCGTGCCCGGTTCCTGAATTGAGTGATAACGCAAGATGACCGCGTGACGGTGGGGCACGATCTTTCGCAAGGTGCGGGTAATTGGCGTCTTATGGGCGATTCGCTTGACGGTGTCTTTCCATGGACTCATGCCGTTTCGCTTTCTGTTGTCCTTAGTGAGGGTTGGGGTAGCCGGCGGAGGCACGGGCCTCGTATCGGAGTAGCAGTGCAAGCCGTAGGGTTCATCACGTTACGTTTGGTCTAGCAGGAAATCGGCGCCCGCTCGCGAGTTCGAGAAAACTTCTCCCAAGTTGGCTTCTGTATGTTCAACAGACCTCTAAACAGTCCCCACAAGACCGCTAGATTGGACGCAAGGACATAGTGTGTTGTTGGAAGAGGATTCCACCCGTACGGCCTGGCTACCATGGCAGCGAGCGCAACGGCGTACAGGAACGATTGCAGCAGAAACAACGCATCCAAAAGGGGATCTTGTCCGTAGAGGGATAGATTCAGAGCGTAGAGCAAGATCAGCCAGAATGGCATGGACCATCGGATCAGCTTGTGGCCGATGAACAACCACCAGACGAACCACTGGCTTGGAAACGGCAGCAGGAAGGTCCAGTTCATGCACTGGACGGTCCCGGCGGCGATTCTTGATTTTCTTCTGAGTTCGTGGGAAAGCTCCAAGGGCGATTCCTCCCATGCCACCGCCCCGGGTTCGTACCTCACTTTGTATCCGCTACGCAAGCACCACAACGCCAGTGCAAAGTCGTCGAGCACCGTGTCTACCGGGAGTGACGGCACGAGCTCCCGTCGGATAGCCAGCATCGCCCCGTCCGCCGTTATGGTACTTCCCAGTTTTGTCTCCATGGACTTGAGCCAGTTCTCGAAACGGTAATAGTAGCTTTCCGGGTCCGCATAGGACTCGTTGCTGTTGTGCAGACTCACCTTCCCGCTGACAATTGCCACAGCTGGGTCTACGAAATGGGGGAGGAGGAACCTGAGGCAATTCTGCTGATACATGGCATTGGCATCCGATAGAAGGACGACGTCGGACCCTAGTCCTTAGTCCAGCGTGATTTTTTGCATGAGGAGGAAGAAAAGCCCTGGAACGTGCGCCGTTACGGGATAAAATGCGTTTGATATATTTACAAGACATCCCGAAAGGAGCACATTCCAGGTGAATAAAAGAAACCACAGAATCCTCCTCCGAGACAAGCAAAATCTTACACGCCGGTTGGAAAGAAATCAGTTTGAGGACCGGTCCGATCCTATGTTCAAGGACTCCAACACCTACTACGAGATCGCCGAGAGAACGCGCGCCATCGGATCTGGTGGTATCGGAGCCATTCACAAGCTCGTGTGTAAGCTTGGATTGGACAAAGATATCAACAGAAACATCGTTTTGCTCAAGTACCACTTTCCTTACTGGGAATCCGATCATGTACTGAACATCGCATACAACGTCTTGTCGGGTGGAACCTGTCTCGAAGATATCGAGCGGTTGCGCCAGGATGAGACCTACATGAACGGACTGGGAGCCGAGAGGATTCCGGATCCCACGACGGCTGGAGATTTCCTCCGTCGTTTCGATGAGGATTGGATCTTCGGACTTCAGGAAACCATCAATGAAACCCGAACCAAGGTGTGGAAGTTGCAGGATGCTTCCTTCCGGAAGGAGGCCATCATCGACGTGGACGGGACCGTCGCCGGAACCTTGGGGGAATGCAAGGAAGGAATGGACATTGCCTACAACGGGATCTGGGGTTACGCACCGTTGATCGTGACCTTGGCCAATACGAATGAGGTCCTCTATCTGATGAATCGGCCGGGCAACCGTCCCTCTTCCGACGGAGCGGCCGAGTGGATGGACCGGGCAATCGATCTGGTGTCGTCGGTGTTTACGAAGGTCTGGCTTCGGGGCGACACGGATTTCTCGCTGACGAGAAACTTCGATCGCTGGGACGAGCGGGTTGGTTTTGTCTTTGGTTATGACGCCAAGCCGAACCTGGTCGGGATGGCCGATGCCCTGCCGGAGAGACAATGGAAACCGCTCGAGCGGCCTCCTCGTTATGAGGTCAAGAGCGAAGAACGGCGCCGTCCGGAAAACGTCAAAGAACAAGTAATCAAGGAGAGAGAATTCAAGAACATCCGCCTGCAGAGCGAGCAGGTCGCCGAGTTTGACTATCGTCCCGGACACTGTAAGAAAACCTATCGCATGGTTGTGGTTCGGAAGAACCTCACGATCGAAAAGGGGGAGCACCGGCTGTTTGATGAGGTCCGGTACTTCTTCTACATCACCAACGATCGGGAGATGACGATGGGAGAAGTGGTCCTTTTTGCCAACGATCGCTGCAACCAGGAAAACGTCATCGGTCAGCTCAAGAGTGGAGTGAACGCCTTGAGGATGCCTTCGGACAGTCTGGTATCGAACTGGGCCTACATGGTCATCGCATCGCTGGCGTGGAATCTGAAGGCCTGGTATGGCCTGGTGACGCAGGCGCCGACAGTACGTCGTGATATCTTGAGGATGGAGTTCAAACGCTTCCTGGTGAACTTTGTGCAAATACCCTGTCAGATTGTAAGAACCGGTCGTCGCCTCGTTTACAGGATATTGGCCTATAGCAAGCATCTCGAAACCTTTTTGGCGACGTTCGACTATATCAGGCAACTCAGGTTTACTTGAAGGCGCCTCGCCGGCGGGTGAGCCCGTACCCCCGGCGGAGCAAGAGTGGCGGGCGAAAGGAAGGGCATAACAGAGACAAACAAGATCAAGTGATCCAGACAACCAATGGAAGGTTTGTCTCTTGTGTTTCTCTTTGCTTTCCCTGTTACGCACAAGGAGCTGAAATCCACGAGATATTCGGAAAAGGCAAACGATTTTCCGAGCGAGCTCATACCTCGCTTATTTTGGGCCTAGTTGGGGAATCGTATCGTTCAGAAGGCTTGTCTTTCCTCGCCGAGTCTCGTAGGCCAGCAACTCCACTCCTTGGTTTGCGTACCGGCCGGCGATTTCGTTCGTGGAGTCGTCGGAGCCATCGGATGCCACAACGATTCGGAGAGACTCACGCGGGTAATCCAATTGAAGCGAATTGAGTATTTTTTCTTCGATACAATCGGCTTCATTGTATGCACAGATCAACAGGGTCACGGTTGGCCAGTGGATCGCTCCATGTGCTGGCTTTAGATCCTTCCCGGACCGGAACGGTTTCAGTACGAGAAGTGAGACTGGATAGAGAATCAAACTATGCAGGATGAACGCCAGCGTTCCGTAGAAGAACAGTCGTACACCCATTGTCGAAAATCCGAACCAGCCAGGCCAGAAGGGAACCGTCACGGCGGCCGCGACAAAAAGGAGGAGGGCTTTCAGAAACCAGGAACTCCGGGAGCGAGCCTGGTTTCGACCCGGTGGGGAAGCAGAGACCCGAATTGGATCCCACGTGGCAGGGACTCTTCCCAGGACAAATTCGATGGTTCCGAGAAAGCTCGCCCAGTTTACGAGTAACCAGTAATACGCCACGTAGAAGACTTTCCATTCCCTTCGTGTAGCGCGCGACAGCAGGACATGAGCGTAGGCGAGAAGAAGAACAACGAGCTGTAGGACCAGAGGCACGACATAGAGATGATATCCCATGAGAGCGAGCGCGAGGCACGAAGTGAAGCAAAAAAACAAGAAAATCGGGGTCAGCCAGCGTAGGATCTTGTGCGATATGATTTGAAAGGAAAAGAAACCGAACCTCAGAGGATTGACTACCTCACGCACACGCTTCACCGCATTCCAACCCCTGGCGACGATGCGCACCTTTCGATGGAACTCTTGGTCGAAACTGGCTCCTGCATCTTCAGTTGCGGCCGCCTCGGGATCGTAAACACCAACGTAGCCGGCTCGAATGATTTGGAGGGGATTTACGAAATCGTTCAGGTCCGTGCGCAACAGCGGCCAATAAAGGTGGCGGCGGATACTGTAGATGGCTCCGTCGCCACCGACAACCGAATTCGCGTGGCTTTCCAACTTTTTGATTGCGGTTTCGTATCGCCAGTAGAAACCCTCGCTTCTGGCCGATGAGGATTTTCCCGAAGTATACCTTGCCTGGCCTACCACGTAACCAATCCGCGGGTTTTGGAAATGACGGACTAACTTGGTAATGGCGTCCGACTCGTACATCGTGTTGGCGTCCGAAAAGACGAGGAACTCACCTTTGGCCTGTGAGACGGCACGGTTGAGCCCTAGGGTTTTTCCCATCCGCTTCGATAGTCGAAGGAGACGAATCCCCCGAGCTGCGTATGAATGAACGATCTCATCTGTTCGGTCGTCCGAACAATCTGACACGACGAGTACTTCCAGCCGGTCCGCAGGATAGTCCAATGCCAGCGCGTTCCGCAGCTTCCTCCCGATGCACTCTTCTTCGTTATAGGCGGAGATGATCAGAGTAACCGACGGGTGGAAGTCTACACGATACGATCTCTTCGGCAGATTCCTGTAGCGTATCCAGAGCAGTAGCGGGTAGAGGAAGTGGGAGTGCAGTACCAGCAGTGCGGAACCCCACACAATACATGCAAGAATCAAATATGACGTCACTGGGTGAAACCGTTTCTTTAGGGAATGTTTTGAACGATGTGGGGGCCCAACCGGTTCGCGATTGCCAGCGGCAGTCGCTGCCACGCAGATGTGAAGAAACGGTACTTGGGATTCTCAGGGTTTATGGACGGAATCTCCCGCCCGTCACGACCCAATAATACCAATAGAGCTGTTTGGGTTGAGCACCCCATTGTGCCTTGAAGCGGTAGGTTCCTGCATCGAAGGTCGATCGTCCAAAGTCGAAACAGGTACACTCTTCCCCCACGGCCTTCTGCAGCATGCCCCAATACAGGAGCATGTTTGGCGCTAGATGATTGAACTCTCTCAGACTCGAAGCCCACGGAACTTCCATCGTCTGACGGTATTTCAGATTGAATTCCCCCGCGATTACTTCTTCCTTCGATTGCACCAACGTAATCGAGGCGTGGTTTCCAAGTTCATCTAGAATGCTATAAAAGAATTGTTTCGCATAGGTCGGTGTTCCCAAATCCCTCATGTTCCGACTGAAGACTTGGTAGAAGCCATCCAGCAACTCGAGATGTCCATGGCGTACTTGCAAATCGGCCTTCATGGCTCGACGTATCTGGCTACGCAGCTTGGACTTGAAGCTCGACCAAAGGGCTTCCGTGCCGGCAGGGAGGGTCAGGTACATTCCAACCTTGGTCTTGCTACAGGGCAGGGAATAATTTCCTTCAAAGCGGTTTCGAACGCACAAATGTTGGGCACCCGTGGATTCGGCTATTTCTTGGCCTGCCTTCAACAATGCCAGTTCGGTTTCAGGAGAGTCGGCCAGGACCCCACCGTAGTTGACAAGGGGCACGGACGTCAGAAAATGTCCGAAAAGTCGACTCCGTTGTCTCACCATCGGGAAAACGCCACGGACACGATCTTCCCGGTCGAGGGCCATTAGATAGACAAGGTCGTGCTTGAAGACGTCACGGATGATCTTTCGCCATACGGACAAGTGGTAGATCGATGCGTCTGGGTGGCCAGCCACAAACTGGTCCCATGGTAGGTCTGATAGATCTTCCTGAATACGGAGGATCTTCAGTTCGGAAGCTCCCATCCGACCGTCACTGGATGAGTCTACTGGAGGTGCGATAGCCGATGAATCCATGATGAAACCGTCCGGAACACACAACGGAACTTTGCCGTTGCCGTTCTGTTGAGATTTTGAACGTTGTTTGAAATTCGTTGTTTCAGTCGAGTACGAACCTTTGGTCAGGTAGCTTGGGCTCCGGCGAGAAGACCGGGTGCCCGCGGACGATTAGTCCAGAATTTTCTCAATCTGATAGTCTTTGGATTCTCGAGCGAGCGTATAAACAATAAGCTCGCCGATCAGGCCGATTGCGATCGTTTGCACACCGGCTACCAGCAACATCACCCCGAGAATCAACAGGGGCCGATCAGCCAATGTCTGATTGTAGAGGAGTTTGAGCACCGTCATATGGGTGCAGATCACGAATCCCGTGGTCGAAAGAATCGCGCCCACGGTGGCGAAGAACCTCAACGGCTTCTTTGTAAACTTCATCAAAAAGAAGAGCGTGAAGGTGTCCAGTAAACGTCTCAGATAAATTCGCAGGCTGTAGACCCGGGTTTTCGTATCCTGGGGATGTTGCTCGGCGTCGATCTCTCGAACTCGAAATCCATTTTTGTTTGCCAGTGCCGGAATGAAGCGGTGGAGGTCGGCGTAGAGAGCCAGAGATTGCGCCACATCGCGGCGCATCGCCCGAAACCCGCAAGAAACATCTTGCAGTCTCATACCGGCAAGCTGGGATGCGATCCAATGGAAAACCTGCGATTGAAGTCGGTTGAAGTTGCGATCTCGGCGAGGATACCGCCGTGTAATCACAAGGTCGGCATTTCCTTCCAACAGCGCCTCGTAGACACGGTGAAAGGCATCCGGGTGCACCTGAAAGTATGCAGAGAGAGTGAATACGAAGTGTCCACGGGCACGCGCGAAGGCGGCATCTAGTCCTTAGTCCAGCGTGATTTTTTGCATGAGGAGGAAGAAAAGCCCTGGAACGTGCGCCGTTACGGGATAAAATGCGTTTGATATATTTACAAGACATCCCGAAAGGAGCACATTCCAGGTGAATAAAAGAAACCACAGAATCCTCCTCCGAGACAAGCAAAATCTTACACGCCGGTTGGAAAGAAATCAGTTTGAGGACCGGTCCGATCCTATGTTCAAGGACTCCAACACCTACTACGAGATCGCCGAGAGAACGCGCGCCATCGGATCTGGTGGTATCGGAGCCATTCACAAGCTCGTGTGTAAGCTTGGATTGGACAAAGATATCAACAGAAACATCGTTTTGCTCAAGTACCACTTTCCTTACTGGGAATCCGATCATGTACTGAACATCGCATACAACGTCTTGTCGGGTGGAACCTGTCTCGAAGATATCGAGCGGTTGCGCCAGGATGAGACCTACATGAACGGACTGGGAGCCGAGAGGATTCCGGATCCCACGACGGCTGGAGATTTCCTCCGTCGTTTCGATGAGGATTGGATCTTCGGACTTCAGGAAACCATCAATGAAACCCGAACCAAGGTGTGGAAGTTGCAGGATGCTTCCTTCCGGAAGGAGGCCATCATCGACGTGGACGGGACCGTCGCCGGAACCTTGGGGGAATGCAAGGAAGGAATGGACATTGCCTACAACGGGATCTGGGGTTACGCACCGTTGATCGTGACCTTGGCCAATACGAATGAGGTCCTCTATCTGATGAATCGGCCGGGCAACCGTCCCTCTTCCGACGGAGCGGCCGAGTGGATGGACCGGGCAATCGATCTGGTGTCGTCGGTGTTTACGAAGGTCTGGCTTCGGGGCGACACGGATTTCTCGCTGACGAGAAACTTCGATCGCTGGGACGAGCGGGTTGGTTTTGTCTTTGGTTATGACGCCAAGCCGAACCTGGTCGGGATGGCCGATGCCCTGCCGGAGAGACAATGGAAACCGCTCGATCGGCCTCCTCGTTATGAGGTCAAGAGCGAAGAACGGCGCCGTCCGGAAAACGTCAAAGAACAAGTAATCAAGGAGAGAGAATTCAACCCGGATTTCCAATTTGAATGAAATATAGCAACCTTTCAGCCGCCTTCGGCATCCCTATTTATAAGCGTCGGAGAATGATAAGGACACATTGGAGGGCAACACCCGATGGGTGAAAAAGAACGAAAGGGGTTTCAACTCAGCTTTAACGGATTACTCAAAGTTGATTTTCAGGGATCGCGAGTCACCTCCGAGGGTGGCCTGATTCTGGTCCGCGAGTTGGACGAACGGCTGGGGATGGGACGACTCATAGACGAGCATCTCAACGACACGCGGCAAGGCTTGAACAAACAGTTCCCGCTCGTCGATCTGCTGCGGCAATCGGTCTATAGTCGCCTGGCAGGCTACGAAGACCTTAACGATGCCGCGCGGGTCTCAGTTGATCCGACCTTTCGCTTGATCGGCTCGAAGAAAAACTGGGATCGCGGTGCGGCGCTGACCTCGACGTTACACTGGTTCGAGACGGAGCTGCTGACGCGAGAAGAGAATCTGATCGGGCTGATGGCTCTGAACCGAGAGACACTCGCACAGGCCGAGGCTCTGGACAAGTCTGATCGCGTAGTGTTGGATATGGACTCAAGCGAGAGTCCGGTGCATGGTCAGCAGGAAGGCAGCGCCTACAATGGCCACTTCGAGTCCGTGTGTTACCATCCGCTGTTTCTGTTCAATAGTCACGGGGACTGTCTGGCGGCCAAGCTGCGGCCGGGTAACGTGCATAGCGCCGAGGACTGGGACGAGCTTCTGTTGCCGGAGATCGATTTTCAACAGGAGCAAGGCAAAGAGATCGTCTTTCGAGCAGACGCCGCCTTCGCCAAGCCAGAGGTTTACGAGACCCTGGAAGAGCGCGGCGTTCAGTATGCCATACGCATCCCGTCCAACAAGAGCCTGGAGTGGGAGATTGCCGACATCCTGTTTCGTCCTCCAGGTCGGCCCAGCCGCAAGCCACTGGTGCGCTACAAGAGCTTCCGCTATCAGGCCGAAAGCTGGTCGAGGCCGCGACGGATCGTCGCCAAGGTCGAGCATCACCAGGGCGAGTTGTTCCCGCGGGTCGGGTTCATTGTCACGAACATGAGCTTGCCGAGCCGCTCGGTGGTGAGGTTCTACAACAAGCGCGGCACGGCGGAGCAATGGATCAAAGAAGGCAAGCAGGCGACGCATTGGACGCGGCTGTCCTGCCATCGCTTCCGTGCGAATGAAGTGCGCCTGCAGTTGAGCGTGCTCGCCTACAACCTAGGCAACCTATGGCGGCGACTCGGGCTACCACCCCGGATCAAGAGCTGGTCGCTCACGAGCTTGCAGCACCGGTTGATGAAGACTGGCGGAAGGCTGGTCAAGCACGCGCGGTACTACTGGTTGCTCTTGGCCGAGGGGCATCTGGACCGTCGGTTGTTTGGTGAAATGCTCAGGCGGATCTGGGCCTTGCCGCTGCCAAGCGGTTAGCCGCCCGGCTTGCAAGTCCGGAATTGGAATGCCATGGAAGGAGTGTGGCGATGTGTCTGGAAAATCGCCCACGCAGGAGTGAGAAGGTCTACTACCACGGCGACAACGGGTCATTGGGATGCGTTGACTGGATCCATGGTTGGTCTGAGGCCGGGATTTTCTTGCTCCCATGGTGGCTCGAGACTATTATGTTGGGAACCGAGATCCAAATTGGAAATTCCGGTTCAAGAACATCCGCCTGCAGAGCGAGCAGGTCGCCGAGTTTGACTATCGTCCCGGACACTGTAAGAAAACCTATCGCATGGTTGTGGTTCGGAAGAACCTCACGATCGAAAAGGGGGAGCACCGGCTGTTTGATGAGGTCCGGTACTTCTTCTACATCACCAACGATCGGGAGATGACGATGGGAGAAGTGGTCCTTTTTGCCAACGATCGCTGCAACCAGGAAAACGTCATCGGTCAGCTCAAGAGTGGAGTGAACGCCTTGAGGATGCCTTCGGACAGTCTGGTATCGAACTGGGCCTACATGGTCATCGCATCGCTGGCGTGGAATCTGAAGGCCTGGTATGGCCTGGTGACGCAGGCGCCGACAGTACGTCGTGATATCTTGAGGATGGAGTTCAAACGCTTCCTGGTGAACTTTGTGCAAATACCCTGTCAGATTGTAAGAACCGGTCGTCGCCTCGTTTACAGGATATTGGCCTATAGCAAGCATCTCGAAACCTTTTTGGCGACGTTCGACTATATCAGGCAACTCAGGTTTACTTGAAGGCGCCTCGCCGGCGGGTGAGCCCGTACCCCCGGCGGAGCAAGAGTGGCGGGCGAAAGGAAGGGCATAACAGAGACAAACAAGATCAAGTGATCCAGACAACCAATGGAAGGTTTGTCTCTTGTGTTTCTCTTTGCTTTCCCTGTTACGCACAAGGAGCTGAAATCCACGAGATATTCGGAAAAGGCAAACGATTTTCCGAGCGAGCTCATACCTCGCTTATTTTGGGACTAGTACTACGCCGAATAAGGCACCTCTGCCCATGTCTCTTCTTGCGCTTGGGGCAGTCTTGGAAGGACGACACGAATACGAAATCGTGGACGGGAATTTACTTACCAATCCCGATCAAGACTTGCTCAACATAATAGGGACAACTAAGCCTTCGGCGCTGGGTCTCACAGTGATGCCGGGTCCACAACTGAATCAAGCAGTGCCCTTGACAAGGCGGATCAAGCAAAAGTTTCCGGATCTACCTGTAATTTGGGGCGGATATTTTCCTACGCAGCACAGCGACGTAGTCTTACAATCAGGCTACGTAGATTACGTCGTCCACGGTCAAGGTGAATTAGCCTTGTTGGATTTGTTGGAGATGTTAAAAAAAGGAGGGGACCGCACCCGCATTGGTGGAATCTCCTATCGGGAGGCCGGTAATATTAAGAACAATCCTTCACGGCTGCTCCGCCCGATTGAAGAGTTTTCGGCGTTTCCCTATCACCGAGTTAACATGGACAACTACATTCGGAACAATTATGTGGGAACCCGTACTACTGATCACCACTCGAGCTTTGGTTGTCCTTTTGACTGTAACTTTTGTGCAATTGTCAGTATGAGCAATCGTCACTGGTTTCCAGAATCGCCAGAACGGACGGCGGCAACCTTCAAGTTGCTCCGGAACGAATATGGCGTAAACGCGATTTTGTTTCATGATATGGATTTTTTCATATCAGAAGCGCGGGTGGCGGAATTTTGTGAACGAATAAAGAACTATGGGATGAATTGGTGGGCGTTGGGACGTGTGGATGAATTGCATTCGTATACCACCTCGACCTGGCAGCTGATGAAGCAGAGTGGATTGAAAATGATATTTTGCGGTGCTGAAAGTGGCTCCGATGAAATGCTGGTGCGGATGAACAAAGGTGGCAAGGCTTCCACCCAGATGAGTTTGGAGTTAGCCGTAAAAATGAAATCATATGGAATTGTCCCAGAATACTCCTTTGTACTGGGCAATCCGCCCGATCCAGAGTCGGATGTTGAAATTACCATCGATTTCATCCGAAAACTCAAGGCGCTCAATCCGGCGACGGAAATTATTCTTTACGCTTATACCCCCGTTCCTCTAGACACCAGCGGTGGAGATTTGTATGAACGGGCAAGGGCAGCTGGTTTCACCTTCCCGACAACGCTGGACGAGTGGGTGGAGGACATATGGCATACATTTGCGCTCCGGAGAGAACCGCACACCCCTTGGTGCGACAAGAAGATTTATCAGAAAATTCGCAGCTTTGAGCGGGTGGTGAATGCCTACTACCCTACTACCACTGACGTGAAAGTAACAGGATTCCGGAAGGCTATTTTGAAGGCCTTCTCTGGTTGGCGATACCATCTGCGTTTTTACGATTGTCCGATTGAACTGCAGTTGTTGCAAAAACTATTCTCCTATCAAAGGCCGGAGACGACCGGGTTTTGACCGACTGTTTGTTCGGTGAACGTCCTTATGTTCCTACCGGTTGAAATTGCAAAGCGGCAGCTCGGGGTTCTGACCCATCGTATCCATTCCCTCCCAATACTGGTTCTGATGCCTCACAGTCGGTGCAACTGTCGCTGTGTAATGTGTGATATCTGGCTGGCTAACCAGCAGAAACAGGAGATTTCGGCGGACGCACTGGGGAAACATCTGGGAGCATTGAGGAAATTCAATGTTCAGCAGGTTGTGCTCTCCGGTGGCGAAGCATTGATGCATTCGAATCTTTGGGCACTTTGTAAGTCCTTGAAGGATTTGCGAATAACACTTACGTTACTCTCCACTGGGGTGCTCCTTGAACGGCACGCAGACGCAGTTACTCGCTGGTGCGACGAGGTGATCGTCTCGCTGGACGGCAGCCGGGATACCCACAACAAGATTCGAGATGTTCCTCGGGCATACGAGCGTCTAGTCCCAAAATAAGCGAGGTATGAGCTCGCTCGGAAAATCGTTTGCCTTTTCCGAATATCTCGTGGATTTCAGCTCCTTGTGCGTAACAGGGAAAGCAAAGAGAAACACAAGAGACAAACCTTCCATTGGTTGTCTGGATCACTTGATCTTGTTTGTCTCTGTTATGCCCTTCCTTTCGCCCGCCACTCTTGCTCCGCCGGGGGTACGGGCTCACCCGCCGGCGAGGCGCCTTCAAGTAAACCTGAGTTGCCTGATATAGTCGAACGTCGCCAAAAAGGTTTCGAGATGCTTGCTATAGGCCAATATCCTGTAAACGAGGCGACGACCGGTTCTTACAATCTGACAGGGTATTTGCACAAAGTTCACCAGGAAGCGTTTGAACTCCATCCTCAAGATATCACGACGTACTGTCGGCGCCTGCGTCACCAGGCCATACCAGGCCTTCAGATTCCACGCCAGCGATGCGATGACCATGTAGGCCCAGTTCGATACCAGACTGTCCGAAGGCATCCTCAAGGCGTTCACTCCACTCTTGAGCTGACCGATGACGTTTTCCTGGTTGCAGCGATCGTTGGCAAAAAGGACCACTTCTCCCATCGTCATCTCCCGATCGTTGGTGATGTAGAAGAAGTACCGGACCTCATCAAACAGCCGGTGCTCCCCCTTTTCGATCGTGAGGTTCTTCCGAACCACAACCATGCGATAGGTTTTCTTACAGTGTCCGGGACGATAGTCAAACTCGGCGACCTGCTCGCTCTGCAGGCGGATGTTCTTGAATTCTCTCTCCTTGATTACTTGTTCTTTGACGTTTTCCGGACGGCGCCGTTCTTCGCTCTTGACCTCATAACGAGGAGGCCGCTCGAGCGGTTTCCATTGTCTCTCCGGCAGGGCATCGGCCATCCCGACCAGGTTCGGCTTGGCGTCATAACCAAAGACAAAACCAACCCGCTCGTCCCAGCGATCGAAGTTTCTCGTCAGCGAGAAATCCGTGTCGCCCCGAAGCCAGACCTTCGTAAACACCGACGACACCAGATCGATTGCCCGGTCCATCCACTCGGCCGCTCCGTCGGAAGAGGGACGGTTGCCCGGCCGATTCATCAGATAGAGGACCTCATTCGTATTGGCCAAGGTCACGATCAACGGTGCGTAACCCCAGATCCCGTTGTAGGCAATGTCCATTCCTTCCTTGCATTCCCCCAAGGTTCCGGCGACGGTCCCGTCCACGTCGATGATGGCCTCCTTCCGGAAGGAAGCATCCTGCAACTTCCACACCTTGGTTCGGGTTTCATTGATGGTTTCCTGAAGTCCGAAGATCCAATCCTCATCGAAACGACGGAGGAAATCTCCAGCCGTCGTGGGATCCGGAATCCTCTCGGCTCCCAGTCCGTTCATGTAGGTCTCATCCTGGCGCAACCGCTCGATATCTTCGAGACAGGTTCCACCCGACAAGACGTTGTATGCGATGTTCAGTACATGATCGGATTCCCAGTAAGGAAAGTGGTACTTGAGCAAAACGATGTTTCTGTTGATATCTTTGTCCAATCCAAGCTTACACACGAGCTTGTGAATGGCTCCGATACCACCAGATCCGATGGCGCGCGTTCTCTCGGCGATCTCGTAGTAGGTGTTGGAGTCCTTGAACATAGGATCGGACCGGTCCTCAAACTGATTTCTTTCCAACCGGCGTGTAAGATTTTGCTTGTCTCGGAGGAGGATTCTGTGGTTTCTTTTATTCACCTGGAATGTGCTCCTTTCGGGATGTCTTGTAAATATATCAAACGCATTTTATCCCGTAACGGCGCACGTTCCAGGGCTTTTCTTCCTCCTCATGCAAAAAATCACGCTGGACTAAGGTCTAGTCGACGGTGTGAGGGCGTTGAAATCACTCAATTCGAGCCTTCGAGTGAAAGCGCGATGCGTGATACAACATGGTAATTTCTTTGATCTTCCTAATATTATTGAAGCTGCGCACGAAATGGGTGTGGACCGTCTTTCCTTTCTGGCAGTGGATGTATCCACCACGGCTTTCAATCGACCAGCGCCCTGGGATCAGGAACGCATTGCGCGAGTTGCTCTAAGCCAAAGGGAAATCTCAGAATTCGAGGATATCTTGGAAAGCACTATTTCTCTATATGCTGCCGATTTTGGGAACGGCTTCATAGCAGAATCACCAGAGAAATTGCGTCTGCTACCTCGATACTTTGCTGCACTCAATGGGGATGCGGAGTTCCCCGAAACGTTTTGTAACGCACCATGGGTGTCCACTGTCATCGAGGCGAGCGGCACCGTTCGGCCGTGCTTTTTCCATAGCTCCCTGGGAAATATTTACGATAAACCCTTGAAAGAAATCCTCAATTCAGAACAAGCGATCGACTTCCGACGCTCTTTGGACGTAAAAACGAATCCCATCTGCCGGAAATGCACCTGTTCGCTCAATCTGAAGCGCACGCGACTGCTATAGATAGAAGGCGATTGACCGCACATCTGGGTTTACGTACGCTTTAAGCATGCTAACCCGTGACCCACATCAGGAACTCGTCAACCTGGCCTTTTCGAGGCAATCAGTTAGATATGATGCCTATGAAGAGGACCATGAAATATTGAAACGGATGCGTAGTCAGGTTCGAGCACACGCGATGCGGTTGTTGAAGAAAGGCGACCATATCCTGGAGCTCAACAGCGGAACTGGTCTAGATGCGGTGTTTTTTGCCAGCCATGGATTCAAAGTCCATGCCACCGACTTGTCGGATGGGATGATCTCGCAGCTTCGGCATAAAGTCGAAAAGTCTAAATTGCAAGATCGAATTACAATACAGCAATGTTCAGTCACAAGTCTGGGAGAGCTTGGACTACATCAATATGACTATGTATTTTCGAATTTTGGTGGACTGAACTGCATCTCGTCCTTGAGCGTAGTGGCTAGCTCAATGAGGCAATTGCTCAAGCCAGGTGGGTTTGTCACAATGGTAATCATGCCGCCGGTTTGTCCTTGGGAACTGGTTATGGTTCTCGGAGGCCACATAAAAACAGCGGTTCGTCGGTTGCATAGAAATGGTGTTGTCGCCCATATGGAGGATGTGTATTTTAGAACGTATTATTTTACCCCAAGGCAGGTGTTACAGACCTTTGGAAATGGTTTCAAAAAGGTCTGTCTTCAAGGCTTGGCATCGCTAGGTCCACCACCACATATGGAACGGTTTCCGACACGATATCCTAGATTCTATAGGTTCTTGTGTGCCTTGGACGAGCACGTCGTAGGTTTTCCTCCCTTTAATTCTTGGGCAGACCATTTTATTTTAACCTTGCAGTATTGCCGCTGAACGGAAATCGACACGTGACCCGTGCCGGCGCGTCGCGAGGCCGGCTTTTGCGACCTTGCCTCACAAGCATTCGCGTAAACGTTACCGGGTCGAGTGGGTCATATTCAATGCTGCCCGAGCGGCTGGAGCATTTGCCAAAGGGGTGTTTCTGCAACAGCTGAAGTGCTCGTGCGCATCCGTCCCGCGATGCGACCCTTGAGCTTTGCAACGTTACCTTTGATGTACCTGGGCTTGCCGGCAATCTCAACGTTCGGAGGAAGACCGGAGATCGCCGGTTCCGCAAGGTGCATCTCTCCCCCTATCATGACCAGATTCAGGTCCTGTGGATGGCTGCACAGTAGGGTATCAGACGGTCTGTCCCGTAAATCCGGCAGGACGATGAGGTCCGCAGCGGTGCCTGCCCGCAATGATCCGGCACCTGCGGGGAGCCGCAAGATCGCCGCCGGGCACGAAGTAACCATCCTGAGAATCTCATCCGGACCGGCAAGGCCCGTGGCATGTGCAGCGCGGATTTCATCAAAGAGCGTGGTCGAACCGGTCAGAATGGAATCGGTAGCTAGCGCAAGCGGTACGCGGCCGGACAATTGTTCGATGGGCGCTGTATGGCCGAATAAATTCATGTTTGATGTCGGACACCAGATCAAAGCCGAGCCGGCTCTTTCCAAAGCGCCGATTTCCTGCTCTCGAACTGCCACTCCGTGAACGATGATGGTGTTACTCTCGAGCATCCCTAGCCGATCCAGCTCTTTAATCTCCGAGCGCGCCTTGCTGTCGGTACCTTCAGCTGCGTGAATGATGAAAGGTTTTCCCCGTGCACGCCGAAAATCACCGACCGGACCTGTCGAGTAACTCAGGGAATGAGACCACGGGGTCTTCACTACCCGAATCGGAAAGTTCTTTCCCAGGCTGCGGTGATGCGCATTGTGATGGCAAACCGAAGTGACCCCCGAAAGAAGATTCTTGTAGCCTCCCCACTGTAGCCGCGCGCGCAGGGGAACGCGGAGCATGTCGCAGACCGGGGGCTCGTCCGGTCGATAAATTTCCTGTGCATAGTCGATGAAGTTCGAGTAGGGAGGGTGACCCGGGATCGGCAGTAGATTGAAATCCAGATGGTCGTGTGCGTTGACCAATCCGGGGAGCGCCAGACAATCCCGCAAATCAATGACACGCTCTCGGAATCCGGGCGCGAGGCCTTTGCCGATTTCCTTGATAAGACCGCGTGTGATTCGTAGGTCACCCTCTCCTTCGCTTTGATCAGAATACCAATGTAGATGCCGCAGCAGCAATTGTTAACGCCTGGTTAATCGAAACATTAGAACTAGCAGCCCGTGGCTAAAACCGGATGGAGCACAGATCCACGGACAACGATGATCCTGGTGCATACTGGATGGAATTCATCTACAGATGTCTTCCTCGGCCAAAAAGTGGCCGAGATCGACCTCGACCATCTGAAAAAGGCCAAGATACGCGTCAGAAAGGCGCAGAGACGCCCCTGCAGACTCCGCGGCGTGCCCACGCCATACAGCTGTCGCATCAGCAGTCCGAGATTCAATGCACCGACATGAAGCAGCAACCGTTTGAGGATGTTTGGATGACCACGGAGATATGTCCGCCGCATTGCACCTGTTTCATAGAGGTGTGCACAAGGTCGTTCCAGTCGTTCTCCCCGTTGGCGAAGCAGGCGCTTTCCCCGTTCTCCTCGGATACGTCTACGATTTCGGTACACGGCATCCCGCGCACGGGTGTTCCCGTGCCACCGCCGTTTACCCCGCTTTGGTTCGGAAATGTAGCTTCGGATCTCCAGTTGCTCGAGATCTTCTACCAGTTGCGTGCTGTGATATCCCTTGTCGGTCACAAGCTCCTGCAGTCTATCGCTTTCAGGCAGCACACCCTCGAGTTGTTCGGCCGCTTCAATGAGCGTCTTCTTGATCGTCGTCGTATCGCCCTGGTTGGCTCCCTGAACCGTGATGCCAACCACCGCTCCGGTTTCCAGATCCACGGCGTGTTCGGCCTTGTGAGCCAGATGCGTGCGGCCGTCCTTCATCTTGGTGATGCGGGCGTCCGGATCCTGCGGGTGCTGCCAGTCATCGTTGGAACCCTTCTTCGGCCGCTTGCGATCTATGCGCGCCAGATCCTCCCGGGTCGGTGTCTCAATACCCGATTCCTGTGCCAGTTTCGTCAAGTAGGTCTCGTAACTGTCTCCGGTATCCCGCCGTACAATGCTGCGCAAAGCCGCGTTGGCTTCCAGAGTGGTCGCATCCACCCCGAGGGTCTTGCCCTTCACCAGGTCCGCCTCAGCGAGCCGGCTCAGGATCCAGGCAAAGACTGCGCTATGCGTCTCCACATCCATGCGCCGTCGCGTGCGGGAGATCGTCGAATGATCCGACGGATCCTCGCCCCACTCGAGTCCCAAGAACCCGCGCAGGCTCAGCGAATCGGCAGCACGCCAGGCGATAGCTCGCTCCGAATCCAGTCCCTCGAAGTATCCGATCATCAAAAGACGGAAGTATCGACCAGGTGCCAGACTTGGGCGACCCATCTTGGGTGCATAAAAACACGCACATCGCTGCTCGACAAACTCGTCAAACCCGGCTTCGTCGAGCACCTGATTCAATCGCTGGTAGAAAGGGTGGGATGCACTCCTGGGGAGATGTTGAGTCGGCACCCACATGCTTTTCTGCTTCGACTTGCGTTTCTTTTTTCCCATGGCCATGCGTCGATTTTAGTCGAAGCGCAGTAGAGAGTCGATTGCGAACAAAAGGATTTACCAGACTTTTACCACGGACTGCTAAGAGGGGCGAGAGGTATCTCAGGACGCACATTATGGTCCGAGGTCGGGATGGCTAAGATCGGAAGGTACGAGCTTCTGGAAGAAATCGGCCGGGGCGGGATGGGCGTTGTTCAAAAGGCGTTTGACCCGTTGGTTGGCCGGGAGCTGGCCATCAAGGTCATGTCGGAGTCGTTCAGCGCGCAACCGAATTTTCGAGATCGATTCTTCCAGGAGGCGCGTAACGCCGGAAAGCTCAACCATCCCAACATCGTCACGGTCTATGACGCGGGCGAAGAGAACGGCCGCCCCTATCTGGTCATGGAGTTTCTCGAAGGTCATGACCTTCGGGATGAAATTGACCGCACGCTGCAGATGACACTGGAACGTCGCCTCGAAGTTATGCGGAGCATTTGTCAGGCCCTTTCTCATGCCCATGAAAGGCACGTCGTTCACCGGGATGTCAAACCCAGCAATATCTTTTTGACCTCTTCGGGCGAGGTGAAACTTCTCGACTTTGGTCTGGCAAGAACGATTTCGGCTATCACCAGGAGCACTCTTGTAATGGGAACTCCGAACTACATGTCGCCGGAACAATACCGGAGGGAAGCGGACCATCGGTCGGACATCTTCTCGGCTGGCGCCGTCTTTTATGAGCTCCTTACTGGCAAGATGGCGTTCCCCGGCGATCCGGTGAAGGCCATGAACAAGATCCTCGAGAGCGAGCCTGAACCTGTCGAGGCTGCAAATCCGTTGATGCCGCTGGATCTTTCGAGCCTGGTGACGCGTGCCCTGCGGAAGAAGCCCGATGATCGATACCAGAGTGTGGAGGAGATGTTCCAGCAAATCGAAGAGATCAGGCGTTCCTTGGATCCGGCGAAGCCACCCTTGCAAGAAAAGGCATTAGCGGCAGTGGCTCGGCTGAGGGAATTGATTCAGAGAGAAGACCATCTGCTACAGAAGGACGGAACGGACGGATTGGCGGATGTTCTTGAGTTGATGCCCGGGATCGACTCGGAGGAGATGCAAACGGCCTCTTTAAGCCCGGCTGGTTTGCCAGAAGATTATCTTGGTTTGGCAGAAGTCGGCAGTCGTGCCAGTCGCAATTGCGAGAGGCTCTCTGTACTGGCCGCAAAACGCAAGCAACTGTCCCCGCTTTTGGAAGACGCGAAAGCATTGGAAGCGCAGCAAGAGCTCGAGAAAGCAGTCGAGACACTCGAAGATCTGCTCAAAGAAGATCCAGGTCATCCAATAGCCGTATCCAGACGTCGCGAGCTGGTCGGGAGGATCGAGGAAGAGAGGGCCCGGCAGGAGCGGGCTCGCCGGGCCGAAGAGCTCTTTCAAGAGGCAGACACCAGGTATTCCTCCGGGGATTGGCCAGGCAGCCGGGCTTTGCTCGAAACGGTGCTAGAACTCCAGCCCGAGAACTCGCAGGCGATCTCCTTGAACCGTCACGTCGAGGCCAAGATTCGCAAACAGAAGGAGCGCGAAAACCACATTCAAGAGCTCTTCAAAGAGGCAGCCGACTTTGATCAAGAAGGATCGGAGGACAAATCACTGGAACGGCTCCAGCAGATTTTGGAGTTGGCTCCGGATCATATTCTCGCACTGGATCGAGTACAAACCATCAACGACCGCCGTCGGAAACGCCTGCGCGCCCAGGGTCTTATGGAGACTGCGGCGGCCAGGATGGAGTCTGAAGATTTTGACGCGACACTCCAGTGTGTGGACGAGATTTTGAGTTTTGATCCAGATAACGCATCCGCAAAGACTCTCGAGAAAGAGGTTCAGCTAAAGCTCAAAGAAGAAGCGGATCGAGAGAAAAAAGGACGTCGTGCGGCGGAGTCTATAGCTCAGGCGCGGAAGTCGTTGACCGCCGAGGACCTCGACCGTGCGCGGAAGCAGATAGAAACGGCACGGTCCGTGGCGCCTGAGTTGAAGGAGATCACTGAGCTATCACAGATGATCGATCGCGCCGAGCAAGAGAGATTGCACCGGGACCGATTCGCTTCCCTTCTCGCACGGAGCCAGCAGGCTCTGAGTGTGCAGGATCTGGACGGGGCCAGCGCGCAGGTTCGGGAGGCAGTCCGCATGGAGCCTGCCAACGAAGAAGCCACAGCTTTGCAGGCAACAATAGAAAGAGCGCTTACTGCGAGGGGTAAACAGCTCCGGATCGATACCCTGATCGTGGAGAGCGAGCAATGCCTCATCCAGGAGGATTTCGGCACCGCGACTCTCCGTGCTCGCTCAGTGCTCAAACTCCAATCGGAGAATTCTGAAGCGAGATCGCTACTCGAGAGAATCTCCCGGGCCCAGAAAGAGAAACAGATTCATGACGAGATCGAGACCCTCTTTCGGCAGTCCAGTGTGGCGCAGGCTCGGCAGGATTTCGCAGAGGCCCTCCGGCTCGTGCGCGAGGTTCAACGCTTGGATCCCGGTAATGTGGATGCCAGGGAACGCATTCGACAAATCCAGCAAGAGCGACGCCAGCGTCAGTGGCGGGATTGGACCCAGATGGCAGGGTCGAAACGGTCATATCGATTGGCCGCGTGGATAGTGTTACCGTTAGTCCTTCTGGTGGCAGCGCTAGGTGTGTTTTCCTCTTTACGGGTGTTTATCCCGCTAACACCGGACGAACAATATGGTCCGACTGTGCAGGAGGCCATGAGTTCCGGCAGCTATCAGGAGGCCGGAAAGGTTCTGGATCTCTGGCTTGGCGTTGAGCCACAGAGCCAGCAGGCGAAGAATCTCAAAGTCGCGAATGACAGGCTGCTCGAGCACCTCCAGCATTTTGATGCCGCGGTCGAAGACCACGACTACGAGTCGGCCGAGGAGGCACTTGCTTCCATGCAGGCCCTCAACAGAACGAACCCCAATGCCTTCACGCGCCAGAAAACCAGGCTTCAATCCGTCTTTTCTCCGGATTTTCAGGATGACTTTTTGGGAGGACTTGAACTCTGGCGGGTTCCTGATACCTGGGAACACGAAGGCGGTAAGCTCCTGGTTCGTGGGCCGATCCCGGGCGTACTGCGAAACCTGCACTACACGGATTTTACGGCCACATTCAACATCAGCTTCACCAACCGGAAGGGTGCGGTCTGGGTTCTTCGTTGTGCGCCGGATCTAAGCCGTTACTATTTGTTTCAAATTACCGGCCCGAAGGGAAATCCAGAGAACTCGTTTGCGGCGTTCAGGTACTCCGATGGTGAGCAAGAGGTGATCCTTCAGCCCATCAATGTGGCGGCCAATCTCGAAATCGAAGATGATCAGTACAACATCACGATCGTCGCCAAAGACGATACCATTGAGCACTGGATCGACGTGGTCAGCACTCCCTCTCGAGACCCACGACCGATAGCCCTCATCAGGGATGCCGATCTTTCCGGAGGCACACTGGGCTTTGGCGCGAAGAACGGCGAAGAATTCATCGTCCGCGCCTTCAAGGTGGTTCCGGGAACTGACGGAACGAGTAGTAGCGACAAAACCTCGCCATCAACCGAGTCGGCTGAAGGCGAAAGTTAGAAAACCCACTTCAAAGCAATCTGAATCGTACGTGCAGGAGACGCGGTGTTGACGGACGAGCCAAATCCCGGGTTTCCTATGGTGCGTACTGGAATGTCGAAGTTGGCCCGGTTCAAAAGGTTGAAAAACTCGGTGCTGAGCTGCAATTGGCTACTGTCTGTGACCTTGAAACGTTTCCTCAAGGCAAAATCCCAGTTGATGAAGCTGTCAGTCCGGACTGTGTTGCGCCCAACCTGTCCATTTTGATTCACAACGTAGAAGTCGGTGACGGAGGAACCGGGCTGCATCTCCACGCGGCGCACATCATGTCCGGAAAAAAATGTCAGTCCCTCGACCGTGGTGGGACGGTCTGTCAGATTTCCATCCAGATTTGCGTCAAACGGAACCGAGAGCGTAAAAGGCTGACCTGTGTGGATATTGAGGACAGTGGCAATCTGCCATCCCCCCAGCAGCGATCCCGCCGTCGCGCCCTTCGGAGAAGGTAGGTCCAGAATCAACGACGTTACCGATCGATGCCTAACGTCGAAGCCGGCGTCGCCACGCTCTGCAGCCAGGTTTTTCGAATCCTGGGGCAAGGCGGACGAACCTGCGGTGTCGATGACATCCGACACCTCATCGATCGCGTGTGACCATGTGTAGGCGGAGCGAAGGCTCAGGCCCTTAGAGTATCTCTTGATCAACTCGAGTTGTAGGGCGTGATAGCTGGAACTGGCCGAATTCTGAAAGGTCTGATAGGGCCCGAGGGCCGCATTCGATCGCTGGATGGGAAGCTGAATCGAGATGTCCTGATCGGAAGTTTCGTAACTGATCTCAGGGATGCTTCCCGAGCTCCGTTTGATAACCTGATTCGGTGTGATGTGGCGCCCACCGTTGGGTGTGGCGCGCCGGGTTAGATTCACTCCCCTTGTGCCCACATAAGCGGCGGAGATGAGGTAATCCCCGAATATCTCTCGCTCCAGAGTCAAATGCCACTGTTGCACTTGGGGTGTGCGCAGTTGTTTCTCCGGTAACGTGAAGGTCAGGCCACCGGATTGTTTTGTCGCATCGAACAAACGTCCGACGAGGGCAACAAAATCTTCGGGTGAGCCGGCAAGCTGATTGGTCTGACCAACCAAGAAAGGCAAGAACTCCTCGTCGTCGTTGTCAATCCCAAAGAAACTGGGGTTGTTCGCGCTGATTCCATCCTGTCCAAAGAATGTTCCGTCGGACAGGAAGGGGATCTCCGTGGGGAAGACGTTACGCGACTGACTGACAACAGCCCCGAGGATGGTATCGTAGTAGACGCCGTAGCCGGCCCGCACAGCCGTCCTGCCGGTCTTGAAAGGGTCCCAGGCAAAACCGAAGTGCGGCCCGAAGTTGTTGTGATCCGACTGATAGATTGTCTCTCTTCCGTCCACGATATCCCCGTACACGTCAACGGACTGATTGAAAGCGAGCGTTGCCGCGGTCGAATCGAACCTGGATCGTCCTGCAGCCGGAAGATCTTGGAGCGTCAGGGCATTCTCGATACGACGATGGACTTCCCGGGGAGTCGAGTTGAATTCATAGCGCAGGCCGAAGTCCAGAGCCAGATTCGGTCGTACGCGCCAATTTTCATTGATGAACAGATTGACTTCGGCAAATCGCAGGCCGATTTGTGAATTGGGAGTCCCGGAGGTAATCGTCTGAAAGATGGAGGAGACTTGGCCCAGATTCGCGAATTGAAATCCGGGAAGAAACGCCACCCCGCTGTAGGGATTGTCGCCGCCAGTCCCTTGCAGGGTTCTCAGGAGTCCGTTGTTGACCTCGATCAGGGGACGATAATTCCGGTCCTGTCGACTGTTGAACTGAACGAACCGGATGTCCGCTCCAAACCTCACGGAGTGATCCTTCCAGATCTTGGAGATCGTGTCGGCGAACTGGAATGTGTTGTTGACCCGGCGTTGGGGGAAAAGGTTGGGTCCAGCCCGACAAGGCTAAACGGACGGACCTTTAGCGCGCCGAGCGGTCCGGTGGAAGACGTCGGTGTGATGGTTCCGGGTATCGGGGTGCCGTCTTTGGTGAAGGCCTGGACCTGACCGGGAAGAGTCTGATCTTCGCGTACGAGCGCGAGCGGATTTCCTGGATGTTCGATGAAATCCAGTCGTGTCCGGCCGTAGGAAAAGCGTGCCTGATTGACAAGTGTTGGCGAAAAGGCATTGTCTGCAATTAACGAGAGGTTCTGAAATCGGGCATCCGAGTCTATCGTGGAGCCAATCGCCCGGCCAATGCTGGGCAATTCCAGGAAGTCGTCCGAGAAATTATAGCGCCCGCTGATGCCGTGACCCGGACCAAACCGATGATTGATCTTGAAGGCCGTAATGACACCCTGGCCGCTAGCCGGAAGGACTCTTGAAAAGGTGTTGTTCTGGAACGGCCCCGTGGGATTGTTGGGTAGAGGGTAGAGTGACAGGAGGTTTAGGCCGAGCGGGGTCGCACCCGCGGAAGTCGCGTAGTCAATCAGATTGTTGACTGATTGTTTCGAGGTGATGACCTTGAAACGTGGGAGCCTCAGGAACCTTCGCTGCTCGGACGACGGAGTTGCGAAGTGCTCCTCTTGGGTGGCATTGATGGCCTGCAGCTCCATGCTCGCGTGAAACTGAGTTCTTTCCCGAACGAGTGGGCCTCCTACTGAAAAGCCCCCCTGAACGCGCGTAAATCTGTTTTCTCTTTCCGACGGCCCACCCGTGTAATCGAAAAAGTTTCGAGCATTCAACTTCGAGTTGGTGAAGTATCCATAGACTTGTCCACGGATTTTGTTGGTACCGGACGTAGTGATGGCGTTGACCTGAGAGCCGAGATTCCTTCCCAGCTCGGCGTCCCATAGCAGAGTCGCGATGTGAACCTCCTGGATCGACTCTACCGGCTGTGGCAGCAGGGAGAGAAATCCCTGTCTCCGTACCGCTACGTCTTGGTCGTTGTTGTCGGAGCCGTCGAGGTTGAAGCTGTTTGCACGGCTGCGCATTCCGTTGACGGAGAACTGTCCGGAGGTGCCGACTCCGGCCCCGATGCCTGGCCCGGAGAACCGAGCGAGCGATCGCGGAGATTCCGTTACGCCGGGTAGCAGAAAAGCCAGGCTGTCGAACGTGCGGATCCCCGGCAGCGGAAGTGAGGATAGCTGGCGAGAGTCGAAATTGCCTCCCCGTAGCGCATTTTCGGAGTTGATCATTTGTACCGACTGCATTGCAGGGGGCAACGGTGCCTGCTGAGATCCAGGAGGAGGCGGAATCTGGGGGCCGGCAGCCGGGTTCCAGGACGCCGCACGAGACGCAGCGCCGTGGATTTGAAATGGGACTTGAACTGTCGGGCCTGGGAATATCGTATGGAAGAGCGTTGGAAGACCCAGTCCGCGACGGAACATGAAAGCGGGGGTTCTCCAGAGCGATGCGAAGTAATTCCCGGTGGGGCCGGACGTGCTCTTTCTGTGCAGCAAGAAAGGCGGAACCTGCAGGGTTGTGGGTTTGACCAGGCTCACGTAAATCGGGCCACTCGAGCCGCTTTCATAAGCGGGATGCTCGCAAGTAATCGTGTACTCCCCCGAGGACAGGAGCGAAATTCGATAGGACCCGTCATCGAACGTGAGCGTGGACCAGGTGGCACCAGTGCCGTTGTTCTTCGCGCGAACAGTCGCGTTGGCGATCGCCGCGCGGTCCGCCGCGTCCAGGGCCGCGCCGCGCAGGGATCCACTGACACTGTTCTGCCCCAGTGCTATCGAAGTGTGACTCAGCACGCCGATCAGGTAGACGATCAGCGCATGGCGGGCGTATCGAGAGTGTATCAACCGCTTGGCGGGCATTCCGCCTCCTCCGGTGGAGTATGCCACTGCGAAAACGAACAGATGTCGAAAAAGCCTCTATTACTAATGTACGGTTTCGTGGCGATTATCGCATCACCCAACTGAGAAAGTCTCCAAAGGCCAGTTTTTTTGTGCATTTCTGGCGCAAATGAGAGAAGAAGTCTCTCCTCTTGCGTGAGGTGATGTAAGTTTGCTTGTGTAAAAAGAAAGAGGGTGTAAGTTTGGTTTTTTTGCTGTGAGGGCAAAACCCAATTTCCAGAAAGGAGCTTACACCCAATGGCGAAATTAACACCGATGACCGAACAATTCCAACATTTCCTTGATGAGGTAAAAGAAGACTTCTGGGGCGATGTCTACAGCAAGACAAAGTTAGCGTGGAAGCGGTACTTCGAGACTGAATCTCAGCGGCAGAGAGACCGCTACTGTGGCTTTGGATGGTATGAAAGAGGTGGGCAGAGAAAGAGAGAATACCGCAACGGATACTACGAACGAGACTTCGTAACGCGATTCGGAACGTTACGGTTGCGGATTGCCCGGAGTCGGAACAAGAACTTCCTCCCGAAAGGGTTACAATGGTTTCAACGACGTGCCGACGAGGTGACGTTACTGATACGAGAGGCGTTTCTAAGAGGAATCAGTACACGGACGGTGGGACGGATTGTGGCGATCATGACGGGAGAAGTTGTCAGTGCACAGACGGTATCGCAGCTGACACGAGCGCTAGATGAAGCAGTACAGCGATTTCACCGAGCTCGTTTGAGTGACGAATGGAAGACACTGTTTTTCGCGGTCTTTGCATTGGTCTATCGAGGTTCCGGCCACGTTCAGGTTGGCAGCAGTGTAGGGGAAATGGACTTTGATGTCCAATACCCTCGGATTTGGTTCACCAGATGGGGTTGGGTTTGTACAGGGGTTGGGCCCAGGGCCGGTTGCCCGCCGGGTTCGATTGCTCGGAGGGCCCTTGAGTCTTTTCCAGATAGTCGAGGATTGCTTCCGCCACCGGGTTTCCGAGAGGGCTCATCCCGTACTGCTGCTGCATCAGGGTCAAGGTCTGTTGCCACGCTCTCCGGCTCATGTGGTTCGAGAGGATCAGATCTGTCGAGTGGCAGGCCGTGCAGTGCTTCAGGACGAGGGGCCGTCCGTTTCCCGGCTTCAGGTCCTCTTTGTGATTGGCGGCGGCCGGCGCTTCCGCAGAGGTTTGCGCCTCTTGCGGTTGGGCCGGCAGCAAAGCAAGGATCCATCCGTGCAACGCGAGCGCCAACGAAAGTGCCAACGGGAATGCCATCGCGATTCCACTTCAGATCACATGCACGGCTATTCGGTGCATGGCGTTGTTGAGATAGCCGCGTGGATTCCATCCCGGGATGACCATGGGCTGCAACCGCCCGGCATGATCGGTGGCTCGGGCGAACACCTCGAAGTATCCACGCGTCGGAAACCGCAGCTCACCGGACCATTGCTGCCAGGCGAAAGGGTTGGCGGGGGCGGCCAGCGATGTGGTAATCCACGAGACGCCGAAGTCGAAGCTGAGATGTACCGCTTCGACCGGACCATCCCCACACCAGGCATGGCCCCGCAGTGAGAGACCCATTGCCGCCGGGTGCCGGATCCCGGTAGCCGGTCGCGTGATGATCGATTTGACCGGCATTGCCTCGATGATCCTCATATCGGACGCGGGGACCTCCGTTCCCGGCGCAACGGGATGGACGGGAACGCGGTAGGAGTAGCCGGTCATCTTCGGGCCGTCGTGTACGCGATCGCGGATCCATAGGCGACGCAGCCATTTCCCGGACACCGAGGCGGGCCATCCAGGTGCCACGAGACGTAGGGGAAACCCGTGCTGGGCCGGCAGCGGTTCTCCGTTCATTTCCCACGCGAGCAAGGTGTGATCATCCAGAGCTTTGGCAATCGGCACACCGCGAGAGATTACCACCTTCTCTGGACGGAGTGAGTCTGAGGGTAAGACGACCGAGTGGGCGGAAACGGGTGCAGATGCTGGTGGCCTACGGGGTAAGAGCGGATGGGAGCCGGCAGCTTTTGGCATTTATGCGCAGCAGTGGAGAGAGTCAAGCTGCCTGGGAAGGACTCTTAGGAGATCTGTACCGGCGTGGTATAGAGGGAGATAACCTCGAGCTGATTGTGACCGACGGCTGTGCAGGTCTGGCAGCGGCCATTGAAACGATCTATCCGAGAGCTCAGCACCAACGCTGCTGGGCACATAAGATGCGAAACATCGTCAATTCAGTCCGAAAGTGCGATCGAGACCAGATCAAACGGGATGCACAGGCCATCTACCGGGCCGATAGTCGTCGGGATGCATTGGCCGCGTTTCGGAGGCTGAAGCGTTGCTGGCACAAGGATTATCCGAAGATGGTGAATCGATTGGAGAAGGATCTCCCTGAGTTACTGGCCTTTTACAGCTTCCCACGGCCTCTGTGGAAGAAGCTACGAACCACCAACGTCATCGAACGCTGCTTCGTTGAGGTTCGACGGAGAACGCGTCCGATGGTTTGCTTTGTTAATGTCCAGAGTGTCGACAGAATCATTTACTCGATCTTCCATCGATTCAATCTCGATTGGAAGGAACAACGACCAACTCGTACCCTCGACCTTTTTACACAAGCAGCTTGACATGACCCGTGACGATGGCTTTATTGTCAAACATCCCACTACTCTGCTAGTATCGTTGCAAAAGCCATTCATTGCACTCTCGGCTAGGACGTTAGCTCGTCGTCGACGCTCTGGTTGTCCCTGCTTGGCTTGGCCGGGACTGGCCGGCCAATCGGAATGCTTCCTGCGGGAAAGACGTAAACCGTAGCCAACCATAGCTTGAATCTTGCCGAAGTGGAGCGTTGCTTTTAGGTTGCAGCCATAAAGTCAGCTACCCAGGACAGCGCTGTCGTGCAGATTTTTCGCTGCGGCCATACGAGTTCTTGCCCGCTCAGAAGCAAATGACGATAGGTGTGCAGTTTTGAGCCGCTGAGTGTTCGAGGAACCTGATGCAACTGGTAGACATCAAGAAGACGACGGTCTCAGGCCCCAGACAGGTTTCCCGGGGATGCAACACGGATGGTAGATTGTTGAACCGTGCTAAGGAGGAACACATTTGGAGAAGGAAATGCAGGAAGAGGAGCATAGCTATCGTTCTGGTATCTTTTCTGACTATGACGACTATTTCTGCCCTTGCACAGACTGTTTCTTACTATCCTCTTGTTGCGGACGGAAGGGATTGGAAGACGACAGCGACGATCGAAAACCCGAATCAAGTAGCCGTTACGGCAACCATTGAATTTCTTAACAACCTAGCAGAATCTTTAGAAATTGGAACTCTCGGCGGAGTCTCGCAAAACTGCGGTACCGGTTGCTTTAGATTTCAGTTGGCACCGGGTGAACGGTTTTCCGGCGATACTCCGGGAGGAACTCCAGGAGGACCTGAGCTTCTAACAGGATATACGAAAGTAACGGCTAGCTCTGCAGCGTTGGTGTCTCTTGTAGTGACCTTATTCGATCGGATCAGATCGTCTCTCCCCCCCGCCACAAATCTTCGTAGTAATTACAACTTCTCCTTCACCGAGTCTAGCACCACCTCCAACGGAATAACGATTGTCAACCCGGCAGGATCAACTAACCTCCAAGTCACGCTCTTCGACGATAGTCAACCGCCGAATCAGATCGCCGTTGTGAACGAACCCTTAGGAGCAGGCAATCGACTAGCCGTGCTTTTAGGAAACTTCTTTGCGGCCGCCATCCCGCCTTCGGGTAGTGTGAGCGTAGCGAGCAGTAGTCCGGTGTTTCTCTGGCGAATGACGGTAGACCCTGTGTCATTGGAGACGACTTTTTTTCCTTGGAAGGGACACTTCCCGAGGTTCTTGTCACACAGCCGAGAACGATGGTCGCCGGAGGGCCTGAATTTGACCTTTTTGTGCTGGGCTCAGACTTTGTTTCTACTGCCACCCTTCGATGGAACGGAGCAGTTCGTTCGACGGTCGTGCTAAACAGTCGGATGTTGCGCGCTCGCATACTACAAAGCGACATCGCAGTGCCAGGTGTGGTCGAAATAGCGATCACAAGTCCAGGCGTGGTCTCCAATAGCCTCGATTTCACAATCACTGCGATTTCGCCGTTTCTCTGCTGCACGAATCCTCTGTCTAGCGTCACGGGCAGCAACGAGCTAACGCTTGTTGTCTACGGTGATAATTTTCTTTCTGGCTCGACTGCGCGATGGAACGGATCCGCACGTCCGACTCGATTCATCAACAGCCGAACTCTGGAGGCCACCATCCCGGAGGCGGATCTAGCAAGTGCAGGCACTGCTGTGGTTACGGTCTCCAATCCGGATGGCAGCACTTCGGCTGGGATAAATTTTCCGATTGTCGAGTTGCCACCCGGAGCGCCGACCATTACGAGCGTCAGTCCGGATCAGTTTCCGGCCGGCGGGGGAGGATTCGTCCTTACTGTGATCGGGACGGGTTTTATTCCTGCATCGATTGTTCAATTCAATGGGGTGGACAAAGGCACGACTTTCGTGAGTGCGACGGAGTTGCAGGCACAGATTCTCGCAGAGGATGTTGCGAAGGGTTCGACGTTCGGCGTTACGGTGGTCAATCCGGACGCAGGAGCTCTCAATGGGAATGAACCGTTCGGTGTTACGGGAAACTCAGCCGTCGTGGTTGTCACAAACCCCGTGCCCATCGTCTTGAGCTTTACCCCTACGTCTGCAACTACCGGTCAAGGTGGTATTTCCATGGATATTGATGGAATCGGTTTCGTGGACCAAAGGTCGGTGGTGCGTTGGAACGGAATGGGCCTTGAAACCGATGTAGTCTCCAAATCCCAACTCACAGCCGAGATACCAGATACCGAGCTGGCGTCCATGGGTACGACGGTTTTCAGCGTCTCCAACCCAGGCCCAGGTGGCGGATCGTCTCACGGACAAAGTTTCTCTATCACGACCGCTTCTGCTGCTGCGACAACGCTGTTTTATCCTCGACTGGTGAGCCACAGTGGCAGCATGTCGGAGACCAGCGAATCGACAGGAATTGCCATCGTCAACCTCGATAGCGATGACGCTGAACTGACGATCCGAGCGATCGAGGGCAAGGGCTCAGAATCTACGGGTCCGGACATGACGAATCCAGTCTCTATGACACTGGGGCCGAGTGAACAGATACCGATCGTTGACAGTCAGTTATTTGGATCCGGGGTATCGGACCCGGATGCAATTCGGTGGATGAAGATCGAAAGCACACGAGCGAAGACGGCAGGATTCTTTCTATCTTTCAATGATTCGTTGGAGCTTTTGGATGGTGCGGATGTTTCAACTGACACGCTGAGTTCGTTTGTATTCCCTGAGATCATGTCAACGGATAATGAGT
Organism: Acidobacteriota bacterium; assembly: GCA_965249005.1. Taxonomy (GTDB): domain Bacteria; phylum Acidobacteriota; class UBA6911; order UBA6911; family UBA6911; genus CBDFLD01. The sequence goes on from CBDFLD010000004.1 coordinate 111,888, forward strand.
CTGAAACCCTGACGAAAGAAGCCATTGCTGATCCTTTTACCCAGATCCATGTAGCGAATCCCAATGCTGGTCCGGCTGCCATTACCTTCGATCTCTATGGTTCCGACGGCACACATGGGGCAGATGTCACCCATACGGTGGACCCGAATGGGATCCTTGCAATCTCCATCGTCGATCTGTTTCCTACGGCCAACGTTTCTTCGTCTTCGTATATACGCGCCAGTTCTGACAAGCCAGTGGTTCCGTTTGAGTTACTGGGTAAGAGTGGCTTGTATGTGCATGGTCTCAATGGACAGGATGCCGACGGGGGAGCAACGACGCTTTACTCGCCTCAGTATGTGGTGGGAGGATCTGACTTTCGATCGACTCTTACGGTAGTCAACCTCGACACGGTTGGAGGTAATGTCAGTTTCGAGTTCATTGGTGATTCCGGAGTACAGATAGGGACTACCGTCATACGGGTCATAAGTCCCAAGGGCAAGATCTATATCACTGCTCAGGACTTCTTTCTCCCCACACCGGATGTCCTGACCGAGGGTTATGTCAGAATCACGAGTGACGGTCCCCGGTTAGTGGGAGCGATTGTGTTTGGAGATCAGAACCAGAGCGAGTTCTCGACAGCTCTACCGTTGGTCTCTGTGCTGATTGATTCGATGATCTTCGGTCAGGTAGCATCGAACGATACATATTTTACGGGTGCTGCATTCTTGAATCCGAACGACATGGCTGCGACGGCGACGATCGATGTCTTTGATCGAGACGGAAACCTGATTGCATCGACGATGCGGGTGATTGCAGCGGGTCGTCGAGTGTCACTGTTGCTGACGCAGTACTTACCGGAACTGGAGGGGCGGATTATCAGCTCCGGATACATCCGGGTCACGGTAGACAAGGGTCTTGCCAGTTTTGCACTGTTTGGCACCATCGACTTATCGGTGCTGTCTGCAGTCCCGCCTCAGCTTGTTCCGTAGGAAGAAGTTAGTTGGCCGTTGTTCCTCCGTCCAGAAACCGGCATTGCGGGAACCTGAATGATTCTTGGTCGAGCATGCGATTATTCGTTTCCCCAAATGGAGTATCCGGGGTGACGATAGGATATTGGAAAGTCTCTCTTGTTAATGTAGGGCTTCCTGCCAATTATCGCATCACCCAAGCGAAAAAATCTCCAGAGCCCGGTGTTTTGGCACATTTCCATGGCAGATGATGGCCGATGTCACAACCCGCCTGGTAATGGTTTGTCTGTCATGTATGCCGCCGCTTTGCTAGTATCGTTGCAAAAAGCCAGCCATTTGCGCTTTCAGCCAGTACGTTAGTTCCAAATCGAACTCGGATTCTCTGTTCGCATGGCCAGTTCGGTAGACTTGGGTTGCCGATCGGCTCGTTCTTGCGGGAGATGTGTGAAACCTGATCAACCACTGCTTGTCGCGCCTGACGATCGAGGTGCCATGCTAGGTGCCCCGGCCGGGAAATTAGGCACTCAGCGTGATAGCCTTCGTGGAGAGTTTTGTTTGTAACCATGCGAGTTTTTGCCTGGCCGGAAGCAAATGACAATAGTTGTGGGAGTTTTGAGGGTGCAAATTGCTCAAGGAAGGGCAGCAACGTGACAATCGGTTGTTGTGGGATCGGAGTGGCATTATGAAAGACGCGGTTCTAAGCCGATCCATTGTGCGTTGCGCGGTGATATTCTTTGTAGGGCTGAGTACGCAAGCAGTTCTTTTTGCCCAAACCCCGATTTCCTATGGCGAGGACGTACCGGGTGCCATAAGCGCAGCCGGGGAGGTGGACGAATACACCTTCGCCGGTTCGTCCGGCGAAGTTATTACTCTTCAGGTTGCGGACAGGTCAAACAGCAGCCCAGATCCCTGTTTCGAGTTCTTCGATCCGAGTGGCTCCCCAATAGGTTCGAAAACGTGCAATTCTTCCATTGCCCGGATTGATACTACACTGACCACGAGTGGTCAGTACTCAATCCGTGTGAGTGAGGATCCCTCCGGCGGCAATCACACCATTAGTTACATGATGTCTCTGGAGCGTGTGGGACCGACGCCGTCACCGAACGCCATATCCATTGCCTTTGGCGATGATATAGCAGGTACCATCAGCCCATCTGGTGAGGTTGACTTGTTTTCCTTCGCCGGTTCGTCCGGTGAGATTATCATTCTTCAGGTTGCGGACAGGTCAAACAGCAGCCCAGATCCCTGTTTCGAGTTCTTCGATCCGAGTGGCTCCCCAATAGGTTCGAAAACGTGCAATTCTTCCATTGCCCGGATTGATACTACACTGACCACGAGTGGTCAGTACTCAATCCGTGTGAGTGAGGATCCCTCTGGCGGCAATCACACCATTAATTACAGCATCTCGTTGGTATGCACATCTGGTTGCTCTGGCGTTGTACGGAACCTCACTGTAGCGTCATCCGATCCGGACAGCGGAGTATCGATCACCGTCAGCCCAGCAGACAACAACGGTGATTCGGACGGAACGACGCCGCAATTCACGCGTGAGTATGATGACGACACATCTGTCACTTTGACCGCGCCCGACACCGCCGATGGCAATCCCTTCAAAGAGTGGGTACAGAACGGTCAGAGCTTCTCTGCCGATACCACCATCAATGTGACGATGGATGCCGATTACACGATGACGGCGGTTTACGCACCCCCCCCGGAGATTGACGGTACAGTCAGCCAATCCAGGCAGTGGGGTATCGATCACGGTCACTCCGTCGGACAGAAACGGTGATACGGATGGAACGACAGCGTTCACACGTCAATACGACGATGGAGCTTCGGTGACGTTGACGGCGGCGTCGGATGCGAACGGAAATCCTTTCCGAAAATGGCTGCGTAACGGTCAGGATTTCCCGAACAACGACACGGTTGCCACGACTGTGACGATGGATTCGGATCAGACGATGACGGCAGTCTACGGGGATGTTCGTAACCTGACGGTACAGTCGTCAAACCCGAATGACGGCGTTTCCATTACGGTGAGTCCCGGTGACAGGAACTCGAATGCAGACGGGACAACCTCGTTCACCAGAGAATACGATGAGGACACCTCAGTCACGTTGACGGCTCCAGACAGTGCGAACGGGAATCCATTCAAGGAATGGCTACGCAACGGCATCTCCTTTTCTAGCAGTACAGTGACGACCGTGACGATGGATGCGGACTACACGGTGACGGCAGTCTACGGCAGTGTTCGCACGCTGACGGTCCAGTCGTCGAATCTGGATAGCGGCGTATCGATTACGGTCAGCCCGGCGGATAAGGGTGGAAATGCCAGTGGCACGACAGAGTTTACTCGCCAGTATGATGATGGGGTGACTGTAACGTTGACGGCACCGTCGAGTGTTGGTGGAAACACATTCCAGGAGTGGCTACGCAACGGCCAGAGTTTGTCGGCGAACACCACGACGACGGTGACGATGGACGGGGATTACGAGATGACGGCTGTTTACAACGTGGCGCCGCCTGTCGTCACGTTGACGGTACAGTCGTCGAATCCGGACAGCGGGGTCTCTATTAATGTCAGTCCTGCAGATATGGATGGCAACGCCGGTGGCATCAGCACATTTACGAGGCGCTACGTTGCCAATTCGGAGGTCACTTTGGTCGCGCCGGATAACGTAGGGGGCAATCCGTTCGCTAAGTGGCTCCGCAACGGGCTTGATTTTTCTACCAGCACTTCCGTAGAGGTTCAGATGGATGCCGACACTGCGATGCTGGCCGTCTATGAGGGATGTCCTGAAATCCTCAGGATGCAACCTGGCACCATGGCTGCTGGGGGTCCGGAGTTCAAGCTGCTTGTGCTCGGAAGAGATTTTGTCCCGGGGGCTGCTGTTCTGTGGGGCGGAGAAACACGTCCGACCACGTTTCTCAATTCGAGGCTGCTTCGGGCCACTATTTCCGAGGCGGACCTTGCCGTGCCGAGTGGGGTACAGGTGGCGGTCGAGAATCCCGGTGGACAGATTTGTAACAGCCTGACCTTCACCGTTACATCTGTTAGACCATTTCTCTGTTGCACGAATCCCACGTCAGCGAACGTTGGCGGCGGAGAGCGGACCATCACGGTCTTCGGCAACAACTTTATTCCCGATTCCGCTTTGCGCTGGAACGGATCGCCTCGACCTACGAGGGTTTTCAACAGCACACTGCTGGAGGTGACGATACCGGAGGCAGACTTCTCATCGCCCGGAACAGCGGCCGTTTCGGTTCAGAACCCCGATGGTAGTTCCTCTGACACCGTGACCATTGAAATTGTTGAGTTGGCTCAGGGTGCCCCTGAAATCACGAGAATCACGCCGGATCAGTTCCCGGTTGGAGCGGGAGGGTTTGCGTTGACCGTGTTCGGTACGAGGTTTGTACCGGGATCGAACATTGAGTTCAACGGCGAAGACAAGGCGACAGACTTTGTCAGCAACACGGAACTGCGCTGTCAGATACTGGATCAGGACATCGCGGGCGCTTCCACCTACCGGGTCCGGGTAGTCAATCCGGACTCGAGTGCGCCGGGGGAGGGCGGGCCCTTTGGTATTACGGGCAATGAGGCCGTGGTGGTTGTCTTCAACCCGGTGCCGGAAGTTGATGGATTCACGCCCACGAGTGTCATGGCGGGCAACAGTGCTGTCTTGCTGCAAGTTCGAGGGTCAGGTTTCACGAGTGGCACGGTTTTGCGCTGGAACGGAACGGATCTTGAGACCGCGGTAATGTCCGATACGGAGCTTCAAGTTACATTGCCGGATGCAGAGCTAGAATCGGTCGACACGGCCGTATTCAGCGTGTCAAGTCCCGGACCGGGTGGTGGTTCCTCGCACGCCCAGACATATTCCATTACTACAGACACGCCGGCGGAAGCGACGCTTTATTACCCTCGGCTTCTGAGTCGGCGCAACGACTCTGAATCATTGGACAACAGCGAATCGACCGGTATCGCGGTTGTAAATCTCGGTGCAGAAGATGCGCAACTCACGGTCAAGTCATTGGAAGGTGGGGGCTTGGAGACAACGGGAGCGGAGATGACGAATCCTGTTTCGATGAGCTTGGGTTCCGGGGAGCAGATACCGATTGTCGACAGTCAGCTGTTCGGTTCTGGGATATCGGACAGCGGGACGATCCGGTGGATGAAGATAGAGAGCACACAGCCGGAGACGGCCGGGTTCTTTCTATCGTTCAACGACACGCTGGAGGTACTGGACGGAGCAGACGTTTCTTCCGCCACTCTGAGTTCTTTTGTGTTGCCGGAGATCCTGGTTCCGGAAGCGCAAACTGAAGGAGATACAAAACAGGCGAATGAAGATGGCTTCACCCAAATCCATGTGGCGAATCCGAACCGTGATGCGGCCACGGTTACTTTTGAGCTGTATAGCTCGGACGGCACGCTGAGGCAGACGGTTTCGAGGAGGATCGAACCTAATGGCTCTCTGGCGGTTTCGCTGTTGGATCTGTTTGAGGATTCAACTCCGATTAGTTCGGACTACATTGTTGCTACTTCTGATCAACCCGTGGTTCCGTTTGAGCTACTGGGCAAGACAGGAGTATTTGTGCACGGTCTGAATGGACAGGACGCTACTGCTAGCGGTACCACCCTCTACTCTCCACAGTATGTTGTTGGTGGCTCTACCTGGCGATCGGTTCTTTCCGTCGTCAACCTCGACTCGTCCTCCGGAAACATCACCTTCCAGTTCATCGGAGACGATGGAACGCAGATTGGGGCCGTCCGCACACTTCCAATTGCGGCAAACGGCAAGATCTATATCACGGATCAGACGTTCTTTCTGGATGCTGGGGAAGTGCTGACGCAGGGGTATGTGAAGGTGACGAGCGACGGGCCGAGTCTGGCGGGGTCGGTGGTGTTTGGAGATCAGGGCTTAGGTCAGTTCTCGGCCGCGCTGCCGCTGGTTTCGCAACTGCTGGATTCGATGATCTTCGGTCAGGTGGCATCGGATGTGGTGTACTTCACGGGTGCGGCGATACTGAATCCGAACGAGGTGGCGGTGACGGCGACAATTGACGTGTTTGACAAGGAGGGGGATCTGGTTGTGACGCTGACACGGGTGATTGCGGCAGGAAGGCGTATGTCGCTGTTGCTGACGGAGTATTTCCCGGAGCTGGAGGACCGGACGATCAGTTCGGGCTACATACGGATCACGGTGGATCAGGGAGTGGCAAGCTTTGCGTTGTTTGGCACAAACAACCTGTCGGTACTGTCGGCTGTGCCGCCTCAGGTTGTCCCGTAGGACCGTGGATGCTTTGACCCGACTGTGAACGGAATGTGTACGAAAACCTGGTTGCAGCACCCAAGGTTTGATCGTTCGATTGGAGATGCTCGCAGAGTGGTTGACTCCGCTGAAACCCACTTCTAGACTGATATTATCCGATATCCCCAAGTGAAAACACAAGTCAGGGGGGCGTTGTCCTGGATTATCCTGTGCTTTGCCAAAGGACCTTGATCGGCAAGATAGCGAGCGCTACCCCCGAGTCGGGTTTAAGAAGGCCCCTGATCCGCTCGACCCGGCCGCGCTATGGACGACGTGTTCTCGAACCGCTGTGGAGGCTGAAGCGTTCGTTTCAGTTCTAGAATGTTGAGCATATTTACCACACATTGGGTCATCAAGAAGGAATATTTGAGGATAACCAGACCTCTGGGCATAGCAGTAGCCATCCTTCTGCTGTCTATGGCTGGGAGAGTGTGGGCACAGACACCGATTTCCTGTGGAGAAACAAAGACGGGGAACCTCACGACCCCGGATCAGACGGATACGTATACATTCAACGGTAATGCGGGTGAAGCGGTAACGGTGACCTCGGTGGGCACCTCGGGCGGTGTGGGTGCGGTTGCGACACTACAGAATTCGCTAGGAACTGACCTTACGAGCAACGGTACGGGGAACGGTTTCTTTGATTTCGTTTTGCCGACAAATGACAGCTACACGATTGTGATATCTGAATGGGGGTCGAATAACACGGGAACGTACGGCGTCAGCCTTCAATTTTCGACTGGGCGGTGTAGTACGTCGATTTCGTGTGGTCAGACGATAGCGGGCAATCTGAGTAGTGGTGTGCAGCAAGATGCGTACTCGTTCAGCGGGAATGCGGGAGAAGCGGTTACGGTGGCGGCGGCGGGACCAGGGATGATTGCGATTGTGCGGCTATACGACGGTGCCGGTAGTTTTCTGGTTAGTAGTAGTGGGAATAATAGTGTTGATTTTGTTTTGCCGACGACTGGCACGTACACGGTGTTGGTATGGGAATTTGGGTTCAACAATACGGGGGCCTACGGTGTCAGTCTTCAGTTTTCGACTGGGCAGTGTAGTACAGCGATTTCGTGTGGTCAGACGATAACGGGCAATCTAAGTATAGCGCAGCAAGATGGATACTCGTTCAGCGGAAATGCGGGTGAGGCGGTGAGGGTAACGGCGTCGGGGGGGCTCATTCGCTGCGATAGCGCGACTGTACGACGCCTCTGGAATGCTCCGAGCGAGCAACGGCACAGGAAATGCTTCCTTTGATTTCGTTCTAACGACGACTGGCACTTACACGATCATAGTCTCAGAACGTCAGTTCACAAATATCGCAACGTACGATGTGACATTAGACTTCACCAACGGGTGTCCGGACGGTCCGCGAAACCTTACGGTACAGTCGTCGAATCCGGATAGCGGTGTTTCCGTCACGGTCAGCCCGACAGACAACAACGGAGACGGCGATGGAACCACGCCGTTTAGCAGAGAATACGACGACGACACCTCGGTCACTCTGACTGCTCCGTCCTCGGCTGGCGGGAATGCATTCAAGGAGTGGTTGCGCAACGGGCAGAGCGCCGCTACCGATACGACCATCAACATAACGATGGACGCCGACTACACGATGAAAGCCGTCTATATACCTCCCCGCACGTTGACGGTACAGTCGACGAATCCGTCCAGTGGAGTCTCGATCACGGTGAGTCCGGCGGACAAGAACGGAGATTCAGACGGAACGACGCAGTTCACGCGAGAGTACGATGACGGCACTTCTGTCAGTTTGACCGCGCCCTCCTCTGCAAGTGGCAATCCCTTCAAGGAGTGGCTAGAGAACGGACAGAGCTTTTCTATCGATACCACGATCAATGTGACGATGGATGGCAACCACACGGTAACGGCTGTCTATACACCGCCGCGGACCTTGACGGTGCAATCAGCGAATCCAGCTAGTGGAGTATCGATCACGGTCAGCTCTGCCGACAGGAATGGAGACACGGACGGTACGACACAGTTCACACGGCAATATGACGATGGAGCTTCGGTCACGCTGACAGCGCCGTCGGATGCGAATGGGAATCCATTCCGAAGGTGGCTGAGAAACGGTCAGGATTTCGCGAACAACGACACCGTAGCTACGACCGTGACGATGGATGCGGATCTGACGATGACGGCAGTCTACGGGGATGTTCGCAGCCTGACGGTCCAGTCGTCGAACCCGAATGACAGCGTTCCCGTTGCGGTGAGTCCTGCTGACAGAAACTCGAATGCGGACGGAACTACCAGCTTTAGCAGGGAATACGACGATGGCACGTTGGTTACGTTGACAGCTCCAGCGAGTGTGAGTGGAAATCCCTTCAAGGAATGGCTGCGCAACAGCATCACGGTTTCGACCAGTACTGCCACAACGGTGACGATGGATGCGGACTACACGATGACGGTTGTTTACGGCAATGTTCGCATGCTCACGGTACGGTCGTCGAATCCGGATAGCGGAGTATCGATCACGGTCACCCCGGCAGACAAGGGCGGAAACACCGGTGGCACGACAGAGTTTACTCGCCAGTACGATGATGGGGTGACTGTGACGTTGACGGCACCGTCGAGTGTGAGTGGCAATACGTTTGGCGAGTGGTTACGCAACGGGCAGAGTGTGTCTGCCAATACAGCGGTGACGGTGATGATGGACGGGGATTACGCAATGACGGCTGTTTATAACGTGCCGCCGCCTATGTTTACGTTGACGGTACAGTCGTCGAATCCGGATGGTGGGGTGTCGATTGGAGTGGGTCCTGCGGATACGGATGGTCGAGCCGGTGGCAGTACGACGTTTACGAGGCACTACGTTGCTGGTACGGAGGTCACTCTGGTCGCCCCGGATAACGCTGGATTGAGTCCGCTTGTCAAATGGCTGCGCAACGGTGTGGATTTCTCAACCGACACGACTGCGACAGTCCAGATGAATGCGGACTACACGATGACGGCAGTCTACGGGTTGCCTCCTGAGATTCGTATCACACAACCCGGAGAGACGGTTGTCGGTGGACCGGGGTTTGACCTCTTCGTATTGGGGTCGAACTTTGTGTCCGGTTCGAGACTACGGTGGAACGGCGACGCACGTTCAACTGTCGTACTCAACCGTCGCATGCTGCGCGCACGCATTCTGGAGGGTGATATCGAGCAGCAAGATACGGCAGAGGTGACGGTAGTCAATCCAGGGGATGTGGTTTCCAACGGTGTTAACTTTACCATTTCTTCTATTTCGCCATTGCTCTGCTGTACGAATCCTCTGTCGACCATTACGGGCAGCGACGATCTAACTCTCGTTGTCTACGGTGATAATTTTCTATCGGGCTCCAGCTTGAGGTGGAATGGGTCCGCACGTCCAACTCGATTCGTCAGCAGTAGAACCCTGGAGGCGACCATCCCGGAGGCGGACCTGGACAGTGCAAGTACTGCTGTGGTGACAGTCTCGAATCCAGATGGAGGCGCTTCGCGCGGGATAGATTTCCCGATTATCGAGTTGCCACCTGGGGCACCGACCATTACGAGCGTCAACCCGGATCAGTTTCCCGCCGGTGGGGGAGGATTCGTCCTTACGGTTGTTGGTACGGGTTTTGTTTCTGCATCGATTGTTCAATTCAATGGAGTGAACAAGGGCACGACTTTCGTCAGTGCGACAGAGTTACAAGCCCAGATTTTGGCTGTGGACGTTGCGACGGGATCGACGTTCGGCGTGACGGTGGTGAATCCAGATTCAGGCGCTCCGAATGAGAATGGACGGTTTGGTGTTACGGGAAACGCGGCCGTGGTGGTGGTTACAAATCCGACACCCATTGTCCTGAGCTTTACGCCGACATCTGCAGTTGCTGGAGGAAATGCTATTTCGTTGGATATACGTGGACTCGGCCTGGTCGAAGGAGCTTCGGTGGTCCGCTGGAACGGGATGGATCTTCCAACAGATGTAGTTTCTGGCACCGATCTGACAGCCGACCTTTCCGATACCGAACTGGCGTTGACGGGCACAGCCGTCTTTAGCGTATCGAACCCTGGCCCGGGTGGCGGATCGTCTCATGGGCAAAGTTTCTCCATCACGACAGCTTCGGCCGCAGCGACTACGCTTTTTTATCCAAGATTGGTGAGCCGAAGTGGCATGACGACGGAGACGAGTGAATCGACAGGAATCGCCATCGTCAATCTCGATAGCGATGATGCTGAGTTGACGGTGCGTGCCATTGATGGAAAGGGCGTTGAATCTACGGGTCCCGACTTCAACAATCCTGTTTCGATGACATTGGCACCGAGTGAGCAGATACCGATCGTTGACAGTCAGTTGTTTGGATCGGGGGTATCGGACCCTGATCAAATCCGCTGGATGAAGATAGAGAGTACTCGGCGGAAGACGGCCGGATTCTTTCTATCGTTCAACGACACGCTGGGGGTACTGGACGGAGCGGATGTCTCGACCAATACCCTGAGTTCTTTCGTATTTCCAGAGATCATGGCAGCGGGCACCCAGTCAGAAACGTCGCGGACAGACGCAATTGCTGATCCTTTCACACAGATTCACGCCGCGAATCCGAATCCGGACGCAGCGATGGTCACGTTTGAGCTCTATAGCTCGGATGGCACGCTGCGCGAGACGGTTGCGAGAAGGATTGAGGCGAACGGTGTGTTGGTTGTCTCACTTTCGGATCTTTTTGAGGACGCGACACCGACGAGTTCGGACTACATTCTTGCGACGTCGGATCAGCCGGTGGTTCCGTTTGAGCTATTGGGGAAGACGGGAGTGTTCGTCCACGGTCTGAATGGGCAGGATGGCACGGGGAGTGACATAGTTCTTTACAGTCCTCAGTATGTGGTGGGTGGCGAGACGTGGCGCTCGACTCTGTCGGTAGTGAATCTTGGTGGGACAGCGGGCAACGTGCAGTTCGAGTTCATTGGGGACGATGGAACGCGAATTGGAACGATCCGGACATTGCCAATTGTGGCGAACGGCAAGATCTACATCACGGATCAGACGTTTTTTCTGGATGCTGGGGGAGTGTTGACGCAAGGGTATGTGAAGGTGACGAGCGACGGGCCGAGTCTGGCGGGGTCGGTGGTGTTTGGAGATCAGAACTCAGGTCAGTTCTCGGCCGCACTGCCGCTAGTTTCGCAACTGCTGGATTCAATGATCTTCGGGCAGGTGGCGTCGGATGTGGTTTACTTCACGGGTGCGGCGATACTGAATCCGAACGAGGCGGCGGTGACGGCGACGATCGACGTGTTCGACAAGGAGGGGAATCTGGTGGTGACGGTGACGCGGGCCATTGCAGCTGGCAGGCGGACGTCGCTGCTACTGACCGAGTATTTCCCGGCGTTGGAGGATCGGACGATCAGTTCGGGATATATACGGATCACGGTGGATCAGGGAGTGGCAAGCTTTGCCTTGTTTGGCACGAACAACCTGTCGGTACTGTCGGCTGTGCCGCCTCAGGTGGTGCCATAGGAGGAGTTCGCAGTTATGTAGTTCTCATGAGGGAATCTGAATGACTATTGGCCGGGCATGCGATTTTTCCACGATCAGTCCGCATATGTATGCATGGCTGGGAATCAGTGCCCAATCCATTTTTCGCAACGAAAGGAGCCAATAGTTATGCTCACCCAAACGAGATCGACTGAAGGAAACATGCCCGTAGTCTGTCCGCAACTCTCCGGTATCGGAGGATGGCTGGTTCTACCAGCCGTCGGGATGGTTTTGGGT
>CBDFLD010000005.1:0-43563 GCA_965249005.1 Acidobacteriota bacterium
CATTGTAAAACAATGAATTGCGGTGTCCTGTAAAACAGGCCTTTAACAGGATGCTGAAAAACTCCAACTAAATCGGTTTTCGTGCATCTTCAATTTAGGACAGGGAGATGGCTCCTTTCTCTCGGGTCAAACCTTCAGGGCTGGAGCTTATCCTCGATCAATCACCGTGGGCGACTTCAATAGAGATACGATCGAAGATTTGGCGGTGGCTAATTTTTCTAATTTTGATCCAGGGGGCAACGTGTCCATCCTGTTAGGAAAGGGAGATGGCACCTTTCTCTCCGCTCAAAACTTCAGGGAAGCTGCATGGGGTCCTGCTGGGGTGACCGTGGGGGACTTCAATGGCGATACGATCGAGGATTTGGCGGTGTCTAATGAGCTTTCAGACAACGTGTCCATCCTTTTAGGAAAGGGAGATGGCTCCTTTCTCTCCGCTCAAAACTTCGGGGTTGGAGTTGGGCCTTATTCAGTTGCCGTGGGCGATTTCAATGGCGATACGATCGAGGATTTGGCGGTGTCTAATGAGCTTTCAGACAACGTGTCCATCCTTTTAGGAAAGGGAGATGGCTCCTTTCTCTCCGCTCAAAACTTCGGGGTTGGAGTTGGGCCTTATTCAGTTGCCGTGGGCGATTTCAATGGCGATACGATCGAGGATTTGGCGGTGGCTAATCGTGGCCTGCATGGCCATAACGCGCCTCTTTCAGACGGCAATGTGTCCATCCTTTTAGGAAAGGGAGATGGATCTTTTCTCTCGGCTCAAAACTTTGGGGCTGGAGTTACACCTTCTTCAGTGACCGTGGGCGACTTCAACGGTGATGCGATCGAGGATTTGGCGGTGGCTAATGGTTTTTCAAACAACGTGTCCATCCTTTTAGGACAGGGAGATGGCACCTTTCTCTCGGCTCAAAACTTTGGGGTTGGAGACGGTCCTCTTTCAGTGACCGTGGGCGACTTCAATGGCGATACGATCGAAGATTTGGCGGTGGCTAATATTAATTCAGACAACGTGTCCATCCTCATAGGCGTGTCGGTCGGGGCGGAGCCGCCAGCACCGACTATCAGCCAGGTCTCCCCGGCAAACGGCCCGCCAGGAACCCATGTCATCATCCAGGGAACGGACCTCACCGGTGACACCGTCGTTCAATTCAACGGGGTGGAGGCAACCATCCTCTCGGTCACAGAAACCGAGATCGTCGCCCTAGTTCCCCGGACGGCAACAACCGGGACACTTACCATCACAACCGCGGCAGGCACCACCACGAGCGTCACGAGCTTCACTGTCTTTCCCCCCACCACGGAAGCGACTCTGACATTGAACGCAGGGGGTGCTGCCACATCCAGCACCATAGGACCCTACGATGCCCAGCGTGCCGGATACGCCACCGTGGATGTCGATTCAGGAACAGCCCCCTATGGCACCGCGGTCTTCAGTTTTACCCAGAATGACGTTGTGGTGAGTGAAGTCGGCGTACCGGCGTCGCCACCCACGACATCCGCCCGCATCTTTGTCGATTTCCGCTCCCAGGTGCAGCCCGGAATTGGGACCATCGACATCTTCACGGGGCTTGCCGCAGTCAATCGAGGGACCGGGACGGCTCAAATTACCTTCACGCTTCGGGATGCCAGTGGCACTACGATCGCAACCGGCATCATTACGCTGGCACAAAATGCTCACTTCGCAAAGTTTCTCCATCAGTTTGCTCCCGACTTCGTTCTGCCGGAGGATTTCGAGCAAAGCGGATTGGCGTCGCTCGAGATCACGAGTGATCAGCCACTGTCCATTCTGGCTCTTCGCCTGACTACTAACCAGCGCGGAGATCTGCTTCTTACCAGTACCCCCATTGCCGATCTGACCCAGCCAGCCACGACCGAGTCTCTGTTTTATCCACAGGTGACCGATGGAGGTGGCTATGTCATGACCTTGATTTTCCTCAATACCTCCGATGCCCTGGAGACGGGAATGATTGAGTTCTTTGACGGCATGGGAGCCCCGATGATGGTACAGATCGTCCGAGGAGGCGCGGCTGACTCGAAATTCTCCTACAGCATTGCTGCTGGAGGCTTTGCGCGTTTCGTCACCGACGGGTCCCCCGAGGACGTGAACGCAGGATGGGTAAAATTGACCCCGGATACGGGGACCTCCACGCCGGTGGGTGCGGGAATCTTCAGCCTCACCCAGGGTGGAACCTTGGTTACTGAATCCGGTGTGCCTTCCGCCGTTGCAACCAATCACGCCATCATCTACATCGATACCTCGGGCGGACACAATACCGGCCTGGCGATCGCCAACCCAAACGGCACGGCCCTTACCGTTACCGTGCGAGCACTGGCTCTAGACGGAGTGACGCCGGCGGGTGGAGGTCCGGGAAATCTCAACCTGGTTGGGAGTGGGCACAGTGCCCAGTTCGTGGGGGAGATGATCCCGGGTGGGCTACCTGAGGGATTCATAGGAATTGCAGATATTCAGGGGGACCAGCAGTTCGTCGCCTTGACGCTGCGGTCACTGAACAATGCCCGCGGTGATTTCCTTTTGACCACTTTTCCGATTGCGGATGCCAATCAAGCGACTCCCACACCGGTGATTTTCCCCCAGATTGCCGACGGAGATGGATTTCAGACCCAGTTCATCTTCCTGGGAATCGACGGATCGACTATCACGGTGAAGTTTCTAGGTGACGACGGCTCCCCGATAGATATTGGGAAAGACGAAGGCTCCAATCCTTAGCATGCCGCGCTCTCGTGACTGCCTCGTCTTCATTGCTAATCTCAGCGCCCAGGGAGCCATGCTGCCACATCTATTTCCCGTGCTCCCCTAGTAATGCGTAGCGGGAATCGAGATCCGATTACAAAGACATTTTGATGAATGAGTTAAAACCTACACATTCGAGCATCATCCTCTACCTTCACCCAACAAAAAAAAGATTCTCATGATAGTTTTTGCCCTTTCGCTCCGCATTAACCTATAGACTCGTATTCTTTCTCGCAGACTTGCGAAGTTGGATCCGGTCAGGTTAAGTAGAGCACAATGCGTACTCCACCACGCAGCCTGGTGTGTAAACCATTCAGCGACCTTATAGGGTCCAGTAACCACCGCGCTGTACTAACTGCGCTGGTATCGCCGCAAAGAGCCTAGGGAATGTTGTAGCGGTGAGGCGCTAGGGGGCGTTCGGCATCCAATGCCTCTTCAAAGAGCAGTCAAATCCCATATCGAGTCCGGACGGATGTTCCCGTGCGGGATAACGGTAAGCTTTGTCTTCTTGTTGTTTGGGTTGCTTTGCAGCCCGACCGGTGTGGGCAAACTGTTGGCTCAAGGAGATGTTTCTTTTGTAACCAGAAGAGACTTTGTGGCTGACTTTGAACCTCGATCCGTAGCCGTGGGCGACTTTAATCGCGATACGGTCGAGGATTTGGCGGTCGCCAATTTTTGTTCACACAATGTGTCTATCCTTTTAGGAAAGGGGGACGGCACCTTTCTCCCGGCTCAACACTTTGGTGTTGGAATCACCCCTCGACGAGTTATCGTAGGCGACTTCAATGACGATACAATCGAGGATTTGGTGACCGTTAATGCTGATACAGCCAACGTGTCCGTTCTTTTGGGACGGGGAGACGGCACCTTTTCCCCAGCTCGACACTTCGGGGTTGGACTAAATCCTTCATCCGTTACCGTGGGCGACTTCAATCGCGATGGCATCGACGATCTGGCGGCGCCTAGCCTTTTTTCAGACGATGTGTGGATACTTTTAGGACAGGGAGACGGTACCTTTCACTTGGGTCAAACCTTCCCGCTTGGAGTTGGTCCTGGACTAGTTATCGTGGGCGACTTCAATGGCGATACGATCGAAGATTTGGCAGTGTCCAGTATTTTTTCAAACGAGGTGTCTATTCTTCTGGGACACGGAGATGGCTCCTTCCACTCCGCTCAACACTCTGGCGTTGGAGGCCAAGCTCTTTATAGTCACGCGGGCGACTTCAATGGCGATACGATCCAAGATCTGGCGACCACTATTGGTGATTCAAACTATGTGTCCATCCTTTTAGGACGCGGGGATGGCTCCTTTCTTCCGCCTCAACGCTTTGGCGTTGGAGCTCTTCCTCGATCGGCTGAAGTGGGCGACTTCAACGGCGATGCGATCGAAGATTTGGCAGTGGGGAATATTGATTCAGACAATGTGTCTATCCTTTTGGGGCAGGGAGATGGCACCTTTATCGCAGCACAAACCATCGGGGTTGGAAACACCCCTCGATCACTCAAGGCGGGTGACTTTAATGGCGATACGATCGAGGATTTGGCGGTGGTTAATCGTTATTCAGACACCGTGTCCATTCTTTTAGGACACGGAGATGGCACCTTTATCACGGCTCAACACTTTGGCGTTGGAAGTCAACCTCGATCAGCCACCATGGGCGACTTCAACGGCGATGCGATCGAGGATTTGGCGACCGCTAACTATCTTTCAGACAGCGTGTCCATCCTTCTAGGACAAGCTGATGGCTCCTTTCTCCCGGCTCAACACTTTACCGCTGGCGATAATCCTCGAGAAATCAAAGTTGGCGACTTCAATGGCGATACGATCGAGGATTTGGTGACCGCTAATTTCTTTTCAGACAATGTGTCTATCCTTTTAGGACACGGCGATGGCTCCTTTCGCTCGCCTCAACACTTCGGGGGTGGCAATAGGCCTGAAGCTGTCGCTGTGGGCGACTTCAATGGCGATACGATCGAGGATTTGGCGACCGCTAATTCTTTCTCAGACAATCTGTCCATCCTTTTAGGACGGGGAGACGGCACCTTTGGCTCGGCTCAACACTTTGCGGTTGGAGACCTTCCTCGATCAGTCGCCGTCGGCGACTTCAATGGCGATTCGATCGAAGATTTAGCGGTCGCTAATGTTCTTTCAGACAATTTGTCCATTCTTCTAGGACAGGGAGATGGATCCTTTCGCTCGGCTCAACACTTCGGGGTTGGAGATGGTCCTGCTTCAGTGACGGGGGGCGACTTCAATGACGATGCGATCGAGGATTTGGCGGTGGGTAATATGGATTCAAACGACGTGTCCATCCTTATAGGACAGGGAGATGGCACCTTTCTCTCGGCTCAACACTTTGCGGTTGGAGTTACTCCTTCTTCAGTGACCGTGGGCGATTTCAATAGCGATACGATCGAGGATTTGGCGACCGTTAATTCTTATTCAGACAACGTGTCCATTCTCTTAGGACGAGGAGATGGCACATTCCTCTCGGCTCAGCACTTCGGGGTTGGAATTCGTCCCGAATCTGTCACCGTGGGCGACTTCAATGGCGATACGATCGATGATTTGGCGGTGGCTAATCGTTTTTTAGACAACGTGTCGATCCTGATAAACGACTCGTTCGGGGCGGTGCCGCCTGCACCGACTATCAGCCAGATCTCCCCGGCAAACGGCCCGCCGGGGACTCATGTCATCATCCAGGGATCGGACCTCACCGGCGACACAGTCGTTCGATTCAACGGGGTCGAGGCAACCATCCTCTCGGTCACCCCAACCGAGATCGTCGCCCTGGTTCCCCGAACAGCGACAACCGGGACGGTCACCATCACAACCGCAGCAGGCACTACCACCAGCGTCACGAGCTTCACCGTCTTTGCAGCGACTACGGAAGCGAATCTGACACTGAACGCAGGAGGCGCTGCCACATCCACCACCATAGGACCCTACGACGCCCAGCGTGCCGGATACGCCACCGTGGGGGTTGATTCAGGAACAGCCCCCTATGGCACTGCGGTTTTCAGTTTCACCCAGAATGACGTTGTGGTCAGTGAAGTCGGCGTCCCGGCCTCCCCACCCACGACATCCGCCCGCATCTTCGTCGACTTCCGCTCCCAGGTGACTCCGGGAGTAGGAACCATCGACATTTTCACAGGCCTTGCCGCAGTCAATCGAGGAACTGCAACAGCTCAAATTACACTCACACTCAGGGATGGCAGTGGCACTACAATCGCAACCGGCACCATCACGCTGGCACAAAATGCTCACTTCGCAAAGTTTCTCCATCAGTTCGCTCCCGACTTCGTCTTGCCGGAGGATTTTGAGCAAACCGGATTGGCATCACTCGAGATCACGAGTGATCAGCCACTGTCCATTCTGGCTCTTCGCCTAACCACCAATCAGCGCGGAGATCTGCTTCTTACCAGTACCCCCATCGCCGATCTGACCCAGCCAGCCTCGACCCAGTCTCTGTTTTATCCACAGGTGACCGATGGAGGCGGCTACGTCATGACCTTGATTCTGCTGAACACCTCCGATGCCCTGGAGACGGGAATGATAGAGTTCTTCAACGGCATGGGAGCCCCGATGACAGTAAACATGGTCGGAGGGGCCGCGGCCGACTCGAAATTCTCCTACAGCATTGCAGCTGGAGGCTTTGCGCGTTTCGTCACGGACGGGTCGCCCGAAGATGTGAATACGGGATGGGTAAAGCTGACCCCGGATACGGGGACCTCCACGCCGGTGGGCGCGGGAATCTTCAGTCTTACCCAGGATGGAACCCTGGTCACGGAGTCCGGTGTACCTTCCGCCGTAGCAACCAATCACGCGATCATCTACATCGATACCTCGGGCGGACACAATACCGGGTTGGCGATCGCCAACCCCAACGGCACGCAACTTACCGTTACCGTGCGAGCACTGGCTCTAGACGGGATGACGCCGGCGGGTGGCGGTCCGGGAAATCTCAACCTTGTCGGGAGTGGCCACACTGCGCAGTTTGTGGGACAGATGATCCCGGGTGGGCTACCTGACGAATTCATTGGGGTTGCAGATATTCAGGGGGACCAGCAGTTCGTGGCCTTGACTCTGCGGTCACTGAACAATATCCGCGGCGATTTCCTGTTGACCACCTTTCCGATCGCGGATGTCAATCAAGCGGCTCCCACACCGGTGATTTTTCCCCAGATTGCCGACGGAGACGGATTTCAGACGCAGTTCATCTTCCTCGGCATCGGCGGAGCGACTATCACGGTGAACTTTCTCGGGGATGATGGGTCGCCGATAGATATCGGGAAAAACGAAGGTCCCAATCCATAGCACACGCACTGTCCAGCCCCGACAAGAGAATCCGCAAGGCCACGATGAGGCTAGGTCACGGTATCGCACCCAAGCATCGTCACTGGCCTCGACCGGGCCTCACGCGTGCTACTGACCGGGCTAGAACAGTGGCGGTGAACGAGGTGTGAGCACGGCGTACACCGCCAGGGATTCCGAAACACGGTTGCCTGAGTCCCGATACCAAGCCATCTTCTCTTTCCCATAGTCTCTTTCGGCCAGATGATTGTTGTGGGCACGACACATCAGGACAATGTTGTCCTCACTGTGGTCCCCGCCAAGGGCGAATGGCCGTTGGTGATGAAATTCCAGTCGGTTGCGCTCCGTGCAACGTCTGCCGCTCGGGTCAATAAACGTGCACTGAGCTCCACACCGCTCCCGCACCACGCGCCTGACCGGAGCTGGTATGTAACGAGACGACGGTGACGTACTTGCTTCGTCGAGGCTTTTGCGGGGTTTGTTTACTTTTCCGTATCGGCGGGCTTCGAGCCTCTGGAGCTTTTCGGTTACGGCCGCGTCGATAACCGCAGCAATATCTGTAGAGCCGGTGAGTGCGCCGAGCCGGTGGAGCTTTTCGTGAAGCTCCGCGTTTGCGGTGAACTGAATCTTGTAGCGTGACGGCGCCAGTGGTTCCACCACTTTGGCAGGCTTCGCCGCTGCAGGAGGCGGCAAGATGACTCTGTCCGGACAGAGTTGTGTCATCTGTAAATTCGTCGATACGACTCCGTCCGGACGGAGTTGTCCACATTCCGCGTTTTGAATTGCTGCGGGCGGCTGCGCCGGGATTCGCCGCTCGGGCAGCTTACGTACGACGGTCGGAACATCCGGCTGTGGTGCCAGCTCCGCTATTAGCTCTTTGATCTGTCGTTTTGACTTGTGCGCAGCGCAAGTCAAAACTTTATCTCGAGTGGCCTCGGTCAGATGCGGGGCGAGCAGCGCAATGCCGCTCAGGTGGAGTCGGCCATCGCGGAGCATATCTAGTAGAATCGGATGCCGCCGAGCGGCCCGTGCCGCCGCAATGCGCAGATAGGCCTCCGCCTCCGAGAGATGAAGCACATCGGTGCAAAAAACGAACATGGACGGGCAGGCCTGGCTCGCGAAAAGCCGGCGTGCGTCTACCTCGCCGATATGTGCCACGAGCTGGGACTCGATCCTGCGAGACTGTTGCAGGAGCTCGGACAATCGTCGAAGCAAATCGTCATCGGACAAGTTCTTTGGTGGTGTTGTTTTGTCGTGAAGTGTAGGTGCCATGTTGTTTTATACCACGCACTCTTTTGGTGCCGACAGTTCGCTTGTGTCATGCGAAAAGGCACGGAGATGAACCTGAAGCTCCGGAAGAGAATTGACAATAGCATCGTGGCTCTCATGGGCTGAAACGACGGTTCTAGGCGGCGTCTGCGCTTCTTTTCCACTACGACTCGGAAAAGCTGTCAAGAGGGAAAAGCGATTGGGGGTATTTTCTTTTGAAGAATCCTGTGCGTGGGAAGTTAGAAGAGGTGTGGGATAGGACGATGGCGTAAAATGAAAGGCGTGGCGCGAATTCGCTTACGTAGCGGCGACCTCAACGAGCTGAGCTTCATTGGTATGAAGCGCACGGCATAGGCAAGAAGGAGTTAAAGCGCAAGCGCTACCTTGATTGAGATTATGAGGAAAAGAAAAGATTCGTCATCGAAATTCGTCGTGTGCATTAGGAATGAGAACTACACTGCGTCACTCGAACTGCACAAGATTTATCGTGTTCTACCCGACCCCGACGCTGAAAGGGATGGCGATCTCCGGATTGTGGACGAGACTGGGGACGACTACCTCTATCCAGCCGAGCGGTTTGTCGTCGTAGAGCTGCCCGAAGCTGTCGAGGCGTCACTGCTGCAGATGTCGTGAACTGATACAACGCCCGTTCAAGTCTGAGTATTGTTCGGCAATGGGAATGAAAGGCCAACTATTCGCTACAAAGCTGCCTCCTGATCTGATCGAGGCATTGCATGAAGTCTGTACCGGTCTCGGCTTGCGCAAGAACTTTGTTGTTGAGAGCGCGCTACGCGAGAAGTTAGAAGAATTGATGGATGCAGAGGACCTCCGTCAGACCATATCCGAATCGACTGGGTTTCATTCCTGGGAGGCCGTCAAGAGGGAATCATCGAAGTACCCCCCCGATTGTAAGAGCTCCTAGGCAGGTCGCCGTAGCGGCTCGAGCTTGGCGATCTTCGTTGATGCATCGCCCCTCATTGCATGCCACAAGTCCCAGTCCTGCTGCAGCCCGAGCCAAAAGTCCGCTGGCAACCCTAAGACACGAGCCAGGCGAAGAGCAGTGTCTGGAGTCACACCCCTCCTGCCACGAATGATCTCGTCCCTGCTCCCATCGAAAACAAACCCGGTATTGCTGTCGGGCCTCTCGGAGAGAGACGCCTACTCCGTAGGTAGCTTGGCGTTTACCCAGGCGGTCATGCCGCCGACTACGTTCAGGAAATTCGTGCGACCGGCTCTTGCCAGCAGGCTGGTGGCGATGGAGGATCGGTAGCCACCGGCGCAGATTACGGCAACTGGGCCCTGCATCAATTCGGCGATCTCGCCGTTCGCTTCCTTTTCGGGCTCGTCTTTCAGACGCGGACCCAGTTGGTTGAGAGGGACGTGAGTCGCCCCGGCAATGTGTCCCGCCTTCCACTCGGCGGGGCGGCGGACGTCGAGCACGCGTGGGGCGGCGGGTTGCTGGATTCTGTGATGTAGTTCGTCGACATTGATCTGTTCGATTTGGTTCCCGGTGTCCGGAGACGAAGTCGGCATGCAGGTGGGTCTCGATAACATGCCGGATTCGAAATCCGGCCTTCTCTGCCTCCTCGAGATAAATATCCACATCACGACGCGGATCGACCACGGCACCGTCATTGCCGGAGCCGATCAAGTAAGACGCGTGGGCCAGACAGCCCAGATAGAATTGCTGAAAGTACATGATTTTCAAATTCTATTCTCAAACCTCCACGCGGAAAAGCAATTGTTGAAGCGGCGGCGTTGCATACGCCCCGGTCGATCGATTATCTTGATAGCCATAGTGAACATGACGAACAAAGCGAGGCTCTATCAAATCGTTGGAGTCGCGGCACCGCAGGCGGTGATACTGCTTTGGTTGTCGTTTCTATTTTTCAATCCCTACGCGGAGCCGCCGTCGGAGAGTTCCCGGTTTGTGGGAGGCGCCATGATGCTGCTCGCGGGCTTCGGGTCTCTGGCGGCTTTTGCGCAAAGGCCCTTGTGGATGTACGTGGTATTCGGGTTGTCGTTCTTGCCGATCGGGGGATATCTTGCGGGGACTCCTGGAGTGTATCGGTGGATCGGAATCTTGTATCTGGTCTATCTCGGCGCGGCGATAGGGTTGCATCGAAGTCAACGGGCCAGTCAACGGGGCGGCACGCCCCGTTAGTAATTTTCTAACGGGACAAAAACATGAACAAAAAAGAAAAACACGAAGCCGGGCGGTCTTCCTCGTTGTTGCACCGAATTGGGGCTTCAGGAGCCATCAGGGTTTTCCTCGGAATCAGCTTGCTGATTCCTGCGGTACTGGCACAAGCTCCCGAAGACGCCAAGCGAGCGGTCGAGGTCTCGACCAGTTACACCGTCACCCCCAACATTACCTACCTAACGGCGAACAACTGGGAGGCAACGCTGGATGTGTACATGCCCCGGGGGATCAAAGAGCCGAACCCCACCTTGATCTACATTCACGGAGGCGGTTGGGTCGGCGGGAGCAAGGAGCACTCCTCACTGAGATTCCTCCCCTATCTCACGATGGGCTGGTCCGTCGTGAACGTCGAGTATCGGCTCGGGAGGGTATCTCTGGCTCCGGCCGCCGTCGAGGATTGCCGGTGTGCTCTGTCCTGGGTTATCCAAAACGCGGAGAAATATTTCTTTGATACCAAAAAGCTGGTGGTAACGGGCAGTTCCGCTGGGGGACATCTATCGCTGACCACCGGTATGCTTCCTGCTTCCGCGGGGCTCGACCGACAGTGTCATCCAAGGGAAACAGTAGAAGTGGCGGCGATCATCAACTGGTATGGGATCACCGACGTCGGAGACCTCCTGGAAGGCGAAAACGAGAAGTACTACGCGGTCCGCTGGATGGGGAGCCTTCCCGATCGAATGGCGATCGCTAGCCGCGTTTCACCGCTGAACTATGTCCGGGAGGGTTTACCTCCGATACTGACCATTCACGGGGACAAGGATTCCATCGTCCCGTATGCTCACGCCGTGCGGTTGCACGAAGCTCTGGATCGCGCAGGCTTGCCCAACCAGCTCCATACCGTCCCTGGCGGAGCGCACGGCGGGTTTACGCGCGAGCAGCATCTAGAGGTGTTCGAGGTCATTCACAGTTTTCTTATGAAACACAACCTGATGCCCTCCCCAAGCCCGTCCGGTTGATTATGACACTAGTGACGTTCACCCAGGATGGAAACGTCGGGATTCTGACCATCGACAATCCGCCGGTCAATGCGCTGAGCCCAGTCGTCGCGGATGGAATCCGCGACTCTCTAAAGACCGCCGAAGCAGACCCATCGATCGAGGCAATCGTACTCACGGCCAAGGGCAAGACTTTCGTCACTGGCGCCGACATCCGAGAGTTCGCCAAGCTCCGGGCCGGAGAACGGAGCTTCGGAGACGGTCTCTACCCGCTCTTACAGTCGATTGAAGACTGCCCCAAGCCGGTGGTGGCCGCCATTGCCGGCTCTGCGCTGGGTGGAGGACTGGAGCTTGCTCTCGCCTGTCATTATCGTGTTGCCACTCGCGAGGCCCAGGTCGGCCAGCCGGAAGTCAAACTTGGCATCATTCCCGGCGCCGGGGGCACCCAGCGTCTTCCCCGTCTGGCGGGCGTCGCCACGGCGCTGGAGTTGTGCGCAAAGGGCCACTCGCTCGCGGCAAACGCCGCAGCGGAATGCGGGATCGTCGATCAGATCGCCGACGGCGACCTGATCCAAGGAGCAGTCGCCTTCGCACGTGAGTGTGCCATCCGAACCGCCCATCCCATCACGAGGGCGCTCTCCGTAAAACTCGACGATCGCCAATCGAATACAGACCTTTTTGAAAGTGCTCGCGCTCACGCGGGCAGACGAAACAGAGGACAGATCGGGCCACTGCGCGCGATCGAGGCCGTGTCGGCCTCGATCAGACTTCCCTTCGACGAAGGATGCCGAAAGGAAGCCGAGCTTTTCCAGGAATGCCTTCACTCGGATCAGTCTGCCGCCATGATCCACGCCTTCTTTGCCAGCCGAGAGGTGCGTAAGATTCCTGGCGTCTCAAAATCGACCCCCGTTTCAGATGTTCGAAGCGTAGCCATCGTGGGAGGAGGAACCATGGGGGCCGGCATCGCCGTAGTCTATGCCGACGCCGGAATTGCTGTCATCTTGAAGGAAGTCAAGTCTGAGTTGCTCGATTCGGCGATGACAAAAATTCGAAGGACCTATGCCCGTTCGGTCGAAAGGGGGCGCCTCTCGCAAGAGCTCGCCGATGAGCGGCTCGCACTCGTCAAACCGCAATTGAGCTACGAAGGCTTCGACAAGGTCGACATCGTCGTGGAAGCAGTTTTCGAGGGCATGGAGATCAAGAAACAAGTCTTTGCCGAGCTCGATGGCTCGTGCCAACCCTCCGCCATACTCGCCAGCAACACTTCCAGTCTGGATATCGACGAGATTGCCTCGGCCACCTCCCGACCGCAACAAGTAATCGGGCACCACTTCTTCGCGCCTCCCAACATCATGCGTCTGCTCGAGCTCGTGCGCGGCAAGGAAACTTCCGGGGGCGTGATCGCGACTTCGATGGCACTTGCCGGGAGGCTCGGGAAAGTCGGGGTCCTGGTCGGAAACTGTCGCGGCTTCGTCGGAAACCGCATGTATCACTGCTATCAGCGCGAGGCACAGTTTCTCGTGGAAGAAGGCGCGAAGGTAGAGCAGATCGATGCGGCTCTGGTCGGCTTTGGCATGGCAATGGGTCCGCTGGCCACCGGGGATCTTTCCGGGCTCGATGTGAGCTGGAGGATCCGGAAGGAGTATGCGCATATGGCAAAGCCGGGGGTTCGCACCCAGCGCCTCGCGGACCAACTCTGCGAGCTGGGCCGCTTCGGGCAGAAGACAAAAGCGGGCTGGTACCGCTATGAGCCTCCGGGTCGAAAACCGATTCCCGATCCTGCAGTGGAGGAGATCAGTCTAGCCTGCGCGCGGGAAGGGGGCATCGAGCGTCGCTCGATCGAACAGCAGGAAATCGTCGAACGCACTATCTATGCCCTGGTCAACGAAGGAGCGAAGATTCTAGAAGAGGGAATCAGCCTTCGGGCGGGCGACATCGACATCATCTACCTCAACGGCTACGGCTTTCCGGTCCATCGGGGCGGGCCCTTGTGGTATGCGGGAGTCGTCGGACTGCAGCAGGTTTACGAACGCATCTGCGCATTCCGTGAGATTCACGGGGAGTTGTGGGAGCCGGCAGCGTTGCTCGAGCGTCTGGCCGAGGCGGGTATGACATTCGACGATTTCGATCGCGAGCGAAAGGGAGTGGAATAGGGCAAGTATTGTGGCGGCTGTCACCAGGCGGCATCCGACTTTCTCAACACTTCACGGCCGAGGTGATACCAATCACGGAGCCGTCGCGCGCTTCCGCCGATTACTTATTTGGCACTTCGGCGAATCAGGACTTTTCCCGATACCCCCGCTCCAAAAGCATCTCTCCCGCCCACCCCAAAGCAGTGCTCAAACGCCATTCGCAATCGAGGGAAGACAAATGTCTAGCGGCTTCACAATACGTTGGCTACCGCGCGAGCGCTTCTTACCCGAAATGCTCGAGCAGTCCGATGCATTCCAATCCACACTTACCCGGTCTTACTATCAGCCCAGGAACTCGATCAAGGTCATGACATGGAAGGGTCAGCTCACCATTTCGCCTTCCGATCAGTTCGACGTCGCCGACACCGAGTGTATTCGGGTCATGAGGGAAGGCTTCGAGTTTCAGATCCCCTGGGCCATCGTGTCGCGGATCAAAATCGCCGGCTAGTCCGGTTCTGAAGACTTGTGGCCTGCCTCCTCCCCTCCAATCGGAGCCCGGATACCCTCGCCGGGGAAAACATTCTCCACCAGCGCTCCATCGCGAACCACTGCCGCTCCGTGAACAAGGACGTGGCGCATGCCGTCGGAGAACACGGCCGGTTGCTCAAAGCTCGCCCTGTCTATGATGCGATTCGGGTCGAACAGAACCAGATCGGCGTCGGCGCCTTCGGCGACGCGTCCCTTGTTTTTCATTGCAGGCACCCGGTCTTCCAGGCGCCGAGCCGGCATCGAGGACATTTTTCGAACGGCATCCTTCAAGCTGAGCAGTCCCCGCTCGCGGACGTAACGCCCCAGAATGCGGGAATAGGTTCCGGCCGTTCGGGGATGACCCTTGCCGTCTTTGAGATGGCCGTCACTGGCGATCATGGTCATCGGATTCTGAACCACCGTGTCCACGATCGATTGGGGGTTCTGATGAATGATGACCATCCCGCCGAGCTCCCGATAACGCTCGTAGCTCTCCTCGGTCAGACGCTCCCCGGTCTCGACCCACTGCAGATCTTCGTAGCCGATCTCGTAAGCCTCGCGCCAGTTTCCGTCGAAAAAGGCCGATTCGATCCGGGTCATGCCGGCCGTATAGGGATAGCATTCGGCCGTAACATCGAGGCCATGGGATCGGGCACCGGCAATCATTTCCAGAAGCAGCGGCGCGGCGAGACCACCGACGCTGTTGACGTGAACGACGTGCAAGGACGCCCCCGTAATCGCCGCTGCGGCGAGCGCTTCCTCCAAACCGGAAAGGCCGGAATTCGGCTCGACCGGTCCGCTGTGGCGAATGTGTACGAAGCACGCCGCGTTGTGACGATCCGCCGCCCGGAAGGCTTCTAAGATTTCCCATCTCGAGGCGGCCGGCGTATATTGAATCCCGAATCCGACGCCTATGGCTCCCTGCTCCAATCCATGCTCGATCTGACGGCGCATCTCTTCGATCTCGGTATCGGTCGCTTCCATGTGGCCGCCGGCCCCGCTGGGAAGAAAATCACCCGGATCATTCATCACCCGCATCCGGACCGGAATGTGTCCGATGGTCGCGCCATAGTGGTTGAGCGACTTTCCGCTTCGCCCACTGTAAAAGCGATCGATGTCCCCGACGCCGACCTCGAGCTCCAACGCCGTCGTCACTCCGTCCATGACTTGAAAACGGCTGTTTTCGATGTCCTGACCATGGGCGTGCAGGTCGATGAATCCGGAGGTGACGATGAGTCCGGAGGCATCGATGGTTTCGCGCCCCGACAGCTCCTCTTCGCTGATCGCCTCGATGGTCTTCCCCCGGATCCCTACGTGGCGGATCTCATCGAAACCTGTTTCCGGGTCGATCACCCTTCCGCCCGTTATCACCAGGTCATACTCGCCGTCGCCGCACGCCGTCAGACAGCCAGCGAGCAGCAAGACAGCCACAAAGCACAATCTTTCGGATTTCCCTGCCGTTGCAACGGCTGGCACGGACATCGGTATACCTCCACGGTTTAAATGACTATCTACAGCTAGCGTCGCAGGGAGGCCGCCATAGCCTCTCTCTGGGCTTTGGTCTCCTCGGAGAACCAACGATCGACGAATTCGTCCAACCCCTCACGCTGGGTTCCGGCCGATGCTCCAGCCGCTTCATTCACCGACTTTTTCGCGGCGGCAAAGGCATCCGGGGGCCTCTCTGCCAGCGACCGGCTCCAAGCCTTTGCCCGATCGAGGACCTGATCTTCGGGCACCAGTTCACAAGCCAGCCCCAAGGAGGCGGCGCGCTGCGGATTGATGGGATCACCGCTCAGTATGAGCTGTCGAGCCGCTGCGCCGCCTGCCGCTTCGACCAGCATCCGAACCATCGCGGGGGTGACGACCATGCCCAGTTTGATCTCGTTTAGAGCAAACTGATACTTCCCCTCGGCCATGACCCGGACGTCACAGCACAAGGCCAGGATGGCGCCTCCGGCAATGGCATGGCCCGCCACTGCGGCCACGACCGGTTTCGGAAAATGATGCAAGGTTTCCGAGAGATCGAGAAAACGGCCAAAAAATTCGCGCAGCGACGGCCGATCGTACTGAAAGACCTCAAAGGCATCCAATCCGGCGGAAAAAAAGCCCGGCTTGGCGCTTGCCAGTACCAAGCCTCTTACTTCCTCTTGCTTCCGGGCGTCATCCAGTACTTGTTGCAGTTCGCCCACAAGCCCTGGATTGAGGGCATTGGACTTCCCTCTACACATCTGGATCATACAAAGCCCGTCGACACTTTCCACTTGCAAGTTTTGCATCGCGCCATCCCCACTCATTGGTATGCGGCTTCTTTATCAGGAACCCACGCTGCGGTGCAAGAGAAAGCGACAAAGACGGCAAGCGTCTATCGCGGGACGGTTTGTCCTTGCGTCCGGACTGAGGTCCGGCTAACAATGCGCGCAGCCCGGCAAGGCTGATCCCGGTGCGGCGCAAGTCGGCTAGCCCATTTCCCGCTGGCTCTCAGGAGGAGATATGCAAGAGCCCAGAGATCACGATGGCCCCCCATGGCCCCAATGTCATTGACAATCCCATCACGCGTCTCCTCGGCGTACGCTTTCCGATCGTTCAGGCCCCCATGGGCTGGATCGCGCGCGCCCAGTTGGCTTCTGCCGTCTCCAACGCCGGCGGCTTGGTTTGCGTGCCTTGCGGACAAAGAACTCCGAAGCTCTCGAGCGAAAAGAGCAAGTGGGTATGGAGGTATTTGCAAAGGCCATGGACCTCTACTTCGGCGGGGACATGGAAGCTTCGATCGCTCTCGGCGGACAGGTCGTGGGCCGCGTGGAGGAAGTCAAATCTGTGGCCCAGATCATGACCGAGACCATCTCGGAATTTCGCACTACGATCGAACGGTTGTCCGGGATCGTCGTGTAGCGACCATGACCCGCTGAAGGAGCCAGTACCCCCCGGCAATGACGAGACCACACAGCAGCAGCCGTACCGGAAGCCCCGCTTCCTTTCCCTTGGATTCCCGCTGGGATGGCTGAGCCTTGAAGTCGGGATTGAACGACGACAGAATCTCGGCGTGCGATCCTCCCTCGAGATCAAAGAAAGACAGCAGCTGTCGATGACCGCGGGGCAAACGGTCCAGGATCGTCGAGCGCACGTAGAGCCCGGAATCGGCCCTGGGTTCGAAACCCGCGGGGCGAGTAAAGAAGACTTTGAGCAAAACCTCGCCGTGTCCCTCGGCTTCCTCGACCTCGACGTCGGCAGCGCCCGCTGCCCAACTGCCTGCATCGCTGTATACCCCAAACGACTCCCGGGCGATCTGTTCCAGGCCGGAGCGCCCAGTCTCCAGCTCCGACCTGGAAATATGCCCATCTCCATTCAAATCGATCGGGGTGATCAACGCGATGTCAGCTTCGGCGAAAACCGCTCGCAGCTGGATCCCTGCCTGTTCGGCGCGAATCTCAACGAAGCTCAGGCCCGGATCATGCGCATGCAATGTCGAGACTGAAGCCACGAAAAAAGACAGAAAGCACGCAGCTAGAATTCTGGTCATTTTTTTCTCATTCCACTCTTGGAGAGAGGGGACATCTCCCACGTTTCCTTCGGAAACATGGGAGACGTCCCTTGGACGTCCCTAGCGCGGCTCACTAGTCCCAAAATAAGCGAGGTATGAGCTCGCTCGGAAAATCGTTTGCCTTTTCCGAATATCTCGTGGATTTCAGCTCCTTGTGCGTAACAGGGAAAGCAAAGAGAAACACAAGAGACAAACCTTCCATTGGTTGTCTGGATCACTTGATCTTGTTTGTCTCTGTTATGCCCTTCCTTTCGCCCGCCACTCTTGCTCCGCCGGGGGTACGGGCTCACCCGCCGGCGAGGCGCCTTCAAGTAAACCTGAGTTGCCTGATATAGTCGAACGTCGCCAAAAAGGTTTCGAGATGCTTGCTATAGGCCAATATCCTGTAAACGAGGCGACGACCGGTTCTTACAATCTGACAGGGTATTTGCACAAAGTTCACCAGGAAGCGTTTGAACTCCATCCTCAAGATATCACGACGTACTGTCGGCGCCTGCGTCACCAGGCCATACCAGGCCTTCAGATTCCACGCCAGCGATGCGATGACCATGTAGGCCCAGTTCGATACCAGACTGTCCGAAGGCATCCTCAAGGCGTTCACTCCACTCTTGAGCTGACCGATGACGTTTTCCTGGTTGCAGCGATCGTTGGCAAAAAGGACCACTTCTCCCATCGTCATCTCCCGATCGTTGGTGATGTAGAAGAAGTACCGGACCTCATCAAACAGCCGGTGCTCCCCCTTTTCGATCGTGAGGTTCTTCCGAACCACAACCATGCGATAGGTTTTCTTACAGTGTCCGGGACGATAGTCAAACTCGGCGACCTGCTCGCTCTGCAGGCGGATGTTCTTGAATTCTCTCTCCTTGATTACTTGTTCTTTGACGTTTTCCGGACGGCGCCGTTCTTCGCTCTTGACCTCATAACGAGGAGGCCGCTCGAGCGGTTTCCATTGTCTCTCCGGCAGGGCATCGGCCATCCCGACCAGGTTCGGCTTGGCGTCATAACCAAAGACAAAACCAACCCGCTCGTCCCAGCGATCGAAGTTTCTCGTCAGCGAGAAATCCGTGTCGCCCCGAAGCCAGACCTTCGTAAACACCGACGACACCAGATCGATTGCCCGGTCCATCCACTCGGCCGCTCCGTCGGAAGAGGGACGGTTGCCCGGCCGATTCATCAGATAGAGGACCTCATTCGTATTGGCCAAGGTCACGATCAACGGTGCGTAACCCCAGATCCCGTTGTAGGCAATGTCCATTCCTTCCTTGCATTCCCCCAAGGTTCCGGCGACGGTCCCGTCCACGTCGATGATGGCCTCCTTCCGGAAGGAAGCATCCTGCAACTTCCACACCTTGGTTCGGGTTTCATTGATGGTTTCCTGAAGTCCGAAGATCCAATCCTCATCGAAACGACGGAGGAAATCTCCAGCCGTCGTGGGATCCGGAATCCTCTCGGCTCCCAGTCCGTTCATGTAGGTCTCATCCTGGCGCAACCGCTCGATATCTTCGAGACAGGTTCCACCCGACAAGACGTTGTATGCGATGTTCAGTACATGATCGGATTCCCAGTAAGGAAAGTGGTACTTGAGCAAAACGATGTTTCTGTTGATATCTTTGTCCAATCCAAGCTTACACACGAGCTTGTGAATGGCTCCGATACCACCAGATCCGATGGCGCGCGTTCTCTCGGCGATCTCGTAGTAGGTGTTGGAGTCCTTGAACATAGGATCGGACCGGTCCTCAAACTGATTTCTTTCCAACCGGCGTGTAAGATTTTGCTTGTCTCGGAGGAGGATTCTGTGGTTTCTTTTATTCACCTGGAATGTGCTCCTTTCGGGATGTCTTGTAAATATATCAAACGCATTTTATCCCGTAACGGCGCACGTTCCAGGGCTTTTCTTCCTCCTCATGCAAAAAATCACGCTGGACTAAGGCCTAGTAGCAGCCCGTATAAGTTCTTCATGGATCGTCTCCCGTGTGTCCGCGCCGAAATCACGTCCAACCATACCAGCTATCGAGAGAAAGCGGGCAGTGTAGCGTCTGGCGATCTCTACTTTGGATGAACTAAAGGAATGATGGCCTCGAAGGGCTCCCGTTTTTAGTTCCATCCGGGTTGATCGCGAGAGTATAATTGCCCGGATCCGCCAGCTGTTGCTGCTTTGAATTCGGGGCATGAAGGAGCCCCCGGTCCTACGCAGGAAAATGGAATTCTTGGAACTTCAACGCATGACAGAAGCACGAATACGGTTTGTGAGAGAGTAGTCATCGGGCAGACAGGAGCAAGGAGTCATCTCAAACAGCACGGAACGGAGGAAGGCAAGTGGGTAGTCATAAGATTTCAGAGGTCGATCCCTATGATCGAAAGCGCGTCGCAGTATTGGATAGCGAGATATCCTATCTTGATGTCGGTGCCGGCGATCCGGTGGTGTTTTTCCATGGCAATGGTACTTTTTCTTACGTATGGCGCAATATTATTCCTTACGTGGAGCCGCTCGGACGCTGTATCGCACCAGATTTGATGGGGTGTGGTCACTCGGGAGACATCCCCGGGGGATCGTACCGTATCGTGGACCACCTAAGGTATATAGACGCTTGGTTTGAGGCATTAGATCTCGGCAACAGCATTAATCTTGTTCTGCACGATTGGGGCGGTCCTATCGGATTCGATTGGGCGTATCGCCACAAAAAGCAGATAAAGAGCATCACCTATATGGAAACCTTGGTCCAACCATTGGATTGGGATGACTGGCCAGAAATAAGAGTAGACATATTCAAGTCGTTTCGCTCACCCATGGGTGAGGACATGGTTCTACGGGATAATCTCTTTCTCGAGACCATCGAGACTCGTATGGTACGGAATTTGACGGAGAAGGAGATGGAAGCCTATCGCGAACGGTATGCAGAACCGGGCGAATCTCGGCGGCCTACCTTGACTTTTGCCAGGGAGTGCCCGATAGGGGGAGAACCAACCGACGTCATCGAAATGATCAACCGCTGCGGAAAGTGGTTATCTACCAGTGATGTGCCGAAGCTGTTTATCAATGCATATCCGGGCTCCATCTTGACAGGACGACAGCGAGAGTTTTGCCGAAGCTGGCCTAACCAGCAAGAGAGAAT
This sequence comes from Acidobacteriota bacterium, assembly GCA_965249005.1. Taxonomy (GTDB): domain Bacteria; phylum Acidobacteriota; class UBA6911; order UBA6911; family UBA6911; genus CBDFLD01. The sequence goes on from CBDFLD010000005.1 coordinate 20,783, forward strand.
GGTGATAGGCATTCATTACATCCAGGAAGATTCTCCACACCTGATTGGGGAAGGAATCGCCGATTTTCTCAAATCAATCGGCTGAATCTGACACATTCTCGATCATCTTCCAAATCGCAAGGCTCTGCAAAGGGGGACAGGTGAACAAGGCTCTTCAGATCCCAAGCATGTTCCGCGCTCGTCAGACCTTCACTCGGCCGCGCGTTGAAGACGTCGCCGGCGAGGTTCGGTCGGAACTCGAACGCCTGTTTCCTTCGGGAAGCATCGCCTCGGGCGCGAAAATCGGCGTGACCGTGGGTAGTCGTGGCATCACGGGAATCGCCACCATCGCGCTTGCGGCGGTCGACTTCCTCAAGAGTCGCGACGCGGCCCCGTTCATCATCCCCGCGATGGGAAGCCACGGCGGCGCGGAAGCTGAGGCTCAGGCGCACCTGATCGCCCACTACGGCGTCTCCGAGGAGACGATGGAGTGCCCGGTTCATGCCGCGATGGAAACACGCAGTCTGGGACGATCGAACAACGGGGTCGAGGCGCTGATCGCCGAGGCGGCATGGGAGGCGGACGGCATTCTCCTGATGAACCGGGTCAAGCCGCACACGGACTACAAGGGGCAAATCGAGAGCGGCCTGACGAAGATCTGTGCCATCGGGTTGGGCAAGTACAACGGTGCTCAAACGATCCACCGCAACCTTTTCAGTGTGGGACTCGGGGCCGCAATCCGCGGCGTCACCGAGAAGATCATCAGCAGCGGCAAGATCATCGGCGGACTCGCGATCCTCGAGAACGCCTACCACGAGACTGCGAAGATCGCCGGAGTCAGCCTCGACGGGTTTTTCGAGACGGAAGAGAAGCTGCTCGAGGAAGCGAAGGGATTGATGGCACGGCTACCGCTCGACGAGATCGACGTCCTCCTCTGCGACCGCATGGGCAAAAACATCTCGGGCGCCGGGCTGGACACGAATATCATAGGCCGCAACGTCTACGGATACGTCCAAGGTGTACCGTGGTGCGACGGCATGGCGAGTGTCATGCGCATCATCGTCAGCGACCTGTCCGAGGAGAGTGACGGAAACGCCGTCGGAATGGGAATGATCGACTTCGTGACCCAGAGGTTCATCGAGAAGGTGAATCACCGCGTGACGACGCTCAACGCGCTGACCGCTTGCTCCCCGGCGGGGGCGCGCACCCCAGTGGTTTGTCCGAACGACCGCGACGCCCTCGAGGCGGCGATACGCACCTCGCCGAACCGCCCCGATGGTCCTCTGCTCGTCCACGTCCGGGATACTCTCGAGCTGGAGGACGTGTATCTCTCCGAGGCTTGTCTGCCGCTCGTCGCCGACCGGGAGGATATCGAAGTGCGCACCGAGCTCGCTCCGCTGTCGTTCGATGACGGGGGATACGTCAGGACGCCTTTCTGACCGACAGGAAGCGGGCGGGCGTCGTTGGCCGTAAAATGCTGCCCGGTAGTTTACAATGTCCGAGCAAACACCATTGCCATCCTCATCCTCCGGCGGAAAGCAAGGGGTCCGTCTGGACGACTTCGTCGATGAGCTCCTGGGTTTTTCGCAAACGAAGCGTTTCGAGCGCAAAAGCAGGCTTCCCATCTCGACTTTGACCCTGGATCAAGCCTATGAGGTGCAATCTCGCCTCGTAAGACGCCAGGTCCAGCAGGGAAAGAGGATCGGCGGCTACAAAGTCGGCTGCACCAGCCGGCCGATCCGGGAACAGTTCGGCCTGACCGAGCCGGTGACAGCGCGACTCCTGCACCCCGATGTCTACTTCGGCGACAACCGACTGCCGTGGGAGGACTATGTGGGTTGTGCCGTCGAGGCGGAGCTCGTTTTCGGAATCGGCAAAGACGTCACCGCACCCTTCGGAGATCGGGAAGAAGCGCGCGCGGCAATCGAGTTTGTGTCTCCAGGCATAGGGATTCATAACTTCTGGTTCTTGTACGGTGAGCCGACGACTCCAGAGCTCATTGCCAGAAACGGCATCCATGCAGGCCTGGTGGTCGGTAGCCGCAAGACGCTTCCGAAGGACCTCGATCTCGAAATGGAAGGGGTCGGCTGTTTCGTCGACGGCGAACTGAAGGCGTCGGGAATATCAGCCGAGACCATGGGAAACCCGCTGAACTCTCTCGTGTGGTTATCTAGGAGGCTGGTCGCACGCGGAGACACTCTCAAGGCCGGAGAGCTGGTGATACCAGGGGCCGCGGTCCAGCTAGTGGAAGTTCCCAAGGGCTCAATGGTTCGGAGTTGTTTTACCAGTTGCGGGGAGGTGGCGGCGGAGTTTTTCTAGAAAAGATCAGCCGTCAGCTATCAGCGCTGACTGGCGCAACGCGCCAGTCGCTTGGGAACGTAACTGCGCAGCGCACCGTGAAAAAACGTGGTTTTTGACGATTTGCTAAGTTACACGCATAGCAGCAGATCCGCGAGCAGTTACTTAAGAGCTAACCCGGTGCTGCTCACGGAGTGAGCGGCCTACGATAGGGGTAGGTCTTACCTCGACGAGGATTGACGGACCAAACGAGTGTGTATGCCTGACGAGGACTTTCACCTCGCTGGTCAAACACGCTCACAGGCGCACTAGACGCCTCTCTCCGAGAGGCGCGAGGAAAGACTGGATACGGCGACATTCGCCTCCGTATCTGGCTTCGCATGGCCTCAGGGGTTGGGCCCTGGGGCAGTGATTCCTCCACCAGGGCCGTGCCTTCTCTTTGCTCGAAAAGGAATACCCCGTGACGATTGGCTGAGGCGATGTCCACATCCTCATCGGCATCCACGTCCTCGACCGCTCGCCAACAACGACCGTCTGCCCTCACGCCGCGAGCTTACTGGCTGAATCGTTCCCCCGCCCGGTCTATCTCCGCCTCGATGTCGCTCCCCTCATGAAACCAAAGGCGCCCTTTCACCCTGACGGTCTCGCCTACCGGACAGTCCGGAAACATCGGATCCGAATGCATACACGGCACGGGGGGATTTTCCCATAGACGCCCATGTTCCCAGGCGGTCAGAATCCACTTGTCTCCGGTGTCTGCCTTCACAGCCGCGACCCGATCTCGAAGTACTTTGTTGTCGTGCGTCTGGCGGTCAAAGCCACCGGCGCCCTTCAGCATCACGCAGACCATGGCGCGTAGACCCGTCAGCTCTTCAGTAGATCCATTCTGAACCCACACTTCCATGTCCACGTGGTTCCGAGCAGGCCGCAACGACGAGCCGATCGTGACGCCGTTGGGAAGTGTCTGGCGTCTGCTCAACCCGCCATCGGCCGAGCGGCTCCAGTCCACGTTTTCCAGCCACCGGTTCTTCTCGGTCCACATGGTCGGGATGTGCGCATGGGCAAGGAATGCCAGACGATTATTGATGAAGACCGCTTCCGGAAGATCAACGACAACATAGCTCTCGGGATCCCAGGGCAAAAAGATGCTGGCCTTGGTTCCCCGCTGCGGGTCCATGGCTCCCTCGAGAAATCCGGTGCGAGGGTGACGTCCCCCCGGATACGGCAAAGCCCGCAAAGACTCCGCAGGTCCCGGCATGGGTGGACTCGTATCGATGTTGGCGTCCGCCACGAGCTTTCTTGCCTTGTCCACGGAGTATCCCGTTACCTGCGAAATCTCTTCCCAGGTATAGCGATGGTCGCGCCGCATATTTGTCAGCCAGAAATTTAGATCCTCTCGGGTAGCGATCATTTCGGTGGGCAGAACGACTCGGGACTCGGGAAACCCGGACAGGAAGCGAACCTCCAGCAGCGGATCCTTCGGTTCTTCCGCGGGCAAATACTCTTCGACATCTTTCAGGGCGATGACCTTGAAATTCTGCTCTTTCAGATAGTTCATGCATTTCTTGAAGAGCTCTCGTTCGGAACCCGCAGGTCCATGAGGGTCCGGGATTCCATGAAACTGCAACACCACGATCCTGTTCTTTCCTGCCTGACCGACGATTTGTTTGAAAGCATCGAGATTCGGACCTGTGACTCCCGTGGTGGGAATCAGCAGCCGATGATGTCTTCGGGGATCATATAGCGGGCCCAGTTGCCCCGTTCCCGCCTGGATTTCAGGTCCTACACCGCGACGGGCAAATTTGTAGCCGGCCTCCTTCAGAACTTTCAGCCCTTCCGGGCCAAACTGATTGCCCGTATGCGCATAGCTGACCGGTCGAGGAACGCCGACTCTCTCGAGTGCATGTTCCACCAGAGCCAGTTCACCCGACAATCTGGCCGCGTCTCTTGGCACCGCAAATGGCGCGTGGGTCCAGCTATAGTTGCCGATTTCAAATCCCATTTGATGAATCTCCGCAATCTCCTCCCAGGTCATGTAATCGCTCGGCCTAGCGTAAGGATCGGGAGACTCGATCATCCAGCAATGAGTAACGAAGAAACTCGTCCCAAACCCCAATTCCTCGAGGAACGGCGCCACAAAAGTTCGGTGATTCTTGACCGCGTCGTCAAAGGTCAGGACAACAACTTTTTCTTCCGCGTCGGTTTCTGCCTGGGCCGTAGGCAAAAACAGTGTTGCAAACGGACCAAGAACAAGCCAGGCAGTCGCCCAAAGGACTGTGATCCCAATCTTTCTGACCTGAGCACGCATGTGTTTTCCCTTCCTCCTTCTCGAAAAATCTCGGTCCGTTCCCTTCTAATCCGGCAGACACTCGTACGGCTGAAGCCCTGCTCTTAATTGATGACGGAACCATGCAAGCATAATCGATGCTTGCAGATTAGAGAAGGCGTCAAGGAAAGTGTAGTTCCCACAGAAGAGGCGAGCGCTGAACCGGAAGGCCAATTTATCCTTGCAATTCTGGAATGACGAGCCACAACTGCCAGGATGATCAGCGCTGTATCAATTCGCCATGTCACAAGACATCGAAGCAATCAATGTCATCGATCTTCCGCAAGCGATATCCGGTGTCCTTGTCAGGTCCCTCAGTTCCCCCTTCTCAGATGTTATTGGTTTTACAATGCGTGTGGACCGTCTATCATAACCAGCTAATATCTGCCGATCATCACACGTTTTATTGGGTGCCCCTTTTTTTCAGCAGCCTTGCACAGTGTCGGACCCACGAAAGAAGCTGAACTATGCCAGAGTCACAAACAAGTACCTTCACAGATCGGCTTGATGCACTTTATGAGTTCGACCGCGAGCCGGTTGTCGTGGACAAGCTCTACGGTCCAGGCAACTTTGCCGGTATCTATGCCGGCGAGCATGTCGCAGGGACTGAGTTCGTCATCGGACCGCTGTTCGTTGCCCATGGCGTGGCGGCCGGCGACCTGTTTCTTGGGCTAATAGTCGGCAACTTGCTCGCCATGCTGAGTTGGGCTTTTCTGACGGCGCCAATCGCCACGCGCACGCGGTTGAACCTCTACTGGCACTTGCGGAGGATCACCGGCCCTTATCTCCTCATTATCTACAATGTTGTTAATGTCCCACTCGGGGATGGGTGAAATCCCTCGCCTTCAGGCGAAGCCTTTAGGAGGCTTGCGGTACAATGATGCATGCCGAGATACCGGAAAGGATCGCACACAGTCTATGAGCTGCAATATCACTTTGTGTTTATCACGAAGTACCGCAAGCCGGTCCTGAAGGGGGACATAGCCAGAAGGACAAGAGAGCTGATCCGAGAGATCTGTGCATCTGAGGATGTGGTGATTGTGAAAGGGAATGTGAGTCCAGATCATGTGCACTTGATGTTGAGCATGCCGCCGCAGGTGTCGCCGAGCCGAATCATGCAGGCCGTGAAGGGGAAGAGCAGTCACCATCTAATGAGGGAATATAGGTCGGTGCAAAGGGAGTTCTGGGGCCGGCACCTGTGGGCACGAGGGTACTTTGTGTGTACGACAGGAAATGTGACGGACGAAGTGATCAAGCAGTACATTGAGCAACAAGGTGTCGAGCCCCAGGAGGACCGGGACTTTAAGATAACGGAATAGGCCATTCTATGAGGCGAGGCCTTTAGTCGGCTTCAGCCGACGACCGAAGCCCTCGCCTTCAGGCGAGGGTAATTCACTGCCTTGATGTTTTGCTTTCTGGCCGGGGCGATGATATCGGTTGCGGCAACCGCAGTGGGGCTTCCCTTCGGCATGGATATGCCTGAACTGAACGACGTTTATCCCAACAGCATTGGATGGGTCGTGACCGTATTGTTGGTGGGACTGGCAGTGACTGTATTGGCGGTTCTGGGATTCGAGAAGATCGCCGTTTTCTCCAAGATTGCAGTCCCCTGGATGTTCCTGGTCTTTGTAGCGGCAGCCCTAGCGGTTCTTCCTCAGCTCGGTATGACCTCGCTGGGCGATTTTTGGGAGGTCGCCAATGAGAAGATATGGACCGGCGTCCCGCTCGAAGGTCAAACGAAGTTCACGTTTTGGCATATCATGTTCTTCGCCTGGTTCGCCAATATGGCGATGCACCTCGGCATGGCCGATCTCACAATTCTTCGGTATGCGCGAAAGTGGCAATATGGTTTTTTTAGCGGGATCGGGATGTACTTGGGGCACTTTGTGGCCTGGATCGCCTCAGGCATTCTTTGTGCGGCCGCGCTCGGCGAAGTTGCTCCCGGACCGATCGCTTTTTTGGGGGCCGGCGTCGCAGGGGCCGTCTGTGTGGTCATTGCCGGATGGACGACCGCAAATCCAACCATCTACCGCGCAGGACTTGCCTTGCAGACCATCACACCGAACTGGAAGCGCTGGAAGGTTACGCTGGCCATCGGGGCGGTTACGACGGTTGCCGCCTTGTTTCCCGCGTTGATGATGAGATTGCTAGACTTTGTGGCGCTCTATGGCTTGACCTTGATGCCGATGGGTGCGGTCATCTCAGCCGACTTTTGGCTCTTTCCGATACTCGGGCTCAAGCAGAACTATGCTGAGCTGAAGGACATTCTCTTTAGCTGGCCTGCAGCAGCCGCCTGGGGAGGAACACTGGCCATCTCCTGGCTGCTCAACTCACAGTGGGGCATGGAAATCTTCTTCCTCGGCCTGCCCGGATGGTTTGTCGCGACCGCCCTTTATGTGGCAATCGGCTATACGCAACAGAAACTCGAATCTACAAACCCTACGTAAGAGACGACATGAAAACCATTTTGAAGTCATTGTCGCTAGCTGCGCTTGCCCTGACCGTCATTCCAGCATTCCTTGTTTCTCAGAGTGTTCTCTCTTGGAGCGCGCATGCCGGTTTGATGCTGGCGGGCACTGTATTATGGTTTGCCACAGCGCCTTTTTGGATGAAGCTGAAGGAATGATTATTACGAAATGATCCGCACCAGATAGATAATATCCCTACTGACTCAGTCGAATACGAAGATGTTCCGCAACGATTGCGACAAGAGCTCCAAAGTTGGCTGCCCAGCTATTTGGGCCGAGGTTGCTCATTCCTAGATACGTCATTTCAGTCCACCTGCCGGTAAATCCAGTTTCGCGATTCGTCAATCTGCCAGGGCACTTCCTTTTCCGGCAACCACGACTTGTGTTCGGCAATCACCTTTTCATACTGCGGATCTTGCGCCAGATTCTTCCATTCCCAGGGGTCCTGATCATGGTCGTACAACTCTTCGCTCCCATCGCTGTAGTGAATGTAGCGCCAGCGCTCGGAACGTACTGCATGATTGCCCCGACCCATGGTCATGAGCGCCGGCCGATCCCATTCTGACTGAGGGTTTTCCAGCAACGGGAGCAAACTGGCTCCATCAACGGGGTTCGTCTTGGGCAGCCCAGCCAAATCAACCAAGGTCGGATAGATGTCCAACAGGGTCACCGGTTTGCTGCAGACGCTGCCCGGTTTGGTGACTCCCGGAGCCACAATGATGAAGGGCACGTGATTGGCCTTCTCCCATAACGTGAACTTCACACAGCTTTCCTTATCACCCAGGTGATAGCCGTGGTCTGAAAACAACACGATAATGGTGGTTTCCGCCCGTCCGGTTGCCTCCAGCTTATCGAGCAGGCGTCCCACCATCTGGTCAGCAAAATCCGCAGCTGCGTAGTAGCTTTGCACCATCTTCTTGAGGCTTCCCGGGCTGTCTTCTGGCTGGACGGTCACGTTCGCGTAAATGATGTGCTCTTTATGGGCCATGTTTCGGGCGATGGCTGAAACATCCTCCAGATCGCACGGCTTCATGGGCGGCAGCTGGGTTCCTTCAAATGGGTACTTATCGAAGGTTGCTTGGTCCGCGTAAAACGGAAGGTGAGGCCGAAAGATCCCGGCGGCGAGAAAGAGCGGCTTCTCAGACTCTACTTCCATCGCCTCCTCGACCCATTCGATGGTATCGAGGTCGATGATCTTGTTATTGTGGACGCCCCAGTCAAACAGGGTCCTGGCCAGGAGCCCCTCTGTATAACCATTGTGGTTTCTTCCAGCTTTGCGGGTGGGCAGCATGTCGAAGAAATCCTGAAAGGATGGGAGCTCCGACCGATCTTTCCCGGCCGGCCCATGGTGGAAGATCTTTCCGGCACCCTTGGTTTCGTAGCCTTCTTGGGCGAAGTATTGCGGTAACGTGACTGCCTCCGGGACCAGCTCTCTCCAGCTGTCCCGATTTCCATACACGCCTGTATTGGAGGGATGAAGACCAGTCAGGATTGCCGTACGGGAGGGATTACAGGCCGGCGACACACAGTAGGCCCTGCGAAAGAAGGTACCCATTCCTGCTAGCCGCTCGATGTTGGGTGTCCTGATGGGGTTCTGCGGGTCAAACAGAGTGGTCCAGTCATTCATGTCATCGATGGCGATGAACAGAATATCCGGTCGTTTGGGGGGAGCGGGGGCACAAGAAACCGCAGCCATGACCGCCCCCAGCCATACCAGCCGTAGCCTCCCCGCTTTATGCATATTTACTCTGTTCGTGAACGGCCTGTCCGATAGACCTTTGTGACCAACCGGGACGGGAGCGGGAGCGCAGCAGCACCCGCTCCGCAAAGAAGCAGCCGTGGCTCAGCGTTCGGTACGTCCATCGAAAGTTTCGCTGAGGGCGGCGGGTCTGGCAGCAAGTCCGTACACCACCCCACAGGTCAGATCGATTGGTCGACCCGCCATCAAACGGGCGAAGTCATTCAAGCCCGCGAAGCGATGATTTGCGATGTTCCATTCGAGCCTCTCATCGCCGCGTGCTCTCATCAGAAGCCGCGCGATGCGATCTCCTTCCAGCTCGATGAATCCTTCCCAATCGAGCTTTACTTGATGTTGCCAGCGTCGCCCGTCGCTGCGGCTGTTGTTTGCGTGCTGCCCGGCCACCTCCGAGCAACCCTGGATGCGCAGCAGCTTCCCGTTTTCTCCCGGGACCGATCGTGCCGAAAGCTCGATTTCCTCTTGATTTGTCTCCCCACCGACCCGCCAACTTCCGAGCGGGTTCACGTCGAGCATCCCTAGATAAGCATTGCTCACTAGCAGACGCGACATTTCCCTCGGCAGCGTGAACCGACGGCCTTCGGCTTGAACCGCTAGTTTCGTTACTTGCTTCTGCATCGCCAGTGGCACTTCGAAGCGGTCCTCGGCGTAGAACTCCTGCCTGGCCACATCGCCCATTGGCTCGCCGGCCGAATCCAAGGCACGGCCGATCACCTGACCCACGAGTGTGCCGGGTTCCAAGGGTGGCTTTGCTGGACAGAACTGGCCCGACACATGTTGCTCAGCGATGGCCACACGCCCCGGGTCCGGAGCATCCGGTAGCCTCTGGGTCGGGAATCGCATGTAGCGTTCCGCTGTCACAGGCCTTGTATCGTCGGGGAATTCGGCGTATCGCTTGAGGGAATGGTCCAAGAAGTCGAGGATACTGTCTTCCTCTTTGAAGGTCAGCACCCAACCAAGCGGCTTCCCCGCGGAGTTCGCAACGCAGATACCTTGTGGAGCCGGGCGAGATTTGGCGATTTGCCGATAGAGACGGCCCTCTTCACCACTGGGCGGGTTGTTGATCAATCCCGCTTTCAGTGCGACGGGCACGAAGTCGGCGTTGATTCGTCGGATTGCTTCGGTCTTTGAAAAAACCGCCTCACGGGCGGCACCGGCAAACACTCAACAACGCTTGTCGTCTACCGGCCTGTCGATAAAAATCCACAGCATCAACGGCTTGTCTTCCTCGCGTGATACCGTCAGCCCATCCAGCAGACAAGTCTTCCATTGAATCTCGCGCCACGCGACTTTTTCGACCCTCAGGGCATCGATCTCGGAGGCTAGTTCCTCCGGCGTCGACGGAGCCTCGCGGCCTCCCGAGGATGGGATCAAGAGGGACAGAAGCACAACGCTCGACAAGAAGCCTATCCGTTTTGGTCCAGTCATCCGTCTATCCTTCATGGTTTCCAACTCCCGCCAATGTCCTCGGTTGTGGCAAACCAAGATCTCAAACCGTCTTGCCATCATGTCTTCATGCGCCGCCTCGGGTGATCCCCCATGGGGTTGACTTTACCAGGGAACGTAAGAGAATGCTAAGTGCTTGTCGCTTCGACCAGTGTGGATTCCAGATGCTGATTTCGTCCCCGCCGACCACATGCCGAAGATTTCGGACGGTAATCTCCAACGCTTGGTCGGGGTTCCTTGAAAATTCGCTATGGCCTCTTGCTTTCGAATATCCTCGATCATTGCCTGCGTTCTCCTTCTGACACAGCTGGGGTGTTCCCGACGGCCGCCGGTGTTCGAGCTGAGGGACAACGATCGAGTTTTGTTGCTTGGAAATGCGTTTTTCGAACGAGACCGCGATACGGGCTGGATCGAGACCATGCTCACTGCCTGGTTTCCTGACAGGGACGTCCGTTTCTGGAACCTGGGCTGGAGTGGGGACACGGTGTACGGCCACTCGCGCGCCGGAGGCAGAAGAGGCGCCACGTTTGGTGATCCCGAGGAAGGGTTTGAATACTTGGTCCAGCATGTCCATAGCCTGGAGCCGACTTTGATTCTGATCGCCTATGGGCTGAACGAGTCGTTTCAGGGGGCAGGGGGCCTGGAGAAGTTTTCCGACGCGTTTCACCGATTGATTGACCAATTGGAGAGCACGAAGGCTCGGATAGCACTGGTTTCTCCGTTCAAAATGGGTTGCTTCCAATCTGCAACGCCATTCATCGATGAAAGGAACCGGCAGATTGAGCTTTACTGCCAGGTTATGGAGTCGATTGCGGACGATCGCGGTTGCTATTTCGTCGATCTGCGCGATCTTCTACTTGACTGCAAAGACCTGGCACCGGAATCCCAGCTGACAGAAAACGGTATCCATCTGACCGAGGGCGGTTATCGGCTCGCCTCGAGAGTCCTACTTCGACAACTCGGAGTGTCCCACGACGTCTGGAAGGCGGAGATAAGCGCCCAAACACTGACCTCGGAAAGCGACGTTCTGACCGAGTTGAGGCGCAGCGGCAATGGAATGACATTTCAGCTCCTCGACTCCTTTCTTCCTGGGCCACTCTGCCCGTCTTGGGAACGAAAAACTGCGGAGCCGGACTCCCGAGAGCTTCGAGTCAGCGGTCTCCCCGCGGGACAGTATCTACTCAGAATCGACGGACAGGAGGTGGCAACGGCCACCTCGGACCAATGGGCGGCTGGAATCTCCATTACCGCAGGGCCTGAGCTGGAACAGACCTTCCGACTCCGTCAAACCATCGTCAAGAAGAACGCACTTTTTTTCCGGAGCTGGCGTCCACGCAACGACGCGTACATATCCGGAGAACGCAAGTACGAGCAGGTGCCCGTGCACTCGGAGATTCCCCTCTACGAACCGCTCATTGCGGAGCAAGAGAAAACCATAGCCCGGTTACGAGTTCCAGGACCTCATCGCTATGAGATCATTGGACTGGATTCAACAGAATAGTATTCTGCGAGAACCCCTCTCATGAATGTCGGCCATAGAGCACTTGCAGGATTGGCTTCCTTACTACTTCCACACTTGATTTTGGCTCAGAACGAGCTCCAGATCGTTCCGCCGGCAGACCCTAGGGTTGAATTGAGTCAATTCAGGGTAGCCGAAGGATTTCGAGTCAACCTCTTTGCATCAGACCCACGACTCTCCAATCCCATACAAATCCACTTTGATCCTCAGGGTCGTCTCTGGGTAGCCAGCAGCCCGATTTACCCTCAGATCGCGCCCGGTCAGGAGCCGTCCGACAAAATCCTGGTCCTGGAAGACACCGATGGCGATGGCAGCGCCGACCGATCCACAGTCTTTGCGGACGGTCTGTACATTCCTTCGGGAGTGGCTCCAGGAGATGATGGTGTCTATGTTGGTCACGGCAGTGATCTGATCCATTTGAAAGACACGGACGGCGATGGAAGGGCGGACTCGAAGCAAGTCGTGCTGTCGGGATTCGGGACGGAGGATACCCACCATCAGCTTCACGGACTGACCTGGGGGCCCGATGGTGCTCTCTACATGCTCCAGGGATACTTCAGTGCTTCACACGTGGAAACTCCCTACGGCGTCCTGCGGCTGAACGGCGGAGGCGCATGGCGCTTCAGGCCTTCCACTCATCAGCTAGAGATCTACAGCCGCGGCTTGGTGAACCCGTGGGGCATCGGGTTCGATCGCTGGGGACAGAGCTTCCAGACAGACGGCGCCGGTGGTGAAGGAATCAATTTTTCTTTTCCGGGCGCTGCCTTCCGGGCCTCACCGGGGCAGAATCGAATCCTTTCCGGACTCAATCCCGGAACTGCAAAGTTGTGTGGCATTGAGATCCTGAGCGGCCGCCACCTTCCCGATGAGTTTCAGGGCAACATTCTGAGCAACGACTTCCGGGCGAATAAGGTTTATCGCTACCAGATTGTCGAAGACGGGAGCGGGTATGCCGCTCGTAAACAGCCTAACTTCCTGGAATCGAGCCACGTGTCCTTTCGACCCGTGGACATTACCATGGGGCCGGACGGCGCGATCTACATCGCAGATTGGTACAGTCCCATTATTCAGCACGGGGAAGTTAACTTTCGCGATCCACGCCGTGACCACGCGCACGGGCGCATCTGGCGCATCAGCCATCGGGGAAGGCGCCTGGTTGAGCGCCCCCGGTTTTTCGACGCCCCCACCGAGAAACTTCTCGATTCACTGAAGGCTCCGGAAGATCATACGCGGCGACAGGCCCGCCGAGTTCTTGCCCAGCGCGGGGCTAAATCAGTAGAGCGAGCTCTCGACCTTTGGCTCGGGTCCCTGAGTAGCTCGGAAAAAGACCAGCATCACCTTCTCGAAGGTCTGTGGCTGTCTCAGTCGCTCGGCGTCGTGAACCAGGAGTTGCTCTATCGCCTGCTCGGCAGCATGGATCATCGAGTCCGGGCCGCCGCTGTCCGGGTCGCCTTCGATTGGCGGACAGAGCTGCCGTCGTTCGAAGATTTGATGAGCAGCGCGATTGATGACGAGCATCCGCGTGTACGGCTCGAGGCCGTTCGAGCCTTCTCGAGGAGCACTTCTCCAACCTCCGTCCGGTCGGCTCTACGGGTCCTAGACCGGCCCATGGATCAGTTCCTCCATCACGCGCTGGCCCGTACGGTGCTCGACCTGGAACCTGTTTGGTTTGCGGCTTTCGAAACCGGTAAGCTCGACTTTGACAAGAACGACTCTCATCTCGTCTACGCACTCGATGCCCTGGAGTCACCCGATGCCGTTGCGCACCTTGTTCAGTTGATCGAGAGTGGGAAGCTCCCCTTGGAATCCCGAATGATGGCGTCAAAAGCCGTTGCCTCCCAAGGGGGGCCGTCCGAGACGGCGAGACTCCTGGATCATGTCCTCATGTCGGACTTTTCCGACAGTGATGGGGTTGAAATTCTTGCGACTCTGTTGGAATCCACTCGGAGGCGCAAGGTTCGACCCGATGGCAGGCTAGACGGAATCCAGAAACTCATCGATTCCGAAAGTTCGGGTCTCCGTGATATTGCCATTCGTGCGGCGGGTGTTTGGAAAATCGAGTCCATGAGAGAGCCGTTGAAGAACCTTGCTTTCGATCAGAATCAGAGTCTCAGCACAAGAACCGGCGCGATTGAGAGCCTGGGTGATCTGGGACAGAGCGCGGTCTTGGAGGAGCTGGCATCCCGTGCGGACGGACGGTCGATTCGGATCCAAGCATGCATCTCCCTGATCGCACTGGCGCCCAAAAAAGCGGCGCAGCTCTCCGCAACGATCTTGAAAGGCAGTCAAGACACTTCGGAAGCGTCTGGTTTGTTTCGCGCCTTCCTTCAACATCCCGATGGACCCTCACTCTTGGCAGGAGCCCTCGAGAATCTTCAGATCAGCCCAAAAACTGCTAGAACTGGAATCTACTGGATTGGCTCGTCAGGTCGCAAAGAACCTGTCTTATCGGATGTCTTGATCGCAGCCGCTGAGCTACCGTCCGAAGCGCTGCTCGTCGCGCCGCCCGAGATGCCGGAATTCATCAAGGAAGTCGAATCTCGAGGGAATGCGGAAAGAGGCGAGGCTCTCTTTAGAAGCGATGCCCTGTCCTGCTTGAAATGTCACTTGATTGCCGGTTCGGGAGGATTGGTTGGTCCGGATCTCACGAGCATCGGGACGCGCGCCCAGATCGACTACCTCGTCGAGTCTGTTTTGGATCCAAATGAGACCATCAAGGAAGGCTATCGCACGGTAAGTGTGAGAACAAACGATGGAAAGCTTTTCTCGGGAATCGGGAGGCAGCGGTCAAAAACCGACCTCTTTTTGCGTGATTCCGCTGATCAGATAATCTCGATCCCGCTCGACTCCATCGAGCGGACGAGTTCTGGACTATCTTTGATGCCATCGGGCCTCGCAGTTACACTGAGCAGGCAAGAGTTCGTCGATCTGATCAAGTTCATGTATACACTTGGGCGAGAGAAGGACATTGATTGATCCGAAGGAATTGGTGGGTTCCCCACTGCCCTATCCTGAGTTCCTCTACGTCGGAAGGTAATTGTCTCGAAGGGGAGTCAAGAATGAGAATAAAGCGGCGAACTCACATTTTCCTACTGGCCGCTCTTGTGCTGCCTGTACAGGTATTACCGAGTCGTCCCCCAGGCCAGGACAAACCACCGAACATCATTTTCTTTCTCTCGGACGATCAGCGGCATGACCAGATGGGCTCGGCCGGACACACGATCATAAAGACACCGACGATGGATCGGCTGGCCAGAGAAGGCACACGGTTCTCCAGGGCGTTCGTGACCACATCGATTTGCGCAGCGAGTCGAGCGACGATCTTCACCGGGCTTTATGAGAGGTCCCACAAGTTTACATTCCTCACTCCCCCCATTGCGAAGAAGCGCACGGATCTGAGTTATCCCGCGCTGCTTCGGCAGGCCGGCTATCGCACGGGGTTTGTGGGCAAGTTCGGTGTTGGCGTGGAACCCAACGTGGTCGAGCAGATGTTCGACGTTTTCGAACCCCTGGACCGTGCGCCCTACTTCAAGAGCCTTCCGGACGGAACTACCCGCCACATCTCCCAGATTGCTGGCGACAAAGCCATCGAGTTCATGCGGACTCAACCCAAAGACCAGCCATTTTGTCTTTCCATCAGCTTCAACGCTCCCCACGCTGAAGACGGCGACAAGGAGAACCACTATCCGTGGCCTAGGGCAGTAGATGGCATGTATGAGGACGTGACTGTCCCGCCTCCTCCTCTGTCCGACCCCAAAATCTTCGATGGCCAGCCAGAATTCCTAAGGAAATCGATGAATCGTCAACGCTGGTTCTGGCGTTGGGACACTCCAGAGAAATACCAGAAAAACATCAAAGGCTACTACCGGATGATCAGCGGTGTGGACCATGTGATGGAACGTGTACTCGAGGAAGTCGGGCAACGGGGGCTGGCTGAAAATACCGTGGTCATCTTTTCCGGCGATAACGGCTACTACCTCGGCTCCCGCGGCTTCGCCGGCAAATGGTCTCACTATGAAGAGTCGTTGCGGGTTCCGTTGATCATTTACGACCCACGCGTGGAACCGAAGAACCGGGGCCAAGTAGTCGATGCGATGGCGCTCAACCTGGACATCCCAGCGACGATTCTCGATCTAGCCAAAGTCAAAGTGCCCGATACTTACCAAGGCCAAAGCGTCGTCGGTTTCGTCTCGGGGAAGCGACCTGCACGTTGGCGAAGGGATTTTTTCTGCGAACATCTGATGCATTACCCCGACGCGCTTCCCAAATATGAAGGGGTTCGAGGCCAGCGCTGGGTCTACGCCCGCTACTTTGAACAGACGCCTGTCTATGAATTTCTCCACGATCTAGAAACAGATCCGCGGCAATTACAGAATCTTGCTCTCGAATCCGACTACGCGGAGACCCTGGCCGAGATGCGTCGTCGCACCGACGAGCTGATGAAACGTCATGGCGGCCCCTACAGCAGGGAGAAATTTCCCAGCTCGGAGCCTCCGGATCGGCGATAACCGCTCGTATTTTGCTCGACAATTCCCGGCGCGTGTGGTGCATTGGTAGCAGCAAGGAGGACTCTTCTGCCCGGGTGTTGGTCCATCTGGCCTGACTTGGGCAAAGACCCAGAATCTCATGCACCATTGGTCCGCAAGTGTATTCAGCAACACGCACCCAAAACCTGCCGTGTCGTACGACTGCGGAACGCGGCCGTATGTCTGCGGAATGTGGCTTTTGCTCTTGATCCACCTGTCGCAGACTCCCGCTGTGTCGCAAACGTCCACGGATGCTGATCCGCCGGAATCAAAGCGCGAGGCGGAGTCCGCTCCGGCCACTGCCGAGGAAACCCCTAACACCGAACGCACGACCCTGAACCTCCTGGGCGAAGTCGACACGAAATCCGGCGAGGCGCGGCGGAACGAGAACGTGCGCATGACCCTGATCGACAACAACGTTCTCAAGGAACTCAACCAGCGCATGGGAACCACGGCGACGGTGATCAAGGAGTTCCGTGTCGAACAGAGATACTTCGGCAGCGAGTTCGGCTCTCAGCCCGTCAAAGGGCTGCATCTGGCGCCCCCCGCGGCCCGTACCCGTCACGGTCAGCTCTACTGGAGACATGACAACAGCGTCTTCAGCGCCCGCTCGTTTTTCCAGGTAGGCAAGGTGAAACCGGCGTTGTCTCACGACTACGGCTTCACGTTCAGCTCGCTGCTATGGAAAGACGCATTTCTCACGGTCAACGCCAACCAGAGAAAGCTACGAGGGCAGGTCAACGGCAACGTCCTGGTTCCGGCGCCGGACGAGCGAACGCCGCTGACCCAGGACCCTGCCACCCGCGCGATCGTGGAGTCCATTCTGGGGGCCTACCCCGACGAGCTTCCCAATCGGCAAGACATCAATCCGCGAGCGCTGAACACGAACGGAGCCCAGAACATCGACAACGATCGCGTCGGTCTCATTCTGGACCAGGCCTTCGGGCAGAGGGATCGTCTGACCGCGAGTTATAATCTGACCATTCAAAAGGTCGAGGCTTTCCAGCTGGTAGGAGGCCAGAATCCGGATACCACCACCCGGAATCATCGGGCCGCTCTGAGCTGGAATCGCGCGTGGACGCCGAAGACAACCACCCAGCTGTCGGTCGGTTTCGACCGAGTTGGTTCACTGCTTGTCCCGGAAGAGACGTCGCTGGGTACCTTCTATCACATTTCGCGCGTCTTGCAGTCCGTTGGCCCGGGCGGGAACATTCCCATTGACCGGGCCCAGAACACGTTCCGCTATGCCGGACGTGTCCAGCAGGTCCGCGGGGCTCACAACTGGACCCTGGGTTTCGAGCTGGCTCGGCGTCAGATCAATGGCTCGGAAAGCAACGAGCACCGCGGGGTCTTCGGGTTCGCGAGGGATTTCGGCCGCGATACCATTACGAACCTTCGATGGGGAGCGCCGACTCTTTATATTGTCACTATCGGCGATGCCCACCGCGGGTTCCGGAACTGGGGCATGCAATACTTCCTCGGCGACGTGTGGCAAGTACGACCGAACCTGACGCTCAACCTGGGCTTGCGCTACGAGCCGGTGACCCGGCCATCCGAAGTCAACGGACTCAGTAGAATACCCTATGGCTGCGACTGTAACAATTTCGCACCCCAATTTGGTTTCGCCTACCGGATGGGGTCGAAGTGGGGCGTGCTGCGCGGCGGCTATGGGATGCATTACGGAGAAATCTTTCCCGCAACCTTCATGCAGGCGCGCTTCAATCCTCCGGAGAATCTGTCTCTTTTCGTCGGTGCGCCCGATCTCGTCGATCCGCTGAAGGATTTTTCACCAGAGGATCTCGACCCGGATGCCCGCGCCTCCGTGTTTCAGTTGAGTAGCCGTCTCGTGGCCCCCTATGTCCACCACTACAATCTCGAGTGGGAGCTCGGCCTATCGGAAAACTGGATACTGGAGCTGGGATATGTGGGCAGTCGCTCGCGAAACCTGCTGGTGGGCTTGAGCAAGAATCGTGGCCAGCCCGTGCCCGGAATTCCTCAGACGACGAGAACCATCAACCAACGAAGGGCAGACCCACGTTACTTCGACGTCGTCGATATCGCCAACGGGTCCCGTGGGTACTTCGACGCAGCCAAGGTTACCTTGCGGATAAGGAGCTGGGGAGATCTTTCGCTGGACACGTCTTACTGGTTCAGCAAGGCAATCGATCTCGGCGCCGACTACACCAACACCGCGTCGGGTAGAGACCAACGAAAGACGCAGAGTCCGTCGGAGTTCGGTTTTACGGGAGATATGAAAGCGGTCAGTGAATTCGATCAGCCTCATGCCCTGTTGTGGCGCATCAACTATCTGGTCCCTCGGCCGGCCCTGAGGTCCCCGATGATAAACGGCTGGCTACAGAGCATCGCGCAGGACTGGCAGTTGAGCTCCATCATCCTGCTGAAATCCGGCACTCCTTTCTCGCTGCAAGCCGGGTCCGATAGTCCTGGTTTCGGAAACGTGGACGGGGCGCTCGGAGATCGTCCAAACCTGCTCGATCCAAGCATTCTGGGGCGCTCCATCGATCATCCTGACACGTCGCAGAATGGTTTGCCTCGTGACGCCTTCTCATTCATGGCGCCAACCGATCCCCGAGCCAATCTTGGACGAAACATCTTTCGCAAGGATGGGGTGTTCAACGTGAACTTGAGCCTATCGCGGCGCTTTTCCCTCGGCGGGGACCGGTGGTTGCAGTTCCGGGCGGAATCTTTGAATCTGCTCAACCATCCTCAGTTCGCGGAGCCCGGAGTTGCGCTCTCTTCGCCCAACTTCGGCCAGATCACCAACACACTCAATGACGGACGGACCTTCCAATTCATGCTAAGCTTGGGGTTCTAGTGTAGCCACCTACAGGAACAACCCATGCGTCTTCACGATTATCTCGAGTTCCACGCGAGAGAACATCCAGACCTGGGCTTTGCGGTGATGGGAGACCGGCGCCTCACCTACGCCGAAGCCGACGTCCGGGCGAACCAGATCGCCAACGCGTTTGTTGAAGCGGGACTGCAAAAGGGTGGCCGCTTCGCGTATCTGTCCAAGAATAGCCTGCAGTACCCGCTGGTATTCTTCGGGGCATCGAAGGCGGGCGTTGTGCCGGTGCCGCTCAACTACCGGCTCGCTCCACGTGAATGGGCCTACATCATCAACGACTCGCAGTCCAAAATGCTCCTGAGCTCCGCCGAGTATCAGCAAGGTGCCGACAGCATTCGTGGTGAATTGGCCGACGTGAACAGATACATAACCATCGCCGGCAGCGAGGCCGCTGATTGGCATGATTTCGGGTCGTGGGTCGACGAGCAATCCACGGCTCGGCCCGAGCGCAACGTCCAGGGCGATGACGATCTGTATCAGATGTACACCAGCGGCACGACGGGTCATCCGAAGGGCGCCGTACTTGTTCACGATACCGTCACCGCCAATCTGGCCCAGATCTCACAATTGTTCCCCTTCGTTACGGGTGATCGTAATTTGATCGTCGCCCCGATGTACCACGCGGCATCGGCCGTGACCTCGTTCGAGGTCGTCTACCAGGGAGGCACGCTGGTCATCCATGAGGACTTTGTTCCCTCAGAGGTCGTCCGGGATTTGAGCGAAGGAAACATAGCGGGAACGACTCTGGTGCCAGCCATGATTCAGGCGTGTCTGGTCCACGTGCCGGACGTGGCGCAGCGAAAGTACGACGCTCTGAAAGGAATCGCGTACGGGGCGTCCCCCATTGCCGAGCAGACCCTGCGACGTGCCATGGACGTGTTCGGATGTGATTTCCTTCAGGCGTACGGTATGACCGAGCTGACGGCGGTCACGACAGCTCTGACGCCTTCCCGATCATCTGCGCGCTCTCGACAGCAAGCCGGAGCTTTTGCTGTCCGCCGGCCGGCCGGTGGTTGGTACCGAGGTTCGCATCGTGGACGAGGACGACAACCCTGTTTCCGACGGCACTGTCGGCGAGATTGTTGTCCGCGGCCCACAGATGATGAAGGGCTACTGGAATCTTCCGAAGGAAACCGCCGAAGCTCTGCGCGGAGGATGGATGCACACCGGCGATGCCGGAATCATGGACGACGCAGGCTTCGTCTACATACAAGACCGGGTGAAGGACATGATCGTCTCCGGTGGCGAGAACATCTATCCGCGCGGGATCGAGGAGGTCTTGTTCGCGCATCCCGCCATCGCCGACTGCGCGGTCATTGGAGTTCCTGATCCACAATGGGGCGAGACCATCAAAGCCTTTGTCGTCCTCCGGCAAGGCATCTCGGCCACGGACGAGGAGATCATGAAATTCTGCCGAGACAAGCTGGGCGGGTTCGAGCGCCCACGCTCTGTGGAGTTCATCGCGGAGCTTCCACGAAACGCCACCGGCAAGGTACTGAAGCGGGTTCTGCGTGAGCCGTACTGGAAGGGACAGGGACGACGGGTTTCCGGGTCTTGACCTGGATTTGATGCGTAGAAAAAGGCTCCCGAGGAAAAACGCAATTTTGAACAAGAACTTCTAACGGTCGACAGAAAATGCCGCTCACGGAGTGAGCGGCCTACAACGTTCATGCGACGAATCATTTTCTGGGTTGTTGCTATTTGGTTGGTTATCCCGGCTACCCTTGACGCACGAGCGATCGAGATTCGGGATCTCCCCGAGACCCCATACGGTCACGAGGATCCTTACTATCAAGTCCTGCAAGGAGTGTTGCTGGTTCAAAGTTCTCCCTCTCCCGTCCTTGTCTTCATCCGGAGCGGCGGATGGCGCAGCCGGCCAGGGGGGCGACCCGCCTCCGCGATCTCTCGAGCATTCAACGACGCGGGTTTCTCGACCGTGTTCGTGGTCCATCGGACTGTGGAAAAATATAGCTGGCCCGCCCAGATCGAGGACGTGAGTCTCGCCATTCAGTTTATCCGCAGCAAAGCCTCGGAGTGGAACATTGACCCCGAGAGGATCTCGGTCACCGGGCGATCTTCGGGAGGGCACCTGGCCCTGATGGCCGGTTTCCTCCCCGACCGTGCGAATAAAGCTAGTCACGATCCTGTCCGGCGGCATTCCTCCGGAGTCCAATGTGTAATTGCCGGTTCGGGCCCGACGGATCTAGAGCTCCAAATGAAACAATTGGTCAAACCGGAAGTGAGGGCCAAGGCACGAGACGTGGGGCCTCAGACGGTACCTACGGTATTGAAGCTGGTCGGCTTGGGGCCGGACGAGATGGGCTCAGAAGAATGCTACCGGCGCCTGCGGAATATCTCTCCGATACGCCACGTAGGCCGAGACGCGCCCCCGGTCTTCATGCAGTATGCTGGGCCGGAAGGGGTCCGCGACCCCAACGATCCCCGACTCCAATGGAGTGTCCATTCTCCTATCTCCGGGCTCTTGCTGGTGCAAAAGCTGAAAGACCTCGACGTTCCCTACGAGCTTTTCATGGTCGAAGATCTCAACCGGCGGCGTGATGAATTGCTGGAGCGACAGATCGCGTTTCTGAAGAGACACAACGGGATGCCCTAGACATGCGACCACTCTACCTTTATTCGTTGCTGATTCTTGTAAGCCTTCCGGCCCTCGCATTCCCGCAAACGACATCCGGCCCTGAGGCGGCACAGCAGTACCTTGAATCGATTCTCCCAACCCGCGATCAGATAGATCTGTTCGTCGGGAGGGCGACCGACCATTCGGACACCGGTGGATACGATCCGAACGGCGGCTTCCATTATCACCCTCAGTTGGGTTGGGTGCATCGAAACGCGGTCCGGGCCCACGGTATCGACGGTTCCCTTGTCTTCTACCATTATGAGCAAAACGGTGCTCGGCGACGGACGCAGCACCCCGGCACACCGTCACGAATCCTCACGTTCGGCGATAGCTTCACCTTGTGCAGTCAGGTCAACGACGGGGAAACCTGGCAGGAACAGCTTGCGGCTCATCTCCGAGAGCCGATAGAAAATTACGGCGTGGGAGGCTACGGCGTCTACCAGGCCTACCTTCGAATGAAGATCGTCGCTGAAAAACATCCTGCCCCGTGGGTCATTCTGAATGTCTACGACGACGATCACTACCGAAACCTGGACGCATGGAGATCGATCCGAGGGCGCAACCGGGGTCCGGCGGGCTTCACGTTGCCTTCGTTGCAGGTGGATGTCGGAAACGACCGTGTCATCGAGAGGCCAAATCCCTGTCCGACCGCGGAAGACGTCTACCGACTCCATGATCTCGATTGGGTGCTTTCGGAGTTCGGCGATGATCCCATTCTGGACTACGCCATCACCAAAGCAGCCGGCGTGACGCCCGAGTCACTCGAGAGGATTGCCGTCAAGTTCGGCCTCTCCTCTTACTATCAGCGGAATGCCAGGGATCTTTCAAGAGATCCAGATGCCGCGCTCGAAAACCTCTACCGAAAGGCTGCGCTCTTCGCCACCCGCAAGGTCCTCGAGATGACCGAACGGTATCTGGGTCAAAGGGGCAAGAAGCTTCTGGTCGTGCTCTCTTAT
>CBDFLD010000006.1:0-259527 GCA_965249005.1 Acidobacteriota bacterium
GTCGATACCGCACGCTCATGGCTGCGGCAAACCGCACGGCTGACCGCTCGTTCAATGATGCCGTCGAGCGCAACGATCAGGCCGAGGCAAAGAAGGTGTCTGGTGTGTTGCGTGACTACCTTGGACGTCTCAAGACGGAGTTGCGGAAAATGGAGCTGTATCTTAAGCACAAGCACGCCGCTGGGCCGGTCTTTGATCGTTCGTCCGTCATCGATGACATCTATGGCGAGTCCGTCAAAGGATGACGCAGTCCAGGGAGAGACGCGGGAATTCCCTGGAATCAGTTTCTCAGGGTGGGAGATCGTTAAAGCTTCGGACAGATCTTCTACAACGGCCCGCTTGTCCGTTCTAGGGTGATCTGCTCTGAGGGAGCCTCAGAAGATGCTCCATCGAGGGAATCCACCTAAACCAGTAGAAGCATTGGCATCCATAACAAATTGATACCTCCAGCTGACACCATTACCCCAACCGGGTAGGAGTACGTCCGCATGTTCGGCTGAATAAAGAATAATTGAATTGAGAATCTCGCGGACCGTTATGTTTTTCAGTTCTAGGGTAACTCTTGGTTTTGGTGCATTACCGGATATTATGGATCCAGCCGTACCACCAGGTACCTTTCCAGCTCTCTTCAATGCCTCGTAATGATCTCTTCTTTTTTGGGCTAATAAACTTTGCAGCTCCGGCGAATACTCATCAACGCTATGCACAAGCGCGGGTATAGTTATCTCCTTGTCAACACTAAACTTGCTTACAAAGATATTCAACAAGTTATTCGGATCCTTCTTGGCTCCCTTCGGCATAACATTAATCAACGTTTTGCCAATCAGTTCATAGCTATAGCGAGGATCCGAAGCTATTAGCGCTTCTACTATCTCTCGCACCGATGTGTTGGTACGCTCAAGGGAGATTCCTGCATGCTGTTCGTGTCGAAGTGTAGGTACTTCTTCGAAGCCGATGAGGATTTCTGAGGGATTTTGCAACCGAAGACGTTCAAGAGCTTTAAACATACTGACATCTTCAACTTTGAAGTATTTGACTTTGAGGTCAAGGAGTGTTTCTTCTTTGCCTTGTGCGCTTGTAGCATACGCACCGGTACTTACAAAAGCCAGGCAGCCAAGTAGCCAGCACATAGATGCAATGCCTGTCATCCTAAAAAACCTTTCCGTGCCATTGATCTACTATGGTGTGATTGTTACCCCAGAACACGTCCAGTTGACACTTTTGGTGGCCACAGTATTGGAAAGTTCCACCAGATGGATTCACGGAGGCCTGAAGCTGAATGGAGTTCATCCCAGTACTTCCCTGTCGAAGCGGGACCTTTGCAGGGCCAGTAACACTCGTTATCTTAGGCTTCAGTTCTTCTCCTGTCTCCGGATCAAACACCGTCAGCAGGGCTCTTTGACTCCGCCGGGTTGGATTGAAAGCCGAGAGCAGGGCTTGCATTGGAATAACATTTCCCAAGCTGCCCGCTGTTTTGATCGGGACCCTGACGCTATGGTACCTGTTTGAAACAAGGGTTGCTACATCGAACACCGGTATTGGGTTCAAGAAAGAATCTCCGTGCAGCAAACCTATCGACAACAGATCTCCCGGCATGCCACTGTGCCTTATCGTGATCGATCCAGCTTTCCAGTTTCCCTTGTTTCTCATCGGCGACAGAATATAGCGAGCGTGAGGGTTCAGCTTTCCCTCGTAAGTTATTCTTCTTCCATGTGCTGACGTAACAGTCGCCCAGTACTTGAGCGGAGAGTCACTGGAGTTGAGCATTGCATAAATAGGCTCAATCCTGTTTCTCTTCCCGAACGATCGCGTATCCCAAAAGGAACGTACCTGGACAGATGCATATTTCCCCACCTCGAGCAAGGGAATCTCCGTTGCCTGGCTTCCCATCTGCACCACTGCCCAGGCACTGAGTGAATTACCCTCGCCTGAAGGCGAGGGCTTCGGTCGTCGGCTGAAGCCGACTAAAGGCCTCGCCTCATAGAATGGCCTATTCCGTTATCTTAAAGTCCCGGTCCTCCTGGGGCTCGACACCTT
This sequence comes from Acidobacteriota bacterium, assembly GCA_965249005.1. Classification (GTDB taxonomy): domain Bacteria; phylum Acidobacteriota; class UBA6911; order UBA6911; family UBA6911; genus CBDFLD01. The sequence continues at coordinate 2,038 of CBDFLD010000006.1, forward strand.
GTTGCTCAATGTACTGCTTGATCACTTCGTCCGTCACATTTCCTGTCGTACACACAAAGTACCCTCGTGCCCACAGGTGCCGGCCCCAGAACTCCCTTTGCACCGACCTATATTCCCTCATTAGATGGTGACTGCTCTTCCCCTTCACGGCCTGCATGATTCGGCTCGGCGACACCTGCGGCGGCATGCTCAACATCAAGTGCACATGATCTGGACTCACATTCCCTTTCACAATCACCACATCCTCAGATGCACAGATCTCTCGGATCAGCTCTCTTGTCCTTCTGGCTATGTCCCCCTTCAGGACCGGCTTGCGGTACTTCGTGATAAACACAAAGTGATATTGCAGCTCATAGACTGTGTGCGATCCTTTCCGGTATCTCGGCATGCATCATTGTACCGCAAGCCTCCTAAAGGCTTCGCCTGAAGGCGAGGGATTTCACCCATCCCCGAGTGGGACATTAACATTGGTTGGCCCAGGTACTCTACCTTCACGCTGCCGTCGACGAACCTTCTGCCGGCATTTGCCAGAACTTCATTGAGAGAAACGTCGGCATAAGTATTAGGTTCTACCTCCTGATAAATAGGGAAGTAGGCCTGACCTCGTGGACTGAAAACGGTTATACGTACCGTTATCGGGTCCGAGAACATGTTCATCAGATACAGCGAAGTTTGGGTGCCAGGTGCGATTGAGTAATAGGGCAAAAACAGACTGACAGGATGGAAGTTATCTCGATGTTGTTGTCGATGAGCCTCGGTCCTGGCTTGGACTTGCTCTTTGGTCAGGACATCTGACCGGTCGTTCCCTCCCCGCTGTTGTGGTCCAAACCCAAGCGTGAACGTCAGGGGAATCAATGCGATGAGAGCCACCGTTGCAATAATTCGCAGCCGACCGGTCTTACTGGCAACAGAAAAGATTTTCACACGCCCTGCCATCTTGTTGTTCCCCTCAAAAAATAACGGTCGTCACCACTACCTCGCCATCCACTTCACCTCGCCGATGATCTTCGCCTCAACGGGCCAGGGTACAGGCTCCCAGTCTGGATGATCGCTGACCAGCAACCAGTGGCCCCGCTTGTCCTTACCTGCCCGCTTGACGACCAAGCCATCTTCCGTGCGCACCACGAATCAGCGGAGCCAGTATCCCACTACCACGCCGATGATTCCGAAGGCCCACTTGTTGAAGGAATCGTCGTAACTGGCTGACAAGACCACGAAAAGCGCCGCAACGAGAACAATCAAGCTAATCGTCACCCGAACTAAGAATATCGCTCGTCTAAACCAGATCTCATCATTCATACAGGGGGCTTCTTAGAGCGGTCTTTCTCAGATGACCAGTCCTTGATTATTTCGATTGCCTCGCGAATATGAGTTCCAAAGAGTCTTTCCTGTGGATCTATGTGCCTAGGTTTGCGGCGGAGAAAGGCTCGGAAGTTCTCTATTGTTTTCGCCCATTCCTTGCCCAATTTCATGCTGTCGTTCCTAGCCTCAATTATAGACGACATCTGTTTTTGATTAGCAAGGAATTGATCACCGAGTTCCGCACACTTTTTCAAGGTGTCGTTATAGGCTTCTATGCCTTTCATGATCTCTTTGCCGCTGTCCGCATGGAATTTAGCCAACTCCCTGGAAGCTTCTCGTGCTTTGTTATTGACCTCGGAGATGGCTTCGCAGATCTCGTCTACGGCAGACCTGGTATCCAGCTTATTTTGCCCCCTCATAACGTCCTCCCAGCCCACATCACTTGCCCGATCACCACGGCATCTTCCGTTCACGCATGTATTGGATTACAATAGGAGCGACATGGCATCAAGAGAACTCACCCCGGAATTTCTGGAGGATGCTGCGAACTTCGCCCGACAACTCCAGCAGGACTGGGATAACCGCTTCATTATGGGAGCCAGTGATATTCTCGATTATTACCTTCGGTTCGGACTTAATTTCTATGTCCATTTCAGGACGTATGCCCATGCCCGGCCCTACGGAGAATTCGTAGCCTGCGTCAATTCCTTCAGTGGTCTGGTCGCTGATAAACTTCGCCTCCCCGGCCTCGTCAATCCAATTGACGACGATCCCACCCGGTTGGGTAAGAAAGGCGCGAATGAAGAAGTTATGCTTGTCCCAGTCGTTGAACTCTTTAAGTCTCCAGAGGGGGTGTTCCTCGTAACTGGCCCCCAAACGGTAGGGTTGAAACGATTCGATGAGTTCGAGAGCGGCCGGGGAGACGCCCTCTACTTTCCCTTCGAGGACAGACTTGTCTTTTGGGGTGCGAGAGAAAATGGGCCAAGCTATTTTCCTCGATCGGAACGGTTCGTTTTTATTCGCTCTGATCAGTTCGAAGACAAGGTAGTCAAGCGCGGAGCGGAGATGGTATACCGCCTCACCGGCCAAGATACTGAATTCGTAGGGGACCGGAGGGAAGTTCACTTCCTCGACGGTGATTTTAAGCCAGGGCGGATCTCCTTGGAAATCTCTTCTTACCTTGTAGCCACAAGAACTAAGAAAGGCGTCGATTTTGGCGCTCAGGTTCGCAATGTGTTCATCGGCCCGTTCAATCTTCCTGAGAGGAGCTTCTAGCGAGGGCTCTTCTCTTGCCATGCTCCACGACCAGGTTTCCATCTAGCCCCTCACCACTCCACCGCCGACCACCTGGCCGATAGTCACGGCGTCTTCCGGCCAGGGCACAGGCCGCCACTCTGGATTATCGCTGACTAGGAGCCAGTTGCCCTCCTTGTCCTTCCCAACACGAAAATACGATTCTGGAGGCGGCCAGGGTCGTTAGATAGGCTAGCGGCTATTAGTCGCTGGCCTATTTTTTCCTTTCTCGGTCATGTCTAACGCCCACAGGTCCTGTTGTACATCCACAGGGAGAGTACGGAGATGACACCGGCATAGAGCGCGATGCTCACCTGATCCACGATGGCGTCCAGCGAAGCGCCAATTGCGGGAATGGCGCTGAGCACGTCGGCGTCGGCGGCAGCGCCCACCGCGAGCGTCAGGACCAAGTAGGCTGTTGCGTCAGCTACGGCAATCGCCACCCCGGCATATGCCAAGCCCAGCAAGACTAAGATGATGGGCAGAACTCCCCCGGGGACCGCATTGGGCGCTAAGCCCTGAACAAGCGCTACCAAGAACACTAAACCAGCGATGATTCTTGTTACCATTTTGTTTTCTCCCAAAGTAGGTGGTGTCTTGTTGTGGAGTGTATCTTCTTAGGTCATGCCTTTTTTCTCTGCTTCCTCACAGCGTCCTCCCAGCCCACATCACCTGCCCGATCACCGTGGCTGTTTGCGGCCAAGGCAGGGGCTTGTAATTTTTGTTGTCGCTGAGCAGTTGCCAGTGGTGGTTGTCATGAGCCAGCCGCTTTACGATGGTTCCGTCTTCAGTCCCCAACACGAAAATGCGGTTTCCGAGGCGGCGGACCCGTTGGTGATCGACTAGAATCCAGGCCCCGCTTTGCAGGTTCGGCTCCATCGAATCGCCGATTACTTCAATCACGCTGGACAGCATATTGTTGATCCCGTGCTTGGTGAGCCAGTCCCGGCGAAAGGGCAGATAGCCCATGACAGCTTCATTGTCGATGATGGCCCCCGATCCAGCAGCGGCTCGGACCTCCTCGCGGAGCGGGACGGGCAGCACGTCGGGAGTCAGGGATGCCGGGAATTTCAGGATCTTGGCCGGGATCTTTGGGCCTGCCAGGGCATCGGGGTCGGTTAGGTCGGTCACGGCTTCCGGTGGGGTCAGATCATCGGCAGGCGCTTCTTTGGAAAAATCGGCTATCAAGCCTTGAAGGATCTCCCTGTGATGGTCTCGTCCCTCCGCAAAGATCCAACTCAGCTTCAGAAGATACTCTCCATTGTCCGTGTTGAGTTGATCGACGACGGCCTGCTGTTGGGAGGTGAGGGTGTGGCCGCAGATTTCGGCGTCGGTGCCGCCGATGGCCCTATAGAAGCGCGATACAGGAACGCCATAGGCCTTAGCAAGGGTTAGGATTTTAGGAAATGTGGGGAGGGTTCCTGCCTCGTATCTAGGAACTGTGGTGTTGTCCACGTAGAAGGCTGGATCGAGGTTTTTACCCATTTCCTCCACAACAATCAACTTGCTATTAGAGGATTTCCTTAGGTGCTTGCAAAACCCCGCGAAGTCCTCTCGGACACTCATAACACTGATTATACTTAAGAAAAAACAAGTTTTTCCGATTTGATGCTTGACATAAACAAGTCAAGGCCATTAATATTGCATATATACAAAGAAGCCTATGAATGTTTGATATAAGCAGAATCGAAAAGGCCCGTATTCTCCAAGGTTTAACTAAGGGTGGCCTCGCTAAGAAGGCCGGAATCCACCCCACCACCTACACGCTGATTCTCAAGGGATCGAACCACCATCCCCCCACCATCAAGAAGATCGCGGACGCCCTGGGGCTGGAGATGAAGGAAATCTACATCGACGAGAAGGCCAAGAGCGCCTGAAGGAGCGAAGCATGAGCCGAGCAATGAACAAGACCGAAACCGAGAGCATGCGCTGTACGCCTGATTTGTCTTCAGCCCTGAGGGACTACGCCGAGCAATACGGCATGACTGTTTCCGCATTGTTGGAGACTCTAGCCCAGCGCTTCGTGAACGCCCAAAGGGATTTACAAGGTTTATCGCCTCACGACGTCCTGGTGATGGCAGACCGGATACACAGGCGCGTCCACGAAGCCTACGAGGACGGCTTTTTGGACAAACCGGAGAGCTGGGAAATCAGGGACCTGCTGACGGAAACGGACATGGCGGTGCTGAAGGAGAGGCGAGGGGAGGCGGCGTGAGGGGACGAGTTGTAAGAAGCGCAGCTGGAAAAATGCTAGCTGCAATCTATAGCAAATTATCATTAATTTGGAATGTGGCCTGTCGAGTATTATCAGGCCCCCCGGATTTGCCGCCCTTGCTTGGGTATAACGGCGAAGGTGACGCAGAGGATCCTCCACTGCTTCGTACTGAACAATCACTCCAGAAAACAACGAAATCAATTGGAGATGTAGCGCACCCGGTTCCTTGGACACAAGTTTGAGCTACGCCGCCTGGCGTAGCTTGTGCGCCTCGCGTGCCTCGATCGGTGTTTGATAATCGATCTTCTCGAGACGCCAGGTCTTGTTGTACAACTCCACGAACTCGGCCACGGCGGCACGCACCTTCTGGAGGTTCTGGAAGATTCTCCCGTGGATCGCTTGGTCCTTGAGCGTGCGATTCCACCGCTCCGCAACTCCGTTCGTTTCCGGTTCCTCGACAAAACCGAAGCTGGGACGGATGCCCCAGCACCGGATCTGGTTGAGGAAGTGATCCGACAGGTACTGGGAGCCGTGGTCCATCCGGAGCGCCAGCCCCCGGGCAACGTCGGAGTCAATGGAACCATAGAGGCGCAGCAGACCCTGCGAGATCGGCTCCAACGCCGCGAAGCGGCTACCGACCTTGCACACGTGCCACCCCACACACTCCGCGTTCCAGTGCTCCACCGCCGCGAAAATCCAGACCCACCCGTCATCGAGCGTGAACACCCGCACTCCGTCGGTCCCCCACATCACGTTCGGCGCCAGGGTGACGATCTTCCCATCGTGTGCCTTCGTTCCACCCTGGCGTCCGCGGTGTGGTGAGAGCAACTCATGCTCTCGCATGACCCGCAGCACCCGCTTGCGCGCAACCCGGATCCCGTCCAAGATCCGAAGCCGCGCGTGGACCTTACGATGACCCTCGCCCTGGAACGGTGAGCGCTCCAGATCGGCCTGGATCGCCTCCAAAAGCTTCTCGTCCGACACCTTGGGCTGGGGACCCCGCCGAGTGGGTTCCTCGCCCTCCTGCCGCTTCTGCTCGCTTGTCCGCCGGGCGTAGAGCGCCGAGCGCGAGCGCTCCCAGGCCTGACACACGCGCTGGATCCCGTAACGTTGACCCGTGGCTTCGGAGATCGTCTCGCTCATCGTCGCGACCTCCTCATCGCCAAAGGGAGGCGCTTCTCCGCCGCCCGGGCGCGATTGCGCAGCAGCTCGATTTCCATGGACAGCTCCCCGATGTGACGCTTCGCAGCGTCGAGCGCCTCCGCCAACGGCTCGCCCTGGTGATTCTTCAAGCCGAGCTCGAGCCCGGCCAAGGCCCGCTCCCGCCACTCCTCCAGCCGGTAGATTTCCACGCCCACCTCACGCGACAGCGCATCCAGAGATTCGCCCCGCAGCAGTCGCAGCACCACGTCCCGCTTTCGTCCTCCGCTCCAACGCTGCCCCGGCTCCAGAGGCCTCGCCCCGGGCGCGGCGCCGACGGCCCGAACTCCAGTCGCCCTACGGGCTCCCTCCGTTCCTGCCGTCGCCTTCCACTTCACCCTCTTCGTTCGAACCATTTCCACCTCCTTGGACATCTCATTATCTCTTATTCTGTGTCCAAGAAAACTGGGTCCGACTCAAAATCAATTGGAGAACGAGTGTCACTTTCAAAAGTACAGAAGGGGACTCGTTCAGATGAAACAGATTTCCTGACGAGGCCAGCAAAGTGATGAAGGCTACGGATAGGGCTATAAGTAGCCGGGTAAAAGGGAAGAAGCGCTTATTGTATTCTTCTAGCAAGAGATTTTCTACCCGAAAATGTTTTTCTATCCCGGAATCATCCACCAGTTTCCTCCTGTCTCTAAACCGTGTTCAGGGGGATAGCGGGGCGGTTGGTTGCGCGACCGTCCCGTACACTTCTTTGAATCTTAGCACGGCAAGGGAGGCGGCATGAGAGAGCAGCTAGGAATCAGTGGACGTGTCGCGACTCTCGTACTCTGCCCGAGCCAACTCAACGCGCTTGGGCATTGTGAAGGCGTAGATCAGGAACAGCTCGGTGAATTTTTGCGCTTCCTTGGCTTCCGGTCCATGAATTCTTATATGTGCCGCTTCGTTACCAAACACGCGAACGAGGTGCGCCCAATCTTGCATCGCAGGAGTAATCTCATGTTTCTCGCCAAGAATGTCGATCCGGTCGTAGAGAGTCTTTTTCTTGAAGTCGATGCCTTTAGGCGCAAGGTGTGCGGTTGCGTCTTCCATGACTTTGCGGAACATCATGCCGGCGCTATTGCAGCTCTTGAGTCGCAAGCTGCCCATCGCCTCTTTATAGTCCTGTTCGATCTCTTTGGGAACGTGATCGGGCGCAGTTATTTTCTGCGGCTTGGGATAAACATCCTCAATTTCAAAATTGGATCGGCGTGGATCCGATGGGCACGAGCTTGGTTTCGGGCCCGGCGATTTCAACCTAACGATAACCGCCTCACCACAGTTGCGGCATATGTAAAGGGTAGTCCACTTGTCGCGTGTGTCAAGAGGCACGGTAACTGGATCTTCGGCCACGAATTTGAACCCCGCTTTGAGGTCGCAGTAGGGGCAATCTAGAACCATTTCAGTCATGTCAAACCTCCAACGTCACATCGAAGAAATCGGCAAGACGCTGGCCCCGGAATACGGGCCGGAGTCATCCAGTGATGCAGTCGATCGCTTGCTCGAATACTACCAGAAGCTGAGCCCACAGGATCAGGTAGGTTTTGTTGCGGCCTTAATCGGTGAGGTTGTCACGTTGAAGGTGGTGATGCAGCGGTACATGGAGAAGAGGGAGGCATGATCGACCTGGCCCGTCAGAACATCGGAAATCCCTTGACAAAATCGCCTCACCTGGTGTGTAATAGCCTTGCTGCGGAAGATACCGCAGCCGGGTTTAGCACCCCGCAGATCCTACGGAGGCACGATCAGCGCCTCTCCAAGGCGCTTTTTTCGTGCCCGCTTCGCCGTTCATGCGGCGGGGCTGTGCGGGGACCCTTCGGGGTCGCCGGTTGCTCCGTAGGCCGGTGTGCTAACCCGTACGGACCCGCCTCCACTCGTTTAGCACCGAGGGAGACGGCAAGACCCACCTTCACTACGGGGGCCCCCATGTGTATTGCCCGCCCGCCCGTGCTTGAGGCACTCGAACGTGCCCAACGCATCATTGCCTGCCGGAAAGCCCTCACCCGAGTTCTGGGGCGTTGCCCTGGGCACCTGACGCCCAAAGACGACGCCTTCGTCCTGGCCGAGTTTCTCTCCGCCGAGCACTCAAAGTCCCTAAAGCAGGCCCACGACTGGATGCAGTACTGGAGGAGCGAAGGGGAGTTTACGCGGGCCTTTCTGGGCATGCAGGGTGAGCCGAATTTCAAAGACTCGGAGGCAGCAAAATGAGCAACCTTCCCGACGGTGTCACCCAGGATGCGATCGACCGCTACTACTACGAAGGGGACGAACCTCAGTGGGAATTGGCGCAACAGGAGAGGAAGCCTTGCGGGTGCCACAGAGAGCTTTGGGTTTCAGAGGCGGGCGAGGAGAGAGGGCAGGAGCATCTGTGTCCTTACCACAGTGGCCGGGAGCCGGAACTGGTGAGTGAATCGGACGACTCGTCCCGCGACTGGCCATGGGGTGACGCGGCATGATCCACTGGCAAAAAGACAACCCGTTTGCGGATTGCAACGTGCAGCGGGACCGCAATTACCGGTTGCGAGAACAAGCGCTAGGACTCGTGACGCTGATCTTATTAGTTGTTTTCGCTTTGGTTTTGACCTGGCTGGCGGTTGAGTGGGGTGCTAGGCGGCACGCAGACCCGTCTTGCCTTCCGGACCAAAGCGGCAAGGAGGGGAAAACGATGAACGGCATCGCGATGAAAGCAAACGGGGCGGCGTGTCTGGTGCCTGGGTGCGAAAGAGAGCCTTACCTGCGCGGGAATTGCCTGGATCATTACTATGCCATCGCGGATCACGTCATAGCGGGACGATTCACATGGGAAGCATTGGAGAAGCGGGGCAAGACACTGCCGATCGAGAGGGTCGAAGTGTTGAACTGGCTGGAGTCGGAGGCATGAAGCTCTCCGAATCCCAATTCTGCGTGGAGTGCGAGGAGCTTGTTCCTCTATCGGCGCGAGCCTGCCCCAGTTGCACCTGCACGCAGTTTTACCAGCTGCTTAATCTGGCGGACCCGTCGACCCGCCGTCAGCGGCTTCGGATCATCGAAGGCAAGCGGAGCGCGACACTGCTGCGTTTCAAGAGGCTGAAAACAAGAAGGGCCTGACCGCCACCATGGCGGCCAAGCCCCTCTTAACCTAGCAAACAATACCAACCGAAAAGGAGTATAGCCGATGAGCACTCAACTCGTAAAGCAGGAAACGAAAACGGCGCTGGCGTTTACCCGCGATCAGGTGGAGCTGGTGAAACGGACGGTCGCCAAAGGAGCGACGGACGACGAGCTGAAGATATTTCTCTACCAGGCCGAGAGGACGGGCCTGGACCCGCTGAGCCGTCAGATTCATTTTGTAAAAAGAGGTGGGCAAGGGACGATCCAGACGGGCATTGACGGGCTGCGCGTGGTGGCGGACCGCAAAGGCCTGGCCGGGATTGACGATTCCGTTTATGACCCGGTGGACGAATCCGAACCCCATCCCCAGAAAGCCACCGTGACGGTGTATCGGTTGATGGACAGCGGTCGATGCCCGTTTACGGCCTCGGCCCGGTGGTCCGAGTACGCGCCGGACACGAAGGCGCGGGAGGGATTCATGTGGCGGAAGATGCCTTACTTCATGCTGGGCAAATGCGCCGAGGCGCTGGCGCTTCGCAAGGCCTTCCCGGCGGATCTGTCGGGGATCTATGCCGATGAGGAGATGGATCAGGCCCGAAATGATTCAGTCGAGGAACCCCAGAACCCGGATGAAGCGAAATCCCGCAACGCCCAAAAGATCACCCAGGCGCAACGGGGTCGGCTGTTTGGGCTGGGAAGAGAAGCCAAATGGGATGAAGATTCGATCAAGGTGCTCATCGCCCAATGGGGCTACAAGAGCACCCAGGACATCGAGCGCCAGCATTACGAGTTGATTTGCACCTGCATTCAGGAGAACCGGGAGCCGACCAGGGAGGAGTTGGCAGGGGAGGCGGTGGCATGACGGTCGCTACGGAGAAGATCAGTCGGGTCAAAGCCCACACCCAGTATTTCACCCAGGACGGCCAGCGGGTGCCTGGGGTTACGACGGTCCTGGGGTTAATCAACAAGCCCGGTCTCGTTCCCTGGGCCAACAAGCTTGGACTTCAGGGAATCGACAGCCAGAAGTATGTGAATCGCATGGCCAGCATAGGAACCCTGGCCCACTACTGGGTCGAGGGCATTCTGCTGACGGGAACGGACCCGGATTTATCAGAGTGGAGCCAGGAGCAGCAGGATATGGCCTCCAACAGCGTCCTGAAGTTTTTGGAGTGGTACGACCAGCATGATATCCGGGTGATCGAGACCGAGAAGCCCTTGGTGTCCGAGGTCTACCGCTACGGGGGGACGCTCGACATTCTGGCGGACGTGGACGGAGGCCGTGGGTTGATTGACATCAAGACCTCCAAGGCGATCTATGACGATCACATGTACCAGGTGGCAGCCTATCACCAGCTGGCGTGCGAGCATGGCTATGTGCCCGAATGGGTGCAGGTCCTGCAAGTGGGAAGGACGGAGGACGAGGGGTTTGGCGTCCGTCATGCATCAGGTCGGGAACTCCAGAAGTACTGGCAGGTATTCGAGTCGGCTCTGGTGCTTTACCGGGCGACCCAGAAGGCGAAGAAGGCAGACTACCCTGGAGGAAATATCGTCGCATCTCGCAAAAATACGCGCCGAGAATCGGCAAATCGGAAAGCAATGCCGGGTCCTTTTGGGGCGGCATGAGAAGCAATCGAATTCGCTTCCGTTATGAGGGGAAGCGATAACGTGGAGGAGTAGCCAGGAATTGAGCCTCCTCGGAGCTCCTCCGGGTCTGGTTATGCGATGGAAGGAGAGAACATGGCTGAGTACAACGATGCACCGAGAGTCCGAGACATGGCCGAGAGCCTGATCGGCAAACACCACGCGCATCTGAAGGATGCCCGGATCGCCTACGTGATGAAGGAAGGAGAAGTCGGCAAAAAGATCACAGAAACGAGCAAGGGCAAGAGGCGCAAGGTTGCCAAGGCCAGGCGTCAGAGCGAACAGTTGAAGTTGTTTGAACCGGCGGCGGAGAAGGCCGAGGTGCCAGCCGGAGTGCATTAGCGCTGACATTGAGGATTGCAAGAATTCATGATTGGCAAACCCATAGCTGCATACCTGCCTATACGCTCCAAGAGAGGGAAGCCAGACCTAGTGACCTATTCTGGATGTTCGGAAGGTTTCCTGCGGATGCTGATCCGGACGGGACAACTGCGCTACTTTCAGTCTCCCAAGCGAATCTTGGTCCGGACCAGTTGGTTCGATGAATACGTGGACCGGATTCAGAAGCGGGAGATCCAGACCCCGGGCGAGATTGTGGAATTTGCGAGAGATTTACTGGCATGACGGTCAAAGTTCGTAAGTGGAAAGACGGATACTACGTTGTCGCGCACTTCAACAAGAAGCGCAAGGCCAAGAAGTTCGAGTCCGAGGCGGATGCCGAGAAATTTGCAGAAGACCTGAGGGCTCACATCCGCATTCACGGCACGGAGGCCTACAAGCTCCTGACCCAAAAGCGTAGCCCAGAGTCGGCCTCCTTTCGGCGGTACTCCGCCCGTTGGCTGGCAGAAGCGAAGAAGACCAACCTGAAGCACTCCACCCTTCAGCGCTACGAGTCCTGCCTGAAGACGCACTTGGCACCTTACTTCGGACGCCTGGACGTGGATCAGATCGACTACACGTTGATGAAACAGTTCTGTCTCGAAAAGCAAAAAGACAACAGCAAGCACGGAGTTCGATTGATGGTGGCCACCATGCGGGTGATCCTTCGGGAAGCCCAAAGGGAAGGATTGATTCAGGCCAACCCAGCTACCCAGCTGGGGCAGTACTTTGGCACCAGAACGGAAGGCCGGGCTGAGATGATGCCCTTTAACCGGAAGGAGCTCACGGCTCTGCTGGGGGTGATTCAGTCCCGGTGGCCGGAATACTACGAGTTTGTCCTATGCGCGGCCAGGACCGGGATGGCCCTCGGGGAGCAACGGGGCCTCTGGTGGGAGGATGTTGATTTCCAGCGCAAGCTGATCCATGTGAGGCGCAGCTGGTCCTACGGTCGCCCCATCACCACACCCAAGACTAGATCCCGGATCCGGAAAGTTGACATGAGCCGTGAACTGGGGACCGCTCTGAAAGCATTGCGGTCCAGACGCAAGGCGGAACACTTGCGGATGGGCAGGAAAGGGAAGCTCTCCGAGTGGGTGTTCCTCTCGAAAGAAGGGCGGCCAATCCACCCTCCCAACTTCATGCGCCGAGTGTGGTATCCAGCCCAAGGCGCGGCCAACGTCACCCCGCGGAATTGGCACAATCTCCGTCATACCTTCGCGAGTCAGCTGTTGATGGCCGGCGAAAACCCGCTTTACGTCTGTCAACAGATGGGCCATTCCCGGGTGACAACGACCCACAACCACTATGCACACTGGATTCAAGAAGAGAAGGCGAGCAGAGGCGTGAACATGTTGGATGAGAAACCATCATGAGGGCAGAAACGTCAGTAAAACGTCAGTAGCCGTCAGTGGAGATGTGGTTTGGAATTGAAATATCGATGTAAGTTATTGAAAATAAGGAGTGCCGGGGGACGGAATCGAACCGCCGACACGCGGATTTTCAGTCCGCTGCTCTACCGACTGAGCTACCCCGGCTTACAGGAAATGCGCAGCTGCGGCCGATCGGAATTCTGGCGAATTCAGATCCACACCCAGACCATGCTCTCGAAAGAGTGACGGTTATATCACTGGCGCCCGAGAAGGTCTAGGCAAAAGAGTTTCGTGCAGGGGCACCGATGCTTCAGGACTTTCTGGCCAGATGGGGGTATGCGGCTGCCAGTTGGGATGGCACTTGCTGGGGGCTCTGGTCCAGTTCCTGCAGGATGTCGAACGCGTTGGCGAGAGCCTGTCCCTGGAAATGATTGTTCGTGATGGCGTAGGTCTCGACGGCGCCGTCCTTGACGATCTTGATCAGCCGCGAGACCTCCGAGATTTCCTCTTTCGAGTACAGGTAATCGTAGCGCGCGTCCCTACCCGCATCCTCCTTGAACCAGTTCTTGTAGTTGCGGCCATGCAGGCGAAAGTAGCCGACGGGGGAGGTTACCCGCGCCAATGGTTGAAGGGAGTTGCCGATCACCGGTTGATCGACGTTGCAGAAAGCGACGCCGCTGTTGCTCAGGAATTCGTAGAACGACTCCTGGTTCCATGTTCCGTGTCTCAATTCTACGACGAGGGGAAACTCTTGAAGGGACGCGAATACCCTGGTCAAGTATTCGTGGTTTGGCTCCGTGTTTCGAAAGCTCCAGGGGAACTGAATCAGCAAGGCTCCCAAAAACCCGGCTTCCGCCAGCGGCGCCATGGATCTTCGAACCTCGTCGCATTCCATCGACAAGGCGTGGGCGGCTTCCTTCCGTTCATGTGTGATTTTCTGCCACGCTTTGGCAGTAAACTTGAATCGTTTGTTGTTGCGGACGCGTCGCGCCCAGGAAGCGGAGTCTCTGGGACGAGGGGGATGATAAAAGGAGCTGTTGATCTCTATCGTATCGACGTAGTCCGCCAAAAAGGCCAACGGGTCAAAAGAGTGGCTTTTCTTTGAGGGATAAACGATTCCATCCCAATCCTTGTAGTGCCATCCAGCGGGCCCCACCCGAACATTGGAGGGTCGGGCCGAGGGTTGAAAGAGGGATCCCTGCGACGGATCCGGAGGGGAAGACATCGCGCCTCCATCGGTGCAAAACTGACTTGCCCAGCTGACCGGCTTGGTTCTCTGGCAAGGCCGATTCGCACCACCAAACCCCGCTAACCGATCACCACCCCGATCATGGAGCCGGCTCCCAATTGAAGGACGGATGCGGCGGAGCCACCCTGAACCGCAATTTCCAGATACCCGGTACTCCCCGGAACCACGAATACATCGCCGGGGTTACCTTCCGCAAAAGTTCTCCGAAAGCTCGCGATCTCTCGCTTGCCGGCCAGGATCTTACAGGGTCTCGATTCTTCACTGTAGACGGGAACGTCCTCCCGCTTCAAGTTGGTGACGAGGTTTCCGAATTGATCCACCGTGAGAATTGCTGCCTGTATGAGATTCTCCCTGACTCGCTTTGGAGCTGCGGTCGGCAACCGAACCGGTTTGTCGAGAACCGGACCGAAATTATCCAGCGTCACATCCTTGCTCAGGTACGCGGCCGCAGGCGCGAATATATCGCGGCCGTGGAACGTCGATGAGACCGGCTTGCGGAAGAAATGATCGTAGATGATTTCATGCACCTGCATTTCCGGCTCGCGTTCGAGCACGTGCGTCAGCAGCCCATTGTCCGGAGCAACGAATTGTTGTCCGCCGCCCGATGCCACCAGGGCTTTTCGGGCCGTCCCCACTCCGGGATCCACGACGGCGAGATGAATCGTCCGGGCCGGAAAATAGGCGTATGCTTGCCCGAGAGTAAATGCTCCCGTGGCCACATCATGGGGGGGAATATCGTGAGCGACGTCAATGAATTCGAGATCGGGATTGATGCCGAGCATCACCCCTTTCATCGCCGCTACAAAGTAGTCGCGCGTGCCGAAGTCCGTCATCAGCGTGACGATGTGTCTTGAGTTCTCCATAAGCTGCCCTCTCCACTATTCTATTCGGAAATCCGCCGGGGGAGCTCACGAATTCCACTATCTTCCCATACCTATACATGTCGGCCCGAACGCTTGACTGCAATAGAGTGGCGCTGTATTGTTAAGACTAGCATTGTAAATGGTTTATGGCTATCCCGCCTGGCTGGACACGAAGGGGAGAGACTTGAGGGCACAGATCTACCTCGACAACAGTGCCACGACCCGGGTTGACGACCGGGTCTTGGAGACGATGTTGCCATTCCTGCAGCAAGATTTTGGCAACGCAAGCTCCATCCACACTTTCGGCCAGGTAGCCCGGGCGGCAGTCGAAGATGCACGCCGTGGGGTTGCCGATCTCATCGGCTCGGGTACGCGTGAAATCGTTTTCACTTCCGGCGGGACCGAATCGGACAATGCAGCCCTCTGGGGGGTCTTTCGCAGCCAATACCGGCCGGGCAACCACATCATCACAACAAAGATCGAGCACCCAGCCATACTCGCGACTTGTCGGGCACTGGAGTCGGAGGGGGCACAGGTCACTTATCTTCCGGTGGACTCGTCCGGACGTATAAGAGCCGAGGCAGTTTCGGAGGCTATCACGGAAGAAACGATTCTGATTTCGATCATGATGGCCAACAATGAGACCGGTGTCATCCAGCCGATCTCCGCGATCGCCAGGACCGCAAGGGAGCACGGGGTCCGGTTTCACACGGATGCGGTTCAGGCGGCCGGCAAGATCCCGATTGACGTCGAATCTCTCGGTGTGGACTTGCTTTCACTATCCGGGCACAAGATCCACGCGCCCAAAGGAATCGGGGTTCTCTATCTCCGGCAGGGCACGAAGTTGGCACCCCTGATGAGAGGGGGCAGTCACGAGCGCAAGCGCCGTGCGGGGACGGAAAACGTCCCCGGCATCGTAGGACTTGGAGAAGCGGCGCGGCTCTCGTCGGAGCGTCTCGAAGAAATGGCCACTCGCGTCGCGGGACTCCGCGATCATCTGGAAGGCACAATCTGCGAGCGAATTCCCGGCGTTCGAATCAACGGGGATCGCGCGCACCGTCTTCCCAACATTGCGAATCTGGCCCTCGAGGGGTTGGAAGGGGAGGCCCTCGTCATCGCCATGGACCTGGAAGGCGTGGCGATCAGCACAGGGTCCGCGTGCTCTTCGGGTTCGCTGGAACCTTCGCATGTTTTGATCACCATGGGGCTGCGGGCCGAAGTCGTGCAGAGCTCACTTCGCTTCAGCCTGTGCTTTCACAACACCCGAGAGGAAACGGAGCGCGTGGCAGACTTGCTGACACGTGTAGCGCAACGAATGCACCGGCCGCGCCGATCAGGCCGGGCGTCTGCCTGAGGCAGCGAGAGCAGCGAGAGCAGCGAGATGGCAGAGGTACTTCGAGAGCGAACCGTGGGAGATGTCGTCATCCTGTACATCCACACCAAGCTCAAGGGACCGGGAGAAAGTACAGTGAAGCAACGCGTCGACGAGACGAGTTGACGGCAGCCCGGCCGGGCTGACCGGTTCCCTTCTCCATATCGAGGCGTAAGTCGCACCGTTCGCCAGCCTTGTGGTGCGAGCATTCCTCCAATAAGGTCTGCACCGGATCAAGGATTCAGGTAACATTTCTCGCGCGTCAGTCTGGGTCTGACACCCGACCCCTGCCGGAGATGCCTATGAAGAAGGCCGTTGCTGTTTTTTACTTTCTCTTTGGCTTCGTCTCCGTCTCCGCTCAAACCTCGTCGCTGAATGGCCGTTGGTTGTTTCATGGCGTAAGCGGGTCCGGCAGCAGAGCGCCGCTCTTGATACTGGAAGTGTCCAGGGACGGGCGCGAGGCGAAGCTCCTGAGCACGACCGCCCCGACGGGAGCACAACTGGAATCGTTCAAAGCTGACGGAAACGCCATTCACCTCGTTTTGGGCCTCGGGATGCGGGCACTCACCTTCGAGGGCCGGTTGCAAGGAGATACGATCGAAGGAAAACTGGAAGGTGCGAGGTTGGCATTCATTGCAGAGCGCACCCAAAGGGATACGATCGAGTTGCGTCCTGCCACCGGGGAACGCCAGGCTCTTTCGCAGGCCCTTCGAATTCGCGCCCCCAAGGAGCGAATCGCGGCCCTGAGTGAATTCTTGCAAAAGCACCCCGAAAGCGGACTTCGAGGCTCCGTTCGCGAGATGATTTTTTCCGCCACCATGGAGGGAGCATCGAGCAAAAGCGAGATGCTGCAGGCTGGGGAGGAGTTTATCGAAAGCTCACCCGACAAACCGAATGCAAAGAGGAAGGTGGCATCCCGTCTGGCCACAATCCACCACCTACTGGACCAGGCCGAGCAGTATGCCCGAGAAGCACTCGAAGATTTCGCAGGACCTGAACGAAACCGGGCCGCCTACCTCGACACCTTGGGCGGGATCTTGTTTGACAGGGGCAAACTAAACAAAGCGGCCACTCACTTGGAGCAGGCTCACCAGCTCGATCCCGACCGGGGTGAGTACGCTTTGCACCTGGCTCAAGTGCTGGAGGCTCAAGGACAGAATACCCAGGCTCGGGAGCTCTACCTTGCCACATACATCCGCGGGGGAGATCCCACGGCCAGGGTGCGTCTGGAGTCGACCTACAAAAGAGAGCACGGATCACTCGAAGGCTTGCACGAGCTGATCGACCGGGGCTACGCGGAGCGGCCTCCATGGTTCGAGCCGGGAACATACAAGGGAACGGTCAAGCAAAACGTCCTGTTGGCGGAGCTTTTTACCGGATCCGAGTGTGGTCCCTGCCAGGCGTCCGACACGGCGTTCGACGGACTGCTGGAGCATTATCCCGACACGGTGGTGACCGTCGTGCAATACCATCTTGACGTTCCGGCCCCGGACCCGTTGACCAACAGCGACGCGATGGACAGAGGCCGCTACTATCAGGTACAGGGCACTCCAACGGCGGTCTTTGGCGGCACCGAGCGACATACCGGCGGCGGTCATTTCGGTCTCGCGGACAAGCTGTTTCTGGCTTACCAGCAGATGATCACCCCGCTGCTGGACCGAAGCCATGCGGTGGAATTACAGGCGGAGGCCGAGCTCGAGCAAGACACGGTCCGGGTGCAGGTCCGAGTGAAGGCCAAAGAAGGGCTCCCACTGGATGCGCTCCGACTGCGCATTGTGCTATTGGAGGGGACAGCGCACTACACGGGGAGAAACGGCATCCACCTTCACCGGGAAGTTGCAAGAAAGCTATTGGGTGGTGCGGAGGGGTTCCCGCTGGCGACGAGCGAGTCCAAGGTGTCCACGCCCGAAGGGGCTGCGTTCGACGTGGAGGCAGATCTCGTAGCGCTGGAAGCCGAACTGAGACGATTCCTTACAGAGTTCAAGCAAAAGGAAAAGCCTAAGTCACTTGGGCTCACACACCGTCTCGAGCGCGATGATTTGTCAGTCGTGGTCTTCGTGCAGGACGATGACACTCGGGAGGTGCTCCACGCGCTGCGTCTGGAGTTGCGATGATATCGGTGTACGTCGGCTGTGGTATCGGCGGATTGGCGAATACGGGAATTCGCTAGACCTCTTGAAGCTCCACGGCATTGGCATCTTGCCGCGCTTCTTGCACGGGAGCGACGCGTGGTTTCGAGCGCTTGTGGAAATCGGTCAAGGCAGCTTCCATGATGGGTCGGTCGATGATCCCCAGATCGACCAGTAGTTTCCCGATGGGCGGCGCCTCACGCCTCTGCATCTGAAGAAACCGGTCGACATCCTCTTGATTCAGGAATCCCAGCTTGACGGCAGTCTTTCCAAAATCCAGATCGTAGTCATCGTGGACCCTCAGGGTCTCGATCACCTGGCCGGGTGTCATTCTCCCTTCCCGAACTGCGATCCGGCCCATGGGAGTTCGGAGTTGGTGTTGCTCATCCAGCGCGCGCAGCACTTGCGCTGCGGTAGCCAGGCGACGGACAACGAGGTAGCTTCCAAAGAACATGTTCTTTCCTCTGAGTTTCGTTCCAGTGTCCATATCGGCACGTGGTACCGGGGCTGTACTGTTCACCGCTCACGGAGTGAGCGGCCTACGGGGGCGCCACCGACTTCAATGCTTGGTTTACTTGCTGGAGCACCTTTTCCGGATCGCGATCGGTCACTTTCAAGACTCTTCCGGTTCCGGCCGGGGACCATCGGTCGAACATGCGCGAGGAAACAAAGCCGGCGAAGACAGAAACAAAAGGGACGCCCGAGACGGTGGCGACATGTTGTCCCGCGGAGTCATAGCCGACATAGAGCCAGCTCCGCGAGATGATCTGCGCAAAGGCAGCAAACGTGCCACGACAGATCGTGAGTCTGCTGCCCCCGACGCGCTGGGCGGCTCTTTGCACCCGGGCTTCTTCATCCCCGCCTGCCCCGGCATCGACATAGATCGCTGCGTCGAACGCGGTGAGCCGGCGAAGCAGTCCTTCTTCGAATGGATCTGGAATTCGTTTTTCTTCGTTGTGCCCGACGCCAAAACTGACTGAGACTATCGGCTCATCCACGGCAGCCGCGCTTTCGCCCACACAGATGTAGGGACGTGCCTGCTCGATCCCGAAGGTCTCCCGGAGCCAGCGTGCAGTCAGCTGGTAGAGCGAATCACGGCTGGACTGTCCGTAGGCGCGGCTTTCGAAAAAATAGTAATTCTCTTCGGGGCACACTGGAAGCAAGCCGAGTTGCGTCAGCCGGGAATCCGGGTCGACCACGATGCTATCCGCTCCGTCGAGAATCGAACGCAGATTCGGCCAAACGGCGAGGCGCCCCGTCAACCCGCCATCGCCGACGTACGAAACGGGCACATGTCGCACCCGAGGATCATGAGCAAAAAGCGCCCAATTCTTTCCTGGACCCACGAAGAGGATGTCAGCCCGAGGAAATCGCCGTTTCATGCCATCGAGAATCGTGCTCGTGATGGCGATATCGGCTCCCAGTGATATACGGGACAACACGTAGACCGCGCGGACGTCACGTTTGGCTGAAAAAGTCCGCGGACCTCTCACCCGCTGATAGCGCTGGTAGAGAACCTTGGCTGGATAATCCGGGTATGCCCCTTCGATCACGCGTGCAAACATTCGTGCATAGTCATCACAGAGTCTTGGTTCAAATGAATCCGCCAGTCCCTCCGCAATGACGCCGAACAGCGCCCGGCTGGATTCAAGTGAGGTTTCCTCATCGAGCGCCCACGCTATGAGTCGATCCAGCTGACTTTCGCGCCACGCCGCGCCGCTGCGACAGGCTTGCAGTAACTCGAGCGCTAGCTTCTCAGCGTTACCTGGGGCGTAATTGAATCCTTGTTCGTCTATATCTTGATTCATGGCATTGGGAAACAAAACGTCCGGCCGTCCCGGAGCCGTTGCTTCGCGGGTCATTCTATAACGCTACCTGTGTTTTTTCTTACTCTTGTCTAACTCGGGCGGGCGGATTGCGTGAAACCGATCGCCTCATCCCTTCTTGTTACCCGCACCTGCGGGCGACAGGGAAGGTCTCCAGACCTGTACCTCGCCGCCCCACGGCGTGGGCGACCTACGATTTCGCCGCGCGTGCGGAAAGCGGATGCCGGGTGAGCGCAGCGGACCAGAAAGGGCCCGGTGCCACTCTTGTCTAATGCCGTTATCCGTGGCATTCTAGGGTTCCCTGTATCGTCCGATCTTTTCGTTATTTGATATTAGGCAAGAGTTTAAGAGGACCGAAGATGGTATCGCGGGTGCTTCAGGGTCGTTTTTTGGCGCTGTTGCTCGTACTTTGCGGAACGCATGCAGCCCTGAGCGCGCCCGGCCAATCGGGGACCGGCGCCTTCGTGGCCATTACGGACGTGCGCGTTGTCGATGGCACGGGAAAGACTCCGACGCGTGCCACGGTCCTGATCCGGGGAAGCCGTATCGCTGCGCTCGGGCTCGATTTGCCGATTCCGGAGGGAGCCAGAGAAATCGTCGGCTCCGGGCATACTCTCATCCCCGGATTGTTCGATTTGCACACGCATTTGTCCTCCGCCGGCGCGCGAGGGATGACTGGAAATTGGGAAAAAAATCTCAAAGCCTATCTCTACTGTGGCGTCACCTCGGTCGTGGACTTCAGCTTTCATCCCGAAGCGTACGAACCAATTCGGCGGCTGGTCCAGGACGGCACCGTCGCGGGCCCTCGGATCAGTTTTGCCGCACGCATGACGACCCCCGGTGGTCACGGTGCCGAAGCCGGACGGGGGGAGCTTTCTGCCCTGCAAGTATTGACCCCGGACGACGCGCGGGCCGCCATGCAACGAATTCTCCCATACGGTCCCGACGCGATCAAAGTCTTCACGGATGGCTGGCGCTACGATACCGCTCCGGACATGACCAGCATGACCGAAGACACCCTGGCCGCTATCGTGGAAAGCGCCCATCAAAACAACATGGAGGTCTTGACCCATACGGTAACCCTGGAGAAGGCTAAGATAGCGGCCAGGACCGGAGTCGATGCGATCGTGCATGGGATCCGCAACGCGAGGGTAGATGAAGAGATGATTCTCGCGATCGCGGCGCGGGGAACGATCTACGCGCCGACGCTTTCGGTTTACGAAAGACGTCGCCTGGACCCAGGATCCAGACTGCTGACAACCGTGCTCGAGCCGAAGGTTCGCCAATCGATCGAGCAGAGCCCACCGATGCTGAATGAAGATCGAGTCCATCCGCAAGCAGAGGCACGACCGGCACCCGACTCAGGGCTCCCTGCTCCATTCGCTCGACGCTGGCAAAACTTGCTGCACAACACCGCCGCGCTCCGCAATGCCGGCGTGACCTTCGCCGCCGGCACCGATGCTGGAGTGTTGGGAACTTATCACGGCTGGGCAACATTGCGTGAGCTTCAGCTGCTCGTGCTCGGAGGGCTCACGCCATTGGAAGCGATCACGGCTGCAACCGGCAACAGCGCCAAGGCCCTCGGGCTCGACTCCGAGCGCGGGACCATTGCGCCCGGCAAACTGGCCGATCTCGTACTGATTGAAGGAAGACCGGATCAGAGAATCCAGGAAATCGAGAACATCCGTCATGTCTTCATCAACGGCCACCAGTTAGATCGCGCCGGATTGGCGCGCGAGATTGCTTCTCCGGCGCTGACTGCACTCGCGGGTGTCCCGGCACCGGCACTCATCGACGATTTCGAGCGCAAGGACAGCCGATCCTCATTGGACACTCTGTGGATCCACCGGACGGATCCGGGGCACGACCATTCGCGGATGATCTGGGGCAGGATCTTGCGCAGCCCGGGCGACCACGCCCTGGCCATCATGGCCCGGATGTCGCACAAGGAAAGGCCCTTTGCCCGGGTCGAGGTGCCGCTGAGCCGGGGAGGCATTTCCCCGGTGGAGACACTCGGTTTTCGAGGGTTGCGCTTCGACGTTCGAGGAGACGGCGGCTATCGAATCCTGATTGCGACCCGAGGAGTACGCAATACAGACCATTACCAGGCTGGATTTCGTGCCACCGGAAGCTGGCAAGCCGTCGAAGTGGATTTTGCTTCCCTCCACCGGAACGAACCCGCCCCTTGGACCGGATCCGACTGTCTAAGCTTGATCTTCGAAATCGCACGCCCACCCGGCGCGTTTGGCTGGCTGGAGTTGGACAATATTACTTTCCAATGAGAAAAAATTGAACTGGCTTTCTTGCCGAGGCCTGATTGTGCCGCTTTCAAAGGACCGACACTACCATTGCCAGTATGAGGGAGAGGGATCCATCATGAAAAAAAAAGAGATTCAGAAGCTTCTCCGTTCGCTGGGAATCCGGAGCAACCAGCCCGGCACCAGTTCAGGCGGCGAGTGGTTTGCAAGCAGCCGCGATTGGCTCGAAGTCCGCAGCCCAGCCAACGGAGAGCTGCTTGCAAAGGTGGAGCAAACCAGTGCTTCCGACTACGGCAGGCTTATAAAGCAATCGCAGAAGTCATTCTCCTCCTGGCAGGCCGTTCCGGCGCCCGCAAGAGGTGAGATTGTCCGCCAACTTGCACAGGCGCTGCGGGAGAAAAAGGAGGCTCTGGGGCAACTCGTATCCCTCGAGATGGGAAAGATCCTGACGGAGGGCTTGGGCGAGGTTCAAGAGATGATCGATATCTGCGACTTTGCCGTGGGGTTGAGCCGGACCCTATCCGGGCCCACGTTGCAAAGCGAGCGTCCAATGCACCGGATGATGGAGCAGTGGCATCCCCTCGGTCCCATCGGGGTGATCACGGCTTTTAATTTCCCGGTCGCCGTCTGGTCCTGGAATGCCGCGCTGGCTTGGGTTTGCGGAGACACCGTGGTCTGGAAACCCTCGAGCAAGACACCCTTGTGCGCCATCGCGTGCCAGAACATAGCCCAGGAAGTTTTCCGGGCGAATCACATACGCCCCGGGGTCTCGGCGGTCATGGTCGGACGCGGCTCGGAGGTAGGAGAACGGCTCATCGCCGATTCCCGAGTGCCACTGATCAGTGCGACGGGGTCCACGCGGATGGGGCGTCGCATCGGCGCGGTGGTAGGGGGGCGCCTGGGCCGGACGATCCTCGAGTTGGGCGGCAACAACGCTCTGGTCATCTCGGAAAGGGCCGACATGACCGGTGCGCTTGCCGCGGCTTTCTTTGGTGCCGTCGGCACCGCGGGGCAGCGCTGCACCTCGACCCGCAGACTCATCATCCACGAGAGCATCTATGCGAAATACTGTAAAAAGCTGATTGCCAACTACAAGAAGGTCCGCATCGGCGACCCACTCGCCCCCAGGACCCTCATGGGACCGTTGATCGACGAGCAGGCTGTATCGGACTACGAGCAAGCCGTCGCGGCAGCCCAAGCGCAGGGAGGGAAAATCCTCTTCGGCGGAAACGTTCTCCGCTCTCCATTCGGCCGTCGTACTTTCGTACTGCCGACCCTGATCGAGATTGACGCCAAAGCGGAGATCGTCCAGCAAGAAACGTTTGCTCCGATTCTCTATTTGATGAAGTACCGGAAGTTGGCGGACGCGGTTTCCATGCACAACGGTGTTCCCCAGGGGTTGTCATCCGGCATATTTACCGACAGCGTGGCAGAGGCCGAGACGTTTCTCAGTTACAAGGGTTCCGACTGCGGTATTGCCAACGTGAACCTCGGGACTTCGGGTGCGGAAATCGGTGGGGCCTTCGGAGGCGAAAAGGAGACGGGAGGTGGACGAGAGTCCGGATCCGACGCGTGGAAGGCCTACATGCGGCGCCAGACGAACACACTAAACTGGGGGGGGGAGATTCATCTCGCCCAGGGAGTGGAGTTTTCTTCCTAGCTTAGTACTCCTGTTCGTGGGTTGCCGCATCCGGTATTTTTTTGTGAGGGGCGTTCATGATAAAAAGTCAATCCTGTTGGGGTTTTCACGTATAAGGCTAGATGACGGATTGCCGGGGGAAAAAGGAATGGAGCTTGCCGCACATATTCAGGAGCTGAATCAGAAGGTCAAGGGTGAGAGTGGAACTATCCAGGAGCTCGTCCGGGAGATTCACCGCGTCATCGTGGGCCAGAAGTACATGGTGGAACGACTTCTCATCGGCCTCCTCTCCCGCGGCCACATCTTGCTCGAAGGTGTCCCGGGACTTGCCAAGACGCTGACCATCAAGACTCTCTCCTCGGCCGTCGACACCAAGTTTCAGCGCATTCAGTTCACTCCGGATCTCCTGCCGGCCGATTTGGTCGGCACGATGATCTTCAATCAGAAGGACGGCACGTTCAGTCCCAAGAAAGGACCGATCTTCGCGAACATCATACTGGCCGATGAGATCAATCGAGCCCCGGCGAAGGTTCAGAGCGCCCTGCTGGAAGCCATGCAGGAACGACAGGTAACCATCGGCGAGCACTCCTATCCGCTGGAGGAGCCTTTTCTTGTCTTGGCGACACAAAACCCGATCGAGCAAGAAGGAACCTATCCCCTCCCGGAGGCGCAGATCGATCGGTTTATGCTCAAGCTGCGCGTCGACTATCCCAACATTGAGGAAGAGCGCATCATTCTCGACCGGATGTCGACGGACGATCCGATCGATGTCGAAAAAGTGGTAACCCAGGACGATATCCATCGCCTGCGGGGAGTGGTTACAGAAGTGTACATGGACGATAGAATCAAGGACTACATTGTCCAGCTCGTCTTTGCGACACGCAAGCCCGATGATTACGAACTAGATCTCAAGGAACTGATCCAATTTGGCGCCTCACCCAGGGCGACCATTTTCCTGGCGCAGGCTGCGCGGGCACACGCTTTCATCAAGGGACGCGGCTACGTCACCCCCGAGGACATCAAGGCCATCGGACTGGATGTCCTCCGGCATCGCATCATCTTGACGTACGAAGCGGAAGCCGAGGAAGTGACTCCAGAAACGGTCATTACCAGGATCTTTGACGCCGTCCAGGTACCGTAGGACGCAACGCCGTGCGCGGCATTAAAAACCCAGCAAGAGAAGGACCCCCGTCATGCTGCCAAGAGAGATCATTCGGAAGATTCGCCGCATCGAGATCACGACAAACCGTCTCGTCAATGAATCTCTTGCCGGCGAGTATCACTCCGTCTTCAAAGGCCGGGGGATGGAGTTCGATGAGGTGCGCGAGTACCAGCACGGAGATGACATCCGAAGTATCGATTGGAACGTCACCTCGCGCACCGGGCACCCTCACGTAAAGCGCTACGTGGAAGAGCGAGAGCTCACGGTCATGCTGCTGGTCGATGCTAGCGCGTCCGGGGCGTTTGGTTCCGCGGAAAAAATGAAAGGGGAAATCGCTGCAGAGATTTCCGCCTTACTCGCGTTTTCAGCAACCAAGAACAACGATCGGGTCGGCGCCATTCTTTTCACGGACCATGTAGAGAAGTTCATTCCCCCTCGCCGCGGACGAAAACACGTGCTCCGAGTTATCCGAGAGCTGCTCTACTACCGTCCGATCGGTCGCGGCACTCGTATCCAGAAGGCCCTGGAACGTCTGAACTTATTGATTCGGAAGCGTGCCGTCGTTTTCCTTATCTCGGATCTGCTCGATCAAGGCTACGAGCAAGCTCTCAAGGTGGCCAACCGGAAGCATGATCTCATCGGCATTCAGATCTACGACCCCCGCGAGCAGGAGCTTCCCGACGTAGGCATTCTGGAACTCAGGGATGCCGAAACAGGCGAGATCATGCTGGTGGACACTGCGATCCGCAAGGTCCGGGAGTTGTATCGAAAGAATTGGGAAAGTAATCAAACCAGGCAAACCAGATTGTTCAAATTGCATCAGATCGACCACGTCCTGATCAATGCGGCGCGACCCTATGACGTGCCCTTGGTAAGATTCTTCGAGGAGCGAGCCAGGCGTCAGCGGTGAGCGGACCGCCGGCCAAGGCTCGAGACAGAAACACAAACTCATGTTCACGTACAGTCCGATGCTCACCCTGAAGATTTCGCTGCGAACCACCCTGATCACCCTGTTGCTGGTTTGGAGTTCAGGGCGTGGACAGGACAATGCGGCTCCCCCAGCCGACCTGGGCCAGGAAGAACAAGCCGGGCCCGCCGGATTTGAGATACGAGTCGATGCCGATCCACCGAAGGCCACCGTGGGAGATTACATCACGCTCCAATACTTGTTTCTGGTTCCGGAGGGACACAAGATCCGGCTTCCCTCGGTTGCGGCCACCTCGGGGGAGTTCACCATCATCGAGTCCTTCCCCGCCGATGCTCTCCCTGTTGGCCCCGGCGAGTCCCCGGACCAGCAGGCGGAGCCGAAGGTGCCAGCGGACAAAAGTGGCGTGCGCTCCACCGCCAGCATGGTCGTCACTCTATACAAGTTGGGGGAGTTTCAGTTTCCTGCGCTCCAGTTTGCACTGATTGATGCATCGGGACAGGAGATGATGGTCGAGAGCCCGCCGGTTACGATCCAGATCGAGAGTGTTTTGACCGAAGCGGACAGCGAGCTGAAGCACCTCAAGACACAGGCCGAAATCGTCGAACCGGTCTCATGGTTGCTGTGGACCGCCGTGGGCATCCTCGCCCTCATCCTTGTCGCGTTGGCCTGGTGGCTCTGGCAACGGGGACGACGGAGGGAAGAGCTCCCATCGCCACGGCAGCCGGGCCTCGACGCCTTCGCCGCCGCGAAGGCCGAGATCCGTGATCTGCTGGGCCGCGGTTTACTGGAGAAGGGCTTCGTCAAGCAGTTCTACGTGGCCCTTTCGGAGATCGTCAGAAAGTTGCTCGAGGCAGGGTATGAGATCCAGACACTCGAGAAGACGACAGATGAGATCATGGAGAGCCTTCGGAGGGGGAGGGATGATTCGGACCCGGGCGGGGAATTCACCATCATCGAACAGCTCCTGCTCGAATTCGATCTTGTCAAGTTTGCCAAGTATATCCCGAATCAATCCAGCAACGAGCGGGCCGTCCAGGGCGCATATCAGATCCTGACCTGGGGCAAACAGCGTAGAGATCAACGCGCCGTCGCCAAAGAAGCTGAGTCCAAAACGGAAACCACGCATGTAACATAATAAATGAAGATGAAATTGAAGCTATCAACCGTCCTCCGAATTTCCATACTGCTACGACCGAAGCGGAAAGCGGTTAGCGGAAAGCGGACAGCTGCTTATGCACTTCGCTAATTCATGGATTCTGATTCTCCTCGCGTTGATTCCGGGACTGGTCTGGCGCTATGTTGTGGGGCAGAACCGCGGCCAGGGAAGCCTGCGTTTCGCATCGACGATGGCCCTGGAGGGCATGGGGCCGGGCTGGAGCGTGTACGTGCGTCACTTGTTGTTTGGGCTGAAGATGCTCGCCATCGCGCTGGTAGTCGTCGCGCTGGCACGCCCCCAACAGGGAATCGAGGAAGAGATCCTGCTGACCGAGGGCGTGGATATCGTAGTTGCCCTGGATGCTTCCGGCAGCATGGCCGCCGAAGATTTCGAGCCACGCAATCGCCTATTCGTGGCAAAGAGCGTCGTCCAAAGATTTGTCAACGGTCTCCAGTACGATCGTGCCGGATTGGTCGTGTTTGCTGGCAAGGCTTTCACTCGCGCTCCTTTGACCCTCGATTACGGGGTCTTGCGGAACGTCGTGGAGAACATCCGGCTGGGAGCCATTGAAGACGGGACCGCGATCGGAAGTGCTCTGGCCACCTCGCTGAACAGGCTGAGAGACAGCAATGCAAAGAGCAAGGTGGTCATCTTGGTAACCGATGGGGTGAACAATCGCGGAGAAGTTCAACCCCTGGATGCCGCCAAGATCGCCCAAACACTGGACGTCAAGGTTTATACGATTGGCGTCGGAAGTCACGGTTCGGCCCGTTTTCCCGTCAACGATCCGACGTACGGCAAGGTCTACGTAAACTTGCCGGTGGAAATCGACGAAGACTCTCTCCGGAAGATCGCCGATATGACAGGTGCCAAGTATTACCGAGCCACCGACCGCATGTCATTGGAGGACGTTTTCGATGAAATCGCGAGCCTGGAAAAAACGACAATCGAGGTGAAATCGTATACCCATTACAACGAGCGCTTCATGGAGTATCTGGCGTGGGCTTGCTGCATCTTCCTGGCCGCGACCATCGCCGGATTCTCCCGCTTCCGCAAGTTGCCGTAAACCCATGTATTTTGCTAGATCTGAGTATCTCAACCTGTTCTGGGCGCTTCCTGTTCTGGTGGTCTTTTTCTACTGGTCCTTTCGCGGCCGACGCCGGAAGCTGGAATCGGTGATCTCTCCCTCTCTGCTTTCGGCCCTCACGAGGGAGTTCAGTCGGAAGAAAGCCATTGCCCGTGCGCTGTTCATCGTCGGCTTCTTCATTTTTGGCATCTTGGCTCTCGCCCGTCCTCAGTGGGGGAGCCGGCTGGAAACCGTACGCAGGCAAGGAATCGACCTGATTGTCGCGCTGGACACTTCCTACAGCATGAACGCTGAGGATATTTCACCTTCCCGTCTGGACAAGGCAAAGAGTGAGACACGTTCACTGATTGAAAAACTAAAGGGAGACCGGGTCGGACTGGTGAGCTTCGCGGGGACGGCCATCGTTCAGTGTCCGCTTACCCTCGATTACGGTGCATCCAGACTCTTTTTGGACATCATCAACACGGAGATTATTCCCGAGCCTGGCACGTCTCTGGCGGAGGCCATAAAAACGGCGACCCGGGCCTTCAGCGAGCGGGAAAAGAAATACAAGGTTCTGGTCATCTTTACCGACGGAGAAGACCTGGAGGGCAATATTGATTCTGCCACCAAAGAGGCCCAACAAGGGGGTGTTATAATTTATACGGTTGGAATCGGGACCCCCGAGGGAAGGCCGATACCGATTCGCGATGAGAAAGGCGGCATTGCGGATTATCGAAGGGACAGCGGGGGACAGGTTGTGGTGAGCCGTCTGGACGAACGGATTCTGGCAAGGGTAGCAACAGAAACCGGCGGCAAGTATCTAAGGGCTACAACCGGAGAGAGCGAACTGGATGAAATTTATGAAGCCATCTCGAATCTCGATAAGAAGGAGTTGGAATCGAGGTTGTTTCAGAATTTCGAGGACCAGTTTCAATACCCCCTGACCCTTGCCTTCGTATTTCTTGTTGCGGAGGGGTTTCTCAGTGAGCGGCGCAAGCCGCGAAGATCATGGGTGGGAAGATTCAGTCACGAGTGAGCCGAGCCATGACAAGGGTGACCAGACAGGAAGAATCACTGGAAGACTCAATGGATCATCGTCTCCAAACCGAGGTGGAACGAATCAGTTCCCGCCAGAAGCATTCCCCTGCCCGCTCCCGGGTCCACACAATGACGTCTGCACCAATGGCCAGAACACTTTGCGTCGCTGCGATGCTGGCCACGGCGAGCATGATGGCGCACGCTCAATCCGTCGCCCGAATGAACCAGGATGGGAACCAGCTCTACGATCAGGGCGAGTATGAGCAGGCGGAAAAAGTATACTCTCAGGCCCAGGCCGAGGCTCCCGAAAAACCCGAGCTCTACTACAACCTTGGAAATGCACTGATCCGACAAAAGAAGTTTGATCAGGGCATCCAGGCACTCCGCCAGTCGAACTCCAAGGGCGGCAAGGGATTGCAGCAGAGCGGGTGGTTTAATACCGGCCACGCCATGTTTCAAATGGAGAAATATCCGGAGGCAGTAGAGGCTTTCAGCCAGGCACTGAGGATCAACCCGGCCGATCCGGATGCAAAGCACAACCTGGAACTGGCACTACAGAAGCTCGAGCAGCAGAACCAAAACCAGTCGGGCAAAGATCAGGATCAGGATCAGGACGAACAAGACAAAAACGACGATTCCTCGCAAGACCAAGGCGATTCACAAGATCAAGACCAGCAGAACAGCCCGGATCAGCAGCAAGGAGAGCAACAGCAGCAGGATTCGACGCCGCAAGAATCTCCCAGCGAACAGAACGACTCGGAGACAGCATCTGCAAACCCCGAGGACTCCGGCCAGGCGGCGGATCCCAAATCTACGGAATCCGCTCCTCGCGATGGGACTTTCACCAAAGAGCAGGCGCTGCAGTTACTGGATGCACTCGCAAACCAAGAACTTGCAGATCAACGGAAGAGGCAGGAGCGTAGGGCACGGACAAGGACGAAGGCAAAGGATTGGTAGGATTCCGTCCTTGCCAGCTAGCCAATTCACGGACCAAACGGGATGACGGAGACAATGTTGTCGCGCCGACTCGGAACGTCACGACAGATTCGGGGGATGCTCTTTCTCTCCTTATGGTTTCCCTGGCAGGTCCGGGGACAAGACGTCCAGGTTTCTGCCAGCGTGAATACTTCGGAGGTGGCGGTGCAGTCCGACTTCCAGTTCACCGTCACCGTAACGGGACCTGATAGCAGATCGGTGGATTCTCCAAAGCTCCCGCCCATGACCAACTTCCGCGTGGTCGCGGGACCGAGTGTCAGCACTCAGTTTCAATGGGTCAATGGGCGCTCGAGCTCATCCAAGAGTTTCACGTACGTGCTACTACCGGAAGCACAAGGCGATTTCACGATTGACCCCGTCGAGGTGGCCCTGGGCGGTGCTTCCTACCGGACTAGCCCCGTCCAAGTTCGAGTAACGGACAAGCCTGCCCGGGGGCGCGCGTCGCCGGCGCCTCGCGATCCCCGCGATCCGTTCGGCTCTCTGGACCCACTCGACCCCTTCGGCAGGCGAGCCCGCCGTTCCAGCCAGCAGACCCAGATTGAAGACGAAATATTCGTGGGCGCAGAACTGGACCGCAGCTCGGCTTTTCAGGGACAGCAGGTAACCTTGACCTACTACTTGTATACGCAAGTGCGCGTAACCGGGCTCCAGCTGCACGAGAGCCCTCCGTTGACGGGCTTCTGGGTTGAGGATCTCGAGGTGGCGTCCAACCCCCAGCCCATTCGCAAGGTGGTGCAAGGAGAGGAGTATCACGCATACCTGATCAAACGCCAAGCGCTCTTCCCGAACACGCCGGGCAAACTGTCGATCCCCCCCTCGACCTTCGCTATCTCTGCCAGAGGGGACGGCGACTTCTTCAGCGTCTTCAGCCAGACCGAGACCGTGTATCGAAAGAGCAACGAGCCCGTGCTGGAGGTGCGTCCCTGGCCGGACGAAGGGAGGCCCGCGGCCTTCAGCAATGCCGTGGGGTCTTACAACCTCAGCAGCAGCCTGGATAAAGAAGCGGTCAAGACCGGAGAGGCCGTGGTACTCCGGATCCGCCTCTCCGGGAGGGGAAACCTCAAGGTGATCTCGGATCTCCAGCTGCCTCCGCTGCCGGATTTCACGATCTACTCCTCCAAACACGAGGAGAATATCAGAGCCTTGGAGGAGACCATTATTGGAGGAGACAAGACGTGGGAGTATGTCATCGTGCCCAAATCACCGGGCGAACAGATGATCGAGCCCATCGAGTTTGCCTACTTCGATCCAAACAAAGAGGCCTATGAGACCCTGATCACTTCAATCTTGAAACTCAGCGTCGAGCCAGGGGAAACGACGTCTGGCCCTATTTCCACTCTCTCCGGAATCGGCAAGCGCAATGTCACCCGGCAAGGAACCGACATTCACTTCATCAAGCTTGCGCCAGTGGCCTTGTCGCTGACCAGCGATCCTCCGTACAAGCTCGGGTGGTTCTATCTGGTCGCCGCTGTCCCGTTGCTGTTCAATCTGGGTGCGTTCTTGTATCAGCGCGCGCGCGCGCGCGATGAGGGGAACCAGTCCCTGGCTCGCCGGCGAAAGGCACGGAGAGCCGCTCTGGCACGGCTGAAAGCAGCAGAAAGGACCGGCAAGGAACAGGCGCGACCGTTTTACGATGGAGCCTCTTTGGCTCTGACCGGATATCTGTCCGACCGCTTCGGCCTCACCGAAATCGAGGTGACCGGTGACACGCTGGAGAGAACCCTTCGGGGCAAGTCCGTGACGGCTGAAACGGTGCGGGAGGTTTCCGAGTGTATCCAGGAATGTGACTTCGGCCGTTTCGTCAGCGCTTCTGATTCGTCCGCTCGCGCAGGCGCGCTTGCCAAGAGGATTCGCAAAGTCATCGACAAGCTCGAAGATGCGTGAACCATGAATCGTCATACTTTCGTTTGCACCTCGTTCTTTCTTCTCCTGATCACGCCGCCGATTGCCTCGTCGCAATCCGGAGCGTTGGAAGATCTGTTCCGGCAGGGAAACACCCATTATCAAGAGGGAGAGTTCAGGGAGGCGAAGCAAGCTTACAGACAACTTCTCTCTCAAGGCATCGAGAGCAGTGCGCTTTACTACAACCTCGGAAACACGTGCTTCAAAGGAGGCACATTGGGCGAGGCCATTTACTTCTGGGAAAAGGCCAGACAAACGGCCCCCGCGGATCAGGAGGTGCTGGAAAATCTGGATCTAGCCAGGCTGATGCTGGTCGACAAGATCGAAGTGCCGCCCGAACCTCTCCCGCTGCGGCTGCTGGACACCTCGGTCCATTTCCTGACGATCCAGCAAGATGCATGGATGGCCCTTCTGTTGTTCTCGGTGGCCAACTTGGCTCTCGGAGGCTACTTTCTGTCAAGAACACGCCCAGTGGCTTCTTTCGCTCTCTGGAGTAGCCTTGTGGCCGGCGCATTCTTTTTGATCTTCACGGTCTCTCTCGCCTGGAAAGTTTACGAGAAGCAGTACCGTCAAGAAGGGATTGTGATCGACAAGAGGATCGACGTCAGGAGCGGTCCAAGCGAGGAAAACATTACGGTGTTCACAATTCACGAAGGGCTGAGAGTCCAGGTCCGGGGAGAGGCCGAAGATTGGTATCAAATCAACCTGTCGAACGGCTGGACCGGCTGGCTGAAAAAGGACACGGTGGGGGTTTTATGAGCTATCAGCGTCTGACCGGCGCGTCGCGCCGGTCACTTGGTAAAGTAACTGCACTGCACAGCCTGAAAAACGTGGTTCTTGGCGATTTGCTAAGTTACACATATAACAGCAGATCCGCGAGCAGTTACTGGAGAGCTTTCAGCTGTCAGATTCCATGTAGCAAAGAAGTAGTGAAGAGCGGGTTGCCGTTGGTAAGCTCCTAAAAAAACTCTTTGAAAGGAGAAAGGAGCATCATGAAAACCAAAGCAACCCGCAATGGAGAGTATACCGAAGTTGAGCAGATTCTTTACATGTCGATGGAGTTATCGTTGAAGGAATGGAAGCTGGCTTTTAGCACGAGCTTGGGAAGAAAGCCTCGGTTTCGGGACGTAGCATCGGGGAATCTGAGAGGACTGGCGAAAGAAATCGAGGCTGGAAAGAAACGATTTGGATTGCCTGCGAAGACTCGGGTCGTCTCGTGCTACGAAGCAGGTCGGGACGGATTCGGGATTCATCGGTATTTGATGTCGGTGGGAGTAGAGAGTCTCGTGGTGGACTCTGCAAGTATCGAGGTGAATCGACGGGCCCGGCGGGCGAAGTCTGACAAACTGGACTCGAGGAAATTGCTGACCATGCTAATCCGGTACTGCGCCGGCGAGAGGGAAGCATGGAGTGTCGTCCATGTACCGACGGTAGAAGAAGAAGACGAAAGGCACTTGCATCGGGAGCTGCGGAGCTGGAAGGGAGAGCGGACTCGTGCAACGAACCGGATCAAGGGACTGCTGGCCAACCATGGGCTTCGATGGGAACGCCCCTGGGATCTGCCCAGGCAGCTAAAACAGATGAAGCTCTGGGACGGATCTCCGCTACCGGCGGGGTTACGTAGTCGGTTGCTGAGGCAATGGGAGCAACTACAGTTCACCCAGGAGCAGATTTCCGCACTGGAAGCTGATCGAAGGAAAAAGATCCGAGAATCGGAGACCGAGTCCGTGGCGAAGGTGCGTCAGCTGATGCTGTTACGAGCCATTGGGCCCAATTTTGCCTGGGTCTCGGTGTATGAGTTCTTTGGATGGCGTAAGTTCAAAAACCGCAAGGAGGTGGGATCTCTGGCCGGCTTGACCGGAACCCCCTACCAAAGCGGCAATGAGAATCGTGAGCAAGGCATAAGCAAAGCTGGAAACCGGCATATTCGATCCATGGCGATCGAGATTGCCTGGCTATGGCTGCGGCATCAGCCACAGAGCCGTCTGAGTCGATGGTACCGGAAGCGCTTTGCCAAGGCAGGCCCACGAGCACGACGGATAGGGATTGTGGCACTGGCACGGAGACTATTGATTGATCTGTGGAGATTCCTCGAACTCGGTGTCATCCCTGAAGGAGCCACCTTGAAAGCATAGGGTCTTCTCCACTTCGTGACAGGGCCTTTGAGTCAAACGAAACCATGAAAGAGACCAAGACGTTCACAATCCAGCTGGTGGGAGCTGCTCGGGCTGATCGCGGGCACCTTCAGAGTGCCGACTTTCAGATGGGGCGCTCCCCCACGTGCTTGCCACGTTTCGCCGCCGGCGAATTCAGAATTGGGTGTTTGCCACGAATGGGTAACACGGATAGAAGTTTGTCCTGAGGCATTGAATGCCTCAGGACTCACATGTAAGCAGCCAGCTTCCGGAAAGTGAATGGTCAATGGCGAAGGTAGCTTATGTTCTAGTATTTTGGACTCAACCTTTCGATTCTAAACGGATCTGAAAGGCGACCTCCAAATTCAACGAGCTTGACAACGGCAGGCATGCTCATAGAAGCGATCAGCTTTCAGCAGCGGTCAGCATTCAGCTATCAGTCGCCTTCAGCTTTGGCTCCCAAGGCCTTAGAGCAGCCTGCCTTTATCGGATTCCGTAAGCAATCAAGAGAACTCAGAGCGCACTTCGAAAAGAAAGCTGACAGCTGATCGCTCTCAAGAAACTAATCATGTTAGTGCTGTAGATGGAACCAGTTGCATGTTGAGCTGTTTGGCCTTTTTCTTAAGGTATCGGAGTTGTTGTTCCTGGTACTTGGACTCATAGTATTGCGCTCCTTTGTCTGCGTATTGCTGGCCGTATTTGAGCATGCGATAGATAATTCGTGCGAGTTTATGAGCGATGGCGGTAATGGCCTTGGCGGGACCCAAGCGGGCGCGGAGACGTCGGTAGTTGGCCCCTAGGGCACTTTTACTGTGCCGGAGTGTTGAGGCAGCCATCCGGAGGGCATGGGCGGTGCGGTTTTTGACTTGCTTGGTCCCTCGTCTAATTACCTTGCCGCCACTGATGGCATTGCAGGGTGCCAGTGCCAACCAGGCGGCGAAGTGCTTCTCAGTTTTCCAGGGGCTTATATCGACTCCGACTTCGGCGATGACGGTAGAAGCGGTCATGACATCGATGCCGTCCACGGAAGTAAGATCGACACCGGTAATGCGATACAGTTCGGAGCGTAGGTCAAACTGGGGAGCGTTTCCGCGAGGTTTCGATCCCTTGCGTCCCGGCAATGGATGAGTTTGGGTATCAGCCTTGTTGTTGAAGGTTTGGATATGGGCATGGATGGCTCTGTCACAGTCAGCGATTTTACTCTGGTAGGTCTCGTACATTTGCAGAGACTGACCGAGGACAAAGAGCAATTCTTGGCGCCAGTCGCCGTGGAGACTTTTGGCAATAAGATCTCGGCCCGATCGGATTCGGGGGTGTTTGAGTTGAGCGAGTTTGTCAGGGTCTCGTTCGCCGTCGAGGATAGCACGAATGATTGCGAGTCCCGTGACACCACTGATGTCGCTGATGACGTTGGCGAGTTGGATATTCATTTCTGTCAGAGCTTTTTGCATGTGTTGAATACAGGTACTGGCTGATTTGACGAGATTATCTCGCTGACGCCAGTAGGTTCGAAGCACACAGATCTCGTTTGGAGGACGATAGGAATTCTTGAGCAGTCCGAAAGTCTCGAGCTTTTGCAGCCATTGACAATCCTTCACGTCGCTCTTACGTCCGGGGACCTTCTGGACATCGTGAGCGTTGACCAACTTGACGGTGAAGCCGCGAGCGTCCAGGACTTGATATAAAGGAATCCAATAACTGCCGGTGGACTCCATGGCGACTGTGTCGATATCGCAGGATTTCAGCCACTTGGCCAACCGATGCAGATCAGCCGTAAAGCACTCGAATCGACGGACCGGTTCAGAATCACGGTCTTGTGGCACGGCAACATAGTGTTGGGCATTTCCAACGTCGATGCCTGCAACATTGAGATTGAGTGGAGGGAAGGTAAAAGGATTTCGTTTCGATTTGGATCGTGATTTTCGATGTCTTGGCATAGAATTTAATCTCCTTAACGGTTGGGAATTATAAATAAAGGTTGACAGATCCTGGTTGACGCTGTATGCTATTCCTATGATGAAGAAAGCACCAGGACGATCCCACCGAGAAGGGCTTTCCCTTATTGAACTCTTTGAGATGTTCCCATCTGAGAAGGCCGCTGCCAAATGGTTTGAGGACGTACTTTGGCCAAACGGTCGATGCTGCGGGAAGTGCGGGAGCACCAGAACTCAGCCAGCCAGCCATAAGAAAATGCCCTATTGGTGCTCGGATTGCCGAAGCTATTTCAGCATCAAAACCGGAACGTCCATGGCAAATTCCAAGGTTCCCCTTCGCAAGTGGGCCTTTGCCATCTACATCTGCCTGACCAACCTTAAATCCGTGTCGAGCATGAAGCTCCACCGGGATATCAAAGTGTCTCAGCCTACGGCTTGGTTTATGTTGCACCGCATCCGCGAAGCGTGGGGTGACGAGCCCAGCGGTGACTTTGCAGGTCCAGTTGAAGTGGACGAGAGCTACTTCGGGGGTCGCCGCCGAAACATGAGCAACAGCCGCCGCAAGGCACTGGCCGATACGGGCCGTGGTCCTGTTGGAAAAACCGCCGTTGTCGGAATCAAGGACCGGGCCACCAAACAAGTCCGGGCCAAGGTCACACAGCGGGTGGACTCGGAGAGCTTGCAGGGATTCGTGAAGGATAACACCCTGCCAGGAGCCCAGGTCTACACGGACGACGCAACCGCCTATGATAGCTTGCCGTTCCCCCATGAGTCAGTCCGGCACAGCGTCTCCGAGTACGTTAACGACATGGCGCACACGAACGGGGTGGAAAGCTTCTGGGCCACGCTGAAACGAGCGCACAAGGGCACGTTCCACAAGCTGTCACCCAAGCACCTGAACCGCTACGTCCAGGAGTTTGCGGCCAAGCACAACATGCGGGACTCAGGAACGCTTGCGCAAATGCGGGACACGGTTGCTAGGCTTGTCGGCAGGAACCTTCTCTACCGTGACCTGATCGCTGACAACGGCCTTAGCCGGTTTACTCGGGACTGAGCGACGAAACAGGGCCTTCGCCAGCTTCTCTGGGGTTGCGCCTTTGAGGTCTCGCTTTGGATCTAACATCGGTGGTCTCATGGTAGTATAATCCTATTTTATGACTATGAATGAGATACATCACATTAACATTGTCTTTGATGCCTCTGGGTCGAAAGAGATCCAGGCTCTTAACGAGATAGCGTCAGCCCTTCAGTGCTCGCCTGATCTTCTTGATCGCCTTCGCTCGCTCTTCGGTGATTCCCTTGACAACATCGAGGAATTGATCGGAGCTCCAATTTGTTCTTGCACCACAGTCGCAGACAAAGTGGTCATTAGACTTGAGCCATCCGTAGTTCTTTCCGATCTTCTTTCCGCAGTTCGAGCATTTCAACGACGGGATGATTGTGTTGGGGTCAGTTAGGGACACCTTTCCCTCCGATCCTGAGTTTCACTCTCAGGTACTCCATACCCCGATCCCCTTTGATCCGGTTGCAATTCCCGCACAGTAGTTGCAGGTTTTCGATGTGATCCGTCCCTCCGTCATTACGGGCGATGATGTGATCCACTTCCAGGTTGCGTAGCTCGAAGTGAGTCCGACACCCGTTGCAGTGGCCTTCTTGCTCCCCGTAGATCTTCTTTCGGTTGGCATCGGAGTTGTACCTAGGGGTCGTTCCCAGGTCCGTGCGTTTGGGAATATCCGTTCGGAGGATGACTTTGTAGAACAGGCCCAGCTCGTCCCTCATTCTCTGCTGAACCAGGTCGGCGGCCTTGGGAGAGATGTCGATTCCTGACCAATGACGGCCTAGAACCTGGGCAGAGATACAGGTTGTGGCACACCCACAGAAAGGGTCTAGCACTATGTCTCCCTCGTTGGAGGAAGCCTTGATAATCCGGTCTAGTAGGTCCAGAGGCTTCTGCGTGGGGTAGCCGACACGCTCCTTAGCCTGAGAATTTATCGGACTAATGTCTGCCCAAATATCGGCCGCCGCCTGTCCTGGAATCTCATCGAGGTATCGTTTTTTCTGTGGAACCTTGCTATCGAAATAGATGTAACCCTTTCGATCAAGTTCCCGCATCTTTTCTTCTGTGTATCGCCATGGCCTTGTCACGCCATGGAATGCATATACAGGGCCGCGCCCACCAGGAGGGTTTAGGTTGTCTAGCCTGAATCTTCCCCGAGAGTCCTCATGGGTAAACTTCGATTCGATGTAGTCCTTCGAGTAGGGGACGGTCTGGCGATTGAACACGCAGTCCTTGCTCTTAGAGTAAAATAATATGCGGTCGCTGATTGCCCCGAATCGGTGGGCGTCGGCATGGAAGTTAAAACGTTTCCAGACAATCTCGTTCCTAACGTTTCCTCTCCCGAATACCGCATCCATGACCAGCTTGAGGTAGTGGCTCATGGTGGGATCACAGTGGAGATAAATTGAGCCTGTTGGTTTTAGAATCCTCCTAATTTCTAGGAGGCGGGCAGCCATGTAAATCAGGTAGGACTTGTCACTGTCCGTCATGGCTGCCAGCAGAACTCGGTAGAGTGCCGGGTGCTTGGCCTCGATCAGGTTCACCCACTCGACGTTGATATCCGTGAGGGTCCAGGTGTCCTTGAATTCGGCTCCAGCGGCCTTGGAGCCTATCGGGGCGGCATAGTTGGACTTAGAGTTAAACGGAGGGTCTAGATAGATAAGGTCCACGGACTCCGAGTTTAGCCCGCGAAGGATGGGTAGGTTGTCGCCCGTCCACAGCGTGCGGTCTTTGAAGTTGGACACGCAGAAGAATTACCATGGGGCAAGGCGGTGCGTCAACCTTTATTTATAATTCCCTAACGGTTGGGGCTCGGCCCGGTTGCGGAAGGGTTTAAAAACCTCTCAAACGGGGTCGAGCTTCCGTCCATCAAGGAACGAGAATCACGCCACCAAACAAGTGACCGCCAAAGAACCGGAACCACGCTGAAAGACGGGCATAGAAGCACCAATGCTCTGTCGGTTTTAACTGCCGAGCCTCATCCCAGCATGATGGCACGCAATGAACTTCTGGCGGCCAGTTTCTTTTGCAAGTAACTAGCGCCCCGCGCTAGTGGGTCGCTGAAAGCTGATAGCTACTCCACCTCACACCCTTCCGGATCACATCGAACCTTCAATTTGATCCCTTTGAGTTGCTGGCCGGAGGAGTTCCTTCCCGTCACCTCGTACTCCAGAACGTTGCCATCGTCGTTGACTTCCATCCAGCCGAATTGCTGATCTTTGATGATTCCAAAGAGCCTTTTTTTGACCGTTGCTCCGTGGCTGTAGGGTCCCCCCTTTACCCTCGGGTACCGATCCAACGGTGCTGCATGCATGACCGGGAAGGCAGAACCGAACGCCTGGCTCGCATAGTTGGAATTCGTCCCATCGTCGAGCGCGACCATGTGGCCGTCCCCGCTCAAGATCAAAAGGCGGCGCACAAGATCCTGCTGCTGGACGTAATCTGCAAGTTCTCGGCGCTCGTGACTGTAAGGCTCCCAGCCGTGTGCACTGCCCGGCTGGCCTTTGGTAATCCAAGGGACGATGTTGACCCAGATCACCAGTGCATACCTTTCCCTGGCGGCCGCAAACTCCCGTTTGAGCCACTCTTTTTGACGTTTTCCCAAAATGGACTTCCCCGGGCCATCGGGCTCGGTCTCGGGATCTCGCTCGGACCGGACATCCGTCATGATGAAACGCACCCGGCCGACCGTGAATGCCTGTTGAATGCTCCGCACCGTACCCTGCACCGTCTGGAGCGGGAAGTGGGGGACGTATTGCTGATACGTCTCGAGCGCCGCCGGCTTGGCGGGCGACTCACGGTCCGCATTATTGCGTCCGTAATCATGGTCGTCCCAGATGTAGACAATGGACGTGTTGCGGTAGAGCGCGGACTGGCGTTTGGAGGTCAGAACTCGATCCATGGCCCGGCGAAAACGCGCGGGGTCGTTGGCCGTGATGTTCTCATAATGAAAGTCGCCCATGTGGAGAAAGAAGAGCGGGTCCCGCTGCTGGATGGTCGAAAATATTTTGTGATTCGAGCCTGTGGTCGCGCAGGAACCAAAGGCAAAGCGAAACGACATGGCCCCATCAGCGAAGGTGCGAAAGCGTCCGCTTTCGGCCCTAGCACCTGCGAGTTCCAGCGCGTAATGATACACGGTGTCCGGGGTCAGACGCGCCAAGTCAAAAACAACCACACCGTCTTCATCCGGTCGAGCATATCCGTGATCGGGTATCGTCCGAGCATCCCCGAACGACGAATTCGTGGCAAGGAGTAATTTCACCTCCGCCCCACCACGCACCTTTCCTTTCACAACAGCCGAGCAAGTCGTAACCGCCCCCGACCAGACCCAGGTCACTGGTTCTTCTCTGGCCAAACCCAGGGCCACCGAATTGATGATGACAAAGGCGAAACATATGCGACCCGGAGCTGAGTTCATTAGATTCATAGAGAAATTTTAGCATGTTGTGGATTTGGCTTTCAGCTTTCAGATTCCATGTAGCAAAGAAGTAGTGAAGAGCGGGTTGCCGTTGGTAAGCTCCTAAAAAAACTCTTTGAAAGGAGAAAGGAGCATCATGAAAACCAAAGCAACCCGCAATGGAGAGTATACCGAAGTTGAGCAGATTCTTTACATGTCGATGGAGTTATCGTTGAAGGAATGGAAGCTGGCTTTTAGCACGAGCTTGGGAAGAAAGCCTCGGTTTCGGGACGTAGCATCGGGGAATCTGAGAGGACTGGCGAAAGAAATCGAGGCTGGAAAGAAACGATTTGGATTGCCTGCGAAGACTCGGGTCGTCTCGTGCTACGAAGCAGGTCGGGACGGATTCGGGATTCATCGGTATTTGATGTCGGTGGGAGTAGAGAGTCTCGTGGTGGACTCTGCAAGTATCGAGGTGAATCGACGGGCCCGGCGGGCGAAGTCTGACAAACTGGACTCGAGGAAATTGCTGACCATGCTAATCCGGTACTGCGCCGGCGAGAGGGAAGCATGGAGTGTCGTCCATGTACCGACGGTAGAAGAAGAAGACGAAAGGCACTTGCATCGGGAGCTGCGGAGCTGGAAGGGAGAGCGGACTCGTGCAACGAACCGGATCAAGGGACTGCTGGCCAACCATGGGCTTC
Organism: Acidobacteriota bacterium; assembly: GCA_965249005.1. Classification (GTDB taxonomy): domain Bacteria; phylum Acidobacteriota; class UBA6911; order UBA6911; family UBA6911; genus CBDFLD01. The sequence continues at coordinate 43,326 of CBDFLD010000006.1, forward strand.
GATGGGAACGCCCCTGGGATCTGCCCAGGCAGCTAAAACAGATGAAGCTCTGGGACGGATCTCCGCTACCGGCGGGGTTACGTAGTCGGTTGCTGAGGCAATGGGAGCAACTACAGTTCACCCAGGAGCAGATTTCCGCACTGGAAGCTGATCGAAGGAAAAAGATCCGAGAATCGGAGACCGAGTCCGTGGCGAAGGTGCGTCAGCTGATGCTGTTACGAGCCATTGGGCCCAATTTTGCCTGGGTCTCGGTGTATGAGTTCTTTGGATGGCGTAAGTTCAAAAACCGCAAGGAGGTGGGATCTCTGGCCGGCTTGACCGGAACCCCCTACCAAAGCGGCAATGAGAATCGTGAGCAAGGCATAAGCAAAGCTGGAAACCGGCATATTCGATCCATGGCGATCGAGATTGCCTGGCTATGGCTGCGGCATCAGCCACAGAGCCGTCTGAGTCGATGGTACCGGAAGCGCTTTGCCAAGGCAGGCCCACGAGCACGACGGATAGGGATTGTGGCACTGGCACGGAGACTATTGATTGATCTGTGGAGATTCCTCGAACTCGGTGTCATCCCTGAAGGAGCCACCTTGAAAGCATAGGGTCTTCTCCACTTCGTGACAGGGCCTTTGAGTCAAACGAAACCATGAAAGAGACCAAGACGTTCACAATCCAGCTGGTGGGAGCTGCTCGGGCTGATCGCGGGCACCTTCAGAGTGCCGACTTTCAGATGGGGCGCTCCCCCACGTGCTTGCCACGTTTCGCCGCCGGCGAATTCAGAATTGGGTGTTTGCCACGAATGGGTAACACGGATAGAAGTTTGTCCTGAGGCATTGAATGCCTCAGGACTCACATGTAAGCAGCCAGCTTCCGGAAAGTGAATGGTCAATGGCGAAGGTAGCTTATGTTCTAGTATTTTGGACTCAACCTTTCGATTCTAAACGGATCTGAAAGGCGACCTCCAAATTCAACGAGCTTGACAACGGCAGGCATGCTCATAGAAGCGATCAGCTGTCAGCGTCCGACCGGCGCGCTGCGCCGGTCACTTGGGAACGTAACTGCACTGCACAGCCTGAAAAACGTGGTTCTTGGCGATTTGCTAAGTTACACATATAACAGCAGATCCGCGAGCAGTTACTTGAGAGCTCTATTAACTTCCAAGGTCGTTATCGCATTCTAAATGAGCTCTGGAATTCGTTGTAGGTAGCCGAACCATTAGACTTGAAAGCTCTTAGCTGAAAGCTGCTGATAGCTGATCGCTGAAAGCTCTCCAGTAACTGCTCGCGGAACTGCTTTTATTCGTGTGTCTTAGCAAGATCACGAAAATCGTGATCTTAGGGTCGTACCGGGCAGTTACTGTCCCAAGTGACCGGCGCGTCGCGCCGGTCGGACGCTGATAGCTAAAAGCTCAAGGATAATCCAGCGAAGGGCCATAGATCGACGGCACTTTGGCTCCCATGAGCCGAAGGTAGACGGTGAGCTGTCCCCGGTGATGGATCGCGTGGTTGAGGTGCCGTCCGAGATAGGTAACTGCGGGAAACGGACCCACCTTGGGAAACTCGATGATCCGGGCCAGTCGTTCGGGAGTGAGTGCATTCGCTCGGTTGGCAATATCCCGGTTCAATCCGTCACACTGGCCTATGAGCTCCGATTTGTTGTTCGGCACCGTCAAAGCTTCGGGGTGCTCGGTGAGCTCACCACGCTCCATGGTTTCGACGAACCACTGACCGGTCTGATAAATGTGGAGCGCCAACTCTCCAAAGCCCCGGACCCTCGGATCTGGAGCAAAGCTCAACTGGTCGTCCAGCACATGTTCGATGACGGAACGAGTGGTATGATGCTCCGCCGTCAACTGGCCGAGCAGAGCGGCACGTACGCCCACGGTTTGAGCGGCCTCAATACTCATCGGAACCTCGCGTCTATCTCAATCTCGCGTCTATCTCAATAATGGGTCAATAATGGGAGCCAGCCTAGTCCTTAGTCCAGCGTGATTTTTTGCATGAGGAGGAAGAAAAGCCCTGGAACGTGCGCCGTTACGGGATAAAATGCGTTTGATATATTTACAAGACATCCCGAAAGGAGCACATTCCAGGTGAATAAAAGAAACCACAGAATCCTCCTCCGAGACAAGCAAAATCTTACACGCCGGTTGGAAAGAAATCAGTTTGAGGACCGGTCCGATCCTATGTTCAAGGACTCCAACACCTACTACGAGATCGCCGAGAGAACGCGCGCCATCGGATCTGGTGGTATCGGAGCCATTCACAAGCTCGTGTGTAAGCTTGGATTGGACAAAGATATCAACAGAAACATCGTTTTGCTCAAGTACCACTTTCCTTACTGGGAATCCGATCATGTACTGAACATCGCATACAACGTCTTGTCGGGTGGAACCTGTCTCGAAGATATCGAGCGGTTGCGCCAGGATGAGACCTACATGAACGGACTGGGAGCCGAGAGGATTCCGGATCCCACGACGGCTGGAGATTTCCTCCGTCGTTTCGATGAGGATTGGATCTTCGGACTTCAGGAAACCATCAATGAAACCCGAACCAAGGTGTGGAAGTTGCAGGATGCTTCCTTCCGGAAGGAGGCCATCATCGACGTGGACGGGACCGTCGCCGGAACCTTGGGGGAATGCAAGGAAGGAATGGACATTGCCTACAACGGGATCTGGGGTTACGCACCGTTGATCGTGACCTTGGCCAATACGAATGAGGTCCTCTATCTGATGAATCGGCCGGGCAACCGTCCCTCTTCCGACGGAGCGGCCGAGTGGATGGACCGGGCAATCGATCTGGTGTCGTCGGTGTTTACGAAGGTCTGGCTTCGGGGCGACACGGATTTCTCGCTGACGAGAAACTTCGATCGCTGGGACGAGCGGGTTGGTTTTGTCTTTGGTTATGACGCCAAGCCGAACCTGGTCGGGATGGCCGATGCCCTGCCGGAGAGACAATGGAAACCGCTCGAGCGGCCTCCTCGTTATGAGGTCAAGAGCGAAGAACGGCGCCGTCCGGAAAACGTCAAAGAACAAGTAATCAAGGAGAGAGAATTCAAGAACATCCGCCTGCAGAGCGAGCAGGTCGCCGAGTTTGACTATCGTCCCGGACACTGTAAGAAAACCTATCGCATGGTTGTGGTTCGGAAGAACCTCACGATCGAAAAGGGGGAGCACCGGCTGTTTGATGAGGTCCGGTACTTCTTCTACATCACCAACGATCGGGAGATGACGATGGGAGAAGTGGTCCTTTTTGCCAACGATCGCTGCAACCAGGAAAACGTCATCGGTCAGCTCAAGAGTGGAGTGAACGCCTTGAGGATGCCTTCGGACAGTCTGGTATCGAACTGGGCCTACATGGTCATCGCATCGCTGGCGTGGAATCTGAAGGCCTGGTATGGCCTGGTGACGCAGGCGCCGACAGTACGTCGTGATATCTTGAGGATGGAGTTCAAACGCTTCCTGGTGAACTTTGTGCAAATACCCTGTCAGATTGTAAGAACCGGTCGTCGCCTCGTTTACAGGATATTGGCCTATAGCAAGCATCTCGAAACCTTTTTGGCGACGTTCGACTATATCAGGCAACTCAGGTTTACTTGAAGGCGCCTCGCCGGCGGGTGAGCCCGTACCCCCGGCGGAGCAAGAGTGGCGGGCGAAAGGAAGGGCATAACAGAGACAAACAAGATCAAGTGATCCAGACAACCAATGGAAGGTTTGTCTCTTGTGTTTCTCTTTGCTTTCCCTGTTACGCACAAGGAGCTGAAATCCACGAGATATTCGGAAAAGGCAAACGATTTTCCGAGCGAGCTCATACCTCGCTTATTTTGGGACTAGTGCGTTCCATGATAGATTTCAACGAGATAAAAATCTACGATGCAGGCGCCACCGGAGAGCGGTTACGAACGGGACGCCAGGAGAGAAACCATGAACCGTGTCCGATGGGGTGTGTTGGGTTGTGCTCAATTCGCGCAGAAGCGAACCATTCCCGCGCTGCTCGAGTGCCGCAATGCAGAACTTGTGGGCGTCGCCAGCCGTGATCCGCAGAAGGCGGAAGCGTTTCGCAGCCAATTCGATTTGAAGCGCGCCTATGGCAGCTACGAGGAAATGCTGGCCGATCCGGCAATCGAGGCGGTTTACAATCCTCTACCGAACGGTTTGCACGGAACCTGGATGCTGAAGGCGGCGGAGAGCGGAAAGCATACCTTGTGCGAGAAACCGTTTGCCTCAAACGCCGAGGAGGCCCGTAGAGTCGCTCAGCTGGCCGACCGCCTGGGAGTTTTTGTGATGGAGGGTTTCATGTGGCGCTTTCACCCACAGCATGAGCTGGCCCGCGAGCTCGTGCAGCGAGGCGAAATCGGTGAAGTCAAGCTCCTCCGAGCCTGCTTTACCTTTCGACTCGAGCGGCGTCCCGATGTTCGCCTTGATCCTGATCTCGCGGGAGGGAGTGTGATGGATGTCGGCTGCTATCCGATCAGTGGGGCTCGCTATTATTTTTCCGACGAGCCTACTGAGGTCTATGCGCAGGGCACCCGCCCTCCGGAGTATCGGGTCGATATGAACATGTCAGGACTCCTTGTGTTTCCTGGAGGCAGGGCGTTGATCGACTGTGGTTTTGATCTCCCGTTCCGGAGCGAGATAGAAATTGTGGGAGAGGAAGGGTCGATTGTTATTCCGACGGCTTGGTTGCCGGGAGACGATTCCTTCATTCTGGTCAATGGAGAACGGAAAGCTATCCCGAATGCCAACCAGTATGTGAACGAATTCGAGCACTTTGGTGATAGCATTCGCAGCGGTGCTTCCCCACGCTATGGACCGGACGATGCCATCCGTCAGATGCAGGTGATCGACGCCGTTGTACGCTCTATCCGTAGCGGCTTGCCGGAGAAGGTATAGCAATGTCCATCATGCTCAGGGAAATCTCTCAGCAGCCCGCGGCCCTCGATCGAACCTTGCGCAGGGAGACAAGGAAGATGCTCCGGGTTGCCGAGCATCTAATCAAGCGTGACATCGATCTTGTTATCCTGGTCGCGCGAGGGACGTCGGACAACGCCGCCCTGTTTGCCCGCTATCTCATCGAGATCACCACGGGCATTCCGGTTTCCCTTTCCGCTCCCTCTGTCCACACCATGTATCGACAAGACTTCAAGCTCAGAAATGCTCTCGTGATTGGAATCAGCCAGAGCGGGGAGGGAAAGGACGTCAATGTAGTCCTGGAGCGCTGCAAGAAAAACGGCGCTCACGTGCTGGCCATTACGAACGAGAAGAACTCGCGCATTGCGAACGTGGCGCACGAGACATTCCAGACCCACGCGGGTCCGGAGAAAAGCGTGGCCGCGACCAAGACCTACACATGCCAGTTGATGCTCCTGTATATGCTTGCCCACGCTCTGAAAAAACGGTCGTTCGAACCCCTATACCGGATTCCCGACTATGCGGAGGCGAGCCTCCGGATGACCCCGCAGATCGACAGCCTGGTCGAGCGCTACCGATTCATGGAGCATTGCGTAGTGGTGGGCCGGGGGTTGAATTATTCAACCGCCCACGAGCTCACGATCAAACTGATGGAGACCTGCTACGTGATAGCGGATTGCTTCTCGTCCGCAGATTTTTGGCACGGTCCCATCGCCATTGTCCAGCGGCACCTTCCGATGATTCTCTTTGCGCCCCCCGGCAAGGTCTTCCCCGATCTGTTGAAGTTGGCGCGTAAACTGCAGGAACTGAAGGCCGACACCACCATCGTCTCGAGCGAACAAACCATTCTGCGGCATGCCAGCTGCGGATTGAGCATTCCGATCCAGATTCCCGATCTCTACTCTCCGATTCCGTATATCATCCCCGGACAGATTCTCGCGGCCAGGCTCTCGGTCTTGAAAGGCCTGAGTCCGGACCGGCCACGAGGACTCCACAAGATCACGAAAACGCTCTAAGACAAATTACAAACGACCTGATCGCCTTCCGCCTCTTTGGTGGAACTGGTCAATTGGGTTCGTAGTTATAAGAAAGAGCGCGCACGGAATTGACGGCCAACTGATTTCCTGGCTTGGAATTCGAGGATTGGCCTGCGGGTCCTATTCAGGCGGTTGGGCGGGCTTGCCCGATTCGTCGTATCCTGCCATTCCTCTACAATTCTGGCACTTGCCGCTGCCGTGCGGAAAGCAGGATGTGCACTGCTTCCCTTTCTGCAGGCCCAGGCGTCCCGCTCCCTTACAGGCTCGACAGGTACCAGTCCCCCTGCAGTGCGAGCATCTCCTATAGTTCGTCGCCATTTACTCTCCTCTCTCTATTCGGGCTCCGGCTGGCAGCGCGGGCAGATGAACGAGCTACGATTGCTGTGGCGAATGCGCGCAATACTCGCGCGGCAATTCCTGCACCGGGCGCCTTCTCTCTGGTAAACGCGAAGCAGGTGCTGAAAGCGGCCCTTCTGCCGGTTCACATCCATGAAATCGGAAAAGCTGGTGCCTCCGCTGCGAATCGCAGCCCGGAGAACACTTCGAATTTTCTTTCTCAGGTCGGCCGCTTCTTGTCGAGAGAGAGTATGGCAACGGCGTCCGGGATGAATCTTCGCGCGATACAAGGACTCGCACACATAGATGTTGCCTAGCCCGGCGATCTTACGTTGGTCCAGCAAGAACGACTTGATCTCCTGCCTGCTCTTCTGGAGCATGGGCCAGAACCAATCCGCGCTGAATCCAGTTCCGAGGGGATCCTTGCCCAGTGTGGCCAACTCGGGTATCTGATTCAAATGAGACACCTCATGAGCCGCCATCAATCCAAACCGGCGATGATCTCTATAGTGTAGAACGCTGGAATCCGCAAATCGAACGCTGGCGTGGACGTGCTCCTCGGTCTCCGATCCTGAGTCGCTGTACAAGAGCCTTCCGCTCATTCCCAGGTGGATCACCCAAAAGGCGCGAGGCTCCAGCTCCGCCACCAGGTACTTGCCGCGGCGGTGAATGCGCGCGATGGTCCGGTACTGAAGCTTTCGCGGAAACGACGCGGGGATCGGTTTTCTCAGGGCGAAGCCTGATAGCGTGACAGCTTCGATGCGCTTGCCGATGACGGATTGTCGCAATCGACGGGCGATGGTTTCCACTTCAGGCATTTCAGGCATTGGCAACAACTGTAGGCAGCACATCCATGAAGGCCGACACCGAAAACACCGCGTGGCCCAATCCGGGCTTCCCATAGCCGCGAGGCGGTTTCAGTCCGTATCGAGCTCTCGTGTCTCGATACACTCGAAGCAACCGCGCGTGGTATTCGAGCGGCGCCCCCTCGTTGTCTCGGCCCAGATAGCTCAACGGTTCGGGGCACCAGGTCGTGAATCGCGGTGATACGCCGCGGCTCATGAAAAAATCGAGTCCTTCGGCGGTCGATGCAATGGCCTCGTCCACCGTCTCGAATCCGTGAGGGCGGGACATCTCGATCCCGGCAACGAAGTTCGGGATGACATTTTCCGGGCCAAATATGGGGGCCGCTTCGAGGATTCGGCGGATCCATTCGTCTCTTCCGATATACCGGGCCTTTCCCGCGCAGATAATGTTGAAGAGCCGGTCGTCCCAAACCTCGTAGTTCGGATGATATATTTGCACCCCGACGTCCCGCATTCGCTGACAGTCGTCACGGGGAAGCGCCTGGACCACCAGTTTGCTTATCCAGCGGCCAGGATAACGTTTCTCGATCGCCGCGGGATAGCGAAGATAGAACTCGATTTCAGACTTGCCTTCCAGCGTCGATGTAATGCTTCCTCCCGTGACGGTATAGGCCTTCGCTTCGCTGTCGGTCGATGCGACGATATCGAGCGCCTCCATGATCTCCTCGACCGACTTGACCGATGTATAGGGCCGGCCGGCCTTTTTCTGCTGCCTGTAGTTTTCATTGATGTCGCAAAACTGACATTCTTCTTGTGCCCCAAAATACTGGCAAAGCCGGAAAACTGTCAGATAGAGCAGATAGCCCCATTCAATGGTCGGGGCAATGTCCATGATCGGCTTCCCACTCGAAAGCGCGCGCTGGTAATAGTCCGGCTTGCCTTGAAGCTCGACGTTGGCGATGGGCTCCTGCTGGAGATACAAGACCAGACCCGCGTCTTCGGCTTCGACTCGATAGGGGGAATGGGGGTTCAGCCGCACCGACACGATGGTGGGATGAAGATTGAACCCGCCTCCAAACAGCCGGATCTCTTCGGGAGCCTTTTGGTGCTCTGCCTGGTCCATTTCTGATATCGGCACCAAATCGAAAGAAAAAATGAAGTAGGCCTTGGGTTTGAATGCGGCAGCGACCTGTAGGGCGGTCGGGGACCAAGCGATACCCCTTCGTAGCATATCCTCCTTGAAGAGTGCTTCAATCGGGATGTCCGAATAACGGTCGGCCAGGGTCAAGACCGTCTGGAGTGCCGAGGACTCCTTCGTCACGAATGGCTCCTGAAAATCAGAATCTTATCACAGTCCTGTCAGCTGGGGGACGTCCCCCACGTTTCCGAGTTTCTTGGCAACGGAGCTGGCGAAGAAGAAGAATAGGAAACCTGGGGGACTTCCCTGCCGATAATAACAAGAGCTACCCCGACTCACCCAGAAGGAGTTTCATTGAAGGCCCGAGGCCTGTTCCAACGTTTCCGTGCCCGGACCCTGGACGAAATGTTTTATATCCAGGGGTTTCTCTTTCTCTTGATGAAACCCAGAAATGGTTCTCCCTGGACCAGTGCGGACAAGGTCGCCCTCCGCCGCCACTTCGTACGCATCGCCAAATCGATCCCGATCCTGGCGATCTTCGCGCTGCCGGGTGGAGCCTTGCTCCTGCCCCTGCTTGCCTGGATCTTGGATCGACGCCGCGCTTCCAGGACGGAGTCAAAGTCCTGGCCCGCCGATTCTGCCGTTGGTTCCGACTCGCGGCTCCAGTGAAGCCCATCATTCGCCCAGAGTCGGTCCGGCCAGTCCATCGCAGTTCACGACGGAATCCGAAAAATGGGAAGTCCGCGAAGAGTTTTGCGGCTGATTGGGCTACAATGGGGTCCCGCTCCGCCAAGGGGTACAGGGAGACTAACCTTTGAAATCAGATAGCCCGACCTTTGAGCCGTCGTTGCCATTGTCCGGTGATGGCTATGTCCGCACGTTCGAGGCAACGATCGATGACAATTTCAAGACGGAGGTGCGGGTTCGAGGCACCTTGACCGATCATCGCTGCTCCATCGAACACGAATGGGTCCTTCGGGTGCCGGAATATGAGGTCCTGGAGGCGTCCGCGCGACACCTCCAAGGCGAACCCGAGGTGCTGGCTCCGGAACTCACGGGACGCTACGCGGATATCCGAGGTGTGCGAATCGCTCGTGGGTTTACGCGGACCGTCCGTGATGCTCTCGGAGACTTGAACGGTCGACGAGATCACATAACCTTGGCAATCGAGATGGCCAGGGCTGGACAACAGGTCTACAAGCTTCCCAAGGGCTTCGACAATAAGTTCGAGCAACTGGCAAAGTCCATCTCCCGAGATTCCAGTCGGCGCGCACGAGTGCTCTGGGAACAAGACCGCGCCTACATGCCCGATCTGCCCAATTCCTGCCACACATACAACGATCGGTCGGTCCAGCTATTCGAGGAAAGGGAGGTCTACTGCCCCGATTATGGAAACCTCATGAATCCCGAGCCGGGACAATTGGGGGTCTTCGAGAGGAAGAAACGGATGAAGATCTCAAAGCCCGATGGGAGCCAGGGGTTTCTTTGCGAAAACGAGATGAATGACACCATTCATGAGATGCAAATCGAGTTCAACGTCGGTCCGGACGGGAGCATAAAGCAAGCGCACAGCGAAGGGACCCGTTTCCCTTTTCATGGAATCTGTGAGGATGCGCAGCAGCGGACTCCGGGGCTCAATGGACGGCAGATCACCAAGGACTTTGTGCGCTTGCTGGCCGATCAGGTAGGGGGCGCGACTGGATGCACGCATCTGTTTGACCTCTCCGTCGACTGCCTCCGCTTCTTTGATTGGAAGTAGTCGGTCGACCGGAACCCACGGGCCCCACGATCCGCCCTGTGTTCACGAACGGTCGCTTGTCGCCTCTCTCGAAGCTGTCCCCGAAAAAAGGGGCTTTCTTTAGTGATGCAGCAGCCTTAGTAAAGATCTCCAGACAACCGCGAATGCGACCCGGAAACCGATTGGTCACAAGAAAAGCGCAGTTTCTTGAAACCCCGATGATCATCGTCTATCCTTTTGGACGGCCAATCGCGTCGCGTTATTCACGACGTGCCGTAGTCCGTGCGATCAATCGCCGGGGCTACCCATCGGGGCCCCCGAGGCCCGCGGGTGGACTGGCTTCCATTTTTGATCGCGAGTGACGGGAGGGGTCGGCGGAGTGCGAAGGGGCCGCCGCCTTCCACGTGCACTTATTTTGCAACCATCGGGGATGTCCGGAGTCTTAATAAAAGAGGGCGCTCCAACATTCACTGATAATGACGAAACCATGGCATATATGAAGCTAATCCTGCTCGTTCCATTCCTTTTAGCGTTTCCTGCCATATCGCTGGCGGAGATAACCCTGCCAGGGACATGGGCCAATTGGAGAGGCCCCCATCAAAACGGGACCTCCGACGAAACCGGCTTGCCGGACTCATGGTCGGCACAGGGCGACAATCTCGTTTGGACGGCACCGGTGGGAGGAATCTCATCTCCAATCGTGATGGGGGGCCGCTTTTACATGGTGCACTCCGTCGGGCAGGGAGCTGCCCAGCAAGAACAACTCCTCTGCCTCGATGCCCATACCGGCGAGACTCTTTGGAAGTACCGTTTCAACATACATCAGAGCGATGCGCCGCCGCACCGCGTCGGCTGGGCAGCCCCGGTGGGAGATCCCGAGACGGAAAGGATCTATGTATTGGGGACTTGCGGGATCCTCCTCTGTATCGATCGAGACGGAAAGTTACAGTGGGAGCGCAACCTCGGGGAAGAATTCGCCATGATCACGACCCATGGCGGCCGCATCAGCAGTCCGATCGTGTACGAGGATCTCGTAATCGCAGACGGAGTGCTCGCTTCATGGGGCAGTCAAGCCCCGGGAGGCCACCGTTACCTCGCATGCGACAAGATGACGGGAGAGATCGTTTGGTTTTCCAAACGCGGGGGACGGCCCTATGACACCACGTATGCGACTCCCATCATTGTGGATGTTGCGGGCAAGACGTTGCTGGTGGACGGCGGATCCGACGGTGCCGTTCACGCGTTGGTCGCGCGCACCGGGCGACAGGTGTGGCATTACAACGTGAGTAAACGCGGGATTAACTCTTCGATCGTCGCCAAGGACAATGCTGTTTACGTCACTCATGGAGAAGAGAATCTGGATACCGCCGTGATGGGCCAGGTGGCGGCCATTGACGCGGGGCTTCGCGGAGATGTCACAAAAAGCGCGACCCGATGGCACACGGATGGGTTGACCGCATCGTACTCTTCTCCAGCATTGGCCGGCAACTACCTCTACCTCATTGACAACGGCGCCACCTTGCACTCGCTCGATCTTTCCACGGGCAACAAGCTTTGGGACCTCAACCTCGGAACCATCCAGAGGGCATCCCCGGTTTATGCTGATGGCAAAATCTATGTCGGCACGCAAAACGGGAAGTTCTATATCCTGAAACCGGGACCGAATGGATGCGAAATCCTGGATGTCGATGAGCTCGGCAAAGCAGGAGAAGAAGCAATTCGCGCCTCCGTCGCGGTCGCCAACGGGCGGATTTACCTCGTATCTGCCGAGGCCACTTATTGCATTGGCTCTCCAGAGAAGAGACCTGTCACGGTTTCGAACCGATGGCCGATGCGGCCCCATTCCAAGGCGGGCATTCACCATATCCAGATCGTTCCCACGGAAGTCCTGGTCGCACCGGGAGAAAATGTTTCGTTCGCCGCCAAGGCTTTCGACTCGCTCGGGAACCTGATCGGCGAGCCAGAGGTCATCTGGTCACTGGAACGTCTCAATGGACATGTCAATACCAAGGGAGACTATTTTTCCGAGCATTCCCCCCAGGCAGGAGAAGTACGGGCCACGTGGGACAACAAGGTCATGGGAGTTGCAAGGGTTCGCGTGATTGCTCCCTTTCCGTGGTCGGAAGATTTTGAATCCCTGCCGCCCGAGAGTGTGCCTCCCCACTGGGCGGGTGCCGGGGGAAAGTATCAGGTGCGCGAGCTGGATGGCAACAAGGTGCTGGTCAAGCTTGCCAACCCCCAGGCGCTTTTGCGCCGCGGTAAAACCTATATGGGACCATCCCACCACTCCAACTACACGATGGAAATCGATGCCTACGGGATCGAGAAGAGGCGCCGTATGCCGGACGCGGGCATCATCGCCCAACGATACGCCCTGGTGCTAGGCGGCAATACTCAGCGTGTGTCCATTGAAAGCTGGCAGCCGGAAACGGAGCGGTCGGTCCACGTACCCTTCGAGTGGAAGCCCGAAACCTGGTACCGTATGAAGCTCATGGTCGAAACCAAAGGTGGAAAAGCCATCGCAAGGGGTAAAGTCTGGGCTCGGGACAGCCGGGAACCCCATGGCTGGATGATCGAAAAGGTGGATCCGAACCCTAACCTGCGGGGGAGTCCCGGCATTTATTCTTACGCGTTGAACGAGATCTTTTACGACAACATCAAAGTGAGCCAGAATCCAAAATGAGTTCCATCAGAATATACAAGATTGACCCTGGGCTCTTCCTGGGCCTCGCGTTTTTCACACTTCTAGCGCTACCGGCGCAAGCACAGGACTGGACCATGTGGGGAGGAACACCCGATCGGAACATGGTCTCGTCAATGAAGAACTTACCGACGGAGTGGGACGTCAAGACGAACAAGAACGTCAAATGGCACGTCGACATTGGCTCCCAAAGCTACGGCAACCCCGTGGTCTCCGGCGGCAAGGTTTTTCTCGGCACCAATAACGAGAATCCACGAAATCCCGAGGTTACGGGCGACAAGGGCATCTTGATGGCCCTTCGGGAGTCGGACGGAGAGTTCCTCTGGCAGCACGTTTCCCACAAGTTGTCCGCCGGTAGAGTCAACGACTGGCCGTTCCAGGGGGTGTGCTCTTCCCCACTGGTCGAAGGAGACCGTCTTTATTACGTAAGTAGTCGCTGCGAAGTTCTCTGTCTCGACACGAACGGATTCATGGATGGAGAAAACGATGGTCCTTTCACGGACGAGGACCTTAAGTCTCCACAAGATGGCGATGTCATCTGGAAGCTCGACATGATGGAAGAACTCGGCGCTTTCCCTCATAACATGGCGAATGCGTCGCCCGTTTCCTACGGAGATCTTCTTTTTGTGGAGACCTCCAACGGGCACGATGAGAGCCATGTCAACATTCCGTCACCGCGCTCACCCAGTTTCATCGCGGTCGACAAGAAGACCGGCAAAGTGGTTTGGGAAGACGGGTCACCCGGCAACGACATTCTGCACGGTCAGTGGGCATCCGCTGGCGTTGGCAAAGTGTCCGATGCGGTACAAGTCTTCTTTCCAGGAGGAGACGGATGGCTTTACTCCTTCGAGCCTGGATCCGGCAAACAGCTCTGGAAGTTCGATCTGAACCCAAAAGACTCAGTATGGCCGAAAACGAGGAACAACATCATCAGCTCCCCGGTCCTGCATGATCAACTCGTTTACATTGCGAACGGGCAGGACCCCGAACACGGGGAGGGAACCGGCCACATGTACGCGATTGACCCCTCCAAGAAAGGCGATATCACGGCCAGTGGCGAGGTATGGCATTACGATCAGATCCGGAGGAGCATTTCGACGGCGGCCGTTGCCGACGGCTTGGTTTACATGCCGGACTTCAGCGGTTTCCTGCATTGCCTCGATGCAAAGACGGGCGAAGTCTACTGGGTTCATGACCTCCTGGCGGCCGTCTGGGGATCTGCCCTGGTAGTCGACGGGAAGGTCTACCTCGGGGACGAGGACGGGGACGTGGTCATCCTCAAAGCAGGAAAGGAGGAAAAAGTGCTCGCGGAGATGTACATGGGCAGCTCCGTATACAGTACGCCGGTACCGGCCAACGGAGTCCTGTACATCATGAACCGCAGTGAAATCTACGCGTTGGCCACCACAGCTCCAAGGACTGGACATTGAGCACATCCCAGCCCGCCACCCCCGACCAAAAGGTTCAAGCGGCAAGACAGGCGCTGGATGCACAAGTTCGGGAAACCGTAGCTTGGCACTTCGGTCCGGACATGGGTTGTCCGTTCTGGCTGGAGCGGGCGGGGAAACTAGGTTGGGATCCACGTGAAAAAATCCGCAGCTTCGAAGATCTGGGCAAGCTGGGAGGCTTCCAGGACGAATGGTTGCGAGGCGGCCCGCTCCAACGCTGGGTTCCCAAGGGATTGGCGGGAGAGCCCCTCTTTGTGTTCGAAACCGGCGGAACAACCGGTATACCCAAGAGCCGCATCGCAATCGCAGACTTCCGCACCGACTACGAGCTCTTCAGCGAGACACTTCCGGACGAACATTTTCCAAGAGGGTCCAACTGGTTGATGCTAGGCCCTTCCGGACCGCGTCGGTTGCGACTCTCGGTCGAGCATCTTGCCCAGTACCGGGGCGGCGTCTGCTTTTGCATCGACTTGGACCCGCGATGGGTGGTCAAGCTGATCAAGAAGGGATGGACCGAGCACCTGCAGGCCTACAAGGATCATTGCATAGATCAGGCCGTGACCGTCTTGCAGGCCGGGCATGATGTCCGCTGTCTCTTCACCACTCCCAAGCTGCTGGAGGCGCTGGCGTTTCGACTTGAAGATATGGGCACAACCATTCGTCAGATCGGGATTAGCGGAATCTTCTCCGGCGGAACCGAGTTTACTCCTCAGTGGAATCGCTTCGCGCACGAGGAGCTGCTCGACGGCGCCTACATGACGCCGACTTACGGGAACACCCTCATGGGGCTGGCGGCGAGCGCACCGAGTGGACCTGAAAACGATTACAAAATAGCGTACTATGCGCCTCAGCCGCGCGCCGTGATCGAGGTTGTGGACTTCGACGACCATTCGAAGATCGTCGACTACGGCTGTACCGGCAGGGTCCGCCTGACCACCTTGACCAAGGAGTTTTTCATCCCGGGCTTTCTGGAAAGAGACGAGGGAGAACGGGAAATGCCGACCGAAAGTTACCCGTGGGACGGAATCAGCGGGGTTCGCCCGTTTCATGAGCTTGCCCAAACAACCACGGTGGGTGTCTACTGACTGCGGAACAGAGTCTGTGTTCCGCAAATCGCTCATGCTGGCCGCCTTGGTTTGATAAGGGAGACGGCCACAAACACCAATATATTCACGAACAGGACTACTAAGGAAGGATATCGCTTTGCTAAAGATCCCAGTACTCCGGTGGGGCGAGCCCTACACCTGCATGGATGCCTATGAAGTCGCGCACTTCGACACCGGCGAGCCGATTGCATCCGTCAGCCGCGCCAACGGCGGCCTGGTGCAACGAGACATGCGAAAGGCCGGTCGCGCCCAGGAAGTGCTGCGCGAAATCTCCATTCCAGAGATCATCCGCATCGTTGCCAAAGCAGCAGATCTGTACATGGACTCCGAGCTCCCCATGGGGGACGGAAGCCAATCTCCGGATGAGTTCGTTCGTCAGCAGTCCGCGACAACCGGACTTCCCGAGCACATGTGCCGCGCCAACATGAAGAAGAATCACTTCGTCCTGTCAAACATGGAGGACATTCTCACCTCGCTCACCCGCGGACTGGACTTGGACGTTTTGACCCGCGGTTATGGAGAAGAGCGAGGGGTTCCGATCAGCTATCAATCCCAGAGCCCCGTTCTCGGCCTTGTGCTTCCCTCCAACTCACCGGGTGTTCATACGCTCTGGCTCCCCATTGTTCCCATGCAGGTGGGCCTAGTGCTGAAGCCGGGACCGCAAGAACCATGGACCCCCTACCGGATGGCCGAGGCGTTCTTTCAGGCTGGCATTCCGCGGGAGGCAATCGCGATCTATCCGGGAGAAGGCGACATCGGCGCGGCCGTGCTGGAGAGTTGTCAGCGCAGTCTTATCTTCGGCGGCACTCCCACGGTGGACCGATACAAGGGGAGTCCCAGGGTGCAGGTCCATGGACCCGGTTTCTCCAAAATCTTGCTGGGCGAGGACAAAGCAGACGACTGGGAAGAGCACCTTGAAATCATGGTTCAGAGCGTCTTCGCCAATAGCGGGCGCAGCTGCATCAATTGTTCTGGCATCTGGACCCCGAGGCACGGCCCGGAAATTGCCGCTGCGTTGGCGCAACGTCTGGCATCGGTGAAAGCACTGCCTCCCGATTCCCCCGACGCCGGACTCGCGGCGTTCACGGTCCCGGGCGTGGCGGATGCGATCTCCGCCGCCATCGACGCAGATCTAGAGGCTCCGGGGGTCACCGATGCGACGGCGGCGCATCGCGATGGAGACCGTCTCGTCAAGCGGGAAAGATCGGATTACTTGCTACCGACGGTGATTCACTGCGACTCCCCGGACGCGGCGGTTGCCCGAAAAGAATACATGTTTCCGTTCGTCACCGTCGTAGATTGTCCACAATCGGAGATGCTCCGGACCATTGGTCCCACGCTCGTCGGCACCGCGATCACAGAGGACGAAGCCTGGCGGCACAAGCTCGTCAATGCCACTCACATCGACCGGCTGAACCTTGGCCCCATCCCCACCATCCAGCTCAATTGGCTCCAACCGCACGAGGGAAATATCGTCGACTTCCTGTTTCGCGCCAGGGCGTTCCAATTGGCATAGCTTCGCTATGCGCTGACCGCTTACCGCTCTCCGCTGAGCGCCTTCCGACGTTAGCAGTCAGGCAGGTGTTGCTGACTCAACACGATGGAGCGGGTGCGATGACGAAAAGGCAAATCGGTTGGCGGAAAGCGCTAGACGGAAAGCGGTCCGCTCAAACCTAAAACAAACCGACCCCTCGAAACGTATAACGTATAATGGGAGTGGACCCAACCAGCGATGGCGGACCCGTACCATGAAACTCAGAAGCAAGCTCATCTTGGCTCTTTTCGCTCTGGCAGTCGTTCCGTTGACGGTCTTGACGCTCTACTCGTACCACTCGTCCATCGAGGCTTTTCGAAGGGCGGTGCAAACGGAATCCAACAGCCTGGCTCGGGACATGGGGTACCGGATGGAGCGGGTGCAACGAGACCTCGATCGCAAGATTCAACGACTCGGCCGCTTTCCTTTTGCCAGGTTGCTCCGCAGTCGCGGACCTGACGTCAGACCGGAGGAGGATCCATTGCTCGCGAGTCTCATATCGGAAATCGGAGACGACATCGGAGTCCTGGATTCACTGGAGTTTATTCCCGCACCTCCACCGGGACGATTCGGCCCCCCACCATTGGGGGTTCCCCCCGGTCCACCCCAAGGGGAAACACCTCCCCAAACTCGCGACGGTCTATTCATTCAGCTAGGTTCAAGAGGGCGCCCACCGGAAACCGACCCGCGAGCATGGGGACCGAGAGACCGGCCAAACGCAAGAGCGAGGAAAGGCAGAAGACTCGTGCTCGACATTCTAGCGCGGCTCGACGCATTACCCCCGCATTTGCGCCCGGAAGTGGACACCTCTATCGAAACGGCATCGCTCCGCAAAAAGTTCCCGAATCTCCCCGAGCTGGGTGAGAGGGAATCGAGCCCGCAAGGGGCAGGCGAGCCCAAGGGAGAAACACGTCACCGTGGATATGCGGCCGCTATGGCGCAGTTGCGTCGCCGCTCGGAAGAACATGCCGCCCAGGCGTCTGCCAGCGCAACGAAAGCCAGCGTCGTCGATTCAGAGGTAGTGAGTGACGGAAATCTGGTCGGCACGGTAAGGGCCGAGGTAAGTCCTCGTCAGGTGCTTGCGCGGGTCCTGTCACAGACTCAACGGCAACAATCGGAAATCCCCTTTGCAGTGGATGAGGAAGGCAACATCCACGTGGCAGACCCAAAGGATCTAAAGACTCTGTCGGCGATTCCGGTCTCGCTCGAGTCCCTGGGTGAAAAGGGAAATACCGCTGTCGAGGAAATCGAAAACTGGGTCCTTGTAACCCAGCGGGACGACGAGTCCAAGGTAACCTTTGGAATCGCTCGGCCAATCGGAGGCTCGCTCGGGGACATCCAATTCACGGCCATCCGAAACCTTGGATTCGGCCTGGGGGTCGTGGTTGTGGCAATGGTTGGCATCGTCCCCATCTCCAACCGCATGTCCCGCAATCTTGCAACCCTCACAGCCGGGGCGCGAAAACTGGCGCAAGGAGACCTCGAAACGCGCGTGCAGGTTCAATCCAAAGATGAGTTCGGACAACTCGCAGAGGCATTCAACGGAATGGCTCGAAATCTGGGAGAAAACCAAAAGCGTCTCGTCGAGCAGGAACGACTGAATCAAGAATTGGATATGTGCCGGAAAATTCAGAGCGAAATGCTCCCGAATCAACCGTTGTTGTCAGAGTTCGTGGAAATCAAGGGGATTTCCATGCCGGCGCGAGCCGTAGGTGGAGATTTTTTCAACTACTTCCCGCTTCCCGGCGGAGACGTCGCCGTGTTGGTCGGGGATGTGTCCGGCAAAGGACTTCCTGCGGCTCTACTGATGGCCAACTTGCAAGCGCAGCTACAGGCGAAGCTTCCGCTCGATGAGGACCTTGCACAACTGGCAACACAACTGGACCAAGAGATCTATTCCAGCACCCCGGCGGAGGCCTACCTGACCCTCTTCATGGCCGTACTGAGAGTGAAGACGGCAACCTTGAGCTACGTCAATGCCGGACACAACGCTCCTGTGGTTCTAGCAAACGGAGGATCGAGCCTGCTTGAATCGACTGGCAGGCCGCTGGGACTGCTGCCCGGCGGAAGCTATCGGCAGGAAAGCGTTTCTCTTTCCCGCGGCGATGGGGTATTTCTCTTCACGGATGGACTTGTCGAAATGGAAAACGCGGCCGGTGAAGAGTTCGGCGCGTCCAGGCTGGAATCCATGCTAGTTGAGATGGGCTCGATGGATCCCGAGCAATGGCTGATCCAGGTCGAGGAAGCGGTCCGGCTCCATCGAGGCGCGACGGAAGCGCTCGACGACGCGACGCTTTTGGTCCTCAAGGTTAGGACTGTGTAAAGGGTGTGCAACCTAAGCCATGAGTAGTGCTGCGCAAGCGGGCTCATGGAACCACAATGAACTGAACAAAGGGAGTAGTTATGCGTTGCTACCGGCTTCTGTGGGTCTTGGTTTTCGTGACCCCGATCTTCACCGGCACTACCGGCGTTTTCGGAGAAGAATCTTCCTGGCCCCGTTGGAGAGGTCCCCACGATATCGGAATGGCCGACGGTGAGGCCCCCATCTCCTGGGGAGACGACGAGAACATCAAGTGGAAGAGCGCAATCCCGGGACGCGGGTACTCTTCGCCGGTCGTTTGGGGAAAACAGGTGTTTTTGACCACTGCCATTCCCACCGGGGACCCTCCGAAGGTTACAGAGCCTCCCCCGCCTCCACCACCCCCACCACCAGGGCAGCAAGGACGGCGGCGTGGGCGTCGAGGGTTTGGCCGGAACACAGGTCCTCAAGCCGAACACAAGTTCGACGTGCTTTGTCTCGACAAAGAAAACGGCGCACTGCTCTGGCAGGAGACTGCCATCACCGCCGTCCCCCACGAGGGCTTTCACAGGCGTTACGGCAGTTTTGCCTCCAACTCCCCGGTTACCGACGGTCAGCACCTGTTTGCCTTCTTTGGCTCACGGGGCGTGTACTGTTACGACACGGACGGAAAACTCATCTGGAAGAAGGATTTCGGCGTGAAGATGCGTATGCGTCTGGGGTTCGGGGAGGGAACCGCGGCGGTACTGCACGGGAACATCCTGATCTTGAATTTCGATCATGAGGGCGACTCTTTCATTGTCGCGCTGGAGAAGAGCTCGGGAGACGAGATCTGGCGAGTTCCGCGAGACGAGGCCAGCAATTGGGCTCCTCCGCTGGTGCTGAAACACGACGGTCAGAAACAAATCATCGTCTCGGCCACCAATAGGGTACGCAGCTATGATCTAGTATCGGGAGAATTGATCTGGGAGTGCGGCGGGCTCGGACTAAACACGATCCCGGCCCCGGTGCACAACAAGGGGATCTTGTATGTGATGAGCGGATTTCGAAAGCCCAATCTGCTCGCGATTCGGCTCGGAGGGATAGGGGATTTGACCGGTTCCGACTCCGTGATCTGGAGCAACGACCGGGGCAATTCCTACACTCCTTCACCGGTTCTTTACGATGACAAGCTCTACTTGTTGACCGACAAAGGACTTATCAGTTGCCTCGACGCCAAGACGGGTGAGCCCTACTATCAGCAATCCCGGCTTCCGGGGCCCCACAACTTCAAAGCTTCTCCGGTTGGGGCCGACGGAAAGCTCTACCTGGCCAGCGAGAACGGAGACGTATTTGTGTTGAAGATGGGACCAGAACTCGAGGTCATCGCCACAAACACCTTGGCGGATCAGGTCTTTATCTCCTCGCCGGCCATAGCGGACGGCAACCTGTTTCTCCGGAGCGAGAAGTACCTTTTCTGCATCGGCGACTGAGCTGTCCAGATCGAGCTGTCTCTGTTACGGTGCAGTAGCTCCCCAGTGGCAGCATCTTTGCTATCCTACCCTTGGCTCACGCGGTCATTGGAGACGCCGTGACGGGCCTGTAGTCTGAGGGAGCCGAACAAAATGGAGCGCACGTGAAAGATCTGTCCCTGGCGGCACCTCCCTTTCTTGTATACGAAAAAGTGCTGCGCCGAGGCCTCGAAGAAGATCTGGGTGAGACCGGAGATATAACAACCGACTTGATTGTTGCTCCGGGGACGAGGGCTGAGGGAGTGTTGGTGGCTCGCTCGGCCGGGAGAATCGCGGGTATCGATGTCAGCCTGGACACGTTTTCGCTGCTCAACGCTCAGATCGAAAAACAAGCCCTGGTAAAAGACGGAACCGATGCCTCTGAGGGTCAGGAGCTGGCACGAGTTTCCGGTGATGCCCGTGCGATTCTCACTGCAGAGCGAACGGCGCTGAATTTACTTGGCCGGCTGTGCGGGGTCGCCACGGCAACGCGTGATATTGCGGCTGCCGTCGAATCCACGTCTGCCCGCGTCGTCTGCACACGAAAGACAACACCGGGGTTGAGGTCGCTCGAGAAGTACGCGGTCCGGGCCGGCGGTGCGTCCAACCATCGCTATGGACTGGATGACGGCGTTCTAATCAAGGACAATCACCTGTTGATTGCCGGCAGCGTCCGCGAAGCCGTGCTCCGGGTTCGCCGGTCCGTGGGACACATGGTGACGATTGAAGTGGAAGCAGATACTCTGGATCAGGTGCAGGAAGCACTCGAGCTGAAGGTCGATGCCATCCTGCTGGATAACATGTCGCGGAAGGAGTTGGAACGCGCCGTCAGCCTCGTACAAGGTAGCGCGATCCTGGAAGCATCCGGTGGCATCACCGTCGAATCTGCGCTAAGGACCGCGCAAACCGGAGTCGACCTCCTTTCTGTCGGATGGATCACTCACAGTGCCCCACAGGTGGACGTGGGCCTCGATCTACATCT
This sequence comes from Acidobacteriota bacterium, assembly GCA_965249005.1. Lineage (GTDB taxonomy): Bacteria > Acidobacteriota > UBA6911 > UBA6911 > UBA6911 > CBDFLD01. Next base: position 64,844 of record CBDFLD010000006.1, read on the forward strand.
GACGGATTGAGACACAACGAGGGTCACAGCGGAAATCGAATCCGTACGCGAGGGAAACACTATGACGAAACGTTTGCAAAACCTCATGGCGCAGTGGGTCAAGGAGATTCTCCTCGTTCTGTGCAGCGTTCTCTTCGTGACGAGCTTCGTGATGGCGGGATTCGAGGTCCCGACCGGATCGATGGAGGACACTGTCAAGGCCGGCGACCGCATACTTGTCAATAAGTTCCTCTACGGAGGTTCGACTCCCTACACTATCCCCTGGACGTCCATCCGTATCCCGCATCTTCGGGTGCCGGGCCTCCGGAGCGTCCAGCGGGGCGATGTCATCGTCTTCGACTGGCCGGGGGGGCGGGATCAGATCCACAAACCGGTTCAGACCTGGTATTTGAAGCGCTGCATTGGCTTGCCCAACGATACGGTCGAGATCCGGGATCGCGAGATCCATGTAAACGGCAGCTCGCTCGAAGATCCCAAACACGTGAAATTCGTCCGCCGGGCACTGCCAGGCCACGTTGCTCGAGCGGAAATCTTCCCCAAGGGCGCTCGATGGAACGAAGACCACTATGGGCCTGTTACGGTGCCAGCGAAGGGCGCCGAGTTGACCCTCAACCGGCATAACATCCAGTCATGGGAGGTTTTCATTCGAAGAGAGGGACACACGGTAGAGGTCCGCGGCTCCGAGGGCTGGGTGGATAGTCAACCGACTCAGACATATCGCGTCGAGCGCGACTACTGCTTCGCAATGGGCGACAACCGGGACGACAGCCTTGACAGCCGTTTCTGGGGCTTCGTTCCGGTAGAGGACATTGTGGGCATGCCGTTTCTCGTGTATTGGTCTTGGGATCAGAACATCCCGATGTATCGATTGTGGGAGAAGATCCGCTCCGTCGAGTTTTCCCGTATTGGAACACTCATTCGCTGAAGCCACCCTTGCTACTGCAAATATCACCATGAAAGAAGCCGATTTCAAGTCTCCAACCCGGATCTACTTTGGTCCTGATGCCGTTCACCGCATCGGAAACATCGTCCGGGACCTTGGGGGGAAGAGAGTCTTGCTCGTTTCGGACCAGGGCTTGATCGCGGCCGGTCACGTGGCAAAGGCTACCGATCTGCTGCGGCAATCCGAACTCGATGTCTTCCTTTTTCATGATTTTCAGGAGAACCCCACGTCCGAGATGGCCGAGCGAGGAATGATCTTTGCAAGGACGCAGGGAATCGACTTTATTGTCGGCTTCGGGGGCGGTAGCTCCATGGACTGCGCCAAGGCCATCAACTTCCTTCTGACCAACGGCGGCTCCATGTCCGATTATTGGGGACAGGGGAAGGCGAAAAAGCCGATGTTACCCATGGTGGGCGTGCCCACCACGGCCGGAACAGGCAGTGAAACTCAGTCGATCGCCCTCATTACCAATCCGAATAGTCACCGGAAGATGGCCTGTGGAGATCCCAAGGCTTCCTTCAAGGCGGCGATCCTGGATCCCAAGCTGACTCTGTCTCAGCCAGCCGGGCTGACGGCCACGACGGGATTTGACGCCATCGGACACGCCGTCGAATCCTACGTATGTACCAGCCGGACTCCCCAGTCACAGTTTTTTTCACTGGAAGCCTGGCGTCTACTGGAGAAGAACTATCCTCGCGTCATCCGAGAACCCGGGTCTCTACAGGCCAGGGGCGATATGTTGCTCGGCTCCGCCATGGCGGGCATCGCCATCGAAAACTCGATGCTGGGAGCCACTCACGCGTTGGCCAATCCACTGACCGAGCGATTCGGCACCGCGCATGGGGTCGCCATTGCGCTCTTGCTTCACCACGTGGTCCGGTGGAATACCCCCGCGGTGGGAGAGCTTTACAACGAGCTGGCGGTTTCTTCGCGGTCCTCCGATAGGGGTCCGCTGGCGGACTACCTTCTGGGATTGCTGACACAGAGCGGCTTGCCCACCCGTCTCCGAGAAGTCGGGATTCCCGAATCGGCCTTGCCTGAGCTCGCCGCGGCTTCCCTGCAGCAGTGGACCGGAACCTTCAATCCGAGAAAACTGACAGAAGCGGCCGCGGTGGAACTCTACGGGGCAGCATATTAGGAACTGTCCGCTTGCCGCCAACCGCTTTCCGAACAAGTTTCGGCAAACGTGTCGGCCGCTCAGTCCGTGCGTGGGAATAGGGGTAGGGAGGCCCGATTGAGTTCGATCCCCCCTCCCTCCGAACCGTACGTGCGGTTCTCCCGCATACGGCTCTCCAGTTGGTGGTCTTACCTCGACGAGGATTGACGGACCAAGCCATGGGCAGTCGCCAAGGAATACAGCCCGTGCTCAGCAAAGTAGGAATTCCGCCAGCGTTGATGATCTCGCCCGCGGCCACGTCCCTTCCGACCGCATCGCTTTCGCAGTATCGATCGCAGTCGCATCCGGACCCAGCCATCTATGGGCTCAAAGGTGTTGCTGTGACTCTGCTTGAAACTCAAACCAGCCTCGCAGCGTCGCGTTCACATCCTCGATGATGTATGCCAGACTGTGGCCATGGGCACGTTTTGTTTTCGCCCGGATGGTCGTTCTGAGTTTCTTCAGGCGTGGCCAGCGATACTGGGCTCGAAAGTGATACCCCAGAAAGTCAAATCCCTCCGTCTCAGCATCCACAATTCGCGTCTTCTCCGGATGAAGCGTCAGACCAGCTTCCGAAGTCCACGCCTGTACCAGAGCCAAGGCCGCCTCTGCTTCTTCTCGCGTACGACACAAGATGACAAAGTCATCAGCGTAGCGCACCATTTGAAAGGGGCCATTGATCGACGGATTGAGGTAAACGTTCGAAAGCAAGGGAGACGGCGCCTTGCGGACTACCAGATTCTTGCCACATCCATGATCTCCGCTCAATCAGTCGGAGCACCCGGCCGTCGCTGGCACGCGTGCCATCAATATCATGCGGAATCCGATAGCCTTTCAAATCGGTCCACAACGTAGCCGTAGCCACTCTTCCTCAGCTCAACAACACGCGAAGCGCGTCCTTGAGCTGAGTCCGGGCGAAAGCCGTAGGCTCGGCAAACTCGAAGATCGGTTCCAGCACGTTGCGAAGCGCGGTTTGAACCAACCGTCACCGAGTGGTCGCTTTTCCTCACTTTGGGAAGCGTGACCGCGTGTGGCAACATGCGATGCGTCCCAGGTTCTTGTCTCGGTGTTGCGAGACTCCCGTCACGTGATCCACGCCAGCGGCTCCCCTGTTCCCGGCACGTATGCCGAGAGCAAGCTTCCGCAAACACCTTGTCGATTCGGGCCCATTTCCCTCCTTGCACTCCAGCCTCGAGTGCCGTCAACTTGCCGCTTCCGTCCACCTCCATCGGCTGCGACTTTCCCGGGTTGAAGGGCGTTTCCGCTGCGCCCGGTTGTTGTTCCGACTGTTCGGTCATCCCGCATCCACCTCCCTGCGTCCCTTTGCTCCACGAGTGTTAGCTCGCTTCTTCGCTACTATGGACGCTCTGACTCCTGAGCTACCGGCTCTTCGGCTCTCCTTCGAGTATGAACTCCGTCCGTCGCAGGTCTCCCTGCTTTACGTGTTTGGCCTTCAGAGGTCCCCAACCACCTGACTGCCCCTGCCGTCGCTTTTGATCAGCGCGACAGCCTTTCGGGCTTCGCTAGCAGGCTCGCCAACGAGAAATGCAGAAACATTGCCCATTGCCGCGTCTGCTGCTCAGCATTTACGACAGAAACGTGAAGGAGAGGGGGTACTTCCACACCTCTCCGGTGTTGGCCTTAATACCGCCGATGATCGGAAACACAGTGCAGAGCACCGCGAGGGCCACCAACAACGGGATTCCAATCAGAACGAAGCTGAGTAACATCGCTATGACCCCGTAGATCAGCGCCGTGAGCAACCAGTTCACCACAACCTTGCCGTGCACATCGATTCCCGGAAGCTCGTTCTTCTTTATCTGCCAGATAACTATCGGAACCGCGATTCCGGCAATCGGAATGATAAAGCCCGCAAGCAACGAGAAATGCAGAAACATTGCCCATTGCCGCGTCTGCTGCTCAGCATTTGTAGATCCGCCAGTTGCATCATCTTTCATCTGGACCTCCCGTTCTCGGCTACCGTTTTGCAATGCGGGCTCCACCGTCTCAGTGGACTCGCCAAGCTGAGGAATAAGGTCAAATCGCCGGCGGCCGGAACTCGCTTGCGATTTTCACAAAGAGCTCACAGAATGTTGGTGTTCGAAATGCATCAGTTCCGATGAAGGACATGCCAACGGGAGGTTACGGAACCATGGCCAGCTTCAGCGAAAGAATGATTGGGGCAGCGAAATTGGATGTTTCCATATACGAAGAGGTGGAGCGGGACATCGGCGCTACCGGCCAGGCAATGGCGGTTGTGGTTCTCTCCAGCGTCGCTGCCGGGATCGGAAGCGCAGGCGGAGGATTGCGTTTACTGATCGCAAGTACTGTCGCGGCCCTCGTCGGCTGGATTGTTTGGGCGGCCTTGACCTTTGTGATCGGGACGAAGTTGCTTCCGGAGCCGACCACACGTTCCGACATCGGAGAGTTGCTTCGCACGATCGGTTTTGCAAGCTCGCCAGGAATCCTTCAAGTATTGGGAATCGTGCCGTTCCTTGGCCCTGTCATCCGACCCGTTATATGGATCTGGATGCTCATCGCTTTCGTCGTGGCCGTGCGTCAGGCGCTCGATTACCACGGTACGGGACGAGCCGTCTTGGTTTGCGTCATCGGATTTGTGGCTTACGTGGTCGTCGCCTTTTTTCTGTCGGCGCTCGTGGGTATTGGCTCGGCACTGATTTGACGAAGAGCAGTCCGCGGAAAGTGCACCGGATCCAGGACTGGGTTCAGGTTTCGATTCGGCAGGTTGCGAGTCCCCGTTTCTCGAGGTATTGCTGATGGTAATCTTCCGCGCGATAGAACTCACTGGCGGGAGCGATTTCCGTGACGATGGGACGTTTGAACCGGCCGCTCTGCTCTAGCTTCTCCTTTGAGGAGAGGGCGGCCTGCTGCTGCTCAGAATCGTGATAGAAGATAGCTGATCGATACTGCGTCCCAACGTCGGGCCCCTGACGATTGAGAGTCGTGGGGTCGTGATTGTCCCAGAAGACATCCAAGAGGTCGTCGTAGGTGGTCTTCTCGGGATCGTATTCGACTTGCACGACCTCCGCATGGCCCGTAGTACCGGTACAGACGTCTCTGTAGCTTGGACCTGCAAAACTGCCGCCAGCGTATCCCACGGCGGTTGCCGTCACCCCGGCAGTCTGCCGAAAAGCGGCCTCCACCCCCCAAAAGCAACCCGCTCCGAATGTCGCTCTGCTCATGTCCTCTATATTGCCATAAGGGGTCACAGCTTGAAAATCGAATTCTTGCATCTTCGGCTGCACTGGATCCCCTTGAGCCCGGGAAGCAAGAACTCAATTTTCAAGCTGTGACCCCTTAAAAAACGGAAAGAGCCGCCGAATCTCGGCTTCGTCCGGCTGTCTGCCGTACTCACAGATCTCGAAGGCCTCCACGAAGCGGATCTGTTTTGCCCGGGAAGCGCCATAACGTGCTACCAGCGCTCCCCGCAGTACTTCGTCCACTGCGAATATTCGCTGTTTTTTGAGCCAAGCCCGGCGTTGCTTCGCATCAGACGGCACTTGGTCAAGAGTCCCCGAGTGCCAGGGCAGCCACTCGTATACTTGAGATACGTGGGAATCCAGCATGTCGTATTTCTGCTCGATCACGTCGTCGATCGATACGGCGATATCCGGCGAAAACGGCATCGGTTTTTGAAAATGATCTTGGTAATACAAGAATACCGGGTTCTTGCGCAGCGACGGCGTATCGGGACAGATATTGGGGACCGTGACCATATAGGCAGCATCCTGCACCAGCACTCCCGTGTAACGATGATCCGGATGGTAGTCGTTCGGACGCGGTCCCAACACGAGATCCGCATCCCAAGTCCGCATCAGTCGAATGACCTGCTCCCGAACCTTCAAGGTCGGCAGGAGCTCCCCGTCATGATTGTCGAGCACGAGGTAGTCGATCCCGACCCGCCGGCCCGCCTCTTTGGCCTCCGCCCGTCGCCGCCTCCCCAGTGCTCCCCCTCCCTCCTCATGATGGCCTGCATCTCCATTGGTCAAAGAGACAAATCGAACCCTGTGCCCTTGAGATACGTACTTGGCACCGACCCCGCCGGCACGAAAATCGCAGTCGTCCGGATGGGCACCAAAGGCGATCACGTTCAGCTTTCCCCGACCTTCTGAATCGGGCAAAGAGACGAAACACATCGTCATCCACGCCGCCCAGGCGACTCCCGCTCGCATCCAGTTTCCTGTCGAGATACTCATGTGAATCCTCGTATATGCAGATTCGCGACACGCCTTTCATCGGCTGGATTCCGTCGGATCGGCAAGAATCCCAAGCGAATTCAAAAGGCGATCGGGCCGCCTCACCTAAACTGTCGGCGATATCGCAAGCGATCTTATCAGGATGAACGAGAGAAGCGAGTGGAAACCAACAGCTCATTCCGGCAGTTCGCCTTGCGCCAGGATCCCGTTTACATGAGTTCGGAGCGTGTAGCGTTGCCCGTCGGTTTCAAAGAAAACGGCACCGTGATCCACGGTCAACAAAGGTAGAGCGCCGTGAGCAAGAAGTCTCATCAGAACCGAGTGCGACGGGTGCCCAAAGGGGTTACGCCGCCCCGACGATACCACTGCCCAACGTGGCTTCGCCGAGGCAAGAAAACGATCGCCAGTCCCCGAGCGGCTGCCGTGATGTGCGACCTTCAGAAGCTGGCAACGGAGTCCGGGCCATCGCTCGAGGAGTCGTGATTCTCCATTTGCTTCCAAGTCTCCGGTCAAAAGCGCCGTGAACCGATCATATTCGAGCTTCAGCACCACCGAGTTATCGTTGACACTTTGCGTCTCTGAGTTCGGCCAGGGGTTGAGCACGCTTACTCGCACGCCGTCCATATCCGCGGATTGGCCCGCCCGGATGGGGACGGGTGTGACCGCTGCAGAGTGGGCGATTTCCAAGAAGAAAGGCGATTCCAGGTAACCATAGTCAAATCGGTTCACATGAAAATTTCCCAGAACGGCGGGGATCCCACCGCCATGATCTTGGTGCGGATGCGACAGAATTATCCGGTCGATTCTCCGTATCCAATGCTGCCAGAGAAAACGACTGACTACGGTCTCGCCAACGTCCAACCCCGAAGGATTCGGTTCGTGCCTGTTCTCGAAGAATCGGCCTCCCGCGTCGAGCACCCATACTTTCCCATTCGGAAAACGAATCACAGCCGCGTCCCCTTGCCCAACATCGAGAAAGGTCAGCTCGAGCTTTCGTTCTGGTGGCGCAAGCCCCTGGCTCATCCATTTCTGTAAGAGACTCTCCAGGGGACCGAGACCCCAACAAGTAATCGCCAGATGCAGCACAACGGAGACTGAAGCAAGCCAACAGAGACGGGGACGCAAGACGGCAGACAGCAACAAAGCGACCAACCCTACCACCACGGCCGCGCCCAGAGGAGTGGGACAACGCAACCATGCTCCCGGAATCTCCGAGAACCACTGTGAAGTTGACTTCAAGGCCGCCGACAGTTGAAGCGAGCATTCCAGGCCCCACGACTGACCTGCAAGGGCGTCGAGCGGCAACGCGATCATACCTGCTGACAACGTCAAAGAGGCGAGAGGTACCAGGGCCAGGTTCGAAACCGGAGCGATCCAGCTAATGCGATTGAAAGTCCACGCCAGGACCGGACCAATCCAGATTTGGACACACAGTGAAATAAGAAGCACCACTGCAACCCACGAGAGTAGGCGAAACAGCGCGCGAACGAACCCGTAGCTTGTTTGCTGCAAGCGAGGGGTTCCGTGCTGGAGCCAACCCTCGAGAGCCAGCTCCAGTAAGTTCCTCCACCTGCGCCCACGTCGATATCCAGCCGCTCGATTGAGGAAACACCGATCGGCCAACCCGAGGCTCGAGATCGGTTCCAAAACAGGCCGGACGCAGCTCTCGAACAAGGGCAGCCCACACAGAAAGACCGCGGATACGGATAGAAACGAGAGCTGGTATCCGGTTTCGACGGCGGTTTTCGGATCAATTGCGAGAATCACAAATGCGGCGGCCAGCAACAGATTCAGCGGCGGTGCCTTGCGGAAGCCCGATTCGCCCGGTGTAAAATAGCAGCCTTCCCAGAGGGAGGCTCATGAAGAAACCAGGTAGAGCAGACACATCCACACGGCCCTCGAGACGCCCGCGCCGTAGCCGACCAGACAGCCGTAGGTCACGACACCAATTGCGACAAGGAGCCGGCTCGAAGCGCGTGGGACACGAGCCGAACGGAGAGACACCGACAGGGGTGCCGCGGATGACGGAGTGGCTGCGGAGGCAAGGCTACACGCTCAATCCGAAGCGGGGTGCGCCGGCTGACGAAAGATGGCATTGGAGCCGGTAGATCCCAACGGAGACCCCCGGTGGTAGGTCCCGGAGTCTATCCCTGACAATCCAGGCCACCCACCCTACGTGCAAGCCGGAGACCACGGAGAAGGTGGTAGGTCCCGGAGTTTTGAAAAAGCTCCCTCAGCGTGGCGGTATCGACAGGCGGGAGGAGTCGAACCGAGGACCATCGCGGCCAGGATTTCGCTGGCGCCCGGGTCGTCGGTGCTCTCGAGGGTTTCACGGAAGTAAGAGCGTACCTGAACCGAGCGTTGCTTCCAGAAGGATCCGCAGCCGCCTGGGATCACGAGCCGAACGGAGAGACACCGACAGAATCCAGGCCACCCACCCTACGTCTCGACGAGGCGTGCGGATCGAATTCTCCCGACGAGATCGATGCCACGCGCACGATGAAGCGCGATGCTGTCGGGTGAACCGGGATTCTCGTAATTGTGGGGTCGGTTCAGATACACCCAGGCCTGTATTCGGTCTCCGTACCTCAGCTCCAGACCCGGCACGGTTCGTCCCTCGGAAACGCCCTGCGTCCCCTGTTTCATGGACACACGGACCCGCCCCCGGCAAGCCTTCCACTCCGAACCGGTACGAACACCCAACACCGATACCGTCGCCAGAAGATCCGTACCCCGGAGCAACGTTTCTTCGTCAACGCAACCGTAGAAATACACCGGCTCGCCAAGAGAAATCACTCCTTTGGCTGCTAGATTCTCTAAACCATTGGGTCGGTCCGCGTCGTCGGCGCTCGCCAGCACGAATGCACTAACGACCAGACCGGTCAGCCCAGATCCCAGCGCGACTCCAAGGCGGTTTCGATGGAGGGATAAGAATCCTGCCCCGAGAAAGCAGCAGCCGGAAACGAATGCACAGATCCAGCTGGACGCGGGAAGGAGTCGGGGTCCCAAGATCCCAAGGCCCAAGCCAGCGACCAAAACGAGAAATGGGTGATTCTCCAAGAATTCCGAGCCAGAGAGCGCTACAGATACTCTGTCCGAGAATGTCAATTCCGTTTATAGAGGGATCTCGTCGGGTTTTGTGTGACGGAGGCGAACCAAGGTCTCAAAGTGATAGGTTTGCGGAAACAGATCGAACCCTTGTACCGAATCGATCCCGTAGCCGTGCTGGTGCAACACCGACAGGTCTCTCACTAGTGTCTGAGGGTCACACGAGACGTAGATTATTGTTTTGGGGCCCCAGCGGGCCAGTCGCTCCGTGATCTTTGGGCCCGCACCAGCGCGAGGGGGATCCAGCAGGACCAGGTCCGCCGGCGGTTCCCGGGTCTCCTCCACTCCATCGAGCCAGGAAGCCACGTCGGCAGCAACAACACGAATATTCCCGTGACTTGCCGCGCGAGCGTTGGAACGGCAATAGGCGGCGCCATCGGAGGTCGATTCGACCGCGACCACCTGCTGAAACATCTGCGCTAGCGGGAGTGTGAATAGTCCGATGCCGGCAAACAACTCCACGGCATTGCGGCGAAGGGTCACAACCTCGGCAAGCTCTTGGACCGCCTCCACGAGAGGCTCGAGCAGGAAATCGTTTGCCTGGAAGAAACAGGAGGGGGCGACGCGAAAATCAAACTCTTTCACCAACAGACTCAAGGTAGGATCCTTCTCGATCGGCGGACTCCCGGAAACACGAGCCTCTCCCCTGGGAGCCATACTCCACGTACCGGTTTGTTCCGAACAGGCAATGTCGATTTCCTTGGAGGGATTGGTCAAGGCACCACCCCGAACCATCGAACGAATCTCCGACAACGCCACGTTCAGCGAAGTGCGTAGTAACGGGCAGGATTCCAGGTCTTCCACTTGATGCGAGTGAAACTGGTAGAAACCGACCTTGGCACCCGCTCCGGTTCCACGGATTTGGAGCCGTGCCCGGTTGCGGTAGCCTGTCACGCTAGGGGATGCCGTCATGGGGATCTTCTGTCCCGCCGTCTCCGGGTACCGATGATGGAACAACTCTTCGAGGATTTGTTGCTTCGACTGTAGCTGGCTCGAATAGCTCAGATGCTGCCACTGGCACCCCCCGCAGGTCCCGAAATGCGAACAAAATGGCTCTTGCCGATCGGGACCGGAGTCAATGACCTGAGTGACCCGCGCCTCGAGATAGGTCTTCTTCTCTCGAACCACGCGAACACGAACGCGGTCTCCGACAGCGGTGAAGGGGACGAACACGACCTTACCCTGGAACCTTCCTAGGCCGGACCCGCCGTAGACAATTTTGTCGATGGTGATCTCGAATTCGTTCCCCTCGGGAAGGCGCCGAGGGATCGCGTCGCTCATGGCACCCTCTACAACTGAAACAGACTAAGCTCGCGAATCTGGAACTGTTGGTGGATCTTTCCGCGCAGGAAATTTCGCTGGATCTTCTCGAAGGTCTCCTTTGGCAGTCGCTTCTTATAGATTCTGAGCTCTTTTCGTGCCTCTTTCAGCCAGGCATCGAGCTCCGTCTCTCCAACACCCGCCCGAAGCTCCGAGACGAGAGCTTCATCCAGAATGTTCAGGTCGCGTTCCAGGGCCTCGTAGTCCACCCGCTCTTGCGTTTCAATGGCCTGGAAGATCTCGCTCAGCCGATCGAGCACTCTTTTCAGTCCAGGCTCGAGTTCGAGGCCCGGATGGCCTTGATGATCTCTTAGTTTCTGCACGGACGTCTGTATTTCGTCCATTCGACTTCGAAGGAACTGGAGAATCGTTCCTCGATCCGGGCCGCTGCTGGACTTTTGCTGCTGCGCCGGCTCTTCCGGGGATTCGCCCTGGCGATTGTCCACATAACTGGAAAACTCCTGCATCACGGCGTCGTTACAATAAAAAAGCGAGTTTACCTTTTGGAAACGCTGCTTCTTCGCGTCGAAGCTGTCCATGGCACGATCGATACCGCGTAGAGCGACATGGAGCGGAACACCCGAGTCCCGCCACGCTGCAATCAAGCTCCAATCCATCGGGGAGATCAGAAGGTATTTGCCGCGACGCTGAACGAAGTGCTCCTCGATCTCGGTAAAGTAGTTGTAGTAGTTCATTTCTGAAGCTCGTGGATCAACCTCAGCCCTTCGAGAGTCAGGTTCTTGTTCACCGAGTCGATCTCATCGCAGGCCGGTGAAATGAGCTCCGCTAGGCCACCGGTCGAGACGACGTACGCTCCTGAGAGTTCGAGCCTCATTCGTCGCAGGATCCCGTCGACCAGACCTACGTATCCCCAGTAAAGGCCCGACTGAATGCTTTCGGTAGTCGAAGTTCCGATCACCTGGTCCGTGGGCCGTATCTCGACTCTTGGAAGCCGCGCCGCGCGAAGAAAGAGGGCCTCGGCAGAGATCCCAACTCCAGGCGTGATCACGCCACCCAGATACTCCCCCGAAGCAGAAATACTGTCGAAGGTCGTGGCGGTCCCAAAGTCGACGACAATCACGGGTCCGCCGAACTGTCGATGGGCCGCGATGGCATTCACGATCCTGTCTGCCCCGACATCGGACGGCGGTTGGTAAAGGACGGGCATGCCGAGATTCAAGGTCGCCTCGACAAAGACCGGCTCCACTTCAAAGTAGCGTTTCGCCATCTCCTCCAGCGCCGGACGGGCCGGGGGGACTACCGAAGAAATGACGACATCCCCGACACTTTGTTCCGGTATTCCGCCCAGCGAAAAGAGTGTTCGGATCAGCACGCCCCATTCGTCCGCCGTTCGATCACGCACGGTTGTAAGACGCCAATGATTTTTCAGGCTTTCGCCTTGGAAAACACCCAGCGCCGTATTCGTGTTTCCCACATCGATCACCATGAGCATGATTGCCCTCACGTTCTAAGCACTTCCTTCCCGGTCAGGATTCGCCCTTCAACTCCCTTCCCATCAGATCGCTGATGGCCTGCAGGGGTGGTTTTTCCGCATAGAGAACCGAATATATCTGCTCGGTGATCGGCATCTCTATTTCCAGCTGCTTCGCCATGGCATAGGTCGAGAGAGTCGTGCGGACTCCCTCGGCAACGAAGCGGGTCTCGGAAAGTATCTCCTGGAGCTTCCGGCCTCTCCCCAGTTCGACTCCCAGGTGGCGGTTCCGGCTTAAGGTTCCGGTCGCCGTGAGGACCAGATCGCCGAGGCCCGCAAGCCCGGAGAGGGTTTCTGTCGTACCTCCGGCAGCCGCACACAAGCGCTTGAGCTCGGCCAGCCCCCGCGTAATCAGAGCGGAGCAGGTGTTCGACCCGAATCCTAGCCCATTGATGATCCCAGCAGCGATGGCAATGATGTTCTTCACTGCTCCGCCAATCTGGGTCCCGATCGGATCGGAGTTCGTATATATCCGAATATTGCTGCCTGAAAAATGTCCTTGCAAGACAGATGCAAGACTTTGATCGCGCGAAGCGACCACCGCGGCCGTAGGATCTCCGCGCGCGACCTCCAGAGCAAACGACGGACCAGACAAAACCGCGACCCTCGGTTCGAGCTCATCCCCGAGTGCTTGTTGGATCACGTCGGTCATGAGCAGGCAGGTGTCGTTCTCAATACCCTTGGTAGCGCTCAGGATGGTCGCTCCACGAGCCACATAGGGTTTGAGCCGGCCGAATATCCCACGCACGGTGTGGGAAGGCACCACGCTCACGATCGTCCGCGTGGCGCCCAGGATCTCCTGCGCATTGGCACCGATGAGCACCGACTCTGGAAGCTTAAACCCCGGCAGGTAGTCTTTGTTCTCTCGAGACCTGCGGATCTCCTCCGCCAGTGCTTCCCTTCGAGTCCAGAGCCGTACGCTGTGTCCGTTGCGAGCCAAGCAGAAAGCGAGCGCGGTTCCCCAGCTGCCGGCCCCAACGATGGCGATGGAACTTCCTTGCATGGAACGCACTCAGTGCTTGAAATGCCGCACTCCCGTATACACCATGGCGATGTCCCGTGCGTCAGCAGCGTCGATGACTTCCGCGTCCCGAACGGAACCCCCAGGCTGGACCACGGCACGGACACCGAAATCTGCGGCCTTTTCTATTCCATCCGGGAAGGGGAAGAACGCGTCTGAAGCCATGGCCGATCCATCCAGCGCCAGGCTAGAGCGCTGGGCGCCCCAGACAACGGAATCCACGCGACTCATCTGCCCGGCTCCAATGCCCAGTGTGCGCGAGGCGTCGCTGAAGACGATCGCATTGGACTTGACATGCTTTACCACCCGCCAGCCGAAAAGGAGAGCTTCCATTTCGTCTGAAGAAGGGGCGCGCTTGGTCATCGTTGTTAGCTCGTCTCGACCCACCCGGTAGAAATCCCGGTGCTGCGCCAGGAAGCCTCCGCTGATCTGGCGATGTTCGAATAGCGTGTCGTCGGACGCTCCCATAACCAGCAGCCGCAGGTTCTTCTTTTGTCGCAAAACCTCGATCGCTGCACGATCGAATTCCGGCGCCAACACCGCCTCTACAAAGGTGGAAACGATTTCTTCGGCGACTTGCGCATCAACCCTACGGTTCAAGGCCACCACCGACCCGAAGGCGGACACGGGATCGCTTTCCCTCGCTAAAACATAAGCGTCCCGGAGGCTATCGGATTGCGCGACACCGCTGGGGTTCGTGTGCTTGATTACCGCGGCGGCCGGTCGCTCGAACTCCTGAACCAGACTCCACGCCGCGTCGGAATCCAGCAAATTGTTGTAGCTGAGCTCCTTTCCGTGGATATTGTCCGCGCCAGCGACTCCAGCCGGTATCGACCCAACAGGTCGATACAACGCGGCCCTTTGGTGCGGGTTCTCCCCGTAGCGCAAGTCCCGTACCTTCACCAGAGGCAAGGTTGTCTGGGCCCCCAGCTGCGTGGTCGTGGCCCGGACGCCCTGATCCGACCACACACGCCCTCCGAAGAACGCGGCGATGTTGCTATCATAAGCCGCGGTGAGAGCAAACGCCTTCTGGGCCAGGATAAAACGAGTCGCCGCGCCAATGCAGTGCTCCTGGGCCTCCATTTCCTGCTGCAACCATCCATAGTCTCTGGGGTCGGTCACGACGGCAACGAAGGCATGGTTCTTTGCTGCGGATCGAACCATGCTCGGCCCGCCAATGTCGACCTGCTCGATCACTTCGTCATAAGTCGAATCCTCACGAGCCGCCACCTCGGCAAACGGATACAGATTCACGACCGCAATATCGATGGAACCGATCCCCTCTCGCTGCAATTGTTCGGCATGGGTCCTGCGGCTCCGGATTCCGAGCAGGCCTCCATGAATCTTTGGGTGCAAGGTCTTGACTCGCCCGTCGAGTATTTCCGGAAAACCAGTGTAATCGGACACCTCCACGACCGCGATGCCAGCTTCTCGTAGCGCTCGGGCAGTTCCGCCCGTGGAAAGCAACTCCGTTCCGTTCCGGTGCAAGAATTGCCCAAATTCCACGAGTCCTGTCTTGTCTGAAACGCTCAGAAGGGCGCGACGAATTTGGATCACTGCTTCTAACTCCAAAGAATCAAAATGGTTCGAGTGGGAAACCTAATACCGGCTCAACGCTGGATTGCGAGGATAGTATTATGACGGCAGATAGATAGAAATCAACTTTTTCTCCTTGACAACCTGAAATCCCCTCTACTAGGCTGAGGCAAAACATTGGAAACAGCTCGCATCATCTGGCTCGAGAGTTTCGTCGACACTTTCTTGACGTAGTGGAATGTCTCGAGGACCTCGAGTGACATACCGGGTGCATGGGCGCGAAACCCACGCCTTGCGGGATGGGCCCGCCGCCGGACACCTATGAAAAACGTCGCGTCCCTCCGACATGCGCCTCAATCAAGGAGTCACGGGTATGGCTAGAATCAATGGCACGGTCAAATGGTTCAACAACACCAAAGGGTATGGCTTCATCGCGCAACAGACTGGGGCAGATATCTTCGTGCACTACAGCTCGATTCAAGAGGAGGGCTACCGAACATTGAGGGAAGGCGAGACTGTAGAGTTTGACCTGAAGATGGGCCCAAGAGGACCACAAGCAGAGAATGTCATCCGTGGAAATCCGGTGCAGCAGGAAGTAGGACAGGCGATCCCGGAAGCGCCGACAGAAATTACTTGAGGTTCAGGAACAACTTCGCAAAATTTACTTCTCGGCACGTGCGGTGAATTTGACGGAATCTTCCTCATTGGCGATGGTGAAGAGGACTTTCTCGCAGCCGTGTTTCCCGCGAATTCCTTCTGTCTTCCGTGCGATGTAGCGTGCAAACTCTTCGTAGGGCAACATTGCGTCTTGACGGCCCCCGGAGGCATACACGCTCCGCAGCGCCTCGTAGAGTTCTCGCACCTTGTGCGTTTCTTCTCCGGGATCCCCAATCGCAATATCACGCGACTCTGCTTTCGGCTTGTCTCCGGAAGCGGCCAGCCGGCGTGCGGAGTCTTCGCCGGCCTCGCGCGCAGCGCTGCTGCGTCGCCATAGATCTCGAAACGCGTAATAGCGAGCCACCAAGGTGTTGTAGCGGAAACGCTGTGAGTAACTCATGGAACCCGCCTCGGCCAAGCGCTTGACTATTCTTTCTACACGGAATCGCAAGTCCTCAGGGGGACGTGGGCGACAGCCATTGAAGAAAATGTCGTACTCCACCTTCAACTGTCGGAGCCCAGTCTCGAGATTGGTCAGTTCTTCGTCATACACGCTCGAATACTCCCGAAATCGGCTCAGCACTGTCCCCTGGTCGGTCCAGCCGGATTGACAGCCCGGAATTGCTATGTTGAAATAGCTTGGCTATGTCCACCATGCAGCACGAACTACTGCGAAGGATTCCCGCCGTGGATCAGCTCCTGCTGCTCCCTCCGATCGTTCAATGGGTGGAAAGGACCAGTCGGGGATTTGTCGTATCGGAGATCCAGTCCGTCCTTCAGGAGTTGAGGGAAAAGATCCTGTCCGGTGCGGAAACAACCAGCAACGAAATCGCCTATACCTCTCTCGAAACTCTCCTGGAAGACCGATTGCAGTCGCGGCTCCGTCCGGGCCTCGTTCCCGTCATCAACGCCACCGGGGTTATCATCCATACCAACCTCGGCCGCGCCCCCATGTCCGTACAGGCAATGAATTCCTTATCGGCAGTTGCAGCTCAGTACACTAATCTCGAGTTCGATCTGGCAGGTGGGGAACGATCGTATCGGGACAGCCTGGTGGAAAGGTCGCTGAGGGAGATTCTCGGATGCGAGGCGGCGACGGTGGCCAACAACAATGCGGCGGCTATTTTCCTTATTATCAATACCTTAGGCTTGGACAAAGAGGTTATTGTGTCCCGCGGTGAGCTCGTCGAAATTGGGGGATCTTTCCGCCTTCCTGATATCATGGCACGCAGCGGCGGAATCCTCCGGGAAGTCGGGACCACGAACAAGACTCATATCCAGGATTATGCAGACGCTATCGGACCCAACACAGCCATGTTGCTCCGTGTCCATCCCAGCAACTACAGGATTCAAGGGTTTACGCACCGGCCAGAACTTCCGCAGCTCGTCGATTTAGCCCATCAAGCCGGAGTCCCGCTGGTGGAA
This sequence comes from Acidobacteriota bacterium, assembly GCA_965249005.1. Classification (GTDB taxonomy): domain Bacteria; phylum Acidobacteriota; class UBA6911; order UBA6911; family UBA6911; genus CBDFLD01. The sequence continues at coordinate 81,719 of CBDFLD010000006.1, forward strand.
GACATCGGAAGTGGTTGCCTGGTAGATCTCGAACCCTACGGGATTGCAGACGAGCCATCTCCACAAAAGAGCCTGGCCAGTGGCACGGACCTGGTTTGCTTCAGCGGAGACAAGCTCATGGGAGGGCCTCAGTCCGGTATCATCGCGGGCGCCCGCCGTTTCGTCAACCGGATCCGAAAAAACCCTCTCATGCGCACTTACCGGGTTGAAAAGTTGATCTATGGAGCGCTGGAAACGACGCTGCTGAGTTACAGGACCGGCAACGCGTTCAAAGATATTCCAGTCCTTCGCTTGGTGGCCACTCCAGAGTCGGAGGTACAAAAGCGGGCTCGCCGTTTTCTTCGGCGAATCTCCAAGAGGCTCCCCACCGATATCGGGCTGCGACTCATCGAGGGCAAGTCCCTCATAGGAGGTGGATCGTGCCCTCAGAGTGAGCTTCCGACAACTCTCCTCGTCATCGAGTCCGACGCGGTCCGACCTGCTGTGATCGACGGGTGCTTGCGGGAGCAGAACCCCCCAGTTATTGCACGCGTCGAAGACGACTGTGTGCTTCTGGATTTGCGAACGGTCTTCAAATCGCAGGAAGACCTGCTTGAAGAAAAGGTCTTGCAAGGACTTCAGTCGAGCAAGGAAAAGAGCAGCTGAACCGTCTCCAAGTTGGCCACATCCAAACGAACCTTCGTCGGCATTCCCGGTCTTATCTGCCGACGGGTCCGGCGCCCCACCAGCGAATAGGTTTTTTCACGAAAAGAATACTCGTCGTCCGTCATCGTCTCCACCGCAACGAACCCCTCCGCTAAGATCGTGTCCAGCTCGACATGGAATCCCCGGCTCGAAACAGACTGGACGGACGCATCAAAATAGTCCCCTATCCGATCGCGCAAAAATTGTACTTTCTTCAGTTTCTCGATCTCTCGTTCCGCCGCGTCCGCGTTGCGTTCGCGTGAGGACGACAGCGCCGCGATCTCCGGAAGCTTCTGCTCCACGGATCGATACCACTCCGTTGACGTGCGCTCAGCAAGCGTGGCCTTTAGGATACGATGGACAACCAAATCTGGATATCGCCGGATCGGCGAAGTAAAGTGAGTGTAATAGCTGGCCGCCAAGGCAAAATGGCCGAGATTCTGATGGGAATATCGGGCTTGCATGAATGCCCGGAGCATGCGAGAGATCATGAATTTCCCTTCGGGTTTTCCCTGCAGTTTCCCGCACAACTGCTGAAAACTCGCGGACGCGTACCCATCAATTTTGTTTTCGAGTCGGTAGCCAAAGACGAGGGCGAGAGCCTCGAATTCCTCCAGCTTGCGAACGTCCGGGTCCTCGTGGACCCGGTAGAGACACGGTCGCGCCAGCTTCGAAAGGTGCCTGGCGACGACCTCATTGGCCAGCAACATGAACTCTTCGATGATCCGGTGGGCCGTCGTCCTTTCGGCCGGGAAGATATCGACTACCCTTGTGTCCTCCAGCTTGAAAACCGACTCCGGTAAATCGAAATCGATGGCACCACGGGCCTGCCGCTTCAGACCAAGAACGTGGCTCAGGGCCGCCATCGCGTCAAGGGTGGGAGCCAAATCCGCATGGAGTTGAGCCTCGCTCGACGCTTCATCGGAAAGGACTCGCGACACGGCTTCGTACGTCAATCTCCGCCGGCTGCAGATGACGCCCTCGACGAAACGTGTCGCCCGCACTTCGCCCTCGAGATCAATCTCCATCACAACCGACAACACCAGTCGGTCTCTTCCTTCCTGGAGGCTGCAAAGGCCGCTCGACAATCGCGGAGGTAGCATGGGAATCGACCGGTCCGGAAAGTAGACCGAGGTGCCGCGGTTGCGGGCATCGTCGTCCAATGCCGTACCTTCGGCCACGTAGTGGGACACGTCCGCAATGTGGACCGCCAACTCATAGTGACCGGAGGGAAGCTCCCTCAGGCTGACCGCGTCGTCGAAGTCCCGGGCATCGTCGCCGTCAATGGTGAAACAGAGTTCCGAGCGAAAGTCTTCCCTGCTTGAGCAATCCTCCGGTGAGACTCCACCCGGAACCTGGGCCGCCTTCTCTAGCGCGGATGGACTGAACTCGTGGGGCAAATCGAATTTGTGCTGGACGATCTTGTACTCGATTCCCGGGTCGTCGAGATACCCCAGTATGGCAACGACTCGGCCGAAAGGGTTCGAGTACTTGTCGATCCCATCCGGAAGCACTGTCGCAGCAACGATCTGTCCCTGAACGGCGCTCTGAGTAGAACCCGGAAGTATGCGAATCTCACGGGCGTTTCTCCGATCGAGCGGCACCAGGAAGGGGAAACGGGGCTGTGCAAAGAACCGTCCCACAATTCTGGCATTTCCTCGCTCCAGGACCCGGATCACGGTTCCCTCAAATCTACCTCCTCTTTTTTTTGACGGTCTCGACCGGGTGACTCGCGATCGCCGATCCAGCCGCCGCCTCATTGCCGGCTCGCGACTTTGCTCCCACTTTACGAGAACCCGGTCGCGGTCCAGGGCACCGCCCATTCTGTGAGCCGGGATAAAGACATCCTGCGACGGCAAAGATCCAGCATCGGGAGTGACGAATCCGTACCCGTCCCTATGACCGGTCAGCGTGCCGGATACGAATGCCTGCTTCGGAGGGACGCTGTATCGCCCCCGTCGTACCCGGTGCACTACTTTTTGCGCGTCCAATTCGTCCAGATACCGCTGCAGCGCCCGCCGCTCGTCGCGCGCAAGTTCCAGGCTCCGAACCAGTTCCCGAAAGGTAAACGAACGCGCCTTTTGCAGAAAGACGAGCACTTTCTGTTTTTGCTCCTTCGACAGCAAGAGTTCCTCCAATCCAGTGCTACTATAACGGCGTGAAGCTTAGGTTACGCGAAATCCCGCGATCGTGGACCAACAAACGGTCATGGACACTGGTTCTTCTGGGGATCGCGCTCGTCGCAACCGCGCGCACATTGGTCCCGGGACCGGATGGAGCGACGTTGCCCGGGGTCTGGCTTCCCTCGTGCCCGCTCAAGACACTCGCCGGCCTCCCCTGCCCCCTTTGCGGCCTGACCACTGCCGTCGCATGGCTTGCGCGGGGCGACCTGGCGGAAGCCGTGCGCAACCACGTCCTGAGTCCCTTTGTGGGAATAGCCGTCGTGGCAGGTATTGTCTACGGGTTTTTCGTGCGGATCGTCGCCGCGCGGTCGGTGGCGTGGAACCTCGATCCCGTCACGGCTCGGAACCTAAAGATAGCCGCCGCAATGCTCCTGTTGATTGCGTGGATCCTGAACTTGACCAAGTCTCACGAAGGCGCTTTTCGTTGAGCCCCAAGATGTGGCTCCTTCTCCTCGCTCGGGCTTTGCTGCGTGACTCCGCGTTGCCCATGCGCTACTCACGAAGGAGCTTTCGGAGCAGCTCGTTGCAGATTTTCGGATTCGCCTGTCCCTTTGTCTCTTTCATGACTTGACCCACGAAGTAGCCGAGGACCTTCTCCTTGCCTGCGCGATACTCGGCTGCCTGCCCCTCGTTGGCATCGATCACAGCTCGCACGATTGGTTCCAACTGCTCCGCTGTGCTGATCTGAGACATGCCGAGGCGCTCGATCACGACTTCCGGCTCCTCCCCGCTCTTGTACATCTGTTCGAACACTGTTTTTCCCATCTTTCCGGAGATCTCGCCCGAGTCGATTTTTCTTATCAGGGCGGCAAGGCGCCCGGCCGGTACCGGGCAATCTTCGATCTCACGTCCGGCATCCTTGCTCGCATGCGCAAGTTCACCCGTCACCCAGTTCGCGGTGGCGCGCGGGTTTTTTGATTTCTCGGCGCACTCTTCGAAATAGTCAGCCAGAGGAATCGTCGCGGTCACCAGGATAGCGTCGGCGGGGGAGAGGTCGTACTGAGTCAGAAACCGGCAAAACTTCTCGTGGGGTAGTTCTGGGATGGTGCTGGCGATCTCATCGATCCAGGCGCGGTCCAACTCCAGAGGAGGCAAATCCGGTTCTGGAAAATACCGGTAGTCGTGAGCCTCTTCCTTGCTTCTCATGGTAAAGGTACGGTTTTTGGATTCGTCCCAGAGGCGGGTTTCTTGGTGTATGGTCCGGCCACTGCGCAACTCTTCCGTTTGTCGGCAGATCTCGTAGTCCAGGGCTCTCTGGAGGAATCGAAAGGAGTTCAGATTCTTGATCTCCACCTTGGTGCCGAGCTCTTTTACCCCCATCGGGCGCACAGAAACGTTTCCGTCGCAACGAAGGCTTCCCTGCTCCATGTTGCCGTCAGAGACACCCAGGTAGATTAAGGTTTTTCGTAGCTGCGTGAAATAGTCGTATGCCTCCTGGCTACTCCGAAAATCCGGCTCACTGACGATTTCGATGAGTGGCACGCCACTCCGATTGAGATTGACGTATGATTTTTTTTCGGTCTCCCGCATGCCGTCGTGCAAGGACTTCCCCGCGTCTTCCTCCATGTGGAGTCTGCATATGTGAAACGACTTCTCTTGCCAGTCTACGGTATTTCCTCCATCGGCACGCGCACGCGAGTAGATCTTGACGGAGCCATGTTCGCCGAGCGGACGATCAAATTGAGATATCTGATAACCCTTTGGCAGGTCCGGATAGAAATAGTTCTTTCTTGCAAAGATCGAGGTCTCGTTGATCCGACAGCCAAGCGCCAGGGCGGCGCGCGTCGCCATCCCGACAGCCACTCGATTCACCACCGGGAGTGCGCCGGGGAGGCCGAGACAGACTGGACACGTGTGGGCATTAGCCGGTGCCCCGAAAAGAGTGCTGCAGCCGCAGAACAGTTTACTCCGCGTCAAAAGCTGCGCGTGCACTTCCAGTCCAATGACAGGTTCGAATTCCATTTCGCTCGCCTTTGCATTCGTCATCTCATTATATCGAAACCGCTATCTGCATACAGCTTCCGCAAGTTGTCGTTGCATCGCCTTAGCAGCCTTCAACGGTCGGGGCACCGCCTCCCTCCGTATTCGTCCGGGCGGCGCAAAGCCGCCGGTGCGCTTACTTTCTTTGAAAACTATGTTCCAAAGTGACGGTACAGGCACAATTGTCCACCCCCTCGCGGCCGGTCAAACCGGATTGATCGATCACAACTCTTTGATAAACCGGGGGTTACCCATTCCCTTGCGCCGATGGAGCGGAACGTGCACCTCTGAACCGAAGGAGCGCCGACTCGAGGAACGTGCCATTGAGGGTCCTTCCAGAGGGAGGTACGCCACTCCACGAGTCTTGGCGCTCCTGTTCCCAAATGCTCTTAAGTAACTGCTCGCGGATCTGCTGCTATGCGTGTAACTTAAGCAAATCGTCAAAAACCACGGTTTTTCACGGTGCGCTGCGCAGTTACGTTCCCAAGCGACTGGCGCGTTGCGCCAGTCAGCGCTCGGAGGAAATCTGGCGTCTCTGCAAACAAGCGTACTTAGAGCAAGTGGTCCGACACAAGTCGCGTAGCTTCACTTGCGACAAAATCCTCACCTCGCGCTCCTTCGAGCCAGCGGATCGAGGGGTCCCCTCTGAACCAGGTCATCTGACGCTTCGCATAGCGACGCGTCTCCTGCTTCGTTTGTTCCGTCGCCTCCGCAAGACTGATCTCTCCTTGGAGGCAGCGGATGACCTGGCTATAGCCGATGGCCTTGAACGCATTGCAATCCTTTGGATAACGTTCGACCAAGGACTGGACTTCCTCGCGGAAACCTCGTGCAAACATCGTCTCCACGCGTGTGTTGATGCGCTGATAGAGGCGATCCCGAGGCCAGGCGATGGCGAGCTTCAACCATCGATAACCCCTCAGCCGATCCGCCGGCTGCTGCTTCTGCCACCAGGTCATAGTTTTTCCCGTCGCCAGGTAGAGTTCGCAGGCGCGAATAACCCGGGACCGGTCAGATGGAGCAATGCTTTCCGCCATGGCTGGATCGACCCTTTTCAGAGCCCGGTGCATGCAGGCCGACCCGCGACGGTCCGCAACGCGCGTCAACCGGGTGCGGAGTTCTTTGAAGCGTCCGGGGCCTTCAAACAAGCCTTCCACCAGGGCTCTAACGTAAAAACCTGTTCCGCCGACAACGACGGGCAGGGCACGTCTTGCCCGCACTACTGCCAAGGCTTCTCTCCCGTGACGCTGATAATCACCAGCAGAAAACGGTTGGTTCGGCTCTTTCAGGTCGATCAGATGATGAGGAACGGCGCTTCGCTCGGAGTGTGGGGGCTTGGCAGTCCCAATATCCATGCCCCGGTAGATCTGCATCGCATCACAGCTGATGATCTCTGCGCGAAATGTTTTTGAAACATCGAGCCCCATTTGCGACTTTCCGGAAGCCGTGGGCCCGACAATGAGAACCGCCGGGTATTCCTGCACTGGTTTCAGGTTAGACATACCGGCGAACGAGTGCCAGCAGCAACAGAAGAGCTGCTACAACCAACATACCCAAGATTTACGAACGACGCCGATCGTTCAAGCTATCAGCTCACAGCTTTCAGCGTACAGCCATCAGCTCTCAGCGACTGGCCAGCACAGCCGATGGAAATTGAGAGGGCAAACTCTTTCGCATCAAGAAAGTATCTGCATTGCTTGCAGACAGCTGGACGCTCTTAAGTAACTGCTCGCGGATCTGCTGCTATGCGTGTAACTTAGCAAATCGTCGAAAACCACGGTTTTTCACGGTGCGCTGCGCAGTTACGTTCCCAAGCGACTGGCGCGTTGCGCCAGTCAGAAGCGACTGGCGCGTTGCGCCAGTCAGCGCTCTCAAGAAACTAATCATGTTAGTGCTGTAGATGGAACCAGTTGCATGTTGAGCTGTTTGGCCTTTTTCTTAAGGTATCGGAGTTGTTGTTCCTGGTACTTGGACTCATAGTATTGCGCTCCTTTGTCTGCGTATTGCTGGCCGTATTTGAGCATGCGATAGATAATTCGTGCGAGTTTATGAGCGATGGCGGTAATGGCCTTGGCGGGACCCAAGCGGGCGCGGAGACGTCGGTAGTTGGCCCCTAGGGCACTTTTACTGTGCCGGAGTGTTGAGGCAGCCATCCGGAGGGCATGGGCGGTGCGGTTTTTGACTTGCTTGGTCCCTCGTCTAATTACCTTGCCGCCACTGATGGCATTGCAGGGTGCCAGTGCCAACCAGGCGGCGAAGTGCTTCTCAGTTTTCCAGGGGCTTATATCGACTCCGACTTCGGCGATGACGGTAGAAGCGGTCATGACATCGATGCCGTCCACGGAAGTAAGATCGACACCGGTAATGCGATACAGTTCGGAGCGTAGGTCAAACTGGGGAGCGTTTCCGCGAGGTTTCGATCCCTTGCGTCCCGGCAATGGATGAGTTTGGGTATCAGCCTTGTTGTTGAAGGTTTGGATATGGGCATGGATGGCTCTGTCACAGTCAGCGATTTTACTCTGGTAGGTCTCGTACATTTGCAGAGACTGACCGAGGACAAAGAGCAATTCTTGGCGCCAGTCGCCGTGGAGACTTTTGGCAATAAGATCTCGGCCCGATCGGATTCGGGGGTGTTTGAGTTGAGCGAGTTTGTCAGGGTCTCGTTCGCCGTCGAGGATAGCACGAATGATTGCGAGTCCCGTGACACCACTGATGTCGCTGATGACGTTGGCGAGTTGGATATTCATTTCTGTCAGAGCTTTTTGCATGTGTTGAATACAGGTACTGGCTGATTTGACGAGATTATCTCGCTGACGCCAGTAGGTTCGAAGCACACAGATCTCGTTTGGAGGACGATAGGAATTCTTGAGCAGTCCGAAAGTCTCGAGCTTTTGCAGCCATTGACAATCCTTCACGTCGCTCTTACGTCCGGGGACCTTCTGGACATCGTGAGCGTTGACCAACTTGACGGTGAAGCCGCGAGCGTCCAGGACTTGATATAAAGGAATCCAATAACTGCCGGTGGACTCCATGACGACTGTGTCGATATCGCAGGATTTCAGCCACTTGGCCAACCGATGCAGATCAGCCGTAAAGCACTCGAATCGACGGACCGGTTCAGAATCACGGTCTTGTGGCACGGCAACATAGTGTTGGGCATTTCCAACGTCGATGCCTGCAACATTGAGATTGAGTGGAGGGAAGGTAAAAGGATTTCGTTTCGATTTGGATCGTGATTTTCGATGTCTTGGCATAGAATTTAATCTCCTTAACGGTTGGGGGCTCGGCCCGGTTGCGGAAGGGTTTAAAAACCTCTCAAACGGGGTCGAGCTTCCGTCCATCAAGGAACGAGAATCACGCCACCAAACAAGTGACCGCCAAAGAACCGGAACCACGCTGAAAGACGGGCATAGAAGCACCAATGCTCTGTCGGTTTTAACTGCCGAGCCTCATCCCAGCATGATGGCACGCAATGAACTTCTGGCGGCCAGTTTCTTTTGCAAGTAACTAGCGCCCCGCGCTAGTGGGTCGCTGAAAGCTCTTTTTCAATAGGCTTTTTGGATTTTCACGCCGGAGTAGTAGGCCATGAGGATCTCTTCGTAATTGGCCCCCGCGCGTGCCATTTGAACGGCCCCGATCTGGCACAGGCCGACTCCGTGACCAAAGCCGCGACCATGAAAGCTCAAGGTCGCAATCGTGCCGTCGGCATTCTTCTTTCGATGGATGGAAAATAGTGTGTCACGAAGGCCTAGGGCTCTCCGCACGCGATATCCGTTTACCTCTGTTGAGCCTTCCGTTCCGATCAAACGAATCTGAACGGCACGGCCCGACTTCCCGATCTGAGCCGGCTCCATATCTACCAAGGGGCCTATGTCGCCCGACAGCCGGCGAAGCCGACGCGACAGCTCCTTCAAAGTGAAGGAAACCTTCCAACTCTGGTTCGTCTTGCCCCCTGACCTGTCGCGTCGAACGTGCCCGGAGGCACCCGCAGATGGGCACTTGACGCTCCGAAGATAGGGCACTTCCCTGGCGTCGAATACATTGGCGTAGTCTTCCGTCTTTCCTCCACAGTCGGCCGAGTACATGGCGTTGATTGGTTTTCCCTTGTAGTAGAGCGTGATGCCGTAGGTCTCGCGAACTGCATCATTGGTCGTGGGCTGTTCAATCGATACCCCGCCATAAACCTGTGTTCGGACGTCGTCCGTCAGGTCGAATCCCTCGTCGCTGAAGCGCCCCATGTTGTTCAGCGCGTATGTGCGAGCGGCGATTGCCTGTGCGCGCAGTGCCGAGTCTTCCGGATACGTCCGAGGACTGATTTCTCCCGGCACGACGCCGAAAAGGTACTCCTCCATACTCAGTTGATTGACAACAGTCAGTCGTCCGTTCTTGCCCGGACTCAGATCAAAGAACCCGCGGTACGTCTTGCCGTCGAGGCGCAGGAAGCCACTGCTGGAAGACGGAAGAATGAGGTACCCCGTCGTCGCAACGCGGAACAGGCTTTCCGGACCGCGGAGTGCCAGAACCGGTTGCGTCTTCTCCCGAGCCGACCTGGAGTCACGAACCACGAACGCATCGGAGAATTCGGTTCGGATAGGAGAACTGCGGGCAAACTCTTGTGCGGAGCGGCGATTTGAGAACTCACCCAGTTGAACTTGGTGAAGCTTGTATTCCGAATCCGTTTGAATCACGGCCGGTAGGGAAAACTCGCGGGTCAGCGTCTTTTTTAGTCGCTCGGCGCGGTCACCGTTCGAGAGCGCTGCAACCTGAATGCGGTAAACCTCACTTGTCTGGTTCCCTGAGTCATGCTCGATGCGAACATTTATTTCACCCCGAATTCGGTGCCGGGGAGCTTCGGAGACCTTCTCCACCAGGTAGAAGTCTCCGGGGGCCGCGATCCTTACTTCCTTACCATTGCTTGCCAGACCGATTCGAATAGACGGGCTAGGCAATGCGGGGAGCTCGGAGCGAGTCTCCGCGGAAGGTGCAGGAGCGGGACCTGGTGCAGGACCTGGGCTCGGCGCTGACACCGACGGCGGATTTACAGTCGTCTTCCGGCCACAGCCCGCCAGGGAACAAAGAAACACCAACAAAACGATCATCCACCACTGGCAGCGATATTCAAGCTGCGAACTCATACCAGGACTCCAATTCCGGCAACCCCTTGCGGCGACCACCCCTCGCGAAACAACTTAACGTCCACCTGGAATCAACGGGCCCTAGGGGGATCGTGCTCCAACTTATTTGCCACACTTGCAACAGCCCCAGCAGATGGACCTTTCCACCCACACTGAGTTTGCTTGAATCAGGGAAAGATACGGAATTTTACCGCGGAACGCAATGGGGATTTTTATTGTCGTTCATTATAGGAGAATACGAACTTCGCGCCGATGCGATCGCCGGGAAATCCCGTTGGAAGCGGCGGGAAAGGATTCGAGATGATGATCGAATGCATAGCGGTCAAATCGAGCGACTGACTTCCGGATGGGATAACGATCTCCAGGTCGACCGAACTGCCGTCCTTCTCGATGAAGAAGATCAAAGTCGTGCGACCGCGCGAGTTACGCAGGTTCGAGGGAATGCTCCAATTCCCTTTGATGCGCTGGATGATCAGATCCGCATACTTGCCCATGGGAAAACCCTTGGTATCGAAGAATCCGGTGCCTTCTTTTTGGATGGCTTCCTGCTTATCCTCGAAGACCTTGGGTGGGTCGGCTTGCTGCTCCATCCCGACCGGGTCACTCTTTGGCGGCACTTCTGCGGGAGTGACCATGGGCTTGTCGTCTTCGGCCACGCTATCGGAGCCTGGATCTGGAGTCAACTCCTCCTCGGGAATCCCTCTGCCAACCCCTCTGGATGGAGGTGGGAGGGAAAGCACGGAGGAACTCGTACCGGACCTACGCTCAGCAAATAGCGTCCCAGGCGAGCCCGGAAGCGTCCCGGGCCCCTGGACGTTGCCCCGCTGATCGTCGGGTCCCGCCCCTGGATTCTCGGTCGACGCCGTCAATTCCTCTTGGCCTCCCTGAGCCTGGGGCTCGTCCAACCCCAGCGCCTGCCGCGCCGGGGGAGCTGGCGTCTCCTCGCCGTCGTCCGAGGAGGTCGTTTGCTCCTCGCCGAATTCGACTCGAATCGGAGGCCGGGTCTCCGAGGAATCACCCCGGCTCCATCCCGGAAGCAAGTCGCGCAGCGTCGCACCCGAGGGGCCGTACATGGGTTCAGTGACGGGAATCGATGCGATCAGCTCCCAGTCGGGCTCATCATTGTAAGTGGACAGGTTCGGGAAATCGAACCAGAGGTGTCTGCCAGGCGCAAGGAGCTCCGGAAACTGGACAAAAAGAAAGAGCAAAAGGGCATGCAACAGACAGGAAGCGACGCCCGAGAGGATCAAACGTCCCGAGGAACGCCGCCGCTGCTGTGAGCTCGTATATTCGAACATAACGTAACGCTACGCTCTCACGCCAGGTAAGAGATAATCTAAGTATAGAAAAGCCCCTAAGCCCTGTCAAACTCCGCCGCTACGGCCTGTTGGGCTTGCTCCAATATTTTCAACGCCAACGAGAGAGCTTTTTTTCCATCCTCCCCCGTGCACCGAACAGGTTCCTCACCCCGGCAAGCCCTCAAGAATGCTCGGATTTCTTCCGTTAGCGGCTCTGATTTCGGGGGGGTTCGCTTTTCGCTCTCAATCGCAGGTTTGCCATTCCTGGCATTCTTGAGACTGAAGACCGCGACTTCCTGAAGATCGTAGTCCATGGAAATGTACTGAGGCTGTTGAAAAAGCCGGATCTTGCGAATCCTCTCCGTGGAAACCCGGCTGGCCGTCAGATTGGCCACGCACCCATCCTCAAACCGGATTCTGGCATTTGCGATATCGATCCTGGAACTGAGGATCGGAATCCCGACCGCGTGTATCTCCGCGGGTTCTGAATCAACCAAGAGGCTGATGATGTCCAGATCATGAATCATCAAGTCCAGCACGACGTCAATGTCGAGACTTCGTGGAGAAAACACCCCCATCCGGTGGGCTTCAAAGAAACGAGGGCGCCTCACGATACGTTGTACCTCCTGCACAGCCGGGTTGAAACGTTCCAGATGTCCGACCTGCAAAACACACCCGTTTCGTGCTGCCTCATCGATGAGATCGTCGGCACCCCTAATCGTGTGGCTGATTGGCTTCTCTACGAGAACCCCGGTACCTTCCATCAAGAACCGGGTCCCTATTTCCGTGTGCAAGGAAGTAGGTGTCGCAATGCTGACAGCATCCACCCGCCCCAGCAACTCTCGATAATCGGTAAACGCTAGAGTGCCGACGGAATCAGCGATTTCCTGGGCGCGGCCCGGCATGAGATCGGCCACCCCCACCAACGATGCTTCCGGCAAGGAATCGTATACTCGAGCATGGTGTTTGCCGAGCGCCCCGACCCCTATGACTCCGACTTTGAGCTTTTCCACAATATTCAAGCTAAGGTACCGGGTCTGTGACCCGGTACGCTCTCCGCTAACCGCTTTCCGCCTCGGTTTTTTGGCGAAAGCGTAGCCCGCCCACTCCGTGGGCAGGAACAAGGGCTCTCACTGGTGCGACTCTCGGAGAGAGCCACCTACGACGCACCTATCGCTCTACCGGGGGTAGTGCGACGATCGAAATGCCGTTCTCATCCGCCAACCGGACCAGGCGCTCCTGATCGATCAACAGAGTCTTTTTAGCGTCGAGGGCCAGCGCAGTGGCCCCACAGTCAATCATCGTCTCAACCGTTGGCGCCCCCACGACGGGAACGTCGAACCGCATATCCTGCATGGGTTTACTCACCTTTATGACAGTCAGATTCTGATCCCCGACCAGCCTCCCCGCGCGGCGGATGACGGTGTCTGTCCCCTCCATAGCCTCAACAGCCACAACGGCACAGTCCCGTACGACAATGGTCTGCCCGATGTCTAGACGCGCGATTTGAATCGCCATCGGTCTTCCGTACTCCACGTCCTTCTTCTCCCGCGGGCTCAAACCGCGGGCACTCAGGCTGCCTTCCACGGCCAGGTGTGGCGCGAGAAGTGCGGTGGAATCGAGCAATGCGATCCCCTCCTTTTCCAACACTTTGGCAACCCCACCAATCAACGCCTCCGTGCTCTTGCGCTCGAGGCCGGCCAGCATTTTCAACATGGTAAGGTCTGGAATCGACGACCCGAAGATTTGCGCATGCTTTACCTGACCGGCCATGATCGCTCTTTGAATCCCCTCCTTCTTGAAGACTCGAATAAGCTTGCCCAACTGCCCCAAGCCAAGCCAATGGACTGGGTAGCCGCTGTCCTCGATCTCAGGGAACGTCTCCTCTTTGATCGCAGCCACCACCATATCGATCCGTTGGCGTCGGGCGGACTCCAGAACCAGCAGCGGAAACTGACCGTTGCCTGCTATCAAGCCGAGCTTTTCATTTGCTTCCGTCATCTGGATCACCAGCTCTGCTGTTTCTGAGGAGCTTGGCCTTGGAGCAAGGCTCTCGGAGCAAGCTCTACCGGATGAAACCGCGACGCGAGGTTTCGATGAACTGCAGTAGTACCTCGACTTCCGGTGCAGTCCAACTCTGTTCCCGGGCGTGTCGCACCGCATCTCGGGTGTTCATGTCTGACCGGAAAAGGAGTCGATAGACTCGCTTGAGCGCGAGAACAGAATCCTCGGGTAAGCCTTTTCTTTGAAGGCCGATGGTATTGATGCCGTAGATCTTTGCGTCGTTGCGGTCCCCTACGGTCTTGATATAGGGCAAGGCATCCCGGGTTACGACCGAATAGCCCCCGATAAAGGCATGGAGGCCGACTCTACAAAACTGGTGGACGGATGAGAACGCCCCGATTGTCGCGTTATCGCTCACGGCCACGTGCCCCGCAAGGGTTGCCGCATTGGCCATGATGATGTCGCTGGCTAGCTCCGAATCGTGTGCGACATGACTGTAGGCCATAAAAAGGTTGCGGTCGCCAATCGTAGTTCTGCCCCGTCCGACTGAGGTTCCTCGATTGATCGTGACAAACTCCCGGAACACATTCTTCTTTCCGATCTCGAGGTAGGTCTCTTCCCCCTTGTACTTGAGATCTTGGGGATCGCTCCCGATAACCCCGAAAGGGTAGAAACGACAGCCGGCCCCTACGGACGTCCACTTCTGAATCTGCACGTTGGCTTCGAGCACCGTACCTTCTGCAATCTCGACGTTCGTTCCAATCCTGCAAAACGGCCCGATATCGACGTTCTGTGCAATGCGGGCGGTAGAATCGATGATGGCTGTCGGATGAATTGGCATACTAATCGCGGTCGACCACGGCACAGGAAAGCTCTGCTTCTGCCGCAAGACTTCCATCAACGAGCGCCTGGCCTTTCATTCGAAAGTAATTCTTTCGATGCTTGAGGATTCCTACTTCCAGACGGAGCTGATCTCCCGGGACCACGGGGTGCCGAAAACGGCAATGGTCGATTCCCGAGAAGTACACCAGACGATCGCCCCGCTCTTTGTAAGTACTGAACAACAGCACGACGCCCACTTGGGCCAGAGCTTCCACGACCAAGACGCCCGGCATGACCGGGTGTCCAGGAAAATGTCCCTGAAAAAACGGCTCGTTGATCGTGACATTCTTGATACCAACCATTCGCCCCTGGCCATCGGTCTCGACGATCCGGTCCACCAGCAGAAACGGATAGCGATGCGGCAGTATCTCCAGAATCCGTTGAATGTCGGTTACCGAAATACTGTTATCCATGTGTGCCTCGGCTCAGGAACCAGCCCACACAAAAAAAGGGATGGCAAGCACAACGCGCCATCCCTTCAGAACTTCTTTCACCGCGTTCAGGGCGCGGAGCCGGCTCCGGCGGGGTGCTTTTGATTGTAGCGCGTCACCACCTCTTCGGTAAGCCGCACCAGGGGATCGACATATCCGTACAATTCGACCGGCAAAATCTGACCTTGGATGCTGACCTGTGCGTCGATCCTCAGGATGGCGCTCAGCCCTCTCTCCTTGGATATTTCACCTAGGATCGGCTCCATCTTGCGTATGATAGCCTGTTTAACACGATTCTGACGGCCGTTGATCTCTCTCTGGGTGTCCTGCCGAAACCGCTCAATAATTACGCCCTTGGTCTCGATTTCAGTTTGCAGGTCGGTGAGAGCCTCCGGGTTGAGCTTCGATCTCTGAACGTTGAACTGGTTTTGCAGCGTTTCATATTCCTTGTTCATGGTTTCGGCTTCAGTTTGTTTCTGTTCCACGAACTTCTGCAGTTCGCCAAATCGCTGCTTCCCCTCTTCACACGAGGCGATCGCCTCGTCGATGTTGACCCAGGCAAGCTTGGCGGGGCCGATAACCACGGAGGCCGGAGCGGGAGCGGGTTGTGCCGCGGCTTGGGTCTCCGCTTGTGCCAGACACACAACCGGCAGGACCAGAAGGGCAAGAAAAAGGCAGAGTATCTTGCTTCGAATCATGGCTTTTCGTCTCCTGTACTCAGTTAGATTCATCCCAGCTGCAATCCCGCGGTTACAGCAATACGCTGTTAGCCTCAGCAGCAATATGGATGGCCCAAAACCTCAAATTTTATTCTACATTCGCCCTATTGGCAAAAGAAATCTAACACGCTAAGCGCTATCCGTCTTGCGCTGAGCGCTCTGCGTCCAGCGCAAGACAAGTTTAGCGGTCGACGGTTAGCGCTTAACGGTAGGCGCACGACGCTAGACGAGTAGCGCCAAGCGCTCGGCGGATAGCGGTCAGCGGAAATCTAAAAACTTCGCCCGATGGTGAATTTTATGTCCTTCTTCGGCTCGCGGAAACCTAGCGGGGTATTGCCCACCATGATCGTCGCATCCACAATGTGCGGATTGTAGGCGAAAATCAAGCGAAAGGGTGCGCTCACAACGGGCAGCAGGAACGATACCTCGACCCCGGTCGAACTGCGTAGCTTGCCGTTAGTCTCAGGAAGAAGTTTGACGTCGGTAGCGCCGAATGCACTGATGGCATCGGAGCGCAGTACCTTGTTTACACCGGCGTCAAAAAAGGCGGCCACGCTCAATGGCCCGGTAATCGGGATTCGGTACTCTCCATTGAAAACGGCCAGGGTGTCGCCGCCCACCGAAATGATCCCTCGGTTGATTCGCGCCAAGCCGGTATTCAAATCGATGATCGGGTTTCCGTTCTGGTCCAGGACGTTCGTGGTTGAAATAGCCAGCGGGCTGATCGACCGAATATCGAACCCACGAATCGTAGTCTCACCCCCAACAAAGAAACGGTCAAAGAACGGAACAGCAGAGCCGCCGAAGGATTGAACATGCTCCCCCAGCAAACGGTAACCGATAGTATTGCGGCCCTTGCTGAGCCAACGATCCGGCATGAACTGCTTGTACTCGAGCACCGGACGAATCATGGAAAAGTCCCCGCCGAGGACTCCGCCCGTTATGCCAATGGATGCGGTGAGGCTCTTTCCGTTTGTTGGAAAGAAGTAGTGATTGGTGGAATTGAAACTGATGCTCGGGGTGAACTCGCTCCGCCTGATACCCTGGAGTGCATCATTGGGATCTCCGCCCGGAACGAAACCGATCAACTGCCCCAGGGCAAACCCCTCAAACCCAGGCGCGATGTTGTCGATACTGATGTTCTGATACGAGTAGCTTCCTCCGACTCTCCAGAACGAAAACCCGAGGGGACGGCTCAAGGTGAAGGTCGCACCCTTGGTCTTTCGGGTAAAAAGCTCGATCGGTTCTCCCGAGATCAGGTCCCCGATGCCAAAGGCGCTGAAGGTATCGAACCGAAAGCGCTGATTGAAGAGAGAAATCCCCATGCTCCAGCGCGAGTCGAGAAAGTAGGGCTCCGTAAAGGAAACCAGGAAATCCGTTGTGCGCGTTCCACCCGTGATGCTGAAGGCAAGGCTTTCCCCGCGACCCATGAAATTGTTCGTACTGTAGGTCAAACCAATGAAGCTACCGGAGATACCGCTCACGCCGCCGGTGATGCCGATCGATTGCTGACTCCTTTCCTTGAGGTTTACGTCGATGCCGACCGTTCCCGATTTTTCATCCGGCTGAACCTCGTAGTCTTTTTCTTCGATCGGCTCAAAAAAGCCGAGTTGATTGACCCGGAGAATCGAGCGATCCAGAAGGAAGCTGCTGAAGACCCGCTGCTCCTGCAGCTCGAACTCGCGCCGAATGACCTTGTCACGAGTCTTGGTGTTGCCGTGGAACGTGATCCGGTCGACGAAGAATTGTTTGTCTTCGACCATCTTGATGGTCAGGTTCATCGTCTTGCTGTCTTCATCGAAACTTTGCTCCGGGAGGTACGACCAGTTGATGTAACCGAAGTTTCCATAGGCCTTCTTGATATCGTCCAAACCATCCCGGATCGCCTTCATGTTTACGATGTCGCCTTCCTGCTGACGGAGGCTCCGAACGAGTCCTTCGTTAGTGAAAATCGTCGCATCTTCAACCTTGATTTCTCCAACACGATACTGCTCGCCCGCGTCAATGGCGAGTTCGATGAAGAACTGTTGCTTGGTCTTGCGGAACATGGGAATGTAGCCGCGAGGACCCTCGAAAACACGGGTGACAGGCATTCCGACCTGAACGTGCAGATATCCAAACTGCTTGTAATAGTCCTTGAGGTTCTGCTCTATGTCGGCCAAGAGCTTTTGCGGATGGTACTTGTCGGTGCCCTTGAAGATCGTAAAAAGGCCGCGCTCCTTGTTGAGCTGAAGCACACCCTTGAGCTCAGCGTCGGAAAAGATCTTGTTTCCCGTAAACGAGATTTTTCCGATTCGAACCTTCGGACCTTCGTCCATCACGAATTTCACGCGAACGCTCGACGGCGGAACGGTTTCGACCTCGGATCGCACGGTACCCAGCGGTTTCCCGTTCTGGGTCATCAACTCCTTCAGCGCGCGCTCCGCCAACCGGATTTTCGCGGCATCGTATTGGCTGTCGACCGTGAGCCCCACCTTCGCTTCCTTGAAGTGGTCCAAGATATCGGATTCCGAAAAAGACTTGTGTCCGGCGTATTCGATTCCCCGAATCAGTGGCTTTTCCTTGACGATGAAGGTCAAGATCTTGCCGAGATCGCCATCTGTCTCATCGATTTCAATCGTTTCGAAGAAATTCGCCTTGTACAGAGCCCGGAGATCCTGTTCCAACTGTTGGACGTTGAATATCTCCCCTGCTCTAGATTGGATATAGAAGCGAATCGTATCTTCCGGAATTCTGCGGTTCCCGGTGATCCGTATCTCTTGGACGGTGGCTCTCTGGGCCTGTTGCGCCATAGCCGCCGCCGAGAAGAAAACCCGTGTCGCGACCAACGTCAGGACGATTAGAATGCCGTATTTCAGGAGGTGTCGCACGTACCCTCACAAAACGTCAGTTGGCCCGAGCCGGACTTCTGGAACGACTCGATCGGTGGCTACAGCAGGCGCGTTCCATCCCCGAGCATCGGCGCTCAGGCTCACCCGGTCTCACGTAAACGCGAAATGCCGCACTCCAGCCATTGGCGAAGACGGGACATTTTAGTTGAATCAGCACGCAAATTCCAGTGCGGCATCCTAAAGGATATTTAGACTGCCCGGAGCCCTGGAGGTTTCAGATTTTCTGGATCGATTACTTCGGTCGCGAAGACAATTCCACATTCGACCTTGGATGAGGGTAAAAGACAGGATCTTTCGGGAAGCTCGACCAGGGACCCACGCGCAGGACATCTCTGGACGGTGGTCGGCAGGGGTTCGGCTACGGGAGAGGACTCTAGCTACTTAACGTGTCGCCGCTCTCAACCGGCTCGCCGACTGGTATATAGCGGAGAGTATCTTCATCCGCGAGGTGGATTTCTAGGGTGGAATCGGGCTTGATTTGGTTCTGGATCAACGCCTCGGAGAGGGGATCCTCAATGTAGCGCTGGATAGCCCTTCGCAGTGGCCGGGCTCCATAGGACCTGTCGCGGCAAGTCTTTTCAACGATCCACTTCCGGGCCTCCGGACGCAGCACAATACGGATCTTCTTGCGTCCCATCACTTCGTTTACCTGGGTGATGAGAAGGTCCACGATGCATTCCAGATCTTCGTCCGTCAACGCGTCGAACAGAATCAATTCGTCGAGACGATTGAGAAACTCGGGGTTGAAAACTCGCTTGACTTCCCCCTGGATCAATTCCTCGGTCTTTTTGTCATCAGCGCCAGCCGTGGTGCGGAAACCGAGATGCCCGCGCTTCTCCAGGAAGCGGGCTCCGATATTGGAGGTCATGATGATGATGCTGTTCTTGAAATCGATGGTATTGCCAAGCGAGTCCGTGAGTTGACCGTCTTCGAAGACCTGTAGCAGAATATTATAGACGTCGGGATGGGCCTTCTCGATTTCGTCCAGCAGGAGTACAGAGTAGGGATTTCGCTTGATCTTTTCCGTCAGCTGCCCCCCTTCCTCGTGTCCCACATAGCCCGGGGGTGATCCGATCAACTTCGAGACAGAGTGCTTTTCCATATACTCGGACATATCCAGCCGGATCAGTGCATGCTCACTGGCAAACAGAAACGCTGCCAGCGACTTGGCCATTTCTGTCTTGCCGACGCCGGTCGGACCCAAGAATAGGAAAGAACCCACAGGACGGCTGGGCGACTTCAGGCCCGCGCGAGACCGGCGAATGGCTTTACTGAGCGCCGTAATGGCCCGGTCTTGGCTAATTATGCGCCTGTGAAGCTCCTCTTCCATGCGCAGAAGCTTCGACATCTCCTCCTCATGGAGGGACGCCAGCGGGATGCCGGTCCACTTGGCAATGACTCCTTCGATATCCTCGCGGGTGACTTCCAGCGGAGCCGTCGTCTTGAGCTTCCAGCGCTCCTTGATAACCTGTAGGTTTTCCTGCTCCATGTCTTCTTCGAGGCGATAACGCGCCGCCTTTTCAAACTCTTCCGCGGAAATCGCGCTCTCGATTCGCCCGTCGATCATACGGATCCGACGTTGAATATTGATCATCTCCTCCGGTATGGCGGTCGCGCGGAGCTTGACCCTTGCACCCGCTTCATCGACCAGATCGATGGCCTTGTCGGGAAGGAACCGGTCCGGCAAGTAGCGGTTGGACAGGTAGACAGCAACTTCCAGGGCCTCGCTCGTGTACTTGAGCTGATGGAAGGCCTCGTACTTTTCCTTGATGCCGTGCAGAATCCTGACACTCTCGTCTTCGGTAGGCGGGACAACCTTGATCGCCTGAAAGCGTCGCTCCAGCGAGCGGTCCTTCTCGATCGACCGTCGGTACTCATACGGTGTCGTCGACCCGATACACTGAATCTCTCCTCGCGACAAAGCCGGCTTGAGAATGTTTGCGGCGTCCAGCGAGCCCTCGGCACTTCCCGCCCCCACCAGAGTGTGGAGCTCGTCGATGAAGACGATCAGGTTTCTGTTCTCCACCAGCTCCTTCATGATCGTCTTGAGCCTCTCCTCGAACTGCCCACGGTACTTGGTACCGGCGACGATGAGAGAGATATCCAACGCCAAGATCTTCTTGTCGAGCAGCGGAGGAGGCACGACACCATTGACGATTCGCTGTGCCATACCTTCGACTATCGCGGTCTTGCCGACTCCTGGCTCTCCGATCAATACCGGGTTGTTCTTGGTTCTGCGGCAGAGGATCTGAATCATCCGCTCGATTTCATCGTCCCGCCCAACAAGCGGGTCCAATGCGTCATTCAAAGCGGCTTCGGTGAGGTCCCTCGAAAACTCGACCAGACTCAGGGGCTCCTTGGTCCGCACATGACCTTGCTTCTCGGACACGCCGCGGCCCAATTCCTCGCGGACCATTCCGAGCCTCAACCCCCTCTCTCGGAGGATTTCCGCAGCGACTGACTTCTCCTCTCTCAGCAATCCCATCAGGATGTGCTCGGTCCCGATATGCTTGTGCGAAAGGCGCTCCGACTCTTCGGCCGCGCAGTTCAGAACCCGCTTGCTTTCGTCGGAAAAGGGAAGGTCGACCGAGGTCGACACTTTTTCCCGTACCAAGCTACGCCCCTCTATTTCCTTGCGTATAGTGTCGATAGAGGAATTCGCTTTTGGGAAAAATCGATTCGTGAGGGTTTTGTCTTCACGAATGAGACCGAGTAGGAGATGCTCGGTTTCTATATAGGGACTGCCGAACTGACTCGCCTCGTAGCGCGCAAAAAAGATGACTCGGCGAGCCTTCTCGGTGTATTTCTCAAACATAGAATAAGAGCTTTATAGAATATGAATTATTATACCGACACAGCTGGAACGGTGTAAAGACCAAAGGCTCTCTTCATTTGCACTAATTGCACCCTGGATTCTATATCGACAGCGCGCGCGAAAACATCCCCACAAATTGGATGGCTCCCGCAGTATCGTTCGCGCTTGGCGCGAGGTACCGGGGAGCTACGTCTTACTGTCAACGAGACAGCCTTCCTCGAGACGGTAGATTCGGTCCCCCAGTCTGGCCAGCCTGGGGTTGTGCGTCACCAGAATGGTTGTAAGCTTATACTGTTCATGTAGTTGGGCGATTAATTGACCGACGGCATCCCCGGTATGCGGATCTAGATTCCCGGTCGGTTCATCCGCGAGTAAGATTCGTGGTCGCCCGATCAGCGCTCGGGCGATGGCTACCCTTTGTTGCTCGCCGCCCGAGAGCTCGCCCGGCCGATGATGGCTGCGTTCCCCAAGCCCCACGTCCGCCAGCAGCGCTTCCCCCACGGCGTTGATCTCCGCCTGCAGATTTCCACGGATCAGCAGGGGCATGATCACGTTCTCCAGAGCCGTGAACTCAGGAAGGAGATGGTGAAACTGAAAAACAAAGCCGATCATCCGGTTGCGAAAGTCCGACAGCTCGGTCCGGTTCAGCGACGATACCGCCACGTCCGCAACCCGAATGCTGCCGCTGTCGGGTTTCTCCATTGCACCGAGCAAATGCAACAGTGTGCTCTTGCCGGATCCTGACGCTCCCATTATGGCCACCATGTTTCCGTTCGGTACCAAAAGGGATAGCCGCCGCAGCACTTCCAGCTTTTGTCCGCCCGATGAGTAAGTCCTCGATATATCGCCTGCAGCCAACATGTCACTCATAACGGAGTATTTCCACAGGGTCGAGTCGAGAGGCATTGCGGGCCGGGTAGAGCGTCGCCAGAAAGGTGATCAACAGAGAGGTCAACGACACCGCCAGCACATCGAGGGCATTCACATGAAACGGGACATACGGGATACTGTATACTTCCGCCTCCAGCCGGATGAGCCGATAGGCATCCAGAAACCAACAGACCGCGACGCCGAGACTCGCCCCCGCCAGAGTGCCAATCACACCGATGACCATGCCCTGGAACATGAAGATACGCATGATCATTTCTTGAGTCGCGCCCATGGCAGTCAGGATCGCGATATCTTTCTGCTTCTCCAAGACCATCATGATGAGCGTCGTCACGATGTTGAGCGCCGCGACCATGACGATCAGGCTGATCGTGATGAACAGCGCCAGCTTTTCCAGTTTGAGTGCCGAAAAGAGGGGGCGGTTCAAGTCGATCCAGGTCGTAGTGGTAAACCCGCTTCCCGCCACTTCCCGGATTCCGTCCGCGATTTCCTTGGCCGCTTCGACATCGTCTGTCCGGTACTGGAGTACTGAGCAGGAATCATCGGGGAAAGAGAATAGGCGCCGGGCAGCTCGCATGTTGGTGTATGCCCAGTTCGCATCGTAGTCCCACAGTCCCGATTCGAAAACCGCCGCGACGCGGAAGGTCTTTCGCTTCAAGGCAGGCCCGAACGGAGTGAGGCTACGCCCGAGATACCAGATGCGAACGGTGTCTCCGACCCGAACACCGAGCTGCCGTGCCATTTCCTTACCCATGATCAGGTTCTCGGGAGGCAATGTTTGATCAGGCTCCGGTTCGGGCTCCCGGCTGAAATCGAGCGCGTCGGCATCTCCTGCGACAATGTGGGAGAAGAAGTCCGAGACTTCGTTCTCCATCCTGGGGTTCACCCCCTTCAAAACCGCTCCCTGGCTGCGCGAGCTACCCTGAATCGAGACCTCGTTGAAGATGGCTGGGGCTGCGCCCACAACCCGAGGCGCCTCCCGCGTCTTCTCCAGCAGCGGGCTATAGTCCACCAATGCAGTCCCATCGATGCGAAGCAGATTGACGTGGGAGGTCGCACCCACGATCTTCTCCTGAATGTCTTCGCGAACGCCGGTCGAGAGTGCGAGCGCGATGACCAGAGCCATGACACCAGCCGTAATCCCTAGACCGGAGATGGCCGAAATCACCGAGACCATGGTCTGCTTTCTCTTGGCCATCAAGTAGCGCGTTGCCACGAAGAGCTCAAACTTCATCGCGGTTGATACTCCTGTTCCTGAATGGGGTACTTACTCCTGTGATTCGGGCTCTGGTCGCAGGAGTGGAAAAAGAATGACGTCACGAATCGAGGCGGAGTCGGTCAACACCATGGTAAGCCTATCGATGCCGATGCCCTCCCCAGCGGCCGGGGGCATGCCGTAGCTGAGCGCTCTCAGGTAATCCTCATCCATATCGTGAGCTTCCAGATCCCCACGACCCCGAGCCTCCACCTGCTCTTCAAAGCGCCGCCTTTGCTCGAACGGATCGTTGAGCTCGGAATAGGCGTTGGCAACCTCCATCCCTCCGATAAAGAGCTCGAAGCGCTCGACCGTTTCCGGATCGTCTGCCTTGACCTTCGCAAGAGGGGACAGCTCCGTGGGATAATCGTAGATAAACGTTGGTTGGATGAGTCGGGGCTCCACGATCTCTTCAAAGATCGCCCCCAGCAGCTTCCCGGGTCCCACGTCCGAACCCGCAGCCTCAATGCCCTGGGATTGCATTAGCGACTTCAGCTTGTCGACGTTTTGAAGATCGTCCAAAGCGGGCGGAGCTGAACCTTCCGGCCAGAACTCCACGACTGCCTCTTTCATCGTGTAGCGGTGCCAACGGCCAAAATCGATCGATTGATCCTGAAAGCGTACCTCCCTCGAGCCGGTCACCCTTTCTGCGACTTTGGCAATCATGCTCTCGGTCAGGTCCATGAGATTCTTGAAGTCACTGTAGGCCTCATAGAATTCCAACATGGTGAATTCCGGATTGTGCTGCGTCGATATTCCCTCGTTTCGAAAAATTCGGCTCAGCTCGTACACCTTGGGAATGCCGCCTACGAGCAGTCGCTTCAATGGCAACTCCAGAGCTATTCTGAGATAGAGGTCCAGTCCCAATGCGTTGTGGTGGGTCTGGAAGGGACGGGCCAGGGCTCCGCCGGCGACGGCAGCAAGAACGGGGGTCTCGACCTCGAGGTAACCTCTTCCGTCGAGGAAGGTTCGGATCTCCCGGATGATCTTGGCCCGGCTCTCGAAAGCCTTCCGGACAACTGGGTTGACAATCAAATCCACGTAGCGCTGGCGGTAGCGAATCTCGACGTCCGTCAGCCCGTGCCACTTCTCCGGCAACGGAAGCAGGCACTTCGAGAGGTGATGCAGCTTCGAGGCTATGACGGTCAACTCGCCCGCACGAGTCCGAAACAGAACCCCCTCGACTGCAACAATGTCTCCGATGTCGAAGAGTCCGTACAACTCGAAACCTTCGTCTCCCAGCCGATCGCGGCGCACATAGACCTGAAGCTTCGACTGGCCGTCCGAGAGATCCATAAAGCCAGTCTTCCCATGACTTCGCCGCGCGAGAATGCGGCCGCAAACAGCCACCTCTGGCGCGGTCTCCTCGAGTTCGGGACCCGTGCGCGCGTCGAACTCCGCCCGAATCTCCGTCAACGTATGGCTGTATGCAAAGTTTCGCGGGTAAGGATCGTATCCCCGCCGCTTCAATTCCTCGAGCTTCTGCTCCCTTTGATCCAAGGGATGGGGGGACTCATTCTCCATCAACGTGTTTCCTTCTTGGTCTTCGGATCGAGATCCGTCTTGATGCTGTCGAGCACACCATTGACGAACTGGGCGGACTCGTCGGTTGAGAATTTCTTCGCAATCTCCAGCGCCTCATTGATCACGACTGTTCCCGGAATCTCGGCGTCGGACAGAAACTCGAAAACGGCCACTCGGAGGATATTGCGATCCACGGCCGCGATCCGGGCCAGTTTCCAGTGTTTCACATGCTGGCGGATAATCTCGTCGATTTCATCGAGCTTGTCGACACTTCCCTCAAACAGCTCGTTTGCGAAACTCTGAACACCCGCCATCTGCTCGTTTCGCTCCCAGAAGGTACTCAGAATGTCTGGAGCGGATTGACCGCCGATGTCGAATTGGTACAACATCTGTAGCGCGCATTCGCGCGCCGTCCGTCTCAATCCCATGGGATCTGTCTACTCCAGGGTTCGCCCCGTGCCGCCCTCAGGAAGAACTCGGGTCTCGAGCTCTGGATTCGGCACTGGCGCCACGCCTTCTGCAACGATATTAAGGGGAAACAGGATATCAGATTTGTCGGAGTACCTGCACGACTTCAATGGCGGCGACGGCCGCCTCGGAACCCTTGTTGCCCATCTTGAGGCCGGCGCGATTCAGGGCTTGCTCGGTCGTGTCACAGGTCAGCACTCCGTAGATTACGGGAACACCCGATTCGCGACCGGCGGCTGCAATCTCGGCCGTCACGGTCGAGGAGATATAATCGAAATGTGGTGTCTCGCCCTTCAGCAGCGCTCCAAGGCACACCACGGCGTCGTGCTTACCGGAGGCGGCCAGCTTGCGCGCGACCGCGGGTAGCTCAAACGAACCTGGGACCCGAACCACGGTGATGTCATCCGTTTTGGCGCCGTGCCGCTGTAGTGTATCCGTTGCGCCCGCGAGGAGTTTTTCCACAATCAGACCGTTGAACCGGCTGGCGACAATCGCGAATCGGATGCCATCCGCGTTCATGCTTCCTTCAATCGTTCGAACCATGGCCACGCCCCTCGTTGCGGGAAGAACCGGGACTCACCCCCGTGACAACTGCCTGCAGAGAAGATCAAAAAACTTGCCCGTCGAGGCCCCGCTGGAATAAACGGGCTTTCCCAAGTACTCAGTTAACTGTCTTGGACTCATATTGTCTACCAAAATCCCATCCACCTTCGATACCGCCGAGTGGGGGATCACTACAAAATCGCCCAGAACTTCCGTCCGCAATGACCGCACGATATCTCTGCCCGATAGGAGTCCGGCGACCGTGATTCCTTTACCCATGAATGTGTTCTCGATCTCCACCACACGCAGACGCGAATGAAGCCTATCGTTGAAGCGCCCGATACAATCAAGCAAATAGGGACCAAACAGCTTGGCCGTCGTCAAGGTGCCGTTCAGTTCCGGCCGTCCGCGTCGCCAGCGTTTCAGCTCACGCTCGAACTCGTCGATGAAGTTCCGAACCATGCCGATCCCGTCTTCGAGCTGAGCGAACTCATCATAGTACGATGTGTCCGGAAGCGGCACTCTCCCTTGAATGTAGAACTCGTCCGCCAGATAGACGAAGGTCCGGCCCATCGAGCGCTGGAACCGTTGTTGCCACGGTGCAACCTGATCGATGGTCTTGCGACAGTACTCGGCATCGATCGCCTTGTAATGGGTCTTGGGCGCTCCGTGATCGGAGAGACCCAGCGGAACAATCGCAACCGAATGGACTCCTGGATGATAGCCGTGCAGGTCCGACACGGTCTGCGCGAGATTCGAGCCGTCGTTGATCCCCGGCATGAGCACGATCTGCGTGTGGAGTCGGATTCCGCCAGCGATGAGTTTTCGCATCTTGCGGTCCAGATCGTCCGGCCGGCGCCGACCCAGGACTCGAGTCCGAAGCGCAGGATCCGTCGCGTGGACAGAAATGTAGAGCGGCGACAGCGCCTGTTCGATGATCCGATCCAGCTCTCGTTCGGGCAGATTCGTCAGGGTAATGTAGTTCCCGTGCAAAAAAGAGAGACGATAGTCATCATCCTTGACTTGGAGAGTTGGGCGCACCGCTGGAGGCAGCTGATCGATGAAACAGAACAGGCAGGCATTGTTGCAAGTCCTCGTCTTGAAGTCGTCGACCCTGATTCCAAGGCCGAGGCTTCCCTTGTCCTCCAGGTCGAGATCCAGCAATTCCTTCTGTCCCGACTGCTTTCGCACCTCGATCTCCACTTGCTCTTCCGCCAAATGGAACCTCAAGGCAAGTTCGTCCGGGATCGTTTTGCCGTTGATGGTCAGGATCTCGTCCCCTGTCGCAAGCCCGGCATGGGCCCCGATGGAACCGGCCTCGACCTCAACGATTCTCAACCCTTTGCTCGTCACCCGCTACACCTGAACGTTGGTAGGCTTCAATGATTCTCACCGAGACATAGAAATAATGCAGACCGGAGACAATTGTGAGAAGTAGCGCCACAATTACGATCGGCATGAACAAGACCTGACCCAAGCCCACGCTGAACTCCGACACAAGGGTCGTTGCCACCGTCACGAGCTGAGCCGTGGTCGTAAGTTTCCCGAGAAAGGTCGGAGGAAACTTGGCGTGACCGGTCTGTAGATGGATGATCAGAACCGCCAGCGCAATCAGAAGATCACGACTGATCGCAGTCACCGTCAACCAGACTGGAATGTGCACGCTGATTGGGACCGCTGGGATTGTCAGAGTGATAAAGGCCGACGTGATCAATAGCTTGTCCGCCATGGGATCCAGAAACGAACCCAAGACGGTTTTCTGCTGCAACTTGCGCGCCAGAAGGCCGTCGAGCCCATCGGTAATGCCGGCTATTACGAAAACGAGCACGGCCGCTCTGGGGTAACCGTAAATCAAGAGCAGGACAAAGCATGGGATGAATATCATCCTCAAAATCGTCAACTGGTTGGCATAGGTCATTGTTACGGTCCACCCGGCAAGCTTACCGGAGCGTTCATCATACCGATTTTTTTCACATTCGTCCCTGTTTCGATGGTCTCGATCCGAAATCCATGGAAAATTTGCGCTACCACGCAAGCCGTGCCATCCGATAAGGTCAAGGATAGGCTAAAGTTGCTGCATTGTTCTACGGCCCGGAGGCTTGGACTGTCATGTCCGTGTCAGGCAAGATGAAAACGATGGACCTGGCGGAGCTTCTCCAGTGGGTCACCATGGGCCGCAAGACGGGAGCACTGGCCTTCATTCGTGAGAAGATCAAAAACTACATCTATTTCAAGCAAGGTACGATCATCTCGTCGCGGTCGAAC
This sequence comes from Acidobacteriota bacterium, assembly GCA_965249005.1. Classification (GTDB taxonomy): domain Bacteria; phylum Acidobacteriota; class UBA6911; order UBA6911; family UBA6911; genus CBDFLD01. The sequence continues at coordinate 109,684 of CBDFLD010000006.1, forward strand.
GAGCCCAACAAGCAGCTTGGACATTACTTGCTGTACCAAGGCAGAATCACGGAAGTCCAGTTAATGCGCGCTTTACAGCTGCACCAGCACTCCAGATTGGTTCTGGGCAAGGTGCTGGTCGGTGAAGGATTCCTCACACAGGAAGAGGTGGCTGCAGCCCTGGTAAGTCGAACAGAAGAAGTTATTTATGATTTGTTTCTCTGGGAAGACGGCTACTTCCACTTTACCGAGGACGGGTATGACACCGACGAACTGATCCTGATCCACGTCGATCTCAACACAGTGATCTTCGAGGGTGTCCGGCGCAAGGACGAATGGGCGCGAATACGCGGGGTTTTCCCATGCAACAACGTCGTGCTAGGGATTAGCCCGGAAGCGGATCTAAAGAGCATCGAGCTGAAGCCGATCCACAAAAAGCTCCTGTTTCTGGCGAACAAGGAGAAAACGATCTCGGAAATGATCTTGGAGCTACACGGCTCGGATTTTCAGGTCAGCTTTGAGCTGTTCGAGCTGTATCAGAAGGAGATCCTGCACGTCAAGGAAGTGAGGGCGGCCCCGGTCACTAGACCCAAAATAAGCGAGGTATGAGCTCGCTCGGAAAATCGTTTGCCTTTTCCGAATATCTCGTGGATTTCAGCTCCTTGTGCGTAACAGGGAAAGCAAAGAGAAACACAAGAGACAAACCTTCCATTGGTTGTCTGGATCACTTGATCTTGTTTGTCTCTGTTATGCCCTTCCTTTCGCCCGCCACTCTTGCTCCGCCGGGGGTACGGGCTCACCCGCCGGCGAGGCGCCTTCAAGTAAACCTGAGTTGCCTGATATAGTCGAACGTCGCCAAAAAGGTTTCGAGATGCTTGCTATAGGCCAATATCCTGTAAACGAGGCGACGACCGGTTCTTACAATCTGACAGGGTATTTGCACAAAGTTCACCAGGAAGCGTTTGAACTCCATCCTCAAGATATCACGACGTACTGTCGGCGCCTGCGTCACCAGGCCATACCAGGCCTTCAGATTCCACGCCAGCGATGCGATGACCATGTAGGCCCAGTTCGATACCAGACTGTCCGAAGGCATCCTCAAGGCGTTCACTCCACTCTTGAGCTGACCGATGACGTTTTCCTGGTTGCAGCGATCGTTGGCAAAAAGGACCACTTCTCCCATCGTCATCTCCCGATCGTTGGTGATGTAGAAGAAGTACCGGACCTCATCAAACAGCCGGTGCTCCCCCTTTTCGATCGTGAGGTTCTTCCGAACCACAACCATGCGATAGGTTTTCTTACAGTGTCCGGGACGATAGTCAAACTCGGCGACCTGCTCGCTCTGCAGGCGGATGTTCTTGAATTCTCTCTCCTTGATTACTTGTTCTTTGACGTTTTCCGGACGGCGCCGTTCTTCGCTCTTGACCTCATAACGAGGAGGCCGCTCGAGCGGTTTCCATTGTCTCTCCGGCAGGGCATCGGCCATCCCGACCAGGTTCGGCTTGGCGTCATAACCAAAGACAAAACCAACCCGCTCGTCCCAGCGATCGAAGTTTCTCGTCAGCGAGAAATCCGTGTCGCCCCGAAGCCAGACCTTCGTAAACACCGACGACACCAGATCGATTGCCCGGTCCATCCACTCGGCCGCTCCGTCGGAAGAGGGACGGTTGCCCGGCCGATTCATCAGATAGAGGACCTCATTCGTATTGGCCAAGGTCACGATCAACGGTGCGTAACCCCAGATCCCGTTGTAGGCAATGTCCATTCCTTCCTTGCATTCCCCCAAGGTTCCGGCGACGGTCCCGTCCACGTCGATGATGGCCTCCTTCCGGAAGGAAGCATCCTGCAACTTCCACACCTTGGTTCGGGTTTCATTGATGGTTTCCTGAAGTCCGAAGATCCAATCCTCATCGAAACGACGGAGGAAATCTCCAGCCGTCGTGGGATCCGGAATCCTCTCGGCTCCCAGTCCGTTCATGTAGGTCTCATCCTGGCGCAACCGCTCGATATCTTCGAGACAGGTTCCACCCGACAAGACGTTGTATGCGATGTTCAGTACATGATCGGATTCCCAGTAAGGAAAGTGGTACTTGAGCAAAACGATGTTTCTGTTGATATCTTTGTCCAATCCAAGCTTACACACGAGCTTGTGAATGGCTCCGATACCACCAGATCCGATGGCGCGCGTTCTCTCGGCGATCTCGTAGTAGGTGTTGGAGTCCTTGAACATAGGATCGGACCGGTCCTCAAACTGATTTCTTTCCAACCGGCGTGTAAGATTTTGCTTGTCTCGGAGGAGGATTCTGTGGTTTCTTTTATTCACCTGGAATGTGCTCCTTTCGGGATGTCTTGTAAATATATCAAACGCATTTTATCCCGTAACGGCGCACGTTCCAGGGCTTTTCTTCCTCCTCATGCAAAAAATCACGCTGGACTAAGGACTAGAGAGGAGGTGGTGGATCCTTTTGATCAAGCTCTCGAGCTGATGAAAGCCCAGAAGTTCACCGAAGCGCTCGTGCTCTTTCAGGAGATCGTAAACTCCGAACCGCAGAACGAAAAGGTTCACGAACAGATCGACCGCGCCGAAAGGGCGATCTGTGAGGACTGGTACCGAACGTCCTTGCAGGCCCACAAGGTACCGTACTTCCAAGTTCCCGAAACCGATTTGCTCAAATTCAATTTAAGCTCTCAGGAAGGCTTCATCGCCTCACGCATCAACGGGTCCATGGACGTCAAATCGATCGTCACCGTCTCTCCGATGCGGGAGTTCGAAATTCTCCACAGCCTGGACCGCCTTCTAAGAATGGAGATCATACGGATGATGTAGCGGCCCTGCGGCAAGCTACGCTATCCGTCTAGCGCTATCCGTCTAGCGCTTACCGTATCCGCTGAGCGCTTTCCGCTTAGACGTAAGCTAATGAAAGATTGATCAGGTCCGTGACACTGGTTGGCATTGTCGTGTACTACCCATGTCCTGACTGTGAGCCGCACCGAATTCAGCGCTCAGCAAAGGACGCTTGACGCATAGCGCTAGACGCATAGCGGATAGCGCGTCGGGCCCGGCCCGACGTTGCTATCCCTCTTCTCCGGCGCGGAGCTTTTCCAGCACCGAATGATCTTCCAATGTCGTTACATCGCCCTTTACCGTGCCGCCGCCAGCGATCTCGCGCAACAGACGGCGCATGATCTTACCGGAGCGCGTCTTCGGCAACACATCGGTGAAGCGAATATCGTCCGGCTTCGCAATCGCGCCGATCTCCTTCGCGACGTGCCTCCGAAGCTCGTCCAGCATGGTGGGGCTTGGCTGCTGACCCCCCTCCAGCGAAACAAAGGCCACGATCGCTTGGCCCTTCAGATCGTCCGGGCGCCCAACAACGGCGGCTTCGGCGACCTTCTTGTGGGACACGAGTGCGCTCTCGATTTCCATGGTCCCCAATCGATGGCCAGCCACATTGATGACATCATCCACGCGTCCCATGATCCAAAAATTTCCGTCCTTGTCTTTTCTGGCTCCGTCGCCAGAGAAATAAGCGCCCGGAATTTCCGACCAGTACTGCCGTTTGAAGCGCTCGTCATCCCCCCAGATCGTTCGCAACATGGCAGGCCAGGGCTTCTTGATGATCAGGTAGCCCCCGGAGCCGGCCGGCACCGCTTTCCCGGTGCGGTCCACGACCTCCGGGACGATACCAAAAAAGGGTCGCGTGGCGGTTCCGGGCTTCGTCGGTGTTGCGCCAGGCAGGGGCGTGATCAAGATTCCGCCGGTTTCGGTCTGCCACCAGGTATCGACGATGGGACACCGCTCCTTGCCGATGACGCGGTGATACCAGATCCACGCCTCGGGATTGATTGGTTCACCGACGGTCCCGAGCAGCCGCAGGCTGGACAGGTCGTGCCTCAACGGCCATTGCTCTCCCCACTTGATGAAAGCGCGGATCGCCGTCGGCGCGGTATAGAAGATGTTGATCCGGTGCCGTGCGACAATATCCCAGAATCGATCAGGGTTCGGATGGTTGGGGGCGCCCTCGTACATGAAGCTGGTCGCTCCGTTGAGAAGAGGACCGTAGAGAATGTAGCTGTGGCCGGTGACCCATCCGATGTCCGCTGTACACCAATAGGTATCTTCTTCGCGCAAGTCGAAGATGTACTTCGCGGTCAAATAAACGTAGACCATATAGCCGCCCGTCGTATGCAGGATACCTTTCGGCTTCCCCGTCGTTCCGCTCGTGTAAAGAGTGAACAGCGGGTGCTCGGCATCGAGTGCAACGGCATCACACTGGTCCGAAGCCGTTTGGGACAGCTCATGCCACCAATGGTCCCGGCCGGCGGTCATCTTGACGGCCGAACCCGTCCTTCGATGCACGAGGACGGTTCTAACTGTAGAGGTCCCCTTCAGCGCGTCGTCGACGGCCTGCTTCAGGGGTAATTCCGTTCCCCGCCGGTAGCCACCGTCCTGCGTGATTACAGCAGCAGCCCCTGCATCGTTGATCCGATCGCGCAACGCCTCCGCGGAAAACCCGCCGAATACGACGGAATGAATGGCGCCGATTCGGGCGCATGCCAACATTGCCATCGGAAGCTCGGGCACCATCCCCATATATATGATCACCCGATCGCCTTTCTTCACGCCCAGGCCCTTGAGAACATTGGCGAATTTGCACACCTCGGCAAACAGTTGTTGGTAGGTGAGGGTTCGGACGTCGCCCGGCTCGCCTTCCCAGATCAAGGCAGCTTTGTTCTTCCGGAAGGTTGCCAGCTGCCGGTCGAGACAATTGTAGGAAATGTTGGTTTTCCCGCCGACAAACCACTTGGCGAACGGTATTTTCCATTTCAAAACGGTTTTCCAGGGCTTGAACCAGTGGAGCTCTGCCGCGATCTTGGCCCAAAACCGCTCCGGGTTGCGAATCGATTCCTCATACATTCGCTCGTACTGAGCCATGCTTCTAACGTGAGCTTTCTTGCTGAAATCACGCGAGGGCTTGAATCGTCGGTCTTCGGTAAGAACGGATTCTATGCTGGCGGCGGTACTCTGTTTGGTTCTAGGCATCGGTGCAGAAACCTCCAATTGTTCCCGAAAAACTATTTATCACGAAGGCGTGTTGTCGGCAAAGCCTTCGTGCTCTTTATCGACTCGGCGGACTGGCTCTTGGCAATGTTTCGCAGGCTTGTTTTCGTTTTGAGTCTCCGGTGCGGATTCTCTTGTGCGTCGCGATGCGACCCTCACTGTTCGCTCGTAGGATCCATGACGGGAATAACGTCCACCTTTCCGGACGGCCTTGCGCTTACCCTGAAGTCCAAGCCAAACAGTCGATTCAAACTATCTCTTGTCAAAACCTCGCGGGCGGGACCCTGCCGCTGGATCCTCCCACGGGACATGAGCACGATGTGATCACAAAAGGAAGCAAGGAGATTGATCTCGTGTGAGACAACGAGCGTCGCGAGACGACGTTCGAGAGTAAGGCGGCGAACCAAGCCCATGAGCTCGACCTGATAGTTGACGTCCAGATTCGCGGTAAGCTCATCCAGAAGCAGAACCTCTGACTTTTGAGCCAACGCCCTGGCGAGAAGGAGCCGTTGTTTCTCTCCCCCCGAGATCTCGGAAACTCTTTTGGCTTGATGGCTTGACAAATGGGTCAGCTCCAACGCTTCCACGACTGTCTCGATATCTTTCGCAGTCTCGAAGCCAAGCAGGGACAGATGCGGGGAGCGCCCAAGCATGGTAAAGCTGAAGACGGTCTGAAACGGATACAGGCCACCGTTTTGGGGCACCACCGCGATCTGGCGAGCGATCTCTTTTCGACTCAGCGCCGAAACCGGGCGGTCGTGCAAGAGCACCTCCCCTGCCTGGGGACGAAGGATGCCATCCAGAATCCGCAGGGTCGTCGTCTTGCCACAGCCATTGGGACCGATGATCCCCGTTACCATTGCGGGACTCAGGCTCAAGCTGAAGTCCTCGACCACGGGATTCGCGTAAGAAAAGCTGACGCTCCGGGCCTCGATGGCCACACTTGTCAAAGAAAACCTCCCGATCAGCCACCGCTACTTCGACGGCGCAAGAGATAAACAAACAAAGGGGCCCCACAGAGCGCAGTGATGACTCCCACCGGTAGCTCCGAGGGTGAAATGACCGTTCGGGCCACGGTATCGGCAATCAACGTGAAGATGGCGCCGAAAACAAAGACCGTCGGGAAAAGGACCCGGTTGTCGCTGCCAAACATCATACGTCCCAGGTGGGGACAGATCAGCCCCACGTATGCGATCGGCCCACTCACGGAAACCACCGCGCCTGTGATCAACGAAGCCACCACGAAAACCGCAGCCTTGACGTGTCCGATCGAGACGCCGAGGATCTGGGCCTCTTCCTCGCCAAGGGAGATCAGGTTCAGGCTATGAGATAGAAGAAACAGAACCGCCAGGCCGGCAAGGACGATGACCGTGACGGCTGGGAACGTACGATCGATCGGCCGGCTGAGATCTCCAATCAGCCAGTAGAAGATACCGCGCAGGTTGGCTCGATCCGTACTCGTGAGGAGAAAGACATTGATCGATGACAAAAACGAAGCCAGTACAATTCCGGCAAGCAACAGCCGGTGGGGGCTCTCGCCCGAGCGAGCGTGTATGCCGCCGGCGATGACGTAGACCCCGAGAACCGTGATCAGCGCCCCGATGAACGCGGCCGTCGGTCTTCCCATATAAAGGACGGCTACAGTCGAGGACGCGGAGGCGAAAATTGAAAATAGGATGGTCCCCATGGATGCCCCAGCCGAGATTCCGAGCACATAGGGATCTGCCAAAGGATTGCGCAGCAGCGATTGAAAAGCGGCTCCCGCCAAGGCCAGAGCCGCGCCGACCACCGACCCCAGCAGAAGCCGCGGGAACCGGACGGAGAACAAGATGACCTCCGTTGGGCTACTGCCTGTCCGGCCTCCCAAGCGATTCTGAATGAGGGTGAAGAATTCTGCATTGGAAATGGAAACGCTCCCGATCTTGAGCGAAACAACGACACTGATTCCCCACACGATGGTAAGCACGACGGTCAGCCAGACGATCCTGCGGACCGAGATCGGTGTATACTGCGGCAAAGAGCTCACTCGAAGCGCTCCGGATACAATTTCCTCACCATTTCTTCTACGCCCTGCACAAAACGGGGCGAAGGGTGCTGAATCGTCTCATCGATCACGAATACTCTGCCCTGACGGACCGCACGAAGGCTTCGCCAACCGCGGAGCTCTCGTAAGTTCGCAACATACGGCGCGTTGTGCTCAACCGTCAGGATCACTTCTGGGTCTTGCGCGATGATTTGCTCGAGACTGAAACGAGGATAAAACTCCTCGATTTCCGAGGTGATCGATTCCACTCCAACCGAGTGCAATACATCAGTCTCGAACGTATTCCTGCCGGGCGCGAGCAACGGGTCGAACCACGTCATGAAGAACGCGCGCACTCTTGGCAGCCCCTGCAGTTTGATTCGAACAGCCGCCAGCCTCGTCTTCATATCCGACACAAGGGCTCTTCCTTCGTCTTCACGATCGACGATGCGGGCAATGTTGGCGATGGTGTTGAAGATATCATCAACCGACCTTGCGGCCGTCACGAAAACCGGGAGTCCGAGGTCCACGAGTTTCAGCACGGCATTCCGATCGTTCCCGGCGGTGGTGGCAATGACCAGATCAGGCTCAGCCGCGAGAATCACCTCGAAGTTGGGATTCAAGAGGTTGCCAACCTGTGGCTTTCTTTTCGCTGCCTCCGGCCACTTGCAATGGTTGGTCACACCCACGACAAAAGGGTCTGCTCCCAGCAAGTAGAGAGACTCCGTAATGCTGGGAGCCAAGGACACGATCCGGGCAGGACGACGGGGAAGCCGGACGTCTCTTCCTATCTCATCTCGATACTCGACAAACGAGCGCTCTTGGTCCACTTTCGACAAGAGCCTGGGGGAATTTGATTGACAGGACGGAAAAAGAAGAAGGAGTAGAGTGCAGGCCGTACGGGAAAACTCGGGGGTTGCCATTTCATCTATCTTGGTCGAAGGGCCATCCGGGACCTCAAGTGCCCCTAATTACGAACAGGAGCACTAAGCAATATCACGAAGATTACTCCGGTCAAAGAATAATCCCCCTCACGAGCCGAACGTCCGGTATCTGTAAAGCTCGGGAACCGAACGCCTGGCGGCCCCAGGATGGTTTGAGGTATCGTTGTAAAGAAACCCCTGAAATGCCGTATTGGAAGAAACACTGTGCGGAAGTCACCCATGAGCGACAAACGAGCATACAGGAGATTTTTTCTCGTACGACACGCCGAGGCATTAGCCAACACCGAGATGCGGTACCTCGGAAGTCAAGATGATCCCCTCACCGAGCGAGGAGTCCACCAGGCGCATCGCCTAGGGGAAGCCTTGGCCCCTTTGCCGATCACCCGCGTCTACACCAGCCCTCTGGTTCGCGCGCGGGACACCGCCGCCCGAATCGCCCGTGGGCGGGGCCTGAATTTCATTACCGATGTGCGGCTGCGAGAGGGATCCTTCGGTGACTGGGAAGGTTTGAGCCGCTCGGAGGTACTGGCTCGGAGTCCGCAGAATGCGAAGATCCTGGCGTCCTGGGAATCGGATCCGAGTAGATCTCCGCCGAACGGCGACTCCTTCGAGGATATTCAGGCCCGGATCCTCGCGTTCGTGGAGGAGTTGGGCGACGGCAGCAGGGAGCAATGGACCGTAGTGGTCAGCCATGTGGGTCCGATCAAGGCCCTCCTGGCAGCAGCGATCGGGGCTCCGTCGAATGTAGGCCGACGGCTGTTCCTCGATCCCGCTACCATCAGCGTTATCGACTGGGGAGCGCCTCCGGTGGTACGTCTCTTCAATTCGCACGCGCACCTGGGCTGGCAGGGGGCGAGGTGGATGACGGAGTAGGGGGCACTCCAGCCACCCGAGCCCTTGAAGAAGATGACATCACGCCGGGACGGAGAATTGCTTTGCCAGTTTTTTGGGAACGAACCACCCGAGATGAATCTTGACTTCAACGAACCTAGATAATTGAATATAAAGTACACGGACATCAGGTTTTCGGCAGGCTCGAGTTCTTTGCTCTGTTTGGACGAGGGCCCGTCCGGATGGGAGTCTCGATGAGAGCTGTTTCTTTGGTCATCATAGGATTATTGGTCGTTCTGGCCTATCCATCTGCTGCCTATGGCTATATCGATCCCGGCGCCGGCAGTTTGTTTCTCCAGTTCCTTCTGGGAGGCCTAGCCGGCGTCTACGCATTGGGTATCTTGTTCAGGCAGCGGATCGCTCGATTTTTCCGCCGCTCCAAGAAAAAAGAGGACGGGGAGCCATCCATCCCAACTGAGCGGAAACCAGAATGAGTCGGTTCCGCGATCGAGGGGCCATGCCTTCGCCTCACCAACAAGGAAGCTCCTTCCGGGATCCTGCGGGCACCGTCGTTGTTGTGGAGGATCACGTTTACCGTATCATCCACGCCGAAGCTCTGGACGAATGGAGGAGCTTCTCCGAGTCCGCTCTTTTTCGGGAGCTTCAAAAGGCCCGGTTGATCGTCCCAAGCTATCCTGCCACCAAGGTACCGCCCGCTCTCAACCAACACTTGCAGAGCGAAACCATCATCGAGCACGAGCGCATACCGGTCATCTCGTATCCTTACGAGTGGAGCTACGAGATGCTCCGTCAAGCTGCATTGCTACACCTGGAAATCATGGAGCGTTGTCTAGGCCACGACTTCATCCTCAAGGACGCGTCATCTTTCAACATTCAATTCGTGGGTCCGGATCCGATCTTCATCGATGTTTTGTCTTTTGTCCGATGGCGCCGCGGCGAACCCTGGAATGCCTACAACCAGTTCTGCAAGATGTTTCTATATCCGTTGCTTCTGCACGCCTACAAGCAAGTTCCCTTTCAAAGTTGGATCCGTAGCGAGTTGGAGGGATTGGACCCGAAACAGCTCTCACATCTCATGAGTTTTCGAGATACGTTTCGGAGCGGCGTCCTAACCCACGTGCATATGCAGGCATGGATGCAGAAGCGTTTCAGTAACTCCAGTCGCAGCACCCGGGCAGCGGTCCGATCCAGCGGTTTTTCAAAGACCGCCATACAAAACAACGTCCGAGGTCTCCACCGATTGTTGAGTGGTCTGCCGGCGCCCAAAGAAAAGTCGCACTGGTCCCATTACGACACCATCCATCAATATAGCGACTCGGCTCTCGCGCAAAAAGAGGTCTTCGTTGAAAGCACGCTGGCCACCCGAAGCGACTGGCGTCTGATATGGGACTTGGGCTGCAACACCGGTCAGTTCAGTCAGCTGGCGGCTAAGCACGCCGACTATGTGATCGCGATGGATTCCGACCACTGCAGCGTGGACTCGCTCTATGAACGCGTAAGAAAAGAAAAGATTCAAAACGTGCTACCGCTGGTCGTCAACCTGGCGAACCCTTCCCCCGACCAAGGCTGGGCAGGTCAGGAACGGCGCGACCTGTGGTCGCGGGGCCGCCCCGACGTGATTCTGTGCCTGGCCCTGACCCATCACGTCGTGCTCAGTTCTAATATTCCCCTGCAGGCCTTTGTCGGTTGGCTGGGATCCGCAACAGCGAATCTCATCATTGAGTTCGTCGACAAGAAAGATCCGATGGCAGAGCGACTGCTATTGAACAAGGATGATACCTACCGCGACTATAATCAGAATAACTTTGAAGCTTGCCTAAAAGAACACTTCCTGCTCGAAAAACAACAAACTGGAGCGACCCGAACCCTTTACTACGCAAGCCATCGTAAAGCGTGATGGGGCACGACGAGACAGAGACGAGGAAAACAATGATCCGCACAATCGAATGGACCGATTCGGGCATCGTAATGTTGGACCAGCGCCTCCTTCCCACCGAGGAGACTTACAACTGCTACACTGACTATACGGAAGTAGCCGACGCCATCCGAACCATGGTGATTCGAGGCGCGCCGGCCATCGGGGTGGCGGCCGCGATGGGTGTTGCACTTGGAGTCCGCAGCGCACCCGCGGTTTCCATCGGCGAGCTCGATCCGCAATTCGAGAAGATTTGTGAAGTGATCTCCGCCACGCGACCGACTGCCGTCAATCTCTTCTGGGCGATTGAGCGGATGCGGCAAGTATACGAAATGCATCGTGCCCGCGGCGTAGATAGCGTCAAGGATGCGCTCATACGTGAGGCACAACAGATAAAGGAATCGGACGTGCAGGCGAATCTTGAAATTGGCCGCTTTGGGCAGGAATTACTGCCAGAAAACGCCCGGGTGCTGACACATTGCAATGCCGGTGCGCTAGCCACAGCTGGATACGGCACAGCGCTCGGGGTGATCCGGGCCGCGGTCGAAGCCGGGAAGAAAGTAAGCGTTTATGCCGACGAGACCCGTCCCTTTCTTCAGGGGGCAAGGCTGACGGCATGGGAACTGGCCAAAGACAACATCCCCGTCACGGTCATTACCGATAACATGGCCGGACACATCCTCCGTAACGAAAACATCGACTGCGTCATCGTCGGTGCAGACCGGATTGCAGCCAACGGTGACGTGGCAAACAAGATCGGCACATATTCGGTCGCGGTTCTTGCCAAGGAGAACGCGATTCCGTTCTATGTCGCCGCTCCGATCTCAACGCTCGATCTGAATGTTGCGGATGGAAGCCAGATTCCGATCGAAGAGCGTGATCCTCTGGAAGTTCGTCAGATTCAAGGTATCCCCATCACGCCGGAAAGGGCCGGAGTACGGAATCCGGCCTTCGATGTGACTTCCCATACTTATGTTCGGGCGATCATCACAGACCGGGGAATCGCCCGGCCGCCCTACTTGGAAACGCTGTCGAGTCTGGCCGCCAGTAAGACTGGAAGCTCGAGTCGGTAGGCAAATCCCAAGGCAACCCACGGGTCCGGAAAAATCGGCATGCTAGTTCTCGGAATCGAGTCGTCCTGTGACGAAACAGCTGCCGCCCTCGTCGAGGATGGAAGTCGTGTGCTCTCAAATGTCGTTGCCTCTCAGATCAAGACCCACAGCCGCTTTGGAGGTGTGGTGCCGGAGTTGGCGAGTCGGGAGCACGTGCGCAACATCGGCTATGTCGTACGCCAGGCTTTCGATGATGCCGGGAAATCCTACCAGGACATTGACGGAATCGCGGTCACCCGAGGTCCGGGACTCGTCGGCTCGCTGCTGGTGGGAGTTTCGTTTGCCAAGGCCATGGCGTTTGCGCTGCGCAAGCCGCTGGTGCCCATCAACCATATAGAGGGGCACATCTATTCGGCTTTCATCGAAAATCGGAAGATTCGCTTTCCCTTGCTCTCACTCGTGGTGTCGGGCGGACACACCTCTTTGATCTTCTCACCTGAGAAGGACTCCTACACCCACGTTTCGCGCACTCGTGACGACGCCGCAGGCGAAGCGCTCGACAAACTATCCAAATTTCTGGGACTCGGATATCCGGGAGGCCCGGTCATCGATCGCCTGTCCGGTCAAGGAGACGCGCGGCGCTTTCACTTCTCTATCCCAAAAATCAGTGATGGGAGGCTCGATTTCAGCTTCAGCGGTTTCAAAACCGCGGCACTACGCCACATCGAAGCTGAAAGAATTCAACCGGTGCGACGGGGTAAGGCCCCGGATCAAAAGATCCTGGACCTCGTTTCCAGTTACCAGCGAACGATCGTCAAAACCCTGCTGCTTCAAACACGACGCGCCGTCGAGCGCTATCGCCCGGCATCGCTGATCGTTGTCGGGGGTGTCGCGTGCAATCGTTTGATACGGAAGACATTCAAGGAAGCATTCGAAGATCGATCCTCGACATTCACTCGAAATGAATCGCAATACCCGGCAACTCCGAAAGTGTACTACCCGAGTCCGGCCCTAACAACCGATAACGCCGCTATGATTGCCGCAGCAGGAACCCCAAAACTCCGGAGACCTACGGTAACGAAGCTGGATCTCAACGCGGACCCCGACCTAGAGCTCTGCTAGCACTAAGGTTTATCCGGCATCCGCTCCGTCCCGTTGGTCGGAAACAAGTACGCTGCAGCCTCGCTGCAAGGGAAAGCACCCGTACAATTTCGGTGCAATCTTCGTGTTGCCTGGTACGATAGTGATGCCTTAGGATACCCGTCAAAGAAGAATGATGGATAGATTCTCAAGCACAGCGATTGCCTAGTCCTTAGTCCAGCGTGATTTTTTGCATGAGGAGGAAGAACAGCCCTGGAACGTGCGCCGTTACGGGATAAAATGCGTTTGATATATTTACAAGACATCCCGAAAGGAGCACATTCCAGGTGAATAAAAGAAACCACAGAATCCTCCTCCGAGACAAGCAAAATCTTACACGCCGGTTGGAAAGAAATCAGTTTGAGGACCGGTCCGATCCTATGTTCAAGGACTCCAACACCTACTACGAGATCGCCGAGAGAACGCGCGCCATCGGATCTGGTGGTATCGGAGCCATTCACAAGCTCGTGTGTAAGCTTGGATTGGACAAAGATATCAACAGAAACATCGTTTTGCTCAAGTACCACTTTCCTTACTGGGAATCCGATCATGTACTGAACATCGCATACAACGTCTTGTCGGGTGGAACCTGTCTCGAAGATATCGAGCGGTTGCGCCAGGATGAGACCTACATGAACGGACTGGGAGCCGAGAGGATTCCGGATCCCACGACGGCTGGAGATTTCCTCCGTCGTTTCGATGAGGATTGGATCTTCGGACTTCAGGAAACCATCAATGAAACCCGAACCAAGGTGTGGAAGTTGCAGGATGCTTCCTTCCGGAAGGAGGCCATCATCGACGTGGACGGGACCGTCGCCGGAACCTTGGGGGAATGCAAGGAAGGAATGGACATTGCCTACAACGGGATCTGGGGTTACGCACCGTTGATCGTGACCTTGGCCAATACGAATGAGGTCCTCTATCTGATGAATCGGCCGGGCAACCGTCCCTCTTCCGACGGAGCGGCCGAGTGGATGGACCGGGCAATCGATCTGGTGTCGTCGGTGTTTACGAAGGTCTGGCTTCGGGGCGACACGGATTTCTCGCTGACGAGAAACTTCGATCGCTGGGACGAGCGGGTTGGTTTTGTCTTTGGTTATGACGCCAAGCCGAACCTGGTCGGGATGGCCGATGCCCTGCCGGAGAGACAATGGAAACCGCTCGAGCGGCCTCCTCGTTATGAGGTCAAGAGCGAAGAACGGCGCCGTCCGGAAAACGTCAAAGAACAAGTAATCAAGGAGAGAGAATTCAAGAACATCCGCCTGCAGAGCGAGCAGGTCGCCGAGTTTGACTATCGTCCCGGACACTGTAAGAAAACCTATCGCATGGTTGTGGTTCGGAAGAACCTCACGATCGAAAAGGGGGAGCACCGGCTGTTTGATGAGGTCCGGTACTTCTTCTACATCACCAACGATCGGGAGATGACGATGGGAGAAGTGGTCCTTTTTGCCAACGATCGCTGCAACCAGGAAAACGTCATCGGTCAGCTCAAGAGTGGAGTGAACGCCTTGAGGATGCCTTCGGACAGTCTGGTATCGAACTGGGCCTACATGGTCATCGCATCGCTGGCGTGGAATCTGAAGGCCTGGTATGGCCTGGTGACGCAGGCGCCGACAGTACGTCGTGATATCTTGAGGATGGAGTTCAAACGCTTCCTGGTGAACTTTGTGCAAATACCCTGTCAGATTGTAAGAACCGGTCGTCGCCTCGTTTACAGGATATTGGCCTATAGCAAGCATCTCGAAACCTTTTTGGCGACGTTCGACTATATCAGGCAACTCAGGTTTACTTGAAGGCGCCTCGCCGGCGGGTGAGCCCGTACCCCCGGCGGAGCAAGAGTGGCGGGCGAAAGGAAGGGCATAACAGAGACAAACAAGATCAAGTGATCCAGACAACCAATGGAAGGTTTGTCTCTTGTGTTTCTCTTTGCTTTCCCTGTTACGCACAAGGAGCTGAAATCCACGAGATATTCGGAAAAGGCAAACGATTTTCCGAGCGAGCTCATACCTCGCTTATTTTGGGACTAGTTCGCGTCGCGTGGTTTTGTACACGACGACCGGAGCGCATTTGAACGCTTTCGGCGCACGATTGATCATGGACAATCAGAACCAGGACAGCAAACGCGTGCAGTAGCAAGAAATGTATTAGGAAGTATCTTGGGACGACTCGGCTGACACACTGACTGCCATGTGGAGGCGGCAACGTTTTTTTGGATGAAACTTGACAATACGTACTGGGCGCAACCTTCAGGGATTCAAGACTCGCTACACATTTTTGGGGCCTTCGCGTTTGCCGTGTCCCAGCCCATTTACTCAGTGCTGTCTGAGTACCCCGAGTTCCTTATCGCCCACCGCCTGACAGGCCTGGACGTTCTAATCTTGGTGCTCGTGCTGAGCATCGGCATCCCGGCCTTCTGGATACTGGGTGAGAACGTCTTGGCCCTAGTGGCTTCAGGAGCTCAAAAGGTTGCTCACCTACTGGCCCTCACTGGACTCGTTGCGATCGGGCTTCTACCTCTCCTGAGAAACGGTCCGGCGGTCGGCGCGGCGGCCACAATCACAGTCGCCCTTTTGCTGGCAACTATATTTGCCTTTGGTTTTGTGCAGCTGGCGGCGTTACGCAAGTGTATATCGTTTACTGCTACAGCGGTGCTGATCTTTCCTATCGCTTTTCTTTTCTTTACTCCGACATCGAAGATCCTCATGCCAAAGGCCCCGATGCGTCTGGCATCCCCCCCGCTTGAGGATGCACCTCCGATCCTGATGGTTGTCTTCGACGAGTTCGACACCGGCGCGCTCCTGAACGCGAGATTGGAAATCGATGCCGTTCGCTTCCCGAATTTTGCCGCCCTGGCTCGACAGGCTCATTGGTTTCGAAGGGCGACGTCTCTCAGCAACGGCTCGGTTCCCGCCGTCCCCGGTATCTTGACCGGAATAAGGCCAGAAGGGAAGCTCCTACCGACGCTGCAAGATCACCCACAAAATTTATTCACGCTCTTGGAGCCTTCTTACCGAATGAACGTGCACGAGTCCTTGACCGAGTTATGCCCACCGGACTATTTACCAAAGACAGCGGAGGCGAGACGCGGGAGGATCATCTGGACACTACTCGACCTCGCGGTCGTATACCTGCATGTCATCCTTCCAGATGAGATGAATGCAAAGCTCCCTTCGATATCTCATGGATGGAGGGATTTCGTCCCCTTCGGCGTTCGCTGGCAACGTCAAGGCCGAGCCTGGACCGACGCACAGCGGATGTCTATGGCCTTCGTCGACAGTCTCAAGGCATCCGCGGTGCCCACACTCAACTTTCTACACGTTATCTTGCCGCACTTTTACTATGAATACCTACCTTCCGGCAAGCGCTATGCGCCCTTGCACGTGCTCGATGGCCACATGAAAAATAACCAATGGCTGGACGAGCCATTGCTCGTCGACTTGGCCAAGCAGCGCTACTTGCTTCAGGTGGGTTTTGTCGACACCCTGCTTGGTCAATTGCTAGACCAACTCAGGCAGATCGGCGAATATGATCGTAGTCTTATCCTTGTAACAGCCGACCACGGTGTAAGCTTCCGTTCCGGGCACTTCATGAGACCGTATTCCGATATAAATTACCCGGAACTACTTTCGGTTCCTTTGTTCATCAAGCGCCCCTACCAAGAGCACGGAAGAATCGATGACCGGTTCGTCAATAGCGTTGATATTGTGCCCACCCTCGCTGACGTTTTGAATCTTGACATTCCCTGGGACCCTGACGGTTTTTCCGTTTTTGACGATGATTTTCCACAACGCGGCAAAATCCGCGTGTATGACGCAGACACGAGAAAACAGCGGGAATATGATGCGAATGCATCAACCTCTTTCAACTACATCAAGCGGCAGTTACGTCTCTACGGCTCCGAACTGCCATTGGATCAGCTCAGAATCAGAGGGGTTAGAGACGATATTGTCGGACGCGACGTTCGCGACCTAAACGTCATCAAGAGCCAGGACCTCAACATCGAGCTAGATCAGACCCAAGATTTATTAAAGGACATTGATCTGACATCAAGTTTTATACCTTTGTATCTGTCTGGTCGCGTTCGTCATGAAGGCAGCCATGCCGGTCCTTTCACCATTGGAGTTGCCGTCAATGGAACAATTGAGGCGACCACCCGTACTGTCACTTCCCTGTCCGAGCACGCCGAATTTCGCGTCGTCTTGCCGGAGTCCTCACTTGAGCACGGTTACAATCAAGTCGAGGTCTACCTTATCCGTGACGATTCCCCCAAGACGACGCTTCTGCGGAGCGCCACACTTACCCCCTATCGCATGCTCGACACAGGGATCTGGAAAGGCAGATGATCACCAATATGCATGAACCTTCGGTTATTCCACGAACCGCCTACAAATAGAGGTTAAAGGCCGACGGGTATCTCCTCTCCGGGTCCGGTGATCCCTCCTTCGTTCCACAAGCAAAAATCGTGTCTTTTACCCCAGTTGGGTTCTTTACGCACAGATGATGCAACGTGCGAACCTGCAAATTCGATAACGGTAGTCTTGGATATTCATACACGTTAGCGGTCCCCATGTAGTCTACCTTAAATCCTCCTGACCGATACATTACCTCTATTTCGTCTGTCGTGAGCTCTCTGTTATGCCTCGCATATATTTTGACCAGATCATCCTCCACTCCTAGATCGCCTCTGTACGCTGGCGATATTCCCGGTGCAATCCCATTGAACACCTTAATGGCGTTTTGAACGCAGGCCAGGTTGGGCGTGGAGACAAACAACCTTCCACCATCTCTCAGTATTCGGTTCACCTCAACAAATACATTCATCGGATCCATGGCCAAATGTTCGATCGCCTCACAACACACCACTAAATCAAACGTATTATCCTCATAGGGAAACACATCTCTCTCTATGTTGAATAAGGTTTGGTCAAAACACATCTTCTTGTCATTCCCTAGAAAGGGGATCGCTACTTCCTCTTTGTAACTGTACAATTCTCTTCTACCGTATCTGCTCAGCTCGATATGATCGAATACATACCGACGCAATACACCACTCAACCCCCAAGGTGGGGATCCCAGCTCCAAGACCCTTTGACCCTTGTCCTGCTCGTAGAGATGATCCAGTGTAATAGCATATCTCATCACACTATCCAGGTTGTACTGCTTGACCGCTTGAGACTCCAGCATGTCATAAAACGGATCCTCCGCCTTGCCCTCTGACTTGTACAGATCGACAAACAGCTCCCAATCAATCCGTTGGAGGGTGCCCTCAACTTGCTCCCGACTAAAATATCGCGTTCGGTGCACGTCGACAAATAACCCTAAATGATCTTCAAAGAAGGGATTTGGGATAGCAACTGGCTCACTGCCGGCTCCCTCAAACCACATATGGGGCCTCGAGAAGTGTCAACAAACCACGCTCGGACTCAGGCGTAGTCATCGCCTACAACAATCGGAAAGCTAGTCGGGCGTTTTCGGTAAGCAGCAACCGACGTATACAGCCACTCCGGCCACCTTCGGTCTTGTGGCAAATCCGAGTCCAACGTCGCGTGCTCGATTTTCCTAGCCACGACAAATATCTCAGGGCCGAACTGATCCAACGGCTGCCGTACTAACCCCAAGCTGTCGGCAACCCCGAGTAGTTCTCGTTCGCTTTCGCTTAGCTGTTCAGTATTAGTCGAATACGAACAACAATCAAATCCACAGCATTTCACAACACTGACTATTTCGCCAAGCGTCCATTCTCGATTGTGGCGTTGATAGATTGAACTCGGCTTAATGTGAGATTCGGACGCAGGATTCGCACCTTCCAAAATGTTCAACATACGAAATGTCGCCGCGGCATTGGGCGTGCTGATGACCAGGTGCCCTCCGAGCGCTAGGGCGCGATTGCACTCCAACAAGGTCCATACCGGGTCGACAATAAGATGTTCGATACAATCCAAGAAGAGGATCGTCCCAAAGGTGCAATCCTCAAACCCTAGACGATCCTTGTCGCACTCAAACTCGCAGCCAGAGATGACGTCACCATCGTAACTCAGCTCCGTCAGCCGCATTTCTGCAATCTGATACGGAAGCAGATTCGGCATAAAAGATCGAAAGGCCGGGAACATTATGCCCCAGCCCGAAGCGATATCCAGTGTTGGTCCCCTGAACTCTATCCCACTCAGACTCATATTCTTGAAGATCCTATATAAGCGCGGCATGCTCGCGTCTATGTACTCCTTACGTCCTTCAGGTCCCGCGTAGTATGATTCACTTTCCTGCAGACTCTGCATGAAGGTCTTCTTGTCAATGCGGGATTCGCTTCGCTTTTCTATATGCGCTGGATCGTCGCCTTTGGCTCCCCCTCTAACCCGTCCCAGCGCTGATTTCGCGCAGTCTCGAAGTTTCGTCGACATCCG
This sequence comes from Acidobacteriota bacterium, assembly GCA_965249005.1. Classification (GTDB taxonomy): domain Bacteria; phylum Acidobacteriota; class UBA6911; order UBA6911; family UBA6911; genus CBDFLD01. Next base: position 129,052 of record CBDFLD010000006.1, read on the forward strand.
CTTGGATACGTGTTTGGCTCCTGTCGTAGGATAGATTGTCCTAGTCCTTAGTCCAGCGTGATTTTTTGCATGAGGAGGAAGAAAAGCCCTGGAACGTGCGCCGTTACGGGATAAAATGCGTTTGATATATTTACAAGACATCCCGAAAGGAGCACATTCCAGGTGAATAAAAGAAACCACAGAATCCTCCTCCGAGACAAGCAAAATCTTACACGCCGGTTGGAAAGAAATCAGTTTGAGGACCGGTCCGATCCTATGTTCAAGGACTCCAACACCTACTACGAGATCGCCGAGAGAACGCGCGCCATCGGATCTGGTGGTATCGGAGCCATTCACAAGCTCGTGTGTAAGCTTGGATTGGACAAAGATATCAACAGAAACATCGTTTTGCTCAAGTACCACTTTCCTTACTGGGAATCCGATCATGTACTGAACATCGCATACAACGTCTTGTCGGGTGGAACCTGTCTCGAAGATATCGAGCGGTTGCGCCAGGATGAGACCTACATGAACGGACTGGGAGCCGAGAGGATTCCGGATCCCACGACGGCTGGAGATTTCCTCCGTCGTTTCGATGAGGATTGGATCTTCGGACTTCAGGAAACCATCAATGAAACCCGAACCAAGGTGTGGAAGTTGCAGGATGCTTCCTTCCGGAAGGAGGCCATCATCGACGTGGACGGGACCGTCGCCGGAACCTTGGGGGAATGCAAGGAAGGAATGGACATTGCCTACAACGGGATCTGGGGTTACGCACCGTTGATCGTGACCTTGGCCAATACGAATGAGGTCCTCTATCTGATGAATCGGCCGGGCAACCGTCCCTCTTCCGACGGAGCGGCCGAGTGGATGGACCGGGCAATCGATCTGGTGTCGTCGGTGTTTACGAAGGTCTGGCTTCGGGGCGACACGGATTTCTCGCTGACGAGAAACTTCGATCGCTGGGACGAGCGGGTTGGTTTTGTCTTTGGTTATGACGCCAAGCCGAACCTGGTCGGGATGGCCGATGCCCTGCCGGAGAGACAATGGAAACCGCTCGAGCGGCCTCCTCGTTATGAGGTCAAGAGCGAAGAACGGCGCCGTCCGGAAAACGTCAAAGAACAAGTAATCAAGGAGAGAGAATTCAAGAACATCCGCCTGCAGAGCGAGCAGGTCGCCGAGTTTGACTATCGTCCCGGACACTGTAAGAAAACCTATCGCATGGTTGTGGTTCGGAAGAACCTCACGATCGAAAAGGGGGAGCACCGGCTGTTTGATGAGGTCCGGTACTTCTTCTACATCACCAACGATCGGGAGATGACGATGGGAGAAGTGGTCCTTTTTGCCAACGATCGCTGCAACCAGGAAAACGTCATCGGTCAGCTCAAGAGTGGAGTGAACGCCTTGAGGATGCCTTCGGACAGTCTGGTATCGAACTGGGCCTACATGGTCATCGCATCGCTGGCGTGGAATCTGAAGGCCTGGTATGGCCTGGTGACGCAGGCGCCGACAGTACGTCGTGATATCTTGAGGATGGAGTTCAAACGCTTCCTGGTGAACTTTGTGCAAATACCCTGTCAGATTGTAAGAACCGGTCGTCGCCTCGTTTACAGGATATTGGCCTATAGCAAGCATCTCGAAACCTTTTTGGCGACGTTCGACTATATCAGGCAACTCAGGTTTACTTGAAGGCGCCTCGCCGGCGGGTGAGCCCGTACCCCCGGCGGAGCAAGAGTGGCGGGCGAAAGGAAGGGCATAACAGAGACAAACAAGATCAAGTGATCCAGACAACCAATGGAAGGTTTGTCTCTTGTGTTTCTCTTTGCTTTCCCTGTTACGCACAAGGAGCTGAAATCCACGAGATATTCGGAAAAGGCAAACGATTTTCCGAGCGAGTTCATACCTCGCTTATTTTGGGCCTAGTTTGCGCCGCCTCCGTTTTCTGTAGGATCGACAAGCAATCCAAATCGGACTCACTCCAATCGATGATCTTTTGTTGGATAGGCCGCAAGCCTACTTTCAAACTGTAGTGGGCAAATAGTTCTTTCGACATGAAATTGCGCCAATGAGGTGATTGCGTGAATTTGCCTCCTGGATTTCCTGTGTAATTCGAATGATGGCAAAAGCACTTGCCTCCGACTTTCAATATCCGGGAAAATTCGCCTAGATACTCCTTGATCACGTCACTATCAAAATGGACCATCGAATCAAAACTATAGACTAACGTAACACTTTGATCTTCGATTTGACCCAAGGAAAGGCCATCATTCTTGACATAGGTAATATTTTTATCTTGTCCAAAACGTTGCTTGCAATAGTCGATGCATTCTTGATTGATATCCACGATGATGAGCTTGTCCGCATACTGGCGAAGCTTTTCACTGTTACGTCCATGGCCGGCAGCTAGGTCTACAACACAGCTGAAATCCAAATCCTGGATTAGCGGCCAAATCATGCTTTCCCATTGCCAGTTCATATCCGGCTCTGCAATTCTATAATACGGTGCGCCTTTGAACTGATCTCCAGAGAACCGTGCTCGCTCCAAGAGGTCTTCTCTCTCCGTGTTCCGCACTTCCATGCGGTCCTGCAGCTCCGTAGGTTCCTTCCGTCCAATAGCGTCTTTTATGACTGCAAGAGATCGCCCTAATAGTTGGTCAAGTCCCATGACTATCCTTTGGCTCTACTTATTTACAATTCTGTAACGACCACGATCGGGTCCGAGCTGGGGCACCACCCTGGTTGAGCCACTGAAAGAGGCGCACATAAGCTCTGTAAGCGGACTCCCGGGCTAGCCGTCGCCGGACAGCCTCCGACAGTTCTGGCGGCTCTGGATTCGTGTAGACCTTTTTCAGGCCTTGAGCCAGGTCGGAAACAAATTGCGGTTGATCGCGTCCGATATACAGGCTGAGATTACTATAATCCAGTTCCGTGATTGAGACGAAGGGAGGCTGGATGCGTTGTCCCATGTTAGGCGCAATCTGCTCTTCAGCTCCGCCCACAGCGCTCGCCACAATCGGCAGCTTCGCGTATAGTGCCTCCGCCAGGGCCAAGCTCCAACCCTCCCAAAAGGAGGGCAGAACAAACGCGTCTGCCATGGCATAGAAAGGAAGTACGTTCTCGCGGTAGCCAGCGAAAACGATGGCTCCATCGAGCCCATGAACCGCAATTTCACTTTCGATATCGTCCAGATAAGCGTCATCCATCACTCGGCCCACCAACACGAGTTTTGCCCGGGGACAGTCCCGCACAATCTGCCCAATGGCCTGGACAAGTAGCTTTTGGGCTTTGGGTGCGTGCAAAGAGGCTACGTTCAGAAATACGAAGTCGTCTGGTGTCAAGCCGAGTTCCTTCCGCAAGTGGTCTCGCGTGGCAGGCGCATCGGCAGCATCCAGCAGCGCCGTGTCGATCCCATTCGGGATGCAGACCATCTTACTTGCCGGCAAACCCAAGCGCAGGTCCGAGTAGCAGGCAACATTGGCAGAGACGCACACGTACGCGGTCGTATAGCGATCGTTCTTTTGGTAGGCCATAATTTGCCACGGCGGGAGCCAGACATAGGAGTTGTGGATGGTCTGTACGAACGGAATGTCCAGATCGGCAGAGATCGCAGCGCCGAAGAGAGAGTAGTGCGCGTTGACAAGATCGATCTGTCGCTCGATCAGCAGCTGACGATAGAGCTCTTCCCGCTGCTGCTTGGGCAGCGTCAGCACGGTGATTCCAGTGTCGCGGGCCTGCGACGCTGCACGGCCGTCTTGGCCCAGCACGAGCAGGCAAATCTCAAATCCTTCTTGCTCTAGGCAAATAGCCAGGTCGATTACAACCTGCTCAAGACCGCCTTGGAGAAAATCGTCAACCTGAAGCAAGATACGAAGCCTCCGTTCGGCCGGCACATAAACTTCCGGAAGGTCCCGCTCTCGTAGCGAGTCTGGACGCGTGATCGTATAGAAAACATTATTTTGCGCGTAGGCGAGCGCGGTGTCGAAAAGTCCCTGCCCCGGTGGAACACGAAAGATCCTGCTGTGAAAGAGTTCCAACCGGGCTGCGAGCGAGTGGTCGTTTGCAAAGCACACATCAATCCTCTGCTGAATCTCCTTCCGGCAGCGATAGGGCGTTGTATCGTTTTCACAATCGCGATCGAACCACGCGGCCACACGAACCGCCGAGGGGAGGGAATGCTCTGCGAGCCTTGGAAGACTACTGGCATGGATCAGCAGCATGGATTGCTTCGGATTTTCTTCCATCGATGAGTTGCTTTTCCACTCGGAAATGTTATGCAGCCCGGTTTCGACGCGTCGAAGCCATGCCAGAGTTGGCGCATCTGCGTATACGGTCAAGGGTTGCCTATAGAACGTGGAACGTTCGGACTCGTAAACCATCAATTGGTCAGCACGATCGAAGATTCTGAGTTCTGCAGCGCGAGCGTTGAGTGTATTATCGTGCACACCATATTGGTAGAGCACTTCATCCGTTCCTAGATGTTCGATCTTGAAGAGTGAATTGAGGCGCATCCAGTAGTCGTAATCCTCTACACCCAGATTCGGGTCATACTCCCCGAGCAGCCGCCCAACCCAGCCCCGATACATGAAGCAGGGTCCGATGAAGTTGTCCTTTATCGTGTTGAGCGTCGCCGTACTACGAGGGAGATGGATTTCGGGTGTATCGGGCGTGCGTCGATTATGGGGACGAAAGCCGGGGTCGAGTAGCGGCTGTCCCTGATCGTCGATTGCCAGATAATCAGCGTAGACCATGGCTATTTCGGCGTGGGTCTGCAGATAGGACACCAGTCTGGACAATTGCTCTGGCGCCATCCGATTGTCGGCCGAGGTCCAGGTCCAGAACTCGCCGCTGGCGAACTCGAAGGCGTTACTCAGGGCTTTGGGTAACTGTTGGTTTGTTTGCGTCAGTATTCGAACCTTGGGATGAGATACGAATTTGTCGAGAACCGACTCCACTCCATCTGTAGAACCGTCATTGACCACAATCAGTTCAAAATCGCGGTAGGTTTGAGCTAATACACTCTCGATGGCTTCGTTCAGCAAGTCCGCCTGATTGTATACTGGGAGTATAATACTCACTAGTGCCGCGATGTCCGTCGTCGAAACATCTGCGATAGAGGCGCGACCGAGATTGTGTGTCCTCCGATACTGGCTGCCGATCAGAGCCCTGAGACGACCACGCAAACCTACCGGGAGCATATGGAAAACGTACCTCGCTGGAGCACGCAGCAACGACCACGCCTTTTGTCGCGCCAGGCGCACCGCGTGCAGGCACGCACCTCCCAACTTCTCACGCCAGCCGTCGCGTGGTGCGATCCAGTAACGTATCCTGTTTAGAATCTGTGACAAAGGTCCAACCTGTGATGCTTGGAACAACTGCTACCTCGATCGCTAGCCCGGAGAGTCCATCGGGAGACTCTCGTTGCGAGCTGATCCGCCTAGAGGACTTCTCAACCCTACCTCTGGTCAAGGGGCAGCGCCGAGTTTTCGCAACTCCTGGTCGGTGAACAGTCGCTGAATGGCATTTTCGTCTCTCCCTCCCTGAAGCCGATATCCCAAACGGAACGCCTCCCGGATCTCGGCCTTCGCTTCCTCAACCTGCTCATTTGCGCTCAACGATAGCCCTAAGAGCCAATGGGCTACGGGAAAATCGGAATACACGGCGACCATCCTTCGGTTGAGCTCCACTGCACGATCGGGTTCTTCTTTCAAAAGATAAGTGCGTCCGAGATGAACCATGGCTTCCTGCCGCCGCGGGCTCAATTCAAGAGCCTTCAGTCCGTACGTCTCGGCGATTTTCAAGAGTCGCTTGTCCGTCTGCTGCGCGATTCCGTTGTAGATATCGTTCAGCGTCATGTGAATCGCTACATCACCGGGATGTGCAGCAACCGCCTCTTCCGCCATTCGCGATACCAGATCGATCACTCGGGATCGTCCCAGCGACTGTGGGTTGAGGGCAAAGACCTGGGCCGCGAGGTTGGCGCAATTGAGTTTGTGGCGACCAACGTAGGGAGAGTAATACTGGAAAGCTCGATCATACAGGGAGATTCCGTAGTCGGGGCGACGAGGAAAGGTCACCATCGCTTGCAAGTAGGTGCGGTTGGCCAAACCGATTTGGAGGTTCGCCCAGATCAGCAAGACTGTGCATCCGCTGATTGCAAGAACCCCGATCCATTGGTTCTCATTCACGTTGACCGGCCGCTTCTTACGGGGCTTCGTCGCTGGTTCCACTTCCGGTAGTCGGCGCCCAGTAGGTTCTGATTCAGTTGTATAAACGACCACAGCCAAGAACAAAAAGACGGCGAAGAGGGAGCCAAAGCTGTCAAACGCCACGAGAATGCTAACTCCGTATGAGGTGAATCCACCTAGCAGACAGACGGACAGCAGCCGGTCCTTCCCGTTCCACAACGATCGAACCAGCGTATAAAGCAGAACGACAAAGAGGAGCACGCCGACCGCGCCTTTCTCCACCAAAAGATCAACGTAAGCACTGTGAGACTTGTCCGACCAAGTGAATCGCGAGGCAGTAGAGCCCTTTTCGAAGCGAACCGTTTGAGGATCGTAATACTTGTTGAGTGGATAGTAGACATTGCCGTGTCCCCAGCCCAGCCAAGGGTAATCCCAAACACCGTCCAAAGCGCTATTCCATGTCATGATCCTAGTCTTGGTCGTCAAGTTTTCCGAAGGTAAAACCTGGGTCAGCCGCCGCAGGAACTTAAAGTTCCGGACCGTACCGGTGTCCCGAAAGACCCAAATGCCAGTCGCGCAGACGATCAAAAGCATCGCCAGCGAGGCCGCCCCAGCCCTTATCCACCTGGGAAAAGAGCAACCCAAAGAGACGGCGCCTGTGAGGGCCACGATCCCGAACGCCAATCCAAAAATAACTCCTCGCGTATAACCCAAGGAGAGAGCCGTGAGTTGAACGAGCAGCCCACCCATCAGTGACAAAACCTTCTTACCGCTGCGCCTGCGCGTCGAATCATTGCTCGGTTGCCGCGCACGAAGGACACTCCACAAGCGAAAGATTCCATAGAAGAAGTGCAGAATTAGGTACGGTCCGAGCGCCATCGGGTTTCCCATCAAACCTGCCACCCTGCCCGGAACGCTGCTTTTGATGACGTCGGGAACGATGGCGCCGGTATTTGTCCAGACCCACTCGAGCAGGCCACTTGATGCCACAACCACGCTGACCCAAAAGGAGAATCTCACATAGGAGGATAGGCCCGCTGACTGATGAAAGGAGTAGGACTGGGGCTTTGTCTGGTTCGCCGCCCCCCCTGGTACTCGGTGGCCGTCCCGAAAGTAAAGGCTTAGCACCAGTAGCCACGCCAGCAGATGCAGAAGCAGGATTAGGCCATCCTGACGGTCCATGAACCCCCACAAACTTCGGGTAAGATCGACACCCATCAAGGCTGAACACCATGAGTAAGCCAGAAAGATAGTGAGGGCAATCGTGAGCCGCGAGCGAAGGGGATCAAGCCAGGATTCTCTATGTTTGCGCGACTGAGATCCTTCGAGTATGTACAGGATGACCAGCATGCTAGCGGCGAGTTCCACAAGGACCTGAAAACCCAGCACTTTTGCCGTCAGGTGCGGAAACAGGAATCCGACCCACACTAGAAGAGGGGTGATCAAAATGGAATAGAGAACGACATGTAAGGCGGCACGCAGCTTGAGTTTGACCTCGTCCATACGCGATGCCCCGGCACACGGGCCGCTCGAGAATCCTCGGGTAGCGACCGGAGCGAAGCTCCGGCCGGGAACAAGAGTACTATGACTGAGAAGAAAGGGCGCGGGATTTAAGCCTGACAGTATCCGCATCCTGGGCATCGAGGGTGGCTTCCTGTCCTAGGATCTCGACGAACTTTCGAGCCAGTTGTTTCCAGTCGTGACCGTGCTCCACAAAAGAGCGGCCAGCCGCCCCGGCGCGAGACGCAGCCTTTGAATCCGCTAGGAAAAGATCGATGGCGTCTACAAAATCAGGCGCGTCGTCGGCGAAGGACACCCAACTCTTACCAAGCCTCTCGACCCCTTTAGTTCGGGTGCTGACGATCGGCTTTCTCAACCCGGCATACTCGAAGAGCTTGAGCGGGCATTTGCCGTTCGAAACAGTGCTTCGCTTGAACGGCATCAAGCACACATCCATGGCCGCTACATAGTCCATGGCCTCCTCTTGCTGCATTGGACCGGTCAAGCAAACATTGGAGAGTCGGCGTCTTTCAATCGCCCGTTTGATTTGCTCCCATCGACGCCCTCCACCAACTAGTAGGAAACAGACCTTTGGAAGTCTTCGAGCCGCCTCCAGAAGAAGAGAAAAATCCACCCAGTATTCGAAAGCCCCAACGAATCCGACAGTCGGCCACAGCCCCTTGGACCGCCATTTCCGACCATCCGCCCGATCGAGCATGTCGAGGTCTGCCCCGTTCGGAAGAGTTTCAACGTCTCGATCGATACGCTCGGCCAAATCCTGCGATGCGACTGTCACCGTATCGGCGCGCTGGATCAAAGCAGTTTGGACTCTTCGCGCCGCCGCCGCCACGCCCAACCGAGACAGCAAGGATCCTTCGTGACTCAACATGGCGACAAGGTCGTCCGCCAGGTCGAAGTGTTTGTGGCAATTCACGCGAGACAGAAGAAGGACCTGTGGCAAGTTATAGGTCAGCAGCACATCGATTCCTTCACGGTCCACAAACCGGAGCACCTGATCCATGGAACTCAAAAACATGAGTCCTTTCTTAAACAACTTGACTCGCGGAAATCGCATTAGAAGAGCCGCTCGCGTCAGTCGCGATGCATGAAGCTCCGTCAACGAAAACCCTTCAAGACGATTAGGCTCCCCTCCGTTATCGCTGTGAGTAAAGCTCAGATCATTGATCGCCGCCGGCGGCGCTTCCAGCACATAGATCCTGTGTCCCAGCAAGCAGAGCTGACGCAGCAGCTGATGGTACCGGCTCCGATTCGGAGCCTGCCAGCGGCCTAGGTAGGGAAAAAGTATCTTCACCGGGCGGCCCTCAACCAGCGTTTCCGACTCTTCATAAGAACCAGACTGTTAAGCCAAACCCAGCCGTACCGCGGCAGGGCAAGGATGTCCAGAATATACTGCCGTCGATCAACGACGGCACAGATGCCCGCCAAGTAATATGCCGCGTCCATCAATAGCCCCACCGTGGCAAACGGCCAGAGGACGGTCGCTAGGGCCAGCACCCTCAGCAAAACAAAGGGAGTCTTGGGTCGAAAAATCAAGGACAACAACAACAGCCGGGCTCCAGCCCCACCGCGCAACAGTACCCAGAGGATCTCTCGCCGGTAACCGAGCACTACTTGAAATTGACCTCGAAGCCAGCGGGCACGCTGTCGGCTTGCATCACGGCTGGATCGAGGCTTGGGATCCCGAACCGTCGCCGCCGGCACGAACGTCACGCGCTTCCCGTCGGCAGCCAGTATGATAGTGAGCTCGAGGTCTTCGGCCAGCGTATGTAAGCGCGGCGCGGCCTTCACGAGAAGGTCCGCGCGGAAAGCCATACCTGTCCCCCTCAATGGGACCGGCCAGTCACACGACCGTCGCGCTTCGTCATCGATGCATTGTGCTAGTAGCTCCGAATAGCCCGCGATGCGCCCGTCTACGGAATCGCTCTTCGCGCAGACGAAGGCTTGCGCTGCGGCCGAACCATTTGCGATCGCCGCCAACAACTCAGCCAAGCAGCCCGGGTTTGGGTCGGAGTCGGCATCCAGAACCACGACGGCCTCCTTGCCTGCCCAGACTTCTTCGTAACGCTGAAACCACCACCCCAGTGCCTGCCCCTTGCCAAGAGGTCCGGACGCCCGAACCGCCACCTGCGCGCCTGCCGCGCGAGCCTCCGCGGCCGTGGAGTCACGGCACTGATCGGCAATGATCCAAAGGTCTCCTCCGCGTAATCCCTCCATAGAACTTCGCAAAGAGCGAACTGTCCGGTCAATCGTCCCCTCTTCGTCCCGGGCGGGAATTAAAATCAGAAAGGATGGGGTGTTGGAATCGACATTGTCACCAACGTTGGCGGGAGGCGTGCTGCGCAAGAATCTCAGACAGAGCAAGACAAAGCGCAATGCGCTGTCGAGGAGAAGGAAACTCGCGGCGATGCAGATTGTTATGAACACTAAAGAACGCCCGATGAAGCTTCGCGTTGGGGAAAAGGGCTCGACAATTTCATCCTGTCATCACCCTTTTTTCTGCCCTAGAACGACGACAAAAGAGACTAAGAGCTTATAATGGGTTCCTTTGGTGGGTCAATTAAAATCGTCCCGGTCGAAACTGTACCCGAATCTTTGGTGGACCCCTGTTTTTCCTTGTCGTATAAAGGGTCGCTGGCAGCCGGGGGCTACCACTCGCAGAGAGATTGACGCCATGACAAGAATCGATACGCCGATCTATGACACTTTGGAGAGCCAGTGGCCCGTTGCGGAAGAGCTTATTGAGTTGATCCGGTACCGGGACCTCGTTGTGCAACTCGTCGCACGGAATATAAAGACGCGGTACAAGCGGTCCGTTCTGGGCCTCGCTTGGAGCCTGCTGAACCCGCTGATGATGATGATCGTTCTGACCGTCGTCTTTGCACAGATCTTCAGGTTCTCAACGCAAAACTATGCGATCTACGCACTGAGTGGACTGGTCTTTTGGATCTTCTTTGTCCAATCGACGACTTACGCAATGAATGAGCTGATTTCAAGCGGGAGTTTGCTGAACCGCATCTATGTTCCGAGGACCATCTTTGCGGTCTCGGCACTCGGGACGGGATTGATTAATTTGCTGCTGGCTATCATCCCGCTTTTTTTTATTTCTTTGGCAGCCGGGGCTCCGATTCGTCTCCCTTGGCTGTGGCTGCCGGTACCAATCCTCTTTGTCGCGATGTTTGCGCTGGGGGTAGGACTGATTCTCTCTGCGCTGGTCGTATATTTTTCGGATGTCGTGGAGATGTTTCAGATCTTAGTGACCGCGTGGATGTATCTGACACCGGTGATCTACCCCGAGGAGATCGTTCCCGAGCGATATATGTGGCTGATGACCCTCAATCCCATGTACCACCTGCTGGACATTTTTAGGACTCCCATCTATGATGGTTTGCTTCCCGACGCCAACTCGGTTGCGATTGCGGGCGTATTCGCACTGACGACTCTATTGCTCGGATGGTATGTTTTCACGTCGAACGCACGCGAGCTTCCCTACCGTGTCTAACTCCAGTTCCATCGAGTCAGGATTCCCGCCTGGAACTCCGGTCGTTCAGCTGGAAAAGGTCACCGTCCGCTATCGAGTACCGCACGAGCAGATCGCCACGCTCAAGGAATATGCCATCCGAGTCCTTCAACGGCGCGTCAGGCACGAGGATTTCTTTGCACTGCAAGACGTGTCACTCGAAATCGAAAAAGGGGCGGTCGTCGGCATCATCGGGCGCAATGGCGCGGGCAAGACGACAATGTTGAAACTGGTTGCCCGCGTCTTGAGACCCACGCGAGGTCGAGTCCGTGTAGTCGGCAGGGTGGCTCCGTTGCTGGAGCTACAGGCTGGATTTCATCACGAGCTCACGGGAAGAGAAAACGTTTTCCTGAACGGAACGTTGCTGGGATTCAGCCGCGAGGAAGTATCTCGGCTTCTTGATGAAATCTTGGATTTCTCGGAATTAGAGGATTTTATTGACGCGCCCCTGCGGACCTATTCCAGCGGCATGATTGTGCGCCTGGGTTTCGCGGTAGCGACCTCCATTCGACCCGACATCTTGCTCGTAGATGAAGTCCTCAGTGTCGGAGACGAGCGTTTCCAAAAAAAATGTGTCGCTCGAATAGAGGCGTTTTGTGCGCAAGGGACCACTATCTTGTTCGTCACTCACAACACTTCACTGGCACGTGCGATGTGCGACCGAGGAATTTGGCTGGACCATGGTCTGATACGAGCACAGGGCCTCATCGACGAAGTCATCAGCCAATACCATCTCGATCCCTAGGCTGATGAGGATTTGTCGTACCGAGTCGAATCCCGGAGAAGACTCAAAGGACCGTTGACCGTGGTATGATTGTGTCTTAGGGTTTGACTCACCCGACGCCCGGCTTACGGATTCCGGTCTCTCCCGATCACGGCTGATTTCAAAGCCGACTCGGCAACATATGGTAAAGTGCCCTTGACGCGACCGTCCGAACAAAACCCCTTGAGGATTGCTCTCGTCTTCGGAACCCGTCCCGAGGCGATCAAGTTGGCTCCTCTGATTCGACTTCTGCGTTTGAGCCCCGAAAAATTCTCGACAACGACGATCCTGACTGCCCAGCACCGGGAAATGCTGGACCAAGTGCTGGAGCTGTTGTCCATTCCCGTGGATTACGACTGCGACATCATTCGCCCGCGACAGAGGTTGGCGGAAATCGGATCCCGGGCGCTGCAAGGGCTAGATTCCGCGCTCAGCCAGGCCAAGCCCGATTTCGTCGTTGTTCAAGGTGATACCGCAACAACGTTCTTTGGAGCATTGTCCGCCTATTACAACAAGATTCCAGTGGCTCACGTCGAGGCCGGTCTAAGGACACACCGAAAATTCGAGCCGTATCCAGAAGAGATCAATCGGCAACTGACCTCCGTACTGACCGATGCCAACTTGGCTCCGACGATGAAAGCCCGGCAGAACCTAAGAGACGAAGGAGTACCGTCGGAGAAAATCTGGGTGACTGGCAACACTGTCATCGACGCGCTCCATCAAGTCCTTGGTTCGAGTTCGCGGGCACCCCATCGCATCGTGCAACGTTGCCGATCCGAAGGACAGAGAATCTTGCTCGTGACAACTCACCGTCGTGAGAACCACGGCAATCCCATCGAGAGTATATGCTTTGCCCTCTTGGAGCTGGCAGCCCGATTTCCGAACATCGTGATCGTCTTCCCGGTCCATCTCAATCCGGCGGTTCGCGAGACCGTGCTTGCCCGTCTCCGCGATCATCCACGGATCGAACTGATCGAGCCTCTCGACTACGTGGAGATGGTGCACTTCATGCAGGCTTCCTATCTGATTCTGACTGATTCGGGCGGCATCCAGGAAGAAGCGCCGAGTCTCGGCAAGCCCGTCCTGGTTCTGCGTGAGACTACCGAGCGCCCGGAGGGCGTCGAGGCCGGGACAGCTCGGCTGGTGGGGACCGACCCGGGCGAAATCGTAGCACAGACATCGTTGCTGCTCGAGGACGCGATGGTCTATCAGAAGATGGCAGGCACCGTTAGTCCTTACGGTGACGGGAAAGCGTCTGAGCGAATTCTACAAGTATTGGAATTCCTGGCCGGACGTGCGGAAAGCCCGGAGCAATTCCACGAAAAGCAAGCCGCGTCAGCCGCCTACCGAACTGATCGTTGACCATTCTTGACGGACAACCCACGGCGGTCTGCTTCTAGTACCGACGTGACCGTTGACCATTTCTTGACGGACAACCCACTGCGTACTGGTTCTAGTCACGACCTCCGCTGCGGCAGCTCGAAGATTGAACGGCAATCTCGTGGGAGATCTCTCGAGAAAACTTGCTCTCCTGCAAAGAAGAGTTGTACGCCTTGACGGAGAAATAGTACGTCCCCGAGCGCAACCCGGTCACCGTATGCTTGGTGACGTTGCCGACGTCGATCGACGCCTGGTACTGACCAGGAGACGTCCCGTAATGGATTTGGTAACCCACGACGTTCAGCTCGGCGTTGGCATCCCACTGGAGGGTAACCTCACCCTCTTCGAAAGTTGTCCCATGCATCATGAGAAAAAGGACCACCACAAGGGTCAGCAACCCCACCCCTGAAATCCATCTCCCCGCCTTTTTTCGGGATCCTCGAGACCTTGGCGTCATAGAGCCTTCATTCACCTGAACCAGTCAAGTATTTCACAAACCAATTTTCCATGGCGGCCTGGGCTCGCGCCGCATCCTCGCCGCGAAAGCCATGGCCCGCGCCTTCGATCACAACCATCTTGGCAGTGACGCCCTCGGAATCAAACGCGGCCTTGATACGTTCGCTATTACTCAGGGGAACCAGCCGATCCTTGTCGCCATGAATCAGCAGAGTCGGAGCATCGTCGGACGAAACATGGGCGATGGGGGAAATAGCTTCCGCGAGGGCGGGATCGAAATCGAGCGCCGGAAACCTCGCGTTGGGGCCCACGACGGAACGAAGGTCGACCGGCGGGAAATAGGCTACCACTGCTGCAACGCGGCTACTCGTGCGGCCCTCTGAGCCAGAGTCGGCAGTTGCATCCGGACCGTCGGAAACCGTGCCCAGCACAAGAGACAAGTGTCCTCCCGCGCTCCCGCCCAGTACCCCCAGCCGCTCCGGATCAATACCGAACTCGCGCGAGTGTGACCGGATGAATCGGACGGCTCGCCGGACATCTTCTACCGCTTCCGGGACCTTGAACTTCGGGCTCGAGCCGTGCCGTACGGCGAAAACCGTGAACCCCCGGTCGAGTAGACCCTGGAATCTCGGCCGCAAACGATGAGGAGGCAACCATCTAGAGTTCCAGCCACCACTGACCATATAGAGGACACCCACCCCTTTCGCCTCGGTGGAGGGCTGAAATACATCGAAGGTCAACGCCATTCCGAACTTGTGGCCGTAGATCACATCAGCCACAACCTCAGGATTCGAGTCGGGGCCGGCCGGATTCGCCCCGCCAAGGACAGAAGACAAGACAATCAGGGCAATGGCAATCAACAATTGCATGAACTCTCCCATATCGACGGAGCGCTAGATGGCTCGATCAGCTATTCGCGAGCTCCAAGAAATCCAGCGGGCGGTCTCCGGTCCCTCCGATTCTGGACACCCCCGTCCGTCGCACTTGCGAACAGGTGTACTAGGAAAACCTGCAATAGCCTCCCTCGAAAAACATCAGGGGCTTTCCCGAGTTGACCTGAATCTGCTCTACCTCTCCAATGAAGATCGTATGGTCTCCGGCGGCATGCCGGTCGACGATCCGGCAGTCCATGAAAGCCAGGCAATGGTCCAGGACCGCGGAGCCGCGTTCGGTCGTGCGGAAGGAAGCCGGCGACGCCCCTTCCTGTTTCTCCTTCGGGCGAGCATGGTATTCAGAGATAGACTGCTGTTCCTCGCTCAGGATACTGATCGCGAAGCGTTCGCTCCCATTGATCGACGGGTAAAAGCTGCGATCGTTACCCACGCAGACCAGCACCAGCATGGGATCCATCGATACGGAGTTGATTCCGTTCGCGGTCATGCCATGGACCTCCCCGTCCGGTTGGCACACCGTCACCACGGACACGCCCGTGACGAATTTACCCCATGCTTGCCGAAAGGTTTGACCGTCAGTCACATTCACCTCGTTTCTTCTGACAAATGATCACCAGTACCCCTTGTTCATGTTTCGGATCTTGAGAGCTTGTTTGGAATATGTCAAGCGGGCCGGGCTTCCTCCTCGGCAAGAAGTTGGTCTTCCGTTCCTCTTCGCCCCGATTCTCAGTTGACAGGGAACCTAGACTCGGGATAGAAAGTGAAAGTGGTTCAATCTTCGAACATCCGTTCAAATCAGCAATTCTCCAGCCGTGTCGAGCGCCGATACAATACTCGGCGCATGGCCATCCTCGTTGCGGCAGCGAAGGTCTTTCGCAACAAGGGGTTTGCCGCAACTCGAATGAGAGAGATCGCCGAAGTCGCCGACTTGTCTCCCGGGAACCTCTATCATTACTTCCGCGGAAAACAGGAACTGCTTTACTTTTGCCAGGATTGCACCTTGGAGACGATGCTCTCGTCTTTGCAGACGGCCCGGCGCACCCGCGCGCCGGCTGGCAAGAAGCTCCGGATCGTAATTGAAGCCCATCTCCGTTGTGTGCTCGATGAGGTTGCCGGATCCACCGCGCATTTGGAGGTAATCGATCTCCCACGCGATCTGCGCCGGCGGCTCATCGACAAACGCGACCGTTATGAGCGTGGGATTCGATCTCTGGTTACCTCCGGCATCCGGTCTAAAGAGTTCCGTCCCAGCGACGCCAAGATGGTCACGCGCGCCATCTTGGGAGCGCTAAACTGGACGGTGCGCTGGTACAGGCCGGAAGGGGACCGTACCGTCGAGGAGGTGGCGGAAGAGTTTTCCAACTATCTCGTCCGTGGACTGGTTGCGGGCCCTGGCCTTCAGAGACCAAAGCCACGGCCAAACAGGAGAGTGTCTTGAGTGAGATGCCTGTGGAAGCCAGGAAATCGGCCCACATCGCCTTCAGGCTCAACGGCGAAGAGGTCGAATGTTCGTTTGCACCGTACAAGACACTTCTCGAGATTCTTCGAGAAGATTTGTTTTTGACCGGTACGAAGCATGGATGTGAGTTGGGTGAGTGCGGGGCGTGCGCTGTGCTACTCGACGGCGCGCCCGTTCTTTCTTGTCTGGTGCTCGCCGTCGAGTGCGCCCAAAGGAACGTAACCACCGTCGAACATCTGGCGGTGGACGGCCAGCTGCATCCGCTGCAAACGGCGTTCGCGGACCTCGGAGCAGCTCAATGCGGCTACTGTACGCCGGGGATTCTGGTCACCGCGAAATCGCTCCTCGACCAGAACCCCGATCCGAGCCGCGATGAGATCCGGGAGTCTCTCTCGGGTAATCTATGCCGTTGCACCGGGTACCTGCAGATCTTCGAAGCCGTCGAGGCCGCGGTGCTCGAGATTGCTCGGTGCGCCGATCTCCCCAGCAACCCCAATACCCCCCATCTCAATGGACCGACCCATGAGGAATGAACGCGCCTTGGCCAGGCACAGCACGGCAGGAGGTTGTCGGTGAACACCATGAAGAATCGCATCATCGGCCAGCCACGCCGGCGCGTGGACGCAAGAGCAAAGGTGACGGGCCAAACACGCTTTGCCGACGATATCGTCCTCCCCCGCATGCTGCACTGCAAGTTGCTTCGGTCTCCCCATCCCCACGCCAGGATACGGAACGTCGACACCACACGGGCCTGTGCCCGTTCCGGCGTCACGCTGGTGCTGACTGGACAGGATCTTCCGATCGAATACGGGATCCTGCCGGTGAGCCAGGACGAGCACGCTCTCTGTCTCGAACGTGTGCGCTATGTCGGCGATCCAGTGGCTGCGGTGATTGCCCGGGAGGAACTGACTGCCTTTGAAGCTCTCGATCTCATCGATGTCGAGTACGAGGTGCTCCAAACGATCGCGGACCCGCAGGAAAGCCTCCAAACCGCTGAGCCGAGGATCCATCAGTATGGGGAACAAGGGAATATCCACAAAAGGGTATCTCTTGCCTTCGGAGACGTGGACCTGGGATTCGAGGAAGCCGATGTCATCCGAGAGGACACCTTCTTTTACGAGGGCAACACGCACCTGCCCATCGAGCAACACGCCTCGGTCGCGGCGCTCGATCCGGACGGAAAACTTACCGTCTGGTCGAGCACTCAAACCCCTCACTATCTCCACCGTGCCCTCGCGAAGGTGTTGGAAATGCCGCCTGCTCACATCCGTGTCATCGCGACCCCCAATGGTGGGGGATTCGGGGGAAAGAGCGACCCATTCAATCACGAGATCGTCGTCGCCAAGGCGGCCCTGTTGCTCGATCGGCCGGTCAAGATATGTCTGACTCGAGAGGAGGTTTTCTACTGTCACCGGGGGCGGCACCCGGTCCTGATGAAATTCAAGACCGGAGTCCGAAAGGACGGAAGGATCACCGCCATGCATCTGAGGACGCTGATTGATGGAGGAGGATACGGTTCCTACGGAGTCGCCAGCACTTTTTATACGGGAGCCCTTCAGACCACCACTTATCACATCCCGCGCTATCGCTTCGAAGGTTGCCGGGTCTTTACCAACAAGCCCCCCTGCGGCCCCAAGAGAGGCCACGGGACGCCGCAACCTCGGTTCGGGCAAGAAGTGCAGCTGGACAAAATCGCGGAAGACCTCTCGATCGATCCCGCGGATCTCCGCCTGCGCATTCTGGCCAAGGCCGACAGCGTCACCGCCAATTACATTCAGCTAGGAACGGTGGGCTTGGGGGAGTGTCTCCATCGGGTCGTGAACATTTCCGACTGGAAGAAAAAATTCCGGAAGCTCCCTCCTGGCAAGGGAGTGGGAATTGCGTGCTCCGCTTATCTGACCGGCGCCGGGTTACCTATTTACTGGAATTCGATGCCCCATTCCGGGGTCCAACTGCAATTGGACCGGGGTGGGGGCGTCACTCTCTTCTGCGGCGCTACTGAAATCGGGCAGGGCTCCGACGATGTCCTTGCCGCCATCGTGGCGGAGATCCTGGGAATTCCGCCGTTCAATATACGTCTCGTCACGGGAGACACGGATTTGACCCCAGTCGATCTGGGATCTTACTCGAGTCGCGTGACCCTGATGGCCGGAAACGCAGCCATTTCTGCCGCGGAACGATCCCGGGATATGCTGGCAGAGGGGGTGGCACGCCATTTGGAATCCGATCCGGATCGTCTCGTGTTCGCCGATGAAACCGTTTTCGACTCCGAGCATCCCGACAAGCAAGTTACTTTTCGTGAGGCGATTTGCCTTGCCGAAGCGATGTTCGGAACAGTCGGCACGGTTGGATCCTACACCCCCCCGCTGTCGCTCGCACACTTCAAAGGAGGTGGCGTGGGCCCGTCCCCGACCTATTCTTATTCCGCCGCAGTCATAGAGGTCGAGGTCGAGCCGACAACGGGCTGGCTGGCTGTCCCGAAGGTCTGGATAGCACATGACATCGGCCGGGCACTCAACCCGACTCTCGTGCGCGGACAAGTGGAGGGAAGTGTTTACATGGGGCTTGGAGAGGCGTTGATGGAAGAACAGACGTTTCGGCGGCTGCCGCCCAAGTTCTCCCACGCCTTTGTTCACAAGTTCCCCTCGATGCTGGAGTACAAGAGCCCCACCGCCCTGGACATGCCGGAGGTCGTCACGGAGCTTGTTGAAAACCCCGACCCCCGCGGTCCGTTCGGCGCCAAGGAGGTCGGGCAGGGCCCGCTGCTGCCAATCATGCCGGCCGTTGCCAACGCCGTCTATGACGCCGTTGGGGTTCGCATCGACGAAGTCCCGATTACACCCGAGAAGATTCTCACCGCCCTGGAAGCAAAGGAGTCTGGACGGAAGGGTCGTTACGGGCCGGACTCTTTCCCCGAGGTATCGTGGCCCGAACCCTTGAATGTTCCCCCACCCTGGGAGGGAGGAGACGGCAAGGCCACCAACGAACCCAAACGCAAGCGCAAGCCCAAAAAGGTGATTCGCGTATGATGCGTCTGCCCCTGTTTCACTACTACGCTCCGGAGTCCGTCGATGAGGTTGTTCGCATTCTTGACGGCGAGGAAAACGCGATGATCATGGCTGGCGGAACAGACCTGCTGCCCAATATGAAACGCCGCCAGCAGCAGCCCCGTTCAGTCGTCGGCCTTCGCAGGGTAGCTGCTCTGAAAAATACCCGCTTCAACGCTGCCGCCAGCCCGGGTGGGGCCAGTCTCGGTGCAGGTCTGACCATTACCGAGATCGTCGAGCATCCGGAAGTACGAAGTCGGTACCCTGCGCTATGGCAGGCCGCCTCCCTGATCGCCACGCCTCAGATCCGCAACATGGGAACATTGGGCGGCAATCTTTGTCTCGACACCCGGTGCAACTACTATGACCAGAACTACGAGTGGCGCAAAGCGATCGATTTCTGCATGAAGAAAGACGGAAACATTTGTTGGGTGGCGACCGGCAGTCCGAAATGTCTCGCCGTCTCCTCCACCGACACAGCCCCCGCCTTGATAGCCCTTGGCGCCTCGGTGCGGTTGGTATCTCAGTCCAGCGAAAGGCAGGTTGCGTTGAAGGATCTCTATCGAAAAGACGGAATCGACTATTTGAGCCGGCGTCCGGGAGAGCTCTTGACGGAAGTTCTTCTGGAGCCGTCCATCGGATGGCAGAGCACGTACTGGAAGCTCAGACGGCGAGGGTCGTTCGACTTTCCGGTCCTTTCCGTCGGCGCCGCAGCCAAGATAGTCGGGGGGATCGTCGAGAACGCCCGCATCATTGTGGGTTCCGCCGCTTCGTGCCCACTGGAGGCACGGGACGCGCAGTCTTTTCTCCGGGGCAAGAACTTGAGCGACGAAGTAATCGAGGCGGCGGCAGCTCAGACGGCACGTCTGGCCAAGCCACTGGATAACACCGACTTCGACATGGGGTGGCGTAAAAAATTTACCCAGAAGCTTGCCACGCACGCACTCCAGGAGCTGAGAGGAGACGACGTCCAGCGTGCCCGCACCCGACTCGCATAGGGACGTCTCCCACGTTTCCCGGTTTTAGCGGAAGGGCGGAGAAAACTGCTGTCGAACTCCAGAAAACCGGGAAACGTGGGAGACGTCCCTAAAACAACCCGACCAGCGGCCCCAGGGTGACCATGAGAATCGTGATCCACACAACCCAAACGAGGCTGATGATCATGCCGGGTAGAAACATGTCCAGCATTCGATAGTAGCCCTTCGAGTATGTGATCAGACAGACCGCATCGAGGGGAAGCAGAAACGCTGCCGACGCCGAGAATGCAACTGGGAGCGAGTAGAGAGCGGGACTCGCGTCAGCGGAAATAGCCAAAAGTGCGATCGGAGGGATGAGCACGGCGTTGACCACAGGTCCGATGGGAAGCACCAGGTGAATCAGAACGGTCAGGGCGCTGATGATCCCCACGACAACGAATGGGTTGGCACCGTGGAGATCTCCAACGGTCGCGTCGACCAGCCATCCCGCGAATCCCGTCTCGACCGAGGCCGCCCCCAGGGCGGACACGCCGGCTATCATGAAGATGGTTTCCCAGGACGTGCCTTCCTCTGCCTGCCTCCACGTGATCAGCCGCATTCCCGGGAGAAACATGATGATGGCACCCCCCAAGGCAATCAGGACAAGATCCAACCGGGCATCCCAGGTGCTGAGAATCCACAAGACGATCATTGTGAAAAGCAGAACGAGGAATCGCGTTTCTCCGGGCGCCATGCGGCCGAGTGCGGCCCTCTCGCTCTGGATCTCACTCAAATCTCCAATGGACTCCTCCTCAGGAGGGAAGAACCTCATGATCGTCCAGTAGGCCGCGGGAACCAGAACGAGAACCATGGGAATCCCTATCACCATCCAGCTCAGAAAAGGGATGCGGACCTTTCCATATTCCTCGATGAAATGGATTCCCAGAATGTTGATGGAGCTGCCTGCCGGGGTGGCGACTCCTCCGATGAGGGAAGCGACCGGGATCCCAATCATGAGGGCCTTTCCCAGGCGCGACCTCCCCGGGTGAGCGCCCGATCGATCCAGCACCCCCAGTGCCATCACCATGAAGATGGCGCAAGCCGGGACGTCGGACATGACAGCCGACAGGGTCGCCGTCCCCGCCATGAAGGCAAACACAATGCGGCGAGGACGCGTGCCGGCCCGTGCAAGCAGCCAAAGAGCAAACCGTCGCGCCAAACCCGTCCGGATCATCGCCGTGGCAATGATAAACATGGCGATGACGAAGAAAAATACCGGACTCATCGCCTTTTGGATCGCGGTCCGCATGTCGCTCACACCCAAGATTGGCTGCAGCGCAAGCGCCAGCAATGAAGTCACCGCCGTCGGAATCGCCTCCGTTGCCCACAGCACCAGGACGACGAGAAACAACGCGCCCATTCTCTTGCCTTCTGGGCTCAGGCCATCCGGCGCGGGCAAAAGCACTACCGCTGTGCCGAGGATGACGGCGGCAAGGATTCCATATATCGATTTCTGGTCTATCGCAGCACTCTTCGGTTTGTCGTCAGGGCGATCTGTCACGCTGCTCGGGCCTCCCGGTAACTCGTCTAGCGATTCGACGGTGTTTCTACTCTCCGCCTTGGTTCAGGTGAAATCGGTTGGACTTCAGTTCGTAACGAGGAAGGGTTCCACGCGCCGACAGGGTCACGACCGGACGCAGTCCGAGACTGTGGTGAATAGTCTCCGCGAGATTCTTTCGAATCACGCTGCCATTCCCTCCCGCGGCCACCTCGATTTCGATCGAAAGATCGTGCATTTCCTGCCGTCGCCTCCGGACGACGCGAAATTCATCCACCTCTTCAAACCGCCGAATGAGGTTCTCGATGGCACTCGGAAAGACGTTGACGCCTCGTACGACCACCATGTCGTCCGCTCTTCCCAGGACTCCTCCCTCGAACCTGGCGAAGGTTCGTCCGCAGTCGCAAATGTCCGGATTCCACCGAACCAAATCGCCCGTGCGATAGCGAATGACGGGAAAGCCAACCCGTCCAAGGTTCGTCGCAACGAGCTCACCCACTTCTCCGTTGTTGCTCGGGGATCCGGTCTCCCGATCTACAACCTCCACGATGAACTCGCTTTCGATGACATGATTTCCGCCCGGCTGGCATTGGCACTCGAAGCTATGGGCTCCTACCTCCGAGGCACCGGCGTGATCGTAGCATTTGGCATTCCATACCGACTCGATCCTTGCCTTTGTGCTTTCGATATTGGCACCCGGTTCTCCGGCGTGAATCGTGGCTCGAATGGGAATATCTCTCAGATCGAAACGGTGCTCCCTGGCAACCTCGGCCAAACGGAGCGCATAGGTCGGCGTGCAACAGAGTGCTGTGGCCTGTGCGTCCTTCATCATTTGAAGCCTTTGCAGAGAGTCCCGGCCTCCACCCGGAATCATCATGGCTCCGACTTCCCTGGCGCCTTCCACGGCCGCCCAGAATCCAATGAACGGCCCAAAAGAAAATGGGATGAAGAGGCGGTCCTCAAAACTCAATCCGGCGCCTGCCAGGACAAAACCCCAGCACTTTCCAAACCAGTTCCAACTCTCCGCGGTATCTATGATTCTCAACGGCACACCCGTCGTTCCCGACGTCTGATGAAATCGAGTATAAGACGACTCGGGAAAGGTGGCGTTGCTTCCCAGCGGTGGCGTCTGTTGCTGAGCCTCTAGCAACTCCGACTTCACGGTCCACGGGAGCTGCGCCAGGTCGTTCGGGCACCGAATATCTCGCGGGTCCGCTCCGGCGCTGTCGAGTTTCTCCGTATAAAACTGGTTTTTGCCGTAAATGGATAAAAGCAACCCCTGCAACTTCTCGAACTGGAGATGCTGTAGCTGCTCGCGATCCAGGGTTTCCACCGATGGGTCAAAGTACTTCACCAATGCCCCTTTTTTTTCGAACGTGCGGAACTCTACCACAGCTGCTGGAGAAGGATTGAGGACTAACTGCGCCTCGGTCCCGTGGCAACTGTTGGCATATCTGCGAACAGCAGAATCAGTCTGTTCATTCCCAAGGGAACATACAGAGGAATCAATCTGTTCGCTCCCAAGGAAAGGCCAGCGTCGGCTGATGGCGATAGCGCTCCATCTGAATGGTCAGCGTATCGCCGCTTCCGGGATCTAGATCGATTTGAAAGTGCCGACCGTCGATAGAGACGGACTTGCCGGAATACGCCACGGAGCGAGCGTGATGTTCGGCGTACGCTCCCATCTGGATGACCACGCTTCGTTTTTGGACGGGATTGGTGTTGACCAAAGTGATAACTACACGATCGGAATGGAGTTTTTTCACCAGGGCGGCAACGTCGCGACTCAACCCCGACCGCTGCCGCACCGGATCGAAATAGCGGACCCTGGCGTGAAGGATGTTTCCGGCGCCACCCGGGTCGTTGGCTCCGAGGGTGAGGTTAACGAGAGCGGAGGTACGAACCGGACTGAATCGCTGTGAGTAATCGGAGGCGCGTGTGTCGGGAGTCGTGGGATCTTTCCGGAGTCCCTTCAATTTGGCGCGCATCTGCTCGAACTCTTCCTGCAAAGCGGCCATGGGATAATCCGGGTTTCCTCCTTCCAAGAAACGGATCCAAGGGTCCTCGGAAATCCACTCTAGATCGGCCCGCTCCATCGACCAGAGGTAAATATCCCGTTGGATATCGAAATGCTGGTTGCGGATATAGCCATACCAGCCATCATCGCCATACTTGTTCGGAAGCAGGATCTTCCCGTCCCTGACTTTTTTGGCCGCATACAGGTTTCGCATTTGCCTCCGTAAGGGTTCGAGGTACACCGGATCCCCGGTTAGCAGGAAAGCCTCGCCGAAGGCAATGCGCGGCCCTCGCTTGTAGTAGTTCCTCCCCGAGGTCTCAGGCCAAAAATTCCAGCCAAAGACGCCACCGTACCACTTCCCGTCCCATTCCCCGCCTATGCTCCCGTCGAGACCTATGTTCGTGGGGATGTTTCCCCTATTCACCAGGGTGCGCTCCTTCCAGGCACCGACGTATTCGAGCAACCACTCTCGATACTCAGACCCAGCTGTGAGCAGGTAGGCCGTCATGGGAAGGGTCGCCGCACAAAGGTTCAGAGGGTGGTCGCCGCGGATGTTCGCGGCGGTCCGGTACCGAGCTAGGCGGTCCGGCTTTCCAGGAACCGGTTCCCCGCCCCAATCAATCTCCGTGGCAGGAGTCAACTTTGGGCCTCGGCTGCCGTTGTGGAGGCTACGGATGATATTGTGCTCTACATCATAATTCGGCGCCTCCGGATCCCTGTTCATATAGAAACCGGCGAAACGTCCCACTCTTGCGATATATTCCGGGTCCGTCGGACGGCAGAGCCCGTAGGAATAAAATGCCGCCAGAGCCTCACCGTTGTGCTCCCAATCGAAGGAGGTGATGAATTCCTTGTAGTACATACCATCGCGGGCCATCTCGACGCTGGGCGCTTTCGCGGCCGTATACTGGCGCAGATGCCCCTCCCAGGCCTTACTAAAGAGGGACAGGAGGGCCTCCGGGCTGCCCAAGGCATAGGCCAGCGTCCAGTTGGAGAAGTTCTCCATCGCGTCGTCGGCGCCGTCGTTTCCGCCCCAGCGCTCGACGCAGCGCAGGTAACCACGATCGTCGAGATATTTGTCCGCAAACGCTTGGGCAGATTCACTGTTGGCGGCCAAGAGAGCCCGTTCTGCCAGCGCCCAGCCGGGTGGGGGCATTGGCCTCGATACGCGAATAATCCGCTGAGCTCCCACCGTCGACTCCGTCGATTCTATCGACCCCACGGACCCGATGTTCGCCAGCCACAGCAGGATAAGGACCAAGCACTTGTTCAAGAGACGCTCCCTCATGTCTTGCGGTCACCCGGTCTGTGCAACAACGAGCGCGGCTGCACCAATCACGCCGGAGCGATCGCTTACTTTTTGGGCAACGATCGGCACGTTGCGAGCCAGAAGCCGTGCCGTTCGACGCCGAACTTCTTTTCGTACCGGCCCAAAAATAACCGCGCCGGCTTTCGAGATTCGCCCCCCCAAGATAACGATTTCCGGGTCGAAGGCATGAACCAACCCGGCCAGGCCCGCGCCAAGATACCTCACACTACGGTCGATGATGCCCTTGGCTAATCGGTCTCCTTGCGCAGCGAAACGAAACACCGCTTCGCACGTCAAAGCTCGGTAGTCGGATTGAAATTTCATCGTCAACGGCGACTCCACTCCCCGATGAACCGCCGCCAAGGCTTCTCCTTCGATGGCTTTCGCTGAAAAGAACATT
The DNA here is from genome assembly GCA_965249005.1 of Acidobacteriota bacterium. Taxonomy (GTDB): domain Bacteria; phylum Acidobacteriota; class UBA6911; order UBA6911; family UBA6911; genus CBDFLD01. The sequence goes on from CBDFLD010000006.1 coordinate 154,492, forward strand.
TCCAGGCAGCCGTTGCTCCCGCAGACACATGGTGGACCATCGGGATCGACCGTGATATGGCCGAGGTGGCCAGCCACGCCGTCCTTGCCGCGAACCAGCTGCCCTTCACAAATGACAGCCCCACCCAACCCGGTCCCAAGCGTCAGCATCACCACATTCCTTCGTCCACGTGCGGCGCCCCAAGCCCATTCTCCGGCCAAAGCGACGCGTGCATCGTTGTCTGCAAAAATAGGAACAGCCTCTCGCAACCCGTCTCGGATCATGTGAGTCAGGTTCTGCCCCTCCAGAAAACGAAACTCGCCCGGGATGACCTTTATCGTGGTGGTATCCGCGTCAATGATGCCCTTGCAGGCTACACCGACCCCCGAGATCTGGCGACTTCCAACCAACTCAGACACACTCGTGCGGATTCCCCGCCTGAACTGGGAAAGACTCGGTGGCGTCTTCAACGTCTTGCGCGCCGTGATCCGGCCTTGGCGGTTCACGATTCCCAACTTGATATGGGTTCCACCAATATCGATACCCAGAAAGCTCATGAGCTCCCTCGCATTCAAACCATCGATTTACTTCGCTCCGACATCATGATAATTTTCAGCCCATAATTATCACCTGCAAGCGCTCCCAAAGGAAAGGAATGATCATGAGCCAGAGCCGAAGAAGAAGCTGCGGGCCTGTTTGGAGAACCGTGTTCCTGGGGGCCGCTCTGTTGCTGGCCGGTGCGGCATGCAGGGAACCCGAACCCGAGCCGCCACCGAACATACTGTTCGTCTTTACGGATGATCATGCCTCACATGCCATCAGTGCCTACGGTTCCCGAATCAACAAGACACCGAACATCGACCGACTGGCCAAGGAAGGGACGCTGTTTCAGAACTGCTTCGTTACCAACTCGATCTGCGCGCCGAGCCGCGCGGTGATCCTGACCGGAAAGCACAGTCATCTCAACGGTGTCGTGGACAACCGCAGGGAATTTGATGGGTCGCAGCAGACATTTCCCAAGTTGCTCCAGCAGGCTGGTTACCAGACAGCCATGATCGGCAAATGGCATTTGAAAACCGACCCGACGGGATTCGATTACTGGGAGGTGCTGATCGGACAGGGACCATACTATAACCCGCCGATGATTCGGAACGGAACCGAGGTCGGACACGAGGGTTACACGACCCACATCATTACCGATCTCGCGCTCGACTGGCTGGAGACCAAGCGGGACAAATCGAAGCCTTTCCTTCTCATGTACCAGCACAAGGCTCCGCATCGCAACTGGTCCCCAGGGCCGGAGTACTTGACCATGTATGACGATGTAGAAATTCCGGAGCCTCCGACTCTGTTTGATGACTACGCAACCCGCGGTACGGCGGCCAGGACGCAGGAAATGACCGTCGCCAATCATTTTCGTCCCTCCGACTTGAAATTGGAGCCGCCGTCGAATCTGACCGAGGAACAACTCGAACGTTGGAACGCCGCCTACGGACCCAAGAACGAGGCGTTCAAGGAAGCGAATCTGTCGGGTGACGATCTGGTAAGGTGGAACTACCAGCGCTACATCAAGGACTACCTGCGCAGCGTCGCGGCAGTGGATGACAATTTGGGACGCGTTCTGGATTACCTCGATTCCAACGGTCTGGCCGAAAACACCGTGGTCGTTTACACCTCGGATCAAGGCTTCTACCTTGGTGATCACGGCTGGTACGACAAGCGGTTCATGTACGAAGAGTCACTGCGGATGCCACTGCTGGTCCGCTGGCCCGGAGTGGTCAAAGCCGGTGCTGAAGAAGCGAATCTCGTTCAGAATCTGGACTTCGCGCCGACCTTTCTCGAGATTGCCGGAGCGAGCATCCCGGAAGATATGCAGGGAGAGTCTCTGGTACCGCTGCTGCGCGGTCAGAACCCGAGCGACTGGCGCAAGTCGGTCTACTACCACTACTACGAATGGCCCGCGGTCCACATGGTGCGGCGGCACTACGGCGTCCGGACGGACCGACACAAATTAATGTACTACTACAACCTCGATGAATGGGAGCTGTACGATCTGGAAACAGACCAGCTCGAGACACAAAACCTCTACGGAAACGAGGATTATGCGGGCATCGTCGGTGAGCTGAAAATAGAGTTGGCTCGGCTGCGGCAGCTCTATCAGGTTCCGGAGGTCGATCCGACGGCAGGACGGAAGGAGTAGCTGTCAGCTATTAGCGCTGACTGGCGCAACGCGCCAGTCGCTTGGGAACATAACTGCGCTGCGCACCGTGAAAAACCGTAGTTTTTGACGACTGCTAAGTTACACGCATAGCAGCAGATCAGCGAGCAGTTACTGGAGAGCTATCAGCCGGCAGCTCAGCGAGCGGCCAGACTCTCTTCATGGTTCCGGGGTTCGAGCTTTCTCTAGTCCCAAAATAAGCGAGGTATGAGCTCGCTCGGAAAATCGTTTGCCTTTTCCGAATATCTCGTGGATTTCAGCTCCTTGTGCGTAACAGGGAAAGCAAAGAGAAACACAAGAGACAAACCTTCCATTGGTTGTCTGGATCACTTGATCTTGTTTGTCTCTGTTATGCCCTTCCTTTCGCCCGCCACTCTTGCTCCGCCGGGGGTACGGGCTCACCCGCCGGCGAGGCGCCTTCAAGTAAACCTGAGTTGCCTGATATAGTCGAACGTCGCCAAAAAGGTTTCGAGATGCTTGCTATAGGCCAATATCCTGTAAACGAGGCGACGACCGGTTCTTACAATCTGACAGGGTATTTGCACAAAGTTCACCAGGAAGCGTTTGAACTCCATCCTCAAGATATCACGACGTACTGTCGGCGCCTGCGTCACCAGGCCATACCAGGCCTTCAGATTCCACGCCAGCGATGCGATGACCATGTAGGCCCAGTTCGATACCAGACTGTCCGAAGGCATCCTCAAGGCGTTCACTCCACTCTTGAGCTGACCGATGACGTTTTCCTGGTTGCAGCGATCGTTGGCAAAAAGGACCACTTCTCCCATCGTCATCTCCCGATCGTTGGTGATGTAGAAGAAGTACCGGACCTCATCAAACAGCCGGTGCTCCCCCTTTTCGATCGTGAGGTTCTTCCGAACCACAACCATGCGATAGGTTTTCTTACAGTGTCCGGGACGATAGTCAAACTCGGCGACCTGCTCGCTCTGCAGGCGGATGTTCTTGAATTCTCTCTCCTTGATTACTTGTTCTTTGACGTTTTCCGGACGGCGCCGTTCTTCGCTCTTGACCTCATAACGAGGAGGCCGCTCGAGCGGTTTCCATTGTCTCTCCGGCAGGGCATCGGCCATCCCGACCAGGTTCGGCTTGGCGTCATAACCAAAGACAAAACCAACCCGCTCGTCCCAGCGATCGAAGTTTCTCGTCAGCGAGAAATCCGTGTCGCCCCGAAGCCAGACCTTCGTAAACACCGACGACACCAGATCGATTGCCCGGTCCATCCACTCGGCCGCTCCGTCGGAAGAGGGACGGTTGCCCGGCCGATTCATCAGATAGAGGACCTCATTCGTATTGGCCAAGGTCACGATCAACGGTGCGTAACCCCAGATCCCGTTGTAGGCAATGTCCATTCCTTCCTTGCATTCCCCCAAGGTTCCGGCGACGGTCCCGTCCACGTCGATGATGGCCTCCTTCCGGAAGGAAGCATCCTGCAACTTCCACACCTTGGTTCGGGTTTCATTGATGGTTTCCTGAAGTCCGAAGATCCAATCCTCATCGAAACGACGGAGGAAATCTCCAGCCGTCGTGGGATCCGGAATCCTCTCGGCTCCCAGTCCGTTCATGTAGGTCTCATCCTGGCGCAACCGCTCGATATCTTCGAGACAGGTTCCACCCGACAAGACGTTGTATGCGATGTTCAGTACATGATCGGATTCCCAGTAAGGAAAGTGGTACTTGAGCAAAACGATGTTTCTGTTGATATCTTTGTCCAATCCAAGCTTACACACGAGCTTGTGAATGGCTCCGATACCACCAGATCCGATGGCGCGCGTTCTCTCGGCGATCTCGTAGTAGGTGTTGGAGTCCTTGAACATAGGATCGGACCGGTCCTCAAACTGATTTCTTTCCAACCGGCGTGTAAGATTTTGCTTGTCTCGGAGGAGGATTCTGTGGTTTCTTTTATTCACCTGGAATGTGCTCCTTTCGGGATGTCTTGTAAATATATCAAACGCATTTTATCCCGTAACGGCACACGTTCCAGGGCTTTTCTTCCTCCTCATGCAAAAAATCACGCTGGACTAAGGACTAGCACGTACGTCAATGGGCGCAGGTCGCCTCTCTGCAGTCAGAAAAAGCTCGATTTCGCAATAGTCGATAATGTCGTGCCTTGCCCGCCAACACGGCCGATCCGCAACCAAACATACTTGCCTACCGGTAGTAGACTACGCGCTCATGGCAGTTGCATACACCCGACCACGATCAATACTCTCATAGAGGCCAAACGACGAGAAGCATCGGAACTGATACGAGCACGATCAAGACCTCGAGCGGCAAGCCCATGCGCCAATAGTCTCCGAAGCGATAACCACCCGGACCGAGAATCAACGCGTTGTTCTGATGTCCGATCGGCGTCAAGAATGCGCTCGAGGCACCGATGGCGACCGCCATCAGAAAAGCGTCCGGGTTGACTCCGAGTTGCTCGGCAATCGTCACGGCGATCGGCGCCATTACCACCGCGGTCGCAGCGTTGTTGATGACGTCGGACAACGTCATGGTGACGATGAGGATGACAGTCAGCAACACCACGGGCGGCAGGCCGGCCGACATGTCGACAAGACCGGAAGCGATCACCTCGGTTGTGCCGGAGACTTCAAGCGCAGAACCCACCGGGATCATCGCGCCCAGTAGAACGATCACCGGCCACTCAATGTGGTCATACATCTCGCGCACCGGGACCAGGCCGACGAGAACCATGGCAAGCGCCGCGCTGCCCAACGCGACTGCTATGCCCACGACGCCCGACGACGCCAGTGTGATCGCGAGGAGAAACAGTCCGCTCGCCAGCAGCGCCCGCCTGGGGCGACCGACACGCAGGTCACGCTCCGCAAGCGGCAAGAGTCCCAGCTCGGCGATCGCCTCGGGTAGGTTCCCCTCATCGCCTTCGAGAAGCACGACGTCCCCGGTTCGAAAACGAAAGGAGCGTAGGCGCCCCCGAAATGGCTCGCTGGCACGTGACACCGCGAGCACGTTCACATCGTAGCGGCGACGGAGACTGAGAGAGGCGACGGTGCGTCCCAGCAGAAGGCCTTGCGACGGCACGACGGTCTCGGCCAGGCTCAAACCCGACGGTCGCTCCTTGTGTTTACCCGCGCCGACGGCCTGCAGCCCCCAATCTTCGAGGAGCTTCTCGAGCGCAACCGGGGCAGCCTCGAGAAGGAGTACATCGCCGACTCGAAAGGTGCGGCCGCCGGCCCGCATATCGAGTCGACGCTCACTCCTGATGACGCCGAGCAGGTCGGCATCCTTTTCGTCCGCCTCGTCGTCGACCTCGTCCAGCCGCCGGCCCACGAGCGCGCTTTTCTCCGATACAATCGCCTCAGTGACGTAACCTTCGATCTTGAAGAGCTCGGCCGCCGACAGCCGCGCGCGTCGTTTCTCGGGAATGAGCCGCCAGCCCACAATCGACACAAAGAGCAGGCCGGCAAGTGCGACGGCCCCACCAACGGGCGTGAAGTCGAACATGCCGAATGCCGACCCGGATGTCTCCGCGCGAATGGCGGCGATAATAATGTTGGGCGGGGTTCCGATCAGCGTCATCATGCCGCCGAGGATGGACGCGAAGGACAGAGGCATCAGAATAGCCGCGGGAGGGCGTTTGGCATTGGCGGCGGAGCGGATGGCGGCCGGCATCAGCAAGGCCAATGCTCCCACATTGTTCATGACGGCGGAGAGCCCCGCCGCCACGAGCGACACAAGGCTGATATGGCCGGTTGTTGACTTGAGTGGCCGCAGCACGTGCTCGGCCATCAGGTCGATTGCGCCGGAGTTCAACAGGCCACGGCTGATGATCAACACCATCGCCACGGTCAGGGTCGCTGGGTGGCCGAAACCGAGAAAGACGTCCCCGGCCGGGACGATGCCGGAGATAGCGACGACCAGCATCGCGCCGATCGCAACGACGTCGTAGCGCCATCGCCCCCAAACGAACAGGACGAGGACAACCACGATGAGGCTCAGCAACAAAATTTGATCGGCGGACAATTTGGTTTTCCCGTTTTCGGACCTGGAGGTCAAACCACCCGGAGTGACCCAAACTAACGTGTGTCGCATTAGCTGATTGTCGTGCTGGGAACGTCCCGGGGAGGATACACCGGCTGGAAACAGCTCACAACGCCCAACTCGCGTCGTGGAGATTGCCCATAGAGTTCGGGAGTAGCGCAAAGCCATGACTGCCGGGAACATAGGACCGGGCGGGTATTGAGCCCGCCAGCCCAATGATGCAGGCGATGAGGGTCAAGATTCTAACAGGCATCGTCCACCTTCGGACCGAATTTCTCATCGGACCGTCCGTGCGCAGCGCGCGTCGAGACGTGTGGTGCAGATCCCTGTCGCGAGCCGCGTTCCAGCCCCGCCACCGTCGTTTTCCGGTCAGTTTCGACATCCGCTCGTCACGAAGCGCGCCTTGTACGCCACACCCATATCGCACCCCTAGGATTTCGCCTGCTTTTTTGTCTGAACATCCGGCTAGAACTAGGCGATATGTCGTATCGAGCTATCCAGACCTGTACACCAAGAGTCAGGCACGAAGAATTGGAGGACTCGTATGCTAAACCGGAAAGACCCAAGGCCCGGCATTCAATCCCCACAGTATCAATCCAGAAACTCAGTCGGCAGGAGCAGGAGACGGTAATCCGCACGTCGTCGGCGGATAATTTCTGGGATGTCTGGACCTGCGATCCGAAGTTCATTCGCCGGTTTGCCAAGGCCGGCTATGAACCCACCAAGCAGCAACACGGAACAGTGTTCACTGTCCCGCTGAACGGGCTGAGTATTCGAAGCGCGAAGTCTCTGAAACCCATCCGGAAGCTGCTGCAGCATCTACGACAGGTCAACCAACCCGCCACGGAGGCCCCGACAACCTCAGAAAGTTCCACAGGACTGGAGAAATCGAGACTCAAAATCGTCGGCGAATAGTATGACCAAGGGTCGCCTAGATCACGGTCATTTTTCTACACGCGGTGACGAATTGACGCGATACGACGCCATTGTAAAACAATGAATTGCGGTGTCCTGTAAAACAGGCCTTTAACAGGATGCTGAAAAACTCCAACTAAATCGGTTTTCGTGCATCTTCAACCGGAATTTCCAATTTGGATCTCGGTTCCCAACATAATAGTCTCGAGCCACCATGGGAGCAAGAAAATCCCGGCCTCAGACCAACCATGGATCCAGTCAACGCATCCCAATGACCCGTTGTCGCCGTGGTAGTAGACCTTCTCACTCCTGCGTGGGCGATTTTCCAGACACATCGCCACACTCCTTCCATGGCATTCCAATTCCGGACTTGCAAGCCGGGCGGCTAACCGCTTGGCAGCGGCAAGGCCCAGATCCGCCTGAGCATTTCACCAAACAACCGACGGTCCAGATGCCCCTCGGCCAAGAGCAACCAGTAGTACCGCGCGTGCTTGACCAGCCTTCCGCCAGTCTTCATCAACCGGTGCTGCAAGCTCGTGAGCGACCAGCTCTTGATCCGGGGTGGTAGCCCGAGTCGCCGCCATAGGTTGCCTAGGTTGTAGGCGAGCACGCTCAACTGCAGGCGCACTTCATTCGCACGGAAGCGATGGCAGGACAGCCGCGTCCAATGCGTCGCCTGCTTGCCTTCTTTGATCCATTGCTCCGCCGTGCCGCGCTTGTTGTAGAACCTCACCACCGAGCGGCTCGGCAAGCTCATGTTCGTGACAATGAACCCGACCCGCGGGAACAACTCGCCCTGGTGATGCTCGACCTTGGCGACGATCCGTCGCGGCCTCGACCAGCTTTCGGCCTGATAGCGGAAGCTCTTGTAGCGCACCAGTGGCTTGCGGCTGGGCCGACCTGGAGGACGAAACAGGATGTCGGCAATCTCCCACTCCAGGCTCTTGTTGGACGGGATGCGTATGGCATACTGAACGCCGCGCTCTTCCAGGGTCTCGTAAACCTCTGGCTTGGCGAAGGCGGCGTCTGCTCGAAAGACGATCTCTTTGCCTTGCTCCTGTTGAAAATCGATCTCCGGCAACAGAAGCTCGTCCCAGTCCTCGGCGCTATGCACGTTACCCGGCCGCAGCTTGGCCGCCAGACAGTCCCCGTGACTATTGAACAGAAACAGCGGATGGTAACACACGGACTCGAAGTGGCCATTGTAGGCGCTGCCTTCCTGCTGACCATGCACCGGACTCTCGCTTGAGTCCATATCCAACACTACGCGATCAGACTTGTCCAGAGCCTCGGCCTGTGCGAGTGTCTCTCGGTTCAGAGCCATCAGCCCGATCAGATTCTCTTCTCGCGTCAGCAGCTCCGTCTCGAACCAGTGTAACGTCGAGGTCAGCGCCGCACCGCGATCCCAGTTTTTCTTCGAGCCGATCAAGCGAAAGGTCGGATCAACTGAGACCCGCGCGGCATCGTTAAGGTCTTCGTAGCCTGCCAGGCGACTATAGACCGATTGCCGCAGCAGATCGACGAGCGGGAACTGTTTGTTCAAGCCTTGCCGCGTGTCGTTGAGATGCTCGTCTATGAGTCGTCCCATCCCCAGCCGTTCGTCCAACTCGCGGACCAGAATCAGGCCACCCTCGGAGGTGACTCGCGATCCCTGAAAATCAACTTTGAGTAATCCGTTAAAGCTGAGTTGAAACCCCTTTCGTTCTTTTTCACCCATCGGGTGTTGCCCTCCAATGTGTCCTTATCATTCTCCGACGCTTATAAATAGGGATGCCGAAGGCGGCTGAAAGGTTGATATATTTCATTCAAATTGGAAATCCGGGTTAAGAGGACTGGTCGTTGCAAGTCTGTTCGCAGCATTCATGTCAACAGTCGATACGCGAATAAACTTGGGTGCGTCATATTTTGTGAACGATTTTTACAGGCCCTTTCTCGCCATGGACAAGCCCGAGCATCACTACGTTGCCGTTTCGAGATGGGTAAGTGTCATACAACTCGTAGTGGGACTGTCGATGCTGCTTATTGTGACTAATATGCGAAGCGTGTTTTTCATCTATGCCGGACTCGGATCGGGCGCAGGCCTTGTCTATATCTTGAGGTTCTACTGGTGGCGGATTAACGCCTGGAGTGAGTGTTCGGCAATGGCGGCGGCGTTTGTTACCCTCATCGTTTTTAGGTGGGGAATATATGGATCTGAAGCAGAATTCAACCGGCACGGTTTTGAATACATGTTCATTTCCTTCTTTATTGTGACCACCATATGGGTGGCAGCAACTTTGCTGACGAGGCCTTGCGACCGAGAGAAACTGAAGGAATTCTACAGAAGAGTCAGACCCTCTGGTCCTTTCTGGAAACCTATATCAGGCGACACGGGTGAACACAAAGACACAAGTGCAAAAGATAGTCTGAAGGTGGCATTCATTGGTTGGCTGGCTTCGATTCTGACGACTCTAAGCTGCCTATTTGGATTGGGCAAGCTCTTGCTTTGTGAATACCTCTATGGCGCAAGTTGGCTCATAGCATGTGTGGCAAGCGGCGCTGTTACGTTATGGTCCGTGCTAAAGCTGACAGCCGGGAAATAACCACCTTATGCACGGAAGGAAATTCTTGGTTGTTCAAGGCGATGTGCGGTAACATCATTGCAGCAGATAGAAAAGCTTCTTGGTTTTAGACGTTTATTTGGAGCATCAGTCGGTTTAGACATGATGGGATCTAAAATGAGTTCAGAACGAGTGTCTCGTCGAAAATTCATTAGGGAGGGCCTGGTTGCAAGCGAAGCAGCCGCCCTGACATTCTGGAGTGGCCGGCGGGTTCTTGCGGACAATCGCCCATTGATTACAGAAAAACGCGGGCACGGAAAGCCTTATAAGGTCGGCATTCTTGGTTGCGGGAACCGATGCAAGGCCCATATCTCTGCATTGAACGAGGTTCCTGAAATTGAAGTCGCAGCCCTTTGTGATATCGTCCCTCACAAGATGGATCGGCGCGCTGAACTGATCCGGCAGGGACCAGAGCCGCGTAAGCATGCAGATATGGAAGAACTGGTCCAACAGGAGGATTTAGACGCTATCGCCGTGGTCCTGCCGAACGATTTGCATAAACGAGGAACCATCGCGGCCTTGGAAGCCGGGAAGCATGTTTTCTGTGAGAAGCCTATGGCCCTCACTGTAGCCGATTGCAATAAAATGATCGCTGTTTCCGAACGTACTCGAAGGGCCCTCCAGATCGGCACGCAAAGACGGCATAGCGACGGTTACAAAAAAGCCGTGGAGACGATCCGAAATGCCTTGGTTGGGAGGATTCTGTCTTCTGATATCAATTCCTACCGTGATGACTGGCGTGTACCCGGCGAGGATGAATACCCTTCCGGCATGGAATATTGGCGGCTGGATCAGGATCGGTGTGGTGGTGTCGTGTACGAGATGGGTGCCCACATCATCGACGTCAACAATTGGATTTTCGATAGCGAGCCGGTGAGCGTCGCGAGTTTTCAGAGTGTGAATAATCTCTCCCTGCGATCAAGAAACTCTACGGACCATGGCGGCGTCCTCGTCCGTTATGCCAACGATGCCCTGATGAATTACGGCGGCAATCTCTATACTTATGGTCCTGCCAAGACGAACACCTTCTATGCCGTCAACGGTACCATTGAGCTGGGTGGAGGGTGGCTATCGATTTCTTACGGACATCCGAGGGGTTTTCCCGAACAGGGGCCCCTTCCAAAACCTGTGAAAATGGAACTGCCCGACAGAGATGGAACGCGCGATCAGTGGAAGCACTTCGCTCGAGTATTGGCAGGACAAGCGGATCCTTATCCCGATGGTTACATAGGTCGCCAAAGCATCCAGATCTGCCAGGGGGCGATTATCTCCGCTCAGGAAAAAACTGTCGTAAACGTCAACGAGCTGGGCTGACATTTAGCTTGGCGAGGCGACTGCTGTCCTGAATATCCAGGATGACATACAGGGATGTGGACGGACATCCCAGGCGTCTCGTACTGCGCCTGCGAGATGCCCCCCAGCTGCCAGGTAGGAAAAACTACGTCAACTATATAAAATCAAGCAAAAGCATGAATACCGATACCACAAGGCGTCGACAGTTTGTTACTGACATATTGGGAGCGGGCCCGGGCGTCTTTTCCCAGATCGTTGTTCCTGGAAAAACCAAAGCAACAGCAGATGAAAATGGTTTTGTCAGCTTGTTTAATGGAGAAAACCTTCGAGGGTGGCACACCAACGTCCAGAAGGTCTTACACGGTTCCGGGGGCATAGACGGAAGAAGCCGTGGATCAAAGGAGCCAAATGCCGATGGAGGAATATCCGTATCAAGCTTTTGTAATCAAAGCCAAATCCCTGGCCGGTCGCTGAACTACACAAAATGGCAGCCTTCTTGGGTCGGAATCGGTTGAACACTTAGGGTATTTCTTGAAACCGCTTACTCACAAAATGAAAAGACGCAAATTCCTCCAACGATTAGCTTATGGTGCGGCTGGTTGTATGTTCACCGGTACGAGAGTGGTTGGCGCTCAAAAGCAAGACACAGAGGCACAGAGGCGGCTTCCTTACAAAATCGGTATCAGGCAGGCCAGTCTGCGCAATCCTCAGGATCCGTCGAAAAGGATGATCGCAAACATCGACACCTTCAAAGTCGCCCGGGACATTCCCGGTATCACAGGGGTAGAGCTGCAGGTGACCAGCGGTCATCCTAATATGCGGGATTTGTCGGTCGCTCGTCGTTACAAGGCAGAAGCTCACCGATGGGGACTAAATATCCCGAGTACGGCTGGAGTCTGGGATCACGCCATCTGGGGTCCTCATTCGGGGTTGGACCTTCTCGACTCGATTCGGGCGACGGAGATCTTAGGTGCGCGGGTCATGTTGGTGGCGTTCTTCGGAAAGAATGCCCCGGATATGGCGGATAGGCAATCCTACGTCCCGCTAGTTTCTATCTTGAGAGATGCAGCGTCGCATGCACAAGAAGCAGGCATCATTCTGGGGCTGGAGAATTCGTTGAGCCCAAAAGGGAACAGGGATTTGGTGGATCGAATCGACAATTCCTCCGTCAAAGTCTACTATGATCTCGACAACATGTATCAGTACGGGCATGCGAAGGAAGCGGTGCCAGGGATTAAATTGCTTGGACCAGAACGGATAATTGCAGTCCACGTCAAGAATAAGGGCCGCATCCTGCAGGAAACGTGGCGCATTGATTGGGCTGTTGCGTTTCAAGCCCTAACGGAGATCCGTTATGACGGCTGGTTGGTGTTTGAAACTCAGCACGAAGACCACCAAGAGTGTAGAGAAATGACTCAGCAGAACATCGCCTTCATCAAGGAGCATTTTCGTCCGCCGCCCGGATAAACTCCTCTTTCCCTAAGGCAGGCTGCAAAAGACCGTAAGAATGAGGTAGATGGGTTTCTTTTTGAGATTAAACTGAGTCTTTTTATGGTTCCATGAATACGCAAGCATCCGACCATTCCAATGGACAACTGGACATCGCTTCTGTTTCCATAGACGGCCAGAGAGAATTTTTTGGTTAAACCTTTCCGTGTGTCTTGCAGTGCGGGAGCGAGGCTGCGGATTTGTCTGATGTTGTATGCTGGATAGAGCAGCAGCGTAGCAGATTACTTTCTGATCTCAGCGATTGGGGGGTCATTCTCTTCCGTGGCTTTCAGTTGAAGAACGCTGAGGACTTTGATGCATTGATCGCGGCTTTTGGTTTAGATAATTTCCCATATGAAAAGTCCTTATCGAATGCAGTACGCGTGAAGTTCACGGATCGTGTCTTTTCCGCAAATGAAGCTCCTGCGGATGTGACGATCTACCTTCACCACGAAATGGCCCAGACACCGCTCTATCCAAGCAAACTCTTTTTCTGCTGTGTACAAGCACCGGAGCGCGGTGGGGCAACACCTGTGTGCCGTTCTGATGCACTGTTTGATCGCCTTACTCAGGAACAACCTGAATTTGTACGTGATTGCGAAGCAAAGGGGTTGCGCTACTCAAACGTCATGCCGCCAGACAATGACGCGACTTCCAGTATGGGCCGCAGTTGGAAAAGCACGCTTAGCAGTCCGTGGTAAAAGTCTGGTAAATCCTTTTGTTCGCAATCGACTCTCTACTGCGCTTCGACTAAAATCGACGCATGGCCATGGGAAAAAAGAAACGCAAGTCGAAGCAGAAAAGCATGTGGGTGCCGACTCAACATCTCCCCAGGAGTGCATCCCACCCTTTCTACCAGCGATTGAATCAGGTGCTCGACGAAGCCGGGTTTGACGAGTTTGTCGAGCAGCGATGTGCGTGTTTTTATGCACCCAAGATGGGTCGCCCAAGTCTGGCACCTGGTCGATACTTCCGTCTTTTGATGATCGGATACTTCGAGGGACTGGATTCGGAGCGAGCTATCGCCTGGCGTGCTGCCGATTCGCTGAGCCTGCGCGGGTTCTTGGGACTCGAGTGGGGCGAGGATCCGTCGGATCATTCGACGATCTCCCGCACGCGACGGCGCATGGATGTGGAGACGCATAGCGCAGTCTTTGCCTGGATCCTGAGCCGGCTCGCTGAGGCGGACCTGGTGAAGGGCAAGACCCTCGGGGTGGATGCGACCACTCTGGAAGCCAACGCGGCTTTGCGCAGCATTGTACGGCGGGATACCGGAGACAGTTACGAGACCTACTTGACGAAACTGGCACAGGAATCGGGTATTGAGACACCGACCCGGGAGGATCTGGCGCGCATAGATCGCAAGCGGCCGAAGAAGGGTTCCAACGATGACTGGCAGCACCCGCAGGATCCGGACGCCCGCATCACCAAGATGAAGGACGGCCGCACGCATCTGGCTCACAAGGCCGAACACGCCGTGGATCTGGAAACCGGAGCGGTGGTTGGCATCACGGTTCAGGGAGCCAACCAGGGCGATACGACGACGATCAAGAAGACGCTCATTGAAGCGGCCGAACAACTCGAGGGTGTGCTGCCTGAAAGCGATAGACTGCAGGAGCTTGTGACCGACAAGGGATATCACAGCACGCAACTGGTAGAAGATCTCGAGCAACTGGAGATCCGAAGCTACATTTCCGAACCAAAGCGGGGTAAACGGCGGTGGCACGGGAACACCCGTGCGCGGGATGCCGTGTACCGAAATCGTAGACGTATCCGAGGAGAACGGGGAAAGCGCCTGCTTCGCCAACGGGGAGAACGACTGGAACGACCTTGTGCACACCTCTATGAAACAGGTGCAATGCGGCGGACATATCTCCGTGGTCATCCAAACATCCTCAAACGGTTGCTGCTTCATGTCGGTGCATTGAATCTCGGACTGCTGATGCGACAGCTGTATGGCGTGGGCACGCCGCGGAGTCTGCAGGGGCGTCTCTGCGCCTTTCTGACGCGTATTTTGGCCTTTTTCAGATGGTCGAGGTCGATCTGGGCCGCTTTTTGGCTGAGGGAACCATCTGTAGATGAATTCCATCCAGTATGCACCAGGATCATCGTTGTCCGTGGATCTGTGCTCCATCCGGTTTTAGCCACGGGCTGTTAGGGTAGAATCCGTCGAAGAGGCTGAGAGACGTCTTAACAGGCTGATGAAAAATCCGGTTTTGTGCCGAGATTGTTTCCAAACATGAACTTCGGGATCGATTGGCTCTATTTTGGCAGGGGATATGAGGGTCTGGATTGGCACGGCGCATGCGTTAGGCCGCTCATCAAATGCTCGGACGAAGTCCACCCTGCTCCAATCACGGCTTTGCCTCCATCAAGTTTCTCATCCGGACAAGGTTGTAGGCAGCCACTCCGAAAGTGAACATCCAGCCGACACGGTCCACACCGCGATGTCTTGTCTTACGCAACATACCCACAGTTTTCAGCCAACCAAAGATCTCCTCAACCCGCTTGCGTTTTCTCTGACTGACGGCGTAGCCCGGATGGCGGGTCGTTCTCTCGTCAATGGCGCTCCTACGGTTTTTGTTATTCTGCGCCACGTGTGGAGTCACCTTGCGACGTCGACTCTCTCTGATAAATGCTTTCGTGTCGTAGGCCTTGTCTGCACCTACGGTAATTTGATTTCTGCCGGGCAGATCGTCAAGCATATCCAGCGCAGCTTCCCGTTCTGCTGTTCCCGTTGCCCGCGTGACCCGCACATTCACCGCAAGACCGTTTCGGTTTTCCATCGTGACATGGCCCAGGTAGCACAACTTCGACTGCTGGCCTTTGGCCTTTTTGTACAGACGGGCATCTGGATCCGTCGTCGACTGATGCGTATCATTCGATCTCTTCTCACCCTTGAAATCCACCGTTGGATTTCCAGAACCATCCGTCGGCTTGCTGGGGCGGCTACCTTTCTTCTTGAAGCTCTTCTGTCCTGCCCATGCCTCTACCAGGGTCCCATCCACTGTAAAATGCTCGTCCGACAGGATGCTCTGAGCACGGGCGTGGCAAAGGACGCGTTCAAAGAAGGCCCTGGCGATGTCTCCCTCCAGAAGTCGGTCCCGATTCTTGCTGAAGACGGTCGCGTCCCAGATCGGATCATCCATGCTCAAACCAACGAACCAACGGTACAGAAGATTGTAGTCCAACTGCTCCATGAGCATCCGTTCGCTCCGGACCGAGTACAAGACCTGAAGCAACAAGGCTCGGAGCAACTTCTCCGGAGCCACCGAAGGACGGCCGACTTTTGCGTAAAGAACCTCGAATCGAGGCGACAGTTCTTGCAGAATGACATCGACCATGGTTCGAATGGATCTCAGCGGGTGTTCGTTCGGCACTCGTTTCTCGGCCGAGATGTAGCTGAACATCCCGTCTTGCTTTTCGTCCGGTCCGCGCATCGGTTTCTCCTCGAAGGAATCATCAATAAGAGGGTTCATATTGAAGATGCACGAAAACCGATTTAGTTGGAGTTTTTCAGCATCCTGTTAGAGAGCAGGATTACTCATGGGAATGGCTCGATGCTGGTTGCCTTCGTGCAATAACACCTGTATTACCTGCAGTGCGAGTGCTTGATTCCGGTCGGAAGGTGTTCTTCAATCAGCTTATTGCCGCATTCAAGGGTTGGAAGGATTCTCGCAATGATCCATCCACAGCGATTACTTACGGCGACGGCACGCCGCTGGATCGTGATGCCGCCTTGGCAGCGGCCGATTTGGCGGAAGAAGTCGCCGTTGATCTTGATTGGCAGCAGGGTGATGTCGCTCTGTTAGACAACTTTGTGGTCATGCATGGTCGGCGACCATTCAAGGGTACTCGCAAGGTACTCGCTTCGCTCACTGCCTAAACCTCCTATTATGGCTGTTAATACGCCATCAACAATCGGCATCGGACTCGTCGGGCCTGGTGTACTTGTCAACCATGAATGGGACCACCAGTAAACAGCTGATTTCTCACGCGTGTTTGCTCTTTAAAATGGCTGTCACTAGCATCGTGCATTGAATCCGATGCGATAGATAAATATCCATTTTTGACAAAAACAAGCACTTTTCCAGGCTCAATTCGTGCAAAATCAGCATCTGTGGTGACAAAATGGAGATATACTGTCAATGGGCGCGTTAAAATCAGCCAGTGATTTCCACGTATTCTACCCAGGTGCTTCGCGCTGACTTGCGGCGCGTTTCTCTAAGGAAAAACACGTGGACTTCCCAAGCTCCGTCTTACCCTCCAGATCAACCTTCATATTCAGACCAACAAAATAATATCCGTACTCTCTACGCAACTGCCGCTCGGTTCAGTGATTCCCAGACAAAGCCCACCATCTCTCGGGCGCACGCCACTTTCACTTTGTTCACGTGTTTACCCGCCAACAGCAACCGATTCCCTTTTTTGCTCAACCGACGTAAACAGCGGTCTGCAATGGCGATGTACTCCGGCGCCGTATCCGTGCGCCTGGCCTTGATGTCCCTGCCGAGTCTCGATAGCCGCGTTGATTTGCCTCAATGAATGCCGTGCGCAGATAACGATTGCCTTGTCTCGTTATGCCAAAGCGGTTCGATTTGCCACCCGATGCGTATTCTCGAATGTCCATGCCAACCCAGGAAACCAACTGTCGCGGATGGGCGAAACGCTTCACATCGCCGATCTCGGTGATCATCGTCAGCGCAGCGTCTTGACCGGTTCCCGATACTTGGGTGTCACCGCCAGCGCTTCA
The DNA here is from genome assembly GCA_965249005.1 of Acidobacteriota bacterium. GTDB lineage: Bacteria > Acidobacteriota > UBA6911 > UBA6911 > UBA6911 > CBDFLD01. Next base: position 171,755 of record CBDFLD010000006.1, read on the forward strand.
ACTTCCTCACCGTAGGCAGCCAAGATATCGTCCAGACTTTTCAGTTGGCGCAGCAGCAACGACAAATTGACTCGCAAGCTGCCCGAACACTCATCAACCGTTCTCTCCAACCAACCCCAGTGGTGTTTCTGCCAGTGAGTTTTGCGCTCGCTCTCGGCCCTGTAGTGAAACCCGTTGCGGCGGAGCAATGACTGGATGTGCTTTCGCAGTGCTCCTTGCTGCTGTATCAACTGTTGCCTGGACCGCAACAAATCTCGATCTGCTTCAAGTTCGGCATCCGGTGCCACCACGACCGTCAACAATCCGTTCGCGTAAAACTCCGCAAGTTCCGTCGCATCAATACGATCGGTCTTAACCGATTTTCCACCGCGTCGCGGAATACTCGACGGTGCCACTACCTCACACTCATAGCCTTGATTCTTCAGGTCACGCTGTAGCGAGAATCCCACATACGACGCTTCATAGCACAGCTTGAACTGCACACCACCAAAATACTCCCGCACCTTCTCAAGCTGGCTCACCAGCCCCTTCATGTTAGCGATCACCGAAAAACGTATTTTTCTGGACGTGCGCCGAGAGGATTGGGATTCCACTTTCAGAAAAGCTGGTCAGGTTCTGCTAGAAACCACTCTATCCACGACGAAAAGGTTCACACGTTACAGGTGCCCAAACATCCCCCTGGGTGATGTTGCCACAGAAAAATCGGTTGGGGAACCTTGATCCGTCACGCGCAACCGGATTGATGTCGATCACCGCTCCGGTGCACACCCAGTCGCCTCCGGCGACGATGATGTTGAGTCCTTACAACCGGCGTGTGTTCAGAAAAGCACGGTTTTCAGTGATCGTTAACACCTTCAACGTCGGACGACACTGAAAGACCAGCACTTCACCCGTACGCTTGTTCAGCGCCGAACCATGGTAGCGAACATCATCGACATCGATCCCGACATAAACTATATTCTCAATCATGGACGCCTCCTGTTTTGCATCGGTCGCCTATCCACTAATTGAGGTATCCATCTTCGATGGCAACCCTCGAGTCAAGAGGGGGGCGTCTATATCTTCTATCCTCACACCCAGGTCATTGAGGCCACCACCAGGAACATCGAATTCCTGACAAAAGTCTGCCAGATGCCGTCTGGATAAGATCGAAGGGTGTCCGGTTCGAAGAGAGAGTTATGGAGAGAAGAGATTTCTTGAAGACCGCGGCACTTGCGCCGATTCAGGCGAGCTTGAGTGGGCCGGTCACACTACAAACTCGGGCACGCCCGAACATCCTGCTGATTCTCGGTGATAATCAGCAGTTGGCCACTGTAGGTAACCGAAGCCAATGCCAGACACCCAACCTGAACCGCCTGGCGGCGCAAGGGATAGAGTTCACCAGAGCTTATACTACTGCCGCCGTGTGCAGCCCCGCACGGAACGCCCTGCTCACCGGCTCATTCAATTGGCATTTTGGAACATACAATCAAGTGGAATCGCCCAGCTCGATCAGTAACGACCCGTACCCGAACGTCGTTACTTACGGACAGCGCATTCGCGAAGCCGGCTACCAGCTCGGCTACAACGGAAAATGGCATACGAGCGGTTCGAGATCACCGTTAGATTTCGGGTACCAATTGATTGGGGGACCACACCGCTACAGTAAAGAGTTGGTGAGCAGACTTGGGTTGCCAACCGTGAGTTCTCGCTGTACAAAGTCTCCCATGCGATTGGTCTCCTGGCCGGGCAGCAAACCATTCGGTCTGTGGGGTTACACTGAATGCGAAGAAGAAGAGACGAATTGGCACCAGGTCGCCCAGGCAGGAATTGACATGATGAAGCGGTTTGCCGCGCGTTCACAGCCTTGGCTTGTCGAGATTCACTTCCCCGAGGGATCCCGAGCGTGGCCATTGCGGAAATACCGGCAGCGTTATGATGCCAGGGAATCCACGTGGCAAGAAGCTTTCATGACACATTCGAGGGAAAGCCTGGAATGCAGCGGCGCGAAGCCGAGTCCTACGGCCCGATGTCGGACGCAGACTACCAGGAGGGACGTGCGTTCTACTATGCATCATTTGAAGAGCTCGATGCTCAGATAGGCCGCATTCTGAAGGCTCTTGACGAGACTGGCCAAACGGAGAATACGCTAGTGGTGTTCGTAGCGGACCACGGAGCACAGTGGGGTGCCCACCGAATGTGGATCCCGTGTTTTGCTCCCTATGAGGAGACCTATCACATTCCTTTAATCATGCGCTGGCCTGCTCGTATCAAACCCGCCTCAACCTGCAATCGCCTAGCACAGTTGCACGACTTGGCCCATACCTTCGTGGATGTCCTAGATGTTTCTCGGCTTCCTCACCCGGACGGTGTCTCGCTTAAGCCGCTCATGCAGGACCCGGGGCAAACCACGTGGCGGGAGCACATCTTGTGTCCATGGTACGGACAGAATTTTCTGATGATCCAGCGAATGGTAGTCACCGAACGCTATAAGTACGTGTTCAACGGTTACGATTTCGACGAGTGCTATGACCTGCAGGGAGATCCAGAGGAAATGCGAAACTTGGTGAGCGATCCGAGCCATAGGGCGGTAGTCGACGACATGCGGGCCCGTCTTTACGAACTGATGAATCAGTACCGCGATCCATACGGCGACAAAAGTACAGGGACAACCAACCAGAAACGGTTTCATCTCCAACGTTACCTCCCGCGGGGGAAGCGCCTCGAGGTCGGGAAGAATCTATGAACAAGCATCGAGACCCGAGCAAGATGAAGACAGATGATTGTCAAGACAAAGGGCAGAATATTTCACGGCGCGTCTTTGCAAAACGTGTCAGCGCCAGCGTAGCAGCCACAAGCGTCGGGGCTACCTTATTGAGCGGCTGCGAAAGCAGGCAAACGACTTTGACGTCGTCGGTGATGACTCCCACTAATAAAGGGGCTGAGTGGCCCTATTGGGGTGGCGACCAAAAAGGGACGCGTTTCTCTCCCTTAAAGCAGATTAACAAAGACAACGTCCACCGACTGCAACACGCCTGGACCTACCATACGGGTGACATTAGTGACGGCACCACCAACCCCACAAGGACGGCCTTTGAGTGCACGCCCATTGTGGTGGACGGTCGTATGTTCATCGTTACCCCCTTTGGACGTGCTGTAGCCCTCGATCCGGAGACGGGAAAGGAACTGTGGGTCTATGATCCTCAGCTCGACCTGAACAAAAGGTACAATCTTTGGGCCAACCGGGGCGCCGTCTATTGGCGCTCGGGCAATGAGCGGCGACTTTTGTACGGGACATTGGATGGGCGGTTAATCGCTTTGAACGCAGAAACGGGCAGACCCTGTCCGGACTTTGGTCAGCAGGGAACGGTCTATGTCAATGCCGGGATGACCTCTCCTCCCACCATTTATCGAGACTTGGTTATTGTCGGAGGAAACAAGCCTGTCTTAAACGCATACCATGTGCGCAATGGTCAATTGGCGTGGACCTTTCACAAAGTGCCTCCCACCGACGAAAGAGCAAAGTCTACTTGGGCGGGTGATTCTTGGAAGCACCGGCGCGGCAGCGTGGCATGGGCCCCCTTGAGTGTGGATGAAGAGCGCGGGATGCTTTTTGTCCCAACCGATTCACCGACCTACGATTACTATGGAGGCGATCGTGCTGGTGACAATTTATACGCCAATTGTGTGCTTGCCTTGGAGGTGACAACCGGCAAACTTATTTGGCATTTTCAGACCAGCCATCACGACATCTGGGACTATGATCTGCCCGCCCAACCCGTTCTGATCCAGGTACGGCGAGGAACTCAACAGATCCCGGCGGTGGCCCAGATCACCAAACAAGGATTTGTCTTTGTACTGGATCGCCTCACCGGCGAACCCTTGTTTCCCGTAGAAGAACGCTCCGTACCCGCAAGCCACCTCCCTGCAGAAGTCACCTCGCCCACCCAGCCTTTTCCCACCAAGCCGGCTCCCTTTGCACGGCAGTCGATGACCCTCGACGAACTCAGCACCGTTACCGCCGAGCATCATGCCTGGGCGCGTGAGCTCGCTGACAAGTACCCCTTGGGTTCGCTGTACCACCCAGGCACCTTAGAAGGTGTCATTATTTTTCCGAGCAACCAAGGCGGCGGTGAGTGGGGCGGTGCAGCGTTCGATCCCCAGACACAAAGACTCTATGTCAACGGCACGAACCTGGCTGACATTCTCGCCATGGAAAATACTTACCGGCGTCGCCAGATCGGCATTCGTCAAAACAAGTTTTGGGATCCGAAAAAACTCTGGCCCTGTCAGCAACCGCCCTGGGGAACCCTGACTGCGTTCGACACCAGTAGCGGCGAGACAGTCTGGCAAGTGCCTCTGGGTGTTGTTGAAGAGCTGGTGGAAAAGGGCATCCCTCCCACTGGAACCATCAACATTGGCGGCCCTATTGTGACGGCGGGAGGACTCGTCTTCATTGGCGCCAGCAATGACAGCCGTTTTCGCGCCTTTGATCGGGACACGGGTAAAGAACTGTGGGTCGCCAAGATGGACGGAAGTGGCCACGCTGTCCCGATGACTTATCAGGGACCCAAGAGTGGAAGGCAGTACGTGGTCATCGCCGCCGGCGGCGGAAATAAACTAAGCCATAGATTTACCGACGCGCTCGTCGCTTTTGCATTGCCCTAGAATTGTTATTCGGAGGATATCGCGACTCGCCATGCAAGGTTCAAAGGAGCGTTTTTCATACAATCAAAGGCTCGTAGAGAGACCCGGTGGGCCGTCTCCGATTTCATGTATAGCCAAATTTTCACACCTTCTGAGGACATAGGAGGAGAAATCGGTATGCGAGCAAGAGTCTTAGCTGTCGTCTTTTGGATGCTCGTTCTTTTCGGGTGCTCTGGGCCCGCGCAACACGACGCCGCGTCTTTCCAAAACGAGGCGACATGGGAGCCCCTCTTTAATGGAAAGGACCTTGCAGGCTGGGAAGTAGTGGGCGCTGGCGAGTGGACTGTCGAAGACGGCGAGATCGTAGTGAGACGTAATCCCAATCAGTCCGGCGCCGGCTGGCTGGTGACAAAAAAAGACTATGACGATTTTAAACTCAAACTGAAATTTAAGACGCGGTTCGAAAATTTCAACAGTGGGATTTTGGTGCGGGATCCCGGCCATGCCAAGATCTTCCGGCCCGCCTTTAATGGCTATGAGATCCAGATTTACCAAGGCCAGGGCGGGAGTGAGAGAAATACTAATGGTGCGATTTATGACTTGGCTCGCTCCTACCCTAAAAAGATGGATCGGGATGCGTGGACTGAGTTTGAGATTCACTGTATTGGAGATCATGTTGTGACCTTCATGAACGGTGAAAAAATGGCTGATGTCCACAGTCGTCGCTCCTATATGGGGGGCATTGGTCTTCAGTTGCATGGAGGACGGGAGGAAGTTGAGTTTCGGTGGAAAGACCTGGACATCATGGAGCTGCCAGAGACGCCGCGAGACTTTCAGCTGCTGGAAGAGCAATTGGAGCAGGCACCCGGTGAGTTTGTGGCCCTGCTGCATGGCAAGAGTCTCGAGGAGGACTTCGAGATGTACTGGGAGGGGGGCGCCAACTGGTCGTTGAGAGACGGCGTGCTGCGCGGAGAGAGCCCGGAGGAGATTTCCTGGATCTTTACCAAAGAGAGCTATTCTGACTTTGTGCTGGCGTTCGATTTCAGAATCAATCGGGGAGGCAATGCCGGTGTTTGTATCCGATTCCCTTGGCCGAAAGACGGCAATACCAGTAAGGGGCCAGCCTTCCTTGGCTACGAGTGTCAAATCGAGGAGACTGGAGTCACGAATCCCACCGGATCCATTTATGAGCTGGCTCGAGCCTACACCACCGACTTGTGGCATCGGAAAATCCACAGGCCAGAAGCCTGGAATCACTATCGAATCTATGCCAAAGGAGACCAGATCACCGTTTACGTTAACCGAAGAAAAACGGCTGAAACACATACAGAACGAAGCTTTGCAGGGAGGATTGGTTTCCAGGTACACGAGCCGGCCGAGTGGGTCGAATACCGGAATGTTCAAATCAAAGTCATTCGATGAGATAGCATCCCCGCAGCGCGATGAGACACCTCCCCAGCGGGGATTTTCAGGAGTCGCCCGCGGTCTGCAGATCCGTTAACCGGCCAATCCATTGAGAGGATAGTAAAAACAAGCTGCATCTCGGAAGTACGTCCCTCCTGAGATGCCTTGCCTGATAGGTTCCGATACGGTGTTGTTATGTCTCCTTTGTATTCGGCCGCAGATCGACTGCCGCTGTCAAGGAGACATAATACCTCCTATCAGAAGCGGCAGGGAAAGGCATCTCAAGAGCGATGTACTTCCGAGACGCAGCTTGTTTTTACTATCCTCCGATTGCGTGGGAGGGACTCAGCTGCAACGGACTGGGTATCGAGGGAAGCGGCTTTGGCGTTACCTTCCACGGTGAGACGGGAAGCATCCGGATCACGGGGAAGGGCTACAGTATCTTCGATAAGAGTGGGAAACTCGTCCGTGAGATCCGTGACGAATCCGACTTCGACAGCACAGGGGTGCACCTGGGAAATTTTTCAAACTCCATCCGAACCGGCCAAGCCCTTCACTCCGAAATCCTGGAGGGACACAAGAGCACCCTGCTTTGCCATCTTGGCAACATGGCCCAGCGCACGGGACGTGTGCTTCACTGCAATGCCCGAAACGGTCATGTCCTCGATGACCCGCGGGCAACCGAACTATGGGGCCGCACTTACGAGCCGGGGTGGGAGCCCACCGTCTAGAATCAACTGGCAAGGGAGCAGGAAACTGAACAAACATGAGCAAGATATCACTCATATCTCATTGGTGACAACACTCCAGGCTGCTTCACTCATGGCAGCCCAGATGCCTGTCAAGGAGCTTCGCGTGGGCATGATCGGTCTGGATACCTCCCACTGCATCGCATTCACCAAGATCCTGAACGATCCCAATCCCCAGCCCGATGTGTCCCACTGCCGAGTCGTTGCCGCCTACCCCAAAGGCAGTCCAGACATCGAATCGAGCGTCCGTCGAATCCCCCAGTACACGGCACAGATCAGAGAAATCGGTGTCGAGATCGTGGCTTCGATCGACGATCTCCTGGCGCAGGTCGATGCGGTGTTGCTGGAGACTAACGACGGCCGGCCCCATCGTGAACAGGCCCTGGCAGCAATCAGGGCAGGAAAACCCCTGTTCATTGACAAACCCATTGCCGGCTCCCTGGCGGATGCGGTCATCATTTTCGAAGCGGCCAAACGTTACGGCGTCCCCGTTTTCTCCTCCTCCTCACTGCGATACATGGCAAGTGCACAGGAGATTCGAGCGGGCAAGATCGGAAACGTCTTAGGTGCGGACGTCTACAGTCCCGCTACTATTGAAAAAACACATCCGGATCTCTTCTGGTACGGCATCCACGGCGTGGAGCTGCTCTTCACCGTGATGGGCCCGGGATGTCAAAGCGTGGTACGTGTCCACACCGATGGCACGGACCTGGTGGCGGGGACCTGGAAAGATGGAAGGATCGGTACCTTTCGAGGGATTCGCGAGGGCCAGCGCGGCTATGGCGGAACCGCCTTTGGCTCCGAGGCTAACGTTTCCATCGGCCCCTTTCGCGGGTACCGTCCATTACTGGTAGAGATCGTCAAGTTTTTCAGGACGGGCACAGCCCCAATCGATCCTGCCGAAACACTTGAAGTCTATGCCTTCATGGAAGCCGCCGACGAAAGTAAACGGCAGGGTGGCGTGCCGATCCCTATTACCACGATTCTCTCAACAGCCCGCGAACAAGCCAGGGACAGCCAGTAATCACGTCAGGCCGCAAACCAATGCCTGGCCAGATTGGGGGAAAATTCAATTTTCAAGCTGTAACCCCCTATACTTAATTAATTCATGCTGTCTTGTCAGCGTGAGCTCTTTGATGTTCCTGCGAACGTCGCTTACCTGAATTGCGCGTACATGTCCCCCCTCCTCCGCTCGGTCGTCGAGGCCGGGACTCAAGGTCTTCTCATGAAGGCAAGGCCCTGGGATATTGGACCGCGGGACTTCTTCATCGCCTCGGATACACTCCGGGAAGCCTGGGCAAGCATCACGGGGCGCGCCCCCACGACATTGCCATCGTGCCGGCCGCGAGCTACGGCATCGCGAGTGCCGCCCGAAACTTGCCGCTGGAGCGGGGACAGAAGATCCTCCTCCTGGAAGAACAGTTCCCATCGAATCATTATCCTTGGCGGGAGCGAGCCAGGGAGGCTGGGGCAGAGCTCACGATCGTTCCCAGACCCCCGGATGGGCGTGGACCGAGGCAGTCCTGGATGCTCTTGACGGCACGGCGGCGACCGTGCTCCCGAAACCGCCCGGAAAGCAAGATTCTATCTGAAGCGTGCGTTCCTTTACGGGTTCGAGTTTATTGGGCCCTGATCCTCGTCACGTTACTTCCGCTCTAACTTTGGGTAGTTGCATCATGGCCAACGAGGTGATCACTACCCAGGAGGCGCTGCCAGCGATAGCTACAGCTGCGTCCTACTCATCGGCCATCCCAGGGGGAACGTCGGCGGCGACTATTTCCTACGAGTCATTCCAGTTATCGGTTGTCAGGAAACAGTTGTTGGCAAGAGAGACTCACGCCAGTACTTCCCTGACGACGTGCGCCGGTTCGACGCCCGTCAGCTTGGCGTCCAGTCCTTGATGTTTGTGAGTGAAACGTTGGTGGTCGATGCCAAACAGGTGTAGAAGTGTGGCTTGAAGGTCCCGGATGTGGACCGGGTCTTTGACGATGTTGTAGGAGAAGTCGTCCGTTTCACCGTGAACCACGCCGCCCTTGATGCCACCGCCGGCCATCCACAGGCTGTAGCAACGTGGATGGTGGTCGCGGCCGTAGTCGGTGGGCGTCAATTTACCCTGGGAGTAGATCGTTCTCCCGAACTCGCCGCCCCAGATGACGAGTGTGTCTTCGAAGAGGCCGCGCTCCTTTAGATCTTGGATCAAAGCCCAGCTAGCGCGGTCTGCGTCTCTGGCCTGGGCGGGAAGCACTTCAGGCGCAAAGGAGTGTACATCCCAGCCGCGGTGATAGATCTGGACAAATCGTACGTCACGCTCGATCAGCCGCCGTGCCATCAAGGCAGCGTTTTGGAACTTGCCGGGCTGCTTCGCTTCCTCGCCCCAGCGCTTGAAGGTGCTTTCCGGCTCACTGGAGAGGTCCGCCATCTCTGGGACGGAAGCCTGCATTCGAAAAGCCAATTCGAACTGCTCGATTCGTGCCAGGGTTTCCGGGCTGGCAATCTTCTGGTGCCGGATCTGATTCAGTTCACTGAGGCCATCCAGCATCGTGCGGCGAACATCTCTTGAAACACCATCCAGATCCCTGAGGTAGAGCACCGGGTCTGTGCCGGTGCGGAGCCCCACGCCGGCGTACTTGGGAGAAAGAAACCCTGCACTCCACATTTTCGCAGAGATGGCCTGCACTTCCGACTTGGGGTGGCTTTTCTCCGCGTTCATCACCACGAAGGTGGGCAGGTTCCGATTCATACTGCCGAGCCCGTAAGCAATCCAGGATCCGATACAGGGCCGGCCGGCCACTTGCTGGCCTGTCTGAATGAACGTTATCGCCGGTTCATGATTGATGGCATCCGTGTGCATCGACCATCTTGGCTGTGTGGGGCAACAGCTCGGAAATCCATGCGCCGCTCTGGCCGTGCTGCTTGAATTGAAAAACAGACGGTGCGATCGGGAAGCGTGACTGCCCGGATGTCGTCGAGCAATTCGGGATGGGACGGCAACTCCCCTTGCGAGCCGAAGTCGTCGCTGGTCTTTACCAGACCGGTTCCAAAAACCTGCTGCCAGTAACGGTTTACGGTCACGCGGCTGGTTAGCGGGTTCTCCCCGTCGACCAACCACTTCGCCAAACCCATGCGGTTACGCGGCAACGACGCAGCCATTGGATGCAAAGCCGAGGGAGTGTTAGCCACAACGCGCTCACGTGGTTGGTCATACATCTCGCTCCTTCCAGGGCATGGGCCTGACCTCCCTTCTCCGGTTCGGCCAGTCTCTCTATCACCAACTGTTCCCTATGTCCTGAACCTGTGCCCCGTGGCTCGCTAGGGCCAATTTCTATCACTTGATCGACACGCGCGTCGTATTGTTTTTGAAACACGTCCTTTGAGGCGGAAGGCGGAAAGCGCTCAGCGCCAAGTACCTTCCCCACTATACTCTAGTTGCAATTGGAGTTGAGGAGCTGGATAATGGGAGAACTGAATTGCTCGAGTGGAGCAATTTCCCTTTTTCGAGAGTAGTGCCAAAGATTCAGGTAGCTGAACCGTAGATCTGGTTTGTTGTGGTGCGCTCTGGAAAGCGTTGGGGCCGCTCGTTGGCATCGCCAGGAGTTCATTGAAAGTGTCGAGCAAGCTGGTTGCGGGGTTGATTATTCCTTTTTGCGCCATGGGGGTGTTTGGGGAGGCCGCCCTGAGTCAGGAAGGCGAAGCGGAACCCACAACGCGCAGCTACTACAAGGATATCTGGCCCATTGTGCAGCAGCGCTGCCAGGGATGTCACCAGCCCGCGCTCAAGGAAGGGGGTCTTGACCTGACGAGTCATGAAGGTCTGCGCAAGGGAGGGCGAACCGGGCCCGGTTTCGTCACGCGCGAGCCCGCCAAGAGCCTCATTGTTCAGTATCTCATCGGTGAAGCGGAACCTCGCATGCCTTTTGGTGCCGAGGCGCTCGCCGATGATGAAATCGCGCTTTTCCGGGAGTGGATTCGATCCGGAGGCGCCGATGATACGCCCCCCGAGGCGGTTCACCGCAGCAACGAACTGCCCAGCTATCAGTTGCCCCCGGTCATCACGGCGCTGGCATACTCGCCCGACGGCGCCCAGCTTGCCGTTTCCGGCTATCGGGAGACGCTGCTGCATCGAAGCGACGGCTCCGGATTGGAGGCCCGTCTAGGAGGGCTCTCGGATCGAATTCAATCCATCCGGTTTACGCCAAACGGGAGAACGTTGGTTGCCGCCGGAGGAACCCCCGCACGCTTTGGAGAGCTTCAGTTTTGGAACCTGGAAAAACAGAAACTGCGAAAGTCCGTGACGGTTTGCCAGGACACCGTTTTCGGGGCGACTCTCTCTCCCGATGGATCCAAGGTCGTGTTTGGTTGCTCGGACAACACCGTGCGCATCGTCGATCTGAACACGGGTCTCGAGCTGCACCGCATGAACCATCACGAAAACTGGGTCCTGGGAGCGACGTTCAGTACCGACGGAAAGCGGATAGTCTCGGTCGGAAGGGACCGCGCCGCCAAACTGGCGGACGCATCCAGCGGGGCGTTCATCGAGAACTTGAACCTGCTGAGAGGCGAGTTGACCGCGGTGGCCCGTCACCCAAGCCGTGATGCGGTCATCGTTGGAGGTGAGGACTGGCTGCCCTATTACTACCGAATGGAGCGGCCTCGAAAGATGGTCATCAACGATGAATCCACTTTGATTCGTCAGTTCGAGAAACAAAGAGGAGAGATTCTCGACTTGTCTTTCAGTCCGGATGGAAAAAGCATTGCCATTGCGACGGCGTTTTACGATCTTTCCGTCTACGACGTCGAGACAGGGAAGCGCACGATAGATTGTAAAGGAAACAAGGCAGGTGTTTACACGGCGGTCTTTCATCCCCAACGGAAGGAACTGGCCACGGGAGGCTTCGACGGCAAGGTCCGAATCTATGATTCGGATTCGGGGAGGCTCCTGAAAGAATTCGTTCCGGTGCCGCTGGAAGGAGAGCCAGCCTCGCCCTAGAATCGAGCCTGTGGAACAGGGCGAGCCCGCGAAGTGGAGCCAATGAGTTGAGCGCTGAGACATGGCAATGAGACGAAACCTGTTGGGGACCGGAACACGACGATCCAGGAGTGTCCCGCTTTCAGTGCTGACCGGCGCAACGCGCCAGTCGCTTGGGAACGTAACTGCGCAGCGCACGGTAAAAAAACGTGGTTTTTGACGATTTGTTAAGTTACACGCATAGCAGCAGATCCGAGAGCAGTTACTTAAGAGTGATACCCCTGGTGTGCGCTGTGGTATTTTCCTTCGGCTTCGCGGGGGCGGCTGCCTTTGCTGCCCCCCCCAGCCTGACGGAGGTCCGCCCCTGGGGCGCGCAGCGCGGACAGACCTTTGTTTTGAATCTACGGGGACAAAACCTCGAGCCCGGCGCTTCTGTTGTTTCCCCGCTTCCCGCTACGTTCACGCCCCTCGTCTCGGAGTCCAAATCGGCAAACGCGATGCTCTCGTTTCTGGTCGAACTGGATGCCGAGGCGCGCGTCGGCCCTTATCCACTCCGAGTGCGTTCGCCAGAAGGGATTTCGAATATCCTGCTCTTCAGCGTCGGTGTCTTCCCGGAGACAATGGAAGAGGAATCCGAGCTCGAGGCAACTCCATCCTCCAATGACTCACCCGGGGATAGTCAGCCTATCCCGCAGCTCCCAGCCACGGTAAACGGGAAGCTGCAAGGAAGGGAGCGCGATGTCTATCGGTTTCAAGCGAAAAAGGATCAGCAGCTGGTCCTGGAAGTGGAAGCGAGGCGCGTGGGATCGGGGCTGGATCCCGTCCTGCTGCTGCTTGATTCCGAGGAGAGGGAGCTCGCCTTCAACGATGACGCCAACGGATTGGATGTAGATTCCAGACTTGATGTCCGTTTCCCGTCAGACGGGACCTACTATGTCGTCGTGCACGACTCCAGATTCAGTGAGCAGATGCAGAACCATTACCGTTTGAAGGTTGGAGACTTTGCCTACGCCGAGGGGCTCTTTCCGCTTGGTTGGCGGCGCGGTGAAAAGAGAGAAGTCGAGTTGATCGGCGGCAACCTGCCCCATGCGATCAAGGTGGCTGTGGATCTGAGCGAGGTGGGGGAGGACGGGACGGCGTTGGTTTCGCCACCGGGGGAGACCGCAAGCCTCCCGTTTCGATTTGCTGTCGGAGACTTGCCGGAGATCACGGAGCAATCGGGGCAGAGCCCCCGACCGTTGAAGCCATCCACGGTGATGAACGGTCGCATCGCCCAGCCTGGTGAAATCGATCGTTACGCGCTCGAAGTACGTCCCGGGCAAGACTGGACGTTCGAGGTCACGGCCGGCTTGCTGAATTCTCCACTGATGGCGCTTGTTACCGTATACGATGGGGATAACAAGATGCTGGCTTCAGCGGGCGACGACGTGCCCGACGCCGGCGACTTTTCCGTCATTCCCAGGGGCTTCACCAGTTCCGATCCGTATCTGGCCTTGAAGGTGCCGGAGAATACCTACCGAATCGAGATCGCGATTGAAGATCTGGTCCAGCGAGGAGGGCCCCTGTACGGTTATCGTCTTGTCGTGAAACAACAGCCGCCGGAGTTTACCATCAGGCAGCTGGATCCCTACGTGAACATTCCACAGGGGGGAAGCGCGGCCGTCCGTGTGATCGTCGACCGCCGCGGGTATCGAGGACCGGTTCGATTGCACGTTACGGGAGCCGAAAACTTGAAAGTCGACGGCGGTTTCATTGCCGCCGATTTCCGGGACATTGATGCCATTCTGAGAACGCCGCAGGGGTTTTTGACCGTTTCGGCGGTCGAGGACTCCGCGTCCGTGCTCACGCAGCTTCGAATCTGGGGTGAAGGGACTTTGAGCGACGGACAGACAGTACGGATCCCCGTGCCGGGTCCCGGGTTGATCACGCCGGTCTTGGGGGCAACGGGGAGTAACGCGAATCGGAACACACTCGATATCCAGAAACCCTTCGAAGCGCCGTGGCTAGGCTTGAGCTTACCGGCCATGGTCACCAAGAGGGCGCCGGCAAAGCTAACGGTCGAGGGACCTCAAACAGTTCGGATGATGCGTGGAATGGGACGGGAGATGAAGTGGGCCCTGGCGGGCGATGACTTTCGTCCTCCCAAAAACATCGGCACGCAAGTTCCGATTGCCATGGAGCTGCGGGTCAATCGCGGCAAGGACAAAACCTTTGTCAAGGAAGGGTCCGTGATCGTGCAGACTACAGTGGGCACCCCGGTGTCCAAGTTTGATGTACTGTTCTTTGCCGATGTGGATACCGGGAAGGGAAAAGAGAGAATATATGCTCGCGCGGTCACGTTTGACATCATCGAAGGGTACGAGCTCGAGATGTTGTCGGAGGGATTGCTCCTGGACCGTGGAAACACAGGAGAACTGCTAGGGAAAGTGTTGCGCGATGCTGATTTTTTTCAGTCGGTGGAAATACGGGTCGACGACCTTCCAGCGGGAGTGTCCTGTGAGACCGTGGCCGTGGCCGAGAATGCTGAGCAGTTTCGATTGGTTTTCCAGGCAACGGACGCGGCACTCGCCGGCGAACATAGGATTCAGTTGATCGCTTCTTCGACCATCGTTGGCTACAACAAGGAAAAGGTTCCCTATCGTATTCCCCCAGTGGAAGCGACGCTGGTCGTGCCCGCCAATGCAGGGGCTCAACCCCGTTGAGGTGAAACCAGAAATGCGGAAATCCATCGTTTTTTCGATTTGTGCCGTCGGGCTTTTTGCTGTTGGGGTTGGAGACGTCCCCGCGGCCGAGATGGCTGATGTCGCTGTCAGCAAGCTCGAAGTCGGACCCTCGCCGCTGTTGTTTACCGAGATGGATAGGGGGCGCAGGATTCTCGTCACAGGGTTCAGGCAGGACGGATCGACGGTGGACCTGACATCCTCCGCCCGCATCGAGTCGGTCGGGGATACGGTGCGCATCGGTGACGACGGGCTCATTTATCCTGCCAAGAAGGGCCGGGCGCAGGTGCTGGTCGAGGCGGGTGGGCGCACGACCCGAATCGATGTCGACGTGAGCCCGATCGAGCGACCCAAGCGGGTGACATTCGTCCGTGACGTCTTGCCCGTGATCAACAAGATCGGTTGCACGGGGGGCACTTGCCACGGCTCGGCCAAGGGCAAGAACGGTTTCAAGCTTTCTTTGAGGGGATACGATCCCGAGTTCGATTACCAATCCCTGATTTATGACATGTCCGGGCGTCGTTTCAATCGGGCGGATCCAGCTCAAAGCTTGATGCTGGCCAAGCCTACCCAGCAGGTGGCTCACGGCGGCGGTTACTTGATTCCCATTGGATCGCACTACTACAGGACGCTCTTTTCGTGGATATCGGCCGGCGTTCCGTTCGGGGACGCCGACGCAGACAAAGTCGAACGGCTTGCGGTGATGCCGGAATCGGTCACGATGCGGGGTCCGGGCAAACAGCAGCCGGTTATCGTCGTCGCACACTACAAGGACGGCTCCGTGCGAGACGTCACCGCGGAAGCTCACTTGAGCAGTAGCAATACCGAAACTGTTACCATCGGGAAAGGTGCCGGGGTCCAGGGGGATCGCGTCGGAGAATCTACACTCTTGGTTCGTTATGAAGGAAAGTTCGCCACTGCCGGTGTCACGGTCCTGGATCCGAAACCTGGTTTTTCCTGGCCGGCGCTCACTCAGTACAACTTTATCGACGAGCACATTGACGCAAAGCTCCGGCGACTAAAAATCCAGCCGTCGGATCTTGCCGGCGACGCCGAGTTTCTGCGCCGTCTTTCTCTGGATCTGATCGGTCAATTACCGAAGCCGGAAGAGATCCGTGCTTTCCTGTCCGATTCTGGCGGGCATCAGAAGAGGGCGCGGATTATCGACGCGCTCGTCGGAAGTGATGCCTATGTGGACTACTGGACGCTGAAATGGAGTGATTTGCTGCGCAGCAATCGGAAGTTCATGAAGGACAAGGGTATGTGGAGTTTTCGCCGCTGGCTGCGGCAGGCCATCGCCGAGAACAGGCCGTACGATCAATTCGTAAGGGAGCTCCTGACGTCGAGGGGGAGTACCTATCAGAATCCAGCCGCCGGCTTCTTCAGCGTGACTAGGGAGCCCAAGGAAGCGATGCAAACCACGACTCAGCTTTTCATGGGTGTCCGCATGGTTTGCGCGCAGTGTCACGACCACCCTTTTGAACGATGGACCCAGAATCAGTACTACGAGATGACGGACTTCTTTGCCGGAGTCAGCGTCCGTCCCGGTTTTCAGAGCGGTGAGGAAGTCGTCTTCATCAAACGCGACGATGAAGGGACGAAGCATCCCAAGAACGGAGCTGTCGTGAACGCCAGGTATCTGGTGGAGACCGCGGATGCTCCGATGGTGCCGGTCCGCGGGGACCGGCGCGCTGCTCTGGCCGAGTGGTTGACGTCACCGGAGAATCCATATTTTGCTCGTGCTATTGTCAATCGAATCTGGAGCTATTTCACCGGACGGGGAATCATTGACCCCGTCGACGACATTCGCGCTTCGAATCCGGCGGTCAATGAGCCGCTTTTGGACGCGTTGGCCCGGGACTTCGTAGCCCATGATTACGATCTGCGGCATTTGATTAAAAGGATCGTGAGCTCTCGCGTCTACCAGGCCTCCTTCCGAGCCAACGAATGGAACGCCAACGACGGCACCAACTTCTCCCACTATTCACCACGAAGGCTGACGGCCGAGCAGCTTGCGGATGCGCTGGCACAGGCCACCGGCTCGCACTTCGAGTTTCCGACCGTACCCGAAGATTTTAACGCGGTACAGCTGCCGGATCCCCATGTGGACATGGACGGTTTCTTGGAGTTGTTTGGACGGCCCCAGAGAGAGCAACCCTGCGAGTGCGAAAGAAAAAGCGAGATGAGCCTGCCCCAGATCATGAACCTGATCAATGGGCCTACGGTAGCGAACGCGATCGCCGACCCGGAGGGTCGGGTGTCGCGCCTCCTTTTGCAGCGTGTGCCCAATCGCGAGCTGGTGGACGAGCTATATCTGGCAACCTTGAGCCGGTTGCCGACGCCCTCCGAGTACCGGCTGGCGAAGGAGCAACTTGGTAAAAGTAAGAGCCGGGCTGCCGCGGCGCAGGATCTAATGTGGGCGCTGTTGAACAGCAAGCCGTTTCTGTTCAACCGGTAGAACGGGAGCTTGAGCCTATTGAAACGAGCCCAGTCGGTTTGCAACGGCGGGATTCGAACTGCAGTACTCAGCAACGACCGAGGAGGTAGCCATGCTTGTAATTCCCGGTAATCGATACCACTGTTGCGAAGGGCCAACGCGCAGAGAGTTTCTTCGCGTCGGATCCCTCGGGTTCCTAGGGTATACGCTCGCAAACGTCGCTTCTCTGCGGGCGGCGACAACCCCTACGCTGTCGGGTCGAGGTTTCGGCTCGGCCAAGTCGGTCATTCTGCTCTTTCTGCAGGGAGGGCCCAGTCATCTCGACATCTGGGACCCGAAGCCGGAGGCGCCGGAGAGTATCCGGGGAGAATTCAAGGCGATCAATACCAAGGTGTCCGGTATCCGTCTCAGCGAAACGATGCCCAAGCTAGCGCAACAGGTAGACAAATGCACCTTGATCCGGTCCATGAGTTACACACCGAAGGGACTTTTCAATCATACCGCCGCGATTTACCAGATGCTCACGGGCTACCCTCCGGATAGGGTTTCGCCCTCGGGGCAATTGGAGCCTCCGTCTTCAGCTGATTTCCCCACAGCCGGCTCGCATGTTTCGAAGTTGCTGCCCCCGGACGAGCCCGTGCTCCCGTTTGTCGAGTTGCCTCGTCCGCTGCAGGAGTCCGATGTGATCGGGAAGGGCGGAGCGGCCGGGTTTCTCGGCAAGTCCTTCGACCCTTATCGCCTCTATCAGGACCCCAACAAGAACGTCAATACCGCCGATCTGGAGCTTCGGAAAGAGGTGCCGCCTGAACGCTTGCGGAGTCGGTTCGACCTTCTGAAGGGAATCAATGGCTCGATGCCGGACCTGGAAGAGGCACTCGCTCAGTCTCAGCTGGACGAATACTATGAACAGGCGCTTGCCGTTGTGCTCTCAGGTAAAGCACGGGACGCCTTTGATCTGGAAAAGGAGCCGGCCAAGGTCCGCGACCGCTATGGGCGCACGACGTTCGGTCAAGGAGTCTTGCTGGCGCGCCGGCTCATTGAAGCCGGGACGCGGTTCGTCCAGGTGAACTGGCCGTCGGTGGCCAATGGCGATCCCGAAGTAAGCTCTTGGGACACCCATGCGGCCAACTTCAAGCCTTTGAAGAACCTCCATTGTCCGGTGCTGGATCAGTCTTTGTCCGCGTTGCTGGAAGACATGAGTTCGCGCGGTTTGCTCGAGGAGACCTTGCTGGTAACTGTGGGAGAGTTCGGTCGGTCTCCCAAGATGGGGATCAGCACATCTGGTAACACCAATGCACCGGACGGACGCGATCACTGGCCTTATTGCTATACCTCACTTGTCGCCGGAGCTGGAATTCCCGGGGGCATGCTGTATGGAGAATCTGATGAGACCGGCTCGTCACCGCGAGAAAAGCCAGTCCATCCCAACGATCTGCTGGCCACGATCTACTACACATTGGGAATCGATCCTCACCAGGAAATTTTCAATCACCTGGGCCAGCCGCGCGAGATGGTCAAAGGCAAGGTTTTGACCGATCTCTGGTCATGAGCGCGCGTATGCCCACGAACCCTGGTCTTGTCGAGCTCCACGAGGAAATGACAGCCTGGCGCCGCGAGTTGCACGCGCACCCGCAAACGGCCTTCGAGGAAACTTATGCCTCGGACTTTGTTGCCGCGAGGCTCCAGGAGATGGGCATCCCCACGCATCGGGGGCTGGCTAAAACAGGTGTCGTCGGAACGCTCGAAGGGAACCAAGCGAATCGAGATCGTGTCTCCGCTATCGGGCTCCGGGCCGACATCGATGCACTCGACGTTTGCGAGGAAAACTGCTTCGAGCACAAATCCCGGAACTCGGGCAAGATGCATGCCTGTGGCCACGATGGACATACGGCCATGCTGCTGGGAGCGGCCAAGTTCCTGGCCGAGACGCGCAACTTCAGTGGAACCGTCCATTTTGTTTTCCAGCCTGCGGAGGAGAACGAAGCCGGCGGCCGGGTGATGGTCGAGGAGGGACTGTTCGAGAAGTTTCCCGTGGATACCATTTTCGGAATGCACAATTGGCCCGGATTGGAAGTGGGCCAGTTCGCTGTGAGAAGCGGACCGGTCATGGCGGCGTTCGACGTATTCGAGATCAAGATCCAGGGCCAGGGGAGTCACGGCGCCATGCCTCATCTGGCCATCGATCCGATGGTAGCAGCCGCGCAGGTGGTCACCGCGCTGCAGACCATCTCGAGTCGAATCACGAACCCGATGGATCCGGTTGTCGTGAGCGTGACTCAGATTCACGGAGGGGACACCTGGAACGTGATTCCGCCGTCCGCGGTGGTGCGCGGCACCACCCGTACTTTCACAGAGAACGTCCAGGACACGGTGGAGTCCTCGATCCGGCAGATCGCCGAAGGGGTGTGCACGGCGATGGGAGCAACGGCCGAGTGTCGCTACCAGCGGCGGTATCCCGCGACCGTCAACACGGAAGCGGAAACCAAGCTGTCGGCACGGGTGGCCGCGGATATCGTGGATGCGGCCAACGTACACCGCGACCCCACACCTTCCATGGCATCCGAGGACTTTGCCTTCATGTTGCAACAGCGGCCGGGTTGCTACATTTGGATTGGAAACGGTTCCGACCGCGACGGCCGCCGGCTGCATAACCCTCGATACGACTTCAACGACGAGATTCTGCCCATCGGGGCTAGCTACTGGACACGGCTAGCGGAGACGGTGCTTGGATAAGAGCTGTCAGCTATCAGCGTCCGACCGGCGCGTCGCGCCGGTCACTTGGGAACGTAACTGCCCTGCACAGCCTGAAAAACGTGGTTCTTGGCGATTTGCTAAGTTACACGCATAACAGCAGATCCGCGAGCAGTTACTGGAGAGCGGTCAGCTTTCAGCCTTGCGCTTGCCTCTGGCCTTTGTGGACCACTATTGCATGAGCTGTCACCTCAGACTCTTTGAACAAATGACCGGCTCGAGGAAACACAGATTTGAAACCGGGTAGAGGGACCAATCTTCTGGTGCTGCTGGGGACGCTCAGCACCTGCTTCTCTCTCGCTTGCTCGACAAACGGAGAGCCTTCGATTGCGCTGGTTGGAGCGAGTGTGATCGACGGCACCGGAACGGCTGCCCGCGGCTCGACCACGGTACTGATTCGCGGGGAGCGCATCGCCGCCGTGGGGGCGGATGTACAGGTACCCCAGCATGCGACCGTGATCGACGTTTCTGGAAAATCCATCGTTCCAGGTTTGATCGACATGCATGGTCACATGAACGCGCGTCCCGCGGGCACCATGCGGAGTCAATTTGACAGCTACCCACAGCTTTTTCTCGCGGGAGGCGTGACGACGGTTCGCTCGCCTGGCGACTACGAACCGCAAGGGATGGTTGCTCTGAAGCAGCGCATCCAGCGAGGCGAGGCCATCGGCCCCCGTATCTACAATGCCGGTCCATACATGGACAACGCTCCCTCACGCTCTCCCTTTATTGAAGGCGTCGAGTCTCCCGAAGCGGCCTTGCGTCTGCTGGACGAATGGAAGGATCGAATCGACTGGATCAAGGTCTACACCAGCATCACGGAAGAACAACTCGGGGCTTTGCTGAAGGCGGGTGAGGGCATTCGTATCCCCGTGACGGGGCACCTGGGATCGATCTCGGGGCGCCGCGCTATCGATCTCGGAATTCATTGCCTGGAGCACGGCATCTTCGCCATGTCAGAGTTTGGATCGAACGCCGCCGACAGGTTTTGCTCGCTCGCAAGATTCGATATGGAAAGCCCGGTCGTTGAAGAGGTTCTTTCTTCCATCGTGGATCATGGCGTTGCCATCGATCCGACGGTCGTCGTCTACCAGGCACAGCTCGCTGATTTTGAGCCGGTCACGCCCGATTGGAAGCTTTACCTGAGTCCCGAAGCGCAGCGGTATCAAGAAGCAAACAGGTATCTGGAACCGGCGCAACAAGAGTGCATGAAACAAGCACTTCGCCATCAGATGCAGTTCGTCCGGAAGCTTCACGAGCGCGGAGGTCTGATCATCGCGGGCACGGATCCGGTACTCGGAAATCTGATTCCCGGTTACGCGCTTCATCGGGAGTTGCGCAACCTCGTGGAAGCTGGACTGACCCCCCTGGAAGCGATCAGAGCCGCAACGCTGAACGCAGCGACTGTTCTGCGGCAAGAGGAGAATTTAGGCTCGATCGAGCCGGGAAAGCTGGCCGATCTCGTCGTAGTGGACGGAGATCCCTCCAGATCCATTGCCGAGATCGGCAATACCGTGATGGTATTCCAGGGTGGGGTACGCTACGACCCTGCATCCTTGAGAGAGTCTGCCTTCGGTCGCATTCGGTAACCCCGGCTGAATCGTCTCTCAGTCGAGCTTGCGGACCTCGAACTTTCGATAGCGGGCCCGCATCCACTGCATCTGTCGCAGCCCGATCTTGCCGTCCTGATATACCGGACCGTAGCGCTGTCCATCGTCTCGGAAGTCAATCGCCTTTCGTCCGTCGGCCAGCAGGCGGATGTGTGCGCCGTCTTTGATGAGGCGCACGCGGTGCCAGCTTTTCGATCCGGGCGGAATCGCGGGGGGGCCGTTGGCCACGAGATAGAACTGGTTGTTCTTGCGCAAGTTGGACGTCATTCGCCCCGGACTCCCCGGAGTGTTGGCATAGTAAGAGATGTGATAGCTGAGGATCTCTCCCCGTATGTAATGCTGGAACACTCCGTTTCGCGCGGGAAGCCGAGGATCAAAAATATCCTCGCCACGGGCTCCCTTGGCCGCGAAGAAGACTATGCAGAGTCCGTGATCGGAAACGGGTTGGATCTCCCACTCGGCCATGAATCGGTCCGGGAAGTCCTGGGGGCACCAGTAGACGACGTGGCCGTCGGGTCCTTCCGGACGCAGGGAAGACATTTCGATCCAGCCGTCTTTGAACTCGATTTGACCGGGTCCTTCCAAAATCCAATCGGCGACATCCTCCGCGCGCCCCAAGCTGTTTTCATAGATCAACTTGCCCGTGAGGCCTTTGTCCGACTGTGCGGGGTGGCCGTCTGACGACAAAGGGCGCCGGTCACGGATACCCAGGAGCGATCCGTGGCGTCCCCGATATTGCGCGGGAGTTCTGGCAACGGAATCCTCGGGGGAACTGTAGCGACTCTCGATCTCCAGGTCGGCGAATTCGAAATTGCCGAAAAAGAGCCGCAGCGAGTGACAGGGTTCGAGGGTCCATGCGGAAACCGGCGACTCGGGAACCCTCAGTGGCACGCCGTTCAGATAGGCATCGAAGCGACCGACCTTCGCATTCCAGGTGTAAACCAGGTGGAACCACTCGGCTGCGGGTAACTCCGGCAGGTTCGTGATCATCGGGTAGGCCCCTGTCACTCGCGAGTCCCACTCCCAGGACAGGCTGGCGGCCGATTTGTTTTGGCGAATCGTCAAGGCCGCAAGCCCGGAAAGATCCAGGACCGCATGCTCGATTTCTGGCCTCCCCTCCCCATTGGCGTATTCGTGACGGGTTCTGAGCCAGAAGCCGACGCTTGCCTTGTCTCCAATCGGCTCCTGAAGGCGGATTGCGAGAGCTTGCAGATCGTCACTCGACATCGACTGCATTGCTGCCAGCGGTCCCTGACCGATATCGATGGGCGCTGCCCCTTCCAGCGCTGACAGGCGCAACGCGCCAGTCGCTTGGGAACGTAACTGCGCAGCGCACCGTGAAAAAACGTGGTTTTTGACGATTTGCTAAGTTACACGCATAGCAGCAGATCCGCGAGCAGTTACTTAAGAGCTCTGCCCCTTCGAGAGTTAGAGATCCTTGTTGAGCACGAATGGAGGCCTTGAACGGCTTCGTTTCTGTGCCGCATGCCGCGACGAAGATGAGGAGAGCAAAAAGAGTCAATATCACTAGTTGTTGGATCCGGATCCAGTCGGCGCCTTCGGCTCGGTTTGGGCGCGAGCCGGATCGGAAGGCAGATCGGCCATGAGCTGCTCGGCACGCTCCTTGGTTAGACGCACGTTTTTGAGCTTGATCGATTCATAACCTCGAATGCCGTCCGGTAGCTGCACGATATCGACAACGCTCTGATGATTGCGCCGGTCCAGGTGGACCAAAGCTTCTTCCACCATTGCCCGGTACCAGTCGATGAGTTTCCGTTCCTCGCGCCGGATGGCCGCGTAGCCGAACGGATCCAGCGGTGTCCCGCGCAGGCGTCGTAGCCCCCGCAGCACCCTCATGACCGGCCTGAACCAGGGACCGAACTCCAGTTTCTTCTCGAGCCCCATGGACCGGAGCAACGGGGGGTGAAGGTTGTAGACGAAACGTACTGGCTCGGTGAACAGACTTCGGGCTTGGGTCTGAAACGCAGCTTTGGTGTAAAGCCGGGCCACCTCGTATTCGTCTTTGTAGGCCATGAGCTTGTAGAGATATCGAATGACCGTGTGCGTGATCTCACGGTTCCCCTCCAACACTGCTTCCTCGCGGGCGGCCACCGTGCAAACGAATCCTACATACGCCTCGGCATACCGTGCGTCCTGGAACTCGATCAGCTCGGCAATCCGGAAGGTCAACATGCGAAGGGACTCCTCATCCAGGTGGCGGACTCGATCCAGCAGCGCGCGGTACGCTCGGCCATTGCTGCGAGAGAGCCGCTTCAGAGCAGCGGTCCGCTCACCTTCGGCAGTCCGCGCCGGGGGTTCGACGAGGGCACGAAGGCGTGCGGGGTCGACGATGGCCAGCCTTCCGTAGCGGAATGCCTGCAAGTTTTGTTCGACCTGGACGCGGTTCAGGCGAATCGCGGCCTCGATACTTTGAGCCGATAGTGGGAGAAGGCCGGCCTGATATGCGACGCCGAGAACGAGCAGATTCGTGGCCATGTAGTCACCAAACAAGGCCTCCGCAATTCGGCGTCCGTCGATGTCGACGCTCTCGTCAGGTTTCGTGAGATTGGCGATGGCATCCTTGATACCCTTGACCGGTGGGCTGGTTCCCTGCCGGATCATCTCGCCGCTTGGAAGCAGTGTGGTGTTGACGACAGCAGCGGTTCGTTGCGGGTCGCAGCGGTCGAGGTTGGCCCGGTTGCCGGCGGCCAGGAGGTCGAAGACGAGGTAGAGGTCGGCCTTCCCGACGCCGACCTTGTTGCCGCTCAAAGACAGCTCGCTGGCACCGATGACCAGGCTGGAAAGCACGGGTCCCCATTTTTGAGCGGCTCCGGTCTGGTCGAAGCTCAGAGCCCGTTTTCCATCCATCAGGGCGGCATAGCAGAGCAGTGCGTTGACCGTGATGACTCCGGTGCCACCGACTCCCGGGATATAGACATGGTAGGGTCGGTCGCGGTCGACCCGGTACTCGGGCTCGGGCAGCTCTTCGAAGCCTAGTGACGGGGGCGTGGGCCGAAAATATCCCGTTGCTGCTTTCGTCTCGACGGTGACAAACGAAGGGCAATCGCCGCCGAGGCAGGAGTAGTCTTGATTGCACGAGGAGGTGTGGATCTGCGTCTTCGGGCCGAGCTCGGTGTCCACCTTGTGCAGCGACATGCAGTTGGTCAACTCGCCACAGTGGCCGCAGTTCTCACAAACTTCCTCGTTGATCAGAATGAATCGGTTCGGTGGGTCGAGCTTGCCCCGCTTCTGACGCCGCCGCCGCTCGTTGGCGCAGACGCCGTCGTAGATAAAAACAGTGACCCCAGGTGTCTGTGCGAGCTCCTTCATCACTTCGTCCTGTTGCTCCACCGGGTGCACTCGGGCTGTGGCTGCCATGTCGGCGAGACGGTAAGAGTCCGGATCCTTCGTCAACACCGCTATTTGCTTTACACCTTCGATTTCGAGCAGCCGGGTGAGCTCGGGTATGGTTCGAGCGCCGACCATTTCCTGGGCGCCGGTATTCGCCACGTATCCGTTGTAGAGAATCTTGAAGGTGATATTGACGCCGGTTGCGACGCAGAAGCGGATATTGAGGTAGCTCGAGTGAAAGAGGGCGCCGTCGCCCACGTTCTGTACCATGTGAGGTTGGTCGGTAAATGGTGCCAACCCGATCCACGGGAGCCCCTCACCGCCAAGCTGCGTCATCGCGACGATGTGACGCTGGGGCTGCTCGATGATGGAGGCAAAGCTGTGACAGCCGGGGCTGCCCCAGGCGATCTGGTCCTCGAGCAGCCGGGTCGAAATGTTGTGCGGGCACCCGGAGCAATAGTTGGGCGCGCGGCCGGCCAGATCCTCGTACCTCCGGTCGCGGACAGAGCGCAACTCGGACAGTCGAGCGGCGATGGCGGTGCGGTCGCTTGATGAGTCCTTCGCCAGATCGAGGAGTCGCGGGCCGATCCGCTCGGTGATGAGGTCGCTGTCGAGGCCGCCCATGATGGGGAAAAAGGGTTTGTCCTCTTCGTCCACCTTGCCCAGCACCCGGAGGCTTGGCTGCACGCCGCAAAGCGCCTCCTTCACCTGGTTCTCGAGAAAGCCGCGCTTTTCCTCGATCACGATGATCTCACTCAAGCCCGCGGCGAACTCTCGCACGATGTCCCTGTCGAGAGGATAAACGAGTCCTACGCGTAGAAGCCGGATCCCGAGCCGACGGAAGACACCGTCCGCAAGCCCCATGTCGCCGAGTGTCTGCCGCAAGTCCGAATAGCTCTTGCCTGCGGTAATGATTCCGAGCCGGTCGTTGTTGGACCGCTTTTCGATTCGGTTGAGATAGTTGTGGCGCGCGTAGGCCAGTACGGCGCGGTGGCGCTCGTAGTAGAGCCGCCGTTCCGTCTCGATGTTGAGTCCCGGGAAAAACGTGAAGTCCGTTGATTTCTGAAACGGCTTCCCGTGGATGCTAAGCTCCGGAAGCGAGATCCGGGGGTGGTCCGGGGACACTTCTACTATTTCGCCGCCATCGGCGAGTGAGGCCACCAGCTTCATCGCGGTCCAGCAACCGCTGAAGCGCGACATGGCAATCGCATGCAGGCCCAGCTGGAGAAACTCGCCCGAGGTGGCAGGATAGACAACCGGGATACCGGCACTCACGAAGGCATAATCTTGCTGGTAGGGTACGGTGGAGCTCTTTGCCTCGTGGTCCTCTCCACTCAGAACGACGACGGCTCCGTGGTTGCTGGTTCCGGCAAAGTTGCCGTGCTTGAGCGCATCGCCACTGCGGTCGACGCCGGGTCCCTTGCCGTACCAGAGCCCCACCACACCGTCGAACTGGGAGTGAGGATAGTGGTCGAGCATCTGAGTGCCCATGATCGCCGTTGCGGCGAGCTCTTCGTTGGCCCCGGGGACGTGAACGATTCCGTGTTGGGACAAATGTTTGGCGGCTTGCTGAAGCGCGATGTCGTAGCCACCCAACGGCGATCCGGGATAGCCGCTCACGAAAGTTCCGGCGCGGAGGCCGGCGCGCCGGTCGCGGCGGGCCTGATCGATCGGCAGCCGCACCAGCGCCTGGAGTCCCGTCAGGTAGACGTCGCCTTCCTCGATCAGGTACCGGTCGTCCAGCGTGAGGGGCCTCGGCGTGCTCATCGACGGTTCGTCTTCCGGGATCGAATGTAGTGAATTCTTATCATTCTGCGTAGCCTTAGATTATCATTGACGCCATAGAAGTAAAGCCAAGGCTGGAGCTCACGCGCGTGAAAGCGTTGAGTTGCCTGCAACGAATAATTCTGCTGGGACTGAAACCGATGATAGACAAACGCAATAATGCAGAGCGGCGCCGATTGTTGGCCAGCGCCGGCATGGATCAGGAAACCACAGGGCAGTGGCTTTCGAGCATCGAGGAGATCGAACTTCCGGCCTCAGCTTCTCCGCAGCGCCTCGATGCCGACGCTGCCAGGGCGAGGCCGAGCTTCGACCTTGGATGGGATCTGATAGAACGCCTGCCCCTGCGTTCCAAGAGAAACCCTTCCGAGAAAAATGCATGCGACCAGATCATTCAGACCCTGGCGGATCTTTGCTGGAGGTTTTGCCGGGTCCATCGGGACGCGATGTACCATCGACTCACCGATGATCTGAGCAAGCCGCTACGGGTGGATGCACTTGTCTGGAACGCATCTGAGCTATGGCCCGGCCTCGTACCCACCCGGTCCGAGGTGGCAAAGGAGGGTGATCGGATGCAGGTGGACCGGGACGGCCGGGAGATCAACCAGGGCATGTTCATCGGCCAGATGCTGAGTAGCCGCGAATGCGGCACGCATCTGGTTCTGAGCATGTTGAGACCCACGGCCGAGGCGGAGGAGCGCCTGGATGAGTTCATTCAGAAAGGGGTGGTGGATCTCGGAACGGCACGCGTGGAGGCCAGGGGAGAGGCCGGCTTCATATTCTTCAAGCACCTGCGCTCCTTGAACGCGGAGGACTTCGAAACCAGTGGACCGTGGGACGTCGCGGTCGATCTGATCCTGCTGCACCCAGAAATCCGGCTCGGTGTCTTGCGGGGAGACCCGATCGAGCACCCGAAGTACAAGGGTCGCCGTATCTTTTCCTCGGGGCTCAATTTGACCAAGCTGTACCACGGGAAGATTCCATTCTTGTTTTACATGATGCGGGATCTCGGGCCGGTGAACAAAATACATCGGGGCTTGGCCCGAGACGACTATCAACTCGACGAGCCGGAGGACACCTTGGAAAAGCCCTGGGTCGCGGTCGTCGAGACCTTTGCCATTGGAGGCGGTTGTCAACTTCTTTTGGTTGTGGACTACGTGATAGCGGAATCGGGCGCCTACTTCAATCTGCCTGCGAGGAAAGAAGGCATTATTCCCGGTTGCGCCAACATGCGATTGCAACGCTTCCTCGGGGACAGGCTCGCCCAGCAGGCGATCCTGTTTGACAAGACCTTCTATGTCGATAGCCCGGAGGGGCGCCGGCTTGTAAACGAGGTCCATCCTCGCGAGAAGATGGACGAGGCGGTCGAGCTGTGTGTCGCCGGCGCTGCCCAGGGAGGTATGGTCAGTACCGGAGCCAATCGCAAGGCTTTGCGGGTTCATGCGGAACCACTGGACAAGTTTCGGGAGTATATGGCGACAAACGCCAAGGAGCAGGCGTTCTGTCTCTTCAGCGATCAGCTGACCGACAACTTGAAGAAGTTCTGGAATGCCGAAAACCGCCGTCTCTGAGGTGGACGCATTGAAATCGTCGATCATGGATATCTACAGGGCTGGCTGAAAAGGAGGCAACGATTCGTTTCGTGGATTCATCTGGGTTGCAAGTGGTCCGGATCGTGATGATTTACACTGCCCTGGGCTTCACGCTCATGGGTTGCGGGCCGTCCTTGGATGGTGCTGGCCAGCAGAGCGCTGCCGTGAAAGGGCTCGATGCCGCCGCCATGGCGCAGACCGTTACCATCTATCGCGATCAGTACTCCGTGCCGCACGTTTTTGGACCGACCGACGCCAGCGTGGTCTTCGGCTACGTGTACGCGCAGGCGGAGGACAACTTCTGGCAGCTCGAGGACAACTACATTCGTGCCCTGGGGCGAGCGGCCGAAGTTCATGGCGAAAAGGAACTCGCCAATGATTTGCTGAACCGCGCGCTGGAGATTTCGAAACACTCGATGGCGGAATACGAAAACGCCGGAGATCGAATGCGGCGCATATACGATGCCGCGGCTGCCGGGATCGAATACTTTCTGTCACGGAATCCGCAGGTCCAGCCCA
This sequence comes from Acidobacteriota bacterium, assembly GCA_965249005.1. Classification (GTDB taxonomy): domain Bacteria; phylum Acidobacteriota; class UBA6911; order UBA6911; family UBA6911; genus CBDFLD01. The sequence goes on from CBDFLD010000006.1 coordinate 200,262, forward strand.
GGCTCCTGACGAGATTCGAACCGTGGTACGTGATCGCGCACATGCGCTATTCCGTTTATCAACTCTTCATCATGAATCGCAACCGGGTCGGGGTGAGTGTGGAAGATCTCGACATCGGGGGAGTCTCGGCGCAACCGGAGCCGACCGTGCAGACTGGCGGTTCGAACATGTGGGCGGTGCGCCCCTCCAAGAGTGCCAGCGGGCACGCGATGCTGTTTCTGAAGTATTGGCCCTGAGGGCCTCACCAGACGGTGGAAAGTGGCAAAACATCCGAGGGCTCGAGGAATCGCTGGCGGAGCTGGACCGGGCTTTCGGTTCATGGCACATCGCCTGGGGCGAAACGAATCGGCTGCAGCGAGTGGATACACGGCTGGAGGAATCCTTCAGCGACCAGCGGCCCAGCCTGCCGATTCCTGGAGGTGGGGGGGAACTCGGTATCGTGTTTCACTTCAAGGCCCGCCGGATTGAAGGACAGAAGCGCCGGTACGGCTATCAAGGACATTCCCTGGTGGCCGTAGCAGAGTTCGGACCCGAGGTCCGTGCCCAGTCGGTGCTCGTATTCGGGCAAAGCGAAGATCCGGAGTCCCCACACTACTTTGACCAAGCCGAGCTGTACGCCACGAAGCGCTTCAAACCTGTCTGGTTCACACCAGCCGACGTAAAAGCAAATGCGGTGCGCGAGTATCATCCGGGTGAGGCGCCGTAGGCGGGGACGTCCCCCCCACGTTTCCTTTTTTCACGAACTCCGCTCCAAGAACGAACTCGGAAACGTGGGGGTGCACTCCAGGGGGATGTCCCTTTGTGCTACTATTTGATGGGGGTTGACGTTTAAGAAAGAGGATGTGCCGATGCCAAAGAAGACTACCGTTACTCATCTAACCTGGTTGTTGGTTTTTGTTGCCTTTGCTGTCCCGGAACCGGCATATTCCTCGGATCCGCTCGGGAAAGCCACCTTTGCGGGGGGGTGTTTCTGGTGCATGGAGCCGCCTTTCGACAAGCTCGACGGTGTGAAGTCGACGACCTCCGGCTACATTGGTGGCAAGAAGAAGAACCCGACCTACAAACAAGTCGCTTCGGGGAAAACCAGCTACGCGGAAGCTGTCGAGATCCTATACGATCCAAAGAAGATCAGTTATCAGGAGCTACTCGATGTTTTTTGGCGCAACATCGATCCTCTGACTCCGAACCGGCAATTCTGTGATGGGGGCCCCCAATATCGAACGGGAATTTTCTACCATGACGAGAATCAGAAGCGAATGGCAGAGGAGTCCAGGAAGAAGATAGAAGAATCCAAACGTTTCATTTCCCCGATCGTGACCGAGATTACCCCGGCCACGAAGTTCTATGAGGCCGAGGGCTACCACCAGGACTACTACAAGAAGAACCCCGTCCGTTACAAGACCTACCGCGTGGGATGCGGCCGCGATAAGCGACTGGAACAGTTGTGGGGTAAGCGTTAGAAAGGGACATCCCCCACGTTTCCGACCCCACGTTTCCGAGTTTCTGTGGAATCGAGTTCCAAAAAATAGGAAACATGGGGGACGTCCCTTACGAGATACTCTTTCTCAGTTCCTTTTTCAGAATCTTGCCCGTTGTGTTCTTTGGGAGGTCATCGAGAAATACCACTTTGCGTGGGTACTTGTAGCCGGCCAACTTGGAACGACACCACTCGATGACCTGCTCTTCCGTTAGCTGAGATCCTTGTCTTGCACTGATGCAGGCCACAATTTCCTCACCCAGAATTTCGTCCGCAACTCCGACCACACTGGCTTCCTGGACTCCGTCGAGTCCGTAGATCACGTCTTCCACTTCCCGCGGATAGACGTTGTACCCCCCTCGGATAATCAGATCCTTGATTCGATCCACGATGAACAGATAGCCCCCTTCGTCCAGTATCCCGACGTCGCCGGTATGAAACCAGCCGTTTCGCATCACCTCCGCGGTTTGCTCGGGCTGATTGTGATATCCCTTCATGACGTTGTGCCCCCGGACGCAAACCTCACCCGGTGTATTGGGCGGCAGGGGTTGGCCCTGCTCATCATGAATCTCTACCTGGACACCCCAGAGCGGGAGTCCCACGGAACGGGGCTTGGCTTTTTCCTTGAGATTGAAGGTCACGCCGGGAGATGTCTCGGAAAGTCCGTACCCTTCCAACAAAACAGTGTTGAAGCGCTTCTCGATCCGGTCGATCAATTCGGGTGCGATGCTGGCGCCCCCGCTCAAGGCTTGACGGATCTTGGGATGGAAGTCGCGCTTCTCCGCCTCCATCAGCATCATCTGGTACATCGTGGGAACGCCAAACAGCATCGTCAGTCCGTCTTGCTCCATACTGTCGAGCATCTCCGTTGGATCGAAGCGCGCGAACGAGACGATCGCCGCCCCGGCGAAAAGCCCTGCATTCATGACGGCAGATTGACCGAAGCTGTGAAAAAGAGGCAGTGCCGCCGGAAGGACGTCCGTTTCGTTGAACTCGCCCAGGCGCGCGATCAAGAGCGCGTTGATGAACAGGTTCGAGTGGGACAGATCGGCTCCCTTGGGTTTGCCGGTGGTACCGGAGGTATAGATGAAAGCGGCGCTGTCGTCCGCTCCGGTGGGAAAGGGAAAATCCAGGGGAGCCTGGCCTTCCACGAAGTCGTCGAACCGGACTTCCTGGTTCTCCCCGACGGCTTTGCCGGCGATTCCGACGGCTTCGCCGCCGCCTATCAAGACCAGATGTTGGCAATCCGAGCTCCTCGCCCAGCCTTTGCGCGCGTGCTCCTGAAAACCCACGTGACCGATGAGCAGACGCGCCTGGGAATCGCTCAGGTGATAGGCTACTTCATCGGTTTTCAGAAGCATGTTGAAGGGGACTACCGTACAGCCGGCGTTCAAGATCCCGTAGTAGGCAATGGGAAACTCCAGGCAGTTGGGTGTCATCATCGCGACCCGGTCACCCGGGTCGATGCCCAGCCGGCGGAGGCCGGCGCCGAATTGGAGAGCCTTTCGATTGAGTTCCCGGTATGTGCAACGGCGGTCTCCATCCTTCCAGGCCGGCTTATCGGGATGAGTGCGAGCCGCCTCGAACAGATTGATTGCCAGATTCAGTGCCATAATCTTCGCCCTTTCCAGATTTATGAATGCCTTGGCTGGACACGATTATAGATGGGATTCTTCGAAAAAAAAGCTCCTGTTCTTGGAGCGGCCGTACTCGAGAGGAGTCACGGTCTCAGTCCCGTGCCTCCTGATATGGCTGTGCACGAGCACTATGAATGCTCCCATTGGTGCGCGCCCCGCGCAAGTTCTTCCAGGCAAGAACGCCACATCTGCCAGCGATGCCGACCGGACTTGCGCAAAGGTTTACTTCCGCGTGATGAAGATGCCATCGGAATCCTGGGCGGAAGCCATGGCGGCAGGCTCACCCTGGAGGCGCTCACTCATATCCGGCCGCAAGCGGCCGTTCCATGTGCGGGCTTCTTCAGTCTAGAAGGGCTGGTCCGGCATATTCAAGGACAAGGAAACGCGGCCATGATGAGTCCGCTGGCCGATGGCACGCCGCGGCCGGGAGCTTCCTTCTTCAAGTTCATGATCCGCCTTCTGGGAGGCACGCCGGATGAGGTCCCGGAAGCCTATGAGCGATACAATCTGCTCCGTCGCATCGACAAAATCCAGACGCCCTTGTTCGTGGTCCATGGCCAGAAGGACATGTTGTCTCCCATCGAGTCGAGTCATCAACTCGTCGCGGAGCTCAAAAAACTGGGCAAGAGCGTGAAAACCTACTACCCGGAGAATGGTCCCCATGGGTTCTACTGGGGGCAGTCGTTTCAACCGGGTCCGGAGCCCATTTACGATCCCAGAGAGACTGAGATCTTCCTGAAACGAACGCTCGAGTTTTTCCGAGACCATCTTCGCTAAACTTCTGATTGCTGGAGGTCGGAATTCACGGCTGTCCGGTGCGCTGGCGTGCCCTTGATGGCTTGCCGGGTCGGACCTGCTGACGGTCGACAAGGCAAGTTGCCTGCCAAAACACTGGCCCGTGGTGGTAAAATAGCCAATTCGGCTCGGATCATGAATTTGCTCGCTTGAAAGGCCAAGAAAGGTACCGATCATGGATCTGCAGGACAAGTACACGAAGCTCGAAGGACGAGTCTACATCCGTGGGATCGAAACCCTGGTACGCCTGCCGCTCGATCAGCATCGTCGCGACCAGCAGCAAGGGCTTCGGACGGCGACTTTTGTCTCAGGCTATCCCGGATCCCCTCTCGCGGGTCTGGACCTGGCTCTGCAGCGAGCGAAGACCCATCTCGTTTCTCACCACGTGGTGCACCATCCGGCGATCAATGAGGATCTGGCGGCGACCGCCGTTTATGGAAGTCAGCTTTTCGATCTCGTCCCCCGCCCGCGATACGATGGTGTTCTAGGAGTATGGTACGGCAAGAGTCCCGGAATCGACCGTTCCGGTGACGTTTTCAAGCACGCCAACTTCATTGGTACCAGCCGCCACGGTGGCGCGATCATCCTCGGCGGAGACGACCACCTGGCCAAGAGCTCGACTCTCCCCTGCCAGAGCGAGTTTGCCTATCTCGACGCAGCGATTCCGGTACTCTATCCGGGCAGTACGCAAGAGATCCTCGATTTCGGGATGCACAGTTTTGCTCTATCCCGATATTGCGGGGCCTGGGTAGCACTGAAGCTGGTGACCACTCTGTGCGACGGAGCGGCCACGATCGAGGTCTCTCCGGACCGTCACGGAGTGGAGATCCCAGCGTTCGAGATCGACGGGCAGCGCTACGAGAAGGTCGACAGGAGATATCTGAATCCACCGAACAATTTGCTATTGGAAGAGGAGGTTCTCCACCGACGGCTGGAAGCCGCGCGTCAATACGCTCTCGCCAACCATCTGAATACCATCACGCTCCGAAACCCCGATGCGCGTCTGGGCATCGTAAGCGCCGGCAAGAGCTACTATGACCTGCGTCAGGCTCTGTTTGATATGGGCTTGAGCGATGACGATCTGGCTCGCCTGGGTGTCCGGATCCTCAAGCTCGGAATGACCTATCCCTTGGAGCCCACCATCGTTCGAGAGTTTGCCGAAGATCTGGAAGAGATCCTGGTGGTTGAGGAGAAGCGATCCTTCGTGGAGAGCCAGATCCAGACTCTCCTCTTCAACAATTCGGCGCGGCCCCGGATCTACGGAAAAGAGGATGAAGCGGGGCAGAGGCTCTTTCCGTTCAACGGTGAGTTGGACTCGGATATGATTGGAAAGACCCTGCTTGGGCGGCTCGAGCGTAGAGGAAGATTGCCGGAGTCTGCACACGTTCGAATGCGTGCCTTACAATCTCAGCAGATCCACCTGCAAGCCACGGTTCCGCCTAGGATGCCGAGTTACTGCTCGGGCTGTCCGCATACTACTTCCACGGTATTGCTCGACGGACAAGTGGCCGGGGCGGGAGTCGGTTGCCATACCCTGAGTCTGCTGATCGACCCGCCGGACAAGCTGGTCTACATGACCCAAATGGGCGGGGAAGGAAGTCCGTGGTTGGGGATGGAGCCGTTCACGGACACGGAGCACATATTTCAGAATATAGGGGATGGGACCTTCGCCCATTCCGGTTCGCTCTCCCTGCAGGCCTGCGCGGCCGCCGGCACCAACATCACGTTCAAGCTGCTATACAACAGCGGGATCGCCATGACGGGGGGGCAGACTCCCGAAGCCGGCCTTGGGGTGGCCCAGATCACGCACAAGCTAAGGGCGGAGGGGGTTGCACACATTGTCATCGTGGCCGAGGATACCGAGCCGTACCGGAACAGAAGCGCCCTCGCCGACGGGGTCGAGGTTCACGAGCGGGTGCATCTGGCAGACGTGCAAGTGGAGTGTGAGAAGACGCCCGGCGTGAGTGTGTTGATCTACGATCAACGGTGCGCGCGCAAGAAACGGAGTATGAGGAAACGGGGTTTGTTAGAAGATCCGAATCGCTTCGTAGTCATACACGAAGAAGTGTGCGAAGGCTGTGGCGACTGCGGGGAGAAGTCGAAGTGCATGTCGGTCCGGCCGCTCGAGACGGAATTTGGCCGCAAGACCTTCGTTCATCAATCATCCTGCAACAAGGACTACACCTGTATCCAGGGGGATTGCCCTTCCTTTGTCACTGTCCAGAAGGGCGAGGAAGACGAGGCTCCCAACCGACCCGTGCGACATCCCGGCCTCGAGCTCGTCGAGCCGACGGCTCAGGCTTCTTGTGCCGAGCCGTATTCGGTATTCCTGAGGGGTATCGGAGGCACGGGCGTCGTGACCGCTACCGCCCTGATTTCGACCGCCGCCCATCTCGAGGGAAAGCACGTATTGAGCTTGGATCAAACCGGCCTGGCCCAGATGGGAGGCGCCGTGACGTCGCACGTGATCATCGCCGACGAGCCGTTCGAGGGTTCGAACCGTATCAGTGGTGCGCGTGCCAATCTGATTCTCGGGTTCGACGTCTTGGGGTTGGCCGACTCCCAGTCCCTGCGGCTCGGCGATCCCGACCGCACGGTCGCTGTCGTGGACACTGCCCCGACGCCAACAGTCCACATGGTCCGAGACAAGAATTCGGAGTTCCCCCAATTGCCGATGCTCAGACAGCGGATCGATGCCGTAACGCGCGCCTCTGAGAACGTATACGTGGACGCGGGCCATATGACGGAGGCTCTTTTTGGGAGCCATATGATGACCAATATTTTCTGTTTGGGTATTGCCTATCAAGGAGGTCATCTGCCCGTGCGTGCGGAGTCGCTTGAGGCAGCGATCCGGATCAATGGAGTTGCGGTGGAAGGAAATCTCGCCGCCTTCCGGTGGGGGCGGGCTTACCAGCAGGATCCAGGGACGGTCGCGAATCAAATCACGCCGGATGGGGCCAAGACGGCGGATGCGACTCAGTCGGAGTACGAGCGGGAGATATCGAATCCGAAGCAGGTTCGCGGTTATCGGCAGCTTTGCGAACAAATACCGGACGATGGGGAATTGCGCCGATTGCTGTCGATTCGTCTTGGCGAACTGATTCTCTACCAGGATGAAAAATACGCCCGGCGCTACTTCGATCGCGTGCTGGAAGCGTATCGATTCGAGCAGCAAGTGTACCCGGGTCGCACGAAGATCACCGAGTCGGTTGCTCGATACCTCTACAAATTGATGGCATACAAAGACGAATACGAGGTAGCCCGACTATTGATGGGGAGGAAGTTCCAAAACCAGATCGAAAAGACCTATGGGGCAAAATCTCGAGTGACCTTTAACCTGCATCCTCCCTCGCTGAGGGCTCTGGGCATGAAAAACAAGTTGGCAATTCCCTCATGGGCCGCAAGTCCACTGTTCGCCCTGCTGCGGGGTCTCAAATTCGTGCGCGGAACCGGGTGGGACCTCTTCGGCACCGCAAGAGTGCGACGGGAAGAGCGCGATCTGATTTCCTGGTATCAAGATCTGGTGGCCGAGATTCTGTCCAGACTCGGTACAGGGAACTATGAAGCCCTGGTAGGAATCGCCAGCTTGCCGGATCAGATCCGTGGTTACGAGGAAATCAAACTGGCTTCGATCCGCCAAGTCAAAGAGCAGGCACGCAACGAGCTGAAGAAGATCGCCGAAGCAGCATAGACCCCATACGAATAGAAAAGGGATGCGCATAGGGTGGGTCCGATGCAGGGGGCAACGATCCAATGCGTTGGCTGTATAATATCGAAATGCTTTGTAACGCGCGGTTGTTTCTACTGGCGGTGCCGGCCCTGATTGTCTCGAATCTGGGTCTCGGGGCCGAGTTGGAAAACGAGCAGGCTTCGACTGGCCTGCCCAACGTCATCATCATCCTGGCCGATGATCTGGGATACGGCGACATCGGCATTTACGGAAACCGCGAGATCAAGACCCCGCATATCGATGCCATCGCAAGCCGGGGTGTCCGCTTTACCAGTGGTTACGTCTCGGCGGCGGTTTGCAGCCCGTCACGTGCGGGCCTCATGACCGGCCGCTATCAGGGGCGCCAGGGCTACGACTTCAATTTCTCCGGCAAGAAATACGGTCTGCTGAAGAGCGAGCGAACCCTCGGTGAGGCGCTGCGGGCAGTCGGTTACGCCACTGGTTATTTCGGCAAGTGGCACCTGGGCTCCGGTCCGCGACAGAGACCGCAGGCGCGAGGCTTCGACGAGTTTTTCGGCATGATGGCGGGGACAATCTATATAGAGCCCGACAAACCCGGTGTTGAGAACTGGACCCCACCGGGCACGACCATTGCCAAGAAAAGACAACGTCCTATCTATCGAGGTTCGGACGTCATCGAGGAGTCGGACTATCTGACCGATGCCCTGACGCGCGAGACCTTGCAGTTTGTCGAGCGACACCGCGACGAGCCGTTCTTCGTCTACATGGCACATTACGCGCCGCATGTTCCGCTTCAAGCGACGGCCAAGTACATCGAGCGGTATCGGCACATCAAGGAGAAGCGGAGGCGGGTCTACGCTGCCATGGTGAGCGCCGTGGACGACAGTGTCGGGGCCGTGATGCAGAAATTGCGAGAGACCGGAGTAGAGGAAAACACCGTTGTTTTCTTTCTCAGTGACAACGGCTGTGCCCTATATACGGGCGGCGCCTGCTCCAATTCTCCCTTCAATGGCGGCAAACGCTATCACTACGACGGAGGGACCCGGGTGCCGTTTCTGATGCAATGGCCGAAACAGATTCCGGCGGGGATCGTTTACGATCATCCTGTGATCTCGTTGGATATTTTCGCGACTTTTCTTGCGGCCGTCGGCAGTTCCGGGGACCCGGCGCTCGACGGCGTTGATCTGGTTCCTTTCTTGATTGGAGATCACGCTTTGCCCCCGCATGAACGGCTGATGTGGCGTGCGGGGCCGAATCGGGCAATCCGGGAGGGACAATGGAAACTGTGGCAGGTCAACAAGACGGATCCGGGTCACTTGAAGCGACTCAATCCCGCCGGTCTGATCCCTGGCTGGGAGGCCCCCACAGGTTCCCCGCGGGGGCAGCTCACTTTGTTGTTCGATGTTTCCAAAGACCCGGGTGAGACGGTCAATCTCATGCCTCAACACCCGGAGCTCGTGAACGGGTTGAAAAAGAGGCTCGGCGAATGGAATGGAGAATTGATAGAGCCGCGCTGGAACAGCAACCGGGGCACTGCGGTTACCATAGATGGTGTCGCGGTCGAGATTATCTTTTGATGTGCAGGTGATGTGCAGGAAAGCTGTGGACTGGGGGTCGCCGCTGGTGAGGAAACGGCGACGCGAACAAGCGGCTTCGGATTCAGATCATCGAAGAAACCAAGCTTGCCGCGCAGATGAGTGTCATGGCAACGATCGGCCAGACCAAAGATTTGACACTCTCGAGGTTCTTTCTGTTCGCTTTGTGCGCCCCGCCCGCCGCGAAACCTTCTAGCCATACCTTCATTTCGTAGGGACTCATTCTGGAAGAAAGATACTCATCACTGGAGGCATCCGCACAACAAGGGTTCGATGCCGCCCAGTGGAGCGAGATTCCTGCTCCGGATTTGTTCAAATGATCCACCTGGTTAACCAAATCTGCCTTTTGAGTGTCGACTGTCAATGCTTCCTCCCTTCTCGATCGCTGCAGCGCCTGGTCGACGCGAGTCGGTCTCGCTTTCCAAGCCAGAGCACTACGGGTTTCGTGACCCGCTTCCCGAGCGGCGCGCCGGGCGAATATCTTCAAGAGCCTAGAAGCGAAGTTCATATAAAAGAATGCAATTGCCGTTCCAGTCGGCAAACTCTTCGTTAACCTATTGAATATCTGGCCTTATGACCTTCCTGCTATGCGGGAGACTACTTCCGTTTCGCTGGGAATGAGGGGAATAATTCCCCTTCTCCCTGCTTTGCAACCGGTCGCATTGCGAGTAATCTACCAATGAAAGAAAAAGTTTCGTTGCCGAGCAGCGGATTTATATCGCAAAAAGGAATTCATTGCCATGAATAAGTTCAACTATTTGCCTATTGTCTCGCTCGGCGAGGACACGACGGAGTATCGCTTGCTCACCCGGGATCACATTTCCACTGCGGAGTTCGAAGGCAAAACAATTGTCAAGGTGAAGCGCGAGGCGCTGGTCGAGCTGGCCCGGAAGGCGCTGAGTGACGTCAACTACTTCTACCGAACTCACCATCTGGAGTCGCTCCGGCGAATCCTGGATGATTCGGAAGCGTCGGAAAACGACCGGTACGTGGCCTTGGCGCTGCTCAAGAATGCGGTGATTTCCTCGGGCGGTGTCCTTCCGAGTTGCCAGGACACAGGCACCGCCAAGGTATACGGCTTGAAGGGGCAGAGAGTCTGGACCGAAGGCAACGACGAGGAGGCGTTGAGCGAAGGGATCTTTCGCACGTACGCTGGCGAAAACTTGCGCTATTCGCAAAACGCAGCCTTGACCATGTACGACGAGGTCAACACGAAGAGTAACCTTCCCGCCCAGATCGACCTGCACGCGACCGAGGGGGACGTTTATAAGCTCCTCTTCCTGGCCAAAGGGGGCGGCTCCGCAAACAAGATGCTGCTCTTTCAAGAGACCAAGGCCATCCTGAACCCGGAAGGTCTTCCCCGGTGGGTGGCAAGCAAGCTGGCCTCTCTCGGCACCGCCGCCTGTCCTCCCTATCACTTGGCCTTGGTCATCGGCGGTACATCTGCGGAGATGACCATGAAGACGCTCACGCTCGCGTCCGCCGGGTACCTGGATTCTTTGCCCGAAAGCGGAAACCCCGGCGGGTCCGCGTTTCGCGACCGCGAGATGGAGGCAAAAGTGTTGGAGATCTCCCGCCAGATCGGTATTGGCGCCCAGTTCGGAGGAAAATACTTTGCCCACGACGTGCGCGTGATCCGTCTTCCCCGCCACGGGGCCAGTCTTCCGGTCGGGTTGGGAGTGAGCTGCAGCGCTGATCGCAACATCATCGGAAAGATCACTCGAGACGGAATGTTCCTGGAGCAACTCGACACCGATCCAGCCAGATTCCTGCCCGAACCCGATCTGGTTCAACCCGGCGAAGCTGTCTCCATCGACCTCGATCGTTCCATGAAAGACATACTGGCCGAACTTACCCGGCATCCAATCAAGACCCGCGTGATGCTGAGCGGGAAACTGATCGTGGCTCGAGACATTGCCCACGCTCGATTCAAGCAGATGATGGATACGGGGCAGGAATTACCCCAGTATCTGAAAGACCATCCGGTTTATTACGCGGGCCCAGCCAAGACGCCCAAAGGCTACGCGTCAGGAAGCTTCGGACCGACCACCGCCGCCCGGATGGATCCCTACGTCGACGAGCTGCAGTCGCGGGGTGCGTCGATGATCATGCTGGCGAAGGGAAATCGTTCAGCGGCCGTGGTCGAGGTCTGCAAGAAGCATGGGGGATTCTATTTGGGTTCGATCGGCGGCCCCGCGGCGATCCTCGCTCATGACAACATCAAGGCCGTCAAGCAACTCGATTTTTCCGACCTCGGCATGGAGGCCGTCTGGGAGATTGAGGTCGAGGACTTTCCCGCCTTCATCGTCATCGACGACAAGGGACACGACTTCTTTTCCAGCATCATCGGCGCAAGCGGTCCTGTCATGCAGGTTTGACACAGGGTCCTCCGGACCCTGTGCGCTTTACCGCTAACCGCCATCGGCTTTCCGCACAAGCTCTCGGCGGAAACGTTCAAGTAACTGCCCGGTACGGCCTGAAGATCGCGATTTTTCGCGATCTCGCTAAGACAATAGAGCCAGTTCCGCGAGCAGTTACTTGAGAGCTTCTTGATCCTGTTCAAGCCGCCCACGGAGTGGGAGACCTAGTGCGCCTGCGAGCGTGTTTGGCTAGCGAGGTGAAAGTCCTCGTCAGGCATACACACTCCGGCCTGTAACTGAAAGTAACTGCGTCCTTGTGAAAGGGGGTGGAGAGCAACTGGAGGTGAACGAGCAGTCCGTAGTAAAGCGAACCCGTTTCGGCCGGGCTGACTGGCGAGCCTGCTAGGTAATGGCGAAGCCCGAAAGGCCTGTCGCGCTGAGGGGTTGTGTGCAAAAGCGACGGCAGGGGCAGTCAGGTGGTTGGGGACGGAATGCTCTGAAGGCCAAACACGTAAAGCAGGGAGACCTGAGCGACAGCCAAGACGGAGTTCATACTCGAAGGAGAGCCGAAGAGCCGGTAGCTCAGGAGTCAGAGCGTCCATAGTAGCGAAGAAGCGAGCTAACACTCGTGGAGCAAAGGGACGCAGGGAGGTGGATGCGGGATGACCGAACAGTCGGAACAACAACCGGGCGCAGTGTTTAGAGGTCGGAAACGCCCTCGGACTCAACCCGACGGAGAAGTCCGCAGCCGATGGAGGTGGACGGAAGCGACGGTTTGGACGGACCGCATGTTGACGGCACTCGAGGCTGGAGTGCAAGGAGGGAAATGGGCCCGACTGATCGACAAGGTGTTTGCGGAAGCTAACCTGCTCTCGGCATACATACAAGTGGCCGGGAACAGGGGAGCCGCTGGCGTGGATCACGTGACGATAGATGAGTTCTCGCAACACCGAGACAAGAACCTGGGACGCATCGCACAAGCCTTGCAGAAACGCACCTACGTGCCACACGCGGTCCGACGCGTGTGGATCCCAAAGCCGGGAGGTGAGGAAAAGCGACCACTCGGTATCCCGACGGTGCGCGACCGTGTAGTTCAAACCGCGCTTCGCAACGTGCTGGAACCGATCTTCGAGCGGGAGTTTGCCGAGCATAGCTACGGCTTTCGACCCGGACTCAGCTGCAAGGACGCGCTTCGACGTGTTGTTGAGCTGAGGAAGAGTGGCTACGGCTACGTTGTGGACGCGGATTTGAAAGGCTATTTCGATTCGATTCCGCATGATAAGTTGATGGCACGCGTGCGAGAGAAAGTCAGCGACGGCCGGGTGCTCCGACTGATTGAGCAGTTTCTTAAGCAAGGGATCATGGATGGTCTGAAGCAGTGGACTCCAGAATCTGGTAGTCCGCAAGGCGCCGTGATCAGTCCCTTGCTTTCGAACGTTTACCTCAATCCGCTCGATCACCTGATGGCCAAGCGAGGCTTTCAAATGGTGCGCTACGCTGATGACTTTGTCATCTTGTGTCGTACGCGAGAAGAAGCAGAGGCGGCCTTGGCTCTGGTACAGGCGTGGACTTCGGAAGCTGGTCTGACGCTTCATCCGGAGAAGACGCGAATTGTGGATGCTGAGACGGAGGGATTTGACTTTCTGGGGTATCACTTTCGAGCCCAGTATCGCTGGCCACGGAAGAAGAGCCTGAAGAAACTCAGAACGACCATCCGGGCGAAAACAAAACGTGCCCATGGCCACAGTCTGGCATACATCATCGAGGATGTGAACGCGACGCTGCGAGGCTGGTTTGAGTACTTCAAGCAGAGTCACAGCAACACCTTTGAGCCCATAGATGGCTGGGTCCGGATGCGACTGCGATCGATACTGCGAAAGCGATGCGGTCGGAAGGGACGTGGCCGCGGGCGAGATCATCAACGCTGGCGGAATTCCTACTTTGCTGAGCACGGGCTGTATTCCTTGGCGACTGCCCATGGCTTGGTCCGTCAATCCTCGTCGAGGTAAGACCACCAACTGGAGAGCCGTATGCGGGAGAACCGCACGTACGGTTCGGAGGGAGGGGGGATCGAACTCAATCGGGCCTCCCTACCCCTATCGACCGGCGCGCCGCGCCGGTCGGACGCTGATCGCTGATGGCTGAAAGCGTCCCGGGCGCGCAGAGCCGGGACCTAGTGACTCCTCCGAGGGACGTATGAGCCGCTCCCCCCCACCAGGAAGTCTAGATCGACACCCTGGTTGGCTTGCAGGACATGGTCGGTATAGAGTCGCGTATACCCGCGATCCATGGCAGGATCGGGAGGCTTCCAGACGGATCGCCGTCGCTGCAATTCCGCATCGTCCACGTCCAGGTGGATCTTGCGGGCCTCGACATCGATTTCGATGAAGTCTCCGTTTTGAACCAGCGCCAGCGGACCTCCGATGGCAGATTCCGGCGCGATGTGCAGGACCACGGTCCCGAAGGCGGTCCCGCTCATCCTGGCGTCAGAGATTCTCACCATATCGTGCACGCCGTGCTTGGCGAGCTTTGCCGGGAGTGGAAGATTGCCCAGTTCCGGCATTCCCGGATACCCGCGTGGCCCAGAATTGCGTAGCACCATGACACAGGTCTCGTCGATGTCCAGACTCTCGTCGTGAACACGCAGATCGAGATCGTCGACATCTTCAAAGACGACGGCACGGCCCCGGTGCTTGAGAAGCTCCTCCGATGCGGCCGTTGGCTTCAACACGGCCCCATCGGGGGCCAGATTCCCACGCAACACGACCAGGCTGGTCGTCTCCTTGAAGGGTTTCTCTACCGAGTGGATGACTCGATCATTCCAACATTTTGCTCCGGCCACGTTCTCGCCCATGGTCTTACCATTTACCGTCAGGGCGTCTCGATGAATAGAATCGCCCAGATTCTGAATCACCACGGGAAGGCCACCGGCATAGTAGAAATCTTCCATCAAGTACTCCCCTGAGGGCATCAGGTTGACGAGGCAGGGGATCTCCTTGCTGAGCTTGTCGAAGTCCTCGAGGTCCAGCGGAACCCCCAGGCGTCCGGCCAGTGCGAGCAGATGAACGACCGCATTGGTGGAGCCGCCGATGGCCGCATTGACGCGGATCGCGTTCTCCAGCGCCCGGCGATTGATGATCTGGGACATGCAGAGGTCTTCGCGCACCATCTCGACGATTCTTTGTCCAGCCAGGTGCGCCAGGCGATAGCGTCGCGCGTCCACGGCGGGAATCGCGGCGTTCATCGGCATTCCGATCCCGAGCGCCTCCACCATGCACGCCATGGTCGAGGCCGTTCCCATGGTCATGCAGTGTCCCTTGGACCGGGACATGCATCCTTCGGCCTCGGCCATATCTTCTTCGGTCATCTCTCCGGAGCTCAGCATCTCCCTGAACTTGTAGAGATGAGTCCCCGACCCGATCATCATATCGCGAAACCGCCCGTTGAGCATGGGACCGCCCGAGAGGGCAATGGTCGGCAAATCGACACTCGCCGCGCCCATCAGCAGCGCAGGCGTCGTCTTGTCGCACCCCACCAGCAGAATCACGCCGTCAACGGGATTGGAACGAAGCGATTCTTCGACGTCGATACTGACCAGATTCCGAAACAGCATGCTGGTCGGACGCAGCAGGGTTTCTCCCAGAGACATCACCGGAAACTCGAGAGGGTATCCCCCTGCTTCGTGGATCCCTCGCTTGACATGTTCGGAAATCTCCCGGAAGTGACCGTTGCACGGCGTCAGGTCGGACCAGGTGTTACAGATGCCGATGGCCGGCCGGCCGTCGAAGAGGTGCTCCGGGGTCCCTTGATTCTTCAGCCAGCTTCGAGCGGCAAACCCGGCCACGTTGCGACTACCGAACCAGGCTTGACTTCTCAGTTTCTTATCAGCTTTCTTGGCCATAACGTTGCATCTCCAGATGAATAGGAATATTGCCCGTTCCCTTGTAGCGAGGGGGACGATTTGTTGTCAAGGTCTACGGTCCGGCATCGGCCTGATCCGCGTAAATCCGGCGGGCCCTTTGAAACAGAGCTACGACGGATTCACGCTTCTCCGGGGTCGCAAAAACGCCGACCTCTCGAACTCGTCCAATGAGCTGGTCGATCCAGTCGACCCAAAAGGCGGCGTCCGTCGCGGATGTGATCGGTTGGTTTGCGACCAAGCAGTAAACGGGACTCGTGTGAGCGAAAGCGTAGCGGTCGTTGACAAGCATGCGGTGGTCGGGGCCGGTGACACGGGCGGCGATCCACGAGCTACGCTCGAGTGAAACATTGCCGCTGTAGACAATGCGATGACGGTCGCCCGTGGCCTTCTGTGACGCCACCACGCGCCCATTGGCCACGATCTCGAGCTGATCCAAGGGCCACAGCGCTGTGGCTTCTGCCCGGATGCTCACTCGTGCAGGGGATTTCAGTTGAAGCTCCTCTCCGGGCCTGCGTCCATCGACTGTGAGCTCGAGCATGGGGCCGTTGGTGGCGAAGCTTTTGCCGCTCTTGTAGTTTTCAATCCACTTCTCGTAGGTGAACTTTCCGGGGACGTGGACGTAGACGCGGTCTCCTCCCAAGAGGAAGGCCAGCATGAGGTTGGTAAAGGCATCGGTTCCGGCCGACACGGCACAGCGGAAGCCACAGTTCAGCACCCGATACCATAGCTTCATCGATGCCCGCTCGTCCGCGTTGCTGAGCACATCCAGGGCGTCGACCTGGCCAAGGGCGAGATCTACCGGAAACTCCCTGGCGTGCGTGCGCACAAAGTCGTCGTTCCACGAAGGATGCACGTAGGCGACGGCGCCCCCCTGTTCCCGGGCCGCCTTTGCCTGCGTGTAGTTGGGTGGATAGTCTTCGAAGTGCTTCGTGCCCGGGAATCCCGTGAACAACCGGTGGACCAGCTCCTTGAGGTTGAAGAACGACATGTGCCCGTAGATGCGCAGATTTCGCATCTCTTCGTTCCAGTATAGAACTTTGCGGCCCTTGCTCGAGCGGTGCGGCCGCCCCTCGAAGAATCGAAGATCGTGGACGATTCCACTGAAGGAGTTGGCCACCATCATATTCGCGATGTCCAATCCCTCGGCCTTGACCTGAAGCTGAATATCTTCGAGGTCGATGACTTCATTGTTGATGTAGTTGGCATGGATGTGTGAATCGGCCGAGTAAAAACCTTTCTGGTAGAGGGGGAGCCGATGATCCAGCTTCAACTCCATCGAGTGTGGCTGAGCCTGTAAATCCAGCTCGTGGCGCACGGGGGCATATTCGAGACCGCGCACCGCCTCGATCACGGTCTTGCCGGCGGGCAGTACGACCTCGAAGCTGGAATCCGCATGAAAAAAGTACTCGCTGTGGCCGGTCCCGTACTCGATCCCGTTGTAAATTCCCGTTGGGCGAGCGATCCGCTGGAGGCTGCCGGACGGCGAGTGGGCCAAGCCGTCAGAGCCGGTCAAATAGACCCGGGCCGCAGTCGGCTGCCCATCGCTATCCACCAGCAGAACCTTGAGAAGTGTTTCGGGCCGGACGTCGAAGTCCATCGAGATTTCCGAGCGCTTCTTACCATTGGATAGAAGAATCCGATCTGTCTGGATCCCGAGCCGAGCGGTGCTGAGATTCAAACTGTAGCCGCGGATCGATTCGGGCGGAACGGGCAGCTCGTAGTGCTTGAAGGGCGTCTCGACCTCGAGTTGTTGCACCGATTCCGTACGGTTCCGGACGAGCAGAGGAACGGTGTAGTTGTAATTCGGCATCATCACGAGACGTTGGGGCGCAGACAACACCTCCAGTCGATCCGATAGGATCTCGAGCTTGATGAGATCGAAGGCTTCGAGCAGATCGATGTGGCGATCGCCGTAGTCCCGGCCGTGCACGATACCAGGATCCAGCTGGACACCGGCGCGACGGAGCACGATCTTGATCAGATCAAAGGAAGAGAGCAAACCTTCCACATCCCAGCGACAAGGGAGGACCTGCGAGACGAAGACCAGGCGGTTGCCCGGTATGTCCGACAGTGATTGCGGCGATTGCGGCTTTGCCCGCACCGCTTCGAAAAGTGCTGCGAAAACAAAGAGAAATCCCAGCAAGGAGGAAACGAGAAGAAGCCGGCCGCCAAGGCTTGTTATTGCGTTCATGGTGCAACCAAGAAAGTGGTCAGGCTGAAGGCCCTTGTCGAATATGGAGCTTCAAAACGGAGAGATCAGGGAACGTTGACCCAGATGGGAGAGCTCCACGCGATCTGGCCGTCCACCTGGATGATGCGTGCGTAGTAAAAGTTGGTTCCAGCCGTCGGCTGCAAATCCTGATAGGTGATCTCGAGTTCTGTCTCCCCGCCCTTGCTCTTGTAGATCGAGCGGTTGTTGCGAATGATAGAAACGTCGGCAAACGGACGGGTTCCCACAGCACGGATTCGAATCGGAGGAACCTCGTCCGCCGAAAACTCCTCCCCCATGAAATGACCACCGATCCAAAACTCCAGGATAATATTGTCGGTGGCGCCGTAGGTCCGTCGCTGTCTCATGGCATCGAGCACCGCGGTGCGGGTGCGCTCCTCGGCCCACACCATGGCATAGGAAATATGGGTCGACACGTGATCGGAGCTGGCAATGACGCCGAGCCGGTAGCCCTTGTCCCAAGCGTGGGAGACGTATCCCGCTTCGCGGCGGGATTCTCCGGCCCAGGCGGTCACCTTCCCGTCGTCGGTCAAGGGAGCCCCGGGAGACTCGGAACTGTGCCGGATTCCTTGATAGATCTCGACGATCGGTTCGACCTCCGGATCGTTGTCGCGCCAATCCGTGCCCATATGGGTGGCGGTGGTGTGGGGTATGGAGATCCCGCCGCTGCGCCGGATCGACTCGTACACGAGCTTGGTATCGTCGGGTTGCACGTTGCCGGTTCCCGTGTGCGCGCGCAGCGTCATGGCGAGAGATTGAAACATGGGGATTGGTTCGACGCCCCGGACTGCGTGCACGATATTTCGATGGCCGTTCGGGAAGGCGACGGAACGTTCGTAACCAAATAGCGCGATGTATTGTTCCGGTGCGTGAAACAGATCGGCCAGCTTTTCCTCGAGCCACCACCAGTACTCCCGCTCAGCCGCATATTGATGGTCGGAGATAAAGCCGAAGTCCATCGACGCCGCGTCGAGCATGTAGCGATAGAAATCCAGGGGCGTGCCGTCGGACACGCCTCGAGCATCCATGGAAAACTCCGTATGTCGATGCGTATCCCCGCGTAGGATCTGCAAATTCTTTCCCGACACCCGGGCCCTCCAGGAGCGTATTCGCGCGACGTCACCCATCTCGTCGGTGTGACCAGCCGGCCTGCGCCTGAAATCCGGTTCTTCGGTGCCGCCGAGGAGGACTCCGGCCTTTGTGTCCGGTTCGAAGCGGGAGGCATACACGTTTTCGATCAGCGTCTCCTCGGGCAGATTGGTCCAGATCGAGAAGCTCGGAACGTTGTCACGCGGCCATCCAATCCAGAGACCACCCTCGGCGGAGGGTGTGGCCGAAGCGACCATCGTCTGGCGGCCGTTGCTGTAAGGAAACTGCATCGGTTCGGTCCAGCCCTGCGGGGTCATTGTAAGAACGTAAGGCCTCCAGAATTCGGCGGTCCCGCCGCGATACTCATATTTCCGAAGCAGAAGACTGACACGCCCTCGATCATCCATCGCCAGTCGGGGTTGGCTCAGGTGCGGCCTGTCGGTCTCTTCGATGAACTTCCACAACCGCCTGGGAAATTTTGATGCCACTTCCGGCATCGCGGCTTGCAGCGTTTCTCCCACGATTCGCACGGCGACCTGCCGCTCGTTGTTAGGGCTGGATCCGGACACGCGGTCCGGATCCACCAGTAGTCCTTGGTCCTTCCCCCAGCCGTATTCCCCGATCTCGTATGCTACCCAGAGCCGATCTTGCTGATCCAGAAGAATGCTCGAGCGGGCTTCGAGAGCGTCGGAGTCGGCAATCGGCCGAATCGGGCTGAGGTTTCCCTTTCGGATAGAACGGAAGACCACGTCATAGTTCCCCTTGTCGTAGGTGTCCCAGGCAACAAACACCTCGCCAAAAGAGCTCACGTCCAACGAGGGAGCCCAGTCGTTGCGCTGGCTCTCCGAGAGGCGCAGCTGCTGAGACCATCCGGTTCCGTCATAAGCCATATAGAAGATATCGGACTGACCGTTGCGGAATCCTTGCCATGCGATGTGAATCGTTCCGTCCGGTCCTTGCCGGACCGTGTGGTCGAAGTCCCCTTCCGGTGACGACGTGAGCCGCTCCAGGGGTCCCCAGCGCTCGTGGTCGAACCAGCGTGCATAGATGTCGAAATTTGCATCGAACAGCTCTTGCTGGGACCAAATCACCCAAAGGCGGTTCCGGGAGTCAAAGCTGAGCTCCGGCCGCCACACATCGCCGCTCACTCCGGGCACCAGGTTCCAGGTTCCCCACTGCTTCGAATCCGGGCTGCGCCGGCTGAGCCGAATCTGGTCGCGTCGTCCAGAGTAGCTGCTCCAGGCCATCCACACCTCATCCCGGTTTTTGGGGTTCGAGAGAATGGCTGGATAATCATCGCTCCGGGTGTCGTCGCTCAGTCGAATGGTTTCGTGAAAATGCGGGTCCAAGGGTGGAATGGGTTCGGGCTTGACCGGAGAATTGATGGCCGATCTTTTCAGGTTGAGCCGGCCGAGCTCGTGCTGCGCCGGCGCATCCATCCGGACCCGGCCCGGCGCATTGGGATGTGCCGCCGAGCCCGGGTTCTTCCCGGTCTCATCGAAAATTATCTCCGCCGAATTCCGGCCCGGGATAGGGTCCGGAGGCGGCGCTTCCGGCATGCTTCGGTTGTATCGTTTGGAAAGCAGCGGCTTCTCGTTTTCTTGCACCCAGGCGAGCCGCAGGCCTAGGGCGATCAAGGCGAGAGGGAGAACCATGGCAGTCATGCGGTGGGTCATAGTTGGGAGGTATCTCGGACGTGCTATCCGCTTTCCGCCTTGCGCTTTCCGCATCAGCTCTCCGTGGAGGTGTTGGCCGCCCACGCCGTGGGCGGCAATGTGAATCCGCGCTGGTCGTTGTGTGCCTTGAGCTCGAATTCTATCGTGATCTTTCGTGCTTGACCACCGGGAAAGGAAGCGCCGCCTAACGGTGGGACCCTGCGCTTGACTTTCCTGGTGGGCTCCAATAGCCTCGGATTCAAAGTACACTGAAACTCATGGGGCTGCGGCGTCGCCGCGGCCAGCCCGGAGGCAAAAAACATGATTTCTCCAATCGCTGCGATTTTCGCACTGTACTTACCGATGGCCGTTCCCCTTGTTTTGGCGTCCGAACAGTCGGAAAGCAAGAACACGGCTCGCGTCTGCCATCAACTGGTTCAGCACACCAAGGCCATGAATGAAGCGCTGGGAGCGATGGACTACGAAGGGGCTCAGGGTAATGCGGCCGCTCTGGTGCGTGCAAGCGTGAAGCTCTCGGAGGCCAGTTCGAAAATCTCCGAGCTCTCGAAGCAGTTATGGTCAGCCGTCGAGGACCGCGATTCTTACGGCGTCCAGGAGGGACTGAAGGATCTCCGTAAAACGGTGGCGACCCTACACTCCCTGGATGGTGAAGCCGGGTTGGGACCCGTCTGCTCGAGCGTCAATGCGGCGATGCAGGGACTGGAAACCGCGCTTCAGGATGCGGATATCGAGCTGGCGCAAAAGCATCGAGAAGGACTCAAAACGGCGTCCGGCGAGCTGAGCGAAGTGGCGGCTTCGATCGAGACGGAGACCAAATCGGCAAACGACGGAGTCGACAACATGGACATTGCGCAAGTGAAAAAGTCCGTGGACGCCCTCAGTCAAACGCTCGCCAAATGTCATGTTCCATGATGGCTCCCGTTTTCAACGGGCGCCCCGCGTCGCAACGAATCGCTCGATCCCTGGTCTCTTGCTGGCGCTCGCGTTTTGCTTGCCACGAGTTGCTCAGGCAGGCGACGTCGCCCGTTTTTCCGCTGCCGCGGAGGGCTGGAGACTTCTGGCAACGCAGGCCCATCCCGATGATGAGTTGGTGTGGGCAGGCACACTGGCACGATTGAGATCGCAGCTGCGAGATACCCTGACCGTTTCGTTGTTCTGCGCTAGCACCTGGACCGGTGCGACTCCGGAGAAGCGTGAAGCCCAGCTGGGTTGTTCGGCGCGCGCGCTGGGCATCGATGCCTTGCTGCAACCCAGGCTTCGGGCGAAGGATTTTTCCCGGATGCTCGGTGTCGGAGGATCGCTTCCCGAAAACGAGATCTGGCAGCTGATGCGGGCCAGGCTTGTCCCGCTCATCTTCACCGTTCCACCTCGCGCCTCGACGCACGAGTCGGAAACCGACTGCCCGCTGTTCGGGCTCGAAACCCGGATCGTGCGCCGGATGAGGGCGCAGCAGCCGCAAGTGGTCCTCACCTGGGAACCTGGAGGGGCCACGAATCATCCCGAGCACATCATCGTGTCGCATGCGACCACGGCGGCATTCTTTGCCTCCGGGGACCCTGGCTATCCAATCAAGGACGTGCCTCCCTACCAACCACAGAAGCTTTACTACTTCGGTATCTTTCCCTTGTTCAATCCTGCCCACGCCTCCTTCGATCACTTGAAGGAGTGGGAACAACGGGAAGTCCAGCGACGTGCCGAGATGGGAATCGGGATGCCGCCGATCACGCTGTCGGTGGACGTATCGGAGCATCTCGACAAGAAGCAGGAAGCGACCCGCTGCTACCTGAGATCCGGAGCAACCAGACTTCCCGATCGTTTGACGGTACTTCAGACCGGACCGAACGAGGGGATGGAGTACTTCTATCTCGCGGCTTCGACGGTAGAATCGACGCGCGGTTCGGAGGAGTCCTTTTTTGATGGGATCGTTGGCCGATCTACGCGCTAGTCTTCGCCGATCCATGGCCGATCGATGAAGGAGAGACTGCTTCGTAGCTTGTTTCTTGGACTACTCATTGGGCACGCGACACAGTTGTCTGCCGAGCAGTTCCCACTAGTGGCCACGCGAGTCTTGCAACCGCCTGTGATCGATGGAGGGATCGAAACGGACGAATGGTCCGGTGCCGCCCGCCTAGGTGGTTTTGCAACCGTCCTCAGTGCAGAGCAGAGGTTTAGCCAGGTTTGAAGGATGTATGGATCTATCCTAGGTAAAGTAGACCTTGTCAAAGATCGAGTCAAAGACCTCAAAGCATTCAGGGGGCTGAATATCGATGATTTCTGTCCTGAATCCCCGCGTCTTATGCATCCGCTGATCGCACCCCGCTGCTAGACCCAAAATAAGCGAGGTATGAGCTCGCTCGGAAAATCGTTTGCCTTTTCCGAATATCTCGTGGATTTCAGCTCCTTGTGCGTAACAGGGAAAGCAAAGAGAAACACAAGAGACAAACCTTCCATTGGTTGTCTGGATCACTTGATCTTGTTTGTCTCTGTTATGCCCTTCCTTTCGCCCGCCACTCTTGCTCCGCCGGGGGTACGGGCTCACCCGCCGGCGAGGCGCCTTCAAGTAAACCTGAGTTGCCTGATATAGTCGAACGTCGCCAAAAAGGTTTCGAGATGCTTGCTATAGGCCAATATCCTGTAAACGAGGCGACGACCGGTTCTTACAATCTGACAGGGTATTTGCACAAAGTTCACCAGGAAGCGTTTGAACTCCATCCTCAAGATATCACGACGTACTGTCGGCGCCTGCGTCACCAGGCCATACCAGGCCTTCAGATTCCACGCCAGCGATGCGATGACCATGTAGGCCCAGTTCGATACCAGACTGTCCGAAGGCATCCTCAAGGCGTTCACTCCACTCTTGAGCTGACCGATGACGTTTTCCTGGTTGCAGCGATCGTTGGCAAAAAGGACCACTTCTCCCATCGTCATCTCCCGATCGTTGGTGATGTAGAAGAAGTACCGGACCTCATCAAACAGCCGGTGCTCCCCCTTTTCGATCGTGAGGTTCTTCCGAACCACAACCATGCGATAGGTTTTCTTACAGTGTCCGGGACGATAGTCAAACTCGGCGACCTGCTCGCTCTGCAGGCGGATGTTCTTGAATTCTCTCTCCTTGATTACTTGTTCTTTGACGTTTTCCGGACGGCGCCGTTCTTCGCTCTTGACCTCATAACGAGGAGGCCGCTCGAGCGGTTTCCATTGTCTCTCCGGCAGGGCATCGGCCATCCCGACCAGGTTCGGCTTGGCGTCATAACCAAAGACAAAACCAACCCGCTCGTCCCAGCGATCGAAGTTTCTCGTCAGCGAGAAATCCGTGTCGCCCCGAAGCCAGACCTTCGTAAACACCGACGACACCAGATCGATTGCCCGGTCCATCCACTCGGCCGCTCCGTCGGAAGAGGGACGGTTGCCCGGCCGATTCATCAGATAGAGGACCTCATTCGTATTGGCCAAGGTCACGATCAACGGTGCGTAACCCCAGATCCCGTTGTAGGCAATGTCCATTCCTTCCTTGCATTCCCCCAAGGTTCCGGCGACGGTCCCGTCCACGTCGATGATGGCCTCCTTCCGGAAGGAAGCATCCTGCAACTTCCACACCTTGGTTCGGGTTTCATTGATGGTTTCCTGAAGTCCGAAGATCCAATCCTCATCGAAACGACGGAGGAAATCTCCAGCCGTCGTGGGATCCGGAATCCTCTCGGCTCCCAGTCCGTTCATGTAGGTCTCATCCTGGCGCAACCGCTCGATATCTTCGAGACAGGTTCCACCCGACAAGACGTTGTATGCGATGTTCAGTACATGATCGGATTCCCAGTAAGGAAAGTGGTACTTGAGCAAAACGATGTTTCTGTTGATATCTTTGTCCAATCCAAGCTTACACACGAGCTTGTGAATGGCTCCGATACCACCAGATCCGATGGCGCGCGTTCTCTCGGCGATCTCGTAGTAGGTGTTGGAGTCCTTGAACATAGGATCGGACCGGTCCTCAAACTGATTTCTTTCCAACCGGCGTGTAAGATTTTGCTTGTCTCGGAGGAGGATTCTGTGGTTTCTTTTATTCACCTGGAATGTGCTCCTTTCGGGATGTCTTGTAAATATATCAAACGCATTTTATCCCGTAACGGCGCACGTTCCAGGGCTTTTCTTCCTCCTCATGCAAAAAATCACGCTGGACTAAGGCCTAGTGGCCCAATCGCCGTGAAAGCAGAGCCGGAGTTCGACGCGGCAAAACCACAGCTGCTCTTCGAGGGGCAATATCTGACGTGGAAAAATGCCGCCAACTACGACATCTCACCCGACGGAAAGCGGTTTCTGATGGTCCAGGCAGTGTACCCGCCAACCCCAATCAACTTCGTCCTCAACTTGTCTGAAGAGATCAAGCGGCTGGTGCCGGTGGATAACTGACATGATCGGCAAGACGATTCGCATTGCAAGATCCTGGAGAAGTTCGGTGGCGGTGGCATGGGTGTGGTTGACGCCGAAAGACAGATCCGAGTTGGGACAGCTCCGAAACGTGTAGCGTTCATGCCATTCCTCAACTGATTACGGTGGCAAATTATGGAGAGATGGAGAAGCCTGCTGAGAAAGATTCGGGATCGTCTTATAAGGTTCCGAACGTGGTATCGGGAGAGATGGGCAATTCTACGACCGGCCTGGTTCGCTGGGCTGATTACGCTTCTGGTTTCCATTGCGATTCAAGTACCACAGGCAAGGGACGCGCTGGTTAACGTTGCTGCGGTCAACAGTTTCGCTCATCTCATTCTGCTTGTGACTCTCATCATCTTTGCCTTCTGCAGCTTTTACTTCCCCAGAGCACTCTTCTATGTCCAATATGGGATTACTCCCCAGAACTCGGAGGATCGATTCGAGAAGTGGAGGCGATGGACGGCCCGAATCATTGGAACGGTGCCTCTGGTTTCGGTTGCGCTGGCATATCTGCGGAGTAATGAGGTTCTTGTCGGATTCTTCTACCTCTTCGTTTCCAGCGGTTTTCTCGTTTTCCTCGTTTATCGTCGGACGAGGATATTCCGAAGATATGGGAATTCGATGGTCAAGCTCCACGATGATCTGCCCAGTGGTACAAGGCGCGGCGTTATCGTCCTGCTAGCTGCTTCCTTCATACTACTTCTTGTTTTTCTCCTGTCCCCCGTTTCAGCCCCGCAAGCAATCGGCCCGATAGGAATCATCTTCATCGCGTTTTCCTCATGGATTGCCGTTGGAAGCATGGTCCTTACCTATCCGACCTATCGATACCAATTGCCGTCCCTTGTCCTTATCGCTGCTGCGGTCGCTGCTCTTTTCAGCCTGTGGAACGACAATCATCAAGTTCGCTCAGGAATTGTTGAGGAGAAAGAGTGGAGGCGCGAGACGTTTGACGAACACTTCCAAGGTTGGCTGAAGGAGAAACGGCAAAGCGGGACGACGGCGTCGCATACAGAATCCATGCCTGTATTCGTGGTTGCTGCGGAGGGAGGCGGTATCCGGGCTGCCTACTGGACGGCTTCTATTTTAGCACGGATTCAAGAAGCATACCCCACATTTGCCGATCATCTCTACGCCATTAGTGGCGTTTCCGGTGGTAGCCTCGGTGGAGCCATCTTCACATCTCTAATAGCGGACCAAGCCGTTCGCGGGGTGGATAACCACGGCACTCGATCCAGGAGCGTGGAATCCAATATCCTCGCGACAACGCGGGGCATCGTGGGTGCAGATTTTCTCGGGCCGGCGCTCGCCGGCATGCTGTATCCGGACTTCCTTCAGCGTTTTCTCCCATTTTGGGGTGACTGGGTACTTCCGGATCGGGCGAAGTATCTCGAACAAGCCTGGGAAAAGGCATGGCAAGAATCAACCGATAGCAACCGTTTTGCCGAGAATTTTCGAAACCTGTGGAGACCCGAAGAAATCAAGTACAGCATTCCCTCCCTCTTTATGAATGGCACCTGGGTCGAGGATGGGACAAGAAACGTCACCAGCAACCTGGTCCCGAAACAACCCATGACACGGTTCGTGAAACTCGACGATGCGGTGGCTCGTCTACGAAAACCGATTCGACTCAGCACTGCGGTGCACATGAGTTCTCGTTTTACCTACGTGAGCCCGGCGGGAACGGTGAATCAACCGAAGGGCGACCTTCACGTTGTGGACGGCGGATATTATGAGAACTCAGGCGCGCTGACTGCGGCCGAA
Organism: Acidobacteriota bacterium; assembly: GCA_965249005.1. GTDB lineage: Bacteria > Acidobacteriota > UBA6911 > UBA6911 > UBA6911 > CBDFLD01. The sequence continues at coordinate 226,920 of CBDFLD010000006.1, forward strand.
ATTGTCGACTCGATCACCACCTTTTGTGAGCGGAGTGAAAACAGTGGCATCTGTAGTCAACTCGAGCCCGTTGCACTCATCATCAGCAACAATCCAAGTAATCCAAACCGGCTTGCCGAAGGCTCCCAAGATCAGAAGAAAGTGCCGAGGATTCTCTTTCAGTATTTCTCCCCGCTTTGGACTCTGCTAAACGCGCGAACAGCGCATGGCTTCAGAGCTGAAGACTACCTCAAAGCGGTCGCAGGTTCCGAGAGAACGATTCGCTTTCAGCTCAAATCGACGGGGGATGAGACGGTCCCGTTGGGATGGATGTTGTCGGAAAGGACGGAGAGTGAAATCAATGATCAAGTGGATCAGCTTGCCGAGCTTGGCAAGATTGGCAGGTTCCTGCAAAGCGAATAGTAGCGTCTGCCTGCGATTCCCCGACAGTCGGAGCGCTAGATCGTGAGAAGTTTCATGGCAAATCCTGCTCAGTTTTCCCTATAGACCGGTTCATTCTGCTATCCTACCCTTTGCATTACACCCACCAAATCCAAGGAGCCGTCATGGCTCTAGCTGACGGGACACGGCTTGGTCCTTACGAGATCCTCTCGCCGCTCGGCGCGGGAGGTATGGGCGAAGTGTACCGTGCCAAGGATACGAAGCTGCATCGAGAGGTAGCGATCAAGGTGCTGCCCGAAGTTTTCTCGCAGGATCGGGAGCGCCTGGTGAGGTTTCAACGAGAGGCGCGGCTTCTGGCATCGCTCAATCATCCGAATATCGGGGCAATATACGGGCTGGAAGAATCGGATGGGGTGCGGTTTTTGGTGCTGGAGTTGGTGTCGGGCCAGACTCTGGCGGAGAGACTGGAGAAAGGACGGTTGCCTGTAGATGAAGCGCTGCAAGTCTGTCAACGGATTGCTGAAGGATTGGAAGCCGCCCATGAAAGAGGAGTGATTCATCGAGATCTGAAACCGGCCAATGTGATGGTTTCTTCGGAAGCAAGAGTCAAGATATTGGACTTTGGTCTAGCGAAGGCGTTCACGGGCGATGTGTCGAGCAGCGATCCAGCCAATTCACCGACGGTGACCGGGACGCGTGGAGGGGTTATTCTCGGCACGGCATTCTACCCCGGATTTCCAATTTGAATGAAATATAGCAACCTTTCAGCCGCCTTCGGCATCCCTATTTATAAGCGTCGGAGAATGATAAGGACACATTGGAGGGCAACACCCGATGGGTGAAAAAGAACGAAAGGGGTTTCAACTCAGCTTTAACGGATTACTCAAAGTTGATTTTCAGGGATCGCGAGTCACCTCCGAGGGTGGCCTGATTCTGGTCCGCGAGTTGGACGAACGGCTGGGGATGGGACGACTCATAGACGAGCATCTCAACGACACGCGGCAAGGCTTGAACAAACAGTTCCCGCTCGTCGATCTGCTGCGGCAATCGGTCTATAGTCGCCTGGCAGGCTACGAAGACCTTAACGATGCCGCGCGGGTCTCAGTTGATCCGACCTTTCGCTTGATCGGCTCGAAGAAAAACTGGGATCGCGGTGCGGCGCTGACCTCGACGTTACACTGGTTCGAGACGGAGCTGCTGACGCGAGAAGAGAATCTGATCGGGCTGATGGCTCTGAACCGAGAGACACTCGCACAGGCCGAGGCTCTGGACAAGTCTGATCGCGTAGTGTTGGATATGGACTCAAGCGAGAGTCCGGTGCATGGTCAGCAGGAAGGCAGCGCCTACAATGGCCACTTCGAGTCCGTGTGTTACCATCCGCTGTTTCTGTTCAATAGTCACGGGGACTGTCTGGCGGCCAAGCTGCGGCCGGGTAACGTGCATAGCGCCGAGGACTGGGACGAGCTTCTGTTGCCGGAGATCGATTTTCAACAGGAGCAAGGCAAAGAGATCGTCTTTCGAGCAGACGCCGCCTTCGCCAAGCCAGAGGTTTACGAGACCCTGGAAGAGCGCGGCGTTCAGTATGCCATACGCATCCCGTCCAACAAGAGCCTGGAGTGGGAGATTGCCGACATCCTGTTTCGTCCTCCAGGTCGGCCCAGCCGCAAGCCACTGGTGCGCTACAAGAGCTTCCGCTATCAGGCCGAAAGCTGGTCGAGGCCGCGACGGATCGTCGCCAAGGTCGAGCATCACCAGGGCGAGTTGTTCCCGCGGGTCGGGTTCATTGTCACGAACATGAGCTTGCCGAGCCGCTCGGTGGTGAGGTTCTACAACAAGCGCGGCACGGCGGAGCAATGGATCAAAGAAGGCAAGCAGGCGACGCATTGGACGCGGCTGTCCTGCCATCGCTTCCGTGCGAATGAAGTGCGCCTGCAGTTGAGCGTGCTCGCCTACAACCTAGGCAACCTATGGCGGCGACTCGGGCTACCACCCCGGATCAAGAGCTGGTCGCTCACGAGCTTGCAGCACCGGTTGATGAAGACTGGCGGAAGGCTGGTCAAGCACGCGCGGTACTACTGGTTGCTCTTGGCCGAGGGGCATCTGGACCGTCGGTTGTTTGGTGAAATGCTCAGGCGGATCTGGGCCTTGCCGCTGCCAAGCGGTTAGCCGCCCGGCTTGCAAGTCCGGAATTGGAATGCCATGGAAGGAGTGTGGCGATGTGTCTGGAAAATCGCCCACGCAGGAGTGAGAAGGTCTACTACCACGGCGACAACGGGTCATTGGGATGCGTTGACTGGATCCATGGTTGGTCTGAGGCCGGGATTTTCTTGCTCCCATGGTGGCTCGAGACTATTATGTTGGGAACCGAGATCCAAATTGGAAATTCCGGGTTATACGACTTTACCCGTGAGGGGATCAATAGGGGTATCCGATATTGCGAGCTGGCCCTATCGCTAGACACTGACTACGCGCTGGCCCGTGCGGGATTGGCAAAGAGCTACTTGGCCCTTGCGACTTTGGGGTTGGAATCAGCACGGGAAGTCATACCCAAAGCAAAGGAGGAAGCACGCAAAGCGCTAAATCTGGATGCCGACCTCGCCGAGGCTCATTCGGTCTTGGGAGGAATCCTGCACTTTTTCGAATGGGATTGGGAAGGTGCTGAAGATCACTTTAGGAGAGCTATTAGCCTCAGCCCTAACAACCCATTGATCCGTACTATGTATGCGGAGCATCTGTCACATCTGAGCAGATTCGACGATGCAATTGCCGAGGCCGAAAGAGCCGTACAGCTTGACCCCATCTCCGTTGAATCGAACCGGATGTTGGCAATGGCTTTGTACTTCGCGCGGCGCCACGATGACTCGATCAAGCAGTGCAACAAGACAATCAACCTCGACTCCACTTTCGTGCTGATCTACTGGTTTCTTGGAATGAATCACATTGCAAAAGGTGATTTTGATGATGCCATTGTGGCGATTGAGCGCGGTTACGATTTAGACGAGGATAACCCGATTAGTCAGCCCCTGGTTGCCGATATCTACGCAATGGTGGGACGAAATCAAGAGGCCCGCGATATGCTGGAAGAACTAAAAGAAAGGAGGAAGCAAGAAGAATTCTCACCGTATCTTATAGGTGGTGTCCATTTTTTTCTTGGTGAGACGGATGATGCCTTTGAATGGCTCAATAAGGCGTATGAGGAGAAGGACGTTCTGCTTTCAATGATGGACGTCCACCCCTTAATGGATACCATCCGCGACGACCCTCGGTTCCAGGACCTGCTGCGCCGAATGAACTTCCCTGAGCGATAAACCAACGATGCAACCTCTCAGACCCGAGAAGATCGAAAAGGAATTCATCCAGGTTGCCATTGATCTGAAGGACGTGATTGTCCTGGATGGTGTTGATCCACTTCATGATCAACAGAGCTACCGCATCCGCAGTCACGACCTCTACGGACCGCTACCCACTATCGAAATCGAGGACAACGGGGATCGGCTGAAGGTGGTTGATGACATTCACAGAGAAGCCGCCAAGCTCTCGGCCATTCACGGACTCCGCAAGGAGCTGGTGGAGATGTTCGAGGATGCCACGTTTCTTGAACCAACGTTGGTGGATGAGACGGCAGTCGTCGGGATCTCATATGGAAACGGTAAGTTCACGACGATGGCCGAGGGGACGAGCTTCTTGGATGCGTATCACAAGTTGCGCGTGAAGGTCATTGACGAGACATTCCCGATCTAAGAGATTTTCGCGAAAGGCAAAGATCAGGGTATCACCGATTATCTTGTTTTGGCTCATTTAACCCTATGTTGATCAGTGGATTTCCGAGATGAGTCAAGAGCCAACCTGATTATCACTCACATCTCTGAGGATCGCACGAAGCCAGACGCAAATATCATCTATTACTTTTTTGTCGTTATACAACGCGCTGTGGCGCAGCCTGAGGAAGACACGGTTTGGTCGAGAATCGTACGTGTGCTGGATTAGGTTTTGAGACCCATGGGGTGTTTCCTTTGACCACACATCGACAAGCCAATTGTCCAGGAATGTTTCGCCCCCGAATGCAAAGGTGTGAGAGCGAACCAGCTTTGGAATCAAAAGCATCGTCATATGAGCCAGGAAGGATATGGTGAGGAAGACTAGAGCAGTTGCGAGGGACGCTAAGAGGCCGCCGCACACCACCGATACGACTCCCTTTTCATACACGCGCAAGGGTAGAGGATCCAAGAGCGCCCAGGTCTTGAAGAGGAGGAAGCGAAAGGCTGAGACAAACACTAGAGCGAAAGAGACGTGAAAGGCGGTATGATTACTCCACACTCGAAACGGGACAGAAGCGATCGCACGGACAATATCCAGCCAACCCTTCGCTTCGTCGCCACTTATTCGTAGGCAGAGAAAGGGCGTTCGTTCCGGGTCCGGAAATGTGAATTTGTAATGGATTTCGTCCTGAGAGACTCTCAGCCTGTTTTCAATTCCGGACCACTCGGTCTCGAAAGGCCAATCGAAAGGTAAGTGGTGTTCTTCCACCAGGACGAAAAACCAAAAAACCAAGACCGCACCAAGACATGCACCCAAGAGTGCGCCATGCGAATCACCCAGCAATAAACCAACACCAGCGAAAGGAGAGACTGCCAGACAGCCAAGAGCTCCCACTAAGGCAAACTTAAGAAAAAGATCGACGAGGCCGAAACCGCCAAGATCTCGCTTGCGACACATCAAGAACGGCGTTGCGAGAGTGACCATCGCCGACGTCAGACGTCGCGTTGTGAGTAATGAGTGCAGTGCTACGTTGCCACCATGACTGTGGGCGATCAGAATGTATCTTTCCAACGGTTGGAGACGATTCCACATCTCGAGAAACAAGGACAATTGTGCGCCAGCGTCTTGTCTTTCTTTGTGGCTATTTTTGCCACTCCACGGAAACGACCTAATGTCAATTTCCTCTCCAAACTCTTTTCGGAGTGCCTTTGCGAAAAGACTGTCAGGTTTTGTCCAGTTCGTACCAGTCGCGAATGTGCCGTGGATGAGAACGACAACTGGCTTAACCGGTTTGCACGCTTTTTTTTCGTCCAAGGTAACCGATTAGGGTGGCGGCACATTGCGTTGCCTGAGGAAGTCGCCCGCCAGGATTCCCGCGACAGAGCCCCAGTGAACGATGTCTCTAACGAAGCCCCTTGCAACATGTTAGCGATCACGGGAAAACGTATTTTTTTGAACGTGCGCCGAGAGGATTTGGATTCCACTTTCAGAAAAGCCGGTCAGGTTTTCCTAGAAACCACTCTATCGACGACGAAAAGGTTCCCACGTTACGGGTGCCCAAACATTCCCCTCTACATGAGCCCGGAGCAGGCGCGGGGTAAGGAGGTAGACAGACGAACCGACATTTGGGCGTTTGGCTGCGTGATGTACGAGGTGCTGACGGGGAGTAGAGTGTATGAGGGACAGACGGTCTCGGACAGCATAGCCCGAATCTTGGAGCGCGACCCGGATTGGGACGTGCTGCCGAGCAAGCTACCCCCGAAAGTCCGAGATCTATTGCGCCGGTGTTTGCAGAAAGGTCTCCGTAGACGGCTCCAAGCCATCGGTGATGCCCGCATCGAGATCGAGGAGGCGCTCGCAGATCCTAGCGGCGAGATCCAACCTCAATTGACCCCAGTGACTGCGCCGACCTGGCGACGGGCCGGCATTCTTGCGCTTGCCGCTTTCCTGGTCGGCGGGACAATGGCCGGCATTGCTGTCTGGAATCTAAGGCCTCCAGAAGAACCGCGACGTGTCGCCCACTTTAACATTACTCCACCACCAACGGTGCCTTTAGATATCAGGAATTATTACCAAGACGTGGCCATCTCGCCGGACGGAGGGCACATCGTCTATGTCGGTCGAGGACGTATCGGAAATCAGCTCTACCTGAGTGCAGTGGGCCAGTTCGATGCGACTCCCATCCGCGGCACTGAAGGCCAATTCGTTACCCACCCCCTTTTCTTGCCTGATGGCAGCGAGATCGCTTTTATCGCCGGTCCTCCTACCGAGCTGAAAAAAGTGTCCATCCATGGAGGGGTCCCAGTGACGCTGTCTAGGTTAACCCAGATGGGCGGGGGCGTGGGCTGGGGAACGGACGGGAGCATTATCTTAGGAACTGCAGCTGGGCTGTTTCACTTAGCAGAGGCGGGGGCAGAGCCTGAGGCCCTGACCACGCCAGATTCTGAAAAAGGCGAGACCGGCAATCGGAGTAGTCCCCACCTCCTACCCAAGGGTAAGGCAGTCCTGTTTTCCATCTGGAGGGATCAGCAACTGCAAATTGCCGTGCTGGATCTGGAGACAGGGGAGCACAAGGAGCTTGGCGTTTCGGGGATCAATCCCTATTACTCTCCTACGGGGCACGTTGTTTATGGCCTAGATGGAGTCTTGTGGGCTGTGGCCTTTGATCTTAACAGTCGAGCAATCACTGGGAATCCTGTCGCGGTACAGGAGAATCTAAACACAAAACCCAACACCGGTGTACTGAACTTCAGTCTATCGGACGAAGGATCACTGCTATACGTCCCAAGCATCTCATCGTCCGAACGAATGTTGGTGTGGGTGGATCGAGAGGGAAAGGAGGATCCCTTTAATGCCGAGTCGCGCCCGTATGAGTGGCCTCGCATCTCACCCGACGGCCAAAGGGTGGTTTTGGTCGTCGCAGACCCGGGCAACACCGACGTGTGGATTCATGACCTCGGGCACAACACACAAACTAGGCTCACACGCGACCCGGCTCAGGACGTTCATCCGCTATGGACGCCCGATGGCAAGCGCATCGTGTTTGCTTCGAATCGTGAGGAACCTTACGGTTTGTTCTGGAAAAGGGCTGATGGTACGGGGCCTGTGGATCGATTGATGACGGGCAATGCGGGGCCGTCTTCCTGGTCGGCTGATGGACAACTGCTGTTCTATAGTACCGGAGCCATCGGAGTGCTATCGATGGAGGGTGAGCGCACGCAACGACCACTGCTCGATGAGGAATTTCGTGAATACGATCCAGAAGTCTCGCCCAACGGGAGATGGATGGCATACACTTCCGATGAGTCGGACCAGAACGAAATCTATGTACGCCCCTTCCCCAACGTGGATGACGGAAAATGGACCATCTCGAGGGGTGGGGGACGCCCGCCCGCCTGGTCGCCAGATGGAAGGGAGCTTTTCTATCGCAACGGCGGCAAGATGATGGTCGTCGAGATAACGAACGAACCCAGTTTTTCCCATGGGGTCGCCCAAGAATTGTTCGAAGGAAACTACCATCATGGAGAGGGTAGACAGTACGATATTCACCCCAACGGTCAGCGGTTTTTGATGCTGAAGCAGGTCAAACAGCCAGAGCCTCAACTGATCATTGTCCTGAACTGGTTCGAGGAACTGAAACGCCTCGTTCCCACGGACAACTGACGGGATCGTCACGTCAGGACCATCTTGCACTATGACGCCCCTTTGAACTCAAACACACCGCGGGAGGCGCGACGGTCATGAAGATAACCGGTATTCGAGCAACGCCGGTCAATATTCCCCTGGAAGCCCCCTACCTCTGGTCTGTCGGCTCGATTGCCGGTTTTACCAAGGTCATCGTCGAGGTTGTGACAGACGAAGGACTGGTGGGTCTGGGCGAGGCGCCCTCGGCCAGTTGCCGAAAATTCCTTGTCGATCAATTTGCTTCCCAGCTCATCGGGAGAGACGCTCTCGATATCGAGGGCTGCCGCAGCCGTTGCGTGCCGGAAGTTCTGACCATCCGAAACCTGGAAGAGGAGACGGTGGTCAAGGCCTTTGGTGCGCTCGAGATGGCACTCTGGGACCTGCGAGGCAAGGCCTGGCAGCAGCCCCTCTATCAGTTGCTCGGGGGCGCGGTTCGAAAGGACATTCTCTTTGCCGAATATTTTGGCCCGCGCCTGGAAAAGGACGGGAAGGGAGGCGAGAACTCGGCAGTAGAGGTGGCGCGGTACTGCTCCCAGATGCGTGACGAGCACGGCTCGACCATTTTCGAGGGCAAGATCGGAGTCGGTTCGGCAGAGTCGTCGGTGGAATTTGTGCGCGAGGTCCGTTCGGCCATCGGGCAGGATGCGGTCTTGCGGCTAGACGCTAACATGGCCTTCTCGGTTGCGGCTGCACACAAGGTTCTCGCGGCGATCGAGCCGTATGACATCAGCAACCTCGAAGATCCTGTCGCTTCCTTTTACGACATGGCCAAGCTGCGCCAGCACAGCAGCATTCCTTTTTCGAGCCACATTGCAGATCTGAGATTAGCGGTCCGACTGGGTGTCCCGGATACGATCGTCTTGAATCTGACCAGCCTGGGCGGGATTTCCCAAACTCTGAAGTTCATTGCCGCCTGCGAGGCAATGGGAGTCGGATTTTCTTTCTACAGCGGGGATGCCGGAATTGCCAGCGCTGCCTATCTCCACGTCGGGGCAGCGACCTGGCACATCCGTGGGCCGAGCCAATCGTTGTTTCACTGGCAAGCGGATGATGTCATCGAGGAAGGTCCCTTCCAGCCGGTCCATAACGTGGTTCGGGTTCCGGAGGCTCCGGGATTGGGCGTGACGCTCTCAGCCTCAGGTCTGAAGCGTTGCCATGAGCGTTACCAAGAAGAGGGTTCGTACGACTACCATCACAATCCTGCCGATCCAGGCAAATTCGTGCGCTTGCCCCATTCATAGATGCCATGAGCCAGAGCGTGCGGGGTGGCCGTTTTGGGCACGAGTGTGCTCGTCGCGGCCCTGAGGTCGAGGCAGGGTGCGGGTTTCGGCTACTCAAGCTTGCCGGTCGCGGCCGCCGGCGCGATCCGTGGCGCGACGCTGTCAAAGCCGTCGATCGACGGCGCAAACGTCGGCGGTCGCCGCGCCTGCGTGAGCTGCTCGAAGGCGTGTCCGAAGGCGAGCAGGCGGGCCTCTGTCCAGGCGAGTCCAATGAATGAGATGCCAACGGGCAGACCGTGGATCTGTCCCATCGGCACCGTCAGGTGCGGGTAGCCGGCGACCGCGGGCAGCCTGCTCGCCGACCCCAGGGAGCGATTCCCGTTGACGACGTCGGTGCTCCAGGCCGGACCGGTCGTGGGTGCGATCAAAGCGTCCAGGCGCAGCTCTCGTAGCATTCGGTCGATGCCCTCCGGACCCGCGAGCCGACGGTTCTGCGCGGCGGCCGTTCTGTACTCCTCGACGTCGAGGCCCTCGGTCGCCTCGGCCCGTTCGAACAGCTCCTGGTCAAAGAACGGCATCTCGCGTTGCGCCTCGATCTGGTTGAACCTGATCGTATCGGCGAGTGTGCGCGTCTGGACCTCTGCAGCGGCATTGGCGAGATAAAGGTTCAGATTGGCCTTCAGCTCGAACAGTACGAAGGTGCGGCGGAGCCTATTCGAGTTTCTTTCATGGGCGCTGCGCGCGGCCGTGTCCACGAACTGCGTGATCCGGGGATATTCCGGGATCGGGATCGCACATACTTACTCTATTCCGTCGCAGGTGAAAATGGAATTGCTATCGCTGAGTTGAAGTAAAGTATTCGATATCTCGAATGTCCCCTCGGCGCTCGGCCGCAAAAACGGCTTTCACCCGCAAGCCGGCGCGAATCTCCTCCGGCTTCATCCCGCCCAGTTTGTGGACGATCCCAGTATCGGCGCCGTCGAGCTTGATGATGCCAAAAGCGGCGGGCTCCTCTCCGGAGGTGACCGTGTAGCTTTCCACCGTACCTTCGTCGCTCACCGCCACCCACTCGGTCATGTCTGCGAAGCAGGCGTGGCACGTCGGTCGAGCCGGTACGAATACCTTATGGCAGGAAGGACACCGGGTTCCCATGATTTTCCGATCGTCGCGCAGGTGGAGCAGGAACTTGCTCCGTACCGGACCCGCGGAATGAGAGTATCTCCAGATCCTGGGACGTTCGCTGCTGGTCAGAAACTGCGTCATGGACTTGTTCTATTCCTCCATCACTTCAAAGTAGGCGATGTCACTCAGCCGTCCGCGCCGCTGCGCTTTCGGTTTCCAGACGGCGCGTACCCGCATCCCGCGGCGCAGGGTTTCCAGGTCTGCTCTTTCCAGGTAGTGGACGAGCACGGTCCATTCATCTCCGCCGTCGAGGCGAATGAAGGCGCAAGGACTGGGCTCGCCGACGATCCTCCCCGTTGCCCGGTCGACTTCTCGTTCGGTTGGCAAGACGATGGAAGTGACCGTTCCACGGTCGCCGAGTGCAAACCAGTCGCCGTCGTTCCGCCCCGCCGTCACCCGGCAGAATCCACACACCGCCCGCGGCGGAAAGATCGTCCGGCGGCATTCCGGGCAGCGCAGGGCCAAGATCTTTCCCTCTTCCTTGAGGGCGTTGAAGAACTTCGTGAGGCGAAGGCCGGCCGACTCGCGAAAGGGAAGGTTCACGATCGTGTCGACGACAACGTACCCAGCGTCCAGTGCCTCTTGGTAAGTTCGAAGCTCGGCTTCGTACTTCTTGCGAGCCACTGCGTGGGATGCCTTGGCATATTCTCGATAGGCAGGCTGGGGGATCTGCTCGCTCTCTTTCTCGTCCTGCTCGAGTGAGCGCAGAGCCCGCTTTATATTGGTGGCCCAGTCGGGTTGCCCGATGTCCTTCATGACCGTCCGTGCTCCAGAAACCGCGAATCCAATGTGCCCTCGAACAACAAGCTCACTGGTTCCGAAACAGCGCCGCAGCGGAGTAGCTGTCGCCCCCCGCCGTTACCGCCAAAGCCGCCCGCACGTCGGGCACCTGTCTCTCGCCGGCTTCGTGACGCACCTGAATGGCCGCTTCGGCCATCCTCTGCATGGCCGATGCCCCGATCGCATTACAACAGACGACCCCCCCCGAAGGGTTGACCGGGATGTCCCCGGTCGGAGCGGTGGCGCCCTCATCGATCAGTCTACCCGCCCCGTTTGTTTCGCAGAGTTGAATCCGTTCGTACCACTCGGCTTCATGCCAGGAGGACATGTTGTAGAGCTCTACCACGTCGATCTCTTTCCGGGGATTGGAGATTCCACATTGCCGGTACAGCTTCCGGCTGGATCGCTCGACGCCGAAGGCCCATAAAGGTCCCAACTCCGTCTTGGCTTGGTAGACGCCCAGGTGTCCGAGCGCCGGTTGAATTCCTCCATGCACGATCGCCCAGTCGACCACCCAGGCTGGATTCGGACATCGCTGCTTGACCGTCTGCTCCGGCGCGACGATCATGGCACAGGCCCCGACCGAGGTGGGGCACATATGCAGGATCCGCAGCGGAGGGATGATGTAGTGAGAGCTCTGAACCTGCTCGACGGTCAGTTTTTTTCTCAGGTGCGAGTGAGGATTGCGGCTGGCATTCTCGGACGCCTGCACCCGTAGCTGGGCGATCTGGTCCTCGGTGACCGATTGGCGCTCCAGCATGTCCTGAGCCATCTCCGACATGGCGGGGCCCGCGCCCCGTCCGCCGTTGGCCACGTCGAAGAAGGTATCCTCGCTTATGCTTCTGAGTGAGGCGTCGCTGCTCCCTTCGTCCTGCTTTTCGTAGGCCACGCCCAGGACGGCCCGAAACAGGCCAGAAGCCGCATGGTCAAAGAGGGTCGTGGTCACACTGGATCCCGTGGTTCCCCCCGTCTGAATCTTCATGCCGGATTTGAGGTAGGCCCCGGTCCCTTCGGTCAGCCACATGTCCACTTGAAAGTTGCCCTCGAACAACTCCATGTTTCCGACGAATACCGCATCGATGTCCTGCATGGTCATTTGCGCATTTTCGAGAGCTCGGCGGACCGCGAGATGGACCAGATCCGGCTGGCTCGTTTCTGGCCACCGGCTCTTGAACTCCGTTTGACCCACCCCGATGACCGCGACCCGCTCCGCCATGACTGGACTCCGCTAATCCTCTCTGGTAGTGCTGATAGTAATGACACAATGCGACTGGCCGGCCGGACCGTAACGCCCGTGGGCGAGTGCGGTGCGCGCACCAGGCACCTGCCTCGCACCGGCTTGGCCTTGCAATTGAAGGAACGCCTCGGCGACTCTGGCCAGGCCAGCGACGCCGTCTGGGTTTCCAGAGAGAACACCGCCCGATGGATTGACCGGCAACGCCCCATCCAGTGACGTTACCCCGTCGTCGAGCATGCTCCCGGCCTCTCCCCGATCGCACAATCCGAGCCCTTCCATCCAGAGCAACTCCTCGAACGAGTATGCCTCGGAGATTTCGGCCAGATCGATTTGTTTCCGCGGATCGTCGATTCCGGCCAGCCCGTATGCCCTTTGAGCCGCATACCGAAGAGACTCGCAGGCGGCGAGGTCACGATCCCCGGGGTAATGGGTGTCGTAGCAATTGCCCATTCCCGTGATCCAGACCGGACGGTCGACGAGCGACCTCGCCTTTTCTTCCCGCGCCAGGACCAGCGCACAGGCGCCGTCGGAGACAGGCTTGCAATCCAGAGCCCGGATCGGAGATGAGAGCATCTCAGAATCGAGGACATCCCCAACAGTGAGCTCGAGAGGTTCCTGGGCAAAGGGGTTCCGGAAGGCGTTGCGCCTGTTTTTGACCACGACCGAAGCACATTGCTGTTCGCTAATGCCGTATTTTTGCATATAGCAATTGGCCTGCATGGCGGCCACGTTCAAAAAGTCCATTCCCAGCGGGCGAAGATAGATGGGATCCAGGGCGGCGTTTTCGATGACGCTGCGGACCGTTTCGGATTCCTTCTTATGGGCTACGACCAGGACGACATCATCCTTGCCGGAGAGCAGATTGATCACTCCGTGATAGACCGCGAAGGCCCCGTCGGCGGCGACCTTCGTCAGACTCATGTTCAGCGCGCCCATTTCCAAGTGACAAAACATGTCCGAGATGGTCCGCCCCTGCCAGAAATCCTCCGAGCACGAAATGATCTTGCTGATGTGGGGCTCGTCGCTGTTTGTGACCTGAGCTTCAAACTTCAGTCCCGTCTCCTGGATGATCTGCTCCACGACCTCCCAGATCAGTTCCCCGATGGAGACATCCCTGCGGTCTGCCTGGAAAGGCGTCTGGGCGGCGGCCACGATTCCCACGCGTTCCATACCTCGGTATCCCTCCCTTGTCCACGGTGAGTCTTGGGCCATTTGAGCGGCCGGGTGCGGTCACTTGCAACTACGGCCAGCCCAGCGGACGAGACGGGTAGGATGCCACAGAGATTGCCAAAAGTGGAACTTAGCTTTTCGGGAAGGCGAGCAAACCGTTCAATTTGCTGTCGGCGGGAGGTGGAAAGACCAGACTTACAAGCACACCGACGGCAATGGTGGGCAAGCACGTGGCGGCCGCGTACCACCAGAACGAAAGCAGATCGGTGAGCGATAGGAAGATGGCGACCGCTATTCCAACCACTACCCCAGCGAAGGCACCGGGCGCGTTCGTCCTCGGGACCAGCAATCCCAGAAGGAAGATCCCCAGCAGGGGTCCGACCAGCGTGCCTTCGATTTTGGTGATGATGCTGTACACGTTGGCGCCCAGCCTCGGCACCACCAGGGCCGTGAGGATTACCGCCAGCCCGAAAAGGGCACAGCAGAGCCGGCTCACCCCGAGTTTCAGCGTCCGACCGGACATCCAGTCGCAGACCACGAGCGCCGTCAGGCTATTGATCCCACTGTCGACGCTGCTCATGGCGGCGGCAAAGAGCCCAGCCAGCAGAAACCCGACCAATCCGGGGAACGGGATTTCAGTCAGAATAAAGTGGGTCACCAACTGGTCCTCTTTCGGCAGATGCGGCAGACCGCTCGCAAGGGGATTCGCAGGGGGAGATTGCTGGTAGAAGGCAAAGATCGTGGTTCCAACCGTAAAAAAAAGCAACCCAACTCCAGCGAGAACCACCGCGTTGAGAAAAACGGCACGGCGCGCCGCCGAGACGCTCGGCATGGACACGTACCGTTGCACGACGGGTTGCTCGGTGCCGTATATTGCCAAGAATGAGAACATCCCGAGCGCCAGGACCGAGAAGAGGCTACCTGGCACGGCTGTGGGATCGAACTCCAGGTGCAACATATCGAACTTTCCGTGCTCGAGTCCCGTTGCCCAGACGGTACTCCAACCTCCATCAATATTCGCCAGCGCGACGATCAAAACGATAAGCATCCCGACGCCCAGTGTGATTCCCTGCATGACGTCCGTCCAGATTACGGCCTCGAACCCTCCTACGACCGTATAAAGCGTCGTGAACAGGCCCAGGATGACAATGGCCCAGATCAGCTGTGCCTCATCCAGTCCCAGCACCACTTGTACGATGATTCCCACGGCATAGAGCATCGACCCCATCCACACCAGTGCCGACAGTGTGTAGAGAAGACTACCGATCAGCCGAACGCGCCTGGAAAAGCGTTTTTCGAGGTATTCGTACGCGCTGGTGAGCCGGAGGCGATGAAAGGTGGGGATGAACAAGTAGGCAACGATCGGGGTTACCCAGATCGGGATCAGTAGGATTGCCAGGTATAGGTGGTAGTTCTGGTAGGCGGCCTCTCGGGGAAGTCCAACAAAGGAAAGAGCGCTGAAGCTGGTTGCGAACAGCGAAAGCCCGATCGCCCACCAGTTCATCCTCCGGCCGCCAACAAAGTATTCTTCGTTGGAAACCTGCCGCCGGCTGGACCATACCCCGAGCGCGACCACGGCTGCCACGTAAACAATGCAGATCGCCCAGTCGAGCAGGTGTAGGGAGGGCATTAGGGCTCACTCAAGAATAACTTCACATTTTGGCATCTCATCTTCACGCCATCTTTGGCCGCGCCTCACTCGCGAAATCCTCGACGTAGTCCCGGCTACGCCTGCGGTTTCGCTCAATCGTGCCCGGCCAAATCTGGCGCAAATCTGAGCGCCAATTCTGCGAAGTTATTCTTGAGCGAACCCTTAGTTAGTTTGAACTGCTCCGCGGCCAAACTTTCGGATAGAGTGGACAGCCGTCCAGTGTGTCCCCCTCGCCGAGTCCCGGATCTCTGGCGTTGATTGCGAGCTCGCCGGCCCGCTGAGAATGCCGGGCGTCTTCGCCGGCCCAATGGGTGATCAACACCCGTCGGCGGTGCTCCGATTCCATGTTTCCAGGTGCCCCATGGACCATCATGGCATGAATGACGAGGCAATCTCCGGGATTCAAATCAAAAGAAACGATATCAAACAGTCCGCGGTGGGCCTCGACGTCCGGCATTGGCTCGAAATTCGTTCCTTTGAACGGCTCTTTGGTGGTGAAGTTGAACGGATTGTATGTTTTCCCGTTGTGTGACCCCCGGATGACCTCCAGCGCATTTTGCTGGGGCACGACATCAAAGGGTGTCCAGATCGTGATGAGTTGTCGGCCCTTTACCGCCCAGTAGGGCTGGTCCTGATGCCAGGGTGTTCTCTGGACCGTTCCCGGTTCCTTGACGATCAAATGGTCGTAAAACAGGTTTATGCAGGGTGAGCGGGTTAGCTTTGCGGCGATGGCGGGTCCCGGCGAATTGAAAACGAAGTCGCGAAACTCCGGTATTCGCTCCCAAACGGCATGATCGCCCCATGAATGGCCCGGTTCGTCTTCCTTGGTATAGACTTGGGCAAGTGGACCCGGTTTATCCTTTGCCTTTTCAATCGCTTTGCGCATGTATTCGATCCACCCCGGATCGAACATCCCGCGCAGGCAAACAACACCATCTTTTTCGTATTGCTGGATATCGGTTTCCGTGATCTTGCTTTGCGGCTCAGATACAAGTGTTTCCATCCACACCTCCAGGGATCTCGCAGTGCTACGTTATCATAGCCTGGACATAGGTTTACAAGCAACCCCTATCTTGGATCCTCGGATCCAATGACCCCATCGGCTTGACACTCTTTCCGCCCAAGACATAGAATCCCGAGAAATGCCAAGACCAGCAGAGGACATTGTGTCGTGTTGAAATTCGGCCGTTATTGCCTCCAACGACCAGACGAGATCGAAACCCCTGCAATGGTGGTTTTTCAAGCCGAGCTGGAACACAACATACGAAGCGCGATCGAGGTCTGTGGCTCTGCTGAACGATTGGTTCCGCACTTCAAAACGCATAAGTCCGCGGCAGTGCTGGCCCAGACCTTGGCCGCGGGAATCAAGAGCTACAAGTGCGCGACACTCCGTGAGGCGGAAGTACTCGCCGATGCCGGCGTCAGCGAGATCATTGTGGCCTATCCCATCGTGCATCCGATGAAGGTGGAGCGAATGGTGGCCCTGATGCAGCGCCACCCCGACCTCGATCTTCGCAGCATCGTCAGCACGCGGTTGCATGTGGAGCTTCTCTCCAGAGCGGCCGTGGCTCATGGCATTGCGATGCGTGTGTACGTCGATCTCGATACGGGCATGCATCGCACGGGTGTGGCGCCTGGTGTGGATTCGCTTCAGCTCTATCGAGAGGCCCACAACGCGAGCGACATTCAAGCCTTGGGCTTTCACGTCTTTGACGGCCACACTGCCTTTTGCACCGATCGAAACGAGCGGCAGGCACTGGTCGATCAGAGCTATCGTGGCCTGACTGAGGTCTGGAAACGTGTGCAAGACGAGGGATTCGAAGTGATCGACAACATTGTCGGGAACTCGTGGTCCTTTCACCTCTATCCCAGAGAACAGAAGGTAAGGGTCTCTCCCGGAACCTGGATTTATTGGGATCATCGCAACGCCCTGATGACAGAGCTTCCTTTCCGGGTGGCGGGCATGGTACTGGGTCAGATCGTCGACTCCGATCCGGTCCGCGACACGGTCACGCTCGATATCGGGTCCAAGTCGATCAGCGACGACGTGCCGCTGCGCGATCGGCTGAAGATACTCGGCCACGAAACCATGGAGCTCACGGCCCAAAGCGAGGAACACGGAGTCATAAAGTGCAACGGTGCAGAGCTTCGAGTTGGGGACTTCGTGTTGGCCATTCCGGGGCATGCCTGCACGATGACGGCACAGTATCCCCATGCGTTGGTGGTAGACCAGAATGGAAGGGTCGTCGGTCATTACGATCATGATGCCCAAAACCACTGAAGGCCGCGAACGAGCCAAAAGTGTCCCCAGCAAATCGGTGAACGTGTCATTGAACGAAACAGGAGTGGAACCATGAGAGTCGTAACCGGAGGGATCAGTCACGAAACAAGCACCTTCACGCCCATTCCAACCACGACGGCGAACTTCGACGAGCTTTTCAACCTGCGCGGACAAGAGATCATCGAGAAATTCCACGGCACCAATACCCCCACGGGGGGCTTCATCGAAGGTTCGGAAGCTCACGGTTTCGACCTCGTCCCGACGCTTTTCGCCGAGGCCTATCCCAGCGCGCCGCCCGCTCGGGCTGTCTTCGACACGATGGTTGACGACATGCTCGAGAGGATGTCATCCGCTCTACCGGTGGATGGAGTTCTGCTGGAGCTGCACGGAGCCATGGTGGCCGAAGGAATCGACGATGTCGAAGCTCATCTCCTCGGGGCAGTGAGGGATCTGGTGGGCCCGGAGGTGCCCATCGTCGCGCAGTTGGACATTCACTCACACATGTCGCGTCGCATGGTGGAACTCGCCGACGTGCTGATCGGACGCGAGTCCTATCCGGAGGTCGATATGGCCGAACGCGGGCGTGAGTGTGCGGACGTGCTCGTCCGCATCCTTCGGGATGGTCTGGTTCCGACGATGGCGTTGCACCCCATCGCCATGACGGCCATGGGCGGAAACGATGTGACCGCCGAGCCGCCGATGCGCGAGGCGATCGAGAAGCTGCATGCGATGGAGCGGGAACCCGGAGTTGTCTGCGCTTCACTCAGTCACGGCTTCCCATTTGCGGACGTCCCGGACATGGGCCTGTCGGTTTTTGTCGTTACCGACAACGACATCGCCTCAGCCCAGCGACATGCCGACCAGTATGGAGAGTGGTTTTTCGAAAAACGGAAACAGTGGTGGGACTTTCCCGTGGTCACCACCCGCGAAGTCCTCCGGGACAATCAGGACAAAGGGCCATTTCCTCTCA
Organism: Acidobacteriota bacterium; assembly: GCA_965249005.1. Lineage (GTDB taxonomy): Bacteria > Acidobacteriota > UBA6911 > UBA6911 > UBA6911 > CBDFLD01. The sequence continues at coordinate 245,235 of CBDFLD010000006.1, forward strand.
TCTGTGCAGATACAAACGACAACCCCGGCGGCGGCTCGCCCGCCGACAGTACCGGGATGCTGGAAGCCTTTGTAGAAGCCAAACTGAAAGACGCCGCGGTGCTGTATATCGTGGACACGGATGCGATCGCTCAGTGTCAGCGAGCCGGGGTGGGCGCGAGGCTGCAATTGGATGTGGGAGCGAAGTCCACGCCGGTGCAGGGGCGTCCGATCCCGATGAGCGTGGAGGTGATGGCAATCTCCGATGGAAGCTTCCGATATGACGGACCCATGTACGGTGGACTCGAAGGGAACCTGGGGCCGTCGGTCTACATTCGTCAGGATGGGATTCACGTCATTTTGGTCAGCCAGCGGGAGCAGCCCTTCGATGCGGCTCTGGCACGGAGCCTCGGGCTGGACGTGCGCCAAATGCGCTATATAGGATTGAAATCGAGCGGACACTTTCGAGCCAGCTTCGGAACCTGGGCCGGATCCATTCACGTCGTCTTCGAGCCGTGTGTCCACGATTTCTCCCAGCGTAACATGACTTTCCGGCGGGTGGGCAACAAGTACCCCTTGACGGATATTTAGTCGGGGTAGTTGGGACAGGGTGCGAATGGGCAGCAATGTCGATGAGCCAACCATTGAAGCTTTCGAGCGTGACGGAGCAGTTTGTCTGCGCGGTGTGTTCGAACAACGATGGCTTCGGACCGTGACCTCTGGGATCGAACGGAACCTGGCGGAACCTGGTCCCTATTCTGAATCTCTGCAGGCAGAAGGTGCGGAAGGCGGACCCGGGAAGTTTTTCGATGATTACTGCAACTGGCAAGAAATCCGGGAATACCGCGACTATGTGTTCGAATCCCCGGCGGCGGAGATTGCGGCGCGCCTGATGCGTTCGCGACAGGCAATCTTCTATCACGAACATGTCTTCATCAAGGACCCTCATACAGAAAAGCGCACACCGTGGCATCATGACCAGCCTTATTACCCGGTGGATGGTTCACAGATTTGCTCGATCTGGATGCCGCTGGATCCCATACCACTGGAGACCAGCCTACGGTTGGTCAAGGGCTCGCATGCTTGGGGGCGTTGGTTCATGCCTCAAAAGTTTGAGACCGAACGCGACTATCCACTCAAGACCTCAGCGAGCGAGGAATCAGCCAACCTCGCGAGGTATGAGCCGATGCCCGATATCGACGGGCACCCCGAACGGTACGAGATCCTGGCCTGGGCGGTCCAACCCGGGGACTGCGTGGTGTTTCACGGGAGATCCTTACACGGTGCGTTTGGAAATACGTCACAAACGACGTCCCGACGGGTTCTCTCGACACGATGGCTGGGGGATGATGCCCGTCTGGCCGAGCGTCCCTGGGAGGTCTCCCCTCCGATTACTGGCGGGTTGAAGCCGGGAGAGCCCATGGCATGTGAGACCTTTCCCGTGATCTGGCCTTCGGGATGATGGGGGCTACGCGCTTCACTCTTCCCACGAAAGTCTACGAATCACTCAATGAATCCCCCCAGACCCGCCGGCCTCGCAACACTGTGGCGATACAGGCGTTCGGACGGAAGTGGTAGAACCAGTAGTTTACATCCGGCGCATCGATAAGAGCGAAGTCCGCTTTCTTGCCCGGCTCCAGGGAGCCGACCGACTCCTCGACGCCCAGCGCCTTGGCGGCATAAATTGTCGCGCCCTTGAGTGCCTCGGCCGGCGTCATCCGCTGCAGCAAGCACGCCGTCGTCATTGCCCAGGGAAGATGATAGCTCGGAGCGGATCCGGGGTTGAAGTCGGTTGCCACGGCTACCGGCACTCCGCAATCGATGAGCCGGCGGGCTTGCAACGGAGGCTGGCGCAGATAGAGCGCCGCCAGGGGAAGACTCACCGCTACCACGCCCGCAGGCGCCATTGCTTCGATCCCTTCAGTCGCGGCGTATTCCAGGTGATCCGCCGAAGCAGCCCCGAGCTCGGCCGCGAGTGCCGCCCCGCCGGCATCGGTCAGTTGATCGGCGTGCAGTTTAGGGCGCAACCCGTGTTTTTTACCAGTCTCGAGAATCCGGCGGGCCTCTTCGATCGAGTAGGCGGAGTCCTCCACAAAAACATCACAAAAGTCCGCGAGTCCCTTCTGGGAAACGGCCGGAATCATCTCCTGCTCCAAAATCCGTAGGTAGGCCTTGCGATCGTTTTGGTACTCCTTGGGAACAAGATGGGCTCCCAGAAAGGTCGGGACGATCCGGACCGGCTGTTGCTGCGCCAGCGCTTGATAGACTGTCAGGAGTTTGATCTCGTTTTCGAAGTCCAACCCGTATCCGCTCTTGCATTCCACGGTTGTAACCCCGAGCTGGACCATTTGGCTCAGCAGTCCCTGGCTCTTGTCGAGGAGCGATTCCTGAGAAGCAGCGCGCGTGGCCTTGACGGTCGAGTGGATGCCTCCGCCGGCCTTGGTGATCTCCAGGTAGCCTTTCCCCTGTATCCGCAGCTCGAACTCTTCGGCGCGCCAGCCGCCAAAGGCAAGGTGCGTGTGGGCATCGACCAGTCCGGGAACGACCAACTTTCCTGCCGCATCCCAGATTTCGTGGCTGTCGTAGGATGTGGGAACTTCTTTTTCCGGTCCCACCCACAGAATCGAATCTTCTTCCCAGACCAGGGCCGCCTGCTCGATGATGTGAATGTGTGACTGAGCCCCTTCCATTTTGCAGGTGGCGAGGGAAGAGATGTTTCGAAGGATCGGCATGTGATACTCCTGGCGAAGTTTATCGGCCTCGATCCGTCCGGGGGGCCTCGGCAACGTTTACCTTCGGCAGCCAGCCGCCCATCGTTCGCTTTACCTCATTGTGCTCAGGATCTCCGGCCAGATTGGTCCATTCCTGAGGGTCCGCGTCGTGATCGTAGAGTTCCTCTGTTCCGTCGGCATAGCGAATGTACCGCCAGCGCTCCGAGCGGATCGAATGGTTGTTGCGGCCATGGCTCGTGATCGCTGGACGCTCCCACGTTGCGTTAGGGTCCTCCAGCAGCTTGCGCAGACTCACCCCTTCCAAGGAAGGGTTTGAAGGTAGATCGGCCAACTCAGCCAGTGTCGGGTAGATGTCCACCAACGAGACTGTCCGTTCGCAGCGGCCTCCTGGTCGTGTCACCCCCGGAGCCACGATGATCAGGGGAGCCCTGGCTGCCTCCTCCCAAAGCGTGAACTTCCGCCAGTGCAGTTTTTCGCCGAGGTGCCAGCCATGGTCTCCGAAGAGAACGACGATCGTGTTGCCGGCGTAGGGGCTCTCATCCAATGCGTCGATGAGGCGCCCGACCTGCGCGTCAGCGAAGGCGATGCTGGCGAGATATCCCCGAACCGCCTTGAAGTAGTTGTTCGACTCCATGACTCTCTTGTGAGCTCCTTCGGGCTGAGCCATGGCTCGTCCTGCCGGCGGCACATCCTCCAGGTCATCATTGCGGATCCTGGGCAAGGTGACGTTATCGACGGGAAACATACCGAAATATTTCTGAGGAACGTACCAAGGCACATGCGGGCGGAAAATGCCGCATGCCAAAAACAAAGGCTGCTCGCGCGGTCTTTTCAATTGGTCGATCGCCCAGCTCACAACGCGATAGTCGTCCATATCGGAATCAGCGGCCCCTAGGCCCAAAATAAGCGAGGTATGAGCTCGCTCGGAAAATCGTTTGCCTTTTCCGAATATCTCGTGGATTTCAGCTCCTTGTGCGTAACAGGGAAAGCAAAGAGAAACACAAGAGACAAACCTTCCATTGGTTGTCTGGATCACTTGATCTTGTTTGTCTCTGTTATGCCCTTCCTTTCGCCCGCCACTCTTGCTCCGCCGGGGGTACGGGCTCACCCGCCGGCGAGGCGCCTTCAAGTAAACCTGAGTTGCCTGATATAGTCGAACGTCGCCAAAAAGGTTTCGAGATGCTTGCTATAGGCCAATATCCTGTAAACGAGGCGACGACCGGTTCTTACAATCTGACAGGGTATTTGCACAAAGTTCACCAGGAAGCGTTTGAACTCCATCCTCAAGATATCACGACGTACTGTCGGCGCCTGCGTCACCAGGCCATACCAGGCCTTCAGATTCCACGCCAGCGATGCGATGACCATGTAGGCCCAGTTCGATACCAGACTGTCCGAAGGCATCCTCAAGGCGTTCACTCCACTCTTGAGCTGACCGATGACGTTTTCCTGGTTGCAGCGATCGTTGGCAAAAAGGACCACTTCTCCCATCGTCATCTCCCGATCGTTGGTGATGTAGAAGAAGTACCGGACCTCATCAAACAGCCGGTGCTCCCCCTTTTCGATCGTGAGGTTCTTCCGAACCACAACCATGCGATAGGTTTTCTTACAGTGTCCGGGACGATAGTCAAACTCGGCGACCTGCTCGCTCTGCAGGCGGATGTTCTTGAATTCTCTCTCCTTGATTACTTGTTCTTTGACGTTTTCCGGACGGCGCCGTTCTTCGCTCTTGACCTCATAACGAGGAGGCCGATCGAGCGGTTTCCATTGTCTCTCCGGCAGGGCATCGGCCATCCCGACCAGGTTCGGCTTGGCGTCATAACCAAAGACAAAACCAACCCGCTCGTCCCAGCGATCGAAGTTTCTCGTCAGCGAGAAATCCGTGTCGCCCCGAAGCCAGACCTTCGTAAACACCGACGACACCAGATCGATTGCCCGGTCCATCCACTCGGCCGCTCCGTCGGAAGAGGGACGGTTGCCCGGCCGATTCATCAGATAGAGGACCTCATTCGTATTGGCCAAGGTCACGATCAACGGTGCGTAACCCCAGATCCCGTTGTAGGCAATGTCCATTCCTTCCTTGCATTCCCCCAAGGTTCCGGCGACGGTCCCGTCCACGTCGATGATGGCCTCCTTCCGGAAGGAAGCATCCTGCAACTTCCACACCTTGGTTCGGGTTTCATTGATGGTTTCCTGAAGTCCGAAGATCCAATCCTCATCGAAACGACGGAGGAAATCTCCAGCCGTCGTGGGATCCGGAATCCTCTCGGCTCCCAGTCCGTTCATGTAGGTCTCATCCTGGCGCAACCGCTCGATATCTTCGAGACAGGTTCCACCCGACAAGACGTTGTATGCGATGTTCAGTACATGATCGGATTCCCAGTAAGGAAAGTGGTACTTGAGCAAAACGATGTTTCTGTTGATATCTTTGTCCAATCCAAGCTTACACACGAGCTTGTGAATGGCTCCGATACCACCAGATCCGATGGCGCGCGTTCTCTCGGCGATCTCGTAGTAGGTGTTGGAGTCCTTGAACATAGGATCGGACCGGTCCTCAAACTGATTTCTTTCCAACCGGCGTGTAAGATTTTGCTTGTCTCGGAGGAGGATTCTGTGGTTTCTTTTATTCACCTGGAATGTGCTCCTTTCGGGATGTCTTGTAAATATATCAAACGCATTTTATCCCGTAACGGCGCACGTTCCAGGGCTTTTCTTCCTCCTCATGCAAAAAATCACGCTGGACTAAGGACTAGCGGCCCCCAATCGAAGAATCCCATGTTTGGGATGCCGTTGACAGGACGATGCTCCGGCAGTGGATCGAGACTTTCCCAGACATACTCGTCCCAGGAAGCCGCATCGCTGTGATACAGAAGTTTCTGCCCGATTCCGCTCCAGTACCGTCCGTGAAAGATCTTTCCCGCACCGAGCGTTCGATACCCATTCTGTTTGAAATGCTGCGGTAAAGTTACGGCGTCCGGCATGGCCGATCGCCAGAGTTGATTGTTTCGATAGACTCCGGAGCTGGAGGGACGAATGCCCGTCAATAGAGCCGCTCGGGACGGGCCGCACGCCGGAGCGGCGCAATAGGCGCGGGTAAAGAGCGTTCCCCTTTCTGCAAGCCGATCGAGATTCGGGGTCTTCGTGTCGGGATGTCCGCCCAGGCAGCCGATCCAGTCGTTGAGGTCGTCGAGCGCGATCAGCAACACGCTCGGCACGTTCGGTTTTTCAGAATGGGCACCCGGGTATAGGGCTGCGAACGCGTTGCCGATGATGCCTGGCCCGAGGACCATCAGGGCTGAAAAGCTCACAGCCCAAAGTCGTGCATTGAACATAAAGGGTCCGGCTCCACGGGTGCAGAGTTGCCGCAATTGCGAACGGGCAATCCGATAGTAGACGGATACGGCTTTCATCGCAACACTTGCGCGGGATGGAATCGATTGGTTAGCGAGCCATTAATATGTTGAGACATGTACCCAAGGATCCATGTATACTGATTTGCTTCTTAGGAGTCCGGCGAAGCCGGAGGCGGGGGAGAAAATGAGTCAGCAGAACTTTGACGTCGTGATCATAGGAGCGGGCATCATCGGCTGCTCCATAAGCTTGGAGCTCAGCAAAAAGGGCCACCGCACGTTGAATGTCGATAAACTCGACACGGCCGGATACGGCTCGACCAGCAATTCCTGTGGCGTGATCCGGGCGCATTACTCCACGGAGCCGGGGGTCCGTTTCGCCTACGAGGGGTTTTTCTACTGGTTGAACTGGAAAGAGCATATCGGGGTCGAGGACGAACGGGGCCTGGCCAAGTACATCAATTGTGGGACCATTCTGCTTAAGACCCGGGGACATGACTTCAACAAAGTCTTGACGCACTACCGAAACGTGGGAGTGAAATTCGAGGAGTGGGATAACAAACAGCTGGTCGAGAGGCTCCCCATACTGGATACGAAGTCCTATTGGCCGCCGAGCCGGCCGGAGGACGACGAGTTTTGGACTCAGCCCACTGGAGAAATCGAAGGGGCTATCTATACTCCCGAATCCGGCTACTGCACCGACCCCAGCCTGGCGACTCACAATGCGATGAGGGCCGCAGAATCCAAGGGTGGGAAGTTTATCTTCAATCAAGAAGTTGCCGAGGTGCGAAAGTCCAACGGCAAAGTGCAAGGGGTCACGTTGAAGAACGGAGATCGAATCGATGCTCCCGTCGTGGTCAACTGCGCCGGTCCTCACTCATTCATTATCAACCGGTTGGCCGGCGTCGAGAAGACCATGAACATCAAGACCATGGCGCTGCGCCACGAGGTGCATCATGTCCCGGCGCCACAAGAATTCGACTTTGGAAAGGACGGGATTCACACTTCCGACGGGGACAATCGTGTCTACCTCCGGCCGGAAGTAGGCAACCACATCCTGGTCGGGAGCGAAGATCCTGAATGCGACAAGAGAGAGTGGGTCGAGGACCCCGATAACTACAATCGCAGTGTCACCGAGGCACAGTGGCGGGCACAGGTATATCGCGCCGCGAGGCGGATTCCGAACCTAAAGATTCCAAATCAGCCGCAAGGGGTTGTAGATCTGTACGATGTCAGCGACGATTGGATTCCGATCTATGACAAATCGGATCTGGGCGGTTTCTATATGGCGATTGGAACGAGCGGGAACCAGTTCAAGACGGCGCCCGTCGTCGGTTATACCATGGCGAACCTGATTGAAAAGAGCGAGAACGGCCAGGACCATGACAAGGATCCGGTAACGGTCCAGGGTATGCATACCGGGCTGGAATTGCCCTTGGTCCCATTTTCGAGATTGCGCGAGATCAACCGCGATAGCAGCTTCAACGTGAATGGCTGAGCGAGGGAGTGGGCCGCCAGCCAGGGACTGGCATGACCCCGAGGCAGGGAACACAAGAGTCGGGGTGCTGGGAAGGCATGAACGAGTTGGATGTTCGGGTTTGGGTCATCGATTACGAGGTCAGTCGGTCCACTCTGGAAAGGCTGGGCGACGGCCGTGTGGTCGCAGACAAGTTGGGTTGCGGCGTTGGTGTTCTCCTGGTGGGGGAGGAACTGGCCGGCTCGGAAACGCTGATCCCTCAGGGAGCGGACCAGGTTCGACTCGTCGAGATCCGCGGAAGCCGCCAGCAGACCCAGGTCGACGTTGCCGTGGAGGAGTTGGTAGAGCTGGAGCCGCGTCTCGTGCTGGCTCCAGGAGATTGTCACGGAAGGGAGTGGGCTGCTCGCCTCGCGGTCCGATGCGGCTGGCAGCTGATTTCGCCGGCCCTGACGGTTGAAAGCCGCCATGGTCTGCTCCAAGTCTCGGCGCTGGATGACGCGCATCAGTATGCCAGACAGGTCGAAGTCGAACGAAGCCAAACGGCCGTGGTTACCTTGCGGGCCGGTGTGGCGGAGTCCCTTTCCGTGAACCCGGATCGCAGCGGCCAGGTGATCAAGATTCACCGATCCGCTTCGCCGGAGTCCATCGTGCAGAGCGCGCTCGTTCCGGCAGATCCCGCGACGGTCGATATCCGCTTTGCGCGTTGTCTGGTTGCCGGCGGTCGGGGGTTGGGAAGTAAAGAGGCTTTCGATACGTTGCGCGTCTTCGCCGAGCGGATATCGGGCGGGATTGCGGCGAGCCGCATGGCCGTCGACCTGGGCTGGATCGAGTCGGACCGTCAGGTAGGTCAGACAGGGAAGTCCGTCAAGCCGAACCTTTACATCGCCTGTGGAATCAGTGGCGCCAGCCACCACCTGGAAGGGATGTCGGAAGCCAAACATATCGTAGCGATCAATACCGACGAGCAAGCACCGATCTTCAAGGTCGCCCATATGGGCCTCGTCGCCAATCTTCACGAAGTCCTCGGTCATGCCATAGCAGAGATCTCCGATTCATGAGCGATCCAGAGCAAGTCACGCGCGTGATCATGGACAACGTTCCGGCCTGGTTGGCGGTGGCGTTTTATACGGCTGCCTTTGCGGCTTGCGGTTTTGCAGGGCTCGTTTTCATACGTCGCTTCTTGCAGCATCGTCAAGGGAGACCTGCGGCACCGGAACGACCTGCCCAGACATTCGGGAATGCCGCCGGAAACTTGATCGGGTACCTTCTCTTTCACAAGGAGTTGTTGCGGGACCGGGCCGCGGGAATCGCTCATCTGCTGGTTTTCTATGGTTTTCTGATACTGTTCATCGGTACTTGCCTTGTTTTCCTCGAGCACGACACGCCGCTGCACTTTTTCTATGGACCGTTTTACCTGGTCTCTTCTTTGATCATCGATCTTGGTGGAGTGGCCTTCATCGTTGGTCTTGGGATGTTCATCGTACGCCGACTTGCTGAACGCTCCGGCCGCGTGCTTCGGGAGTGGTGGATGCCCGCGATGATCGGACTCTTGCTCGTCATTGGTTGCACCGGGTTCTTGCTGGAGGGAGCGCGTATCGCCCATCAAATGCCGGCGCATGAGAAGTGGAGCGCTGTAGGCTACACGGTCGCGTCCGCGATGCGGCTTGCCGGCGTAGACGGGGAATCGGCCCTGTGGCTGCACCGTGTCTTGTGGTCCACCCATGCCGTGTTTTGTGTCCTCTTCTTTGCACTTCTGCCGTGGAGATTTTTCGGCCACATGGTCTATGGGGCGGCCAGCTGGGCCATTCGAAATAGGCGTCCGTTGGCGGAACTACCGATCTTGCCACTGGATCGTTCGCCAGGTGCGGCGACCTGGCAGGAGATGAGTCGGCGCGATCTTCTGCAAACGGATGCCTGCACGACCTGCGGCCGGTGCAACGACGCTTGCCCGGCGGCGGCGGCCGGCAAACCCCTCAAACCCCGGGACGTGATCCTGGGCCTGCGCAGCGCCATGGGTCCGGTGAGCGTCTCGACTATCGGCGACGTTTCACTCGACTCCGCGCATCTGTCCCACTGGATCGCAGACGACGTTCTTTGGTCGTGTACCACCTGCGGTGCCTGCAACGATGCCTGTCCAGTCGGAATCGACGTGTTCCACAAGATTGTGGATGTCCGGCGCGGACGAGTCGAAGGCGGTCAAATTCCGAAAGCCGCCGAGACGCTTTTTGAAAGTTCGGCGGAGCGGTTCAATCCTTTCGGCAAGCCACAGAGTCACCGCCTGGAGTGGGCGGCAGGCATCGATCTTCCGGTTGCCCAGCAAGAGGAACCGATTGAGTTGCTCTACTGGGTCGGCTGCGCCGGAGCATTTGATCCGGATGGCCAGAGCGTCGCTCGCTCGATGATCAAGATCCTACAGCAACTGGAGATTCCCTTTCGCGTGCTGGGGAAAAGTGAATGCTGCACGGGCGACCCCGCGCGCCGCATGGGCGAAGAGGGTCTCTTTAGACAGTTGGCTGCCATGAACATCGAAACGTTCCGGCGCCATTCGGTGAAGCGCATACTCACGGCGTGCCCGCACTGTTTCAACACATTCAAAAACGAGTACCCGTTTCTTGCAGACGCGCTCGACGCTTCGGTCGTCGTGGAGCATCACAGCGAGTTTTTGGCTCGAATGATTCGAGAACGAAAGATCGTCCTCCCCGAGGCTACCGGGAAAGCAGTGACCTTCCATGATCCCTGCTATCTGGGGCGCGGCAACGGACAGACGGAGGCACCTCGCGTGGTGGTTGGAGCCGTATCGAATGAGAACCGTGAAATGCCGCGGCACGGGAGCTCATCATTCTGCTGTGGCGCCGGTGGCGGAGCCATGTGGCTGGACGTTGCAGGTAAGACCCGTGTCGAGAATATTCGAGCCCGGGAGGCAGCAGATACCGGAGCTGAAACGCTCGTCACCGCGTGCCCGTTCTGCAAGGGAATGCTCCAGGCAGGCAAGCAGTCGCTCGAGCAAGAAGGTGGGGCGGGAGGGTCATCGAGCACGTTGGGGGATGTTCAGGATCTCGCGGAATTGATCGTGGCAGCCCAGGGATGGTAAGGAGGCGGTAGGGAATGAAGAAGATCGCCCTTATCTTGGGCACCCCCTTGGATCGAAGGGGAGCCTTGAGCCAGTCGGATCGAGCCGCTACCTCGATCGCGTTCCAGGCCCTCGAGGGAGAGGTCCATGTCTACAGTGATCGAGAGGAGGGCCTTTGCTACGCCCTTGCAGCCGGCGCCTCAGAAGGGCATTTCTTACAGAGCCAGAACGAAATAGAATTCGATATTGCGTTGGTCGGCTCGACGGGGGACTTCACTGCAGCCCAGCTGGCGGAAAGAAAACGGTGTCCGTTGCTCCTCGACATCGTGCAAGTACAGTCACCCGACCAAGAAGGTAGAATGGAAATTGTTCGCGATCTGGGTCAAGGAGCGAAAGAGGTCTTGACTGTTTCCGGTTCCGTCGTCCTGCGCGTTTCCGAAGAAGCGGACAACACAATGTACGTGTCGCGGTTTCGAAGAGAAACGGCCGCTGGGTTTTCTGGTGGGCGCGGGGGCGCTCCGCCCGAGTCCTCCCCGGCCGAGCAGCGCTGGGAGCTTGCAAAGCCGAGGGTCAGAATCGGTGATCTGGCTGCAAAGACAGGGGGGTCGGCAACGAGCCGCGCGGATGCCATATATGGAACGACACAGCCAAAGGGCGAAACCGAGTCCGTCATCACGGGGGATGCGGCCATGGCGGCAAAGCACCTGCTCCGCTACCTCCGGCACCATGGGTTCATTACGCGTGGGGGCGAGGATGCACGGGACCCCGTTGCTGCCACGTCGGAACGGTCCCCGTCCCCTTCGGCCCGAACGGTCGAACGCCCTCGGAGAGGTCCTCGATCGGCCGGGTCCAGGCGCGGACCCCGACCGGTGCCAACCGGAGAACAGCCGCCGGCACGGGAGAGTCCTTCGCCTGCGGCGGAGACGCCGCGCAGCCGGGGGCCCCGGGACGTAGGGAGCGCTCGAGCGTCGGAACGTCGAAAGCCCCGCCCTATCAAGGGCGTAGATAACGAACCGCATTAAAACATAAACATCATTGGATGAGGAAAACATGAGTACAACGGAATTGAAATACTTGTTCTCGCCGATCCAAGTGGGACCGGTTACCGCCAAGAATCGAATCTGCTGCAGTGCTCACGCCGATGCATTGTCGGACCAAGGAATGCCGGGAGACCGGCAGCGTCTTTACTACGAGGAAAAAGCACGGGGCGGATGTGGGTTCATGATGTGCATGGGGGTCTCGAGCGTACATCCCTCGAGCCCCACTCACGACTGGAACAACGTGCAGCTCTGGGACGACAAGGTCATTCCCTATCTGGAGAAGTTCTCCGAGTCCATTCACAAATATGATTGCCCGGTGATCGCCCAGATAAGCCACAGAGGCCGCCGGGTGCGGAGTTATCTGGTCTGGAACCGCGTTTATGCTCCGAGCGACATCCGCGAGCCCGAACATCGGGAGTACCCTCACCCCATGGATGAGGCGCAAATGGACGAGATGATCCAGGCATTCGCGGATGCCGCTGGCCGTCTCAAGGCAGGAGGTTTCGATGGAGTCGAGATCCAGGCCAGCCATTGCCATCTCATCGATCAGTTCTGGACCTCGAATGCCAACATCCGAACCGACCAGTATGGCGGCTCGCTCGACAATCGTTTGCGCTTCGGCGTCCGCGTCATCGAAGCCGTACGGGAGCGGGTCGGATCCGACTTCGTTGTGGGACTTCGCGTGACCGGCGATGACTTCGAGGAAAAAGGCCTCGACAACGAGAAGATGCAGGAGATCTGCGGGCGTCTCGATGAATTGAAAATGCTGGACTACTTCAACGTGATCGGGGGAACGGCCGAGAGCTACACCGGAATCGGTCAGGCAGTCCCCAACATGTCCTTCAAGCTCGGCTTGTATACGTACCTGTCGGCCAGTATCCGGAGGGCGGTCAACGTTCCGGTGATCGCTACCGGGCGAATCGTGGATCCAACGCAAGCAGAGAAAATCCTCTCGGCGGGTGAAGCCGATCTCGTGGTCATGAACCGTGCCCTGATCGCGGATCCGCACATGCCCAACAAGGCCAAGGCGGGACAGGCGGAAGACATTCGTCAGTGCATGGGATACAACGAAGGCTGCATCGACCGCATCTACGATGGGGTGGGCGTCTCGTGCGTGCAAAACCCCGTTATCGGGAGAGAGGGGCAGTGGAGGGAAACAAAGCCGGCGGAGGTGAAGAAGAAGGTGGTCGTGGTGGGAGGCGGACCGGCCGGCCTCGAAGCGGCAAGGGTTTCAGCGGAGCGTGGACACACCGTGATCCTGTTCGAAAAGGGAGACCAGCTTGGAGGCCAGGCACTCATCGCCAAGCTGGCGCCTAGCCGGCAAGACTACGATGGAGCGACGCGTTACTCCAGCATGCAATGCGGCAAGCTCGGGGTCGATGTGCGGCTCAACATGGCGGCCGATTTGGATGCGATACTCGCGGAGTCCCCGGATCACGTAATCGTCGCCACGGGGGCCGTGGCGAGAAAACCGAATCTGGCCGGTATCGAAAGCCACCAGGTCGCTTCGGTGTGGGAGGTCTTGCAGGGCAAGGCCGGGGACTTGGGCAACGCCGTCCTGATCATCGACGAGGAATATGGTTATCAGGGCCCGACAACTGCCGAGTTTCTGTTGGATCGCGGGAAGGAAGTCGATCTCATCACGAGCCAGGAAAAGATTGCGGACTTCTTGGGGCACACGAACCGACCGCCATTGATGCGGCGGATCCTCAAGAAGGGCCTTCAAGTTTTCAACCATCTGGAAGCTCAGTCACTCAAGGACAATCACCTGATTGCCCGCAACATTTGGACCGGAGATCGACAGCAGGTTGGTCCTTATGACGGCTTTGTCTATGCCTATGGCGGTATCCGAGTAGAAACCTTGAGCGAGCCGCTCAAGCAAAAAGGGATAACGGTCGAAGTTGTCGGCGATGCGTTCTCGCCCCGTACGCTCCAGCATGCGATTCTGGAGGGGCACAACGCTGCTCGTGAGATCTAGCTCCCCGTTTCGTTCACGCGCACTATTATCCTGAGGATTGGACATGAAGAGAGTCTTGGTTTTCGGTGATTCATTGAGCTGGGGATTCATTCCGGGAACGCTGGGGAAACGTTACGGTCCTGATATTCGTTGGCCGAGGGTGCTGCAGACGTTGCTCGGAGATGAGCATGAGGTCGTCGAAGAAACGCTCAACGGTCGGACGACGGTTCTGGATGATCCGTACCGGCTCGGCCGAAACGGGCTCGCGTTGCTGCAGCCTCTCCTGGAGTCCCATGCCCCACTGGATTTGGTGGTCATCATGTTGGGATCGAACGATCTACTGCATCACCGTGATCTGACCGCGTTTGACGTGGCCAGGGGGGTGAATCTGCTGGTCGACGTCGTCCAGCGATACGTGGGCGAGTGCCAGGTCCGTCCGTCCGAGGTTCTGATCATGGCTCCACCCTGTGGAGAATCCCTGTCTGCGGACATGGCACCCGGCTGCAAAGGGGAGCTGTCGAAATTCGCGGATGTGGCTCCCGCGTTGAAAGCCCTTGCAGAGCAGAAAGGATGTCATTTCTTCGATGTCACCCGCGTGGTGGAACGAAAAGAAGTATCCGACGGCATACATCTCAACGAAGACGCAAACAAACGGCTGGCCCGCGAATTCTCCGGCACGCTCAAAGAGA
>CBDFLD010000007.1:0-12878 GCA_965249005.1 Acidobacteriota bacterium
GCATGAACTGGAGCGTCTTGCAGAGGGGCTCGGCTTTGACGGAAGCGGGGAAGTAGCCGTGGCTCGTTTCCAATCCACCTTGGCTGGATACCGGCGGGATGTTCGGTCGATATTCGAGCGTATCTACTTGGTGCCGGGCCATCTATCCCTGAGGGAAGAGCAGGCAGAGCTAGCCAAGCTGTTGAGCGAGCGTACCCCGGTTCGAAGGATCGGGGATATTCTCTCCCGCTACCAATTCAAAGATTTGGAGAAAGCCTGGCAGAACTTTCGCTTGTTGGCCCTCGGGCCGGCCGGCCGGATGCTGCCCCCTGGAGAGAGAAGGGCGTTTCTCGGAATTGCCTTTACGCTGCTCGACGTGCTTAGTCGCAGTATCGACCCGGACCGAGCACTGCACAACTTGGAAAGTTTTGCAGCATCGACCGGTAATAGAGTCTCGTTCCTTCGGGCACTGGCTTCTCAGCCGTCTCATTTGTTGAGGATTTCGAATCTGTTCGCATTGAGCAACCAATGCCACCAAGTCCTCAACCGGCATCCGGAGTTCTTCGACACCCTGGCTCGCGGCATCCACTTGGACCGCGGGCGAGTCGGTTCTGAGATGCTGGAAGAAATCCAAGATCGGGTGAAAACACTTCCTCCGTGGAAGGACCCCCGCGATTTCGTTCGAATGTTTCGGCAGCGGGAGATGCTGAGGGTTGCCTACCGGGATGTCTCCGGCCTGGGAGATGCGTTTGAGATCAGCGCGGAACTGAGTGAACTGGCCGAAGCTTGCCTGCAGTCCTCCTTGTACCTATCCGGCCGTGATGCGCAAAGTCGCAGTGCGGTTCGAGACACAAGTCTTCCTGTATGTGTTGTTGCACTGGGAAAGGCGGGATCGAGGCAGATGCACTATGGCTCTGACCTGGACCTACTGTTTTTGTATCAAGACGGTGATGGTAGCGTTTCCGAATCAACCCGAGCTGATGTTCAGAAGCGAAGAGACAGGTCAGTGGAAGATCTCGTCGCTTTTCTGTCGGAAGTGAGCTCCGAGGGAGTGGTCTATCCGGTGGATCTGAGACTACGTCCCGAGGGCGCGACCGGGCTGCTGGCACGGTCATGGGATAGCTTCCAGGAGTATTGCCGTAGACACATGCAGCCCTGGGAGCGGCTGGCACTGGTTCGCTCTCGTGTTGTCCATGGATCTCAATTGGAGCATGCCCGGTGGGTCCAGTTGCTGTCCGAGCAAGTCTACGGTGTCGATTGGCGGCCGGACATGCTGGATTCGATTCGTCACTTGAAGAAGAGGATCGAGAAGGAAAAGAACCGCGAAAGTCGAATCAGCCTGGACTTCAAGTACGGACGCGGGGGTATCGTGGACCTCGAGTTCTTGGTCCAGTACCTCCAGATCAACTATGGCCGTCACGCTGATTCGGTACGCTGTCCGGAGACGGTCCAAGCCATTGAAGCCCTTAAATCCGCTGGGGCTCTCTCGCCTCGGGAGGGAAGATTGTTGGTGGAAGCGTATCGCTTTCAGCGCGGAGTCGAGAATCACTACCAGCTTGTAGAAGAGTGGTCCTCTCGCGAGATTTCGAGAGAAGCGCCGCTGATCGTCCCTCTGGCCAGGAGTATCGGGTTCCTGACCCGCAACGAGGGCGAGGACCGTAAAGCGTTCGTAGAGGCGTGGGAGAAACACTCACGGTTTGTTCGGGGCCTGGTCGAGAAGTTCCTGTATGGTCTCTAGCCAGGACTTTCCGTTGATTCGACGGAGATGCAATCGGAAAACTGAGTTTGCGCGTTTTATCACTTTCCCGTCGGCCCGTTGCTGCCGATATCGGGTACTGGGGTCCCGGTCGAACCTTACTTATCGTTTCCTGTGGCCCAGCCATGACACTTCCGGCTTTGGGGTCCTCGCCTCATATCGTATTGTTCACCAATGACTTATAGGAAATCGAGCCGTTCGGGGATGGTTGGGCGCCAGGCTTGACAATGTTTTACTCAGATCTTATATAGAATTGGTGCTAAGTTCCGCGCCGGGATTAAGCCACTCATCGTGGGTATACAAGGAGGCGATTTACATGAGTAAGATCATCGGTATCGATTTGGGAACAACGAACTCCGTGGTTGCGGTTATGGAAGGGGGCGAGCCCAAGGTTATCGCAAACCAAGAAGGGAACCGCTTGACCCCATCGGTAGTAGCAACTGGAAAGAATGGGGAGCGGTTTGTTGGACAAGTCGCCAAGCGTCAAGCCGTGACTAATCCCGAAAACACAGTTTTTTCCATCAAGCGGTTCATGGGGCGGAAGATCAACGAGGTGGGCGAGGAAACCAAACTGGTACCCTACAAGATCGTGGCAGGTACCAAAGGCGACGCTGCAGTAAAGATGTCCGACACCACCCACACGCCGCCTGAAGTCGCGGCGATGATTCTGCAGAAGATGAAATCGGCGGCGGAGGAGTATCTGGGGGAAACGGTCGAGAAAGCGGTGATCACCGTTCCAGCTTACTTCAACGACAGCCAGCGCCAGGCGACAAAGGACGCGGGAAAGATTGCCGGGTTGGAGGTGGTTCGCATCGTCAACGAGCCAACTGCAGCGGCGCTCGCGTACGGATTAGACAAGAAAAAGGATCAGACGATTGCGGTCTTTGATTTTGGTGGAGGGACCTTTGATATTTCCATTCTGGAGGTTGGCGAGGGAGTGGTCGAAGTCAAGTCGACCAACGGCGATACGCACCTGGGTGGAGACAATATCGATCAAGCCCTAATGGATTGGCTCATCGCCGAATTCAAGAAGGGGGAGGGCATCGATCTGTCAAAGGACAAGATGGCGCTGCAGCGCCTCCGGGAAGGTGCCGAGAAAGCGAAGATGGAGCTCTCGACTGTTCAGGAGACCGAGATCAATCTTCCCTTCATCACGGCAGATGCTAGCGGCCCCAGACATTTGAACGAGAAGATCAGTCGAGCAAAGTTTGAGCAAATGACGGAAGCGATTCTGCAACGGACGATCGCACCCTGCAAGCAGGCGCTGTCCGACGCTGGAATCGAGGCGAAGGACGTCGATGAGGTCGTTCTCGTTGGAGGATCGACGCGAATCCCCAAGGTCCAGCAGATCGTACGTGATTTCTTTGGCAGAGATCCTCACAAGGGAGTCAATCCTGACGAGGTCGTCGCAGTCGGTGCGGCCGTGCAAGCGGGCGTGTTGTCCGGCGACGTGAAGGACCTTCTCCTCCTGGACGTGACGCCGTTGTCGCTTGGGATCGAGACTCTCGGCGGAGTGTCCACCAAGCTCATCGAGCGGAACACGACGATACCAACCAAGAAGGCGGAGATTTTTTCGACGGCGGCCGATAGTCAGACATCCGTTGAAATCCACGTTCTGCAGGGCGAACGGGCCATGTCCAAAGACAACCGAACCTTGGGCAAGTTCCATTTGGTTGGGATTCCGGCGGCTCCAAGGGGAGTCCCACAGATCGAGGTGACTTTCGATATCGATGCCAATGGGATCGTAAACGTCTCCGCCAAGGACCTGGGAACGAACAAGGAACAGAAGATCACCATCACCGCCTCCAGCGGGTTGAGCAACGATGAGATCGATCGTATGACCCAGGATGCGCAGGCACATGCGGCAGATGACGAGAGTTATCGAGAGAAGATCGAAGCCAAGAACAAACTGGATACTCTGGTCTATAACACCGAGAAGTTAATGACGGAAAACCGGGACAAGATCACCGCAGACGATGCATCTACCTTAGAGGGGGCGATCGCCAACGGGAAAAAGGTGCTGGAAGCTGAAAGCACAAGTGACGTTTCGGAGTTCAACGCTGCGATCGAGGCGTTGACCCAAGCATCGCATCGACTTGCCGAGGTGATGTATCAACAGACTGCCGGCGGAGAGGCGGGCCCGCAGGAGCCTTCGGGTGAAGCTGCGGACGAATCCGGCAGTAAGGGCGAGGGCGAAGAGGAAGTCATTGACGCCGAATACGTCGATATGGATGACAAGAAATAGCGGCCAACAGCGAGTGCCTCCACGGGCGAGCCCACTCGGAGGTGTCCGGCGGCACGACCACTGCTGATCGCTCATCCGTCAACATCGACCCGGTGATTGCGGTCAGACAAACAGGGCTCAACTATAGCTACGCCGCTCAATCGCCGGAGCCGTATCCTTGTGAAAGAAAGTCCGTAGATGGCCAAGAGTGACTACTACTCGATTCTGGGTGTTGCCCGCAACGCGAAGGAAGCCGAAATCAAAAGGGCCTACCGTCGTCTGGCAAGGAAGAACCATCCAGATGTCAATCCGGGCGACAAGTCGGCCGAGGATAGGTTCAAGACAATTCAAGAAGCTTATGACGTGTTGAGCGATTCCAAGAAGCGGGCCATGTATGACCGCCACGGTTTCTACTCGGAAAACTTCAAAGAGTCGGCTCCGCCCGGAGGTTTTCCGAGTGGAGAGGGCCAGGGTTTCGATTTTTCCGGGTTTGATTTCGATGCATCGGGACCGCATAGCTTTCGGGACATCTTTTCGGAATTCTTCGCTGGTCGCTCGAGGCCAAACGGACCGGAAAAAGGCCAGGAGGTCGAGCATCAACTCAATATCTCCTTTTTTGACAGCATAAAGGGGGTATCGACACGTTTGACCACCAATCGGTATGTGCACTGCACTGCGTGCGGCGGTTCTGGCACGAGTGCCCTCAAGCACACGCGCGTCTGCCGTACCTGCGGCGGATCGGGGCAAGAATCGAAAGCCCATGGAATCATGAGCTTTTCGGGTCCTTGCCGGACGTGTGGTGGAGACGGAAAGGTACGGGTGGGCTGCCCACAGTGCAAGGGCAGCGGTCAAACGCCGGTGAAAGAGAGCATGACCGTGAGGATTCCACCCGGAGTCAATCATGGATACCGCCTGCGCGTACCACGCAAGGGAGAACCCGGCAAGCGCGGTGCGCCTCCAGGGGATCTCTATCTCATCATCGGTGTCCGGTCGCACGACTTTTTCCGTAGAGAAGGGAACGACATCCACTGCGTTTTGCCCATCACCTTCATCGAGGCCGCGCTCGGGACCAAGATCGAGGTGCCGACCGTCGATGGAAAGACGCTCTTGAAGGTCCCGCCGGGCACCCAAAGCGGTCAGAAATTCAGGCTTCGCGGCAAGGGCGCTCCCTCACTCAAGGGTGAGGTCCAGGGAAACCAGATTGTCGAAGTTCGGGTTATGGTTCCGCGTATTGCCGATGAGCGATCGAAGGAGATTCTCCGGGAGCTTGAGCGACTGAATCCTGAGAATCCAAGAGCCGCAATTCACGTTTGAGGGATCCCATGGGAACTCGGACAAAGAAGGTTGGATACATGATCAGCTCGGTCGCGGAGACGTATCAAATCCATCCTCAGACCCTCCGCCTCTATGAGCGAATGGGACTCCTGAAGCCATCCCGGAGCCACGGAAATACACGTCTGTACTCAAACGAGGATCTCACGCGACTGGAAACGATTCTAAACCTCACGCGCGATCTGGGGGTCAACTTGGCGGGGGTCGAGGTAATCTTGAACATGCGCGAAAAGATGGCAAAGATGCAACGGGATCTTCGGGACATGATCGCCTATGTGCGCGAGAACTTGCCTGAAGGGACAGATCGTCCTGGCGCGCTCCGGCATGCCTTGGTTCGGGTTCCTGCGTCGAAGATAGTTCGTAGTCGAATGCAAAAAAAATGAATCTACTCGGAATCCTTGCGGCAGTATTCATGTTCGGCGGTGTTTCGGTGCCGCAGGAGTCGGTCCCCCTGTATTATCAGGAGTACACGATTCTCATCCGACAGGCTCTGGCCGGGGGCGAGCAGGTAACGGAACGTCTCGATTCCGATGGAAACCTGGTCGCATCCTCCAAGAGCGAAATGTTCCTCACGGACGGTCTCGAAACCAAGAGGATGTCATTCGAAACCACAATGGTGCGGTCCAAGAAAGACCGAGTGCTTAGCTATTCGTACGGCTACACTTCGGGGACTTCCGGAGATGGGTACGACGTGAGTGTGAAAAATGGGAAGATCGAGCGGATCCTCAGGCGATCCGGTCGGACCAATACGGTCTCGGCTCCCTATCCTGCCAATGGTGTGCTGGTCGACTACAACGTGTACTACCAGTATGACTATCTCGTCCGCCGATATGACGAAAAGAAGGGGGGGCAGCAGACTTTTGCGAATTTCATTCCGATCGTCGGATCGGATCTTCCGCTGATGCTGACACGATTGGAAGATTCTGAATTGCGCTTTGAGAAGGGAACGATCGCGGTAAAGAATTACAAAGTAGGGCTATCGACGATTTGGGGTGGGATCCTGTCGATGGATCATGCGGGGCGCATCGTGCGACTGTACGTCCAGAATCAGCAAATCGAAGTGATTCGAACAGATCTCCTCCCAGAGAAAATGGTTGGTCCCAAAGCGCCAAACTTCTAGTGTTGGGCGTGGAGTGGAGTGGCGTCCGGAATCAAAAACTGGCGACCCTGTCGGCAACCCAGTTGGCGACAGGGTCGCCGTGTGTCTTAGTGTGAGCGCCCGGCATCCGCTTCCAAGTATTCGTACAGGCGCTTTTCTCGGACGACGTGACGAAACACTTTTTTGCCATCGATGACTACCACGGGAATGTCTTCACCAAACGATTCCTTCCACGCAGGATTTTCGTCGATGTTCCGTTCGACTATGGCGAAGGCGAATCGGTCCTGGGCAATCTCTAGCGTTTCCTTGGCGCGAACGCACAGGTGACATCCGGGCCTGGTGTAAAGAATGATCGTCATCAGGACTTCAACTCCTCCCGGATCAGCACGTAGAGTTGTCGAAGCACGTATAGCTGCAGCTTGCGGTTTCTGGGAAATATCTCGCGGACGCCGCCACCAAGGCTGGTCATGGCGGTTTCAAGATCAGGAACGAGTTTCGACGTAACAGTGGGATCGTAGGGCAGCTTGATCGTTCTGCAACCCAATTCACTAAATATCTTGAGATAGCGAGCAGTGACCAGGTCGGGGCACTGGATCCGCTTGTACGAGGCCTGTACCTCATATCCGAGCAACGTGTGGTTGATTCGAGCGGGTCCCTTTCTTCCCAACAAGCGAATGGTTCGGGTTCTGGTCGTAGTCACTTGCTCTCGGTAGATTTGTATCAGGTTCGGGGCACCACTGCCTCGATCCAGCAAACTCCGCAGGATCTTTCGGTGCCAAAGCCTGGGCCGTTCGCCACGAGTGACAACTTGAGGATAGGTCTCCCCACTCATGGCCGATTTTATGACGAGTTCGGAAATCGGTTCTCGGCCCATAGTCAGTGCCGGCGAGCGGTTCGGTGGGCCAGTTCCCGCTGGGCGTTCCTTCGGACTGCTTCGGAGACTCCTCGATCACGACTCAAAAGCTCGAGATCCCTGGACATCAGGCGGGGTAACAATCGCTGCGAGACCGTCGCGGGTGTTTTTGGGTTCTTGACCAGGTTCTGCCTCACGACGTAGTTTCTTGTCCAATCCCGATTACCCGCGATATCGCGCAGGATATCATCCGATACGGTGGGCATGGAAGCGAACGTCTCGACCTCGTTCTCGGAAAGTTTTGGGCTCCGCAGAACGTTTCGCGACACGTCCTTAACGGGGTCGCGTATGAGAAACGATCGTTCCTCACGATTGCCCCGCAAAGCGACATGGATGCGTTGCTGAACCGTCAACCTTGCAAGTTTCTCTATGGTGCCAAGCGCCTCGGTGTCGAAACCGACGGGAAGTCCCTCCAAAGACAAGTCTTCCAAGCTCCAATCGTCGTCTTCGGAAGCAATCGCAGCAACAGTTTCTGCAGAAGACTGGGGAGCTGTGCCGTCTTCCAGTCTGTATTCGGTCTGACGGCCGGCAAGCAGCTGGTTTTCGATCTCGTGAACCCGATTGATTATTGTGGGCGGGGCGGAAGGATTTCCCTTTATCTGGAGCAGGATCTCCGGGCACTCTTGAAGCCGGACAAGATTGCAGAGAATCATTTCCAGTATTTTCGGAGATGCCTGCTGTGCCAGCTTTGCGATCGAAGCGACGGGTGTCGACGGATTGAGCACGATCGCCTCTTGAAGCGGTTCCGCGGGGGATCCCGTGGCGAAATACGCAAGAACCGGTGTGGAGCAGTTGTTGGCAACGAGTTGGGTCGCTAACTCCCGCTCGTCCCAGGACCTTAGGGATTGCTGGCTGGCGGATGCCACTTCAGCATCTGGATCCGATGCCAGGTAGACCAAGAGTTCAAGGAGTTCATGGGGAGGGACTGGGGCTATGCCTCTCGCAACGGATAACCGAATGCTCGGAGGCGGTGGCGCAGAGAGAAATGTTTTGAGGAACTCACTCTGCGCCATCTCTACATTCCGTTGCCTTCCAAATAGTCTTCCCAGTTTTCTTCGTTGACTGCCATCCGGACTACGTCCCCCACCCCGCCTAGTGGTTTGGTCGGCACTCCATTGATTCTGACTTGAACTCCGCCCGCGTTTCCGAGGATAACATAAAGTCGTTCGTCGGCATTCAGAGAAAGAGCGTCTCCGGGCTCCAGTAGCTTGACAAGACCTGCGACGCCGTCGCGGTTGACGGAGATCCAACATTTGTCCTGCACCTCGAAATCCAGGCGCAAGCGGGGGGGCGAAGCTTGGTGCAGCGATAGGACTTCCGGGTGCGGAGCGAAGGCCTGCGGCGCAGCGAGCATGGAGGATTCGGCGAGTGCTGAGAAAGAGAGGGCGGCGGTTCCTTCTGCACCATTGCTTTCGGTGATGAAATCGAAGGGAACTGCCGGTCGGAAGTAAGGCGAGAATATGTGTGCCACCCAGTCACGGCTGAAATAGATCCCGAACGAGGTCGCCAGGAGAATAATACCCCAAATGATAAAGGGACTCATCTGAGTTAGAAAATGAGCTGGCTTCAGGGGAGCGGTAGTTGCGTTTACGTGCCCGACCGCTTGGGGCTGATAAGGTGTGGGCAGAAAAGAAGGGGGAACGACTTCAGAATCGTATTGGCTCAGAACCTGCTGTGGCTCGAGACCCAGGTAGTCACAGTACGTCCTCAGGAACGCACGATTGTACATTCCACCTGGGAGTTCATCGAAACGGCCTTCTTCCAGGTTCTTCAGGTGCCTCAAGCTGATATGGGTGTCATCCGCCACCTGCTTGAGGCTTATGTTTCGATGTTTACGAACAATTCTGAGGTCAGAGTTACCAATACCCATCAGTCAGAGATAGTATGGCCAAAGTTCAGGGAACTGAGCGTTCTTAGCTTTGTGCCGGTGCTAAGTTGATTGTGCTACAGTTCGTTTCGTGACAACGACGTTTCTGAAGCAGCCAAGGCTGCGAGATAATCCCGGAACGCCTCGCAGTAGAATAACAACAAAAAAACAGCTTCGACTCGATGTCTTGATGCCGACGAAGCTGCGACCGCTTGGGGAGTTGCGAGAACACTCCTTGATAGACCATCTGCAGTTTACTCATTTACGTCAAGTATGTCAACTACTTAGGCACATTTTTGCCAGGGGGCCTGAACGCCCCCTTTTGTTACCATATCGGCAGGAAGGATAAAACCCTCATCCCTGATTTGTCAAAGGAATGGCTTGACGAGTTCAAATCGCGTGTGCTACTTTCCACGCGTTCCCCCGGAGGAAATGGATGTCTTACGAAGCTTTGGGAATGATCGAGACAAAAGGCTTTGTGGCCTCGGTAGAAGCCGCCGACGCCATGGTCAAGGCCGCCAATGTGCTATTGATTGGGAAAGAGTATATCGGGGCGGGATTTGTCACTGTATTGGTGCGCGGTGATGTAGGTGCGGTGAAAGCGGCAACAGATGCCGGAGCCAGCGCCGCTCGTCGGGTTGGTGAACTGGTTAGCGTGCACGTGATCCCTCGTCCTCACAACGAAGTGGAAAAGATCCTTCCTTCCATAGATTCGACGAAGAAGTAAGACACTGCTCGCTTGACTCGCCCCGGACTCTCGAACAACGCTTGGCTTGAACTTGGTCTGCCTGAGGATGCATTTGGCAGTGTTACAAGATCCTGACCTCCTATCCGTCCAAGAAGCTCGAGACCTCGTCGAAAGATCGTTCAGCGCACAAGAAGAATACGAGAAGTATTCCCAGGCTCAGGTAGATTCAGCGGTCAAAAGCATTGCGCACGCTGCGGCTCGTGAGGCCCGGCGCCTCGCCGCACTGGCGGTCGAAGAAACCGGCTACGGCAATGAGCCAGACAAGGTTGCCAAGAATCTGTTTGTCGCAAAGAACGTTGCGGAGTACATCGCGCCCCTGCGGACGATCGGAGTCGTTTCCGAGGACCAAGAGAAAGGGATTACGGAAATCGCCGTTCCTATGGGCGTGGTTGCAGCTATCGTCCCGTCGACCAACCCGACATCCACGGCGATCTTCAAGTGCCTGATCGCCTTGAAGGCCGGCAACGGTGTCGTCGTTTCGCCCCATCCGGCAGCAAGACGCTGCATTCTCGAGTCGATAAGGGTTTGTGTCGCAGCCGCGGAGGAAAGCGGGCTCCCTCCAGGCTTGATCGCTTGTATGACTTTGCCGACTCAGGAGGCAACCCAAGAGTTGATGCGGCATGCCAAGACCGCCATTATCCTGGCAACCGGGGGAGCGGGACTGGTGCGCGCCGCTTATAGCTCCGGGAAACCAGCCTACGGAGTGGGTCCGGGAAATGTGCCGTCCTACATAGATCGAAGCGCAGACGTTGCACTGGCCGTTCGTAGAATCATGACGGGTAAGACGTTCGACAACGGGACACTTTGTTCTTCCGAGCAGTCTGTGGTGGTGGATTCTGCCGTCGAAGCGACGGTGGCCGAGGAGTTCATAAAGAACAACGCCTACTTTTTACTTCCGAAACAGGTCTCGAAAGTCGAGTCGATTGCGATCCAAGCCAACAAACGACTCAACTCGCAGATCGTGGGGAAGTCGGCGCAGTGGATTGCCCAAAAGGCCGGAATTGAGGTTCCCGGGAATACTCGAGCGCTCATTGCTCCATTGCATGGGGTTGGTAGCGATCATCCTCTGTCCTGTGAAAAACTCTCCCCAATTCTCGGGTACTACACCGTCGAGGGTTGGCGGCAAGGATGTGAAAGATGCAAGGAGATCCTTGCCTATGGCGGAATGGGCCACACGCTTGCCATTCACTGCCAGGACCGGGAAATCGTCCGTGCGTTTGGTCTGGAAAAACCCGCGTTTCGAATATGTGTGAACACAGCGGCGACGCATGGTTCGATCGGACTCTCGACGAACCTACCTCCGTCGCTGACCCTTGGATGCGGGACCTACGGTAACAATATCACCACCGACAACATTACCCCACTTCATTTGGTGCAACTCAAGCGGGTGGCATGGGAGTCCAAGCCTGTGGAGCCATCCGGGGAGATCGCCGGCTACGGCAAGCCCAACGAGACACGCGAATCCGAAGACGTGCGGGAGACCCCTGTGACACCGTCACAGCTCGCCTCGATCGTCGATGAGTATTTGAGAACTCGCAACACCGCTTCCGTCGCCCCGCCGAAACGCGTGGAGCCTCAGGACGAGACGCGGCAAGAGACACCAGAATCGAAAAAGGCGACTGACCCCGAGCCAGTGGAGTTCGTTTCAGAAATGGACGTGCGCTCGGCCTTGCAGAAACAGAAAAAGATCTGCATCGGTCCCAAGACAATTGTCACACCCGCGGCGCAGGAACTCGGAGCCGCTCACGAGATCTTCATTCGAGTTTGAAAGGCCAATCGACGGGTTCCGTCGGAATTGCCACAGAGGCGGAGGCCGCGGTTTTTCGGGGAGGCCTCGTTTGGCGCATTGGATACCGCCGCAGGTGTTGCTTCGGATTGTCGCCTCGTCTTCCTGGTTCTCCAGCTTCGGCAAGGCCATAGACTTTTCTGCGAAGGCGCTGGACGGACCGGGACTGCTCGTCATCGCAATCGCGGATTCCTCTTTTCTTTCGATCCCCGAAGCAAACGACCTGCTGATTGTTATCCTGTCGACGGGGCAGCCTTGGAGCCGAATGGCTTATTACGTAACGATGACCACGATCGGGTCTCTCCTGGGGTGCCTCATTCTCTATTCCGTCGGTCTCAAAGGGGGAAACTTGCTCTTGCGAAAAAAGTTTTCTCCCGAACGAGTCGATCTTGCCGAAAAAATGTTCAACAAGTATGGGTTGCTCGCCGTAGTGGAGTGAGTGCTATTGTTAGTTGAAATTCAATGAAAGGAAAGCGGCTCCAAGAGTGGTAGATTTTTGTTTTTAGCGAAAACGAAGTCAACCAATTCTCAAGGAGCCACTATGAAGAAGATTCTACCAAACAGCATCACATCGAAGCAAAAACGATCCTCAGGCGGGGCTCGGGTTCCGGAAATCAACGATCAGGTCAATGAACTTGATGCACGTATCGAGCTGATCCAAGCATTGATACCGCTCGGATTGAGAGCCGTCCAGGACAGCCTTGAAGATGAAGTCAACGAGCTCGCCGGGAAGCGTTATAGCCGAGCCGGCGGTGATTGCAACCTTCATCGATGGGGATCGCAAAGGGGTTCAGTGTATCTCACAGATCAGAAGATTCCAGTCCGTGTTCCTCGAGTCCGGGACACAAACCACGGTCGTGAAGCGCCGTTGAGAACCTATAGGCAGTTGCAGCAACCCAGGAATATGGACGAGGGCCTTTTGAAGAAGGTGATCAACGGATTATCCTGTCGGAATTATCGGGAGTGCGCTGAGGCCGTTCCGGAGGCTTTTGGCATGTCAGCATCAAGCATCTCGCGCCGTACCATCCAAGTGACAGCTCGAAAACTGAAGGAGCTGCAGGAACGATCTCTTGCAGGATACGATTTTGTTGCTCTCTTTCTGGACGGCAAAAGCTTTGCATCGGAGCAAATCCTGATTGGATTGGGAGTGACCCTCGAGGGTGAGAAGATCATC
>CBDFLD010000008.1:0-153770 GCA_965249005.1 Acidobacteriota bacterium
TGGACGTTGCAGGTAAGACCCGTGTCGAGAATATTCGAGCCCGGGAGGCAGCAGATACCGGAGCTGAAACGCTCGTCACCGCGTGCCCGTTCTGCAAGGGAATGCTCCAGGCAGGCAAGCAGTCGCTCGAGCAAGAAGGTGGGGCGGGAGGGTCATCGAGCACGTTGGGGGATGTTCAGGATCTCGCGGAATTGATCGTGGCAGCCCAGGGATGGTAAGGAGGCGGTAGGGAATGAAGAAGATCGCCCTTGTCTTGGGCACCCCCTTGGATCGAAGGGGAGCCTTGAGCCAGTCGGATCGAGCCGCTACTTCGATCGCGTTCCAGGCACTCGAGGGAGAGGTCCATGTCTACAGTCATCGAGAGGAGGGACTTTGCTACGCCCTTGCAGCCGGCGCCTCAGAAGGGTATTTCTTAGAGAGCCAGAACGAAATAGAATTCGATATTGCGTTGGTCGGCTCGACGGGGGACTTCACTGCTGCGCAGCTGGCGGAAAGAAAACGGTGTCCGCTGCTCCTCGACATCGTGCAAGTACAGTCACCGGACCAAGAAGGTAGAATGGAGATTGTTCGCGATCTGGGTCAAGGAGCGAAAGAGGTCTTGACTGTTTCCGGTTCCGTCGTCCTGCGCGTTTCCGAAGAAGCGGATAACACAATGTACGTGTCGCGGTTTCGAAGAGAAACGGCCGCTGGGTTTTCTGGTGGGCGCGGGAGCGGTCCGCCCGAGTCCTCCCCGGCCGAGCAGCGCTGGGAGCTCGCAAAGCCGAGGGTCAGAATCGGTGATCTGGCTGCAAAGACAGGGGGGTCGGCAACGAGCCGCGCGGATGCCATATACGGAACGACAGAGCCAAAGGGGGAAACCGAGTCCGTCATCACGGGGGATGCGGCCATGGCGGCGAAGCACCTGCTCCGCTACCTCCGGCACCATGGGTTCATTACGCGCGGGGGCGAGGATGCACGGGACCCCGTTGCTGCCACGTCGGAACGGTCCCCGTCCCCTTCGGCCCGAACGGTCGAACGCCCTCGGAGAGGTCCTCGATCGGCTGGGTCCAGGCGCGGACCCCGCCCGGTGCCAACCGGAGAACAGCCGCCGGCACCGGAGAGTCCTTCGCCTCTGGCGGAGACGCCGCGCAGCCGAGGACCCCGGGACGTAGGGAGCGCTCGAGCATCGGAACGTCGAAAGCCCCGCCCTATCAAGGGCGTAGACAACGAACCGCATTAAAATATAAACATCATTGGATGAGGAAAACATGAGTACAACGGAATTGAAATACTTGTTCTCGCCGATCCAAGTGGGACCGGTTACCGCCAAGAATCGAATCTGCTGCAGTGCTCACGCCGATGCATTGTCGGACCAAGGAATGCCGGGAGACCGGCAGCGTCTTTACTACGAGGAAAAAGCACGGGGCGGATGTGGATTTATGATGTGCATGGGGGTCTCGAGCGTGCATCCCTCGAGCCCCACTCACGACTGGAACAACGTGCAGCTCTGGGACGACAAGGTCATTCCCTATCTGGAGAAGTTCTCCGAGGCCATTCACAAATATGATTGCCCGGTGATCGCCCAGATAAGCCACAGAGGCCGCCGGGTGCGGAGTTATCTGGTCTGGAACCGCGTTTATGCTCCGAGCGACATCCGCGAGCCCGAACATCGGGAGTACCCCCACCCCATGGATGAGGAGCAAATGGACGAGATGATCCAGGCATTCGCGGATGCCGCTGGCCGTCTCAAGGCAGGAGGTTTCGATGGAGTCGAGATCCAGGCCAGCCATTGCCATCTCATCGATCAGTTCTGGACCTCGAATGCCAACATCCGAACCGACCAGTATGGCGGCTCGCTCGACAATCGTTTGCGCTTCGGCGTCCGCGTCATCGAAGCCGTACGGGAGCGGGTCGGATCCGACTTCGTTGTGGGACTTCGCGTGACCGGCGATGACTTCGAGGAAAAAGGCCTCGACAACGAGAAGATGCAGGAGATCTGCGGGCGTCTCGATGAATTGAAAATGCTGGACTACTTCAACGTGATCGGGGGAACGGCCGAGAGCTACACCGGAATCGGTCAGGCAATCCCCAACATGTCCTTCAAGCTCGGCTTGTATACGTACCTGTCGGCCAGTATCCGGAGGGCGGTCAACGTTCCGGTGATCGCTACCGGGCGAATCGTGGATCCAACGCAAGCAGAGAAAATCCTCTCGGCGGGTGAAGCCGATCTCGTGGTCATGAACCGTGCCCTAATCGCGGATCCGCACATGCCCAACAAGGCCAAGGCGGGACAGGCGGAAGACATTCGCCAGTGCATGGGATACAACGAAGGCTGCATCGACCGCATCTACGATGGGGTGGGCGTCTCGTGCGTGCAAAACCCCGTTATCGGGAGAGAGGGGGAGTGGAGGGAAACAAAGGCGGCGGAGATGAAGAAGAAGGTGGTCGTGGTGGGAGGCGGACCGGCCGGTCTCGAAGCGGCAAGGGTTTCAGCGGAGCGTGGACACACCGTGATCCTGTTCGAAAAGGGAGATCAGCTTGGAGGCCAGGCACTCATCGCCAAGCTGGCGCCTAGCCGGCAAGACTACGATGGAGCGACGCGCTACTCCAGCATGCAATGCGGCAAGCTCGGGGTCGATGTGCGGCTCAACATGGCGGCCGATTTGGATGCGATACTCGCAGAGTCTCCGGATCACGTAATCGTCGCCACGGGGGCCGTGGCGAGAAAGCCGAATCTTTCTGGCATCGAAAGCCACCAGGTCGCTTCGGTGTGGGAGGTCTTGCAGGGCAAGGCCGGGGACCTGGGCAGCGCTGTCCTGATCATCGACGAGGAATATAGT
This sequence comes from Acidobacteriota bacterium, assembly GCA_965249005.1. Taxonomy (GTDB): domain Bacteria; phylum Acidobacteriota; class UBA6911; order UBA6911; family UBA6911; genus CBDFLD01. Next base: position 2,820 of record CBDFLD010000008.1, read on the forward strand.
TATCAGGGCCCGACAACTGCCGAGTTTCTGTTGGATCGCGGGAAGGAAGTCGATCTCATCACAAGCCAGGAAAAGGTTGCGGACTTCTTGGGGCACACGAACCGACCGCCATTGATGCGGCGGATCCTCAAGAAGGGCCTTCAAGTTTTCAACCATCTGGAAGCTCAGTCATTCAAGGACAATCACCTGATTGCCCGCAACATTTGGACCGGAGATCGACAGCAGGTTGGTCCTTATGACGGCTTTGTCTATGCCTACGGCGGTATCCGGGTAGAAACCTTGAGCGAGCCGCTCAAGCAAAAAGGGATAACGGTCGAAGTTGTCGGCGATGCGTTCTCGCCCCGTACGCTCCAGCATGCGATTCTGGAGGGGCACAACGCTGCTCGTGAGATCTAGCTCCCCGTTTCGTTTTCCACGCGCACTATTATCCTGAGGATTGGACATGAAGAGAGTCTTGGTTTTCGGTGATTCATTGAGCTGGGGATTTATTCCGGGAACGCTGGGGAAACGTTACGGTCCTGATATTCGTTGGCCGAGGGTGCTGCAGACGTTGCTCGGAGATGAGCATGAGGTCGTCGAAGAAACGCTCAACGGTCGGACGACAGTTCTGGATGATCCGTACCGGCTCGGCCGAAACGGGCTCGCGTGGATGCAGCCTCTCCTGGAGTCCCATGCCCCACTGGATTTGGTCGTCATCATGTTGGGATCGAACGATCTACTGCATCACCGCGATCTGACCGCTTTTGACGTGGCCAGGGGGGTGAATCTGCTGGTCGACGTCGTCCAGCGATACGTGGGCGAGTGCCAGGTCCGTCCGTCCGAGGTTCTGATCATGGCTCCACCCTGTGGAGAATCACTGTCTGCGGACATGGCACCCGGCTGCAAGGGAGAGCTGTCGAAATTCGCGGATGTGGCTCCCGCGTTGAAAGCCCTTGCCGAGCAGAAAGGATGTCATTTCTTCGATGTCACCCGCGTGGTGGAACGAAAAGAAGTATCCGACGGCATCCATCTCAATGAAGACGCAAACAAACGACTGGCCCGCGAATTTTCCGGCCCGATCAAAGAGATTCTGTAGGCCGCTCACTCCGTGAGCGGCTCGAGCGGGAACTCTACACATCTCTAGACGCACACCAACGCCGACCCGCGGATGCCCCCGGATGGCGCAAACTGCCCCGCAGTGATAATCTAATGCATCATTTGATGCCAGTCAGCGAAATGGGAAAGGATCTGCCAATGAGCTCCCAGAGGTGCCAGTTTTGCAGCAAGACGCTCGCTTTCGTCACTGCAGCCGTTTTGGTGTGTCTGTCCGGTGTTTTTGCCATGGACCATTCGACGGAGGGATTCGTCGAGCTCTTCAACGGGAAAAACTTCGACGGATGGGAAGGAAACCAGGAGTTCTTTCGTATCGAAGATGGAGCCATTGTCGGGGGAACGCTCGAGCAGCGGATCCCGCGAAACGAGTTTCTCTGCACTACCCGGGACTATGGCGATTTCGAGTTGCGCCTGCAGGCGAAAACGGTCGGGAAAGGTGCCAACGGCGGTATTCAGGTCCGGTCCCGCCGGGTCCCGAACCATCATGAAGTCAGTGGATACCAGGCTGACATCGGCATTCTGCGCGGCCAGAACATCTGGGGGGCCTTGTACGATGAGGCACGGCGACGGAAGATGCTGGCTGTAGGTGATCCCGAGAAACTGACAAAAGTGTTCAAGCCCGATGATTGGAACGACTACGTCATCCGCTGCGATGGAAAGCGGATTCAGACCTGGATCAACGGTTTTCAGACAGTCGATTATACGGAACCGGATCCCGAGATCGAGCAGATTGGCATCATCGGGCTTCAAGTGCACGGAGGTCCGCCGAGCGAAGTTTGGTACCGGAATCTCTTGATCAAGGAACTGTAGGCCGTCCACTCCGCGGGCGGCACCAGGTTAGTTGTTTTATTCCGGTCGGAAGTTAAGCATTTTAAATTGTGCTTCAACCGACGGTGTCGTGAGTCGGCTCAGCGGAAAGCGGATAGCGCGAGGGAACCGAGCATGAAACCAGAAATCGCCGCGAACGGACTCGGATTTCCGGAAGGCCCGGTGGTGATGCCCGATGGCCGTATCGTGTTTTGCGAAGAGTATGGCGCGCGCCTGAGCGTTTTCGATGGATCCGGCGTCTCTCTGTTTGCCGACACCGGGGGGGCACCAAACGGGGCGACCCTGGGAGCGGATGATCACCTCTATGTGGCACAGAACGGAGGTGTCGTCGGGGCGTGGCATTCGACCCCGATGATTTCGGCCAGTATTCAGCGGGTTAGCCCGGATGGAAGCATCACCGAGGCATGCACCCAGGTGGCGGGCTCTCCGCTTCTAGCTCCCAACGATATCTGTTTCGGCCCGGACGGCAGGCTTTACTTCACAGATCCTTCCGAGGGATACGACCCTGTGGATTGCTCAAAGCCCAGCCGTATCTATGCCGTCGATTCCGGCGGTGCCGGCGAGTTGATGGTTCAGCGCGATCCGGTCTACACCAATGGACTGGGGTTTTCCCGCAAGGGCCATCTTCTCTGGGTGGAAACATACCAGCGCGGAGTCTATTGCCTGGAGGATGACGCGCGCTTGCTTTGTACTCTGCCCGAGGACCATCTCCCGGATGGCTTTGCAGTGGCCGATGATGGCCGCATATTCATTGCGACGGTTGCCTCTCATAGCGTCACGATAATCAGTGAGGAGGGCGAGCACCTCGGCTTGATTGAACTGGACGAAAAAGCGTTTCCGACCAATTGCGCCTTCCAGGACAATCGGTTGTGGATCACCGACGGTGGTGTCGACTACGCCGAAGACCACACCTGCGGGCGCCTCTGGTGCGTCGACACGGATGCTCGTGGACTTGCCATGCACAAAGGCGTCATCAAATAGCGGATCCAACCAAAGGGGTGCCTGACTGATGAAAATCACCGAAGTTCGTACCCTGGTCCTGGAGGAGTTTCCCAATTTTGTTTGGGTCGAGATTCATACGGACGAAGGGATCATCGGAACGGGCGAGACCTTGTTCGGAGTGAACGCTGTCGTCGCCTATATTCATGAAGACGCCGCCCGCTATCTCGTCGGTAAGGACCCCGAGCAGATCGAGCGGCACTGGCGGGCCCTGTATGGATACTATCTCCGCTTTCGGGGCGCTGGCGCGGAGACGAGGGGGGCATCGGCACTCGATCTTGCGCTCTGGGACATCTTCGCTCAAGCGGCGGGAAAGCCTCTGTACTCGGTGTTGGGCGGGCGCACGAGAGACAAGATTCGGGTCTACAACACCTGCGCCGGCTATGGCTACGTCCGCAAGCCGATCGTCGGTCAACTCGACAACAAGGCGTTTTCGAACATCGCAGCCAAGGAGGGCCCCTACGAAGATCTCGAAGCTTTTCAAAGCAGGCCCGAGGAACTGGCCGCCAGCCTGATCGAAGAGGGTTTCTCGGCGATGAAGATCTGGCCGTTCGATCGCATGGCAGAGCCGATGGATGGGCAGTGGATAGACCCCGAGGGGCTGGAAAAGGGTCTGGAGCCGTTCCGCCGAATCCGCGAGGCGGTGGGTATGAAGATCGAGGTTGCCTTGGAGATGCACAGTCGATGGAATCTCACGGCGGCCAAACGAATCGCGCGGGCCGTCGAGCCCTACGAGCCCATGTGGTACGAGGATCCGCTGCGCATCGACAACATCGACGAGCTGGCGGCATTCGCGGGTTCGACCCGTATCCCGACCACGGCGAGCGAATTGGTTGCCAGCAAGTACGGTTTCCGCGAGCTCCTGGAGAAGCACGTCTTTGGCAACATCATGTTCGATTTCGGTTGGTGCGGCGGAATCACGGAGGCTCGGAAGATCGCAGCGATGGCCGATGCCTATCATTTGCCCGTGGCCCCGCATGACTGCACCGGGCCGATCAGCCTGGCGGTCGGAGTCCATTTCTGTGTAAGCCAGCCAAATGCTCATATCCAGGAGATGGTTCGAGCGTACTACAGCGACTGGTATCCCATGCTTGCAACGGAGTTGCCCCGTCTGGACCACGGCTACCTGTGGCCCATCGAGGGTGCTGGAATTGGAACGCGGATTCAACCCGATATCTGGAAGCGTAAGGATGCGAGTGTCGTCTCCACAAAATAGAGGAAATCATCTGAGAGGAAAGATGCCATGACCACGCGTGTGCGTGCTGCCGTTATCGACAAGCCTGGAGCGAATCCGGAAGTTCAAGAAATAGAGTTGGCGGATGTGGCCCACGATGAAGTGCTGGTTCGAATTCAGTCCACCGGGGTCTGTCACACCGACGTTGCCTGGCGGGACGGGTTTCTGTTCCCGGATGATTTTCCGGTCGTCGTCGGTCACGAGAGCGCGGGTACCGTCGAAGCCATCGGTTCCTCGGTGACCCGAGTCCAGAAAGGAGACAGAGTTGTTCTGACGCTGGCTCTTCACTGTGGACACTGCCGCTACTGTGAATCGGGGCGCCCCATGCTGTGCCCGGAAAGAACGAACATCAGGCCCCACTACTTCAGAGGCGGCGAGCAGCTGATTCAGGGCTTCAGCACCGGCGGTTTTGCCGAGGCGACCATCGTGAGGGAATCGTCTCCGATCAAGATTCCCGACGGAGTCCCACTCGATGTGGCGGCCATCAGCGGCTGTGCGGTCGCAACGGGCCTGGGAGCGGCCTGGAATCTGGCCGAAATAAGACCGGGCACCACGGTATGCTGCTTCGGCTGCGGAGGAATCGGCTTGAGTATCATCATGGGCGCCAAGATTGCGGGCGCCGAACGGATCGTGGCGGTGGATCCAAGTCCGGTGCGACAGAAGACCGCTCTGAAACTCGGTGCCACCGATGCAGTCGCGCCGGACGAAGAGAAGCTATTGTCACTGGAGACCGATGGCTACGATTATGTTTTCGAGGCAGTTGGCCGGACCGAGGTGATGGAGATGGCGGTGCGCATCACGGGCGTGGGGGGAACCGTCGTGATTATCGGCGCCACGGGCCCGACCGAGAGTTTCAAAATCGACTCGCTCGACTGGGTGGTGAAGCAACGAAAGATGCTCGGATGTCTGACCGGGAGCGTTCGCCCCAATATCGACTTCGATCGATACTTTCGGCTCTATGCGCGCGGACTGCTGGACCTCGACAGTCTGGTGACATCCAGGCTCCCCCTGGATGAGATCGTCCAGGCTTTCGACCGCTCGGATTCGGGCGACGGAATCCGCACCATCGTTACCATGGACTAGGCGTTGGGTCTGCGACCCAGCGCGCTCACCGCTTACCGCTTTGGCTCCAGGCGAACGAAGGCCGCCCACCCCCGCGTGGGGGACAATGTTCATCGATAATTCCGGGCGATATTTCGTCCCTTATCCGGACGAGATATCGTCCTTGGGTTGCCCGCCCTGTAACGACTACTTCCCATATCTCCTTGTTTATTTGATACTTACGTTGGCCCCAAGGCAGCTTCCAGCATTGGCAGCCAAGTTGCATTACTGGTAGCGTTCGCGAGGGTTGCGCTGATGGCCTGCTATCGGACTGCCGGGGGAGACGAGGTGCCGCGATATCCGATCTCCAACGTGAGAATACTTATAATTCGAGTGAGAAATGCAATTGAAGCGACTAGAAAAACCCGTATCCGTGTCAGAGGATTATGGGAGTAAATTGGCGTCTTTACTTGGCAAGACCATAGAAGGATTCAACGCGCGCGTTTCCCGAGACCATCGCATCGTGGCTCATTCGCCTCCCCATGCAGTCTTGATTGCGGAGAAAGAATCATTCCCGGCCGGCATTCTGATCATACGTCTCGGGCGCGACAATGAATCTCTGGTCTGCTCCTGCTCGTACTCAAAGAATCAGAGCAGCGCGCGAGAATCCCATACCCAGAGCTACAAGATACGCTTCCGGCATGCAGCAATCGAGTTATGCAGCGGCGGCCTATGGGTTCCGACGCGCCAGATCGCCAAGGAAATTCTAGGACCTTTTTTCGAGCGCGTGACCTAGACCTATACGTTGACCCAGGTTCCTTCTTTTGCGCTTTGGAGCACGGCGTCGCAGACCTTCTGGGTTTCCAAGGCATCGGCGAAGGTTGGGCCGGCAGGATCGTCTTTCGCGAGTCCTTCGAGAAAATCGGCCACCGCGTGGACGAACGTGTGCTCGTAGCCGATCTGGAGCCCCGGCACCCACCAGTTGCCCATGTAGGGCATATCGCTATCGCTGACATGAATGGAGCGCCATCCCCGAACGACGGAATCGTCTCGGTGATCGAAGTAACTCAGCCGGTGCATATCGTGCAGATCCCACGAGATCGATGCGTGCTCGCCGTTGATCTCGAAGGTGTAGAGTGCCTTGTGCCCCCTGGCGTAACGGGTGGATTCGAACGTTGCCAGGGACCCGTTATCGAATCGGGCCAGGAATGCGCACGCATCATCGATGCCGACCGGCTCCACCTTTCCGGTCAGATTGTGCAACCGCTCCTTGACGAAAGTTTCGCTCATCGCCGTTACTTTCGAAATGGGTCCGTTGTGCCACATGGCGGTGTCGACGCAGTGCGCGAGCAAGTCTCCGGTCACGCCGCTTCCCGCCGCCTTGACGTCCAAGCGCCATAAAGCCTCCCCTCCCTGCGGCAGGTCTGTGGATATGGTCCAGTCCTGGAGAAAGAGAGAACGATAATGAAAAATCCGTCCCAGGCGGCCTTCATCGATCAGCTGTTTTGCCAGCGTAACGGCCGGGACTCGGCGGTAGTTGTACCAGACCATATTGGGCACGCCTGCGTCTGCAACCGCCCGGACCATCTCGGCGCCCTCTTCGGAGTTCAGCGCCAGTGGTTTCTCGCACAGGATCATCTTTCCCGCAGCAGCGGCGGCGAGGGCGATCTCTCGATGCAAGTTGTTGGGGACGCAAATGTCGATGGCGTCGATGTCGGAGCGCTCCACCAGTTTGCGCCAGTCCGTTTCGAACGACTCGTAGCCCCACCGGTCGGCAAACGCCTTTGCCTTCTCTTCGGTTCTGGCACAGGCAGCCTTCAAGACAGGCTGATATTCTAGATCGAAGAAGTTGCCCACCTTCCGGTACGCATTTGAATGTGCTCTTCCCATGAAGCCGTAGCCGATCATTCCAACGTTGAGGGGTTTACTCATCTGGCTTCTCCTCTAGCTTGAATCATTCGCCTTCTTGCCATCCGTGGGCGTCGCGTACCGACAGCAGCGCGGCCAGGATATCGTTCCAGGTCTGGGGTTGCATCAAGACCGCATTCGGAAACATGCATCCGTCCCATCGAATATGGCGGATGGCCCGAGTGAGATCGCCGTTTTCTTCCCTCAACCAATGCCCGGAATGTTTTGCGATATCCAGCTTGCCGTTCGGGTCGTTGGGCAAGCAATGGCGCCCCGTCTTGTCGTGGGAACCCGCGCCCTTGACGGTTGCGTCGTTTTGGGCCACATCGAGGGCGTTGGTCCAGGGACGGAGCGCGCGGGTGAGTGTTGCCAGAGCATCGTCCAGTTGCCCTGGATCCTCCCAGTTCCAGCCCTCGGGCAAGATACGGTCTTCCGGGGCGTTATAGCCAAGGGTATACAGCAACGTATGAGCCATGTCGGCGTGAAAGCCGAGTGTCTCTTTCCGATCGACCAGCTCCAGCAGCTCGAGCATCCTCTTCCAGCTGTGCATGCCGCCCCAGCAAATCTCACCTTCGGCCCCCAGCTTCTCCCCGTAATCCTCGGCGATCGTACAGGCTTCACGGAAGGTGGCGGCTATCCGCTTCGTATTTCCCTCGGGATCCTGTGCCCATGTCTCCGGATCCACCGCCGAGTCGATCCGGACGATGCCGTCTGGACGGACGCCGATATCCTTGAGGTTCTTGGCGATGTGACAGCTCTTCTGAACCTGCCGCAGGAACTGGTTTCGTTGCTCGCTATCCCCCATGGCCGACCCACCCCCGGCGGGAGGCCACACCGGAGCCGCGAGAGTGCCTACGACTAGATTGCGTGAGTTTAACTTCTCCGCCATACCCTTCAAGTCGTCGTCGGAAGCGCCAACGTCCAGATGCGGATCGACCAGCATGAGGTCGACACCGTCGAAGCGGACCCCGTCCACGTTCGCCGCCGCGGTCAAATCCAACATCGTGTCCAGGCCGATGAGCGGCTCTGAATCCGGGCCCTTGCCCACGACTCCCGCCCATATCGCGTTGTGTAGTTTCGGATAGTTGTTCGGATGATTCGGGCTCATGTGTCTACCTCTGTGGGTGACTGAACTCAACGGAAACGGCGATCCAGGACCGCGGCGGAAGCAGATTCCCCCCGCAACAGAATTTGCCGGCTTGCGGCATCATAGAGTGGGACCCTGTTCTCGTCAATGGCGTGGGATTTCTTCCCTAGAGACGGTAAAGAGGTATCTTCATCTTTCGCGCACAGGCCAGCATTCGGGTGTCATAGCTTGCGAGTCGAACGGACTGGCCCTGTGTACGGAGGAACTCGATGGAAGCCAAGTGGAGAGCGTCGAGCGTGCGGACCGGAGCCGGAAACAGCTCCAATGCTCGGGACAGAACATCCGGTGCGAGCTCGAGCAATGCCAATCGCCCGATCAAGTTTCGCACGAGTTCTCCATGGGAGTCCTGGAGACGCCGTGCGTTTATTCGAGTCCATATTTCGTATTCGAGAAGGCGGCTTGAAACGAGTGTTTCATCCCAGAGACCGGCGGGCGGCGTACGGTCTTCCGCAAGGAGCTGAGCCACTGCTACCGATGTATCCAGGTAGATCACCGATCCTCCCGATCCTTCCGGATCTCTTCGGTGAGCTCAGTCCACCGCGCTACTGGCGCGCGGGGCGGGGGACCTTCCCGGGACAGCATCGGGGGGGTTATCCAGCCCTTCCGTACAACCTCCGCCAAAATGGCATCTTGAAGCCTTGGACTTCGATCCGCTCGTGGAGGCGTGAGCTCAGCCACGACCAGGTCGCGATCCGTCACGAGAATGGTCTCACCCCGAGTTGCCATTCGGACATATTCACTCAACTTGTTTTTTAAGATTTTCAGCCCAACCGCACGCATAAGAATAAAGTAGCTTCCAGTAGCTACTTTGTCAAGGCGGCGGGAAGTTTAGCTGTTGACATTGCTGCGTCCCACGTCATGATCGGCGGGAAGCGTACCCGTCCAAGTGTCGAGCGGTGGCCGGACCGAGAGGAACCCGTATGCGAAACCTTTTGATGATTGGATATCTCTATTTCGGCTTCTCGAGCGTCGATCTGGCTGTCACGCAGGAGGCTCCAAGCACACGGAGCAGTCCGACCTACCAACGGATCAAAGCCCATCTCGATTCCGTGCCCGCCATCGACACGCACAATCATTTGTGGCCTTTCGACAAGCTGCCCGGATATGTCGAGACGGAACGAGGCCGCGGGATGAATCTGGCCGGTATCTGGACCTCCAACTACTTTACCTGGCTCAACCCGCTCACGCGCTGGAAGGCTGGGGACAAATTCAAGGACTGGTGGTCTGTTGCCAAGCATGACTTCGACAACGCCCGGGCTTCCAGTTTCTATCGCTATAATCTCCCTGCGTTTCAAGATCTCTACGGCGTAGACTTCGATCGCATCACCGACGAGCAGGCCGGCGAGCTCAACGATCGCATCTTCGAGAACTACCAGGATCCTGCCTGGCTCTATCACGTCGTGACCGAGCGGGCCAATATCGAGTTGATGTTCAACGATCCACACTGGGCGAGATTCGATTTCGCAAAGTCCTATCCATGGGAGGTCTTGGTGCTCAACGTGGGAACGTTGACCCGGGGCTTCCACCCATCGGAGTTCAAGAACTCGTCCGACGATCCGTATCATTTTGCGCAGAAGTCCGGATTGAGCGTGGACTCGCTCGATGACTATCTGATGGTGCTGGACCGGCTGTTTCGGACGGCCAAGGAGCGAGGCGCCGCCTGCCTCAAACACACGCTGGCCTACCGGCGCACGCTCCGTTTCGAAAACGTTTCCAAGGAGCGCGCGGCTCGAGCGTTCGGCCGTCCGCGATCCGAGCTTTCCCGGGAAGAGATTGCCGATTTCGAGGACTTCATCATGTGGCGGCTGGCGGAACTGAGTGCAAGGTACAGCCTTCCGTTTCAGATCCATACCGGCATCGCACGCATTCAAGGGTCGAACCCGATGTTACTGGTCAACCTGATCGCGGGAAACCCGAAGACGAAGTTCATCCTCTTCCACGGAGGGTTCCCTTGGATCGGCGAGACGGGCGTGATCGTGATGCGGTTTCCGCGGAGAGTCTGGATCGATTCCGTGTGGCTGCCGTCGATCAGCTATACGACGGCCAAGCGCGCCTACCACGAGTGGCTCGAGGTGATGCCGTCCGATCGGATCATGTGGGGTGCGGACTGCAATCACGCCGAGGGAATCTACGGCTCGACCGAATTCACGCGCCGCTGCCTGGCGGAGGTCCTGGCGGAGAAGGTAACGCGGGGCGATTTACTGGAGGAGCACGCCAAAAAGATCGGCCGGCAGATATTGCGGGAGAATGCCCTGACGCTCTTCCCGCAGCTCGAGAATCGTCTCTGGAAGCACAAGGGACCGCTCAAGGCCCCGGGTCAGTGAGGGTGCTCTTGGCCCCCGCATCCGGGACGCTTTCCGGCAGCGCAATCCGTCTTGCGCCAAGCAGGTAGGCCGCCCACTCCGTGAGCGGCAAAATTCATCGCCGCTACAACCCATTGGCCTGGGAGTTGGGGGACAAAATCGGACCAAGTGCTTTGATCTAAAGGGGTTGGGGAGGAGCGACATCCCTCCGGGGGACAGACCGTAAATATATTCGGAACCTATTCGGAAATTTTTCGTTTATATACGGCATGAGCAAGAAACATGAAACTAGCATGATGAGCTATCATCCAGGCATTCGAATTGACCGGATACCGGTCAACGGAATCCCGGGAATAATGTTTGTAGCCGCAACCATCTTTATGTTCCTGGGCACAGGTCCTGCAGCTCGAGAGTTCTTTGTGATCACAGGCATTACAGGGATTCTTGGGGCCGGGTTCCTCTATTGCTGGCGCAACCAGACGCGCTGGTAGACTGAGCGCGACTCCGGCTTTGCTGGGAACTGCAATGTCCCACTCCTACCGATACGTCACCCAGATTGGGCTCGACCAGGCGACATTTCCATCTTCTTGTTCCACCCGAACATAGTAGTAGTGCTCACCTGCTTTCAGGCTCGGCTCCCGGAACGTGAACTCCACCGTCTCACCCGATCCCGCTCGCTGATAGACATACTTGTTGTCTCGGACCACCACCGCTTCCTTGATGTCGTTGGTGCCCAGCACCTTCACGACCAGTTCGGGAATCTTCGAGCTCGAGTAAGCATCACCGTGAATGTATGCCTTGGCGCCGTCGTGGATCTGAAAGTCCAGGATGATGTTACTGGTTGCTCCGTAGGTATGTCTCTTTCGCATGGCGTTCACGAGTCCGTCGCGCGTGTAGTCCTCGACGAGGACCATGGCGTGAGACGTGTGTGTCGCGATGTGATCCGAACTGGCCTGAACTCCGAGCTTGTATCCTTTTTCCCAAGCTTTCCAGACAAAGCCAAGCGGCCGGTAGCCTCCAGCCCACAGGTCCGTCCGATCGTTAGATGGAGCCAGCGGAGCGCCTTCGTGCTCGGCTGATGTTCGGGCTCCCTGAAAAATCTCGACGATCGGTTCCAGTTCGGCATCGTTGTCGCGCCAGTCCGTACCCATTACCGTATGAGAAGTGTGTGAGGTCGCAATACCGTTGGTTTTGCGCAGGTGTGGATACAGGACCGGGCCGGTATGGTTCGCTCGTTCTTCGTCGGTGATCTCGAGGGTCCGGTTTCCGCGTTCCGAGTAAATGATATTGCGGTGGCCGTTGGGGTACGGCAAGTTCCGTTCGTAGCCGAATAGAGTGACGAAGAACCCTGGGAGGTGAAACATATCCTCCGACTTTTCAATACGCCACCAAGAGTACTCCACGTTATCACCGGAATTGTGATCTGTGACGAGATAGAAATCCATGGCGGCCGCATCCATCATGTATCGGTAGGAATCAAACAGGCTCCCGTCACCGGAGCCATCCCGCGAAATATCGGTATGGCGATGCAAATCGCCACGACGCACCTTGTAAGTTTTGCCTCGGGCATTGATCGTGTAGTTTCGAATGGCAGCCACCTGGGCCTGCTCCCGGGGTTCGCTGGGTAGTCTGGCGGGAGGCTCCGTAGCTCGAGGACCCAGCTGTGCTGTGGGCACAGGCGTGTTGTCAAACTGTCCGACCACGTTGGCCATGAGCACCTGATTGTTATTGGGTGGATAGCCGAATGCCGGACCACCCCACACGCGCTGATCGGTAACCCAGGCAAGATAAACGGCACCATTTCCTGCTGCGGCGGCATCAAAAGGACCCTCATTGCGTCCGCCACTCTCGGGTATCGTGATGGGAGGTAAGCGTCTCAACCTTGCCCCAGGAGCTCCCATCCAGGGACCGGACCTTCAAATGCCAGTCACGGTCGCTGCGCTCCGACCAAACCACCCAGAATCGCCCACGACCGTCTATCGCGATGTCGGTGCCGTAAAGATCACCCGGGCGCTCGGTAACCTTCACGGGGGGAGACCAGGAGCCTGAATTGCTTTGACGGAAGTAGACCTCGTCGGCTTCGTTTCGGTATCCGATCCACGCCAGACCGACACTCCCGTTACTTCCGACCGCGATGGACGGATAGTCGTCTTCAGGTTCTTCCTCTGTGAAATGCTCGACTGGCGGTACTCGAAAGATTTCTATCTGAGTCCGAAATGGGTGAAGTGGACCAGATACGGGTACATCACTGATGCGAAAGGAAAGATCACCGTTTTCCGTCTTCACGTTGAGCTCCGCATCTTCAGCAGCGCGGTAGTATACGGTAACGCCGATCGGGATCACACGGGTTGGGTAGGGGTAGGATAATCCGTGCGTGTGTATGCCGGGACCGGATTCAATCCAGGCGGTCGAGCCGGCCACCCAGCTGTGATCGGGACCAATTCTGTCCTCTTTCGCAAAGTGATGGCCACGCAGCTTTACGATCTGGCCCTTCGATATGGTCACCGAGCCATCCCACCGGGTTGCCTTTTGATCCTTGATACCAAACACGATATTCAAGGCCCGAACGGGATGGCTGCTCGATTGTGCTTGCGCTGCTACGGAAGGTGTCCTCGCTGCACATTCAATAAGACCGATCGTGCCGAAACCAACAAGAAGCGTCCATACAACAAGGCCCTCTTTGACTCTGTTTTTCATCATAGACTCTTCCCCTGATCCGGCTTTATCGCCTCGAACCAGAAATGAAGTTCTCGGCCCCGAATGACAAAGCACAAATAGTTTTCCCAAAACTTTCGAAACTTGCCCCAATGGTTTACCAGCCATTGCAACCCCATCCATTTCCAAAGCTGCATCAGCTGGATCTTGATGTGACGTTCGTGAAAGCGAACTGGGGAGTAAAAGCCGAAGCGCCGCGGCTCGGTGAAATAATAAAAGGAATAACTATTCAGATGCCAACGATGGGTGGGATCGCAGAAAGAACTGCTGTCGGTGTAGTGTGGCGTAATGATGTACAGGACACCGCCAGGCCGAAGGAGCCGGTGTGCTTCCTCTACGAGTTTAATGACGTTCTCCACGTGTTCGACCAGGTGGGTAGCACGAATCTCGTTGAAACTCGAATCCCGAAACGGATAGGGAAGCCGATCGAGATTGCAGATTACATCCGCATCCGTGGCTAGGTTACTGTCGACACCGATGGACCCTGGATGCTTGTTATTGCCGCAACCGAGATCGAGGACGGGGCACATGTGCGGTGCTTTCAGGAGGTTTGGGGCAGCCTGGTCTCGAGGCCACAGAGTCGCTCAAGGCCCAGCGCGATACCGGCCAAGAGCCAAAAAACCATCACAACCTCGGAGTCGCCAAAGTTGTAATGCACAAAGCCACTCATCAAGAATCCGAAGACACCGCCAAGAATACCGAGAACGATTCCATGGATCATCCAATCGTGACTCCGGTGAAGTGTTCTCACCAGCACCCACAGATAGGTCGCCACCACCGCCACCCAGGCTGCCAGCCCAAGTAGTCCTCGCTCGACAGCAAGTTGAATAGGGGTGGAGTGGAAATGAAGCTGCCAGCCGAATTTCTCCCAGGCGCGCAAGCCCAGCTCTTGCCAGGCGGTCTTCGAGCTATCCATGCCCACTCCGAACCACGGGTATTCGGAAATGAGCCGCATCCCATCTGCCCACATCAGCTGCCGGTACTGGATGCTCATATCGGCTGGATCGTAAAAGCCGACACCACGCCAGCGTTCGAGCAGTGTATTCATGAGGAAGATGGAAAAGAAGGCGAGGACCAATGTCAATGCGCGCCCCCGCCAGCGAAGCCTGAAACACAAAACCGCCATCGCTCCAAACACAAAAGCTCCCCAGGACGCGCGCGTGAAGGTTGCTCCCAGGGCTCCCACCAACAAGAGTTGGATGGCGACGAGTAAGATCGCAAGTCCCGACCACTTGCTAGGGCACGCCAACCAAAGGCCAAAAGCAAGCAAGCCAACCAGAAGCAACATCTCGGCGTAGGTGACCCAGTGGCCGTAGGTTCCGGTCGCGCGAATACCCCGTCCCGTTCGGAGTACGTCACCGGCAAATGCCTTGTTTCCTCTCGACCGCGCATCGAGCTGGAATTCGATCGGTAAGATTCCACCTCGGACTCCCTCACAAGGAATGGTCTGGCTGTCATGCTCGGAAACTAGTTCCGCCAACGCCTCCGGACTGTTCACGGATTGACCGACACAATCAAGGATTGTGTCCCGCGGTACAAGCCCGGCCTTTCCAAGCGGGCCATGATCATTCAGTGACACGATCTCCACCCCTCGGCCCACGGCTTTTTCCCACAATTCGGGCAAGGCTCCCAGGGTAGCCGAACCCAACAGGGTTCCGATCATCAGAGCAGCTTGGTTCCGCTTGCGCACATTGTCCGCTACAAGAGGCAGGATCAGAATCAGAAGCACCGACCTCGACCGGCTCATGCTCAATTCCGGATCCAACGAAAGAATAGTCGAACCCATCGTGACGACAACAAACACGAGAACAGGAAGATAGAGTTTCGAGGCAAAAGGGCGACGACGCTTAACGACCAGGCTCACCAACCATAGAATCCCCGCCACGCCCGCCGATATTTGTGTGGCCGCAATCGAGTGGGGGAGGCATGCGGCAAACAAGAGAAGGAAGATTCCGGTGAGACCGTGCCAACGGTCGTCCGCCTGTGGAAACAACAACAGCACCTCCGCCTCGGATCCTATGGGGTTACTCTATGTTTTGTCAATATCTTGTGGATAGAGGGACCGTACAAAGCGGTTTGAGCGTCAAACCGGGTTGGACTCACCGTTCGGTACGTTCTGGAACTGTTGAATCTCAACCAAGCCGGGCCATATGAGTGCTTCCCAGGCGGCCAGACCCAGCGCCACCCAACCGGTTGGAAGGAGCGCGAACGCCGCGATCCAGGCCCCGACGAAAATGGCGATGCGCCACTTCATGTTGTGAGGTTTCGCAGACGGCTTGTCACCGGTACGAGCGATCGGAAACGCTGGTCCCGCATTGTCAAGTTAGGTCGGGAAAGAGCCGACGTTTCAATTAGCTGGAAATTCTTCATTTTTCTTGCTTGCATTCAATTTAATCCAGTTGTACCATTACAACACAGGGGTCATATGGGACATCACATTTCATGGAAATAGTCATCGACATCGACGCTTCGGTCCCCGTGTTTGCTCAATTGATTGGGCAGATAAAGCAGGCCGTGCTCAGCGAAAAAATAGGCCCAGGGGATGCCTTGCCTTCGATTCGACAGCTTGCAAACGACCTGGAGCTTAACAACAAAACAGTAGCGAAAGCTTACCGCTTACTAGAGCGTGATTTAGTCATTCAAACCAAAGGCTATCGCGGCACTTTTATTCACCCAGATGCCAAGGTTAACAGCACTGTCGATTTGAATTCGTGGGTCGTGACGAAATTGGGCGAAACCATAGAGGCATTTAGAGAGTCGGGCGTAACGGACTCTGAAATTCGGATTGCATTCGGCGATTTGATGAATCGTCGCGGCAGTTGAGGAGATAAACATGCCAGAGCATATGTTATTTCACGTTGTGTTTTTGAGCCAGATTCTCCTTATTTCATTCTATTATCCAAGAAAAATACTTAGCCGGATGAGGTATGTGTTCGAAGCATATCCGCCATCGACGTACCCTAAGCTCTACCCGAAAACGATCGAATATTACGAGAAAGTACGGCGCAACTACCGGAGTATAAATATATTTATACTCCTGACTGGTTTGTTGATACTGGCAGTGCTGTTAGGTTATTCACGTAGTGGTAAATGGGACCATGTTATTGCGATGTGGTATTTTGTGGTCCAGTTGTTTCCCGTGATGCTCTTAGATTTACGGTCGCTCAAAGAATTCAAACTCATGAGAAAAGCTAATTCACGTACCACTCGAAAAGCAGAACTGCATCCTCGCCGCTTGTTTGATTTTATTTCGCCCGCAATTATCGGCGTGGCGATCATCACGTACATCGCATTTATTGTGCTCATCCTCTATATCAGACAATTCGAATATCCTTGGTTTGGTGGATATTGGAATATAGTTATAGTGACGGTTTTCAACCTGTGTTTCGCAGGAATAATTCTCTGGTACATGTACGGGAAAAAACTAAATCCACACCAGGCATACGAAGATCGAATCAGGCAAATAGAGATCATCGGGAAAATATTGGTATTTGTAAGTATTGCGGCAACTATATCAATAGCAATAACTATTGTCCTTGCTGCATTGGAGTTGCGCAGTCTCCAGCCTATCGCCAATTGTTTATTTTCAGTTACTGGCTGTGATTTGCTTCCAAGCTTACCGAGTAAACAACATAAATTTCGAAGTGTACAAAGAGGATCCTTTGGTCACGTAGGCTCTCACTGAATGCTCCCTGCCTATGCGCAGCGTGTGCCGAAAAAGACTTGAGACGATAGGCAGCATAGAAGGGTCGCATCGGCGGCATGAAGAGGATCTTCAACTTGATACTGGCAGCATCAAGCTTCCTCAGCCCAGCGAGCGAAAGTATCCCAAGGCACCGTGGGATTTGGGCTGGGAGTTGGTTTTGCCGACAACGCGTTTTTATCTGGACCCTTGTCGGGACAGCAAGCTCACGACGTCGCAACCCGCAGCCCAGGAGGATCGCCAGAATCGGACGATCGCGCATACTTTTGAGAGTTGTAGGGTTGGGGAGCTGCAAAAGTTTGGCGGATTCGTCAGCGGTCAAGCAATTACCGGATCGAACGCCAAGCTTCTTCACGTACCCGCCGAAGGCCTGCCGCGAGTACTTAATCGAGGTGCTCCGCAGAATAGTCCCTCGCGGCTGGAGTGAGTGCGAACATTTCAGTGATGAGTGGCGCCGTTGGTTAGCGTGCGAACGGCCAGCGTCAGGCCTTGCATCCTGGGATCGGAGACGTGCAGGACCTCGAGCGCCACTTCCACGGGCTGAATAAAGCTTCCAGAAAACATGTCCTTGATCATTTTGGACTTTGCCTCCTTCGAATAGGCGGCGTCCGTGCCCGGTGTGTCTCCCACGGTAGGGCAAATGGCAACGGAGCGGATGCCGGACTCCTGGCCATCTCGGGCCACGGCTTTCATCAGACCATTTACTCCTGCCTTGGCCGCAGAGTAGGCTGCGGAGCAGACTTTTGCGCCCTTCACACCGGCGTCGCTGCTGATAAATACGATCACCCCTCCGTTTCCATAGCGCTTCATCCGCCGGCACCCCTCCTGAGCAACGAGGAACGCGCCGGTCAGATTAACGGAAAGCATACCCTCCCACTGTTCAAGAGTGATGTCGCAAAAACTGTGTAAAACGAAATAACCCGCATTGGAGACGACGATATCACACCTTCCATAGCGTTTATCGATCGCATCAAAGCAGGTAGCCACCGCTTTCGGATCGGTCACATCCATCTTCAGCGCAAACGCCTCGCCGCCGGTTTCCTCAATACAGGCGGCGGTTCGCTCTGCTGCGCCTGGATCGAGATCGGTGACCGCCACTCTGGCACCGGCACTGCACAGCGCTCTGGAAATTGCCGAACCAAAACCATCTTTGCCGGACTGATGAAGTCCAGCTCCTGTCACCATCCCGACCAATCCTTCATGAGTCTTCATCGATATCCCTCTAGTTGCCGAGATCGTCTTGTTTTGGTCAAAACGGCCTGCCCAGCCTCTCCTCGAGCTGGAACAATCGGACCGCGTTCTCCCGGAAGATCTTGAGCGCGACGTCGCGCGCGCCTTCCTCGCTCATAGCGCCTCGCTCCACTCTTGCGGCAAGCACCCGCGCCACCACCTCCTTGCCGGATTCGAGAGACCCCACCGCCTCCTCGATGGTCGAGCAGTCTCCGCCCCAGAAGACCTTGTTGTACGGCACCATATCGAGTATCTCTTCCAGCGCAATGACCGAGGCTTCCTTCGAGATTTGGGGCAGCCATACCAAGTCGATCGAAACGTTGGGGAATTGCTTGGTGAGCGAGATGGCCTGACTCGTCCAGGGATACCCGCCGTGGAAGATGATGAAGTCGACGTCGGGGTATTGCAGAAAGATGTTATTCAAATCGGCGGGCCGGCTGTCCTCCAGGACGCTGCCGTTGCCCGCCTGATACCCGGTGTGAATCTGTATCGGTAAATTGACCTCGGCGGCTTTCCGTATGATCCAGTGAAACAGAAAGTCTTCAACGGCCTTCTCTTCGCTTTCGGCGAGCACCCCACGGGAGCCCTTGTCGAACAGAGCGCTCGCCGTTCCGAACGGCACATCCTCGTAATGTAGAGACCGCATGTAGGCGAAGGAATTCTTGATTCCCACCACTTTGTGCTCGAGAGCCCAGTCGAACACGACGCCGACATAGGTCAAATAGTCCTCCAGGCTTCCGATGGTATGCCCTTCCGCCGCGGCCTTCTCGTACACGTTGTTCTCGAACATTATCGCCTCTACCCATGTTCTGGGAACTGGATTCTCCTGTTGGGTCAGCCGGTAACCATTAGCCGAAGCCCACAGGAGGTGATCGATGTCTAAAATGAGGGCGGAGTACCGCTCATCGAGAACGATGTCCAAGGGCTTCCAGTATGGGTCGACAAGCCAGACGTCGATGTTCGACCGCTCGAATGCGGTCGCATACCACTCGTCGAAGTCCCGGTAATTCTCGTCGATCTGCGCGGAGAGTCTCGCGATGCCCGGCTTGGTGAACGAGTCCTCATCGTAACCGTACAGCTTCTGGAATCCGCTCAGGAATTGGGCGTAGTAGCTGGTGTTCTTCGAGAGCTCGAGATATGGGCTGTAGGTTTCCCAGTTCTCGTCTGGGCTGTTGGCCCGGACACTCTCGGATGTGAGCGGTGGCGAGCCCGCGCTTATGAGATCGGATCGCAGATATGATGTGGCCATGAGCGTATAGAAGCTTACGCCTTGATCGGGGTCCTGCGTGTTCCGCTGGTGCTCGTGGGTGTCGACCACCTTGATCGTCTCGATGTAGTCTCGGAGAGACTGAAACGTGCGACTGTCGTCGTCATCACGGCGATCGCAACCGCTGAAGATGCCAACGGAAAACAGCACAGAGATCAGAACGGCATTACGGGTCGAAGTACGTTGCGTGGTCATCACGAGGTTGCTCCTGCTCGAACGGGCATTGATCATTTTTTGGGAAGGTCTTCGTTGGAGGGCGAATGACTGGACTCAGCTCCTGGCTCAGTTTCCCGCCTACCGACGACAGAGGGAATTTTACCTCAAACCGACATTTCAGGAAAGGCAGCCACGCACACTTCTACCCACACGGCGGTTTTGCGGATCCGCCCGTCCTGCATATGAAAGGTACCGCTTGTCTATCTCACGATCCGGACGAATCAGGAAGGAACTCGGACTTAGTCCGTTCACCCCTATCCCGTTTCCAAATGGCGCAGTGCGACATATACTGTCAGAAAGTAGGGAGGCAAGACTATCATGCATTCGAAAACGACCTGCACTCTCCTGTCGCTTCTGGTATTCGGGATCGCCTGCGATGGGACCGACCGGATCAAGGATCCGGATTCGCCCATCCGCAACGTTCTGTTCATAAGCGCCGACGATCATGCCGCACACGCTTTGGGATGTTACGGCAACGAGCTGATTCGAACACCTAATCTGGATCGGCTGGCCGCTCGGGGCGCCCGTTTCACCCACGCCTACACCAACGCGCCGCTCTGTACCCCTTCCCGCCAATCGCTCATCACCGGACGATATCCGCACGCCTCGGGGGTCACGCTGCTACAGACGCCCCTGGCGGAGGAACAGGTCACGATCGCGGACTATCTCAAGGAACGGGGATTTCAGACCGGAGCCGTGGGCAAGATGCATTTCAACAGTCAGCTGAAGCACGGCTTCGATTATCGCATCGACGGTGCCGACCACGATGCGTACCTGGAGCAAAAACCGCCGCGCAAGATCCCGGAAGGAACGCCCGTCAAGCCTCACTGGAATCCGCTCCATGACCCCGCGCGTCTCTACCTCAACGCCGACACGCTTCCGGGCAACGGTTACCCCCGGGCCACTAACTGGGAACGCCAAGGGTACTACGACGACGATTTCGTGGGCACTTATTTCGTGAATCGTGCCGCCGATTTCATTCGCGAGAATCGGAAGAACCGTTTCTGCCTCTGGCTCAGCTTCTACGAGCCGCATGCCCCCTACAACTTTCCAGTCGAGTATGCCGGCAAATTCGATCCCTCCGACATGCCCCTGCCGGAGATGGGTCCGGATGACGACCGCTGGGTTCCGGCGGTCTTCCGCGAGCTGAACGAGGAGCAGAAGCGAGGGATCATTGCGTCTTACTACACCTCGGTCGAGTATCTCGATGCCAACGTGGGCCGGATTCTCCGGGTGCTCGAGGAAGAAGGCCTCGACCGCGACACCCTGGTCGTCTATGTCGGAGACCACGGCTACCTTCTCGGTCACCACGGCGCCTTCGAGAAGCAGACTATGTGGGACGAGGCGCTGCGCATTCCCATGATCGTCCGTGATCCTCGGCTGGAGCCGTCTACCGTGACGGCTCTGGTGGAAATGCTCGATCTCGTGCCGACCATCCTGGACACCCTCGGGGTCGACCCGATGCCGACGGCACAGGGCCGCACCCTTGTACCGTTGCTCCGCGGCGAGACCGACCGGCATCGAGACTTCATCTTCTCCCAATACCATGCCGACAATCTGGCGGGGGTGAGAACCGAGCGTTGGAAGTACATGTTCACCACGGGGGCCCACGACCTTTCCTTTTTGTTCCCTACCGGGTATGGACCGTCGGGCCGGCATCAGCGCCTCTTCGACCTACGCCAAGACCCGGCCGAATTCACAAACCTGGCGGCGGATCCACAACACAAGGCCGTGCTCGAGGACCTTCAGCTCAAGATGGAAAGCGTGTTCCTGGAGACGGACCCCCGCGCGGCGCAATTGCCCGAGGGGCTGTCGATCGAGGAGAGACTCGAGTGGTTTCTCGAGCCGCCCGAAGGTCCCGACACGATCATGGAGACGATGCCGCCTTCCTACCCCGCGAAGGCCATAGCCGGCGCGGGGAAGCCCAAGGGAGGACATTAGTGACTGTTGTGACCGGAATACGAACTCTGTCAACCCTGCTACAAGCGCTTCTGCTCGCTTCCTGTGATGCCGGAGTCAAGTCAGTGGGACAGGCAGCAGAAGTGCCCGCCTACAGAGAATCCTTTATCGAGGTGAATGGTCGAACCATGCATATGAAGCAATGGTCGTTTCATGGCCCCGCGATCGTTTTTTTTAGCGGCGGGGGAGAAGATATGGGGACATGGAAAGACGTCATACCGGAATTCACTGATAACTACAGCATCTTTGCGGTCGATCCGCACGGGAAAGGGAAATCACCGGCAAGCAACGCTACCTGGAAGGAGACGGCCGAAGCCATCGTCGAGCTCATCAAAAAGGAGTTCAAAGAGCCGGTTATCCTGGTTGGACATTCGTTTGGCGCGCAGATGTCTGCGGCGGTTGCGGCTTATCACCCGAAGGCCGTGCGGGCCGTGGTGTTAGAGGATCCGCCCGGCGACATAAGCGCAATTTTCCCCTGGTTGCGCGGTCAATTGAAAATTCGGGCCATGCCCTACGACGAGAGGGTAAAACACTTCATTGCAATCGGACGAACAGAAGAAAAAGCGCGGGCCGCGGCGACGAATGTTGAAAAAATGGATCCAGTTGCCATTAAGAACCTGGTTGACGGAAAGTTGGCATTTGACATCAAGGAAATCCTGCCGATGATCGAATGTGAAGTATTTTTCATGCTGGGCAATCCAAAGAAAGGCAGTCTGGCTCAGGCGGAGTACCGGACTGAATTCAGAAAGCAGATCCCCCACGCTAGAATTTCCGAATGGTCTGAATCCGGCCATCACCTGCACAGTCCAGATCCGGAGAGATTTGTGAGGGAAATAAAAGAATTCCTCCAGGGGATCCAGTAGGCCTGACAACGAGAATCAGCGGCAGGGTGAGTCTAGTGTCGATTATCAGGACCCACTTTGAAAGGACATCAGGGGTGCAACACCAGGTCCAGCCGAACTGGCGCGCACGCATCCGGAGAATAAAACGGCGCGGACGAGGCGGCATGCGCATCCCGGATTCTTTCCCATCCCGGCAAACGGTCATCAGCAGATGGTTAGTGATGAAACGATCAAAGATGAGGATTGATCATGGAAACCAAAGTAACACAACAGCTTCTAAATACCATCCTGATAACGCCCCAGGTCAATTTCAATCCATTTCTTGCATATGCCCAAAAATACCTTCCGTTTGCGATGGCAGCGAGTATTGAAGTCACGCCGGGCGGTAGGGTATGGACATGCTGGGTCGGGGGTGAAGACGGCGCGGGGGCATACCTTCTCGCTTCCTACAGTGACCACGGTGGCAAAACCTGGCGGGACCCAGTGTTTGTCGTTGATCCACGTGCCGATTCCCTTCCCATGGGCACGCGCCTCGGTTGCTTTTGGCTTGATCCATTGGGAAGACTGTGGTTGTTTTTCAAACAGTCGCTGGGCATATTCGACGGCAGCTGCAGCAACTGGTTCATCCGCTGTGATGATCCGGACAGCGAAACGCCAAGTTGGTCTGCGCCTTGTTACATCGGCTTCGGCGCTTCCCTGAACAAGCCGATTGTGCGAAACAACGGCGAGTGGATTCTGCCGGTCTCGCTCTGGGAACGCTGGCACATCTCGGAGCCGTTTGGCGATTGCTACCGCGAACTGGATCACGTGCGTGGCGCGAGCGTATTCGTCTCCGATGACGAAGGTGCGCACTGGCGATATCGCGGCGGGATCACTTTCAAAGACAGTTGCTTCAACGAGCACTCCGTGATCGAGCTTCATGCCGGAAGGATCTGGATGCTGTCCCGATGCCATAAGGAAATCGCGCAGAGCTTTTCAGACGATGGCGGCGTCAAGTGGCAGCCTCAGCAAACCGCATTCCCGCATGTGAACAGCAAGTGCACTGTAAGGCGGCTGCAGTCAGGCAACATCCTGCTGGTCAAGCACGGTACAGACATGAGAACGGCAACACCTGATCGCAGTGATCTGACGGCATTCTTGTCTACAGACGACGGCGAAACCTGGTCCGGAGGATTGCTTCTGGACGAACGGTCAAGTGTGTCTTACCCGGATATTGCACAGGCACCCAATGCTGATATCTACGTGCACTACGATTTCAACCGGACTACGGATGCTGAGATATTGTTTGCCAACTTCCGCGAGGAAGATGTTCTGGCGCGAGAACTCGTGACGGAGCACGCCTCGCTGAAGAATATCATCAAGAATAGGAACGGAATGAAACAGGGGGCGGATTGAATTCTCTGGGGGATATATAAGAAAAACAGCGAGAAAGACAGTCGGTTTTGTGCCGGAGGCGGAGTTCGTCGTGGCGGATCCCCGGTGGCGCTTACCATTCCCATTGCCTTCTTGAGCTGGCCTTGGCGGCCGTGGCCGAGGACGATCCTGCATTTTTGAACGAGGCCGCCGATCTGGTATATCACCTGTTGGTGTTGTTGGAAGCGCGCGAGCTAAACCTGGCGGATGTCGCTGGCGTATTGCGGTCCCGTCACTACGAAATAGCATGGCATCTTGCTGGGACCGCGACGCAGTGAGCGTGATGTCGGCGCCGGCTACACGCCGCTGCGCGGAGCCGCACTGGCGGTTGCGATTGTGACAGGGGCGAACGACGAACTGCGGTAGTTCATGGAGTGTGGGATCCTGGCGCACGGCTTCTTGCCGTAGTGGGGACTCATGAAACCGTCAAGGTAAGATCAGTGGTTCCGGTTTCTGCGAAAGATCGTGCGCAGGACATGTTGAGAAACTGTGATTGCGGGTTGGCATTGGTTCGGTGAGCCGTTTCGCTGGATCGGCAGAGGCGACATTCTTGAACGTTAACGCATTATTTGTCGTGATTGGAGTTCTGGCGGCCTCGGGACGGGTGTCGGCGGAAGACTGGCTCCAGTTTCATGGACCGCGCCGCGACAATAAGTCGGCGGACACCGGCCTGATGAAGAAGTGGCCGGAGAGTGGTCCTGAAAGGATCTGGACCGCCCGGGGTATCGGCGAGGGCTTTGCTGGAGCGGCAATCGTTGACGGACGGCTTTACACGGCGGGTGACATCGACGGCAAAACGATCGTGTCCGCTCTGGACGACCGAACGGGTGAACTGAGTTGGCAGGCCGAAAACGGGAAGGCCTATACCGGGGCGGCGCCGAATGCGCGGGTCGTGCCGACCTATGACGAAGGCAAACTCTACCATTTGGGCGGAGGCGGCGATATTGCCTGTTTCGACGCGAAATCTGGCAAGAAGCTCTGGACGCGCAACATCATTGACGAGTTCGGATGCCGCATGCCTTACTGGGGACTGATGGACGCGCCGCTGGTTGATGGGAACCGTGTGATCTTTTGTATCGGCTCGCCGACCGTGACGTTAGCGGCGCTCGACAAGCACACGGGCAAGACGGTTTGGCAAACGACCGGTATCGATGCGGTTCGGGGGTATTCGGCTTCGATTCTCGTGGATTATGGGGGCTTGCGCCAGATCATCATGCCGATGGGCGAAGTGGTCGTGGGAGTAGCGGCCGATACGGGCCGGCTGCTCTGGACCTATGACTATCCGGTGAAGCTGGGCGCCATGGTGAATGAACCGGTCTATCACGACGGGCGGATTGTCCTTTCGGCGGTCTTCAGAATGAAACTGACCATGCTTCAGTTGGAAGTCGATGGCAAGAACTGCTCCGTTTCGGAAGTCTGGAAGGTCGAGGAACTGGACAACGAAATGGGCGGCATCATTCTCGTCGACGGCTACATCTACGGGCTCGCCGACAACGACCACCGCCAGCGCTACTGGGCGTGCATCGAGTGGAAGACCGGCAAAACCGTGTACCGGCACGACGTGATGCCCAGACAGCGGTTCGGGGCAATCACCTACGCCGATGGCATGCTCTATGTCCTGAACGACCGCGGCACCGTCGATCTAGTCCCGGCTACCCCGGACGGCTTCAAGCCGGCGAGCCGGTTCGAGTTGCCGGACCGCAGGGGCAACGACTACTGGGCGCACCCGATCGTCTGCAATGGCCGCCTCTACCTGCGCCACGACGACCAAATCTACGCCTACGATATCCGTTTGAAATAGGTTGTCGCGCAACGGCGACCTCGCCGACCTTGTAATGTCGCGGGTGCCATCCATGAGTTACGAACCGTGGATGATTCTCTCGGCAACTGTTTCGGCGACTTTTATGCCATCAACCGCCGAGGACAGAATTCCTCCGGCATAACCGGCGCCTTCACCGGACGGGTATAACCCCTCTGTATTGATACTTTGATAATTATCGCCGCGCTTGATGCGGATCGGGCATGAGGTGCGCGTCTCGACTCCGGTCAGCACCGCGGACTCCATGGCAAAACCTTTGATTTTCTTGTCAAACTCTGGAATCGCCTCGCGGATTGCCTCGATGGCATAGCTTGGAAGCAGGGGCTCCAGATCCGTGAGCTTGATGCCGGGCTCGTAGGATGGCTCAACACCGGCGAGCCCTGCGGATGGGCGTCCGGCCATGAAATCTCCCAGCAATTGTGCGGGCGCGTGATAGTTGCTTCCACCGAGCTCGAAGGCTTTCTCTTCGATATGACGCTGCAGTTCGATGCCGGCCAACGGTCCGCCGGGAAAGTCCACTTCCGGAGTGATTCCAACCACGATCGCGCTGTTTGCATTGCGTTCATCACGGGAGTACTGGCTCATGCCGTTGGTTACGACGCAGCCTTTTTCGGATGTTGCCGCTACAACGATGCCCCCGGGGCACATGCAGAAGGTGTAGACGGAACGACCGTTTTTGCAATGATGCACCAGTTTATAGTCGGCTGAACCGAGCAGCTTGTTCCCGGCATGGGCGCCCCACCGGCATTGATCAATCAGGCCCTGCGGATGTTCAATACGGAATCCGATGGAAAAGGGCTTGGGCTCGATAAAAACACCTTTTTCATGAAGCATTTCAAAGGTATCACGGGCACTGTGTCCCGGAGCCATGACAACGCTTCCGCATTCAATGACGTTTCCGTCAGAGGTCTTGACTCCTTTGACCATACCGTCTTCACGGACAAGTTCGTCCACTCGGGTTTCAAAGCGGATCTCGCCTCCGAGCGATTCGATTTTCTCACGGATTGCTTCCACGACCTTGATCAGCTTGAAGGTTCCGATATGGGGCTTGGCCACGTAAATGATCTCCGGATTGGCCCCGGCAGCAACCAGCTCAGTAAGGACTTTACGCTTACGGTTGTCTCGATCTGAAATGTGACTGTAAAGTTTTCCATCGGAAAAGGTGCCGGCGCCGCCCTCGCCAAACTGAACGTTGGATTCCACGTCCAGTTCGTTCTGCTTGCGCCAGAAACCGAAAGTGTCCGCGGTCCGGTCACGTACCTTCTTGCCTCGCTCGAGGATGATTGGGTTGAATCCCATCTGGGCAAGCATCAGTCCGGCAAAAATACCGCTCGGACCGAAGCCGATCACCACGGGTCGTTTCGCGAGGTGTTCCGGAGCCTTGTGTCTGTGATCATAGGACATGTCCGGAGCGATGTTCAGATGGGGGGATTTTTTGAATCGCGCGAATACCGGCGCTTCATCCTTGAGTTCCACGTCCACAATATAGGTGACCAACACGTAATTCCGTGCGCGTGCATCAAAGCTTCGTCTAAAAATAGTATGACTGATCAGCTGGTCTTCATCGATACGCAGTGATTCCATGACCGCTTTTTTGAGATCGGCATCGGAGTGCTCGAGCGGTAATTTGAGTTCAGAAAGTCTTAGCATAGGATTCTACTTGCTTATATCAGCTTTCGGGTCGTTCATGTCGGGAAATGACGGTGGTGGAGGAAACAGCCGGTTCGCGATGTTGTTTGCGGAGTTTTATGCTTTGCTTTTAAGCAGTCAAGACGGAAAGAGCGGGCACGGCAGCAGGGTCGGTGGAGTCCAAGCGCGCCGGACTCACTTCCCGTCCAGCACGAAAAGGAATTCGACCCGTCGGTTCCGCTCTCGATTTTCAGTGGAATCATTGGGGGAGAGCGGGCGGCTCTCAGCATATCCTGCAGCCGCCAGACGATCCAGTGGCGTGCCGGCAGTTTGAATGAAATAACGTACCACCGATGAGGCCCTGGCCGTCGACAGATCCCAATTATCGTTGAAACGGGCCGTACGAATAGGCAAGTCGTCGGTATGACCCTCCACCTGAAGCATGACCGAGTGCCTTTCGCTCAGCATGGTGGCGATCTTGTTCAGTAGAGGGAACATCTGAGGTTTGATCTCAGCCATGCCGGAATCAAACAGCAGACTGCCCGGAATGGTCAATAAGACACCCTTGTTGTTTTTCTTGACCTTCGCACTGGCGAAGGCGTCTGAAATGAGCGACACCAATTGCTGCCGCAAAGCTTCAGCCTGACCCGTCGTGATAGCGCTAGGTCCAGCTGGCTGATTGAACACGAATTCAATATTTTGGACACCGAAGGCATCCTTGATGGATCCGACGAATCCCTTGAACTTCACTTGATCCACGACGGAGAACGAAAGCATCATTACAAAGAAGACAACCAAGATCGACATCATGTCACCAAAAGTGACAACCCAAGCTGGTGCTCCTTTTTCTTCTTCCTGTTCTTCATCGGGTAATTGGGCCACTAGGCTGCCTCCAACTTGGGACGAGCATTAGCCGGGCTCGTTTCCTTCTTGCTAAGGAACGACTTGACAAGCATCTCCATGCTCCTTGGATTGTCGCCCTTCTGGATACTCATCAACCCGACCAGCACCAACTCCATAACCATCGTCTCCTGCTTGCTCCTGACCTCGAGTTTCTTGGCAATGGGCAGAGCGATCACGTTGGCAAGGATGGCCCCATAGAGCGTGGTGAGGATCGCCA
The DNA here is from genome assembly GCA_965249005.1 of Acidobacteriota bacterium. Lineage (GTDB taxonomy): Bacteria > Acidobacteriota > UBA6911 > UBA6911 > UBA6911 > CBDFLD01. The sequence continues at coordinate 31,285 of CBDFLD010000008.1, forward strand.
CTGCCATGGCCGGTCCCAGGGCCTTTACATCGGACATGTTGGCAAGCATTGCGACTAAGCCAATGAGCGTTCCGATCATTCCAAAAGCAGGTGCGGCCTCACCGATGGACTTCAAGATATCTTGACCGTCCTTATGCCTTCTTTGGAGATAGCGAATATTGGTAGACAGGATATCTTGGACGTCTTCCGGAGGAAAACCGTCGACCAAAATCTCGAGTCCCTGTTTCAGGAAAGCATCTTCGGTGGGATAGTCCTCCAGGCTGAGAAATCCCTCCTTACGTGCCTTCTTGGCAATCTCCACCATTTCCTCGATGAGGTCGTCAGGGTCTTTCACGCTGTGGAAAAAAGAGTTCCGCGCCACCGCAAGCATTTTGACGACGCGATTGACCGGAAAGCGAATAAAGGTAGTCGCGATCGTACCCCCGATTACGATCAGGAACGCAGGCGCATTCCAGTATAGGGCTGGAGATCCCCCCAGGACGACGGAGATGACGATCAGAGCCACTCCCGAAATAATGCCTACTAGTGTACCTAAGTCCATGGGGCTTTCTGGGTTTAAGCGTTATCTATAGTCCTCTCGGCCTAAGAGTTCCGTGGCTTTAGATGAATTTCCGCCTGAAGCTCTTACATTGCACCGGTCCCTTGACGACCCTTTCAGAACCTCGTTCAGTCGCTATCTTGCTTGTAAGCTTGGCTTTGGAGGAAATTGACCCGAGATTACCCAGTGGTAACGGGAATGGCCTGAAAGCACGCCTGCACCCATTCCGCTCCCCGTCTCCGCATGAGAACGAGTCCGAAGTGTGAGACGCCGCCGCGTCAATCAGCAGGCCGCAGCACCGAGACGTCTTTGTCTATCCCCTGTTGCTGCAAGTTGTTAACGTCACTTGCCCACACCGAGCTCACAACTGGGAGCTCTCCTCACCTGGACTTGGCATACTCCGGATACGTATTCTGATTGTAGACGACACGCCAATTCGTGGAAGATGTCCTACGAATTCCTACGCTCATCTACCTGGGTGACCCAGTACGAAATAAAGTAATATGTACCGTTTCGCGGACACACCGTTGCCGCCGTCAAGCCGGGCGGCTCGGGCTGCGGTAGTGCGCTACGTTGAAGAGGAGATATCATGGGCTATGATCACATTACGTTCGAGGTCGCGGGGGGAGTGGCCAAAATACATTTCGACAGACCGGAGTTACTCAACGCTGCCAGCCTCAAACTGCTTCAGGAAACCTTGGATGTCCTGCACAAGGTCGAGACGATGGACGAAGTGGGCGCCATCATGGTCACTGGTAAAGGCCGGGGTTTCAGCAGTGGTTTCGATCTCAAGGAGATTCCGCTAGAGGGAGACGATTCCTCGCAGTCCATCGTGGAGCACTTTCGCATCAAAGCATTGTACTGGCATGCGGTCATTCACCGCCTGGCGCGGATCAAAAAGCCGGTACTGGCAGCGGTCAACGGCAAGGTCGCGGGCGGCGGCCTGGGCATCGTGATGGCCTGTGACGTGGCCGTCAGTGTGGACCACGCGACCTTTGTGCCCGCCTGGATGTCCATTGGTATCGGCAACGATACGGGCACCAGCTATGGGTTATCGCGTTTGATCGGCTTCAGGCGAGCGATGGAATGGCTCCTCACCAACCGCACGATCGACGCACAGGAAGCGCTGTCCTGGGGACTGCTCAATCGCGTCTACACGCCGAGTGAATTCCCGGAGGCTGTTGAAACCATCGCAGGCGATCTCGCAGCGGGACCGACGCATCTGCAGGCAATCGTAAAGGAGGGGGTCCACAACGGATGGCTCCAGCCGCTCGAGGAATGCACGGAGTTCGAGGTACAACATGCCATGGCCTCGGTGCGCCATCCCTATTTCGAGCCTTGCTTGCGGCAGTTCCTTGAAAAGAAACGGCGCAGCGACACCGTGGTGGTGCGCATCCCCTGAGCCAGACGACCGATCCTCTCAGCCCCTATCGAGCAGCGGTAGATGTGTAGTGGCCCGACACGGTTTCCGAAGGACGTACGTTCTCCTCTTTCGGACTCCCTGGTTGCTTTCACGATTACCATGACTCGCATCGTTCGTCTCCTGCCCCGTCTTATATTTTAGTGTGTTCTTATTAACCTGATGGTTAAACGATGGAGGAACGATGGAGCGGTTCGAAGTCTCGAGTATCTTGAAGTAGGACCACTGACCCCGAACAACGGATTGAGGTCAGTGGTAAGTGGTCAGTGCTCTAAAACTTGATGTTGAGATTTATTTCCTCACCTGCGACGACATAGATACTTCGGCGCTCGATACGACCATTCGGAGCCACTATCTTTATGTTGTAGCGGCCCGGCGGTAATTTCGCGGTCTGAGGAAATTCGTCAAAGTCGTCGGCGATCCCCAGGAAATCCCCATTCACATAAATCCGGGATTTGTTGGGCTTGATATTGAAATCTACCTCTCCATGGTTCACGCGGCGAACCCTCACGACTCGGGGCGTGTGGTAGTAACCGACGGGAACAACCGGCCCGTAATAGTAATGTGGGCGAGCACGATATACCGGTGCTCCGAATCCGACACGAACACCTACCCTGGCCCGAACTTTCGGTGCGGCGAAGCCCTCAATTGATGGTACTAGAAGCGCGAATCCCAGCGTCGCGACTGCGATAGATTGTTTGACATTCATTAACCCAATCTCCTCTTCGGATCTCGTGGATCCATTGTCTGGGTATGCAAACAATCCAATGCCGAAGAAGTTCCGCTAAAACGATGCGGTCACAGCTTGAAAATTGAATTTTGGCGATGTTGCTCCTGGTTATCCCAGGGAAGCCCAAAATTCAATTTTCAAGCTGTGACCCTGTAGTCAGGGCGCGGCGGCCATCAGGCGCCGCCAGAATTCGCGGTCGAAAAACTGAACTTCCGGATGTTCCCCCGCAAACTTTGCCGTGGATCCGAGACGGGTTACAACCAGGTCCAGACTCGGGACGACGTAGAGTTTGTGGTCTCCGATTCCTCGGGCCGCCACCAGATCATCTGGTGCGGTTGGGATGAAGGAACCCGGCTGCAGCCCCTTGTGATCCCAGTCCTGCCAGTCGCTCTGGCCGTTCACCCACCATAGCAGTCCGTAGGCGGGATTCATCGGCTGAGAGGATTGCAGAGCCTCGCCGAGATAGTCGGAAGGAATGATCGGCTCACCGCGCCAGGAGCCGCCGGAAAGAACCAGCAGTCCCATTCTGGCGAGGTCCCGCGCGGTCGTTCCAAACCCGTGCGGATTGCCAGCTTCGGTCACTCCGGGCCGGAGCACCCAGCGGCTGTCGTTCATCCCCAAACGGCCCGTCAGCCATTCATTGCTGCAGGCATTGACTTCCTTTTGGCTCACGCGCGCCAATACCTTGATGAGCTGACTGTAGGCGTAGGTGTTGTAGTACCAGTGAGTACCGGCCGGAGCTTCGTATTCGAGCGAATCGGTCAAACCGCTCGACATCGACAGCAGGTGCTGCACCAGAATCTGTCCCTCGGCATCGGCTGCCTTGGACCAACCGGCACCGAGGTAGTTTGAAACCGGAGCTTTTCGATCGAGGTGACCTCGCTCGATGGCAACGGCGGCGAGCAGGGAAATCACGCTTTTTTGAATCGAAGCGACGTCTTCAATCGGATGGCCCTCCAGGGTCGAACCCACCCGGAAGAATCGGTAGCGGTACTTGCCTTCGAGCGGAGGGTCGTCGATTTCCCAGTAGCGTTCGGCGAGGATCTTCCCCCGGTATAGAATCACGACTGCGGTCGAATTGTGCTCCGCGGCAAAATCCAAGGCCTGTTCGAGGGCTGGCTCATTCCAACCGCTGGATTGCAGTGAAACTGTTTCCCAGTCCGCGTTCTCCGCGGGGAAGTAAAGCGCCGGCGCGGGGGCTGGCGCATACGAACACGACGCCAGCCCAAGCGCAAAAATGAAGAGTAAGCGAATGTTCATATTCGTACGCGGTACTCTCCGAGAAGCGGATGGCCGCACTCGGAGTTTGCCGCGGAGCCACCCACGGCGTGGGAGGCCTACAACTCGATCTCGATCGCAGTGACGGAATGAGCCGGCAGTTCGGCCCGGAGCTCTCCGCCTCGAAGCGACGGTGTGAACGACGTTGGCTTGACCAGGTACGGATCGGCCGCGGTGTTGTGATCTCGGACATTCTTGGACCACAACCGCCTGCCGCTCGCACTCTTCGCGCGAGCGCCGCTGAGAACGATCTCGACCTCGAGGTCGTCGGTGAGATGCTCGTTCACGGCTGTCAGCAAGAGCTTGCCGCTGGCGCTCTTGGATGCGGAGACATTGACGGAGTCGCGCATTCTCCGCTGGCGACCCTCCCGGACCTCATAGCTCGAAGCCTCCGCTCGGGAGCGAAGCAAGGTTGCTCCCATGTGGCCCAGGTAGAGGTCGTGAACATGGAAAGTGGGGGTCAGGATCATCTGCGGGCCCTTGGTCAGTCCGACCGCCTGAAGAACGTTGAAGGATTGCGCGATGTTGGCCATCGAGATTTGTTTGCACCGGGTGTTGAACAGATTGAACCCGGAGGCGGCGACGATCGCGTCGCGCATCGCGTTTTGCTGATGGAATCCGCTTTCGAAATTGGCTTCCGGATGCCAGGTTCCCCACTCATCGACTATGAGCCCGATTTTCTTTCGACCCTGGACATAGTAGTCGATCACATCCACGGCGTCCTGGATGTTTCGTTCCAACTCGTCCACGCGGCTGACCAGAAGATAGTACTGATCGTCGGTGAACTTGGTTGCGCTCCAGGGCGGCAGCCCCTCGGGTGGGGTGCGGAGCGGCTGGGTTGGTTGCAGGCGTAAGTATCGGTGAATGGAGATGTGGTCGACCAGAGGAAGCGAGTCGCGCACCTGCTCCAGAAATATCTGAGTCCAATCCGGCGCCCGGTGACCCACCGCGACCAATTCAATGGGAACCGACGAGAGGCCCTTGGACGGCCAGAACCAGTGCTTGAGATAGATCGCGTAGCGTAAATACTCCCGAGCGTAGTCTTCGGCGCTGTAGAGTCCGCCGCAGCCCCAGTTTTCATTGCCCACGCCCCAGTAGCGCACGTTGTAGGGTTCCGGATGGCCGTGGGCGGCGCGCAATCTCGTGATTTCGGTATCCTTGTTGGAATTGCAGTACTCCAGCCAGTCGAGGCCCTCCTGGACGCTGCCCGTTCCCAGGTTGATACTCAGATAGGGCTCGGCGCCCACGAGTCGACAATAACGCATGAACTCGGCGGTGCCGAATTCGTTGCTTTCTTGCTTTTCCCACCAGACGCTCCATCGTGTCGGGCGCTTCTCCCGAGGCCCGACCCCATCGCGCCAGTGGTAGGCGTCAGCAAAGCAACCCCCGGGCCAGCGGATCACGGGCGCCTGCAGGCGGCGTAACACGTCGATGGCATCTTTGCGGATGCCGTGATCGTTTGGAATGCTGGAGCCCTCCCCGACCCAGATCCCGTCGTACACCAGCGAACCGACGTGCTCTGCGAAGTGACCGTATGTGTTCTTGCCGATGGTGCCGATTTCGTCTTCGACGTCGATCCAGATCTTGCCTGTCTTGGTCTGCGGAGCTGCCGCGCGCGCGGCGAGTGACAGTGGATCGAGCGCCGACCAGGAGGCCATGGCGCCCATCGTGGCCAATGAAGACGAGCGTAAGAAGTCTCGTCGCGATGAAGGGGTCCTCTCCTGTGGAGTCGAGCTCGTATCCACGTGCCTGTTTTTGTGATCAGAGTTTCTCATTTGCTCCCCCGTATATGATTACCGAATGAGTGTCCTCGAAATTCCGACGGACTGACAATTCCGAATTCTTACGCTGGCTCGGCGCGCCGGCGCTTCAGGCCATGAGACTATTGGCGTAGCCTAGCACCGCGATGGCTAATAGCAACAGGAGGACTCCGCCTCCCATGATCCGGAGCGGCTGCGTTCCGGATCCTTTCCACTCACCGGTGACCAGTCCCAGTATGTTTCCGGTCACGATCGAGCTGATCAGCAAGATGGGGAAGCCAATATAGGCGCCGAAGTCTCCCAGCTGAAACGCTCCCATCCCGTAAAGGACGACCCCTCCAGCCCACAGGACGCCCATGACGGTCGCCCACGCCCAGTAGCCTCCGGTTCCCGCCTGAAGGAACTTGCTGCCGCTTCCATTCTTCTTGTACAAATAAACGCAGTAGCCAATGTTGACCAGGTAGTTCGAGGTGAAAACCAGCGCCCAGATGGCATTGCTGGCGTATCCGGGATCGGCACCATGTTTGACCGCCTGCTCGGAAACCTCATTTCCGTAGATCAACCCGAAGTTCACCAGGGGCGATAAGATTCCCGACGTGATGCAGAGAATCAAACCCGTGGTGAAGCTGGGTTTGGCGCCTACATCGTCCGCGGCTGCTGATTGGGGGTCACGCAAAGCTCGATCTTTCCGATGCCCAGCCAGGGCGCAGATAACCAACCCGAATATCATGATCGCGATTCCCATCATCATGACCAAGCCGGAAGTCTGAGTGAGCTGTTCCGGGTGCTCCATCATCAGTGGAATGACAGAGCCGTTGATGGCGATCATTCCCATGATCAACGAAAGGCCCATCGCCAGTCCGACGACGTTTACCCCGAGACCGAAGAATATGCCCCCGGCGCCCCATCCGGCGCCGAACAGCAGGGTTACCCAAATCGAAGTTGCGGAAGAGCTCTGGTAAACATCCATCAGCCCGGGGATCGTCATGGCCGCAACCGGCCATGGGACCAGGATCATGGCCATGAGCGAGCCGGCACCCCAAATATTCTCCCAGTTCCAGCGGGGGGTATACTTCAGGGCCAGCGCATATCCCCCTTCCATCACGCCACCGATAATGATCAGGGCAAAACCGGCCATCAAGATAGTGTCCACGTGTGTCCTCCTACGGACTTTTGATGCTCACCGTTGTCATCGAGCCTCGAACCGATATTCTCCTCCCCGTTCGACCGCTAATCGAACGGAGCTTCGCTGTTGCCTTCGTTCCGCACGGACGTTTGAGACTCCGACCGAGTTCTCATGGAAGCGGGAGCCGTCCCATACGACGGCTCCATTGACCTGGATGCGCGCGCTTTGCTCTACGGGTAGGGCCACGTCCATCTTCGTATCTTCCGGCGACGCCACGCTCATTGTGAAGCCGCGGCTGGAGGACTTCCACTTCACGTAAATATCGCCTTTGACTGTCGGGAAAGTTCCCTCTGCCGAAGTCAATCCGGACGGCTTGGGCTCGACCAGAAAACGGGCAAAGCCGGGTTCGGTCGGACGGACACCCAGAACGTCGGTCGAAAGGTCGAAGGTCGGCGATCCGCTCCACGCATGGGACTCGCTCGAATTGGTGCGGCGTTGCCACTCCTCCCACCACGTGGTCGCTCCTTCATCGAGCATCCCACCCCACATTCTGTCGATCCGGGCGAGCACCCGGTCGAAGGCGCCGGCCTTCGCCATGGCACGGTGCAGAAAATAGGAAAAGAAGGGCTGGGCCAAAACCACATCGGTTTCCTCGTTGAAGGGACCGGGGGTGACAAGCCCGCGCATGTCCGTTTGCCGCAGCCGAACCCGTTCAGGGTCGGTGACGTAGCGAACGATTTCGTGCCATCGATCTTCCGGGGCGATGTCAAAGAGAACCGCCAGAGCATTCGAGTGCTGGCTGACGCGCTGGCAAGGCCGGCCAACCTCATAGCAATCCACGTACACGCCGCGTCGCGCGTCCCACATTTTCTGATTGATACCGTCTTTCACCCGCGCAGCCAGATCTTCGAATCGCTTCCGGTCGGGCATCTGACTCAAGTCCGCCATGGCGGCAGCGGCCTGCAACGATTTGTAAAAAAGGGCATTCAGAGCCGTCACGGCGCCGCGCTTTTCGACATCCGCCCAGTCGATGAAGGTCCAGTGTGGGAGGCGTCCGAGCAGGCCATCGGGTCCGACCTGCCGCTCGAACCAGCCGATGCCCCGACGTACGTTGGGATAGAGCTCCCGGACAAGCTCGGCATCGCCCGTGTACATGTAGTAGTCGTAGATCGCATTGATCCATTGCAGACAAAAATCGACCAGGATGATTCTCAGTACCCCATGGTCGCCCGGCGCATAGGGCATCGTCATGCCGTCGCTCTGCTGCGACTGAGCCGTCTGGCGCAGAAACTTCGCCGTCAACCGGGGATCGCCGAAGGCCGCGTAGTTGATCATCGCCTCGACGTGGGCGTCCCCCACCCACTGGCGCTGTTCCCGTGAGGGACAATCCAGATACCCATCCGTCATGTTCACTTGCAGCGTGTAGGCGCCGGTGTACCAGATACGATCGAGTCTCTCGCTGGAGCTCGAGAAGCTTCCTCGTTGCCCGACCGGATAGGAGGTGAAGTTGACCGAGATCGCATCGATCAGCAGTGGTTCTACAATGTTGCGAAACGTAACCTGCATGTAGCGAAAACCGCGGACGTCGCCCGTTTCCCAAACTTGCTTTCCCGCCCGGGTGATGTATCGGTCCGCCTGTTTCCCATGCGACATATTGAAGAGGACACCCGTCTTTTTATCCGGGAACGGCTGAGCCCCTGTGCTGATTCCAAATTTTTCCCGATCCCGCCAGAGCCGCTCTGAAACGCCGATGTCGATGATCACACCCGACGGGCCGTCGACTTGCAGACGGGAATATCCAGTCACGGTGCGGCCGAAATCAAAAACGACGGAGACGCTCTTGCCTGCTGGCGCTCGTACCTGCGAGGATCGTCCATCGGAAGCCAACAGATCTTGCGGGTTCTTGATCCTGGCATCCGAAAACGGCGAAATCTCTTCCAAAACCATCTGATCGCCCGGGATGTCGCGTTGCTGGTCTGTGACCTGACCCATTTCCACGATTTGTACCGCCGACACCAGTTCTTCGAGCAAGAACGGAATGTCGCGGGGGATCATTCGGGTGAACGGTTCGGTCGGAGGCACCGGCTTCGTCCAGCTCCAGTAGGGCGAAGCTCTCTTCCAACCAGAATCGTCGAAATCAAGATCTTTCCAGCCTCGTGGTTCGTTACGCGCATCGTAGACCTCGACGAACCCCAGGCTGAAGTTGGCTCGGGGCGTGTCCTGTCTCCACGCCGATGCCCGCTGTAGTCTCCACGTCTCGTCGGAGGTGACGAAGATCTCTTCGCCCGCCTCGTTGCGCAGGTCGCACTGAAAGAGAAAGCCGCCTTTGCCGGGCACGGCGTTAGGGATCGAACGAGAAGCTCTCGAGCCATCCGGGGAGGAAACATCGACCTGCGCCTCGGGAGGAGACCCAGGAGTGTACCCGATCACCCCCGCGCGGGCTGCGACGTGCCACGCTGTATCTTCGCCGTAGAAGTGAACCAAGGCGGCGATCACGTTCTTGCCGGGCCGGAGGTGTGGAGCCAGATCATAGATGTCGTAGTATTTGTGCTCCGGGTAGGAACGAACCGGGCCGCGCCCTACAAAGTGTCCGTTGACGTAGAGGCGGTAGGCGCTGTCGGCGCTCACATAGGCGGGCGCGTTCTGGATGGGCCCTTGAACTTCAAAGGTCTTTCGAAAGTAGAGGTGGAGATTTTTTTTCGCCGGGTGGGATATCTGGAAACTCCAGGGCTCGGCTTCGGGGATTGACCGCGAGCCACGGAGAGCTGGTTCTCCAGATCCACTTCGCACGCCAGTCCGGCTGGCTTGCTAGATCGGTGGGTTCCTGGCTCCGTGCGACGTCGCCGCAGAGCAGAATGCACGAAAAGACGATGCTCAAACGGATCACTCCGCTCATTCGATCGATGTAGCTCGTCTGCATTGAACTTCCTCCGCCTCGAGCGAACTCGGTAACCCGTGCTACTTACGCACGAAGGTAAGCCGAACCATGGAGTGCGCCGGAAACCTATGGGCAAGTACACCATCACTCAGCTGGACCGAATCGTTTTTGATCACCACGCGCTCCGGCTCGTCGAAGGTGTTCCGGCTGTGGAGATCATCGGCGTGCAACAGGGCGACCCGAGCGCTCGGTTCCGTCGAGCCGCCGACAAACTGGATGTTGCCTAGAATCACTTCTTTCAGGTTCCGGTTGACCACAAAGAGATCGACGGTCTTGCCGTCGGGACGGAGCCGCGCAGACACGTTGAGATAGGGGGCCCCTTTTACGGCACGGAACGCCGGACTCATCGTCTTGCTGTCGAAAGTTGCAGACTGCACTTCCGTCTTCAAGGATTGGCAGACCTCGTGAGTCGAATAAAGCTCCATCAGGTGTGCGACCGGGGTCATGAAGGAGCTATCCCGACGAATGGCGATCAGCCCCCTCAGGTAGGCGTACAACAACGTGCGGCTCCCCAGAACGAAATCTCGCGGGCGCCGCTGCATGAGATTGAACACCGTGGCTTCCGCCAGTGCGTCGCGAAAGGTCAGACTCGAGGTGTGGAGACCGATCTGTTCAGGGTTGGACCGGCCCTCGGGCAGTTGCTGCGGCGTGGAGTCGTTGTGAGTGATCGTGCTCCATTCATCCAGCGCGATTGGATACCGCTTCCCCCCGGGTGCAAACTGGCTCATCTGCTGGTGCAGCCGATTGAGATTCCGCTCGAGATCCTCTCCAATGACCAGAGCGGCGCGATGAACGTCTTCCGGAGCATGCCCCTTTACGTTCGCGGGCTTGTAGTAGTGAATGGAGTAGTAGTCGAGATGTTCTCCCGCCTCCGTCAGCACACCTTTGGTCCAGTCGGGAAGATAGCGCGCGAACCGGTATTGCGGAATGCTCCGGTTGATGATCCCGCTGGGGATGTCGAAGGCGCCCGTCGCCACGATCTCGATTGTCGGGTCTGCGCCGCGCATCGCTCTGGCGAAGTCCCGGAAGTGCCGGCCGTAATGGCTGCCGCTCATCCCGCCGAGGGTGGGAAGCCACTCTTCGTTGCCAACGGTCCAGATCTTGATCCCGTACGGCTCGGGATGGCCGTTTTCGGCCCGCAAGCGTCCCATCTTGGTATCGGGGCCGCCGTTGCAGTACTGGACCCACTGGGCGGCTTCCTCCGGCGTCCCGGTCCCGAGGTTCACCGTTATGTACGGCTCCGCCCCGAGCTTGCGGCAAAGGTCGACGAACTCGTCGATCCCCACATCGTTGGTCGTATAGGTATTCCAGGTCCGATTGAAGCTGGCCGGCCGCTCGTCAACCGGCCCGATCCCGTCCCGCCAGTGATAGTCGGAGACAAACCATCCGCCCGGCCAGCGGATCGAGGTCGGCTTCAGCCTTTTGGTCAACTCCATCACGTCGGTTCGAAAGCCATCCTCGTCCCAGTCGGCACGAACCAGCGAGATCGAATCGATCCACACCGTTCCCGGTGTGTCGATGTAGATCATGAACTTCCCGTCCGTCACCAGCTCCGACGGGCGCAGCATGCCGGTGTGGATCTCCCAATCGTCCCCCTTCGATACATTGAAAGCCAGTGTTGCCGCCACTCGTTCGTGAGATTCTCCGATCGCCGCCCGGACCGAACCGGTGAAATCCAGGCTCTTGATGGCCACGCGCACGCGGTAGCTCTCGCCCGGAGCGAACTGGAAGGGGTGATCCACGCGTAGCTTCTTCGACACGTGGGGCATGACGGGTCGAAGGCCTGCCTGCTGGATGCCCGCCGGCACGTCGGTTGGGTCCGAGAGCGTAATCCGTTGCGAATAAGTCGGGCTGAACGAGACCAGTGCGTCCTGAAGCATCGTGACGTGGGTATCGAGGGCAATCGGCTCCCACCCGGCCGCTGCCCCGCTGAATATGGGCGGGTCGTCTGGGCGCTCCTCCTGGATCTCGAACTTGCGGTTGAAGAGCAGCTCGCTCGAGACGCTCCCATCGAAGCTGCTGAGGGTCATCTCGGTGAAGTGTCCGTAGATTTGTGGATCGATCGGCCCCAGCTTCTCATCGAGGTAGACCTTGATGGAAGCGGCTCCGGTGGACCCGCCGATGGAACCGGCTCCGGTGGACCCGCCGATGGAACCGGCTCCGGTGGATCCGCCGATGGAGCCGTCTCCGTCGGAGCCAGAAACAGCGGAGATGGCGCTTGCCCATAATGTTGCAGCCACAGCAAGGAGTAGAATGACTTTCCGCATCTAGTTCACTTTTCCTTCCGGTTCAGGGTTTTTCATTCTTTAACATCTCTCTTTAGCATCTCTTCGAGATACAACGCGGCGGGCCGGGGGTGGCCGTTGGCGTAGAAAATGTCGGTATAGGAATCGAAGATGCGCCCCACGACCAGCCCCCAGGCCATCCAGCCTATCGGGGACTTCGTCAGAATGGGCAGTAGTACCTTATAGCGTTCGAGTTGTCCCGCATCGGTGGCCAGCGACGCCACGTCGTAGGGCATGAACTGAAAGTTGGCCAGCGTCTCCGTGATAAAGATGGGTTTGCCTTGCTCGAGACCAAAGGCGTGCGCCTGATCGATCTCTTTCTGGATCGTATCCGGTTGGTAGACGTGGAAGGTCAGCACATCTGCCAAAGCGGCGTATTGCATTGTCGACTGCAAGCTGGCGAAGCCGATCGTGACGATCTCGTTCGGATGATCCTTCTTGACGACCTCGCGCACGTGCCGGATGAAGTCCATCAGTCGCTTCTGCACCTCTGCAACGTTGAACCCGTGAGAGAGGGGGAGCTCGGAGCCGAGCTCCGGCTCGTTCATCAAGTCCCAGCCTAAAACGGTGTCGTTGTTTGCCAATCGACTCACAATGGCCCGTACGTAGACATCGAGCTCGGGCCAAGATTCCTTCCCCAGCCGGTCGTAACCTGGACTGGGTTGCCAGTGCTGCCACAAGATAATGTGCGGAGGGGTTTCCTTCCCGACCCAGACCGGTATGTACTGCCCCGGACCGTGGGCGAACTTGTCATAGTTGAACTTCACCATCTGCTTCTGTTGCGGCGTGAGGTCCGGGCTGGCGAGAAAATGATCGTAGGCCGCCTGGACCGTCATCGGGCGGGCGTCCGAACGGGGACGAATGCCGCATCCGTCGAAAAGGGCGATGAGAGCCTTCAGCCCGTGCTTGCGGCAGAGGTTCACGGCGTCTTCGACGGCGTCGACCATCGCGGTGCCCCGCTCGGCGAAGGCGCGATCGTTGAGCCAGAGCCGCACACTGGTGTAGCCAACCTTTTTGGCCAAGGCGAGCTCCGTGTCGAACGCTTCGCGGTCGTAGTCACGCCAGTTTTCGTACATGTTCCGGCCGTAGGAAGGAATGTAGTTGACCCCCCGGATCCCGTTCCAGTCTGTCGCCGCAATCCTTTCGGATAGCGGCCTTCCATCCTGCGCTCTTGCAGAGCTCATTCCCACCGATACGATCGATACCATCAGAATCAAGGATCGAATCAAGGCCGTGAGCCGGCCCGTCCTAACCTGCCGCATAGCGGATCCCTCGTGTTGTTTGATGCCGGAAGCCCCAAAAGGCCCAGGTATACAAGATTGCGAACCGTTTCGCTATTCTGATTTAGGAAGCAAGACAGCCTGACATAAAAGTATAAAATATCCAAGGATACAATATGTTGACAATACGCTAAGCCAACTCCATAATCTGGTTCAAGGGAAGTCAAGTGAAGTAACGCTATCAAGAAGGTAGAACAGAGTTTAGCTTTTGTTGAAGCAATGGACGTTGGGTTCCGAACCACCAGCCCCTACCTGGATGGGCTAGCGTGGCACGCGGAAAAGGATCCAAGTATCCGCACGAGGCAGAGAGCCTGGTTTTGTTGTAATACGCTGAGCGCCGCAGCTACGGCGAAAGGGTGTTTGTGCTCAGCCGAACTTTCCAAGGAGAGGTCGATGAGTAAGAAAAGCGTCCTAATCTTTCTGGCGATCTTCGCCCTGATGGGCGTACTGAGCTACGCGCAGACAACCCGCGGCACCATTACCGGCGTCGTCACCGACGAGAGCGGCGCCGTCGTTCAGGGGGCCCGGATTACGGTCACCGAAGTAGACAGGGGATATTCCTCCAACGCCACGACGAATTCCGAGGGCATCTACGTCGTGCCGAACTTGTTTCCCGGCCCGTATCTGGTGGAAGCCGAGTTCGAAGGGTTTCAGCACGTGGTCGTAGGTCCGATGAAACTCAGCGTTGCCGAGCGGCTTACGACTGATATCGCCTTGAAGGTCGGAGCCATCACACAGACGATCGAAGTAAGTTCGCAGGGCGAGTTGATCCAGACGGACGCCTCTGCCATCGGACAGGTCGTGACCAAGAGGCAGGTGGAGAACTTGCCGCTGAATGGTCGCAACTTTCTGACGCTGGGTTTGCTTTCTCCCGGTACGGTCACCAAGCCCCAGCAGGCAGAGGGAGCGGGTCAAGGAAGAGGGACCATCGGGGTCTCGGGCGGCCGCGTGACGGGCAACCAGTTCTCCATCGACGGCGTCTATAACGGTTCCACGGCTTTCAACAATTTGAACGTCGCACTCTCGGTCGACGCAGTCGAGGAGTTCAGCATCCAGCGCAACACCTTCACAGCAGAGTTCGGCTACGGAACCGGACAGGTCAACGTCGCCTCCAAGTCGGGGTCCAACAACTTCCATGGCAGCCTTTATTACTTCGTGCGTAACGACGTCTTCGACGCGCGACAGTTCTTCGATGTCGGGGCTCCACCTCCCTTCAGGCAGAACCAGTTTGGAGCCTCGATTGGAGGCCCCATCGTGAAAAACAAGACTCACTTCTTTGTCAACTATGAAGGCTTCCGCCGCCGCCGGGCCGTCACGCTGATCGGGACCCTCCCGTCCGCTCAACTACTTTCCGGGGACTTCTCGGGTCTTCCTCCGGTTCGGGATCCCCTGACCGGGCAGCCCTTCCCGGGCAACCAGATTCCCCAGGACCGTTTTTCCGCCCTGACCCAGCGGGTGATCCCATTCTTACCCCAGCTCGCGACCGGCGGCCCCCAGAACTATCTGACCACTCGGCCGACCGCCGCTGACTGGGACCAGCTCACGGTTCGCATCGACCACCAACTGTCCGAAAAGGACCGACTGTTCGGGCGCTATACGGTCTACCCGAGACTCGATAGCTTCAGTCCCGGGCTGATCGACGGTGGCGGAGCCACGACCACCAACGCTCCGCAAAATGCCACCTTGCAGTGGACCCGCAGCTTCTCGAACACGTTGCTCAACGAGGCCCGGGCGGGATTCAACCGGGAATACTTCGAGCAGTTACAAGATGGAGCCAATGGCCCCGACATTCTCCAACACCAGAACGGCTGGGACAACCCCGTCATGAACGGCTTGCCGAACGTCCAGATCGGCGGATTCACACCATTCGGCACCGGTGCCACCAGCCCCCAGCTGCGTGGCATCAATGTCTACCAGTACAGTGACAATTTGACCTGGATCCGTGGCAAGCACACCCTCAAGTTCGGCGGGGGCTATCGCGCTTCCCAGCAGCCACACGTTCCGGCGCTTCTGACCCGCGGGATTTTCATTTTTCTGGGACCTAACTCGGGCAACCCGACGGCGGACTTCCTGCTTGGCAACCCCTTCATCTCTCTGGGTGGTGCCATCGCCCCCGTCGCGTACATGACTTTTCGCAGCGCCGACTTTTATGTCCATGATGACTGGAAAGTCACGCCGCAGCTGACCCTCAACATTGGGATCCGCTACGAGCGCACGGGTGTCGCCGATGATCGCTACCGGGAAAATGGTCGACTCGGTGTATTCGACGAGCGCACGGGAGAGATCGTCACTGGCGCCGCCGTGGAAACGCAGGGTCTCTATAATCCGGACAACCTGGGTTTTCAGCCCCGCTTTGGCTTTGCCTGGCGGCCCTTCAATGAAAACCACACCGTGATCCGGGGCGGATACGGGGTTTATAACGACGTCAAGGCGGTCAACGAGCGAAACTTCAGTCTGGGCAGTGAGATCATGTGGAATCAGATCGTCGGGGGTGGGGTCAGCTGGGACAATCTCTGGCCCGCTGTCTCGCCGGGAGGCGGTCCCGGATTCCTCACCGATGATCCCTTCGCCCGCGATCCTTACGTCCAGATGTGGAGCCTGGGGATCCAGCGCCAGCTGACGAGTAGTACTGTCTTGGAGGTCACTTACGCCGGCCAGGTGGGGCGCAAGCTGAACGCCCGGTTGAACATCAACCAGGGCCGACTTCCCGACTTTCCGGGAGAGCCGCTTGGTGGCCGGATTCCGTATCAAGGGTTCGGCGAGATTCTTATGTCGAAGACCCAGAACGTCTCGAACTACAACGCGCTGCAGGTCCGGCTCGAGAGGCGGTACTCCAACAACCTCGGTTTGATCGGGTCCTACACCTGGTCGAAATCACTGGACAATGCCTCCTCCACCTGTGACACGGGTGGCTGTAACGGCTTTCGGGACAACGACAATCTTCGGGCGGAGTACGGGCCCTCTTCGTTCCACCAGGGCCAGAGGCTCGTCATCAGTCCGATGTGGACCTTGCCCTTCGGCAACGGCCAGCAGTACCTCAATAGCCTGCATCCGGCTGCCGACGCCTTTCTGGGCGGATGGCAGTTCACCGGGATCTTCACCTTTGCCGATGGCAATCCGTTTCCTGTGGTGACCACATTGAATGACCGCACTCAGACCGGGGGTAACCTCAGCAAGCAGTTTGCCAATTGTGTCGGCAATGGCCAGTTGCCGTCCGGCCAGCGCACACCGCAACGAGACTTCAATACCGATGCCTTTGCGGCTCCTCCGCTTGGGACATTTGGAAACTGCGGCCGGAACATACTCACCGGGCGGGGAACCCTGCTGTTCGATCTGTCGCTGCTGAAGGATTTTTCCCTCACGGAAACGTCGAGGATTCAGTTCAGGGCCGAGTTCTTCAATGCCTTCAATCACACCGAGTTCCTTCTCCCGAGCAGAGATTTCACCCGCCAAGACTTCGGCCGGATCAACGGCGTCGGGCCGGCGCGCGAGATCCAGTTCGCGCTCAAGCTTCTGTTCTAGGATAGACAGCTCTCTCCGAGAGCCGCATGCCGCATACTCAAATGGCCGCCCCGAGGGGGCGGCCATTTTCGTAGGCCGCTCACGCAGCGCGGCTTGACCGCGCTATCCGTGAGCGGCTTTTCTTGTTGCAGACCACTCAGGCATCTCACGCCGTGAGATGCCTACCTCTCCAACTCCAGTGTCGTTGCCGAATGGGGCGGGAAGACGTAGTCGAACCTCGGTGTCGCAGACTCGAAGCGGCTCTCTCTAATCCGAACCTCGGAGGGATGTTCGGAATCGTTCTTTGCTTTGGGGCTGGGGCCACCGAGCTCGTAGACCTTGCCGCTCCCTTTCGGGATGAAGTGCCGCAGATCGATGCGCGCACGAATGTCTCGAGCGTGGTGGCGGTTGATGGCGTGAAGGTATAGATGCCCGCCGTCCTCTGACAGTGTCGCCACAACATCCAGATAGGGAATGTCTTCCATTTTTCCGGCGCGGCCCGGAACCGTGGCGTCATAGGTTTCGACCTGGGCTGTCGCCTCGACGACCTTACTCCCCGAATGGCGGGCGTAGAGCTCGTAAGCCAGGATGACCGGTGTTCGGTAGGTCTCCAGGCCGTTGGTTTCGATCGCGCCGAGTTGATTGACCGAAGAGAAGATGTTGGCCCCGATGATCTCGTTACAAAGCCGGTAGAACATGTGAAAAACGCCGGAGGTGAAGAGCCCCTCACGCAGACTGAAGTTGCTGTTCTGCCAGTGGTTGGAAAACTTGGCGATGCCGCCAAGCCGGTCGTTGAGGATCTTCTCGTAGGGGTTCTTGTCGGTCCAATAAAGGTTAGGCGTCTCTCGAAGACGCTCGTTGGGGATGGTGACGTTCCACTCGTCGAGCGTCAGCTTGAGATGCTGCCCGCCCCAGGCATCCATGTTGCGTCTGAAGTCCTGCATAGCGCGCTCCAGAGCCACGGGGTTTCCGACGATGGCACGGTAGGTTTCCTCTTCGGAAGCCAGAATGGGGGCCACGGGGCTTGGAAAGTAGTAGTGCAGCGAGTACCAGTCGACCTCGTTGCCCGCACCACGAATGAGGGGCTCATCCCAATCCGAAGCCGGCATTTCCCTGGGTGCGCCATTGATCGCGAGGACGATGGATGGATCCACCTTCTTCATGGCGGCGACCCATTCCGGTAACTTGGCGGCATACTCCTGTGCAGAAAACGGACCGCCGCACCCCCAGAGCTCGTTGCCGATGCTCCAGTACTTGACGTCGTACGGCTCCGGGTGGCCGTTCGCCGCGCGCTTGCGGCCGTAGGGAGTGTCGGCGGATCCGTTGCAGTACTCCACCCAGTTTGCCGCCTCTTCGACGGAGCCCGATCCGAAGTTCACCGTGATGTTCGGTTCCGCCCCCAGGATCCGGCAGAGCTCGATGAATTCGTCGGTACCGAAATCATTCGAATCCCATTTGCGCCACATCGGATCGAAGGTCGCGGAGCGCTGGTCACGGTCTCCCAGGGCCTGCTCGAAGTTATAAATATCGGCGTAGCAGCCGCCCGGAAAACGAACCATCGGGGTTCGGACGTCCTTCAGAATGCTGACCACATCCCGGACCAGACCTTGTTGGTGATCTGCCGACATCAGCGAAGCAGAGTCCAGCCAGACCGTGCCGGTTCCCTCAAAGAGAATCAGCAACTCTCCTCGCGGGTCATACACGTTGGGCCGCAGGTTGAATTCGTACTTTTTCCACTGGCTGCCGATGTTTTCAATTGTGGCCAAGCCGTAGAGCGCCGTGGGGCCGTTGGCCAGGGCAATCATGACTTTGCCCTGAAAATTCTCACCCTTCAGATGGATGTATCCCTGGTACGGGCGACCGAAAAGAACGCGTTGTTCCGGTTGCCGGAGCCCACGCGGTTGATCACTGTGTCCCCGGAGCACGACCTTCTGAGAGTAGGCGCCGCTGACTGGGGACTCCTCTTCCAGGGAGAATCGAGCACCGGCGTTGGCCCCGACGCCAAGCCAGGGATCGGACACACCGTCGCCATTGTCGTCGGCCAGATCAAACCTACGGTTTTTCAGCAGTTCTGCCCATACTCCTCCATCCACGCAGTTGGCCATGACCTCGAGCTGCTGGCCATACACGAAGGGATTGATTTTGCCCCGGACTGCGGATGCGTCGATTGTCACCGCGGCGGTCATCTCTGGAGCGGGCGCTCGCCCTTGGGCCTGCCCGTGCGCCAGTGTGGGCAGCAGGATTGCGCCTTGAGTTGCGCAGGCAATGAAGAGCAAAAGCGACAACCCCGTTTGATTTATCATCGGTATCTCCGTTGGATCTTTCTCGAGCGAGCCTCTGATGAGTGCCTGTAAGCCTCTATGGCTCCAGGCTGTGAAAAACGCGAACCTGATGTTTTCCTTTGGGTAAATCGAATGACGCCGTGCCCTCCATGACAGCAACACGTACCGGCGCGGCAGAGTCGATCGAGATTTCGAGCAAACCTGTGTCCCATTCGGATAGGGTGATGCGGCAAGCGTGCAGTCCGTGGGTTTTGAACGACAGACGGTTGCCCTTGCTGCGTTGATAGGATCGCACCACCACCGAACGGTCCGCACGGAATCGCTCGGCGCCGTCCCGTGTGAGGACGGTTCGGCGCGGACCCACGGCAACCGCGTAGTGATGCGGACCCCATTGCATGCGGCTAGACTCCCCATCGGTCTTTGCCTTGAGCATCCCGAACCGGAGTCCTTCCCAGGGGTTTTGATCGATGTACTCTTCCGCCGCTATCAGTGAAAGAAGCGCTCCCCAGTAGTAATGCGCATCCCCGCCTCCGGTACCGCCCGTGGCCGTGTAGTTTTCGTAGTTGTGATTGAACTTCCGCCATGGGCCCATGAAGAGGTTGTAAGACTTCTCGGCGTAATCGGCCGCTGTATCGTCGAACTCGTAACGCTTGATTCCCTGATAGACCAGATAGTTGGTGGGACCCCAGATGTTGCCGCGCCAGTAGTACCCATCGGTGAAGGCCGGATCGTTGCGCGGGGCGGAGGGGATCACGAACTCGCCCCAGAATTCCTTTTCGTTGTGCAGGTGTTCCTGGATCATCCTGTTGGCTCGCTCCGGCGTCGCCACTCCTGAAAGCAGCGGGTAGAAGTTCATGGGAGAAAGCCGAGGAGAAAAGTTCCCGTCCCAGCCGCGGTTTTGGTACATGCCGGCCGCTTCGTTCCATAGAAGCTGATTGATCTTGGCTCTGATGGCTTGGTAGTCGCGCCGAAACTCCCGCGCATCTTCGGATCGTCCAAGGATATCGGCAAGATAGGCGAGGCTTTCGGCATCGAGGGCATACATGGAATTGAGTCCCACTTCATCGAACTCCAGCGTGTAAGTTTTTTCGTTGTACGCGAAGTCATCGAAAATGGGACTGTCATCCATGCCGCTTTCCCACCGGGCGGTCAAATGATCGCTGCGGCCGCCATAGGAACGCTCCGAGCCCTTGTCGCTGCCCCACTCGAGCAGACCGTTGCGATTGCCGTCACGCCAGGGTTGGCCGTCGCCCCGATCGGTGAACCACCAGCGATGCCACCTGGCCAGCCGGGGGTAAATCCACTCGAGAAAATCCCGGTCGGGGTAGCGTTGATGCACCTTCCAGGTACAGTAGGCTCCAATCGGCGGCTCCGAACGATCCGGGGAGGTTCCATGGCCGCAGATGATATTGGGTATGACGCCCCGCGGCGTCTGGCTTTCCATGATGGTCCGAATGATCGCGAAGGTCTGCTCTCGGTCCTCGAGTGCCGTCATCAGCGATCCAAAGAACGCATCCCACTCGCCAAGCACCCAGCCTCCGAGCCGCACGGCCCAGGCTCGGCTCAAGCTAGGGAAGATACGGTCACGGCTTTCGACATAGAGCGAATTCCAGAACATGTTGTTTCCTACGGCTTCGGCCGCTCCCTGATAGTGCCCGGTGATGGCGGGCCGCCTCGCCGCATATTCGGATGCCTTCCGCTCCAATAGCTGGTCGATGGTCCGATCGCGGAGCAGTCTTCGAGTCCGATCGGTGAGTTCGTCGTCTTCCCAACCCAACGCCAGCACGAATCGGGCTCTGTTGTCACGCCCAGGGCGGAAGACCACGGCACCGAAAGCGCCGGATCGTTCGGCCGACAGTGCCTGTCCGGTGCCCTGGAGAACCCCCTCGAGTGCGCTCGGAGTCGGAAACACCGCAGTGGATTCCACCGGGGAGTCCACCGTGAACCGAATTCGGGACGCGCGGGAAAACTCGTTTTCGAAGTATCGTTCACCCCTCAGGCCGCGACCGGAATCGGTCGCGAAGTAATAGCCCTGGCTCCCTCGAACGAACCCCGAAAAAGGGAAGTATGCTTCGGCCACCAGTATGTAGTCCGAAGCGGTCGTCAACCTCCCTACGATGGTCGTTTCATCGATGCGGGACCACTCCAAGGTAATGGGGGTGTGGCGAGGGGCCTGCTTCCAGCTCATGCGGCAGTAGGAGGCGTCGGGTGCGTGCGGAGCGACTTCCGTGACGTTGGGATATATATCGGCCGGCTGCAAGAAAGTACGGCCGTCCGGAGCATTCGTTCGATCGACGATAGAGCCGAAGCGAACTCCATAGTAAGCCGGCTCGTCGGAAAACTCGGCCAGCATGACGATGCCGGACCATGCCCACGGATCGAGAGCGCCGACTCGCACCGAAGAATATTCCGCCTCGGAAGTAGAAGCGGCACCGCTGGCCCGGGCAAGTCCTGTATTGGAAAACAGGAGCCAGGCCCATAGAGCCGTCGAGCTCCATCGAATGAGCAAGCATGAACGTCGGCAGAGGGTATGTTGCTTCATTTTTTTCAGCCTATTCGGGAGACATACTTCAATCAATGTGAATGACCCGCTCTTCTTCGACCGAGCGCTCGCACGCCTCGACGATCTTCTGTGCCATGATGGCGTCGTCGACAGTGGAGAGTGGAGCCAAGCCATTGCGGACACACTCGTCGACAAAATAGCGGCCCTCGT
Organism: Acidobacteriota bacterium; assembly: GCA_965249005.1. GTDB lineage: Bacteria > Acidobacteriota > UBA6911 > UBA6911 > UBA6911 > CBDFLD01. Next base: position 53,136 of record CBDFLD010000008.1, read on the forward strand.
TGAGGATGGAATAGCGGTACGCAGAGTAGGTCTGGGAGTGGACGATACCGGGCTTCAGCTCCACCCAGTCGCGATAGCTATAGCGGGTGGAACCGGCCGTGCCGATCACCTTGACGACGACCGTCCATGGATCGGAGGAATGATCATCGGCGGCGAAGCTGGCGCACAAGTGCGCGAGAGCACCATTGGCCATTCTCAAATTGACCATCGCGATGTCCTCTCGAGTCAACTCTTCGTAGTGTAGGGTTGCTTTCATGGCAGCCAGACTCGACGGAGCGCCGCCCAGATACAACAAGATGTAGGAGTGGTGGGTCAGTATCTGGCGGATGATGCCGGGGTAGCGGGACATTACTTCTTCGGGATGATGAATGTTGTACAGGACATAGATCTGAACCAGCTTACCCAGCTCACCCTTCTGAATCAGCTGCCGGCTGCGAATGATGCTGTCGTCATATATGTAGTTGTGGCCTGGCATACAGACCCGGTTCGCCCTCTTGGCTGCCTCTTTCATCTGCTGGATTTCATCGATGCTAACGCCCAATGGTTTTTCTACCAAGACGTGCTTGCCGGCCTCCAGTGCCATGAGCGTGTATTGAAGGTGGGTTTCGAGATTGGTCAGGACGAACACGGCATCCAGCGCCGGGTCCGATACCAACTCTTCGGGGCTCGCATAGACTTTGCAGCCGAACTCCTTGGCGCGCTGTTTGGCCTTTTCGGCAGTACGGTTCCAAAGTCCGGCCAATTCCGCATTGGCACATTTCCGAACTGCGTCCGCGTGCAGGCCGGACACATCTCCGGCTCCAATAAATCCGATCTTTATAGGCTTCACAATGTACCTCTCTCAGTTCGGGGCCCACGACCGCACGGCAAGGGTTTCCCACTGATAAGCCCAGCCCTCGATGCCCCACTGCTTCTTACCGGACAGAGGTCGAACCGGTGACGATCTCCACGCTGTCGATCTCAATCGTGTTCTCTCCCTTCGCTCCCTGCGTGGAGCCAAGGTCTAAGAGCACATATCCGTTCTCGAGGATATACGAATCCAAGGCGTCTTTTTTGACGGGTGAGTCGTCAGTGACTCGAAAATCGTTCGGCGTCAACGCCACCACTTGCCAGGTGTCGGCCGCAAGGGGCGCGGTCGCCATGAAACGGGCCCGGTCCGGATCTCCAAGCGAGACAACCAACGTGATCGCTAGGTGGGATTTCAACCGAAGGGTCAGCTTCTCGAACGCGGTCATGGCAGCCTGGAAGTGAACCAACATGCGGGGCTTTCCGCGTGGATAACTATAGACCAGCTTCCCGTCCGTCGCGGTCAACTCAGTGTCGGTGGCCGGATTGCGTTCTTGATCATACGCCGCCCAGCCCGTGGACGTGTTGCACTCGTAGGTCACCGGGTCAGACGCCCTCGCCGCAGGGATGACAGACACAAACAGGAGGCAAAGCAGTGAAAAAGTCCGGGCAGGGACCAGACGCGCATCGATGGGCATTGGAAGCTCCGTGTAGAGGATTACTTTCCGATTAACGAGCACTACCCTTCAAAGGCAAACGGAAGTATTCTACAACCTGGATGAGAGATTCGCATCCACTGATGTACGGTGGTGGGGGTGGCGTTCTCGGGGAGGAAGTCCACCATGAGCCGCCCACGGCGTGGCTGGCCTACGCAGGTGAAGACAATGTCAGATTCACGATATCAGGTCGTTCACATGGACGAAGTTGCTTCCGTTGAGTGTCCCTGCGGGTCTACGAAACGCGTCTTCGGAAAGGACTCGGACGGGCTTGCGTCCTTTCATGTAGTAGACATCAAGACAGACGCCGAGCGGCATTATCATAAGCGGCTCACGGAAATCTACTATGTCCTGGAAGGCGAAGGGCACATGGAACTGGACGGCAAACGCATCCCGGTGCATCCCGGTAGCGCGATACTGATCAAACCGGGTTGCCGCCATCGTGCTGTGGGGAAGCTAAAGATAATCAACGTGCCTGTCCCCGCATTTGATCCTGCCGACGAGTGGTTCGATTGAGCCCCCGATTTTTTCACCTTCGACTCGATGGTAGTGTCCCTCATAAATGGGAACTTCGCCTCTTTCAAGGCTTACGGACCCAGATGGGGCTGGACCAGGCCATTTCGTTGGGAAAACTGGAGGCCAGCTTGGCCGAGGCCGAGGTGAGCCGTTTGACTTCGGAAATGGCGGGGTCTTTCGGCTGGGTGACGCGCACGTAGTACATGGCGTCGGCGTCGAACTGCTCGTCGTTCCAGGTTAAACGGTACTCCTTGGTCTTGGGGAAAACCGAGGCAACAACAGGAAAGGGATAGGGTCCGCCCTCGACGTGCTTGACGATCTCGATCTTCTCGAGAGGGGCGGTCCCGATGACGTGCACTGCAAGGCTTGGTGCTCCGTGGGCGGTGATCTTGCTACCCATCAGATGTCCGTTGATCTGAAAGTCGAGGTAAATCGGCTCACCGCTCGTGGCATAGCAGCGGCGCTCGCGCAACCCATCGAGGATGTCGCGGCGGTTGAGCGAGGGAGCGAAGACAACCGTCAATGCCGTTTCCCGTTCGGAGTACAGATCGTGGTTGTCGCTGCCGCCGACCACCCCCAGCTGCAACCCCGTGGCCCAGCCATCTTGCAATGATGCGCCATGAACCTCCATTGTGGTGTGGCCGGGATTTCCATAGTACTCGCCTCGTCCCCAGTGAGAAACAATCTCGGAGTCGGGCTCCACACGGGTATCGATGACGTCCCACCGGGTGCCCCCCGATATGGCACGGGGCAAATGGTGGGCAAACATGATGCCGTCCGTCGTATGCAGGAACCGATTCAGCTCCGTCACGGTGTCGGCGTCGCCGTCGACGGAGATGACGGTTGGATGATCGTCCGACTCGAAGACGAGGTGCTTGTGACCCTCTCGCGGTAGTTTGTAGTCTCCCTGCGACCATTCGAATCCAGAGAAGGCGACGAAGCGGCCGGGTTCGTTGAACGCTTTGGCCATCCGTTGAACCCAGCTGATCTCGGAAATAAGGAACTTGTGTGCTTCTGTATGGGGGGTCAACGCCACGAAGTCGATCCCGCGCCGGTCCCGGGCGAAGGCGTAGTACTGGTCAGGACTGCCTACGTGGCCGTCGTCCATCAAGAGATGACCGTGAAGGTCTCCGTAATAAACGTTGTAAGTTCGACCGCCGGCTTCGACCGGAGTCCGGACAAAAGATGAGCCGGGCTGAGTAGGATAAACACGCTCGGCGAATTGAGGAGCCGTGGGTGAAGAGCCCGACGAGAGCACGGGCTCGGTTGCCTCCCGCGATGCTGCCTTCAAGGTGCGGATAAAGATGTCGCGGTTGGTGAACCAGCCACGGTCCCGTTCGTAGGCCAGCTGCAGCGTGCGGTCGGAGAGTTGAAGCGCAGACGGGTGATTGTCGATGCGGCCATTAATGCTCCGGCCCCCCAGGACCAGCCAAGATGCCTCGGGCAGCGGCTCGCTGGCGCCGAGCTCCACGACGTCGGCCCAGCGGTCTCCCTGGTAATACGTCGCCATGATACGAAAGTTGAGATGGCTATTGAGCTTTTGCCAGAAGGCCCAGACGCGTCCGTCGGTGCCGGCAAATAGAAGGGGCATGTCGCCGTCGGCAGTGAGAAGGCCGGCCGGGTTGCCGGCGAGGGGATCGGGATAGAGCCACTGGTCGTCCTTGAGGACGGAAAGCAAGATGCGCGGTCTGGGGTTTGGGTCATCGCGCACGCCACGGAGCCCCCAGAGGGGTTCGGGAGCGACATTCTGGGCACAGGCTACCCACAAGTTGCCCGAGGAGTCTGCCGCCACACTGGGGGCGTAGAGATCGAGGGAAGAATCGTGCGGGGCTCGCTGGACGGAGGACCAAACCCCATTGTGCCGCTGGCGCAGATAAACGGCGTAGCGGCCGGAAACCGCACTATCCCACGCGACTGCGAGGCCGCCGGAGGGAAGCACCGCGAGTGAGGGCCGATAGTTGTGGGCGGCGTTGGTACTGATGCGTTCGGGTTGGCTCCATTGGTTTCGGCGATAGACGCGACAGTAGATCTGATAGTGGCCGTCGCGGAGCGATTCCCAGGCAACCCAGATGTTGCCCTCGAGATCGACGGCGGCGCGCGGCGCGGCATCGATGGCGAGATGTTCGGTGAGATGAAACTCCGGGCCGAGTGTCAGATCGGGGTTGATACTGCGGCCAACTACATCGTGATTTCCGTTGCGGCGCGTGCTCCAGAAGACCCAGGTGCGGCCGTCGGGGGCGGCGACCGCGGTGGGTTCCCAGTTGATTCCGTGGCTGGTGCTGAGGATGATGGAATCGGCCCACTGGTCGCCTTGCCGGTGACGCGCGAGGATCTTGTCTCCACGGACGTAGTGTTCGGTCAGTCCGACACGAGTCGGGTCCTTGAGACGGGTGGAGGCCCAGAAGAGCCACTGGCGTCCCCGCGTGTCGAGCGCCTGCGCGGGGTAGCCGTCATTGATGGCGTGCAATCCTTCGGGAGTGCTGATGAGGCGGGTAGAGTCGTGTTCGGTGATGGCGGGCGTATCGAACGGGGTGGTCGTGGAGAGGGCTGGAAGGGCGGCCATCGCTAACAGCGACACCCCCAGGGTCACCAAACCACATGCCGCTCTTTTTTGATTCGTAGTTAATTTGAGCTGAAACAATCGATCTGTTCGAGACAAGTGGTCCATTCTCCCGTTGCACGGTCTAGCCCAGTACCACTGTTCGTAGAATACGCTACCGTATTTACGAACAGGAGGTGCTAGCCAATCAATTTCTTGATTTCATCCCTGGGAAGTACGCCGCAGCGATCGGCCCACCGAGAGTATAGCGCGGCCAACTCTGTTACCTTTTCGGGGTGCCGCTGTGCCAGGTTGTTGCGCTCGGTGCGGTCCGCTTCGAGGTTGTAGAGTTCCCAGTCGCCGGGATAGCGGGTCACCAGCTTCCACTCATCTTTGCGCACGGCGCGGTTTCCCTCGTGCTCCCAGTACATGGCGTCGCGATTTTCGCTGCGCTGCCCCTCCAAGATAGGCACCAGAGTCCTGCCCTCCAGCGGCGTGATGGACTCGCCTCCGAATGACTCAGGATATTTGGCGCCAGCAACGTCCACGCAAGTGGCCATGATATCGGTCACCTGTCCGGGTTGGTGCGTGATTTCGTTTTTCCGGATCACTCCGGGCCAGTACGCAATCAGGGGGGTGGCAATTCCGCCCTCATGAATCCAGTGTTTATAGAGCCGGAAGGGGGTGTTGCTCGCATTGGCCCAGGGCACACCGTAACTTGCGTACGTGTCGGGCGGGCCCGGGAAAATGGACGGGTGGTTGCCCGAACGTACCGGCCGGCCGTCGGGAGCAAACTCCGGTACGAGCGCCTTTGCAGGGCCGGTGAGGTAGTTTCGCATGTCCCGGGGCAGTTCTTCGGCGCAGCCCCCATTGTCCGCCAAGAAAAGCACAAGCGTATTTTCTTCCTGCCCGGTTTCTCTCAGCGTCTCCATGATCCTTCCCACACCGCGGTCCATCTGGTCGATCATGGCCGCATACACGGCCATCCTCTCGATCTGCCATGCCTGGTGAGGTGCGTCGCCCCACGAGGGGACTTTTTTATCCCGCTCCGTTATGGCCCAGTCGGGTTGGACCAATCCCATTTCGATCATCCCGTGGTGGCGCTCGGATCGGAGCGCATCCCACCCCGCTCGATAGAGGGGGCGGTATCTCTCGACATCTTCCGGCAGTGCGTGCAGCGGCCAATGGGGCGCGGTGTATGCGGTATAGAGAAAGAAAGGTTCTTCTCTCTGGCTCGACTCCTCAATGGAGTCCACCGCGGCTTCGGTCACCGCATCGGTATAGAAATAATCTTTGCCTGGGCCCTCCGGTTCGACCCGGGTGTTGCCTCGGACCAAGAAAGGAGGGTCGTAATAGCTCCCGGCCCCAAGGATTTCGCCGTAATATTTTTCGAATCCTCTTTGAAGCGGCCAGTTGTGTTTCGACTCGGTCCGGAAACCCGGGGTAACATGCCATTTCCCCACGATCGCGGTCCGGTAGCCCGCGGGACGGAGTGCCTCACCGATCGTCACACATTGGCGGTTGAGCTCTCCTTGGTAGGCCGGCAGTCCGAGGGCCTCGGTCATGAGACCGATGCCGGCTTGATGGGGATAGAGACCGGTCAGCAGGCAGGCTCGCGTCGGGCAGCAGCGAGCCATGTTGTAGAACTGGGTAAAGCGCAACCCGCCCGAGGCAAGCCGATCCAGGTTGGGGGTGGAAATCTCTGCACCGTAGCAGCCGATGTCGGAAAAGCCCATGTCATCGGCCATGATGACAATGATGTTCGGTTGCTTCGCTTTCGATCCTGAGGCGTCTGTTACTTCCTCAGAGTGTGGATCCCGGGGGCCACAACCCGTTTCGAGCCCGAGCAGGCCTAGCGTGCCTGCGGCCCCCATCCGAATGAAGTCCCGTCGTGACCGAAAGTCCTTTTGAGATCGGCTTGATGACACGAACTCTCCAGGACAGGTCAAAAAGTGATGCGCAGCGCAAACTGTATCTGCCTGGGTGTTCCTCGAATCGTGGTGATCTGCCCGCCCGTGGGCGCGTCGATCGCCGCGCCGGGGACCCCCAAGTTCGCACAGTTGAGGATGTTGAAAAACTCGGCGCGAAACTCGAGGTTGACCTCTTCATAGAGCCTGGCTCTCTTTCTCAATCCGACGTCCCAGGTGGCAAAACCCGGAGTAAGAATCAAATTGCGACCGGAGTTTCCGAACCTGAAGAAACTTCCATTGGCATCCGTGGTGGCAGCCCGAAAGCGTCCAGGTCGAACCATCGCTCCACGGTGCTCTGGCTTTCCGGGAGGTTGCCGTCCCCCACCCGATCGGGGCGCAGCTGGATGCCGGTCGGGTTGTTGGTCGAGAGTCTCGGCGTCAAGCGCGTCCCATCCTGCAGCGTCAGGATGCCGGTCAGCGCCCAGCCTCCCAGAATCGCGTCGATCGCAGTGGGGACGTTCATCCCTGGCAGTTCGTAGACATAGGAAAAGACAAACCGGTTGCGCATGTCGAAAGTCGAGTTGGCGCGGTTTTGGCCCACGTTGAAGGAATCTTGGGGACGCGTATTGGTCGCATTGTTCACGATCACCCCGTTGCTTTGCTCGTCGATCGAGTGTCCCCAAGTGTAGGACGCCAGAAACCAAAGTCCTTCTGAAAAACGCTTCTGGCCCTTCACTTGCAGAGAGTGATAGTGGGAATTGGCCCATCCGGCGTAATGCCTCACCAGATCGAGGCTCTGGGAGATACGCTTGGGTCCGCCGAAGTCACTGCCGGGAACGGCCGGATTGGGAAGCGGCTGGTTGATGTTGCGTTCGCCCAGAAGATGCGTCCCCTTGGCTCCCGCATAGGCCACATCGAAGAGGATATCGCCCGGGAGGGCGCGCTGCAGATTGAGATTCCAAAATTGCACGTAGGCGTTGTCGACCTCATCCGGAAAATCAAAAACGCTTCCCGCGGGGTTGTCCGGGTCTCCGGGCATGGGCAACGGTGGACCTCCCGAGAGTGTGAATGGGGGACGCCCGCCGAAGGCGCCGTTGGCGACTGTATTCTCGGAGAAAAAGGGAGGATTCTGATAGGTGCGTCCTGAGACACTCAGGGTGGAGTTGTATTCGTTGAATGAGGAGATGGCATAGCCGGCCCGCAAGACGGTCTTTCCATCTTCCGTCAACGCATAGGCGAAACCCACCCGCGGCTGAAAGTTGAGCTTGCCCACATTGACGATACCCCGAGATGTGTCTTGGCCGGCGATCAGCATACGGACGTTGGCCGGATCGAAGTCGGCCTGCCGGTCGTTCTTTTCCACGAAGGGCTGAACGTAGTCCCAGCGCAAGCCGAGGTTCAACGTCAGCCTCGACGTCATCTTGAAATCATCCTGGATGAAGGCGCCAAACTCCCAGCCCGACTGAGTAGCCGGAAACTCGAGGAACTGGCGCTGGATCACAAGTGGCACACCCAGCAGGAAACTGGCCACGGGATGACCATTCGCAAAGGGACCCCCGGGAGAAATGATATTCGTGGTCGAAAAGGCGCTAAAGATGAACAGCCCGCGGGGAGCGAGTATCTGAAGCGCGGTCAACTCGCGTCGCATGGCCTGGAAGCCGATTTTGATCCCGTGTCTGCCCTTGTTGAGGGCAACCGTATCGCCGAGCTGAATGATCCGGTTGTCGATCAAAGTCGGGAGCGCGACGCCGTCTCCCCAGAAGTTTTGAAAGGCGTTGTCGGCGTAGCCTTGGAGAAGAAGCAGGGGCGTGCCGCCGGAGTTCAGGTTGGCGTTTGCGATGCCCAGGTTTTCGCCTACCGGTTCATCTCCCGAAGGGGAGCGAATCCCCGCATCCTGGCTTGAAAAGGCGAAACGGAATTCGTTGAACAACGTGGGGCTGAAAATGTGGGTCTCGCCGAAAGCAACCTGGCTGTTGCGGATCTCAGTATCTGCAGCCAAGAGTGGTGGTCCACCACCTTTCCCGTAAATTCCCGGCTGGCTCGATAAAACGTCCTGGAAACTCCAACGGCCAAAAAGCGAATCGTTTTCCGACAGGTTATGATCGACACGGACATCGAATTTGTGGTCATCGAGACTGATCCGGCCTTGCCTTGCCAGGTTGTTGACACCCCGAACCGACGCGGCGCCCTGCTGCAGGTTGGGCAGCGGCAAGAAGTCGAGGAATTTCGTGGCGGCCGGGTCCATGCGGCCCTGTGGGATCTGATTGCCTGGAAAGGGCGGCCGGTTGTCGAAGACCGGGTTCAAAGGGACCCCATTGAAAGGATCGTAAATCCGCCCGAGGCCGGTGAAGTCCCCCTGGCGCATCAGTGCCGTTGGAACCGAGGTAATGTGGGTTCGTCCCGCGCGGCTCAGTGTGGCCTGGTAGTCGAGGAAGAAAAAAGTCTTGTCTTTGACCAACGGGCCGCCGATCGTTCCGCCGAACTGATTGAAGTTGAACGGAGGCGCCTTGAATTTGTCCACACCGGGGGTGAAGGCCCCGTCGCCGTCGACATCACGGATGTTCTGCGGATCCAGATCGAAGGGACTGCGGGCGTCCAGCGCACTGTTCCGAGCGAACCAGAAAAGACTCCCGTGAAAGTCATTCGACCCTCGCTTGAGCACCAGATTCACGATCGCGCCCGCCGCCCGGCCGTACTCGGCCGAGTAGTTGCTGTTGTCGATTCTGAATTCCTGCACAGCCTCCACCGGCGGAGTAAACATCGCGCCGTTGGCATGCACGTTGGTGAGGTTGGCCCCGTCTACCAGTAGATTGTTATTGGCCGAGCGCTGGCCATTGGAGTGGAACTTGGCCGGACCGCCGATCTCTCCCTCCGAGGTGGTGCTGACCCCGACGCTCAACTGGACGAGCCGGGTGAGATCCCGTTGGTTCAGAGGCAGATTGGTGATCGCCTCCGGGACGATTTCCTGCCCCAGTTCCGAGCTTTCGCGCTTGACCAGTTGCTCGATTTCGGCTACCACGGTCGTAGTCTGGGAGATCTCGCCGGTCTCCAGGCGAATATCCGCTCTCAGTTGCTGGCCTACCCGCAGCACGAGGTCGGTGACGACACCCTTCTTGAACCCGGTGAGCTCCGCCTCTAGACGGTACGAGCCGACCGGAAGAAACTGCATTGCGTAGACACCCACATCGTTGGTGATCACGGTCCGGTTCTGGTTGGTCCGTACATGAATGATCACGACGGTGACGCCGGGAACGACGGCTTCACTGGAATCGGTGACCAATCCCGAGATCGATCCGGTCTCGGTCTGCGCCCAGGCAGTTCCACCGGCCAAGCCGATCAGCCCGAGCATGAACACACAAATGAAAGGTGAGGTTTTATTACTCTTTGCCATGATTTCCTCCAGTGCGGACGAACCAAATACCTGCTCGAAAACCTTCGATTCGATGACCGAGACTGTCAAGGCGAACTCAGAATCACGCGCGGGACTATGACTCGCGCTCACGATGCCACAGGGATCTTGCCGATAAGCTATCACACAATCCTTTGCGACAGAAGCAATAATCTTGCTGCCTGCCCGACATCACTCTTGTCATCCTCGAGATGGAGAGACCCCGATCCTCATAGGATTTGTTATGGATTATGGTAGAGTAGCGGCACCCCACGACATGGATTCTTTTGCCCAAGATGACCAAAGAACGCCGATATTTGCTTGCGTTTTTCCTTGTCCTTCTCGGCGCGTGCAACTTCGAGAAGGACCGAGCGATGGACACTGGAGTCCTTCCCGTCGAGTTGCGCTGCGAGTACCGACGAAACCCTCTGGGCGTAGATGTGAGGGAACCGCGTCTGAGCTGGGTATTGGAATCCGTATCCCTCGATCAACGCAATCAACGGCAAACGGCCTACCGGGTCCTGGTGGCGAGCACCCCTGGACTATTGAGCAAAGACCGTGGAGATTTGTGGGACAGCAGCAAGGTCGATTCCAATCAGACGCTTCATGTGACCTATGCGGGACACCCATTGCAGAGCAAAATGTCATGCTACTGGAAAGTACGGGTGTGGGACGAGTCAAGTCGGGAATCGCCCTGGAGTGATATCGGGCACTGGTCCATGGGGTTGCTACACGGGGGAGACTGGGGCGCGAAGTGGATCGGGAACGACCGACCGGTGGTAACGAGGGAAGACGAAGAGCAGGCGTATGCCGCGGCCAACAGCGGCTACCTTTCCACCGCTCGATCACCACTAGCCCCAAAATAAGCGAGGTATGAGCTCGCTCGGAAAATCGTTTGCCTTTTCCGAATATCTCGTGGATTTCAGCTCCTTGTGCGTAACAGGGAAAGCAAAGAGAAACACAAGAGACAAACCTTCCATTGGTTGTCTGGATCACTTGATCTTGTTTGTCTCTGTTATGCCCTTCCTTTCGCCCGCCACTCTTGCTCCGCCGGGGGTACGGGCTCACCCGCCGGCGAGGCGCCTTCAAGTAAACCTGAGTTGCCTGATATAGTCGAACGTCGCCAAAAAGGTTTCGAGATGCTTGCTATAGGCCAATATCCTGTAAACGAGGCGACGACCGGTTCTTACAATCTGACAGGGTATTTGCACAAAGTTCACCAGGAAGCGTTTGAACTCCATCCTCAAGATATCACGACGTACTGTCGGCGCCTGCGTCACCAGGCCATACCAGGCCTTCAGATTCCACGCCAGCGATGCGATGACCATGTAGGCCCAGTTCGATACCAGACTGTCCGAAGGCATCCTCAAGGCGTTCACTCCACTCTTGAGCTGACCGATGACGTTTTCCTGGTTGCAGCGATCGTTGGCAAAAAGGACCACTTCTCCCATCGTCATCTCCCGATCGTTGGTGATGTAGAAGAAGTACCGGACCTCATCAAACAGCCGGTGCTCCCCCTTTTCGATCGTGAGGTTCTTCCGAACCACAACCATGCGATAGGTTTTCTTACAGTGTCCGGGACGATAGTCAAACTCGGCGACCTGCTCGCTCTGCAGGCGGATGTTCTTGAATTCTCTCTCCTTGATTACTTGTTCTTTGACGTTTTCCGGACGGCGCCGTTCTTCGCTCTTGACCTCATAACGAGGAGGCCGCTCGAGCGGTTTCCATTGTCTCTCCGGCAGGGCATCGGCCATCCCGACCAGGTTCGGCTTGGCGTCATAACCAAAGACAAAACCAACCCGCTCGTCCCAGCGATCGAAGTTTCTCGTCAGCGAGAAATCCGTGTCGCCCCGAAGCCAGACCTTCGTAAACACCGACGACACCAGATCGATTGCCCGGTCCATCCACTCGGCCGCTCCGTCGGAAGAGGGACGGTTGCCCGGCCGATTCATCAGATAGAGGACCTCATTCGTATTGGCCAAGGTCACGATCAACGGTGCGTAACCCCAGATCCCGTTGTAGGCAATGTCCATTCCTTCCTTGCATTCCCCCAAGGTTCCGGCGACGGTCCCGTCCACGTCGATGATGGCCTCCTTCCGGAAGGAAGCATCCTGCAACTTCCACACCTTGGTTCGGGTTTCATTGATGGTTTCCTGAAGTCCGAAGATCCAATCCTCATCGAAACGACGGAGGAAATCTCCAGCCGTCGTGGGATCCGGAATCCTCTCGGCTCCCAGTCCGTTCATGTAGGTCTCATCCTGGCGCAACCGCTCGATATCTTCGAGACAGGTTCCACCCGACAAGACGTTGTATGCGATGTTCAGTACATGATCGGATTCCCAGTAAGGAAAGTGGTACTTGAGCAAAACGATGTTTCTGTTGATATCTTTGTCCAATCCAAGCTTACACACGAGCTTGTGAATGGCTCCGATACCACCAGATCCGATGGCGCGCGTTCTCTCGGCGATCTCGTAGTAGGTGTTGGAGTCCTTGAACATAGGATCGGACCGGTCCTCAAACTGATTTCTTTCCAACCGGCGTGTAAGATTTTGCTTGTCTCGGAGGAGGATTCTGTGGTTTCTTTTATTCACCTGGAATGTGCTCCTTTCGGGATGTCTTGTAAATATATCAAACGCATTTTATCCCGTAACGGCGCACGTTCCAGGGCTTTTCTTCCTCCTCATGCAAAAAATCACGCTGGACTAAGGACTAGCCTCCAAGTGGATCCAGTTCGATCTCCGGAACACTTATTCCGTCGACGGTGTTCGATTCTATCCGGCCCAGCACTATGATTGGCAGGATCCGAGGGCTCCTGCCTATTACTTCCCACAGCGTTTCAAGATTGAAGCAGGAGGGTCGAAGTCGAGCCTCGAGCTCGTCTACGATCATACGGACCGCGATGCGGAGCCGGTGGCCGTTGGAGAATCGTTGTTGCTTCGGTTTCCACGGGCGAGCACACGTCATATTCGGATTACGTTTACTCGCCTCCGGCCATCCAACGAGCTTGTTAGCGCCGTCGCGCTGGCCGAAGTCGAGATCCTTTCTGCAGGACGAAACGTGGCTAGGGGAGCCGCGCTAACCGCACTCGATTCGTCTGAGGGTCCCGGCTGGTCGACGAACAAGCTCGTGGATGGGCTGACGCGGGTCTCGTTCAGCAAGCGCGTCCCCTTACCCACCACGATGTTGCGCAAACCTTTCGCGCTCGACCAACAGGTGCGGCGGGCCGTTGCCTACATCACGGCCCTTGGGTTGTACGAGTTGCGCATCAACGGCAACCGCGTGGGCGACCATCTCCTTGCACCGGAGTGGACCAGCTATCACAAGCGGATCCAGTATCAAGCTCATGACGTCACCTATTTGCTGAAAGAGGGAGCGAACGTGATCGGCGCGACCCTGGGAGCCGGGTGGTATGCCGGGAAGATAGGGCTCCGGCCAGTTCGGGCAGTTTACGGGTCCCGCCCGCGGCTGTTGCTGCGCCTGGATATCGAGCTAGCGGATGGAGAAACGAAAACGATCGTGAGCGACGGATCCTGGCGCATGAACGATGATGGTCCAATTCGTTCATCGGATATCTATGACGGCGAAACATACGACGCCCGTAAAGAGATCCCCGGTTGGGATGGAGCGGAACCGAGCGACTTCGACGACCAAGGATGGAGAGCCGTGGCAGTTGGCGAGGATCCAGGCCAAGCCAGATTGGTCTGGCAACCCAACGAGCCGATTCGGGTGATCCAAGAGCTCGAGCCGATGAAGCGCACAGAGCCGAAGTCCGGAGTCTACTTGTACGACCTGGGCCAGAACATGGTCGGCTGGACTCGCATTCGAATGAAGGGAAAGGCCGGCACGACCGTGATGATCCGTCACGGCGAAATGCTCAACGAGGATGGCTCCCTTTACACGACGAACTTGAGGAATGCATATCAGACCGACCGATATACCCTGCGAGGTGGGGAAGAAGAGGTGTTCGAGCCTCACTTTACCTATCACGGCTTTCGCTACGTCGAAGTGACGGGAATCGATCATCCCCCCGTCGAATTGATGGGGCGGGTCTTTCACTCCTCCGCTCCCGACGCCGGGAGGTTTGAGAGCTCGAGCGAGCGGATCAACAAGCTGATGAAGGCGGTTCTGTGGACTCAGCGCGGGAATCTGCACGGCATACCGACCGACTGCCCCCAACGTTCCGAGCGACTAGGCTGGGCCGGAGACTTCCAGATCTTTTCGCAGACAGCGTCGTTCCATATGAACATGGCAGCCTTCTTTGGCAAGTGGGTTCGGGACATGGGAGATGACCAGACGGCAGACGGCCGCTACCCGGACTACGCGCCGAGCGCACTCTCGGCTCTGGGCGTGGAGAGATTCCACGGGGTGCCGGGATGGGCGGACGCGGTACCGATCATCTTGTGGCGCGCTTACGTGAACTATCAGGACGAGCGCTTGCTCGAGGAACAGTTTGACGCGGCGAGTCGATGGGTCGACTACATGGCACAGAACAACCCGCGTTTCTTGTGGAAAGAAAACCGGGCCAATGACTATGGAGACTGGCTCAGCGCCGATACTTTCATCCAAGAGGGCTGGCCGGAGACAGGTGGGTCGACTCCAAAGGAAGTTTTTGCCACCGCCTACTTCGCCCACTCGGCACAACTTCTGAGCAAGATGGCTGACGTGCTCGGAAAGGCCGAGAAGGCAGAGTTTTATCAGGATCTATTCAAGAAGATCAAAAGCGCCTTCCAGGAAGCCTACGTCGATTCGAACGGAAGGATTGAAGGCGAGACACAGGGGGCGTACGCCTTGGCACTGCGGTTCGATCTGCTTCCGAAACAGATCCGGTCTAAAGCCGCCCGTCACATGGTCGACGGCTTCAAACGATACCACGGCCATCTATCGACTGGGATCCAGCTGACACACCGGGTGATGCTGGAATTGACCCGGAACGGCTATAACGACGAAGCCTACCGGCTGCTGAACTTGCGGAGTTTCCCTTCCTGGGGCTTCATGCTCGACAACGGCGCCACGACCATCTGGGAGCGCTGGGATGGATATGTCCGGGGCCGCGGTTTTCAGGATCCAAACATGAACTCCTTCAATCATTGGGCACTGGGTGCGGTCGGAGAATGGGTGTGGCGCCATGTCGTCGGTATCAACCCCGATCCGGAAAAACCGGCCTATCGGCATTTTGTAGTTCGTCCTCGCCCCGGTGGGGGATTGACTTGGGCTAAGGGAGAGTACGACTCGATCCGGGGACCTATCGTGTCCGATTGGAAGCTTTCCGAGGGGACCATCACTCTTCAGGTGCGGGTGCCCCCCAATACAACTGCAACGATCTGGGTTCCGACGTCGGATCTGGACTCGGTGAGGGAGAGCGGCCGGCTTGCTGCGGACGGGGAAGCAATCACGTTCGTCGGTTCCGATCCGGAGGCGGCCGCCTATCGGGTCGGCTCAGGACAGTACACATTCACCGCTGTTCGATGAACGCCCGTGGTGGGATCAGCGAGTTGCCTCAGCGATCTCGCATCGGAAAACTTCGTCGACCACTCGTCGTAAGCCGTGTCGAGTTATCTCGAGAATTGATCGAGCCGTTCACGAAATCGTGCGACAGCTCGAAGCAAGAAGCTGAATTCGCGCATATCACCTGTTACAATCGCTACGCTTTCCCCGCGATCGAAACTGTCGGGACCACTGAGTCTGCGGTGGTCTTGTGTGGCCGACCGGGAGTACTCACTCCAGATGAACGTGAACCTGGATCCGTTTCTGCAGGAAATAACAGGAGAAGAGTCGGCGCGGATCTCCGATGTGCGTCCTCTCGTTGGGGGATCCTCCCGTGAGATCTACCATTTTTCAGTGGAGACAGATCCGCAGGAGTCCGAGGCTTTCGGGTCTTTTGTACTGCGCCGTCAGGTGAGAGCGACGCTGGAAGCCTCCTCGGCGATCGAGACTGAATACGAGATAATGGCCGCGGCGCATGAGGTTGGGGCCCGGGTTCCCCGGCCCTACTATCAGGGAATCGACGAAGGGGGACATGCTTTCTTCGTCATGGACTACGTGGACGGCGAGACCCTGGCGCCCCGGTTGTTCCGAAGTGAGATATTCTCCGATGCCCGGCGGAAAGTGAGCCGTCAGCTCGGCGAACTTCTGGCGCCGATCCATAAAATCGAGCAGAATCCGCGTCTGGAGAAGGTACTGGGCAAGGTTCCCCGGGAGAACCCGGCGCGGAGATCGCTGGAGCAGTGCGAGACGGCATACCGGCGTATCGCGCGGGATCCGCACCCCGTCTTCGAGCTCGCCCTGCGTTATCTAGGGTCGCAGGTGCCGCACTCCAGTGAGGTTGTCTTGGTCCATGGAGACTACCGGCTGGGAAACGTGGTTTTCGGTCCCGAGGGAGTGCGCTCCATATTGGATTGGGAGCTGGCTCATTGGGGGGATCCGATGGAAGACCTCGTCTGGCCTACCATCCGTGCCTGGCGTTTCGGGCATGACGACAAACCGGTGGCGGGCTGTGGTTCCCTGGATGAGCTGTATGAAGGGTATCTTGGCGCTGGAGGTCGGCCCGTCGATCGTCAATTGCATCATTGGTGGGAAGTCTTCTGCAACCTGCGATGGGGTGTGATCATTCTGATGCAAGCGGCTCCGTTTCTGGATGGCTCTACACGCAATCTCGAAAAAGGAGCCATTGGCCGCCGGACGGCGGAGGTCGAGGCGGAGCTGCTGAATTTGATTCGGACCAACGGAGTGACCGATGCAAGATAGTCCCAGCAAGACCGAGCTATTGCAGGGAGTGCAGCATTTTCTGGAAGATGAGGCGATCCCGGGCCTCGGCGAAGAGGCGAAGTTCCACGCACGCGTTGCATTGCACACAGTTCGAATGGTAATCAGGGAGATCGATGCGGAGGAGAGTGATTTGAAAACAGAGCTCAGCGGGCTGCGCCGGCTGGCAGGCGGCGAATCCGAAGCCTCAACGCTGGGCCTAGATGAACTTCGAGGAACGGTCCGCCGGATGAACCAAGATCTAGCCGATGCGATCCGTCGAGGAGAGATGGACAGCGGTCCGCTTCGGGAGAAAACCCTGATTCACCTCTGCGAGAGTATTTATCGCAAATTGAAGGTTGTAAATCCTGAGCAGTCGATCGCAGCGCGGGCCGAGCTCGCAATTACTCGGGACGAGCACGACGATGGGATTCAGGCGTAGTAGACGTTACCTATTTCCACGCCAAGAGAGACCATGCCATGGAAACCGCGATCCGTGTAACCGTGACCGACAAGCCTGGAACGCTTTACGAGCTCACCAAAGTCATGGCCGATCATCGGGTAGACATCGGCTCGGTGGACATCGTCCGCAGGGAAGGAGAACGAGCGCAAGTTTACTTCGAGTTCTCCGGCGAAGCGTCCCCTGAGGCGGTTATTGCGGACCTCCGAAAAGTCTCACTGGTGGTCGAGATCGAGGAAGAGCCGCCCTTCTCGAAGATTTACGGAAAACGCATCGTGATCATGGGCGGAGGCGCTCAGGTAGGCCAGGTGGCCATGGGTGCGATTTCGGAGGCGGATCGGCACAACATCCGGGGAGAACGTATCTCGATCGATACCATTCCGCTGGTGGGGGAGAGGCCGCTAGCCGCTGCGGTCCGAGCTGTCGTGCGCTTGCCCAGAGTATCGCTGCTGGTTCTTGCGGGCTCGCTCATGGGGGGAGACATTACCGAAGCGGTGAAGGAAGTCCGCAGCCGGGGAATGATTGTCATATCGCTCAACATGCCGGGCAGTGTTGCCGAGGCCGCGGACCTGGTGGTGAGCGATCCTATTCAAGCCGGTGTGATGGCGGTGATGGCGGTGGCCGACACGGCGGCGTTCGATATTGTCCGGCAGCAGAAAAGACAATACTAGTGGCGCCGCAAGGAACACGCACAGCAGGAGGGACGAGATGGTGCATCAAACACATATGCGGGGTATAGAACCGCGAAGAGGTGTTCACATTACTTTGTTGGTTCTCATGACCATGGTTGCAGTGGCTGCTCCGTTGGCCGGTCAGCAGCCGGAAGATACCTGGGACGTGACGAAGCCGCGCGGTGAGACGCGTGAAGTCTCCTTTGAAGTGGATGAGGGGACCTGGACGTCGGTCGATATCTCGCCCGACGCGACATGGCTCGTGTTCGATCTCGTGGGCCATATCTACCGGCTTCCTATTGCGGGCGGCGACGCCATGGCACTCACCCAAGACAGCGGAATTGCCATGAACTACCATCCCCGTATCTCTCCTGACGGGGAGGAAATCGCGTTTGTTTCCGACCGGGGCGGGCAAGACAATTTGTGGATCATGAGTGCTGATGGGTCCAATACGCGGCTGGTTCACGGCGACGTCAACTACAGGGTGGCGGAGCCCGCCTGGACTCCAGATGGCCGTCACATCGTGGTGACCAAGAGGGAAAAGAGCCCCACCGGGTTCTATCGAACCTACGACGTGATCTGGAGCTTTCCTCGGGAGGGGGGCGCCGGGTTCGAGGTTGTCCGATTGACAAGCTCCGGAGGGGCCGCGCCTGCCAGATCAGGAGTCTGGTCCGGTCTCGATCGGGCCCAGTGGCCGTCAGTCTCCCCGGATGGCCAGTACATCTACTTTCACAGTTCGATTTTCGCGGGTGGCGACCGTCGTCTCCAGCGCATCCATCGGGATACCGGACGCATCGAGAATGTCACGGAAGGGAAAAACCGCTACCTGTCTTGTTGCGGCCGGCCGGCCTATCCGCTCCGGCTCGGGGAAGTCGCGCCCGAAATCTCCCCCGATGGGCGGTGGCTTGCCTTTGCGCGAAAGCTGCCGGGAGGCCGGACGGCTTATCGAGGCAAGGAATACATGGGACGTACCACGCTATGGCTTCGCGATCTGGACACCGGCGACGAGCGGATCGTGATGGATCCCATCTCGAATACCCTGGCCGAACACCACCCGAGTTGGCACGTCCGGGTGCTCCCGGGTTACAACTGGGCCAATGACGGCAAATCGATTGTCATCAGCCAGGGCGGGAAGATTCGAAGGCTCTGGGTGGAGAGTGGCCAGGTGGAAACGATTCCGTTCCGAGCTCGGATACACCGTATTATTTCGCAGAGCGCGCGGGGGCAGGTTCGCATCGAAGGCGACACGTTCCAGGCTAGGATCTTGCGCTGGCCCGCTTCTTCCCCGGACGGAACGCAAATCGTCTTCGAGGCGACAGGGCTGCTATGGAGCCAAACCCTTCCTTCGGGAGTTCCACAACCTCTGACAGATTCTCCAGGCGAGGTGTTTCAGCTCACTCCGGCCTGGTCGCGGGACGGGCAGTGGGTCGCGTTTGTCACCTGGCAGGACGGTGTCGGCGGGCATCTATGGAAGGTCCCTCGTTCCGGAGGACGCCCGCAGCGGTTGACGGTCCGGCCCGGCACCTATCTTCATCCCAACTGGAGTGACGATGGAGCGGCAATTTACTTGAGCCAGTGGCCCCCGGCCCTCACTCCCGACTGGGATACCCACCAGTGGCAGCTGATGCGCGTTTCCGCGGAGGGAGGAGAACTCGAGCAAGTCACGCCGCCGGGCCTTCCCGCTCACACGGTCATGGGTTCCGATCAACGTCTCTACTACTTTAGCCAGCGCAAGCTCCAATCGGTCTCGGGTCGTACCGGCGAAGAAAGGCGCGAGCACGTACAAATCAGCGGGCGTGCACAGGAGGCGATTCCTTCTCCCGGCGGCCAATGGGTCGCGGTGGAGTACGAAGAAGATGTCTACCTCGCGCGTCTTCCGCGGCGCGCGAGGGCCGGCCACCTGGTGGAACTCGATCTGGAACGAATGGGCAAACGCCTGAGCACCAAAGGCGGATACTTCGCCCGGTGGCGTGACGGTGAGACGCTCGAGTTCGTGGCTGGCAACACCTACTTCGTACACAACGTTGCGAGCGGTCAAACGGAACCTCAAAGCATCGAGCTTCGGCTCCAGCGCAACACGGCATCGGGATCAATCGCTCTGACGGGCGCCCGCATCATCACGTTGGATAATGGCTCGGTAGAGGAGCAAGCAACGGTGGTGGCGCGTGACGGTCGCATCCGTTGTGTCGGGGAGTGTGACGTCTCGGGCGTCGATCGGATTCTGGATTTGAGTGGAAAGACGATTGTGCCGGGATGGGTGGACGTGCACGCACACCACCTGGCCGAGGACGGCAGGACCGGAATCGTTCCGCAGCATCGATCGACGTCAGCCCGCTATCTGGGCTACGGCATTACCACGACACACGATCCTTCGGCGCGACCGATTCAATCGTTCGCCATCGGCGAGATGATCGAGGCTGGCAGGATCATGGGGCCCCGGAGCTATTCTACCGGGCCTTCCCTGACCTGTGGGCCCTGGAGTCCGTTGCGGAAAATCCGCACATTTGAAGACGCCCAGGACCACGTCGATCGTCTCGCGAATCTCGGTGCGATCTCGATCAAGGACTACAAGCAGTGCACGCGCTTGCAACGCACCTGGCTTGCGGAGGCGGCTCGACGGCGCGGAGTGACGTTGACCTCGGAGGGCTCCGACATGGAGTACTTCCTCGGTTTGATCATGACGGGCCACGCCGGGTGGGAGCACCCCCTGCAGTACGTTCCAGTCTACAGTGACGTGACGAACTTCTTCGGTCGGTCGGGCGCCCACTACTCCGCTCAGCTGCTCATGAGCGACTACCCGACCGGAAACGCGATCGAGTACTGGATGGGTGAGGCGGATCTCTGGCTGGACGACAAGCTGCTGCGCTGGAGCCCCTGGCAGGAGACGGCGACGCGCCGCAGCTTTGTCAAAAAACCGCTGCGTGAGTTCATGTTCCCGATTCTGGCGGAAGGTGCCGCGGATATAAAGCGAGCGGGGGGGCACCTCGCCGTGGGGGCGCACGGCGAACAGGATGGGTTGGGCACTCACTGGGAGGTGTGGGCCTATGGGCAGGCGGTCACTCCCATGGAGGCGCTCGAGGCCGCCAGCTACGGCGGAGCCCACTTCCTGGGAATGGAGCAAGAGATTGGTTCCATCGAACCGGGAAAGCTCGCAGACCTCGTGGTGCTCCGATCCAACCCGCTGGATGACATTCGCAACACCACCGATATCCAGTACGTCATGAAAAGCGGTCGCCTCTACGACGCGGAGACACTCGACGAGATCTGGCCGCAAGCGCGTCCTTATGGCGTCCAGCCCTGGGTCAGCGAAGATGTTCTGCGCCGCGACTTGCGCCGGGATGACCATCACGACGCAACGGCCAGACCGGAGAGCCCGGGAGGCAACCCATGAACAAGTCCCCAAAAGACCTCCATCCGCTGTACAGCAATGCGCTCGTATGCGACATGCTTCTCCCCGGGCGAGAGATTCCCTATCTAAACTCCTTTCCGCTCGAGCGGATCCGTGCTGCAGGCCTGCACTACATCTCGCTCACGCTCGGTGGAGATCTCAACGCCGGGTTGGAAGCCGTGTTGACCAACATCGCCACTTTCAGAGCTCAGGTGCTGAAGGCTCCAGATCGGTTTCTCCTCGTGAATTCGGCGGACGATATTCTGAGCGCCCGTGAAAGCTCCCGGCTGGCGGTGAGCTTCAACTTTCAGGGGACCCGGCCCTTCGCGCGCAATCTCGACCTTGTGGAGACCTACTACCGGCTCGGTGTGCGCATGGCTCTTCTGGCCTACAACCAGAGGAATGAGACGGGTGATGGCTGCCACGAGCCGGGAGACGGAGGCTTGAGTAAGTTCGGCCGGAGCCTCATTGACGAGATGAACAGGGTAGGGATGATCGTGGATTGCTCTCATACGGGGTACCGCACGTCGATGGAAGCGATGGAGGCATCGAAGGCTCCGGTGATCTTTTCTCATTCGGTATGCCGCGCTCTAGTCGATCACGGAAGAAATATCCGCGACGATCAGATCAAGGCGTGCGCTCAGACGGGTGGCATCATCGGGGTCAACGGCATCGGCATCTTTCTGGCGGACGACGGCAGAGGAACGGTCGAGGCCGTATGTCGCCACGTCGATCACATGGCCGGCCTCGTGGGAGCTGAGCATATTGGAATCGGCCTGGACTTTGTCGACTACCAGGACGTCTTGATCGAGAGCTTTACAAAGAACAAGAATGCTTTTCCACAGGCCGGATATCCGCTTCCGCCGTGGAAGCTCGTCGAGCCCGAAGATCTGCCGGCGCTGACCGAGGCTCTGCTGGCCAACGGCTACTCGGAGCATGACGTGCGAGGGATCCTGGGCGAGAACTTTCTCCGTATAGCCCGACAAATTTGGAAGTAGGCGTAGCCGCACGCTCGGTGTCCGCGTTGTCAAAACTAACTTGCATCGCATGGAGTGAGATGCCTACGAGGACCCATGAAACGACCGACCCTGGCATTTCTTGCCATCTTTCTTCTCTCATCATTGGCCTTTGGAGCGGATCGCGCGGACCTTGGGGCAGTCTGGAAACTAAAAGATGAGGGACTAAACAGATCTCAGGTTATGGAGATCATAAGCTATCTTTCCGACGTGCATGGGCCCCGGCTTACCGGGTCTACCATGATGCGCCGTGCCCAGCAGTACGCCCAGGACAAGTTCAAGGACTGGGAGCTCGAGAATGTCCACAGGGAGCCGTTCGAATTCGGCCGCGGCTGGGACATGAAACGCTTCGCCGCCCACATGTCGAGCCCGACCTATGCTCCGTTGATTGCCTACCCTAAGGCGTGGACCCCTGGGACGAATGGCACGGTCCGGGGGCCGGCCACTCGCGTCGATATCGAGTCTGAAGCGGATTTCGAACGCTACCGAGGGAAGCTGGAGGGCCGTTTCGTTTTGACCAAGCCACCGCGGGAAGTTCCTGCACACTTCGCTGCGGAAGCTGAGCGGCTGAGCGAGGCCGAATTGAAAGAACTGTTCGACTCGCGCGTTCCCGAGCCGCAGATCCGTCCAAGACCGCCGGTCCTGCCGGAGGAAGAGGAGTTGCGCAGGAAAATCGACCAGTTTTTCCTCTCCGAGGGCGTGGCCGCTCTGGTGGAGCCGGGCCAGGGAGACAACGGTACTGTCTTTGTCGACGGAAACACCCATCGCCGGCACGACACCTCACCGGTGGCGCCTCAGGTCGTAATGGCGGTGGAGCACTACAACCGTATCTGCCGGATTCTCGACAAGTCCATCGAGGTGCAATTGGAGATGGAGATCGAGGTGGAGTTTCTCGAGCAAGATCCGATGGACTACAACGTTCTGGCGGATCTTCCGGGGACCGACAAGAAAGATGAACTGGTCATGATGGGTGCCCACTTCGATTCATGGCATACCGGAACCGGTGCCACCGATAACGCGTCCGGCAGCGCCGTCGTGATGGAAGCCATCCGAATCATCAAAGCAGCCGGTCTGCAGCCGCGACGAACGATTCGAGTCGCGTTGTGGGGCGGGGAGGAGCAGGGACGGCTCGGCTCGCGCGCTTATGTTGGGAAGCACTTTGCTCTCAAGGACGAGCCGCCGAAGAGCATGGATCTGGAGAGCGAAGAGTTTCGCCGGCTCTGGCGGCAGCCTCCCTCTCCGAGGCCCGGTTACGATAGCCTGGCAGCCTATTTCAATCTGGATCACGGCACGGGCAAAATCCGGGGAGTCCTTCTACAAGGAAACGAAATGGTCCGCCCGATTTTTGAGGCCTGGCTGGCTCCGTTCCACGATTTGGGCGCGCAGACCATTTCGATCCGCAATACCTTTGGAACCGATCACTTCACCTTCGACTATGTCGGGCTCCCGGGATTTCAGTTCATCCAGGACTGGGTCGACTACTTCAGCCGCACGCACCACTCCAATATGGACGTAGTCGACCGTATCCAGAAGGAAGACATGATGCAGGCATCGGTCATCATGGCTTCCTTCGCCTACCACGCGGCCATGCGGAATGAGAAACTTCCGCGTGAGCCGAGAATGTGGGTGGAACCGTAGGTCGCACACGCCGTGTGCGACGGACCATTCTTATCTGCGTTTCTCGGAGAGAGAAACTCATCAGTAGGCTACCCACGCCCTGGACGGTGAGGGCGAAGGCGGATAGCGGGAAGCGGTTAGCGCTTTATTCATTGAAGGGTTTGCGGGGGTGATGGAAGTCCACTCCGGACCATTCTCCCATTAGATTCAGGGCGTCGGCAAAATCCTTGCTTCCGCGTCCATTCGCCCGTAGCACCTGATAAATCTGCAACGCGAGTTGATTGAAAACAACAGGGACCCCGAGCTTTTGCGCCAGGTCGCCGGCGAGACGGTGGTCCTTGTACATGAGATCGACGCTGAAACCGGGCTCGAAATCATTCCGGATCATGCGGGGCTCCATGTAGTTCATCATGTGAAAGCTGTTCGCGTCGGTTTGCTTGAACACGGCCAGCAATTTTTCCCAGGAAATCCCTGCCGCGGCTCCGAGGACAATGGCTTCAGCGGCCACGAGATTGGCCACGCCGGAGACGAGGTTGCTGATCAGTTTTACCGCGCTGCCCGAGCCCGACGGGCCCAAGTGAAACCAGTGCTTCCCGAGAAAACTCATGATCGGTTTGGCCCGCTCGAAATCTTCCTCGTCTCCTCCGACCATGAAGGTCACGTTCGCGGCACGGGCACCGTCGGTTCCAGCTCCTTTGGGCTGCCCTCCACTCACGGGCGCCTCCAGATACCGCACTTTATTCTGCTTCGCCGCATCGTAGAGCTCCTTACAGGTGAAGGGGTCCACGGTGCTCATGTCGAGAATCAGGGTGTCCGGTTTTGCCGACTTCAAGATTCCCTGGTCCCCCAGCATCACAGTACGGACGGCCTCCGGTGATGGAAGTGCCATGACGACGATTTCGCTCTGTGATGCGACTTCCTGCGGCGAGTTGGCAACCGTCGCCCCATTTTGCTCGAGCGCTTCAACATGCTCTCTCTGGGCGTCGAAGACGACAAGTTGACCATTGGCCTTCAAGAGATGGCCAGCATAAATCTTTCCGATATGGCCAAGCCCGATCTGGCCTAGTTGATACGTCATGGTTCGCTCTCTCTCCTTTTGTTACACGTTCCGGATTGGCTTGAACTGGATTTGAACGGCATAGTATAGCTCAAGTTGTTTTGCTCATGGAGGGCTACCCCTTCATTCTTGCCGCGAAGGGGGGGTGGACTTGGACCTCGTCTATCGACGCGATATCGATTTTATTGTAGGCTCTTTGGCGAAACCTCTCTGAGCAAACAAGGGATACACACGTGGACAACAGACGAACCGGATGGGGTGGACCACCCATCAGCGCCCCGACGTTGTCGGACTTCCAATCGGCAGCCAAGAACCCTCGATGGTGTGGCGGTGCGCACTCCTCTGGTCCCCCTGCACAGTTATGATACGTCGGTCGACATCTGGCTCAAACCGGAGGTTTTGCAACCAATCGGCTCGTTCAAGCTCCGGGGTGTGTACTGCTGGGCCGCCGATCTGTCGAAGGACGAACGCGCGCGCGGATTGAGTACCACCAGCTCGGGGAACACGGCCCAGGCGCTTGGATATGTGGCCCGCAAATTCGGTGTCTCCGCCCGAACTCTGGTGCCGGATTGGCTTCCCGAGAACAAGATCCAGGCGATCGTCAACTATGGGGTCACGCCCGTGAAGATGCCCTTCGAAGAGCTTCTGGCTTATATGTTTGATGAAGGATGGCGTGATGAACCGTACACCTATCTCAATCCGTGGGGAGACCCCAGGATGATCTCCGGTCATGGAACGATCGGCCTGGAGATTTTCGAGGACTACCCCGAGATCGAAACCGTGTTCGTTCCCGTCGGCGGAGGCGCTCTCATCTGCGGCGTCGCGGCGGCCCTGAAGGCTCTCAAACCGGGCGTTCGTGTGATTGGAGTTCAAGGGGCGGAGAATCCTTCCTTGGCCGCGAGCTTCGAAGCGGGGATGCCGACATGGATCGAACACAAACCTACAGTCTGTGAAGGGGCATCGATTCCTCTCGTGGTTGCCGAGATGTACCCCTTGCTTCGCGAACTGTTAGACGATGTGTGTCTGGTCTCGGAGGAGGAAGTGAAGGCCGCCATCAAACGATTGGTGCTCCAAAACAAACTTCTGGCTGAAGGTGCCGGCGCCGAATCGCTAGCCGCCGCCCAGGCCAGACCTGCAAAAGAGCGGGGCAAGTCTGTGTGTGTTGTGAGCGGAGGCAGCATCGGAGCAGAACTGCTCCGGACGATTCTGGGCGACGATCAAGGGTCGTGAAGAGGGGAAGCTTCGATGGAGATCAAAAGAGCGGAAGTCAGGGATGCCCCCGGTCCAAGCGGACATCCGCAACTGGGATGCTTGCCCGAACTTCGCGCGAACCCCCTTCGATTGTTCATCGATTGTCACAAGAAATACGGAGACGTGGTCCGTCTCCCGCTGGCCTCGGGATTCGCCGCGTATTTGGTCAGCCATCCCGAAGCTATCCGACACGTGTTGCAAGACAACTACACGAACTACACCAAGGGTTATGCCCGCAGCGACCGGGACAATGTGGAAACTGCGGATCAGGTCGCGCAGCGCAGGGGATTTCTGCTGTCCAACAAGCTTATCTTCGGAAACGGTCTATTGTCGAGCGAGGGGGATCTTTGGAGGCGCCAGCGACGGCTCATGCAGCCGGCGTTTTCGCGACATCGGCTGGCGGGCCTCGTTTCGACCATGAGCGAAGCCATAGAAGCGATGCTGCCGAGCTGGAGACCTTTTGCCGACAGCGGTCGACGGCTCGACCTGCCTGCCGAGATGATGCACCTGGCCTTGACCATTCTTTTGAAGTCGATGTTCAGTCTGGACATCCGCAGCGCGGACGCCGACGCGGTTGATGAGGCCCTTTCTACTTATCTTCGCATCATGAAGCAGCGAGGCGAAAGCCTGAAAGCGGAGGCGAGCAGTTTGAATCCGCAAGGACCCTCCGAGTTGCAGGAAGACGCTTTGCGCAAAGCCGTGGAGCAGTTGGAGGCGATTGTCTACCGGATCATCGACAAACGGCGCCAATCTGAAGAAGAAAGAGACGATTTGTTAGCCATGCTTCTTTCGGCACGTGATGAAGAGACGGGCGAAGGGATGGACGACCGCCAGCTCCGCGACGAGATCTTGACCATGTTCATGGCGGGACAGGAGACAACCTCCACGGGAATTTCCTGGACATGGTATGTGTTGTCGCGGTTTCCCGAAGTAGAGCGGCAAGTGCACGACGAGCTGAGCTCCGTTCTCGATGGCCGCGCGCCGGTGGCCGACGATCTACCCCGACTCGTCTATCTGCGGCAAGTGCTGGAAGAATCGATGCGGGTGTACCCTCCGGTGTGGTTCATGATGCGCACGGCGGCGGAGGACGACACCATTGGAGGCTATCACGTTCCTTTCGGATCCGATGTAATCATCAGCCCGTATATCGTCCATCACCACGCCGGCTTCTGGCCGGATCCTGAGCGCTTTGATCCGGAACGTTTTGCGGCGGACACAACGCCTGCTCGTCCGAGGTTCGCCTACATGCCTTTTGGCGGAGGCCCCCGCCTATGCATCGGGAATCATTTTGCCATCACTCAATCGCTGCTCGTCATCGCGACCTGTGCGCAGAAGTACCGTTTGCGCCTCGCTGCCGATCAGCAGATCGAACCCCGCGCGATATTTACGCTTGTACCGGATCCAGGTCTCGAGATGACACTCGAAGCAAGAGGCTAGTTTCGTACGGCTTGGCAAGCACACCTATGGATCGGTGCGATTCAATCGAGGAGACGGATGCGCTTTCGTATGGTTGGACTTCTGATGGTGTGGATTGCTTGCACGGGAGGCTGCCGAGCGCTGGGACCCCGTGAGGCATTCTTGGCGACGGGAATCAAAGTTGGAGAAGTGACCGAGAGCTCCGCCATCGTTTGGGCACGAGCCACCCGGGAACCGGAACGCAACTCGGAAGGTCTCCGATTGACTGGGAGCCCTCGGGACCCGCTGCCGGATGGGGTGGAGGTCGAACAGCTGGAGGGATCCTGTCCGGGGGTTGCAGCCGAGCTCCGCGTCCGCTACGGACTGTCTGATCGGCAAGAGAGCCGCGCGACGGAATGGGTGGCGGTTGGCGAATCCTCCGATTTCAGCCATCAGTTCCGGCTGCAGGACCTTCGGTCTATGTCGCGATACACGGTCACGGCCGAGGTCCGCGGTGTAAAGCAAGAGAAGATATCGGACACGAGACAGGGGCAGTTTCGAACCTCGCCCAAGGCCCAGGATCGTCGCCCGCTTCGATTCACAGCAATGACCTGCCAGCACTACGGGCACCTGGACGATCCGGAGGGATTTCACATCTATCCATCCATGCTCGCTCTAGATCCCGCCTTTTATCTTTCGATCGGGGACAACGTTTACTACGATGCCGATACTCCCCGAGCCACCAACCCGGGAATCGCCCGACACCACTGGTACCGTATTTTTAGTCTTCCGCGAATTGTGGATTTCTTGTCCCAGGTGCCCGGTTACTGGCTCAAGGACGATCACGATCTTCTGAGCGATGACTGTTTTCCGGGGATGGACCCGGGAATGATGGCGCCGCTCACGTTCGAGCAAGGGCAACGCATCTTTCTCGAGCAGGTGCCGATGGGGGATCGAACTTATCGAACGGTTCGCTGGGGTCGAGGGCTTCAGCTCTGGTTGGTCGAGAACCGGGATTTTCGCTCCCCCAACCCGATGCCCGATGGTCCCGCCAAATCAATCTGGGGAGAACAGCAAAGGCAATGGCTGCAGTCGTCTTTGCTGGAGAGCGATGCGGATTGGAAAATCCTGGTTTCTCCCAATCCCATGGTCGGGCCCGACAAGCCGAGGAAAGCCGACAATCATGCCAACGCGGCCTTCGCACATGAAGGGATGGAGTTCAGTCTCTGGGCCAGGGAAGCACTGGGAGACAATTTTTTCGTGATCTGCGGCGACCGGCACTGGCAGTATTACTCGCGTCATCCGGAAACCGGTCTGCGAGAGTTCTCTTGTGGTCCTGCCAGTGATGTTCATGCGGTAGGCAGTCCAGGGGAAAACGAGGACTATCACCTCTTTCACCGCATGAAGGGTGGATTTCTTTCCGTGGAGCTGGGCTGGAAGGGTGAAGACTCCAGTCTGACGTTTCGCTTCCACGATGTATCGGGAAACGAGGTCTATTCGTTCGTCGCGGGATGAGCCTGTTCAGAACAGATCATATTCTCCGGGCGTGAACAAGGAGCATATCCTGGGCACGAACAACCTCACGTCTAGAACAAAAACGCTTACATCTTTGCTTTTGTTGGCCGTGGCCGTGGCGCTCAGCCTCTTGCTGTTGTTCGTTTTATTCCAACGGAATCCGCTCCCGGGCAACCAAGATGAGTATTTACCTCTGCTCTCCCTGAGCTGCCTGACCAAGCCGAGCGAGAACCAATCCGACCTATGCGCGGCCTACTCTCGGCCGTTCTTCGGCCGAACGTTTCCGGTTCTCTCATATCCCTATGTCGGCTCACTGAAGGGATGGCTCTATTATCTATGCCGCCTCTCCGCCGAAGTCCCGACCTACAGGACATTCAATGCCGTCCTTCTAGGGCTGTTCATCATTTTCGCCGTGTGGGTGGCGTACCGGTTCGGGAACGGAGCGCCGCTCTGCGCGACAATTGCCGCAGCGCTCCTACTGACGGACATTTCCCTGCTCGCTCTAGGAGGCACCGACGAGGGGCCCATCCTCTTGACGCTCCTCTTCGGTTGCGCCTTTGTCTTCATCTGCCTCCCCGACAACAAGGTCAGCCTATTGCCGCCGGTTGCCGCCGCCGTCATCGCATTCCTTGGGTGTTGGGATCGCTTGAATTTCTTGTGGTTTGTGGGCGCGGGGCTCGCGGCTTCATGGCTCGTGGCACCGGTAACGGGAAGACGAGCCCTCTGGCGAGCCGGCCTGACGACCGTGGGTGCAGGCGCGGGGCTGCTGGCAGCATTCACCCTCATTCCTGGACACAGCCAGAGAGCGTTGGAAGGCATGTCCGGCTCCATCCCTCTTCACCAATTCGATACGCTGTGGGCGCACGCCGTCATGTTATTTGGCCTGCTCGATCCCTTCTCGGCTTACCACCGGTACGTTGATGTGAGCTCGCCAACCGCTCCAATCCTCTACCAGACATATTCAGGCGTACTCATGCTCCTCT
This sequence comes from Acidobacteriota bacterium, assembly GCA_965249005.1. Taxonomy (GTDB): domain Bacteria; phylum Acidobacteriota; class UBA6911; order UBA6911; family UBA6911; genus CBDFLD01. The sequence goes on from CBDFLD010000008.1 coordinate 83,085, forward strand.
TCGCCGCAACGCTCATCCGTAGCTTGATCGCCGTCATCAGAAAACCTTCCGGAACGCAGCCCCTTGAGCGGGCAGTTCTTTTGCTGTCGCTCTTCACGGCCGCCCTCATCGCATTTACGATCAAAACCGCCGACGCATGGTCCTCGCACCACACGATCCTGGTCAAACCCTTCATCCATCTGAGTGTGGCGTTAGCGGTCGTAGACCTGAGCAACAAATGGCGCGGCTGCCTCGGACACGTGGGGGTGGCGGCAGGTGTCCTCGTGCTTGGCGGGTTCTATGGACTCACGGGCCTGAAAGGCTACACCGAAGCTCGCGTAGCACCGCCCATTGGGGGAGAATATGACGTGAGCTGGAATGCAATCCGCGCTGTGAAGCACGCGTTCCGAGCCGACGTCGAAACCGTGTACGTGCTGGACTGGGGTGCCTTCTACCCGGGCGTCGCCATGTCTCCCCCACAGCAGCGGTGGGACATGGCCGATGTCAGTGAACAACGTGATCTTCGCCTGCTGCGGGGATCCCGACGGGGCACCGATTTCGGGCTCCTATTCAAGGAGCGCGGCGCCCATGCGTGGCTGCTCACGATGGACTGGCCGGAGTGGATCGACCGATTGGAGCAAACCTCGTTCTCTCGCGCATCCGGGGAGTCTTGGGTTTTTCTGCGGCTCAACACGGCTAGCGGAATCGAGAGGAGATACGGCCTCAGCGCCCGGGAGATCGTGCCTACGAACCAGATCGGCAACGGTTCATTCACTCATGGCACCCAATCCTGGACACACGAAAAGTATGGGGATTATAAACGTTACTTGACATTCTTGTCTCCAATCGCTATATTGCAGTCAGAGGCAACGGAGACTGGATATGGCGAAGAAAGCACCCGGAAAGAGCCACCGCAAAGGGCTTACCCTGGTCCAGATGATGGACATGTTCCCGACCGACGAAGCCGCGACGGAGTGGTTCGAGAATTGCGTTTGGCCCAGCGGCGAGCGCTGCTGCGGAAAGTGCGGATCGCTTCGCACGCGCGAGGTTCCGAACGCGAAGCCGATGCCCTATTGGTGCACGGACTGCCGGTCCTATTTCAGCGTCCGCACCGGTACGCCGATGGCGCGGTCGAACATTCCCATGCAGAAATGGGCGATTGGTATCTATCTGTGCCTGACCAGCCTGAAGTCGGTTTCGTCCATGAAGCTTCACCGCGACCTTGGAATCAGCCAGCGCAGTGCATGGTTCATGATGCACCGTATCCGCGAGGCGTGGGCCGGGAACGGCGAAGGCCCGTTCGATGGCCCGGTGGAGTTCGATGAGACCTACATGGGCGGGAAGCGCAAGAACAAGTCGAACGCCGAGCGGAAGGCGGCGCAGGGGCGCGGCCCGGTGGACATGACGGTGGTGGTCGGCGCGAAGGACCGGGCGACCAACAAGGTCAACGCCAGGGTCGTGACTTCCACCGATGCGCCTACGCTGCAAGGCTTCATCGCCGACAATGCCGAGCCGGACGCGGTGGTCTACACCGACGACGCAGCGGCCTACGAGGGCATCCCCAACCCGCATGAGACGGTCAAGCACTCGGTCAGCGAGTACGTCAACGGGATGGCCCACACCAACGGGATCGAGAGCTTCTGGTCGATGCTCAAGCGCGCTCATAAGGGTATCTTCCACAAGATCAGCCCGAAGCACTTGCAGCGATACGTGAACGAGTTTGCCGGGAAGCACAACATCCGGGAGTCAGACACGCTTGCCCAGATGCGGGATACCGTCGCCCGGATGGTCGGTCGCAACCTCCTTCTCCGCAACCTCGTTGCGTGCAACGGGCTTGACTCCGGGGCGCGGTCGTAGCGGGTTGAACAGTAGGGCGCGGGCCAGCTTCTCCGGCGTCGCGCCCGCCAGGTCACGCTTGGGATCGAGCATGGGGACACCACGAGTCATGTCAAATTCCTCTCCGCCTCTCCTGGGTGGCGATCAAGTCATTGACCAAGTTGAAGGTGGTCTCAAAGTCCTTGATCGGATAGTCCGTCGTCTTTACCGCTCGACTGAAAAGGTCCGGGAACACTGCACGAAACTTCCCTTTGGACACTTCTATTTTTCGGCACGGGTCCCATGCCGTCCAGTATTTGAGGCACTGCGTTTCCGTCCCGAATATCTGCCCGTGGGGGCCGCAGATCAAAGCGTGGGTGATCCTCTTCCTAGCGCCGTTCACCTCTTTGGCCTTGGCGATCTGCTCCGCACTAAGCGTCACAAGTGTCAGGTCATATTTCATTGCAGATCTCCGCGATGTTGGACTAGGAACCGGGCGGCGTTGTGTTCGAGCCATTGCCGAAGCAGAACCCCGTTGTATTCGTATTCACCGAGCTTTGCTCCCGGAGTTTCTCCGAACCGATCCAAGAGGTCCTTTCTGACTGTCAATTGTATTGAGGCTGGCATGACCACTGTGGCCGGAGATATGTAGCGATCTATAAGAGCACCCGCGTTCAAATAGCTGAGGGCAATCGGCTCAGATTCGTTTGTGTTTCGTCTGGCTCGCCGATTCTTGATAATTTCCCATAGCTGGTTTAGCGTCAAAGCGGAGAACGCGCCAAGGGCAAGCCATCCGATAGGGTCGGGAACCATGACTACAAGATCCGTCCATGTGTCCCAATCGTCGGGGATCCCAGCCAACCCGACGACCCGCTCGACAAGCCAGAAAGCTGTGAGCACGGAGTAGACGCCGGTTTTGTGAAGGGTGCGCATTCGCCGATTCTGCCCCTGTTCGCGCCGCCCGTCAAGTAGCGTTTATAATCCCCAAAAGTATGACTCCACTCCTGGAGCCGCCACTTTGACACCGGATGCACATGTCGCCTTCTCGGGCGCGCGATCGATGCGACTGACTCACGCCCAGGATGCAGACTCACGTGTTGTCCAGCACGTCCGACTGCTCCCAAGGACATCGTACAGGTTCTCGACATACTGTCGCACCGAGAACGTGGGGTTGCTCAGCAAGGGTGCTCACCTCTGTCTCATGGACAACCCAGTTGAATCCAACGAACTTCGGGGCACAAGGGACTGGACACTACTGCGGTTTTACGTCCTAAACGGCACCGACGCGCCCCTCGAGGTCACGGTGGCCGCCAGGCTGGGCACATACGGACAGATGAACACAGGACAAGCCTGGTTCGATGACATCGAGGTCGTTGCCGAACAAAGAAACCGTCGAGACATCCCTTTGTTTGTTTTGCCTCCGGAGTCGACGTTGCACGATGCACCCCGGAAGGGCATACCCGCGAGCTCCCGGTAATAAATCCGTCTAGCGCTGGGTCTTCTACTACGTATACTACGAATATGGGGTTCGGGGCGTCACCGCCTTTCGAGATCGAACTCCACCACATACTCCGCTTGACCCGTGAACTGCTGAAGTTGATCGCGAGGCACGGAATCAAGTTCAGCCAGGATATCGAGATGGGCTCGGACGCATTCCTCCAGCCTCCCGGAGACGAAGGTGTCCACCGTATCGGAGCTCGAGTGATAGAACTGCACCGGACTCATGAGTCCGGCCGCTGCGAACAAATTGCAGCTGATATGAAGGTCGCTCCCGCAGGCCAGCAAATACCACTCCGAGCTCAGAGACCCCAGTGGAGCCATCTCGAATCGATTGGTATCGATGACGTTTCGATAGGCGCCCAGCAAAGTCTGATTCTCGCGAGTCGTGATCAGGAATCGCGGTTGCTCCTGCTCCGTCTTGACCATCCCTACGCCCTGGCGCTCGTAGACGCTGGCCGCGAGATGATCCAGCAAGATCCCGTAGGCCACCTGCGGTAGTCTTTCCTTGTATCGCCAAACGAGCTCGCGCATTCCAATCGAGCCATCGTGGTGCGCTCCGACGCCCGCGACGAGGTAGGATTTGTTTCGATGCTCTGCGGGGATGCTGGAAAGCGCCCCCACGAGGCCCACGAGCCCCGCGACTCCGGTTCCGTTGTCGATCGCTCCGTCGAAATATCCGTCCGTATGCCCGACGATGAAGACCCAGTCGTCGGTGATCCCAGGGATTCGAGCCTCGACATTCCATGACTCGGTGTGGAGCTGCGGGTCGTAGGTCATTCGAATAGTGCACTGGGCGTCTTCGTTGAGGGCCGAAACCAGGTCCGAGGCCTCCTCGACGCTCAACGAAAAGGACGGTATGCGCCGGTCGGTTTCGTTCGATAGCACGAGCCCCGCCATGGGAGAACCCAGCTGGGGAACGATTTGTAGATCGCCGGGAAGCAAACCTCCAAAAATCAGAGCCACGGCCCCGCCGGCTACAGCCAAATCGAAGGCTTCTGCGGGGCCGGTGTTTCTCTCGAGCGGTTGGTCTGGATCGTATCGATGAACGAACACGATCTTGCCGTGGACGTCGATTTCGGCAAAGTTCTCTTTCTCGCCTTTGCCCACAAAAACGATTGGAGCTCGAATCGAGACATCCCTCGGAACGTAGGTTTTCTCGTTGCGCACGGCCATGGCGGACCCTAGTGATCGCTGCATCCCCGCCGAGTCCACCGTGAGGGTCCATTTTTTGGGACGGGCGATCTGAACGGGCACCGGCGTGATCTCGACGTCCTCCGCCCCCGCGTTTCCGAACTCTTCGGCCAGAAACTCAGCAGTTTCTCTGTCTTCCGGTGTCCCGGTGATCCGGCCCCAGTACTGCGTTCTGGAGCGGCTTTTTCGTGAGATGGTGACCAGTTCTTCGACGACTCGTTGTAGCTCGGCCGAAACGATCTGGTTCCTGGCGCCGGCCCAGCTGATCTCCGCATGTTCGGTTGGATTGCAGGCCGTCACAACGGAAAGAGATAGCAGGACAATCAGATGTCTGAAACGCAGGATTCTGTTCATTGGCTCGCAACCCCTGAATCATTGTCGTTGGAAGTTTGTCCGACCCAGACGGGGCTGGACCACGCGATTCCACCGTCCAACTGTTCTGCCCGAACGTAATAGTTGTCACCCGGTGAGGGATCTTCGATATCCATGAATTCGAATCCCTGATCCTTCGGCGCATCCGACCGTATCCAGCGCGCGGTGACGACATCAGGATGGCGTCCATCGGAGAAGGGAAGCGTGATTGTCCCGCGGTGCATGTCTCTAAGCTCGATCTCAGCGGACCCAGGCAGCGAGACTATTCCCACACTCGGGAATCCCTGCTTCGTCAATCGGCGGTAGAACTCGAGTATCGGCCTTCGAGCGCGCGCGAGCTTCAACACGATGCGTGCGTCCGGCGCGATCTGGTTCGAGTTCCAGCAGGATTGATTTGTCCGAACCCCTGGTCATGAGAGTGAAATGAATCCTCCCGGGATCTTGCGGATCGGTGATGACATTCTCCAGCACCCGGTTGCGGAGAGACGGGGCGGTGACGTTCTCTATCTGAGCCCCGCTGACGTCGAGCGTTCCGTCCCATCGCCGCCAAGCTCTGGGGTTCGCATGTTGCCCAGGGTCGGAGTCCGACCAGAAGGATACCTCCATGATTCGATGGTTTCCGCCGGATGCCGTAAGGAAATCCCGGGTCCAGATGTCCTTACCGTTTTTTACCAGCGTGACCCGGTCGATCGGCGCGGTCCCCATCACCTGCCCTCGGATGCGGCGCCTTGCCGCGAAAGGGATCCTGGATCCCATTGGGGCGCCGTTGAGCGTGAGGTCGAGGATGATTCTCTGTCCGGTGGTGGCGTAAGAGTGTCGGGCTCTCAGGGCGCTAAAAATGGCGTCGGCCGTTTTTTCCGGGGCCAGGACCGCCGCCAATCCATTTTGTTGCACGTAGCCGTAAAGAAAAGGTGAGGAGTATCCGGGGTGACTGAAATGATCGTCGGAGGCGGCGACAAAGCCTACCTCGTGTCCTTCGGCCAAGTACCGTCGTCCAAACCATTCGAAGTTGCCGTGACCCGACATGATTTCCACCAGCCGTTCCATCAGGTGATTGCTCCTCGTCCAATCCCCCGCCATGTGAGCGTGAGGAATGATCAGGACATCACGCATGTCGTTTCCACGCGCCAAGCCTTGATAGAGTTGTGGCAGATCGGGCGTGGTCTGGGCTGCAACGCGGTTCCTTCCTTCCGGGGTCCGAAACAGGACATTGTGGTGTCCGCCGCGACTGGTCCCCACGGTCCATTCATACCCAAGGAAAGCAATGAACTCGCCTTCACGGTTGAACTGCCGTACCTTCTGACGCAGCACCTCCCACTCGAAATCGTCCATCCAGAGGTCGTGCTCGGAATGCGTGAGAAAGTCGAGTCGCGACTCGTCCCGTCCGAACCGGAAGTAAGCTTCAGGTGTTCCCAACCCTTCGGCAAAACCGGAGTGGCCGTGCGTATCTCCCCAGTAAATTCGCCCGGGCACTTGCTTTCGCACCCAGATCGGGTTGCTGTGACCGGTGATCGCCCCGTCGCTCGAGCGGAAAGAAAAGCGATAGACTCCTGGTTCAGCAAACTGGATCCCCTTCACCAGATGAATGGCATCGTCGCCGGGATCGATCCCGCCGAAATCTTCCCCGTTGACCTGGATCTCGTACCCCGGGATCGGTCCGCTCGCGCGGTTCAAATAACGATCCTCGCTTCTTACCGAAAGCGTGAAACGCTCCCCGATCCCGACAGTCGACGGGGCAAAGCCATGAACACTGTGCACCTCTCGGCCGGCGACCGTATAGGTCTGGATAGGGAGTATGATGAAGTTTTGATCCCCCTTGAAGTCGACATAGATGGGTAGAGGAACGGCATCGCTACTATAGTTTTGAATCCGTAACCCTTTCGATCCACCCGCAGTGTCGCCGTACTTGACGGAGACGGTTTGTCCTGAAGTCAGCCGCGCGCCGCGAAGACGGAAGACGACCGGCGCGGTGCCCACTTCGGCGATGCCGTGCAGCCCGTTCCAGGGGATCGTTTCCGGCTCGAATCTTGCAATGGGGTTGGAGCTCCGCACGCTCAGAAACCCCTCCGCGGCAGGGTCCGTTGTCTGGAAGTTCGTTCCGGAAGGAAACGCATAGCTTTGAAAATGCCGCCCGATAAGCAAGCCTCCTCCCGGTTCCACGGCCAGATCCCCGACGATGTATTGCTGAGTGAAGGTTTGAAAACTTCCGGCCACGACGGGTTCCGGCGCATCGAGCTTGAGCGTCCCAAACGACTCGATCGGGACTTCATCCCTGAGGATCAACTCCTGGATCAACCCATCGATTCGTTTCAACCTGGCGTTGCTGGCGGCACTATCCGGGTCCCTGGGGGCAATGACCAACCTTGGCAGGTCCGGATTCATTTGAAGGCCTGTCATCGACAGAGCATTCGACCATTCCCACAAGATGCCGCAACGCTTGGCAACCGTTTCTTGGGTTGTTTCGACAGCGGATTCTTGCTTGAGCTGCTCTACTCTCGCGCGAAGCGAAGGTGTGAGGTAGTCTGCGTCGGTCCGCGAACACCCGAGCAACATACAAGTCGCGATCGTGAGGATGAATCCTCGTATCATAGGCAGGTGACCAGGGCAACTCGCAAAGGGCGCCCAGCCGTCAGCTGGGGTGGCTGGTTCCTTCGCTGCACTCGAGCGGCTGGGGGAGACTCTCGACGTGCTCCCAATCCAGCAAGAGGGCTTTCGTTTGCTCGACAGCTTCGCCGAAAGCGACAACCCCGCGATCTATCTCGTTTTTGCCCATGGGCGTCGATAGACTGTACAGTCCCCGGCTTGCTGCGAAGATTCCATGGTTCATCAGGGCGAGGTGGAGCCAGGGTCTGACCTTGTCGCGCGAACAGATGGCGCTCCGATAGTCTCGAACAGAACGATCGCACAAATGTACCTGCGCCAGCGAGCCCGTCCCCGTGATGGTTCCGCCGATGCCGGCATCTGCGAACACTTGCTTCAACCTCGCTCGGAGGCTGTCTCCTAACTGATTGATGCCTTCGATGGCCTTGTCGTCCAGTAGTTTCAGCGCTGTGATTCCGGCCGCCATGGTAACCAGGTTCCCGGTGAAGGTTCCGGAGTGAAAAAAGGTATCGGGGTGGCGGGGGTCACAGAGTTCCATCAGGTCCGCGCGGCCACCAAAGGCGCCGACCGGCAACCCGCCACCCATGACCTTGCCGAAGGTCGTCAGGTCGGGGCGTATTCCATACAAGGACTGGGCTCCGCCGGAAGCCAGGCGGAAGGTGATGATCTCGTCGCAGATCAAGAGCACACCGCATTCGTGGCAGACTTGTTGCAGACCGCAGAGGAAGGCGGCATCGGCGGGAATAACTCCTGCGGCTCCCATCACCGGCTCCACGATGACCGCGGCCAGTTCATCCCGGTGTTGCCGAATCAGGCCGGCTGTCGTCTCGAGATCGTTGAATGGCGCCACCAGGACCTCGTCCAGGATGCGGCTTGAAATCCCCGGCCCGTTGAGGACCCCCCTCGGCCATGCCGGTGCGCTGGATCCCGGGTCCAGGCTGACGCAAACGGCATCCATCATGCCGTGGTAGCCCCCTTCCATTTTCAAGATCTTGATTCGACGGCTGTGGACGCGAGCGAGCCGGATGGCATTGAGCACGGCCTCCGTCCCCGAATTGGCAAAGCAAACCCGCTCGACCGACGGCACGCGTCGAACCATCTCTTCCGCAAGTACGAATTGCAGCTCGTGCGGCGAGCAGTTTACCGTCATTTTGGCGGACTGCTCGGATATGGCGGCGGTGATCTCGGGATGCGCATGGCCGTGGACCAGCGCGGTATAGTTATTGAGAAGGTCCAGATACTCGTTTCCGTCGGCGTCGACGACGTGGCATCCTTGCCCTTGTTCTATGAAAGTCGGATAAGGCGCGTAGTAGGTAATGGAACGAGTCTCACCACGGGGCAGGCTTCTGACAGCCCTCTCGTGCAGCTGCCTCGAGCGTTTGGTCCTGCGTTCATAGGTGGACCGTATCTCATCTTGGATGGCTTTGAGAGATGGCATCCTTTCCTCGGCTGGTAGTGTCTCGATCCTAACTCAGGCCGACCGCCGGCACAAGCCACACGGGTAGCCCATTGCCGAAGGCTGCAGCCCGTTGCACTCTGCCTGGTGTAACTCGAGGTGGGGAGTCCGGAGGCGAGCAATGCCACGCTTGGCGACACCAAGGCTGTTGCATTGCACAGCTTGGGCTAGTTGCCGAGCTTTTCGGCGAGGAAACGAACCGTCGCTCTGGTCACCGCGTCGTAGTACTAAATCGTCAAAACGATCTTGCCCCGTAGCGATCCCTTCTTTCCAATCGTATTGTCCTCCTGCAGGCGATGCGCCGCCGCCGCTTCGGAAAGAGGGAAGCTTTTCCCGATCAGTATTTCCAGCTTGCCTTCCTTGCGCCAATCGTTGATGTTTCTGGCGCAGGCTTGTTGCTCATCCGGCGTCGCGTTGATCATGGAATAGCCAAACAGGGTCAAGTCCTTGATGTAGAACGGACCCACCGGGAGCGCCGGTCTGGCCTCGCGTCCGGCCATTACGACCATCCGGCCACGGGGACGGATGAGCGGCACGGCGCGAACGAAGTCGGGATCCCGCTGGGTCTCAAACCACAGGTGAACTCCTTCTCCCTTGGTGAACTCCATCAACCCGGAATCAACATCGTCGATCTTGTAATTCAGGACCAGGTCCGCACCCCATCGCTGACAGATCTCGGCCTTTTCCTTCGAGCCGACGGTCGCAATGACGCTGGCCCCCGCGGCCCTGCTCATCTGAACAACCATGGAGCCGACACCACCGGTGCCTCCGTTGACAAAGACTACGTCCCCAGCGGACAGCTTCGCCCAGCGGAACAATCCCAGGTGAGCGGTGATGCCTACCAGGGATGTGGCCGCCGCGTCCGTGTCGGAAACATCGTCGGGGGTCGGGTATATCCACTCTGCACGAGTGCAGACGAACTCCGCGAAGCTTCCTTGTCGCGGAGGGAATCCCTGGTTGGATCCCCAAACTCTATCGCCGGGCTTGAACCGCGACACTTCCGACCCGACTGCCTCGACCGTGCCCGCAAAGTCCGATCCCACGACGTAGGGCATCTCTATGGGTAGCGCGACCATGCCGGAACGGATATAAGTGTCGATCGGGTTGACCGCCACAGCTCCAACCTTGACGAGCACCTCCTTGGAATTCGGAACCGGAGTCGGAAGATCACCAAATTGAATGACTTCTGGATCACCGGTAGTCTCAATGTACGCAGCTTTCATCGGACCTTCCCTTCACGTGATTCGAATCTGGAATGCGTACCGATAAAATCACACCCCGTCTCAGCTGTCAACGAGGCGTGGCGAGGGGTCATGTCAAGCTGCTTGTGTAAAAAGGTCGAGGGTACGAGTTGGTCGTTGTTCCTTCCAATCGAGATTGAATCGATGGAAGATCGAGTAAATGATTCTGTCGACACTCTGGACATTAACAAAGCAAACCATCGGACGCGTTCTCCGTCGAACCTCAACGAAGCAGCGTTCGATGACGTTGGTGGTTCGTAGCTTCTTCCACAGAGGCCGTGGGAAGCTGTAAAAGGCCAGTAACTCAGGGAGATCCTTCTCCAATCGATTCACCATCTTCGGATAATCCTTGTGCCAGCAACGCTTCAGCCTCCTGAAAGCTGTCAGTGCATCCCGACGGCTATCGGCCTGGTAGATGGCCCGTGCATCCTGCTTGATCTGGTCTCGATCGCACTTTCGGACTGAATTGACGATGTTTCGCATCTTATGTGCCCAGCAGCGTTGGTGCTGAGCTCTCGGATAGATCGTTTCAATGGCCGCTGCCAGACCTGCACAGCCGTCGGTCACAATCAGCTCGAGGTTATCTCCCTCTATACCACGCCGGTACAGATCTCCTAAGAGTCCTTCCCAGGCAGCTTGACTCTCTCCACTGCTGCGCATAAATGCCAAAAGCTGCCGGCTACCATCCGCTCTCACCCCGTAGGCCACCAGCATCTGCACCCGTTTCCGCCCACTCGGACGTCTTACCCTCAGACTCACTCCGTCCAGAAACAGTGTCTTCCATTCGTCACTCAACCGAGCTCGGTGAAATCGCTGTACTGCTTCATCTAGCTCTCGTGTCAGCTGCGATACCGTCTGTGCACTGACAACTTCTCCCGTCATGATCGCCACAATCCGTCCCACCGTCCGTGTGCTGATTCCTCTGAGAAACGCCTCTCGTATCAGCAACGTTACCTCGTCAGCTCGTCGTTGAAACCGTTGTAATCCCTTCGGGAGAAAATTCTTGTTCCGGCTCCGGGCAATCCGCAACCGTAACGTTCCAAAGCGGGTCACAAAGTCCCGTTCATAGTATCCATTGCGGTACTCTCTCTTTCTCTGCCCACCTCTTTCATACCATCCAAAGCCACAATAACGGTCTCTCTGCCGCTGTGATTCAGTCTCGAAATACCGTTTCCACGCCAGCTTTGTCTTGCTATACACATCTCCCCAAAAGTCTTCTTTTACCTCATCAAGGAAATGTTGGAATTGTTCGGTCATCGGTGTTAATTTCGCCATTGGGTGTAAGCTCCTTTCTTGGAGTTGGTTTTTGCCATCGCAGCGAAAAAACCAAACTTACACCCTCTTTCTTTTTACACAAGCAAAGTTACATCACCTGGCGAGGCGAGGCGTAGGCCGCTCACGCCGTGAGCGGTTGGCGTCTCTCGGAGAGAGACGCCAACCTCTGAGCGTTGACCCTCCTTACTCCCCGAGATAAGATTCACCCACACGTCCCGTCACGAAAGGCGCTGGCTGGAAATATGCCTTTGGCTACAGGTATCGAATGCGTTTCTGCCATCGTCGAGGAGTAACGAAATGAAAGTCAATGTCTTGCAATGGGTGTTTCTCCTCTTTTTGGCCTCGGGTTTGGTCATCTCGGACGCGCTACAGGCGGAAGTGCGCCATCCCTTGGACGCCCTCGATGCCTCCGAGATAGCTTCGGCTGTGGCATTGTTGCGCGACGCCGGCCACGCGGACGATGAAGCGCTCTATATTTCGATTTCAGTCGGTGAGCCGCCGAAGAGCGAGGTGCTCGAATGGAGACCGGGAAAACCGATCCCCAGGACTGCCGCAATTACGCTGCGCAAGGACGCCAAGACCTATGAAGGCGTCGTAGATCTTGTCGCCGGTGAAGTGCGATCATTTCGTCACGTGCCTGGCGCGCAACCGATGGTGATGTTTCCCGAGTTCATGGCGGCGATGCAAGCTGCCACGCGCGACCCGCGAATGAAGGAGGGACTGGCCAAGCGCGGGATCACCGACCTGAACCAGATCTTTTGCGCTCCGAGAACCGTGGGCAACTTCGGGAAGCGGGAAGAGGAGACGAGGCGATTGGTGAAGGTGGATTGCTTCGATACCCGTGGTGTGAAGACGGATGTCTTCGCAACCCCGATCGAAGGTCTTTTCGCCACCGTCGACCTGGACACAAACGAGGTCATCACTGTCACGGACTCGGGGCTGGTTCCGATACCACCGGGAAATCATGATTTGGATCCCAAATCGATAGGAAAGATGCGACAGGTGAGGCCGGTTTTGTTCTCCTCCCCGCGTGGAAGCAACCTCCGCATCGACGGCTCGACCGTGGCGTGGCAAAAATGGTCCTTTCACGTGAGATGGGACCCTCGCATGGCACTCGTCCTTTCTCTGGTGGGGATCGATGGCAAAAACGAAGGGTCCGAAAGAAGGTCGGTCCTTTATCAAGGAACCATAGCCGAGATATTTGTCCCCTATCAGGACCCAACCGTCGGCTGGTACTTCCGCAACTACATGGATCAAGGGGAATACGGTCTAGGGGCGATGGCATCGAGGCTCGAACGCGGATGCGACTGTCCGGCCTCCGCGACGTTCCTGTCCCCGGTAATGTCCAACGCCGGCGGAGGCGCCGATACACTCGAGGACCGAGTCTGTATTTTCGAGCGCGCCACGGGCGATCCTCTCTGGCGACACTACGATTTTGTGACCGAGGCGCTGGAGTCCCGGCCGGCCCTGGAACTCGTCGTCCGGTACATTGCCACTGTGGGCAACTATGATTACGCCTTTGATTGGATATTCGATCAGGGAGGCAGTCTCACCTTCCGGGGCGGAGCCACGGGAATCGATGGCGTCAAAGGGGTCCGGGCGCAACACCTCTCCGACCCCACCGCCAAGGAAGATACGCAATGGGGACCCCTCATCGCGCCTGGCCGTGCCGGGATCAATCACGACCACTTTTTCTCGATCCGGCTGGATCTCGACGTGGACGGCGTCGACAACAACTTCGTACGTGAAGCGCTGGTTCCGGAAGCCTTACCCGCGGCGAGTCCGCGCCGCAGCGTCTGGCGTATAAGATCGCAGGTGGCCAAGATCGACTCGGCCGCGAAGTACCGACTACGGTACGATCGGCCTGCCCTGTGGAGAGTTGTGAATCCACGCAAACACAACGCGCTGGGATACCCAGTGAGTTACGCTCTTCGGACCAGCGGCAACGCACTCCCGGTCGTAGCACCGGAGGATCCCCCTTTGAGCCGTGCGGGTTTCGCAGGCTATCATTTGTGGGTGACCCCCTATCGCCCCGGCGAACGATTCGCGGCCGGACCCTATCCCAACCAATCACCACCCGGCCAGGGATTGCCAGCCTGGACCTCTCATCAACGGGATATCGAAGATGAGGATCTCGTACTCTGGTATACCCTGGGCTTTCACCACGTTCCGTCGGCTGAGGATTGGCCCGTTTACAACCTTGCGTGGCATAGCCTCACTCTGCGACCATACAATTTCTTTGATCAGAACCCCGCTCTGGATGTTCCTCCGTTAGAGCGTGACTCTGAAGCGACCACCGGAAAGCGCTAATTGCATTGCAACTCGGATAGTCGGAAACTTCCCCCTTGACGCGGGACACTTCTTGGAAATAATCTCCAACGTCTCGCCGACGCTGAGGCGACTGCCGATCGATAATTGTCAGTCGAGGTGAGACCGAGCCGCGCCTGTGCCGGGGCGCAGAGGACCTATGCCCTATCGCCTTTTGCGCTTTTTCTTCAACGAGAAGTATCCGGAGCCGCGCATGTTTCGGACTCCGGATGAGCTCGAAAAGAGCTACGACGTCGTCATCATCGGAGCCGGCGGTCATGGCCTGGCGTGTGCCTACTATCTGGCTCGGGACCACGGCGTCACCAACGTCGCGGTTTTGGAAAAGAGCTATTTGGGCAGTGGCGGAACCGGACGAAACACCGCCATCATACGGTCGAATTACCTGACCCCGGAAGGAATCAAGTTCTACGATGAGAGCCTAAGGCTCTTCGAGGATCTTTCGACCGACTTCGACCTCAACATCTTTTACTCTCAGAGAGGTCATTTCACTCTCGCGCACACCGATGGCTCGCTGCGGACCATGCGGTGGCGTGCCGAGTCGAACAAGCATCTCGGGGTAAAGAGCGAGGTCGTGGATCGTGCCTTCATTCACAAGCACTGTCCCGAGATGGATCTGGACTGCGGTCACAACATGCCGGTTGCGGGCGCGCTGTACCACGCCCCAGGCGCCATTGCCCGCCATGATGCGGTCGCTTGGGGCTATGGCCGGGGGGCGAGTCAGCGTGGAGTGGAAATTCATCAAAATACGGAAGTGACTGGAATCGAAGTGGAGAGCGGCCGCGTCACTGCCGTGCGGACGAACCGTGGATTGATCCAGACCGGAAAGGTTCTTTCCGCGGTCGCAGGCTATACGCCCCGAATCACCAACATGGTGGGAATTCGAACCCCGCTGGTGATTCAACCTCTCCAGGCTTGTGTCACCGAACCGCTCAAGCCGTGGCTAAACACGATCATCGTCTCGGCGAACTTTCACCTGTACGTGAGTCAGTCCTCGCGCGGGGAACTGGTGATGGGGGCTTCGCTGGACCCATACGAAGTACATTCGACACGGGCGACACTGGATTTCATCGAGGGACTATCGGGGCACTTGTTGGAACTGTTCCCTTTCTTGGCCGAGGTCCGAGTGTTGCGCCAGTGGGCGGGCCTGGCCGATGTTAGTCCGGATTTCTCTCCAATCATGGGCAAGACGCCGATCGACGGCTTTTATTTGGACGCGGGTTGGGGTACCTGGGGTTTCAAGGCCACTCCTGTCAGCGGCAAAACAATGGCAGAGACGATTGCAAATGACAGGGAGCCGGAGTTGATCCGGCCATTCCGGCTTTCGCGCTACGAGGAGTACGACCTAGTCGGCGAGAAGGGCGCCGCCTCGGTGGGGCATTGAAGAGAGGTCAGCTATCAGCTATCAGCCGTCAGCTCTTATCCTTTGCCGAGAGCGAGTTTCGAAAGGCAATTGAACGAGCGTTGCCAAAAGGGAGTTTGACCGTCCTTATCCATCAACCAGCGCGCAGCGCAGGGTTGTTCGCTGAAAGCTGATCGCTTCTATGAGCATGCCTGCCGTTGTCAAGCTCGTTGAATTTGGAGGTCGCCTTTCAGATCCGTTTAGAATCGAAAGGTTGAGTCCAAAATACTAGAACATAAGCTACCTTCGCCATTGACCATTCACTTTCCGGAAGCTGGCTGCTTACATGTGAGTCCTGAGGCATTCAATGCCTCAGGACAAACTTCTATCCGTGTTACCCATTCGTGGCAAACACCCAATTCTGAATTCGCCGGCGGCGAAACGTGGCAAGCACGTGGGGGAGCGCCCCATCTGAAAGTCGGCACTCTGAAGGTGCCCGCGATCAGCCCGAGCAGCTCCCACCAGCTGGATTGTGAACGTCTTGGTCTCTTTCATGGTTTCGTTTGACTCAAAGGCCCTGTCACGAAGTGGAGAAGACCCTATGCTTTCAAGGTGGCTCCTTCAGGGATGACACCGAGTTCGAGGAATCTCCACAGATCAATCAATAGTCTCCGTGCCAGTGCCACAATCCCTATCCGTCGTGCTCGTGGGCCTGCCTTGGCAAAGCGCTTCCGGTACCATCGACTCAGACGGCTCTGTGGCTGATGCCGCAGCCATAGCCAGGCAATCTCGATCGCCATGGATCGAATATGCCGGTTTCCAGCTTTGCTTATGCCTTGCTCACGATTCTCATTGCCGCTTTGGTAGGGGGTTCCGGTCAAGCCGGCCAGAGATCCCACCTCCTTGCGGTTTTTGAACTTACGCCATCCAAAGAACTCATACACCGAGACCCAGGCAAAATTGGGCCCAATGGCTCGTAACAGCATCAGCTGACGCACCTTCGCCACGGACTCGGTCTCCGATTCTCGGATCTTTTTCCTTCGATCAGCTTCCAGTGCGGAAATCTGCTCCTGGGTGAACTGTAGTTGCTCCCATTGCCTCAGCAACCGACTACGTAACCCCGCCGGTAGCGGAGATCCGTCCCAGAGCTTCATCTGTTTTAGCTGCCTGGGCAGATCCCAGGGGCGTTCCCATCGAAGCCCATGGTTGGCCAGCAGTCCCTTGATCCGGTTCGTTGCACGAGTCCGCTCTCCCTTCCAGCTCCGCAGCTCCCGATGCAAGTGCCTTTCGTCTTCTTCTTCTACCGTCGGTACATGGACGACACTCCATGCTTCCCTCTCGCCGGCGCAGTACCGGATTAGCATGGTCAGCAATTTCCTCGAGTCCAGTTTGTCAGACTTCGCCCGCCGGGCCCGTCGATTCACCTCGATACTTGCAGAGTCCACCACGAGACTCTCTACTCCCACCGACATCAAATACCGATGAATCCCGAATCCGTCCCGACCTGCTTCGTAGCACGAGACGACCCGAGTCTTCGCAGGCAATCCAAATCGTTTCTTTCCAGCCTCGATTTCTTTCGCCAGTCCTCTCAGATTCCCCGATGCTACGTCCCGAAACCGAGGCTTTCTTCCCAAGCTCGTGCTAAAAGCCAGCTTCCATTCCTTCAACGATAACTCCATCGACATGTAAAGAATCTGCTCAACTTCGGTATACTCTCCATTGCGGGTTGCTTTGGTTTTCATGATGCTCCTTTCTCCTTTCAAAGAGTTTTTTTAGGAGCTTACCAACGGCAACCCGCTCTTCACTACTTCTTTGCTACATGGAATCTGAAAGCTGAAAGCTAAAACATGAAACTACTCAGATGTCCTGTCAATGGTGTTCGTCCGCTTCAGGAATTTTCCTACGGGGGGGAGTATCGCCCTATGCCCGATCCGGATCAGAGCTCCGACTCGCAATGGGCGGATTATGTGTTCCATCGCGCGGGGGCCCCTGCGGTCAAGCGGGAATGGTGGTATCACAACGCGAGCGGCATCTGGTTTATCGCGGAGCGGGATACACTCAAAGATGAGGTTGTTCGCACCTACTTGTTCGAGGAGATGAAGCGCAGTGAGTGAACGGCTCCCCTCACCGTCCGGTGAATGGATTGATCGCGACCAGCTGGTTACATTCCGCTACGAAGGGAGAGGATACCGGGGGTTTGCCGGCGATACCATCAGCACGGCGCTCTGGGCCAATGGTGTGCGTGTCCTGGGCCGCAGTTTCAAGTACCACCGGCCACGCGGGATCTTCAGTCTCGCCGGGGCGGATTCCAACGCCATGATGGAAGATCAATCCGGCAGGACGTACCCTGCGGATACGACTGCCGTCCGGGATGGCATGGATTTGCGGGCGACCAACACGATGGGAGGCGCTGAGAGAGATTGGCTCTCCGTGTTCGACCGCCTGTCGGCATTTATCCCCGTTGGGTTTTATTACAAGGCATTCCACACGCCCAAGCGGCTGTTTCCCTTCTATGAAAATCAAATCCGAAAGGTAGCGGGTCTTGGTTCCATCCGCCCGGAGAGTCGTTTTTCGGGAAGTCCCAAAGACTACGATTTTTGTGACGTCCTCGTTGTTGGTGCGGGGCCGTCGGGCCTTGCCGCGGCCGTTTCCGCCGCGGAGCTCGGAGCACAAGTGCTGCTAGTGGATGAGAATCGCTATCCCGGAGGAACGCTGAACTTCCAGACTCGTGGCAGAGACGATGCGCAGCAAACGCGCGCCGCATTGCTCGAACAGATCCACAAAGCCCCCAACATCCGCTTGAGAACTTCCACCAACGCGGCCGGATGCTATTCGGATCACTGGGTGGCGCTGGTTGATGATCGGCGGCTGACAAAGCTCCGGGCCCGGAGCATTGTGGTGGCAAGCGGTTGTTACGAGCACGGCGCCGCCTTTCGAAACAACGATCTTCCGGGGGTCATGCTCGCAAGCGCCGCACAGCGACTCGTACACCTCTTTGCGGTGAGGCCGTTCGAGCGGGTAGTTCTAGTAACGGCAAACCTCGAGGGTTATCAAGCAGCGCTGGATTTACATCACGCCGGGGTCCAATTAGCGGCTGTGGCGGACCTTCGTACCGATGGAGAGACATCCGCGCTATCGGAGCGCGTAGCGAACCTGGGAGTTGCAGTTCACAATGGAAGTGCCATCTACGAGGCCGTTCCGTCGAAGGGCAAGCGAGGGGTGCAGGAAGCGATTCTATGCCGGCTGGACGCGGCCGGGCAGCCAAGTCCGCAAGGTCACCAGATGCTGGCTTGCGATGGCATTGCGATGAGCGTCGGTTGGATGCCGGCCGATAACCTGCTGAGGCAGGCCGGGGCGAAGATGAAGTACCAAGAGTCAGTGGAACAGTTCGTTCCTACAGGACTACCTCCGGGGGTGTTGGCGGCGGGGCGAGTCAACGGCGTGTATGATTTACAGCAGCAGCTCGAGGACGGCCGCCGGGCCGGCCAGGAAGCCGCTGTCTACCTGGGACTGAAATATGAAATGACCTTTTCCAGCATCGAGAAACAGCGGTCTTGCCACAGCCACCCATATCCGATCGTCAGTCATCCGAAAGGGAAGAACTTCGTCGATCTGGATGAGGACTTACAGGAGAAAGACTTCTACAACGCGGCCCAAGAAGGATTCGATAATCCGGAACTGCTCAAGCGGTACACCGCTGTCGGAATGGGGCCAAGCCAGGGAAAGCATTCCAACCTTCTGGCCGTGCGAATTCTCAGCCGTATCCGTGGTGAGAGCATGGCGGAAAAGCAACTCACCACATCGCGGCCCTTCACGGCACCCGTTCCCCTTGGACATCTAGCTGGACGTATCTTCACCCCTATTCGCCGTACTCCTCTACATGGCCGGCATGTGGCCGCGGGGGCGAGATTTCTGCACGCTGGTGCCTGGCTTCGCCCGGAGTACTATCAGTCCGAAGGCCGGACCAGGGACGAGAGCATAGCCCTGGAAGCCAGGAATGTTCGTGCCAAGGTAGGCCTGATCGACGTGGGCACCCTGGGCAAACTCGAGATCAGTGGGCCGGGCGCTGTAGAGTTCCTGGAGAGAATCTATACAGGAGTCTTCAGCACTCTCAAGGTGGGCAGGAGCCGTTACGCGTTGATGTGCGACGAAGGCGGAATCGTGATCGACGATGGGATGGTGGCCCGCCTCGGTGAGGATCGGTACTACGTCAGCACCACTTCCACTGGCTCGGAAGCGGTGTATCGCGAGATGCAGAGATGGGCTCTTCGGTGGTCGCTCGAAGTATATCTCACCAACGCGACCTATCACTTTGGGGCGATGAACCTGGCCGGTCCGCTTTCGCGCAAACTCCTGGACCCGCTGACTGACATCGGGCTGGAACCGGAGTCATTCCCGTACCTCGGTGTGCGGGAGGGGATCGTCGCGGGGGTCCCCGCCCGGGTTTCGCGAATTGGCTTTGTCGGCGAACTCGGCTATGAAATTCACGTCCCCTACGACGGAGCGGTCCGGGTGTGGGATTGTCTCATCGACGCTGGACAGAAGTACGGCATCCAGCCTTTCGGAGTGGAAGCGCAAAGGGTACTGCGACTAGAAAAATCCCACCTGATTGTCAGTCAGGATACCGACGGCCTGACGAATCCGTACGAGGCGGGTACCGGATGGGCGGTCAAAATGCAAAAGTCGTTTTTCGTGGGCGGCCGTAGCCTTTCCATCTTGAAGAAAAAGAAACAATCACGGCAACTGGTTGGCTTTACGCTGCCCAAGGCGTACAAGGGGCCTATCCCCAAGGAGTGCCACTTGATCATCGATGAGGGTCAGATCACCGGTCGTGTCACAAGCGTGACTCGTAGTCCGACACTCGGACAGGTCATCGGCCTCGCATACGTTCCCCCATCCCAGAGCACGCCGGGAACGAGTATCCGCATTCGAGTGGATTCTGCAGTGGTGGTCCAGGCCGAGGTGGCGGAGACGCCTTTTTACGATCCCCAAAACAATCGTCAGAAACCTACCAATGAAGGGCAAACCTGATGTATTCGCGCCGTAGTCCAATGGAGAATCTCATCGAGGGGCTGCACCCGACCTGGAGCGAGCTTTATGAGATGCAGGTTCCGTTGCACTTCGGCGACGCCGTAAAGGAGCGGCAGCAGTTCCAAGATCTCGCGATCTGTGATCTCAGTGTCCTCTACAAGCTTGGCGTAAAAGGTCCCGGTTCGGCGGAGTGGCTGCAGACCCAGGGTATCCAGGTGCCGGAAGCCGTTTATCAATGGCTCCCTCTGGCGGGAGGCGGGATCGTCGCGCGCGTGGATCGCCAGGAGTTTTTTTTGGAAGATGGGCTTGCAAGCCCTAGAACTCCGCAACTGTCGGTTGCCCTGGGCGATCCTGTCCCTGGGGTCCAGCGGGTCTGGCGACAGGATGCGGGGGTTCTGCTGAGCGGTCGGAAGTCTACCGAAGTTCTGGCTCAAACCTGCGGACTCCCCGTCGAGCCGCTCTCCAGTTCGTTGATCATGACGCGGATCGCCGGTATTTCGGCGGCATTGCTCCCCTTTCAAGTCGATGGGGTACAGGTCTTTCGACTTTGGTTCCCGCCAACCTACGGCCCGTACCTTTGGGAAACGCTGTCGGAGATCGTGCGGGAGCTTGGCGGAAGCCCCGTCGGGCTTGCGGTGCTTGGCGCCTGAGAAGCTTTCTTCGCGCTAGAATTCGAGCTCCACGAAAGGAAACTCTTTTAGTTTGAGCCGGGCGCGGTTTTCGTCTGCCGGGACTCTGAAAACGATGCTCAACGCATGGGACCTCGCTCGCGAGAGGACTATCGACGGCGTCGCAAGTAGGCTCTCCGCCACGCCAAATCGGCTGAGAATTCCCAAGGGTGAGGCGGAGTCTTCACTCAACTCGAGGACGACTTCCGTCACGAGATCCAACGATAGGTCCGGCTGTTCCGAACCGATATAGTGCAACCCGACGGCTATGACCACCTCTCTTTCTCGTTCGTTTCGATCGAAAGACGGCTTCGACGCGGCGCCGAGGATTTTCAACTCCCAGTCGTTGGCCATTGCGGTCTGCCCTGGACCGATGGTTTGAGCTTTGCCCAAGACGTGCCGGTCGAACCATTCGATCGTCCGCCGGTGCTTGTCGACGATGTGCACGGGTTCTCCCCGCAGGCCGTGCTTTTCCCGTGGGTAGGTTACAAACTCAACCGTTCGTCCTAGAAAGCGCAACGCGGTATACATTTCCTTGGAATTTGCGAGCACCGTGTTTGGATCGTCCTGTCCGTGCAAGATGAGCACGGGTGTCGTCATGTTCTCGACATCGGTCGCGGGTGAGTGCTTGCGGTAGATCTCAGGGTTCTCCCAATAGAACCGTCTTAGATAATTCAGCTCCCATCTCGGGATGTAGGAGTTGCTGAAATCGGTTACGAGACTGAACATGCCGAACATGGAAACGGCCGCTTTGAAACGATCGGTCTTGCTGATGATCATATTGGTCATGTATCCGCCGTAGCTTCCCCCCATCACACCGGTACGGCTCGGATCCACAACGCCCATCTCGATCAGCTTGTCCACGCCCGCGAGAATGTCCTGGCGGTCTCCATAGCCGATATCCTCGATATTGGCGGCATCGAAATCCGCGCCGTAGCCGGGGGTGCCCCGGAAGTTGACGTAGAGAACCGCGTATCCTCTCGCCGCGTAGACCTGATGCTCCAGGGCCAGCACGTTCGGGATTCGATAGTGGGGCCCGCCGTGAATGAAGACGAGCAGGGGCACTCTTTGACCAGATTCGTAACCAAGGGGATAGATGACCATTCCTTCAACCCGGGTGCCGTCCGGACTGGTCCAAGAGAATACTTGTTGCCGTGCAATCTGGTATGGGCTCAGCTGCGAGCTAAAATCGGTCAGCTTTCGTTCTTGGTTTGCGTCCAGATCCGAAATGTAGATTTCAGGCAACGACACACTGTCCTGGCGCGTGAAGACGATTCGGTCGGCCCGCCCGGCGATCTCGATGTTTGCGATGTCGGTCGCTTCGCGGATCACTGGGATCATGGAACGGGAGTTCAAATCCATTCGATAGAGATGCGTGTTGAACCCTTCTGCAACCGTCATGAAAAGCTTCTTTCCGTCTCGTGAGAAGACCGGTCTGGAGACGCTCCGGTCGAAATCCCCGGTGAGGTTGACAGCCGCGCCGCCGTTCGAGGAAACCATGAAGAGCTTGACTTGCGAAGAACCGACCTCCGGGTCCTTGCCGGCGGAGAACAGTATATGTTTGCCGTCCGGGGACCAGACGATGTTCGACTCCGCTCCCATACGCGTTGTAATCCGGCGCGCCTTTCCCGAGCGCGTGTCATAGATCCAGACATCGGTCAGATGGGCATCTTTCGGATCGCCCGTACCGTTACTGGTAAAGGCAAATCTCTTGCCGTCGGGCGCGGGCATCATCCCTGCGAGCCCGTACATTCCCTCGAAGATCCGCTCCTCTTTTCTCGAATCCGTGTTCACCTGCCAGATTTCCGTTATGAACGGCTCCTTGTGAACCTCCACGGCGTCGTAGCCCTGCTCCCGCAAACGCGTGCGACGTGTCTCGACGTTTTGCTCCTGGGATCGTCGAGTCGTGTAAAAAATCGTGCTTCCTCCCGAACTCCATCGGTAGCCGGATATTCCATGTCGTTGGGATGTCAATCCGGTCGACTCTCCACCGGACATGGGGATAACCCAGATCTGGTTGATCTTCGCTGCTTCTTTCTTGTTGGCACTCTCGGGTCGAGTGCTCGTAAAGGCGAGATACCCGCCATCCGGAGAGAAACGCGGAGAGCCTTCCCCTGTCGCTCCATGGGTGAACTGTTTTTTGGTACCGGTCTCGACATCGAGTAGCCAGATGTGAGTTCTGAATTTGTTCTCTTTCCACTCTGCGTCCCGTAACAGGAAGGCGACTCGTTTGCCGTCCTGGGAAACCGTTAGATCGGTGGGCGCCTGCAACGAGACCACGTCGCGAAACGTCAGCTTCGATTGTGCAAGACTCATTCCCGTGAAGATGAGAACTACGGAAAGGCACGTAACGCATCCGCCCTGGTTCATAAACATTGCCTCCGGTTGACAACAAGAAATCGAGGCCGTTAGCCTGGA
The DNA here is from genome assembly GCA_965249005.1 of Acidobacteriota bacterium. Lineage (GTDB taxonomy): Bacteria > Acidobacteriota > UBA6911 > UBA6911 > UBA6911 > CBDFLD01. The sequence continues at coordinate 106,299 of CBDFLD010000008.1, forward strand.
TCCACGGATCCCATAAATGTGTATCATTATTATACGTCTTGTCGTACTCGTATGCGTAGCGATCGGATCCGGCTACGAAAGCTCGAAAATTGAAACGTTGCTTTAACAGAGTCTCTAGGCCCGAACCACGAAATTCAATTTTCAAGCTGTGACCCCATAGAAAAAGGAGGAGGGACCATGAGGAACGAAGCTCAACGGTTGCGCGTGCGCTTGCTCATTGCCACGGGGGCATGCCTTCTGCTCGTTCCCGGCTGTGTTTCGAACTCGGACAGGCAGACCTATGATGTGATCATCCGAGGTGGCATGGTCTACGACGGGAGTGGCTCGTCCCCTCGGTCGGCCGATGTGGCCCTGGTAGCCGACAGGATTGCCAAGGTGGGAGATCTGGAGGGAACGCGGGGAGATGTGGAAATCGACGCCACCGGTCTCGCGGTGGCTCCGGGTTTCATCAACATGATGAGTCATACCTGGGAAACCCTGATCGAGGATGGCCGGGCGCAGAGCGTGATCCGCCAGGGGGGTCACCACGGAAGTGTTCGGGGAGGGCTGGTCGATCGGCCCCCTCAACGACACGCTGAAGAAGCAGGTCGTCGAGGACCAGACCGGTATCCGCTACGATGTTTCTTGGACCAGCTTTGGCGAAGGAATGGAGTTTCTCGAGCAGCACGGGATTGCTCCCAACGTCGTGGCTTTCGTGGCCTACGACCGGGAAGAGGCCCCAGCGAAAAACAAGACCTACACGGTCCAGTCCGGCGACACCCTCTCGAAGATTGCCAAGGAGCATTACGGGGACGCCAGGCAGTACATGAAGATTTTCGAGGCCAACCGGGACCAGCTAAGCAACCCGGATCGGATCAATGTCGGTCAGGTTTTGACGATCCCTGAATGACCCTGCAAGCGAGGGTAGGATCCGTTAGGCGGCGAGTCGAGGGCCCTCGATTCGCAATTTTGGCGTCCAGCAGCGTGGTATAATTGTGAGATGGCCCGCCAGGTGACAGTCCAGCGACGTTCGCTCCAAGAGAATGAGAACCCGGCAGAGTCCAACTCCGACCTCACCCCCGCGGAACGTTTCTCCTTGGTCTGGGATCTCACCCGCCAAGCTCTCGCTTTCCAAGGCGTTACGGATGCTGAATCCAGACTATCGCGACATTCTGTCCGCGTTGTCCGACGCACAAGCTGACTACCTTGTCGTAGGGGCGTATGCCCTGGCATCCCACGGTCTGGTGCGTGCCACCCGAGACCTCGACCTGTGGGTCCGGGCAACTCCCGAGAACGCTGCACGCGTGTTCGAAGCGCTCGTGGCTTTCGGCGCTCCCGCCGATCATTTCAAGCCAGAGGAACTCACGACGGAGGACACTGTCCTCCAGCTGGGGGTGGACCCTGTCCGCATTGACATCTTGACCAGCGTCTCCGGACTCGAGTTCCAGGCGGCTTGGGATCATAGACGAGTTTTGGAGCTCGATGGGCTGACAATCTCAGTTGTCAGCCTAGAGGATCTAATCGCGAATAAGCGCGCTACCGGACGGCCTCAGGACTTGCTCGACATCCAGTGGATTGAAGATTCGCGGAAGTAAGCTTCGCTGCCTAACATGGATCTCTCAAATTGTGGCATGGAGACTCTCAACGGACCTGATCGTGTTGTGTGAGGATATCGGGTTCCTGTTCGTACCTACGCCTCCTCCTACTCGTTCCATTCGTCAACCAGGCGCAGGATCTTGTCAACACTGCAAGGCAACATTTTAGGCCGCGTGGATTCTCGTTCTAGCTCTTCTTCCCGTAACGCCATGCCCGGCCGCTTTTTGCACGGACCAGACATCAGGCGGTAAATGGTATGTGCCGCGACCCGGCGAGGCATTCAAGGGACGACGGGCAGCAGGATGTGCGACGGATATCGACTCGAGTGATGGACCGTGTTTTTGGCAACCACCCAATCGGTCTCATCGTAGTTGTTTCCCCCGGTGTTCAAGTTGCGATCAAAACGGGGAAAACTGCTGCTCGAGATCTCGAGTCGAATCCGGTGTCTCGGGGGGAAATAGTTGCTGGTGGCCCCTAGCTCGATTTTGACCTCGTACACGCCTTCCGGTTTCATCCACGCCTTCTCCGCATACCCATTGCGATAGCGCGCCCGTAGGATTCCTTCCAGTACCATGAAGGCGGTACCATCGGGGTAGACATCCACGAGCTTGGCCGTGAAGTCGGTGTCTCTGGCCGAGGAGGAGACGTGCAAGACCACCTCGACCGGTCCGGTAACTTCGATGCCTTCTTCGAGTGCGGGGGTGCTGTAGACAAGCACGTCGTTGCGAGTTTCCACTTCCGACTGATCGTAGCTTCCCGGCGGCGCATCCGGGGTCCCGGTGCAGCAAAGAGGTCCGCCCACCGAAGGAACCGGGCCGTCGGGGTCATAGATATATCGATCTGGGGGCTCGTTGGACGGTTCGTTGCCGTTCAGTAGTCCGGTTCCAAACCGGCTGTTCGCATGACCGTCGCTGTGAAAGTAGTACGGGGTGGTTTGCATTCGCGTGAGTGGCCATTCGTTCTCCTCCCGCCACTTGTTTTTGCCCATCACATAGATCTGGAGCTTGGGCATGCCGGTGACGGCGTTGTCGATGCCTCGCAACCAGTGATCGAACCAGTCGAGATAGAGATTCCAGTAGTCCAACCGTGGATCGCCCACAGGGCGCTTTCCAATCACCGTCGTCTCGGAAACTTCTTCAGAAGCACAGTGAGTCGAAGGAGAGACGATAATGTACTGGTTGTCCCGGGCACGGGCGCTTTCGGCGTTGGTCTGAAACCGTTGGAACAAAGTCAGTGATTCGCCAACGCCAAAGTCGTACCAGGAGTTCACCAGCAGCGCCGGAACGTCAAACCGATCGGTTTCTTTCAGATAGCCCAGTTGATCCCACCAGGGATCTGCCGGCTCATGCGAGACGAAATCCTCCCAATCGGTCGGCGGGCCGCCAGCTTTTTTCATCATGTCCACCAGAGGGAGGGACCTCCACAATTCTGGGAAGCGGATCTCAGGCACGACCGGAGCTGGATTGAAGTATTCTCCCAGCCGGGAATAAAAGTCCTCCGGCGCTCCCGCAGGCGGCTTGAGAAAAACCTTGCTGCCGTTGCCGTACATCCAACCGAATCCCAGCGCCAGTTCCACCGCTCCTCCCCAAATGAGAGCGTCGTATCGGTTTACTCCGCCGCCGGCCTGGGGAATCATGGCGGCATGATGAGGATTCCTCAATTTGGCCAGCTGCATCTGAACCTCAGAGAGATAGGAGCAGCCGTATGTGCCGACCTTGCCGTTGGACCAGGGCTGAGCGGCCAACCAATTCACCATATCGAACCCGTCGCGGGCTTCGTGTTTCATGAGTGTGAATATCCCCTCCGATTCGAACCGTCCCCGAACGTCCTGCACGGCCACGGTATATCCCTGGCCGGCAAAGAAACGAGCTTCGGAAGCATCTCGGCGGAAGGACTTCTTGTTATAAGGGGTACGAATGAGTACGGTGGGCAAATCACGGTCGAGGCCTTTGGGTATGTACAGGTCGGTCGATAGCCGAGTGCCGTCGCGCATCGCTACCCAAAGACTTTTTTGAAGCCGAACCTCGTATTTTGGCGCGGGTGGCGGGTATCGTGCAGCGGCCACGTTGCTCGATGGACAAAGAAAAAACCAAAAACACGCGATTACGAAGCTGGGGTAACGCGCGCGCCCGTATTCCCTCATGATGGCTCCTTGATCTCGGCGATGGCAATTCCGTTCTCACCGGCCACGGAATAGAGTAAGTAGATCCGACCGTCTTCCTCGAAAATCCCTGGGTCCCGCAGCTCGTGGACCGGTTTACGCGCAGCACCCATGAAGGAAACGCGAATCGGCTCGTTCACTCCCTCATAGTCCAGTTCGGGCCGCAGAACGCTCAGCGCCGGCGAGGCTTTCCAGGTCTGCCAGTCGTCTGCCAGCGGGATGGTCGACATCAAGATATGTTCGGGGGCGTCGCTGATTCTCGAATAAAACACCCTCAAGGTATCTCCCCGCAGATGCACGGCCACATGGCGAAGTACCGGACCGACCGGAGCGCCCGGATAATCGAGAGGATAAACGCCCGTTTCCCATTCTTCTTCCCAGGGGTCATCGGGATTGCGGGCCTTGTAGGTCTCACCGGCCCAAGCAATGGCATAGTAGTCGCCGCGCCAGCGAAAAACCCGGAAGTACGATTCGCCCAGATCAACCGCGGGGGGGTTGTCGGAGAAGTGGAGGCCGTCATCGGAAAGCGCTACCCGGGTCGATTGCCAGTTGGCAGGCCGGTCCTTCCTTCGCCCATGGTAGTACATCACGATGTTTTTTCGTTCCAGGTCCACATGCACGTCCGGAGATGCGATGTGGTCATCGAAGCCCGTGTCCGTCAAATGAAGTGTACCTTCGGGATGAATGGTCCAGGGTCCTTCCAGTTTGTCGGCATACGCGACGCGAAGCCGGCTCCCCCGGTGGTTGGCAAAGTACAGATAGTAGCGACCCAGTGGGCGTTCTATCCAATCGGGAACGGCGATGAGGGACGGACCGTTGATGTTGGCGGATTCGTCCTCGGTCAGCCCCGGCATCCCGGGACGGATGATGGGATTGTTCGGCAGGCGAAGAATCTGCAAGGGGGAATCAGCTATATCGGTTGCGTTCCCAGGTGATTCGGCCGAGACGGTCAAACCCGTCTCCGTGGTCTCGGGAGTACATCCCAACAGTAGACATAGCACGAACGTCAATGGGAACATCCATACGGCACTAGACCTGAGCAGCTGGGACATCGGATTACTCCAGTTCAATTCGTGATTTCATGGTCAATCCAGATCGGACTTCCCCACGCGACATTTCCGTCTACCTGTTCGGCGCGAACGTAGTAGTAGTGCTCACCCGGACCGAGGCTCGGTTCCTTGAAGCTGAAGTCCAAATGGCTCCCGGAGCCGGCACGTTCATACACGTACTGGTTGTCACGAATCACGACTACCCTTTTGATGGTGTTCGTGCCAACCACCTTCACGGATAGCTCCGGTATGTTCGCGCTCGCATAGGCGTCCCCGTGAATGTACTCCGTCGAGCCGTCTCGAACGCGGAAATCCAGGATGATATTGCTCGTTGCACCGTAGGTGTGACGTTGCCGCATGGCGTCGACCAGGCCTTCCCGCGTGAATTCTTCAGCCAGAACCATGGCATAGGATGTGTGCGTGGAGACGTGATCGGAGCTTGCCTGGACCCCAAGCTTGTATCCCTTTGCCCAGGCCTCCCAGACAAAGCCGAGCGGACGATAACTCCCAGCCCAGAGATCCGTACGTTTTTTCGAGGAAGCCAGTGGAGCTCCGTCGTGTTCGGCCGAAGTCCGGGCTCCCTGGTAGATCTCGACAATCGGCTCCAGTTCCGGGTCGTTGTCGCGCCAATCGGTTCCCATGTAGGTGTGGGAAGTGTGTGAACTCGCGATGCCATCTGTTTTCCGCAGATGCGGATAAAGGATCGGCCCGGTGCTGTTTTCTCGTTCTTTCTCGGTGATGGGCAAAGTCCGGTTGCCCCGCCTGGTGTAGATGATGTTGCGGTGGCCGTTTGGGTAACTTAGACTGCGTTCGTAGCCGAACAGGGTGACAAAGGAACCTGGCAGGTGAAACATGTCTTCCGATTTCTCGATCCGCCACCAGGTATATTCCTGGTCCTCGCCGGAGTTGTGGTCGGTGACGAGGTACAGATCCATGCCTGCCGCGTCGATCATGTAGCGGTAGGAGTCAAACAGGCTGCCGTCCCCCGATCCGTCGACCGAGATGTCGGTGTGTCGATGCAGGTCCCCGCGGTGGATTTTGTACTTTTTATCTCCGGTGTCGATCGTGTAGTCACGAATAGCGGCAACCTGTGCCTTTTCCCGGGGCTCGGTTGGAAACTTGGCCGGAGGTTCAGCTCCGCGAGGGCCAAGCTGGGGCGCGCGAGATGAACTTCCCGCGAACGCGGCCGCGAGATCGGCCGCCAACACCTGACTGTCCTGGGGTAAATGGCCGAATTGCTCTCCGCCCCAGAGGCGCTGATCCGTTACCCAAGCAAGATAGACGGCTCCATCGGGACCGGCAGCGCTTTCAAGGGGGCCCTCGTTGCGCCCGACGCTCTCCGGTATCGACACCGGGTCGGACCATTGGTCTCCGGAGTAGTAAGCGCCCATGACCTCCCACTTGCCGCCCGATGAGTACACTGTTTCCGGCCGTGTGGCTGTCGTCCTGGGCCGGAAGAAGACCCAGATTCTACCTTTGGAATCACTCGACAGGTGAGGCGTCTGGACGTAGCGTCGGACGATCGGACGGATCACGCGTTCGAGCCGGTCGCGTGGTTCGAGCCAGTTCGACCCGTCGTAAACGCTGATTCGGATCTTGCGGGATTCGTAGAGACCGCTCCCGCCCTTGAGTAGAAAGCCCGTATCCTTGCCCCAGTTCTCTTCGGCCACGTCGTAGGCAACCCAGACGCGATCCTGGCCGTCAATGGCCAGACTCGGATGCGCGTGGAATCTGGGTGTGTCGGTGACCCGAAGAATCTCCCCGGGCTGGCCTTCACGAACGGAACGCATCCGGATGTTGTAGCTACCGCCGTCGTAGGTGTCCCCGGCCACCCAGGCGACGCCGCGGCTGTCGACGGCTATGTCCGGGTTCCAATCGTTGACTCCGGGATTCTTGTCCGGATCGCTCAGGTCGGTCTCCTCGGACCACGAACCGCCGACGAGTGACCGGTAATAGATGTCGAATCGCCCGCGACGACCGCCTTGCCAGACCAGATGGAGGTTCCCCCGTCGGTCCGATACCAGCCGATGAAAGAGGTGATTGCCGCCCGCGGAGGTAAGGCTTTCGATGGCGCTCCAACTCGAGTTGGAAGCGTCGAGGGACCGGGCTTTCAGCTGCCAGTCCGTGCCGGCGCGCTCGGACCAGACAATCCAGAGCCGGCCGCGCCCGTCGGCAGCCAGGGCGGTCCCATACAGGTCGCCGGGTTGCTCTGTGACTTCCACGATGTCGGTCCAAGAAGCACCGTGGCGCTGGCGAAGGAAGACCCGGTCTGCTTGGTCGCGGTAGCCGATCCAGGCAATCGAGACCGTACCTTCCCTGTCTACCGTGATGGACGGATAATCGTCTTCGTATTGTTCCGTGGAAACCGGCTCGACCGGCGGCACCCGGAAGACCTCGACCTGGGAGACGAGTAGATGCAGGGGCGCGGTTGCCGGTACATCTCCAACGCGAAAAGAAAAATCTCCCTGTTCGGTTTGTACGCTCAACTCGGCGTCGTCGGATGCTCGGTAATGGATAGTGACACCGATCGTCATGACGCGGGTTTCCCTCGGAGCGGGGAGCTCATCCAGATGGACGACGCCTCGGTAGCTCTCCGGCGTCCAATCCGTGGTGGACGCGATCCAGCTGCGGTCCGGTCCGATCTTGTCTTGTTCTGTAAAGTGGTGTCCGCGGAGCTCGACGATCTCTCCTTCCGAAATCTCGATGGAGCCGTCCCATCCAGTGGGCTTGTAGTCCTTGACGCCGAACTCGATGTTTACGGCCTGGATCGGAAACGGGGGTCTGGATTGCTGACCGTGGAGCGGTGATGGCCGAGCATCGCTCCGGTAAACGCTTGTTCCGAATGTGACCACCCCCAGCACAGCCGGGAAACCTAGAAAGAACCCGAGTTTCCAGATTTTTCTAACCATCCTATCCTTTGTTTTATCGGTACCGGACCCAGATCGGACTGGACCAGGCGACGTTGCCATCTTCCTGCTCCACGCGGACGTAATAGTAGTGTTCGCCCGCGTCGAGGCTCGACTCCCGAAAGGTGAACTCCTGCGTTTCTCCAGACCCGGGTCGTTTGTAGACATACTGGTTGTCCCGAATCACGACGGCCTCCCGCAGCGGACCGGTCCCGATCACCCGGACCAGCAACTCAGGAATGTTCTGGCTCGAATAGATATCGCCGTGAATGTACTCGACCGATCCATCGCGGGCGCGAAAGTCCAGAACGATATTGCTCGTCGCGCCGTAGGTGTGACGCTGACGCATGGCGTGGAGCATCCCTTCGCGAGTGAAATCATCGGTGAGGACCATGGCGTAAGACGTGTGTGTGGAGATATGATCCGAGCTGGCTTGAACTCCCAGCTTGTATCCCTTTTCCCATGCCTGCCAAACAAAGCCGAGAGGCCAGTATCTTCCCGCCCACGAATCTTCACGGTCCTCCGTCGGCGCCAGCGGCGCTCCGTCATGTTCGGCTGAGGTGCGGGCTCCTTGAAAGATCTCGACGATGGGTTCCAGATCTGGATCGTTGTCGCGCCAGTCCGTGCCCATGACGGTGTGAGAGGTGTGGGATGTGGCGATGCCATTGGTCTTCCGGAGATGAGGATACAAGATTGGTCCCGTGCTTCCGTCTTTTTCGGCTTGAGTGATGGGGAGGGTCCGGTTTCCACGATTCGCATAGATAATGTTCCGGTGGCCGTTCGGGTAACGCAAGCTTCGTTCGTAGCCAAACAGTGTGACGAAGTGCCCGGGCAGGTGAAACATGTCTTCCGATTTTTCAATACGCCACCACGTGTACTCCTGGTCGGCGCCCGAGTTGTGATCCGTGACCAGGAATAGATCCATGGCCGCAGCATCCAGCATATAGCGGTACGCATCAAAGAGACTGCCGTCACCCGTACCGTCTACGGAAATATCCGTGTGCCGGTGCAGGTCCCCGCGGTAGATCTTGTAGGTTTTGTCTCCGGTCTCGATCGAGTAGTTACGAATCGCGGCCACCTGCTCTATTTCTCGCGGCTCGGTGGGGAGTCTGGCCGGGGATTCGGTCCCTCGAGGTCCTAGCAGAAGCGGCGCAGCAGCCTTCCTTTCAACCTGTGCCCCGACGTCTGCAAACAAGACCTGATGCTCACCCGGAAAGTGACCATAGGCAGGTCCGCCCCAGAGGCGCTGATCTGTAACCCAAGTGAGGTAAATAGCACCATCTGGACTCGCGACAGCGTCGAAGGGACCTTCGTTGCGAGCAACACTTTCCGGTATCCAGACCGGCTCGGACCAGCGATCGCCCGCGTAGTACGAGGCCATGAGCTCCCATTTGCCCCCTTCGGACCAGTGGGTGACAGGCCTGGTCGACGAGGTCCGCGGACGAAAAAAGGCCCAGACGCGCCCCGCCGAGTCTCGTACCAGACGCGGCGTTTGCACATAGCGTTTCACGACGGGACGAACCACGCGCTCCAGACTGTCGCGAGGCTCCAGCCACCGAGATCCGTCAAAGATGGAAATCTTGATCTTCCGAGAGTCGTACAGCCCGCTGCCACCCGTCAGCAAGAAGCCGGTGTCCTTGCCCCAGTTCTCCTCTGCCTCGTCATAGGCGATCCAGACGCGCGATCGCAAGGCTTGGATGGGCGTGGAAGCGCGGCGTGTCCGTTACTCGCAGCAGCGGTCCGGGACGACCGTTTCGGATGGAGCGCATGCGGATGTTGTAGCTGCCGCCGTCGTAGGAGTCCCACGCGACCCAGGCAGTCCCCTGACTGTCCACGGCGGCATCTGGACTCCAAGCGTTGGCTCGGCCTTCGTTGTCGGAGCTCAGCTTTGTTTCCTCGGACCAAACTCCTCCGCTCATCGATCTGTAATAGATTCCGAAGACCCCATTGCGGGCACTCTGCCAGACCAGATGAAGCCCTCCCCGCGCGTCAGCGACCAGGCGGTGAAACAGATTGTTGCCGGTGCCGGAGGTGAGGGCTCGGATGGGACTCCAGGCGTCACCATTGAGCGAGCGAGCCTTCAAATGCCAATCCGTTTCGGTCCGCTCAGACCAGACGATCCAGACGTCTCCCTGCCCATCCATCGCGACCGCGGTGCCGTATAGATCGGCGGATTCTTCGGTGACGCGGTCAATTGGAGACCATGACCCCGCGGCACGCTGGCGAAAAAAAACATCGTCGGATTCGTTCCGATAGCCGATCCAGGCAACCAACGCTTTGCCCTTTGCATCGGAGGCCACCGCGGGATAGTCGTCTTCGTACTCATCGGTCGTGACATGCTCCGCAGGGGGTACCCGGCGCACTTCGACTTGCGAGGTCAGCAAGTGAATGGGTTCGGATTCCGGGACGTCGCCGGGACGGAACGAGAAATCTCCCTGCTCTGTCTGGACCCGGAGATACGCATCGTGCGGCGCCCGGTAATAGACCGTGACCCCGATGGTCATGACACGGGTCACATGGGGTGAGGGGACGTCCTTGGAATGAATGGCTTCGATGTAGCCGGCCCATGCGGTGGTGGATGCTTTCCAGGTACGGATTGGGCCGAGTGAATCCTTTTCGGTGAAGTGATACCCGCGGAGCTTGACGATCTCGCCTCGAGAAATCGTGACCGAGCCGTCCCAGTTCGTCGGCTCGTGGTCCATGTAGCCAAACTCCATATTGACGGCCTTGACCGGATGGATCTCACCGGCAGCTTGAGTTTCAGGTTCCGGCGGAGCAGCGTCGACCGCCCAAAGAAAGATCAATGCGATGCTGAGGCTCAATGGAACCGTCGAAAGGATGAGTACGGCGCGTCTTCGTGTCATCCATCTCTCCGTTACGGGAAGTCCGCTCTCGGAGAGAGCTGACCACGGATCAGTTCAGGATTGCGTTTGCGGTATTGTAAGGGTAGGCCTACGGCGACACAATGGCACCGTGAGAATCGCTTGCCGGTTTGACTTCCTAACGCTTTGCCTCTAGACGAATCCAGATGGGAGAGCTCCATGCCGTCTGCCCGTCCACTTGAACCAGCCGAACGTAGTAGAACAGAGTACCGGACTGTGTCGCGAGATCCTGATAAGTAAATTCCAGCTCCGCGGGCAGATCTTGACTTCGATAAACGACCTGGTTGTTGCGGATGATCTCGACTTCCGCAACGGAGTTTGTCGCCGCGGCCTTGACCCGAATCGGAGGGACACTTTCGGACCGGAACTCTTCTCCCATGAAATGATCGCCGAGCCAGAATTCCAGAACGATGTTGTCGGTGGCCGCGTAAGCCCGGCGCTTCTTCATCGCTTCCAGGACCGCCTGTCGGCTCCGACTCTCTGCCCACACCAGGGCATAAGAAATATGGGTCGAGGCGTGGTCGGAGCTTGCAATTACCCCGATGCGGTAGCCTTTGGCCCATGCGTTTGAAACAAAACCCTCTGGCCGTATCCCCATAGGTTGATCGACGTTCCAGTGTGCGGCCGTGTCTGTCAGGGGCGCGCCCGGGGCCTCGTAGCTATGGCGGTCCCCCTGAAATATTTCCACCAGCGTCTCGACTTCCGAATCGTTGTCCCTCCAGTCGGTTCCCATGTTAGTGCCGCTGGTGTGGGGGATGGTGACGCCGCCGCGTCGCCGGACCGTCTCGTACAGTCGCTTCGTGTCGTCCGGAGAGATATCATCCCAGACACCGGTGTGAGATCGAGACTTGGCAGTCACGGGCTGCAAGAAGGGAAGCGGCTCGAAGCCCCGCCGATCGTGGATAACGTTGCGATGCCCGTCCGGGAACCGGACCGATCGTTCGTACCCGAACATGGCCACGTAGCGTTCGGGTGCGTGAAACAGATCGGCCAGTTTCTCTTCCAGCCACCACCAGTACTCCCGATCGGTTCCGTACTGGTGATCAGTGATGAGACCGAAGTCCATCGAAGCGGCATCCAGCATGTAGCGATAGAAGTCGAGAATCGAGCCGTCGGGTGCGCCGCGCAGATCCATGGAGAGCTCGGTATGACGGTGTGTATCGCCTCGTAGGATTTGCAAGTTCCGGCCGCGGACACGCGCGCGCCAGCTCCGTATTCGAGATACATCGGCTGCTTCGTTTTTGTGCCCCGAGGACCGAGCCGCAAAATCGGGCTCAAAGGGGGGCCCCAAGAGTGCACCGGGATTGCTTTTTGATTCGTAGCGGGCCGCGTACACATTCTCAATCACTGTCTCTTCGGGAAAGTCCCCGGCGACCGGGTAAGTCGGCTGATTGTCCCGCGGCCAGGCCAGCCAGAATCCCGTGCCGGAGGCAGGCGTGGAAGACACAAACATGGACAGCCGGCCGACGCTGTATGGAACCGGGACCGGTTGACTCCAACCTTTCGACGTCACCGTCAGGAGGTAGGGTCTCCAGTACTCTCCTCCGCCTGTGGGAGTCTCCGTTTTTCGCACAACCAAGTGCACCCTACCCTTGCCATCGGTGAAAAGCGAGGGATGGCTCAAATGAGGCCGATCGGTCTTGACGAAGACCCTCCAGCGCCGGGGAGGGAACAGCGAGGCCACCTCCGGTCCGGCTTCCAGGACCGAGTTGCCCATCACGCGAACCTTGACCTGACGCTCCAGGTTCAGCATCGACCCGGGGGTTCTTTCCCGATCGACGAGCTGGCCTTGATCCTTGCCCCAGCCAAACTCCCCCACCTCGTAGGCCACCCAGACTCGGTCTTGGCCGTCGACCGCCAGGCTCGCCCGTGCCTCGAAGAGTGCCGATTCGGCGACCGGCCGAATCGGGCCGAGGTGACCCAGCGCGAGGGAGCGCATCACGACATCGTGGTTGCCCGCGTGGTAGGTGTCCCAGGCCACATGCGCGCCTCCGCCGGAGTCCACTCCGATCGAGGGGGCCCAATCGTTGCGTTGGCTCTCCGATAACCGAAGTTCTCGAGACCAGGTCTGCCCGTCGAAGCGGAGGTAGAAGATGTCGGACTGCCCGCCGCGAAAGCTCTGCCAGCACAAGTGCAGGGTTCCGTCCGGAGCGCTGGCCAGGCTCTGATCGAAGTCTCCTTCCGGGGAGGAAGTCAATTGCTGCCGCGGACCCCAGCGTTTCCCGTCGAACCAGCGAGCGTACAGGTCAAAGTCGGCCTCGAACAATTCCTGCTGGGACCAGACAGCCCAGAGTCGATCCTGACCGTCAAAGGCCAAGGAAGGCCGCCAGACATCCCCCGTGACGCCGGGTACGAGATTCCATGTGCCCCAGTTGCCGGTTTCAGCATCACGGCGGCTCAATCGAATTTGATCCCGCCGCCCACTGTAGCTGACCCACTCCATCCACACTTCTCGACGGTCCTTCGGATTGGACTGGATGACGGGAAAATCGTCGCTCCGCGTGTCGTCGCTCATTCGGATGATCTCGTGAAAACGACGATCCGGCTCCACAAACGGCTCCGGTTGCCTTCCCGTCAAGGTTCCGTCCGGAGCCCGACGGTATTCGACGGCCAGTTCGTGCTGGGCCGGTGCATCGGCACGAACTCGTCCAGGCGCGTTCGGGTGCGAGGCCGAACCGGGATTCCGGCCAACCTCATCAAAGATCATCTCAGCGGAATTCGGCTCGGTCGGTGTCTCTCGGCTGTTGAAGATGAAGGGAACATCGTGCTTGCTGGAGAGAAGTGGATCTTCCGCCTCCTTTGTCTGAGCGAAGTGCAGCACGGCCGTGACGAGGATCGACAAACAAGTAAAGTGAAGTAACGAGGCTCGCATTTTATGGGGCCATCATAGCCATTCGCAGCTTGGAAAAGAACCGGATGTGATCAATATTTCTCGTAGTCTGGACCATGGAGTCAGAGTAGGGAATTAGCGAGCGTGTTTGACAGTTGTTCCTTTCCGCGCCTTGGCCATAGGGATAGAATAGCCGCTACAGCGTGAACCAAGCAATGACGACGGAGACTGCCCGTGAGTCTCAAACTGGGCCTGACACTCATCTTTGCTCTTGCCTTCCTCGGCTACCTGTTTTTTTGGCCCGTGCCGATCGATCCAGCGGTTTACATTCCCTCCCACAATCCCGGAATGACAGGGCCGTTCGCTCAGAACGCAAACCTGAGCGGCGTCGAACATCTGGTGGCGGGTATAGGACTTGGACCGGAAGACGTCACGCTGGGGCCCGATGGGTTGCTGTACACGGGACTGCAAGACGGACGCATCATGCGGTTCCGGACGGACGGCTCCGGTTTGGAGACGTTCGTGTCCACGGAGGGCCGGCCCCTCGGTATGCAGTTCGATGAAGGCGGGAACCTCATCGTGGCCGACGCCTTCAAAGGTCTGCTTTCGATTGGAACGGATCGCGAAGTCACCGTTTTGACCGATGAGGTGGACGGCAGGCGGATTCTCTTCGCGGACGATTTGGATATTGCCGGCGATGGCACTGTCTGGTTTTCCGACGCCTCGCAGCGATTCGACCAGCACCACTGGATCCTCGATTTCTGGGAAATGCAGCCGACCGGGAGACTTCTCAGCTACGATCCTGCGACGCGCGAGACAGCGGTTCGACTCGACGGGTTGATGTTTGCCAACGGGGTGGCGCTTGGTCCAAACGACGAATTCGTTTTGGTGAACGAGACCTCCGCGGCCCGTATCACACGCCTGTGGCTCAAGGGACCGAAGGCAGGGCAAGACGAACCTTTTCTCGAGAGCCTGCCTGCATACAACGATAACTTGTCCTACAACCACAATGGCGTCTTCTGGGTGGCTCTACCGTCACCCCGCAACGACGACATGGAAAGCCTCTGGCCCCAACCCTTCCTGCGCACGGTGCTGTTTCGTCTGCCGGAATTCTTGCAGGGCAGTTTGGTGGGAGCTCCTTACGGGTGGGTCCTGGGAGTGGACACTCGAGGCTCCATTGTCTTCAACCTGCACGATCCCAGCGGAAACTACGGCACCATCACGAGCGTCAACGAGTTCGATGGCTGGCTCTATTTTGGCAGCATCGCCATGTCCTCCGTCGGCCGCCACCCCGTGCCGTGACAGTGTGGGACGTCCCTGGTAAGATAGCCGTCACACTGCCACAGAATCACATTAGCGAGGTCGCTATGCCATCGGGGGACATCCAGAGTCACATTCTAGAAACTTATAACAGCAGAACGCGCGCTTCGAAGGAGTTGCAGGAGCGGGCGATGAAAAGCATGCCGGGCGGCGACACGCGCTCGATCGCTTTCTTTGCGCCCTACCCGACGTTCTTCGGCCCGGGACGGGGCTGTCGCGTGACCGACGTGGATGGCAACGAATACTTGGATCTGGTGAACAACTACACCTCGTTGATTCATGGGCACAGCCATGAAACGCTCACCGAGGCGATCTCAAACCAGGCCGCAAAAGGCACCTGTCATGCAGCGCCCCTAGAGCAGCAGATAGCCCTGGCGGAGGCACTCGTCCAACGTGTGCCGGCGCTAGACCATGTGCGTTTTTGTAACTCCGGAACCGAGGCGGTAATGAGTGTCGTACGGGTGGCGCGCGCCTACACCGGGCGTCTCAAGATCCTCAAGATGGAAGGCGGATACCACGGAATGTGGGAAACGGTGCAGGTGAGCGTGGAAGTGGCTCCCCAGGGAGAAGCTTCACCGGTTGGTCAACTCGTGGGGCCTGGTTTTTCGCCAAGGGCCGCGGAGGAGACCCTAGTGGCACCGTTCAACGATCTGGAGGCCACGGCTCGATTGATCCGGGAAAACAAAGAGGACCTGGCCGCGGTCTTGGTCGAACCGGTAATGGGCGCTGCGGGAATGATCCCCCCGGAGCCGGGCTTCCTCAACGGCTTGCAGCAAGTGTGTCGGGAAACGGGTGTTCTTTTGGTTGCCGACGAAATTATCACGCTTCGCCTGGCGTATGGCGGAGCCCAGTCGCTGTACGAAATTCAACCGGACCTGACGACTTTCGGAAAGCTCATCGGCGGCGGATTGCCGGTCGGGGCTTTCGGGGGGCGGGCTGATGTGATGTCGGTGTGCGATCCTCGCGGCCCCAACCCTGTGTTCCATTCGGGGACGTTTACAGGCAATGCCGTTACGATGGCGGCTGGGCTCGCGTCCTTGAAGTTGCTCGATGCGGCTGCGATCGAACGAATCAACCGGTTGGGACAGCGACTGCAGGAGGTTTTGGCGAAGGTGCTCGAGGAGGTTGACGCAGGAGGCTGCGTTACGGGTGTGGGATCGATGTTTCAAGTACACTTTGCCAGCCCGCCGGTCACGAACTATCGCAGCGCCCATAGTCCCATGGATCAGATTCGGCCGTGGCTGCATCTAGCGTTGCTGAATCGGGGGATCTTCACCGCGTTGCGCGGTCTGTACTGTGCCTCGACCCCGATGGGTGAAGCAGAGGTAGATCGCGCTCGAACCGCTTTCAAGGATGCTTTGGAGGAAGTCAAACCACTCATGGACAACCCTGCCAGTATCGGCTCGCCGGCGGAGTTCGCGAAGGCAGCGACCGCCTGAGCGCAGGCCGGTAAATCCGTTGCGCGACTATTGTGGTGATTCTTTGATCATCTCGAGCCAGGTTTCCCAGACCCGTTCCGCGAACCCCATCGGCACTTGCTTCATGCCGAGTCTTTGGGCGTGGTTGTCCAGAGCGTCGACCCCGTAGCCCCCGTACTGGTATGCCTCCTTGTGTGGGATGTAGGCGACCATTCCTCCGGTCAATCCCAATATCATGTTATTGGAATACGGAGATCGCCGCTTGAATTCCATACCCGCCTCCGTGAAGTACTCGCCTGGGACGCTCACCATGGTGGCGTCGGCGAGAAGGACCACTGAGAGGGCAGCCGTTCCTTTCTGAGTCGGGTCGTTTCTGTCTTGGTACTCCAAACTGCGAGACCGTAGCTTCAGTCCGGGAGTTGTTGTGGTCTCGATGGTGGGGTGGACCCGGAGTACTTCCTTCCCCAGTGTTTCCCCTATCCGCTCCATCACCTTGAAATCCTTCGTGGCGCCGTCGTAAGGATTCATCTCGCCCTCGGCACCGTTGAAGTACATGGCGGCAACACCCGGCCCGAGGCTCCGCTCGATAATTCGGCAGGCGGGACCGGGAAAATCCGCAGAGATCAACCGGTTGCTCGGGTGCATCACGGTGGCATGCATCGGATAGTTGAAGACGACAACGAACGGCCTTCCATCGGCGCGATCGACCCGAAGCACAACGACTTCCTTGTCGGTCGGCCCGTAAAAGCGGCGCTCGGAGTTTGCAGGAATGAATCGAGCCTTTCCCTCCGGACCGATGAAAATGCGGTTGTAGTTCAGGTCGGCGTGACCATGGCCGAATCCTACACGAGCGGGAACCAGCGTGCGATGAGCGGCCACGATCGTCCGGCTGATTTGATCGACGACGTGGCTGGTCCATTCCGGGGTCGCCCGACTGCCTTGCCCCAGATCTAGCACAGGGCCGTGGTGCGTGTGGGTTGCGCCGATCAGAATGTTTTCGGACGGAGTCGAGACTTTGCCGTCGACCTCTCGATAAACCCTGTGGATCATCGTATCGAAGATGAGGGCAACATCCACCGACACCAGGGTCATCGACGTTATTCCTTCAGCCAGGACCAGGGCACGGATCATGATGGGATCGTGGGTACCCTCGTTGGAGCGGTCGTCGACAATCCTGCCATTTTCCCGAATCGGGAATGAGAGCATTTTGTGATTCAAAGGGATCTCGAGCTCTGTCTGGGCAAAGCCAGCGACGAACGTATCGGAGTCGGGGTGCGGTGGCGCTTCCGCTGCTGCGGCGATCTGGATGGAAAGTAATAGAATGATGATCGATGAGAGTCTTTTGTCGCTCATAATGTTTGCTCTCCTGGTAACTGGGTCGCCGCTCACGGATAGCGCGGTCAAGCCGCGCTGCGTGTGCTGCGTAGTTCACCAGTGGTTCTCTCGCGGCCAAACATGGACGACTTCCGGGGAGCCCTCCACGACAAAGTACTTTTCATGGGAGGCCGCCGTGGTGCAGGCGTGGCTGGGAAGAATGCGAAGCTGGGTGCCGATGGGATAGCGATCGTGTTTCATCGGACCTCCCGTGTCGATCACCAGCCCATGCTCTTGATTGACGTCGGTGACGATCATGCCCGGAATTGGTTCACAGTCTTCTACACGGCAGACGGTCCCATAACCGCGATCGACCCTTTGTCCTGCAGTTGACCGGTCTTGGGACAATGCCAGCATCCCGGCGTCCGTGATGATCCGGCCATGCTTTCGGTTGTGGCCAATCACGGTTGTCAGTACGGAGATGGCGATATCGGACTCTTCGCAGACGCCGAGACCGACTTGATACAAGTCGTTGAAGAGGTAAACACCGGCCCGAACTTCGGTGACCCCCTCAAAGTTCTCGCCGAACTTGGCGGTGGGAGAGGATCCGACGCTTACGATCGGGCATGGGAGTCCGGTATCGCGGAGCCGCTTTGCACTCGATACCACGGCTTCGCGTTCGATCCGGGCCCAGTCACGGATTTGATCCAAACTGGTGGTCGAGTATGATTCCCCGCAGTGCGTCAAAACTCCCTGCAAGGTCGCTCCGGATTCCTGGTGCAGGATCTTTCCAATCTCCAGCAAGGCTGCATCGTCCGGCTCGACACCGGAACGATGTCCGTCGCAGTCGATCTCAATCAGTGCAGGAAAGGACACCCCGAGGTGCAGTCCGTGGCTGGCCACGCTATTGGCCATCCCGGCGTCGTCGAGAACTATTTTGATATCGGCCCCTTGCTGCAGGAGACTGGCAACTTTTTGCAACTTGTTCGGTCCGATCCCGACCGCGTAGACAATATCGCTGAAGCCATGCTTGAAGAAGTAAGATGCTTCGCGAACGGTGGAGACCGTGATGCCGAGACCCTGGTCGCCCACAGCGATACGGGCGACATCAACGGACTTGGAGCTTTTGAGATGCGGACGCAAGCGAACGCCAGCCTGCTTCATCCGGGCCAGCATTCCTTTTGCGTTGGACTCCAGACGTCTTGAGTCCAGGACCAGTGCGGGGGTCTGCAGGTCGGTCAGTTTCATGGTTGTTCTTCAATCGCGGTGGCCCGGCTGCCACAGTCAGTCCGGACCGACCCGATGCCTCACCATATTTGCCAATTGTACTCGCCGGTAGGCTCAGAGTACGGCAATTGCTTCCATTTCGATCTCGTGCCCGAAGTACAGCTCCCCGCAGGGAATAATACTTCGGGCGGGCCGATGGTCGCCAAAGACTTTCGCCAGGGCTTCGTTCACCGGACCCCAGTGCTCCGCTCTGGTAATGAAGGCGGTAATCTTGACCACTTTCGAGAGATCGCTCCCGGCGGCCTGCAGTATCCCGGAAATACCGTCAAGACAAGACTTCGTCTGTTCGGCAACCGTTCCCGGGTTGTCGCGATCGCCGCCGGGTTTGCTCCCCACCTGGCCGGAGACGTAAACCGTGCCTCCCGCAACGACGGCTTGCGAGTAGTGGCCACTCGGTTTGTTGGCCTTATCGGTTAGAACGAGTGTCAGTTGGGAATGAGTTTTCATGCTTTCTTTGCTCCTTGGGAATGATTATGGACGGGGCATGACCGACAGGGCCGCCGATCAAGCCCTCACTGTGCTTGCAAGTGCTCGTCAAACCATCCGACAAGCGCACTCATCTGGAACCGGCCTTGCTTTGTCGGTAACGACGAGTTTCTCAGGATCAGGGGAAGAACCCCGTGCGATCCGTTGGGAACGTGAACGAACCGGTGCGGGATCTGCTTCTCGGACAGCGCCGCAACCATGATCTCTGCCTGGCGAAACGGTACGGTCTCATCCTTGTCTCCGTGAATGATCAGAAATGGAGGATCACCGGGAGTCAGGTGATGAGTGGGCGACGCCTGCGCGTAGAGCTTGCCGGCCGATGCGTCCTGTCGAACACTGGGAATCGGTATCCCCATGAAGGAGGCAAGGAAGGTCGCTCCCTTTCCCTCGTCCATTTGGGACAACTCGAACGGCGCCGCCATGGCGACAACACATTGGACCTTGGCGCTTTGGCAGTTGACGGGATCCGGATCGTCAGGATCCCCGTCGCCATCCATCGCTCCCAGCAGGGAAACCAGGTGCCCCCCCGACGATCCTCCCACGGCTCCAATCCGGTCCGGATCAATGGCGTACGCGGATGCATGATGGCGAATGAAACGCACCGCCCTCGCGGCGTCTTCGACCGCGTCCGGATACCGGAATCGTGGTGCGGCTCGATGATTGATGAGAAAGACCGTGTATCCCCCGTCGGTCAAGGCGGGAAAGGGACCCCTCGACTTCAGCTGGTTGGCGTTGTATCCCGAAGGCGCATGCCAGCCGCTGCCCCAAACAAAAAGAACGGCATGACCGTTGGAGTCTTGCGGGCGGTACACGTCCATCAACAACGCAAGGCCGGAAACCATACCGTAGACAACATCACGGTCCACACGGGCATCGGCTCCCAGCAACGGAGACGAGCCCAAAAAGCAGATCGCGACCATGGCAACGGCCAATAGGAATTTCTGTCGCATGAAACCCTCCGCCTTTGATGATGCAGTTCCCCCGCATGGCAACGGCTTGTTCCTTCGGTGACCAGGAAGGTTATAGAGGATAATCGCTTGATTGCGTTTCTTGCAATGATTACCTTAAGGGCCTGGTGAGATTCCGAGTAGAATCGCGTTACGTCTTCCATCGCGCTAATGGGCCCGAGATGCCGAGGAGCCACTCATGAAGGCTGTCGTTGTCGATCCCGAAACTCATGATCTTCGTTGGGAAGACGTAACCGACCCCACGCCCGAGGCCGGCCAAGTGTTGGTGGACATCCATGCCACGGCCGTCAACCGGGCAGATCTGCTCCAGCGGGCCGGAAACTATCCTCCTCCGCCGGGTGCGCCTCCGTATATGGGATTGGAAATGGCGGGCACGATTTCAGGTGTGAGCGAGGGAGTTACGGATTGGCGCTCCGGCGATCGGGTGTGCGCCTTGCTCGGGGGCGGCGGTTACGCAGAGAAGGTCGCCGTCGATCAGCAACTTCTATTGCGCTTGCCCGAATCGTGGGACTTTGCAAAAGGCGCCGCCGTTCCGGAAGTTTTCTATACGGCCTATGTGAATCTCTTCCTCGAGGCCGGGCTGTTGGATGGCGAGTCTGTGTTGATCCATGGCGGTGCCAGTGGAGTTGGCACGGCGGCGATCCAGATAGCTCGAGCTGCCGGCTGCCGTGTGGCGGTGACGGCCGGGACACCGGCAAAGCTCGAACGCTGTCGTGCTTTGGGGGCCGAGGTGGCGGTGAACTACAAGGAAGAAGATTTTGCCAGCAGTATCGCTGATCACTTCGGGGGGGCCGATGTGATCTTGGACATCGCCGGAAGCGATTATCTCGAGCGAAACCTAAAATTGCTCAATCGAAAGGGAAGGCTCGTGATCATTGCTCTCCTGACAGGGGCTTCCGCTGAGATCGATCTAGGACCGTTGCTGTTCAAGCGACTCCGGATCATCGGCTCGGTCCTGCGAAGTCGCTCCCCGGAAGAAAAAATCCAAATCACCGAAAGATTCAAAGAGGACATCTGGCCCCTTCTGCTCGAAGGCAGCGTCGTTCCGGTAATCGACACCGTGTTGCCGATCACTCAGGTCGCCGAAGCTCAGCAAATTTTGAGCGAGAACCGAAACATCGGCAAAGTCGTCATGACCGTGAGAGATTAGTAGGCGTCTCTCGCCGAGAGACGCTGTAGGCAACTCACGCCGTGAGTTGCAAGGAGATACGTTCAAAAAGCTGCACACGGAGTGTGAAAGCTTACGATTCCTCCCACTCGACGTTGCCGCCGAGCTCGATGAGCTGCCCCGTGATACTCTTGCCCTGGTTGGAGGAGAGAAACAGTACCAGGTCGGCGAATTCCTCGAGCTCGATCTTCTTCCGCATCGAGATGTACTTCAGCAACTCACCCTCGAACTCCTTGGCTGAAATTCCCCTGGCGTCGGCGTTGCGTTGAATCAAACGGTCCAGACGGGCGTTGTTGATGGCACCCGGAAGGATGGCGTTGCACCGGATGTTGAAGGGACCCAATTCGCGAGCCAGGCAGCGTGTGAGCCCTTCCACCCCTGCCTTGGAGGCGACGTAGGGTGTGCGCAGCGGAACTGCGGTGCGGGTCGAACCGGTCGAGAAGCAAAGGATGGAGCCGTGGCGCCGTTCCTTCATTTTGGGAACGACCTGTCTCACACAATAGAAATATCCATTGAGGTTGATCGTGATCGACTCTTCCCACTCTTGGTAAGAAATGTCCTCGACGGCGGCCCTCGGACCCCCGATTCCCACCACGTTCAGTAGAACGTCGACGTGCCCCATCCAGTCAAAAGCCTCTTCGAAAACCTTTTCGACCTGGGCGGGTATACCCACGTTGGCGACGGTTCCCCGCATCTTTGGGTTGGACCCCAGCGTTTCAGCGAGAGGCTCTTCTCTCACATCGCAAATATGAACGCGGTCGCCTCTTGCCACAAAAGCCTCGGCCATGACTCGCGCGACACTGTCGGCGGCTCCGGTAACCACTATGTTTTGGGGCTCTTGGTTTCCTTGGGTCATGGCGCTTACAAGAAGGAGTTAGAAAGACGAGATATTATACACCAATCCTCTGGGGGGTCCGTGGAAGGGTTGGGTCCGCGACCGGTTGTCAACTCGCGGAGGCCCGGAGCCACGAAAAGCGAGGAACAATCAAACGATCGAAGAATAGGAACAAGAGAATCGAGATACCGACCATGGGTAACAATATCGCTAGCACGCACGCGATCACACCGACCCCCGCGGGCCAGCGCTCCCATTTCTGCTTCGGCGGTGCGGCCAACTTGCCGGTCGGGCGCCGCCGCAACCACATGAAAAAACCGGTCACCGCCATCCAGATAAGTGATAAAGCGATGATCAGATTGATGATCTGATTCGGGCGGCCGAAGAACCGCCCTTCGTGAAGGTCGATCCCGATGTTGATGATCTTGTTCATGATGGGGAAATTACTCCAACCCCGTTGAGCGATGACTTCTCCTGTGCGCGCATCCAGCCGCATGGTGCGGCGGTCTTTCATCCGGGGTGCCACGTTGAGAACGCCATAGAATCCGCCTGCCCCTCGTGGTAGAGCAACGCGGATCGCATCCTTTGTATGTGTATGCTCAGCTTTCGCAAAGTCCACGGCTGCTTGGAGACCGATCGGTTTTGCCTCGACATGTCTGGCGTGTCCCGCATGACCGGCGTGAGCTGTACCGGCACCCGGGTGGTGCTCGGCCTCGACCACCTCCAACGCCGGCGCCGTCTGACCCAAGGCACCCTGAACCTGCTTCAGCATTGCCCCCCAAAGGATGGCCCACGGCAGTCCCGTGACAATGAATCCGATGACAAAGAGTGAAAACCACACACCAGCAGTCTTGTGCAAATCTTTCCAGAAAAGACGCCCCCGTGCTCCGAGGCGGGGAATCAAATTTCCCCAAATGCTGAATTTCCCTCGAGGCCACCAAAGGTAAAGGCCCGTGACGATCATGACGAGGGTCCAGCTTGCCGCCAGCTCGACGATCACGCTGCCGGGGTTGCCCATCAACAGGGTCCCATGGATCCGCTTCGCGAATTCGGTAGTGCGATTTTCTTCCTTGATTGTGCCGAGAAACGCTCCCGTGTATGGGTTCACGTATGCCGAGTAGCGAAGTTTGTCCGGGTTCATGACCATGAAGGTCGTACTGCGATTCGGGTCCGGTTGAATATCGACCCCCATGACTCGGTGGCCTGGCAAAGCCGTCCGGACCGCTTCCAGTTGCTTGTCGTACGAGATGGGCGTCCCGCCCGCCTCCACATAGTACTTGTTGCTGTGACCCAAGGGATCGATTTCAGGCTTGAAGAGATAAATGGCCCCGGTCAGCGACTGGAATACCACGAAGGGAACAACCAGCAGGGCAGCATAGAAATGCCAGCGCCAGGCGGCGGCATAGGTGGCGGTGGAGGATTCCCCACCTTTTGCTTCATCATTGGTCATAAGAGATCGAGTCCTGGGTTCTTTTGCGATGGATCGCCGGACAGCACAATCCCATCATGATATAATATCTAACCTGGCTTTTCAATGGATCCACGGATTCATCTCGGCAAAGGCAAACCGAAGGTCCCGAATCCACTCATGCTTCCGGTAAGATGGTTCCACAACCCGAAATCATTGACAGATTCCGTGAGGCGGTGGAAGATCGGACGGGTCTCTTTCCGTCCGGTCATTCAGGTATGTCCCAAGCTCTAGGCAGGTTTCCGTGGAGGTGCCGTCGCTATGTGGATTGCAGTGAAATGGCTCAGCCTCCGGGGAGCAATTCTCCTCCTGCTCACGCTTGCTTTCTCGAGCTCGACACCCACAAAAGATATTGGAAAGACGGGAAGCAGGACGAAAGCAAGCGAAGTGACCGCAACGCTTCCCGAGGTGCTACTTTCAAAGTGGAAACGGGGAGTCGGAATCATCCGTCGAGCCACACCCGAGACGAGGATGTATTTTTGGTTTTATGAGTGGAACCTCTTCGGTGCCTGGCGCGAGGGGCAGCACAACCAGGGAACCACGGAGCAAGAAATACACCTGTCCGCAGACGGATCCGGAGCAAGCCTGACAAGGCAGGGTCTGAGCGTCGAGTTAAAGGCGACGGACGATGGGGCGGATCTTTTTCTTCGCATCCGCAACGGCACCGAACGCACGTGGGCCAATATCGCCGCCATCATTCCCTGCTTCACTCCGGGAGCACCGGACGTGAATTTCGTGAACAAAAGGCGGGTGGCCCATCATTTTCCGAACGCGAAACGGAATGAAAACTTCGTCAATCATCAGACCTATTTCCTCTCCGAGCGCGGTCTTATGCGTCAGGAGAAACGTGAGATCCACTTCAACGTGAGTCTTCGAGAACAAATCAACCAAGAGTCGGAAGACGGCAGTTTCGTCTTCACTCCGAAGTGGCCGACTTCCGAACACAATGCCACGAGCGGATTAGTGCTCAGGGAATCCACGGACAAGGGTTGGATCACCGGGATTGCATGGGAAAGATTCCTTACGGTGCAAGCACACAATCCTTGGCACTGCATGCACCTCTCCATCCGGGTGGGGCCACTCAAACCGGGTGAAAGCCGGGAGATCCGGGGCAAGATCTATCTCTTTCATGGAACAAAGGAAGATCTGCTGAAACGTTATCGGTCGGAATTCCGTGTTCGAGGTCTCGCCCGGAATAACAAGGAACTCGAGTGATTGTAGTGACAACGATCTTCTCGATGGTCGGTGTCGGGTGGCCTTGTCCTGCGGCGGGTTTGTCGGCACGGGCAGAGCCTGAAAAAACCCTTCGATGCACCCGCAGGACGGTGGAGAACGCCCATCAGCAGGCGCTCGAGTTCATCAGGAGATACTTGGGTGAGGCAAGGCAATGAATGGGTTCAGAATAAGCCATGTAGTCGTTTTTGGTCTCTCATTTGCAGTAGGTTACAATAGCGCATCAAATGCAGAAATCTCGAACGGGCCACAAGAGGGACTAATAGGGGGGCTAATAAGCAGATTTCAGGATCCGGATGGACCTATCAGACTTGCCGCGGGGATGGCTTTGGCCGAGATTGGCGAACCGGCAAGGGGGGCGCTGGTCCATGCGAGTCAACACGAAGCTGTCAGGGTTCGTTTGTGGGCTCGTTGCGCCTTGTTTCTTGGAGATCTCGCGCGGGGAGATGAGATATTTTCGGCCTTCGATGTTTTTCTGCAGGATGAAAATCACAGGATCCGAATCGACGGGTGTTTTGCTATAGGCTTCATGGGAAGCAAAGCCCGCGAATACGCCCATCTTGTTGTTCCAACCTTGACTAGAATGCAGCAGGATCCCATCCAGAATGTTCGAATCTGGTCCAACTTCGCGCTATATCAATTGGATGTTTCCAAGAGAGAAGCGGCCATTAGAAACATTCTTTCTTTTTTTAGGAGCGAAGACTGGGTATTGCAAGTGAACGCGGTTTTCGCCGTTTCACAGCTATCTCCAGACATGGATGATACCCTGCTGAAGGTCGTGTCCCCCGAGGTGGTAGAGACCCTAAATGACAACGACAAAACAGTGCGTCTCTGGGGACACTTCGCGGTGTCACGAGTGGATCCATCAAGACGAAAGAATACAGTCTCTTTTATGTTGGAGTGCCTCACGGACCGCGAACAGATCATCCGCAGGTATGCTGCGGAAGCACTGGGATATATTGCAGACCCGGATACCGTGACACCTCTGGTGAACACACTAAACGATATCGATGCCAAGGTACGTGGCAATGCGGCTATTGCCTTGCAAAAAATAGGAACGCCGGAAGCATCAAGGGCTCTGAAGGCGAAGCGCTGAGGCACCGTTGGCAGATTCCTGTTGGTCTCTATTTGCCCTCGGTTCCGTTAGTGTTTAGCACAGGCGCGCGTTGCACTTTGAAGCAGGAGGCACAGGCTGTGATTGGCAAATCCGAGAAACCCACGAGAAAGTCATTTCACATAGCGGCGTGTTTGCTAACCCTTCTATGGTTGGCTGCGGTCTCCTCCGCCGTTTCCCGATCAGAAACCGAAAAGAACCCAGCTCGAGGGTTTTTGCGGGCTGGCGTCGCCACGAAGGAACTCAAGGTGCCGGTGGGGCACAAGATGTTGTCCTTCCCGATTCGGAAGGACGGAGAAGTCATTGCGGACCGCGCGAATCGGGGAACACATGATCCCGTCACCGTCCGCTGTCTCGTGCTCACGGAAAAAGAGGTTGCCGTGGCCCTCGTCTCTGTGGATGTTGCCGGCATTTCCAACTCCATGGTTCATCGAATTCAGGAATCTGTCGCCGGTAAGGTCTCGACGCCAGCTGAGAACATCCTCATCGGTGCCACGCATACGCATCATGGACCCATTATCGAAAGAGGGTGGTTGAGTACGGCATCGGAGCAGTGGGTCGACTACATCGACGATACCATCAGTCGAACGATTATCGAGGCGCACCAGAATCTCGTGCCCGCCGCCGTCGGTCTAGGCCACGGTCATGTTGATCTCAACTATAACCGTCTTTTCATCGGTCAAGATGGCCGCGCCAAGTATATCCGCAGGAATCCGGCGCGCCGTTTTTACGGCCCAACCGACAAGGAGGTTGTCGTGCTGCGTGTCGATCGCGAGGATGGAAAACCCCTCGCCGTGGTGTTCAACTACGCCTTGCATGGAGTGGTCATGCACCGGGACAACCATCTTATCTCCGCCGACTTTCCAGGCCCGGCGCGGGAGGCCATTGAAGACAATCTCGGCCAAGGGGCCACTGCGATATATTTCAATGGTGCCGAAGGTGAAATGAATCCTTATGAAACTGAAACCAAAGATTTCAAGGTTGTGGATCAGGTTGGTCGAGCGCTAGCGAAGGAAGTGCTGCGGGTGTACCCACGGATTGAAACGAGTAGTTCACACGAATTGGCCGTTCAATCGCGTCAGCTCGACTATCAGCCTCGGCACCTTCCGGGCGGGAAAGAATCCATCACTGTGTCGGCAGCTTTTCTACGCGATGGCACACTCGTCACCGTTCCCGGCGAGATGTTCGCCCAAGCCGCCATGGAATTCAAGCGAAGGTCCCCGTTTGCCAACAATATGATTCTTGGTTTGACAGGCGGCGCCGTGGGGTACATTCCTCCCGAGGACGCCTACCGCTATGGTGGTTACGGTGTGGACCCTGTTCCCACCGACAGATTGAAGGGGTACCTCAAACAGGTTCCCATGGGGTTTGCAGAAAAGATCTGGAAAACCTGGCTGGAAATGACATATCAACGGTGGAATTCTATCAGCGAGAGTGCAAAAGAGCACAATTAGTCGGGGATCTCGGCATTGACTTGCTTAAGGCAGGGGTGCAGCGGGAGCCACAATGGAAGCCCGCCCCCCTAGACCAATAGGCTGATTCCGCAAGGAGACTCTTGAAGTACCACAGAAACGAACGCCAAGAGTGGAAATCATATTTCAGATCCCGAAACCTAGATCATCCCAAATGTCAAAAGGGTATCCAGGGATTGTTTTTGCTTGTGCTGCTGTTACCCGTACTGGGTCGTGCAGAAAGCTTGTCTATCGACGACATCGACAGATTGATGCTGGAAGGTCTGGCAGCCTGGAACGTTCCGGGGGCCTCGATTGCTGTCGTTCAGGGAAAGATGAGCTACAGGCAGGGCTACGGCGTACGCGAGCTGGGATCTAGCCGAATGGTAACACCGGAGACTCTCTTCGCGATAGGTTCGACAACCAAGGCATTCACCACCGCTGCAATGGCAATTCTGATCGATCAGGGGAAAATGCACTGGGATGATCCCGTGCACCGTCACGTTCCATTTTTTCGCCTTTCCGATCCCCTCGCCGACAAAAACGTCACACTGCGCGATATCGTCAGTCACCGCACGGGTCTGAGTAGGCATGACATGCTTTGGTATGGATCTCCCTGGGATCGCGCCGAGATTCTACGTCGCATCGGGTTCGTGTCCATCACCCATTCCTTTCGCTCCAAGTATCAGTATCAGAACATCATGTTTCTCGCAGCTGGTCACGCCGTCGAGAGAGCGTCGGGTCTGAGCTGGGAGGATTTCATTCGGCGGCGACTTTTTAAGCCACTTGGCATCCAGGACGCGAACTTTAGTTCCATCGATGCCGAGAAGCATCCTGATCACGCCAGCCCTCACATGCGGGATGAGGACGGGATCCGGGTTGTTGCATGGCGTAATCTGGACAACGTCGGCCCGGCCGGCTCCATCAACGCCGGGGCGCGTGATCTCGAGCGATGGATACAATTTCAGCTCGGAGGTGGGGCACTGGAGGGAAAACAAATCCTATCCGCCTCCCATCTCGAGGAAACCCATATGCCTCAAACGATCATTCCCCTGGAAGGAGAAATGAAGGAAGAGAATCCGGAAACCCACTTTCTCAACTACGGCCTCGGTTGGCGCGTCCAGGACTATCGTGGCCATTTCATGCTCTCCCACGCCGGCGTGATCGATGGGTTTCGCGCTCATGTCGCACTGGTTCCGGAAGCGACTCTCGGAGTCATGGTGCTCTCGAACCTGGGCGGCCGTCCGTCGCTTCCCGAGGCGATGACGCACTCGCTTGTCGACATCGCACTCGGCTCGCCCACACGAAACTGGAACTCGTTTTTTCTCGACCTCGCCAAAAAGCGTCGGGCAAAACTCCGACAGGACCGAGACGATCTGGAAAGAAAACGTCACCATGGGACCCGTCCGTCGCGCGATCGGCCGGCTTATCTCGGAAAATACGAGCACCCCGCCTACGGCAGTGCAGGCGTGACCCTTGAAGAAGGCGTACTACTGCTGCATTGGAGCGGTTTTCGGCTGGCTTTGAAGCATTACCACTACGATGTCTTTATGGTAGAGGATAGAACCCTTGGAGGAGGGCTTGTCTCGTTCCACCTCGATCAGGAGGGAGGGGTCCATGCGATGAAGTTTCTCGAAGTGGAGTTCCAGAGACCCTCGCAACAGAAACGCTGACGGTTTTCAGCCATCCGAATCCTGAACCTGCACGAATTGCCAACCGAACCGGCCCTTGATGCAGAGATGGCCGCGAGTGACTTCTTGATCCAGCGGCGATGTCGCCTTGACGATTTGATTGTCCTGGGTGTGCAGGGTCACAGTGCACCCGACTCCACAGAACGGGCAGATGGTATCGGTCTCGGCCTGCTTCGATTCGTCCCACGTCCCTGCTTGGCGCATATCGTGTTCGCTTCGAAACATGAGGGCTCCCGTCGGACAGACGCCGATGCAGTTGCCGCAGTATACGCAGGCAGACTCCGGAAGGGGCACCGAGTACTCGGTGGAGATTCTGGCATCGAAGCCTCGTCCTGCGACTGCGATAGCAAACGTGTTCTGCGCGTCGACACCGCACGCCTCGACGCATTTGTAACAGAGGATGCATTTCGAGTAGTCCCGGACGTAGAGATCGTTGTCGACCTTGGTGGGTTGGTGAACGGTCGAGGCCGTGATTCCTTCCGGGGTGCAATGGACGCCGGGGCGAGCGGACTCGCGCGCCCCTTCTTCTGCCGGAGCCGCGACGGCCCCGTACCGCTCTGGTTTCGCGTCGTACTCTTGCATGTAGCCCTGTAGCTCCGGCGCGGTGGAAACGTCGACGGAGGAGGCCAAAAACTCCAGCACCAGGCGGCGACTCAAGCGCACACGCTCGGAATTCGTCTGGACTACCATTCCGGCTTCGACCTTTCTCGAGCAGGCCGGCACCAAGGTCCGGGCCCCTTCGAGCTCCATGACACAGATGCGGCAGACATTGACTGGCGTCAAGTTCTCGAGATAGCAAAGCGTGGGAGTATCGATGCCAATCTCACGAGCTGCATCGAGCAGGGTGGCGCCCTCCGGAATCGAAACGTCTTGACCGTCGATGGTAAGTTCGACCGTTGCTTTTGGTTCCTTGTTCGGAAGCACTGGGATCGGTCCGGCAGGTACTGGTATCGTCAGCGCCGGGGCATCGGAAGCCGCTCGTTTGTTTAATTTCTTGGAACTCATGTTCGTTTCTCTGGCTCGTCGATCGGTTAGAAAATCTTCCAGCGCAGCAGCGCCGACTCGATCGCGCTCGAAGCCGTGACTCCAAGCCCGCAGATGGAGGCGTCTCTCATGACCTGCCCCACATCCTTCAGGAGCAACAGATCTTGCTCGGCCGAGCCGAAAGCACGCCCCTTGTCGAGGCGATGCAACAACTCTTCTTGCCGTACCGTGCCTACGCGGCAGGGCACGCACTGGCCGCAAGACTCGTCTCGAAAAAAATGGGCAATTCGAAGCAATATGTTTTTCATGTCCACGGTATCGTCGAAAAGCATTACCACCGCCGAACCCAGCGTGGCTCCAATTTCACGGGTTCCCTCGAAGGTGAGCGGCGTATCCAGCTCTTTCGGGGATACGAACGCTCCAGCGGCGCCGCCAAGGAGAACGGCCTGCAGCCGTCCACTGCCGCTGACCCCTCCGGCAAGATCGATCAGCTGTTTTGCCGTGATGCCGAACTCCGCCTCGTAGACCCCGGGCCGCGCGATGTGGCCGGAAAGGCAGAAGAGCTTGGTTCCCGTGGACTTTTCGGTGCCGAGCGAAGCGTAAGCCGCACCGCCCTCGAGGACGATATCGAGCACGTTGATCAGCGTCTCGACATTGTTGACCAGCGTCGGTCTGCCGAAAAGCCCCGACTGCGTTGGATACGGAGGCTTGTTGCGGGGCTCTCCCCGGTACCCCTCGATGGAATTGAAAAGAGCGGTCTCCTCGCCGCAGATGTATGCGCCGGCACCGCGTCGAATCTCGATATCGAAATCTACGCCGCGCCCGTGGATGTTTTTGCCCAGAAGGCCCGCCTCGCGTGCCGACGAGATCGCGTGAGTGAGACGATCCGTCGCAAGGGGATACTCCCCGCGTATGTAGACGTAGCCCCTTTCACAGCCGGTGGCTGTCCCCGCGATTGTCATGGCCTCGATCACGGCAAAGGGGTCTCCCTCCATGACGACGCGGTCCTTGAAGGTACCGGGCTCCGACTCGTCCGCGTTGCAAATGAGATAACGCGGGGACTTCTCCTGCGAGACCGCCTTCCACTTGATCGCTGCTGGAAACGCCGCTCCACCACGACCGACCAGCTTCGAATCGGTGACTTCCTGGATCACCCGGTCCGGTCCGAGTTCGAAGGCCTTCTCGAGCGCCCTATAGCCGCCGCCGTCCCGGTAGCCCTCGAGGCTTTCGGGATCGACCCGGCCGACGCGCTTGAGCAGCCGCAATTGAGGTTGGCCGGATTGCGGCACCGAGAGCGCAGGGTCAAGGACGTCCGGGCTGGAAGCCTGCACAGACACGGGCTTGTTGGCTGCTCTCAGACTGGCCGGCGCTGACTCGACGTTCGTAGGCGCCAGAACTTTTTCCCTCGGACTTTCGCCTGCCTGCGAAAGCAAAGCGGCCGGTGCCCGCTCGCACAGTCCCAGGCAGGGACTTCGCTGCCAGGAGGGGTGTCCGTTTCCGTTGGACGCGCCGGAGGGTCCAAGTGCTTGCTCCAGCGACGCGCACACCCCCGCCGCGCCCCGGGCCAGACACGCGATATCGTCGCACACATGCAGAACGGTCGCCGGCCGGGGCGTAATCGAAAACATGGAGTAAAAGTCCGCCACGCCGAATGCATCGGCGGGTGGAACGTTGAGGCGGCGGCACGCGTAGTTGAGGGCACCGGAGCTGATCCAGCCAAAACGAGACTGGATGGCATGGAGCACAGGAAGGAGCAAATGACGCTTCGTTCTGGATAGGTGTCCGGTGGATGATGCGCGTCCATCCAGCGCGATCTGCCGTGTACCGCCGGACCAACCGGAGTCCGGCGGCCCTAGCACACCGTCGACGGCAGACTTTTCTTCCGCGCTGGGCTCGTCTCTAGTGAAGTGGAGATCCAATCAACAACTCCTTGTCGAAGCCATTGGCTCAACGCTTTCAGCTTTTCGTGGCATGCTGGCCGATTTTATCGATCCGGATGGCTGTTGCCTTGAACTCCGCAGTTCCGGATTTTGGGTCGACTGCGTCGATCGTCAACCGGTTCGTTTCGACCTCATCGGGAAAGTGAAACGTCATGAAGGCCAGACCGGGCCGCAGCGCAGTATCGAACCGCACGGGGGCCACGACGGAGCCTCGACGAGAGCTTACCTTCACCTTCTCGCCGTCGCTGAGACCGAAACGCGCGCCATCCTCGGGCGCGAGGTCCAGCGATTCCCCGCGCCGAAGCGGCGAGCGGTAGCGCGCTGTCTGCACTCCCGTGTTGTAGGAATCAAGTCTTCGGCCAGTCGTCAGTCGAATGGGATAGTCTTCGGTCAGCTCGTCAACCGGAGGATCGTTCACGACAGGGCTGAACGGCGCTCTGGGTCCTATGACGGGCCGCTTCCACAAACGGCTGTGAAGGAATAGCTCCCCCGGATGGGACTCGTCGTAGCAAGGCCACCGGATTCCGCCCAGCTCTTCCAAGCGGCGATAGGTCATGCCGTGATGCATTGGACTGAGACTCCGGACTTCATTCCAGATTTTCTCCGGATCCGGCTGGCCCCAGTCATGGCCGAACCGTCGCGCGAGCTCGAATACAATCTCCGTATCGTCTCGAGCGCCCGGGGGCGGGGCCAGTGCGCGGCGTACTCTCTGGACCTTACGCTCGCTGCTGGTGACGGTACCATCGGATTCCGACCAGCCCGCGGCAGCGGGCAGCACCACGTCGGCAAGCTCGGCGGTGGCGGTCATCAGCACGTCCTGAACCACGAGGATGTCGAGCCCCCCCAGCAGCTTCAGAGCGCGATTGCGGTCCGCCTCGGAGCTGGCCGGATTCTCACCGATTACGTAGAGCGCCGTGAAATCCCCAGCTTCCATGGCATCGAACATCCCGCTCAGATGCAGACCACGCTTGGGAGGGATTTCTGCTCCCCAGGCACGCTCGAACTTCTTGCGCAGCGCATCGTTCTCTACGTGTTGAAAGCCGGTCAAGCGATCAGGGATGGCTCCCATGTCCCCGCCACCCTGGACGTTGTTCTGTCCGCGCAGGGGATTCACTCCGGATCCGTAGCGGCCGACATGACCGGTCAGAAGAGCGAGGTTGAGAATAGCTAACACGTTGTCGACCGCGTTGTGATGTTCCGTGATTCCAAGGGTCCAGCAGATCTGCGCGCGATCGGCACTGGCGTATGCATGGGCGAGATCACGAATGGCGTGTGCCGGTACACCGGTGACTTGCTCGGCGTACTCGAGAGTGCAGGACTCCACACTCGCCCGGTAGTCATCGAACTGGCTGGTTGCATGTTCGATGAAATCATCACGGGTCAAACCCGCCTCGATGATCTCTCGGCCCATGGCATTGGCCAGCGCGATGTCACTCCCCACGTCGAGGCCTAGCCAGCCATCCGCCCACTCGGCAGAACCCGTTCGGCGCGGATCTACCACGTAGAGCTTCGCGCCGTTGTGAACTCCTTTCAGAACGTGATGGAAGAAAATCGGGTGCGTTTCACGCGCGTTCGACCCCCACAGAACGATCAGGTCGGTCTCTTCCACTTCCTGATAGGAGCTGGTGCCGCCTCCCATACCGAATACCGTCGCCAGACCGACGACGCTGGGAGCGTGTCACGTACGGTTGCAGCTGTCGATGTTGTTGCTGCCGATGACGGTGCGAGCGAATTTTTGCGATACGAAGTTGAGCTCGTTGGTCGTCTTCGAACAGCTGAAGATGCCGAAAGTTTGCGGCCCGCGCTTGTCCACGGCCTTTCTGAATCCTTCGGCTGTTCGATCCAACGCCTCGTCCCAACTGGCCGCTCGGAGCTTGCCCTTATCCCGCACCATCGGCTGCGTCAGTCGGGTGTTCCGTCTCCTGGATCGCGACATAGGAATTGGTCCTCTTTATCCTTTACAGCTCAGTCTTTTCGCTCTTTCTTCGCGTTGCTTATGTTACGGGATTTTGGCGAGGATACAAAGATGATTCAGGCTCTAGAACATATTCGATGCAATACCGTGAATGATTCCAATTGCCTTTGGAGCTATAGGATAGCACAATATGTATCCATGGATACATCTGGAGATTGCCGGATGATACGAACAGAACTATCGAGTGGGGAGATGCTCGATCTCAATCGCGCAGGATTGCAATCCGGTCAAGGTCGAATTCCAGATGGACTTCCCGGTAAGAAAGCGCGCATCCACGTTTCGTCGCTGTGGATGAGACTGACGCTTCTGGTATGGGGGGGGGGATGATCGGTTTATCGACTTGCGCCCTGGCGCAGGACACGGCGTCGGCGCAGGTTGCCGCACGAGGCCTCGTGAAGCGGTTGCTTCCTGAACAAGCCGACCGCTTCGTGTTCGAGACCATCCCACCCAGCGACGGGGATGTCTTCGAAGTCGACGGCCGTGGGAACAAGGTAGTCATTCGCGGAAACAGCGGTGTCTCCATGGCGGTCGGACTCCAGTGGTACATGAAGCGTCACGGCTACGGCTTTCCGTCGTGGTACGGGGGGCACCACACGATCCCTCCATCGCCGGTGCCCGTTGCGTCGAAGATCCGTCAGGTCAGCTGGGCGGGTTCCCGCTATTACCTGAACTACTGCACCTTCACCTATTCCGTGCCGTGGTGGGACTGGTCGCAATGGGAGAAGCTCATCGATTGGATGGCGCTCAATGGCGTCACCCTGCCACTTTCGATTACAGGACAAGAAGCAGTCTGGCAAGCCGTGTGCCGGCGGCTCGGTCTGAGCGAGGCACAGATCGAGGCATTCATTCCCGGCCCCGCGTATCTCCCGTTTGGATGGATGGGGACGCTGGACGGCTGGGGCGGACCCCTCCCGCAGGACTGGATCGAGCGCCACAGGGAGCTTCAGCGAAAGATCGTGGCCCGAGAGCGGGAATTCGGCATGAGACCGGTGCTTCAGGGGTTCACGGGTCATGTACCTCCGGCGTTGGCGGAGAAGTTCCCAGATGCAAGCCTGCGTCGCATCAGCTGGGTCGATTGGCACACCTACGTGCTGGACCCGCTGGATCCTCTGTTTCCGAGGATCGCCCGTCTCTTCATGGAAGAACAGATGAAGCTCTTCGGTACGGATCATCTTTACGCCGCGGATACCGTCATCGAGATGACTCCGCCCAGCGAGGATCCGAAATATCTCGCCGACTTGAGCCGGGCCATCTACGACGGCATGATCAAAACTGATCCGAAAGCGGTGTGGGTCTTGCAGGACTGGACGTTTCAAAACCAGCGCAAGTTCTGGGCGGAGCAAGAGCGAATCAAAGTATTTCTCGACGCGGTTCCTGATAGTGGAATGCTCGTGTTGAATATGTTCAGTGAAGCCAAACCCGTCTGGAACGTCACAGAAGCGTTCCACGGCAAGCCGTGGGTGTGGTGCGTGGTCCAGAACTTCGGGGACATGGTACAGCTCGGCGGCCCCATGAACACGATCAATCAGGATTTGCCCGCGGCCCGAGTGGATCCCAAGAGTGGCTCGCTCACCGGTCTGGGCCTTATTCCCGAAGGTCTGGGGCACAATCCGGCACTCCACGCCTTGATGTTCGAGATGGCCTGGCGCGATCCAAGCCGGGTTGATCTGAACGACTGGATGCGAACCTACAGCCGCTATCGCTATGGCCAGGCGAACACGGAAGCTCAAAAGGCCTGGGGAATCCTGAAGGAGACTGTCTATACCGCTCCGTGTCCTCCTCTGGGGCGTTCCATGATTCTCCACGTACCCACCCTGACTCCAACGGTGGAGGTGGAACCCGAGAGACTATGGCTCCGGAAGATAGCTTACGACAATGCACAGCTGGCCCGAGCATGGAAAATCTGCTGCGAGCAACGGAGAAGCTCGGTAATATCGATCCCTATCGCTATGATCTCGTCAACGTCGCGCGACAGGTTCTGTCCAACCACGCTGCAAAACTGTACGATGATGTTGTTCAGGCACACGAGCTAAAGAGCGTCGACCGATTCAAGAGCGCGTCTGAGCGTTTTCTGGCTTTGATCCGTGATCTGGACACGCTGCTGGCTACGCGTCCTGAATTTCTGTTGGGCCGGTGGCTGGAGGACGCCAAGCGCTGGGGCACAAACGAGTCGGAACGTGCTCGCTTTGAATGGAACGCGCGCCGGGTCTTGACCCTCTGGGGTGCGGGGGAAGCAGATGCCTTCCCTCGAGATTATGCGCTCAAGGAATGGTCCGGCATGCTCACCGGCTTCTATCTCGGGCGCTGGGAGCTTTTTTTCCAACAGCTGGGTGATTCGTTGGCAAGGAACGAACCTTTGGATGCCGATAGCTTCAACCGCCAGCTGCTGCGGTGGGAGCGGGATTGGGCAAGTCGTCGCGAAACCTACCCGACCGATCCGCGCGGCGACAGCCTGGTCGTGGCGCGAAGCCTATGGGAAAAATATTGCACGGGGCTGAGACCGCCGAAATCTCATTGACGTACCTCAATCCGATCCAGGTCTTGTCGATGACTGGGATCCCACGATCGGAGAGGTGGAGTCCCTCCAGACTGGAGTCAGCAAAACAGCAAAGCATGGTCTTGGAGTTGGGACTCGTCGGTTATCCATGAGATGCACTTGCAGATTTCGGCAAATGCGATCCGCCGCAACCCTTTCCTTCTTATTGGGTTACCAGGCAATTTTGCCGGGAGCCGGCCGAGATCAAGAAAGCTCGGAGACGAGCAAGGACGAGATCGAAACGAAGGATTCTTCCGACGATGCAGGAAAAAGCAGAGACTCCGGCATACAAGACGCAGCGCTCACGCGCATCGGGGAATTCAAGATCGGCACCGGGAAACACACAAGCTCTGTTTCCCTGGCACAAATTGTCAATCCGTTTGAGGTTCGCAAACGTGGTCGCATCTATGGGTCGATCTACGCGTTTCATCGCAACGATAATTTTGACGCCAGAATTTTTTTCGACCCAGTGGGCCAACCATTGCCGGAGTTCAAGCGCAACCAGTTTGGAATCAGTTTCGGGACATTCCTGAGCAATCAGCTCTCGGTCTTCGGAACCTATGAGGGGCTACGAATCAACCGAGGATCGACCAGGCTTTCCCTCATCCCTACGCCGGAGATGAAACGGGGAGATTTTGGAAAAGTCTCAAAACCAATTCTAGATCCATTTACCGGGGTTCCCTTCCAGGACAATCGGATCCCCGCGTCTCGCCTCCACCCGGTGGCTTTGCGGATGCTGTCGACGATCCCGGTACCGAACCGGGATGACCCCGGCCGTAACTTCGTCAATAACCAGCCGGAAGTACTCAATACCGATTCCATGACCCTCCGGGTCGACTACCTGTTCCGCAAGGATTCCCACCTGTTCGCCAACTACGGCTACACCAGGACGGATGGAGTCGAGGTCCATGACTTGCCGGCTTTTGGTCGGACCGAGGAAGGACGGAATCACGATTTCTCTTTGAGCCACGTGCATACTTTTGGACCTCGTTTGGTCGTCTCGCACCGCCTGCAGGTTACTCGTAACGCAGGTCTGGCACTCTCGGTCAATGCCGGCCGGCCGGGGTTACTCGCTTCATTGGGCATTGCGGGGGTCCAGACACTGGATGCCCTGGACGAGGGATATCCGGAGTTTCAACTGTTTGGCTATCCCTCTCTCGGCCTCCAGTTCGACGGCTCGCCGCGGACCTCGTTTCGAAACAGCTTCGGTTTCAGCGAAACCGTGACCTTGGTTCATGGCAACCACCAACTCGCCCTGGGCGGACAGCTGTACTTCCAGCAGCTCAACAATGTCCGATCAGGCGGATTGCGCCGTGGGCGATTCGTATTCGACGGAAGTCTCACAGGGGATAGCTTCGCGGACTTCCTGATCGGTCTCCCGACTTCCGCGGAAAGAGGTGTCGGGTCGGATCGCGCGGACTTGAGGCGCAGATACTGGAACATCTATCTCCGAGACGACTGGAAGATCAACCCGCGTTTCAATCTATCCCTGTCTCTTGCCTACAACCGTTATCCTTTTTATCGTTCTGTCCATGACAACATCTCGACACGATCCCCGCAATCTTCGAGCGGAGCGCTCATTGGCTTTCTGGATGTCGGTTCACCGCTTCTATGCCAACTACATCTACGTTCTGCCCATGGGTCGCGGTAAGGCCTTGTCTACGGCATGGGCGGGTGGGCTGGGATGGCTGTTCGAGGGCTGGCGAATTTCGGGAATTACGACATTGGAATCCGGCCGTCCCTTTACTCCGGTTCTCCCCGGGGATCCTAACAATGACGGGCTCACCAGTGACCGACCGGACCGTGTCGGTGCGGGGAACCTACCCCGATCCCGGCGCTCGATCGACCAGTGGTTTGCAACTTCCGATTTCGCACGACCCGCGCCCTTTACCTTTGGCAACGCGGGAAGAAACATTCTGTTCGGTCCCGCGGAACGAAGATGGGATATCAGCATCATCAAGCAGTCCAAGCTCTCCAACGATGGAGATCTGATAGACTTTCGTGTCCAGCTGTTCAATGCCTTCAACAACACATCTTTCCACAGACCCAACGCCACCTTCGGCACCTCTACCTTTGGCAGGATCTTCGGTGCCGAGGATGGGAGAACGATCGAGGTTGCGCTGAAGTATACTTTCTGACCTGAGTTTGCGACGTCCCCCCTGCGGAATTGCTTCCTATTGAGCAACAGATTTCCTTGACCCGAGATAGAGCCGCGGGAAAACTGGCGCAAACCGATTCGCTCAACACAAGAAGGGTGTGGGACCGCCCACTCACGGACTCTGCCCGAACAGGACCATGGAGGGGGCGTTGTGCGGCAATTCGACGGTAGGCGGACCCTCCAAGTAGCCGTGCTTGGCGAGAAACTCGTGGACGATGGAGAGCGTGACTTCATACCATGGCGAGTCATTGAAGAATCCATGACCGATGTTCTGGGCGACCCATACTTCGGATCTATATCCAAGCTCCTTGCCTTGGCGTACCCACTCGAGGCAGGGCCGGTAGCACAGTCGATCCTCGGTGCCGACGAGGTGGATGGTGGGCGGCATA
This sequence comes from Acidobacteriota bacterium, assembly GCA_965249005.1. Classification (GTDB taxonomy): domain Bacteria; phylum Acidobacteriota; class UBA6911; order UBA6911; family UBA6911; genus CBDFLD01. Next base: position 145,437 of record CBDFLD010000008.1, read on the forward strand.
TCGGCAGTCAGATGAAAACTCGGAGAAATACGCCGCGTCTTTTCCTCTCCGCCCAGCCATTCGGTCACGGGCTTTGAGAGCGTGAGCTTCAAGGCCGGATTGAAAAGAATCAAAAGGTTGGGCTTCGTGGAGATGGTGAGATCATCCCCCGGGTCCTGATGCGCATCGTCAGTAAAGAGAGAGGCCGCGACGTGCCCTCCAGCGGACCCGCCGCCGGCTGCAATCCGGTCCGGGTCGATGCCAAGCTCGGAGGCACGTGACCGCACCCATCTCATGGCGGTCTTGGCATCGAGTAACGATTCCACCGGCGTAGTGTTGTGTTTACTCTTGATTCGGTAAGTCGGGCGGACGATAATCAGGCCCTTTGCCGCAAGGTAACGTCCCTGCCGAGCAAAGGCGCTGGTTCCACCGATATTCCAGCCGCCGCCGTGATAGAGCACGACGGCTGGACGGCGGTCTCGAGCCTTCCAATCCCCGGGAAAATCGATAGCCAGCTCGAGTTCTCCCTGCGGAGTTTTCTTGTAGACGCGGGTTTCTTCCCGGACGCCCCCACGACCCGTGCCCTTTGCCACCTCTGTCTTGTAAAGTGAAAGGGAACTCCCGAGCAGGACTATGCTTGGGATGACAGACTTCCATGCTGATCGATCGAATCCATACATGGCTCCTACTCCTTGATGTTCCAGAAGTCTTCCAGCGGGACTCCCAGTCCTGATGCAATTCGGTTTACATAGGCGTAGTAGGACGCTGCAAGATTGATGTGCAAGATCGCGATGTCCTCGAAACCCACCGCGCGCAGAGCTTCTACATCCTCTCTTACTACTTTCCACGGGGTCTTGGTCAGTTTCTCAACATACCCGAGCATCGCCTTGTCCGCTGCGTTCAGTGGAGCGGTTCGATAGTCCCGCGAGATTTGCCGGGCCAACTCCTCCGAGCGCAATTGACGGCCCAGACCGGCCGTGTGATGACGAATTCAATAGTGGCAGTGGTTGATCACGGAGGCGACCACCGCGATCATCTCACGCTGAGCCTTGGATAGCTCAGAGGTCGCGCGCATGGCGTTGTAGTAGACGGCCAAATGCGCCCGCAGAGATTCCGGATCGAGACTGTGAATCGTCAGGATGTGGTCGACGCTCCCGTCGGCTGCGCGGTTTTCGTCATAGAGCCGCTGCAATTCGGAATCGTCACAGGGCTCGGGCAACACCTTGATCCAAGGTCCACTCATGGTGCTTGACCTCATGCAGGATTCTGAGAAATGTTAGTTTGTTCCGACCCACTTGAGCCATATCTTGTAAAGGGTCATGACGTCTTGACCCGAGAGGCTGTCGGGACTGATTTCCAGATCGGTTGCTCCTTCCGATAGCAAGAGTGCTCCCACCTTCAGCGGGCGAAAGACGTTCTTGCCCGCTGTTGCTTGGACGACGTGCTTCAATCGGTTCGCACCAACGCGAATAATCACCCTGGATCCGGCGTTTCCGGCGTCGCACCCGTAATCGAGAACGACTTCGTAGCGGCCCGGCCGGACTACATCGAGACTCCAGCGAACGGAAGTGTTGGTATCGGTCCAATCTTCTATAGTGTCTCTGTAGTAACGGTTGAACTTCAACCGAACCCCCTCTCCCACCGGCTTTCCCCTGAGAAGCTCTATTTCCACAGGGTTTTGTTCCTCGTGCCCGACCTCAATGGGGACCGAAGAATAATCGACATCCTTTGTTACACCCGCGTGCCAGCTGGCAAATCGGCGGCGCAGTTCCGCGAGCATTTCTGGCTGTTCGGATGCAAGGTCACGGGTTTCTCCGGGATCCTTGGCGATATTGTAGAGCTCGTCACGGGACTCATAGTGGTCGCCCTTTCTCGAAGTCACCCGGATCAGTTTGTTTCCGCTGTTGACGTCCATTACCGCCCAGAACGGCACCGCATCCATTGTGACAGGATGGGGAAAGCTGAGCTCCGGGGGAGCAGGCAGGCGGCTCGGCTCGGCTGCTAGATCCAGGACCGGCCGGAGATGGTTCCACTGATGAAAAATGTAAGAGTGCGGACTCTTGCCTCGTCCCTCTTTCAAGAGAGGCGCGATGTTTTTCCCATCGAGTGGCACGCCGGTGGGAAGTGGCAGGTCCAAAAGTGCGCAGAGCGTCGGGAAGACGTCAATATGCTGAGCGGGGGCATCCACCACGGCTCCCTTGGGAAACCTTCCAGGCCAGCGAGCCATGAAGGGAACGCGGACTCCTCCTTCATAGACCCAACCCTTTTCTCCACGCAGTCCTGCCCGGAAGTGACGGCTCATTCCGCCGTTGTCGCTCATGAAGACGACGATCGTGTTCTCTCTCAGGCCTTCGTGATCGACTGTCTCGAGCAAGCGGGAGAGATTATCGTCGATCGAGGTGATCATTCCGTAAATCCTGGCGTCGCGCAGAGAGAGGCCTTTTTTTAGGTACCGTTCGATGAGTGGATCCGGAGCGAGATAAGGAGAATGAGGTGCGTTGTAAGCAAGGTAGAGAAAGAAAGGGTGCTGGGCGTTTCTTCGGATGAACCGGATGGCGCGATCCGTTAGAATGTCGGTAACGTACCCCGTTGTCGTCACCGCTTCTTTGCCCTGGTATAGCTGGTCCGGGTCAAAGTAGCGATTGATCAGCGCTTGCGTAAACCCGAAGGATTCGGCAAAGCCTCGGTTTTCGGGGTGGTAGCGAAGGTCACGGCCCAGGTGCCATTTGCCCACGAGGGCGGTTCGATAACCCGCCTCTCGGAAAACCTCTGCCAACGTGACCTCCTCGAGCCGCATCGCATCGAGGCCCATGTAGGTGTCGACGGAACCGGTTCGCTGATAGTGCCGGCCGGTGAGCAAAGCGGCACGGGTCGGGGCACACAGGGGAGAGGCATAGAAATGAGTGAACCGGACAGACTCACTTGCCAGATGGTCCATGGCTGGAGTTTCGATCTGTGGGTTCCCGTGGACGCCAACGTCCCACCAACCCTGATCGTCGGTCAGGATCAGAATGACATTGGTCCGGTCGTCTCGGGGACTTGCTTGGGCGGAGACGAACGGCGCTAGCAGCGATAAGAGCGTGAGAAGTTGGGCTGTTGTTGAGCCTGACACACCCGATTTCATTGGCGACACTCCTGATAGAACGTGGGCACATGTAGGGTCTGCAGATATGATAATCAAAAAAAGGACTGTGTGGTGCGGTTTGACAAAGAAAATTCACCAAGCTGGGTAGAGGAGACACCGACATGTTTCATGGACGATTCTGCGGGAACAGGACGGCGTTTTTGACGAGACCGGACAAGGCACGTCGACCCCTGAGGTTTTGGGCGGTCGCCTTCTTACTGTCTGCATGGATGAGCGGCACCAGCGGGTTCGCGGTGGAGATTCGACGGCAGTTCGACGTGCGGGTTCCCATGCGTGACGGGGTGACTCTATCTGCCGATGTGTGGATGCCGGCGGCTCCGGGACGCTACCCGGTGATCCTGGTCCGCACACCCTACATGAAGACGCGAGCACTCACACAGTTTCCGCAGTTCGGCATGTACTTTGCGAAACGAGGCTACGTTTTCGCAGGCCAGGATTGCAGAGGGCGCGGGGACTCCGATGGTAAGTTCGGCTTCTTCGAGGCGGATATCAACGACGGCTACGACACCGTCGAGTGGCTCGCGAAACAGCCATGGTCCAATGGGCAAGTGGGGATGATGGGGGTTTCTTACCTGGGGAGTGTCCAGCTACTGGCCGCTCGCGCGAAACCTCCACACCTGGTCTGCATAGTTCCGACGGCTCCCGGCGGGCTGGACGGGATCTTCAACTATCTGGGTGGCGCCGTTGTGATGGGCTGGCACCTTCCGTGGCTCAACACCGTTCAGGGACGGATCCTCCAGAGCCCGAACGCCAAGGGCGTCGACTGGGACCAGGTTTTCAAGCACCGGCCGTTGCTCACGATGGACGAGGCATTTGGACGCTTTACGCCCTTGTATCGCGAATTTTTGAAGTACCCGGACTGGGATCCCCATTGGAAAAACATCCAGTTCGGGCCGGAGGTTTTCGAAGCAATCGATATTCCAGCCTTGCACGTGACGGGCTGGTTCGATGGAGATCAACCCACGGCCATGTATTCCTGGCGTGGAATGAGGGCCCATTCACCCGCCCGGGACCGCCAGTATCTTCTGGCCGGTCCGTGGACTCATCGGCAGACATACTTCGGAGGCGAGACTAAACTCGGAGACATGGAGTTTTCCGAAGATTCGATCGTGGACAACAAGGCGCTGCACCTGGCCTTCTTCGATCACTACCTGAAGCAAACAGCCCCGGAGTTCGACTTCCCACGTGCGCGCATATACGTGACCGGAGACAACCGGTGGCGCGAATTCGACCAGTACCCTCCCGCCGAGGCTCAGGTTCGGCGTCTTTATCTCCACAGTGGTGGCAAGGCCAACACGCTTCATGGGGACGGCAAGCTCAGCTGGGAAAGCTCCGCCAAAGAGGAGCCGGCCGACAAGTTTACCTACGACCCCCGCGACCCTTCCCCCTCGACGCTCAACGGCGAGGAGCTGCCGCTCGATCACCGTTCCGTGGAGAGAAGGGAAGACGTCCTCGTTTACTCGACTGGCGAGCTGACGGAACGCGTGGAGTTCATTGGGAAGCCGTATGTCGAGCTGTATGCGGCCAGTGACGCGCGCGACACTGACTTCACGGCAAAGCTCCTGGATGTGTATCCGGACGGCCGTGCGATAAAACTCGGAACCTTGCCGATCGGAGTGATTCGAGCCCGTTACCGCCATGGGCTCATGCGGCCGGAGCTACTCGAGCCAGGCAGCATCGAGAAGTACAGGATCGAGCTGTTCGACCTCGCGCACACCTTTTTGCCCGGGCACCGGATCCGAGTCGAGATTTCCTCGAGCGCGTATCCTTTCATTGCTCCCAATCAAAACACGGGAAATCCGGTCGCGACCGACACCGAGTGGCGCAAGGCGCACCAAACTATTTATCACGATCCCGAGCATCCGTCGCACCTGGCGCTGCCGGTAATGCCGAAGTAGCTATCAGCTATCAGCTGTCAGCGTTCAGCTATTAGCAGGTGTCAGCGATACTTGCGTCCCGCATAATACTTTGTCGCGACGCTATGATGCCCAGCGCATGTGAAACTTAGGGCGGCTCACCGCGCAATCTTGCAGGTACCGATTTAATTGGGGGAAGAAGCGACAGATTTGTGCAGAGGAGAGACGCACATGCATACGAGACGATTCTGCTGGAATGGGATGTTGCTTTCGACGAGACTCGCCAAGCCACGCCGGCCCCTGAGGTATTCTGCGGTCGCGTTAGTATTGGCGCTATGGACGGGTTGCACCGGCGGGTTCGCGGGCGAGATTCGACGCCAGTTCGACCTGCGGGTTCCCATGCGCGACGGGGTCAGGCTATCCGCCGATGTGTGGTTTCCGGCGGCCCCCGGACGCTACCCGGTGATCTTGGTCCGCACGCCCTACATGAAGTCAAGGGCGGGCACCAACTTTCCACAGTACGGCGCCTACTTTGCGAGCCGAGGCTATGTGTTCGCAGGCCAGGACGTGCGAGGCCGGGGAGACTCCGATGGTGAGTTCGGCTTTTTTGAAGCGGACATCAACGACGGCCATGACACCGTCGAGTGGCTCGCGAAACAGCCATGGTCCAACGGGCGAGTGGGGATGATGGGGGTTTCCTACCTGGGGAGTGTCCAGCTGCTGGCCGCTCGCGCGAAACCTCCGCACCTCGTCTGTATCGTTCCCACGGCTCCCGGCGGCTTGGATGGGATCTTCAACTATCTGGGTGGCGCCGTCGTGATGGCGTGGCACCTTCCGTGGCGGAACACGGTCCAAGGGCGGATCTACCAGAGCCCCAACGCCGAGGGCGTCGATTGGGATCGGGTCTTCAAACACCGACCATTGCTCACGATGGACGAGGCGTTTGGGCGGATAACGCCTTTGTATCGCGAATTCCTGAAGTATCCGGACTGGGATCCGCATTGGAAGAATGTCCAGTTTGGCCCGGAGGTTTTCGAGCAGATAGATATTCCGGCCTTGCACGTGACGGGCTGGTTCGATGGAGATCAACCCACGGCCATGTATTGCTGGCGGGGGATGGTGGCTCATTCACCCTCCAAGGACCGCCAATATCTTCTGGCCGGTCCGTGGACTCACGGGCAGACATACTCGGGTGGCGGAACGAAACTCGGAGACATGGAGTTCTCCGAAGATTCGATCGTGGACAACAAGGCGCTGCACCTGGCCTTCTTCGATCACTACCTGAGCGGAACCGCCCCAAAATTTGACTTTCCGCGGGCGCGCATCTATCTGACGGGAGACAACCGGTGGCGCGATTTCGACCAATACCCTCCCGCCGAGGCTCAGATTCGGCGTCTCTATTTGCAGAGCGCGGGCAAGGCCAACACTCTTCATGGGGATGGCAAGCTCAGCTGGAATCGTTCCACCGACAAGGAACCTCCCGACAAATTTACCTACGACCCCCACAACCCTTCCCCCTCGACGCTCAACGGCGAGGAGTTGCCGCTCGATCACCGTTCCGTGGAGAGAAGAGACGATGTCTTGGTTTACACGACTGGTGAGCTGACACAACGCGTGGAGTTCATTGGAAGGCCGTACGTCGAGCTGTATGCGGCGAGTGACGCGCGCGATACAGATTTTACGGCAAAGCTCCTGGATGTCCATCCGGACGGCCGTGCGATAAGACTCGGGACTCTACCGATAGGAGTGATTCGAGCCCGTTACCGACATGGGCTCATGCGTCCGGAGCTACTCGAGCCAGGCAGCATCGAGAAGTACAGGATCGAGCTCTTCGACCTCGCCCACACATTCTTGCCCAGGCATCGGATCCGAGTCGAGATTTCCTCGAGCGCGTATTCTTTCATTGCTCCCAATCAAAACACAGGAAATCCGGTCGCGACCGATACCCAGTGGCGCACCGCACATCAAACGATCTATCACAATCGCGGGCGCCCATCTCACTTGGCGCTGCCGGTAATGCCGAAGTAGCTGCGTAGGCCGCTCACTCCGTGAGCGGCTTAATGGTTGATTCAAATGCTTGATGTCCGACCCTTCATCCTCGAGAAATTGCAATGGTCTCTCACGACTGTTGACACGACACGGCGACCCGCAAAGGAAGACTGGTGGCGTCAGGCAAGGTTTCTTGTTTGTGCGATGGCGGTTTGGAGATGCGCTATAATGCAGTCACACTGAAGCGTGACGTGACGTGACGTGACGTTCCCAAACTAAAGACCAGAAGGAACCGATTAATCCCCGGCCGAGTGGTTCCTGGAGTCACTAGCTCCGGAACTAGCAGCCGCAGAGCTTGCCGAAGGTAAAGCCATGCTGAAAGCGGACCAAGTTCTGGGTTCTTACAAGATTCTCGATCGCCTGGGCGCTGGAGGTATGGGAGAGGTGTACCGTGCCAAGGATATGAAGCTGCATCGAGAGGTAGCGATCAAGGTGCTGCCCGAAGTTTTTTCCCAGGATCGGGAGCGCCTGGTGAGGTTTCAACGAGAGGCGCGGCTTCTGGCATTGCTCAATCATCCGAATATCGGCGCAATATACGGGCTGGAAGAATCGGATGGGGTGCGGTTTTTGGTGCTGGAGTTGGTGTCGGGCCAGACTCTGGCGGAGAGATTGGAGGAGGGACGGCTAGCTGTAGATGAAGCGTTGCAAATCTGTCGACAGATTGCTGAAGGATTGGAAGCCGCCCATGAGAGAGGAGTGATTCATCGAGATCTGAAGCCCGCCAATGTGATGGTTTCTTCGGAAGCAAGAGTCAAGATACTGGACTTTGGTCTAGCGAAGGCGTTCAGCGGCGATGTGTCGAGCAGCGAGCCAGCCAATTCACCGACGGTGACCGGGACGCGTGAAGGGGTTATTCTCGGCACGGCATTCTACATGAGCCCGGAGCAGGCGCGGGGTAAGGAGGTAGACAGGCGAACCGACATTTGGGCGTTTGGCTGCGTGATGTACGAGGTGCTGACTGGGAGTAGAGTGTATGAGGGACAGACGGTCTCGGACAGCATAGCCCAAATCTTGGAGCGCGACCCGGATTGGGACGTGCTGCCGAGCAAGCTACCCCCGAAAGTCCGAGATCTATTGCGCCGGTGTCTGCAGAAAGATCTCCGTAGACGTCTTCAAGCCATCGGTGATGCCCGCATCGAGATCGAGGAGGTGCTCGCAGATCCCGGCAGTGAAATCCAGCCTCCACTGAGCCCGGCGACTGCGCCGACCTGGCGACGGGCCAGCATTCTTGCGCTGGTGGTGGGGATATTGGCCGGCATTGCTGTCTGGAATCTAAAGCCTCCACCACCTGAAGAGCCGCGACGT
>CBDFLD010000009.1:0-148796 GCA_965249005.1 Acidobacteriota bacterium
GGTGCCGGTGTCGTTGGCGGATTCCTGAGTGGCCATGTCCTTGGTCGCGTGCTGGATGCGACAGGGGCTTCGTGAGATGCTCTTCTTGCTCGTTGGGGAAAGTGGGGATGCAGTCATGAAGTATCGCGAAATGCACCAGCACGACGTAGAACAGACCTTTGCGGTCCGCATCTCAACACGCGAGAACAGAATGTCCATGGAGAGTTTGGCCGCTTTGGGTACCACTCCGGAGTCGGTTTCACGGGCTTTGCGAAAAAACACTAGCGGGTGGATATGCGAGGACGCCGGCAAGATCCTTGGTTTTGCAATGGGCAACGGTGCAACTGGCGAAATGCAGGTGATCGCGGTCCTACCCACACACGAAGGTCGTGGGATCGGACGGCACCTCATGGGACTCGTTCTCGAGAGGCCATCAAGAGCTGTGGTTGCTCGAAGAACCGGATCCCGCCATTCGGGCCTATGCTTTCTATCGCCGTCTGGGTTGGTATCCGACCGGAGAGTACCGAGAAGGGGAACAGATTCTAAAGTTACGCAAGGGTCAACCAGACGCTTCCAGCGGTCGCGGGCAAGCCGAGCGGCTGAACAACTTTGAGTAAGAGAATGAGTACGGCACAACTGCTTGCGATCGGACTGCTAGCGTTGTTCACGGGTGGCGCAGGTGCACCCCAGTCACCTGTCGAAAAGGGGGATGAGGTCCGGTGTCAACTTGAAGCTGCGCAGGATGGCTCCCTAGCGGGGACCTGCAACGGCGACCGCTTTGACGAGGCCCGAGTGTCCCTTGCAAGGAGCAGTCAGAAGCTCGACGCATTCTGGTCTGGATCGATCGGTACGGAACGCAATTCGCTGCCCGTCGAAGTCGCAATCTACCAATACGGTGCGGGGCCACGCTTGATTCTACGCAGCGAGCTCGGTTGGTATCTGATCTCTCAATTCACACTGCACACGACGCCAATTCGGCTCACTTGGAGTTCGGCCGCGGAGGCTTCTCCATCTGACACCGACCTTCGCATCATTTGGATGGCTCGCAGCCTGCTTTCCACCCCTGCTGTCTGGGACCGGGAGGATGATCGGGTCTGCGAGGAAGACGATCCGCAATACAGCGTCTAATGCGCCCTCGCGGGGGCGACACGGAAGGAGATGGGAGACTACTACCACAGACAGCCGGCGATACAGCAGCCGGCCGTTGGGTAAGCGAGACAGACGATCGGTTGCCAGAGGAGGGCGGCCAGCGTAGCGCGCGAGTCGCTCAAGGCCCATGCGATCATGGGCCGAGACGGCGACGTTGGCGTGGAGGCTGAATCCGGAAATAGCGGCACAGCGGGATCCGGGCAGGGCGGCGGGGTTCTCTCCATTGACCTTGTCGCCGATTTTCAGCCGACGGCCAGTACGGGGTCCGCTGGCTACCCGACCCGAAACCGAAGCGCTGTAGAGTTCGGCCAACAGCGGCTGATCGTGCAGGAGCGGATCGGCTTGTGATCCAAGGTTCCGGTGCTCGATGAGCCGGCCACCCGGGTCACTTCGGCATCGGAGGGCGGAGGCACCCGATGGAAGCGGATGCGGCCTTCTTTGTCTTCGGCATACACACCATCGAGCGCCAGCATGTGGAAGTGAACGTTGAGGTTGGGTTTGCCGCCGAAGCGCTGCACGAAGGTCACGGAGCCGCAGCGGATCGAGCGGTCTGAGGCCGCAAAGTGTGCCCGGCGGCGAACGGATCCGAATACGACAGAGACGAAGATGCGCAGGACATCGGTGACGAGGCTCGCATCGTATGCCAGGCGGTAGCGCAGGGCGAAGGGAAGAGAGAGCACCCACTGACGGACGGGAACTGCGGGAAAGACGCGATCCACGAGATGGGCGGCGGTGTCGGCCATCCTGCGGCCGCAACAGGACGAACAGAAACCACGGCCTTTGCAGGAGAACGGCAGGAGCCGGTCCTTGCCGCAAGCGTCGCAATGCACGCGCAGATAGCCGTGCGCCAGGATCCCGCAATCCAGAAATGACCGCAACTCGCGTTCCACGAAGCGGGGTACGTGGCGATCCCGGCGGTGTTGCATTTCCAAGAAGGTCTCGAGCCCTTCGGCGACTGCGGCGTACAGAACGCTCTTTTCGGGGTTTCGCGGACGGTACGAGGATGTCTCGCATACGGCGAGGCCAGGCTCGTAAGGCACAGCATCGCTTCGCTCGTTTTGGATCTCTTCAGGGATCCAGGGTGTTGGATATGTGTAGACCATGCGCTCGGCTGGCCTTCTCAGGGCTGCGGGCCCCGGCATATCCAACTAACTGCCCGATCGTAGATCTGAGCCGGACATTCCGACTAGGAGCGCGCCAGGTGTTGGTGCAATCATCGAGGGGATACTCGCCGGCTTAGAGAATTCCAGCTGGCCTGGGTGTCAAAGTCAGTGACGGTCAGCAAACTCAAGATCTGCTGATTCTGCGCACGAACGTCTTGGGTTGTGACCCTCACCCCGTGGTCGTTGATTAGGGGCCGGTGGAAAAACTTTTGGTTGGGCAAAAGCGGGTGTACGTGGGCTGAGGCACTCGTTTGCTTAACGGGGGGGCGGGTACCCTGGGTGTCCTCGATTGTGCCCAAATTGTGCCCGCGGCAGTCCAAAACCACCCCAATTCCACCCAACGCCACCCAAGATGAGAGATTGTAAGTGCTTTGTAAGGCTATGATTTAAAAGATGTTGCAGATGGTGCGGACAGACTGAAAATCCGCGTGTCGGCGGTTCGATTCCGTACCCGGCACACTCCAAACCATTTCTTCCCAGACTATCAAGGGCTCTTCACCTCAATCGTTAGCGATGTGCTTGGTAACCAACTGCAGAGAAAATGAATGCCGTGCTGGCCAACGTCGGCAGGATCTAGAACTCGTGAATCTGGCGCTCGACGTCGGAAAGAGACCCCTTCTCGAACAGTACCGGGCCGAGATGGTCGCGGAGTTAACCCGGACTGGAGCGGGGCTTACGCCGAACTTCTTGCCCCTCGCCGAATCGGCGAATCCATTGATGGATTGCGTCAGAGAAGGGTTAGTCGGCGAGAAACCACTCTGGCGCGAGCAATGTTCGATCTTGTATGATAACTTCTTTAGAAATGAGGATTTGATTATGAATGATGCAAACTCACCACGCATGCCTCTGTTGATGCCTGATGATTTCAGTGAATTTCACTCGACCGGTTGGCGGGTTGAAAACGGCACCTTGGATCCGCAGAACCCTTTGCTCGAAGGCGATATGCCCTGGGACGATGGCGGGTTGGGTATTCATGGCTCCGTGATACGCGATCCGATTGACGGATTGTGGAAAGCATACCTGGTCTCCACGCCCGCGGAGGAATTCGTGGATAACCCTGAAAAACCGTGGGCATCCCGGAATGCGACTTATCGGCGGATGGGCTACTTCGAAAGTACAGACGGAATTCACTGGGACCGTCCCAAACTGGATATCTATCCATACGAAGGCCACAAGAAAACGAATATCATTTTTGACGTCACCGACGGTACGAGCTCCTACGCGTCGATCATCATCGATCCCGGCAACACGGAGTGGCCTTATGAAATGTACTGCCTCCATGAGAATTCCGTTACGGGCCCGCCGCCAAATGGGTACGGGTATTACCGCTACCGATCCAAAGACGGGAAGCGCTGGGAGACCGTCCACGGGCCTATCATCGAGCCCATGAATGGGGATCTGTCCTTCTTCTACAAGGACCCCGACGAAGGATACATGGCCTATTATCGGCTCGCGGCGGAGCGGCAAGAGAATGATCATGTGCCCATTTACGAGGATTGCGCGCGGCGAAGCTGTTTCCTGGCTACAAGCAAGGACGGGAATACCTGGGAACGGGATACAGGCATGCGCATGACTGCCGACGAGCGTGATCACCGTGACACGCAATACCAGGAGTGTGTGCCGCACAAAGTCGAGGGAGGATATCTGGCCCTGGTCACCATGTACCTGCCTATCACTCAGACGCTGAACATCCGCATGGCAGCGTCGCGCGATGGCCGCAAGTGGTGGTACCCGGACCGTCGCCCCTGCCTCGATAACGCACCGCTCGGTGACCTCGGCGGGGGAATGATCTGGCAGAGTCAGAATCTGATTCCGGAGGGAGACCAGCTGCACATGTATTATGGTGGCTGCGAAGGCCTCCACCGCCAGGTGTTAGACACCCGGGCGCCCTCGGTACAGATCGGAATGGATTCGGTGGTCGATCACGGCGCGCACTTTCTCGCTCACAATGCGTCCCTTTGCCGGGCTTCATGGCGCTACGACCGGTTGTACGCGCTGGTGTCCTCAGCGGGCGGTCCCACTCTCGGTATGGCGGTCACGAAGGAGCGGAAGCTCACGGGAAAGGCATTGCACGTGAACGTCATCACGCGGCCGGCCAAGAAGACGAGTAAGCCTGAGTTCCAACAAGGCGCCCTTCTGGTGGAGCTACTGGACTCGGACGATCGCCCGATTTCCGGTTTCACCCGGGCGGATTGTGATCCTATCATCGGCGATTATCGCTCTGGACTCGTCACGTGGCACGGCGGCGACCGAGCTCCGGAATCCGCGCGGAAAGCAAAATTTTACCTGAAGCGTGCGTTCCTTTACGGGTTCGAGTTTATTGGGTCTTGATTCTCATCACGATTTGACCATTGACAACCGCCGGGAGCCGATTGCGGTGCTGGAGATCCCGCCAGATAGGAGCCTAGCGTTGAGAGACTGGCCCATTTGGACGCGCGCGCCCGCCGTGAGATGGGCGAATGAGCGTAGTCCGAGATCTGGACGTGATAGGCATCGCCATCGACGAATCGGAAGCAGATGTGCCAGTTGATGGAGATGGAATACTGTCCGGCACACAGCTTGGCTCGCGAACGCATTGCGGTCTGTTCGATGCAATCTTCTCGGATATCAGCTGCGTTTCAGCCCGTCGCGCCAGGCGATGGCTTCGAGTTCGACCCGGACTGCGTCTTCGACGGCAATCACGGGTCGTGCCTGGCATTCGAAAGCCGGGTACGTCGAGCAGAACTTGTGAACCGCCAACGGATCGTCGCACTCCACTAACAAGTGCCCACCCCACTCGCCCACTCGCACTACGAACAACTCGATCTTGAATCCAGCGGGCGCCTTCCATTGACCGAACACCTCAAGTATCCGCTTCTGGGCATTCTCGTACTCCGCAGGCGAACCTTGCGGGCGTTCGAACCAGCTGATCATGTACTTCATCGCTATCCTCCTAATTGGGTTGGTCCTCTGAACGATTGCTGTTTGGACAGCCTAACGAATGAGTTTCTTTCCGGAGTCTCCTGCCGGAAGCTCGAGTGGCAAGTGGTATCGAGACTCTGGAAAGAAACCTTGGACAAACCGTTTTACCAGATTATGTGGATTCTTGCACCTTTGCCTAAGAATGATATTTGTTTGAAAATGGGGCGGGGGTGGTGCCAATGACCGCCCGTCCAGTTGATCATTGATGACGGTTCGCTATCCTATGTATAGTAGATGCCAAGGGTAATTGTGACCGTGAACAACCAAATCCGTCGCCGCCGACTGTTGAACTTCGGGGCTGTGTGCGGCCTGATGATCGCCCTGATCTCGGGTTTTACGACAACAAGCCAAACGCAGAAGCTGCGGCTCACGATCATTGATCGTGAAACTGACCGAGCGCTTCCCGCCCGCGTCGAATTGCGTAATTCGAATGGAGAGTCCTTCATCGCCGATGACGCACTGTTGATTGGTCCTGATGTTGTCAACCGAGTCCAACCGTGGACAGGAAGCCTAGACCAATGGACAGTCCGGCGCGAGATGAGCAAACGGACACATGATTCACACTCGAACGAAGGTTCTTTTTACAGCTCGGGTGTGTCCACTGTGTCTCTCCCGCCGGGAACCTACACGGTGAAGGTCACCAAAGGGATCGAGTTTCATGTCGCAACGCGTACGATTAGGGTTGAGCGTGGAGCGCCGCTCGAGCTCACCGTGGAACTCTCTCGTTGGGTCCATATGTCCGAGCGGGGGTGGTACAGTGCGGATGACCACCTGCACATTGCCCGGATCTATCCCGAGCTCGATCCCGTTCTGTGTGCGTGGATGCAAGCCGAGGATCTCAATGTGGCCAACCTGTTGCAATGGGGCCACTCGAAGCACTTTTTCAATACCGTCCAGCAGACTCATGGGACGGACGGCGTTTACCAGGATGGCAACACCATCGTGGCCTCGGGACAAGAAAACCCCCGGACCCATTTCCTGGGCCACACGATCATCCTGGGCGCGTCCACTCCCATCCACTTCCCCGAGGACTACTTCATCTACCGCCACTTCTGGGAAGAAGCACGGCGGCAAAACGCCGTTGCCGGGTACGCCCACCTTGGGGGGTACTTCAACCTCCGAGTTGGACTGTTGATCGATGCACCGGACGCACTCGTCAACTTCATGGAGGTGGTGCAATTCAAGAAGGCCGACTACTCGGTCTGGTATGAGCTCCTCAACATGGGCTATCGCATGACGCCGACCGCGGGAACGGATTACCCCGTCGGCAACAGTATCCCAGGCAGGGAACGATTTTATACACTGGTTCGTGGACCGTTCACGTATCGGGCCTGGCTCGAAGGGATTCGACGGGGACGGACCTTTGTCACCAACGGCCCCGTCCTCGAGTTTCGTGTTGGTGGAAAAGGCTTGGGTGACGAGCTGATCTTGAAGGCCGCTGGATCGATTCCGATCGAAGGGTCCGTCCAGTTTGATCCGATGCGCGACAATGTTCAGCGGGTCGAGATTATCAGGAACGGAGAAGTCTTGCAGTCGTTTCCACGCGGTGAAGCGACCTCGGAAGTTCGATTCCACTGTACCCCGACTTTTCACGAGGCCGCGTGGGTAGCTCTCAAAGTGGTGGGGGTCAAAGTCGGAACGCCAAAGCCGGAGGCGTCTCTGGCCCACTCTGCAGCCATCTACGTAGCGGTCGAGAATAGGCCGGGGCTCGCCGATCAGCCGCAGGCCAAGCAGCAGGCACGGGCGTCCATCGAGCGGCTGGAATCGCTGGAGGAACGTCTTTCACGAGCGTCGTTCCCGGAACTCATACAGAGGGAAATAAGACACACCGCCATGAACCCGGCGGCTCGTGGCCCGACCGAAGGCCTGGAAGGCGATGACTTGCTGAAGCGACGAATGTGGCGTAATCGTGAAGCTTTGCTGAGAGAGATTCGCGCGGCGAAGACTCACTTCGCCGCGCAGGTGCAAGAGTGAAGAATGTTTCCGCGGTTCTGACCAAGATAACGAGAGGATTGACCATCCTCGAGCGCGGGTCGCCCTTCCGCTAAGACGTCTGAGCAGTTGTTGACTCAGCTCGATACCGCGGAAGGCTGCTCAGATCCGGGTGCTATAACAAACGCATAAACAAGAACCCCCCCCAAACGTCATTGCGAACAACCCTCCGACTCGACCGTACGGTTTTGATAAAGACAATGCCCAAGAGATCAAGCTCAGAAAGTGTCGCCGACCAATGACGCCGAGAGCAACGGCGGCAGCCATGGACAACCAACCTATTATTGCAATAGTAGTGGGGAATTTTGATTCGCTCGCATATTGAATTAGCAAGATACCAATTGCCACCCTTATGCCGATCGCAAAAACGTGAAGCGATACCTTTTTCAAATTATTCCGCAATAACCCAAAAATGATCTCAGGATTGACGATGATAATTACACCTGCCAGAAGTGTCATTAGACCGAAGCAAATGATAATCAACATAACCACCTCCGCGTCAGCTACGGCAGAGCGATGCGTTCAGGGTCAGCCCGGAATCAGTCGACCTGCTCGAGGTAAACCTGTTTTGCCTGTTGAAACAAATCCAGCATTTCCTGCCGCTTGCTCACGTTTGGAATGTTTGCCTTTGTCTTGACCCAATCCAGCGCTTCGTCAACCCACTTGACGAAGAAGGCGGCATCTTCCGGAGATCGAATAGGCTTCCCCGCTACATCGATATAGATGGGACTGGTATGGGCCATGAGCGGGATACCTTCTCGCTTCACATACCGGGAACTCTGATAGGGTAACAGTATCGAGCCATACGCCCTGGCAGCGATCCATGAGCTCCCACCGACCGTCACCTTGGTCTCGAAGGAGAGCTCTTTACTCTTTTTTTCGTTCTCTTTGACCGCCACGATTTGTCCGCCTTGGACGATTTCGATCTTATCCACCGGAATGTGGGATCGCACATCGACCCGAACTGCAATCACATCGCGGCCGCTTGCATCGATAGTCTCTCCCAGGCCCTTACCGCCGGCCGAGAAAGTGAGCACCGGTCCGGTAGTGACAAACGTACGCCCTGCCCGAATCCCGTCGAGCCAGCTCTGGTAGGAGAACGGCCCGTCGACTTTCACATAGGTGCGGGGGATTCCGACCACCTGAGAATTCCACATCTTGTCGGTGCCCCCGGTTGCCGGAACCCTGAACCCGCAGTTAAGGAAACGGTACCATGTCTTCGATGCCGGCGGGCGCGTGCTGTCCTGTCCAAAAGCATCCCCCCAGGTCATGAGATCTACCGAATCGATCTTCCCCAGTGCGATATCGATAGCGACTTCGCCTTTTGGATTCGGAAAGTGTGCCCAACTCACAAACCCGCCCTGCGCATGCGCTTTGTCGGCCTGCTTCGCCATCGGCGGATAGTCGATGCCGCCCATTACCCCTTCGTCCTCGGTGCCCCAGGTTAGCGGGTAGACGAGCTCCTTGAGGTTCAGCAACACGGTGTGGCCCAGAAAACCATGGCGCGTTTCCTCGTTGACATAAACGATGTGCTCCTTTTCAGATACGGGGTCCGGGCCTCCCGTGAAATGTTCGACATCGGTGATCAGCTCTACCCACTTCGTGGCGAGGATATTGACTATATTCAAGTCTTCTCCCCGTGCTTCCAGAATCGCGTTGCCTGGGTCGAGAAAGTGAACGTGGGTGTCGCCGGAGTACCATCCCTCTTGTCGAATGTCGGACCAACGTTTGAGCTTGAGGTCCAATGTGGGGACTTTGGATGCCGTAACCGCAAACGTCATCGACAGAGGTTCGTATTCAATGCCTCGCATGACCTCGATCGTATAAGAGCCTTCTGCGACTGGAAGAGTGAAGTCCGGTCGCACATACGCGTAGGTCTTTTTGTCGATCCGGACGTCTCCGCCAATATCTTCGCGCCATCCTCTGGGAATATTTTTCTGATGACCCTCCGGAGGCCAGTACTCGCCCTTGCCATCAGAGACGTGGATTCGCGCGTGGGTCGGCTGACCGGTCTTGGCGTCCCAAAGACGAACTCTCACATTATGGAGCTCGTATTGTTCCGGAAGATCCACTTTCCCCAGTTCATCAGGTAAGGGTATGCCGCTCGAGATTTGAATGATTTTCCATTCATCGTCCACTCGGCGAAGGGTCAGGCTCATGGAAGCTTTTTCGATCCCACCTGATTGGAACATCACCACAGGCGAGACTCTGACGTCCTCGCCGACCTGTTCATGTAGGGCGTATTTGAGCAAGACCTTCGTGGCCGGGACTTCGGTAATCTTTCCTTCAATGCTTTCCAGGAACTCATCCCGGTCCATTCCCTCGCTGGTCCTCAGATCGTCGTGGAGAACGGAAACCAGCATATCCGTGTCATTGTTGAGCAGCCCGTGAGCAAAGGTGTGCAAGGCCAATCGAACCCCATCCATCTCGGGCGTCGTGTGAGCGAGTACGACCGAGACGGAGATCAGGATCGTAATGAACCACGCGGGAAGCTGTTTGTGAGTCATGAATCCTCCATTTGAGATCGGGCCACGATAACCGGCACAGACGCAATAGTATGCCCCTAGTCCTTAGTCCAGCGTGATTTTTTGCATGAGGAGGAAGAAAAGCCCTGGAACGTGCGCCGTTACGGGATAAAATGCGTTTGATATATTTACAAGACATCCCGAAAGGAGCACATTCCAGGTGAATAAAAGAAACCACAGAATCCTCCTCCGAGACAAGCAAAATCTTACACGCCGGTTGGAAAGAAATCAGTTTGAGGACCGGTCCGATCCTATGTTCAAGGACTCCAACACCTACTACGAGATCGCCGAGAGAACGCGCGCCATCGGATCTGGTGGTATCGGAGCCATTCACAAGCTCGTGTGTAAGCTTGGATTGGACAAAGATATCAACAGAAACATCGTTTTGCTCAAGTACCACTTTCCTTACTGGGAATCCGATCATGTACTGAACATCGCATACAACGTCTTGTCGGGTGGAACCTGTCTCGAAGATATCGAGCGGTTGCGCCAGGATGAGACCTACATGAACGGACTGGGAGCCGAGAGGATTCCGGATCCCACGACGGCTGGAGATTTCCTCCGTCGTTTCGATGAGGATTGGATCTTCGGACTTCAGGAAACCATCAATGAAACCCGAACCAAGGTGTGGAAGTTGCAGGATGCTTCCTTCCGGAAGGAGGCCATCATCGACGTGGACGGGACCGTCGCCGGAACCTTGGGGGAATGCAAGGAAGGAATGGACATTGCCTACAACGGGATCTGGGGTTACGCACCGTTGATCGTGACCTTGGCCAATACGAATGAGGTCCTCTATCTGATGAATCGGCCGGGCAACCGTCCCTCTTCCGACGGAGCGGCCGAGTGGATGGACCGGGCAATCGATCTGGTGTCGTCGGTGTTTACGAAGGTCTGGCTTCGGGGCGACACGGATTTCTCGCTGACGAGAAACTTCGATCGCTGGGACGAGCGGGTTGGTTTTGTCTTTGGTTATGACGCCAAGCCGAACCTGGTCGGGATGGCCGATGCCCTGCCGGAGAGACAATGGAAACCGCTCGAGCGGCCTCCTCGTTATGAGGTCAAGAGCGAAGAACGGCGCCGTCCGGAAAACGTCAAAGAACAAGTAATCAAGGAGAGAGAATTCAAGAACATCCGCCTGCAGAGCGAGCAGGTCGCCGAGTTTGACTATCGTCCCGGACACTGTAAGAAAACCTATCGCATGGTTGTGGTTCGGAAGAACCTCACGATCGAAAAGGGGGAGCACCGGCTGTTTGATGAGGTCCGGTACTTCTTCTACATCACCAACGATCGGGAGATGACGATGGGAGAAGTGGTCCTTTTTGCCAACGATCGCTGCAACCAGGAAAACGTCATCGGTCAGCTCAAGAGTGGAGTGAACGCCTTGAGGATGCCTTCGGACAGTCTGGTATCGAACTGGGCCTACATGGTCATCGCATCGCTGGCGTGGAATCTGAAGGCCTGGTATGGCCTGGTGACGCAGGCGCCGACAGTACGTCGTGATATCTTGAGGATGGAGTTCAAACGCTTCCTGGTGAACTTTGTGCAAATACCCTGTCAGATTGTAAGAACCGGTCGTCGCCTCGTTTACAGGATATTGGCCTATAGCAAGCATCTCGAAACCTTTTTGGCGACGTTCGACTATATCAGGCAACTCAGGTTTACTTGAAGGCGCCTCGCCGGCGGGTGAGCCCGTACCCCCGGCGGAGCAAGAGTGGCGGGCGAAAGGAAGGGCATAACAGAGACAAACAAGATCAAGTGATCCAGACAACCAATGGAAGGTTTGTCTCTTGTGTTTCTCTTTGCTTTCCCTGTTACGCACAAGGAGCTGAAATCCACGAGATATTCGGAAAAGGCAAACGATTTTCCGAGCGAGCTCATACCTCGCTTATTTTGGGACTAGGGTCCGGTCTGGGCTCTAGCTATTGCTGCCGGATTCGCTGGAATCGCTATCATGACAGAAAGCAAGATCTCCCGAAGGGTTGCCTGGGTCGTTGTGGCTCTGTGCGGTCTTCCACTGCTACTCGGTCAATTGGGGATCCAGTTCGATTCTCCCCCGAACTATCTGGATTGGAATGCTACCGCTCCACTCGGCGCGTCCCAAAGAGCTCATGCCGCCTACGAAAGCCTGGCCGCAGCTTTCGTTCACACGATTCTGGAGTGGAGTGCCGTCTGCATCGCCATCTTCACGGTTTTTCTTGCCTTCATCCACTTCAGCCTCAAGCGGGATGTGACGACTCCCGTGATTGGTGTGGCGCTTCTGTGCGCGGCGAGCATGGACGCTTTTCATACTCTGGCCGCGGACCGGTTGATCGAGGTGGCGGCAGACATTCGAAGGTTCCTGCCTTACACGTGGGCGGTCGGCAGGGTCTTCACGGCCGCGATCATGATCGTCGGCGTCGCCATCTTCCTGGTGAGAGGCCAAAAGCGGACGCGAGGAGGAATTGGGCTGGTCATCGGGGTGAGTCTGGCTTTCGGGTTCGTAGCCTACGGCGTCATTCGATTCTGTGCCACGAGTGCGCTACCCGCCACGATGTTTCCCGAATCCCTCGTGACCCGTCCCTGGGATATCGCTCCGCTGGTTCTGTTCAGTTTGATGGGAGTCTTTCTGTATCCCCGTTTCTATCGAATGAATCCCAACCTCTTTACCCAGAGTTTGTTGATCAGCACGATTCCCAACGTTGCCGCCCAGATGCACATGGTATTTGGCTCCACGGCGCTGTTTGACCACCACTTCAACATTGCACACTTTCTGAAAGTCATCTCCTACGTTGTTCCGCTGACAGGCCTTGCGCTCGACTACGTCCGAACCTACCTTCAGGAAAGGAGTGCCGTTGAGCGTTTCCAGGAGGCCAACATGCAGCTCGCAAGGAGGAACACGGAGCTGGATGAGTTTACCTACGTCGCGAGCCACGACCTTCAGGAACCGCTGCGAAAATTGATCGCCTTCAGCGCCCTTCTCAAAAGTGATGCAGAGGCAGAGTTGCCCGCCGAGGCCAAAGAGAATCTCGGGTTCATCTCGGAGGCGGCGCGGCGCATGCAAACGTTGGTTCAGGATCTTTTGGCCTTGTCGCGAACCGGGCGAACAGCCATGAGGCGGGAAACCGTCTCGCTGAACCTTTGTGCGGAACATGCGCTGGCGGCACTGGCCCTGCAAATCAAGGAGACTGGAGCTGTCATTCATCGACAGGATCTTCCCGAGGTGACGGGAGACAGTACACTTCTGAGCCAGGTCTATCAGAACCTGATTTCCAACGCGCTCAAGTTCACCCAGGACAGCCCGACCGTGACCCTCACGGCTGACGAAATCGGAGGTAGGACGATCCTCGGGGTAAAGGACAACGGTATTGGCATCGACAGGGAGTTCGGCGACCAAGTCTTCGCCCCGTTCAAGCGTCTTCATGGCCAGGCCGCGTATCCTGGAACCGGCGTCGGATTGTCCATCTGCCGAAAGGTCGTGCAGCGTCACGGGGGACAGATCTGGGTTGAATCAGCACAAGGGACCGGATCTCACTTCAAGTTCACGCTCGATGAGGTCAAGAGCGATTCGGAGCCGGAATGACTGATCCGTTCAATCGAATCAATGGAGATCCGGCGATTGTTCTTCTCGTTGAAGACGATCCGGGGGATCAAAAACTGGTGCGCCTGGCCTTCGAAAAGTCCAGGGGGCGAACGGAGCTTCACATCGTCAGCAGCGGCGAAGAGGCCGTGGACTACTTGCTGAGGCGCGCCCGTTACCAAGACCCCGTCACCTCACCACGGCCTCACCTGATTTTGCTCGATCTCAATATGCCCAAAATGGACGGCCGTCAATTCATCACTCGGGTTCGCGCCAATCCGGACATCCGGCACCTGGTGATCGTTGTCTTTACCACCGGAGGCCAGGAACAGGAAGTCCTGTCGGCCTACAGTCTGGGTGCCAATTCCTATATTCCAAAGCCTCTGACCTTCGACGGATTCGTTCGCATAGTTCACGCTATCGAAGATTACTGGTTTCGAGTGACCTATCTTCCACCACGGGATGAATAACAACGCCATGAGAGAGCAAATACAGAGACCTTCGATGGCTTCCGAAGACTCCATTTCCAACGAACGATTGGGCGCAGAGGAGGTGGCCCGTGCCCGGGAGGACCTTGCACAACTGGCCCATTCGGTTTCGCACGATCTGCAAGAACCATTGCGCATGGTCTCGAGTTACTGCCAGCTCCTGCAGCGGCGTTATCAGGGCAAGCTGGATGATGAGGCCGATGAATTCATTGAGTATGCGGTTGATGGAACCCGGCGAATGCGACTCATGATTGCGGGTCTGCTCCGATTTTCCCGGGTTACCACGCACGGACGATCGTTTCAGCCGACGGAAATGTCGGCTGTTCTCGGCAGAATCGTGCGCGGACTGAGCGAAGAGATAACCGGCGCCGGCGGCATCGTGACCTCGGATCTGCTTCCGTGCGTCAATGCGGACGAAGCCCAGATGGCGCAATTGCTACAAGAGCTGATCGACAACGCGCTCCGGTACAGAAGCCAACAGGCTCCACAAATTCACATCAGCGCCGAGCGAATCGGTGAGAAGTGCATCCTGTCGGTTGACGACAACGGTGTCGGGATCGATCCCCAATACTGGAGCCGAGTCTTTGGAGTATTTCAGTCGCTTCACACGAGAGAGGAGCATCCTGGGACCGGAATGGGACTCGCCATCTGCAAGCGCATCGTGGAGCGTCACGGAGGCAGGATCTGGCTGGAGTCTGAACCAGGCCAAGGCTCGACCTTCTTTTTCTCGATGCCGTCCGCCGGTGGATGTTAACAACCTATCCGTATGCAGCTCGAATCCGTATGCAGCTCGAATGTCTATTCCAGAGCACACCTGAAGTTTTCCTTCTTCCCCTCCGCCTTACCGTAACTTAAAGTCGTGATTGACAATCAAGAATTGCTAGAATATCGGAGCCTGCATCCGGGAGAAGTGGAGATGACCGAGCGAACACGTGTGCTTCTGGTTGAGGATAACCCCGGTGACGTTCGTCTCCTGTGCGAGATGCTGCGCGAGGATACCTCTCATCTTTTTGATGTCACCCAGGTAGACCGAATCGGCGATGCACTGAGACTCCTGGCTCAGCGAGAACTGGACGTCGTTTTGTTGGACCTCACGCTGCCGGATGGGCAAGGGCTGGACGGCGTCAAGAAGATCACAGCTGAAGCCTCCAGTATACCTATCGTCGTCCTCACTGCCGTCGATGACGAGTCCCTCGCGATTAAAGCTGTCCAAAATGGCGCTCAGGACTACCTGGTCAAAGGCGATCTGGAGAGTGGTGCCCTTTTGAGTCGCGCGATCCGCTACGCCATTGAGCGCCAAAGGATGCGTGTCGAGCTGCGCAGCCTGTCGATGGTCGACGATTTGACCGGTCTTTACAACCGGAGAGGGTTCGTGGCGCTCGCCTCGCAGCAATTGAAGCTGGCCCAGCGCAACAAACAGGGATCCCTGCTGTTCTTTGTCGATCTGGATGGATTGAAACAGATCAACGACAACTACGGACATCGCGAAGGGGATCTCGCGCTCATCAAGACCGCGGAAATTCTGAAACACACCTTTCGCCAGTCCGATACCATTGCGCGATTCGGCGGAGATGAGTTCGCCATTCTCGCCCTGGAGGCGCTTGACAACAGCGCCTCCAAGATCTCGGCACGGCTGCGAAAGCAACTCGAGGGCCACAACACGAAGGAGTCCAGTCCGTATCGTCTATCCCTCAGCATTGGGGTAACGGTGGTCGAACCCGCATCCACCCATTCGATCGAGGAGCTTTTGAGGAAGGCGGACAAGAGCCTGTACGCGCAAAAGCGACAGGGACGGATCTCACGATGACAGCGGGCAGCTGGTCCACGCTCAAAAAAAGGTTGATGCCAACCCTGTTGCAAAGGTGATAAAATTTTAGTTAGCTGTAAGGCGCCGTACCCAAGTGGCTAAGGGAGAGGTCTGCAAAACCTTTATGCAGCGGTTCGAACCCGCTCGGCGCCTCCAGCTAACCCTTTCAGTATTATCAATTTACAAATCTCCTCTGACACAGCGCTCTTCCTGCGTTTCCCTCACTGTAGCGGATATTGTAGCGCCGGCTTACCTCTTCGCTCGAATTCAGCAATCTCCTGAGCGGAAGTGAACTCCTCCATTTTCCGCATTGCTTCCGCCTGATGCTTGTCTGTCGGATGTGCGTAGCGAAGGACCATTTGAATCCGCGAGTGACCAAGCATGGCGGCCAAAGTCACAAGATCGATGCCAGACATGGCAGCCCTCGTGGCCCAGGTGTGCCGTAGATCGTAAAGCCTGAAGCGTTCTAGACCGCTCTTTTCTATTGCCGCATCATGTGCGTTGTTTGCTTTAAGCATGGGCCTGTGAGGATCTTTCCGGTGTGGGAAAATGCATGATCCCCTTGCAGCGGCAAGCCTCCTTTTGAGTACCTCCGCTGCGGCAGTTGTCAAATTTATCCTCCGCCTTGCAGCCTTCGTCTTACCATAAGGGTTGAAGAGGTAGCCTCTGTCAATATGGACATTCTCTGCTTTTATTCGATAGACCTCCTCGGGTCTCATGCCGGTTTCGAGCATGAGCACAGCGACATCTTTCAGTGTCGCAGTAGTGGAAGCCAGGTACTTCCTTTGTTCGACGTACGTAACCACACGCGTCTGCTCGTTGTCCTCCGGTAGAAACTTCACTCGGCTCACTGGATTCACCAGAACCAACCCGCCTTTGATGGCAAAGTTGAATAGAGCTTTCAGGCAGGCCAACTCGCGGTTGACAGTGGCCGGGCGGAGAAGTCTGCCAGTCCTTGGACTTTTTTGAGTGGATCGGTCTGCCTTGAATCTCTCTACATCCTCTGGTGAGATGCAATCAAGCTTGGTGTTCCTGAAAAAGCGGATCAGGGCAATGCTGCTTGTAACGTATCTTCGATGCGTGCCGGGATGGGACTTATGCTCGTTCATAGACCATTCCAGGAATCTGTCCGTTGCCTTTGAGAAGGTAGGCATGCGTTTAGGCTCGTGGATCCCCACCTCTCCTTTGGCCAGCTTGGTCCGATATGCGGCTTCGATTTGCTCCGCAACCCTCTTGTTTCCTTGTTTGGTCGATCTTTGGACGTGACGCCCCTCAAAAGTGAAATGAAACCAATAGACTCGGCCTCGCTTGAAGATAGACATCGCTTACTTTCCTTTCTTGGACGGTGGCTGCGGCAGCTCACCATTATTGACCGCCCGAGTTATGAATTTTGGTGTTACTCCGGCCTTCTTGGATACATAATCCTTCCAATTCTTGGGGGCTTTTTTGAGTCGAGCATACGCCTCCAAGCCCCTCCTACATTTTTTCAGCTTCTCGCTGCGCTCCATCCGGCGCCTTGCTCGCATTGAGATCAACGCCGTGTGCCGGGTAGCACATTTGCCAGAACAATAGACCTTCTTCCAGTAGCCGGTCACATTGACAAAGTAGCGGGAACAACGCCTGCATTGTCCAATGCGGTCATACAACGGGCTGGTTATGAAATCGAGGAAGAGCTTTGCTGCCTGCTGATCGGCATGGAAATTCGGGTCCCACCCCGCGATCGGCTTGCGCAGAACAACTTTTGCTGTGCCGCCGGAGCCGGTCAACTCGAGCGTGAATTCCTTGATGGCGTTGTTTATCCGATCCAAGAACTCAGGATTGGACCTTGCCCACTGAGTGTAGTTGCACTGCGCCGCCATCCAGGAATCAACCAAGAGTTGCAGAAAGTGATACGTCTGCTCTTCGGCCCGAATTATTCCCATCCCATCTTCCTCCCGATCGTCGGCAGCAGGACCGCCGTCTTCGTCAAATGGCGCTGCACTGAGCTGGGCTCTCGCCATGCGAACAATATGACCGTTTAGATGCTGGGCGAACTCATTCGTGCTCCATACCGCGCGTCGCAATAGAAGCTTGCGGTATTCCATAATATTATTGTTAGCATAGATTATCAATTGTTGTCAAACGATAATATTTGACGGGGATCCCTTGGACGTGGCAAGATGGGGTTGTATGAGTGAAGCGCGATTGCGAAGACAACGGAGGAAGTAATGGAAACACTTGTCAGCATTGAGAAGGCGGCCGAGATTCTGAGCATTTCGCCCTGGACGGTGCGACTGTGGGTGTCGCAGGGCAAACTGGGGTCGGCCAAACTGGGGAGCCGCAGGTTGATTCCTGCATCAGAAGTTGAACGGCTGATTTCGAGAAGCCTGGAAAGAGGGCAGCACGATAGCAGGAAGGAGACCGGGAATGGAGATCCAGACACCCTTCCGTGACTATGCGTCTTACCTAGCCTACAGCGGCCCATCAGTAGTCCCAATCCAAGCCATTGAAAAGAAGGTGCTGCGGTCAACTGCAAAAGCTATGAATGCGAGACTGCTGAAGTATTGGACTGTGGCGTCTCATCACCTAGGCGGCGACCCGCTTTACTCACGAAGGTGTGGAGTGTAAAGATGGCTGAAGCTCAAATCGTTCCGCTGGTGCTGCCCGGAACAACACAAGAATGTGACGAGCTCCCCCCCACTGGTATCTTTCCAGCCACAATCCGCTGTCTCGGCGTAGCCAACGGGAGGTTGACGGTTGAGTTCCATGTGGAGTGGAAGCCTGGCAGCGTCCATCGCTGCGTGAGACAGCCAAAGAAGGATTCTGTTCGTGGTCGGCGCTTGGTAACACATTTAAGGAAAATCACGGGCCTCGAGGAATCAAAAGAGCTTTCCGACCTCGATGGCAAACAAATTTCAGTCAAAGGCGAAGCCTGTGTGCACAATGGTAGGTGGACGTGGATAGCCAGGAAGTTCTTGAGACTCACGGAATCGAAGACTGAGGATGGTGTAGGGGTCGAACCGGACGTGTACGACCGCCTCGCAGACCAGCTGCTCAGCAAGTTGCCGAAGGCTCGATTCGTTCAGAACGATGACACGGCATCCATCATCCTTCCCGGCCGGGCGCCGATTCCGATCGACACCACTTCAAACGACTACACCAGCCTTCAGCACCAGCACACGGGAATTGGAACTATAGAGCAGCGTGGGCGGGTTGTAGCCCAACGCGTGCTTTTAAAGGTCCTCAAACGTGCAGACTCGATGCAGATGGTTCAATTCTCTCACGCCGACGAACATCGCGTCCTGATCCCCGTCGAGGGTGGAAAAGTTCTCCGTATTCATCCCGAAGGGTTTGAATTGGTGGAAAACGGTACCGAAAAAGTCTGGGTCGAACATCCGCGCGGCAAGCCGTACCGATGGGAGCCAGAAGCGGACCCTAGCAAGGGTTTGGAGAAGTTCGACGAACTGCTTGTCAAAACGCTGGCAATGCCGAAACAATCGATGCTGGCCGTGCTTGGTGTGACGCTTGGGGTCCTTCCACTTGTGCGGCACAAAGCGCCGACCCGTCCCGTCGTGGAAGCAAGTGGCCAATCGGGTCACGGCAAGACGACAGGCACGAGGCGCTTTCTAAAGCTTCACCAGCTGGGTGACGTCCAGGGCGACTATTCGCTTGCTCAGGCAAAACGGGATGGCGACGTCGGCCTGATCATCCGTGATAACGTCGAGACGATCAATCTGAATCGTTCGATCGAAGACTTCTTTCTGTTCGGAGCGACCGGAGGCGACTATGCCCGTGTTGGCGTTGGACGCATAACCGCCTACCCAGTCATTGGGGTTACGACTGTGGAGGGTATCGGGCGCCGCCCTGAAACCAACCGAAGGCTGATCCGGTTCGATTTCCAACGCGGTACGAGTTCACTGTCAGAGTCGTCGATCTTGGAGGAAATCAACAAAAACCGAGCACTGATCTTTCGCGGCCTAGCAGAAGTGATGAAGTGCGTTTTGGCCGATCAAGGGGCACAACCGAAGGTGACGCCAATGCCAGATTTCCCCGAGTTCTGCGGCCTCGTCCATCGGACCCTCAGGGCGTTTGAGACTATTGGAGTCAAACCGGCAGGATTCGCGGACGGAGTGTTCGAGGATTGGAACAAACAACAATCCGGCAACGTGGACGACTCGGCTGGGCAGTATCCGCGGCTCTTGGAGAAACTCATTACCCGCCGCGATGGACCAGATGCGTTTCATTCGCTGCGCGAAAGCATCACCGAGACCGTCGATTACAACTCTGGATCCAACCAAGGACGCGTGTTTGTCGCCACCCCTACAGCCTGGCTTTCGGCCTTGAAAGAGATCGCCAGCAAGGAACACGACGTCAGCTTACCCAGCACGCCGGAGGGGCTCCGGCGACGTCTGAAAGCGCTGAAGCCTGCGCATGGCTTTATTCTATTGACTGAAAACGACGACAAAGACCTGCTGGGACGGCGAGGATCGCGTCGGTCGTGGGGCATCCTGGAGATAGCGTCACCATGACCGACACCTGCAACTCTATGGGATCAAAGCGATTAGACAGTAGTGACGGTAGTGACGGTTCTATAGAAACACATACACCCAAGGACAGAAACACTGCACCGCACCCGGTAGTGTATGGTATCTCTCTCTCTTATTTTTAACTGTCACTACTGTCATTACAGTCTGTAAACAGTAAACCCGTAAGGGTTTACTGGGGTGACGGTCCTCGTTTCCCTGGTGTCACGAGCTGTCATCAGCGTCACGCAAATCAGCCATTTTCGAATCTTCCTCATCGCCTTCGTTGAAATACCCGATCCTGACAGCCATTCAGCGACCATCCCCAGATTGTCCTGTCTGGATGCTCAGATAGTGACAATTTGGACGCTTTATTTCCCGCCCCTAACGTATTCGTATGATGGAATTTAGGGCTAGAGAAGGACAAGATTGGTGACAGGCCGAGACAGACAACCAAAGGCCGAAAAACCGGTTCCGGCCACCTGGAGATCTAACGTATTTTGTGTGAGGGACTTGGGGGCTGGAACGTGGGGCGGGGGGACTAAGCAGTCACTGGTCAGTTTGGCTAACGATCAGGCGTACACGGGTAAATTTTATCATAGGCAGTGTCCAACATGAACCGTGGCAACTCTATCCGCCAGTGTCTATCCAAATAGATGCGGCCTGGATGGGGTTTCCCCGAAATTGTAGACACATGGTTAAGCAGCGTCGCGCATTGTTTCGAACTCCGCGCGGGACTCCGATAGCCCAATGCTGAGTGAAGCCGCTGTCGATCATAGAAACACCTCGATATAGTCAAAGATCTCCAGCTGAGCCCGTCTTCGGCTCTCGAATCGGCGATTAGGATGGATGAGGGGTTTCTGCTGGCCAAATGGTGGGCTGGGAGCCTACCTGGAGGCTGGCAAGACCCACTCCTACCCTGATGGTAAATTGTGCTTAATTGTGCTCGATTGTGCTTAAATGTTATCGAAGAGCCGATAAAGTGATAAACTTGTTTTACATTGAATAGGAGACAACGATGGTAGGCACCTATGACAACCTCAAGGCAGAAGTTTTGCGACTGCGTCAAGAAGGAAAGCTCGACAGCCGTCCAACTGCCGAGGAACGCGCAGATTGGGCCTATGGTACCACCAAGATTGAGAACGATGCTGTAACTCGCAAAATGGCGACAGAAGCTGTCAACAGGAAGGATCAATCCGCAAAGGTCGGCTAAGTGTCCGCAGATCCGCTACTCTGTGACCCAAAAGAAAAAGCGGAGTTCGAAACCCAAAACGGCGTAGACCAACTCGACTACATAACATACTTGGTCACAAAGCTCGAAATAACTGAGCTACGGGAAACTCACGTCCTCGATTTTCAGAAGTATGCCGTCCAAGGAATATACCCCTGCGCTGGAAACTATCGAACCGCGCTTAGTCACGTGGAGATAAAAGGCAGCGGACATCGTGTTCCACACGAATCCTTGGCTCCCTCATTGGTGCGTGACATGGTAGAGCGCATCAACACGAGCTTAAGGTCGCGTCCAGCGATAGAGAGGGCCGCTTATGCTCTTTGGCGTGTCAATTGGATCCATCCGTTTGCCGGCGGAAATGGTAGGACCGCGCGTGCGGTAAGCTACTTGATTCTCTGCATGGATATGGGCTCGATGATTCCTGGCTCCCCTACTGTGCCAACTCTAATTCATCGCAAAAGACAAGCGTACGTTGAGGCACTCAAGGCGTCGGATGCGAGCGTTAACGAGCAACCAGGCGCAGAGCCCGACTTGTCATTAATGGCCAAACTTCTCGAAGAGGCCGTGACTCAACAGATGGCCAGCGCGATAGATAGTCTCACGAAGCCAACCCACTGATTAACCCGATGTTTCTCCAGAATAGTTGTAGCGCATCGTGCATAGCCGCCCCCATTTGGAAAAGAGCATATACTGCATTTGGTGCCATAACTGGCACAGAAGAATGAACGATTCTGCAAAATGTAATCCTTTGGCCTGGCAGTCGGCAAGTCTACACGCCTGAGTAGAGAATCTGTATCGGGGAATCCCTGATATTCGGCTCCATAACCCTTACGTCGGAAAGATCTCGTCGATGACCTTCTCCCGCAGCTTGTGATACGCATCCACAAAGCTCGTCCCCTCAGCCATCGTCGTGAACTCGCCACCCCCATACGAAATCCCCACAACGGCCATCTCATCCACCAACGTCGGTTCAAGAAACGTGCCGTCCTCGAACATCTCCACCAGTTCTTTGCGGAGTCCATGAACCCTATAAAGGAGTATCGCGCAACAATTTGCGCTCGCCTATATGGTATCTAGTAGGCCACGAATAACCTTTTAAAGGGGATCTTTGTAAGTTTTTGATTTTAAGTGGTACGCCTGGCAGGGTTCGAACCCTGCGACCTTCGTCTTTCCTTCGATCCCTGTCCGCTACTCCCTCCCCTTCGCACTGCGCTACCGTATTCGAGTCCGCTGTGTTTTCAGGATTGGGCGGGACGCCGGTGTGGGACTGACACTAATGATCGGTTTGGCACTCAAGCTCAGGGGGCGCGACCCTCGACGCGGCCCTCGAACCCAAGCACATGTCCGATGCGGTTGCGCAACTCCGCCCCGCGCCGGCTGATGGCCACCCCGGCAGCATCCGCCACACGAGTATTGAGTTGGAACATGGCAGTCACCGCCGCGGCATCGACCGTGGCAGCTTCGCCCATGGCCTCCACCAGATCCGCGCGGACGGCTTGGGTCGCCCCTGGATCGATTGTCATGGCGGCGTCGACGAACGCCTGCAGCCGTGCCCCGTGGCGTACGCCGCCGTCATCGCCTTGGCGGTCGTCGCGAACCACAGCGATGTCCACTTCGGTATCTGACTGAATGCCGCCCTCCCGGAGCAGCGCCACGTGGCCAGTGGCTCAGTAGAAGCAGTTGTTTTGCATCGAGACCCGTGATGCCAAGAGCTCTATCTGCATCTTGTCGATGGCATAATCGTGATCCGCGTCCGTGTAATGGGGCACCTGCTCGTAGGGAAGGTAGTGCGATGCCATCAGATGGTTGGCGATGCGCGTTTCTGCGGGGACGAGACTCAAACTCCGATGCACGCTGGGAACGTTGAAGTCGGTGTCGTAGAGGTCGGTGTAGTCGTCACACAAACCATCTGCTGGCACCATCGGCACGTAGCCGCCCATGTCACGAGCAGTGCGGGGTCGTCGACGAGTCGGCTCTCCGGGTTCGGAGGCCGGCAGGCTGCGCAGCGGCATCCCGAGCGCTGCGTGGAAGGTGTCGACAACCGTGAGAACGCTCACCAATCCCGTGATCTCGACGTAGACGGCGTCCTCGAGGCCGTCCGCGAGTAACCCATTCACCCAGGCCCGTGTGATACGCCCGGGATCGTTGACGAGTTTGTGAATCGATTCGATGCGCGGGGCCGACAGAGCCGTCGTGTCATGAACTCCCTCTACGGAAGCAGCCGATAGGGCCTTCTTCCGCGCGGCGCACAATCTGCAGTGCCGTGCGGCCCGTGTCTCCTCGGCAACGGCGACACGCTCGGCCCCAAAGAGCCAGGTGCCGGATCCCGCGAGGTGCCTCCAGACCGCGTCATGGGATGCTGTGAGGTTGTCTCTGATGTGCATAATCATTCCCGAATCGCAACCTCGCATGCTACACGGCGGCCCGGTAGTATACAATGAATGGCCGAGAGCTTGGCGGCTTCTTTGCGGACGACCTTCAGACGATCGAATCGAATGCTGGTCTCCAGTGAAGTAGACACCTACATTGGATACCGTGGAAAGTCGGGTCTATGGACCTTTTCAAGGCGACGCCCGGACAAACCACATGACAAGAAACATCCAACAACCGCTATAACGGTATGAGCAGGGGGCAAAAACAAACGGAAGATCCGAACATACATGGGGTAATGCAATATTGTATCTTCAGTCAGCACCATAATCTTCGCAACTTTCACTCCTTCGAACTGAAGTAGGTCTCGCGTCGCACCACCAGAAGCGTGAAACACACCACCGGTAACGGTACGAAACTCACGATTTTTTTTGTTCACGCAACTTAACTTGTTTTTCCTATGCTCTTCCTATGCTCCCGTCGGGTGCAGCCACTTGTTATGTGGCGCTGACCGCGAAAGGCCGGCAACGTTGCTGGGTCTCCTACCCATTGACGCTCGCACCGTCCCGGATCACCCGCATTGCGAGACGCGCAATGAAAGCCAGCAGTGCTCCAACTCCGATCGGCGGGGCCACAAACACCACCATGAACGCAATCGCGATGGGCCAGAGGTTGCCGGGGCCTGTGATGAACATCCAGGTCGTCCCAGCTACCACCACGCCCGACAACAGGGCCGCGGCGGACGCAAGCGGCGAGATCCACCTCCAAAACAGTATGGGTACGAGGAAAGCCGTGATCCCGAGTGCCCACCTTGTAGTCGTCCTCCTCGGTTCCTCGAACAACATCTCGTGGTCAGCCAGCAAATAGTAAACGATCGCCGCGGCCCCCAGGGCGCCGGCCAGCGCGAGGACCCGCCGGTTGGGCTTCCCCAGGTATTGCAGATTGGTCACCATTTGAACTCCGCTATTGCCACATAACGCCTTGCCGATCAGCGTTTAGTCGATTTCCCTGAGAATCCCAGTTAAGTCATCGTCTTCTGGGAATTCAAGATAATACCGTTCACCATCAGGCTGGTCGCCAAGCCGCCCTGTAACCCCCAGTCGATCCAAAGCCATAGCCGCTGCGTCAACAGATTGGTGTTTAGGGTCATGGCCCCCACTATGATCCCAAAGACGGTAACGAATACCGCAATCGAAAAGACGAGAACAAGATCTTGACGATAAGGAACGACCTCAATCGGTAGATCTGAAGATTTTATTGTGACGAGGCCAATGACAAACGGAACCGCCCAAAATATCGAGGTCGCCATTGAGACAAACGCATAGCGTCTCTTGCGATCTACTAAATCTAATCTGTCCATTCTTGTCCTCGCCGAGGTCGACCTTGGCAGTTTCCACGTAAAACGCAACCCGAATCGCCGTTGTCCTCGATTTCGATAGCGGGGAGTGGTCCATAGAGGTCGTGGCTGCGGATGCGGTACTGCTGTCGATCATGAAGTGGATCAAAACCATCCAGAACAATGACGTCCTTCAGGTCAATGGCAACCTGGACGAATTCCTTTTCGATCTTTTCGGGTCTGAGAGGGTGCATTGTTGCTTCATTGCTCAGGGAAGTTCATGCGGCGCAGCAGGTCCTGGAAGCGAGGGTCGTCACGGAGAGGGATCGTAGGTCGGATTTACTTTCAATCCGTTTGGTGCCGGATCGAGCTCGTACACCTGAATCGTGGGTAGGAATTGCACCTTCGACGGTGGCGTGTACACGAGCCGGAAGGGAGGCGCATTCTCGCCGCTCCGCATGGGTGGGAACAGTTCCGGAAGTGGCGAATAATCCGCGTGGGCGTAGACCACCCAATGTACGCCACGGTCCCGCATGAATTCGATCGCCCTCTCTGGCGTACGTTCCATGCCGTGCCCGTCCACGAAACGGTTGAGGGGCAGCCCGCTTAGCACCTTCACTCCGGGCTCGTCACAGTAAATGGTCCCGGGTCTTTGCCGAACGTACACGGCCGCCTCACGCAATCGGTCGGACCAGGTCACCCCCTGGCCGTAAGCCAGGGCAAGGACTGTCAGTTCGATCGCCAGCACGGTAACCGCTAGGCGCTTATGCGGCAACGACTCCAGCGCGAGCGCTGCGGTGGTCGCCATGAAAAGGCCTACCGTCATGTAGTGGCGCATGTAGCCCACCTGCAGATGGAGTGCCCAGAGCAGGAACATGAAGCTCAAGAGAGCGCCGACGATCGCTGCTAGGGCCAGCGTATCCCGGTTGCGGGTCCGCAGGAATCCGTAGAGGCCGAGTGCCGTTACTGTGACGCTGCCCGCTGCGGCGATGGCTCCGATGTGCCGAGCCAGGCCAAGGGGGCCGCGGTCTGCGAGTGCGGGGTAGAACTCGAACAGGTGAGCGATGTAGCTGCGGTGGGACCCTAGGAACCCGAGCGGGTTGCCAGTGGCTTCTAAATTGATCGCGAACCAGATCAAAGGTCCCAGGGCAAGAATCGCGGTCGACAAGACGAGCACCGTCGGCCTGGCACGGCGCTGCAGGATGGCGAGTGGAGGCAGCAACAGCAACAGGGCCCAGGCCTCGTAGCGAGTCAGCGCGGCCGGAAGCAAGGCCACGGCCGAGATGAGGAGCCATCCGTTTCGCGGCTCGGCACGCAGCAGGGCAAAGGCCGCCAGTAGGATCCAGAAGCCGCTGAAGGCCTCGGTCATCGAGGCCGTCGAATAGAGCAGGTGCAGGGGCAAGAGCGTGGCGATCGCCCAGGCGATCCAGCCGGTTGATTCTTTGCGGCCCATTCGGCGCGCCATCAGGAACACCAGTGCCGGGCTGAGCCCTCCGAACAAGGCCGACAGCAACTTCGGAACGTAATAGGGTTCCGGAACAGCCATCTGGACAGCGCCGCACAGCAGATGCCAAGCCGGCATCCAGGCGGGGATGTACAGCATCGTCCAATCGAAAGTCCCCGATAGCAATGCTTCTGCGAGCTGCTGTGCAACGAGTACCCGGCTGTACCCATCGGCGTCGAAATCATCAATGAAGGGAACCAGGGCGGCACGCAGGACGACCGGCACCAAGACAATCGTTGTGATTCTCGACACGGTGGCGATTCTAGTGGCCCAAACTATCTCTGGCAACTCTCAGTTGTCCGATGTGTCAGGCGTCATTGAGGTGCCCGGCCGGTGCCACCGACCGATCCTGCTCCTGAGAGAGTTGGACCAATGCCGGCTACCTGCCGTGCGCACGCCTTGGCCATACGGGAAGGCGTAAGTGTTCGGCCATATAGACCACGCCCATACACCGCCACCGAGCTTTTCCAGAATCTTGTAATGGGAGATGGTCTTTCCGATCATGGCCTACCAGGTGTGTGGATGAACTGTTCAAAGTTGACTCCATCTTAGTACATTGTTGCTAACTCCGACAACGCCTTACAAAACAATCGTTTGCCAAGAACTTGGCCGGGAAATAGCCACTTGTGGCGGCGACCTCACTGAACCTTCACCCAAACGCCACTCAGCCTTCCTGATTTCCTCACCACCCAGAGGTTACACCTGCATGCGAATACGGAACCGCGTCGCTGGTGACATGGGCAACAAGCGTCACAGAGAGCGCGGCAACGACGCATTTCTGAATCGGCAACAAGCTGGTTCATCAACCAGATTAGAGAAAGGATAAGGAAATGATCAGGAAACCGACAACTCTGATGCTATCCCTGCTGTTGACAGGGTGGTCAACGGCAATGGCCCAAGACGTGATCTGCGACAGCAGCAACTCGTCGTTTGCTAACCCTTTTGAAGGACCGGCGGACAATATTGAGGTCCCGCCCGGCGAACCCTGTTTTCTGGGCAACGTAACCATCGACAACGTGAAAGTCTTCGGCAGACGGCTTCTGACGGGTTTAGGCGCTTCAGGTCCCACAGTCATTCGTGGTAGCGTCCAGGGTGAGCCGGGACACGGGGTTGTACAACTGGCTAGAGCAATCGTGGACGGGGATGTCCAGATCATAGGTGGGGTGGGGCTCGGGGGTCTACCTCATCAAATCTTCCGATCCACGATTCACGGAAACGTCCAGGTCATGGAGAATACAGCGCCCATTCGCTTTTTCTTGGTGCGCAGCACAATAGACGGAGACCTCCAAGTCTTCGACAATCTCTGGGGAACTCCGACCTTTGATAACACGATAGTCAGGAACCTCGTAGGGGGAGACCTCCAGCTCTTCAAGAATATCGGGGCATTTACAGTCGGCGATAACACCATAGGGGGCAACCTTCAATGCAAAGACAACACTCCAGATGTTGTCCCAGCGTCTGTCGGACCCTTAGGACTGGTCGGTGGACCAAACACCGTCGGCGGGGTTAAAGAAGACCAGTGCAGTGAGGACCTTGGCTTCTAGTGTCCAAGCAACGCTAGAAAACCAAAAAGGGACGAGGGCCTTCCCTAGAGCTAAGTGTGAACATCCTAGGGTCCTTCGCCCCAATCAAGAATATCAGGGGGTGACCCCCACCACCCGAGGTTGGAGGAGAGCCCTGCCCCTCTTCTCCAACCATCAATCCCTCCTGGTTGTCAAACTCATACGCGGTGCAGATGTGTGGATGGTTCAGGCTGGAGACTGCCTTGGCCTCACGCTCGAACCGTTGGCGTAGTTCAGCGTCACCGGATAGATGGGATGGAAGGACCTTGATGGCAACTGTGCGATCCAACCGAGTATCTTTGGCCCGATACACTTCTCCCATGCCTCCAGCACCAATTGGCGCGAGGATCTCGTAAGGACCAAGCCGTGTCCCGTCTGCAAGAGCCATATAGGCTCCTTGGATGTCGTGGGTTCAATGCTGGGGGTAGGATAGCAGAGATCGGCAACGATGAGGAGGGAATCGGAGGAAGTAGCGCGTACGCTGGGACCCTTGATTTAAGACTTGCTTTATTCTCTCTATGCGCCTTTGTATACTGTGCTTGAACCGTCACATCTAGAAACGGGATCTGTTCGCCGCTGGACTCAGGGCCGTATGGTTGCACAGGTCCCTGTCAAGGAAAGGAAGGATTGGAATGAGGGAAAGATGCATCTCGATACGGACAACTGCGCTGCTGCTCGCCTTCGCGGCCTACGCCACCGACGTCTGGGCTGCAAACGTCAACAGCTGCCGCACGATCAACACGCCGGGCCTTCACAGGTTGACGAGGAACATCCAGGCCCCCGCCGGTGTTGATTGCTTCAGAACCGCCGAATCTTTCGTCACGCTGGACTTCAACGGTTACGCAATTCGGGGAGATGGAACCAGAAACGGAGTCGACGTGGATAATGCTGCATCCGGCCTGAAGGGCATCACCATACGGAATGGTACGATTACGAACTTTCTCGGCGGAATTTCGTTCGGGGCAAACGACGCAGACGGTGTCGTCATCGAGCGCATGCGCGTGGTCGACAACTTGGGTGCTGGTATTTTTATGGCTAGTACCTTCGCCATCGTCTCCAACAATGTTGTCCAAGGCAACGATACTCTCGGGATATCGGTCGGCGACGGCAGTATCGTCACCGACAATGTCGTCCGAGACAATGGAGGTCACGGGATTAGTGCTTTATCCGGCTGCATCGTCACTGGCAACAACGTGGCGGACAATGACGGGTTTGGGATTTCTGCTGGGAGCGTCAGCACGGTCTCGGGCAATACGGTAAACGCCAACGGTACGATAGGCGTCGGTGGCGACGGTATCAGTGTGATTTGCCCGGCCAGCTTCACTGGCAACACGTCGGCTAGCAACGTGGGAATGAACCTGGTAACATCGGGAGTCTGCAGTCCGGATCTCGACCACAACGACATACAGCCGTGAGCGAACGTCCAGTTACCTATGGCATCCTGGCCAATACCGTTCGCTCTGAGCGTTAGGTGCGTGCGGCACCGGCCCTCTGACTCGCAAGAAACCGGACCGCCTCGCGCAGTTTGCCTCGCAAAGAGACAGAGTGTGGTGATCCCCGCGCGGGCTTCAATACCACGAAAGAGGCGTATGTTGGCTGGCGGAGTTGGAGGCTCTCGCCGAGATCGAGCGGGGCGAAGTCGTCTTCAAGAACTGTGGCTACTGGTGGCCGTTGCATAACCCGCCACCGCTGCCGGAACGTGTCAATGATTTTGAGACACCTGTGACTCGAATTTAGTGTAGTTCTCGGCCGGTGGAGATGCCTGCGGTCCGGGACTTCATCTGACGCGGCAACGATTCGGATAAGGCCCCCGCTCGCTATATTCCCCTGCGAGGTTGGCCCAGGACAGGCGATCTCCATTTGACCCAACGCCGAACCATTGACCGGATACCGTCGCTTTCGCCTTAGTCGTCTGGCTGTGGCATCATGGCCTGAGACTCTTTTTCGTGGCGAATTTAGGCACGCCACCTTCGGATCGATGCCGTGGAGCCCTTTGGAGATTTGAAAATTGATCTGGATCAATACTGGAGCTAGGCCACGCACGCGCCGGGGGGAGGGGGTGATCCACCCCCGTCGAGTTTGGGACTCCAACTTTCTCCTGGACGGCGACAGCAGAGGCGCTGACGGGGCACGCTAGCTCACTTGGGAAGTGTAGCGGATAATGTAGCGGGTACCTGCATAGAAGGGTTGGTATGGGTTGGCACGCTAGAGTTACTAAGCCGCGATTTTCCTATCACATACCAGCCGGTACGAATCAGTGCAAATGAGCCTGACTGGTCTGCAAAACCTTTATGCAGCAGTTCGAATCCGCTCGGCGCCTCCAGATATCTCACTTGGTTTACCGGTAGAGAATGGTCAGGGTGTCGGCGTGATTCTGTATTCCATGGTTGCCGAACCGCCAAAGCCTAAAACATTGGAAAGGTACGGGTAGCTTTCCTCTCGGGTCACCTTGAACCCAAAACGTTCGTACAACCTTCGCGCCGACGGGTTCGAATCTATTACATCCAGACGAACCGTAACGTAGCCGTGCTTCGCTGCGAAACGGACGATTCGCTCGAGAAGTGCTGTTCCGATACGCCGCCCGCGGTAGGTCGATAGAACGGCAACGCCATCCATTACCAATTCACCCGGAGACGGCGTCCTTTCATAGAGACTGAGAATCAAGCACGCCCTTGTGCCGCGTATCAGACCTAATCTTCTCAGGATGGACCGTCCGGTCATTCCGGCGGTCAAATAGCCGGATTGTGTGTGATAGCCCGCCAGCCCGACCAGTTGATCGTCGTGGAAAGCCGTAATTGCAAAGTCCGATCTGAAGCCATCCCGGATCAACGCTATCCGGTCTGAACGATTCTGTATCGCCCGAGAGAATTTTTGACCGAATGCCGATTCGTATAACTCGGCAGCATCCTCAAAGTGTGTCTCGGGAAGCATATTTCGATAGGTTACGCCCGATTCCACGGGCAAGTTGCTGTCCGGCAAATTACTACTCACGGTTATAGGACGCTTCGACGGCCAACTTTTCTTGACCGTCGGGCGAAATGTTGTACATGATGATACGCAGCTGCCGTTCACCCGGTGTGATGACCGTCCGCCATCCCCAGTCAGGCCCCGGGGGCGCCGCATAGGATCCGCGCACGGAGAGTCCTCCATCGCTACTGATAGTGCCTCTGGATTCCATCACCTTGCGGCCCATGTGCCATGTGTCGATCCATTGCGTCGTGACCATGTCCGTTTCCGGCTCGTGCCCAATCAGCAAGGAGCCTTCCTGCGGGCGGCCTTCGTAGCTCCAGGTGTAGTCAATGCGAACAAATCGGCCAGCCAGAATAACATTCACGGAGGCCGTGGAAGGCGAATCCTCCGGGGCGTTTGTTTTCGGGTTCTGTAGTCGATTGCTGCCGCGCCAAACCCCGGCGCAGGCGACCAGTTTATCGAGTCCAGTCATCGGTGCCTCCGGTTTTCCTTGCGTCGGTTCTAAAAAGCGCGTCTTGGCGAAATCTTCCTTGCGGATCAGCGCGTGCACGCCTTTGGTTCGGTCGACGACCTGCGAGACCTCAAAATCGGTCGCGGCGCTCAAGTACGCGTAAGCAATAGCCCGGTCGATCTCGAGTGAGACTGATAGAAACCGGATTGCTTGGCGGACCGCCTGTCTCATGGCCTCGTCCAGGTCCGGGTTCAGGCCGACCGGAATCCAGTAGTCCGCTGTCTCCCCGAATGGGTGGGTGAAGGGGCTGCCCCCCGGGATTCCAGGGCTACCGGCTGCAAGCACCGTCAGGCGAAATGTCGCTCGAAGCGGCGCCTCCAGAGCTGTCAGTGCTACTTCGCCGTTTCCCTGGGCGAAGTGTGGGTCGCCGGTGTAAAAGTTCGCCCCGGGTACCAGCACGGGGAGGTAGAGCGTTGAGCCGACGCCCAGCACGTTGATATCCAGGTTGCCGCCGTAGGCCGCGGGAGGCACCGAGTGAACTCGATCGGCGTTATCCGGCGCGACCCCCATGATTCCCATGAACGGACGAATCGGGAAGCGAAACTCTTCACCCGCAGGGTTGTGAAGCATCGCGTACTGTGTCCCATCTATTTCTCTCAACCTCGTGAAGACGGATACGTTGTTGTACAGGTCCGGATGCCGGGCATCGGCACCGGGTACAGGCCCGTCGTTTTCGGGAAACTCGCCGGGGAGCGCGCCCTTGCCATGACGGTTCGAGATGAACCCGTAGGGAACTCGTGGGACGAGATCCAGCACCTCGATCTTCAGAACATCGCCGGGCTTTGCTCCTTCCACAGCGACCGGCCCGGTCACCACGTGGGGGCCGTCGTTTTTGAAATCATGAACCAGGCTGGAAGCTGCGATCGCTTTGGCATCGTCGAGGACACGATCCGGTGCAACGCCGTGCATGCCGAAGCAACGGACCGGGTCCCGCCCCTGATCCTCGAGAATACCTTCGTGAGACACGCTATCGAAGGTGACGACTGATCCGGAGGCTACTGTGAGTAGCGGTTCCGTATCTCGGTTTGGCAGAAACCCCCACTGCACGGTATCCGGTGTCGACGGAATGTAAACGCGACCCGTCTTGGTTTCAATTGGCTTTCCGCCCAACGGCTGTAGAATCTTGGGCTGCTCGTCGATGAGTCCTGGGTAGGCGCATCCGGCCCGGATACCAAATGCCAAACTCAACAAAACGATCGCCATCGCCCTAGTTTTCCTATTCATCGCTCTGCTCCCGGCTTTTTGAGGCTGTTTTCCTTCGTGTGCCCACATGTGGACCATTCTCCTCAGTCGTCGTTTCATGGCCAAAACGGGTGCGCGTTCAGATTCTGCTTACTAGACTTCCATTTTCCTAATAACCTATCAACATGCAATTTTCAGGTGCGACTGTTTTTCGATTCCGATGGGGCGTTTGTTGAAGAAGTGCCGGACTCTGATGTTTCTCAAATGGCTCTCGCTTGTGGCGGGCTTTCCCGTGGTGACGTTTAGCCAGCCGACGGGCGGCATCCAGGGCGAAGTCATCCTGAAGGAGACGGGAAAGGGTCTGCGCGGCGCCGAAGTCATCATCATAGAGCTTGGACGCTCCACGGTAACTGATGCGCAAGGTGCCTATCAGTTTGCCGCCATCCCGTCGGGCACCTACCATCTCCTTGCCCACATCGGCAGCGCGGTCACAGAGGAAGCAAAGCCCGTCACGGTCGTAGAAGGCGAAACCGCTTCGCTGAGCTTTTCCCTGGAACTGACGGTCCTCAAACACGAGGTGACCGTCACCGGGTCCGGCAAGGTCGAAACCGCCTTCGAATCCTTCCAGGGGGTCGATTCCTTCGACGCGTTCGACTTGACAGAAGAGGGCCGCGGATCGCTGGGGGAATCGCTCGACCACCGTGTCGGCACGGGAGTGGCCAAGCGCGCCTTCGGTCCCGGTAGCGCACGTCCCATCGTTCGTGGGTTCGATGGCGATCGTGTCCTGATCATGCAGGATGGGATTCGGACCGGCACGTTGTCGTCGCAGAGCGGTGATCACGGAGAGCTCGTGAACGCGCTGGAGCAAGACCGGATCGAGATCGTCAAAGGCCCGGCGACACTGCTTTACGGTGGCAACGCGATGGGCGGCACCGTGAACGCGATCAGCCGCCACCACGATTTTTCGCAACACGCCCACCATCATGAAGGGCTGCGAGGCTTCGTGACGGGCTCGGGAGGGACCGCGAACTTCCTCGGCGGCGGCGGGGCCGGGTTCGAGTACGGTACGGGGAAAACGATGTTCTGGGGCAGTGGAAGCGGCAACCGAGCCGGCGATTACACTGTCGCAGGCGGCGGCAAGGTCCGCAATTCGGAATACTGGCTGACTGGTGGCCGGTTCGGCTTAGGGTACTACGGGGACCGCACCTTCTATGCCTTCGAGAGTGGGTATCAAACAGGAAGAAACGGTGTGCCGTTTGCGGCGGATTTGCACGGCGAAGCGGAAGGTGCGGGCGAAGCGGAGCTCGACAGGGTCGCGATCGACTCCCGTCGCTGGGACACCCGCCTCAGCTTCGGCCTCAGCAGATTTGGCCCAGCCATCGAGCGCTTCCTACTCAAGCTCAGCTACACCAAATGGAACCACGATGAGATCGAATCCTTCCAGGACGGTAGCTCGGCCGTCGGCACCGCTTTCAACAACCAGCAGTTCGTGTATCGCGGGGAGTTCGAGCAGCGTCCCGTTGGCCGCCTGAGCGGTCGCTTTGGCTTCTGGGGCATGACGCGCTCCTTCGACGCCCGAGGTGAAGAGGCGCTGTCTCCTCCCGTCGATCAGGATGCTCTCGCCGCTTTCGTCCTCGAGGAGTTGGACTACGAACGCTTCCGCTTTCAGTTTGGCGGTCGTCTCGAGTGGAACCGTTACGATCCGGCCTTCGTACAGCGAGCGGGCCGCGATGAGGAGTTCCCCGAAGCCATGCGGCGCAGCTTCACCGGGGGTTCGGTCTCGGCGGGCGCACGAGCGAACCTATGGGATGGCGGAGCGTTTCTAGCGAACTACTACCACTCGTATCGGGCGCCGGCACTGGAGGAGCTGTA
The DNA here is from genome assembly GCA_965249005.1 of Acidobacteriota bacterium. Taxonomy (GTDB): domain Bacteria; phylum Acidobacteriota; class UBA6911; order UBA6911; family UBA6911; genus CBDFLD01. The sequence goes on from CBDFLD010000009.1 coordinate 34,661, forward strand.
TAATTTTGGCCCCCATCTTGGCAATCTGGCCTTTGAGATTGGCGATCCCACACTGGATGCGGAACGGGGAAACGGCATAGATCTTTCCCTCCGACACGACCTGCGGCGCGCGCGGGCGACACTCAACTACTTCTACTACGATTTCGGTGACTTCATCTTTCCCTTCGCGACGGGTGAGGTTTCCGAGGGCCTGCGCATCATCGAGTTCACGAAACTCGATGCCCGCTTTACCGGGGGTGAAGCCAAGTTGGGGATTGATCTTCACGCAAACTTATGGCTCAACCTGGCAGCAGACTATGTCAACGCCAAAGGAAAGGCGAACAATACCCCCCTGCCTCGGATCCCACCCATGCGCGGCAAGATCGGGCTGGATTATCACTGGAAAAACCTCAGCGTCCGGCCGGAGCTGATCGTTGCGAATCAGCAGCACCTGAATTTCACGGGCGAAACCCGAACACCCGGGTACGCGGTATGGAATCTGAAGGCGTCCTACAATATTCCTGGCACGACGCTTATCCACCAATTCGCGGTCGATGTCTTCAACATCGGAGACCGTCTCTACCGCAACCACTCCTCTTTCATCAAAGACCTCGCACCCGAGATCGGCCGCGGAGTGCGGCTGAGCTACACCGTACGGTTTTTTTGATCGTTGCTAAAGGTCGAAAATCTCGCACCCAAGGCATGAAATTCCGCCGGTGTCCGCGCCGCTAGTTCGTAAGTGGTGGGATCGAGCAAACACAGCGAAAGTCGAATCCACGAGATGGTAGAATGTAGTGGCGTGCCGTCATTTTTCCTCATTGTCTAGGATAACCTATGAATCTGTTCTTTGCTCTTGCCCTGCTCTCTCAAGGTCCAATGGCCGAGATCGATCGGATCTGCCTTAGTGAGGTTGACAAGGGAGTCGCCCCGTCTATTTCCGTCGCCATCGTGCAGGATCAGAAAGTCCTCCATGCTGCCGGCTACGGATGGGCGGATATCGAGAAGAAGGTGCCTGCTACGCCTGAGACGGTCTACTACGTCGGATCGGTAACGAAGCAATTCACCGCCATGGCCATGATGATCCTCGAGGAGGAAGGAAAACTCTCGGTGGATGATCGGCTATCGGCGCATCTGCCCAACTCCTTGCCGGCCGGAGAGAGGGTCACCCTCCGCCAGGTGCTGAACCACACGTCGGGGCTCCAAAGCATCACCAAGATAGAAGGGGTGCGAGAGCGCTACAAGGAACCCCCACCTCTGGACGAGGTAATCCGGGTCATCTGTAATGAGCCGTTCATGTTTGAACCGGGCGAGCAATTTTCTTACGGCATCGGTTACCTGGTGGCTGGCGCGGTGGTTGAACAGATATCGGGCTCATCTTTCCCAACCTTCCTGAAAGAACGAATCTTCGACCCGCTTGGAATGAACGATAGCGCGATTTCAACAAGGGAGAACAATGATCATCCGGATATGGCGGTGGGCTACGAACGGGACGCATCGAAGAAAGGCTGGAACGTCGCCGCATATCAGCCGGTTTGGTTCTCCGGCGGTGGCGGCGCGCTCATGAGCAATGCGGGGGATCTCGCGAGGTGGGCCGCGGCACTTCACGCAAAGAAGCTGGTTTCTCCAGAGACCTACGAGAGAATGGAAAAACGGGGATCGTTAAACGACGGGTCCCTGATCGAATACGGATTCGGCTGGCGCCTGCCGGAGCCCTACAAGGGGCAGACTCTGGTCAACCACGGGGGTGGCGGCCCGGGGTTCATCTCCGCCGTCGTCCGGTTGACATCGATGAACCTGACCGTCGTCGTTCTGACCAATGGCAACGATTTCGGCCACATGCGCTTTTTCAGGAAACTTGCAAGCGTGCTGCTGCAATGAACTACAGCAGAAGGAAGACAATGCCGATGCCGGTCCCTAGAAACAGGCTGATAGCACCGCCGATGATTTTCTTCGTCTGAAGCCACATATAGAGCCCGGTAAGGATCATGATGATCAGCCCCACCGCAAGTCCGTCCATCGCAATCACCCAGAGCTTGGTGGCCAACCAGGTCAGAGTCTCTTTTTTCGGGTCGAATCGCTTCATTCCGTTGAAGATGTGAAGCGAGTTCGCGATTCCATAGAAGTCTGCTTTCTTTCTTCTGATCTTGGTTTCTCCTGTGGCAGGATTGATGGTCACCTGGGTTTCATCTCCGGCCTTCCTGACCGAAAAACGAAACTGATTCTCTCGTTCTTGCATGCCGAACAACTCGCCTTCTAGTCCTAGCTGCTCGAGATAGTGCTCGGTTTGTTCAAAACGATTCCCGCCTTGCGCCACGCTTACCGTTGCCGTCGACTCTACCCATTGGGAGGTCGTCCGGTATTCGTTCACCCCCCACTGGGGGTGGTTGAGAAAAAGCCCGGTCAGGGAAAATAGCCAGAGATAGACAAGGAAAAAAAGACCGAGATAGATATGAAACTTCGTCAGTAGACTCTTGATCATTTTCAGGGCACCAACGGAATCAGGAGGAAGGCGAATGAGAGAATCCCGAGTGTGATCAAAAAGAAACCGATCTTACGCTCGGCCTTGATGAAGAACCAGAGATAGACTCCGGTTACCGAAAGAAAAATCACCCCATAGACCACAGCGTCGGCGAGCGTCCACCACAGAAACAGAAACGACCAGTTCTTATGCTGGGTGTGAGGCCCGGGCATGACATGCAACCAGGCAAGTGTCGATTTGAAATCGTTCGGTCTCTTCATGATTTCGACGGTCTTGTTCTCCAGGTCCACAGTGACGTCGCGTCGAACCGTCGGTCTCAGAACGATGAACCGGTATTGATTCTTGTCTTCTATATGCCGGAAGAAGGTGACCCATCCCGAGATCCCGGCCTGCTTCATGACCACCCGGACCGAATCCAGGGTGTCAAAGTGATCGGGGATCGATTCAATCGTCTTCACTTCCTCTAGGACAGGCGGTTGCCTTCCGCTTGCAGGGTCTCGATGGTTGATCACGAGGACGCTGATCGCGAAAATGAGTACGAGAGGACGCTGATCGCGAAAATGAGTACGAAAGGTGAAACAAAGAGCCCAAGGTAAAGATGGAGGCTCCGGGTGGTCTTATAAACGGGGCTGGATGAAAAAACGCTCACGGTCTCGATCCACTGTAGCGTTTCGCCGCACGCGCACGAGCCTTGGCGGATTCTGTCTCTCGATCGCGCGGCGGCGCGCTGGTCACGAGAGAATCGATCAGACTCCGGGCGACCAGTGACACGTCCTCGACGGCACGCGCGAAAAGGGTTTCGTTTGCCTGAGAAGGCTTGGTGAACCCGCTTATCTTCCGGACGAATTGGAGCGCAGACGCTCGAATCTCATCCTCGGTTGCGGGCGGTTCGAAATTGAACAGAGTTCGTATGTTCCTGCACATCGGTAATCCTTGGTGGCCACGGGCGAAACAGACCGCCGCGGGACGCCATTGTCCGCGGCGAATAACGTTCAAGAACTCTTTCCACGGTACTTTATAATTCGAACCTTTTCCAGTGTGATGAGTCCATCTCCAACCATCTGATCCAGTTCTGGGATCAACGAATTGATGCGCTCCTTCCGTGTCGACGATCTCGATCAAAACTGGGAGGTCCTCGCTCAGCCGGAGAATCTTAGCGGTGTGCAGACGCGAGCGTGCTCCGAAGCCCATCGGGCCCCGCAGGACCGTGGCGCCGGACAGCCCCAGTTCCCTCGCCTTCAGGACGATGGCTTCGTAGAGTGGCTGATGGTGCCACTTGTCTTGCTCTCCGATGCAGATACGCAAGAGATACCCTTCGCCTTCCGATTTCATAACAGCCCTCCGTGGAACCTTGATTGCAGAAACAGACCGCAGACAGACCCAGATAGACGGCGAGCAGGCAAAGGGAGTTCGAGCCCAGCACGTTCAGCCAAGCGAACAACCACTCTCCGTCTCGGGCCAGGTTGAGTGATTGCAGGGCGTAGCTCGAGAAGGTCGTGAAACCTCCGAAGCACCCGATCATGAGAAAGTCGCGCTGCGCAGGACGGAGCCAAACCCGCCCGAGACTCGGTCCGGATATCGCCGAGACGAATCCGATTGCGAAGGAGCCAAACACGTTGACGGCCAGGGTTCCGAGCGGAAAGACAGCGAACGAGACAATGTGTTTGACCTGATAGCCGGAAATCAACCCATCGACTGTGTACCTTGCAGCGGTGCCAAGTGCTCCGCCCAGGCAAATCAAAAGGAGTGTGAACATTCTTGCCCTCCGAGAAGTTCGGAACGTTGTCGAGCGACGCACCATGTTACAACGGTAGCGGGTCTTTTTGGACCCAGAGCTATCGACTTACCGCTATCCGTCTACCGCTTTCCGCCCCTGGTGTTAGAGATCGCGCTTCGATAGGCTATTCCCCTTAGGGGGGCTTGCATCGAAGAGAGCTTGTGCAGGTAGGACTCTGCCAGGAAAGGTTGGGAGCGTGATGGAAAGATTCAGGGATCACAACGTTATCGTGACAGGTGGCGCGCGGGGAATCGGCAAAGCAATCGCTACACGGTTCGTCTCCGAAGGGGCCCAGGTGCTTGTCTTCGACAGCCACGAAGGAAACCTTGCCGACACGGCCAAAGAGCTTCAGCAACAAGGCGGCATTCGAACCTGCGTAGGGGACGTGAGCCGGAGAGAAGATGTAGACAGGATGCTCGGGGATGCCCTGAGTACGTTCGGTCGCGTCCATATCCTGATTGCCAATGCCGGTATCGCGTCCGAGCATGATTTCCTGGAGTTACCGGCCGATGAGTGGAACCGCATTCTCTCGGTGAATCTAAACGGGATATTCCATTGTGGACAGGCCGTCGCCCGTCACATGGCCAAAGCCGGCGGAGGCGCCATCGTGAACATGGCCTCAAAGAATGGGCTCTTTGGCGAGTACTTGTACAGTGCCTACAACGCTTCCAAGGGTGGCGTCGTCATGTTGACTCGGACCATGGCGCTCGATTTGGCCAAGCACAACATTCGCGTCAATGCGGTATGCCCAGGTTACGTGCTGACTCCGCTGGCAAAAGAGATGGACGACCCTCTTCAAATCGAATCGTACGTGCGCAACCATATCCCCATGCGTCGAACCGCGACTCCGGAAGAGATTGCAGGCGTGTTTGCCTTCCTGGCCTCCGAGGACGCCTCGTTCATGACCGGTGAGTGTGTCGTGGTCGATGGGGGCCAGTCGATAGACGTCGGCAGTCACGGAAAGGAATCGGAGTAGCCAGCACCGACTCCTGCCCGCACCGACTTCTGATGGATACGTTCTTCTGAAGGCATGTACGCTATCGAAGCTCGATCTTGAAAACCAGGGGCGGAAGATGCTGAGCCCATAGCGCAAAGCGCAGCGGGCCGGAGGCCCGCTGCTACCTGAGCTTGATCTGGAACGGATTCTTACGTGGAGTCTTGCCTTTCTCCCCCAGCCGGACCATGGCCGGTTTGGCTTTACCGTCGACTTCGATGCGGAGCTTCAGTGTCTCGACGTTCTCGTCGACCTTGAAGCTGAATCCGTCGAGATCCCCGTCGGTACGGGAGTTGAACCAGATCTTGCGGTCGCCGTCCTTTTCGATCTTGTCCTGTTTTTTTGTCGCAACAACGGGAGCACGGCCGCCGGTCACATGTGCCCTGCCACGCGGTCCCACGGCTACTCGGGGAGCGCGGCCGCGTCGCACCACCTTGCTCACCTTCTCGACATCGATACGTTTCAGGGACTTGATCTTTCCAGAATCCGCCAGCACGGTACCCTTGAAGCGGCGCATCTTCCCCTGGGTAGTCCAGCAGACGTACCATCGATCATCGTCCAGCCACACGAAATATCCACGGTCGAATCCAGGGGTAACAGAGGGTTCACCCCGGAAGACCGCGAGATTGCTCTTATCGTCAGCGGCGAAAATCTGAAAGGCGTGCATGAGAACTGCCAGTATCGCCCACAGTTTGAGTAAACGAGTCATCCCTTGCCTCCCGATAGCGGTGTTCCTCAATTGTAGTGGGCCTTGGCGCACTGTACAATCGGTTTGGGGCTGATTCAAAAGGGCGCGAACGCGGCCGTTGCCCGTAACAATTTTCCTTTGTGTTTGGCGCACTGTCGCTTTACGATCATTTCTGGAGTTGCTCTGCACTCCAAGTTTGCTTTCAGTTTGATTTCTCGGGAGCTTCCATGGAAGTAGAGGTGGAATCCGTCGATAATCGCTCGATTGTTCGCATCCGTGACAAGGTGACGGCGGAGTATTGCGCGTCTCTACAGACAAGGTTGGATCAGGTCCTGGAGGGTGGCGCAGAGGAAGTTGTCGTCGACCTCGAGAAGGTCCCCTTCATGGATAGCTCTGGCGTCGAGCAGATCATGCGATTATACCGTTTGTTGCAAAAGCGCGAGGGTCGGATGATTGTCCGTCGCCCCAGCCCGAGAGTCTCCGAGCTGTTTCAACTCTTTCGCCTGGACGAGTTTTTCACGATTCAACAGAAGTAGGGACCTGTCTTCAGGAGGCCGCGAGACGTCCCTTACTTCTCGGCTGTCTCTCCCTTGAAATCCGCAAGAGTCTTTTCGATCAATTTGGGCACGTAGCCTTGCATCCGCTGGTCCGTCGCGTCACCGTGCGCGGAAAGCGACTCGAGGGCTTCAGATAGATTCCGTGCCTTGTCATCCAGTGCGTCGATGGCATTCAGCGCGGCCATCGACACGTAAACACCGTTTTCTTTGATCGATGCCGCGTCGATCAGGGCTGACAAGGCCGGATCCAAGTCGCGGGAGCCCCCGAACTGAGCCAATGCCTGCGCGGCTGCAATGCGAACGTATGGAGAGGGATCACGCAACGCTCCCAGCAAGTCGGAACGAGCCTCCGCCGGGGCTTGCTCTCCCAGCATCAGAAGGCCCAATGCGCCCCAGTAGCGGACCGCAGAGTCCTCATGTTTCAGTGCGCGTCGCAGATTCGGAATCTCCTCGACTTGAAGAGACGATGCCCGCTCGGCCATGTCGAAAATCACCTCCATGGGGTAGGCATCGATGTCGTGCCCCATTTGATACGGACTGGAGCCGGCGGAGCGTTTGTGGATCTCACCTTCGGGTAGAAACCCGACATCGCGGACTTCGTGGATCTTGGCATTCAACGCTTCACGCAGCCGCGCCTTGATTCCCGCGTGATTCGGGGAAGCGGCCAAGTTGTTCACTTCGTCTGTGTCGGCGAACAGGTCATAGAGTTCCTCGGGAGGTTTCGCTTCCCAGAAGTAGGTGCGAGGCGGGGTGAGTTGTCCGTTGTCGTAGAGCGCCTTCCAAACTCTGGTCGTGGGGGTCTGGAACATGTAGCGAACGAACTGACCGTAGACCTGGTGGGGATGATAGTTGCGGATATAGACGTAACGCTTGTCCCGGGCGCACCGGACCATGTCGTAGCGTTCATCCATGCGGCTTCTAAAGCCAAAGAGATATTCCTGGACCGGGGATTCGTGAGATCCCAGGAAGGCGTGCCCTTGCATGTAGGAGGGGGGCTCGATGCCGGCCAGGCTCAAGACAGTCGGACCGAGGTCCACGAATCCGACAAGCCTATCTGTCTTGCCGCCCTCCACATAACCGGGTGGGGCGAGATGCTGAAACTTCTCGGGGATGGACACGATCAAGGGCACACGGAGACCGGAATTGTAAGGCCAGCGCTTGCCGCGGGGCATTCCAGGGCCGTGGTCTGCGTAGTAGAAGATAATCGTGTCCTCGAGGAGTCCCGCATCGGCAACTCTTGAAATGTCTCGACCCAGACGCTGATCCATCACGCTGAGCTTGTCATAGTATTGGGCCCAGTCCCGACGGACCTCCGGAACGTCGGGATGGTATGCGGGGACGCGAACCTTGGCCGAATCATGCACCGGGGTGTGAGGCCGGCGGCGAACCTGGCTCTCGTGCGTGATGGTATGATTGAAGATCGCGAAGAACGGCTGTCCCGGCCGACGGTTCCGCCAATGAGCGTTTATAGAGGACTCGTCCCAGACCTGGCCGGGCTTTTGCAGGTTGTAGTCCTCTTTTCGGTTGTTGGTGCAGTAGTAGCCCGCCTCCCGCAGCAACTGAGGAAACATCTTCATGTATGCGGGCAGCCGCGTCATACTTCGCATGTGCTCCGACCCCGTGGAGGTGGGATAGAGTCCGGAAATGATAGCGGTTCGCGCGGGCGCGCAAACCGGAGCCGTTGACCAGGCGTTCAGATAGATCATTCCCGTCGCGGCAAGTCGGTCGAGATTGGGCGTGTCTGCGAACGAGTCGCCGTAGGCACCGATATGCGGACCGTTGTCCTCGCTCGTAATCCACAGGATGTTCGGACGGGGTGGAACGTTGGGGGCTTGGGCGGCTGCAATGGCCGTGGACAAACCGACAAGTCCCATCGGCTGGATGATGAAAATGATCAGGAACATCGGAAAGATCACGGGTAAGTGCCGCATGCTGTGGATTCCCCTTCATGTTTGATCGTTTTGCTCGATCAGCGACGGATGAAGTCATCTTGCGATAGGAGGTGGGCGCTTGCAAGGGAAGAACCGAAACCTGTGCCCCGTTCAGCTCAATGCAACCCATACCCAAGATATTGCTGATCCACCGAAGGCCGGAAGAAGTTGAATCACAGATCGAGTCGCTCCGTCACGCCGGCAATGAGATTACCGTAGACCCGGTTCAGGATCCGGAGGCACTGCGGAGGCTGTGGGAGAATCCACCCGATGCATTGGTCGTGGATCTGTCGCGGATGCCCTCTCATGGAAGAGATGTTGCCGTCGCTGTTCGTGAGAAAAAGTCGACGCGCCATATTCCGATCGTTTTCGTGGGTGGGGATTTGGTAAAGGTGCAGCGAGTCCAGACACTCTTGCCGGATGCGACGTACACCACCTGGAAACGAATTCGAAGTTCCGTGAAACACGCTCTTGCGCATCCGCCCGAGTTGCCCGTCGTTCCCAATTTGTGCGGTCCCGGCGAGAGCTCGAGCGTCGTCTCGGTGCGACACGTGCCCGCGTGGGAAGCGGGGGGCTCTGGATCGTGTGTCTAAAAAGGGCCTCCAGCCTCCAGACGGATTTGACGCAAAACGATGTTCGCCAGACCGGGCTGGCTTCCGGCCTGGTCGACTACAAGATCTGTGCCGTGGATGCCGACTGGTCTGGACTCAAGTTCGCGGTCCGGAAAACTAAAGACAAATAATCAGGGGCATGGAGAAACAGACAAGTCAGAGCACTTGAAATGAATGCTAAGTATGAGTATACTCATACTTATGAGTATACGTCTCCAAGTTATTATGGATGAAGAAGAAGCCGAGCGGTACAAGAAAGCGGCGGCTCGTCGCCAGCTCTCACTCAGCGAGTGGGTTCGCCGTTGTTTGCGTCGAGCGGAGCAATCCGAATCCGGTCCAAAGCCTGCCCAGAAGCTGGCAGCCTTGAAGCGCGCGCGGCAGCACAATCATCCCACCGGGACAATCGGACAGATCCTATACGAGATTGAGTCAGGACGTGATCTTCGTTGATTCAAATGTTTTTATGTACCTGGTTGGGGCTCCTCATTCGAATCGGGACGTGCTGGAGAACTACTTCTTCAATCACCCGGAAGAGGAGTACGTCACGAGTGTCGAGGTTCTACAGGAGATAATCCACCGATACGTTGCCGTTGATCGTCGCCGAGCGATCGGTGACGCCTTCGAGCTGGTAGATAATCTAGTCCACATGGTTTATCCAATCTCTCGAAAAGATGTGGATCGGGCCTACGAAATCGCCCTGACTCAAAAACGACTCTCAGGACGCGATTGCCTACACCTGGCCGTAATGGAAAACCGAAATGTCGCCCGAGTGCTCACACTGGATCAAGACTTTGGTTTGTGGCCGGGGGTCGAAGTTGTTCCTTAGGTAGATACCGATTTCAAAGATGTGGTCGCTCCCGTGCGGTCTACTGGACCGCTCTCCGGTATTCAAAATCCCGAACCACATGTTTTCCGCGAGGATCCCCTTCTATTTGTGCCACCATGGAGTCCGGGCCGGCTTTGCGATATCGGATGACTTTCGGATGATCGTGATCCGGATTCTCGAAGACCGCTTCGTTCTCGGTCAGTCCGGTCAATTTGAATTCCGTGCCGGTACGTGCACCGGGGTGGGCCACGTAGTAGATACCGTCGGGCCGTTCTTCGATGCGAAGAAACTCAAAGGCCACAGTCTCACCATCGACGATCGTGCGGTTGACGCCGAGCATTGTTTTGCCCTCGCCGGGAGTCCAATACTCCTCGATCTTTGCCTTCCCCATGGACCCTTCCCATGCTCCCGAGAGCCAGCCGAGCGCGTCAATACTGAACGTGGACACCAGTAGCGCAACCATCAACGGACCACACTTCGACCTTGGCACGTCGATTGCCATGGCGGGCACGGTGTTTCCCTTGGAATTCTGGATTCTCGTTTTAGGTATCGCAAGCAATCCTCGTGGAGAGTTGTGAAGAAAAAACAACCCGTCGGTTCCATTACACAGAATCACCTCTCGCATATCCAGACAATTCAGTTGTAGATCCTTGATTGCAATGATCAGTCCGTTTTTGGGATGATGGGTGCCAATCTTGCCAGCTAACCCGTCCTTGATTCTCACTGTGCCGGGGTGGCGGAACTGGCAGACGCACAGGACTTAAAATCCTGGGTCCCGTAAGGGACGTGCGGGTTCGATTCCCGCCCTCGGCACCAATTTATTCAAGTACTTAGGGGCAATCCTGTTTCTGCGATTTATTCGCATCCACAGCATTGGCCACGGTGGAGAAGGCGGTGTCCCTGTCAATGCTCAGACAGGTGTCGAAATAGTTGCCCATCTGCAGAATGCGCAGCGGGTCGCCCTCCAGATAGAGACGCACCTGCTGGCGCTTGCCGCGGCTCTGTATCCTTTTCACTCTTGTCACGGGGCCTAGCTCTTGAGCTGTCGGGTTCTGGCTCCCGATACGTGTTGTTATGTCTCCTTGACAGCCTCCACACCAGGAGCTCGGGAACGAGGCCGACCCTGCAAAGCGCTCAATCGAGGTGGAAGACCTCGCGGATCACCTCGACCTTGGGTGATGAATCCTCGTTACACTCCATCAACGGTTCCATATAGCGCCACCATTTCCAGGTGAGCTCGTTCTCTTTCATGCTGTCGAGGGTGGCAGGGTCGTCCGACTCCAGGTAGGCGAAGAGCGTCCGGCCGTAGAGGTAGATGCTGTAGTTTCGAACTCCCGAACTGCTGATGAGCTCGGCGAGCTCCGGCCAGATTTCATCATGCCGTTTTTCGTACTCCTCCGCACACCCTTCCTTGATGTGCATGACGAAGGCGAGGCGTTCCATTGGGTGTCTCCTTTCGATCAGCTTGGGGTTCCCTCCTGTTAACGATCACTGAAAACCGTGCTTTTCTGAACACACGCCGGTTGTAAGGACTCAACATCATCGTCGCCGGAGGCGACTGGGTGTGCACCGGAGCGGTGATCGACATCAATCCGGTTGCGCGTGACGGATCAAGGTTCCCCAACCGATTTTTCTGTGGCAACATCACCCAGGGGGATGTTTGGGCACCTGTAACGTGTGAACCTTTTCGTCGTGGATAGAGTGGTTTCTAGCAGAACCTGACCAGCTTTTCTGAAAGTGGAATCCCAATCCTCTCGGCGCACGTCCAGAAAAATACGTTTTTCGGTGATCGCTAACACCTCCCAAGGGCCGTTGGGGAATGCGTAGCGAATGCTCAATTCCACGTCGGTCAGTTCCAGGGGAATCTCGTAGGCGATTCGTCGGTTTCTGCGCGCCACGCCAACCGACAGTGTATTGGAGCCTGGCTGAGGGACGGTCTGCCCCATGAGGTCGAAGTGCTGCCAGACGGCCGACTGCCGATGGTAACCGTCAGCGTGCAGCGCATTCTCAGGTTCGGAGCATAGGAAAAACGAGCCGCATCTCGGAAGTACGTCCCTCCTGAGATGTCTTGCCTGATAGGTTCCGATACGGTGTTGTTGTGTCTCCTTGACAGAGGCAGTCGAGCTGCGGCCGAATAAAAAGGAGATCTTACCTCAAACCGCCATTGCGGCATAGGTCGCTGGGCAAGCCTCCAGGCGCACTTCTACACGGGGGATTTGGAGATCCCATACTCCTGCTCACGAAAGGTACAGCTCGTCCATCTCACCATCTGGTAAGGCGGGCGCTGTGGGAGCGGGCCTGGGCGGGAGGCCGAGGCAGACGAGTATCTTTTGTATCGCCGCGGGAGGATGAGCATCACGTTTTCCCCATGGTACCTCCCGGAGGTGCCAATCGGGAAATGCTTACCCAGTGCAAAATAAAACAGGAAGTAATGGCGGTGAGCTAGTGTGGTGTCACAGAAGTTTCTTATAAAAAAAACCCGACTATTAGTAGGTAGGAGTAGCTGCTTAAGCTGCGAACCGTTTTATCGTGCCAAGCTGGGGCTTGGCGTTCCCAGGAATTCGCAGCTAAAGCAACTCCTACATTGACTATCTGGACATTTCACATCGAAGGAAATACTCAGCTCAAGGGCAAATATCTTCCCAGCCCTGGCGAAAAATAAATTAAAATGCCTAAAGCCACTACCTCAAGGTTTGCCTACTTCCAGGTTTTCGACCGTGCGCGCCAGCAACTTGCCCAAGTAGATCTTTGGGTCTGGTGTTGAGCTTACTTGCTTCATCATTGGCAGGGCGGGAAGAGCCAAATCACCCAGTTCGTTGAGAACAACAGCAGCGTGTAATTGCAACCAATAGTCTTCGTGATTCAGGCACTCTACCAGGGCAGGAATACCGCTGTCGCCAAATTGACAAAGGGCGTCAGCCGCCGCAATGCGGACATCCATGTAGTCATCCAAGAGGCAAATTTTCAACGCTTCTTCCGCGGGTTTCGCTGGCGAGCCGAGGACACGCAATCCCACCGCTGCCCAATAGCGCACGCCAGGATCCGAGGCTTTTAGCCCCTGAATTAGCGCGTGCAGATGTTCGAGTCCGCGGCCAACCCGGTCGGCCATTTCAAAAACCGACTCGACTGGAAATGCCTGAGGATCTCGTGCCATTTCATAGACGGTCTGATTTCTTGCTGCCGCTCGTCTGTGCATCATTGCGATCGGCAATAGGCAGGCATCGGGAGTTTCGGTTACCCAGTTCCGTAGTTCTTTTCGCATGACATCCAATTGAGGCTGGTATTCGGGAAGCTTTGCCAGATTACGAATCTCGTTGGGATCGGAGTGAATATCGTAGAGTTCTTCCACCGGTTTTGTAACCTGAGTCAGGATGGCCTCCGGGCCCTGCAGTTTTCCTTCAGTGGCCAATCGTCGTAGTTCTCCGCGGGTAGGGGTCAGTTCTGAATACCAGCTGATTTGCATTACCGGGCGATGTGGAGCGAAATTGCGGATATACTTATATCGGTGATCCCTTACACAACGGCTGGTCTCAAAAACTTCATCAACCCGGTCACGGGAAGCCTGAATAGTGGTGCGCGGTGGGCCAACGGTCTCTCCCGCAAAAGGGATGCCCGTCATGTACTCAGGGATTTGGATTCCTAATATGGAGAGTAGGGTGGGTGGAAAATCTAAAAAACTGATTAGCTGATTGTTGACTGTTCCCTGGTCGTTCGGTGCCAGTTTACGCCATTTTTCCGGAAAATGAATTATAAGAGGCACCTGTAATCCTCCATCGGTTAACCAGCGTTTGTGACGTGGCATTCCCCGGCCGTGATCGGAATAGAAAAACACGATGGTATTGTCGCTCAATCCGTCAGCGGCAAGTTGGTCAAGTAGCTTGCCTGCCTGAATATCCATCGCACTGATGCAGTCGTAATGAGTGGCAATATCTTTCCGTATTATCGGAGTGTCTGGATAATACGGAGGTAGCGGCGCCTTTGCCGGATCGTGCCGCATGTTGTCTGGCAACTTACTCAGGGCTTCCCGAGTTGCCTGGCTCATGGTGGCTTCTCGAAACTGCCCCTGATGAGTTATTGTCAGATTAAAAATGGAAAAAAACGGTTGGTCCGGATCAGAGCGGCCTCTCCAGTGGGCTTGATTTGAAGAATCATCCCAAATATTTTCAGGCGTGGCATAGTTGTAGTCCTCTTTAACGTTGTTCGTGCAGTAGTAGCCTTCTTCTCTCAACCAGAGAGGATAGGGCCGGATTTCTTCGGGAATCCTCACGGTTCGGTCTCGTAAATGCGGGGTGCCCATGGCATTCGGCCATACTCCGGTGATAAGACAGGAGCGGGTTGGCGAGCAAGCGGGAGCAGTGACGAAAGCGCTATCGAAGCGAATCGATTTCTTTGCCAGGGCATCGAGGTTCGGGGTCACGGCGTAAGGATCTCCATAACAACTCAGATTGGGGTCCATATCCTCGCATGTGATCCAAAGAATGTTTGGTCTGTCTCCAGCAGAAACCGGAATGGTGAGGGAACCAAGCATGAGGATAAGTGAGGCCGGCTTCATCCATGACATTAATTTTCGCCATAGAATCCGGCTGGTAGATTGTGTCATGTGCCTCCTCTTGATGTGCAGTTTTTGAGCCATGGAATATCCGGGTCGCCGAGTGAAGTTATTGGTTGTTGGGTATCTCGGAGAGTATAGGAAAGACAAGCCGCATCTCGGAAGTACGTCCCTCCTGAGATGTCTTGCCTGATAGGTTCCGATACGGTGTTGTTGTGTCTCCTTGACAGAAGCAGTCGAGCTGCGGCCGAATAAAAAGGAGATCTTACCTCAAACCGCCATTGCGGCATAGGTCGCTGGGCACGCCTCCAGGCGCACTTCTACACGGGGGATTTGGAGATCCCATTGTTTTGCTCACGAAGCGTACATCTCGTCCATCTCACAATCCGGTAAGATGAAGGGCACCGGGGGCTGGAGGATCCATATGGAACGGACCACCTGGTAGATCTGAGCGGCATAGACTTCGAGGCTCTCGGGGCAAAGTTCGAGCGAGGTCGCAAGCACACCGTGTTCGAGCGGATGAAGGGGATAGTCGCCCGTCAGTCTGGAGAGCCTCAATTCGATGGAACGGATAACCGGGGGTGGGGTGACCCACCCCCGGCCGCCTCGAGGGACTCCAGTCGCGATTTTTCAGGCAAGTGCTGCAGCGTCATACTGTGCCCAAACTGTGCCCGCGGCAGTCCAAGACCACCCAACTCTACCCAACTCCACCCAAAGCAGGAAAGATTTAACCCTTTGGTATCTCTAGTAGTTACAGGCGGTTACGGAATGCAGGTCTGGGACTTAAAATCCTGGGTCCCGTAAGGGACGTGCGGGTTCGATTCCCGCCCTCGGCACTTTTGAATCAATGGGTTACATCCGGTTCTTGCGGTTCAACGCTCGAATAGGCGATTGTGCCCGGAATTGTGCCCAGGTCGGTGAAGCCCTTCACGAGATTCACATCACCAACTACCGCTTGGTCCCTATTCCTGATTCGTGAAATCGTAGAAGTACCATGGCGCTTCCGAACAACTCAACCTGGTGGTCATTGCCTGGACGCGCAACACTACCGCGGACACGAACGTGCCCAATCATTGGATTGACCTGACGAATCCAGCGGACGGTTTCATTTATCGTCCGTCGCACCATCTTATCGCGCTTTTGTCTCCCGCCTGCGTCTGCTGGAGGTTGTGTATGCGCGTGGAGTGTGTTCCTTGATTCGATTGGCTTCATCCGCAGTGGGAAGCGTCACTCTCCCCTTGATGAATGCTGTAAGAATGGCAATTGGGTCAACCGCTAGCATTTCCGACCAGACTTCAGGTGCGTAGGAAGTTGCAGACCCGTGGTGAGGGACATTGAATACAGAAGCTTTGCCCGATCGGCGCTCCTTAGACTGGACGATGACCGACCATCCAGTTCCCGGTTCGCTCGTCTCTTCTAAGTCGGCCCCTAGAAGTACGGAAACCGCTCCAGTTTCAATCCATAAGGCAACAGCTGTCCGATTCGGCGGCTGCGCCATTATTCGTTTCTTTTCTTTCGCCACTGGCAGGAGACTCGAGATTTCGTTGAATGCGAACCTGACCGATTCGTCAGAAGGTGAAAGCGACCAGACGCTGGCAATGGTGCCTGTTGTCATGGATCTATTCCAAAGAACACGATTCGGCACGGCCCACTTCGGCGTATCTGGGGCTCCCCGTTGAACCAGCACCTCTAGGATCTTGGCGAACTCGCGCACACCTGAACGGACCATAAGTGATCGTGTTTCATTTGTCTGTACGAGAGTTTCCGACCCTCTTTCCCGGACTGCTTAAGGGATGTTGGTGGAAATACGATGATGCTATTGACGGCCTTGATTCTGAGAAAGCGCTCTTTTTGTGATGACGACCACAGACAAGCTCAACGAACTTGCCGTAATGACTTCCACGCGGCCAGTAGTTCGGCCCGTCAGAAGCCCACTTGAAGCTGCTTGGCGAGTGTGTTTTATTGGTCCGTCATTTCTTATGTGAACGCCTATATCGTTGGGGAGCGCGATTGCCATGAGAATTTGCTGCGCCATCTTAGCCGTCAGTCTATTGCAGTTCGTCGGCTGTTCGCCCAGATACAATCCAAGCGCACCACCGGCCAACGGTAACACCACGTCGACGTCAGTGGTCTCCGCCGACTCGCCACCGATCGTGTGGCAGATTACGGAGGGGCTGCAGGCGCCGGAGAGCGCCTTCTACGACGCCGAGTCGGGCTTCCTGTTCCTGTCCCAGGGTGGCGGAGGTGGCGGGGATGAAAAGGATGATGACGGATGGGTGTCGAAGCTGACGTTGGATGGGGAAATGGTCAACGACAAATGGGTCACCGGATTCAACTCGCCTAAAGGTCTTCGCAGCCATGGCGGAACCCTGTGGGTTTCGGATATCGATCGCATTGTGGCGATCGACATTGAGCAAGGCATTATTTCGAGCGAAGTGCAAATCACGGATGCGACATTCCTGAACGACCTGGCTTGCGGTCCCGATGGAGCCGTCTATGTGGTCGACATGGTGGCCAGCCGCATCTACCGCTTCCACGACGGGCAGCTGTCGGTGTTCATTGAGGGTGAGGAGATCGACCACCCCAACGGATTGCTGGTACACGAGGAAAAACTGTACATGGCCGGGTGGGGCCAGGGGTTCAACACCGCAGACTTCTCGACAGACCCGAAGGGCAGATTGCAGGCGATCGACTTGAGAACAAGAGAACAGACGGTCATCACACCGGAGCCGACCGGAAATCTGGACGGTGTCGAGTCCGACGGCCACGGCGGTTTCCTTGTCACCGACTGGATTTCAGGGAACCTGTTTCATGTCAAACCGGACGGTGCGTCGGAGGTGATCCTGGCGTTTTCCAAGGGCCTGGCGGATCAGGCCTACCTGCCCGATCGTCACCTATTGATCCTGCCGGAGAGCGTTGAGAACAAGCTGACAGCGTTCGATATGAGTGGGTTGTTGCCGTAGGATGCACGGTTCACGGTACACAGAAAACGGAAAACCGTGTTTGGTTGTGTCACAGCTCGAAGGATAGGACAAATAAGCTGCGTCTCGGAAGTACGTTGCGACTGAGATGGCTTGCCAGCAGCCGGGACGGAACCGTTGTACGCGTCCTGGCCATCGATGTTGATCGCCAGCGGCGCAGAAATATCGGGAATGCCGATGCCATGATCATTGGCGTTGGCGTGATAGCACATGGCGACGGAAGTGATCGACTGGCTGGGACTAAGGAAACTCGTGCTACTCGATTATTCAACATCCATCGCGGTTGGCACGGAGAAAACCGCACTTGCGGACTTCGCAACGACAGAATATGAAAATTATCAGAGTCGAAGTGCGTTCCGTAGCGCCGCCCGTCGACCGCTTCAGCTGGTCGGATGATCTGCCGGACCAGTATTCGACCAATACGGTCGTCAGGATCTACACCGATGAGGGGGTGGAGGGGGTATCCGGGGTCTGGAACGCCACATCGTTCGACTTCGAGCGCTATACCGCCGAATCGATACGCCACCTGGCGCCCCTGCTGCTGGGAAAGGACCCGCTCTTGCGGGAGTCGATCTGGCACGAGATCCGACCGCGTGTCTTTCCCCTGCCGCCCCAATCGCTGGCTGCCATCGACATAGCTCTGTGGGATCTGGCGGGCAAAATGGCGGGACTGCCTCTGTACCAGTTGCTGGGGGGGACCAGAGACAGAATTCCGGCCTACGCCAGCACCCCGCTCTTTGAGGATGTCGATTCCTATCTGAACAACACCGAGGAACTCATCGCCGGGGGTTTCAAGGCCATCAAATTCCACACCTGGTGCATCCCGGAGCTAGATCTCGAACTGGCCCGGGCCGTCAGACGGAAGTACCCCGGCAACGACGTCGCCTTCATGCTCGATGCCGAGAACAACTACGACCGCGACGGCGCCCTGCGGGTCGCCCGGGAGCTGGAGGCGATGGGCTTCACCTGGTTCGAGGCACCGCTGCACGATTCGGATCTGGATGGCTACAAAGAGCTGACGAGTCGAGTCAAGATCCCTATTATTCCATCCGGCAATTGGTTCCAGGACCTCCATGGCTTTGCTGCGGCCCTGCATGCGCAGGCGTGGGGCCGGGCCAGGACGGACGTGGCCATGATGGGTGGGATAACCCAGGCCAGCAAAGCGGTCGCTCTCACTGCAGCGGCTGGCATGAAATGCGAGATCATGTCGTGGGGGTACAGCCTGGTGTCGGTAGCCAACCTTCATCTCATGTTGGCTTGCGACAACTGTTCCTACTTCGAGCAGTCGGTTCCCTACGAGCCTTATGAGTATGGAATGAAGGACGTAATTCGCCCGCGCGCCGACGGTTTTGTGTGTGCGCCATCAGGTCCGGGGCTTGGACTGGAAGTGGACTGGGAGGCTATGGAAGCGGCCACGATTCTTTCGTTCGTCACCGGGTAGATAAGATGACGGAGACCACAAGAGAGAAACCGAGGTAATCTATGTCTTTGCAACACCAGGCCAAATTCGACGCATTGATTGAAGGATAGGACAAAGAAGCTGCGTCTCAGAAGTACGTGCCGGTGTGCGATTCGCCTGCCGTGAGACATCTCCTTGGGACTTCTGCCATTGATGCGTTTCACCGGCGGAGTGTGCTAACGGGCTGCTGGGCCAGCGATGCGGGGACGCTTCGCGTACCTTGAAACGGCCGCCGTCCGTGCATGGCGACGAGGTTGTCGACCAGGGCGACATCGCCTCGCTGCCAGTTGAGATCGACGGTCACCTGTTCGGCCAATGCACATGCGCCGTCCACGTCTTCGCGGGAAAGCGGAGTGCCGTCTCCGAAGGTGATGGCCTTTGCGGGATCGTTGCGGCTGTCTTTCCATCCGCGAAATGCCGCAATGAGTTGGTTAAAGAACGAGCGGCCTCCGTTGTCCAGTGGCCGGACAGCGGGAAGGATTGGGGTCGTGGCTCTCAGGCAGCCATCATCAAGCCATTGCCAGGAATAACCGAGCTCGGTCATTCGGGCTTCTGCATCCTCCATTGATGCCGCCCGAAAGGTGCTTTGCCAACTTCTGCCCATGCTCGATTCCGAGTCATTTTCCGATGGCATAACGTTGGAATAAAGTAGGCCCTTCGTTTCGCAGTCCTTCGCGAAATGAGGGTAATCGGTCTGGAGTCGCTTGAACAACTGATCCGATCGGCACATAGGTGTCGCGCCTCCCACCTCCGAGGGTTTCTCGCAGAAAAAAAAGATTTTGCTCGGGTAGAACGGTGTTTGCGCAAGTTCGTGATAAAGAAAGATCTCGCAATCCGGTGGCGCTTCATTGGCGGTGAAGACACGTGGGGTCCTATTGATGCGAACGGCATTGGAAAGGGATTCCTCATAAGGAAAGTTGGCCAATGAAAAACTCGCTACGAACGCGTCAAAGTCTTCCGGTGTGGTGAGTGGAAAGCCACGGAATAGGACAACCCCGTTTTTCGCCGCAAGCTGCACTAGATTGGCACGGACGTCCCGAACCCAGGCGCAGACGTCGTTTAGCGTTGATGAATCGCTCTGGCAACGAAGTGCAAATGGAAACCGTTCTCCGTCGAACTCGCGCTGTTCCGGAAGAACCGTTTCCTTCACCAAAGTGTGATGCGAATCCATCATCGGTGGATACCGCTCCTCAAAGGGGACGAATCTCGTGGCGATGGGAAAATGAATAAGGTAGCGGTCGAGATAGTCCGTGCGAAGATCCGTCAGGGATCGTTCGATGGCCGGTCGGACGTGTTCCGGGGCGTGATAGGTATTCCACAGTTTCGAGGTAATCCACAAATCGTCGCGGCTGCAGATGCCTTCCTGAATCGCTTTTTCAATGCCTTCACCGACCTCAGCCTCGTTTCCATAATCGCAGGCGCAATCCAAATGCCGATAGCCTATTCGAGTCGCCTCGGTTGCGATTCTCGCCGTGTTATTTCGTTCGATTTTCCAAAAACCAAGGCCAAGCGACGGTAAGGCGTCACCAGAGTTCAGCGTTATCGAGCTCGTCATTGCCATCGGTCGGGCAGCGTGGTGGATTGGGCTAACCAAGCGTCCATGGGGCACGATAGTGAACGGCCTGGAGAAGGCGATTGGCTTCGGCGTCGTTGAGAACTCGCTCGTTTCTGGGATCCCAGTCGAGGGGTCGATCCAGCCGTTTGGAGACAAATCCGAGATGGCCTGGTGTGATGGACCGGTGGGCAGTTTCCGCTGGCGCGACGCACGGTTTACGAGTCTTGACTCCGTCTAGGAAATTTCGGACGTGACCCGGTGAGTGGTAGGTTTTCTTCGGACCGGAATGGTAATTGAGATCAACGAGACGTTGATCGTGCGCCTCTAGCATTCCTCGGTCAACGTGTATCCACCCGGCGTCGCCGATCCATTTGGCGCCCATCGCATTCGCTGACGAGATCGTGCTAGTGACGCCTCCTTCATAGTGGCTTCGAATCTCGTAGTGAACCGGCATATCATAGACCTTTGACTCCGGATATGACCAACCGACGGCTTCGACTCGAATCGGTCCTGAATGATCCAGACCCAACCCCCAGTGGGCGATGTCGTTGTGATGCCCAATCCAGTCCATCAGGTTACCACCTCCGTAGGCGGAATGGCCCCGCCACCAGCGGTGGTGTCGCGCTCGCATGTAGGGAAGCACCTGAGAAGGACCACACCAAAATTCGTAATCCAAGTGAGCCGGAGGTTCTTGCTCGGTGGGGTCACTTCTGGGTGCGGCATAACCGCTCGGTAATCCAACCTCAACTCGATGAACCGTTCCGATGTGGCCATTATGGACCAACTCAACGGCATGCAAGAACGGTTGCCCGGAGCGTTGCTGCGAGCCGGTTTGGAAGATCGCCTTTCGTTTAGCGACCTCTCTGTAGACTGCTTGACCTTCCCCAAAGAGGTGTGTGACGGGTTTTTCGCAGTACACATCTTTTCCGTGGCGAAGGGCCTCCAAGACACAGAGGGCATGCCAATGATCTGGAGTTCCTACGAGGACAGCGTCGATATCAACCTGGGCACAAAGTTCGCGATAGTCCGAGTAGGCACGGCACCCTTGGTACTGACCGGATTTGGCCTGCTTCTGATAGAACTTATTAACCTCCCGCTGCCCGGCGTCTCGTCCCAGTGGGGGACCATCGCCCCATTCTTGATCTCGGTAGTGCAATGAATCCACATCACATACAGCTACCACCTGCACGTCGGTTTCTGTTAGGAACTCTCTCATCACTCTCCGGCCCTGTGCTCCCACACCGACGACTCCAATGTGGATCCGATTGCTTGGGTCCGGGCGAGGTGAATCAGAAAAGCTGGCGCGGGGAAGCACCCATGGAAGCGCCAGGGCAGCGTTCGAATGTAAAAACTTTCGCCGGTTGAATCGGCGCGAACTGAAATGATTATTCTTCATGGCCTTGTTTCGGTGAGATCACGCACCTCGATGTTCCTCCAGCGGCACTTCGCACCCGTGGGCCAATCTTTTCCGCCGTGGACCTGGAGCCCGATAGACCCCTGTCTCCCGAGGGTTTTGTAGACGTGCTCTTTATCGTAGGCAGGTAGGGTGCAGGTCTGCCCATTAAAGCGGCAAATCCGCGTCCCGTTAATCCATACGGTCACGGTCGGGTATTTACCCTCGCAGCGAATGCGTGCCTGGTTCCAATCTCCGAGCCGCCAACAGCGCAACCATTGTTCGGGTTTACAGGTAAACTCGTAAACATCGGGCGGCCAGTCCTTAGCACGCACATCTGTTCGAGTGTCGAACCCCGTGAGCTGCTGGTTGTTATCGAAGCGCGAAAAAATCTGGTAGGGCATCAAGGCAAAAGACCCCGGCATTTCTCCGCGCAGATGACCGACGTTCCCGCGGTCATGGTAATCGACATACATCTGAAAGCCTGCCCCCTCGTCGGTGCAGCGAAAGAAAACCCCGCTGCAAGGTCCCCAATCCGGTTTCAGTTCTAGCTTCAACTCAAAGTCACCAAATACCTGATCGGTCAACAACAACCCACCGTTACCGGAGCCGGGCGGCTCTTGTTCCCCGGTCAATTCGCCGTTCTCCACTTGCCAGCGGCCGCCGGTACCGTGACCGATAGGTTTCGGATTCGTGTGCCACCCGCCCAACGAGGTGCCGTTGAATAAGGTTCTAAACAGGGAAGGATCCGTTGACGGCTTCAGACGAAACGCTGTCAGGCTTGGGGAAATCAGTGCGCAGGTCGCTAGGAATTGTCGGCGCGAGATTTGGCAACTGGTTAGCGCCTTCTTCATGTCCAACGGGGTTTGATGGTTGTGATCGAGATTGAGGTTAACGCGTTGCTGCCGTGGCATGGGCCCGAAGCCAGACCAGGTCCGGGTTGTTTCTATCCACTCCTGTGAACTCTTGTTTCTTGGTTTGACTGCCGATCTGCTGCGGTGGTTGAAGGATGGCACTCTGCCATCGATGGATCTCGGCGTGGCCGTCGGCAAAGGAACCCCCCCCGATGAGGATAGTAAAAATAAGCTGCGTCTCGGAAGTACCTGGCTCCTGAGATGCCTCCCCTGCCGCTTCTGATAGGAGGTGTTATGTCTCCTTGACAGCGGCAGTCGAGCTGCGGCCGAATACAAAGAAGATCTTACCTCAAACCGCCATTGCAGCATAGGTCGATGGGCACGCCTCCAGGCGCACTTCTACACGGGGGATTTGGAGATCCCATTGTCCTGCTCACGAATCGTACATCTCGTCCATCTCACAATCCGGTAAGGCGGGCGCTACGGGAGGGGGCCTGGGCGGAAGCCCAAGACAGGCAGTGGGTGGTCGCACACTCTGATCACCGGTGCAGGACAGGCGACTGTCGCAGCCGCGACTCGGGTACTGGCCGAATCAGCACCTGGCTACTCTTATCTTTCGACAGATGACTTCCGACTCCCAGCGATCAGTATCTATCTAAAACTGGGGTGGAAGCCGTGGTACTCGCCTGTCAGACCCTCTTTCTCAAGGAACCCTCCGGCGATGGTGCATATCATCGGGCTGTAGAAGGCCGAATGGCGGGAAGCCATTATGTTGAGCTTGGTCATGCTTTGATCCTGGGTTCCTTGCTGGTATAGAGGATAGTAAAAATAGGCTGCGTCTCGGAAGTACCTCGCTCCTGAGATGCCTCCCCTGCCGCTTCTGATAGGAGGGACGTACTTCCGAGATGCAGCTTGTTCTTACTATCCTCTGCCACCGTCCTGTACCAGCGTGCCATCACCTTCTCGGCCGGCTTTCTTGGGGGGGGTGCTGCGTGTTGGCGTCGTGAAGATCTTCGCGTGATCGCATCGTAATCCCGTGATAGTCTCCAACGGGAAGGAATTGGAACCACCCTCACTGCCACCGCAGATATCCGTCGTGCCGGTCAGAGCAACGCGAGTCACTCGATGACACACGCAGATCCGAATGTCAGGATGAAGCTCAAACCCCGGCAGACGGCTCTCGGAGCCATCACGACGCTCTGCTGCGTATTGGCCTCTTCTTCCGCCTGCAGGGATGGGCGAGATTGGTTTGTAGATGTTCCGAACACGCAAGAGGGTGTGCTCTCGTCGACGCACCAAGCGCTCGAGGGGATATCTGTACCCGAAGGTTTCTCCGTCACCTTGTTTGCCTCCGAGCCCGACGTTCAGCAACCAATCGCGCTGGCCACCGACTCACGCGGACGACTCTGGGTAGCAGAGAACTACACGTATGCGGCACCTCCGGTGAAATTCCACAGCGAGCTGCGTGATCGCATCGTGATTTTGGAAGATAGCGACCACGACGGCCGTTTCGACCGACGCAAGGTGTTCTGGGACAAAGCCGACAAGCTCACGAGCATTGAGGTTGGGTTTGGCGGAGTCTGGGCCCTGTGTGCACCTCACCTTCTCTTCATCCCCGACATCGACGGTAACGACCGGCCCGATGGGGAGCCGATTGTTGTACTCGACGGCTGGGACGACGATCGAGTTCGCCATAACATCGTCAACGGCTTGCGCTGGGGACCGGACGGTTGGCTGTATGGACGTCACGGGATCCGCGCGACCTCTCGCGTCGGACGCCCCGAGGATTCGTCGGATCAACGGCAGCAAATCAACTGCGGAATCTGGCGCTACCATCCGACCCGGCAGACCTTCGAAGTCGTTGCCCGCGGCACGACCAATCCCTGGGGCATGGATTGGGACGACCACGGACAAATGTTCTTTATCAACACCGTGATCGGCCACCTCTGGCATGTGGTGCCCGGCGCGCACTACGAGCGAATGTACGGCGAAGATTTCAATCCGTACCTTTACCAATTGATTCCGCAGACGGCGGACCACTTCCATTGGGACACGGCCGAAGATTGGAGCGACATCCACAAGGGCGTCACCGAGTCGACCCGCCGGGCCGGGGGCGGGCATGCGCACAGCGGACTGCTAATCTATCAAGGGGACAATTGGCCAGCCAAATATCGAGGGTCGGTCCTTACGATCAATCTGCTTGGTGGGCGGCTCAATCGCGATGTACTGGAACGAAGCGGAAGCGGATACGTCGGCCGTCACGCCCCGGATCTCTTGAGCATCGCGGATCCCTGGTTCCGTGGCGTCGAACTGATTTCTGGAGCCGACGGTGGCGTTTACATCGCCGACTGGAGCGACATAGGCGAATGCCACGAAAAGGACGGCGTCCACCGAACTTCGGGAAGGATCTATAAGGTGGTCTATGGAAAGCCTGCAACCACAGGTGCCGTGGATGTCGCCGCGCTGTCAAACGCCGAACTGGTGAGGCTGCAGCTTCACGAAGACGACTGGTACGTGAGGCAGTCCCGCCGCGTAATTGAGGAACGCGCCGCAAAGGGCGATGAGATGAGCGTCGTGCATGAGTCTCTTCACGAATTGTACGGACGGCAGAAATCCGTGAGCAGGCGTCTGAGAGCTCTCTGGGCCTTGTACGTGGCGGGTGGACTCGATGATGCATGGTTGATCGAACAACTGAACCAGCCGGACGAACACCTGCGGGTCTGGGCCGTCAAGCTGTTGCTGGATCGAGGCCGGCCGTCGGGGGCGGTCGCGGACGCGCTGACTCAGCTGGCAGAGCGAGAGTCATCTGGGCTAGTTTTGCTTTTTCTTTCGTCCGCGCTGCAGCAGTTGCCTCCACAACAACGCTGGCCCCTGGCGCTGCAGCTCAGCTCCAAGTCGCAATTTGCGGAGGACCCGGTTTTACCGCTGATGATCTGGTACGGCATCGAGCCGGCGCTACCAGCCGGTTCGGCCAGCGCAATTGAAATGGTGCGATCAACACGAATTGGACGGCTCCGCCGCCTTCTGGCCAGGCGGATTACCTCAGATCTGACCGGTCGCCCTGATCTCGTCAACGAATTGCTGAAAGTCGCCCTCGCGACCAGGGATATTGGCGTCACCCTCGAGGTTTTGGAGGGAATGTCTACAGCGCTTCGGGGATGGCGAAGGGCGGAAGCCCCGACGAGTTGGAAGTCCACATCGAAGGGGCTAGCCAAAAAGAGCCACTCGCGAGCACGCGACCTCGTGCGCGAGCTTGCTGTCATCTTCGGCGATGGGCGAGCGCTGGACGAGTTGCGGGGAATCGCACTCTCCGAGACGGCCGATCTTTCGTCACGACGCAATGCCATGCGTTCATTGGTACGGAGCCAGGGAGAAGATCTGGTCCCGCTGCTTCGACGGCTCCTCGAACACCAGGACCTTGCGCCCGACGCGCTGCGCGGATTCGCCGCGTTCGACCATCCCGGTGCCGCAGCGTCCATCGTTTCTCACTATGGCAGCCTGCGGGTACAAGGGCAGCTAGAGGCCGTCAACACCTTGGCCTCGAGACCCACTTACGCCCGGGTTCTATTGGGTGCCGTCACTAACGGAACGATTCCCCGCGAGGATGTAACAGCGTTTCAGATCCGGCAGATCTACAGCTTCGGTGACACGGAAATCAGAGTGCGTTTGCGGGAGCTGTGGCCGAGGCTGCGCCATACACCGACTGACAAAGCCGAGAAGATTGATGGGTACCGACTTGCTCTTACGCCCTCAAGGCTTGCCGATGCGGATTTGGGCCGTGGGCGTCTGCTTTTCAAACGTTCCTGTTCGTCCTGTCACATGCTCTTCGGGGAAGGAGGCACGGTGGGACCGGAGCTCACGGGGACCCAGCGACAAAATCTGCATTATCTGCTCGATAACATTGTCGCTCCTAGTGCCGAGGTAGCGGTGGATTACCGGATGTCGATCGTTTATCTGGGAGACGGACGTGTGTTGAACGGCGTCGTGAGCCAACGAACTGAACAAACGATCACGCTGCAAACCCCAACGGAAGGTTTGGTAATTCGCCGAGCGGACGTGAAGGGGATCCGGAAGTCGGAACTCTCGATGATGCCGGAACAGTTATTGGACGTACTCAACGACGAACAGGCTTGTAACCTGATCGCCTACCTGATGTCCCGGCGGCAAGTGCCTCTGCCGGCGGAAGGATTTTAGAAATCAGCGTGCGTCGAACTGGGCGGCGCCTGGTTGCCGGCCAACAACTTCCATCCGGACGTTGTCGTCCGACCAACCGAGGGAGAAAGATTGGAAATGGTGGCGATCTAATTCAGCCAGCGATCAGGAAAGCACAAGTAGGAAGTGTACAAAGGATAGGCAGAATAAGCTGCGTCGCGGAAGTACGTCCTTCTGAGATGGCGTTTCTGCAGCTTCTGATAGGATGTTGTTATGTCTCCTTTACAGCGGGTAGTTCCGAGTTCTTTCATCTCCAAGCTGCCCAGGTCGCCTCGGGCCCTTCCCGCAGGCAAAATACCTGGCCAGCCAGAAACCAGAAGCTCGGCCGTTGCCCTCTTTGCACTCGAGCCTATTCGCTCCTGACTACGAACCTGCAATCAAGACGGGTGTCAAGGCGATGACCACTTCGGCACTGGAGTTACTGGATTAGACATTCTCTATGATTTTTCTTTCCTCGCTCATTTGAAGTGCCACTTCTTCGAAAGGGGCCTTTTTTTGTGACGTCAGCAGACTGACCACGACGTGCCCCATGAGAGCGATCAGCAGAGCGGGAATGATCGGCCTTTCCCAGAACTCAAGCAAAGTGTCCACATAGCTCACCAAAGCCGAGACCACTGCACCCAAGACAATGGCTGCAACAGCCCCTTGCCATGTGGCGCGTTTCCAATACCTGCCCAGCAGGATCACCACCGCGAGGCCGCTCAGCACGATGGGAACGAAAATCTCGATAAACTGAACGATGGCCTCGATCGTTAGCGCCAGAAAAGTGGCAGCCAAAAAAACCCACACCAAGGACCATCTTCCCACCGCGAGTGCCTTCCGTGGGTACCTTCCAGTACACATGGGATAGATGTGACGCACAAAAAAGGTCGCCGATACGGCAGCGTCAGAGTCTCCAGATGAGAAGATGGCCGCGCTGATCGCGACCACCACCACGGCCGCCACCCAAGTCGGAAGCACCTCGATAATCAACCAAGGAATGGCTTGATCCTGCGGAACGATCTTTGGATTGAGGGCGAAAACGTACATGCCCGTGATTCCGAGCCGCGACCAGGCTCCATTTTGCAGTCTTTTCGCTGATGGAACTGTAAATTCGGTGTCGATTATTGGTGTCGGAGATCATCGAAACGACAAGCACAAAAAAAAGGCTGATCACTTTCTTCCAGCCAAGGATCTCCACTCCGAAAAAAGAGAAATACCCCGCCGGAACACTCGCTTTCAAGCCCGCAAATCCATCAACACCCTCAAGCGCGACAATCGTTAACACGATAAAGCCAGCGAGCAAGATACACGCTTGAACGATGTCGGTATAGACAACGGTCAGCAGACCCCCGGGAATCGCCGTGACCCCCATCAAGACGCCAGCGATAACAATACAAAGCTTCAATTCAATGCCGGTGATGAGGTTGATGATCAGTGCCCCGCCCGTCACCTGGACCGTGAGCCAGCACACTTTTGAGAGAAACAGCATGACGCTGGAAAGGTTGTAGAGGAGCGTGTTGCCGCCGTAATAGCAGGCGATCTCCTCGCTCAAGGTCATGAATTTGTATTTTCGCATCTCGGCGAAAAGCAACCCCGTGGCGATGATTCCCACTCCCAATCCCACCGGATACAGAGACCCTCCCCATCCGCTGACGTAGGAATGACCCGAGGCTCCCAGCGGGCTTTGTCAAGTTAAGCACATTCGGTCACAATTGAGCCATGAGAACTAGTTACCGAGGCCATCGCTTTCCGCCCGAAATCATCAGTCATGCCGTCTGGCTGTATCACCGGTACACCCTGAGCTTTCGCGATCTTGAAGATCTGCTCGCCGAACGTGGCATCACATCTCCTACGAGGCAATCCGGTTCTGGTGTCTAAAGTTTGGGCCTGAATATGCCCGAAAACTCCGACGAAAACAGGGGCGAGGCGGTGACATCTGGCACGTTGACGAGGTCTTTATGAAGATCCAGGGAAGTCAGCTTTACCTTTGGCGAGCCGTCGATCAGGACGGAGACGTGATCGATATCCTGGTCACGAAGCGAAGGAACAAACATGCTGCTAAGCGTTTCTTTCGCAGGGCCTTGAAGCATCAAGGCAAACCGCCCTGGCAACTCGTAACCGACAAGCTAAAGAGCTATACAGCAGCCCGTCGCGAGGTCTTCCCTTCCGTCCTGCACCGAACCGGCCAATACGAAAACAACCGGGCCGAGGTCTCACATCAACACACACGTTAACAGGAGCGGCAAATGCGGCGGTTCAAATCAATGGCACAGGCTCAGCGTTTTCTCTCCGTCCATGGTCAAGTTCAGAATCTATTCCGAATCGGTCGGCATCATCTCAAGGCCGCCCATCATCGACTCCTGCGAGACAGAGCTTTCGCCGACTGGAGCGAGGCGACTTGTGCTTACTGAGAAGAGGCAATCTGGGGATCTTTCTGTCTTGCAATCGCTTGATCTTGCTTAACTTGACAAAGCCCTGCGCGGGCCTCGCGGACGATCCAGGGTGCCGATTCCCACACCCTTCCCATTCTGCTAGATTAGAGCCAGTTAGGGGCCAGCGCCCTTCGATGAGAGGACTTTGACTAAGGAGCAAAGCCGTGACCGCAACCCGTGATTTCTACATTCGACTGCTTCGGTGCGCCTGCCTGGGCGCGATTCTCTTAAAGCTGGCGCCCGAAGTCATGGCCCAGGCGCCCATCGTGCAGCCGGGCGCGCCCGGCCAACCCACGCGCGAGCTCAGCGCTGACGAGGCGATCAAGATCGCCGATACCAGCTACTCGCCGGCTGATGTGCAGTTCGTACACGACATGATTCCGCATCATCATCAGGCCCTCGAGATGTCGGCCTTGGTCGCCGATCGCACGAATCGACCGGAGCTGATCGACGTGTCCGGGCGCATCAACGTCTCGCAAGGCGACGAGATCAAGTTCATGCAGGAGTGGCTGCGCGAGCGGGATCAACACGTCCCGGACCCGGCCGCCCACGACGCGATGCACACGGACCACAAAATGGCAGGGATGGCCACTCCCGAACAGATGGCCGAGCTCGCCCGGTCGAAAGACACTGCTTTCGACCGGCTTTTCCTGACTCTGATGATCACCCATCACGAAGGCGCGGTGACCATGGTCAAGGAACTCCTCCAACAACCTGGTTCAGCGTACGATCCGGTACTGTTCGAATTCGTCGCGAATGTCACCAACGACCAGACCGCCGAGATCGAGCGGATGAATGCGCTCCTGGTCAGACTTTCTGACGATCCCCGTGCAGGACTTTCGGCCGGGCTCGATGACGCCGGACAGGCCCTGTCGAACATGAAGCTCCTGGCCACGCTGCCCAAACCGGCCGGATTCTACGACCCGCGCAACCCGGCCGGGCTGCCGCCAAAGAAAAAGGATTCTGACAAGCCCTCGGGTGAAGGAGTGGGCGAGGCACCCGCCGAGAAAAAAGAGGATCCCGAGGATGCGGACGAAGACGGGCGGGCGCCCCTGCTAAGCTTCTCGAACACCGACATGGCCTTTTCAGGCGACGTCATGGTGACCGGCAACTACCACGGCTTCAACCTCTACCGTCTGCGAGACGACGGGATCCCGAACCTTCTCAGCTCAATCGTCTGCCCCGGAGGGCAGGGTGACGTGTCCATCGTGGGCAACCTTCTGATCATGTCGGTGGAGCAAACCCGGGGACGGGTCGACTGCGGACTTCAGGGCGTGAGCAATGACGTCAGTCCCGAACGCTTCCGCGGAATCCGCATTTTCGACATCAGCGACCTGACGCGGCCCGTGCAGGTGGGTGCGGTCCAGACCTGTCGCGGATCGCACACGCACTCGGTCATCCGGGGTCCGGGGGAAGATGGAAAGATCATTGTCTACAACTCCGGCGTCGCCGGTGTCCGAGAGCAGGCCGAGATGGAGAGCTGTTTCGACGAATCGCCAGGGGACGACCGGACTGCACTGTTTCGAATCGATGTCATCGAGATTCCAGTCGATGATCCGAGCAAGTCGCGCATCGTGGACAGTCCAGCCGTGTTCGCCGACCCCGAAACGGGCGTTCTGGCGGGTCTGTGGCGAGGTGGAGATCACGGCGATGACACGCAGGAGACCAGTCAGACCGATCAGTGTCACGACATCACGGCCTTTCCCGAGCTCGGAATTGCCGCCGGGGCCTGTTCGGGCAACGGCATCATCTTTGACATTTTGGATCCGTTGAGACCGAAGCGTATCGATGCGGTTGTCGACAAGGGTTTCGCTTACTGGCACTCGGCGACATTCAACAACGACGGAACCAAGGTCCTGTTCACGGACGAGTGGGGCGGGGGGGGCCGGCCGCGTTGCCGCACCTACGACCCGCTGACCTGGGGCGCGGATGCCATCTACGACATCGTCGACGGCAAGCTCGAGTTTCGGAGTTACTTCAAGATGCCGGCTCCGCAGGTCGAGCAGGAAAACTGCGTGGCACACAACGGTTCCATCGTCCCGGTTCCAGGCCGCGACATCTTTGTTCAGGCCTGGTATCAGGGCGGTATCTCGGTGATTGATTTTACCGATTCCGCGAACCCCGAGGAAATCGCCTACTTCGATCGTGGTCCCATCGACGCCGAGAAACTGGTAGTCGGCGGTTTCTGGTCGACCTATTGGTACAAGGGTCGGATCTACGGAACCGAGATCGTGCGCGGATTGGACGTGCTGGCGCTCGTACCGAGCGAACACCTGTCCGAAAATGAAGTCGCTGCGGCGGCTCTGGCCGATCAGGGGAGCCTGTTCAACCCGCAGCAGCAGTTCCGCGTCACCTGGCCGGCAGAGCCGGTCGTCGCCAAAGCCTACGTCGATCAGCTCGACCGCGGAAAAGCGCTTTCGACGTCATTGGTCGCCGACCTGACCCTGGCGCTGGACCGTTCGGCGGGGCAGCTCAAGTCCAGCGCAAGCGATGGGGAACTGGCTGTCAGACTGCAATCGATGGCGACGAAACTGGGAGAGGGAGGAGGAGACATCGTCCGGAAGCGGCGGGATGCGCTCGCCGAGGTTCTGGGAGGCATTGCGGCAAGACTGCGGTAAAGAAGAACGAAGCATTCATTAAGGGGACAGTCATCCATGTCGCGTTGCGACACCCAAGGCGATGAAAATGGCCGGAACCTTCTGAAAACACGATTCTTTGCCTGATTAATCGTCCAGCCAACCTGGCGCGGCACCGGGGAATTTTCAAAGCAGACACCCGGACTGCACCCCTATCGTTAGACAGAAGAAATAGGGACAGAGTTAGAATAAGTAGTGTGGGAAGGGGCGGTAGCTCCCTTCCCACACTCAAACCTGTAGAGATCCCCGTCATGGATAACCCTCCTCAAACTCAATTGGCGATCGGTAGCCAAGTGCTGAATCGTTTTAGGTTGTGACCCTCACCTCGTGGTCGTTGATTAGGGGCCGGTGGAAAAACTTTTGGTTGGGCAAAAGCAGGTGTGCGTGGGCTGAGGCACCCGTTTGCTTAACGGAGGGGCGGGTACCCTGGGTGTCCTCGATTGTGCCCAAATTGTGCCCGCGGCAGTCCTAAACCACCCAACTCTATCCAACTCCACCCAAAGTAGAGCAGATCTAACGCTTTGATATCTCTAGTTGTTACAGTGACTTGCAATATGCGGGTCTGGGACTTAAAATCCTGGGTCCCGTAAGGGACGTGCGGGTTCGATTCCCGCCCTCGGCACTTTGTTTTCAATAGGTTACAGCTTCAAGTAATCCATCCAAAAAACTCCAGAATGGCTCTGCTTTGCCCTTTCTCGAATCGCCAGGGTCAAGGAGTCCCGTTCCAGCTCGGGAAGATCACTATGGTACCTACAGGGGTACGAACGGGTCCCATACTTGGAACTCCAGAAAAATATTTAATTTTTCTTGGGGGCTCTAGGGAGCAAGCGGAACCCATTCAAATGTGGGTCGGCAGTGTAGAATATGGCCGCAATCGTGATCACTAGTCCCAAAATAAGCGAGGTATGAGCTCGCTCGGAAAATCGTTTGCCTTTTCCGAATATCTCGTGGATTTCAGCTCCTTGTGCGTAACAGGGAAAGCAAAGAGAAACACAAGAGACAAACCTTCCATTGGTTGTCTGGATCACTTGATCTTGTTTGTCTCTGTTATGCCCTTCCTTTCGCCCGCCACTCTTGCTCCGCCGGGGGTACGGGCTCACCCGCCGGCGAGGCGCCTTCAAGTAAACCTGAGTTGCCTGATATAGTCGAACGTCGCCAAAAAGGTTTCGAGATGCTTGCTATAGGCCAATATCCTGTAAACGAGGCGACGACCGGTTCTTACAATCTGACAGGGTATTTGCACAAAGTTCACCAGGAAGCGTTTGAACTCCATCCTCAAGATATCACGACGTACTGTCGGCGCCTGCGTCACCAGGCCATACCAGGCCTTCAGATTCCACGCCAGCGATGCGATGACCATGTAGGCCCAGTTCGATACCAGACTGTCCGAAGGCATCCTCAAGGCGTTCACTCCACTCTTGAGCTGACCGATGACGTTTTCCTGGTTGCAGCGATCGTTGGCAAAAAGGACCACTTCTCCCATCGTCATCTCCCGATCGTTGGTGATGTAGAAGAAGTACCGGACCTCATCAAACAGCCGGTGCTCCCCCTTTTCGATCGTGAGGTTCTTCCGAACCACAACCATGCGATAGGTTTTCTTACAGTGTCCGGGACGATAGTCAAACTCGGCGACCTGCTCGCTCTGCAGGCGGATGTTCTTGAATTCTCTCTCCTTGATTACTTGTTCTTTGACGTTTTCCGGACGGCGCCGTTCTTCGCTCTTGACCTCATAACGAGGAGGCCGCTCGAGCGGTTTCCATTGTCTCTCCGGCAGGGCATCGGCCATCCCGACCAGGTTCGGCTTGGCGTCATAACCAAAGACAAAACCAACCCGCTCGTCCCAGCGATCGAAGTTTCTCGTCAGCGAGAAATCCGTGTCGCCCCGAAGCCAGACCTTCGTAAACACCGACGACACCAGATCGATTGCCCGGTCCATCCACTCGGCCGCTCCGTCGGAAGAGGGACGGTTGCCCGGCCGATTCATCAGATAGAGGACCTCATTCGTATTGGCCAAGGTCACGATCAACGGTGCGTAACCCCAGATCCCGTTGTAGGCAATGTCCATTCCTTCCTTGCATTCCCCCAAGGTTCCGGCGACGGTCCCGTCCACGTCGATGATGGCCTCCTTCCGGAAGGAAGCATCCTGCAACTTCCACACCTTGGTTCGGGTTTCATTGATGGTTTCCTGAAGTCCGAAGATCCAATCCTCATCGAAACGACGGAGGAAATCTCCAGCCGTCGTGGGATCCGGAATCCTCTCGGCTCCCAGTCCGTTCATGTAGGTCTCATCCTGGCGCAACCGCTCGATATCTTCGAGACAGGTTCCACCCGACAAGACGTTGTATGCGATGTTCAGTACATGATCGGATTCCCAGTAAGGAAAGTGGTACTTGAGCAAAACGATGTTTCTGTTGATATCTTTGTCCAATCCAAGCTTACACACGAGCTTGTGAATGGCTCCGATACCACCAGATCCGATGGCGCGCGTTCTCTCGGCGATCTCGTAGTAGGTGTTGGAGTCCTTGAACATAGGATCGGACCGGTCCTCAAACTGATTTCTTTCCAACCGGCGTGTAAGATTTTGCTTGTCTCGGAGGAGGATTCTGTGGTTTCTTTTATTCACCTGGAATGTGCTCCTTTCGGGATGTCTTGTAAATATATCAAACGCATTTTATCCCGTAACGGCGCACGTTCCAGGGCTTTTCTTCCTCCTCATGCAAAAAATCACGCTGGACTAAGGACTAGTGGCCTGTAACACGTGAATTCGTAGTAATGATTCGTTGATTAGCTCCGTTGAACGTGCTTCCATGCGTACGACAGTGTGCAACACGTAATAGCAATTCAACTGTTACACGCCACTAGTGCCAGGACTAGCGCCACGGCAACAATGATCAAAACGAAGTTGCTCTTGGGGAAATCACCTTGAGGCAGGCCAAAAGGAGGGAAGGCTAGGATAGCAGATTCTGCCGTGCTCGGAGCACAGTTGGAGACATCGCCCAGAATGCCCGTTTTTGCTCTGGAGCCCCTGTACAATTAGGGCGTTTCCTGCAGCCAAAATCAGAAACCAATGGCTTGGGGTAGGAGCACAGCGGGAGTACAATACGTCTCTTACAACGTTCTCGCCTAGCTTCCACTGGAGGTCACCATGCCACACGGACGCTCGCTGCATCGATTCACTTTACAGGGGAATGGCCGGCTAATTTCTATTTAGGTGGAGGCAAGGCTCGTCTGTACATTGGCGAACCCGCTACCGAAGATCAACGGCGCGAGCTGGAAGCAATTTGCAGTGGCAGGAAAAGCGGTCATTTGGCGAGTCTTTGGGGCGCGGTCATAGACGAATGGTTGCCAGCCAAGGTTGCGAGTGTCGCAATTTCTTGGGGCGAGAAACCGATCCTTTCTGTGAATGGCATTGGCCGAGCAACTATGCAGCCATTATCAAATGGTGCTGGGAAACCAACGGTTGTATCTGGCGCAATGTCGCAAGCAGGACTTCAGATTGATAGCATGAATTTGGCTAGCAGTGACGGAAGCCAGTGGTCTGATCCTGACTTTCGCAGCTGGGAAGGCAGCTCTGGAAATCTTCATGAGTTTGACTGGAGCAGCTGACCAAGAACGGCGGGGTCGAAGACCGAAGTCAATGCTCTATTGAGGCTGGTCTTCCTGTGAAAACGTTCGGTTCAGCTTCTGATAGAAGGACTAAAGAAGGAATTTTATCTTGGACCGTGCTTATGAGAAAGGCAGCCACCCACACCTCTATCTACACCGGGAGATGTTTTGGTCTGGAAGGCAAATTTAGTGTTGCTCATAATCTGGCTGCGCCCGCTGTGGGAAGAAAGATCGTGGGGAAGATTTACAGGGGTCTCCGATAGAGCATTGCGCAAAGACTGATGTGATAAACAATTGACTATGAATAACTTCGCCGAGTATCTCGAACAATATGCAGGCAATACGGCACTCATCTTAAAAAATCACCGCAGGATAAGTTATCGGCAGCTGGCTGAAAAAGCAGATTTATTTTTGCAGCGATTCCCCCGCAATAAGTCTCTGCTGTTCATAGAAATGAGTAATGAGCTCAAACCGCTGGTGGCATACATTGCTGCACTGAGGGGCGGCCATTCCGCCATCTTGGGCTGCCCGCAAAATCCGGAATTAACTGACAGAATAAAACAATCATATCTCCCGGATCTCGCATATGAACAAGTTGCAGGTGAATGGCGCCTGAGTGTTCAGGAGGCAGCGGGGGGACTGCACCGGGACTGCACCGGGACCTGGCACTGCTTCTCAGTACATCGGGATCGACGCGAAGCGCCAAATGCGTCAGACTGTCGATGCACAATTTACAGGCCAATGCACAGTCAATCGCCGCTTATCTGCGTATTGACGAAAACCAGCGGGCCATAAGCAATCTTCCCCTCCATTACTGTTATGGATTATCGGTTGTCAATTCACATTTGCTGGCGGGCGGCAGTATTATCCTCACCGATGAATCTGTGACGCAAAACAGCTTCTGGGAATTATTCAGGCAGGAGCAGGCATGCAGTTTCGCCGGAGTACCCTATACTTATGAAATATTGGACAGACGTGGATTTGAGACGATGGATCTGCCCTCACTGCAGTACTTCACGCAGGCCGGCGGACGTCTGTCCTCGCAGCTTGTGGAGAAATTTGCCCGATACGCATTGAAAACTCAACGCCGCTTTTACGTGATGTACGGGCAAACCGAGGCGACTGCCCGTATAGCTTACGTGCCTCCGGAGAAACTGCTGGACAACAGTCACTGTATAGGGCGTGTCATTTCGCGCGGTGAGATAAGGCTATTGGACGGAGAAAATGAAATTCACGGCGTCGATAAAGCCGCAGAACTCGTTTACCACGGCCCTAACGTAATGATGGGTTATGCAGAAAAGCGCTGTGATTTGGCTGGCGTCGCCGGCAGTGACGTATTGCGTACCGGCGATATCGCCTGCCGTAACAAGGAGGGCTTATATTACATCGTCGGCCGCAACAACCGTTTTCTCAAGCTCTTCGGCTGGCGCTTAAACCTCGATGAAGTGGAGAACTGGCTGAGCTCGATTGGGCATGCTGTTCTGTGTGGCGGCAACGACCGCTTATTGGTAATTATGACGGTGGCACCGGGAGAGAGTGAATATATTAAAGGAATCACCCTGTCGCGATACAAACTCAGCGCTTCATCTGTACTTGTCATAGAGAGAGCCGAGTTTCCACGACTGGCATCGGGAAAGGCGGATTATCAAACGCTCAAGGGAATTGCCGATGATAAAACAGAAAAGCAACAGCCGGCAGCCGGCAGCAGCTGGTGGACAAACATCTGCGGTTTGCCGAGTTCTTGTCAAAACAAATTCTCACAGTCCGTCAAAGATTGTTTCAAAGAAATACTGGATGTGAGTGAAGCGGCAGATATTGACAGCTTTCAAAGCCTTAGCGGCGACTCTTTGAGTTATGTCAATGTTTCGATCGAGCTTGAAAAGCGTCTGGGCTATCTTCCAGGGAGTTGGGAAACAATGAGTATAGCTGAACTTGAGAGTCTGGCTAGGCAAACTCAGCGTCCGGCGGGCCGGGAAGAGTCGATGTGGAATTCTCTCAATTATTTTCGCTGTATTGCCATCCTGCTTATCGTTGCCGCGCATTGTCTCGATGCCAGTCATTGGGTCACCGACACATTTGTTGAGAAGGTGCTGGTCAGTATAGTAAGAGCGGGGACGACATTGTTTGTCTTTATATCCGGTTTCTTCTTTTATCAGTTGAATGCCGCGGGTTTTCGCTACGGCCGTTTTATGAAGAGCAAGGCGAACACTCTGTTAATACCTTATGTCGTATTATCGTTGCTGGCGATGGTCGGGCGACATTACCTCAATGAACCCATAGAGAATGTTCCGTGGCCACCGGCAAATGCGAGCGGGGTTATGGAATTATACATCTGGCCGGGCCTGCTGAATTTACTGACAGGGGCATCGTTTGCCCCTTACTGGTACATACCCTTCATCATGTTAATATTTTTAATGGCGCCTTTACACCTTAAAGTGCTTGATCTAAGCGTAAAAGCGCAAATAGTGCTGGTATGTTTGCTGTTTGTCATATCTCTATTGGTACATCGTCCGGCACAGCAGCTTTACGTTTTACAGTCGCTTGTCTTTTTTACACCGCTGTATCTCTTTGGGATGTTGTGCTGCCGGTATAGAGTTGAAGTATACAGAATGCTGGCGGACAAGGAGCTGCTTCTTTTTGCAGGGGTGCCGGTATTTGCTGTACTGCAAATTGTGTTTTACAATGAAAATGTTATGCACAAAGATCCCTTTGTTTATAATGGCATTGATGTACAGCTCATTCAGAAAGTGTGTATGTGTCTGTTTTTACTGGTTGTTTTACGCCGTGTTGAAAAACGCAGAAGTAAAATAGTCGATTTGATATCCTCATGTAGCTTTGCCATTTATTTCCTGCACTTGTGGTTTGTAAAACTCATCGAAAAATATATGGCCGGGCGTACTGTCGTGTTCGGCGGGGCGCCTCTGTTGTGGTGTTTTTGCATCGTTGCGGGGTGCACCGCCAGTATTATTGTCGCCATAGCTTTTAAAAAAGTTCTAAAGTCAAAAAGTAAATATTTCACAGGTTATTAATCCACCGCGAATTGGTAAATTGCAAGTAATTGCCGGGTATATGACTTCCCAGTCGTACTTATGAGAAAGGCGGCCACCCACACCTCTACCTGTACCGAGGGATGTTTTGGTCTGGAAGGCAAATGTGGTCTTGCTCATAATCTGGCTGTGCCCGCTGTGGGAGGCGATCGGGACGGGAGACCGAGGCAGGCCAGTATCTTCCGTATGGCCTCTGGTTGGTGAATCGAGGAAAGGATACTGAGGTCCAAGGCGACCAGATGGCCAGCAAGGGACAATGCATGTCGGAGTTAGGTCTTGTCTGGAAGCAGTGCGGCAATGCAAGGCCGGACCGGGCAAAGCGCAGAGAGACACGCGTCGGGAAAATGCGTCGTTGACCCCCAGGCGGCCCGCTCTTAAACGGGCGTCGTGATGCGCTGGATGCCCCTCTCAGAACGCGAGCGTCAGCATCCCGGCACCCGAAACGAGCAAAGCGACACCGGTCGCATAGCCGAGCCGATGGCCGGCGCGGAGAGTGTTTTCGAACAGAACGAACAGGGCGATGCCCGCGATCCAGTAGAGGTTCATCACCCCTCCGAAAAATAGGAGGCCCATCAGGAACCAGCAGCAGCCGACGCAGAAAGCGCCGTGCACTAGGCCTTAGTCCAGCGTGATTTTTTGCATGAGGAGGAAGAAAAGCCCTGGAACGTGCGCCGTTACGGGATAAAATGCGTTTGATATATTTACAAGACATCCCGAAAGGAGCACATTCCAGGTGAATAAAAGAAACCACAGAATCCTCCTCCGAGACAAGCAAAATCTTACACGCCGGTTGGAAAGAAATCAGTTTGAGGACCGGTCCGATCCTATGTTCAAGGACTCCAACACCTACTACGAGATCGCCGAGAGAACGCGCGCCATCGGATCTGGTGGTATCGGAGCCATTCACAAGCTCGTGTGTAAGCTTGGATTGGACAAAGATATCAACAGAAACATCGTTTTGCTCAAGTACCACTTTCCTTACTGGGAATCCGATCATGTACTGAACATCGCATACAACGTCTTGTCGGGTGGAACCTGTCTCGAAGATATCGAGCGGTTGCGCCAGGATGAGACCTACATGAACGGACTGGGAGCCGAGAGGATTCCGGATCCCACGACGGCTGGAGATTTCCTCCGTCGTTTCGATGAGGATTGGATCTTCGGACTTCAGGAAACCATCAATGAAACCCGAACCAAGGTGTGGAAGTTGCAGGATGCTTCCTTCCGGAAGGAGGCCATCATCGACGTGGACGGGACCGTCGCCGGAACCTTGGGGGAATGCAAGGAAGGAATGGACATTGCCTACAACGGGATCTGGGGTTACGCACCGTTGATCGTGACCTTGGCCAATACGAATGAGGTCCTCTATCTGATGAATCGGCCGGGCAACCGTCCCTCTTCCGACGGAGCGGCCGAGTGGATGGACCGGGCAATCGATCTGGTGTCGTCGGTGTTTACGAAGGTCTGGCTTCGGGGCGACACGGATTTCTCGCTGACGAGAAACTTCGATCGCTGGGACGAGCGGGTTGGTTTTGTCTTTGGTTATGACGCCAAGCCGAACCTGGTCGGGATGGCCGATGCCCTGCCGGAGAGACAATGGAAACCGCTCGAGCGGCCTCCTCGTTATGAGGTCAAGAGCGAAGAACGGCGCCGTCCGGAAAACGTCAAAGAACAAGTAATCAAGGAGAGAGAATTCAAGAACATCCGCCTGCAGAGCGAGCAGGTCGCCGAGTTTGACTATCGTCCCGGACACTGTAAGAAAACCTATCGCATGGTTGTGGTTCGGAAGAACCTCACGATCGAAAAGGGGGAGCACCGGCTGTTTGATGAGGTCCGGTACTTCTTCTACATCACCAACGATCGGGAGATGACGATGGGAGAAGTGGTCCTTTTTGCCAACGATCGCTGCAACCAGGAAAACGTCATCGGTCAGCTCAAGAGTGGAGTGAACGCCTTGAGGATGCCTTCGGACAGTCTGGTATCGAACTGGGCCTACATGGTCATCGCATCGCTGGCGTGGAATCTGAAGGCCTGGTATGGCCTGGTGACGCAGGCGCCGACAGTACGTCGTGATATCTTGAGGATGGAGTTCAAACGCTTCCTGGTGAACTTTGTGCAAATACCCTGTCAGATTGTAAGAACCGGTCGTCGCCTCGTTTACAGGATATTGGCCTATAGCAAGCATCTCGAAACCTTTTTGGCGACGTTCGACTATATCAGGCAACTCAGGTTTACTTGAAGGCGCCTCGCCGGCGGGTGAGCCCGTACCCCCGGCGGAGCAAGAGTGGCGGGCGAAAGGAAGGGCATAACAGAGACAAACAAGATCAAGTGATCCAGACAACCAATGGAAGGTTTGTCTCTTGTGTTTCTCTTTGCTTTCCCTGTTACGCACAAGGAGCTGAAATCCACGAGATATTCGGAAAAGGCAAACGATTTTCCGAGCGAGCTCATACCTCGCTTATTTTGGGTCTAGGCGACCCTTGGTCATACTATTCGCCGACGATTTTGAGTCTCGATTTCTCCAGTCCTGTGGAACTTTCTGAGGTTGTCGGGGCCTCCGTGGCGGGTTGGTTGACCTGTCGTAGATGCTGCAGCAGCTTCCGGATGGGTTTCAGAGACTTCGCGCTTCGAATACTCAGCCCGTTCAGCGGGACAGTGAACACTGTTCCGTGTTGCTGCTTGGTGGGTTCATAGCCGGCCTTGGCAAACCGGCGAATGAACTTCGGATCGCAGGTCCAGACATCCCAGAAATTATCCGCCGACGACGTGCGGATTACCGTCTCCTGCTCCTGCCGACTGAGTTTCTGGATTGATACTGTGGGGATTGAATGCCGGGCCTTGGGTCTTTCCGGTTCAGATTGATAGCATGAATTTGGCTAGCAGTGACGGAAGCCAGTGGTCTGATCCTGACTTTCGCAGCTGGGAAGGCAGCTCTGGAAATCTTCATGAGTTTGACTGGAGCAGCTGACCAAGAAAGGCGGGGTCGAAGACCGAAGTCAATGCTCTATTGAGGCTGGTCTTCCTGTGAAAACGTTCGGTTCAGCTTCTGATAGAAGGACTAAAGAAGGAATTTTATCTCGGACCGTGCTTATGAGAAAGGCAGCCACCCACACCTCTATCTACACCGGGAGATGTTTTGGTCCGCCCATCTGCTCATGAAAGGAAAAGTTCGTCTAGTTCAGGATCCAGCAGCGAGCGCGCTATGGGAGGAGACCCAGACGGGTAACCGAGACAGTGTAGTGTCTTCCGTATCGCTTCGGGATGGTGAATCGCTGCAAGAATCCTCGATGCGGGATTGGCACTCGCGCGAAAACAAAAACCGACGCTCAGGTCTTGGTACATTGTTTCCTACGACGACGTTGGAACTGTATCTGGACTTTCAGTGATGGCAGACTTTGTTGAAACCAGGAATGGGGACTGTGCCCAAACTGTGCCCGCGGCAGTCCAGGACCACCCAACCCTACCCAACTCTACCCAAAGTAGGGAAGCTTTAACCCTTTGATAAAGTACGCTGTTACAGGGCGTTATAGGATACTGGCCTGGGACTTAAAATCCTGGGTCCCGTAAGGGACGTGCGGGTTCGATTCCCGCCCTCGGCACTTTTGAATCAATGGGTTGGCAAGATCCGATTTCTGACGCTTTGGGGCCGAAATAGGCAATTGTGCCCAGGCATCTCGTCCATCTCAAAAGCCGGTAAGGCGGGCGCTACGGGACCGGTGCCGGTATCCGGCTCAATGTATCTTCTGAATAAAATACATGCGGCAGTTGTTGGAGGACTTCATCCAGGATGAGATCTTCTGTGTCAGGCGAGAGCCGGTTTGGTTTGTTGTAATAATACATCGAACGGTCGACCTCGTATCCACCTTCATCATACAGACGTCTCGAAGCGATATAGGACGGAGAGGCATTGGCGTAGGCATTAATCCAGATACGGTTCGGATCGAAAATCGCTTTTAATTTCAGTGAGTAATCGACGACCACCTCGCCGGGTAGAAACACCATGGCCAGGTCGTTTCCGAAGGTCCAGGTCTGGATCGGGTAATTGATGGATGTTGGCAGTTCTTCACCCTTATCCAGACGCTTGAGAATTTGTTTGGCATAATATGCGGTTCTTTCTTCGGAATTCGCATGTTCTTGCCAGAAATCGTGGGATGGTAAGGGATCCAAAGGAAGGTCAATTCGGTCCAGCGAAGTTTTGGGGAGGGAGAACAGGGGAGTGAGGTGGGTGCCTAACAATCGATCCACCTCATCAGCCAGACTTTTTCCATGGGCCAGGACGTGCTCCATTTCTCCGCGAGGATTTGGATTGGCATCCGCTCCGCAGCCAATTGCGATCATGGCGTGTATTCCCGGATGCCTTTCCTCCAAAAGCCGTTGGGCTTCTCCGGCCCAATCACCGTGAACTTTGTTATACAACCCTCCGAGGGTGGTGCAATGACAGGCGTAGTTGGCCAGGATGGCCTTTAATGTCCCGCTTAAATCGGATACCTTCAGAACCGGTAAAGCATGGTCTACGGGCCCATCAGCCTGAATCCCGAAACCCGTCCAGATTCTGCTTTCCAATACTCGGCGATTCCCGGCGAATTCCACTTCACCTTGTCCCCATTCGAGGGTTCCTGGTTGGCGGTTATTCAGCGCTAGGCGACAAACCTGAACCACCTTGTCGACCAATGTGGCAGAGTAGTTCTCGATTTCGGACCAGTGGTCAGGAGGAATGTCCTCCATGAAGATGGGATCCAGCACGTTTTTCAAGTGAGGCCCGGAATGGGTGTGTGTCGCACAGAGAGCTAGCCGGTCTCGGGAAATGGAAAGCTCCTCGGATACTTTTTGGGTCAGCCATTCCGGTACCCCAATCAGATCGAGTGTCACCAGCAGGACCTGTTCTTCCCCTTCTCCCATAGCGAGGGCTTTGGCCCACAAATGTCCGTCTATTCCTTCCGAAACTTCTCTACGGTTTCCATAACCACTTAAGCGAATTGGCTTTTCCGGAGTAATGTCTACCTTGGCAATTCCAATGCTAAGGCTTGGGTTGGGGGCTGCCGATTCCCTATCGCCGGAGACCCGGGCCGAACGAGCGCAACTAATCTGGATCAGAAGAAATGTGACAATAAAGAAGGTATTCCAGGAGTAGTTCATAAAAAAAGGATAGGACAAATAAGCTGCGTCTCAGCAGTACGTTCCTTCTGAGATGGCTTGCCAGCAGTTCCGATAGAGGTGTTATGTCGCCTTCGACAACACTTCTTTGTGTCGCCGGCGAAGCACGGTGCGAAGCCATTGTCCCAAGGTCAGTTCTCCACGCCGCCGGGCCTGCGCGAAGGCCCGGAAATCGCGAAATGTTTGGACCATGGCTGATAAGAATTCTCCTTTCGGGAATGTCGCGCGCACGGCCCTATTCCCCCCAATTTACTATTTTAACTCTGAGTCCTGCCTGTGCCTCTCCAAGACAAGCTCTGATCTTCTCGGCGAGTATTGTGACATGCGGCTCTCTGAGCATGTTCTGTTGGCGGCCCGGGACTACCTGGATAGATAACTCACCGTTGAGTAAACCCCTCCAGCCCAATTCGGGATCAGGCCGTATTCCCGGACGTTGCTTGCTGGCCGGAAGAAGAACGACCGCATCTTCATAAGGCCGTGGAACATATTGCTGAAAGGCTACATTATGCACTCTCACAAGCTCTTCAAGCGTATAAGCCAGGGATCGTTTTCGATTCCTGATCGGCAGCTTCTTCAGCATGGGATCAAACATGAGCTCGATCCTGGCCTGAACGATGTCCCGCAGTCTTTTGGCCCTTTCCCATAAATAAGGAAGGTTGCCTCTATACCCAAGCACCTTGAGATTGCTCAATTCGATGTTGATTCTCCTGGCCATGCGGTAACCGACTCGACGGACCAGTGTGGTCCCAGGCGGATAGCGCAAAAACTCTTTGGTGGGAGTCTGGATCAGGACCAGTAGACCAACTTCTTCGCCCTGAACTTTCAGTTGCTGGGCCACTTCCAAAGCCAACATACCGCCAAAACAGAATCCGCCCAAATAATACGGACCGTCGGGCTGTAGGGACCTCATTTCACTTATGTAATCAGCCGCCATTTCCTCCATGGTACGGTCATGTTCAATCTGACCGTCGAGCCCCCGCGCCTGAAGGGCGTAGACCGGTTGATCGTCGCCGAACAAGTGC
Organism: Acidobacteriota bacterium; assembly: GCA_965249005.1. GTDB lineage: Bacteria > Acidobacteriota > UBA6911 > UBA6911 > UBA6911 > CBDFLD01. The sequence continues at coordinate 79,385 of CBDFLD010000009.1, forward strand.
GCCAAGGGATGGTACTCCAGGACATTCCCTCCGTGGCTGTGCATGAGAAAAAAGGTCGGGTTTGAACCACCAGGGCGAATTGCCACAAGGGAAGACCAGGAGGGAGACCACTTCTTTTCATGCAGAATCGCCGCGAGCTGTTCTACGGTCGGTGCCTGGAAGAGAGTAGCCAGTGGAAGACGTTTTCCGTATACCTTTTCCACTTGTGCCACCAGATGGACGGCCAGCATGGAATGGCCACCCAGCTCAAAGAAGTCGTCTCTAATCCCGACAGGTCTGACTCGTAAGAGTCTTTCCCACAGCTTTGAAAGCTGCATTTCTACGGCGTCGCGTGGTGCAACGAATGCCTTGTCCATGGCAGGTCTTTCGACGCCTGGCGCAGGTAAGCCGCGGCGATCGACCTTTCCATTAGGCGTCAACGGTAACGCATCCAAAAACACGAAATGGGAAGGCACCATGTACTCAGACAGCTTCCTGCTAAGGTATTGATGCAGGTCGCTGACCGACGCTGCCTCCTCACCGTCTGTCACGATATACGCTACCAGGCGAATGTCATGTGGATCATCCTCTCGGGCCACGACCACAACATCTTGCACCTTTGGGTGCTTGGCCAGGGACGCTGCGACTTCACCAAGCTCGATTCGATGGCCTCGGATCTTTACCTGATGGTCCGTCCTGCCGAGGAATTCGATCTGGCCGTCCTCCCGATAGCGTGCCAGGTCGCCCGTGTTGTAAAGGCGCGGGGCCGGCTCGTCGCTCCCCTCTACTCCGCCTGGGGTAGGAAACGGACTTGGAATGAACTTCTCCGCGGTGAGCTCAGGGCGTTTGAGATAACCACGGGCCAGCCCGTCGCCACCAATGTGCAAAGTACCTGGGATTCCGACGGGGACAGGCTGAAGCCGCCTGTCTAACAGATAAACGTGGGTATTGTCGATCGGATGGCCGATCGATACGGGACCTTCCCCACGCTCCACGCGGCATAGGGTCGACCAAATGGTGGCCTCGGTGGGTCCATATAAATTCCAAACTTCACGGCACCTGTCCAGGAGTTGGTCAGCAAGATCTCTAGGTAGTGTTTCTCCACCACATAGGATTCGGATGTATTCACTACCCTGCCAGCCAGCGTCGATGAGCATGCGCCAAGTGGATGGCGTTGCCTGCATTACGGTTGCGCGTGAAGAACATAAACTGTCTGCCAGCCGGTTGCCATCTGTGGCCGCCTCTTTATCGACGACAACCAGACGGGCGCCGACCATCAGAGGCAGGAATAACTCCAGGGCAGCTATATCGAAAGACAGGGTTGTTACAGATAAGAGGGTGTCTGTGTCGGACAGACCCGGTTCCTTTTGCATCGAATTCAGGAAGTTGATAACCGCGCGATGTGGAATCTGAACCCCTTTCGGTGTGCCAGTCGATCCGGAAGTATAACCCGGAATTTCCAATTTGGATCTCGGTTCCCAACATAATAGTCTCGAGCCACCATGGGAGCAAGAAAATCCCGGCCTCAGACCAACCATGGATCCAGTCAACGCATCCCAATGACCCGTTGTCGCCGTGGTAGTAGACCTTCTCACTCCTGCGTGGGCGATTTTCCAGACACATCGCCACACTCCTTCCATGGCATTCCAATTCCGGACTTGCAAGCCGGGCGGCTAACCGCTTGGCAGCGGCAAGGCCCAGATCCGCCTGAGCATTTCACCAAACAACCGACGGTCCAGATGCCCCTCGGCCAAGAGCAACCAGTAGTACCGCGCGTGCTTGACCAGCCTTCCGCCAGTCTTCATCAACCGGTGCTGCAAGCTCGTGAGCGACCAGCTCTTGATCCGGGGTGGTAGCCCGAGTCGCCGCCATAGGTTGCCTAGGTTGTAGGCGAGCACGCTCAACTGCAGGCGCACTTCATTCGCACGGAAGCGATGGCAGGACAGCCGCGTCCAATGCGTCGCCTGCTTGCCTTCTTTGATCCATTGCTCCGCCGTGCCGCGCTTGTTGTAGAACCTCACCACCGAGCGGCTCGGCAAGCTCATGTTCGTGACAATGAACCCGACCCGCGGGAACAACTCGCCCTGGTGATGCTCGACCTTGGCGACGATCCGTCGCGGCCTCGACCAGCTTTCGGCCTGATAGCGGAAGCTCTTGTAGCGCACCAGTGGCTTGCGGCTGGGCCGACCTGGAGGACGAAACAGGATGTCGGCAATCTCCCACTCCAGGCTCTTGTTGGACGGGATGCGTATGGCATACTGAACGCCGCGCTCTTCCAGGGTCTCGTAAACCTCTGGCTTGGCGAAGGCGGCGTCTGCTCGAAAGACGATCTCTTTGCCTTGCTCCTGTTGAAAATCGATCTCCGGCAACAGAAGCTCGTCCCAGTCCTCGGCGCTATGCACGTTACCCGGCCGCAGCTTGGCCGCCAGACAGTCCCCGTGACTATTGAACAGAAACAGCGGATGGTAACACACGGACTCGAAGTGGCCATTGTAGGCGCTGCCTTCCTGCTGACCATGCACCGGACTCTCGCTTGAGTCCATATCCAACACTACGCGATCAGACTTGTCCAGAGCCTCGGCCTGTGCGAGTGTCTCTCGGTTCAGAGCCATCAGCCCGATCAGATTCTCTTCTCGCGTCAGCAGCTCCGTCTCGAACCAGTGTAACGTCGAGGTCAGCGCCGCACCGCGATCCCAGTTTTTCTTCGAGCCGATCAAGCGAAAGGTCGGATCAACTGAGACCCGCGCGGCATCGTTAAGGTCTTCGTAGCCTGCCAGGCGACTATAGACCGATTGCCGCAGCAGATCGACGAGCGGGAACTGTTTGTTCAAGCCTTGCCGCGTGTCGTTGAGATGCTCGTCTATGAGTCGTCCCATCCCCAGCCGTTCGTCCAACTCGCGGACCAGAATCAGGCCACCCTCGGAGGTGACTCGCGATCCCTGAAAATCAACTTTGAGTAATCCGTTAAAGCTGAGTTGAAACGCCTTTCGTTCTTTTTCACCCATCGGGTGTTGCCCTCCAATGTGTCCTTATCATTCTCCGACGCTTATAAATAGGGATGCTGAAGGCGCCTGAAAGGTTGATATATTTCATTCAAATTGGAAATCCGGGATTAAACCTTTCGCTCCGAATATTCATCGACAGAGCAACAAACTGTGAACTTTCCTTTCGTAATACAAAAACTCAGGCGCAACGTTGAAGATTTCGGCGTGCGTAAGACTTTCCGGAAAACCATTTCGTATCTGGTTAAACCGGTTTTCTTGCGGCGTCTATACCGGATCTATCGTTATGATATTTCCACCACCAGCCTCAATCGGGATCCTCAGGCCAACGAATTCGACTACAAATGGCTCACCCCCGAAGATCAGAATGAAATTAAGCAGATTGAAGAATACGCCGAATGGCTCAGGGGTAAACTGACCGGGCATCTTGAAGATAACTGGATATGCCTGTCCGCCATGAAGGAACAGACCGTCTCCGGTTTCAACATCGCCCGTTTTAACCAGGTCCACATCCCCCTGATCCAGCTCAACCGGTCATTTCGTCCGGGGTTTGCCTGGTCCGAACAGATCGCCGTTCACCGCTCGTACCGCCGGAAAGGCCTGGCCTCTACCCTCCGTTGCAAGATGATCGAAGCCCTGAGAGAAAAAGGTTGTACCCGGTTTTACGGGGGGACCCTGGCTGAAAACAAGGCCACCCTCCAATTAGCTAAATCGCTGGGATTCAAAGAAGTTGCCGACATCACCTTTGTGAAACAGGGTAAGCGCAAACGATGGACTTTTTCCCGGCCGGGTTCCTGATCTCCTCCCCGGTTTTTGGTCATGGGCATGATTGAACAACTCAACACCCTCAAGGGCCGTCTGGCCTTCACCACCGTGAGTTGGCTTATGAACCGTCCAGCCATTTGGAAAACCTACCGGGAGTTTAAAACCACTGAATTCGCATCGGAAGACGAGCTCAATAGCCTCCAACTGGCCCGACTGAAAGCCATCCTCACTCGGGCTGCATCAGAAACGACGTTTTACAAGAGACGCTTCAAGGAAGCCGGGTTCAACCCTGGGGATGTCAGGGATTTGGACGACATCAAACAGCTTCCCCCGCTAACCCGTGAAGACCTGGCCAACCACCGGGATGACATAGTCATTGACCGGTACCAGCCTTTTATCGCCGCGTCACTAGAATCCAAATACAGCAACGTTAACCCCAATCCCCTCGCCCGATTCAGCCGTCAGAAATTGGTTTCCCACGCCACCAGTGGATCTACCGGTACGCCGGTTAGATTTTATGCCGATGGCACCATCGAGTCCGCCAGCTGGGCCAGGGAAATCCTGGTCAAAGACCGGCATGGACTTGCTCAAGGCGTCCGGGAGGCAAGGTTCTTTTTGCCAGTAGCCGAACGTAAGCCCAGTGGAAAAAAATCTTTGTTCCGGAAAATGCTTTGGAACCACTTGGAACTTCCTGGAAGCGCATTCGACCCCAAGACATGCGAAAGCATCGTACAGCAGCTTAGAGCCTTCCGGGCACGGGTTTGGTGGATCAATGCCTCAACCGCAAGACTCCTAGCCGATTACGTCGAAGAAGTTGCCCATGACCCGGAGGAAATAGCTCCGGACCTTATCCTCAGTATTGGAGAAACCTTAACCCCCAACGACAATGAAGTCATAAAGAAGATCCTGGGGTGCCATATCGCCGATCTTTATAGCACCCAGGAATTGGGTCATATCGCGACGAGTTGTCCGGAAAGCCGGCTTCACATCAACCAGGAAACCCACCTTGTGGAACTCGAAGAAAATGACCCGGGTGTGGACGGTAGCGAAATCATGGTTACGCCGCTTCTGGAGACTCCTATGCCCCTCATCCGTTATAAACCGGGCGACCTGGTGAATCCCGGCACAACCCCTTGCCCTTGCGGACGCAAACACCAGATCCTGAAAGAGATCCTGGGCCGCACGGCCGATCTTTACACAACAGCCTCCGGAAAAGCGATCAGTCCTAACTTCTGGTCCGATCTGTTTATTCGAAAAGAACTCCAGGGAAAAATCAAACGATACCAGCTTGTCTATGAAAACGACCGCGAACTTCGGATTAGAATTGTCCGAATGGGTTCATACGACGATGATTCGGAAACCTTCATTCGTGATAAAATACAATTAAACTTCAAGAACGACCTTCTTCCTGTTTTCGAATACCCGGATCAGATTCCTCACGCCCACACGGGAAAATTTAAAACCATCGTCAACAAATCCCATCCTGATTAGTAATCGTTCCAAGGACCTCCTGCCATGGGTTTTATCCAACAACTAGAACTGCTATTTGATGAACCGACCGGACATCTGGCGGCTACCGGGACCCAAGTCTACTGAGTCGATCCGATTGGTGGAGAATTTCCGGTAGGGAAAGCATAGGGACGACCGTCGCTTCCGAGACCTGCTCCGCCGCATGAACTTCCCGGAGTGATGAACCAACAGTACAACTTCTCAGACCCGAAAAGATCGAAAAGGAATTCGTCCAGGTTGCCATTGACCTGAAGGACATCATTGTTCTGGATGGTGTTGACCTAATGGCGCAGGTTTTAGGAAGATGTCGGAAATCGAAACTCACTAAATCGGGACTGATACAATGTCCGGGGACCTAGAACCGACGGAGTGTCCATGAGAATACCTTCCCCCGACGAACCACTGACGGAAGCCGAACTGGACCGTCTCCAGCATTGTCTCGAGAATTTCACCCACCTGGCGGAAGATCTCAGCGCATTTATTGAGTGCAGCGACAGCTATGACCCGAGGAACTGGGCGTTTGAGAATATCAGCAACACGGTGAGTATTGCGAAGCTGAATGACTTGCTGAAAACCGCAGCAGAAAAAGACGGGCGCCTATGGACCCGCGATATATCATTGGTCCACTGGTGGGTCAGCCCAGCCCATTTAGACGAGATCCCCGATGACCTGCGCGCGGCCTACGCTGCGCTCAAAAAAGAGCATGCTCTCAGTTTCACCTCAGTCGACATGGACTAGCAGTCCGTGGTAAAAGTCTGGTAAATCCTTTTGTTCGCAATCGACTCTCTACTGCGCTTCGACTAAAATCGACGCATGGCCATGGGAAAAAAGAAACGCAAGTCGAAGCAGACCAACATGTGGGTGCCGACTCAACATCTCCCCAGGAGTGCATCCCACCCTTTCTACCAGCGATTGAATCAGGTGCTCGACGAAGCCGGGTTTGACGAGTTTGTCGAGCAGCGATGTGCGTGTTTTTATGCACCCAAGATGGGTCGCCCAAGTCTGGCACCTGGTCGATACTTCCGTCTTTTGATGATCGGATACTTCGAGGGACTGGATTCGGAGCGAGCTATCGCCTGGCGTGCTGCCGATTCGCTGAGCCTGCGCGGGTTCTTGGGACTCGAGTGGGGCGAGGATCCGTCGGATCATTCGACGATCTCCCGCACGCGACGGCGCATGGATGTGGAGACGCATAGCGCAGTCTTTGCCTGGATCCTGAGCCGGCTCGCTGAGGCGGACCTGGTGAAGGGCAAGACCCTCGGGGTGGATGCGACCACTCTGGAAGCCAACGCGGCTTTGCGCAGCATTGTACGGCGGGATACCGGAGACAGTTACGAGACCTACTTGACGAAACTGGCACAGGAATCGGGTATTGAGACACCGACCCGGGAGGATCTGGCGCGCATAGATCGCAAGCGGCCGAAGAAGGGTTCCAACGATGACTGGCAGCACCCGCAGGATCCGGACGCCCGCATCACCAAGATGAAGGACGGCCGCACGCATCTGGCTCACAAGGCCGAACACGCCGTGGATCTGGAAACCGGAGCGGTGGTTGGCATCACGGTTCAGGGAGCCAACCAGGGCGATACGACGACGATCAAGAAGACGCTCATTGAAGCGGCCGAACAACTCGAGGGTGTGCTGCCTGAAAGCGATAGACTGCAGGAGCTTGTGACCGACAAGGGATATCACAGCACGCAACTGGTAGAAGATCTCGAGCAACTGGAGATCCGAAGCTACATTTCCGAACCAAAGCGGGGTAAACGGCGGTGGCACGGGAACACCCGTGCGCGGGATGCCGTGTACCGAAATCGTAGACGTATCCGAGGAGAACGGGGAAAGCGCCTGCTTCGCCAACGGGGAGAACGACTGGAACGACCTTGTGCACACCTCTATGAAACAGGTGCAATGCGGCGGACATATCTCCGTGGTCATCCGAACATCCTCAAACGGTTGCTGCTTCATGTCGGTGCATTGAATCTCGGACTGCTGATGCGACAGCTGTATGGCGTGGGCACGCCGCGGAGTCTGCAGGGGCGTCTCTGCGCCTTTCTGACGCGTATCTTGGCCTTTTTCAGATGGTCGAGGTCGATCTCGGCCACTTTTTGGCCGAGGAAGACATCTGTAGATGAATTCCATCCAGTATGCACCAGGATCATCGTTGTCCGTGGATCTGTGCTCCATCCGGTTTTAGCCACGGGCTGCTAGGCCTTCGAGCTCTCGGACCATGACGATTCGCCCCGGTCAAGAATAGACTGCAAAGTGTTCTCGAAGCGATCAGTGACCGCTGCCCAGCTGTGGCCTTCAACGACCAGGTCACGGGCTTCTTGTCCGATGCGATCACAGCGATTCTGGTCCTGGAGCAGTGCGATCACGCTATCTGCAAAAGCCTTGGGGCTGTCCGCAAGAATGATGTCCTCTCCATGGGATACGGGCAGACCCTCTGCGCCGATGTTGGTCGATACGACGGCCTTCCCGCAGGCCATCGCTTCGAATATCTTGATCCGCGTTCCGCTGCCACTCAAAAGGGGGACCACGTAGACCTGAGCGCGGTGCAGGTAAGGGCGGATGTCCGGGACATCACCGGTGACGATGACATCATCCCTGTCGCTGCCAAGCGCCATGATGCTCTCGGGCGGGCGGCGCCCGACAATCCAGCACTTTGTCACGGGAACAGTGTCCTGGATGCGCGGCAGGATGTCATCGACCATATAGTGCGCCGCTACCTGGTTCGGCATCCAATCCATCGAGCCGGTAAAGACGATTGCACCCGGATCCTGAGCATCTGACTCGGTGGCCGGCGAGAAGTAATCCAGGTCGACCCCCGTCGGGATCGTTGTCAGTCGATCGGCATCAATAAACTCGGCGAACACAGCTTTGTCATCGTCAGACACGGTCAATACATGGTCTGCACGCGGCAGGTACTTACTTTCGAGTGCGTTCATCTTGGTGCTCTCAGCCTTGAACACCATTTGCCAGGGCTTACTTGTCGCCACTTCTGGCCTGTCGCTCCCAGATTCGCGCCTCGACGTTGTGCGTGAATATGACGACCGGACAATTCAGGTCCTGCGGAATAAGTTCCGCAGGATGAATGAAGTCGCAGAGAACCAGGTCGTACGCTTCAGAGTCGATGTGGTGTTTGAGCGCTTGCCTGACTTCGGGTGAATTACAACGTGCGGCTGTGTAGGGGCGCCCAGCGAGATGGCTTTTTGCGACGTCGGCGTAGTACGCCACTGACCCCTTCCTTGACAGTTGCAGAGGGACAGTGATCAAGTTGCTGAGTGCGGATTCGTAGCCGACATGCTGATCGTCTTCGTGTGCTTCGTAATAGGTGAATAAGCTCACATCATGGCGCCCTGCCAGTTCCATGAGAATCTGGTGACTACGAATTCTACCGCCCTTATCCAAAGGGACGATCCCGCCTGATTTGACCCATAAAATTTTCATGTCGAGAATAGAATGACCGAACAAGGATCGGCAATCAACACTGATGCTTGAAAGGCAGACGGATCGTTCACTTTTCCTCCTACCTATTTGAACGGCTTGCCTCTGGCTTTCGGCACAAAACACACCAGCCTTGAGAGTTTGCGTCCCAGGGGATCCAGCGGTCCAGAAACGGGGCAATAACTTTGAACAGGAATCCAAAGAGTATTCGAGCAATCAAGCTGGTTGGGATCAGAATGATTTTTTTGATAGGACTGGTTGCGCTATCGCGCAGAACTCGTGCGGTATAATGCAGTTGAACGGCCAGGTTGATAAAATGTCCTCCCCGCGCTTCGCACTCGAGCACTTCAAACCCAGCATCTTCGAGCAGCTTCTGTAAGCCAATATTGGTGAAGTGATAAAAATGGTGCGGCAGGTTATGCAGGTATGCCGATTGCGGCGCTGTAAGGGCAAGTTCCCCCCCCGGATTTTAGAATTCGAAAAAGCTCGCGACAGACTGCATCGGGATTCGGCACATGCTCCAACACTTGTGTGCAAAGAATAATATCATAGCGATTTCCTTTGAATGGAGTCTCTGCTACGTCGCCAACATAATCAACACCGTCGGCCTCGTATAAGTCGAGTGTCTCAAGGTTCGCGCCTTTCGCCAGTATATCATCCCGTACGTACTGCTCAGATTCGGATCCGGACCCGGCATCCAAAACTCGGACATCCTTCAGATCTCGTTGGAGAATATGTTTTTTGACAAAACCATTAATTTGAGCCCGCGGGATCTGCATTCGTGTATGAAGGGATTCCGGAAGAAATTTACGGCCAAGAGATTTTTTGGGCTTTCCCATTAGAAATATCTATTTGCTGTACGCTGTCAAGGAGACATAACAACACCGTATCGGAAGCTGCAGGGAAGGCATCTCAGGAGCAGGCTTCGCTTAGGGCGTTTGCGATGACTCCATATCCGAAAACCTGCACCCTATCTGCACCCCAGCCAAACCCCTCGTTGGGCAGCATCCATACACGTGCTTGCAAATGAGTCGGACCCAGTTTTCTTGGACACAGAATAAGAGATAATGAGATGTCCAAGGAGGTGGAAATGGTTCGAACGAAGAGGGTGAAGTGGAAGGCGACGGCAGGAACGGAGGGAGCCCGTAGGGCGACTGGAGTTCGGGCCGTCGGCGCCGCGTCCGGGGCGAGGCCTCTGGAGCCGGGGCAGCGTTGGAGCGGAGGACGAAAGCGGGACGTGGTGCTGCGACTGCTGCGGGGCGAATCTCTGGATGCGCTGTCGCGTGAGGTGGGCGTGGAAATCTACCGGCTGGAGGAGTGGCGGGAGCGGGCCTTGGCCGGGCTCGAGCTCGGCTTGAAGAATCACCAGGGCGAGCCGTTGGCGGAGGCGCTCGACGCTGCGAAGCGTCACATCGGGGAGCTGTCCATGGAAATCGAGCTGCTGCGCAATCGCGCCCGGGCGGCGGAGAAGCGCCTCCCTTTGGCGATGAGGAGGTCGCGACGATGAGCGAGACGATCTCCGAAGCCACGGGTCAACGTTACGGGATCCAGCGCGTGTGTCAGGCCTGGGAGCGCTCGCGCTCGGCGCTCTACGCCCGGCGGACAAGCGAGCAGAAGCGGCAGGAGGGCGAGGAACCCACTCGGCGGGGTCCCCAGCCCAAGGTGTCGGACGAGAAGCTTTTGGAGGCGATCCAGGCCGATCTGGAGCGCTCACCGTTCCAGGGCGAGGGTCATCGTAAGGTCCACGCGCGGCTTCGGATCTTGGACGGGATCCGGGTTGCGCGCAAGCGGGTGCTGCGGGTCATGCGAGAGCATGAGTTGCTCTCACCACACCGCGGACGCCAGGGTGGAACGAAGGCACACGATGGGAAGATCGTCACCCTGGCGCCGAACGTGATGTGGGGGACCGACGGAGTGCGGGTGTTCACGCTCGATGACGGGTGGGTCTGGATTTTCGCGGCGGTGGAGCACTGGAACGCGGAGTGTGTGGGGTGGCACGTGTGCAAGGTCGGTAGCCGCTTCGCGGCGTTGGAGCCGATCTCGCAGGGTCTGCTGCGCCTCTATGGTTCCATTGACTCCGACGTTGCCCGGGGGCTGGCGCTCCGGATGGACCACGGCTCCCAGTACCTGTCGGATCACTTCCTCAACCAGATCCGGTGCTGGGGCATCCGTCCCAGCTTCGGTTTTGTCGAGGAACCGGAAACGAACGGAGTTGCGGAGCGGTGGAATCGCACGCTCAAGGACCAAGCGATCCACGGGAGAATCTTCCAGAACCTCCAGAAGGTGCGTGCCGCCGTGGCCGAGTTCGTGGAGTTGTACAACAAGACCTGGCGTCTCGAGAAGATCGATTATCAAACACCGATCGAGGCACGCGAGGCGCACAAGCTACGCCAGGCGGCGTAGCTCAAACTTGTGTCCAAGGAACCGGGTGCGCTACACACGTGCTTGCAAATTCTTGTTTTTCTTGGATTTGGAAAGTGCGCCCGGCACGACTCGAACGTGCGACCTTTTGATTCGTAGTTGTTTTATAGCTATTGACTCCATTGCATTTGCAGAACTTAACCCTGCACAATCCTGCGCACAGCGGCAAGGTCCTGCACTTTCTGCACCCTATACGCACCCAGGTCACCCTGAAAGGTAGGGGGATATGGAGTCCCAGACCCCAGATGGAACGATGCGTCGGTGTCCGACAACGTCCCTATGGCTCTGTTGTGTGTAACACGTGCCACTCGTTGGGTCCCATACTGGGACTCCCCGGCTTGAAAAAATCTCAGAGGATTTTTTTACTAATCCGAATTTGCCTTCGTAGCTCTTTTCCCATGGGTCCCATACCGGGACTCCTTACCTCCCCCAAGACTCTACAGAAAGTGTGTAGCACCCTTGACAGTACTGGTGCCGAAGGAGGGGGTCGAACCCACATGGTCGCAGAGACCCACGGATTCTGAGTCGAGGTGTTACAGATCTGCAGTCAACTTCACGGAGGCAATTCGGACTTGAAGCTTTTCAGAAGACCTCGACACTCACACGGCGCACTCCTTCGTCATCCAACGAAGAATCGATGCCCTGTTATCGGCCGCGGAGGGGACTCAATCAGCGCAAAAAGAGCCTACTTCATTGACCGACACGGCTACGGTACAATAGGGCTCGCGACCCTGAGGGTGTAGGCTCTGCTTGCCATAACGGAAGGGGTTCTTAATCGACCTGGATCGTAAAAGCGATCGCTCATGCGCGTTTATTCTTCTTTTCTTTTTTCAATTTTCTTTTTTCCTTTGGACTCAGCTGGGCCTTTTTCTGTTGTTCCTTTTTGCCTTTATCTTTACTTCCCTTATCACCCATATCGGTTTCTCCGTGATTGAAAACGAATGTTCCTCTCAGCTCCGCGAGACCGGCTTGACGTTTTCGGCTCTTGGCCCTTTCGGTCCACGTCCTTCGGTGAATGACACTCGTTGTCCTTCTTGGAGTTCTTCGTAGCTCACCCCTTCGAGGTTTGACGAGTGAAAAAACAGGTCCTTGTCGCTCCCGATATCGATAAACCCGAAGCCCTTGTCCGTGAGTCGCTTGATGGTGCCTTCTGCCATTTGTCCAATTCCTCAAAAAGTGTCCTGCAGCGTTGCCCGAAAACACCGTGTTCAGGCTGCTCCAGTGCAAAATGCTACTCTACCGGTTGATTTGGCTACAATCAACTGGCAGCAGGCGATGGTAGGTGCCAGAGAGCGAATCTGGAGCGCAGGCGGCGCGAAGGTTCAGCACGTCGCTCCAAGGGGTAACTATGGAACTGTCAGCACTTTGCTCTGCACCAAGAAAGCGTCAGGGACAACGAAGCTGTGTAACTTTTGCAATCAAGAGCGTCGGGGTGAGGCTGAGACAGCGAGGTTCTTGTCGAGAGTGACGGAGCTTGCTTTTGACTCGGACAGCTACTCGGAAGAGGATTGGGCACGAATGAAGGCCAAAGGCTCACGTGCCCCCTAGGCTTACCTTCAACCTATTGAAAATAAAGTGCGCCCGGCCCGACTCGAACGGGCGACCTTTTGATTCGTAGTCCCTGCTGGGGGTGTTTCGGCAAGTTTATGAACTACATGCTGTTAGCCATGAACTCCTGTCGTTACAGGGGTTCAGAGGGATAGTGCATTTGTTCACCTAGTCCGCTGAGTGCCACGAAAGGCTAGGCAATTTTACGCAATATCTACGCAAGGAATCCGCCTTGGTGATGTGCCCCCCCCGAGCTAAACAGCGGGGCATGGAGTCCCACGCCCCCAGATGGAACGATCCATCGGCGTCCGACAACGTCCCTACTGCATACTAATGTGCTTCACCTTGCACGCAGTGGGTCCCATCGAGGGACTCGTCAACCCAAAAAAATCTGGAGAAATTCTTACCACGCGGTCAAGTTCCCTATGCCCTAGCAAAATAGCCATTGGATAGAGCGATCGCTAAACAATCTCGCTGGACACGTTCCAAGACGTTCAAGGAACTGGTGGCCATTTCCACTCGTCATATCTGGCGCCGGACCGGTTATCGGCCCCAGCCACCACCCGGCACTCTACCCCCAGCCACCACGCCCACCCGGCACCCTCACCCCGTGGCTGGGGGGCTGGTACGGTCTACTCTTTAGAGTAGGCAGTGCCAGGCCACGACATCCCAGAATCGGCGGGACTACGCGTCCTCTGTGCTACATCAATGGGGGAAGGGTGTCGAGTGCGGTTATCCACTATCACTTAATTATTTGGCATACTCGTTGACCATGGACGAGCTGATTGGACTTTCCGAGGCTTAAGCCGTCGCGACTGAAGGCCGAGTGCTCGGATCAGGCTCGGACTGGGTTGGGACAGAGGGGGCGGTATTGGCTGTTTTAGAACTGACGGTTCCTGCGATGCGACGAAGCGCGCTGACAACGGTGGTTCTGGTTGCACTGATGGGCTACCTGACGATTGCGCAGGAGCCCGGTACTGGGCGGAGCGCGCTGTCGGCGTTTCGAGCGTGGAAGGGCGACCCCGCAAACGCGAGCCTGAAGTGGGTCGACGCGTTGGCAAAGTATCGGGCGAAGTTGCGCCGCGATGGGTTGAGCGAGGAAGCGGTAGAGACGGCCCTTCAGCTAGTGATGGCCTACGATGAGGGGGATTTATACGACAAGATCTACGGGGGCGAACCACCATTCAATACAAAGCCAAATTCATTCCTGGTGGAGGTGGTTGCTGGGTTGGAGCCGGGCAAAGCGCTCGATGTCGGTATGGGAATGGGGCGAAATGCTGTCTATCTGGCTGGGCTAGGTTGGGAGGTGACTGGTTTCGATGTTTCTGAGGTGGGCTTGCAGAAAGCGCGAGAACAGGCTCGTGCTAGCGGGCTAGTGGTGACGGCAGTTCATTCCGCGGATGTCGACTTTCCATTCGGGCGGGAGCAATGGGACCTCATCGTGATTGTTTATGCCTTGGAGAAGCGGAGTGTCCACAAGGTTCGCGACGCACTGCGTCCCGGTGGACATGTTTTGGTGGTGGCAAGCCATCGAGAGCCAGGGGGGAACGCGGTTGCATACGAATCGAATGAGTTGCTCGAGATCTTCGCGGGGTTTCGGATCTTCCGGTATGAGGAAGTGATGGAGAACCACGACTTTGGCAAGGACCGGAACAAGGCACAGCGCCTGGTTCGAGTTCTGGCCCAGAAGCACTAGCGAACAACCCGGTCTTCGACCACGCCGATTCTTTGATGGCGTCTTCTGATGTCATGGAAACCTCAATATTGAAGATCAGACCACGGCTCAGAAGTGATGGGACAATCCAGTGGCGTCCGACTACGTTCCTTTGGCTCTGTTGTGTGTAACACCTGCCGCCCGTTGGGTCCCATACGGGGACTCCTCACCTCCCCCCAAAAAATCTACAGAAAATGCGTAGCACCTTGACGGTACTAGTCCAGAAGGTGGGGGTCGAACCCACATGCCCGCATGGGGGCGCGGGATTTTGAGTCCGCCGTGTGCCCCCTCCCTATGTGACACTATCTGCACTTATCAATCGTTTAGCGCCTGTTCTGGCCTTCGACAAATACACACTTGTTTTCCGATAAAAACCAATGGTTCGGGCAAAGCAGAGAGCACAAGCCAGACTGGGTTCTTGTGATTCCCTCTGACCGCCTGAACCAAACGATACAACGAGATTAGCCGGTCATGTTTCGCGGCCCGAAAAATCGAACCTTTGGGAATGCTCGAGTGCGGCTTGGCCTATCGAATCTTCGCGAGAGTGCCGTTAGCAACTCACGATAATCGGCTAGCGACGGAGAGAATTCACTCACGCGATGCATAAGAAAGACGGCGTGGAATGCAATATTCAACCGGAGACGTGCGGCACCGAGCAGGCGGATACAGCCTGATGTTCGAAGGCGAAGAGTGTGCTTGCTGCTGGGGATTCCGGAGGATCTCATGAGTGACCGATTGAGACTCTGCGGGGTTGTGCCTGGAGGCGTACCCAGCGACCTATGCCGCAATGGCGGTTTGAGGTAAGATCTCCTTTGTATTCGGCCGCAGCTCGACTGCCGCTGACAAGGAGACATACCTTATCAGAAGCCGCAGGGAAGGCATCTCGGCAGCAACGTACTTCCGAGATGGCGCTTGTCCTTCCTATGCACTCCCCCGGGGAGACGACACGATCCAGCCCGGGGACCGGGCGCTCTTCTTCTGCCTGGAGACACTGGTCCCCGAACTGGAAAAGGCCTTCCTGGCACGTCGCTGGTAATCCGTGATCCACTGGCCGAACCTTCTAAGAATCCTCGGCTCCTTTCTCCTGGCCCTGGCTCTCGGTCTGAGCATCGCCCTCGGCGTCTCCCTCGCTTTCCAGGACGATGGCGTCCAGCCGCTGGCGACGACCGCGTCGATCTGTCTCGTGGTCGGAGCCGGGTTCGTCATCATCTTCCGAAGAGACCGGGGCGGGATGAACAACCGGGAGGGAATCCTTCTCGTCATCACCGTCTGGGTCAGCGCCTGCCTGGTGGGAGCGCTTCCCTACTACCTGGCCGACCTCGTCCCATTCACGGATGCGGTCTTCGAATCGGTGTCCGGATTCACCGCGACCGGCGCAACCATTCTGCGTGACATCGAATCGGTGCCGAGAGGACTTCTCTTCTGGCGATCCTTGAGCCAATGGGTCGGCGGGATGGGGATCATCCTGATGGTGATCGCGATCCTTCCCCTTTTCAGCAGCGGAGGGATGCAGCTTTACCGGGCCGAATTCACCGGAGCGCGTTCGGAGAAGCTGAAGCCGCGCTTCGCCGAGACCGCCCGCGCTCTCTGGAAGATCTACGCCGTCTTCACGGCGATCGCCTGTCTCGCTCTGAGGCTGGCCGGGATGTCGACTTTCGACGCCGTCTGCCACAGCTTCACGGTGATGTCGACGGCCGGTTTCTCCACCAAGAACGCCAGTATCGAGGGCTTTGCCAGTCCAGCTATCGAAGTCGTGGTGATCGGCTGCATGTTGATGGCCGGGATCAACTTCACCCAGCACTACCGTCTCTTCGTCCAGCGTCGCCCCGGCCTCTTCCTCCGCGACCTCGAAATCCGCGCCTATCTGTCCATCGTCCTGGCGGCGACCACGGCCGTCACGTTGACCCTGCACTTCGACTCCGGTCTGGCCTGGACCGAGGGTCTTCGCAAGGGGCTCTTCCAGGTCGTCTCCATCATGACGACGACCGGCTACTCCACGGCCGACTACGAGCAGTGGAGTCCGTTCGCGAAGCTGATCCTCCTGGCCCTGATGTTCGTCGGGGGGTGCACGGGTTCGACCACCGGAGGACTCAAGGTCGTCCGGATCGTGATGTTGATGAAAGTGGTGGGCCGCGAGTTCCGCCGCATCGTCGAGCGACGAGGAGTCTTCAGCGTCAAGCTCAGCGGCGAGGCCGTAGGTGAGACCGTGGTCCAGGCTCTACTCAACCTGGTCTACCTCGCCTTCATCATCAACTTCACGGCGTGCCTGATTCTGACCGCCTTCGGGGTCGACATTCTGACGGCGATCTCCGCGGTGGCGGCGGCGATGTTCAACATCGGTCCGGCTCTGGGCGGCGTCGGTCCGTCCGAGACATACGCCCACATGGCAGGCCCCGTCAAATGGATCCTCGCCGTCTGCATGCTGGCCGGACGCCTCGAGTACTACGCGCTCATCGTCGTCTGCACCCGAGAGTTCTGGCGGAAGTAGGCGTTTTAGAGGCGGCCGCTCTGTGACCTTCGCGGCTCTGCCAGAGAAGGGTCAAAAAGTCGAACGTAACACCTGTTCCCGCCAGGGTCCCATGCTGGGACTCCCCGGCTTGAAAAAATCTCAGGGAATTTTCCCACTAATCTCAATTTGCCTTTGCCCCCGTGGGTCCCATCGTGGGACTCCTCTACATCCCGAAACATCCCTGGAGGATTTCAGGCTCTAGATTGACGTCGAGGATTGTGGTGTAGCAAGACCGGACGCCCCACGTTCTTCTCCCAAACGGGACGCCCGGCCCAGAGCGAGGAGCAGTTGGCGTGTGGTGTCCTCGCCCTTTTCGAGAGGCCCCCAGAACCCCCTTCTGCTCGTACAGCCCCCCTGCTATGGGGATTCCGGGAGCCAAATTGAAAACCAAGGGTAAAGCTATGGGTAGCCGAGCTTCTTCTGTGCCCCCGAACACGAAAGCGAAGGGATGCAAAAACGGATCGTGGGAGCTGGTCGGGCGCTGGTCCGGCGAAGGCGGCCGCGTCTACGCCACGGCGATCAACGTCCTGACGCAGCAGGTCCACTAACGGTACGTGAGGGTCCTGAAAAAGTAGACCGTAGAGAAAATGGCAATCGAAGATCCGCCTCTACGGTCTGAGGTCTACCGTCCAAGGTCTACTCTTTCTTCAGCTTCTTCTCCAGCATGGACGGGTTGCCGCCGTTGACGAGCTTGCCCTCCGGGTCGATGAGGATGATCGTCGGGTAGCCGCGGATACCGTACGCCTTGATGGTCGTCCCGCTCGAATCCAAGAGAATGGGGAAGGGGAGTTCCTTTCCGTCCCATCGGTCCTTGATGATCTTCTCCAGCTTTCCGTCGAGCTCGTCGAAGTCCTTCACGCTCGCGTCATGGAAGGCGAGGATCTCGAACTGGTCGCGCTGGTCCTTGTACTTCTCATAGAACTTCATCAGTTTCGGCAGACTGCCGTGGGTACAGGGCCCACACCAGAATCCCCAGAACTCGATGAGCACCCACTTGTCCTTGTAGTCGGAGAGTTTGACCTCCTTCTTCGCGCCGCGGGCGTCGCTCACGGTCCATTCCGGAGGCGCCTTTCCGTAGTGCTTCGCGATGATCGTGGCCTTGAGGTCGATCGTGCCGAGGTCGAGCTCCTCCTCGGCGACGGAGATCTTCTGCAGGTGGTTTTTCACGTCCGTGCCGTAGATCCACAGTTGGTATTCGCCGGCCGGAACTTGAACCGCGAACTCCGCGGTCCGCGAAATGCAGCTCCCGATCCACGTGTGCTTCTTTCCGATCTGCACGATGCAGTTCATCCACGAAGGCTTTCGGCCGAGCTCCTTGCTGTCGACCTTGCCGTGGACCTTCACCATCGGGGAGAGCGTAATCGTGCAGGTCTTCTCTTTCGCATCGGGCTGGATCAGCGCGATGCCGCCGCGATTTCCCTTCTCGTCGTAGGCGATCAGCGCGACCGGCCGCTTGCCTCCGCGGTACCGGCCCGTGAACGTGCCGTCCTCGGCGGTCTTGATGACCTTGTCTTCGTATTTCTTGCCGTGGTGGTGGGGCCACCTCAGTTTGATTCTGTCTTCGGAGAAACTGCTGTAGATTCCGACGCGAACGCCCGCGACGGGTTTGCCGTCCGTATCCACGACCTTTCCCGTGACCTGCGGAGTGTCCTGGGCCGCTGCTGCGGTAAGAAGAAGGAGTATAGACAAGATCTGCATGGCTCGCCCTCTCGTATCTGTAACGTATGTGACGGTTCAATCCATGCCGCGTTGTACGGATTCGATGTGTACGGAGTCTGATGAGTGTTCGAGCTGGAGGTGTACGCGAATAGTTCCGTTGCTCACATTCTGCTCCCGGTGCAAACGTTCTCGCCTAGCTTCTACTGAAGGCTACCATGCCACACGGACATCCACCCCAGAACCCAGTAATACTGGCTCTTGGATTTCTTGTCGCACTACTCGTCTTTCCTTTAACCTCGTTGGGTCAGCCAGAAACAGAGAAAGTCCAGTACGTTGGCGTTATAAAATTCCGAGGCCTGGAACATAAACACAATGGCGGCGGATGCGGTAACGGATCCGCTGGCTCGGTTCGACGTTGCGAAAGAGTCCGCGGCAGAACTGAACCTACCAAAACCGGTAATCCTTACTAAGAAGAATCAATCAGAAGCAAAAATAGCACAGCTGCGGCAGGAGTTGGCTGACCTCGAGTCAAAGCTTGTCAGCGTTCATTCGGAGCTTGCAGAACTGAAGCACGAATTGGAGATCAAGCGGCAGTTGGTCGAGGACTTCAATGCGTCCCAAACGACGGCGGCCGACACGGTTCGGGAAGAAGAAGCCAGACGTTCCGAACTGGAGGAGAAGATTCGCCGAGCGCAGCAGAAGGCCGATCAGCTGAGAAAACGCCTCGACGAAGCTAGCTCCGTGGATGCTTCGGCGCGGTACTGTCAACTTAACGAATACAGGTGGGATGACAGTCCACCATGACCGCAGTTGAGGGATCGTAACCCACATGTGCTTCCCACTAAGTGGCCATTTCTAACGACGATGATGCCAGTATTCCCCACTTCTTCGCGTTCAAATTGCTTAAGTTGACAGTACCCTTGGTAGTAGCGCTCGGGCTCGATCTCCAGTACCATGAGAACGAGCGGCTCGCTACGGATATCACCCTACATGAAACAATACGGCGTGTCCGCATTCGACGATAGCTGAACCCGGAGTCCCTCCTTGGAAATCGATCTGCACACACTGCTTCAGAGCAGCCCCACGCTGGTGATCTTTGTCGCCATCGCCCTGGGGTACCTGGTGGGCAAGGTCAACATCAGGGGCTTCGAACTCGGGGCGATCGGCGGTGTGCTGATGGTCGCCTTGGTCTTCGGGCATTACGGCTTCGAGCCACATCCCATCGTGGGGACGATCGGCTTCACTTTGTTCATTTATTCGGTAGGGTTGCAGGCCGGCCCGCGATTCTTCGACGTCCTGATGGAAGACGGCATGCGCTACATATGGCTTGCTCTCGCCGTTGCCGGGTCGGCCTTCGTTACTGCCAAGCTTATGGCCTTGGCCTTCACCTTTGACAACGGCCTGGCAGCTGGCGTTCTCGCCGGCGCGGTTATCAGGTCAAGGAAGGCCGAGGTGCCGGCAAGACACGTCGCGAAATTGAAGCCTCGACCGACGACCGGAGTGTCGGCCTGCGGCTCAAACGTGGTGATCGCATCATCAAGATTGGCATGGACGACACCATTGAGGCAGGCGACAAGTTGGCGATCCTGGCAGTGCCGGAAAAACATGCTGAGCTACAGGGCCACCCGGACCTGATCCCAGGAGTTTTCGATCACGACTTGCTCGATACCTACATCACAAATGCCGACATCGTGGTGACGCGGGACGACGCGATCGGGCAAACGCTCGGCGATCTGCGTATTATTCGTGACTATGCCTGTTTTGTCTCTCACATCCGAAGATCGCAGGTCGACCTGCCGGCACGACCTGATACAGTGCTGCACAGAGCCGATACGCTGACCGTCGTCGGCGATTCGCAACAGATCGACCGCCTAGCGGAGCGGATGGGCGTGATCGAGCGGGACTTTCAGGAAACCGACCTGGTCACCTTCGCGTTTGGGATCGCGCTCGGCCTGCTGATCGGCCTTATCCACTTCAAGATTGGGACGCTCAGCATCGGCCTCGGCAGTGCGGGTGGGGTGCTTCTGGCTGGCATCCTGTTTGGCTATCTGCGCTCATACAATCCAACCTTTGGTCGGGTACCACCCGCGGCCCGCTATGTGATGATGGAGCTAGGCTTGATGCTGTTCATGGTTAATATCGGGCTAGAGGCCGGGTCGGGCGTGGTCAACGCCCTACTGTCGGTGGGACCGGTGCTCATCCTGTGCGGCGTCGTGGTACTGCTGGTGCCGCTCGTCGTTGGGTTCCTGTTCGGCGCGTTCGTGCTGCGTCTCAACCCCGCTGTGCTTCTGGGTGCCTTGACGGGCGCGATGACTAGTACCCCGGCGCTCAGCGTGGCCCGGCAGGCGGCGAGAAGCTCAGTGCCAGCGCTGGGCTACGCCGGCACTTATGCCTTCGCCAACGTGCTGATGACCGCCGCCGGTACGCTGGTGATGCTGCTCTGACCGAATGCGGTCCGGTGCCCTGGTGCTTCTGTCGTTAAGTGTTGGTGCATTAATCCTGGCCCTGCCGTTGAACATGGCCGCCTAGCAACAGTCAACGAAGGAATCATCCGGTGGGATTATGGCGTCGATATCATCATGCGTATCTACGCACCGGACTTGGAGCGTGATCAGACCTGGACTCCGCCCAAGGCATAACCCGATGAAGCTCCCTGCAAACAATATCTTCCTTTCTCTGATGGTTCACTTCCTGTTCACTGGGGGGCCACCGCTTTATGCGGCCGATTGAACTCCTCCGAGGACTCGACATCCTTCATGAGATCCCGGATCGATTTCGGCGCCAATCCGGTTATGTTCCAAGGTCCTTTCGGAGCCAGCGCTCCATACCAGTACTCCTCGCCTCCGAAAAGGTAGAACATCCTGCCGCCTGTCTCTCTCACGACAGGGAAAGGAGTATTCACGACGCGCTCAAAGCCCTCCGCTCCCGGGATGATCTCGGTCCTTGGCTCTCCGTCGTAGACGAGAAGGACAGCCGGCTCGGCTGAATGGACGAACAGGGGAGCAGCATGTTTGATACCGGGTGTTGTGGCGTATTCAGCCTCTCCGGAAAGGTCGGCGATGAGACGGTCGAGTGTGAGCTCCCAATTCGGCGCCTCGGTTTCGATGAGTTTCGCCAGTGCGTCGCGATCCTCCTTCTTCGAGTCGGCAAACCGCACTTCCGGGACCTTGAGATCGCGAATCCACACAACTCGCGCCTCCCGATCGATGTCGAGCCTGGTCGAGAGCCATACCGAGCCGAAAACCGGCTCACGCGTTCCGTCTGCCCGTTTGATCGAAACCGCGGCCCGGCTTTCCAGAGCGTTGCCTTCGAAACTGTCGGTCTGAGGCAGAGAAAGCAACAAGAAGATCCCTCCGCCCAAAATCGTGGTGGCGACTGAGCCCACTGAGCTGATCTTCACTCAGGGTGAACCGAAGTGGGCGCCAATCGGTGATCTCGACCTCCTTTACCTGGAAAACACCGACTCCGATGTCTTCCTCGACATCTCAACCCAGAGTTACTATGTCCTCGCCTCGGGCCGCTGGTTTGCCGGAAAGGCCATTGCGGAAACGTCCATCTGGGAGAATGTGCCGAATGACGAACTTCCGGAAGCCTTTTCCGACATACCCCCGGACTGGTGAACGGAAGCGTTCTCTCCCACGTGGCTGGAACGGTGCAAGCGAAGGAGGAAGCTCTGCAGAACACGATTCCGCAGACGGCCGCCGCGCCCCGTTTCTCCTGGGCGGATCCGCCGAGGGCAAAGCGAAGGCGCAGGCGGTCTATATTGCTGGCTGTGATGATCGAGACGCAGTTGCGGGTGTTACTCGGGTTCAGGCCAAAGCCGCTAGAGAGGATCGCCGCGTTCGGGTCGAGCGCGGTGGTGCACGCGCCCTCCAGATGCCGAGTCCTCCGCCTTCGGAGGGCTCCAGGTCTTGTACCGCTCGAGATCGGGAGCATAAATGCGCATGATTAGATCGATGCCGTAGTCGCCCCGATTGATAGGGAGCCAGTTCTCGGGGGGAACGCCGTCCGGCTTTTCGGCGGCCACATGGATCTCAATACCGCCCTGGGCGTTCAACTTCATGCCGGCGTTCTCGCCAACGCTGTACTTCTTGAAATCGTTGGGGATGAAAAAGCCATTCTCGGTGTCATAGAGCGTCACAGACCAGAACGCGTTCGCCGGCGGCAGCGAATCTGCATCCATGCGGATCACATAGTCGTGCATCGCGTTCATTGGCTCTGCATCAACCGTGGTGATTGGTGGGTAGAGAGCCTGGTGTGCCGGCTGGCCGATCGGACCAATGATCGACAAGTCCACGAGCAGTTCTTGATCCATCTCACCCTTGGGGAGAAATATCCGTGTCAATCGCTCGCTAAAGCCCGGGTCGCTCAACCGCGCAAGCGACTGCCGCGCGACATCTTGCGCAACCGCTCGAAATTGCTGACCGTCAATCTGCGCGACAGCGCCCGCATCGAATACCTTGCCCGGCTCGACCCCCAAGGGCTTGTACGCCGCCAGCAGCGCCTGATCGTTATCGTCCTTCGGATCGAAGGTGGTGTGAGTGAATTACCCTCGCCTGAAGGCGAGGGCTTCGGTCGTCGGCTGAAGCCGACTAAAGGCCTCGCCTCATAGAATGGCCTATTCCGTTATCTTAAAGTCCCGGTCCTCCTGGGGCTCGACACCTTGTTGCTCAATGTACTGCTTGATCACTTCGTCCGTCACATTTCCTGTCGTACACACAAAGTACCCTCGTGCCCACAGGTGCCGGCCCCAGAACTCCCTTTGCACCGACCTATATTCCCTCATTAGATGGTGACTGCTCTTCCCCTTCACGGCCTGCATGATTCGGCTCGGCGACACCTGCGGCGGCATGCTCAACATCAAGTGCACATGATCTGGACTCACATTCCCTTTCACAATCACCACATCCTCAGATGCACAGATCTCTCGGATCAGCTCTCTTGTCCTTCTGGCTATGTCCCCCTTCAGGACCGGCTTGCGGTACTTCGTGATAAACACAAAGTGATATTGCAGCTCATAGACTGTGTGCGATCCTTTCCGGTATCTCGGCATGCATCATTGTACCGCAAGCCTCCTAAAGGCTTCGCCTGAAGGCGAGGGATTTCACCCATCCCCGAGTGGGACATTAAAGACAAACTGCATGACCTCGAGCAGGTTGTCCTCGAAGACATCGAAATCGGTGCGGCCAAACGGCGGAAACTCGGCCTCGAGCCGCCGGACGTCTAGGTCTCTCTCTACACCCGGCGGTGTTTGCCACGGCACAAACTCGATTTCACCGGCATCCTGACCCAGATAGTCCGACAGAGTCAGTAGACGTGCCTCGCGCATGGCCGTGAGGTTGCGGTTGAGGCGTGCCGGCTCGTTGGCGTGGGGCATCACGCGTACCACCGCCGACACGAAATCGCCGGTCAACTCCATGACACGATCGACGCCGTTCACCGGGTCTCCTTGGTAGCCATGGGTCCGTTGCGAGTAGAAAAGGATGCGGGACGGCTTGTCAAAGTCTCCCTTAGTCGTCGACATGGGGATATTCACGTAGTGATCGTAGGCTGTGACCATCAGCGATACGTACTTTGAATCGAACGACGGGAACTCCACGATCATGGGTTCCTGCCTCACATCGATCATGGCGGAGAGATAGAGCGTGTCGTTATTCGGGCGCGCGATGGCCTGAAACGTATGATCGATCAGAGTCGTGGCCGCGACGATCTTGTTCCACCCGCCGGCGTGGGTCGGGACACTGGTGTCCAACGCAAATTTGTTGTTCACGTTGTACAGCGCCACATACGGGTAGGAACGACGGACGATGTTCTCGACCTGTTCATCGCTGAGTTCGATTGCCTTTTGTGCCGTGGCTGGCATGGTAAAACCGGCCGCCAGGAACAGGACTACAAGCGACACCGCCATACTCTTGACTCTGCTATGTTCTCGTTCCACTGTTTATCCTTTCTGTTCAGTCGTTGAACCAGGTTAGTCGTTCTTGCCGGTCGGGGCTTAGTGTCCTTTCTGTTCGTCGGGCACGGGGCCTGAGCAGAAGTCCGTCCGCATCCGGCATCGTTTCGATGCAGGTTGTTGCCCTCGGGGCTGGAGGTCCACTCGTAGCCGATAAAGGCAGTGAACCGGCCGGGCTGGTTGTATTTCTCTGCTGCTTCCGTGATCCGCTCCCATATCGTTTGCGTGAGGGTATCGTTCCCTTTGAGCGGATCCTCTCGTTTCATCATGCCGTCACCCCAGAGGGCGTATGCCTCGCCATAGTTTCCAGACTTTACCATGTCGTGAATGGCGCGTCCGAATTCGGTTTTCAGGAGCTCTGGATTCGACTCCTGGATCATAGGCGCGAGGCCCAGATTTTCGGAGTGGTCAGCCACCACGAGGAAGTCCAGTGGACGGATGAGTTTTGCGCGGACGCCCCGGCTCGAGACGACCTCTTCACCCAGGGTAAACCGATAGGCTTCTTCGGGTCCGAGAATGCAACCGAGCATACCGGCGTCTGTCGAATAGCGGTGTGTACATGCGTATCACCGCAATAAACGCGCTGCGGATAGCCACGGTCGAGATACGGGGAATACTCGAGTTTCCCGAGCGTCACATCATCGCTGTCGATGGCAATGTCCTGTGCCAGCGAGACAGAAACCATGGTCGCCACAGCCAGCGAAGTAATCAGAAATCTACATGCTTGTTTCGTGCCTAGTAAGAAGAATAGTCTGCGAACCACGAGATACTCCTTTCAAATGATTGCTACTCACTGAATCAATCCCCGAGGGCCTCATAGGAGATGATGCGCCACTCGCCCGCTTTCTTCATCCAAAGCAAACTCAAGGTGCCGCTCAGTTCCTGCTCTATCTTGAAGCGGAAGACAACGGCATAGTAGACACCGTAGCCCTTGGGGTCAGCCGAAGTAGGTTCATAGGGCTTTAGCTCGGCGATCTGCTGGTCACAGAGATAGTGCTCACCTCGCTCGGTGGTGAGTTCCACCAGCAGGAAATCGCCTTCATACGGGTGCTGTATCACTCGAGTCTCGGAAGGAAGTCCGGCCCGGACGGTGTCAATAGCCTCCGTCAGGTTGTCACGGTCGCCCAGTTCCTCGATCGCCACCTCCATCAATTCCCGGAGTTCTTCTCGAGTTCGCTGGGTGTTGAGAGCCTCGTCTTCGTTGTCTTCATCGATATTAATGCAGGCCAGGGCATGGTCGGAGAGGAAAGTCATGGCTTGGTCGTACTCTCGCCGCACCAGCCAGTCGGTCAGAAATTCTCGGGCGGCCTCGTGCAGATCGGCAATGTGAGCTCCTGGAACCCGATTGACCCCTACCGCGGTTTCCAGCTCCGGAGGATCGTGCTGGAGCAAGTCCGCGGAGCCCTTATTATGCGCGAATTTCTTCTCCCCAAAGACATTCTGCCACCAAGCGATGAATCCGAGCCAGCGCTTACTGTGGCGTCCGGCATTGTCGCCCGCGCGTACATCGGAGTTGGACGAAGTGAGGTGGCCGTTAAAGAGTGACTGGGGCATTTTGCTGGAGCGGTAATCGACGTCGATGTCGGCCCGCGTTCCTTCCTCCATCAGGGAGATCTGTATCGTAGGGGGTTTGCCTTTCTGCCGATAATTCAGCGGATACCCCTTGTGGTAGACCGTGTTGTCATGATCTCGATAAAATTCTTTGGATTTTTCCAGGATATCCCTTGTCTCGGATCTCACTTCAGAGTAGACCCGAAACTGCTGATCGCCACTGCGCCCGTAATACTGCCCCGCAACGCGGTCAATTTTCGCTATAAGGCCCAATGCTGTCCCCAGAGACTGCCCGCCTTCGTCGGAGAGTTTGGAGTTATGGAGGGCGTGCGTCACCGCATCGAAAGTGGTTCGCTCCGAAATGGACCTTGAGTCGAAGTACTCCTCATCATCCAGATCCCGTCCAGTACTGGCATTAAAATCCTGGGTAAAGTCTGCAAAGAGACGCTTCTGCTCCGGCATCAAGTCCTGGTAACGGGCGACATCCGCGTACTCTTCCCGATGTCGGTCGGCCAAAATTTTGCCGGGCCAGCCTTGATCGATCCCCACCACCTTGAGTCCATCGCTCTCCCGACGCAAGTACACGGTCACGAACATCTCGGGGTCTTGGCCCCAGATTTGGGACGCGAAGTAGGATCCTTCTTCCGCATTCCGTATCTCCGAAGGAAGGTCCAAACCAGCAGTGGATTCGATAGTGTTGTGCTGCTCCGCCTCATTGTCGAACTCCGACCACGCGACCGAATACTTACGCGAGCTGCTGAATCCGTATCGGATTTCCAGATCTTCAAAAGTGAGTCGGTCCTGCTCGATCCGGAAGTCATTGAGAGGCAACACCGTAGCCAAGTAGAAACGGCCGATCTTGTCACGGCGTTTGATCAGACAGTTCGTCAGCCATTCGGAAGCGGCAGGGTCCGTGTACTGGGCGGTGCTGACCAGGACACGGATGTCCTCGTCAGTGAAGGCCATGACCTGTTTAGCGGCCCAGAAGGCATCGTCGGGCAAGCGGTTCAAGAAGGGTGCCAGCTTTTGATTGGGCATCCACTTTCCCGGATAAAAAGTCTTGGCCTCGAAATTGCCGATGGCCGGCAGCCTGGGATAGTGGGCCCGCATCCAGCCAGGCGTGTAGACTCCCATACCGGCCAGGTTCTTGAGCGACCGGCTCATCTCCCAAGCCGGCTCGTTGCCCTCGCGGGTGCTTTTCGGGCCGCCCTCACCACTGCCCATTGACCAGCGGAAATCGATCAGATAGTGACGGATAAACTGGACCCCGTTCTCTTCCAACAATAGATCCATCGTATTGGCTGCGGAACGAAAAAAGTTGTGGTTGAGCCAGGCGCAGAAGACCGCGAGACCTCGAAGCTCCCGGCGGTGCTCGTGGGCGTAAATGTCATTGGGGTCGTCGCTGCGGGCACCGAACATCTGAAAGGGACCCACAAGTTGGCTCGCGGGTATTCGAGTGGCCACCGCCCGATATCCTCGCTTGGGATCGCGCGCCACGTCTTTGAGAAACCAGTCGATGTCGGAAGCGCGCAAATCCCTGGCTGCCCCCAGGCTGGTAACGTCCTCGCCGCTTGCGGCGACTGCCAGTTGATCGCGCAGGAAGTAGACGATGTAATCCTCCGGCACCCAGTATCCCAAGGCGTGAAAGATTCGCGATCCCACCATCTCCGCTCCGGTGTTCAACTCCAGGTAATTGGGAGGATCAAACTGCAGCAGGTACAAGTGCTTGTTGGCATCGGCAACCAGCATGCCGGGGCGCACGCCATATTTCTTTACCGTCAGGACCTGCCAGGGCCCTTGAGTGGAAGGAGGATCAGCGTCTCCAGGACCCCGGATCAGCTCTGCCCTGCTCATGCGTCGGCGGGCATGTCGGTTCGTGTACCAGGGACCGTCGAGGACCTCTCCCAAGGTGTTGACGCCTACGGCTGGGATTACACCAAATTCCGGGTGAGTCTCACCCAGCAGGCCAAAAGTATTTTGAAAATATTCGAGCAATTCACTCAGGGCCCGGGTCTCGGGACCCGGGGTCTCCATCGGCGGGGGTTCCTCCATCAGGGGGTCATCCGGGTAAAATCTCTGCGCCTGTACGAGCGTGCTCGCCAGGAAGTCAAAGAGCAACACACACAGGAGTTTTCGGGTCAGATTCATCGCCTTCACCTTCAAAAGCGGGTCTCAAAAGACGTTACTGAAAGTCCAAATGAAGCTGTAGCCTTCCCGACTCACCGCCTGATCAATCCTCATCACCACCCTGTCCCGGATCTTGAAGCGCAATCCGATTCCGCCGGCAAGTTCCAGGTCGGAAAAATCGACCTCTGCCACTCGAGAGGCCACTTTACCTGCGTCCACGAAGAGGGCAGCCGTCAGCCCGGAGAAGACATGCCATCGGTGTTCCGCGGTGGCGATAAACAGGTTTTCATCGTGGAAGCGGTGACGCTCAAATCCCCGCAGCAGTTTGGTACCCCCCAGTTGAGGCTGCAGGTAGAAGGGGACACTCTGGTCCTCGCTTGCGAAGGCCATCACGCTGGCGACCCGCAACGCGATCACCCGTCGGCGGTTGAAGTAGGAAAAGTACTGTTCGGCCGACACCTCGAATCGGCGGAAGGTATGCTGTTTCTTGTCGCTATCCGAGTAGTAGGAGAAGTCGACGTAGTAATTCCCGCCGGAACGCGGGCCGCCCGGATTGTCCCGATAGTCGTACTGAATGAATCCGCCGGTGGTTACGAAGTCGGTCTTCTGTCCGATCGTTTCCAGGTCGAACACTTCATCAGTGGAGGGGACGCCACCCCTCTTCCCGCGTCCGATGTGCACCAGTAAGACCCCACCCGTCAAGCCGATGCTGAAGTTGCGAAACGGTTCGTAGCCTGCCCGAATAGTGAATTACCCTCGCCTGAAGGCGAGGGCTTCGGTCGTCGGCTGAAGCCGACTAAAGGCCTCGCCTCATAGAATGGCCTATTCCGTTATCTTAAAGTCCCGGTCCTCCTGGGGCTCGACACCTTGTTGCTCAATGTACTGCTTGATCACTTCGTCCGTCACATTTCCTGTCGTACACACAAAGTACCCTCGTGCCCACAGGTGCCGGCCCCAGAACTCCCTTTGCACCGACCTATATTCCCTCATTAGATGGTGACTGCTCTTCCCCTTCACGGCCTGCATGATTCGGCTCGGCGACACCTGCGGCGGCATGCTCAACATCAAGTGCACATGATCTGGACTCACATTCCCTTTCACAATCACCACATCCTCAGATGCACAGATCTCTCGGATCAGCTCTCTTGTCCT
Source organism: Acidobacteriota bacterium (assembly GCA_965249005.1). Lineage (GTDB taxonomy): Bacteria > Acidobacteriota > UBA6911 > UBA6911 > UBA6911 > CBDFLD01. The sequence continues at coordinate 108,718 of CBDFLD010000009.1, forward strand.
TCTGGCTATGTCCCCCTTCAGGACCGGCTTGCGGTACTTCGTGATAAACACAAAGTGATATTGCAGCTCATAGACTGTGTGCGATCCTTTCCGGTATCTCGGCATGCATCATTGTACCGCAAGCCTCCTAAAGGCTTCGCCTGAAGGCGAGGGATTTCACCCATCCCCGAGTGGGACATTAAACGAGGTATCCTCGAGACGATAACTGGTGCGGTCCTCCTTCTCGGTGTCGGGTCCCCCTCCGTAGTAGTCCATTGTTGGTGAGTTTTCGTGCTTGGTGTACAGATCCACGAAGGAGCGCTCTGATCTCAGTTTGGGGAAACTCAACGCGAAGTCAAACATGGAGGCTTTCTGCGGCGTGCCGCGGGCAGTAAAGCGAAAGTCGAGGAAGTCGTGCAACAGATCGGATCGACGGTACCCTAGACCGAAAGTCGTCCCGTTTCCAGAGCGCATGCCCCCCAGGACGGCCTGCCAGCCATTGATTCCCATGCCGGTCGGATTGCCCTCCAGCAGTCCCCGTTCCACGAGTTGATTCAGTCGGGTGACGATGGGCGACTCGCGCTCGGGCCAGAGATGCGCCCGCTTGTCGCGCCTGGCCTGCTCTATCTCTTCTGTTCTCGACTTCACTTCTTGTGCCCAGAGAACTGCTGATGGCAAGACCAGCAGAATCGCAAAGATGGACACCAAATGGCGCCCGTTCCTGGTGAGGATTCCCATCTCCCCAATCACCAACCTGTTCTCCTTCTTCGATTCAGGGTTGAGGCATTCGTGGCAACCAAAATCCTCTGGAATGACTACCTCAACCAAATCACTAACGACATCGCTCTCTACGAACGAAACCGCGAACATTCTATTGTTTTTAAAGACGATGACCTGCGTGTCGAGCTCTGGGACTTCTTTACCAAGCTCCGCACCGCCACCAGCACTTCCCTTGCTCTTAACCAAATCCTCTTTGCCGCAGTTACCAGCGTGAACGCCAAAACAGCAGAATGGGCAAGGGAACAAATCCAGAAACAGGTGGATCTCTTTAGAGCCTACAAGACAGACGCCCAGCGCCTGCTCGACAGGCTACCCAAGTAGATTTCGTCATTCCCACCACCTGACGTTCTATGCGAAATCTACCCCAACAACCCATAAAACAATCCAGAGTGCCGAAGGGTTGCCCGCTCTGGATTTTTCTTTCTTGGCTACGATTCAGCCAACCAGCTGCCGCAATGTAAACGACGGTTGGGACGCCGAGAATCAGCCCGAGATCTCTCAGCAATCCAAGCCCAGTGCCTTATTTTTTCAACTTTGGTCATCTGGAAACCTCTGCTTCAAGATTGTGCAGACTACTTGTTCTGCACAATTCAGCCCCTTCCCCCATGCGCTGCAAGTCATGGACGCGAGACGGACTCCTGCTCCTGTGAAGTTCTCAATGACGGTAGGCGATTGACGGCCTGCCTATTGGCGCCTGGCACCAGGTGGCCGTAGACGTCGGCGGTCATCTTGATGCTGGAGTGTCCCAGCTGGTCGCTGACGTACTTCAGCGATTGACCATCCTGAAGCAGTAATGAAGCCACCGTCGCGGCATTGTCCACTAGGTTCTCCTGCTCGAGCACTTCCAGCACCGCCATGCCCACCGCACAGGCAACCGGATTGCCGCCAAAGGTATTGAAGTACATCTCACGCCGTCTGAAATTATCGATCAGTTCGCCGCGCGCAACAACCCCGGCAATCGGATAGCCCGCCCCCATCGGCTTGCCCAGGGTGACGATGTCCGGTACGACTCCGCTGGAGGTATAGCCCCACCATTCGCCGGTGCGGCCGAAGCCAGCCTGGACCTCGTCGGCTATATAAAGGCCACCGGCGTCCCGCACATGGCCAACGACTTTTCGCATATAGCCCTCGGGCACATTGGGCAAGCCCTCGTTGGCAAAAATCGGGCAGACTATCAAACCGGCGAATTTGATGCCGACCGCTGCAAATGACTCGATGGCCTGTCGTACAGTATCGGCATATGCCTCACCCAGCAATGCGCCGCTAAGGCCGTTCAGGGGCCGATAGGAGTCGGGCCAGGGCACCATCCGAATCGACTCGCTGTAGCCTTCGGATGGTTCGAAGATCGAGCCGAGCTGTGCGACCGCGGCGGCACCCGAGCGATGCATCGCGCCGGGCTGACCACCCGTTCGAAGGTCATCGAGCCCGAACTTGCCAAACCTTCATGGTTGCGGATAAGGATCTCATGGGGGGTATGGATGGTTCCGTATCAGGTATGCTTCAATATGCTTCAATGACCTGACGGTTTCAGCCATCCGGTCCCTTATCGGCGTTTCTCGATTGAAGCTTAATCGCGAGAAGGTAAGGGCTTGGGAGCGGCGGACATCGCGTATGCACGCCCCAGTCAAAAACGCTGTTTGTGACGTAACTCGGTTCATCCTCGGACCACAGGCACAAGACAATCACGAACTCCTTCGGTACGTGCTCGACGCGGTGACGGATCCGTAGTCACTCGAGAGGTCCAATCAAGCCACGAACATACGTCTGTCATAATCCGCCGCAGCACGGCGCATGCGCACTGACTCGCGCGCGCAAATGTCCTACTCAGCCTGATCCCATCAGGGTATGCTGTTTGCGATGCGAGTTGCCGAGTCGATCAACCTCTTTTTCTTCGTGTCTTTGGCGGCTCTGGCATGGATTCGACCCCTGACAAATAAAAGGCGCCGGCGTGTCGTTGAGATCGGAACGGCTGGAATCGCATTGGCCACGGGCGCACAGTTTCTTGACGTGCTTCTTCCCCTTCCCGCGGTCGACGTCGTTCGAGATTGGTTGCCAACCGTCCTCATTCCGCTGGCGTACTGGCAGACGGGGCACTTTTTTCAGAAGCCCAACGTAGACTTTCAAGAAAAGTTAGCTCGGCTCGACGAAAGACTGCTCAAATTCTTTTTCGGGCGGCCTATTGAACAATGGCGTGAGAGTTGGATCGGTGTTTACTTGGAGCTCGCCTACGTCTTTTGCTATCCGTTTCTGCCGCTCGGGATCGGTGTCCTCTATGCATCGCAGATGCGTGGACACTCCGAGCGCTACTGGATGGTCGTATTGCCTGCCACGTATTTCTGCTACGCGCTGCTTCCCTTCGTTCAAACAGTGCCGCCGCGGGTACTCGCCCGGCAAGAGGGATCCGGAACAAACAAGGTTCGGGCTCTTAATTTGTGGGTGCTTCGCCACACGAGTATTCAGGTGAATACGTTTCCCAGTGCCCACGTCGCATCGTCCATGGCGGCATCGTTCGTTCTGCTCGAACTCTTGCCTGCGGCGGGAATCGTTTTTCTGGCCACTGCGGTCAGTATCGCGGCCGGTGCCGTACTCGGCCGATATCACTATGCTGCCGACGCAGTCCTCGGTGCCGCTCTAGCCTTTTTTGTGTACACCTCCACCTTGCTGTTTCGGGGTCACTGAAGAGACCAACGTTGGAGGTTCGAGTGATCGTGGACCAACGACGCGCCGATATGAGAGGCTGGAGATTGAAATGGACTTTGCAGCTTATCTTCTCGAGCGGGGGCTAGTGACCGACAAGGAACTGGGGGCTGCCGAGGAGTTCTATCGGGATCAGTTCCAAGTGCCAATCAGCAGGCTCTCGATGTCCACGGGCAAGATGTCGGCTCAGGATGTCGCCGCCACGCTCGAGCGCCAAAAGGAAACTGGTGAGGAGTTCGGGGAGACCGCGGTCCGACTCGGCACTCTTACCGGTATTTTGTAAATCCCTGGAACAGCTAGAGATATCAATAGGTTAGTTCTGCATCAACTTTGGGTGGAGTCGGGTAAAGTTGGGTGGTCTTGGATCGCCGCGGGCACAGTTTGGGCACAGTCGCTGGATGTCCTTCAGTGTCCGCTGTGCCACTGTCGCATAACGATTCTTACGCGATGCATCCTCCCGACACTATACAGAAGATACTCGTCTGCCTCGGCCTTCCGCCCGCAGTTCCCGCTTTCTAAGATGGACGAGATGTACCGTTCATGAGCAGGAGAATGGCATCTCCCAATTCCCTGCGTAGTCAGAGGCGTGCCTGGCTACCTATGCCGCAATGGCGGTCTGAGGTAGAATCTCCTTTGTATTCGGTTGCAGCTCGACTGCCTCTGTCAAGGAGACATAACAACACCGTTATCCTCCCTCTCCCTCTCTTCGTCGATCACGACCGTGACGTTCACCATTGCTGTTGCCGCAATATCGCTTGCCGCGATCGAAGCCGTCAGCTGTGTAGTGCTCACAAAAGTAGTGGATCGGTCGTCTCCGTTCCACTGCACGATCGCATCCGAGGTGAAATTCGAACCAGTGACGAGCAACGTAAAGTCGGCTCCGCCCGCTGTGGCTGCGTTGGGAGAGAGAATGCCAAGCGTCGGTTGTTAGCGATCACCGAAAAACGTATTTTTCTGGACGTGCGCCGAGAGGATTGGGATTCCACTTTCAGAAAAGCTGGTCAGGTTCTGCTAGAAACCACTCTATCCACGACGAAAAGGTTCACACGTTACAGGTGCCCAAACATCCCCCTGGGTGATGTTGCCACAGAAAAATCGGTTGGGGAACCTTGATCCGTCACGCGCAACCGGATTGATGTCGATCACCGCTGCGGTGCACACCCAGTCGCCTCCGGCGACGATGATGTTGAGTCCTTACAACCGGCGTGTGTTCAGAAAAGCACGGTTTTCAGTGATCGTTAACAGTCGGCGGATCCGCAAGGGTCGTGACCACGGGAGTGAGTGCAAAAAGCAGAGCAAGTCCGGTTCGATAAATTAGAGTTTTAGTTTTCTCCACGGTGCCCCCCATTGTCTTTTTTCTGGCTTCCCTTGTGATTCGTCACATTTGCCCGCAAGACCCGCAGGGCCGTGCCGGCGAAAAACTTCCGTCTATTGTCGGAAAGAAACATCCACGCTAGTGCGCGCAGCATCCAGGGTAACTCAAAGGGCCGATCGTCATCGTTTCTCGGCGCGAGCAACTGAGTGAGTGTATCCCGCGGCCTCTCACGAAAATCATCCAGAATCGCGGTCTGATGGACGCACGAGATGGTACAGAAAGGCGCACAAGACTTGACCGTTGCACTTTCGCGCTCGAGGTCCTCTACAGTGTACCGCTCCAACGGAATTGCCGGTCTCCCACGCTGCTGCGAGCACCAATGCACCAGTCCATCCTCGCAGACGTACAGGTACCGGCTTCCGGCACGGCAGTGCCAGTCGTTGGGCTGGCCGCGAACGAGGTTCTTCTGGAAGCGATTGTTCTGAACATAGGAGAATAGAGATTTCCCTAGCTGCATGATCTTCCGGTGCGTCTGTTTTTGCTGTTGCTTCAAGGGCTCCAGTTGGCCCGAGTGGTCGTGGATGATACCCACCGTGCTGGTGAGGCCTAGATCCATCGCTCGGCGGGCAACTGCAAACGAATCCTCTGAACTCGGCAGAGAGCTCCCGATCACGGAGTTGATGTTTACGTCAAACTCCGAATGTTGCGCGAGCCATTGGAGTTTTTGATCCAGCACCTTCAGACTTTTCTTCGATACGTCGTCGGGGTTGACGTTGTCAATACTGATCTGCAGCTGGTCCAAGCCGGCACGGTTCAGCTGCCGGATTCGATCCACGGTCAAAAGGTAGCCATTTGTGATCAAGGTCGCGATGATGCCACGGCTGCGGATGTGGCGCACGATTTCGTGAATCTCCGGATGCAGAAGAGGTTCGCCCCCGCTGAGTGTAACGATTTGAGTTCCGAGCGCTGCCAAGAGATCTACCCGGCGAAACATCTCGTCCATTGGGACCGGCTTGGAAAAATCGTCGAATTCATTGCAATAGGTGCAGGACAAGTTGCACCGGCGTATGGGAATGACGTGGGCCAGAATGGGACGATGGGGCGACTGTAAGCCTCTGGCAAACATTCGCGCTTCACGGTATCGACGTCGAATCCGCAGAAGTTTTCGCCGGAAAGGGATCGTTCCCATCGAACTCAGTAAATCACTTTCCGTGCTCTCCCACAAGGGCCAAGGCCCGGCCCTCCCTTGTGCTACTCCAGATCAGCCGAGGCGTTCGCCGCGGTTGGGACATCGGTCATTTTGCGGTACCATAATCTTCGCGGTTTGTTGTTTCGTGAAATGCCTGTTTTCTTCATGAATCCAGGGAACGCATTCAAGAAAAGCGATCGATGATCCACGACGTGTCCTCAGAACCATCAAAGCAGCTTCAGCAAGCATCTGAAAGTGCGCCCGAAGGAGCAAAGAACGCGGATGGAGTTCGCAACATGCTGCTGGGGGCGGTGCTCGTGGAACTGCTCCTGATTGTGCTGCAAATCTTGTCTCCAGTTCTCGTCCCATTTCTGCAAGCCGCATTCCTTGCAGCCATTCACCCTCCCCACGCAATACGGAAGATACTCACTTGTCTCGGCCTCCCGCCCAGGCCCCCTCCCGTAGCGCCCGCCTTACCGGATTGTGAGATGAACGAGATGTACGCTTCGTGAGCAGGACAATGGGATCTCCAAATCCCCCGTCCAGGGGTGTGCCTGGAGGTGTGCCCGGTGACTTATGCCGCAATGGCGGTTTCAGGTAAGATCTCCTTTGTATTCGGCCGCAGCTCGACTGCCTCTGTCAAGGAACATAACAACACCGTATCGGAACCTATCAGGCAAGGCGAGGGACGTACTTCCGAGATGCAGCTTGTTTTTACTATCCTATCCTCTCCTCTCACCTATTGAACATGTTGGGCAGGGTGAACTCCACCGCGGCCACTAACCTACTGAGCGGCCGAAGAAAAACCCGACAACGCCTTGCTCGTCTGCGGCTTGAATCCAGATAGACTTACGATGGTTCAGATAGGGCAGCGTGCTTCGACTCTAGAAACCGGTAGGAGATCACCACGGTTGCTGCGAGCACGATTCCCGCGATACTGTCCAGAAGATAATGGAATCGGCCGTAGACCGTCGCGACGGCGATGCCGCTCACGATGGGAAGGAGCCCATAGGCCAATTGTCGCTGGCGTCTCCATGCCACCAGCAACAGAACCACCGACGCAGAAACGTGCCCGCTAGGGAAGGCTCCTCCCCGCGCCCCTCCAAGGGAAGATAGTTCGTGGACCAGGTCGTAGAAGAACTGGCCCGCCATGGGCTCGCCAAGGCGCTCCGGAAAGTAATACGGACTATCGACGGGAAAGAGGACAAAAAAAATATAGCTCGAGTAGAAAGTGCCGCCCAGCAGCAGAATCAGTTCCTGGTAGGCCGCCCTTCTGGCAGCGTACCAATACGCAGCCACCGTGGGAATGATCAAGATGTAGGAAAAGTAACAAAAATGAAGGTACTCCGACAGTGGCACCCAGGGCCAGTATTCGCTGAGATAAATGCTCGGTTGCCCCGCAAACAGACTCGTCTCTAGTGCCCGAATGGGACCGGTCAAACTCCAATCTCCAAACGCGGCGGCCAGGATTTCGACCTCCTTGTAAAGGAGTGGAAAAGCCAGGAAAGGGTACCAGTCCCGCCAGAACCGGAAGAATGACGGAATACGCTTCGAGCGGGTGAACGTGAAACGAAGCGAGGAAACCAGGATGGCGACCAATAGGTGCAACGCCACATAAAGAGGCCATCCGGGAATCGAACGCCCCCACAGCAGGATCAAAAGTGCCGTGACGACCAAATAGGCTGCCGTCAGTGTGTCGATGTGGTTCGACTCGCGGAGGTAACACCCGCTTTCCGCCATCCGCTTTCCGCTTTCCGCTTTTGACTCCCGCTAATGTGGTAGTTTACGAGTTCTTGTAGGCCAGGTCGAAAGTTTTTCCGAGAGCGGTAAGCGGGTGGCGGAAAGCTCCTTACTGTCCCACGCCCAAAGGAAAGAAATACACCAGGATCCCCAGTATGGCGACAATGACGACAACGGACAGGAGGGCATCTCGTCGGTTCCAGCTGGCCCGGGACTTGGCTCCTCTCGCTGTATACCGTGGCCAGGTTTGGACCGCGTACCCCATCGTGCTCGAAGGTTTTGAAAAACGGCTGGACTCCCATCGCCCGGACCCGTTCCGTCACCAGCTCCCCGATAGGATACTGGACCATTGCCGTTGCGATACCCGTTCGCAGCCGGAAGCAATCCGATAGATTTGCCGCGACGTTGTCAAGAAGATACAAGACCTCCTATCAGAAGCTGTGGGGATGGCATCTCAGGAGCGACGTACTTCCGAGATGCAGCTTGTTTTTACTCATATAGACGCCCCAATTGTCAGCCTGAATATTCATCGTCTGATCCAGAGCGGGTTTCGACCTGGGACTAGCATCCTCATATTCGCGTGCTGGCTAACGCAGTAAGTGGAAAGAAACGATTTGGATTGCCTGCGAAGACTCGGGTCGTCTCGTGCTACGAAGCAGGTCGGGACGGATTCGGGATTCATCGGTATTTGATGTCGGTGGGAGTAGACCGGAATTTCCAATTTGGATCTCGGTTCCCAACATAATAGTCTCGAGCCACCATGGGAGCAAGAAAATCCCGGCCTCAGACCAACCATGGATCCAGTCAACGCATCCCAATGACCCGTTGTCGCCGTGGTAGTAGACCTTCTCACTCCTGCGTGGGCGATTTTCCAGACACATCGCCACACTCCTTCCATGGCATTCCAATTCCGGACTTGCAAGCCGGGCGGCTAACCGCTTGGCAGCGGCAAGGCCCAGATCCGCCTGAGCATTTCACCAAACAACCGACGGTCCAGATGCCCCTCGGCCAAGAGCAACCAGTAGTACCGCGCGTGCTTGACCAGCCTTCCGCCAGTCTTCATCAACCGGTGCTGCAAGCTCGTGAGCGACCAGCTCTTGATCCGGGGTGGTAGCCCGAGTCGCCGCCATAGGTTGCCTAGGTTGTAGGCGAGCACGCTCAACTGCAGGCGCACTTCATTCGCACGGAAGCGATGGCAGGACAGCCGCGTCCAATGCGTCGCCTGCTTGCCTTCTTTGATCCATTGCTCCGCCGTGCCGCGCTTGTTGTAGAACCTCACCACCGAGCGGCTCGGCAAGCTCATGTTCGTGACAATGAACCCGACCCGCGGGAACAACTCGCCCTGGTGATGCTCGACCTTGGCGACGATCCGTCGCGGCCTCGACCAGCTTTCGGCCTGATAGCGGAAGCTCTTGTAGCGCACCAGTGGCTTGCGGCTGGGCCGACCTGGAGGACGAAACAGGATGTCGGCAATCTCCCACTCCAGGCTCTTGTTGGACGGGATGCGTATGGCATACTGAACGCCGCGCTCTTCCAGGGTCTCGTAAACCTCTGGCTTGGCGAAGGCGGCGTCTGCTCGAAAGACGATCTCTTTGCCTTGCTCCTGTTGAAAATCGATCTCCGGCAACAGAAGCTCGTCCCAGTCCTCGGCGCTATGCACGTTACCCGGCCGCAGCTTGGCCGCCAGACAGTCCCCGTGACTATTGAACAGAAACAGCGGATGGTAACACACGGACTCGAAGTGGCCATTGTAGGCGCTGCCTTCCTGCTGACCATGCACCGGACTCTCGCTTGAGTCCATATCCAACACTACGCGATCAGACTTGTCCAGAGCCTCGGCCTGTGCGAGTGTCTCTCGGTTCAGAGCCATCAGCCCGATCAGATTCTCTTCTCGCGTCAGCAGCTCCGTCTCGAACCAGTGTAACGTCGAGGTCAGCGCCGCACCGCGATCCCAGTTTTTCTTCGAGCCGATCAAGCGAAAGGTCGGATCAACTGAGACCCGCGCGGCATCGTTAAGGTCTTCGTAGCCTGCCAGGCGACTATAGACCGATTGCCGCAGCAGATCGACGAGCGGGAACTGTTTGTTCAAGCCTTGCCGCGTGTCGTTGAGATGCTCGTCTATGAGTCGTCCCATCCCCAGCCGTTCGTCCAACTCGCGGACCAGAATCAGGCCACCCTCGGAGGTGACTCGCGATCCCTGAAAATCAACTTTGAGTAATCCGTTAAAGCTGAGTTGAAACCCCTTTCGTTCTTTTTCACCCATCGGGTGTTGCCCTCCAATGTGTCCTTATCATTCTCCGACGCTTATAAATAGGGATGCCGAAGGCGGCTGAAAGGTTGCTATATTTCATTCAAATTGGAAATCCGGGGTAAGATCTGTCCGTTTTGGGGTTACCACAACCTATGCTCAGGGGCTCTGCGCTGACTTGCGGCGCGTTTCTCTAAGGAAAGACACGTGGACTTCCCAATCTCCGTCTTACCCTCCAGATCAACCTTCGTACTCAGACCAACAAAACAACAAAAATAATATCCGTACTCCTCTACGCAACTGCCGCTCGGTTCAGTGATTCCCAGACAAAGCCCACCATCTCTCGAGCACACGCCACTTTCACTTTGTTCACATGTAACAGCAACCGATTCCCTTTTTTGCTCAACCGACGCAAACAGCGGTCTGCAATGGCGATGTACTCCGACGCCGTATCCGCGCGCCTGGCCTTGATGTCCCTGCCAAGTTTGGTGGATCGATAGCCGCGTTGATTCGCCTCAACGAATGCCGTGCGCAGATAACGATTATCTTGTCTCGTTATGCCGAAACGGTTCGATTTGCCGCCCGATGCGTATTCTCGAATGTCCATACCAATCCAGGAAACCAACTGTCGTGGATGGGCGAATCTCTTCACATCGCCGATCTCGGTGATCATCGTCAGCGCAAACAGATGCTTGATGCCTTTGTAGCAGGTCAGTGCCTTCACAGGCTCCCGATACCTGGGTGCCACAGCCAGCTCTTGCACTTCCTCTCCGTACGCAACCAAAATATCATCCAGACTTTTCAGTTGGCGCAGCAGCAACAACAAATTCACTTTCAGGCTTCCGGTACACTCATCAACCGTTCTCTTTAACCAACCCCAGTGGTCTTTCTGCCAGTGAGTTCTGCGTTCGGTCTCGGCCTTGTAGTGAAAACCGTTGCGGCGGAGCAATGCCTGGATGTGTTTGCGCAGTGCTCCTTGCTGCTGTATCAACTGTTGCCTGGACCGCAACAAATCTCGATCTGCTTCAAGTTCGGCATCCGGTGCCACCACGACCGTCAACATTCCGTTCGCGTAAAACTCCGCCAGTTCTGTCGCATCGATACGGTCGGTCTTAACCGATTTTCCACCTCGTCGCGGAATACTCGACGGTGCCACCACCTCACAGTTATAGCCTCGATTCTTCAGGTCACGCTGTAGCGAGAAACCCACATACGACGCTTCGTAGCACAGCTTCAACTGCACGCCACCAAAATACTCGCGGACCTTCTCAAGCTGGCCCACCAGCCCCTTCAACGTCGGTCGACATTGAAAGACCAGAACTTCACCCGTACGCTTGTCCAGCGCCGAACCATGGTAGCGAACATCATCGACATCGATCCCGACATAAACTATATTCTGAATCATGGACGCCTCCTTTCTTGTGTCAGTGGCCTATCTGCCACTTGAGGTATCCATCTTTTCGATGGGAGCCCTCGGGTCAAGAGGGGGGCGTCTATATCTTCTATCCTCGCAAATGGCTCATCCTATCGTTGCATGCATCAGACCTTCCGTCGGGAAACTAGACCGCGACTATCCAGGAATCCCGGTTGCCATGAAAACAAGGAGGATGCGGACTCATCTTCTGCCATCTTGCCTACGCAGAGCCTCCTCGAAATGACACGTGTCGGAGTTAGCGGTGATGTGCGCTCACCAGTAATCGCAGAGTAACTCCAAAGAGATCCGACCATCCCGAGAATCCCAAATCCGTCCGTGTTGTGCGTGTGCGGTAGGACCCATATATAAAGGTACGGGGTGGGGGTGGTGGGTACCCTGGGTCAGTTGCGCATAGGTTGCGGAAGTTGCGGGTTTTTGCCGCTCTATGCAGGATTGTGCAGGGCTAACTTCTGTAACTTCAATGTTATCAATGGTTGGCAAACAACTTCTAAGCAGAGGGTCGCTAGGACGCTACAACTAACCGGGCCGCACTCATGAAGTACGCGAGATGTTTCAGCGACGCCGAGCGCCAGAGGACGGGATTGTTGGACCTAGCCGGCCAAAGCGACCTCGATATCTTGAGTGACCGGCATGGAATTGTTACCCCCAATTGGATTGGAAAAAGTGTAGTGAATAGCGTAGTGGAATTCTTGAGGAAATGAGAGGAATTCCGGGGAAGCATGGGAAAGGCAAAGAAGAACCAAACTCTTTATTGGGAATGGTTTCCCTGCTTTTTCAACGGCTTGCATCGGATACCCATATTAGCTTAGAAGACAGATGCTCTAACGGTCCACAGCCTGGCAGTGACAAGAAGCCCGGAGAAACTTCAAAGAGCATCTTCATGGTCGAGTCCTAGTCAATCCCCCCCCAAAAAAACGCCTTGAAGTTCATCTGAGGCCAATGTCGGGTATTTTCCAAAACTGGTTACTCAGAACCTCTTTACAATGATCCAAGCGATTACTGGGTGCTTACTAGTCCCTCCAGTGTAGATTTTCTGTATCTGTAAACTATTGAAAATAAAGTGCGCCCGGCCCGACTCGAACGGGCGACCTTTTGATTCGTAGTCAAACGCTCTATCCAACTGAGCTACGGGCGCATTCTTGAAGAATCAATAACTTACCCGACCGACTGTGGTTCCGCAACCCTGATTTTCTCCGCTACGGACGAGATAGTGTGCCAAGCAATTCACCTGTCGAGTGTGAAAATCTGGCCCGCGAATCCTCGGCCTAGGATCTGCTACGCAATCACTGCAGAGCAACATTTGCCAAAAAGGGGAGACCAAACTGTGCCATCTGTTGACACACAGGTATTGAAACCGTCAAACAATGGAGTTAAACAGGAGGTTATCTATACCTCATCCGGTCTGAATGAGGTATGAACATACTATGGACTCTAGCCCCTATCCCCTGTAATTACGGCATGGGGTCCGGGTGGTCTTGAGTCATTTGGCAACCAGTCTGAAGCGTTGGTCATCTTGATCGGCCACTAGCCATCGGAGGAATTCGAGAGTATGAAGCGCGTCTGGCTGTTTTCTTTCCTCTTCGTCTCAGAAGTCGTTGGGGCACAAATCGGACCGCTGTCGAAGCCCAGCCATCAGGTGAAGCAGGAGCATAACGTGATGGTGCCGATGCGTGATGGAGTGCGCCTATCCACGGACATCTACCGTCCAGCACAGGATGGTTCGTTTCCCGTCATCCTGGTCCGAGATCCCTACACCAATGGTTCCGGTGCAGTCGGCCAGGGGCGCTTCTGGGCGTCCCGCGGCTATGTCTTCCTGCATCAGGATGTCCGGGGGAGAAATGACTCGGAGGGTGGTTGGTATCCCTTCACCAACGAAGGGCCGGATGGCCATGATAGCCTGGAGTGGGCCGGGACACAGCCCTGGTCCAATGGCAAGGTCGCCATGTCAGGTGGATCCTACCTCGGTTTTGTGCAATGGCAAGCCGCTTGCTTTGGAAGCCCCTTCCTCAAAGCCCTGGTACCGATGTTCAGCCCATTGAGCGTCTATGGCGACACCTACAAGGGAGGTGCCTTTGAGGTGACCCGGATCGCCTGGTTTTCTGCCATGGCGGGTCGCACCACCCAAGCCGTGCGCTACAACTGGGACGAGATTCTGTGGCATCTTCCGCTGGCCACCATGAATCAAGCGGTCGGCCATGAGTTCCTTCCCTTCTGGCAAAACATGATCCGACACCCTAGCTATGATCCTTATTGGAAGGTGTTGGATCTCGAAGAAAAACTCGATCAGATCGGAGCACCCGCCCTGAATATTGGTGGCTGGTTTGACGTCTTCTTGCAGTCCACTCTTGCGGCATACACAGGGCTGATCTCGAGGGGACGCACGAGTCAGGCGCGGCAGGGACAGAAGCTGGTCGTCGGACCCTGGCCTCACGGTGGATTCCGCCGCAGCAAAGCCGGAGCACTCGACTTCGGCCCCAATTCGGTTATCGAGCCGGACCAACTCGTTCTCCGATGGCTGGATTATTGGCTGGTGGGCGTGGACAATGGGATCATGAATGAGCCTCCCATCAGGATTTTTTTGATGGGTGAGAATAAATGGCGCTCCGAGCAGCAATGGCCCCTGGCTCGGGCTCAGGAAACCAAATACTACTTTCACAGCCAAGGTCAGGCCAATACGCTCAACGGCGATGGGGCTCTCAGTCCGTCGGTGCCAGTGCAGCAACCACCCGATCGCTTCACCTATGATCCCAAAAACCCCGTACCCAACAAGGGAGGAAACCTGCCTGGAGCTTCGGCTAGCCTGCGTTCAGGGCCCTTCGATCATCGACAGATTGAGGCTCGAGACGATGTGCTGGTTTATACATCCAAGGAGCTGAAAACCGGACTAGAGGTCACCGGTCCCCTAGTTGTCACGCTTTATGCCGCATCCACGGCTCGGGACACCGACTTCACAGCCAAACTCCTGGATGTCTATCCAGATGGTCGCGCCTATAATTTGGCGGATGGGATCGTGCGGGCGCGGTATCGGGAGTCACCTTCGGACCCAAGTCTCATCGAGCCTCAAAAGGTCTACCAGTATAAGATCGATTTGGTGGCGACGAGTAACCTCTTCAAGAAAGGCCACCGGATCCGGGTCGAGATCTCCAGCAGTAACTTTCCTCGTTTTAACCGCAACCCAAACACAGGGCATCCTTTTGGGATGGATGCGGAGCTGCTGTCCGCCACGCAGACGATCCACCACGACAGCCGCTACCCATCCCACATCATCCTGCCGGTCATTCCAAGATAGAGTGAACCTCTTCGAGGAGACCCGTGAGAGCCTGGAGTGGAGCGTATGACCGATCCCCGCCCGACCGACTTACCGACCCCATGGCGCGAGAGGCTACGGGTCATCATCTTCGAAGCCGATACGCCAGCCGGCAAGGCATTCGACGTCGCTCTGTTGGTCGCCATCGTGATCAGCGTGGGCGTGGTAATGGTGGAGAGCGTGGCGCCCGTGCGCGAACGCTATGGCCTCGAGCTCGACATTGCGGAGTGGTCCTTCACCGCGCTGTTTACGGTGGAGTACGTCGTGCGTCTGCTTTCGGTCCGGCGTCCCGCCCAGTACGCCCGCAGCTTCTTCGGCGTCATCGACGTGTTGGCGATCGCGCCGACCTACCTCAGCCTGCTGTTCCCTGGGGCCGAATTGCTGATCGTCATCCGCGGCGTGCGCCTGCTGCGCGTCTTTCGCGTGTTCAAGCTGGGCCGCTTTCTTGGCGAAGCCAACTTGCTGACTCGAGCCCTCGTCGCCAGTCGCCACAAGGTCATCCTGTTCCTGGGCACGGTGCTGATTTTGGTCACCATTCTCGGCGCCGCAATGTATCTGATAGAAGGAGAGGAAAACGGCTTCACCAGCGTGCCGGTCGGCGTCTACTGGGCGATCGTCACCATGACGACCGTGGGCTACGGCGACATCACGCCTCAGACGCTCCTCGGAAAGACCCTGGCCGCGATGGTGATGGTTCTCGGCTACAGCATCATCGCCGTGCCGACGGGCATCATCACGGCCGAGATCGTCGAGTCCGCGGTGGGAGGGAAGATCTCCACGCGAGGCTGCCCGGAGTGCCTGACCGAGGGGCACCTGACGAATGCCCGCTACTGCAAGGACTGCGGAGCGTTGCTGGGGGAGAACTCGAGGGTTGTTCGCGGTTAGACGGAATCGACTATTTCGTTGGCGGAGATCTTCGGCAACTCACTTCGAAAGAAGCCGCCGCGACTTGAACATCATTGGAGACCACATGCAAGCTAGTGTTGCACATAGTGCTACTATTTGATATTGTAATTGCATATGGTGCAACGCCCGTTCTGGCAGGACAAGATCGAGCAGGCTTGGCGGCGGCGACCCGTCGTGTGGCTGTCAGGTGTCCGGAGAGTGGGGAAGACCTATCTTTGTCAAAACCTACCCCGGATTGAGTACTTTGACTGCGAACTGCCCCGCGTGCGAAGGATGATGGATGATCCTCAGTCCTTTCTGGACGGACTTGGCGGGTCAAGAGTTGTTCTGGACGAGATTCACCGGTTGGGCAATCCCTCAGAAATCCTGAAGATAGCGGCGGACCGCTACTCCGATATCCAGATTGTGGCCACTGGTTCTTCGACCCTCGGTGCCAGCCGAAAGTTTCGCGACACCCTGGCCGGGCGCAAGGCCGAGGTGTGGCTGACACCTATGATCAGCTCGGACCTCGAAGCCTTTGGCGCGTCGGACTTGATCCACCGCCTTTTTCATGGGGGGCTTCCTCCTCTCTTTTTGTCCGAGGAACTTCCCGAACGGGATTTCCAGGAGTGGATGGACGCATACTGGGCCAAAGACGTTCAAGAACTCTTCCGGCTAGAACGGCGGTACTCGTTCCAAAGGTTTGCGGAACTCCTCCTGGCCCAGAGCGGCGGCATCTTCGAGGCCACTCGATTCGCCCGTCCCTGCGAGGTCAGCCGCACCACCATCTCGAATTATCTTTCCGTACTGGAAGCTACTTTTGTTGTCCATCTTATCCGTCCGTTTAGTTCGCACAGGCCGACAGAGATCGTCTCGGCACCGAAAGTCTATGGCTTCGACACTGGGTTTGTATGTTACCACCGCGGCTGGTCAAGTCTGAGGCGAGAAGATGTCGGGGTGTTGTGGGAACATTTCGTGTTGAACGAGATCATGGCGCAGGAACAGACGCGTCAGGTTCGATACTGGCGAGACAAGCGACATCATGAGGTTGATTTCGTGCTTCCGGGCCGTAGCCGGACACCGGTAGCGATTGAGTGCAAATACTCGGCTGATGCGTTTGACCCAGGCGCTTTGTTGGCGTTTCGGCGACAGTATCCCGAGGGTAACAACTTCGTTGTGGCCGCCGACGTGCAACGTTCCTTCCAGAGGACCTACCGCGACGTGAAGGTCCGGTTCGTGAGCCTTAGAGCCCTCCTCGAGAAAACCTCAATTTGACGCACCGACAATTATGGCGTAAGTTTGCCTCAAAAAGCAGACAAACACCTGGGATGTATGAAATGGAAAAAACGGGCATTGGCATTATCGGTTCGGGAAACATCGGCACGGATCTGCTGATCAAGCTCCTGCACTCGCAAGTTCTCGAGCCCAAGATCATGGTGGGAATCGACGAAAAGTCCGAGGGCCTGGGGATCGCCAGGAGTCACGGCATCAAGGCTTCATCTAATGGTCTCGAGGACCTGCTCAAGGAGGAAGGAATCGCCCTTGCCTTCGATGCCAGCGGCGCAAAGCCGCACAAAAAGCACGCGCCGCTACTCGAGGATGCAGGGATCATCGCTGTCGATTTGACGCCGGCTGCCGTAGGTCCCTTTGTCGTGCCCTACGTAAATCTCGGAGCGCACATGGGTGCGCCCAACGTGAATCTCGTGACGTGTGGCGGCCAGGCAACCGCGCCCTTGATCGCGTCGATCAGCCAGGTCACGCCGGTAAGCTATGCAGAGATTGTCTCGACCGTTTCGAGCAGAAGCGCTGGGTTGGGCACCCGACAGAACATTGACGAGTTCACGCAGACCACGGCGAGAAGTCTGGAAGTGATTGGCGGAGCGAAGCAAGGCAAAGCCATTATCGTTCTCAATCCGGCTGAGCCCCCCATCATGATGCGCAACACCGTGTATGCGCTGGTTGAAGAGGACAAGGAAGCCGAGATACGGGCTTCTATCGAGGAGATGGTCGCTCGAATCCAGACCTACGTTCCGGGGTACCGGCTAAAGCACAAGCCGGATGTAGACGATCGCAAGGTGACGATTCAGATCCAGGTCGAAGGCGCCGGCGACTATTTGCCTCGCTATTCGGGGAATCTGGACATCATGACAGCCGCTGCGGTCGCTGTTGGCGAATTAATAGTCCGAGACCATATTCAAAAGGGAGTAACCGTCCCATGACTGAAGCCAGAAAGCATATCCGGGTTGTCGACACAACGCTGAGGGACGGAAGCCATTCCATCAGTCACCAGTACGCGGAAGGCCAGATTCGAGACATCGTCCAGGGGCTCGACGAGGCACGGGTCGAGATCCTCGAGATCTCTCATGGTGACGGCCTCGGAGGATCCTCCATAAACTACGGTTTTGACCGGACGCCGGACGAGAAGAAGCTGGAAATCGCTGCTTCCATCGTCAAACACTCGAAAATCGCAATCTTGCTCTTGCCCGGAGTAGGAACGAAAAAAGACCTGCAACTGGCCCACGATCATGGCGCCGTTGTGGCACGGATCGCCACCCATGTGACCGAGGCAAATATATCGGAGCAACACATCGGACTGGCGAAAGATATGGGGATGGAAGTCTTGTGCTTTCTGATGATGGCCCACATGGCGGATATCCCCAAAATGGTGGAGCAGGCTCGACTCATGCAAGGATATGGCGCCGACGCCGTCTATGTGGTGGACTCTGCCGGCGCGATGGTTCCCCAAGAGGTCCGGCTGCGTGTAAAAGCCCTACTGGAGGGGCTGAGCGTCCAGGTTGGCTTTCATGCCCACAATAACCTGGGGCTGGGAGTGGGAAACGCCCTTGCAGCCGTTGAGCAGGGAGCCGTGGTTGTGGACGGGTCACTCAGAGGCATGGGGGGCGGCGCCGGCAACGCCATGCTGGAGGCGCTGGTGGCGGCGCTCGACAAGGCTGGCTACGATACCGGTATCGATCTGTTCCGACTCATGGACCTCGGCGAGCAGGTTGTCCTTCCCATCATGAAGCGTCCGCAGGTTATCGACAATGCTGCTCTGACAATGGGATACGCCGGTGTCTACTCGACCTTTCTCCTTCATACCTTTCGGGCCGCGGAGAAGTTCAACCTCGATCCGCGGGATATATTGGTCGAGCTCGGTAAGCGGCACACCGTCGGCGGGCAGGAAGACTCCATCCTCGACGTCGCGGCCGAAATGGCCGAGAGGGCGTAGCTACTGCGGCCTTGCTTCCCCTCGCACCTTGCTTATCAGATCACTCGCTGCGTTCAGAAAAATATACGAATCGATGCTGACGGCTAGGTAGGAAACGCCGGCATCTATCCAGCGGAGCGCTGCGTCCGTATCGTCACAGAAAGTGCCGATGTGTTTGCCCGCATTTCTTGCCTTTTCGATCGACTCGATCATTCTCTTTTCCACCTTTGGATGGTTGACCTGGCCTGGCACGCCAAGTGATTGAGACAGATCGTAAGGACCCAGAAACAGAACGTTCACACCATCGACGGCAAGTATCGAATCCAATGAATCGATTCCTTGCTCCCCTTCGATATGAAGAACGAGGCAGATGTCGCGGTTACTCTCCTGCAGAAAGTCTTGGGTCGGGTGGGCCTTGTAACTGGCGCCGCGAACGAAGGGCTGCAGACCACGAATTCCGGAAGGAAAAAAGTGACTGGATCGAACGGCCAGTTGCGCCATCTCCGCGCTGCCCACCTGGGGGATGTGCAGTCCAACGGCCCCCATATCGAGCGGTCTCCGAATGGTCACCTCTTCACAGGTCGAGACGCGAACCATCGGGCTTATGCCAGTGGAGTTTGCTGCCCTGATGAGCTCCTCTGTCCGTTCCAGACCGATGCTTCCGTGTTCCGTGTCGATGACAGCAAAGTCGAAGCCCGCCAAACCAAGCAACTCGACCAGCTGAGGACTCGGGAGTTCTACAAACGTCCCGATGACAAAATCTTCTTTCTCAATCTTTTCCAGCAGAGTATTCGATCGAAGTTTCATAGCGCCTTAGAACGCCTTCTTGCCCGCGACCTTCACCCGAACCCGATAAAGAGACTTGCTCGC
The DNA here is from genome assembly GCA_965249005.1 of Acidobacteriota bacterium. Classification (GTDB taxonomy): domain Bacteria; phylum Acidobacteriota; class UBA6911; order UBA6911; family UBA6911; genus CBDFLD01. The sequence goes on from CBDFLD010000009.1 coordinate 128,371, forward strand.
GGTCATGAAAAGGCTCCGTAAGTCGTCCTCACCCCAGCAGAAATTCGCGCATACCTGCGGGACGTAGATGATTCCAAGCGATGTTGCATCCGGCGCAAGAACATGGATGCCACCCGGGCCAGCACAGAACATGTTCGCCTGGCTGTCGAGCTTCATCCCATCGGCGTGGCCGTCCCGGTCGCCGGTCAGCTCCGCCCACACCCTTCCCTTGGATACGGAGCCATCCTCATGGACTTCGAAAACCCGGATATGGTCTCGCATCGTGTCATTGACATACAATTGCGACTCGTCCGGGGAGAAACAGAGACCGTTGGGCTGATCAAAGTCGTCGACAAGCAGCGTGAGGTTTCCGGTTTCGGGATCGAGCCGGTACACACCTCGGAAGTCGAGCTCCTGCTCGCGAGCTACCCCGTAGTACTCCATTCTGCCGAAGCTCGGGTCGCTGAAATAGATCGAGCCATCGCTTCGGACTACGACGTCGTTGGGGCTGTTGAGCTCCTTCCCTTGGTAGTGCGTCGCCAACACCGTTATCGAGCCGTCTTGCTCGGTCCTCGTCACGGAGTTTGTCGTGTGGTGACAAGTGATCAGGCGGCCGGCTCTGTCATAGGTATTGCCGTTTGCCATGTCACAGGGCTTCCGCCACGTCTCGATTCCACCCTCCGGCGTCCACTTCCTCATGATGTTGCCCGGCATATCGCTGAAGATCAGGTGCTTCTCGACGGGATGCCAGATGGCCCCCTCGGTGAATTCGAAGCCGGTACCGAGCTCCTCTACTTCGACATCTTCACCAACGACCGAGCGAAATCGGTCATCTCGGATTTCTAGGTTCATGTGGTCCTCCAACTGTACCTCGCTCTGTTGCCCCGGCCGCCAGAGGGAGCCTCGCCCCCAGGATAGACACGACAGGGGCCCAGGCGAGCATCGACGCTGCTCCCCATCTATACCGCCTCGAACCCATTGGCTTCGAAGCCTTCGCAGTGGGCCTCCATCTGCGGCCAGACCTGCTGATGCAGCTCTGTCTCCACCCACTTCAGCCGTAGCGCTTCGCTTTCAAAGGCAATGACCAACCGATACGAATTGCTTTTGGACCCGGCGCGAAGCAAAGCTACGTCGACGAATCCTTGCTGGGCGCTAACGGCCGGGCGAAAGGTTTCGCGGAAGGTTTGCTCCAGGGCTGAATCGGCATTTGCTTTTATCTGCAAATCAACATGAAGTGCAACCATGTTTCTACCTCAGCGCATAAGTTTAAAGGTGTCTGGAGATGGGGCACGATCACGATATCGATCAAGTCCTCATTCATCCAGCTGCGAACATCATCCTCGTTGGCATCAATCTGACATCCGCAAAAGCCAGCGCACGGCATTCTTCTGGATTTTGACGTACTGGGGTTGCCACAGCGAGTGCAGGGTGTGGCCTACCCCCGTGTAGGCGACGCGGCCTTTTCCGTAGTCGTATGCCCAGCCGCCGATGGCCGTGGTCCCGTGTTTGCCGTGGTTGAGGCCATCGATGTTCTCACTTTGCAGGATCAGATGCCTGGGATCCTTGTCGAAAGTAAGATAGTGCTGTTCGTCGTTCACCATGAAATCCGCCACGCCCTGGGTAATGGGGTGCCCTCGATCGACCACCTTCACCTTGAAGGGGCGCAGCGGCGGGTGGTGAAGGGTAACCCCTCCCATGACCGCTCGATAGCTCTTCGAGTACAGAGATATGTAACCGCTGTTGTGGTAAGCATACAGACCGTTGCCGGCTTCTACGAACTGCTGGACCGCCTTGCCCTGCTCTTCGGCAATCCATCCTTCCGGCTGCTCCTCAGGCCAGTCTTCCCGATTCTCGAGTGAACTGGCATAAGGGTACATCATGGCACTCTGGTACCCCTTCGGCCAGATGTACCCGTCCCGAAAGGTCACCAGGAGGCGGTAGCCTTCGAGGAGGTCGGCGCCGAGCTCTTCGTAGTTGAACGTGAAATCAATGGGAATACTCAACTCCCGAAAAATACGCCCGAGCGCCACGCGAATGTAGTTGGGGTTGTGATAGCGATCCCCGATAAGGGCCAGCACGCGCGGGCGTCCCCGCCTTGAGTCCTGCGCGGCGGAGAGAGCGGAACTCAGCCTTCCGGCACTCGTCACAAACCCTGACGCCGCCAGGGCACCGAGATTACGTAGAATCTTCCTTCGCGTCGGCATGGTTGGTGTACCTTTGGTCCGGCTCCTCGCGCTGCCACTTCACTCCCGAACTCGATGGGCCATCGCATGAGGCTGTCTTGATGTGAGCCGTCGGTATTCGGACAGTATACACACCTTCCATATGCGTAGTCTTCATTAAGGACAACCAGTTCGTCAACTAGGATCAGGAAGGAAAAAACGACTGGATTGTCGCGGGCCGGCCGGACTTTGCATCGAGTTCTTCGACAGCATCACGCAAGTTTCTGCGGGACGTGCCTAGGTTTTCAAGGGCATTGTCCAGTGCCGGACTCGAGGTTGCTAGGAGCGCTTCAAAAAGATGACGGTCGGATACCGACGGAGATCCGCCTCGCGCCGCAAGGGATTGAGCGGATTCCGTGGCAAATTCATGATGCCTTGTCTGATTGTGAGACGTTGCGTCTGAAGCTTCCCACTGCCGCAGCCCAATTTCTAGTCTCATTGGAACCTCTGCTAGATCCAATCCGAGGTGTCGAAAGACGTTCGGGGTAAATCCATCTTCGACCTTTAACAATCCAATCAGTAGATGCACGGTTCCTGGGGGTTGCCGCAAGCTCCGTCCCAGCTCGCTCGCGCAATCCAGGGCCTGCCGCGCCTCGACGTTCAGTTCACGACGGCCTGAGAACGGGAGTGGCTCAACACGACCAATCTCTCGTGCCGCCGCGACGTCCAGGGCAAAGACCAGGCGACTATCGCGGAGGAGCATATCAGCCCGTTCGGAAGATGGCTCGAAGTCCAATCGGTATTCACCGGCACTGGTACATCCATTGGGATCGATCCACCGCACTCCGTCCAATAGGCGTTCGTTTTCAAGCAGTATGGGCTCCAGGCCATCCTTTGGGGTCTGCCAACACCCCACGAGTGCGTGGTAGGAATGATCAACTTCCAGGATGGCAACGAGCGGCTGGAAATGTAGCTGCTCCAGGCACGCAGCCAGTACGAGCGCTACATCTAGACACGTTCCGTGTCCATGATGATTGTGCAGACCAAACAGAACGTCATGAGGAAGCCGAATTCTCTGACTGCCCGGGTTCCACGTCGGTAGCTCGAGGCGATAACTCATACTCCATTCGGAAGACAAATGCTCATAAAGAACTCGCAGGGCTTCTTCGGCTGAACATTCTGTGGATAACCTTCCCGACATTCCGCGCACCAACTCCTTGATCCCCGGATGATTCGGAAGGACAAACGCAGACAGCGACAGTTGGTCAGAGTGCGTGCGCCAGCCAGCCCACTCATTTGCCGGCAAAACGTGCAGCTCGATGGTAGAAGTATCAAGCTGGCTATCATCAAGGTGTAGCGACAGGCTACACGATCTCCGTTCCACAACATGCTGCAATGCCTTGAAATCGAAGTGAAAGTCCGGGAGACCAAGATCGTAGGATTGACCGGCAGGCACAGGCGGGATGGCGATCTTATCGCTCTTGGTCAGGTCGCTGAGTTCAATACGCAGAGTATGCGGTTGAGACGTCTTCCCGCCCCAATTGCGGGCTATCAGCTTGGAAATGATAGGAACCTGGCACTGAGTCAATCCAAGATTGACGAACCGCCGGGACTCGAAATCCAAAACAAGATCGTCGCTCTGGATCCTCAACCATGTCGGCGGAGCCAGCATCAGGGTAGTGTTTCCGATATATACCTCGTCCCAGGCCTGGATGGAAATGGGTTGATGCGCGGCGATTTTCTGATCCGCGACGCGGGTGCCGTGCTTGCTATCCAGATCCTCGATCCACCAGCCTTCGTCTTCGAACCAGATCCGAGCATGTAACCTAGAGACTTTGAAGTCCGGCCGCAGGTCCACATCGGGAAGAGCGTCCTCGTCTGAACGGCCGATCGAAGTAATCCCGTCCGACGGGAGCACCCACACACTTTCCTTCTGCGGACCCTGGACCCGCCCGAGCCGATACGACTCAGTCGGCTTAGACCAAGTGTTTTCTGAATCCGTTGCCTCAGGGTTGTGCTCGTCTAGAGTCCCGTCTTCTACAGTGGCATCCATGGATACCGTTGCTTCACCTTGAGGCGTTGCAGATCGCGTCCCTTCATAATGCAGAGTCTGTGTGGGAACATCATGGACGGCGCGTCCGGCTCTTTCTTCCTTCAACGCTTGGTCGAACGCGTTCGAGCGCAGGTCACGAATCTGCAGATCACGCAGCAATTCAAGAATGGCCGGATTCGGAACTTCGAACATCGCGGCAATTACGTGCACGCAGCACAATTCCCGGCGGTCGTTAGATTGCGCTATCGCCTGTGCACGGACAAAGCGAGATCTCGCCACGCCACTGCGGTGGACTATCATGCCCGAATGAGTGTGATCCCCCGCGACGAGCACCTTCCCTAATGAATCCCGCACACCTTGAGGGGTTGTTCCAAGAGAAATCAAGAAAGATTCGATCTCGCCTAGTTCCGATTCCAGACGATCCTCTCCGCCGGGCCGCGTTTCCCCCCGTGCTTGTTCCAGTTGAACGATTCCAAAGAGTAGATGTTCCGGCTCGATATATTCCTGTTGCAAACGGGCTGCTTCACGGGCTGCAGTTCCCCATGCCCAATCCAATCCGTGCGAGTGAGGAACACTCACGAGCTTCCTTTCTTTTTACCTACTCCGTTCTCCAACGGGGGTTTCGGCATTGACGCGATGGGCTCGAATGCTAACATGTAGTCTCCTTCCGGAACGTCTTCGAGTCTGGCTATCAACCCCCCAGCCTTGCGCTTCAATTCCGCCACCTTGAAGGCGGGGCCTTTCTCCTCGCCGATGGACACCAGCAACACCGCGGGGGGAGCCTGCTTTTCTGGCAACCCATCCAATCTTACGACAATCTCGTTGCTACCCTCCCGCTGTTCTACCTTCACATGAGCACCCAAATTTCCCTTCTCCGCCGTGACGTGCGGATCCGGCGCTACCGAGCCGATTGTCCCCCGAACGCCTCCTGTGGCCAGCTTGGGTTCAAAGTGCCAGAGGGCTTCAGGGCGGAGAAGCCCATCCATTCCGTCCGTTATTACCTTTGAAGTACTTCTGCTCTTGGCGAGAACGACCCGAACGACACCGTCCGCCAGCCCCGCCGACTGCTTCAGCCACACGTCGATGCGCTTTTTCAAGTTCGACAAACTGGATTGGCCTTCAAGCGCAGCCGATTCCAGAGCTTTTCGAAGTAAATGCCTGAGCAACGCATCCCTGTAAGTTTCCGCTGTCCATCCAGCCCAAGAGCGACAGAGCTCATAGGCGCGGCGCACTCTTTCGACGCACGAATCGCAACGCGCCAGATGGGTCTCGATTTGCTCCTCTTCCACGTCGCTGGTTGCCTTGTCCAGGTAAGTGACGACGTCTTCAAAGCTCATATGTTCGCTACCGGCCTCAGAAGCCATACGGGCAGGTCTCCTTCATACCTCCGACACACACTTTCTCAAGGAAGTCAAAATTCTCAAAGCGCGCTGGTTCCCTTCTTGCCCAGCTCCCATTCCAGCATCCGGACCCGCACAGTCTTCCATACGTTACCCGCCCACTTGACCACATTATCCTCCCGATTCGTATTTTTGGTGTAAAAACTGCTCAATTTCAACGTTCCGATCTCTTGGTCCAGAATATTCTTGTACGCGTTCAACGCCTTCGGATGGCGCACGACCTCCTTGAACTTCCGGCCCATATTGTGTCGCAGCTTGGCGAAACACTCTCTGATAAATTCCTGCTCGTAGGTCACACCGCTGATGAAGTCATCTTCCAGCCTTGGCTCTAGATCGCCGAGAAGCTGGTCCGAAAGGCTTTTGACAATTTCGACGGGCTTCCATTCCAGCAGCTTGTTGAAGCCGAAGATGACGAGTTGATGAGGCGGGCTCGTAAGATTGAAAGTAACTTGCAGAAGCGCCCGCGCGGCTTCATAGTCGATCAATTGGTCTTCGACCGACTTGTGAAGACCGGCGCTCTCGGCTCCCACAAATGGCGACGTTTCCCCGTCGGCATCCTGAATCCAATCAACCGCGATTTCCCTGTTTGGTTTGAAGTATCTCTTGCGCAGGCTGTCCGCATAAAACTTGGCAAACGTCCGGAAACGAGCGCGCACGGGATCGTAAATTGTGATTCTTTGGCGCAAGAACAGACAGAGGTTGCTCAGGATATCCCGGGCGATCTCGTCTGCACCCTCACCTCGGATCTGCCACCGAATGAACCCATAGAGTTGATCTTGGTGTCTTGCCCAGAGCCGATTGAAGGCCTCGGGATCGCCTTCCTTCGCGCCTAGAACACAGACCAACTCCTCGAGCTCTTCATCCGTTTCAAATGGCGAGGGCCCAGCACGGAGGTCGTCGATCAGCCTACGGGTCGATAACCGCTCATTTGACGAGGCCTGGAATTTCAGGCAGACAAACCGGGTTCGGTTTTCCACGAAGTCCGCAAAGGACATCTGCGAGCGTTCGTAGGCTTGGAGCCGGCTCTGAACCTCGACCCAGGTCTTGTTCACGAGATCGGTGAGACTATCATCGTTTCGGGCATACTGGCGCAGGCAATGAAAAACCGTCGAGTTGTATACAGACCGCAATGTCGAAAACGATTCTTCGTTTCCCTCCATTGCCTGGCGGACCAGTTGCTTTTCCGACGACTCACCAAGATCCATCCCTGGGTTTCCAATCAACCAAGCGGATAAATGAAGCTCATCTCTGCAATCGCGGAACTGCATCGACAGCTCCGAAGGTCCTATTCGTGAGCTCTTCGGCCGCAACGACAAGAGGGCAAGTGTCTTCATTTTACAGTAGAAGGGCATCTGAAGGCCATCCAAACCGTAGGGGGAAATGCCTCGGCCCAAGAAAGCTGCGCTGCGTTCCATGGGGGGGCCGATGGGAGGGGCTTGAGTCGTTGCCCGCGGATCGTTGTGATTCGACAGGCCCAGGGGCTGCCTTTCTGATGGCAGCCCCTGGGAAGGATGTTTCCTGATTTCAAGTTCCATTACCGCTTTCTGAAGAAATTGCCCAAAAGTATCGTTTTCGTAAGCGAATCACCTTTTCCGTAAGGGCCGGCAAGACGCCTTGCCTGACCTGATTCACTCGCCCTTTCAAGTGTCTTATGTTCCCGGGGAGGGGAGAACTCGCATGGAAAAGAAGGAAAAGTCCCCGCTGGAAACGATCAATTCCTTGCTGAGTTAGCGGTGCGGCACAACACACGCTTGCCCGCATTCATGATTGGTGAAAAGAGACTAGGGTCGGGGTGCAACAGGATCACCCGCGCTTAGAGGAGCGATCTGGGGAGGTACGGACGAAAGGACCGACAGACTGTTGGTGCCGAACAATGAAAAACTCGCAACGCCCTTGTCCACGGTGACTTTGATGTAGCCTGAGCTGATGTCTTCATCGACTAAGTCAGGGAAGAACTGGGTGAGAAGCAGTGAGGTCCGCTGTCCGGCAGGAATGGTCTCGGTCTTGCGACGGAGTACATTTCCGTTCCTGTCTAGGACTTCGATGGTCGCCTCCACATCCATTGCGTTGGGATTGATAATGGCCACCCCGGTAAAATAGGTGGAATTCGAAGCAATCTGGCCAAAAACGAGGGCTGTCCGTAGGGTCGCTATCAGGGGAAGGGCAGAGGAGAACTGGCTGCGTCCCGGATCCCCGAAGACGACGCTGCCCACCAGCTTGGGTCCGTCGCTTGTGATTTCCACATAGCCCTGAGTGCGCGAGTCCAGGTCCGACAGGAAGAAGTCCTGTGCATCGATGTAGATTTTTCCCAGGGGCCTGATGGCGCGCGATTGCGCCGCGCCAATCTGGACTCCGTCATCACCAATGAACTTGAAAGTGACGGTTCCGCCTACTCCCTCGAGATTAACGACAGATAGCGTCGTCCGAAACACACCGCCACCCACCACATACTGCGGGCTATAGAGGACGGTGCTTCCCGCGGTCGCGTCCTGGCCGTTGACGCCTTCGACGAAGTTCCCCGCTTTCCCAAGGTACTCGAAGGGCACCACCGCCGTGTCGGAGGTGGCCCGGACATAGTATGAAGCTTCGGCCTCTATTCCGGGGAAGAGCACATCGGAAATCATCTTGGGCGTCGAGAGACTCGTGGGCGAGTCTGCGACCAATGTCGCCAGCGACCCATTAGGATTTACGGTCCGGCTCGCCGTGCTTCGCACGCTTCCCGAAGCATCGTAAAGCTCAAAGCTACCTTCAGCCGCTGAATCCGACGGATTGCTCACATGAACTTCGGTAAAGCCTTCGCTTTCGATCTCCGGCAATACAAAGGAGGTCAGCGCCTCTGAAGAAACGTCCGCGCCGTCGAGAATCGAGAGGCTGTCGTTGAAACTCAAGAAGAATCCGACGATGTTCTTCACCGTACTCTCCAGCTTGATCCAGCCGACGGTCGACCTCTGTGACAAGCCAACGCCGAAAATCTGGCTGTCAGTAATGGGTATTTGCTCGGTGCTCCTGATCGGGATCGAAGCAGGGTTGACGATGTCCGGTCCGCCGACCAGGGTACCCGGACTCTCGTAGGCGGTGAAAGTGAGTGTTGCATCGGAACCACTGAGGTTGGCGACAGCGATCCCGGTCGTTTCTGTATCGTCGAGGGCGTTGTCAACACCGGTTGTACTGACGAATCGGGGATAGAGTAGCGAGGTTGAAATCTCGTCCGTAGGCTGGATTGTAAAAGTGAAAGAACCCGTCACGCCGCCCCCGGGACCAGGAGTAGCAACGGTGACCGTTGCCGTCCCCAATTGCAAGAGATCGCTGTTCTCAATGGCAGCTTCCAATCGGGAAGCGCTAATGAACGTGGTGTCACGCTCCTGCCCATTCCAACGAACCCTCGACGAAGAAACAAACTGCAGTCCCTCCAAAACGAGGGCGACGCCGGTGCCCCCGAGGCGCGTGATGGTCGGTGCAATCTTCAATAGAACCGGTGCAGGGTTAGTAACGACCACTACCGCTTCATTTCCTGTGACAGCAAGAGGCGGCTCACTGGGAGCCACCGCGTCCGGATTGGTCACGGTAACGCTGAAGGTGGAAGCTGTGGCCACATCCTGTGCAAGGATCTCTGCGGTAAGCCGCATGGAACTCGCGAAAGTCGTGACCCGATCCTGATCGTTGAACTGCACCTGCGAATTCGCCACGAATCCGGTTCCGTTGACGGTCAGGGTAAAAGCGCCGCCTCCGGCAGGAAACGCGTCAGGATTGATGCTCGTGATCCGGGGGGCATCAGGGGGAATATCGCGCACGGGAAAATTCAGGTTTCCTGAGGCGCTGGAATCCGGGTTCCGAACAGATAACTGAGCCGTCGCAGCCGAGGTCAGATCGGTGAACGGGATCGACGCTTCTAGCCGCTGGCCGCTGATAAAGCTCGTCGAGCGAGCGGCACCGTTCCAGAGCACCGTTGAGCCCGGGACGAAGCCATTTCCAAATACCGTAATATCCAGGTCCGAGCTTCCCGAGGCCGACGAGGTTGGGTCCGTGCAGCAGAGAAACGGCACCGGAGTTCCGATCGTGAATGTCTGGATTGGGCTGGAAATGCCCTCTGGGTTCAGAATCGAGATTTCCGCGCTCCCGGGAGTGGCGATATCGCTTGCCGGAATGCGAGCCCGGAGCTGAAATGTGCTGTTGAAGACTGCGAAACGATCCTCGCCGTTCCATTGCACTCTGGAGGAGGTTGTGAAATTCTCGCCCACTACCGTGAGAAGAAAGGACGGTCCGCCGGCCTGCATCGAGACCGGGTTGACGCTGCTGATTGCGGGACCGGCCGGTGGATCCGACATCACGATGGTCGTGGAACCATTGAGAGCGATCTGGTCGATTCCAGAGGGAAAGGGAGCTTCCACCAGAAGAGTATTGAACGAAAAGAAACTGGCATCGCTGGGCAATCCGAAAGGACCATTGCTCGTAGCAACTCGGTGGCCGGTCTGCCACTGCATCAACTTCGGACTCGATCCCGTGAAAGTCACCGTCTGGCTCGGATTGTCCAGGCTGAAATCGTTGAGATCGTCCTGCAGGAAGGCTGGGTCGACCGTCGTCTGGCCCGTATCCGGGTTGAAAAGCGCCAAGTTGACGCGAAAGTCTCCACTGAAGGGGTTGGCGTCCGAGGCGGTCAAGGTGACGGTATAGGCACCTGTAGCATTGTCCAACACAAAATCCATCTGGACGACATCGATGTTCCCGGTTTGATCGCCAATGGGATCCGCAAAGCTGATCGAGAGCGAATCAGCCCACGCAGGCATCGCAAGCAAAGGCAGCAACAGGGCAACCAGGCCAATCCACTTCAAAGCGCAAACCACGAAACACCTCGTGATTTTTAATGTTTCAGCGGAGGTAGTCGTTATACGCTCCGCGGCGGCCGATTCCTTTCCCTAGGGCACGAACTGAGGAGGAACTGCCGAGAGGACCGATAGGCCATAGTAACAAAAAGAGCAAAGGCCGCGACACTCCTATCCATGATAACTAGAACGTGGTCGGAGACATTCCTGCATGGGTCCGACGCCAAGATCGCAATCTTTGCGGGAGACAGGAAAAAGAGCAAGAGCAAAGCGACGGTCTTGTTGCAGCATCTCAAATTCCAGACCAGCAGGTTTCGGTGGGTTCGATCGGCCATCGAGAATCCTCATGGAAAGAAGGACCGGCCACTATGGACCAACCAAATCAGCAATGAAGTACGCTTTCAAAACACACCGTAAATATGCTGCTGATTGAGGGCAAATCGCATGCCCGGCCCAAAATCATGCAGACTTCCTCAACAGAGGTTTCATAGGTAAAGCCAAGGATCTATTGAAGCCACAGAATCCTCTGCTTGACGCTCTCAACGAGCGATCGTACCTCCATTTGGTCTGTCGGCGCCTCATCCGAGATTGACGACGAACAAGAGGCGTCAGCACATATAGACAGCCAAGACCCACTATCGGCTTGCCCGGATCGGCTCAGCGTAGCTTTGGAAGTGGCGGAGGCACTAAATGTAAATGCTTGGCGAACACCGCTTTCATCCAATGCCCTGCCGGACACTACAAAGCGACTCGTACCTTCAAGAAAGATTTCTCCATTAGTTATCGTGCCCGTCGCTTCATGGTGGTTTTCGTTGACGCTCGTTATTGTAATTCCATCCACTTCTCGCCCCAGTTCGACCAATAGCAATCCTGCAGGCCCACTCACGGAAAAATTATTCCCTTCAATGGTCCCCGTTCGCCTCACGGACTCCCACTGTTGCGGCGTGAGGTCCTTGGGAACTAGACCAGACACGGGGATTGGAAGGTAGCTGATATTACAGTCGACCTGGTTGATAGTGATAGTTCCCGCTCCTCTGAAGGAACTCGTATCTGTGTCCGTTTCTCCGAGCGCGGTGAAACTCTCCGTCAAGGTGCCAGATTCTCGGCCATTCCATAGACCAGAAATGTCTGCACACTCATCATCAGGGTATAGAGCAAATATGCGCACTCCGCTGTGGTCAGCTGTTGTGAAATCCAGAAGCAGTGACGGTCCGTAGCTATTCTCAAAGTCGGACACGCCTTTATCCACCCAGCCGTCAGGAGCGACCAGGACGTCGCGCGCGTCGTCGAATGATTCGAACAGGTGAAGCACGGTTTCTCGACTGAAGGCTCCTGAAGTTATATAGACCGGATCTCCAGACTCGCTCGTGACCTCAAAAGATGGGAAAATACGGCCGTGATTTTTTGCTTTCCCCCCGCGGATATCGACCCACGCCACTCCTTTCGTGTGTGGATACTGGGGCATCCACAAAGGAATGTTGAGCAGTTCGTTATACGCATAAGCCGCCCAATAGCCATCAGAATGGCCACCTTCTTTAGAAAACTTCGTTCTTGTGGGATCCCCCTCTCCTTGCGCTTCGAGGAAGTGCTCGAGGTGATCTTTAGCCTGCTGTTCTGTAGAAGCAGTGAAGTCGATCCAAACCACATTAATAGGTTCAAGAATCCTCCAGGATTCACCGGGATAATTCTTATCTTTGTAGCGATCCCAGCCGTTCACCCAATCTGCAATCCCGTTCATGGAGGAAAGGTCAGTCTGCTTATGCATCCAAAGTCCGACGTGACCTTCGGCTGTCACACCCTGAGGACTAGGGTGAGAGAACGGGCCGATCATTTTTACCGTACTGATGTCCGATAGCCTGACATCGCTCGATTCGCCGGCCGAAGATAGAAAATGCAGGTTGCCTGAAGTCGACGCACCAGAACCATCGAACAAGATGAACTGGGTCGACCATCCATCGCCGTAGGCAAAATGGGGGAACAACTGCTCGTCCGTGGACGCTGTAGCATTTTCGTCCACCGGCGAAGTCGTTGTAATCAAGAAATCAGCCCGCTCGTTGACATGACTTCTTAATCCTACGACCGAGAGACCGGCCGTCGAGGTCGTCGATATCCGCAACACGCCCTGAAACGGGGTGGTTAGCTCCTCAAACCCCGAAATCTGGTCCAGGAACGTTGCGATCTGGCCATTTCCCGGAATTGTCGCGGTTCCAGTGAGTCCCGTAGATGCTCCAGGCAGTGTGGTCAGCTCGAAGGTTACCGTGGAGGGAGACGACGACGGGTTCGCAATCGCGACTCCAGTCTGAATCGAGGCCGCGGATTCCGCATACATACGCACCGACGTGGCCGGCTCAAGCAGCGGAACACCCGCTTCAGCCACTGTAAACAGGTTGGGCTTAAACGAAAACACACCGAGGCCAGACGGCGCACTGTTGCCAGGGTCTGGCACGATTCGAACCGAACCGGACGTCGTTACCATCGAGGCCCCGGAAGGCACAAACCGGCGGGCGCTCCGGCCCGGTATCGAGTAGGTGAACGACGATGCGGAGACACCGTCGATCGTAACCGTAGCCGGGGCACCAGGTACCGTATCACTGCCCTGGCTGAAGAACTCTATCCTACCGGTCAGGATGCCATCGGTGGGATTAACCAGGATCACCTGTGTGATCCAGCCCCCTCCGACGGCAAAGTGCGGAAACAAGCTAGTCACAGTCGATGTCGTCCCAAGCGGCGCAACGGGAAGGGTCGTGATCAGAAGATCCCCACGCTCGTTGATAAAACCTCGAAGCGCGATCACAGAAATCAGAACGTCTGAATTGAATGTAAAGGTCCCGTTGACGATATCACCGCTGTTGAACGGATCCTGATTCAGGAATTTGGCAATCTGACCGCCTGCGGCAATCGTGATCGTCCCACTTCCGAAATCGGTCCCTGCAGAATCGGTAAAATTGAATGTTATGGTCGCGGGACTGCCGTTCGGATTCGCAATAGCCAACCCCGTGTTGACGGCTCCGGCAACCTCGGCGTAAATCCTTCCGGCCTGGGTCAGGGGCGAGGCTGGAACCCCGGCCTCGGAAACGAGTACACCTCCGGACGTGAATCCGAATATCGCCAAACCGGCTGGTGCGGTGCGGCCTATTTCTGGCTGGATTCTACCGTAACCGCGAGTGACCTCGGACGCGGTGTTCGCCGTGGACGCCGACAGTCCCCCGTTATCGGGTAGCTCGTACACGAGCTTGCTCGTATTCGATTGCGCTTGGATGAAGTGCGCACTGGTAATCGCCGCGAACAACCCAACGAACACAATGAGACCTTTTTTTGGTGTCCTCATCAGTTCCTCTTCTCCTCATTGGTTTCCATCACTTCCCAGCTATCGCCGCCACCCAAACCCATGGAAAAGAGACTTCCCCATCTTCTGGCCACAGAACCTGTCGTGAATAAGTGCTAAATGTAAGCGATTAGGGAATACGCAATGCCTCAGAGATCCGGGCCTACGACAATGAAAATCAATCCTCACACCTTAGTATGCGTTTTGGCATGGGCAAAATCGCATGCCTGGTCTCGATTAGTCGCGGCAGGCTCGAGGAATTGAGGGGCGTGCGACTCGAAATAGGCCGCCAAGCTGGAAGCAGCCCGCTACAAAGGGGCTAGCGATTGAGGTCAAAGCTAGGTAGAAAGCGATCAACCGTGGGAAAGACGACACGCAACCGAACAGTCCAATTTCGGACGCATCGCAATATGGAGATGAGACCTAGGCAAAAGTATCAAAATTTGTCTCTTGAGGCTGCAAGCAGATATCGCTTCTTCGTGGTATCGATGATGGTTTCGATATTCGGGAGCCAAGTAAAGATGTCGGGCGAATAACGCCACCCGGTCGCGTAATGCAACACTTCTTCCTCGGAATCGACGCGCTTTTCGATGAGCGCCACGCCTTCTCTTGGTTCTTTGCGAACCACGCCTCAACTCGAAACAGCTTCTCGTTCGACATAAGGGCCTGTCTTTTCGCGTGTCGCCTAACGCCCCGCTTAACCCGTGACTGTGTAGGAGCGACCGAGGCCAGCATCCGCATCAACGCTATTGTTAGGCCTTTTTGCTCTCAGATACTCCAACGGTACCGCGCACTCACTCTTCAGCGTCGCGTCGACCCTGATCAGCGCCGGTCCGGTGGGCGGACATCAGCGGTCTGGTCAGTCTTCTCTTCAAGAATCCTCATCATCTCCTTGAAGATGGGTGTCGACCAGTTCTTCTTTCCAAATCGCCCCACGAAGCCTTTGCCAGTTTTTATCTTCACTCGCGTCGAAGAATCGTCGATTTTCAACTTCGCCGTGACTTTTTCTCCTCCGCCGCCCTGTGGTGCCTCATAGTTGCCGCGACCGCGCTTGCACTCGATCTTATCGTCTTCCTCCTTCGTAACTCGGCATGAGTACTTCTCCATAGACCGCTTGAGCGCTGTACGAACTTGATCCACCAGATAGGGGACTATTTCCTCCATGTTCTTGCTCCCGGCCGCCGGATGCTCCACGTTTGCCAGGATTGTGACTGGCTTGCCACTTTTTTCCTCGAGCACCGCGATTACTGGACCATATTCGTCTTTGTGGAGCCGAAAGGCAGTTTCCTTTAACTCCGTTCCTTTTTCGTGCTCGATGGTAAGCCAGTGACTCTTCGTCTTGGTCAGCATCAACACGGCTCCTGCTCCGAGTGATAATACTGCAACAGCAGCACCCTCTGATATCCGCCGCCGCCTGGCCATCTCATAATTGATGTTTTTTATCTGCGAGTAGGGAATCTCCACTCGAACAGAGGAGCGTTTCTTTTCCACAACTACAATCTTCTGATCTTCGATGCGGAGTTCCACATCGATGAATTTCTGCTTATTCTTTTCGATAATCTCCAGCTTGGTCTTCTTAAAAGAAGCCGAGTCCGCGAAGGTGTTGAGAGCCAACGAAAACACTAGCCCAATCAGCATCATTCCTCTAACCATAACAATCCCTCCTCTTGTCTGTGCGGCTTCAAAAGAACCGCTTCTTGATCTTCTTAGCCACTTCCTTTGCCAGACCGTTGGAAGCACCCATTGTGTCCCCGCCGTACGGCCCTATCATGACTTTCCCGTCGACATCAGACTCAAACAATACTTGCCCTGTCTCCCGGTCCAGAACCTCGATGTGAGCCCCGATTTTGGTTTTACCGAGGGCTACCGGGACAACGTAACGGAGAAGGCGCTGACCACCTTTGAATTCCGTGATCGTTCCCGTAAGGCGAAGCCCTGGTCCCGTCGACCTCTGGTCCTGTCCCTCACTTATCACCTCAATGCCCAATTTGTCGCCTAGCTGCAGCTTGATGTCGATGACCAGCGTGATCTTGAATTTGGAAGGTAATTCGATGCCTGCCTGCACCTCGAATCGATCTACTTCAATGGTGACGTATTTCACTCCATCGGATTCCGGCCTGGCAGAAGCAGCCGAAAGGAATCCGACCAGCACGAAAACGAAAATATTACGAAAACTCATCGCTCCCAACCTCCATCACCGGGGTATTGTCGACTCAAAGAAGGTGCTCCACTTGCTTCGGCAGAACCCCTCCGCGCTTTGGGGATGTCAATCAGGGATCCCCTGATTTTGCCCTCGAAATCGCTTAGGCGCGCCCATTGTGGCCGATGCAGCATCACCGCCAAAAGCGGCTCAGGTGAGTCGATCGGCCATCGAAAATCCTCATTAAGAAGGGTCTGGAATACTCCCCGCGGGACCAACCAAACCAGCCATGAAGCACGCTTTCGAAACACACCCTATATATGCCTCCTGCGCCCGGGATAATCGCATGGCCGACGGCAGATTTATTCGCGGAGTTTTTCGCAGGTTGGATTGCCAAACGGCTAACTGATTTTTATGGTAGAACTTGAGGGAGGGGGGGCTGCCGACAGCACCGATAGATCTACCATGCCAAACAACGCGAAGCTCGCCCCTGTCCACCGTCACCCGGATGTATCCAGAGCTGATACTCCGCCCCTCCAGTTCCGGAAAGTACTGGGTCAACAACTGGGAGATACGAACAGATACCAATTGTCGATAGTCAGTTGTTTGGGTCCGGGGTAGCGGACCCGGACGAGATTCGGTGGATGAAGATCGATAGCACGCGGGAGAAGACGGCGGGATGCATTTCCTTGTTAAACGACAATTGTTCTTGGAGCGGGCAGATCACATCTTCCATGATTGCGCGCTTCCTGCAGCCACAACTGGTTGCGGCCCCCCCCAACTGACTCAATTTGCTCTAGCCTCCTAAGATTGTTCTGAAGTGGTTCCTTGGAACAACCAAGCTGGGCACGACCCACTAGTGGAGTGTAACAATTGAAATACTATCAAGAATCTCTCGCTCCTACACGCATCGTAGCTCTTGCAAGAGGGCAAATCAGCTGAACAAAGTGTTTAATGTACTAGCAATCTTATCGTTACAGGCCACTAGTTGACGAACGTAGCCTTTACTCTCTTGGACACACGGAAGTAAGGTATCCAAATTCCCGCAGAAATTGCGTCGCGTACAAGCGCCTTGCCGCTCTCGATTGCGAACGTTTCCGCTCCTGCGCTCAGCTCGATCACGAGAAGCACACCGGACGCGACGATACTCGCGACGGCCAATTTGATGATAATGGAGCGGGCATCTTTCCTCTTGCCGAAGAATCGCGTTGCGGCATAGATCACAAAGACCAAGAATCCTAGACTTACAATAAGCTCGAGCGCGTATATCCCACCATAACCTGCCATTTCGACGTCGGAGAATAGGACTAAGCCTAAGATCAGGCTGCCGACGCCGACGATTACACCCAAAACCATCCCGACGGCTGGTAGAACCAGCCATCCTCCGATACCGGAGAGTTGCGGACAGACTACGGGCATATTTCCTTCAGTCGATCTCGTTTGGGTGAGCATAACTATTGGCTCCTTTAAGTTGCCGACAAATGGATTGGGCACTGATTCCCAGCCATGCACACATATGCGGATTGATCGTGTAAAAATCGCATGCCCGGCCAATAGTCATTCAGATTCCCTCAGGAGAACTACATAACTGCGAACTCCTCCTATGGCACCACCTGAGGTGGCACGGCCGACAGTACCGACAGGTTGTTTGTGCCAAACAGTGCAAAGCTCGCCACTCCCTGATCCACCGTGATCCGTATATAACCGGAACTGATCGTCCGATCCTCCAGCTCCGGGAAGTACTGCGTCAGTAACAGCGACGTCCGCCTACCTGCAGCTATCACTCGCGTCACCGTCACCACCAGATTCCCCTCCTTGTCGAACACGTCAATCGTCGCCGTCACCGCCACCTCGTTCGGATTCAGTATCGCCGCACCCGTGAAGTAAACCGCATCCGACGCCACCTGCCCGAAGATCATTGAATCCAGCAGTTGCGAAACCAGCGGCAGTGAGGCCGAGAACTGACCTAAGCCCTGATCCCCAAACACCACCGACCCCGCCAGACTCGGCCCGTCGCTCGTCACCTTCACATACCCTTGCGTCAACACTCCCCCAGCATCCAGAAAAAACGTCTGATCCGTGATGTAGATCTTGCCGTTTGCCGCAATTGGCAATGTCCGGATCGTTCCAATTCGCGTTCCATCGTCCCCAATGAACTCAAACTGGACGCTACCCGCTGTCCCACTGAGATTCACTACCGACAGAGTCGAGCGCCACGTCTCGCCACCCACCACATACTGAGGACTGTAAAGAACTATGTCACTCCCCGTGCCATCCTGCCCATTCAGACCGTGGACGAACACTCCCGTCTTCCCCAATAGCTCAAACGGAACCACCGGTTGATCAGACGTCGCAAGAATGTAGTCCGAACTCGTCGGTGTCGCGTCCTCAAAAAGATCCGAAAGTGAGACAACCAACACACCGTTCGCCTCAATCCTTCTCGCAACCGCCTCACGCAGCATGCCATCCGAGCTATAGAGCTCAAACGTGACCGTCGCCGCGTCCGAATTCGGATTCGCGGCGTGAATCTGTGTGAAAGGATCAGCAATCGCGTCTGTCCCCGACGTTTCCGACTGAGTGCCCGTTGCCATGATCTCTGGAAATACGAAAGAACTCAGGGTATTGGTCGAGACATCCGCTCCGTCCAGTACCCCCAGCGTGTCGTTGAACGATAGAAAGAATCCAGCCGTCTTCGCCTGCGTACTCTCTATCTTCATCCAGCGAATTTGATCAGGGTCCGATACCCCCGATCCGAACAACTGACTGTCAACGATCGGTATCTGCTCACTCGGTGCCAATGTCATCGAAACAGGATTGTTGAAGTTGGGACCCGTAGATTCAAAGCCCTTTCCATCAATGGCACGCACCGTCAACTCAGCATCATCGCTATCGAGATTGACGATGGCGATTCCTGTCGATTCACTCGTCTCCGTCGTCATGCCACTTCGGCTCACCAATCTTGGATAAAAAAGCGTAGTCGCTGCGGCCGAAGCTGTCGTGATGGAGAAACTTTGCCCATGAGACGATCCGCCACCCGGGCCAGGGTTCGATACGCTAAAGACAGCTGTGCCCGTCAACGCCAGTTCGGTATCGGAAAGGTCGGCTGTCAGATCGGTGCCAGAAATTACATCTGTTGGAAGATCCATCCCGTTCCAGCGGACCACCGAAGCTCCTTCGACCAGGCCGAGTCCACGTATATCCAACGAAATAGCATCTCGCCCCGCTATTGCAGACGTCGGGGTAAAACTCAGGACGATAGGTGATGGGTTTGTAACAACCACCACGGCCGAGTTTCCCGTAACACCAAAGGGTCCATTCTCATTCGGAGCGCCTGAATCCGGATTCACCACCGTCACGCCGAACGTCGATCCCGTCGCGACGTCCACTGCCAAAATCTGTGCTCGCAACTCTGTCGCACTGACGAAAGTTGTGTCTTTGTTCACCCCATTGAATTGAACGATCGATGCTGAAAAAAAACCCGTGCCATTCACTGCAAGAACGAATCCGCCTCCGCCGGCAGGAAACTGATCTGGATTGACGCTCGTAATGGTCGGGGCTCCAGGCGGCAACTCGATAATCGGAAACTCTATGCCGGTCGAAGTGCCTCCATCTGGATTCGAGACTGTCACCACGGCAGTGCTTGCACTACCCAGGTCCGTCTCCGGGATCGTGGCCTCGAGTGTTCTACTGCTGACAAATCGAGTCGGGCGTGCGGATCCATTCCACCTCAAGCTGGAGCCCGCTAGAAAATTATCACCCTAAACAAGGACGGTTAGCTCGTCGCTGCCGGTTACGCTAGACAGAGGATTCGTACAGCAAAGAAATGGCGAGATAGAAGAAATGGTGAAGTTAACGCCGTTGGAAGCCACATCCCCGGGATTGACCACCGTCACTTCGGCCGTGTCCTGCTGCGCGGCATCACTTTGTGGAATGCGGGCACGCAACGTCCGACTGTTGAGCACGACCGTCGACCGTATATCGCCGTTCCAGCGAAGCGTGGCAGCGGAAGCAAAGTTCGAGCCCAATACAAAGAGGTCAAACCCCGGACCTCCCGCAACCGTCTCTCTCGGTTGTGTGATGCGGATCTCGGGAGGCGATCCGTAGACGGTCGTCATCGTGTAATCCGCATCCATCTGGATCGCCACGGTAGTGTCGCTAGAAATATCAATTCTGTTGCCCAGCCATTTGACAAACGGATTCCCTCCAGCGCTATCCGGGGCGACCAGAGTGACCTCCGTACCAGCAACATAGTGCCTCGTAAACGTCCGTACTGCCACCGGCTCGACCATCCGTATCCGCAGGAGTGACTCCAATCGATACCCCGCCATCCGGATTCGACGACTGGACCGTCAACCTGACAACAGGCGGCGGTACGTTGTATACGGCCGTCATCGTGTAATCCGCCTCCATCGTCACGGTGGTCGCGGTATTGGTAGAAAACGAGATGCCGTTGCGTAGCCATTCCTTGAAGGGACTTCCACTCGCACTGTCTGGAGCAGTCAACGTAACAACAGTGCCATCGTCGTATTCCCTACTGAACGTCGTTG
>CBDFLD010000010.1:0-143193 GCA_965249005.1 Acidobacteriota bacterium
GCTGACCGCCGCCCCAGGCGCTGGAGGAAATCCTGCTGGTCCCGGACCAGGAGGTGGGCAAGATGCCCGAGCGCGAGCGGCTCAAGACCGAGGCCATCGAGCAGAAGACTCGGTTTAAGGACCGGCTGGCTGGTGTGGTCCGAACTGGGTCACGGCGTCACGCGGCCCGACATCCTGGCCAAGATTCGGATTCTCGGTTGACGGAGGTGATTCATGGCGATTCAAGTGAAGCATGTCCGTCCGGGCATCCTGGTCGTGGCCGACGCAGGCCTCCGATTCGGACCGGGTCAAGTCCTGGAAGTCAAGACTTTGACGCCGCAGCTGGAACGGGCAATCTCGGCCGGAGTGCTCGTCCGGGGTAAGCGTAAACAACAGACTCGAACCGGCTCCCCGCCCGAGGGTTCCCAACCCGAGTCGGCATCGACCGCCGAGGTCGACGATTCCGCTGGAGGGGAAGAGACCGAGGAACCGGAGATCGATCTCTCCAAGCTCCGGGCGCGTGAGGCCATCTCGAAGGTCGAAGCGGAGGACGATCCCATCCGGCTCAAGGCCCACCTTTCGGGCGAGCAGCGCCGCACGGTGATCGCCGTGCTGGAAAAACGTTTGACGGAGGTGGACGCTGACAACCGTTGATCTCCTATCCTCGCTGCGCCTGGATCTCTCCGACGCGGACGGCGCGCTCTTTACCGACGAAGCACTCACGCGCTGCCTCGAGAAAGGCGTCTACCGTCTGGGTCGGGACCTGGACACGCCCCTGTCCGTCGTCGACGGCGAGATCGATCCGGAACCGGAAGGCGACACCCGCGAAATGCTTCTGCTCTTGGGGCAAATCCATGCCTGCCAATTCATGCGGGCCAAAACCGCGAATGCCTTCTCCTTCTCGAGCGGCGACAAGCGGGTCGACAAGACCAAGCAACCCGAGCACTGGGCCAAGTTCGAGGGAGACCTCAAGACCCTTTACAAGCAGCACCTGAGCAGAGTGCGGCCGGGCGCCTTAAGTCTGGAGGACACCATCGTCTCCCCGAACCTCAAGCCGGTCATCTACGAGCAGGGAGGCGACCTGTGAATCTGTTAACTGACGGCGAGAAGGCGCTGGCCGCCGGCGATGTCCGGGACTTGATCCTGGCCTCAGATCAGCAGGTCGATCTGCTGCGCAGTGAGCCCGGCGAGCGGCTCTACGGTTCCGACGATGCCAGCTACGCGAAGGTCGGATCGTTTGCGCTGGAGTTCGTCGAGATTCCGCCCGAAGATCTCAGCCACAAAATCGACGCCGTGGCCTGCGTCCTGCCGGAGGTGGACGTCCGTCCCGAGGACCACGTGCAAGAGAGCGAGATCACGTTTCGCGTCCAGACTGTCGAGGTGCAACGGCTCTTCGGCGTCCTGACCCACAAGGTGCTGAAACTGGTGCGCCTCCATGGGAGTTAGACGCACCGGCGACTGGGGCAAGGCACGGGCGAAGCTGGCCGCCGCTCCGGGTGCGCACCTGACCCTGGCGCTCAAGCAAGCGACCCTAAAGAACGCCCTGCTTCTGGTCCGCGAGATCAAGCGCGGCATTCGCTCCCAGGCCCCCGGCGGCAAGCCGTTCGCCAAGCTCGCCGAGAGCACTATCCGGCGAAAAGGTTCGACGAAGGCCCTGATCGATACCGGCTTTTTGGTCAACGCCATCACCCAGAAAATTGTGGTCGAGGGCGCCTTCGTGGGTCTCGTGCGCGGCACGGTCAACAAGGAGGGCGAGGACCTGGTCAACATCGGGGCGGTGATGGAATACGGCGCCACGATCCAGCATCCCAACGGAGCCACCATCATCATCCCAGCGCGACCGTTTCTGCATCCGGTGATGGCCAAGCACCGCAAGCAGATCGTCGAGCATTACCGCGAGGCCATCCGTGCGGCGCTCTGAACCTAGTCCCGACACTTTCCGGCGCTCTCCGGTAAGTATCCAAAGAAGCACTGGAGGTGCGCGACTTTGCAAACGACTGTTCGGCCCGTTGTGGAAACCCTGATTCGCCTGGTGAAGGCCGAGATCGACCCAGACGCAGTACTGGTCGCGGCGGACGATGTGTTCGAGGTGCCCAAGGTCCCGAGCCTCATCCTGCAAGGTCCGACGCTGGTGGAGGACGGCGACCGCCGCACTCAGGCCCGGATGGTGGAAAAGGACGTTCCGAACCTCCGCTATCAGGCCTGCCGCCATCCGCGCCTCTATCACCTCGACTTCGACGTCATCGTCACGGCCGCCCACGAGGGCCAGCTGTTCGATATCGAGGAGAAAGTGGCGCGTTTTTATCAGGTTCATCCGGAGATGTCGGTCGGGGATCGCGGATCGCTGCCTCTCACCGAGCTGGTTCCGCTGGGGGGCCTGCGGCGCGTGAACCTGTCGAATCTGCGTCAGAGCTCGGGCCGTTGCCGGATCGAGGACTGTCCCGTCTACGACGGACGGGTCGAAACCGGAGGGCTCATCAAGGACCGCGCCTTCCAGTTCCGCGACGGGGTCCACGAGGATCGTCTCTACACACCGTAAGTGAGGAGGAATCGAAAAGTGATCGCCATCAAGAATCTATTGTTTCAACCCCTGACCTTCGGGCTCGCTACCAAAGGCCAGGGGCTTCATCTCGGCCCGCGTGAGAGCCGCCTCGTCAGCAAGAAAGATGTTTCTGATGAACTACGAGCGGCCGCCCAGCGGGGCCTGGTCACGCTCACCCAAGTCGTCAAGCCGCCCAAGGCTCGACCCAACGCTGCTTCGACTTCCCAGACCCGATCCAAAGCGACACCCACGGGCAAGGCAACCGCCACGCCCCGGCGTCCGAAGCGTGGAGGTAAACCATGACGAATCTATCACCAGGCGTTAAGACCCGCGAAATCGATTTCAGCTACTACGTCAAGCACCTGTCCACCTCATCGGCCGCCATGGTGGGTGTGGCCCAGCGCGGCCCCATCAACCAGCCGGTGCTGGTCACCAGCTGGGAGCAGTTCGTCACCCGATTCGGCTCCTACATCCAGGCCGGCTATCTGGCCTATGCGGCGCGCGCCTTCTTCGACAACGGCGGTTCGGTGCTCTACGTCGTCCGGATCGCGCATCTCTCCGATCCGACCGACCGCAACAGCCTGACCGCCGCCACCTCGGCGGTGACGCTTTGGGACCGCCGCCGAGTCCCAGCGAGTCTCGAGACCGGTACGGCCGGTGTGATCCGATGGGTCGCTCACGGGGCTGAAGCCTGGGGGAACACCATCCAGGTCGAGCTGGTCGGGGCGGGAACGAACACGCCGCTTTCGGTGAACGTTTCCAACCGAAAAATCCAGGTCAACCTGGAGACCGACGGCGCCGAGGCGGTGATCAGCACGGCGGCTGAGGTCGTGGCGGCGGTCACAGCCGCGCCGGAAGCCAGGCAGCTGGTCCACGTGTCGATCAAAGAGAACGGAATCTTGCAGCCTGTAGCGGAGACGAACCTGGCAGGAGGGGTGGACAGCCAACACACGCTCGGTGTCGCGGCCGCCAACGAGGGATTATGGGGCGATCGTCTCGCTGTCGAAATCGAAGATAGTCAACGCAATCCGAAGACTGAATTCAACCTCGTTGTTCGATACCGGGACGTGGTCGTCGAGACCTTCGCTGACCTGACCATGGACGAGTCGGCTCCCAACCACGTGGAGCTGGCCGTCAACGGACGCTCCGAGTTCATCAGGGTCGAAGACCTCAGTCCATCGTCTGGAACGGCCGAGGACCGTCCACAAGTCGGCAGGTTCTTTTTCTACAACGGGGACGACGGATTGGCTGGGCTCACGGACGCCGACTACATCGGAGATCCAAGCGCCCATACCGGTTTTTACGCCTTCGACGAAATCGATTCGCTCAACCTGCTGATGGCTCCAGGGGTTACGACAGCGGCCGTGATCCATGGCGGCATCGGCTACGCCGAGCGACGCAAAGACCTGATGTTTGTGGCCGAGGCGCCGTTGCATCTCGAACCGCAGGAGGCGGTCGAATTTCGCAGGGGCCAGGGCATGTACTCGCACGCGGGGTTTAACTCCTCCTACGGCATCCTCTACTACCCCTGGCTCGAGGTCCAGGACCCGGTGAGCGGCAAACCCAAGCGGATCCCACCTTCCGGCGCCGTGGCCGGCTGCTTCGCTCGGAGCGACCGCAAGGCCGGCGTCTGGCAGGCCCCGGCGGGCATCGACCGGGGCCGCATCGTGGGCGCCCTGGCCCTGGGTTACAAGACCAGCCGCAGCGAGCGCGACGTGCTCTATCCGGAGGGCGTCAACGCCATCGTCTCGTTCCCCGATACCGGCATCCACGTCTGGGGCCAGAAGACCCTCCAGAGCCAACCGTCGGCACTCGACCGGATCAACGTCCGGCGGCTGATGATCTACATCGAAGAGGCCATTGCCGAGTCGTCCCGGTTCGTCGTCTTCGAACCCAACAACCCCCAGACTTGGCGGTCGCTGGTGCGGTTGATCCACCCCTTCCTGGAAGAACTCCGGGGCCAGGGCGGACTGGTTGACTTTGCCGTCCAGTGCGACGAGGAGACCAACACGCCCGCTGCCATCGACCGTAACCAGCTGGTGGCCCGGGTCTTTGTGAAGCCCACCCGGACGGCGGAGTTTATCGAGCTCCACTTCGTGCTCACCACAACCGGAGCCGACTTCCGGGAAATCATAGAGATCACGTAAAGGAGACAGATCGATGCGCAGTGGAAACATGCCCAAGAGTCTTTATCAGAACTGGCAGTTCGCCATCGAGGTCAACGGCTTCGACGTGGCGCTGTTCCGAAAAGGCCAGGAGCCCAAGACCGAGTTCGAGGAAGTGGCCTTCGCTCCGGCCGGGTCGATGTTCGATCAGAAGGTGGCGGGCCGGGTCAAGTTCGAGGACATCACGCTCGAGAAAGCCGTCCTGCAGGACGGCTCGGACGAGGCGGCCCGTGACTGGATCAAAAAGCAGGTCGATGTCAACGCCGTGACGGGTGGCCTACCCAGCGACTACATGCGCGAGGTCG
Organism: Acidobacteriota bacterium; assembly: GCA_965249005.1. Lineage (GTDB taxonomy): Bacteria > Acidobacteriota > UBA6911 > UBA6911 > UBA6911 > CBDFLD01. The sequence continues at coordinate 4,992 of CBDFLD010000010.1, forward strand.
ACGTCGTTCGCTACGACCGCGCCGGCAACGAAACCCGGCGCTGGACCCTGCACGGGGCCTGGATCAAGTCGCTGGAGTACGACGAGCTCGAGGGGGCCAACACCGACAACACCATCGAGAAGCTGACCCTTAGCTTCCAGTACTGGACCTGATCCAAAGGAGGGAGACGATGCACGTATTCGAATTGCCCAGCGGCCAAGAAGTCGAGCTTCGGGAGATGACCGGCGCCGAGGAGGAGCTGCTCACCAATCAGCGTCTCATCCGCACGGGCGAGGCCGTCAACCAGGTGTTCCGAAACGGCATCGTGCGGCTCGGAGAGAACGAGGAACCGTCCATCCAGGACGTGCTCGATCTCTTGTCCGGGGACCGGCTCTTCATCCTGGTCAAGCTCCGTCAGGTCTCACTCGGCGACGAGGTCGAGCTGGAACTGACCTGCACGAGTCCCGCCTGCGGCGCCGTCAATCCGGTCACCATCCACATCGACGAGCTGGAGACGACCCCCTACCCCAAGGAGCGGCAGTTCACTTTCGAACTGCCCGGATCGGGACGCACCGTCCGGTTCGGTTGCCTCGACGGGCACAAGGAGAAGCGCCTGGCGGCGCTCAAGGAACCCTCCATCTCCTCGGCCCTGCTGATCCGCCTCGTCGACATCGACGGATCGGCTCCCAGCAAGAAGCTGATGAACGAAATGACGCTCGGGGACCGCAGTGCCCTGCGCCAGGAGATGGTGCGCGTCGACGCCGGCATCGACACCACCATCGAAGTCCATTGCGAGTCCTGTAACGCGCCGCTGCGCACGCGCCTGGAGGCCGAGCCGGGTTTTTTATTCCCCGGAATTCGCTTGTAAGCGACGCCTTCTTTCTGGCCTACGGCGGGCTCCACTGGAGTTATTCGGAGACCCGCGCCCTGCCGCTTCGCATGCGCCACGAGTTTGTCGTGGCGCTCGAGCGGCAGCTTGATTTTGAGCGCCAGCAGTTGGAGAGGAAACGAACGTGAGCGAAGACCTTGGACTCGGCGTCGTCGTCTCGATGAAGGATGCGTTCTCCCAGAACGCGGGCCGCGTGCAGTCGTCCATGCAGTCACTCGACCAGACAGTGGCTGCCTCCTCCGAACGCATGACGCGCAACATGGACCGCATCCAGAAGGGCGCCATGCTGATGGGCGCGGGCCTGGCGCTGATGGCCCTGCCGGTGGGTCTGGTCGCCTCAACCGCCGCCACCCAGAAGGCGCTGGGAGAGCTGTCCTCGCTTGGCGTTCAGGACCTGCAGGCCATCGAGGATGCGGCTGAGTCCTTCACCAACACCTGGGCTGGATCAAGCAAGGCCGAGTTCATAACCGCCTCCTACGACGTGCGCTCGGCGCTCTCGGGACTCACCGACGAGGCCGTCGGGTCGTTTACCGCCATGGCCGCTCTGACGGGCAAGGCCACTAAAGCCACCACCGAGGAGATGGTCGGAAACTTTACGACGGCCTACGGCATCTTCAAGCCCATCATGGCCGAGCTGTCGGATGCCGAGTGGGCGCAAACCTTCGCCGGGGCCATGGCCCAGACCGTGGCCTCGTTTAAGACCAACGGCCGCCAGATGGCCGACGCCATCAAGAACATCGGCGCCGTGGCCGCCTCCTCCAACGTGCCGCTCGAGGAGCAACTGGCCATCCTCGGACAGCTGCAGACCACCATGCCGGGATCGGAGGCCGGCACCCTCTACAAGGCCTTCATCATGAAGGCCGCCGAAGCCGGCGAGAAGCTCGGCCTCTCCATGGTGGATTCGAGCGGACGCCTGAAGGGCATCATTCCCATCCTTAAGGAGATCCAGGGCAAGTTCCCGGACCTCTCCCAAGCCGCCGCCCAAGTCGAGATCAAGAAGGCCTTCGGCTCGGACGAAGCCGTCAAGTTTCTGCTTCAGATGTCCCAAGGCGTCGGGGCGCTCGAAACCAATATCCGCTCGGTCGAGCAAGCCATGCGCACCGGGACCGCCGTGACCGAGCAGATGGCCCGGTCCATGAATCTCGACATCGGTGCCCGGCTCAAGCTCGTCGGTCAGCAGATAGGCAACCTGGCCGAGATCCTGGGCCGCACGCTCCTGCCGGTCGTGACCCCGGTGCTGGACGCCATCTCTCGTGGGATTGTGTTCTTCCAGGGCCTCGCTCGTGCTGTGCCTGGACTGAATCGGGTTCTGCTCACGCTCTCGATTGGGCTGGGTGCGGTGCTTACCGTGGTGGGCGGCGCGATCGCGGCGGTCGGAACTATCGGCCTGATGCTGCCCGCGATCAAGGCCGGGCTCGCCGCCATGGGCTTGAGCATCGCCGGAGTCGGTTCGGCGTTTGCGGCTTACTTCCTGCCGGTCGTCGCCATCATCGGTGGCGTGGTGCTGGCCGTCACCCTGCTCAAGCGGGCCTGGGAGTCCAATTTCGGGGGCATCCGCGACATGATTTTAGGCGTGTGGGGCCGCATTAAACTGGTCTTTGGGGCAATCCGGGCGTTGATTTCCTCGCTCACGGGCGGCATGGGCGAAATGTCGGCCGAGCTTGCCCAAAAGCTCGAGCAGGCCGGGCTGCTGGGGCTGGTCGTCGCGGTGTTCCGCGTCTATTACCGGGTGCGGCAATTTCTGGGGGGACTCCGGGAAGCCTTCTCCAGCGCCTTCGGGAAGATCGGGACGATTCTCGAACCACCCGTTCGCGCGCTCGTTGCGGCCTTCGGCCGACTCTTCCAGGCTATCGGTTCGGTGACGAGCATCTTCTCGCTGGCGGCCGAGTCCGCCGACGCCTCCTCGTTTCGCACGCTAGGCGCCACCTTGGGGGCGGTCCTGGGCGTGATTGCCCAGATCGGGGGCTATCTGTTGAAGTTCGTCGTCTACGGGCTGGTGGGCGTGATCGAAGTCGTCGCCTGGGTGGTCCGAGCCTTTATCGGGCTGGGTAAAGTCATCGTCACGGCCCTCATCGAGGCGGGACAATATCTTTACAAATTCTTCCTGCCGCTGCGCCTGCTGGCCCAGGCGCTGCTGCTGATGGGGCGGGTCGCCGCTACCCTCTGGCAGGTGCTCACCGGCGACCTGTCGGTGCTTGACGGACTCAAGGCCATCGGCCGCGCCGTGGTGGATTTCCTGGCCACGCCGTTCCGGTGGGCCCGGGACGTGGTCGCCGGCATCTGGGGTGTTCTTCAAGCGCTGTTTTCCACGGTCTCTGGGTTCTTTTATTCGGTGGCGGCGACCCTGGTCCGCGTTTTCATGGACTTGCCGCTGGTCGGGACCCTGACGGTGGTGTTCTCGGCCGTGAAGAGCTTCCTAGCCGGCGACACCACGTTCTTCGAGGCGGGAAAGCGAATCCTGATCGCGCTGGGTAAGGGCATCTGGTCGGCGGCGACCTATCCGTTCGAGCTATTCAAACAAGCGCTCGGCCGGTTGCGCTCCCTGCTGCCATTCTCCGATGCCCAGACCGGACCCCTTTCGAACCTGACGGCCTCCGGGTCCGCCATCCTCCAGACGCTCGCCCAGGGCATGAGGGGCGTCGCGGGATTGCCCGTCCGGGTTCTGTCGGGCGTGTTCGCGGGGCTCGGAACCACGGCCATCCAAGGATGGCAGAGCCTCCAGTCGCTCGGCACATCGGCCCTGGGGGCCCTAGTGGCGCCCTTTCACGGCATTGCCGACGTCGCGTCTGCTGCCTGGAACCGGATTACGACGACCGCCGTCCGGGCCTGGAGCGGTCTGAAGTCCATGGCCGGGAGCGCTGTGGCGTGGATGAAGGAGCCCTTCGCGGGATTGGCCAGGGCTGCATCGTCCACTTGGAACCAAGTGAGAAACGTCGTCGGTGGCGGAGCGACACTTCTGGAAAGGGTCGCTGGCGGAGTCGCCCAAGCCGCGCCGGCTATGCTCGCTGGTACCCTGGCGCTTACCCCCGTGGTGGCGGGCCAGGTGCCGCAAGCGGGAGCGGCTGTCTTTGGAACGGAACCGACGGTCGTGGCCTCGCGCCCGGCCGCACCACCTGAAGCGTCGCGCCTGCTGGCTGAGACCCGGGGCGCGCTCACGCCGAGTCCCGCCGCCGCGTACGGTGTACCGGCCGGAGAGAACCTGCGTTCGATCCTGGAGGCTGTACTTGGGAAACTGGACGCCCTGGCCGAGAGGCCGATCGACGTGTCCGTCACCACGCTGCTGGATGGGCGGCAAGTCGCCCAGTCGGTGTATCGGGACATCCGCGAGCGCAAGATCAAAAACTACGAGACGCTGTGAGGTCGACGGTGAAGCGAATATACCTTTGCAGCCGCTACGCCGGCGAGACGGCCCAAAACGTTGTCGTGGCCGAACGGCTGTGCCGCCAGCTCGTCGAGGCCGGCCAAGTGCCGTTTGCACCCCATCTTCTCTATCCGCGATTCCTCGATGACGGCAAGCCATTGGAGAGGGAGTTGGGGATCGCCTGCGGGTTGACTTTCATGGAGGTTTGCGACGAGGTCTGGATCTACACCGCAGCTGGGGTGTCCAGCGGCATGGGACGGGAACTCGACCAAGCCTTCTGGCTGGGCAAGCCTGTGGTGGAAATCAAGGAGCTCTAAAGATGGGCTGGGAAAAGAAACCGATCACCGCGCACTTGGTGGACGTGGTCACGAGGGAGCGGCTGGAGTTCCAGTACAACCCCAACGAGATCGTGGATGAGAAGAGCACCGCCTATGCCGCCATCAAGATACCCGGCCTGAGCCATCCCCGTTACCAGTACGTGGCCGGGGAGCCGCGCAAGATCAGCTTCCAACTGCGGTTCTTCAAGGGTCCTGTCCAAGAGTCGGTCGACTGGCTGCGCTCGCTCCTCTATCCCGAACACTCGGGAACGATGCTTAAGGGCGCGCCGCACCGGGTGCTGTTCCTGTTCGGTGATCTCTACCCCGGCGTGGAGTGCGTCGTCCGCCAAGTCAAGGCCCGCTACTTTCACTTGTTCGACCGCGACACCCTCGGGCCCCAGCACGCCGAGGTGGACGTGCTCCTCGAGGAGACCATCGATCAGTCCGTCGGGTACCGGGAGGTGCGCGCGTGATCGGGCGTCGTTCCAGGTATGCGTCCGCTGTTCTGTACACGGGTCAGGAGGACGAGTTCCTGGGGGCTCGGGATCGGGTCGATACTACTCCCAGGCCCGACGACAGGTTCCATACCGTGGTGGATGGGGACCGGGTGGACCTGCTCGCTGCGCGCTATCTCGGACAGGCCGATCTGTGGTGGGTGCTGTGCGACTACAACGACATCTTCTTTCCGCTCGAGCTCGAGCTGGGAGCGGTCCTGCGCATTCCATCGGTCGAGCACGTAAACATGCGGATCCTCGGTTGAGGCGCCCCGAGGAAATCGCCTCTCTCTCCCTGATTGTGGAACGACGTGCAACATTGACCTTTCCAAATAGGGGGGTCAAAGTTTCAATGCCGATTGACACAGTCAGTAGTTCGTCCGCCCGCGTAACGGCATGAGTTGTCACCTCATCGCAGTGCCGGTTCACCACCAGCCTGGCCGACCGCCAAATTTCAATGTCCTCTGTCACCGCCGCAACTGTAGCCAGCTAGTGACGCTGGCCTCGGCTTCCGAACCCGTGACCGGTTCAGGAAGGGTCTGGTTTCGCTTCGCTCGCCAGTCGAAGCGCTGCCAATAGTCGACGACCATCGGTGCCAGCCAGGAAAAGCGGGATGTCATATGCTGTGGATGCGTTTTCCAATTCGAGCTGCACATGATCCAGGAGTTCATACAGAACCTTCGTGGCCTCCCTAAGATCACCATGTAGAAGCTCTACAACTTTCGACTTGAGAGTGTAGTCCGCGTCCATGTGAGAGGTGTGTTTGTTGCGAAACTCCCTAACTGGCTCCGATTTCTTTTCGGTACCGCTCGCTAGTTGATCAAATCTTTCAAAAAACTCACTGCTTAGTCGTTCGCTGCCTTCTAGGCCGCAGAGCATCTGGTGCAAGCGTTTGTAAGAGAAGTTCACGTTAGAGCCCATCTCGGGCTTATCCGTCAACGAACATAGTCTATTGACGATGAATTCCGATGAGAGCATCTGAAACATCTGAAAAAAATTGTGTCCCCATTGATTGAACAATTCGAGGTTGTCATCTGAGAAAAAGAACAGCTCTAGAGTTTGATACACTCCCTCCATCTCGACGGCTCTTCGGATCAATTCGGCAAGAAACTCTTTGCACTCGTCTTTAGATGAGATTGCGTCTTTTCCTAAGTGTGGCTTTTTCATTTGACTTTTGACACTAAGCCTACCCTTTCGCCGCGAACTCGATTCTCGAATGACGATCTCCACGTCGCGTCCCAGCGCCGTCAACAGGCGCAGGAGCCGTTCCATGGAAAAATCCTCGAAGCTGCCCCGGAGCAAGCGGGAAACATCGGGTTGGGACAGCCCCAGCAGTTTCGCCGCCTTGACTTGTTTGAGGCCGCGCTGGCGGATGATCTTGTCGATCCGGGTGACCAGTTCCGCCTTGAGCAGGTGCGCTTCGGCCTCCGGGAGTCCCAAGTCCGCGAACACGTTTCCGCTGCCGCGTTCGATCTTCACTTTGTTGGTCTTCATCGATCTACCCTCCGCCGTAATTTTCGCTGTAGTGCTGCTCGGCCGCCCTGAGCCTGCGTTTGACCAGATCGATCTCCTGCTTCGGCGTCGCGATGCCCCGCTTGGCCTTCTTCTGGAAGGCGTGCAGGACATAGACGGCGGCCTTGAAGCGGACCGTGTACACGGCCCGGTAGGTGTCGCCGTCGTAACGTGAGACGACCTCCAGGAGGTTGGCGCCCAACCCCCTGAGCGGCTTGGCGTCGCGGTGCTTGAGCCCGACCTGGGCCCTGATACAGGGCAAAGCCAACCACGCCCCGCACGGCGGCCGGGAACATCTTCAGGTCTGCTTTTGCTGGAGCCGATCCACTCGACAGGCTTCGGAACGCCCGTGGCCATTGCTGATTATAGTTGTTCCGCCATATACGCGCAAACCCCATCCTGACGGCAGGGGATCGGCGCACTCCTTCATTTCTTCGATCCAATCCCGACACTTTTCCCGCCGCTCCGGTATGTATCCGATGAGGGGCCACTACGCGGGTGGTCCGAGCGGAGACCGGACGCATGGATATCGACACGTTCCAACCGACGTTCCTGATCCAGATCGAGGGACAGGCATTTTCGGCGGACATCACCGGCGAGATCACCGCGTTCGTCTTCGAGGACAACGAGGAGGAGCTCGACGTGATGGAGCTGTCCGTCACCAATCGCAATTTGCAGTTCGTCGACGATCCGCTCTTTCAGGAGGGCAATGAGATCGTCGCCCGCTTTGGCTATGTGAACGATCTCTCGCCGCGCAAGAAAGCGGTCATCAAGGACATCGACTACGACTTCCCGGAAAACGGAGATCCCAGAATCCGGCTCAAGGCCTACGACAAGGGTTATCAGCTGGCGGGCAAGGAGAACCAGAAGGTCTGGCAAAAGCCCGCGCCCGGCATTCTGTATTCCGAGATCGCCGAGGAGATTGCATCCGCTAACGGCCTGAAGGCGTTCGTGATGCCCACCGTGGGCCGGCATCTCCGCGTCGTGCAGAGCAACGTCTCCGACGCCCGGTTCCTCAAGGAGCTGGCGGGGAAGGCCCGCGACCGGGACGGAGACGGAGTCACCGGCTACGCCTTCTTCGTCCAGGACGACGGCCTCCATTTTCACCCCCGCAGGCTGAAGGAGGAACCGGCTACTGTCCTCGAGTACTTCACGGACCGCCAGGGCGTGCTCCGTTCTTTCCGACCCTCGACGCAGTCGCAAGGAGCCAAGGGAGCGGGCACCCAGACCAAGTCGGTGGGCGTCGATCCCCGTCGCAAGGCCGCCGTTACGCACGCGGCCGACAACGAGACCACGCCCGAGCGGACCTCGCTGGGCAAGCGCACCTATCTGGTGGATGGCAACACCGGCGAAGCGGCTTACAAGGAGCAGGAGTCCGGCCGCATCGTCCCGAGCTTCGAACGCTCCGAAGGCTTTCACGAGGAGCCACGTCAGGAACCGGCCCAGGACTTGGTGGAAAGCACGTTCGCCGACGCCGAATTGCGCCAGGTGGAGGCCGTGGCCCTGACCATCGGCATCCCCACGCTCCGTGCCAAGCAGAACGTCGAGATCAAGGGCGTCGGGGCCAAATTCTCCGGCGTCTACTACTGCCACTCGGTCCGCCACGTCATCGACGGGTCCGGATATCACTCGGAGCTCAAGCTGCGCAAGAACGCCCTGGGCCGGGGCGCCGGCGACAAATCGGTGGAGGTCAAGGGCCGCCCGAACGAACAGGAAGCTCCGGCGGTTCGACGGGAAGAACCACCCCCGATGGTTCGGATCGACGCCGACAGCGGCCAACGACTGAAAGGAGTCCGCCATGGGTGATCTAAGCCGCAATTTCTCGAAGCACGAACTCCGCTGCCGCTGCGGTTGCGATCGGGCCGAGGTCAACCCCCGCCTGGTGGAGGCACTACAACAGCTGCGGGATTTGGCCGGACGACCGATCCGGATCACGAGTGGCTACCGCTGCCCCGATCACAATCGTGCCAAGGGCGGCAAGAAGCGCAGCCAGCATCTGCTCGGCAACGCCGCGGATCTCGTGATCGACGGGCTCAGCGTCATCGAGATGTATTGCCTGGCCGATAAGGTGGCGGCCGTCCGAAGTGGCGGAATCGGCCTTTATCCCAAAAACGGAATCATTCACGTGGACGTGCGAGACGGCTATGCCCGATGGGGACGACTGGGCAAAAAATACGTCCGGCTGGCCACAGCCCTTTCCGCCAAACAGGCTGGAGAAGAACCAACCAAAGGAGACGACCATGCAACAGCTTGAACAGATTCTGACCTTCATTCTCGAGAACAAGGAGCTCTTTGCGACCTTTCTCGTGACGCTCGTGACGATCCTCAAACTGACGTCCTGGGGCCGATCCGAGTCGGCTGCCCTCGATGCAGTGATCGAGGCCGTCGAGCGGGTGGATGACAAAAAGGTCAAACGACAGGTCGCCGCTCGGCAGGCGCATCTCAATACGGCCGTCCAGGACGCGCTGGATTACGCCGTGTCCAAGGTCGACCCGAAGAAGGAGACCGCTACCGTGGCCGCCCGAGTGGCGCGGGAGGTCCTGCGCGGATTTTTTCCGCCCAAGAAGTAGGTGGGAGGCCGCGCGGTGATCGAGACCCAGGACCGGGAGCACGAGGCGCGCTACAAGCACCGCTGGTACGGCAAGTACCGGGGCTTTGTGCGTGACAACAACGACCCGGAGCGCCTCGGCCGATGCCGGTTGGAAATCCCGGCCGTGCTCGGTCAGGGCCGGGAGAACTGGTCCGATTGGGCCTGGCCCTGCTTTCCCTACGGCGGCAATGAAGACATGGGTATGTTTCTCATTCCCGAGGAGGGCGCGTCGGTGTGGGCCGAGTTCGAAGGAGGCCAGGTTCAATATCCGATCTGGGCGGGTGTCTGGTTGGCCGGGAGCAATCCGGGCGAGCAACCGACCGAATCCAAGCGCCTGTGCTGTGAGCCCACCTGTCACGACTGCGAGGACAAGGTCGAGCACGCCCGCGACCGCCGCGATGATCTCGAGCACAAGAAGTACCACGGCCATCCGCCCTACTATTGCCCCCGGCGCAAGGTGCTGCTCAAGACCGAGACCGGGCACACCATCGTCGTCGACGACCGCGACGAGGAGGAGTTCCTGAAGATCATCGACCGCGCCGGGCAGATCCTCCACATGCACGCTCCGGTCAAGCGGAACATTCAGAGCGGCAATGCGCTTCGCCGCGGGACCCGCGATGCGGAGCAAGGCGACCCGCTCGATGTCGCTTCGGACATCAAGGACCAGCGCGCCCGGATCGAGATCACCGATCTCTGCCGTCAGTTCCTACGGCTGGAGGCGTCCCACGACCGCGAGAAAATCCACATCCAGTCCTCGGACAAGACCCGCTCTCGCTGGCAGAAGATTCTGCTCGACACCACCAAGGGACGAGAGAAGGTGCATCTGTGGGGCTTGGGCGGTGTGCAGGAAGTCCTGATTGATTCTACTGCCGGCGCCGAGATGATCCGGATAACCGACAAGGCCGGTCAGGTGCTGGTCCTCGACGCGGCCCGCAAGCGCATCGAAGCGCGGGACGGGGCAGGCAGCCGGATGGTCCTGGACGGCGCCCGAGGCAACGTCATCGTCCGCTCTGCCAAGAAGGTGCTGATCAACCCATGACCACGTTTTACAAACACCACGACGCTGTGGCGTCGATAAGGAGAAGCATCGATGGATGAGTTGCATTCGGGACCGCCCTTTGACTGGGCGCAAAGCGAGCGCCTGCTGGTGCGGACCTTCGAAGCCTGGCGGAGCGAGTTCCGCGGCATCCTCGAGGACCACCGCCGCGAGATTCAGGCTCGCCTGGAGAAGATCGAGCGTGAGATCGAAAAGAAGTCGGACAAGGAAACGGTGGATCTGCTCGTGAACAGCGTGCAGGCGGACCTGCGCCGCCACGCCGACGACATCAAGACGCTGGAGGCCGGACTGACGAACAAGATGGATGTCCAGACGATGTGGAAGGTGGTGGGTCTGGTGCTGACGCTGGGCGCCGCCGTGGGCGGCCTGGTGAGCTTCCTGGTCCAACTCGTGACGGGGAAATAGCGATGGCGAGACCGCAGGCCCGACTTGGAGATAAATCCAGTCACGGAGGCGTGATTATCACCGGCTCCTCGCGCACCCTGGTCAACGGCAGGCCCGCGGCCCGCATGGGCGACCGGCACAGCTGTCCGATACCGGGTCACGGCGTCACCTCCATCGTGAGTGGCAGTCCCGACACGCTGACGGAAGGCAAGCCCAACGCGCGGATGGGAGACGCTACGGCCTGCGGCGCCCGCATCGTGACCGGGAGCTTGGACACTCATGTCAACTGAACAGGAATTTACCGAAGTTTTGCGCCTGCTCGCTGCCGGCCTCGGTATGAGGGAAGGCGAAGACACGCCCTACCTCAGCCAGATCCACGACCGGCTGGCCGAGATCAAGACGCTGCATGAGCAAAGCCACCTTGCGTCTGAAGCGATCCGCGCCGAGGCCCAAGCGGTGCTCGAAGCCCATGCCGAGAGCACCCAGGACTACCTGCAGCAGATAGACGAGCCCGAACCGACCGACTTCCATCCCTTCCTGTCCGCGCCGGAGGGCACGTCGGTGCGCCACCTGCCGGACGGAGGACGCCTTTTCACCCTGGTGGATGGGGCGATGGTGCGAGTCAGTGCCGATGGTGGGTTGATCTTTATCGGCGAAGACGGCATTGCCGTTGGCCTCGAGCCGGCCCGTGGAGGAATCGTTCGGCTGCCCGACGGGCGGGAACTCACCGTCAAGCCCGAGGCGGGCCGCGCGACTCATGAAGCCGCCGGGATCGAGGGGCTGCCGCTTGACATCGATCCGGTTCAGGTGGCCGAGGGCCGCTACCGCGTGGAACTGCCGGGTGGGTTTCGTCTGGATGTATTCCACCGCGAACGCTCCGTCGTCGTCGGCAACCCGGACGGGACCACCGACATCATCGGCCTCGCCCGTATCGAAGGGATTGGCGAGGAGGTCCGAGTGCGCCTGGTACCCGGCGGCGCCAAGGGGTTCGAGGCGCTCGACAGCGGGCATCGGGGGATCGTCGAGGCCGATGGAACCATCCATCTCGCCACAGCAAACGGCCTCGACCTCGTCATTCGGTTCCCTGATGAAGAAGAGCTGGAACGGGACACAGGGCCGGATGATCCAGTAACGACGCTTTGTGAGGAACGCGACTGATGGCGCTCGACATCCTGGGAAAAGGGCTGGGGTTTCCGTTCCGCTTCGAGCGCCGCTCCGGCGGGGCCGAGGTGTCCTCAGCCACCTCCACCGAACACGAACACATACACGAAAGTATCGTCCAGATCCTCGGCACCAGCCCGGGCGAGCGTTTCATGCGCCCCGAGTTCGGTTCCCGCCTGAAGAGTCTGGTCTTCGAGGCCAACGACGAGGTGCTCAAAGGTTTGATCCGCCACTACGTGATCGAGGCGATCAAGCAGTGGGAGAAACGCGTCATCGTTACCGCCGTGACGTTCGATCCCTCTCCCCAGGAGATCGACCGCCAGGTGCTGCCCGCGCGCATCTCCTACCGCGTCATCCGGAGCCAGGTGGAAGGGAATTTGGTCTATCCCTTCCATCGCGAGCCGCTCCAGGTTTCCACGACCCGAGGTTCTACTTCCCGACACATTTCCGCCGTTGCCGGTAAGTAACAACTAAGGGGTGTGCCGGGACTGGCTCCCGGGGCGGCGCCCCAAGACGGACAGAGGAACGAGAAGATGGGTCGAGCGAGCATTGCCTATACGAACAAGGACTACGACTCCCTGCGCCGGGAGTTGCTGGGGAAAGTGCCGCAGCTGACCGACCGCTGGACGGATTTCAACGCCTCCGACCTCGGTGTCGTGCTGCTGGAGCTCTTCTGCGGGGTCGGTGACATGCTGGCCTACTACCTGGACGCCCAGGCGGCGGAGGCCTTCCTGCCGACGGCCCGGCAGCGCCAGAACGTCATCCAGCTCTGCAGGCTCATCGGCTACCGGCTCGACGCTCCCGTCGCTGCCACGACCGCCTTGCGGTTCTCTCTCGACGTGCCCCTGGATGAAGATCTCCTTCTACCGGCGAAAACGGTGGCCAGCGCCCGTCTGGACGACGGCGACGTGGAATTCGAGACGGTCGCGGAAGCCATCCTTCCGAAGGGCCAGCTGACGGTCGACGTCGACGCGCGCCAGGGACGCCGCAAGGTGGAGACCTTCACCGGCACGGGGGAGCCGAACGCACATTTTTCGCTGACCGGGACCCGGATCGCTCAGGGCAGCCTGCGTGTGCTGATCAACGAGCAGGCCTGGCGGGGAGTCTTGCACTTTCAGGAAAGCGGCGGCGAGGACGAACACTTCGAGGTCGAGACCGATGGGCTGGACCGGACGCGCATTCTCTTCGGTGACGGGGTGCGTGGCGCGGCGCCGCTGGGGGGAGCCGCGATCCATGTCTCCTACCTCGAGACCCTGGGCGCCGGCGGTAATCTTGGCCCCGGAGTCGTCACCCAAATCAAGAGTCCGATCCAACTGAGCGGTGAGCCCATAGCGCTCGGCGTCACCAATCCGGTCCCGGCCACCGGCGGCGCGGACCGCGAGAGCCTGGAGCACGCCCGCCGGCAAGCCCCGGCGGAAATCCGCTCCTTATGGAAGGCGCTCACCAAGGACGACTACCAGGCGCTGTCCGAAGGATACCCAGGAGTGGCCAAGGCCCAGGTCCTGGATGTCAACGACTGCCCGAGCTTGCGCTACTACCAGGTCAACCTGACCATTGCGCCCCGAGGCGGCGGACCCCCCTCGGCGTTGCTCAAACAGGACCTCGCTCAGTTTCTGGAATCCCGCAAGGTCGTGACTCTCGAGATCAACCTCTACGATGCCCTTTACCGGCCGGTGTCCATTGACGCCGACATCCATGTCTTCTCAGGCGAAGACCCGGGCTTGGTGCGCCGCCGGATCGAGCAGGCCCTCGGGGACTACTTCGACTTCGAGCGCGTGGACTTCGGCCAACCGGTGCCCTCCTCGGACCTGATCGCCCTGATTGACGGCGTGCGCGGCGTCAGCCACGCTCATCTCTACGCCCCGGTGCAGGATGTCGAGGTTCGTGCCGGGACCATTCCGGTGTTGGGGGAGGTTCGTCTGGATGTCCGGAGGGCCGCCTGATGGCTCCCTATTTCGAGAAGAAGCTCATCGAGCTGCTTCCGCCCTTGTACAAGGAAAGGGACGAGACAGGCGACCTCGAAGCGTTCCTCCGCATCCAGGCCACTGCGCTCGACGAACTCAAAGAGCACATCGACCGCCTCCCGGAACTGTTTGACGTCGACCGCTGCGAGGACCGGTTTTTACCCCTGCTCGGCGAGGTGGTCGGGCATCGGTTCAACCCGCAAGCCGACGCCGAGATCCAGCGCCGGGACATCCGCGAGGCCATCGAGATCTATCGCCGCAAGGGGACGCTCCCGGCCATCGGACGTGCGCTGGCTGAGGACGGCTGGAGTGGGAGGATCGAGGAGACCTTCCGCCGGGCGCTGCGCTTGAATCGCCGCGGGGTCCTGAGTCGCTCCAAGCTGCCCGGATCGATCTACAGCCTGGGCGCCTACCGCGTCGAAAGCAACACCCTCAACCCGGGCCTTCGGGACCGGTTGCGGTTCCATCATCCCGCCGGCACGCGGGTCTTCTTCCGGCAGTGGCTCTCGCTCGTCGGGTCGATGGCCTCCGAGGTCGAGGCCGTCACCAAGGAGCGAGTGCGGCGCATCGGCCTCGGGCAGCTCGACGAGACCTTCGTCGTCGGCCACAACGCCCTGAACGGCAGCCGTCGCCTGACGCGCACCGAAAAGACTTGGGGGTTGTGGTGGGGCACCGCCGGCACCACCCTCCTGCACGAGGTGGAGCGCGCCGGGGTCTCGATCCGCCGCTGGCATGGCCGCACTCCGAGATTCCAGCTGAATGCGAGTCCCCTCAACGGCGAGCAGCTGCCCAACGTATGGATCAGCGAGCGCAAGCTCGCCATTTGCTGCGTGATCGAAACCCGGGCTCGACCGGCGCCGGCTGCCCCCTTCATCCGTCTGGCGGGTCAGAACCTGAACCAGGCCCGCCTCAATCGATCCGCGCCGGCATGCACCGTCGTGTTCCGCCAAAAGGACGACTACGCCGAAGCGCGGGCGGGCTTCGCGGCCGCGGCCAATCTCTTCACCGTCACCCAGTGGCCGGCCCCCGCTTAAGGAGGATTCAGGTGGCCATTCATCTCTACGAGGACAGCGCGCTCACCCAGCAGATCTCCGAGGGCGATCTCTCGAACCCGGACAATGACACCTACAACGGCACGGATGGGGAAGCGAAGGACAAGGAGCTGTTCCTCGCCAACGAGCAGACCACCCTGGCTTCGGCTCTGGCCTCGGGCGCGACCTCGGTCTCGCTCTCAGCGGCCCGGTTCGCCAACGACGAGGTCATCATCATCGGCAGCGAGCAGATGTTGATCACCGCCGGCGGCGGCACCACCACGCTCACCGTCACGCGCGGTCACGCCAACACGACCGCCGCCGCGCACAGCTCCGGGGCGGTTGTCTACTCCGGCTACGACTACACCGATCTGGTGATCGAGCCGGTCGACGAGACGGGCGGCGACGAGAGCGATTGGTACAAGCTGTCGCTGACCGAGGCGGGCCTGGAATCGGCCACAGCGGGCGCGTCGCTCACCGTGGGCGACAAGGACCATGACGACACCACTTCGATCTGGCGGCGCTGCACCGTGCCCGCCTCCACGGCCGTGCAGAACAAGATCGACCTGAAGCTCAGGATCACCGGCACCGAGAACCCGATTGAGTAGGGGGCCAATGAATGAAGACCGTCCAAGGGGAGCTGAAGCGTGAGCACGAGCATCCAGCGGGAGGCGGACGCGGCGGTACGCGTCGTCGCGCCGGTGTCCATCGAGGCGGCTATCGCCGCCCGGGTCATTCGGGAACTGGATCAACGCGCCGACGGCGGGCAATGGGTCACGCGGCCGATCCATTTCGAGGGCGACCTGGAGCCGCGCATCCACGGACTGGTCTCAATCCGCGGCGATGCCAAACAGCGGATCACCGCAAACGTGACCCGGTCCTCGGATGGCCGTCAGTGGGTGGTCCGACCCGAAGTGCGGGACGCCGACACCCGGCAAGCCGTCTCGATGGTGCTGGCGGCGGCTGTGGACAGCCGGCAGTGGGTCGTGGCGGGACGCGAGTCGGTGCTGGACTGCCACCAACGCGTCCTCGGAAAGGTGACGCCGGACGCGGCGAGCCGGCAGACGGTCTTCGCCGTGCTCATCCGCGAAAGCCACCGCATCCAGGTCTGAAGGAGCGATTCGCATGTCCCTCGGATTGATCGTCACAAGCGGCCGCATCCTCACCGCCAAGCTTCTGCTCGGCGAGCCGGTCGAAGGCATCACCCACTGCGCCATCGGCGAGGGGGACGCGACGTTCACCGACCCCCTCAATCCGCCGGTGCCGGACATCGATCAGCGGGCGCTCAAGAACGAGCACGCCCGCAAGCGCTTCTACAAGCGCACCTTCCTCAAGGAGGACACCCAGGGGTCGCTGATCGTGAACGGCGTCCACTACCTCGAGACCGTCCGGGAGACCCGGACCCTCGGCGTCTACTTCCGTTTCGAGGAGAGCGAGGCCAACGGCATCACCATCCGCGAGTACGGCTTTTTCGGCGGCAACGTCGCCTACGTGGACGGGCATGACGCGGACTACGCGGCCGGGGGCGTCCATCACCCCGACACCAATCCGGCCGGTGAGGTGCTCAACGCCGGCTACCTCTACGAGGTCAAGAACATCCCCGACTTCAGCAAGATCTCCGACACGCGGGTGGAGCTCGTCGGGATCATCAAGATCTAGGAGAAACACCCATGTCCATCTCGCGCGACACCTTCAACCCCGAGGCCAACTACAAGCGGGTGCGCTACCACCAGGACCGCGACCTGCTCGACTCCGAACTCAACGAGCAGCAGGACATCCTGCATCGCGAGCGCAAGAAGATCGCCGACCAGCTCTTCAAGGAAGGCTCGGTGATCGGCGGCCTGACCGTGTCGATTACCGGCAACGTCCTGAGCGTAGCCGCGGGGCTCGTCTACATCGACGGTTCCGTCGAGCAGGTGCCGGGCGCGGTCCTCACCTACGATCCGGCCGTCGATGTGGGCGCGGACTACGTCTACGTCGAGCTCTTGAAATACAACTACGGCCTCAACCACGACGCCGCGCTGATCAACCCGGCCACGGGGGAGCCGACCGCCGAGCGCGAGAAGTGGGTCCTGGCCCTCAAGGACCACGACACCAGCGCCGAGGCGCTGCCCAACAACGTCACCGAGCGCAAGGTCGTCGCCATCTACAAATTCGACCGGGAAACAGGCGAGGTCACGACCACGGTCCAGGAGAAGTCCCAGATGTACCTGCGGGACCTCTTGGGCACACTCCCGGGCGACCGCATCACGGTCGCCTCCATCACTGAGAACCAGCTCGCGTTCGCGGCGGCCGAAGGGTTGAACTCGCTGCTCGACAACCTGGCCGAGCGGACCTTCGATCAGGCCGGCAGCTACCTGGTCCAGGGGCTCGACAGCTTCATCGGCAGCGACGACGGCGAGAGTGTCGAGGTGATCACCAACGCCGGTCGCGCCTACATCCAGGGCTACCGCCTGCAGAAGGACCTGCCCACCACCACACTGGTGCCGAAGTCCGTTGCCACCAAGGCGGTGCGCGGCGAGCAGAAGACCTACAGCGTCGGCAACCGGCGCTACCCGGTCAACAGCACGCCACTCAAGGCGACCCGTCAGGTCGAGGCCATCGTCGCCATCGTTTCGAACATCACCCGAGGGTCGGTGGGCGGCGGCGAGGACCTCCTGCAGCCCAACCCGGTGGTGGACATCCTCGAGGTGAGCCAGGGCGCCACCGTCTATCAGGAGGGCGTCGACTGGCGGCAGTCCGGCAACCACGTGGACTGGCTCGGCTCAGGACAAGAGCCCGCCATCGGCACCACCTACACGGTGCGCTGGACCTATACGCGCCAGATGGTCCGAGGCAGCGACTATGTGGACGGTGGCTGGTTCGGCGAATCCGCGCATCCCGTCCCGGCAGAGTACTTCTACCTGGTGACCGCCGTGGACGGAGATGGCGAGACCCCCTATGACGCGGACCAGGTCGTCTCCCGCGACACGCTCGCGGGGGAGATCAACCGGCTCACCTGGTTGCCGGTCAACGGCGCCACGGGCTACCGCATCTACCGGGCTACCCGGAACACCGGACACGCCGACTTCGAGCGGCTCGCCGATGTCGCCGCGGCGGCGAGCGCCTACGTGGACGATGGTGTGGACGAGATCGCGGGCGGCACACCGCCCGAAGCCAACACCAGCGATGTGACGATGTCGCCGGTCCGGATCGCACTGGACGACCTGAGCCTGGTGAACTTCGGCCGAAGTGATGTGGGCGATGCGCCGGTGGACGGCTCGAACGTGAGCATTGACTACGACTACACCCTGGGGCGCAAGGACGTGATCTACGCCACCACCGGCGAGATCAAGCGGCTCGAGGGCGCGCCGGCGGACAGGCCGAAGCTGCCGCTGGTCCCGGAAGGCACGCTGGCCTTGGGCAGCATCGACTGCCCGCCCAACTCGGTCGCGATGCGGATCATCAACTTCGGGCTGACCCGCGTCACCATGGACCGGCTGCACGAGATCATCCAGGACGTCGAGGACCTCAAGGTCAACGATGCGCAGTTCCAGATGAACTCGGAGCTCCAGAACCGGGACGCGCAGACCAAGAAGGGCATCTACTCGGACGATTTCTCGAGCGACGCCCAGTCCGACATCCACCACGCGGAGTGGAACGCGCGCATCGACCCCGTGCGCCAGTTCGTGGGCCCGGGCCGCGCGGCCACGGCCAACGCGCTCGAGGTGGATCGATCTGCGAGCCGGGCGCTGTTCAACGGTAGCCTGGTCCTGCTGCCCGGCGCCGAAAAGGTGCTGATCGAGCAGAGCGATTGGTCCGAGGACAAGAACATCAACCCCTATGCGGTGTTCGAGAAGCCGGCGGCCGGGGTCGAAGTCACACCCAACATCGGCCGCCGGGGACAGACCGGCATCGCCGTGACGGGAGCCAACTTCACCCCCGGCGCCAGCGCCGTCACCGTGCGCTGCGGCGGGCGCGTGGTCGCCACCGGCGTCACCGCCGACGCGGCGGGACGAGTGAGCGCCTCTTTCGTCGTGCCCGCCGACGTCCCGAGCGGCAACCGCATCGTCGAGGTGACCGACGGCGCCGGGTCCGCCCAGACGAACCTGCGGGTCAACGATCCGCTGGTGATCACCCGCATCCAGCGCGTCGTCGTCAACCGCACCATCGTCGAGCGCCAGACCATCGTGCGCACGATCCCGCCCCGGATCATCCGCGTTCCCGTGGTGCGCACCGTGTGGCGCTGGCGGTGGCTGTGGCGCCGCCGCGACCCCCTGGCCCAAACCTTCAGCTTCACCCGAAACCGCGTCGTCTCGGCCGTGGGCGTCGAGTTCACGGCTAAGGACGCCTCGATCCCCGTCACCGTTCAGATCCGCGGCGTCACCACGGGTCTGCCCAACGAGGTCGTGCTGGCGGAAAAGGTTGTCGCCCCTGACGAGATCGCGCTCGACGGGGAGACGAAGATCGCCTTCGACGATCCCTTCTACGCCCAGGCGAACACGAGCTACGCGGTGGTGCTCCTCACCAACAGCGCCGACTACCGGGTGCGCATCGCCACCCTCGGACAGCGGGGACAAAACGGGATCATCACCCGCCAAGCCTACGCCCAGGGCGTGCTGCTCGAAAGTTCGAACGCCGAGACCTGGACGCCGCTCAATGCCTCCGACTTGGCGCTCAAGATCTACGGCTACGACTTCGAAACCACAGGCGAGGTGCGTTTCGAGCCCATCACCGGCGTCGAGTTCAGCGAGCTCAACCTCGACGAGTACTCGGCCATCCCGGAAGGTACGGGCATCGCATGGGAATACTCGACCGACGACGGGTCCACCTGGGATGCCATCGTGCCGGCCGAGGAGGAGAACCTGCCGAACCTCGCCGCCAATGTCCTGGTACGGGCCCTGTTCGCCGGCAGCGAAGCCAATGACTCCCCCGCGCTCAACTTCAAGGACGTGAACCTCATCGGCTACCTCAACGGCACCTCCGGGACCTACGTCACCCGCGAGAACGAGCTGACCCAGGGCGTGGCATCGACCAAGGTCTACGTCCAGATGCACATCCCGAGCGGTGCCTCCCTCGACTGGTACGCCTCCAACGACGGCGGCAACACCTGGGAGTCCCTGACTCTCGACTCGACGCGCGAGATCGATCAAGAGTGGACCGAATACACCTACAGCCACACCTTCGACGATCCGGCCGGCGACAAGGTCCGCTACAAGGCGGAGTTGACCGGCAACCGCCTCGTCTACCCGCGCATCCACACCCTGGGCGCGACGCTCAGCTGACGGTGGAGTTCCGATGATAACGCGACGCCAAGGCGGGCTGACCGAGCTCATCCCCTCACCGCAGGAAAAGAGAGAGGGGGTGCTGCGCGATCACGCGCTCGACCTGCTCGCCAACCTGGACGCGCGGCTCGGGCGGATCGAAGCACACCTCGGGCTTTCCGCCGAGGAGGCCGGGGAGTTCAGAGCCCTCATGGATCACATCCGCCGAGAGGAAGCCGAGGCACGGCGCATCCACGCCGAGCAGCTCGCGGCGGACGTCGTCAAGCGCTGAGCGAACACCGGCGCTTCCCTCCCGGACGGTAAGTCCCGGTTTTTCCGCGACTTACGGCCAATCATACATAACTCCTTTGATATCAACCGGTTAAGGCCGGGGTTCGCCTTGCTTTCTGTTCAGGAAGAAGCGTTCATGTGGGTGAACGTGAACACCCCGATCCCCTTGCTGGACAAGTGGTTACGGGTTGGGAGCAAGGAGAACCGATGGACCTGCGCGAACTGCACTTCGGGGTCGAGATCGAGACGGTCCGGCGAACACGCAAACGCGTGGCCGAGGCCATCCAGTCGGTGGTGGGCGGCAGCGTCACCCATCCGGGGCGGCCGGGGGTCTTCGACCCCTGGGAGGTCGCCGACGCGCAGGGGCGCACCTGGAAGGTCGTCTCCGACGGCTCCCTCAGCCACGTCCCGAGCCACCTGCGGGCCGAGGTCGTCACCCCGGTCCTGGCGTACGGCGACATCCCGACCCTGCAGGAGGTCATTCGGGCGGTCCGTAAGTGCGGCGCCAAGGTCGACCGGCACTGCGGCATTCACGTCCACGTGGACGCGAGCCGCTTCGACGGGCGCACCCTCGGAAACCTCGCCAAGACGGTCTACAAGCAGGAGCCGCTCATCCTCGCGGCGCTCGGTGTCACCGACAACCGGCAACAGACCTACACCCGACCGGTGCGCGACGACCTGATCCACGACATCGAGCGCCACCGTCCCCGAACCACCGACCAGCTCAACCGCATCTGGTACGGCTATCACAACCGCCACCCGCAACACTTCGACAGCACCCGCTACCACGGCGTCAACCTGCACAACGTCTGGTACCGGGGCACAGTCGAGTTTCGCTGGTTCGAGGCGACGCTCCACGCCGGCAAGGTCAAGGCCTACATCCAGCTTGTGCTGGCTGTCGCCCCCAAGGCGCTCAACGGTCGCGCCGCATCCAGCCGCAAGCGCCGCTTCGATCCCCGAAGCGCTCGCTACGACTTCCGGGTGTTCCTGCTCCACCTCGAAATGATCGGTGATGAATTCAAGACCGCGCGCAAGCACCTGCTGGCCGCACTGCCCGGGGATTCGGCGTTCCGGCTCGGGAGACCGGCACCCGAGGCGCCACCCGCCATCGAGGCGGAATCCATCACCACGGAGGCCGGGCCGCAAACCCGGCCTCCGGCTTTTGAGGAGGAAGCCGACATCCAAACGCAAGGAGAAAACACGGCATGAGAGTGCGCATCAGGAACACCGACCTGGAGGGCAAGCCGCTCACCGGCGTTGGGGAAATATTCACCGGCAAGACCGAGCTCGAGATCGTCCGGGCCATGCAGGGGGGGACGCTCTTCTCCGATCAGACGACGCTCGCGGATTACATCGACATGGTCCTGCGCAACGCCAAGATGCTGGCGGGCATCGACCTGATCGTCAAAGGCGACACGCCCAAGGAGAAGGCCGTCGCTCTCCTCGCCTCCCTAATCGACCACGGCCTGGCGGAGTACGTCGAAGACGAGCCGCCGGAGCCGATCACGGTGCCCGCCGCCGTCTGGCGGGGCCTCGAGGCGGTGAAGGACTCCGGAACCACCAACATGCTCGACCGGCCCGCGGTCCTCAAGATCGCAGAATTCCTCGGTTTCCACGAGACGGCACGCTGGATCGAAGCACACCACGGGCCTTACTCCGAAGGGCTGTTCAAGGGATTCATGGTCGACGCCGAGGAAGGAAAACGCTGATGTGCGGACAGGCCGGCATCATTCTGGGACAGAAGCGGCGCCGCGCCGAGGAGCGCGACCATCTCACCTGGTTGTTCACACAACTCCTCTTGTTGAACGAGCTCCGGGGGCCGCATGCCACCGGCGTCGCGTGGCTCAACCGCGACGGCGAGCACCGGCTCTTCAAGCGGCCGGTGCGGGCCAGCCGGTTTGTGAGCGACAAGGCGTTCCACGAGGTCCTGGGCGGGGTCGACAACCGAACCACGCTGCTGCTCGGCCACACGCGGTGGCGCACGCGCGGCGACGAGAATGTCAACGAGAACAACCACCCGATCCGGGCCGGAGACATCCTCGGCACCCACAACGGCACCATCTACAACGCCAACTACCTGTTCCGGCGGTTCAAGCTGCGGCGCTTCGCCGAGGTGGACAGCGAGCTGCTCTGCCGCCTGGCGGGCCGGGCCGCACGAGGTGGCCCGATAAACACGGTCCGGTTCAAGGACCGTCTCAAGCTCTGCCGCGGGCAGATGGCGGCGGTGTTGGCCTCTCGGCTCGATCCCGAGACCATCGTCGTGCTCAAGGGCAACAAGCCGCTCGAGTTGCGCTTCAATGCCCGGCACCGGGCCACCCTCTACGCCTCCGATGCCACGTATCTGGACGCAGTCCTGGACGAGGAGCGCGGCTGGTGCGAGCTGAGCATTCCTCCGATGAGCCTGCTGGTGTTTCGGCACTGGATGCTGGCGGACTTCTCAATCGAGCCCTTCGAGTTCGTTGCGCAGGCCCGGCGGCGGAAGAACGCCCCGGCCGAGGAGGCGCCATGACGCCGAGAGGACTCCCCACAGAACCCAGAGAGTCCCCGAAGATGAACACACCCGGCGTGCTGAGGATCTTCGTCTACGGCACCCTCAAGCGTGGATACTGGAACCACGACGCCTTCTGCGAGGGCGTGCTGGAGATCCGCGAGGCGCGGGTTCGGGGCCGACTCTACGAGGGGCCGGGATTTCCGGTCCTCGAGGTCCCGGACGAGGACGTCCTTGCCTACGGAACCGCGAACCCTTCGGCCGACGTGGCCACACAGGCGCGCTTGGCCGACTGGGTGGGGTCAGACCCCCGGCTGCTCCCCGAACGCGCCACAGCGGGCGCCTGGGGCGCCGTGTACGGGGAGCTGCTCACCTTCGATGACCCCGAGACCCGGCTGCCTCCCATCGACCGTCTGGAGGGGTTCCGCCCGGGCGGACGCAGCCTGTACCGCCGTGTGCTGGTTCCGTTCACGGTTAGCGGCGCCCGCGAGCTCGCCTGGGTCTACACGGTCGAGGAGACCGGCATCAAAAGGCGCCGAATCGTGTCCGGCCGTTGGACGGAGCAAAGGCGTACCTGATGGCTACGCGCCAACATCACATACGTAAGTCATCCAAGAATTCCGAGGCCGACTTGACACCAGCGACCATCAAGTGGTCCCGAGCGCGTGTGCAAGCAACGTAGAGCAAGTGCCTCTCCGTTTCGTAGACCTCTTCGAGATCGGAGTCATCCGCGACGGTTTCGATCCTCTCCTGGAGTGGGATCACTTCATCGTCACACGCCATGACTGCAACGGTGCGGAACTCCAACCCCTTCGCCCGATGCATCGTACTTATCGATACACTCTCCTTTCCCGTCTCGAGGCCTTCATCCAGAACCTGAAAAGGAAGCCCAGCGTAGCGAACCGCCGTGCGCGCTCGGTCCAACTCTTTCGTCGACCGCACGAACACGGCAATTTCATGAGCACCTACGCCCTCCTTTACGCGTTCCTGTATCCACGTTCTGACGATCTCACTTTCTTCCTGATCAGTTTCGAAGACGCTTATTGTTGGCGGCTGGCCATTAAAAGCCGAGACTGTTCCCCGTCGATCTTCAACGTTGCCATCGACATCGGCAACTTCGGAGCCCAACAAACGATCCGCCTGCGTCTGGATTTGATGGGACGTTCGATAGTTGAGTTTGAGCGTCTGAGATTTCCCTCGGACATCGACTCCCAGTGCTTTCCAAGAAAATGGCGTTTGGAAAATCCGTTGTCCCAGATCACCTGCGAAAAAGAGGCTGTTGGTCCGATGATTGCCCAATGCCGCAAGGAAATGCAGTTGGGCGACGCTGATGTCCTGCGCCTCATCCACAACTGCGAAGTCAAACGGCCGCTTCCGACGACCCTTAAGTCTCTCAACAAGCACGCCGAACATTTCGGGTCGGGTTACCAAACCGCGCTCTCGAAGTTCGACCTTGACTCGTTCAAAGATGGACCAAAGCGTCGAGCGTTGTTCGACCGGCAAGCGCGTCTTTCGTCCAAGTCTCCTTACATCGCGATAGGCTGCCCAGCTATCCAACTGCCACGCGTCGACGACGTTCTCCCACTCGGCCAATAAGAACCGAGGACTGAATCGCTGCGTCTCCGCCGCGCTGGTGGTGTTCGACAGAAGCTCCTGAACCAGCTCCTGAGTTGCGATGTTCGGCGAACCAACCTGTGCGCGATAAAGCCGTTCGCCGACCGTATCGATGGCATCCACTTCCACGCGTTCTCCAAGCCGAGGTTCGTTGTGGATCAACCGCTTGAGTTTCGTCCGTAGAGCGTCAGCCAAAGTGTCGGAAAACGTGGTGAGCAGCACCCTGGCGTCCGTATTGGCGCGCGCGAGGAACACGGCGCGGTGGATCGCCACAACGGTCTTCCCCGTGCCGGCTGCACCGGACACACGAAACGGACCGCTGTAGTCCTTCTCGACAACTTGTCGCTGTGCCGGATGAAGGAAGAGTGCCCACTTCTCCCAGGGATACTCGAGAGCGCGCTCCAACTCTTCGATGTCGTTCACTACGCGGAATCGTCTCTGCGCGTCGGGATGCTCGAACGCGTCGGCGACGGCGACCACCTGCGCTACCTGAGGCGTTCCGCCAACAGCCAACTCGAGCAGCGCCTCCGCTGCTTCGCTTGGTAAGTGATCAACCAGCTCCAGAAGACTATCTTCATTGGCGTTGCGTACATCGTTCAACCACTCATCCGGTACGCCGTAGCCCAGCAGATCGCTTTCGGCAACGGCTGAGAATAGGGGCGGCTTGGGCGACAGCTTCTGCTCTGTCGCCACATACTCGGGCACGATGATCTCTTGAACTGTCTCCCGCAGTTCAACTAGTTGCGCGGCGCCGGTCTTGGGGTGGGTTTCCAGTTTGCGCCGTTCGGCCCACTGATAGGCGTTGTCGTGGTGATCCACGTAGCACAGCATCAGGCTGTTCTGGGTCCGATGCACGATCATTCGGACATCGCGGCTGACACGGACAGACCAGAAATTCGGATCTCGGACTCTATCCAGTTTGTGGAGCCGCAGCCCGGGCTGCGCCGGATTCAATTGAAGGTCGAAGGCCGTGGTCTTCACGCCCTTCTGCTCGCTACCGGTCAGCTTGGTAAGGCTGTCGGTGAAGGTGTCGGCGATGCGGAAGTCCATTCAGAGTTGATCTTCCATGGCAGTCGTTAACTGACAATTCGTTCGGCGACGACTTCCCAAGAAACGCTGCGTTTCTGTCTCCATCGATCTGATAACAGCCTAAACACGGAACACCTTCATGACCTCATCCCCCAGGTGATTGATCACCTTGACCGCGATCCGTCCCGACGGTGGCTTGTCGAAAGGCCGGGAGGTGTCGCTGTGTAGCATCTCCCAGGCTTCCTGGTTGATCTCCGCCTTGAGGGTCGTCTTGAGCGATTGGTACGGGTCGTTGGCGCCGAGGAAATAGGCATGGCGGACGAAGAAGCTCTCCTCGTTGTAGTCGGTGTCGACGAACCAACAGGCGATACCGTCAGCGCTGTCGCTGCGGATCTCGCCTGTGTTGGGGTGGAATACGTCGACGCCGTTGACCTTGATTCGGATTTGACTGTCCTCTGCGTCGAGGATGTCGATGTCAGGTTCGCCAAAGATGACAAAGAGGTTGCCTTTGCCGGTGTTCTTGAGGTCGTCGGCCATGTGGAGATCGGCGTTCATACGGGCTTTGAGGACGGGGACTCGGCCCAGCTTGTCGAAATCCGTCGAGTGGGCTTCGTAGTTGAAGGCGCAGGCAATCAGAACGTCAAAGTTTGCGTCTGCCGCCTCGCGGGCGGCTTGCACAAGATCGGGACGGGAGACGGTACCGAATTCAGGGCCGATGAAGATAGCAGCCCGCTTCTCGGCACCGGAATCACCGTCGCCCTCGAAGTAGCTTCCTTCGGCACAGATAAGATCTCCCGGCCATGGAATGATGGAGGAAAACGAGATGTGGTCCTCTTTGTGTGCCTGTTGAACGCCAGATGTTTCCAGGTGCTCCAGGATCATCTCGGCGAAATCCTGTTTTTCGCCGAAACCGAGTTTGGTCTCTGCGACGTGGTCGATCAGCTCGTCGTTCTCGTCAACGCTCAGCACGCGGTGCGGCGAAAGGCTCTCGACGGTGAACGGGCCCGCAACCCGCACCTTCTTGTTATCCTCGTATGGCTTGTCGTAGAGGTATTCGTAGTCCGCCTGGGCAGCGATGGAAGCGTCGATCTCCTTCTGGCGGGCGATGCGCTGTTTCCACCAATCAGCGTGCAGCTTCCGGGCTTCCTCGGACCAGGCATTCTCGAAATCGCGGGGGATTTCCCATTCCTCCCAGGCTGTTCCGAGGGCGCCGTTCAATTGCTCATGCAGCGGTTCCAGGATTCCCTGGAACTTCTCCCAGATCACATCGATCTCGGCGTTGTTAGCGATAGCCTTGAGCGTGATGTGGGGCACGCGTTCGTATACAAAGCCCTGTCGGATGTCGTTGAAAGTGGACGCGTTGGAAAGCGCCTTGCGCGTGATCTCGGCTTCCTTTAGTTGCCCGTCGCGGCTGTCGGAGAGCAGGTAATAGGAGTAACGGGCGCCCATGATGCGGGCACGGGCTAGAGCCAGCGCCACGCGGGAGGTGTCGATGGTGATCCAGCGCCGTCCCCATTGCTCGGCGACGTAAGCGGTCGTGCCGGAGCCGCAGGTAGGATCAAGGACGAGGTCGCCGGGGTCGGTGGCCATTAGGATGCAGCGTTGAACGACATCGGGAAGCGTCTCAACCACGTAGATTTGCTCCGCGCCGAACCCAGATTTCCTTAGGTCCATCCAATCGTTATTGATTTGGTTGAAGTTCGGTTCTCGATAAAACTTCCATGTAAGGGTATTGCCGACGCCGAAGGCACGATCGCTCTTCACTACAGTCTTCATCTCTTCCGATGTGACGCTCCAGTGGCGTCCAAGCGGTGGATAGTAGCTCTTGTCCCGCCATTCGACCGGCCGTCGTGAATCGTCCGTCGCCCCCTGTGAATCTGTGGGACGTAGCCTAAGAATTCTGCCTTCAGGCCGAAGCACAGGGTTCTGTTTTTGCTTCACAGACAGATCGATAATCTCGCCGGACGCAGTCTCAACACAGACGTAGCGTTCGCCCGGATTCGGAATTGGATCTGTTTCAACCAAGAGTTGGCGGTATTTCGAAACCGAGGTCGCCTTGTTCTTTGCGTACCACAGAATGTAGTCGCAAGTCGCGGCCAATTGGCTTGACGTAGCACCGCTGGTTTTCGCAAATGGAATAAGAGAAATGAAGTTGCTCTCTCCGAACACCTCATCCATCAGCGCCCGCATCCGGTGCACGTTCTCATCCCCAATCTGCACGAAGATCGATCCGCTCTCTGTCAGTAAGTCCCGCGCAACAGTCAGCCGATCTCGCAAATACGTCAGATACGAATGAATCCCATCCCGCCAAGTATCGCGGAACGCCTTGACCTGCTCTGGCTCTCGCGTGATATGGTCGGCCTTGCCGTCCCTCACGTCCCGGCTGGTGGTGGACCACTGGAAGTTGGAGTTGAACTTGATGCCGTAGGGAGGGTCGATGTAGATGCACTGCACCTTGCCCCGGAGCCCCTCTCGCTCCGCCAGCGATGCCATCACCTGCAAGCTGTCACCGAGGATCATGCGGTTCGACCAGTTGGCGTCGTGCTGGTAGAACTCGGTTCGGGCTTCTGAACTGGGTAACCCGTTGAAGTCGGCGAATAGGTCGGCCTGGAATCCGGATTCGGCTTTCTCTGCGTCCCTTTCCTTACTCCTGCGCACCAGGTCGTCGATCAGCACCTTCGGGTGGACCTTCTCCTGAATAAAAAGCGGTGGCGCCTGCACCACCACATCGGACCAATTCTGCTCGTCTTTACCGCGCCAGACGAGTTGTGGGTCGAGGTCGCGGTTGCGGCGCTCGTACGCGACCCGAATCGGACTCCGGTCATCCTCCTCCATCACGGCCTGATACTCGACGGTGGGGATGTTCTTTCGGGACGCCTCGCTGTGCGTAAGGGTCGCGACGGTCTTGACTCTTCGCTTTTTTGTTCTCCTCTTCGCCATATTTGCTCCCTTTTACACGGCCGGCTCAGTCGCCACGGAGTCGATCATCTTATTAAACTCCTCTTCGACTCTGGCTTCGAAGTCCGACTGCATCTCGTAGACTTCCGTGAGCTCAGCGAAGGCCCAGCGACCGTAGCGGCCGTGATTGTTCACGCCGGGCACCCAATAGGTGTCCATGGTGGCCTTCTTTACTTTGGCGTCCTCTCTCCGATAGCCCTTGATCTCGACGATGAGATGCAAGAGATCGTCCTCGCCATGGCCATCGTCAACGAGGACGATAAAGTCCGGAATGTACGTTCGCGTTTCGGAGCCGTAACGATAGGGAACCTCAAGACCGAGATTATGGTTCTTGACGTACGCTTTGACGCGAGGGTGGGATTCGGCCACACGGCAAAACTCAGCTTCCCAGTCGCTATCGAGGACGACCCAATTGATGTGGCAACGGCGGGCATCCGTTTCGTAGCGGCTGGTCTTGGACGTGTTGAAGTTGACGTGGATCGTTGAACCGAGAGGGTTGTAGGGATCCAGCACGGCTTTGACAGGACGACGGCCGATTTCCGCTCGCGTGATGGCGGCCGTGACTTTCTCACAAGCAATGTCGGCCAGCTCCTGGTACATGAGCTGAGCGGGGTAGGTGTCGCCCTTGCAGACAAGGCGGCCATCGAGCCACTGTTTGGTGATGCGCTTGAGCTGCCCGAAAAGATGAAGCTTCGGTTCGTCGCCTGGATCACGCCACTTCGTGAAGAGCAGCCGCTGGGTGAGATAAAAGAGAAGAGTCGAGCGCCGGATATCGCCGGTATGAACCAGATTGAGGTCGACGCCCTCGCCGATAATTCCCTGGTTTCTCGTAATCGACGGACCGACCAGATCGGGCGTGAGTTCCAGCACTGAGTCCTCGTTGAACTCGGCGCTGAGCCTCTCGTTCGGCAATTCCACTCGGTACCCGGCTACCCGCGGGAACCGGATCTCGAGTGCGTCTCTCTCGGGCCGCACGGCCCTCACTTGAACCGTTTCTCGAGGCGGTTTTGGGGTGACCACAACGGGCTTCGCCGTGAAGTCGAAGGGTATCCCCAATACGTCGGCGTACTCGACGTCGAACAGGCCGTCTTCATTGAGATCGTAGGATTGACGGCGTAGCGCGCGGCCGATGACCTGCTCGCACAGCAACTGCGTGCCAAAAGCGCGGACACCGAGGACGTGGCTAACAGTATTGGCATCCCACCCTTCAGTGAGCATCGATACCGACACCACACAGCGAATCGAATCCCCCAGCCGGTCCGGTTTGCCGACCGTGTTCATGACCTCGCGCAGAATGTCCTGGTCGCTGATGTTCTCGGCCTGGTGGCGATCACCGGTGCGCTCGATGATTTCTCGCCGAAAGCGCTCGATCTCGTCAGCGGCCATCTTGCGGAAGTTCCTATCCAGCGCGTCACCCGACTCCAGCTGTTCGCTGTCGATCAACAAGGTGCGAGGCCGTGGGTACTGAGTGCCATACTCGTCAAAATTGCGAAACAGCTCGAAACGCCCGTTTTGTAAGGTCGTTGAGCCATCATCGTTTTCACGTTGAAAGCCAGAGATGTAGTCGTAGACCAGCTTCGAGGTCGACGTGTTGTTGCAGACCACAATGAAGCACGGAGGCACGGCAATGTTTGCCTTCTCCATGAGCTTGAAGGTCTTTTGGTAATGCCCGTACAGGGCCTCCAGGGCAGTCTGGAGCGGCGGCGGCAGATCCAAGGGATCCAGATGCTTCGACTTGCCCCGTCCCTTCTTCGGCATGTCGGCTCGGATGTGTTCCCAGAGATTGCGGAACTTCGGCATGTCTCCACCGGAGATATTGTCGGCCACCGGTACCCGGGGAAGTTTGACGATGCCGGATTCGATGGAATCCATGAGTGAGAAGTCGCACATCGTCCAGGGGAACAACGTCCCTTCGGCATAGCCGGACCCACGCAAAAAGAACGGCGTTGCGGAGAGATCCATCACTCGGTTGATACCGAGTTTTTCTCCGACTGTTTCGAGTCCTGAAATCCATAGCCGGGCGGCTTCCGTGTTCTTTTGGGCCTCCTTCCGGTCATCACCTTTGAGCGCGTCTTCCTGTTTCTCGCCCGGCTTCTCGCGATAGCAGTGGTGCGCCTCATCGTTGAGGACCAGGACGTTCTTGACGCCCATGAGTTCGGGCATGACCCGTTGCAACATTTGGCCGTCGGTCTCCAGGGTCGTCAGCGGCTCACCTCGTCCCTGAAGCAAGGAACGGCCGCCCTTGGATAGCTCCAAGCGTTCACGCAGCTTGAAGGCGTGGTAATTCGTGATGACGATCTTTGACTTTTCCAGATCGGGGAGCATGTCGCTCGGAACCAACTCGCGGCTTCGGTAGTAGCTGTCCGGATCGTTCGGCTGCAGGACGCGCAGGCGATCCTTGATGGTGATGCCGGGCGTGACCACCAGGAAACCGCGCGTGAATCTCTTGCTCTGGGGCCGACGAACCGCGTTGATGGTCTGCCAAGCGATCAACATCGCCATGACCGTCGTCTTTCCGGCGCCTGTGGCCAACTTGAGAGCCAGCCGCGGCAGTTCCGGATTGGCGTCGTTGTTGGCGTTCGCCAGATGGTCGAGGAATCCCTTGCCGGCTCGGCCCGTTCGTGGCGCAACCTCGGTGAGCCAAATGGCGGTCTCTGCCGCTTCGACTTGGCAGAAGAAGGGCCGAATGCCACTGAATCGGTGGTGCCGCCAGTGCTGGAGCAGGCGGGCCGTCTCCGGGGTCACCTGCCATTGGCCCGGGTCCGGTATGTTGCGCCAGCGCTCGACCTGCCGTCGAACTCCGTTGATGATTGCCGTCAGGTCGTACTGCTGGCCTTGGGTCTCGAGTTTCTTCGCCGCCTCGTCGAGCACCAGTGCGATTTGCTCTGCCGACCCCTTGCGCTTTTTGGGCTTCGGGATTGGCGTGATAAATTCTGCCTGCCTTCGGCTTTCGATGATCTTCTGGGTTGGCTGCCCCGTCTCGTCCAGTTCCCAATACCGGCTCGGGGACGCGTAAGGCGAGTTGAGGACCGGCTGTTCGAAGAATGGATTCGTCAAGTGGATACACCCCCCTTAGACCATATTCGTACCATGTCGGATCTTAAGGGTCTCCTCGATCTGTTCGGTTGATTGCGGCTTCGGCACGCTGAAGCTGTTCCATGACCCACCCAAAATCCAGGACATCGCCGAGGATCATGCCCTGCATGGCTCGGTAGTCCCGTTCAATCACCGTACGCAGTTCCGGCTGTGGAAGCAATCTGACCGATCCGGGAATGGCCTCTTCGAACCGCTTCCAGGCCTGACGGAACGCGATGAGGTTGTGGTTCCGGACCGCGTCCAACAGGTCAGTGTTGGACAGGGCGGACTGGCCGGTCTCGCTCGGGGTGATCATCGCGACATCGTAGTAGTGACGAGAAATCCGGTCCTGGTCCACCGGCAGACGTTTTGCGTCCCGGTATCCACAGTGCAGGCCATGCAGGATCAGCAGTTTCTCCCAATAGGTGCGCTCCGGCGCGATCACTCTGATGTCATCCACCGCAAACGACCAGTCGGGCAGTTCGCCGGCGATATAGGGAGAGACGGTGCAGGCCAAGTTGGGGTCGAGCGCCGACCTTGCTCCCGCCTCGATCCTCACGCGCGGGGACACATAAGACATATCGCCACTCGGATACAGGGTTGGATACTCAATGAAGAGCGTTTGCCGGTCAACGTCATCTTCATCCGGACCGACATGGCACCCCTCCGCGATCTCGCCGATCAGCCTCGTCAGCGCTGTTTTTAGGTCGCCAAGAATATAGCGACTGCACGCCGCCGTGAGTTCCTTAAAGAGGGCGGCCCGTTTCTTGTTTGAAAGATTGCCTGCAACGGTCGGGTCGCGCTCCCTTTCGAAACCCAGGCCGTCACGATAAACGACGAGATCGATGTCTTCGGAGAACCGATGAATGAGTCCGAAGGCCTTGGACAGGGCGGTGCCGCCCTTGAAGAGCAGTCTTGGATGCCCGTTGGGCAGCCGGTTGTACAGCGTGTCCAGGACGAGACAGACCCAGAAGTCTTTCTCCACATAGCCGGGCAAGGTATCGAGGCGGCTTGCTGCCGCTTCGAACACATCCCGCCGGTCTTGCTCCGGCAGGGAGAGAAAGGATTCGGCGTTTCCATTCATACGGCAACGGCTTGGTCACTCGTGATGCTGCGCGCGAGCGGCATCGCCCAGCCGGGCAGATCTCGACTGTTCTGCATAAGATCGAGCTTCACATCGTCTGGCAGGTGGCGTCTCAGTACCGAAACGACCTGAGCGTCTCTGGCCGCGTCGGGGCCCAGCCACCGCAGTGCCTGCACCACGGGCGCCGCCGACTTACCCGCCCACTGCATGACGCTTGGACCAGCATGTCGGAACCGAACCGTTCGCCCGTCGATCTTGAGCGTCCTGGAGTGGCCATCCGTCACGTAAGAAGCCTTCGCCGGAACAGCATTAGTGAGGCCTAGCTGGTTTGCGGCCACCAGGCCATCGGGCATAATGCGGACGTTGTCCCGCCGTGCCAGCGCTGCGATCGCGGCATGCAGGTCAACCGGGGCGGGCCGCTTCAGAACGTTGCTGATCCTGGGCATGTCGTACAGCCCGTGTCCGACCCGGCGCAGTTCGCCCGCCTTGACGAGGCGCGACAGTGCCTGGTCGACGGCCTCACGGCTCCCGAGGTCCAGGAAGTCCTTCGGCGTGCACACCCACGTCCCTCTCTCGTGCTCGGACACCCTCTTCATGATCTTGTCGGGGATACCAGTCATTGGATCACACCCCTTGCGCTCATTTGGCTCTTGACGTACGTCAGAAATATATTATAGTTATCTTACACTGTCAATGGCGTTCTCGAAAAAGCGCCAGGCACAGGAGCGAGAGGTGTCCAAGGATAGGTATGTATGCGCCTCATCAACGCTTGGGCGTTGACCGTCCAAGAAAAGCTGTCGTACGGTGCCGCCTTCCGCTCGTGTCGGGGCCGGGTGCCGGCCGACCACTCGTTCGAATGGCAACGAACCGTGCACGGGCAAGCAGCCTTACTTCCTGGCGCCTTGCGGACTGCCCGCCCCTGCCGTTTGCCGCTCCGTGGAAGAGCTGGAACAGGGTCGGAGAATCCCTTGAGTCCAGGTCCCCCATTTTTCCCCTGACGGCTACAGTCTACTCCCAGTGCTACATCCGGGAGTGACATCCAGTCTTTGGGAAGGATTCGATCGGATACGAAAATAAACATGCGTAAGAGTCACAACAGGCCACGGAACGAACAGGACTTTGAAAGGCTCTGCTTGAGGCTATTACGGGCTCATTGGCAATGTCCGGAATTGCAGCTGTATGCCAGCAGGGGGGAATCCCAGCACGGGGTTGACATCATCGATGAGAGCGGTGGCGAACCGCTGCGCGGTGCTCAATGCAAGCTCCACGAGGAGGGGAAAGCGACGACGCGTTCCGAAGTGAAGGCGGAGATAGAAAAGGCTAAAGAATTCATCCCTCCGCTCGACCACTACGCAATCATGACCACAGGCAAGGTGAAGGTGGAAGTCAACGACACGATCATACAGATCAATAAGGAGCACCGCAAAGAGACGCTGTTCATAGTGGAGGTGTTTGATTGGGGCCGCATTGAGGATCTTCTCGACGAGTACACAAACATCCGAGACTGGTACGAAGGCGACCTGCCATTGGCAGGCGCCGGACCACGGATCGAGTCGAAGGTTGACGAACTGCTTAAGGTAACTAAGCAGATTTCCGCACCGGACGGCGGTGGCGGCAACCAGGACAGATTTCACGCCGAGATTGATGAGGTACGAGATTTGCTAGAGAAGCACGATTACCAGATAGCTAAGCTATTGCTTCAGCGAATCAAAGTACGGAGTTGGGACAAGCTTAACGCGCGGCATAAGTTCAGGGTGTTGTCCAACCTTGCGTCTGTAGAGGTTTCGGCTGATAACCCCGCGGGGGCGGCTGAGCTGTATCTTGAAGCAAAACAGTACCAGCCTGCTGACGAGATAGCACGAACCAACGAAGCGCTTGCCTATCTCATGCTTGGACGTCGCGAACGAGCGTTTGAACTGGCTGACAAGCTAAGAGAGGAGTTTCCCCGGGCTGGGCGCGTGTTAGGAATCTTTATTCAAAGTGCGCCCGATTCGAGGCCACTGGAGTCGCTCGAAGACTCAATGCCTAAAGATTTGCTTGATAAGGACGAAGTGGCCACCGCATTGACCCAGCGGGCACTGGATTCTGGCGAGCTGCAGAAAGCGGAGCAATTCGTTAAGGCTGCGACAGTCGCTAACACTCGTGCATTTGGCCCCTGGCTGTTGCTGGGAAAGATTCTCCTTCAGTCGGAAATGTCAAGGAGTCGCGAGCGGTATGGAACTGAAGCCCTGTTTTGCGACGCGGCGAGGCTGCGTGAGGCTGAGGATGCCCTCGGGGAAGCGTTCATACTCGCTAACGAAACACATTCCACTTCAGGCAAGGTGGAGGCGCTGCTAAACAGAAGACTGGCGAGAGTCTTACTCGGAAAAGAGGCAGAAGCTCGTTCGGATTTAGAAGAGGCCCGGCAGATTGCTCCGCGAGATCAGATTGTCATCGAAACCTACGGCGAATCGCTCAGGCTTGAGGGTAAGCTTGATGATGCGCTCGACTGCATGCGTCGCGTACCGCCTGGCGCATTGTCGGATCACGGTCAAATGATGCTGGGTATGCTGCTTCTGGAACGCGGAGATTCCGGCGATTACCACATTGCAGGAGACTTGCTCTCGCGAGTAGCGAAAAGTGAGGCAAGATTGCCAAAGGGCTTCCGGGAGCATTGCATTGACATCGGACTGCAGGCGTTCGCCAGGGAGGAGCGATTCGACGCCCGCCGCAAGTTCTTGGAGGAGGTTCCTGGGGGAACCGTATCGGAGGTTGGCCTCAAGACACTGACGGCAAAGCTCCATTTGCTGAAAGGACAGCAGGGCGAAGCTTCAAAGTGTGCAGATGAAGCACTGGCCCTTACAAAGGACGCGACACCGGCATTCGACGTTCGTCGACTTGCGCTATTGCTGTCCGCGCTCGGGCGCTTTAACGACGCACTTTCCCTTTGGCAGCGGGTCGCAGTGCTGAACGTGCTGAGTTCCGATACGAGACACCTTTTAGAATGCGCAAGCCGGCTAGACAGACATGAAGTCATGCTTGAGACTTTCGGAAAGCTGCGGCAGGCCGGAGCAATTGACCGGACGCTGCTTGACAGTGAGCTTTCTCTCCTGGAGATGTACGACATTGATAATGCGATAAAGATTCTCGACCAGGAAATCACCCAACGGCCGGAGGATAAGGAACTCAAGCTCAGGCGCTCGATGCTGGGATTGGCGCTCGACCGGGCTGACTTGGTAGATCAGGACCCGTCGAGTGTGCCGAAACCGGATGTAGTGGAACCGCGAACAGCTCTTAGGGCTGTGCACGTTCTAAAAGCAATCAGACAAGAACAGTATGCTGTTCAGTACGCCTACGACGTCATTCGCTATAACTTCCAGGATCCGGATGCACACAGGGTGTTCATGCTGGCTTTAGCTCCCTTCGGGAACGAACTGCAGCTCGAGAAGCCCGACTGCGTCGAGACTGAAGCCGCTGTGTGTTACGTGGAGCAGGGAGACTCCGTTCCTCACTGGATTATTGTCGAGGACTCACCAGATCCCGATTCACAGCTCAGAGAACACGAACTCTCACCTGATAACGAAATATGCAAGGCCATGATGGGCAAAAAAGTAGGAGACACTTTCGTTCTTGCCAAAGGCATCCAGGATCGAATCGGCGAAATAAGGGAAATCCAGAACAAGTATGTCCATCGTTTTCAGGACTGCATGGGACAGTGGCAAGTGAGGTTTCCGAGGTTGCCAGACGCGCAGGCTTTCAAGGTGCCGCAGAAGGCTGGCAAATCAGATGAGCTGGAATTCGACATTAGCGCGATTTTACAGTTCGTTGACGAGCGCCATGAGAACGTACGCAAAGTTGAACGGATTTACAAGGAGAGGCGGCTCACGCTCCATATGTTTGGTAAGCACTTTGGCAAAACCGTGTTCGAGGTGCTCCGGCATCTGGCTTCGTCGCCGGATGCACTGGTCAAGTGCTGCATTGGTGTTACTGATCGCTTAAAACCGCACTTTTCTGAACAAACGCCGAGATAACAAGCCTCAACATCATCGGCGCCGTAGGCGCCTCCTCAAGTTTTTCTCAATAGGTTATGCTGTTTTCGGGTGTGGAAGAGGACCCCGACCGCCATTAACAATCGGGGTCCGTTGGCGGCTCTCTTTGGAAGAGCTACCAAACCATCAGATGTTCGTAGCCTGCCATGATTTGTGGCCGTTGTCCAGTTTCCACCCCTGGGAATGGGATGACGGGAAGTTACCTTTCGTCAAGGATTTTGCCGAGCTGACGGCTGCGGTGTGCTTTTCTGGATCTGTCGCTGCTGTGACCGTGGACAGCAGTACTGCAGTTGTCGCTGTCGTAGCAAAGCGCGCCGGAAGCAACGTCGCAAGGCCAATCGCCTGCATCAACAAAGCCCCGAAGGAAGATTGGATCACAGAGACCGTCAGCGAGCGTACCGGCGTCGACGAGCCATGGCCCGCGTGACGGATCCAGGTAGCCGAAGCGAGCTTCGTTCTGGCAGGATCGCTGCGCGCGAAGCGCAAGTACAACGTGATGAGAAAGTTCAAACACACACCACATCTACGATTTCCGGCCCTATCACCTGCATGGTTTGTGGTCGAGCGGGCCAGCTCATCGATGTGTTTCATGGATGGAGATGAAACATGATTGCAGCCGAGACCGTGGCACACATCCGTCGCTTGTTCTATGCCGAGCATTGGAAGATTGGAACCATTGCCCAAGAACTGGGGCTGCACCGGGATACGGTCCGAACCGCCCTGCAAACCGATCGATTCAATCGAGCCAAGATCCTGCGTCCCAGTCTCACGGATCCCTACATCGACTTTATCAAGGAGACTTTCGAGAAGTATCCGCGCCTACGAACGACTCGTATCTATGCGATGATTCGGGATCGAGGCTATACCGGCAGTGTCGTGATGCTCCGGAGAGTCGTTGCCCGTCTCCGCCCTGTGCACCGAGAAGCGTTCTTACGGCTGCGAACATTTCCTGGCGAGCAGGGCCAAGTCGATTGGGCACATTTTGGAGCCGTTGCAATCGGCCGTGCCCGTCGTCGGTTGTCCTGCTTCGTTCTTACACTTTCTTATTCCCGAGCCCTATATCTGGAGTTCTTCTTCGATCAAACCCTGGAGAACTTCTTGCGCGGTCACGTCCGGGCCTTCGACTCATGGTCGGGCTGCCCTCGTGTCATATTAAGCGACAATCTGAAGTCGGCCGTGCTGGAACGCCACGGCGATGCCGTGCACTTTCATCCTCGGCTGATTGAGCTTTGTGCTCACTATCATTTTGCCACTCGCCCGTGCCAAGTGGCCCGTGGCAATCAGAAAGGGCGTGTCGAAAGAACCATCCAGTACATCCGACACTCTTTCTTTGCCGCACGCCGCTTCACCACCCTGGAGGACTTCAACCGTCAAGCGCTTCTGTGGCGCGACGAAATCGCTCATCGACGTCCCTGGCCCGGAGACCAGTCCCGCACCGTTGAGCAAATCTTCGAAGAAGAGGAAAAACCTCGATTGCTTCCACTGCCGGTGCATTCCTTCGATACCGATCTGGTGGTACCGGTTCGATCGCGCAAGACCATCTATATCCGTTTTGATCTCAACGACTACTCGATTCCACACACGGCCGTGGGTCGAGCACTCACTCTGGCAGCATCACAGGACACTGTACGCATTCTCGATGGCGCAACCGAAATCGCCCGACACCGCCGCTCCTACAACCGCCATGACGCCGTCCTGGATCCGGCGCATCAAGAAGCACTGCTACAAGAGAAGCGCAAAGCCATCGGCGCTACTCCTGGAGGCCGTCTTGCTCAATCGGTACCTGAAAGCGAAGCCTTGATCGCGGCTGCCTTCCAGCGGGGAGAGTCCGGCGGCGGGCAAACCACTCAGCTATCTCAGCTCTTGGAGGATTATGGAGCCACGGAACTACAAGTCGCCGTTCGGGAAGCACTCCAGCGGCAGACGCCTCGGGCTTCTTCGGTTGCCTTCATTCTACAGAAACATCGCCGCTCCCAACAGCGTCGTCATCTACTACCTGTCGATCTGACTCGTCGTCCCGATCTTGCCAACCTCAACGTCCAACCCCACAACTTGGAGGCCTACGATGACCTCTCCGACCGTGACGAATAACCTTGCCACCCAACTCGCCGGCATCGGTCTGAATGCCACTTCTGAATCCCTGGAAGACTTCATCGCCCGGGCTACCAAGGGTCGTTGGAGTCCTCGTGTAATGCTCGAGGAGCTGTTGCAGGCCGAAGCTCGAGAGCGTGGCCGCCGCAGTCTCGAGCGCCGCCTGAAACGCTCCCGCATCGGCCGCTTCAAACCGCTGGCGGATTTCGATTGGAATTGGCCAAAGAAAATCGATCGCCAGGTCATCGAACGCGCCCTCACTCTGGATTTCATCCCGGATGGTCGCAACTTTGTCCTACTCGGTGCCAACGGTCTGGGCAAGACCATGATTACCAAAAACATTGCCCACGCTGCTGTGCTGGCCGGCTATTCCGTCCTGTTTCGTACGGCTGCCGACCTGATCGAAGATCTCCAATGTGATTCCCCGGAACTCCGAAGAAGAAAGTTCCAATCCTACGCCCGCCCTCACCTTCTGTGCGTAGACGAAGTCGGGTATCTCTCCTATGACAACCATGCCGCGGATCTGCTGTACGAAGTCGTCAACCGGCGCTATGAGCATCGATCCATCGTTATAAGTACAAATAGAGCCTTTCGAGAATGGAACGAGGTCTTTCCCAATGCCGCTTGCATTGCCACGCTCTTGGATCGTCTCACTCACCATGCCGATGTGACCGTCATTGAAGGACGTAGCTATCGGATTCGAGAGAGCGAGCAGGAAGCCTCCGCGCGGAGGAAAAAGAAACGTTAGAACCCGTGCCGTCCAATCGCATTCAATACGTAAAGATTGTTGTTGATCTCTACGCCCAGCTGCCTGAGACTCCACAACGGCCTCGTCGGCAAGACTATCAACTCGCTTATCAGCTCTATGATCGTCGGGTTCCGCTTTCGGTCATAGAATCGAGCTTACTCCTGACTTCCGCTCGTCGGTTACTCCGTGATCCACAGGCACGCAGGCTATCGCCTATCCGGTCCCTGTATTACTTTCTCCCGGTCATTGAGGAATTACTTCAGAATCCTATCTCGGCAGACTACGTGAGGTATCTTCGAATCAAACTGCGCCTGAAAACCTCTCTACCGGCGCCCGTTCAGAAAACTGCGGTTTCACGCGATCGCTAACAGCATTGGTTCAGAGGAAGAGCGCGAGCACGCTACGAAAGCACTCAGGTCCTGCAATACGGTAGTCTTGGACATGAGCGCAATTTCATCACTGTTCCTGTTAGGCAGGCTCGACATCCTGGAGAACTGGTCAATTGATCTTGTGGTTTCCAAGAGCACGATGACTCAACTTCGGCAGATGATCGCCAATGAATCGCAGGTTCACAGCAGGAAATCAGGGGTTTTTGTAAAAACTGAGTCAGGACACGCTCTTGTGGAACGTACGGCTGAGCAAAAGGAAGCTTATATCAGGGATCTGCGTCATCTTATTGATCTGTTAGAGGACAACTGCAAGGTCGAATCCTGCAGGGCACTCGCGGCAATGGAGCCGGAAAAGAGGAAAATGCTCGTCGAAGTATTTGGCCAGTACGGGACAGACGCAATCTTGTTGGCCGCGGTGCCTGGAGCAGTGCTGTGGACCGATGACTTGGTGCAGGCGGTGCTGTCCAGACACGAGCACGGTGTGTCGCGGGTGTGGACGCAGTTTGTCATCGGAGCGTGTGCTGAATCAGGCGTGGTTAACCTCGAGGCATTTCTTGATGCAAGCGCCAAACTTATCGGATACGGGTATTACTTCAGCAGCCAAAACCCACAGATTATCAGGCAGGCCGGAGTTATCGCGGAGTGGAAGGCAGATAGATGGCCCCTTTCACAGGCACTATCGACCTTCGCTGAAGAATCCGTCGACCTAGTGCAAATGCTTCAGTTGGCGGCAGGATTTCTCAGGCTGCTGTATCAAGAGTCGCTTCTCCCCATTACCAAGGCGAATATCACAGTGAAGATTCTCGAAAATATCGCGGAGAAAGAGGGAGGGATTCAGGGGATTCGCGGGCTTCACAAAGCCCTTCCAAGAATCTTTAGCGTAAACGTTGTTGGTCTTGCGGACGCAACCGAAACCGTCGACGCATGGTTAAAGGGCATTGACGCCCGACCGCTTGGGGTGTAACTGGACTCTCGCAGCAGCATCGCTTTGACAACGTAAACAAAACCTGTCTCGATCGAGTAAGAGGGATCACCCACCTCCAAGGTAGAAAGTTGATAGTCAGTCCACCGTCGAGGCTTTGGGAAGTATGGGAGCCGAAGCTTAACCACAGCAGTCTCCCCGGGGCTAGACGACATCCACCATCGACAGTCGGCGATCATCGACCCCCGGGCCGTTTTGCCGACTGGCTCGATCCGGCGGCGCCGGTGCAGCGGCTCCTCGATCTGGTGCATAAACCCCACCCCGGCGGCCCGTATGAGCGGCGCCCTATCAACCCGCTGGTTAACAGTCTCGGGAACAACACCCCCGAAACCGACTATTTTGGCCAAAACAGTGGAAGTCTCATCAACACCGATTTCGGCTTTCGCCATTTGGACCGAGAAAGGGAAATCGGTGACACCTGCACTTCCGCCTTTCCGGAGCGGACAGGATTTAATAAGTCCTTCAAATATAAGGGCTTATTCTCCAGGGCCTGATGGTGAGTGGTTATGAAGAGGGTTGCACAAGGGGAGCCAAAATCATAACCGCTAACTTTTGCGGTCTGTTAGTTAACGCGAGACCCCGACGGACGGCCCCCCCCGGGGTCTCGTCGTATCTGGCGCTTTTCCAATCACTTACGCCGCTCAACACATTCTTTCCGATTCTCCGGTTCGACACTGAAGCACGGGGTAGCGCGTCCAATCATGGGGGTTGCAAACGCCCCCCCAAGATATCGTTTACGAATTCTCCCTTTCTCCATTTAACATCCCGCCTTGTTTAACGGCCCTGTTGCACACGGACCACCGAAAGTGACACTTTTTAACTCGCTCCGGACCGACAGAGTCGAACCCGCTCCCGCCTCGCCGAGCCAATAAGCGCGGTCGGCCCATTCGGTCATCTGTGTCTGATAAGTGAGCGCCACACTGGTGAGGACACCGGTCGTGAGATGCAGCCAGAAAAGAAGCTTTCACAGCATGCCTGTTGTTTGCGACGCAACGTGTCGGCTTGCCGAATCACGGCTTACCTGCTCCCGACGACTGACATAACCCATTGGGCCAGCCGGTCGTCCGGCAGCAACGCCTGGGGACTCATGCGGTAGGGCAACCCTTCAAGGCGCTCGCGTATGCCTTCTTCAATGCCCCCATAAGACAGCAGCAACGGGACAACTAGAACATTCTTGCCTTCTCCGCTCGCGCGCTCGACAAGCGCACGCAGTTCGGCCGCCGCTCGGTCGCGGATCGGTTCAGGCGCATCATCGCGGACGGTGAGATATTCGATGCGGCTCCGCATTTTCTGGTGCATCAGCTCGGCCAGAGCCCCCATGTCTTCAAGCCAGGCCGTGTTATCTTCATCGGACCCGGGCCCGTGAGCGACGATGACGACTACTTCGTCCTCTGGATTGTGACTCAACGCTTCCGTCCGGGAAACGAGGATGTCGGCCACCAGCGGATGGCGGTCGAGCGCCGGCGTTATCCGTATGGGAACTGTAGTCTC
The DNA here is from genome assembly GCA_965249005.1 of Acidobacteriota bacterium. Taxonomy (GTDB): domain Bacteria; phylum Acidobacteriota; class UBA6911; order UBA6911; family UBA6911; genus CBDFLD01. The sequence goes on from CBDFLD010000010.1 coordinate 47,242, forward strand.
GACCGGCGTCGTCGGATCGAACATCGTGTCGTGGGCGGCCGGGTCCATGTCGCTGCCGTGATCCATCCGGGCATAGACTGCCAGTTCCGGAACGGCCTCCTCACGCGCCGCCAACAGATACTCCGTGGCACGGATGATTGAGCTGTGGGAGGAAATGAACAGCGGAACAGCCACGATCCCTGCCACCTCCCTCTCCAACAACCGGTCCACGGCGTCCTGGATCGTTCGCTTACTTGCCATGCCGAAAGCCACTTCAACCGGCGTGGTCTGGTCGATCTGGATGGCCAGATTGAGGACTTCCTCGTTCCAGGTGTCGCTGCCGCCGTGGGCCAGAAGCAGGATTCCTTCTGTCTGCGCCGCCAGCGGCAGTGCGAACATTGCTGACAACATCAGAGTGGGCAATGCACGTGAGAACCGATTCAAAATATCTGTTATACTCATTTTTCCTTTCTTTCCAGCTTCTGACCACTGGGCCACTTGGCAGGGACTGTCAGGCAGCCAAAATCTCCGTCGTGAAAGTCTCGATAGAAACATTGTTTCTTGCCTCAACTCCTCTGATAGGGGAGCACCGGTCGGGAGTGTTTACTCGCGGTTGAACCTCCATCGCATGCCGACGCGGAACAATCGTCCGGGATCTGCCCGTAAGAATGAAGGCTGAGCGGCGTTGAGGGACGCGTCTTTGCTGTCGAACAAGTTGTCCACCACGAAGAACAGCTCCGTTGCCCGGGAGAGGGGTTTGGCAACATACCAATCCCAGATCTGGTGCGCATCACCTAGAATCGTCCCTCCCCTGCCCGACACCGGCCACTTGCTAAAGTAGGTGCCGCGCAGGTTCGTCCGCCACCCACCGAACCGGCTGGAGCTGTAGAAGATACGGAAGTTCCCATGGTGGCGGTGCCGCCCGCTGAGGAAGGCGTCCGTCTCCTTGTCACGAGCATCCAGGTAGGTGTATCCGGCCGAGATCATCAGGTCACGAGTCGGTTTCAGCTCGATCTTGCTCTCGATGCCCGAGGTGTAGACATTGTCCACGTTCCGATAGAGATAGAAGAAACGGTTGAGAGCCGGATTGAACTCGGAACTGATGTCAAAGGTTCGGAGAAGGGCTTCCATCTCCGCCGAGGTCCCGGGCTGGCCGATGAACTCCGCTTGGATCAAGTCCTGGATGTCGTTGCGGAAGAAATTGGCGGCGAAGCGGATCTTCCCCATACCGTAGTCCAAGCCAAACTGATAGGTTGTCGACTTCTCCGGCTGCAGGTGGGGGTTCCCGATCACCTGGTAGAAGTGCAGTGGGTTCTGGAATCGGTAGTAGAGCTGGCCCAGATCAGGCGCCCGAAAGCCCCGCCCGAATGTCCCTCGAAGTCGCAGCTTCTCGGTAATCCGGAGCAGACCACTGGCCCGCGGCACGAAATGGCTTCCGTATAGGTTGTGGTGGTTGAAACGGCCCCCAAGGGTCAATACGAACCGCTCGTGAAGCGAAAGGCGATCATTGATCCAGAGATCGACCATGCTGATTCCCTGGCCGGCATTGTCTCCCAGAATCCGGTTGTATCCCCGGTACGCATCTTGAGTCCACTCCAATCCACCTTGTAGCAACTGTCGCCCGCCGAGGACGTGGGAGACCGAGCTGTCGAAACGGTAGAGGCGCTGGTTGAGATTGGCCACCGAGTTGATGGGACCCGGCTGGGATAAGACATCCGAAAGGGAACTTTCGTCGTATTTTCCGTAAAAACCCCGGAGATTCCATCGGGTCATCGGCGTCAGGCCCACGTCCGCCGAAACGGCATAGTGTTGGGCGCTGTCATTCGTCACGCTATCAGTGGGTCCGGACGAGCTGAGCAGGGAGCCGCGATCCTGATTCACGAAAGAGTGCGCCGTGGCCCTGAGCTTGAAACGATCTGAGAATTCGTAGCCGAGCTTGCCCAGATAGTCGTAGCGGTGGAACCCGGCTCCGGTGGTGCCAAATCTGGAAGGGATCAGGGTGAAAGGATTCTGCTTGTGGCGCTCGGCCTCGAAGAAGCCGCTCCACTTGTCCTTTACGAAACCCAGGTCACCGCGCACGTCGAAGCGGTTCAGAGACCCTCCGCTGGTAGTGACGCTGGCCTCCACCGGAGACCGTGGTTCGCGTGTGATCATGTTGATGACACCGGCGATGGCATCAGAGCCGTAGAGGGCCGAGGACGCACCCTTGACGATCTCGATCCGCTCGAGGCGGCCTACGGACTGACGGTCCATGTTCAGAATGCCCGACTTGATGCCTTTGGCGCCAACCAGGGGCAGGCCATCGATCAGGATCAGACTCTGGCGCGAGTCGATTCCTTGAATCTGGGTTTCAGAGCGGCTGGCGGAGGAGCCACTTCGAGTGATGATCCCAGGTTCCTCGGACAAGACGTCCCGCACCGTCTCATAGCCCGAGTCGTGGAGCAGTCTCTGCGGGATCACGTCGACTTTGGTGGTCGAGTTTTCGATCAGCTCCTGCTCTCGGGAACCAGACACAACCACCACTTGAGTAGCCAAAGCGGCCGGGGACAGTTCGAGGTGCAGGGTGGCTGGCTCCCTCTGCGCCAAAGTCAGATCGTGGGTGGTGCTGTCGAAACCGGACAGGGCCACAGTGACCTGGTACCTTCCGGGCTCGGTGACGAACTGGAAACGACCCTCGTTGTCAGTCACCTGATGAATCTCGAGCCCTGAACCCATATGTCGGAGAAACACGTCCGCACCCACCAGGATGCCGCCGGTCGAGTCAAAAACGATCCCTTCCAGCGCTGTCTTGTCACTCTGGGCCGAAAGCAGTCCCGGTGCGGATAGGGTCAACCAGATGAATCCAATCGTGAGTCTGAAAACTTTCCTCATGGTCCTCTCCTTGATCGTTTAGGTTGTTTTTGGGGGGCCGGAGAGCCGAAGAGGAGTCAGGCATACCGAGCGGCGACGGCAAGGGACTACCGCCAGGGTGTGGTAGAATGAAGAGGTCAATCATGGTCGCCTGAGTCTCTCTCGCGGCTGTATGACGGGCAGGAGCCTGGGTCGTCGGGATCTGAAGCTCGCGTGCGACCCGGCTCCTGTCTCACTCCATTAAGCTGTTCATTGCCTCCGCCTCCTTCAGTGGTTCCAGAACTTCACCTAATCGACGGAGCCAGAGCAGCCATTCTAATTGAAATTGAAATTCATTTTCAACTAAAAAGTTTGTCGGATCACGTACTATCACCCCTGGGATCATAAGCACTATCGTTCGCGGTTCTGTGGGAGCGCTGGAACAAAGGATGGAGAATCCTTGGATCCTCGCCAATCATCACCATGGCGGCCCCCCCCAGGGTTATCGACATTCACCATCGACAGCGATCATCGACCCGGATCGGTTCGACAACTGGCTCGACCCCACGTCGCCGATGCCACAGCTCCTCGATCTGGTGCGTGAACCCCATGCGGGCCTGCACGAAAGGCGCCAATTTCTCTCCAGTCTGCAAATCGTCCATTCAAACTAGAGACCTCGCGGCGTTGAACCTGCGGAGTCTTTCTATGTGTGCTTGTTTTTCAGATACTTACCCTGAATAACTATATGACGGTCGCGGTGCCGAGGACATCCGTCGTTACCTCCTTGGCAGCGGAAGTTTAAGGAGAAGTTCGATGAAAAGTTCCTCGTGCATCGGGGTCAAATGCATTGCTGGTTTCGGGTACCAGGCCAAAACACCAGCGGGAATCGAACCCAAGTCCGAAGGTTTTCATCGGAAATGGTGTTTACACCGTTTCCGCCTCCGATTTGACTGGACAAACGCAAATCGGCCTCAACTGCGACTTTCTATGATTCCTCGACTGGGGAAATCCAGATAAAAAAGACTTCCACCATGGGGAATTCGGAGAGCCATCCGCTGGATCTAATAAACCTATAAGATTCAATGTATTAAGCATGTAATCATCCGGGAGAGCGAATTGCGTAAACTCTGCAAGCCCTCCACCAACGCAAAGAATTCGAACCGGGTTCCGGGCCCTCCGGATCCCGTTCTTCCATCAGTGCCAAAACCTGAAGCTTGGAGACGGCCCGGTAGCAGGGGTCGTCCGATATCCCCCTGGGTCGGGACGAGCCGTATGGGACCGAGGAGTTTTCTCACCTAGGCTTGTTTTTTCTCATATCCGTCCGGGAAATGAGGTTACTGGCAGGCCACCGTGACACGCCGGTTGAGCGAACGGCCGGCTTCATCTTTGTTGGACGCGATTGGCTCCAGTTCGCCCTTGCCGACGGCCCGGATGCGCCCGGCGTCTATGCCCCGCCGGACGAGGTCGTCGACAACGGACTGGGCCCGCCTCTCGGAGAGCTTCTGATTGTACTCCTCGCTGCCCTCGCTCGAAGTGTGGCCCTCGATCACGATACTCCCCTCGGATGATGCCTGCAGCCCCTCAAGAAGGTCGCTCAAGACAGGATCGGACTCGGGTCGCAGCTTGGCGGAGTTGTATTCGAATTGCACGTAGACCGTCGAGCCACAGCCCAGCTCCGGCTCCGGGATGTCGGAGCAGTTGGTCGTGCTGCCCTCGGGTGCCTTGGGCCCACCGTACATTCCGAAGGGTCCGTTGTTGGCGTTGGCCGATCCCCGCAGCGCGCCATCGGTATCCAGGAGCAGCACGTACTGACTGGGAGTCCCGTCACCTATTCCTACACCTTGGGCGCGCAGGATGTTGCCGCTCACCGTGCCGGTGATGGTTCTGCCGGGGGCACAGCCGGTAACCGCGACGCCTTCCTGCTTGAGTTCGATCAGACCGGCAGAGCGGTCGATGTCGGGCAGCCTAGTATCCCAGGTCCCCGTGAAGCCTTCTTCCAGCGGGACCGTCTGCTGGGTGCCGTTGCCGATCAGCTCGCTGAACTGATAGCCCATCTTATCAGCGAGGTTTTCGATCCCGCTTCGGAGCGCCAGCTTGAGGAACCGGACCGGTTTTTGGGCAACCATCTCCAGATCGGTGACCATATCGCGCCTCTTGTGCTTCTCCAAGGTGCCCCTGGCCAGAACCTCAAAGCTGCCATCGGCACTGGTGGCCGAGCCGGAGACCTCGACGTCTCGAAAGAAGGTCACGTAGGCCGAGGGCACTTCCAAGACGGCCGGTACGGCCAAGCGGTCGAAGATCGTCAGAGCCGGCAATTCATAGACCAGCTCGAGCTCCCCGTCGTGGTCGGCCTTCGAGAGCATGGCCCTGGGTGTGGTCAGGCCGTCGTAGGTCTGGAAAGCCTGGTATCTTGACGGCCCTTTTTCCGCGCCCGTAAAGGAAATGGACACGAGCCAGGCGCCTTGGGCGGAGGTCACGTAGTCGGTGCGCGGCGGCGCGCCGGCCGGGATCTCGGCCGGGGTCGAACTCGAGGGCTGCCCAGGCTCATTCGCGGGCTCGTTACCGGATTTGTCTCGGGGCGTTTCGGACCCTGTCGGCGATGCTGCTTCCGTGGACTCCTCAGGGGCGCCGGAGCAAGCGGCTCCCATTAGCGCGGCCAAGGCCAGCAAGGTCGTGATGCGTCGAAATGGAGTCATGTCGGTCTCCTCTTGGAAGTGTTCCCGCCGATGCGGTTCGAACCCGTCTGTGGCCGGTCCGAGGAATGTGACCCGCTATTCGTGAGCGGAGGATAGCAGACACCAAGAGCGGGAACAATAACGGGCGCGGCCCCGCCTTGTCTGCGTCGACGTGTCGTTTCTAGAATCTGGACCTGGAAAGGGTGTCCATCGAGATCCGAGCCAGGCAGTCCTCAAGTTTATGCTTCTCCAGCCGATTCTTACGCATGGGGTTACACCTCGGAACTGTCTCGTCGGAACTGTCTCGTCGTCCACTCGCCATATTGCACTTGTCCCTTCTCATCAGTGAGACCAGTGTGTCCTACAATCAATTCTCTCTAGCTCCGGCCGATCGGCAACGGATCGCGTCGTGTACTTACTTCAAATCAGATTGTTCACATCCCGAAAACATCACGGTATATGAAAGGAATAGCCAATTGAGTACTGAGAGCGGCGCTCAGCGAAAACACCTTCGATATCATTCATATCCATTCTCCGCACCTTGGGATGCTGTAATTCTGCGCTCGCTTGTTCACGCGCCTCAAGCGTAGAGCGTCCACGGTGTACACCGTAGCTCATACCCAAACTACAAATCGAGAAACCGATTCATGCTGATTCCGCCGTTTGCACTCTTTGACCGGGTCGTCTGTTGCAGCCATTCGAGTCTTGACAGCTTGCCTGGTTTCTTCAAGTGGTTGGCGCGCGACTGGTATGTCGGCCAAAGAGCGAGCCGACATCGGTCGCAAGTGCAGACGACTCGTGCAGGAACGGTTTAGCCTGGCCGCAATGCTGCAGGGGTATCGGGACGTGTATGACGAGCTGCTGGGAACCCAGGCGCTCCAATAACGTGCGCCCTCCTTTTTTCCCCTTCAAAAGGTCCGGACGGGGCATGCCGCCTGCGTAGGAGTCAAATAAGCCGACACGACTAGCACGCAAAGGCACATTTCACCATCAATAGTGTCATCCCCAACGCCAAATTGCCGATAAGTACTATCCATTCAGGATGTTGACCTGAGTTGGGAAGTTGACCTGAGTGCAGCTATCTACTAATAGAGCGGCGTTTCTCACCCGCGGAACGATAAGTATTCAATGACGCGATTTGCCCGCTCCGGATCCAGAATCTGTAGAACGACGGTCTGGTTGATCGTCGGGCTTCTGGGCCTTCTGGACAAGGTGCACCTCTGCCCGCCCTCAGCGTGGCACTACCGAAGCTATCACGAGGCCTTTTACTTCGACCTGAGCAAGCCAATGAGAGAGCTTGGCTGGAGGCCAAGGTACAGTAACCGAGACAGTCTTATCGCCTCGTATGATTCGTTTCTTTGCTCGACGGAATCGGTCGAGGGCACCGCCCGGCGATCGACCCATCGCAGGCCGGTTGCGCCGGGCATTCTCAAAGCCTTGAAATATCTTTCCTGACATGCAATCAACGCGAGCAGTTCCCATTCATGACTCGGCCACAGAGGGATCCGGCCTCTTGAGGAACGTGATCCGGGCAATGCGACCGCGCCAGTGGTCGAAGAACTTGGTCTGTCTGGCCGGGCTGCTATTCTCGGGTAATCTCATGAACCTCGAGGCCGTATCACTGGCCTTGCTTGGGTTTGCCTGCTTCTGCTTCGCATCGAGTGCCGTATACGTCATCAACGACCTCCGCGACATCGAATCCGATCGCGCACATCCGGTCAAGCGGGGGCGACCGATCGCATCGGGGCACCTGCCGATCCCAATCGCCTGGTTCGAAGCCGCTATCCTCGTGGGCGCTTCGATCGTGCTGTCGTATTTTTTTGGAGCCCGTTTCGGTTGGTTGCTGTGCACCTATCTGGCCCTCAACCTGCTCTATTCCTTCTGGATGAAGCAGGTCCCGATCTTGGACGTGATGACGATCGCGTTCGGGTTCGTCTTGCGAGTGCAATCGGGGATCGAAGCAATTCGAGTAGCCGGGAGCGCCTGGGTCCTACTTTGTATTTTCTTTTTGGTGTTGTTCCTGGCCTTTGGGAAGCGTCGCGGCGAGATCACGAATGCAATGACAAACGGCGAGAAGGCCGTGCGTGGCGTCCTGCGTTCCTACACACTTCGGTTTCTCGATGTTATGCTGGGGTTATGCGCAACCACGTCACTGGTCTGCTACTCCCTCTACACGGTCACGGTGCAAGCCGACAAGGCGTTCTTGGTGACAATCTTACCGGTCGCGTTTGGGATCTTCCGCTACATGCTGCTGCTCCTGGTTCAAGCGGACGGAGAGAGCCCGGACGAGTTGCTGACGCGGGACGTCCCCTTGGGGATCGCCATGTGCCTGTGGGCGCTCCTTTGCGTCGCTGTCCTCTACTTCGGAACTCAAGCGCCACTGATTCCCTCTCACTGAAGTGACCTCGGCAACGCGAAATGCGCATCGTTCATATCTCGGACCTGCACTTCTGGCACATCACCCTCGATCCTCGTCGACTCATGGGAAAGCGACTGCTGGGTATGGCGAATCTGATCGTGAACCGGGCACGAAAGTATCGAATGGAAACCATGCCCCGTCTCATCGAACGCATCATCGAGATGGGCCCCGACCATGTTCTGGTGACCGGCGACCTGACCACCACGTCTTTGGAGGAAGAGTTCGAAGCCGCCAGATCTTCCTTACAGCCGCTGATCCAGCAGAACATTCCTCTCTCGGTTCTGCCAGGGAATCACGATCGCTACACGCGACGCTCGGCGCGCGGCCGCCTCTTCGAACAGTACTTTGCCGAATTCGCGCCGGCCTGTCAGTATCCTTGGTTGAAGGAACTCGGGTCCGAAACCGCCGTACTGGCACTGGATCCCTGCCATCCGAACCCAATCTCGGCAATCGGCACGATGGCGGACTCTCAACTGGAGGAAGCACGAGAACTGTTGACGACGGCTTCTCCCCGAATCGAGCGATTACTCGTGGCCTCACACTATCCGGTACGGCTTCCGGAAGAGATGCGCGTTAGCCGGGGTCATCGCCTGCGTGGCCGCGAGGCCTTTTACCAATTTCTGCAGCAGCACGGCCCCAACATCTTCTGCCATGGACACGTCCACAGCACCTGGGCACTGACTCCGCCTTCGGCACGTGGATTGCTCATCCTCGATCCCGGTGCGGCCTTGAAGAAAAGACCGAAGTCCGGTGTGGATTGCAGTCTGCTGGAGATCCTCTTGAATGGTTGGGACGTGACCGTAAGCAAGCACCTCCTTCGAAACGGCCGGTGGGAGGTTGACCGAATGGTCGAATCGCCGGATTTCTTCAGATCGCGCAACCACGCCACGCCGGTCGGGTCGCGGTAATTCAGGCGTGGCGTGGCGTCACTGGAGTCTCCTCAGATCCACGTTTCAATCTGCAACTCCTCGTTTGTGCTCGGTAACGTATAATGGCGTCTCGGTTGGCGAACCCAGACGAACAGGTCGAACAGAAAGAGGGGTGCAAACATGTCCGAAGAAAACACTCGCGCTGCGGTCGTGACCGGTGCAAGTTCCGGAATTGGTCAGGCAACGGCGCTGGAACTCGCTCGGCGCGGATATCAAATTGCAATTCACTACTGCAAGAACGAGACGGGAGCCCGATCGACGTTCGAAAAAGTACGCGAGCTCCCGAATGGCCAGGCGCGGGTATACTCTGCCGACCTGTCAGACCCGACACAGGCGAATCAGATGACTGGGCAAATACTAGAAGACTTTGGACGGGTGGACATTCTGGTCAACAATGCCGGCTCCATGGTCGAGCGGAAGCCCCTGGCAGAAATGGATCACGAGCTCTGGCGACGGATCATGGGCGTCAACCTCGATAGTGTTTTCCTGGTCACTCGTTTTTTGGTGCCACATATGATTTCACAACGCAGCGGATGCATCGTCAACGTGGCATCGATCGCGGGAAGAAACGGCGGCGCCATGGGTTCCGGAGCCTACGCCACCACAAAGGGCGCCCTCATGACGCTGACCCGGGCGATGGCGCGCGAATGGATTACGCACGGCATTCGAGTAAATTGCGTCAATCCGGGCGTCATCGCGACACCTTTTCACGAGAAGTTTACACGGCCGGAGCTATTCGAGAAGCTGCTCTCGGTAATTCCCGGGAAGAGGGCAGGGACCAGTGAAGAAGTGGCTGGCGCGATCGCTTTCCTTGCCTCCGACGAGGCGAGTTACATGGTCGGCGAGTGCCTGGAGATCAACGGTGGCATGCTCATGGATTGAAGCAAACTCGTCGGTCGTCGAGCCGGCTCGAAGCGCCCATACCTGATCCCCGATTGGACCCCATTGGGCATGCGCGGTCGAGCGGAACAAGACAACGGAGGGGACGTGAAGCCCTGCCGCGAGATGAGTCACACCGGAATCGTTTCCGATGAAAACCGCGCAATGCGCCAGCGCGCCTGCAACCACAGAGAGCGGCATATCCCGAGCCAGCATAATACGGGAGGCTGCGGAGTCTCGAGCCACCGACTGCGCCAGACCCCGCTCAGCCGGGCCTTCGATGATCAGGAGCTTCGCCGGAGTGTCGGCAAGCAACAGACTGAGGAGCCGCATGAATCCGTCCTCGGACCATCGCTTTCCGGGACTTCCCGCGCCAGGGTGCAGCGCCACGATCCTCTCGTCCTTCCAACCCTGCGCCATCAGCCACGATCGGCCTTGCTCCAAGTGAGCATCGTGGAGGAAAACGGTGTTCCTCCTGTCCACATCCAGGGCACCAGTCGAGGGAGTGAGCGCCGTCAGTGGGGCCAAGGAGTCCAGAAAGATCTGTGAGACGTGACGACTCTCACCGCTTTCGGGCATCCAGGGTGCCACGAGCGCTCCAGAATGAACCCAGAGAAATGCTCTCCGGAAAGCTTGGTCCTTGCTTCCGGTCCAGGAGACAATTCGGTCGAAAGACCGCCACCATCGTACCTCCTGATCGGGAATCGGGCCTTCGGCGCGGAGGCGATGCAGAGGCAGCGTCGTCAGAGATACAACAACTTCGGCGCAGCCGCGCGAGACGACCTCCAGGAAGTCGGTGTTGCCTGCCAGTACCAGGTGGGTTTGCGGAAAATGGCGTCGTAACGCTCGAAGAGCGGGTAAGGAGAGAATGACATCCCCGAGAGCGCCGGGGTGCAGGACCAAGATCCTCACTACTGAATGATCATCGTGTTGAGATTGTTCAGGTTGGCGATACTCACCTGCGCCGCCGCATTCTTGGCGATCTGATGGAACGCCTGTCCCACTGCAGACGCAGGCTCGGCTAGCACGACGGGCTTGCCGGCATCCCCTCCTTCCCGAACACCCAGATTCAGTGGCACCTCACCGAGGAAGGGAACGTTGAATTTCTTCGCCGTGATCTCCCCGCCGCCATGGCTGAACACCTCTGTGCGATGATCGCAGTTCGGGCATTGAAAGTAGGACATGTTCTCCACGACACCCAGAATCTCGACGCGAACCTGTTGAAACATGAGAATTGCCTTCCTGGCATCCTGAAGGGCAACATCTTGAGGAGTGCTCACGACAATGGCTCCCATCAACGGAACCGTTTGGGTCAGCGTGAGCTGGACGTCTCCGGTCCCCGGCGGAAGATCAATCAAGAGATAATCTTGTTCGCCCCAGTCCACCTGGCGCACGAACTGTTGGATCACGCTGTGGAGCATCGGCCCGCGCCAGATCACCGGTGTCTCGTCGGTGGTAAGAAATCCCATCGACATGAGGTTCACGCCGTAGCGGCTCAACGGTTGAATTCGCTTGTCGACGGCCTGGGGACGACCGGTCACTCCCATCATCATTGGAATATTCGGTCCGTACACATCCGCATCCATCAGGGCCACCCGGGCACCCATCTCGGCCAAAGCCACCGCCAGATTCGCGGTCACGGTGCTCTTGCCCACACCTCCCTTCCCGCTACCGACGGCGATGATGTTCTTGACTCCTGGGATCCCCTGCTTGCCGGCACCTTGCGAGCCCGCCGTGACGACCGAGGTCACCTGAATCTCAACCGCGTCGACACCTTCCACTCTCAGCGCGGCGGCCCTCGCGTCTCGTTCCAGTTGCTCTTTGGCCGGGCACGCCGGCGTGGTGAGCTGCAGTGTAAACTGCGCGTTGGTGCCCTGAACCTTCAGCTCCTTGACAAAATCGAGTGAGACGATGTTCCGTCCCAGGTCCGGATCCATTACTGTTTCAAGAGCCTTCAGGACCGCGGTTTCCAACGGCGACGGGGGACTGGCGTTCGATGATTGCTGATTCATGGCTAAAATATAGCCTGGGCGCCGACCACTGTCAAATTGCGGGGGTTATCGGGTCATGTCAAGCTGCTTGTGTAAAAAGGTCGAGGGTACGAGTTGGTCGTTGTTCCTTCCAATCGAGATTGAATCGATGGAAGATCGAGTAAATGATTCTGTCGACACTCTGGACATTAACAAAGCAAACCATCGGACGCGTTCTCCGTCGAACCTCAACGAAGCAGCGTTCGATGACGTTGGTGGTTCGTAGCTTCTTCCACAGAGGCCGTGGGAAGCTGTAAAAGGCCAGTAACTCAGGGAGATCCTTCTCCAATCGATTCACCATCTTCGGATAATCCTTGTGCCAGCAACGCTTCAGCCTCCTGAAAGCTGTCAGTGCATCCCGACGGCTATCGGCCTGGTAGATGGCCCGTGCATCCTGCTTGATCTGGTCTCGATCGCACTTTCGGACTGAATTGACGATGTTTCGCATCTTATGTGCCCAGCAGCGTTGGTGCTGAGCTCTCGGATAGATCGTTTCAATGGCCGCTGCCAGACCTGCACAGCCGTCGGTCACAATCAGCTCGAGGTTATCTCCCTCTATACCACGCCGGTACAGATCTCCTAAGAGTCCTTCCCAGGCAGCTTGACTCTCTCCACTGCTGCGCATAAATGCCAAAAGCTGCCGGCTACCATCCGCTCTCACCCCGTAGGCCACCAGCATCTGCACCCGTTTCCGCCCACTCGGACGTCTTACCCTCAGACTCACTCCGTCCAGAAACAGTGTCTTCCATTCGTCACTCAACCGAGCTCGGTGAAATCGCTGTACTGCTTCATCTAGCTCTCGTGTCAGCTGCGATACCGTCTGTGCACTGACAACTTCTCCCGTCATGATCGCCACAATCCGTCCCACCGTCCGTGTGCTGATTCCTCTGAGAAACGCCTCTCGTATCAGCAACGTTACCTCGTCAGCTCGTCGTTGAAACCGTTGTAATCCCTTCGGGAGAAAATTCTTGTTCCGGCTCCGGGCAATCCGCAACCGTAACGTTCCAAAGCGGGTCACAAAGTCCCGTTCATAGTATCCATTGCGGTACTCTCTCTTTCTCTGCCCACCTCTTTCATACCATCCAAAGCCACAATAACGGTCTCTCTGCCGCTGTGATTCAGTCTCGAAATACCGTTTCCACGCCAGCTTTGTCTTGCTATACACATCTCCCCAAAAGTCTTCTTTTACCTCATCAAGGAAATGTTGGAATTGTTCGGTCATCGGTGTTAATTTCGCCATTGGGTGTAAGCTCCTTTCTTGGAGTTGGTTTTTGCCATCGCAGCGAAAAAACCAAACTTACACCCTCTTTCTTTTTACACAAGCAAAGTTACATCACCGGGTTATCGGTAGATTTCGAGCTCGGCGAAGAAGTAGGCGATTTCGGATGCCGCGGTTTCAGGGCTATCCGACCCGTGAGCCGTGTTGCGCTCCACGCTCTCGCCAAAGTCCTTGCGAATCGTACCCGGCTTCGCCTTGGCCGGATCGGTGGCTCCCATCAGAGAGCGCCACTTCGAAATAGCGTCGTCCCCGGCCAGCACGATCAAGACGATCGGTCCTTCCGACATGAACGACACCAGGCTCTCGAACCAGGGTTGTTTCTGATGAACCGCGTAAAAACCTCTGGCCTGGTCCGCGGTGAGGTGGGTCATGCGAAGGGCGCCGATTTCGAGCCCTTCAGCTTCAATGCGCCGGACGATCTCTCCAACCAGTTTTCGTGCCACTCCGTCGGGCTTGACAATACTCAGTGTCCGCTGGGCCATTACGTTACGATGCCTCCCTCAAGATCTCGGCCGCCTTGTCCCCAATTTCCGCCGGGCTTCGAACCACGTGGAGCCCAGCCGAACTCATGGCTTCCATTTTTTCCTCTGCTGTTCCTTTGCCCCCCGCAATGATAGCTCCAGCGTGGCCCATTCTCCGACCTGGCGGGGCAGTCTGACCGGCCACGAACCCAACAACTGGCTTGCGCATGTTTTCCTTGATGTAGAGCGCCGCTTCTTCCTCGGCAGTGCCACCGATCTCGCCGATCATGACCACGAGATGAGTGTCGGGGTCCCGATTGAACAGTTCCAGGGCGTCTATGAAGCTTGTCCCGATAATGGGGTCCCCCCCAATGCCAATGCAGGTCGATTGTCCAACGCTCTTGCGCGAGAGCTGACCGACGCCTTCGTAGGTCAATGTACCGCTGCGCGAGACGACACCGACGTGGCCCGCCTGGAAGATGCGGGCGGGCATGATCCCCATCTTGCACAGGCCGGGGCTGATGATGCCCGGGCAGTTCGGACCGATGAGCCGGCTGGACGAACGGGAAAGCGCAGCCGCGACCCGGACCATGTCCAGGGTCGGAATCCCTTCCGTGATGCAAACGATCAGTGGAACCTCCACGGCCGCCGCTTCCATGATCGCATCGGCCGCGAAAGGCGGCGGAACAAAGATCAAGGAAGCTTCGGCCCGTTCTCTCTCCACAGCCTCCTCGACCGAATGGAACACCGGGATCCCTTCATGCTGCGTGCCGCCTTTTCCCGGCGTGACGCCGGCCACTACCTGGGTGCCATATTCGATACATTGCTGCGTATGGAAAGAGCCTTCCCGCCCAGTGATCCCCTGGACCACAACCCTGGTCTTGTCGTTTACGAGTATCGCCACAAATGCTCCTAGCCTGCTAGAGAAACCGCCTTCTCCGCGGCATCTTTCATGCCTTTGGCCACGATGAAATTGAAGCCGGACTCTCGGAGAATCTGTCGTCCTTGCTCCACGTTGGTTCCTTCCAGCCTCACGATGACCGGAAGCGTCAGCCCCAATGCCTTGGCAGCGGCGACAACGCCGCCCGCGACAATGTCACAACGCATGATCCCACCGAAGATATTGATCATTACCGCTTTCACGTTCTTGTCGGCCAGCAGGATTTCAAAGGCACTCTTCACCTGCTCCGACTTCGCGCCTCCTCCGATATCCAAAAAATTCGCGGGGCTACCCCCGGAAAGCTTGATGATATCCATCGTGGCCATCGCCAGGCCGGCGCCGTTGACCATGCATCCAATACTCCCATCGAGGCGGACGTAGTTGATTCCTAGCCGGGAGGCCCGTATCTCCAGAGGCTCCTCTTCGTTGAAGTCACGCAGTTCCAACAGTTCGCGGTGGCGGAAGAGCGCATTGTCATCGAGGCTGATCTTCGCGTCCAGGGCCAGCAGGTGTTCATCCTGGGTTAGCAGAAACGGATTGATCTCGACCAGCGAAGCGTCCAGCTCCTCAAACGCCCGATACAAAGAGGCCAGGATCTTTCCCGCAGCGCGGGCGCTGCGACCGGCCAGACCGAGATCGAAGGCGAGCTTGCGGCTATGAAAAGGTTGAAACCCTACGGCGGGGTCGATAAACGACTTGAAGATGAGTTCCGGTGTCTCGGCGGCAACTCTCTCGATGTCCATGCCACCCTGAGGAGAGACCATGAAAACCGGTCGCTGCCTCGCTCGATCCACGACGACGCCGAGATAATACTCCGCTTGAATCTCCAGTGCCTCTTCGACGAGGACCTTTCTTACCGCGCGGCCTTCAGGACCCGTCTGGTGAGTCACCAGGGTCATTCCGATCATCTCGCGCGCGATCGCTTCCGCTTCCTCCGGAGTCTTGGCAACCTTGACGCCGCCCCCTTTCCCTCTCCCTCCAGCGTGGATTTGCGCCTTGACGACGACCGGGCCGCCAAAGCGGGAAGCAATGTCATAAACCTCATAAGGACTGCCCGCCACGAGCCCTCTTGGAACGGGAATACCAAATTTCGACAGCAAGCTCTTCGCTTGATATTCGTGTATCTTCAATGGTTCCTCTTGGCTCGGACCAAGGCGGCGCCGCTTGAGACCACGGCGAAACCCGAATCACCGATCAACCCAGATCTTCAACCCAGATCTTCAACCCAGATCCTCAACCCAGATCCTCAACCCAGATCCTCAACCCCACGCTCGAGCACCGGGAGGGCATCGTCGACGCAAAGCGCGCTATTTTAGCCCCAGGCTCTCGCTCGGGCAATCAAAAACAATAGCTTCGACGCTCCGATGTCTTGACTGTGCCCTGTGCCAGAGAAAGCGGTAAGCGGAGAGCGGTGGGCGGAAGGCGGTAAGCGGAGAGCGCTAAGCGTTCAAACCGGGGCTTCTTCGCTTGTCGTCGCGTCGCTGGATCGTACCCGAATGCCGGACACGATATCCCATGGGATCCGTATCACGAAGCCTCCCCGGGCGATGCGAAGGAAAGTGGGATCGGAAGGATCAAACTGGTCCTCGGTGGAGAGAGTAAACTGCCCGCGCTGTGTCTTGACCCGGATCTGTTCCTTCGGTCGATATTGGACCGGCGGCTCACACGAGCCGACCGACTCCGAAAGCCGGAGCATATCGGGCAGCCATCGATCCCTTGGGCCTGGATCACTCATGGATCACTCATGGATCACTCTTGGAGCCTCGGTTTCCAATAGGCCCAGGACGGGGCTCATCCCAAACGACGCCGGCGTACTAGACCTTTCTTTACCAGCCATATCGGCTTAGACCACCGGAACCTGTAATCAAATTCGGACCGGAACCGAAGCGATCGCATAGAGTAGTGGGGATTCGTAGTCGGGATTAGTAATCTGGATTGACTGGCCTGGATGCAATCGGTTGTAAGCACATATTGGTAGCGCTACGGGGATTCGAACCCCGGTTTGATGGCTGAGAACCACCCGTCCTAACCCCTAGACGATAGCGCCGCCACAAGTTCGCGCATACTATCAAACTGGCTCGCACGCGTCAATTTCGTCCTCGGAGGCGCATTTTCTCGGAAGCGCCCGCTTGTGTCGGTAGGAACTCTATGTGGCGTAAGGTCCTGAGGAAACAGATATTCACTGACCTTGGGCGGCAAAGTTTCACTTGCCAAGCCAAGAACCGACGACTATCATTTCGTTCCGATGACTAGCCGACCGAATGAGGAGCAGGGAAGGGTCCTGCTCGCCTCACCGCGCGGATTCTGTGCCGGTGTTGTGCGCGCCATCGACGTGGTGAAACTCGCCCTGGAAACCTATGGTAGCCCGCTTTACGTCCGCCGTGAAATTGTTCACAACAAATACGTTGTCAACGAGCTCCGGGAGAAGGGAACGATCTTCGTGGATGAACTGGATGAGGTGCCGAAAGGTGCGCGTGCGATATTCAGCGCCCACGGCGTCTCTCCGGCGGTCAGAAAAGAAGCCACGGCCCGAGGGATCCAGGTCATCGATGCCACTTGCCCCCTCGTTACGAAAGTCCACTTCGAGGCCATCAACTATGATCGCAAGGGTTATACGATCATTCTAATTGGTCACGCCGACCATGATGAAGTCACCGGCACTAGGGGGGAGGCGCCCGGTGCGATCACCGTGATCGAGTCTGAAGAAGAGGTGGAATCCCTCGAGGTGCCCGACCCGAGCCGGGTCGCCTATTTGACCCAGACGACTCTCAGCCTGGACGACACGCGGTCGATCATCGACAGACTGAAAAAGAAATTCCCGATGATCCAAGGACCCGCTTCCGAAGATATCTGCTATGCGACGCAGAACCGGCAGCTGGCCGTTCTCGATCTGGCGGAACTCGCAGAGTTGATCCTGGTCGTCGGTTCCTCCAACAGTTCCAACTCATGCCGGCTGGTGGAAGTGGCCGAATCGACGGGCGTCCCCGCTCACCTTATTGACGACTCCGACGACATCCAGGATTCATGGCTTGGCGGACTCGTCACGGTCGGCCTGACGGCAGGGGCCTCGGCGCCCGAGGAGCTTGTCGATAGCGTGATCGCGTATCTCCAGCTCCGCGGATTTCCAAACGTGGAAACCATCACCAGTGTCGAGGAAGATGTAGGATTCGCTCTTCCCCCGGAGCTCGTAAGGGAAATCCCGACAGACGCACGATGAAACAATTCTCTGAAGCGGCTCAATTACAGGTTGAACGAGCGCCAGCCGAGCGCACAAAAGTGGATATCGCCGTGGCCATTCGCCGCAGCCATGACTTTTTCGAAAGGGGTCAACACCAGCAAGGGTATTGGCTTGCCCCTTTGGAGGCCGATACGACGCTGGAGTCCGATTATGTTCTGCTGCTGCATCTGCTTGGAATCGCGGATGAGGTCAAGACCAACAAGGCGATTCGGTACATACGAAGCCGGCAGCTATCGGGTGGCGGATGGAACATCTATGAGGGGGGGCCGGAGGAAATCTCCGCAACCGTGAAGGCGTACGCGGCGCTCAAGTTGGGCGGGGTGGCCAAGGAAGACCCGGCCCTGGTCAAGACCCGAGTTGCGATCAAGCGGATGGGCGGGATCACGAAGATCAACACGTTTGCCAAGACCTACCTCAGCTTGATCGAGCAGTTCCCCCTCGAGGGAACACCCGCCATTCCGCCCGAGATCATCCTGCTGCCACGCTGGTTCCCATTCAACATCTACGAGATCTCCTCGTGGAGTCGGGCGATTCTCGTTCCGCTCTCGATCATCTACGCCACGAAGCCAAGGGCGAGCGTTCCCAGTCATCAGGGTCTCTCCGAGCTATTCGACGGGGACCCCGAAATCAAGGATACGAGGTTGTCCTGGTCTGACAACATCCTATCGTGGCGAAACTTCTTTCTCCTCGTCGACCGAATCCTCAAAATCTGGGAACAGACCCCACTCAAACCGCTGCGAAGGCACGCGCTCAAGCGCGCTGAGAGATGGGTGCTGGACCGTCTCGAGGGGAGTGCGGGACTCGGCGCGATTTACCCGGCAATGGTCAACTCGATCTTGGCCCTCAAGTCGCTCGGCTATCCGAAAGATCACTATCAAATGCAGCGCTCCTTGGCCGAATTGGAAAAGCTCATCATTGAGGGTCCGGATACGCTGCAGTTCCAACCCTGTCAGTCTCCGGTCTGGGATACCGGGCTGACCATGCTGGCCCTCCTGGATTCGGGCATGACCAAGGATCATCCTTGCCTTGTACGCAGCGCCGGTTGGCTCCTGAGCAAGCAGACCAACAAGCCCGGAGATTGGAGTGTCAAAAACCCCAAGACTCCACCTGGAGGGTGGTACTTCGAGTTTGCCAATGAGTTTTATCCGGATCTGGATGATACCTGTGTCGCACTGATGGTTCTCCGAGATGTGCGATACCCCGATGAGAAGCGCAATTTCGAGGCGCAATCGAGGGGTCTTCGTTGGCTGATGGATATGCAGTCGAGCGATGGGGGATGGGCCTCCTTTGACCGCAACAACAACCGGTCCATCTTCACTCAAATCCCGTTTGCCGACCATAACGCGATGCTGGACCCATCGACGGCCGACATAACGGGCCGGGTCTTGGAAATGCTGGCGAGGTACGAGTATACTCCGGATCTTGTCTCCGTGCGCCGGGCCTTGCGGTTCTTGCGGAGCACTCAGGAGGAAGACGGCAGCTGGTTTGGGCGCTGGGGCGTCAATTACGTTTATGGGACGTGGCAGGTATTGAAGGGACTTCGTGCCATTGGGGAGGATATGGAGCAACCCTATATCCGGAAGGCGAAGACCTGGCTCGAACAACACCAGAATCCGGACGGTGGATGGGGAGAGTCTTGCGAGAGCTATCACGATCCTCAGAACCGGGGAAATGGTACGTCCACTCCGTCCCAGACGGCTTGGGGAGTCATGGGCTTGATGGCGGCCGGTGACACGGGAAGTCTTCACTTGCAGAAGGGGATGGATTGTCTACTGCGCACCCAGACGGAAGCCGGGGACTGGCCGGAAACCGAATTTACCGGCACGGGATTTCCCGGGGTCTTTTATCTCAGGTACAACCACTACCGAAATTATTTTCCGCTGATTGCGCTGGGTATGTACCACAAGCTCCTCGGTTTCGAATCTCAACCATGAAGGTCCGGGAGAAACCAGGCGATTCGCGAGATCACCGGTGGGAAGGCAACAAGATATGGCTGATGACTTGACTTTCGTCACGGGTGCGACCGGGTTCGTCGGGAGTCACATCGTCCGCAAGCTTCGCACACGTGGAGACCGGGTTCGAATCCTGGCTCGCAACTCCAGCCCAAGGGCCAATGTCGAGGGATTGGACTGTGAGCTCGTGATCGGCGACCTGAAGGACTCCATGTCGCTGCTTCGTTGTGTTCAGGGATGCCGGCGCGTGTATCACGTAGCTGCCGACTATCGCCTATGGGCCAGGAATCCTCAGGAAATCTACGACAGCAACGTCGCTGGAACTCGAAATCTCTTATCCGCTTGCTGCGAGTCCGGCGTCGAGAAGGTCGTATACACGAGTACGGTGGGGACCATCGGCATGGGCCCTGCTGGAGCGCCCGCAAACGAGGAAAGCCCTGTCTCGCTGGATGACATGATCGGACACTACAAGCGATCGAAGTTCATGGCGGAGCAGGTCGCTCTAGAATTCGCCGCATCCGGCCTTCCTGTTGTCATTGTAAATCCGACGACTCCCGTGGGCGCCTCCGATGTGAAGCCCACTCCGACGGGAAAAATTATTTTGGACCTCATCAGGGGAAGGATGCCCGCGTACGTCGATACCGGATTGAACGTCGTGGGCGTCGAGGATGTGGCGGTCGGACATCTTCTCGCGGAGGAAAAAGGACAAATCGGAGACCGCTACATTCTCGGAGGTGAGAACTGGAGTCTCGAGGAGATTCTCGATTCGCTGGCCCATCTCTGCGGACGCAGGACCCCGCGGGTACGGATCCCATGGGTCGTCGCCTGGTTGGCTGCCTGGATGGACAATCTCGTGCTCGGGACGATCTTGCACAGGGAACCGTTCATACCACTCGAAGGGGTTCGGATGGCCAGACACAAGATGTATGTAAGTACGGAGAAGGCTCGTCGTGAGCTCGGCTACAACCCGAAACCGGTCAAGCTTGCCCTGCAGGAAGCGGTAGAGTACTTCCGGTATCACTGGAGACCTCCATCTGCGAACGATCGAGTCTCCAGCTTCCGCGAGCATACGATCTGATGACTAGGGCGACAGGAGATACGGGGGTGCGAGTTGCGAGCGCGCAAGAAGGGGCCGGCTTGAACGCGGGGGCGTTGCTAGCAGCGGCCCCAAAGGCCTCTCCATCGCCTGCCACCACCATGACCGCAGCCGTTTACCGTGGCAAGGACCAACTGTCCCTGGAACAGCTGGCGGTGCCCCCGATCGGGGAGCGAGAGATCTTGGTCCGTGTCCATGCCTGCGGAATTTGTGGCACAGATCTGAAGAAAATCGAACACGGATTGGTGCCCCCGCCTCGTGTTTTCGGTCATGAGATCGCCGGACGCGTGGCACAAACGGGGCGAAACGTTACTCGATTCAAGGTCGGCGACCGCGTTGCCGTCCATCATCACATACCCTGCCGGGATTGCTTTTACTGTGAAAAGAAGCTTTTTTCTCAATGCGAGCAGTACCGCAGGACGGGAACTACAGCTGGATTCGAAGCAGCCGGGGGAGGCTTTTCTGAGTATGTTCGGGTCATGGACTGGGTCGTCGCGGAAGGAGTAGTTCCAATACCCGACGACATCAGTTTCGAGGAAGCAAGCTTCCTCGAGCCGCTCAACACGTGTCTGAAAGCTCTCCACACGGCACGGCTGGTCCCCGGCGAAACGGTGGTTGTTTTCGGCCAGGGGCCCATAGGGCTCATGCTGGCTCAATCGGCGAGATCAGATGGCGCCGAGGTCATGGGCGTTGATCTACTGGACCGCCGTCTGGAGATCTCCAAACAGCTTGGGACTCCACGAGTCTGCAATCCGCACAACGAAGACCTCCCCACCAAGGTCGCGGAGTGGACTGCAGGGCGAGGCGCGGATCTGGCCGTTGTGGCGGCTCACAGCGCGGATGCGGTACGCCAGGGACAAGAGATTGTTCGGAGGGGGGGGCGTGTGCTGCTTTTTGCCCAAACGGTTCCCGGTGAGCAAATTTCCGTGGACGCGTCGCAAATCTGCGTTGAGGAAAAACAGCTCATCGGCAGTTACAGCGCGTCGGTCGAGCTTCAAGAAACGGCCGCCTCGCTCATCTTCTCGCGGAAGGTCAATGTAGCAGGGTTGATCAGTCATCGATTTCCTTTGGATCACTTCCTGGAGGGGTTTTGCCTTGCGACTCATCCTTCACAGGACTCACTAAAGGTCATGATACAACCATGAGAGATCTGATTAGGGTTGCAGGCGAGCGCATGACGGCCGCCATTCTGTACGGCAAAAGGGACGTACGCATTGAGCAGATTCCGATTCCCCGGGTGGGCCCTGGCGAAGTTCTCGTACGCATCAAGGCAGCCCTCACCTGCGGCACCGACCTCAAGGTATACAGGCAGGGATTTCACGCGCGGATGATTGTCCCCCCTGCAGTTTTCGGCCACGAGCTAGCCGGAATCGTGGAGGAAGTGGGAGAAGGGGTGGAAAGCTTTTCTCCAGGCATGCGTGTGGTTTCGTCCAATTCCGGTCCTTGTAATGAGTGTTTTTTCTGCGAGCGTCACCTGGCCAACCTGTGTGAGGATCTTGAATTCATCAACGGTGCGTACGCAGAATTCATCAAAATCCCGGAACGCATCGTCCGCCAAAACCTCCTGATCCTCCCGGAGAATCTCAGCTTCCAGGAGGCGGCGCTGGTCGAACCCCTGGCCTGTGTTCTGAGAGCAGTGGAGGAAACAGCCATTGCAGAAGACGACACGGTAGCCGTGATCGGGATGGGACCGGTCGGGCTCATGTTCGTCGAGTCGCTGAAGCAAATCGGGGTGACCGTGATCGCGGTAGGAAAGCGCAAGCATCAATTGACCATGGCGAAGAACATGGGGGCGGACCACGTTCTGGATGCCACGCACTCCAACGTTGTGGAACAAGTCCGGAGGGTCACGAACGGTCGTCGCGGAGCGGATGTGGTCATCGAAGCGGTCGGAACCACCGACACTTGGCAAAAGGCAATGGGCATGGCCCGGCGGGGCGGAACGATCAATCTCTTCGGGGGTTGTCCGTCCGGCACCCACATCCCCCTCGATACCACGCTCATCCACTACTCCGAGATCACCATCAAGGCGAGTTTCCACCACACGCCCCGACACATCCGAGAGGCTCTCGAAACGCTCCAGAGACGAGAACTCCGCGCCCGCAATTTCATTACCGGGGAAGAACGCCTCGGATCGCTGCGTAACGTTTTGGAGCGCTTGCTGAATCGGAACGGGGATATCAAGATAGCCATCATCCCTTGAGCGTGTCGGAGCGAGGCACTTTCAGCGCTGACTGGCGCAACGCGCCAGTCGCTTGGGAACGTAACTGCGCAGCGCACCGTGAAAAACCGTGGTTTTCGACAATTTGCTAAGTTACACACATAGCAGCAGATCCGCGAGCAGTTACTTAAGCGCCAACCCTTGTCTGTGATTCGGCACTCGTGATTCCCTGCCTCATGCCGCTTCGATCTGCCCGTATCCTTACGGTGACGAATGAAGAGCCCAGCCACCGCGCCAAAACTGTACTGGCTGGACCGAAAGTGGTTCGAAGTCGACCTCAGCCAGCAAGACGCCGAAGCCTTTTGTCGTAGGCTTGCCCGAAGCCACTACGAGAACTTCACGGTGGTTTCCTTTCTCCTACCCCGGCAGCTACGTCAGCATTTCGCCAACGTCTACGCGTATTGCAGAATCTCGGACGATCTGGCCGACGAAATCCCGGACCCGGACCTTTCGTTGAGACGGCTCGACGAGTGGCAAGCCCACCTGGACCGCTGCTACCAGGGGGATGCCGTGCACCCCGTTTTCATGGCGCTGCAATCCACCATCCGGGCCTATCAAATTCCCAAGGAACCATTCGACCGGCTCCTCGTTGCCTTCCGCCAGGATCAACGGAAAAAACGTTATCGGGACTGGGACGAGTTGATCGATTACTGCACCCGCTCTGCGAATCCGGTCGGTCATCTCGTGCTTTATTTGTGCGGCTATCGCGACCATCAACGACAGGAGTTGAGTGACGCCACCTGCACGGCGCTGCAGCTCACAAATTTCTGGCAGGACGTACGAAGAGATTACGGCAAGGGTCGCATCTATGTCCCTCAGGATATTTTCCAGGAGCACGGGTACACGGAGGACATGTTGAGCCGCTTTGAGTTCAACCCGGCGTGGGAACGATTGATGCAAGACGTCATGGAGCGAACGCGGAAGCTATTCGATCACGGCCGGCAGCTTCTCGATCTGGTAACAGGCCGCTCCCGGGTTGACATCGCGCTCGCGCTATTCTCGCTCGGCGGAATGGAGATCTTGAGAGCCATCGAGAAACAAGGGTACGATACGATCCACCGGAGACCGAAACTGTCCCGTCGAAAGGAGCTGGCGCTTCTGGGTCGAGCTTGCCTGAGCAAAATCGGCATATGACAGAGTTATCCTCCTCTTATCGAATGGCAGAAGCTGTCGCGCGCAGTAGAGCGCGCAACTTTTACTATTCCTTTCTGGCACTGCCGGCGGAAAAGCGCCGGGCGTTCTGCGCCGTCTACGCGTTCATGCGAGATTGCGATGATATCTCCGACGGGCCTTGCACGGTCGAAGCGAAGAGCAAGATGCTCGGTGAATGGAGGGCACGCCTGGATAATTCGCTGGAAGGCTCTGACGACAATCCGATTCTTCCGGCCTTTCGAGATTCCGTCGAGCGTTTTCAGATCCCGCTCCAGTACTTTCACTGGATCATTGACGGGACCGAAATGGATCTGACCAAGACTTGCTATGGAACGTTCGAGGATCTGTACCGCTACTGTTTCCATGTCGCGTCGGCCGTTGGGTTTGTTTGCTTGCAGATCTTCGGTTACAGGGAGCAGACCGCAAAAGAGTATGCCGAATCCTGCGGCGTTGCGTTTCAGTTGACCAATATCCTGCGTGACCTGAAAGAGGACGCCCAGAGGGGAAGGGTTTATCTGCCGCTGCAAGACCTGCAAAGGTTCCGCTACACCACTAGCGATCTTCAAAATGGTGTGCAGAACGACCAGTTTCGCCAGTTGATGGACTTCGAAGCCGAGCGCGCCCATAGTTACTACCGGAAAGCCAGGAATCTGCTCCCCTTGATCGACAGGAGAAGTAGACCCACATTGTGGGCGATGATCGAAATATACGAACGTATCTTGAAGAAGATCGTCCGACGCCATTACGACGTGTTCGCGGGGCGTGTGCGCCTTTCGGCGGGAGAGAAAACGACGATTGCGCTGCGGGCCATCGCGATGCGTGCCTTCCCGGAAGGTCAGGCGTGAGCGACATGCAGGTCGCGATACTGGGTGGTGGGCTCGCCGGCATGAGCGCTGCGGTCGCGCTGGCACACGAGGGCTATGCGGTTACCCTGGTCGAAAAAAGAAACGGCCTCGGGGGACGAGCGGGCTCCCAGCTCGATGGAAAGAGCGGGCTCTATATCGATAACTGCCAGCATGTCCTCATGCCCTGCTGCACGAACCTGCTGCACTTTTACGATCGAATCGGGGTTCGGGACAAGATCCGCTTTCATTCCCAGATTCCCTTTATCGAAAGTGGGGGACGGGTGTCGACGCTCCGGTCGAGTGTCCTCCCCGCTCCGTTGCACTGCTCCCCGTCTTTTCTCTCGATCCCCTTCCTGAGCTTGGGTGAAAAGTTCAAGATCGCGACAGCCCTCGCCTCCGTGCTCCGAATCGACGACAGCTCGCCCGCAATGAACCAGATAGCCCTGGAGTGGCTTCGCCTACATGGTCAGACGCCGCGCTCCATTCAAAATTTTTGGGAGCCGATATTCATCAGCGCGCTCAACGAAGAGCTCTCGCGGTGCTCTCTGCGCTATGTGGTCAAGGTCCTCAAGGATGCCTTTCTTTCAAATCGCAAAGGCTGGTGGCTTGGTATCCCGACCGTGCCGCTGAGTCGCTTGTACGGCGAACCCGTCCGGCTATACCTGGAAGCCCGAGGGGGGCAAGTCTTGCTGCAGACAACCGTTCGTCACTTGAAAGCTCACCATGACAGGGTGGCGGAACTGACGATTCAAGATGGAACAACCATTTCGCCCGACTTCGTTGTCTCCGCGCTCCCGTGGAAGCCGAGCGGTGAGCTACTTCCCGAGGGTGCTCTCACGCGGGAACAGGCAGCCGGGATCGCGGCCCTGGACCCGAGTCCCATTATCGGGGTGCACCTTTGGTTTGACCGGATCATCACGAATCTGGAATTCGCATCACTTCCGGGAAAGCAAGTTCAGTGGTTTTTCAACAAGACAAGAACCTTTGAGACCGGCGGCGGCACCTACCTTCAACTTGTCACAAGCGCATCGCGCAGCTGGATGGACCTGGGCAAGAGTCAGATACTGGAGCTCGCGTTGAAAGATCTGCGCGAAGTCCTGCCGTCCTCGGAAGGCGCCCAGATTGTGCGGGCCCACGTTCTCAAGGAACCGATGGCGACCTATTCCCCAACGCCTGAAAGCGAGGATCAGCGCCCGGAATGCACGACTCGATTCGCGAACCTCTACCTTGCCGGGGACTGGCTGCGCACGGGATGGCCCGCCACCATGGAGGGCGCGGTCAGGAGTGGGTACACGGCTGCGGAGGCCATTCTGAAAGCCGAGGGACGGCCCATCGCACCCCGGCCTTCGGACCTACCACGATCGGCGCTATCGCGACTGATTTCGAAATAGCGGTCAGCTTTCAGCAATCAGCTCTCAGCTTTCAGCCCTCAGCTTTCAGCAACTAGGCTTTGATGCCAGCCATGCAATTGAAGCTCTTATCCTGGCCAGACCGCGACCGGCAACCGCGGCGACCTTTTTCAACCAACCAAGCTGAAAGCTCTCCAGTAACTGCTCGCGGATCTGCTGTTATATGTGTAACTTAGCAAATCGCCAAGAACCACGTTTTTCAGGCTGTGCAGTGCAGTTACTTTACCAAGTGACCGGCGCGACGCGCCGGTCAGACGCTGATAGCTGACCGCTGATGGCTTTCTAAAACATCTCCGCGAGATTGCCCGTCAGCCGTAGCAGTTCGATCTTGGCCTTCCAGAAGCTCGCCTGTGCGTTGAGGAGCTCGACTTCTCGCCGATGGAGCTGCCGGCGCGCAGTATCCAGGGTCTCTTCGGAGACCCGTCCCTTTTCAAGCAACGCCTCATGAACTTTGAAATCCTCGCTTGCCGCCTTGGCCTGCATCCGTGCAAGCTTCACCGAGTCTCTAGCAATTCTCATTTCGCTTGCGCTTCTGGAGACGTCTAGTTTCAGTTGCAGCCGCAGCCGATCCTTTTGATGCCTTGCCTCGTCCACCTCCTGACGGCTTTGCGCTATTCGGGATTTCCTTCGAAATCCATCGAAAACCGGAACTTGAATGGACAGACCAATGAGCCCATTGTGGCGGGTGAATTGGTTGAAAAACTTATCGTAATTGTTTGCGCGGCTGAACAGAGCGTACTCGCCGATGATATTGACCCGGGGCCACGCTTCTCCCTTCTCGGCTTCGACGTGGTACTCCCTCGCGCGCAACCTGGCCTCGGCTTCCTTGAGCTGAGGATGGATCGCCAGAGCGTTCTGATATAGTTCCTCGGGCGGATAGTTCAGCAGCGGAGAGTCCATGTGAGGATCCAGCGTGGCAATCCGGCGGTTTTCGTATCCCAGCAGTTGCTTCATCTCCGTCTCGGCCAGCTGAACCATCTCCCGGGCTAGGAGCACTCGATGCTGGGCGCCGGCGGTGGACGCCGTGGCCTTTGTGACATCGATAGGCCGGACGCGTCCCGCCTGCAGAAGAGTCCTGTAGTGTTGTTCTTCTCTCCTGAAGACCTCCAGCCGTTTCCGTTGGATGCTCTCGATCTTGCGCGAGTGGTGCAAATCGAAATACACGAGTGCCGTGCGGGCCACAATTTCGTTCTTCACATGCGCGGCCCCGACTTCCCTTGCGTTCTTCTCTTCCTTCCGTTCAAGAATCAGATTCTTGTTCTTCTTGCTGAACACGGACTGACTCACGGCAACTTGCACTATCGATGGTGCCGAACCCTCGATACTCAAAGGAAAACCGTTGTTGTAGGCCAAACCCGTGCCGGTCATCACCTGTGGCAAATTGAGCGACTCCGTCTCCCGCACCGCGGCGGAAGCACGGATGGCCTGCGCCTCCGACAATGCGAGATCCGGCGATTCACCCAGTACCAGACGGATCGCCTCCTGCAGGTCGAGGACAACTTCCTCCTGAAACTCCGGAGGGTGTGCTCGGGTCGAAACCGGACATGCGAACAGCACAGCGGCAACCAGCGCCAGACTCCTATTCATAGCGTAAAGCCTCCGTCGGATTAAGTTTGGCAGCACGGTTGGCGGGAACATAGCCGGAAGCCACCCCCACCAATAGAGACATGGAAAACGCGATCAGAATGGATATCCCTGAGACCGGTGTTTCGATTCCCGCAAACCAACGGGCCGCCAAGGGCCCGGCGAGTCCCAGCCCGATGCCAACGCCTCCGCCGGCCGCGGCCATGAAAATCGACTCGGCCAGAAACTGGGTCAGGATTTCTCGACGCCGAGCGCCCAAGGCCATCTTGATGCCGATCTCGCGGGTTCTTTCGGTTACGGTGACTAGCATGATATTCATGATTCCAATTCCACTGATCACGATTGAAATGGCGCCAATCAAGAACAAGACGATCGTCAAGGCGCCCGCAATTCGATTCGCGGCCTTGAGAATCTCGGCGAGGTTTTCGACCCGATACGAAGCCCCGGCCCGGTGACGCGCTTCGAGGAGATCCTGTATCCGGAGTGTTACCTCAGGAACTGACTCGCTCGAGCGGGCCGAGACGTAGATCTGATCCATCTTGTCGGAAACAGTGAATTGCTGCATGACCGACATCGGCACCAAAGCGGAGAAGGTAGAGACTTCCGATTGGCCGAAGGTCTCGACTCCTTCGCGAAACACACCGATGATCTGGAAGCGGACCTTGTAGAGTTTCAGGCTCTTTCCCCGGACCTCGAGAGAACCGAACATCTTTCGCGCGAGTTCCTCGGTGAGCAGGCACACCTTGTTGTAAGAGCGCTCGTCGACTCCATCCAGGAACCGACCGCTGCGAACCCGCAGGTTTCTCACTTGACGGTACTCCGGAGTCACTCCGATAATGGTAACTTCTCTTTCCTTGCCGCCGATACTGACGCGATCGTGATCGACCCGAATTCCGGTGGCCGAGGCGACGTCCGGCAGCGCAGCAACCGCTGCAAGGTCTTCCTGGGTCAGATCATCCCCAAGGGTTTGGGAAGAAAGCGCACCTCCGGGTTCGTAGTACAGGTAGATTAGGTTGTTTCCCACACCCTCGATTTGCTGGAGAATGTACGCGCGCCCGGCAACGGCAATCGTGACCACGAAGATTATCGATGCCGTGCCGATCATCATCCCCAGCATGGTCAGGCCGGCGCGCAATTTGTTCGCGCGCAGGCTTCCCAGCGCAAAGCTCAGCGCTTCGGTCACGTTCATCGGAGCTACCTAGTCCGGGAAATCGCTTCCTTTGCTTCTTCGAGGTCGGGATCGAATCTCAGGGCGGTCTGAAAAGCTTGCCTTGCCTCGGCCTTCCGCCCTAACAGGAGACGCGACTGACCCAGCCAGCGATGGACCGCGGCAAAGGAAGGGTCTGAGTCCCCCAGCGGCCCCAGGCTGAGCCGTTCGAAAGCACGTTCGGCGGATTCCAGGTCCTTCGCCTGGCTGATGCGAGAAGCGTAAACGAAAAATCGGGCCCGTGCGGAACTCGAATCCAGTGCCAACGCACTGTTCGCACTGGATTCCGCCCCGGCGAACTCGTCCTGCTCGAAAAAAAACTCGGCTAGATCCAGGTGAGTCGCCGGATCAGAGGGAAAGGCCAAAACCGCCGACTCCAATTCCTGGCGCACCGACCGGAGGTCGTTTTCCTTCGCAAACAGCATCGCCCGAGCAGCATAGCCCTGCCTTGGATCAATTCTGGCGATTTCCGTGGCTTCTTTCCGCGCCTTCTCCTTGCTGCCCCCGACAACGCCTGGGGCCTCTAGATAATACTCCAGGAGATCGAAGCGGACATCGGTATCGTCGGGCGATAGCTCCCGTGCCTTCTCAAACTCCCGGACGACTTTGCGAGCAAGACCAAAGGCCTTGAAAAAGACCACTCGGGATGCCCGTTCGCCATATGCGCGACCCAGCCAGAGATGATACGGCCCGTGCCGGGGCCGCATCTTCACGGCTCCTTGCAGGACCTGGACCGCATCCTTCCAACGGCGTGCCCGGAGATGACATCGGCCCCGGTGAAAGAGAACCTCTGCCTGCTCTTGCGGTCCGCCTCCCTCGATCGAAGAAAGAAGCTTTTCGGCTTCGGCGTATCGTCCGGATTGATACAGGGTCAGAGCTTGGTCCACCCTCGCTTCATGACTCGCCGCAACGCTCGAGCCGGTGAGAAGGACGAGACCCGCCCAGATAAAGATCGCAAGACCTGTTGTTGTCATTGGTCTTTCAGAATTTTTACCGACATGTCGTCGGCGATCACGACGTCCCCTGGAACGATGACCCTGTCTCCAAGTGTGATTCCGCCCGTTACTTCAATCCGGTCGGCTGTGCTTCTTCCGGTCACCACGGGCCGCTTTTGGGCCCGATCTTCATTCAGCAACCAGACAAACGGTGTGTCCCCGTCGAGGAAAACCACTTCTCGAGGGAGTGACGCCACTATGTCTTCACTCTCCAGAAGAATCGCCACATCTACATTGATGTTGGGAATCAACTCTTGTTTCGGACTCTCGATGCTACAGAGCACCTCGCCCACGGACCGGGTTCCAAGCGCCACGACCCGGACCGGAATCTTCTCCACTCGACCGTTCCAGTTGTCATCCGGGTAGGCGTCCCACTGGATGCGAACCGCAGCTCCCTGCTTCACGCGACCGAGGTCCGGTTCGTCGACGTAGGCGCGCACTTGCAAGCGTGCCACATCACCCACCCGTCCGATCAGATCGCCTTTCTGAAGATAGGTCCCGTCTTTGAGATTGAACTCGTAAACGATGCCGTCGGCCGGCGCCCGGACGACGGAGTCGCGGACTCGTCGCTCGAGGTACTCGATCCGTGTCTTGGCCGCCTCGACGCGAAGCGCAGCGCGATCTTGATCAATGGGTTCGAAACGCTGGCGGATGTCGTTGCTTCGACTCACGGCCGCGTCGAGACTCTGCTTCAATCTGGCCAGGGATCTTCGGCTCTGCTCCACTTCGTGTCTCGAGATGGCTTCCCTCTCGAGCAACCACTGGTTGGTTTCCAGGATCTTGGTCGCCTGGCCAACTTCCAGACGATAGCGCGCGACCTCCGATTCGGCTTGGTTCAGCTCTTCCGGGGCCGCGCTCCGACTCACGTTACGCAGATCGACTTCGGCAGAAACAAGTTCCGCTCGAGCCGCGGCCAACTCGGATTGCAGGACCCGATCCTCGATCCGAAGAAGTGGATCTCCCTTGGCGACCAGATCTCCTTCCCGGACCCGTATCCGTTGGCAAGTGCCGGAGTTTCTGGAGCGGATCTCGAAGACCTGCTCGACCTCGACCTTCCCGTTGGTGTCGACAGAGCCTGCCAGCGCATGAGACTCGAACTCAACCCATTGCACAGCTGGAACCGAGGTGGAACAGCCGACGGAAAAGATCAAGTTTGCGAAAACAAGAAGAGCCAGATTGGCGATAGGGAAAAAGGTGTTCATCCCCAGTGAATATATCTGATTGCAAACAAAGGTTTCAACTGCCCCTGGGGTCACAGCTTGAAAATTTAATTTTGGGTTCGCAGGGTTGGTTCGTCAGTTAGCCAAAAAATTAAATTTTCAAGCTGTGACCCCAAGCTATTACACTGAGTCGATGATCCTGATCGCCGCCGCGCTCATGGAAGAAATCCGTATCGTGCTGGAGCTTTGCACTGGCTGCACCCGTCTGAAGATTCCCGGCGTCCGGGCGTGGTCGACCGAGTTCCGTGGGAAGTCTCTGTCGTGTCTGCGGACGGGCGTCGGTCCCGAGCGCGCCGGCAAGACACTCAAAGAATTCCTCCGTTTCCATCGTCCTGCGAGGTTGTTGCTTATCGGCTACGGGGGGGCATTGGACCCGGACCTGCGGGTAGGAGAACTGATAACCGGAGATCGCGTCTCCTGTTTGTCTGGGACTCTCGAGGAAAATCCCACCGTGATCCTCGATGGAACCTGGAAATTGCAAAAGCTAGGCGGATTGAGCCCCATCGGATTCACGACCAAGCACGGGAATCTGTTGACGTCCCCCCGAATCGTTGGAGATCCCCGCTGCAAGCAGGTCTTGTATGAGAAATTCAAGGCAAGCGTCATTGACATGGAAACGGGAGCCTTGGCGCGCATCCTGGAGCACGAGGATTTGCCACTTTCATGCGTGCGCGCGGTGACAGACGCAGCCGACGACGACTTTCTGACCCCATTTTCCTACGGCCCGACCGAAGGTGTGGTACGCAAGGCCCGGAAGATCCTCACCGCCGGCGATTGGATAACCCGCTATCGAATCTGGCAACGAAATGCAGAAGCCGCTCGAATCGCGCTCCGCGCATTTCTGGGGTCACAGCTTGAAGATTTTGTTTTGGGTGACTCTTCCTGACACTTGCTGACGATTCCAGGAACCCGAAATCCTATCCCTTGCGTTCTTGATTCTCGATTGGCACGAGGCTCAAAGGAGCGGCGGAACGCAAGCGGCCCTGCTCTTCAACGTGTCTCTGGTAGAGGTGCTCCTGCACTTGCAGGGGATCGTTGCGACCTGCAGCGGCTCTCCGATAGGTTCCATCGGGCTTGAGCAAGCGCGCCTTCTGGTTATCGCGAAACTGTGCCTCGAGCGCGTCTATGACTTTCTCCAAGGTATCCTGCTGTAACAGCGGAAACATGATCTCCACCCTGCGGTCCAGGTTTCTGGGCATCCAATCCGCGCTCGACAGATACACTTCGTCCTGTCCACCATTTCGGAAATGAAACGCGCGGCTGTGCTCGAGGTACCGGTCGAGGATCGATACGACTCGTATGTTGTCGCTCAATCCCGAAACCCCGGGCCTCAGGGCGCAGATTCCCCGCACGTTGAGTTGTATTGGAACTCCCATCGAGCTAGCCGCGTAGAGCTCCTGAATGATGGCAGGATCGAGGAGTGAGTTCATCTTCGCGCGGATACCGGAAACCTGACCTGAGTTGGCTCGAGCCGACTCCCGCCGAATCAACGACACGATGGCGTCGCGCAGACCCAACGGTGCCACCACGATTCTTTGATAGGGAGGCGACTCCGAGTAACCTGTAATGGCATTGAAGAAACCGGAGGCGTCGGCGCCGAATTCATCGACCGCGGTCAACAGACCGTAATCCGTATAGAGGCGGCTGGTTTGCTCATTGTAGTTGCCCGTGCCCAAATGCACATATCGCCGGATTCCGTCGGGTTCGCGCCGCACAACCAACGCAATCTTCGCATGCACTTTCAATCCAACGATCCCATAGAGGACGTGAGCCCCCGCAGCTTCCAGATCCTTGGCCCAACCGATGTTGCGCTCTTCATCAAATCGCGCTGTGAGCTCGAGTAGGGCGGTGACTTCCTTCCCGTTCTCCGCCGCATGTATGAGTCGCTTCAGCACGGGCGAGTCCTTGCCGCTGGTGCGATAGAGAATTTGTTTGATCGCCAGGACATCTGGGTCCTCCGCGGCGGCCTGGAGGAGCTCGACAAGAGGATCAAAGGAATCATAGGGGTGGTGAAGGAGAACATCTCCATCCCGGATGATCTCGAATATGCCGCGATCCTGCTCGAAAACGTTGGGCATCAAGGGCGGCTGAGGATGGAAGCGCAGGCTGTCGAAACCGGGCAGATTGGCCAGCGAAACCAGGGCTTTGGGCTCTACCGGGCCTTTCACTCGGATCAGCTCCGCCTGCTCGATTTGCAGCCCCTTGCTCAAGTATTCCCGCAGCTCGGAGCCCATGCAGAACTCGACCTTCAAAACGATGGGCCGCGCCGTGCGGCGTCGCTCCAACTCCGACTCCAACTTGCGAACGTAGTCGTAGCTACCCTCGTCGTCGAGCTCGAATTCGGCGTCGCGGGTGAGGCGGAAGCCACCGGCGTCCAAGATCCGATAACCGAGGAAGAGCTTCTCCGCCCTCGTTCGAACGAGATCGCCCAACCAGCACATCGAGATTCCGTCTCCGTCGGGAAGCTTCACCAGACCTGCAAGCCCGCTGGGAACCTGAATCAGGGCCACCTTTCTTTCGGTCCCCTTGTCATCTTCGGGGGTTATCAAGACAGCGATATAGAGCGCCAGGCTGTTGAGGTGCGGGAACGGCTGCGCCGGATTCACGGCCAACGGAGTGAGAATCGGGTAGACTTCGTTCTCGAAGTACTGATCAAGAAATGCCTGCTGGTGCGGCTCGACGTCATCCACTTCCAGAATACGAATCCCCTGCTCCCGTAACGGGATCAGCAAACCTTGATGGAGGAGGCGGTAACTCTTCCGTTCCAGCTCCCTCACCCGGCCCTTGATCTTCGCCAACTGTCGAAAGGGAGTCAACCCGGCAGGATCGGGATGGTTCTTCCCGTCCCGGACGCGCCGCATGAGTGACGCGACACGGACCATGAAAAATTCATCCAAGTTCGAATGGAAGATGCAGAAAAAGCGAAGACGCTCGAGCAGCGGGTTTCGGAGATCCTGTGCCTCTTCCAGCACCCGACTGTTGAATTCCAGCCAGCTGAGCTCTCGGCTCAGAAACGCTTCAGGAGGGAGTCCCGAGCTCATAGAGTTTTCTGTGCCTCGCGCAGCACGATCTTCTTGCCGAACACTTCACTGAACAAATTGCTTCTACCCGACAGCGCGACTCTCAAGGTGGTGAAATCGGAGACACGTTCGGCGACGATGACGATTTGATCGCCCTCGTTGGCCACATGCAGGTTGGAAGCCGTAGGAATGCCCTCCTTGGCTAGGATATTGGCAATTCTCAATATGGCCGCCATCTTCGAGACGACCACGCGCTGATCCCGGTCGAGAGAAACGAAAGACACATGGGTGCGGCCTGGGAGTGCCTTGCGGTGGTAGCGCGCAATGTTTGCGATTATCTCGAGCTCCTTGCGGCGCAGCCCAAAAAGATCGGATGTCGAGATCAGATAATGCGAGTGTTTGTGATGACCCCGATGGCTGATAAACAGACCAATGTCGTGCAGCAGTGCCGCCACCTGCAGATAGAGGCCCTGCGTGTCGCTCAGCCGATGTTCCTTCTTCAGGTGATCGAACAGGAGCTCGGACACTTCGCGGACGCGCTCGGCGTGATTCTCATCATATTGATACTTTCGACCCAGGCTTTGGGCGGCACTGATGATTTCAGTTGCGAGCCTCTTGATCTTCTTGTCTTTTTCCCCGGGAGCCAAATCTTGGAGGATGCCCGACCGAATACTGGCCCGGCTGACAATCATCTTCTCCGACTTTGTCTCGCGCAGCAGCTGCAGGTACGTCATTAGCGCCGGGACCAGGTTTTCTGCATCATGATAGGAAAGTGCATGTTTCTTGACGAGTTCGTCCGTCGTGAGGCGGGCAACGGAGTCGACATACCTGGCAAACACTTCTTGCGAAACCCGGCTGTTTCCCGAAGGGTCTTTGGACCGCTTCAGCGCCCTACTGACAAAGCGGACATCGCCGCCGATCCCCACGTAGTGCTCCGCTTCCTTCAATGGGATCGACCGTTTGACACTCGCGAGGAGACTGGCAATTTGTCGCTTGAGCCGGCGCTCCGTTTGATCTTGCGTGCCGGCTGCCGAACGAGCCCCAACTCGCTGCCTCACTGGTCCCACCGGAAAAGTCCCCGACTGCTCGGGCTTGCCATTGCGAATCAATGTCACGTCCGCACTTCCTCCTCCGATTTCCACGAGAAGCGACGGACCGCTCAAAGCATCGGGGAGCTCACGCAGGGTCTCGACCACCCCGGAATAGGTCAGCCGGGTCTCTTCGGATCCATCGATCGTTTCGACATCCAGGCCGGTGCTCATCAAGACCCGGTCGAGGAACGTGTCGCTGTTACTGGATTCCCGCACCGCGCTGGTGGCGACGGCCCGATACCGGTTCACGCCGTAACTGTCCATGACCTTCTTGAAGTCCTGCAAGGCCAGACAGGCCGCCCGAATGGATTCCTCACTCAAATGCCCGTTCGTGAATGCATCCCGGCCCAGCTGGACTCCCTTCTTGAGAGACTCCAGCCGATGGATGGCACCGTTCGCCTTGACCTCGGCGATGTCCATCCGGATCCCGCTGGATCCGATATCGATAGCAGTTAGCAGAGTATTACTGTAGTTGGTCACCGCATCCTACTTACGGCTGGCCCCAGACCTGGTTGAAGAACGAGTTGATTTGCGCGCAACGAACTCGGTTTCCATGCCAAAGAGCTTCTCAAAATAGCTCGCGTCCTTCTTGGCTGCCCAAATATCCACCTCAGTGGAGGAGGACCCATCGACAACCAGTTGAAACAATATCTTCTTCTTTCGCAGAAAGCACCGGACCTCGTCGACAAGTGAGAAGTGACTCATATCCAAACCATCGGCTATTCGGAGTATTGCCGCAAGGTACTTTACCACCTTTTGAGTTTCGCGGGAAAGCGCCCCGAAGGGTGCGTGAGACTTCCGCGGCGTGGCCCGCCGGTGGTAACGAACCAGATTGGCCAGAACAGCTCTTTCTTCCGGATTGAACCCGCGCAGGTCACAGTTCATCACCAGATAAAACGCATGTTTGTGATGCTTCGAGTATCCGATGTGGTAGCCGATATCGTGCAAAATCGAGGCGTACTCCAGCCATTGCGCTTCTCGCTCCCCAAGCCCATGCAGGGACTCGGTTTGCTGGAATATCTGTCGAGCCAGCTGAGCCACCCTGTGAGAATGCTCCACCGGGTAGTCACACCGACCCGCCAGATCCAAAATGGCCCGCATTCGGAGGTCTCCGCCGCTTTTCGGCGTTTTCGTCGGCGGCTTCGCGCTGGACAAGAACTCGTAGATGATTCCTTCCCGTAGTGCCACCGGGCAGACACTCACGGCATCCATCCCGATTCCCTCGATGACCGCATCCAGGCACAAAAGGGCGGTGGGGAGGTACTCCGAGCGTAGGGGGTCGAGGTCAAAATCCTTCGCTCTCTGCACGGCTGGGATTTTCAATAGATCCAACACGATGGCTTTCATCGTATCGCGACCTACCACTGAGCCGTTTTCGCCGGACCTTTGCTCGGCTAGCCGCAACAAAGTCGTGATCGAGCCGCTGGTCCCAATGATCAGCTCGGGTTTGTGGCGACGGATACGGCTCATGGGGCCGGATAGTGACTCTCGCAGGTACGCACGAATCTGTCGGGCCTCCAGTTTGCTCATCGGGTCCTTCGTCGCGAAACGACCCTGCACTCGAAGGAACCCCAGTCGGACACTGGTCGAGTAGAAGATTTGTTCCGCGTCTCCGACCGTCAACTCCACGCTGCCACCGCCGATGTCCACCAACAGTGCTCTCCTGGAACGCAGGTCGACGGTCCGGGCGACCGCGGTGTGGATCAGACGCGCTTCTTCTCTGCCGGAAATAAGGCGGACCGACAAACCGCTCTGGCGGGATCGTTTGAGAAACTCTTCTCCGTTGTCGGCTTCTCGCAGCGCACTGGTCGCAACCGCGATCGTCCGCTCGACCCGGCGAGCCAGGGCCATTCTTCGAAACTCCTCCAGGCATCGGAGGCCGCGGTCCATGGTTTGCGCATCCAAACGGCCGATGACGAGGGCTGTCTTGCCGAGCTGGATCATCATCTTGTCTTGTGCAACCGTCGCGAAGGAATCCGGTCCCTGGATCTCAGCAATCAGCATATGAAAAGAATTGGACCCCAAATCGATAGCCGCAATACGCATGCTCACCCCGCGGGTGATGTAACTTTGCTTGTGTAAAAAGAAAGAGGGTGTAAGTTTGGTTTTTTCGCTGCGATGGCAAAAACCAACTCCAAGAAAGGAGCTTACACCCAATGGCGAAATTAACACCGATGACCGAACAATTCCAACATTTCCTTGATGAGGTAAAAGAAGACTTTTGGGGAGATGTGTATAGCAAGACAAAGCTGGCGTGGAAACGGTATTTCGAGACTGAATCACAGCGGCAGAGAGACCGTTATTGTGGCTTTGGATGGTATGAAAGAGGTGGGCAGAGAAAGAGAGAGTACCGCAATGGATACTATGAACGGGACTTTGTGACCCGCTTTGGAACGTTACGGTTGCGGATTGCCCGGAGCCGGAACAAGAATTTTCTCCCGAAGGGATTACAACGGTTTCAACGACGAGCTGACGAGGTAACGTTGCTGATACGAGAGGCGTTTCTCAGAGGAATCAGCACACGGACGGTGGGACGGATTGTGGCGATCATGACGGGAGAAGTTGTCAGTGCACAGACGGTATCGCAGCTGACACGAGAGCTAGATGAAGCAGTACAGCGATTTCACCGAGCTCGGTTGAGTGACGAATGGAAGACACTGTTTCTGGACGGAGTGAGTCTGAGGGTAAGACGTCCGAGTGGGCGGAAACGGGTGCAGATGCTGGTGGCCTACGGGGTGAGAGCGGATGGTAGCCGGCAGCTTTTGG
Source organism: Acidobacteriota bacterium (assembly GCA_965249005.1). Lineage (GTDB taxonomy): Bacteria > Acidobacteriota > UBA6911 > UBA6911 > UBA6911 > CBDFLD01. The sequence goes on from CBDFLD010000010.1 coordinate 85,458, forward strand.
CATTTATGCGCAGCAGTGGAGAGAGTCAAGCTGCCTGGGAAGGACTCTTAGGAGATCTGTACCGGCGTGGTATAGAGGGAGATAACCTCGAGCTGATTGTGACCGACGGCTGTGCAGGTCTGGCAGCGGCCATTGAAACGATCTATCCGAGAGCTCAGCACCAACGCTGCTGGGCACATAAGATGCGAAACATCGTCAATTCAGTCCGAAAGTGCGATCGAGACCAGATCAAGCAGGATGCACGGGCCATCTACCAGGCCGATAGCCGTCGGGATGCACTGACAGCTTTCAGGAGGCTGAAGCGTTGCTGGCACAAGGATTATCCGAAGATGGTGAATCGATTGGAGAAGGATCTCCCTGAGTTACTGGCCTTTTACAGCTTCCCACGGCCTCTGTGGAAGAAGCTACGAACCACCAACGTCATCGAACGCTGCTTCGTTGAGGTTCGACGGAGAACGCGTCCGATGGTTTGCTTTGTTAATGTCCAGAGTGTCGACAGAATCATTTACTCGATCTTCCATCGATTCAATCTCGATTGGAAGGAACAACGACCAACTCGTACCCTCGACCTTTTTACACAAGCAGCTTGACATGACCCACCCCGCGCCGACACTTGATGAATCTGTGCCCCGATGTTACAAGAGTTTAATATTTTTTTGCATTCCAAGTGAAGTGGGCATGAATATTCGTTCCGAGGAGGTCGATGCTGTTTTTGGCCGGGCGATCCTGCAGCATCACCTCAACGTTTTCCTGGAGGAGCTTGGTGCACTCAAGCGCCGGCCCAGCTCGGCGGCCGGCATCCACCAAACTCGAGTCCAGTCAAGAAGATGCCGGGCAGCGCTCGAGGCATTCGAGGACCTGCTGCCTACGCATCCCTGGCGGGCCTTGTCCGAAAGAGTCCGGTCCATCACCAAACTCCTGGGAAAGTCCCGAGAGACGGAAGTTGTACTTCAGTTGCTGGGCGATTTGACCCAGGGCGGCGACCTTGCCGAAAATCTCGGTCGCGAGTACATGGCCGAGCGGTTTGGCAAAAAGCTACGGAGACGGAACCGGAAGTTAAAAAGCGGCCTCCGCGAACTGGACGTGCATCGCCTGCGCGCCCGATCCGAGCTCTTGCTCTCGAACCTGGGACCGGCCGAAGGTCTGGTCGCCGTCACGGCTCCACCGGACCGTGCGAAACCAAAGGCTCTTCTCAAGGGGCGCTATCGAAACCGAAATCCCGTCTTGCAACCTTCGCTTTTTCAGTCACAAGAAAACCGGACAGAACGGGCCCGCAGGATAGTCGGAGGTCTGGCAGTTCCAATTCTGGAATTCTCGGCACGCCGTCTGTCGAGAGCGTCGGAATCAAGAATCCATGCACTTCGGATTGTCGCCAAGAGACTCCGCTACGCGCTCGAGATCTTTGACCAAGCCTGGCCCGGAGGATTGGAGCACGCAATCCAGCTGGCGCGCGCCATGCAAGACGCTGCCGGCGGATACCATGACTGGTGCGTTCTGAGAGACGAGCTGCGAAGTGAGATCCACCGTCTGAGCCGCAAGGGCTCCGCCCATCTGGCCTTCCAGCTTGGACGTCTCCTAGCGTCGGCGGACGAACGGAAGAGAGAACTCAGAAAGGAGATCCCCCCGGCGCTGATCCGGCTAAAACAAGCCCTGAGTGAGTTACTCCAGGCCCCGACACCCCCCGGCGCGAAAGAGTCTGCCGGGCAGCAGCCCGGGGCCGCGTCGGTGATCGTTTCGCAGGAAAGCTAGCGAAAGACGAAGACTTCCAGCGCCAGGTGTGTTCCATCCGAGCCGATAACCACGTCCGATATGCGCACCTTCACGAATCGTCGTAGCCCGGTCCGAATAGCGAAGGAGAAACCCGATTGAAGGTTGGGGTCTCCGTCGTTCAAGCCGATGGAATCGTCGAGGTACGGAAGCGAGCGCAGCGTGTTGATCGAGATGGCGTCGAACTGCTCAATACTCTGAAAACCGAGCACCGACAGGAGTGAGCCCGATTGAGGCACCAGCTGACGGTTTGCTGCATCCTGCGCCACAAGTCGTAAATCCCACGGAGCAGCATCCTGATCCTGAATGAAGTAGTCGGAGACCAGCAGATCCGCGTCGAGCGGGAACCCTTGTCGCAAGTAGATCGAGCTGTTGCGGCGAAAAGAGTCCTGATACACCGGGGTGAGTGTGGCGTATTGAACTCCCGTGCTCGACCGTGTTTGCAAGAGCACCAGAATCCCGATGGGGCCGTCTGAGGTACACAACATCATCCCTTTGAATTTTGTTTTGTCGGGAAAAAGCATGGGATCAAAGAGAAATTTCGAGACCTGGGTGTTCGGGTCTAAATTGATGGAAGCTGTTCCTGAGTTGGCCGGAGGCACCATTCCGTTCGCATCGAAGGCAAAGAGCGAAAGCTCGACGGTATTGAGAGATCCGGAAAGATCTACCACCGACAACCCCGTATAGAGGTCTTTGGACTGGTCGATTTCGACCGGGATCACACAGACGACGGTCCGTTGGCCCACCGGGACACTGACCGTGTCGACGATATTGCTTCCGTTGACGATCTCATAGAAGACCGTGATCCCGACCTCGAAGTCCTCCGCGAATGTCGTCGTATCTTCCGAGTTCACAATGACGGCGTAGCCAACGGTGAGGGTCGTCGAGTTGCCGGCGGTCTCGATACGGATGGTCTGAAACGGCCCCAGAAACTGCAGAACAAAACCCGTGTCCGTCCCCTGGTTGGTTTCGATCCGCCAGGGCGTCCCGTCTTGATGAAAAAAATCAATCTGCGCCCGGGAAATACCCTCGATGGGACTCACGTTGGTGATATCGATCTTGGTGCGCCCTGTTCCGGCTCCATCGAAGATCTGCGGGATAACCTGGGTGCCGTGTGCGAAGGCGCGCGCAGCGAAGGGGGAAAGGAAAACAACCACGATCAGTAGAGCTCGGAATCCCGTCATGCCAGCCTCATTCTTCAAGAAAAAAGTTCGTCGCATCCCTAATGGTATAGATACCAAGGCGGTGGGGGAAGGGTCAGTATGGGGACGTTCCCCACGTTTACCTGGTTTTTGCGAACTCCGTTTAGAACTCCGTTTAGAAAAGCCGGTAAACGTGGGGAACGTCCCCTTGTACCTTCGAGCGCCTCTGTGATAGGCTCCCGCAAGTGAATAAAAGGTGAAAATGGGAGGTTTTGATGAGTGCTGCTCGGGCTGCAACCATGACCGTACGAAAGGTCGTGGAAGACCGCTTCCGATTGAATGCCTCCGCCGATGTCGTGACCGGGGTCTTGCACATTCCCAGCCGCGACGCTGAGTGGACTTCCATGCCCGACTGGATTCGCCCAGAACTTGCCGAAGCCTACCGCAGAAAAGGATTGGGCCGGCTCTACAGCCATCAGGCTCAAGCCGCCGAACGGATACGCGCCGGCCGAAGTGTCGTCATCACGACCCCGACCGCGTCGGGCAAGACCGTCTGTTACAACCTCCCGGTGATTCAGTCGATTCTGGAAGATGAAGATACCAGAGCCCTCTACCTTTTCCCCACCAAGGCGCTGGCGCAGGACCAGCTGAACGAGCTCCATTCTCTGAGCCAACACCTTGGCGACTGCTTTGGAGTCCATACCTACGATGGGGATACCCCCTCGGACGCGCGCAAGGCGATTCGGCAAAGGGGCCACGTAGTCCTCAGCAACCCGGACATGCTCCACACGGCCATCTTGCCCCACCACACCAAGTGGACCCGGCTGTTCGAGAACCTCCGCTACGTCGTCCTGGATGAGCTCCACACCTACCGGGGAGTCTTTGGAAGTCATCTGGCCAACATCATCCGGCGCCTCAAGCGTATCGCGAGATTCTACGGAAGGAAGCCGCAGTTCATCTGCTGCTCGGCCACCATACAGAACCCACGAGAGCTTGCCACGAACCTGCTGGAGGAAGACGTCGACTGGATCGAGAAGAACGGCGCCCCCTGCGGTGAGAAGTTTTTTGTCCTGTACAACCCTCCGGTCGTCAATCGTTTTCTCGGTATCCGGCGCAGCTACATTCGTGAAGCCACGAGAATTGCCGCCGCGTTCCTCACGCATCACCACAAGACCATCGTATTCGCCAATAGCCGGCTAAACGCCGAGGTCTTGCTGCGATATCTCAGAGAGTCGGTGCGCAAACACCCCTCCCTTCCGGAATCGATCCGGGGCTATCGGGGCGGCTACCTGCCGCTGGAGCGTCGCGAAATAGAACGGGGTCTCCGTTCCGGCGAGGTCGAGGGCGTCATCTCGACCAACGCGCTAGAGATCGGCATCGACATTGGCTCGCTCGATGTGTCGGTCATGGCGGGCTACCCCGGGACCATATCCGCAACGTGGCAACGGGCGGGACGGGCAGGGCGGCGCCAGGAAGTCTCCTGTGCGGTCGTCGTGGCCTCCTCCCGCCCCCTGGATCAGTTTATCGTCAAGCATCCTGAGTATTTCTTTGAACGCAACCCTGAAAGCGCCTTCATTCATCCAGATAATCTGGATATCCTCGTGGGCCACCTCAAAGCCGCTGCCTTCGAATTGCCAATCTCCCCTGACGAGCAGTTCGGCCGGCACGATCTGTCGGAGTTGTGCGGGTATCTGGAGGAATCGGGATTTCTCTATTTCGCCGGCAACGCCTGGCATTGGACACACGAAGCATACCCGGCCAATGCCGTCAGCCTGAGAGCCGTGACCTCGGACAATTTCGTGATCCTGGATCAAGATTCCAATATGACCGTAGTAGGCGAGGTAGACTTCCCCAGCGCCCTGAGCACGCTGCACCCTAAAGCTATCTATCTGCACGAGGGAAGCCAGTACCACGTGGAGCGGCTCGACTTCGAAGAACGCAAGGCCTATGTTCGCAGGGTAGAGCTCGATTACTTCACCCAGGCCATACGCTACACCCAAATCAAGGTCCTGGAGTCCTTTCTGCAAGACGCCCAGCCCGGACCCTGCGCGCGTTCCCATGGCGAAGTGTTGGTGAGATCCCAGGTGGTCGGTTTCAAGAAGATACGGTTTTTGACCCTGGAGAATGTCGGCTCCGGTGAGCTGCAGCTGCCCGAAAACGAGATGCACACGACCGCCTACTGGATCACCATCCGATCTTCACTGCTCGAGTCGGTCGCAGCCACGATCTCGGAACGCCAGGACGGCTTGCTCGGACTGCTCCACGCGCTGGAAAGCATCGCCACCTTGCTGCTGATGTGCGACCGAAGAGACATCTCCACTGCCATCGGCGAGTGTGGAGAGCTGGAAGGCCACCGGGTGGGCGATCACTCGGTCCGAAGATCAGGCCTATTCGAGCCCAACCTCTACCTGTATGACAACTATCCCGGCGGCATCGGGTTCAGCGAACCTTTGTTTCGAATGCACTCGGATTTGGTCGACCGCACGAGAGAGTTGATCCTGGACTGCGAATGCGCCAACGGCTGTCCGTCGTGCATCGGTCCCGTTTGCGAAACGTCGGAGCGAGCCAAAGACGTTGCCGTTTCCATTCTGGACCGTCTCGGTCAATCCCATGAAGAATCCCGCGTAGCGTTTTCATGAACCTGAAAGAGAAAGTCTCGAGAATCCTCGACCAAGAGGCGCCCGGTCCAACGAATCGCGCAAGACCGCGGCGCGCCAGCCGGTTGCCGAGGGCCTCGGGGCAGCTCGCGCGCTTGGTGGGCGGGATAGTATCTCGGAACCATCTGGGAACGCATCTGCGAATTCGCGCTCGCCCGCAGGACCACGGCAATCGATACGATAAGTCCATCCCCAAACCCAGCCTTCGAACGCTCGATCTCCTGTCTCCCGGTATCCCTCCCTCACTACGGGATCCGCGTCGGTGGTTGATGCTGGACACGGAAACAACAGGTCTGGCCGGTGGTACCGGCACCTACGCGTTCCTGGTTGGTGTCGCTCACTGGGATGAAGACGGAATCTGGGTTGAGCAGTTCTTCATGCGAGACCCAGCAGAAGAACCCTCCCTCTTGCTTGATCTGGCGGAGTTGATCCGCGCCCGCCCCGTACTCGTCACGTTCAATGGAAAGTCCTTCGACTGGCCGTTGCTGGAAACTCGCTTCAGAATCGCACGCCTGACACCGCCACCGAATCCTCGAGTTCACCTGGACTTTTTGCACCCGGCCCGGCATATCTGGCGAAGGAGCATGGACTCGGTGACGCTGACCCGACTCGAGCGCGAAGTGTTGGGAATCGAGCGCAAAGGGGATGTTCCATCATCCCAGGTTCCACGAATCTACTTTGAATTTCTCCGCGGCGGCCACGCCAGTGGGATTGTCGAGGTCCTCGAGCACAACTCCATGGACTTGGTGGGCTTGGCATGCCTCGCAGGAAGAGTCATCTCGATTTTGAACGAACCCGAGCGTAACACCTCCAGTGGCCCTGAACTCTATGGAATCTCCAGGCTACTCCGATGCCGGGGAGACCTCACATCCGCGCGCACCATCGGCGAAAAGGCGCTCGCTGCCGGACTGCCGCCGACGCTCGATTCCTCGGCCCGGATGGAGATCGCCGACCTGGCCAGGCGCCATCGCCGCTATGAGCGAGCCACGACCCTATGGGAGGAGGTGCTGGCACGCTCTCCCGAGACGCTGCTCGCCTACGAGCAGTTGGCCATTCACTATGAGCACCGGGGGCGCGAGCCCGTTCGGGCCGCGCGGTTGACCGAAGAAGCGCTTGGTGCCTTGGAGAAGGCCAGGGCTGAGCGGCGCATGGATGGCTTCGACTATCGTCGCATATCCTCTCGGCTCAACCACCGGCTGGGGCGTCTGAATCGCAAGTTGAGTCGAGCTCGCCGGAGAGAGCAAAATCCAGGATGACCGGACGGTGATCCGAGACGAAAGTCCACGGAAGATGACAATCGAATACCTCGATGGACCTGTCAACCCAGATATGGTCTATATCCAGAACTGGGAATGGAACCGGCCATGTTTCCGAGAATCCGAAACCCTTCTGTTCGAAGGCATGATCAAAACGCTTGCGAACCCGGTCGAAGAACACTGAATGGCGGGGGGTATTGAAATCCCCCAGCACGATTGTGGCAACAGTTCGAGAGGGTTCGATCATTTCTTGCAACCGATCGAATGCTTCCCTCCGGGGCACCAGAGGACTCCCGACGAAATCGACCAGAACGAGGTCGACGGATCTTTCTCCGTCGCTCAGCGAGACTCTCGAGGCATAGCTCTCCTCGGTCAGCCCTATATCCCGGACGCGTTTAATAGGTACGCGCGTCAGAAGCACCATGTCATTGACGAGCAAGTGGACCTGATAGTCGGAATACCGCCCTTGCCAGTAATCGAAGGGCCGGTGGCTCGATCTGGCTTCGAGTAAGCACAAAACGTCGGGATTCCACTGCCGGATTTGTCGCTCAATCCCGTCTCCGTTAGCCAGCTGCGAGCAGACATTCCACAGAAGCAATTGGATCGAAGAACCTACCGGTTCCCGCTCCCCATACGAGAAGGAGACACACCAATGCCAGACAAAAAAAAGGGCTCCGGCACCGTACAAGACAGTCGCGCCCCTTCTCTCGCCTCGTAGCCATGAAAGGAACCCCGCGCTCACGGCCAACAGGCAGAGAACCACAGGCGGTGTGGCGTAGTACAGTGTCGCCAAAATCGGCACGGAATCCCGAAGTGTGAAGCGCAGGAGGACTCCTGCAGCAACCAAAATCCAATGGGAACGGATCAGAAAACGGAGCGCCGATTGCTTCGAGAATCGAATTCCGAACTGCTGTTCGTTACGGGTTCCGTCGCTGGGGTTGGTTGCGATCATCAGGGCGCTGTCCATCAATACAGTTGGGACTGGCAAGCGAACAAGGTAGAATGCCTGTCGAGCTTAATTCATCCCAGTCCTAAAATCGTCGGGTGCATCTTATGACATTACAACAGGGCGATCGATCACGACCGGGCGATCGAATAAAACCGAGCGATCCACTACGACCGGGCGATCGAGTTCCGGACTTTTCGCTCCGGCGTATGGATGGATCCGAATGGAAACTCTCATCTCACGAACAACACTCGTCACTACTCGTCTTCTTTGAAACAGACTGTCCCACGTGCCAGCTTGCGCTTCCCTACCTGAGCAGACTCGCCGACGCGCTGCCGGAAGATGTACACAGTCTCGTTGGCATCTCGCAGGACTCACAGCAAGGGACCGAGGCCCTGCTCAAAGATCTCCCCCTGGGCTTTCCGGTAACGGTAGATGAGAACCTGGAAGTCTCGCGTCTGTTCGACCCGCAAGCCGTGCCGACGCTGGCTCTGCTGGATCAAAGCCGAAAGCTAGTCCGCATGGAAGCGGGTTTTAACAAGCAAGTGCTGAATGAGATAGCAGGGTGGATGCTGAAGGCATGCGGCAAGGATGAGTTTACTCTGGCAGAGCCTTTCGACGGGGCCCCCAACCAGAAGCCTGGTTGCCTGTCGCGACATCTGGAAGGCGACGCGGCAGATTCGGTCGAATCCCTCCCTATGACCGCACGTCGGTCGTCCATCGGATCCTTCGCCTCACGAATCGAGGTCGACGAGGAGAGAGATATTCATGAGTACTGCATGGAGCTCTCCGGAGACCCCCTGCCGGTGGTTCCTCCAACCTCGACGAGAGTCGACCGGATGCTTTCGGTAACGTCTCTATCGCCCAATCACATCGTGGCCTCGGTTCCACCCAATTACGGCCACGCCACGGTCGAAAAGATCGCGGCCAATGCGGTCATGGCCGGGTGCAAACCTGAGATGATGCGATGTTTGATCCCTGCGGTGCGGGCCGCTTGCGATGAAAGATTCAACTTGCACGGTGTCCAGGCGACCACCCATTTCGCCGCCCCGATGATGATCGTCAACGGTCCGATCCGCGAGGAACTGGGTTTTGCATGCGGCAGCAATGTTTTTAGCAACCTCGCCCGCTCCAATAGCACCCTTGGAAGAGCCATGCAGCTGATCTTCACCAACATTGGCGGCGCCAGGCCCGGGGAGATCGACATGTCAACCCTGGGCAACGCCGCCAAGTTCTCCTCCTGCATTGCGGAAAACGAAGAAGAAAACCCGTGGGAGCCGCTCCATGTGGCGAGGGGCTTCTCAGCGGAGCAAAGCGCGATCACGTTATTTGCCGCGGAGCCGCCACGCGGTGTGAGCGAACATACTGCGCTGAGCGGACGGGAGGTGCTCCGCACCATTACCTTCACGCTGGTAACGGTGTGGTCGTACCGGGTCTGCGGTGCGATGTCTGCCCTTGTCGTTTTGTGCCCGGAGCACGTCAAGACGATCCAGCGCGAAGGCTGGAGCCGGCAGGATATCCGTGAGTTTCTGTACGACCATACGGGAGTTCCGGTCCGTGTCTTCCACGAAGAGAACGCCGAGGGCAAGCAATGGTCGCAGTTTCGTGATGAAATCGAGATCGATGGAGTGACATGCTACCGCAAGTTCGCGTCCCCGGAGGACATTGAGATTCTGGTAGCGGGAGGGACCGCGGGAAAATTTTCTGCCGTACTTGGCAGCTGGGCAAAAGGACCACGCGGCAGCCAAATGGTCACGTATCCAATAGAATGAAGCGGTCAGCTATCAGCGTCTGACCGGCGCGTCGCGCCGGTCACTTGGTAAAGTAACTGCACTGCACAGCCTGAAAAACGTGGTTCTTGGCGATTTGCTAAGTTACACATATAACAGCAGATCCGCGAGCAGTTACTGGAGAGCTTCGACCTCAAAAAACGGGGACTGTTGCCCCTGAAATAGAATGGTAGAACCAAGACGCGTTTGGCTGAAAGCTGATCGCTTCTATGAGCATGCCTGCCGTTGTCAAGCTCGTTGAATTTGGAGGTCGCCTTTCAGATCCGTTTAGAATCGAAAGGTTGAGTCCAAAATACTAGAACATAAGCTACCTTCGCCATTGACCATTCACTTTCCGGAAGCTGGCTGCTTACATGTGAGTCCTGAGGCATTCAATGCCTCAGGACAAACTTCTATCCGTGTTACCCATTCGTGGCAAACACCCAATTCTGAATTCGCCGGCGGCGAAACGTGGCAAGCACGTGGGGGAGCGCCCCATCTGAAAGTCGGCACTCTGAAGGTGCCCGCGATCAGCCCGAGCAGCTCCCACCAGCTGGATTGTGAACGTCTTGGTCTCTTTCATGGTTTCGTTTGACTCAAAGGCCCTGTCACGAAGTGGAGAAGACCCTATGCTTTCAAGGTGGCTCCTTCAGGGATGACACCGAGTTCGAGGAATCTCCACAGATCAATCAATAGTCTCCGTGCCAGTGCCACAATCCCTATCCGTCGTGCTCGTGGGCCTGCCTTGGCAAAGCGCTTCCGGTACCATCGACTCAGACGGCTCTGTGGCTGATGCCGCAGCCATAGCCAGGCAATCTCGATCGCCATGGATCGAATATGCCGGTTTCCAGCTTTGCTTATGCCTTGCTCACGATTCTCATTGCCGCTTTGGTAGGGGGTTCCGGTCAAGCCGGCCAGAGATCCCACCTCCTTGCGGTTTTTGAACTTACGCCATCCAAAGAACTCATACACCGAGACCCAGGCAAAATTGGGCCCAATGGCTCGTAACAGCATCAGCTGACGCACCTTCGCCACGGACTCGGTCTCCGATTCTCGGATCTTTTTCCTTCGATCAGCTTCCAGTGCGGAAATCTGCTCCTGGGTGAACTGTAGTTGCTCCCATTGCCTCAGCAACCGACTACGTAACCCCGCCGGTAGCGGAGATCCGTCCCAGAGCTTCATCTGTTTTAGCTGCCTGGGCAGATCCCAGGGGCGTTCCCATCGAAGCCCATGGTTGGCCAGCAGTCCCTTGATCCGGTTCGTTGCACGAGTCCGCTCTCCCTTCCAGCTCCGCAGCTCCCGATGCAAGTGCCTTTCGTCTTCTTCTTCTACCGTCGGTACATGGACGACACTCCATGCTTCCCTCTCGCCGGCGCAGTACCGGATTAGCATGGTCAGCAATTTCCTCGAGTCCAGTTTGTCAGACTTCGCCCGCCGGGCCCGTCGATTCACCTCGATACTTGCAGAGTCCACCACGAGACTCTCTACTCCCACCGACATCAAATACCGATGAATCCCGAATCCGTCCCGACCTGCTTCGTAGCACGAGACGACCCGAGTCTTCGCAGGCAATCCAAATCGTTTCTTTCCAGCCTCGATTTCTTTCGCCAGTCCTCTCAGATTCCCCGATGCTACGTCCCGAAACCGAGGCTTTCTTCCCAAGCTCGTGCTAAAAGCCAGCTTCCATTCCTTCAACGATAACTCCATCGACATGTAAAGAATCTGCTCAACTTCGGTATACTCTCCATTGCGGGTTGCTTTGGTTTTCATGATGCTCCTTTCTCCTTTCAAAGAGTTTTTTTAGGAGCTTACCAACGGCAACCCGCTCTTCACTACTTCTTTGCTACATGGAATCTGAAAGCTGAAAGCTCAAAGCTCAAAGCTCAACGAAGGAGCCCTTTATGACCACACTCATCAACCCGATGGACGAAACACAGCGCGAGCGCGCCGAGCCTGCTGCTCGTGTCCAGACATTCAAAGGCGCAAAGGTGGGTTTGCTGGATATCAGCAAACCGGGAGGCTCTGTCTTCTTCGATAGACTCGAACGGCTGCTGGTGGAGCATCATAACGTCGCAAGCGTTGTTCGGGAAACAAAGCCGACCTTCGCAAAGCCGGCTCCGGAATCTACGCTGCGCAGTCTGGTCAACTCGGAGTGCGATGCGGTCATCATCGCGCTCGCTGACTGAGGGTCCTGCACGACGTGCAGTTTGCACGACGCAATCAGGCTGGAAAAAATGGGCGTGCCCACGGTGCCGATCGCCACTCACGAATTCAGGACCGCGGCAAGAACCCAGGCGAACGCCCTGGGACGTGGAGATCTGGATGCCGTGTACGTACAGCATCCCATCCAGGATCAAACCAAGGAAGCAATCGAGTCGCGAGCCGAAACGGCCGTGGACGCAATAACGTCTCGCTTGCGGGGTGATCTGGGGTAAAAACAGGTATCCCTGTTCGATCGCCTCATCCCACCATCGAGGACCGTTCCCCCGGATTCAAGGGTGGCGTTGCGCTAGCAACCAAAAAAGAGTGGACATAAGTTCTATATTTCTGCAATAATAGAATTATAGAAATGAAAACGACACCACAAACACAACGAGAAGATGTTCGAAGGTACGCCAGGATGTTTGCCGCCATGGGAAACGATCCGCGACTGTGCATCATGCGCCTGTTGCTGTCGGCACATCCGGATGGAATGGTAGTGGGAGATATCCTGGCGGAGCTGGATATCGCGGGCTCGACGCTTTCACACCACCTGGAAAAACTGAGGCACGAGCGTCTGGTCACCGTCGAGCGCGACCGCCAGTTCCTCTGGTACCGGGCCAACACGGAGTCTCTGCGGGAACTGCTCGGGTTCCTCTATGCGGAGTGTTGCCTCCGGAGTAATGCGATACCGGCGGAGCAGATTGTTCAGATTCTCGATTGATTCGAGATTTGAGAGGTTCCTATGTCGACAGAAATCGTCAAAGAAAGTTCGGGAGAAGAAATCCGGGAAGCCGTTCGGGGAAAATACCGCGAGGCCGCCCTGAAGGTCTCCACCGGAGAGAGCGCATGCTGCGAGCCCACGTGCTGCGGTCCAGGCGAGCGCCCGGATCCAATCACGCCAAACCTCTATAGTGCGGACCAGACGGTCGATCTCCCGCAAGGGGCGGTGGCGGCTTCGCTGGGGTGCGGAAACCCCACCGCGCTGGCAGAGCTGCGATCTGGAGAAACGGTTCTCGATCTGGGATCGGGAGGAGGAATCGATGTGCTCCTTTCGGCCAAGCGGGTCGGACCGACCGGGAAAGTCTATGGGCTGGACATGACCGATGAAATGCTGGAACTTGCCCGCACCAATCAGAGAAAGGCGGCCGCCACAAACGTCGAGTTCCTCAAAGGCGAGATGGAAGACATTCCCCTTCCGGATGCCAGCGTTGATGTGATCATCTCCAACTGCGTGATCAACCTGTCCGCCGACAAGAACCGCGTCATTCGGGAGGCCTTCCGAGTGCTTCGACCAGGTGGCCGGTTGGCCATCTCGGACGTGGTGGTCCGGGGCCACGTACCCGATGACATCCGGAGAAGCGTCGAGCTATGGATCGGTTGCGTGGCCGGCGCGCTCGAGGAGAACGAGTACAGAGACAAACTGGCACGCGCCGGATTCGAAGGGATCGAAATCGAGCCGACCCGGATCTACCGGGCGCAGGACGCGGGCGAGTTCTTGACGCGCGCCGGGCTTGGCGCCGGGCTGGACGAGGAATCCATCGCGCCTGCGGTGGACGACAAGTTCAGGAGCGCCTTCATTCGAGCAAAAAAAGGGACGTCCCCCACGTTTCCGGGTTTTCGGGACGACACGACTGCTCTATCCCGGTAGCGTGCTGTTTTCTCACGGGGAGGGACTCATTTGCGCAGTTCCAGCTTGGCGATCGTTTCTCGATGGACTTCATCGGGACCGTCGGCGATGCGAAGAGTTCGTACGCCGGCCCAGGCGGCCGCCAGGCCGAAGTCCTCGCTGACACCGCCCCCTCCGTGGGCCTGGACCGCGCGGTCGATCACCCGCAAGGCCATGTTGGGGGCGACCACCTTGATCATCGCGATTTCGGCTCGCGCCACCTTGTTCCCCACCGTGTCCATCATATGAGCAGCCTTGAGGGTCAACAAACGCGCCTGCTCGATTTCCATGCGGGAGTCGGCGATATCCTTCCGGATCGTGCCATGCTCGGAAAGAGATCTCCCGAAAGCGACACGTGACTTGACACGACTGCACATGGCTTCCAGGGATCGCTCAGCCAGCCCGATCAATCTCATGCAGTGGTGGATGCGTCCGGGGCCCAGCCGACCCTGTGCAATCTCGAATCCCCTCCCTTCGCCGAGCAGGAGATTGGAAACTGGAACTCGGACGTTATCGAACGACACCTCGCCGTGACCGTGGGGTGCGTGATCGTAGCCATATACGGTGAGCAACCTCTGAACCCGGACTCCGGGCGTGTCCATCGGGACCAGGATCATCGACTGCTGCGTGTGGAGCGGTGCCGTGGGATCTGTCTTCCCCATGAAGATGGCTATCTTGCAGCGCGGATCTCCCGCACCGGAGGTCCACCACTTGCGGCCGTTGATCACATACTCATCACCGTCGCGCACGATACTCGCCTGGATGTTGGTTGCGTCCGATGAGGCAACCGCAGGTTCGGTCATGGCGAAACAGGATCGCATTTCGCCGGCGAGCAAGGGCTTGAGCCATCGCTCCTTACTTTCATCGTTCCCATAACGGACCAGCACCTCCATGTTGCCCGTGTCCGGCGCCGAGCAATTGAACGCCTCCGGCGCCATCATCGAGCGTCCCATGATCTCCGATAGAGGAGCATACTCGAAGTTGCTCAGTCCGGCGCCGTGCTCGCTTTCCGGCAAAAAGAGATTCCACAGTCCGGCGGCCTTGGCCTCGGATTTCAGCTCTTCCATGATCGGAGGAATCTCCCAGCGGTTTCCCCCCTTCAGCTGTCGGCAGAACGTCTCCTCATTGGGGTAGATGAACTCGTCCATGAACGACTGCAACTGTTGTTGTAGCTTCTGGACCCTCGGTGAGTATTCAAAGAACATAGCGATGACTCCCGATGATTTGGTAGTGGCGGTTGGGATCAATCCGGCCCGGCGATTCTATCGGATGGAACGATCCAATTACCAGGATTTAGAGTGTGGAGGTCATGTCAAGCTGCTTGTGTAAAAAGGTCGAGGGTACGAGTTGGTCGTTGTTCCTTCCAATCGAGATTGAATCGATGGAAGATCGAGTAAATGATTCTGTCGACACTCTGGACATTAACAAAGCAAACCATCGGACGCGTTCTCCGTCGAACCTCAACGAAGCAGCGTTCGATGACGTTGGTGGTTCGTAGCTTCTTCCACAGAGGCCGTGGGAAGCTGTAAAAGGCCAGTAACTCAGGGAGATCCTTCTCCAATCGATTCACCATCTTCGGATAATCCTTGTGCCAGCAACGCTTCAGCCTCCTGAAAGCTGTCAGTGCATCCCGACGGCTATCGGCCTGGTAGATGGCCCGTGCATCCTGCTTGATCTGGTCTCGATCGCACTTTCGGACTGAATTGACGATGTTTCGCATCTTATGTGCCCAGCAGCGTTGGTGCTGAGCTCTCGGATAGATCGTTTCAATGGCCGCTGCCAGACCTGCACAGCCGTCGGTCACAATCAGCTCGAGGTTATCTCCCTCTATACCACGCCGGTACAGATCTCCTAAGAGTCCTTCCCAGGCAGCTTGACTCTCTCCACTGCTGCGCATAAATGCCAAAAGCTGCCGGCTACCATCCGCTCTCACCCCGTAGGCCACCAGCATCTGCACCCGTTTCCGCCCACTCGGACGTCTTACCCTCAGACTCACTCCGTCCAGAAACAGTGTCTTCCATTCGTCACTCAACCGAGCTCGGTGAAATCGCTGTACTGCTTCATCTAGCTCTCGTGTCAGCTGCGATACCGTCTGTGCACTGACAACTTCTCCCGTCATGATCGCCACAATCCGTCCCACCGTCCGTGTGCTGATTCCTCTGAGAAACGCCTCTCGTATCAGCAACGTTACCTCGTCAGCTCGTCGTTGAAACCGTTGTAATCCCTTCGGGAGAAAATTCTTGTTCCGGCTCCGGGCAATCCGCAACCGTAACGTTCCAAAGCGGGTCACAAAGTCCCGTTCATAGTATCCATTGCGGTACTCTCTCTTTCTCTGCCCACCTCTTTCATACCATCCAAAGCCACAATAACGGTCTCTCTGCCGCTGTGATTC
Source organism: Acidobacteriota bacterium (assembly GCA_965249005.1). Lineage (GTDB taxonomy): Bacteria > Acidobacteriota > UBA6911 > UBA6911 > UBA6911 > CBDFLD01. The sequence goes on from CBDFLD010000010.1 coordinate 101,255, forward strand.
AGTCTCGAAATACCGTTTCCACGCCAGCTTTGTCTTGCTATACACATCTCCCCAAAAGTCTTCTTTTACCTCATCAAGGAAATGTTGGAATTGTTCGGTCATCGGTGTTAATTTCGCCATTGGGTGTAAGCTCCTTTCTTGGAGTTGGTTTTTGCCATCGCAGCAAAAAAAACCAAACTTACACCCTCTTTCTTTTTACACAAGCAAAGTTACATCACCGCTGACTGGCGCAACGCGCCAGTCGCTTGGGAACGTAACTGCGCAGCGCACCGTGAAAAACCGTGGTTTTTGACGATTTGCTAAGTTACACGCATAGCAGCAGATCCGCGAGCAGTTACTTAAGAGGCATACGGCCCGCGACGGGAGAAACCGCGGGAACTACAGCCGGTCCAGTTCGCGGCCCACGACGCAGAGGCAGTGCAGAATCTGAGGAATGGGATTCTCGAGCGTTCTCTCGAGTCCAACCGAAAGGAGACCCGTGTAGCGCATTCTTCTGAGTTTTTTGAGTGCCCCGCGCAGGTCGAGCCGGCCGTCTCCGAGCACGACCTCATGGCCGTAGCGGTCACAATCCCGCAGCTGGCAGCCGAGCACTCGCGTCCCCAGCATGTCCAGAGCCTCCAACGGGTCGATGCCGGCCTGGAGAAAACAACCGAGATCCGCTCTTGCCCCAATGCGGGGATCAAGGTCACCGACGGCCTCGAGGATCCATTCCGGGCGTCCCCAGAGGTCATCTTTGAATCCATGGTTCTGGATCGCCACATTGATACCGTAGTCACGGACGAGTCTCTCCAGACTCGGAAGGGCGTCTCGAGTGGGATAGGCATTGAGGTTCTCCAGGCCGAGGAACCGTCCAAAACGAAAAATGCGCTCGTTTCTGGCGTGGTCCGCCGTGAAGCGCTCGACGCCGAAAGCGGCGATCTTCATGGCCTGGGTCATGAGCTTGTTCCGTAAGGCCCGGATCTCGTCCGGCGACGCACTGGGCGCTAGATGGCCGGCCCAGAGCTCGATGTAACGCACATTGAGCTGTCGTGCCTCTTTCACAAACTCATCCGGGTCGACAAAGCAGCGAAGACTATGACTATCAAAACCAAGTTTGAACGGACTATAGGGCGGCCAGGGAGATTCGTCGATCGCATTCGTTCTCGGACTATTTCCCCGGCAAAGTCCGACTCCCAGCAACGATCTGGAAACAGCGCCGAGCACTTCGCGGCGCGACAAACATCTACCTTCCGGCATGGTGTCCTTTCTGAAGGGTGCAGCAAGACACACCAGTACTGCTAGTGCGGCCCACCCGCTGGGCCTCCTCTTAAGTTAAGTAACTGCTCGCGGATCTGCTGCTATGCGTGTAACTTAGCAAATCGTCAAAAACCACGGTTTTTCACGGTGCGCTGCGCAGTTACGTTCCCAAGCGACTGGCGCGTTGCGCCAGTCGGCGCTGAGTGGTGTTGGTCGAGTGGGCTTATTATACCCGAAAAAAGGGGGTCTGTGTTAACTGAGTGGCCGCATTGGGAGTGTCTTCTTGGGGGAGAGACGCAAGGGAGTTATGTCGAAGCCTCAGTCAGCAGAGAGAGGTTCGCGCGCCAGCGGAGCCCGGCGTCTACTCTATTTCCGTGACAGACTGGCCATAGGGAATCAACGGGTGGATCCATTCGGAAGCTTCCGCTTCCTCGATCCGCCAAGCGCTTTCTTGAAAACTCAACCTCAAACGCTGGCGCTCGTTCTTATCCTGGTAAACGTACTCCACCACCAAGCGAGCCGTAGTGTCGCTCGACCGCTCGACGTCGAACACCGCCACGCCCTTTACCTTTTCCAAGCTTTCTTTGAGGTAGGCGGAGAACTTGTCCGGGGTCATGTCGGCAGCGGTCGTTTCCAGACGAGTCCGCATTTCTCCGGCAAAGCATTCCAGGTAACCGTCGATGTTGCCTTCCTTGGATTCGTCCAGCAGTTTCCAGACCACATCCTCTGGTTCCTCTGAAGGCGGCCCCTCCGTGCGGCGGTTTGCGAAGAACAAGACCAAACCGATCAAGCCAAGCGTTAAGCCAACAGCAAGGTATTGTTTCATCGCGTCGTGTCGTTATTTCTCTTAAGTAACTGCTCGCGGATCTGCTGCTATGCATGTAACTTAGCAAATCGTCAAAAACCACGTTTTTTCACGGTGCGCTGCGTAGTTACGTTCGCAAGCGACTGGCGCGTTGCGCCAGTCAGCAGCGACTGGCGCGTTGCGCCAGTCAGCGCTTGGGGGGAACGGCACACATCAACGAACCAGACATCTACTTTCTTTCCAAGAGATCCACATCGATCGTCCCGGCACCGGACTCCACAATGATCTTCTTCAGTCGGGGAAGCACCTCTTCCATGGTCTCGAGATAGAGGCGCGCGCGCGTAACTTCCTTGGCGAATGCATACTCGGTGGCAAGGCTGGTAAAGCGCGATGCGTCTCCTTCGGCTTCATTGATCTTACGCTGGCAGTAGCCGTTGGCCTCTTCGATGAGCGTGGCCGCCTGGCCTCGCGCCCGAGGAACAATGTCATTGAAATAACTTCGAGCCTCCTGAACGATCCGATCTCGATCTTCTCGGGCGCTGGCGACATCATTGAATGCTTCCAACACTTCCTCCGGGGGGGTACTCGACTCGATGCTAACACTCGAGATGGCGGTCCCGCATTGATAGGCATCCAGGAGCTGTTGCGCGAGATTGTGAACCTCCTGCTGGACCGCCACCTTCTCAGTCGTCAGGAGATCGTCCACCTTTCGCTGAACCACAACCCGGGAGAGGGCCGTCTCGACCGTGCGGGCCACCGCTGCCGTGACTTCTTCATAACGGAAAAGATAGGCGTAGGGGTCCGCAATGCTGAATTGGACAGCCAGCGTGATGTTGGTGATATTCTGATCCCCGGTGAGAAACTGTGATGCAGTCTGCCCCATGCTGCGGCCGAGGACTTGGTCCGCCGGCTCGAGCCCGACAGTGAACCGCTTCGTCTCCAAGACCTTGACCCTTTCTACTTGTGCGAGAGGATACGGCAAAGTCCAATGAAGGCCAGGCTGGATCCGCTGTTCCCGGCTGTATACCTTTCCCAGAACGACCTCCAGCGCCTGCTGGTCGGCGGAAACAAAGTAGAAGCCCGAGAGCAGATACACGGACATCAGAACGGCTACCCCCCAGCGCCAACCTATGCTCCGCAGCGGCACTGCCATCCGGCTCATCATCGGGCCGAGCCGGGCGGGAGGGTGCTCGGTGTGCCGGTTGCTCTGATCGTGATCGTGGTGATGATCGTGGTGATGATCGTGGTGATGATCGTGGTGACGCTCGTGGTCCGGACGCTCGTGGTGATGCGAATTATCGGGATCCAATCTTCGCCCCCCCTTGTGTCAGTAGTTTCAGCAATTCGGAGTCGGACGACATGATAATGTTGGTCTTCTCGTCCAAGATCTTCTTGTAGGATTCGAGCGTGCGGACGAGCTTGTAGAATTCCGGATCCCGCGAGTATGCCCGGCCATAGATTCTGGTGGACTCAGCATCCCCGTGCCCCTTGAGCTTCTCCGCGTCACGGTAGGCCTCGGCCAGGAGAATCTCCTTCTGTTTGTCGGCCTCGGCGCGAATCTTCAACGCCTGTTCTTCTCCTTCCGCACGGTACTGCTTGGCGATGCGTTCCCTCTCAGCCCTCATCCGCGCGAACACCGAGTTCTTATTCTGATCGGGAAAGTTCAAACGCTTGAGCTGGACGTCGACGACCGCGATACCGTAATCCTGAGCGCATTTCTCACGGGACGATTCTGAAACGTTCCCCATGACCTGATCCGTCTTGACCCGAGCAGGCTCGATCGAAACAAGATCGGAAAGCTCGACCCGGCCGACTTCCGCCCGTAGCGCGGCCCAGACGATATCGTGTACGCGCATCTCCGCCGCCACGACGTCCCCCACGGTCTGCAAGAATTTTGTCGGGTTCTCAATCCTCCATAAGACGTCGCTCTCGAGTACCAGATTCTTCTTGTCCCGGGTGAGGAACTCCGAGGGCCGTGGGTTGTAGACCATGATCCTTTTCTCGAAACGAATCAAAGACTCGATCGGCAATTTCCAGTAGAGGCCTGCCTCGGTCCTTTCTCTTGCCGGCTTGCCGAACAGTGTCACCAGGGCCATCTCGGTCTCCGGCAAAACAAAAAAACAATTCCAGAGCACAATCACGGCAATGATGATGAGCACCCACCGAACCCAAGCTTTCTTCCATAGATCCATCGATCACTCCTATTCAATCCAAACGAGTTCGCTGTTTCTCTTTCAGGCAACCACCCCGCCTATCGGACGCTGGTTGCTGATGGCTCTTAAGTAACTGCTCGCGGATCTGCTGCTATGCGTGTAAATTAGCAAATCGTCAAAAACCACGTTTTTTTACGGTGCGCTGCGCAGTTACGTTTCCAAGCGACTGGCGCGTTGCGCCAGTCAGCGGCGACAGCTGAAGGCTGAGCTGTTTACTGTTCTCTTTCCGGAACGAGCGGACCAGCCTCCCGGCTCCGAGGATCGATCGCTTGCCCCATGAGATTGACCATGTCCAGATCTTCAGAATTCAAGAACAGAAACCTACGCCGCCCCGTCGTCTCTGAGTCCGCAATGTACTTCGTCTTGTTGGGTAGCACTTCTTCTACCGCCTCCAAATAAAGACGAAGAGATGTCACGGCCTTGGAGGAGCGATACGCCTGTTCCCGCTGGCTAAACCGGGCGCTATCGCCCCGACTCCGTTCGATCCGAGCTGCCGAGTAGGCTTCTGCGGACAGGAGCCGAGCCGAAGCCTGGCCGCGCGCGAGGGGCAGCTGTTCCCTCGCGTAACTTTCGGCCTGGTTGATCAGCGTGCTTTTTTCCTCCAAGGCGCTGGCCACGTCGCGAAAGGCCTCGACGACCTCGACCGGCGGGTGGACGTCCTGGAGGCGAACCGATAACAATCCGAGGCCGGTATCATATCCTGCAAGTTTGCTGCCTAACTCCTCATGCCAGACAGCCTCGATCTCGGATCGCTGCGTGGTCAAGACCGCGTCCAGCGACCTTCGCGATAGCACCCAGCGCAGAGAGCGTTCCGAAACGGCGCGCATCAGCGATTGCGGATCACGAGCCGCAAAGACGAAGCGGGCCGGGTTTTCGATGTCATACTGAACGACGGCGTTGACTTCGACGAGATTCTCATCCCCGGTGATCATCAAAACTTCTTCCGGAACCTTGACGTACCTTCCGAGTCGATGCTGGGTATTCCATTCGTAGGCCTTCGGCTCCTCGGCTACCTCGTCTGAATCCAGGTTGGACCGGTAACCGATCTCGACCACCTGCACCCGTGCGGGAGTCACGCGTGTGAGCGTGTCGACCGGCCAAGGCCAGCGGATGTGGAACCCCGGCTGCAAAACCTCTTCTAATCTTCCAAACCGTTGCACCACGCCAACTTGCTCGGGACCGATCGCCGCAACAGCAGTTAGAAGCCATGCAATCAGCAGTAGAGGAACTCCAACTCGCGAGATCCTCTCGCGATTCTCTGCGAGGACGTGAGCCATGTTCCCGAGGCCACTCAACCCGAAGTCTTCGCGCAGATGATACAGTCGATGCCGAAGCTTCGCCGCCCAGGTCGCGATTTTTGATTCCCCCGACTTGCCTTCGATCAGAAGGCGCACGCAGTTGAGGATGACCAGGAGTGACGATCCCTGGTGCACGACGGCGGCCGCCACAGGGGTGAGATAGCCCCAGGCCGCGCCAAGGACGGCAACAATGTTCACCCCGAAGGCGAAAAGGATAATGCTCGATCGAATGCGTTGAATCGTTTTTTGCGCAAAGGCGAGCAGGCCGGGAATCTGATCCAGACGGTCTTTGAGAAAGATGACGTGAGCGGCTTCGGCGCTGATATCGGCTGCCCCACGCCCCATGGCCAGCCCAACATCGGCCATCGCCAGCGACGGCGAGTCGTTGACTCCGTCCCCCACCATCAAGATGCGTGAGCCCTCGACACGCCACTCCCTTACCTTCCGAGCCTTGTCTTCCGGCAGAAGCCGCGCGTGGATGTCCCCGACGCCGATACTGCGTCCCACATGCTGCGCGGTGGCTTCCTCGTCGCCGGTCAGGATGCTGATGTCTCCTATATCCATTTCCTTCAAGCGCAAGACCGTCTCGGCTGCTTCCGGTCGAACTGGATCCCGCAGTGTGACCAACCCGGCAGCAGTGTCATCGACCATTACCGCGACCGTCGTTTGCGCGCCCTGCAAGTGGCTCGCCATGGCACTCTCGAGCCATGGCCCAGCCCCTGCGGCAGCGACCTCCTTCGCAAGCGCCAGATTCCCGACTCGAACGGTCTGACCGTTTACTTTGGCCTGGACGCCCATTCCAGGACGAACCACGAATTCCTGAGAATCGGATACGTCGAGTTCTCTTCTGCGAGCTTCATTCACGATTTCCCGGCCGAGAAGGTGCTCCGACGACCTCTCGGCCGACGCAGCCAAGGCCAGGAGTTGATCCTCGCTGAAGCCCGGCGCGGGGATGACCGCGTGAACCGTCGGTCGACCCGCGGTCAGGGTTCCGGTCTTGTCGAAAGCCACCTTGCGAACCCGCGCCAAGGCTTCAATGACTCCGCCCCCCTTGACCAGTACGCCTTCTCGCGCCAACCGCGCAATCGATGCCGCGACCGCCGCCGGTGTAGCCAAAACCAACGCGCAGGGGCAGGCTACAATCAAAGCCGCTACGGCACGCAGGGTATCACCAGTTGCGAAGTAGATGGCGCCCCCTGCGACCAGGATCAAGGGCAGGAAGTACTTGGCAAACTCGTCGGCCGTTTTTTCGATGGGAGCTCTCTGTCGCTGCGCTTCCGCAATCAGATGGCGAATCCTCGACAGGGTGGTGTCTTCACCCACCTTCTCGGCTAGAACTTCGAGCACTCCATATTCATTGACGCTGCCGCTGTACACGGGATCGCCGACCTTCTTCTGGGCGGGCATCGGCTCCCCGGTAATCATACTTTCGTCCACCGAGGAGTGACCGGTGGCAATCGTGCCGTCCACCGCGACCCTCTCGCCGGCTCGGATGATTACCGTATCACCGGAGCGGACCTCGAAGGGTCTGATCTCCACTTCTTGGCCGTCCCGCCGAACCCGCGCCGTGTCCGGCGTCATGGCGACAAATCCCTCGATCGAGTGTCGAGCGCGGTCGACCGTGTAATGCTCGATTCCCTCGCCGACGAGCATGATGAACATGACTTCCGCGGCTGCGAAGTACTCGCCGACGGCCACTGCGGCCACCGCAGCAACTACGATGGCAAGGTCGGCCGAAAGGCGACGATTCAGCAGATCCAGCATCGCCTGATACACGATTTTGTAGCCGGCGATGACCGCCAGAAACAGGGCCGTGTCGAATCCCCAGACGGTGGTGAAGATCCCCAGTCCGTTCAGCAGCAGGAGAACCCCGACGGCTGCGGTGAACAGGCCATATGTCCAAACGGAACCTCCGTGCGTGTGCCCAGCCGATCCGTGATCGTGATCGTGGTAGTTTCCGCTCATTGGTTCGCCTTGTTTGCGATCGTCGCGCCTCGTCTCGCCTCGCCGACGACCCTCCCTATTCTTCGCGTGGGTGAGGTCCCCACAAACCCGCATGCCGCACTCAGCCAAGCTCGGCTACCGCTCGATTCCGAGCGATCCACCACTGAGCGCCAGTCTTGCGAAGTTTTTGGGGCGACCGTGAGAGAACACTATACCCTAATTTTGCCGCACGCGGCGGCGAGGATGCTGGAATTATTCAGCCTCAGGAGGGCAAAAAGTGTAGTTGCTCTTGGACCTAGGTTAGAATTGTTGCGCTCTGGTGGGCCGCTCAGCCAGACTAGACCTTAGTCCAGCGTGATTTTTTGCATGAGGAGGAAGAAAAGCCCTGGAACGTGCGCCGTTACGGGATAAAATGCGTTTGATATATTTACAAGACATCCCGAAAGGAGCACATTCCAGGTGAATAAAAGAAACCACAGAATCCTCCTCCGAGACAAGCAAAATCTTACACGCCGGTTGGAAAGAAATCAGTTTGAGGACCGGTCCGATCCTATGTTCAAGGACTCCAACACCTACTACGAGATCGCCGAGAGAACGCGCGCCATCGGATCTGGTGGTATCGGAGCCATTCACAAGCTCGTGTGTAAGCTTGGATTGGACAAAGATATCAACAGAAACATCGTTTTGCTCAAGTACCACTTTCCTTACTGGGAATCCGATCATGTACTGAACATCGCATACAACGTCTTGTCGGGTGGAACCTGTCTCGAAGATATCGAGCGGTTGCGCCAGGATGAGACCTACATGAACGGACTGGGAGCCGAGAGGATTCCGGATCCCACGACGGCTGGAGATTTCCTCCGTCGTTTCGATGAGGATTGGATCTTCGGACTTCAGGAAACCATCAATGAAACCCGAACCAAGGTGTGGAAGTTGCAGGATGCTTCCTTCCGGAAGGAGGCCATCATCGACGTGGACGGGACCGTCGCCGGAACCTTGGGGGAATGCAAGGAAGGAATGGACATTGCCTACAACGGGATCTGGGGTTACGCACCGTTGATCGTGACCTTGGCCAATACGAATGAGGTCCTCTATCTGATGAATCGGCCGGGCAACCGTCCCTCTTCCGACGGAGCGGCCGAGTGGATGGACCGGGCAATCGATCTGGTGTCGTCGGTGTTTACGAAGGTCTGGCTTCGGGGCGACACGGATTTCTCGCTGACGAGAAACTTCGATCGCTGGGACGAGCGGGTTGGTTTTGTCTTTGGTTATGACGCCAAGCCGAACCTGGTCGGGATGGCCGATGCCCTGCCGGAGAGACAATGGAAACCGCTCGAGCGGCCTCCTCGTTATGAGGTCAAGAGCGAAGAACGGCGCCGTCCGGAAAACGTCAAAGAACAAGTAATCAAGGAGAGAGAATTCAAGAACATCCGCCTGCAGAGCGAGCAGGTCGCCGAGTTTGACTATCGTCCCGGACACTGTAAGAAAACCTATCGCATGGTTGTGGTTCGGAAGAACCTCACGATCGAAAAGGGGGAGCACCGGCTGTTTGATGAGGTCCGGTACTTCTTCTACATCACCAACGATCGGGAGATGACGATGGGAGAAGTGGTCCTTTTTGCCAACGATCGCTGCAACCAGGAAAACGTCATCGGTCAGCTCAAGAGTGGAGTGAACGCCTTGAGGATGCCTTCGGACAGTCTGGTATCGAACTGGGCCTACATGGTCATCGCATCGCTGGCGTGGAATCTGAAGGCCTGGTATGGCCTGGTGACGCAGGCGCCGACAGTACGTCGTGATATCTTGAGGATGGAGTTCAAACGCTTCCTGGTGAACTTTGTGCAAATACCCTGTCAGATTGTAAGAACCGGTCGTCGCCTCGTTTACAGGATATTGGCCTATAGCAAGCATCTCGAAACCTTTTTGGCGACGTTCGACTATATCAGGCAACTCAGGTTTACTTGAAGGCGCCTCGCCGGCGGGTGAGCCCGTACCCCCGGCGGAGCAAGAGTGGCGGGCGAAAGGAAGGGCATAACAGAGACAAACAAGATCAAGTGATCCAGACAACCAATGGAAGGTTTGTCTCTTGTGTTTCTCTTTGCTTTCCCTGTTACGCACAAGGAGCTGAAATCCACGAGATATTCGGAAAAGGCAAACGATTTTCCGAGCGAGCTCATACCTCGCTTATTTTGGGACTAGAGACCTTCCACGGGGGAAAGCGCGCATGAGGCACACAGGGATTGCTCGGAACATTCTTGGATATTCTCTACTGCTGCAAATCGCAGCCACCTCGCCGGCTGCAACGGCAGGGCAAGTGGCAAACCTGGCGGAGCTCAGTCAGTCGCTGGAGGCACTATCAGAGAGAATCAGCCCCGCGGTGGTCGAGATTCGGGTCACAGCGTACGGCCCGGTGGGTGAGAATGCGACGACTGCAAACCTCCTGGCCAGACGACGCAACAGTGGCTCGGGCGTGATCCTCGATCCGGACGGCTACATCGTCACGAACGCGCACGTGGTGCGGAACGCGCGTCGCGTCCAGGTGCTGCTCGCGGCCCCCACAGGCGAAAAGAAGAAACGCCGTTCGATACTAAAGCCAAAGGGAAAACTACTGGGGGCGCAGATCGTGGGCGTCGACGCCGAGACCGACCTGGCGGTATTGAAGATTCAGGAGAAGCAACTGCCGTACCTGACTCTGGGCGACTCGGACACGTTGAGGCAGGGACAGATCGTGCTTGCCTTCGGCAGCCCGTTGGGACTCGAAAATAGCGTCACCATGGGCGTGGTGAGCGCGGTGGCGCGCCAGATCCAAGACGAAGATCGCATGATCTACATCCAAACCGATGCCTCCATCAATCCTGGAAACAGCGGAGGGCCGCTCGTGGCAGCCACAGGAGAGATCGTGGGCATCAACACACTCATCTTCTCCCAATCGGGAGGCAATGAAGGCTTGGGGTTTGCGGCACCAAGCAACATCGTCCGCAACATTTACCGGCAGATTCGCCAATCTGGGCGCGTCCGGAGGGGTGAGCTGGGGGCAGTAGCCCAGACTATCACTCCCTTGATGGCCGAGGGACTGGGGCTCGCCCAGTACTGGGGCGTGCTGCTGGGAGATGTGGTGCCCGGCCGTCCGGCGGCGAATGCGGGGCTGCGGATCGGCGATATAGTGAAATCCCTGGACGGCAAGGTCATGGAGAACGGCCGCCAGTTCGACGTCAATCTCTATCGTCGCTCGGTGGGCGAACGGGTGAGACTGGAGATATTGCGCGGCAAAGAAGAAATGCAGTTCGAGGTGCCGGTCGCGGAGAGAATCGACGATTCCATCCGTTTCGCCGCATTCGTCACGCCCGAACGAAACCTCGTACCGGAACTGGGAATTCTGGGCCTCGATCTGGACAATACGACCCGGGCACTACTGCCGGTCCTCCGGAAAGAGTCCGGAGTGATCGTGGCGGCACTATCGGCGCAGAGCCCGGCGGATGAAGGCATTTTCCGGCCCGGGGACGTCATTCATGCAGTGAACCGAAAATCCATCTCGAGTCTCGAGGAATTGCGGAGCTGGCTAAATCGGCAAAGCCCCTACACGGCCATCGTTGTCCAGATCGAAAGGCTGGGCCAGTTCCTGTATGTCGCGTTCGAGTTGGAATGAGCCGCCCACCGAGTGCGTGGCCTACGGGGGCGTCGCCGTGGCCGACGGGGGCGTCTCCTTGTGCGATAGGAAAGGAAGCACGCATCGCGCAACCGAGGGAGCCAGTCTGGGGCGGATCAATCGTGCGTCGTAAGGAGCCAACCTCTTCTCGTTTTCGCCTAGGCAAGTCTCGACAAAGGCACGTGGCGTGATCTCTCCCAGCGATTGATGCCCTGTCATCGTGAAATTGTCATCGACTTCCGCGCCGCCGAGATTCAAGGCGAGTTTCACTCGTGCGGCTACCTGAAGATAAACCGCAAGGCTGCTCTTGAATGCGTAGGCCGGTCGAGCCCACACGGGCGACCGAAGCTTGCGATAGGTCAACCAGTTGGCAAAAAACAAGATGTGTCGCGCCTCTTCTTGCATCACCGGCTCGAATATCCGGACCAAGGACATGGGAAAGAAGCCGGATGACGCTGCCAGCTTGAAGAGGCCAAAAGCGAAGAAAGAATCGAAGCATTCTGCATAGCCCACGCACCAAAAACTCCAATTCGGATCCTTCGGCTCCTCCGGATCCTGGCGCATCTCGACGGGAATTCCGTAGTGCTGCGTCAGGAGCGATAGGATCTGGTAGTGACGCAGCTCTTCATATCCCTGCAAGGCAATGGCTTCCCGCAGGATAGGATCCGGCTCCGTTTTGCCCAGAGCCTGAACTCTCAACGCCGTGGCCCTCTCGGTGTTGACCGCTTCTTCCCAAATCGGCAGACCCTGCAGCCTGCCGAGGCTTGCATCATCCAGCTCGGGCCAATTTATCTTCGCCGGGTCATATGGATCGTGCGTATCCATGAAGCTCTTGCAGAACATTTCTTTGTGTTGTTCCGAGCCAGGCCGCCACTCCGCCATCACCGACATCGCCATCTCCCTTTCCACAGGTTCATCAATCTAGCACGCTGCCCATAACCGTCGCAAGGCGGCGGGATACGCCGCCGCCCAAACGAACACTTGTTAGAAGTGGCGGCGGCGGTTCTATCCCGGTACACTCCCAGGATGAGTCACGGGACTGCGGTACTCATTACACTCGTGAGCTACCAGATCGTGCTGCTTGGCATCGGTTTGCTCTGCCGCGGCCGGACACGAAGCGGGCTCGATTTCTTCCTGGGCGGACGCGGTCTTGGTCCCGTCGTCGCGGCCATCAGCGCGTCCGCCAGTTCCTCGTCGGCCTGGACTCTACTCGGAGTCAGCGGCGCCGCCTACGCGTGGGGGCTCTCCGCCCTTTGGCTTTTTCCGTCCTGCGTGGGTGGGTTCTTGCTGAACTGGTATGTCCTGGCCCCCGCACTTCGGACTGCAAGCCGGCGAGAAAACGCGCTCACGGTTTCGGAGGTACTGTCGGGACCCACGGATCGTAAACTTCGACAGACGATTGCGACCGTCGCCTCAGCAATCACCCTGGTTTCCCTGAGCGCGTATGTCGCCTCGCAATTCCAGGCGGCGGGCAAGACTTTTAGCCAGACTTTCGGAATTTCCCTCCCGACCAGCATTCTCGTCGGGGCCGGTGTGGTCGTTCTGTATACCATGCTCGGGGGCTTCTGGGCCGTCAGCGTGACCGACACATTGCAAGGCCTTGTCATGGCGGCGACGTCGGTGATTCTTCCGGTGTCGGCGCTCATCGCGGTGGGCGGGCCATCGAGCCTCGTACGGGAACTCGCTACAATTCCTCAGAGCGACTACTGGAGTATGACCCGCGGACTGCCTCTCGTGGCGGCAGCAGGTTTCGTGCTTGGACTTCTGGGCATCGGGTTGGGCTACCCCGGCCAGCCGCACGTGGTCAACCGTTTCATGGCACTGAAGGGAGGGCAGTCGGTCCTGCGACGCGCCCGCTGGATCGCAATCGTCTGGGCCGTGCTGGTCTATGCCGGCATGTTGATGGTCGGTTTCTGCGGGCGGGTGCTTCACCCAACTCTGGCGGATCCGGAAGTGGTATTCATCAGCCTCACGAATAGCCTGTTTCCCTCGATCATCGGCGGCGTGATGCTGGCAGCCGTGCTCTCGGCCATCATGTCCACGGCTGACAGTCAGCTACTCGTGGCCGCGTCGTCGATCACGCACGACCTGAATCCTCAGGGCGGAGACCCGCGGACGTTCCTCCGCCGCTCCCGTCAAGTCGTGCTCGTCCTGAGCGGTTGCGCTGTCGTTGCTGCCCTGTTCGGCTCGCAGGAGATCTTCTCTCGCGTTCTTTTCGCATGGTCCGCAATGGGATCCGCATTCGGTCCGTTGTTGCTGGTGACCGTCTTGAAGGGAAGAGTCGCCCCTGCCGCGACACTGCTTTCCATGGTCGTAGGGTTCTCGACCAGCGTCACCGCATACTACGTCTTCGCGGGCAACGGAACCATGGAAAGAGTACTCCCCTTCCTTCTGGCGCTGGCGATTGCCTACGGCGGAAGAGAAAAAACTGAAAGCCGAAAGCTGATTGCTCTTAAGTAACTGCTCGCGGATCTGCTGCTATGCGTGTAACTTAGCAAACCGTGAAAAAACACGTTTTTTCACGGTGCCCTGCGCAGTTACGTTCCCAAGCGACTGGCGCGTTGCGCCAGTCAGCGCTGAGAGCTGATTGCTGAAAGCTATCTAAGATGCTTGTTGAACCAATCGATCGCTAGCTGCCTCGCCTCGCTCAACTTCTCTCTGTATATCCCGTAGTGCGCAATACCCTTGACGACGACGTACTGCACCTCCGCCTTACCGCGGGACCGCATGATCTGATAGACGCGTCCGGAGTTCTGCCGGATGTCGAACAGTTCTTCGTTCTCCGCATCGATCAGCAACGTGGCCGCGTTAACACGGGCTGCATACTCCACCGGACGATACTTCACCACCTTCGATAAGAACGGCGTTCCGCGAAGCCCCGGGATGATATCTGCGCCCTGCGGGATAGGGTCGATTTTCCCTCGGGCCCGTTCCGTGGCCTGTGTCCGCGGATAAGCAAGCCCTCCCCGATCCGCGAACAGGATCTCAGCCATCCCGGCGGAATCCTGCGAGCCCACCTGCGAGACGATGCACTTCACCCGGGGGTCATGCGCCGCGACGTATACCACGTGGCCGCCTGAGTAGCTCGAGCCCCACAGTCCGATGCGAGCCGAATCTACACCAGTTTCGCCCACGATGAAATCAATGGCGTTGCCAAGGTCGGCGGTCTGATCGAAGGGATCCACCAGTTCGCGTATCGCCTTTGCTCGCACGTTGACCATACCGGCTTCATCCGGCTCCGGCATCTTCCCCTGGATGACCAACTTGCTGTCGCTATCTCCCCATCCCCGATAGTCGATCGTCAGAACTACATATCCCTCCGCCGCAAAATATGGAGCGTAGGCGGTATTGAGATGCGATCTCACCCCACCCCATCCGTGACCCATCACGATCGCCGGAAGTCGCTCGTCTGTTTTCGAAACCGGCCGGAAGACGGTGCCTGAAATACGGGTTCCTTCGCTGTACACATCCACATCGTGCCAGTTCACCTTGCCGGCCCACGCGTCGGTACTCTGGCCATGAACCCAGAAAACGAAGCCAAAGAGCAGGACGAGCAAAAGGATCGATAGTGCGCAGAGACGCAAACGTTGGTTCATGGCCTGTTTCTCCGTTTCGGTGAGGTTCCTCGAAACCAGCCTGACGGCACCGCGGAAGGCGGTCAGCAGTAAGCGGTAAGTGCTAGGACGCAATCACTTGACCAGAGTCCGCACGCCGGTGCGCATTCCGTCCAAGGTGAACTCGTACATCGGAAATATCCTGCGGATGGCTTCGGTGGTCGGAACGGAGTGCCACCATTTCTTGGGCTCCGGATTGAGCCAGATACTGTTTTTGAATCGTTTCCGAATTTCCGTGAGCCAATCGATCCCCGGCCGGGTGTTGCGATACCAGTAGTCGACAGCACCGTTGGAGGCCATCAGTTCGCTCGGGGCCATGTAAGCATCCCCGACGATAATGACCTTGTAGCTCCGGTCTGTCTTCTCCAACACGGTTGATGTCGTCACTCCCCTGCGTTGGGCAATGTCGGTATACAAATCCTGGTAGACACAGTTGTGAAAGTAGTAGAACTTCAGGTCGCGGACGACGTCTTTCGCCGCGGAGAAGAAACGGCTCACCCGTTCGGCATGAGGCGTCATCGTCCCGCCGGCATCCATCAGCAACAGCAGCTTGATCTTCTTTTTCTTTCTTCGCTCCCAGCGAAACTCGAGCTCGCCCGCGTTGCGACAGGTCGCATCGATCGTTTGCTCCACGTCCAACTCATCCTTGGGTCCCTCACGAATCATCCGACGGAGATAGTTCAAGGCGAGCTTCATCGACCGGGTGTCCAAGACGATATCGTCACGGTAATTCTCGAAGCTTCTCTGCTCGGCGATCTTTACGGCGCTTCTCATGCGCCCAATCCGCTGACCGATTCGAATGCCGGCCGGATTGTAACCCGCCCGTCCCTGGGTCGAAGTGCCGCGGACCCCGATCGCCCGGTTCCCTCCCTGATGCTGCTTGAACCTCTTGGACCGAAGTTGCTCGAGGAAGTTGGATTCCACTTGGTCCAGCTCCAGCTTCTCCAGCATCTTCTTCTCCTCCTCGCTGAGCTGGAGTGGCGGAGCACGGAGCAGCTCGGCCTCTATCGACTGAATGAGCTCTTCGGAAGTCTCGATATGACCGAAACACTCGAGAAAGGCCAGATCGAACTTGTCAAACTGGGCCTCGTTCTTGACGAGTATGGAGCGGGATAGATGGTAAAAGCGTGTCAGCGAGCAGTCGACCAGATCCTCGTAGAGCGTTCTCTGGAGCAGAAGCCACTCGTCAAAACCAACCGGTACGCCTCGTCTGCGTAGAGCGTTGAAGAGATTCACGAACATGTCGCTTCAAGGATCTCACAGGCACACTCAACAATCCACAGCTCGATTCTCGGAGGCTCAACGAGTCAGGTAAAAGCGGATTCCAGCCATAATTGTGCGGGGCAACCCGGGCCGGACACCGGCAGGGCGTCTTGCCACAATGTACCTCGCATCTAGGAGGTTGCGGGCACTGACAAAGAGGCTGGCACCCCATTTCTCACCAGCGAGGCCCGAGAGGGCGTATTCGCCCGTGAGGCCCCAGACGACGTGAGAATCCGTGCCTGATCGCTCGGGCATCGGCCCTTGGCCCGCCTCAGTGCGCATCCGGCTCCCATGGATTACCTCGGTACGGACCTTCCAGGCGCCCCTTTCCAGGCCGATGCTGGCGTACAGCTGCTGGCGCGGAAGGTAAGGAATCTCATCCCCCAGCTGGATGTCTCCCCAGGGATCAAATGCGCTTTGGAAGCTGTTGCGGAACTCGCCGTGAGTCAAGGTATAGGCGAATTGCGCCGGGATGGCAAAGCTCGAACCGAGCGCGGTGCCCAGGTCGAATGCACCGGCTGCCTCGAGCCCGGAAACCCGGGCGGCCCCGCCGTTAAACAAGTCTCCCTCGCCGGTCCCTCCCGAGGACAAGGTGTCGGCCCCCAGAAGGTTTTCATAGTCGTTGAAGAAACCGGCAAGCGAAAAACTGAAAGGTTGACGCTTCAGGCGCAGCCCGAGCTCGTAGTTGACGCTCTCCTCCGGCATCGTGTCCTCATTCGATCCAGGGCCCGGAGGGGAAAAACCCTTGTGGATGCCGCCGAAGAGGTTGACGCCCTTGCGCACGTCGAAGCTCAAGCCGATTCCGGGCACCCAGACGTCGAGACCATTGGTCCGTACCCGAGTTGGGGAACCGTCTCGGTTCGGGTCTTGCGTCGAGAAGTCGGTTCGGGTCAATTCGATCTTTTCGTAACGGAGTCCGGGAATCAAAGCCAGCCTTCCCCACTCCAGGCGATCCTGCACGAAGACCGCCCACGCGTGCGCATCCCCAACACGGTTGGACTGACTCCCGGGGGCGCCCTTCGAGGTCAGAATCATATTGCCGTCCATCATTTGAAACCCGTCTTCAAACTGGAGGCGGTCCTCCTGATCCTGATGGTAGCGAAGGCCGATCTGAAACCGGTTCTGCACGGCGGTTCGATCGAAGTTGACACCGACGACCGTCTGAATCCCCTGGGAATAGTACTCACGATTGTTGGCCCGGAGCACGAGCGCATCGGGGTCGCTCTCGGAGCCCTGCACGATGGCCAGTTCGGCCTCGTGTGCCTGCAAGTCGTCAAAGATCGAGCTGATGCCGGTACCGAGCACGCTCTGCAGCTTGTACCAGTTCCGATCGAAGTCGTTCCGGTAGACCGTGGCCGTCACGTCGAAACGACTCGATGGCGCAATAAAGTAGCGTCCCTGGATTTGGCTATGGCGGCCGACAAAGAGGTCGCGCTGGGATGCGCGGTAACGGCGAAGGGAGTTCTCGGCAAAGTCCTCGTCGGTCAGTCCAAGATAGGTTTCATTGGCATCTTGATGCGTGTGGCCGACCTTGAACTCGAATTCCTGATAGATGTCGGAAGTCCCGCCACTATGGACCCGGAACTTGGCGAGATAATCGCCGAGACGGAAACCGGTATCTCCACCGCCGTCGAGTCTCTTGAAGCCACGCGAGTCGATCTGGTAGGTCTCGAGCATCCAGCCGAAATTCTGATACGAATCCCCTGCATTGACATGAAGCTTGCCCGTACGATCCTGCCCGCCGGCAAGATTGCCCTGAAGGCGAAAACCCGTTGGTATTGATGTCGACAGGAGATTCAGGGCGCCGCCGTTCGTGTTGGGCCCGTGTCGTATCTGGCTGGAGCCTTTCAAGACTTCCAGAGCCTGCATGCGACCCGCCGTGGGAAAGTAATAGGCCGCCGGTGCCGCATAAGGTGCCGGGGCTATCAGGACGCCGTCCTCCATGAGGGTTATCTTGGCCGATCGCTCCACTCCGGATCCGCGCATCCCGATATTGGGCCGCAGACCGTATCCCTCTTCCTCCTGGATATTGATGCCGGGTGCCTGCCGGAGCAGGTGATGAATGTCGTCGACGTCTGTCTTGCGCTGGGCCAGTTCATCTTGCTCCAAATAGAACCCGGAGCCTGGAATATGATCCACCTCGCTGGGGTTGCCAACCACGGTGATTCGGTTTCGGATCGTCAACCGGGTCATCGCCTGCATCGCGATCGCGATGTCGGTCGACTCCGACAGCTCTACGTCTTGCGAGATCGGGACAAACGCCGCCTTTGAGGCAACCAGCAAATATGAACCGGACGCCAACCCTAAAAAACGGAATATCCCGAAAGCATCGGTTCGATCCGTCCGGTTCGAGCCGTTCTGCGACTCCACCAACGGACCCATCAACAAAATCTCGACTCCCGATAGAGGGCGGCCAGCCTCGTCGGTGACGTGCCCGAAAACCTTGTCGTTCTCCGTTTGGGCCAAGGCGCCACAACAAAAGAGCAAGGCCCATAGGGACCCGACGCTGCACTTGCAACGAAGAACTCTCATTTATGATTTCCGACTGTATGATTTCTGACTACAAAAAAATTGAAATTAACTTTCAAGATCAATTTAACGCCAAAGCCCACGAATGTCAAGATGAATTGAAATTAGCTTTCAATATCATAGCAAGACATTTGGAATCAACGTTTAGATTGATTATTGAAGTGGACGATCGCGAGCGGGGCAAGGAAGTTGCTGGCACGGATTCGCTGAACCTGGGCGTTTGCGAGGGCCGGCGCTAGTGGACGGCGAACTTCTCGATATCATCTTCCATCTTCAGCAATACGCCGAGGAACGGCAGCCTTTGGTTCAGTTCCTCCTCGGAGAGGCCGGCTGCGGTGATGGCCTGGATCCAATCGAGCAACTCGCTGGTCGATGGCCGCTTCTTTAGCTCGTGCTTTTGGCGAATGAAGTAGAAGCGGGCGATGATCTGGGAAATCAGCTGTCCCTTCAAATTGGAAAAATGGACTTCAGCGATACGCTGCATCATCGCCTCGTCCGGGAACTCGATGTAATGGAAAAGGCAACGCCTCAAGAACGCGTCCGGCAGTTCCTTCTCGCTGTTACTGGTAATGATGACAATCGGGCGACGCTTCGCCTTGAAATGCTCACCGGTTTCAATGATATCAAAGCTCATCTGATCCAGCTCGAAGAGTAAATCGTTCGGGAATTCCAGGTCTGCTTTGTCAATCTCGTCAATCAGGAGAACCACCTGGTCTTGGGCGCGCAGCGCCTCGCCCAGCTTCCCCAGCTTGATGTACTGCCGAATATCGGATACATCCTTGTCGTGAAAGCGCGAGTCGTTCAGTCGCTGCACGGTATCGTAGACATAGAGGCCTTCGCTCGCTTTGGAGGTGGACTTGATGTTCCACTTGATGAGTGGCAACTCTAGATCTTCCGCGATCACACGGGCCAATTCAGTCTTGCCCGTTCCCGGCTCTCCTTTGAGCAGAAGCGGTCTTTGCAGCACGATCGCGGCATTGACAATGTCACGCAGCGCGTCACTCAAGATATAGTCCTTGGTCCCTTTGAATCGATTCATGAACTCCTCTCACGAAGTCTCAGAAGCACGTTTCAGAATGCGTCTCGCGGCCACTGCGTGGGGATTGTCAACCAGTTGCCCATCGACGGTGGTCAAGGCACGGCCCTTTTTCTCGGCACCTTCGAGCGCGCCCAGTACTTTCCGGGCCCACTCGAGCTCCAACGGGGTCACGTTGAAGACTTCATGGATGACCTCGATCTGGCCGGGATGCAGCGCGCCTTTCCCATCGTATCCGTACCGGCGTGCCTGCGTTGCCTCTGATCGCAAGAGCTCGAGATTCCGCACCTCGAAGCAAGGAGCATCGATGGCGTCCACGCCGGCGGCTCGTGCAGCCGTCACGATTTGCTGCAGCGCCATCGTAAGCTCGACTCGCTCCGGACCCGGTGTGCAACCAAGATCCTTGCAATAATCGGCCGAGCCGAAAACCAGGCTGCGCAACCTGGGGGAAGAAATCCCGATCTCCGCGGATCGAAGGACTCCAGCCGCGCTTTCGATCATGGCATGAAATGGAATCGGCGACGACCCTTTTTCTTCCAGGCTGGCGACGGCGAGTGCGGCAGCCTGCACATCGGCAGCCGACTCCACCTTGGGCAAGCAGATTCCGTCCGGTCGCAGAGGAACCACCACAGCCAGGTCTTTTTGCCCGTGCGCTGTGTCGATTGGGTTTACGCGAACAACAACTTCCCTTTTTCCGTAGTGATTGCCATGGAGCGCGCGGACCAGATTCTCGCGCGCCAGATCCTTCCTTGCCTCCGAAACTCCATCTTCCAGGTTCAGGATCAGTTGATCCGCGGGCACTGTGGCGGCTTTGGTCAGCATTCGAGGAACATCGCACGGAACGTAAAGCGAGCTGCGACGTCGCATATCCATCACGAGGCTCCCATCCCGCCAGACAAGAGTGCCGCAGACGTGAAGCTCTCCCCTGAAGCCCGACGCAACTCGGCCCTCTCTGTCACTCGGCAAACTCGCACATACTCTCTATTTATCACACAGGAAAGGGTTTTGACACTTCTCAAATTGATAATCGCGCGTCCCGGTTCAGACGATAACAAGGACTGGTATGCAGACCCGGACGATTCAAGAGTACCTGCAAGGCTTGTGTGAGATTTCGGAAGGCGATTTCTCGCTGGAGCGGATCTCGGAATACAACCGGGTACATCCCGTGGATTCAGAATCGCTGGCCCCTTATCTCCGATATCAACCAACGCACTATACCCGAAACCTGATCTACCGGTGCGCGCTCTTCGAGCTGATTGCCATTTGCTGGGAGGTTGGACAAGTCAGTCAGATCCACAATCACCAGGACCAGAACTGCTGGATGACGGTTCCGGTCGGCCGCCTTGCGGTTCAAGAGTACGAAACCTTGTCGATCGACGAGAACGAGAGCTCGTGCCGACTACAGAAAGCCGGCTACCACGTCATGACTCCGGAGAGCCCGTTGTCCGTCAACCCGAAGCGCCCGATCCACGAGGTCCTGAATCTGGACGAGTTCGGTCAAAGAGCCACGAGCCTGCACGTGTACTCCCGCCCTTACGACCATTGTCTGGTTTACTCTCTGGAGCAGAATCGGTACCGTCAGATCCCGCTCTTCTACGACTCTCAGTACGGGAAACCCGACGCACCTGTCGCCCCTGCCCCACTACCGACCCAGGGTAAATCCGCCTGACCGTCTCCCGTTTCCGCTCCTGCGCAGGCGTCCACGAAAAGGACCGAGCGCCCGGCGCCGCTAGTCTCGCTATTACGGTTCCCTATGCCTGACTGTGCCAAGGGTTGACGGGAAGCGGTGAGCGGAGAGTGCACCGCTATTGGGGTGCCGCGGCTGCGTCCCGCACAAAAAGGGTAAAGCCTCGAAACGAGCGCTGCTGCCAACCGGCCCCGGTCGCCGCCTCCCGGAACCCGGCACAGGGATCTGAGCGACCGGAATCATAGCAAGCGGCCCAGTACCTACCGTTTTCGACGGTGCGTTGCGCATCCAACGGGACGCGCCTGCCCGGAAGGGCAGCCGAATGGTACCCCAGCAACGCATAGACCTCGGGAATACTGACCGCATCTTGGGGACCCACGCTGTTTTCGAGAAACCGGGCCGTGCCTAGCCAGTCCACTGGAGCCCGCCGCCAGTGATCTTGAATGATCCAGCAGGAAATCGACACCCAAACGATTGCGTAAAGAATCGAAGGCGCGCTGGCCCGATATGGCGGTTGATCGAGAATTGTCAGCTGCTCACCCAAATGCGCCATGCCGTATGCCGCGAGCAACACCAGCGGAGGCACCCAATGAAGAACATGCTGGGTCGCGTAGAAGTCCTGGATCACAAAATCCATGGGGATCACCGCGGCAATCGAGGCGAACACCCAGCTGAGGAGCCATAGTAGTTGTTGCGCACGACCGTGTCGCTTCAATCCATGCACCCCGATGGCAGCGGCTAGAATCACTACTGCTGCCATTGGCAGACTCCCGTCACCTACTTCCTGTAGCACACTCACGAGAACCCTGGCATCCGCTCCAGCTCCAATGGACTGAAAGACGAAGCTACCTCCAGCGTATTGCCACCAAGGCACAACAAGAAGGAAAGCAAGGGCGGACACCGAGCAAAACGTGGCAACGGTTCCGATGCTGGCGGGCCTCGCGTCGGATGAAGAGGTGCCGTCGGTACTGCTCCTGAACATGGAAAGCAGCATCCCCACCACTTGGGCGAAGATCACTACCGCACCTGCCAGACTGCTGTACAGAAGAAGAACTTGCAGACCGGCCAGCCACACCCACGACGTCCATCGGACATGCGCCCCCCCCACGATCCTGAACAATTGATCATAGGAAGCCAAGCTGAGCAGAAGCAGTAGCGCGTGCGGACGGCCTTCCTGGCTGTAGTGATACGCGAGAGGATAGAGAAAAAAGAGCACCCCGGCGAAGATCGCCACCCGGTCCCCGAACATTCGGCGGGCGATGCGGAAAACCAGCCACACAGAAAGGGTTCCCAGAACCGCGGCGTGAATGCGCAGCGCCCAGGGGGATTCCCCGAAAAGCCAGACCGGACCGTGTTGTATGAAATAGTCCAGCGGTGCCGGCAGGGTCATGCCCGTGAGCAGCGCTTGGAACAGTTCGGCCGGAGCCCTGCGGACAACCAGCGCCTGCATGATCTCTTCCGTCCATAGCTGGCGGGTACCCAGATACAGCAGGCGAAACAAGAAGCCCAGGACCAGAAAGCATCCCAGAATCTTTTTCATGATCCAGATTGGTTGCTCGATTCTGTCACGACAATCTTCTGAATCCGAACGGCAGAGGCGTCTCGTTCGTTGGGATCGCGCGCCGGAATGGAGAGCAAAATGTCCATGCCTGACGAGACCTTCCCGAAAACCGAATGCTTCCCGTCGAGCCAGGGGGTCGCGACGTGGGTGATGAAGAACTGAGACCCGTTCGTGTTCGGTCCCGCATTGGCCATGCTGAGGATCCCGGGTGAATCGTGCGTGAGCTCGGGATGAAACTCATCCGCGAAACGATATCCGGGACCTCCAGTTCCCGTGGCGGTCGGATCTCCACCCTGTACCATGAAATCCGGGATGACTCGATGAAAGATCACGTCGTCATAGAAGCCTTCGCGCGCCAGGAACACGAAGTTGTTCACGGTTCGCGGAGTCTTATCCGCAAAGAGCGCCAGGCCGATCTCACCCTGATCCGTTTGGATCGTGACGTTGTAGTTCTTGTCCGACGATATCGTCATCTCCGGCTCCACACCCCACTGTTTCATTATCGAGCGCCTCCTTGCGCGATTACCCCCGCCCACAAATCTACTGGTTTGCGAACGGAACTGAGAAACGAAGACTAAATCGGGACCCACCCGATTGCAAGCAGCCAGGCTCGAAATCACAAATTCCAAACTTCGGGAATTTGAGCCTCCAGATTTATTCTCTTTGTCGGATTCGGAATTTGCCGCGCCTGTCAGGAGAGCGTCGAGGCCATCTGGATAAGGTAGAGGTGATACAGAGCAAGCACACAATACGCCCAGAGACAGAGCCGTGCCGCGAACCTCGCCAGATTCCATTCCTTGTGAACAACCAGGATGGACAGTGCCACAGCCGTCATGGCGGCCTTGACGCCAAAAAACGGGATCATGCCACCATAGGAGAGGACTGCCTTCATGATGGGATTCCACTCGTCCACGGTACCTCTCCAGATCTGAAGTCCGGTGAGCAAGGCGTCCAGGAGTGAAAGAACCAGTATGGAGATTGCCACCCCCCAAGTTCGACTATCATAAAAATCGACATAGCCGCCCTTGTCGGTTCCGCGGCGGCCCTTGCTCGCCCTCCTCCGAGGTCCCCGGTAGAAAAGCGTCGAGATCCCCGACTTGCGCCGATCGGATCCGGGCCCCCTATCCGGGAAGCCCGTCTGTCTCGTATCCTGTTCGAATTCCATAAAGGTGCCTCGGTTAATATCGGCCGAGAGAGGGCGCAAATTTAGGGCAGGAGTCTTTTCGAGTTCGGGTCCGGCAGTAGACCGACCAAGCTGAGAACGGGACGATCGGCCGCGCTGGCTCCGAAAAAAGTGGGGTCCGCCTCGGGTGGGCAGTAAAACTGACGGTTTCGGTTCAGTTTTGTTATTATCGTCGCCACGGGTCCCTTTTGGAGGACGAATCACGGTGAATACAGAGCAAAGCGATCTCCACCGTCCGCTGGGAAGCACTGGACTTGCATGCCATCCCGTTGGGTTTGGCTGTTACAGGATCAATGAGGGGAACGACGAGCACGAAGCCGCGCTGAGAGCCTATCTCGATCGCGGCGGCAACCTATTGGATACCTCCGCCAACTATGGGGACGGGCTTTCCGAGCGACTCATTGGTCACGTCCTGAGGGACTATCCGAGGAAAGACGTGATTGTCGTAACGAAGGGCGGCTACATCCAAGGTCAGAACATGCGCCTTGCCCAGAGACTCGACTTCCCCGAAGTGGTTCGGTATGGTCCCGGCATCTGGCACTGTATCCACCCGGAGTTTCTGTGGACCCAACTCCAGCGGTCGCTTCAGCAGATGCACCTCGACAAGATCGACGCCTATTTGTTGCACAATCCCGAGTATTTCCTGACCGACAAAGAGAACCACGATGGAGCCAAGCCGGCGCATCACGACGAATTCTACTCGCGTATTCGCGAGGCCTTTCGATTTCTGGAAGAACAGGTGGCCGAGGGTAGAATCCGCTGGTATGGGATCAGTTCCAACAATTTCGGAACGCCGGCATCCGACACAGCCATGACATCGGTAAGTCGGTGCCTGGAGCAAGCAAAAGCACTCACCGAGAACCATCACTTCCGCGTCGTTCAGCTTCCGCTGAATCTCTACGAATCGGGTGGCGCCCTGGAACAAAACAACCAGGGGAAGACTGCATTGGCTTTTTGTCACGGCGAGGACCTGGGAGTCCTGGTCAACCGGCCCCTGAACGCATTCAGCGGTGGTCGTTTGATCCGCCTGGCGGATGTCGCGAACTCTGGCAGTGGTCAGCCCGAAGCCCTCGCCGAGTTGCTGGCGCCGCTTCGCGAGCTGGAGAAGCGCATCGCGAAGGAGCTTCAAGTTTCATTGATCGGAGGAAGTCCTGGAGGCCTCGCCGCTGAGATCGAAGCCATCGTGCCCGGAGTGCAGTCCGGAGCGCACTGGGACGCGGCAGTGAGCCAAAATATCGTTGCACCGCTGCAATCTTGGCTGGACCAGGACTGCTTCAAACGTGACGATCGTAGCCAGGCCCTACAGGCGCAATACATCCAGCTCGTCAGTACCCTCTTCGAGGGGATTGGAAGGTACTGCTCTGGTAAGGAGCAAGGTCTCTCGGACGAGATTCGGCGGAATCTGTTTTCCGCCGGCTACCCGGAAACATTCGAATCCCTCAGCCGGATGGCGATGAACGTTCTGTCTTCACTCGAGGGCGTTTCGTGTGTCCTCAATGGCATGAGAACAACCCGGTACGTGGACGATGCGCTGGGTGTTGCGGATCTCGAGGCAGTCCAAGGACCCGAGATCCTCGCTGCTTTTCGAGCCCTGGTGACGCCACCGGGGTAAGTGACATTCCCTGCCATCGGGGGGCCTGTTCGCATTCGGTCCCGCGGGACTCATCACGATGGACCCGCCCAAGCCTTCTCCAGCCTTCATCGGAAAGCGCTAGACGCTAGACGCCAGACACTAACCGAAATCACACCTCGAGACCCACCGATCGCATCAGCTGCAGCGCATTGCTCTTTGTCACGACACCGGGACGGACTCTATAGTCGAAGGTGATTTTTCCGTCTTTCATCGTGTCTTCAAAGTGCACGTTGTGGACGACAGAGCCAATGTCATCCGTCATCTTCGCCAGGGCCAGATCATGCGTCGTGACGAGACCCACCGATCCCCGCTCGACAAACCCTCGCACGATGCCCTCGGCTCCGATTCGCCGATCGTGCGAATTGGTTCCGTGAAGCAGCTCGTCCAACAAAAACAGCAGCGGGCGTTCCCTGTCCGCAAGATCCATCAGTTGCCGAAGCTTGGTTATTTCTGCGTAGAATCGAGAGCTCCCTTCTTGCAAGGAATCGATGGTTCGGATCGAGGCTCCCACCTGCAGCGGTGCCAACCGCAGACGTGTCGCACGAACCGGACCTCCCGCGAGTGCCAGCACGGCGTTGACTCCCACGGTCCTCAGCAAGGTGCTCTTACCCGACATGTTGGATCCGCTCACGAGCAAGACTCTTTCGGAGGCGTCGAGCCTCACATCGTTGGCGACGCAGCGCACTTCGGGAATAAGCGGATGTCCCAACCCCTCACCCTCGAACGTGGTTCCGTCGTCCTCAATGGAGGGAAAGGGGTCCGTCGGATGCTCGTACCCATATCCGCCGAGCGCGCAGAGCGCCTCCATCTCCCCCACCGCGCCGAGCCACTGTCCAACAGCCGGTCCGGCTTGGCTCCGCCAGTTCTCGATCGCCAGGGAAAGATGCGTGCCCCACAGCAGCAGAGCCCCCAACGGAGCAAAGAACTGATTCCGCCTCGAGTCCGAAAGGACGATCAATCGATGAAGCCGAGCCACCTGGGCCGAGGGCGGCAAGCCAGCTGTTTTCAAAGCGGCCTGAACCTCCCGCAGCCTCGGGGACTGAAAGTCTCGCCGCTCGAAGCAGGCCAAAACTTGCGCCAAGAGTCCAAACCCCCGACCAATGCCGTCGACTTGCTCGATAACCCTGCGGACTCTGCTTCTCAGGGTAAACCCGAAGCTCGCCTGCACGAGAAGACAAAGCCCCAGCAAGCGGCCGTCCAGCATCGATCCCAGCCACATGGCCACCGAGATAACCGAGACAAGACCCAGAACGAGGGCGGCAACCCGGGTGAGACGCGGGAAAACTACGCGTGGCGCGAGGGCCCACGAGGCTAGGGCATGAGAGTCCAGTCCCGTGCGCGCTTCCCCGCCCTGAACCGCCAACTCTTCTCGAAGGTCGAGACACGGGCTCAGCTCTGCCACTGCCTGCTGGCGAGAGCGGACGACCGGCGGCGGCGCCGGTGCGCAGAGCCATTCCGCCAGAGCTTCTTCCCCCAGCATTGTCCGGGCCGTACAGACGAGTTCAAAGAGCGAGCCGGGTCCGAAGATGTCCAGGTCCGCCGCGTAGGGATGCGAGGCATCCAGGAATCTTGTCCCTTCGTTTCCGCGACCTTCCCAACGATCCTCGAGACGGCTGACGCCCCAATCGTAGAAGGTGATTGCCCGATCCAGCCGCTGGCTGGATCGGATCACCCGCTCGTGCAACACCATGAGTGCCAAGAAAATCAAAACAGGGATGAGGAGCCACCAGGAAGAAATGGTTTCCCGATCGACCGCCAGCCACGCCAAGAGCAGAAAAACAAAGACCGTCACCAGACGTAGGTTGCCGAGCCGGCGGTGTTGGCGCTCCCTTTCGTTGCGCTCGGCCCGACGGCATGAGAGATTGTGCGCATACTGGTCGGCCGCATTCACGGGGGTCTTGGGTGGTGACGGTGGCATTTTTTTCGGTGTTTTCGGTCCGGCCCACGATGACCGAGGAACATTGGGAATCGGAATTTTAACCCGGCCTATCCGCCTCGTTCAGCAGCTGCCGTAGCACGTAGGGGAGGATACCTCCGTGCTTATAGTACTCGACCTCGATGGGAGTATCGATCCGAACGACAACCCTTACGTTCTCGGGGCCACTAGACCGGTGGATCACCAGGGTAAGTTCCTGCTGCGGCCGAAGACCGTTTTCCAGACCCAGAATGTCGAAAGTCTCGTTGCCTTCGATGCGAAGCGTCTCGGCACTGGTACCCTCGGAGAACTGACACGGCAAGACACCCATACCCACGAGATTGCTGCGATGAATGCGTTCGAAACTCTGGGCGATCACGGCCCGGACCCCCAGAAGCAGAGTTCCTTTCGCGGCCCAGTCCCTGGAGCTACCGGTCCCGTATTCCTGACCCGCCAGGACCACCAGATCGACACTTTCCGAGCGGTACCGACGAGCGGCGTCAAAGATACTCATCCGCTGCCCTGTCGGTTGGTGAACCGTCACGCCGCCCTCGACACCAGGAACCATGAGGTTGCGGATTCGAACATTGCCGAAGGTACCACGAATCATCACCTGATGATTTCCCCGCCGTGCGCCGAAGCTATTGAAGTCCGCGACGGACACATCTTCCTGCTGCAAGTATTGACCGGCCGGAGAATCCGCCTCGATTCTCCCAGCGGGGCTAATATGATCCGTAGTCACCGAATTTCCCAGGATGGCCAACGGCCGGGCCCCCCGGATAGCGCCGCCGAGACCGGGCGAGGCAACCGTGAAATCTTCAAAATACGGGGGTTCCTGAATATAGGTGGATCCGGGATCCCAAACATAGACGTCGCCGGTGCTTCCTGCAATTGCACTCCACTGTGGGATGTCCTGCACCGAGTTGCCGTAGACGGCCTGGTATGTCTTCGGATCGAAAGCGCGATGGATCAGGGCACGAACATCCTCGTTCTTGGGCCAAATATCCCGGAGGTATACATCCTGACCGTCGTTGCCCTTTCCCATCGGTTCCTTTGAAAAATCGATATCGACCCGACCGGCCAGCGCAAAGGCAACCACAAGGGGAGGGCTCATGAGAAAGTTGGCCTTCACCGATGGATGCACGCGCGCCTCGAAGTTGCGGTTGCCGCTCAGTACGCTCGCCGTGATCAAGTCGTTTTCCGTAATGGCCGATTCGATTTCGCTATCAAGAGGCCCGGAGTTCCCGATGCACGTTGTGCACCCGTATCCCACGAGATTGAAACCAAGAGCGTCCAGATATTGTTGAAGCCCGGACTGCACGAGGTAGTCCGTCACCGCCCGCGAACCCGGCGCCAGCGAGGCCTTGACGGTACGTGCCAGTACCAGCCCTTTTTCGACCGCCTTCTTGGCCAGGAGTCCGGCGGCGAGCATGACACTGGGGTTCGAAGTGTTGGTACACGAGGTGATGGCTGCAATGACTACATCCCCATGCCCCAGACTTGCGTGACCCTTCACCGAGTGGCGTTGATCGATTTGCGCTGGGCTCTTTTCGTACCCATTCTCGGTTGACGGCTTTTGCAGTAGATCATGGAAGTGACGCTTGAGATGATCCAGATCAATGCGGTCTTGAGGCCTCTTTGGACCGGAGACACTCGGTCGAATATTGGACAGATCGAGCTCGATCAAGGAGCTATAATCACACTGTCCCTTTTCGGGCATCCCGAACATGGCTTGGGCGGAAAAATAGCTCCGAACCAGATCTACCGAGCCCTCATCCCGACCTGTGGCGGAAAGATAATCGCAAGTTCCCTCGTCGACGGGGAAGAATCCCATAGTGGCACCATATTCAGGGGCCATGTTGGCGATCGTCGCGCGGTCCGGAAGCGAAAGCGTGGCCGCGCCCTCGCCGTGAAACTCCACAAACTTGCCGACCACTCTGGCCTGTCTCAGCCGCTCGGTCACGCGTAGGACGAGGTCTGTCGCCGTGACTCCCTCAGACAGTTTGCCGGTCAGCAGAACTCCCACGACGTCGGGCGTCAGGAAGTAAACTGGCTGGCCGAGCATTCCTGCCTCCGCTTCGATTCCACCGACACCCCAGCCCACAATCCCGAGAGCGTTGATCATGGTGGTATGAGAATCGGTACCGACGAGGGTATCGGGGTAGGCAATCCCGCCCTTGGTAAGCACACCTTTGGCCAAAAACTCCAAATTGACCTGATGACAGATTCCCATGCCAGGAGGAACGATCCGGAAGCTATCAAAAGCCTTCGCGCCCCACTTGAGAAACCGATAGCGTGCTCCGTTGCGCTCGAACTCCATAGAAAGGTTGCGGTCATAGGAGTCGGCGTTTCCGGAATAGTCGACCTGCACGGAGTGATCGACCACCAGATCCACTGGAACCGACGGTTCGATGATTTTCGGATCTTTGCCCAATGCGGAAACTGCGGACCTCATAGAGGCCAGATCCACCAGAAGCGGAACCCCGGTGAAGTCCTGTAGCAGGATGCGGGACACCACGAAGGGAATTTCCTTACTCCTTTCCGCGCTGGGATGCCAGTTCGCCAGGTTGCGTACGTCCGATTCCACTATCCGGTTACCGTCGTAGTTGCGCAAAATCGACTCGAGCACTACCCGAATACACACGGGCAGCCGGGAAGTGGGGCCGATGCCGGCCTCTTCGAGGCGCGGAATGGAGTAATATTGGAGCGGCGGCATTCTCTCAGCCGGAAGTGACTGCAGGGTATCGAACAATGCGTGTGTCATAAGTAATCTTTGTGAAACTCGTCGCCGAGGGATGAGAGAAATGCCCAAACAGCAGCAAACAACATAGTTTAGGGTCACCGCAGCCAAAACGCAAGGCCGGCGTGCCAATCTTTGACGGGTAACAAAAGCTCCGGGGGGGACCGTTCACCCAGCACTCCCTTTCGATTGGAGAATACTATGAATCAAGCGTGGGAGCGTGAGATTCTCGATCTCGTGGAAAAAGTCACACCGGCTCTTGGGTCGATGAACCCGGGAGAGGTTGCCCGCTCCGCTCGCAACAAGTGGTCCGTAAAAGAAATCCTGGGACACTTGATCGATTCGGCTTGCAACAACCATCAGCGTTTCGTCCGGGCACTCGATACCGAAGAGCTGGTGTTTCCTCCTTATGAGCCGGCCACCTGGGTCGAGAAACAAAACTATCACGACGCCGACTGGTCGACTCTCGTTCGTCTTTTTGAGGTCTATAATCGACATTTGGCCCACGTGGTCCATCAGATTCCTGCTAGCAAGCACGAGACCCCGTGCCGCGTCGAATCGGCAGAGCCGGTCACACTGGGATTCATGGTGCAAGATTACATGCGGCACCTTCGCCACCATTTGCGGGCCATGGGCGTACTTTAAGATTTTTCGGAGGTTTCAATGAATAGCATTCGAGGGTGGATCTTCGTTATCGTGATGGTGTGGCCCCGGGGATCAGAAGCCGCAGATGTTTCTCGGCTCAAGGAAATGATCGAGAGAACCGTACCCCAGGCACGCGGAACGGTCGGAGTGGCCCTAAAGCACGTCGAGTCGGGAACCGAGGTTCTCCTCAATGCCGATACGCGGTTCCCCATGGCGAGTACCTACAAGCTGCCAATTCTGGTAGAGATCTTCTATCAGCAGGAAGAAGGGAAACTACACCTCGACGACATGATCTCCCTGGATCGCAACGATCTCCATCTCGGAAGCGGCGTCCTCTCAAAGTTCTTTGATCCCCCCGGGGTGTCGCTGAGCATTCGTAACCTTATCAATCTGATGATGGTTATCTCGGACAACTCCGCGACAGACATCCTTCTGGAAAAAGTCGGTGCTTCGAGGGTCACGGCGCGAATGCAGTCGATCGGTTTGGCATCGATTCGCGTGGACCGGACGACGCAGGAGCTCATTATGGATCTTGCCGGGGTCGACTACGCGCGCTACGGCTCGCTGCCTCTGGAGCAAGTTCAAGTGATGCTGGCAAAGGCGGAGCAAACGGGACAGCTGAGAACAACAGAAGTCCGGGCGCTCAAAGATCACGCGTCGCCACGCGATTTGAATAAGCTACTGGAAAGGATCTACCAGGGAAAGATCGTGCGCCCGGAGGTTTCCGACGAAATCTTAAACATCCTGAAACGTTGCCAGACGGGGGCAAATCGTATCCGCGGCCTTTTGCCTCCGAATACCGTCGTTGCGCACAAGACCGGCACAATCGGCGGAACCTTCAACAACACCGGGATCGTCTACTTGCCCTTTGACGCAGGGGTCCTGCTTATCAGCGTCATGATGAAGGACGCCATGGCGCCGGCGACCGAAGCCGAAAGAGTCATCGCTGAGATTTCCCGGTATGCCTTCGACTTTTTCGTCTTCGCAGGAAACCGATAGGAGCAATTCGTATATGTTGCATCACCGTCGTTTTCTGAAATTCCTATCGATCGTCGGAACGGGTCTGGTTCCGGTGCCGTCTATTGGTCGTAAGCGCGCTCGGCTCTTCAAGGGTTCCGATCGCGAGTCCTCGACCCGCGCCAGCGTGAAGGTCCGCTACAGACCGATAGGCGGGCGATTCGGAAAAACGCCGGGTCGAATCTTGGGGAGAGGATTGCTTGCGTGGTCGCTTGCGGTCTTCGGCCCCGTCGGCTGCGCTGTTGCGAACGACGCCGCAGCCCCCCTGAAGCAACGCCCCAACCGGTTGATCGGAGAAAAGAGCCCGTATCTCCTGCAACACGCCTACAACCCGGTTGATTGGTACCCATGGGGAGAGGAGGCCTTCGCCCGTGCGCGCAAGGAAAACCGATTGGTTTTTCTCTCTGTCGGGTACTCGACCTGCTACTGGTGTCACGTGATGGAGCGGGAGGTCTTCGAACACACCGGGATCGCCGCATTGATGAACCAGTATTTCATCAACATCAAGGTCGACCGGGAAGAGCGGCCCGACGTGGACCGGATTTATATGAATGCACTTCAAGCCATGACTGGAAGAGGGGGCTGGCCAATGTCCATGTTCCTCACCCCCAACCTGAAACCCTTCTATGGCGGCTCCTACATTCCTGCCGACCGATTCGAGAGTTTGATTCAGAGCATCCACAATGCTTGGTCGACGGAACCGAAGAGCATCAAGCAATCCAGCACACGGATCACGGAGGTCTTGAAGAAGGCCACGGAACGTGATGCGGAAACGGAATCGAAAGCGCTCGACACGGAGGTTCTCCAAAGCGGTTACACGCGCATTCTTGCAGACTTCGACCCCGTCCACGCCGGATTCGGCTCTAGACCCAAGTTCCCGAGACCCGTCGTGTTCAACTTCCTGCTCAGGTACTACCTGCGCTCGGAAGACAGCGAGGCCCTGGACATGACAGTCGCTACACTGCGCAAGATCGGCGATGGGGGAATCCACGACCATCTGGGTGGCGGCTTCCACCGCTATTCGGTTGACCGGCAGTGGCGCGTGCCTCACTTCGAGAAGATGATCTACGATCAGGCGCAGCTGGTGCTCTCTTTCATGGAAGCGTACCAGATCACGGGCGAGCGGGCTTTCCGAGAGATCGTCACCGAGACACTACAATACGTCGCGCGTGAAATGACGGGACCCGGGGGCGGCTTCTATTCCGCCGAAGATGCCGAGAGCGCGACCGATCCGAAGGATCCGAGGGAGAAACAGGAGGGAGCATTTTATGTCTGGAAGCTGGATGAAATTCAGCGCGTCCTGGGTCTGCGGGACGCCCGAGTCTTCTCCTTCGTCTACGGGATGCAAGGGCAGGGAAACGCGCTCGAAGATCCGCACAAAGTATTCACCGACAAGAACATCCTGTACATGGCGCAATCCACGGACGCAGCCGCGGTCAAGTTCGAGCTTCCTGCCGAAGAAATCCGCAGCCGTCTCACCAGAGCAAGGGAAAAACTCTTTGCAGCCCGGCAGTCACGGGTCCGGCCTCATCTCGACGACAAGATATTGACGAGCTGGAATGGATTGATGATCTCGGCGTTCGCGCGAGCGGCGGCAGTATTCGGGGATCCGAAATACCTCGAGAGGGCCGAGAGGGCAGGCGTATTCGTCTGGAATCAGCTCTACGACCCCGAAAGGAATCGACTCCTCCGTAGATATCGTGAGGGCGACGCCCGATTCGAGGCGACCCTACAAGATTACGCGTTTCTCGTTTCCGGCTTCCTGGACCTGTATGAATCTTCCCTGCAGGTCGCGTGGTTGAAGAAGGCGGTCCTGTTGACGGAAAGCCAGAACAAGATCTTCTTCGACTCCAAAGACGGCGTGTTTTTTGATACTTCCGGCGAAGACCGGTCCCTGTTGTTTCGAACTCGCGAAGACTACGACGGCGCGGAACCCTCAGGAAACTCTGTTGCCGCTCGGAATCTGCTGCGCCTGGCCGAGATGACGAACAAACCCGCGTGGCGTCACAAGGCAGAGCAGATCCTCGAGTTCTTCGGTACCAGGCTTCGCCGGCATCCCCAGGCAATGCCCGAGCTGCTTGCCGCTCTGGACTTCTATCTGCAAAAACCGCTGCAGATAATCATTGCGGGGCCCCGCGAGCGCGAAGACACCCGCGCAATGCGCCGAGAGCTCCACCGCGAGTTCATCCCGAACAAGATCGTCTTGCTGGTGGACGGGGCAGACAGTCAGCAATTCCTTGGCCGGAGTTTACCGTTTATCCGCGAGCTGAAGAGGTTGGAGGGAAAGGCTACGGTCTATGTCTGCCAGGATTATGCCTGCCAGCTACCCACCAACGACATGGTGCGGTCATGAAGCGGCTGATCCGCTAGCAGCCCGCAACAACTGAGTCGATCGGTACAAGAAGTATCGTCTTCAAGGCCGATCATCACCCGGGCGAATAGGTCCTTTGGACCCGGATTTCCAATTTGTCATGAAATATAGCAACCTTGCCGAGCCGCCTTCGGCATCCCTGAGGTTCTATAAGCGTCGGAGAATGATAAGGACACATTGGAGGGCAACACCCGATGGATGAAAAAGAACGCAAGCAGGTTTCGGATTATGCCTGCCAGCTACCCACCAACGACATTGCGGTCATGAAGCGGCTGATCCGGAGCGCCCGCAACAACTGAGCGATCGGTACAAGAAGTATCGCTTCAGCCGATCAACCCGGGAAATAGGTCCTTTGGATTGCTGCTTCAGGGAGATGTATTGTAAATCAGGGCTGGCGCCCTTCCGGCTCCAGGAGCGGGGCTAGAGATTCCGTATCGTAGAGCGCATGTTCCAGCTCGAGGCCGAGAAGGTACTCGGACTCCTTTTGCCGACAGTAGACTACCTCCGCCAATAATAGAGTCGACTTCCACTCCACCTTGACGATGGTCCCAGGCGTGAGAACATCTCGCACGACAACTTGTAAGCCATTGCCGGAAAAATTGCTTAGCCTTCCTTCAAACGACGCGACCGGCTCTTCCAGTCGCGTGACGCTCACCCGCTGATCCAGCGCATACCTCGGTTCCCTACGTAGTTCCATGCCACTCAGATCGACGCTGCCCTAGCGAAACTTTACCCAAACCAATCCCCGAAACCCCTTGTTCCCGCCACCTAAACGATGTGCCCAAGACGGCCGGAAAAGACAGGATGCCTTAACAGACATCCAGGGGTGAAGGGCGAATCTAGGAGCGAAGCTGGGTAATGCAGATTCGGTGAAATGTGAATTCTGCGGAAAACGTGAATACTATAAATATGGCTCCGCGGTCCGTCAAGGAAAATTTGAGGATTTTTTAGCGGCACTGGGGTCCTGGTGAGCTCGCCGTTGACCCCCTCACTGCCTTCCGCCCCAAGTTTAGGCGAAAGCGCGCGGGCCAAGAGCCCGGTTGGCAATGCTTCCGGGTTGAGTTCGGGTCAATACCAGACCGCCCCACCGAGTGGGTGGTCTCACTTGTCGGGGGTCTCACTTGTGATCAGTTGGGATTCAGTGTAGTCGGCCTCTCTCAGAGGGCCTCTACGTGAAGCTCTCGGCAGAAAACGCTAGACGAATAGCGGAAGGCGGTCAGGACGCCGGGTCGCAGACCCGGGTTCGCGCCGGGTCAGAGACCCGGAGCCCTATGGCTCCGGAACAACGTTGTTTTCCAAGACGCCCAACCGCTCGATCTCGATGCGGACGACATCCCCAACCTTGAGGAACTTTCGGGGATCCATGGCAGCACCCACGCCACCCGGGGTTCCCGTGAATATGATGTCTCCCGGATGCAGCGTAAACGCCTGCGATACATACTCTATGATGGCTGGAATGGGAAAGATGAGGTTTCGAGTGTTGCTATTCTGACGTAGATCACCGCTGACCCAGGTCTTGATCGACAGTGCTCCCGGGTCGCCCACTTCATCCGGCGTAACCAACCACGGGCCCGTCGGACCGTGGGTATCAAAGCCCTTACCCATGATCCAAGTGTTGGAGTGAAACTGCCACTCCCTCACCGAAACGTCGTTTCCGATCATGAAGCCCGCCACATGGTCCAGAGCTTGGTCGGCGGATACGTGACGGCCGGCCTTTCCGATCACGACGCATAGCTCGCCCTCGTAATCGATCGTGTCACTCACTTTCGGAAAGTAGACTGGGGAAAAAGGATCATTGATACAGCTGGATACTTTGACGAAAACCACGGGCCGTTTGGGTATTTCGACCTTGCTTTCCTCGGCATGATCGCGGTAGTTGAGTCCAACGGCCAGCACTTTGCCCGGAGAGGAGATCGGAGCCTTCAAACGAAAGCCCGGATCGTCAACCGAAAACAAGATTCCCGCATCGCGCGCCTCTGCGGAATGGTCTCCGATATACCCTTGGACCCACTCGACCGCCTCGCGAGCCGCCTGCATCCCTTCGTCCCCGAGTCGGAGCAAATCCGACAATCCAGCCGGCACCATCGCGTCGGCCTTGGCGGAAGATTGCGATTCCCCTCGAGATTGCAGCAGCGCGCAGTATGCGCGGTTCAGATCGACCACTCTATCGTCGTCGAGCACCACACCGGGGCGCGGCGAACTTCTACAGACATAAGTCACGAGCTTCATAGGGCCTCCAGGACAATCCGTTTTCGGAAACGCCCCATGATACTCGATTGCCTTCTGAGATTTCCAGCAACGAAGCGCTGGGATGCCAAATAGATTGCCTCCGAGCGGTGCTCTCACTTGGGATCAGGTAGCTTCCGTGTAGTCGGGCTCTCTCCGAGGCGCGAGGAGTGAGCAGTCAAGCAAGGAGGTTCGGGGCGCGTTGCATGCTTAAAGCGTACCACTCAGTTTGGGGTCCATGAGCTCGATGAAGCTTCGTGCCGGCGCCGCCAAATGCTTGCCTTTTCTCAATACGACACCGTAGGTGCGCTCCGGAAAATACTTTCTGATCGAGCTGACGAAAAGGCGCTCCCCTCCGGCAATACAGATGCTCATGACAATCGATATTCCGAGGCCGAGCTCCACGTACTTCTTGATGACTTCCCATCCACCGACCTCGAGCCTCACTTCGTAGGTAAGGTTGTGCTCCGCAAATACGAATTCAACCTGCCGCCAAGTGCTCAAATGCCGTGGAGGAAGGATCAAGGGAAATCGGCCAACGTCCTTTAACGTAATCCGTTTCCTTTTCGACAGCGGATGATCGAGACAAGTCACCAGCGGAGGCTCGTAGGATACGATCGGATGGAAGACGATATCAACGGAATGTCCAGCAACGGGCCGACGGCAAAATCGACTTCCCCCGCATAGAGCAAGGCAAGGCATACCTTGGCCCGCCTGGGCGCAGAGAGGTTTTGGAGTCTGCTCCAAACAGAAGACTACGTCCACGCCTTGGGCGCCATCTCGGGGAATCAAGCGGTCCAACAGGTCGCCGCCGGTCTCAAAGCCATCTATTTGAGTGGGTGGCAGGTGGGTACCGGTTACTTCGATGCCGTCGCCCAGACAATCTCCGGAGGCACCTCCTCCACCGCGGCCCTGAAGGGATCTACCGAGGAAGAGCAGTTCGACGAGCCGCATACACCCGCGGTGGTTTCCTCCACGAAGCCGCGAGCTGCCGTTTCTTAGGAACGACTGTCTCATGCCGGCCTTTCCGTTTTCTGTGCGCTGAGCTCCTCCGGGAGCTCCTTCCCCCGCACCCCACCAAAGGGTCCGTCTACCGGTTCTGTTGCCTCCAACCGGATAACGACGGATCCTTTGGATGCGAACGCCCGGTGATCTCCCGCACTGCAGGCTCCCTGCTTTTTTGATATCCTAAAATCTTCTGGCGTATAGTGTAGAGAGGCTGGGCGAGTCGGATCGCGCGAAGCCAGGCCAAAAGCAGGGCAACTCCGAGGTTCATGTTCTTCCGGAACGGCTGGGTGTAATGGAAACTGAGGTTGGAAACTACTTCGTATCGAACTATCCACCTTTCTCGCAGTGGAAACCAGAAAACGTGCCCGATGCCGTTGCTGCGCTCGAGACAAAGGCGGATCGGACTCCGCTAGGGCTCTACATCCACATCCCCTTCTGCCGAAAGCGCTGCAAGTTCTGCTACTTCAAAGTCTACACGGATAAAAACGCCCGACAGATAGAAGATTACCTCGGCGGGCTGGTGGCCGAAATGGAGCTCCTGAGCCGGATGCCGGCACTGGAGGGACGCGACTTTCGCTTCGTCTATTTCGGAGGAGGAACTCCCTCATACTTGAGTGAACGGCAAGTCACGTCTCTGGCTCAGCGCCTCACGAGCCTGGTAAGTTGGAACAACTGCGAGGAAGTAACATTCGAATGCGAGCCGGGCACCGTCACGCGGAGCAAACTCGGAGCGATCCGGGATTTCGGCGTCACTCGGGTCAGTATGGGAATCGAGAACTTTGACGCCAAGATTCTGGAACTCAATGGGCGGGCCCACAACGACGAGGATATCTATCGCTCTTACGAAATGGCCCGTGAGGCAGGGTTCGATTCGATCAACATCGACCTGATTGCCGGGATGGTCGGAGAAACAGACGAGAACTGGGATAGCTGCGTTCAAAAAGCTCTCGAACTCGATCCCGACCACGTCACGGTTTATCAGATGGAGTTGCCCCACAATACGGTCTTCAGCCGCGAGATCCAGGGCGAACATCCTGAAGTGACGTTGCCGGGGTGGGACACCAAGCGCCGCTGGGTGAGCGACGCGTTCGAACGATTCGAGGCAAAAGGCTACCGGGTGGTGGGCGCAACGACTTTGACCAAGGGTAAGAGTGACCATCCCTTTATCTACACGGACGCGCTGTGGCACGGCGCCGATATGCTCTGCCTTGGGGTAGCGTCCTTCGGTCATATCCAGGGCGTCCATTACCAGAACAATCATCATTTCGATCATTATCTCGCGGGTTTGAAAGCGGGCAACCTGCCTATCCAGCGAGCTCTCAGGCTCAGTTCCCACCAGCTCTTCATTCGCGAAATGATCCTGCAACTAAAGACCGGTCGCATCGAGCTTCCATACTTCGAAAAAAAGTTTGACGTGGACGTCACTCGAACCTACGGGAGTGTGTTCAAGGAGCTGGCGGGGCAACGACTGCTGGAGCAACGAAACGGGACCATCGTCCTGACGCGATCGGGACTCCTGCAAGTGGATGGGTTTCTATCGAAGTTCTTCGAAGAACCTTTCCGCAAGATCCGTTACAGCTAGATATTCGCTTTCCGCTTTCCGTCATCTGCTTTCCACTCTCCGCCTTCCGCTCTCTGCTATGATGATAAGGTCTTCTCGGACAGAGAAAGCCCTGTCGGCTAAACCGAAGTGCATGGATAAATGGATAAATAGATAGAAGGAGGCCCTGTATGCTCGAGCGCATTGAAAACGCCCTTCGCCTATATGATAGCGGCACGATAGGCCGCCGCGAGTTGTTGGCTTTTCTCGGCACCACCCTGATGATGGCTGCCAACACGAACGAGGCGAGCCCCCGGGGAAGTGAGAGTACCTTTAGAGCCACCGGTGTGAACCACGTCGCCCTGCGGGTCACGGACGTCGAGAAGTCTCGCGATTTCTACATTCAGCATCTCGGGATGAAGGTCGCACGAGAACAGAAGGGCTCGTCCTGCTTTCTCACTTGCGGCGACAACTTCGTCGCCCTCTTCCGAGGAAGTCAACCCGGGATGGACCACTACTGTTATTCGGTCTCAGACTACGATGTCTCAACGGCGGAAACCAAGCTCAAGAGGGAAGGGTTCAATCCTCGTGTGGCCGGCGGAGACGGGCGCATATACTTCAAAGACCCCGATGGTCTCACGGTTCAGCTGGCCTCGGAAACGCACCGGCCATAACGGAACTATATGGCCGATCCCACGCCAGGAGTCCGGGACATGCATATCAGTAGCCCGAGGAAAACCCAGCGGTGAGGAGCAGGGGATGATATCGGCAGAAGAGCGCTATTCCAAGAAGCAGGTGCAAGTTCAGGGACGTTCGGTTTCCTATATCGAGGTGGGAACAGGCGACCCGATTCTGTTTCTTCATGGCAACCCCACATCCTCGTATCTTTGGAGAAACATCATCCCGCACCTCGAGGACCGAGGCCGCTGCATAGCTCCGGATCTCATCGGAATGGGTGATTCCGACAAGCTCCCCGAAAGCGGCCCGGACCGCTATCGCTATGTCGAACACCGGAGCTACCTGGACGGCTTCATCGACCGGATGGGGCTTGACAGAAACGTCACCCTGGTCGCACACGATTGGGGATCCGCCCTGGGATTCGATTGGGCCTCGCGCCACGCGGGGGCGGTGCGAGGAATCGCCTACATGGAAACGATTGTAAAGCCCGTGACGTGGGACGATTGGCCGAAGTCTGCCCACGTTTTTCAGGGGTTTCGCTCTCCCGCGGGTGAAGCGATGGTGCTGGAGAAAAATATCTTCGTGGAGCGGGTGTTGCCCGGCTCCATAATACGAAAACTCACCGATGCAGAGATGGACGTCTACCGGAGACCCTTCCGTGAACCGGGAGAAGGTCGACGCCCCATGCTGACGTGGCCCCGCCAGATCCCGATCGAAGGCGAGCCTCGAGACGTTGTCGAGATCGTGGAGAAATACGGCCGCTGGCTCGCACAGTCCCCCGTCCCGAAACTGTTCATCAATGCCAAACCAGGAGCCATACTGACCGGGCCTCAGCGCGAGTTCTGCCGGTCCTGGCCCAATCAAACCGAGACCACCGTCCGTGGCGTACATTTCATTCAGGAAGACTCCCCAGATGAAATCGGACGAGCAGTTCGAGACTGGCTCGCTGGGATTGCTCAATAGCCATCAGCCTTCAAGGTGGCACAACATATGTACCCACTGGAGTTGACTTTGCGTTTTCTGATCCAGATAATCCCATCGGCCGTGCACCGCTGATGCTCCGGTTCCGCAAACGTAAGGGGGATCTATGAAAATGCACAGAAGACATGGTTTGTGGACACTTTGTGTTTTGCTGGTGGCGACCGCGGTGGTCGGAACGGATGAGCCAGAGACAACCTCGATTGACGCAATGACCACCGCCGCGCGGCATTTTTTGGTCTCCCTCTCACCGGATCAGCGTGCCCAGACCCAGTACTCGTTTGAAGCCGACGAGCGCTTCGACTGGCACTTCATACCCAAGACACAGCGCAAAGGCTTATCGCTGAAAGAGATGCGGCCGGAACAGGCGCAGTTGGCGCATGTCCTATTGATCGCCGGACTCAGTGTGACTGGCTATTCCAAAACGCTGATGATCATGAGCCTGGAAGACTTGGCGCGTCAACTCGACCAACAAAGCGGCAATGCCAGGATGCTGAGCCTGCGTGACCCGGAGCTTTATTATTTCACGATATTCGGTGAGCCTGCAGAAGAAGGAACGTGGGGATGGAGCGTCGAGGGCCACCACGTTTCCCTGAACTTTACCGTGGCGGAAGGCAAGCTGAGCGCCGCGACTCCGGCTTTCTTCGGCGCGCGTCCCCATAACGTCGGATCCGGTCCGCGAATGGGACTCCGTGTGCTCGGGAAGGAGGAGGACCTGGCGCGGGAGTTGCTGGGTTCTTTGACGCCGCTGCAGCGAAAACAGGCAGTTTTGAGCAATCAAGCCCCGCGCGACATTTTCACAGGCGCGAAACGCAAGGTTGAGTTTGAAGCGCCCGCGAAGGGACTTTCCGCTGCATCGATGGATGATCGACAAAAGCGGAAGCTGCAGAAACTGATCCTCGAGTACATTCAAAATCTCCCGGCCGACCTCGCGAAACGGAGAAAGGCGAGCGTGGTGGCTTCAGATCCGGACGCCATCCACTTCGCCTGGATGGGGGAGACCGAAAAAGGTATCGGCCGCCCTCACTACTACCGCGTGCAGGCGACAAACTTTCTGATCGAATACGACAACATCCAAAACAACGCAAACCACAGCCATACGGTTTGGCGGGACTATGACGGAGATTTCGGACTCGATCTCCTGGCGGAGCATCATAGGAGCAAGGCGCATTA
>CBDFLD010000011.1:0-132221 GCA_965249005.1 Acidobacteriota bacterium
ATATCAACACCCGAGAGGGACCTTCACCGAAGAGATCACGATGGGGCGGAACTGCGCCGCTCAATCGGAGCCGAAAACCGAGCGATGCGTCCCCCTGCACCGCCGCTTCGATGGCAGCCACCAACAAGCCGCCTTCCGAGCAATCGTGGGCCGAGGTGACCCGACCCTCGCGTATGCAAGTAAGAAGGAACCGCTGCACCTGCCTCTCGACCGCCAGGTCCACTTTCAATGGAGAACCTTCGATCCGAGAGTGGAACAATTCGAGATACTCGGACCCAGCCAAGCGAACAGAATCAGGGCCCACGAGGAGCAAGACGTCGCCTGGTACCTGGAAGGCCGACGGGGTGACGAGGGACTCCTCTTGCACGATCCCCAGCATGCCGATCACCGGCGTCGGAAACACCCCCACCCCATTGGTTTCATTATAGAAACTCACATTCCCGCCGGTAATGGGGGTCCCGAATGCCTGGCACGCATCCCGGATTCCGTCAATGGTTTGTGAAAACTGCCACATCGTTTCGGGGTTTTCCGGGCTGGCGAAATTGAGACAGTTGGTAGCGGCCAAGGGCTCCCCCCCCGTCACCACAATGTTGCGGCAGGCCTCGGCCACCGCGGAAACAGCCCCTCCGTAGGGGTCGAGGTAGCAGAATCTCGGATTGCAATCGGTCGTAACTGCCAGGAGCTTGCGGCTCTCCTTGAGCCGAAGGACCGCCGCGTCGCTGCCAGGTCCGATGACGGTATTAGTCCGAACCATGTAATCGTATTGCTCCCAGATCCATCTCTTTCGACAAATACTCGGTGATCCCATCATTCGCATCACTGCCCCTGCGTAGTCTTGGGGTGCTGCGATCGCATCCTCGTCCAGGATCCCGATGCCCGACAGGTAAGAAGGCCGCTGCATCGGGCGTTGATACACCGGGGCCCCCTCGGAAAGCGGCTCGTTGGGCACTTCGGCCTGGACCTTGCCGCCGTGCAACACGCGCAGCTGCCCGTCTCCGGTCACCGTCCCTATGGAAACCGCGTCGAGACCCCATTCTTCGAAGATCGCTTGCACCGAGGCTGCATGTTCCTTCTCGGTGACCAGCAGCATACGTTCCTGGGACTCCGACAGCATGATCTCGTAGGAGGTCATTCCTGGTTCCCTTTGTGGAACATGATCCAGCTCAATTTCGATTCCGGTTCCACCACGCCCGCCCATCTCGCAAGTAGAACAGGTCAGACCGGCGGCACCCATGTCCTGGATCCCGATGACATGGCCCGACTTCATCGCGGCCAGGCACGCCTCGAGCAGGAGCTTCTCCATGAAGGGATCCCCAACCTGAACGGTTGGCCGCTTTTCTTCCGATTGGTCATCGAACTCCTCGCTCGCCATCGTTGCACCATGGATACCGTCCCGCCCGGTCTTGGCTCCTACGTAGATCACCGGGTTTCCGATCCCCTGGGCGCGCCCATAAAACACTTGATCCGCCTGCGCGATTCCCAGACAAAAGACGTTGACCAACGGATTGTGGGCGTAGGGACCGGAGAAAACCGTCTCCCCACCGACGGTTGGAATTCCAATGGAGTTCCCGTATCCGCCGACTCCAGCCACGACACCTTCCAGGATCAGCCGACTTCTGGAATCGTCCGGAAATCCGAAATGCAACGCGTCCATCAGGGCAATGGGGCGAGCTCCCATGGTAAAGATATCCCGGATGATCCCTCCGACTCCCGTTGCCGCTCCCTGATACGGCTCTATGAATGAAGGATGGTTGTGCGACTCGATCTTGAAGACAGCGACCAGCCCATCACCGATGTCGACCACTCCGGCGTTTTCACCGGGACCCTGAACGACACAATCGCCGCGGGTCGGAAGCCGGCCAAGATGGATCTTGGAGCTCTTGTAGCTGCAGTGCTCGGACCACATCACCGAGAAGATACCCAGCTCCGTAAGGCTGGGCTCGCGTTGGAGAATCTGGCAGATCCGATCATACTCCACACTTGTCAGTCCGTGACGCTCGATCTCTTCCTGAGTATAAGCTAGCGGCATAGGTCTTCCCCTGTCAGGCATCCGATCTCTCGCACCACAACTTCAAAGAATCGAATATCTTCTTGCCGTCCTGCAAACCGAGGCACGCTTCGCTCGCTCGCTCCGGATGCGGCATCAACCCCATGACGTTTCCCGCCTCATTGATCACGCCTGCGACGTGGTGCGCGGAGCCATTCGGATTCCAATCATCGTTTAGCCGTCCCGCCGGGCTGCAGTAGCGCAGCACCACCTGGCCCTTTTGTTCCAGCTCCTCCAGGACGTCAGGCGCAGCGAAGAAATTGCCCTCATTGTGCGCGATGGGAATCTCGAGCACGTGCGATTCCGCAAGAGCGTTGGTGAAGGGAGTGTCCGCCCGCTCGACTCGGACGTGGACGGGGCGACAGACGAACTTCAACCCCCGGTTACGCAGCATGGCTCCGGGCAGCAGGCCGGCCTCCTGAAGGATCTGGAAACCATTGCAGATGCCAAGAACCAACCCGCCGCCCACAGCGAACTCGCGCACGGATTCCATGATCGGAGCGAAGCGCGCGATGGCCCCACTTCGAAGATAATCCCCGTAGGAGAACCCGCCGGGAAGCACGATGAGATCAAGATTTCCAAAGCTGCGCTCCTTGTGCCACAGGAAGCGGGTCTCAAACTGCACCG
Organism: Acidobacteriota bacterium; assembly: GCA_965249005.1. Lineage (GTDB taxonomy): Bacteria > Acidobacteriota > UBA6911 > UBA6911 > UBA6911 > CBDFLD01. The sequence continues at coordinate 2,675 of CBDFLD010000011.1, forward strand.
CATGCTTGAGCGCATGATAGGTATCGTGATCACAATTCGAACCCGGGAAGACCACAACTCCAGCCTTCACGCCTCCTCCTCGACGATTTCGATGCGGTATCTTTCGATTACAGGATTGGAGAGCACCTGCCCGGCAATAGACTCCACGTTCCCACGCACCTCGTCCGGGCTACCCGACCATTGTATTTCAAAATACTTGCCTTGCCGCACCTCGGCCACGTCCGCATAGCCCATGGTGGCAAGGGATTTCTGAATGGTCATACCCTGTGGGTCCAAGACACCAGGTTTGAGAGTGACGTAAACACGAACCACCATTGGTTTCCCCCGTGAGTCCAGTTGAGCACCCATCGTGGCCGAGGCATATAAATTTGTCAAATTTATAGTAATTATGGCATCCATAAGTTTATATTATACTCAGAGGATTCGCATCATGGACCTGGAACAACTGCAGGCCTTTCTTGCCGTCGTCCGACACGGCAGCATTTCCCGGGCCTCGGAGGAATTGTTTCGGACGCAACCAGCCATCAGCCTGCGCATCCAGAACTTGGAACGAGACCTGGGTCATGCGCTACTGGAGAGAAGCCAGCGTGGGATCGCCCTTACTCCGGCCGGTGAGATCCTGCACCGTAGGGCCGATACGGTTTTTGCAGAGTTGGAGGCACTCAGGGCCGAGCTTGCGGACCTGTCTTCATTCCAGGCGGGACAAGTGTCGCTGGGAGCCAGCGACACGGTGTGCCTGTATCTGCTGCCACAAGTCCTGCAACAGTTCGTCCAGCGATACCCCCGCATCGATGTGAGGCTGGCCACCCAAATCTCCCAAAGAGTTGCCGACTTTGTTCTTTCCGGTGAAATCGATATAGGCATCGTGACCCTACCATTCGAACACGAGGGGCTGCGGTCCAGGGTTCTATACCGCGACGAGTTTGTCCTGGTCTATCCTCCGAGGCATGCGCTCTCCCAGCGCAAGCGCCCCAAACTTAGCGATCTCAAGAAGTTTTCCATTATCCACCTGAAGCCCGAAACGATCACGCGCCGCTGGATCGACGGAATACTCGAACCAGCAGGATTGCGCGGCCAGATCCGGATGGAGGTGAGTACTATTGAGGTGGTAAAGAAGCTGGTCGAGGTTGGTATGGGAATCTCCGTGCTTCCGCGCATGGCAATCGATGAAGAGATTCGGCTGGGAACCCTCTGTGCCGCCCGGCTCCAAGGGGTGAAGCTATATCGCCCCATGGGGCTCATCTACCGCAAAGACAAATATTTTTCTATCGCGGTCCGGGCATTCACCGACCACCTCACCCACTATGCAAAGGGGATTGCGCCGGGTCGTACAACCCGGCGCGCTGACCGCTGACCGGTTTGCGTCTAGCGCTCTCCACGGGCCTTCAATTGCAGTCAGACCGTAGGAAACCGGAAGCAGTGATGCGGTAGGTACTGATTTGAGGAACCGGCACGCGCAGTTGGGATTCTTGGTTTCTGAAAAAGGCAAGCAGGAAACGGTTAGCGGAAGACGGAAGACGCTAGACGCACAGCGCTAGACGCAAACCGGTCAACGGTCGGCGGAAATAGTGCCGGGTCAAAGACCCGGCACCACTTCTACTTCATCGACGATACCGATGATGGCGGAATCGATGGGAGCACCCGGTGTTTTCGCGGCCCAAGCAGCAGACCAACCTTCCTGCGTGACCAGGACCAAGTCCCCGACGCCGGCATCTAGGCTGTCCATAGCAAGAAGCATCTCCCGGGTGTTTTTCTCGAAGGGGTCCAATGGCCGCACCTGGAGAATCTTCTTGCCCACGTGGCTGGAGTCTTTGCAAGTGGCTACGACTTCTCCTTCCACGACCCCGAGAATCACTGCTTCGAGCCTCCAGTGCTGACTGAATCCACAATCCCGACGATGGTGGCATCCGACGGAATCGGGTGCGAGAAAGGAAGAGCCGCCTCTTTCCCGGCTACATAGTAGACCAGCTCTCCGGCTCCGGCACCTACGGAGTCGAGGGCAACAAAGGCGTCCCCACTCGGGCTACCGGCATCATTGACATGCTTGAGCAGAAGGATCTTCTGACCATGGAGGCTGGGGTTTTTGATCGTGACGACGATCCGGCCTATCACTCGAGCGAGACGCATGGCCCTCTACTAAGACGGAGAATCCAGTTGAAGGTTGTCGACGATTCCCACAATGGCGGTATCCACAGGCCGATCCTTGAGTCCCTGAGCCATACGGGCCGAACTACCGGAGACGCAGAGAACCGTTTCTCCCGCCCCGGCTCCAACAGTATCCACGGCAACGACATAACCGGACGCTTCGGAAGTTTCCGGGTTTATTCTCTGGACCAACAATAGCTTGTGGCCTTCTAGCCTTTCGTCCTTGCGGGTTGCAACCACCGTCCCCGCTATACGCCCAAGAATCATCCTTATCCGTTCTTCAAGACGATGGGAAGCCGCTCGTCGAGATTCTGGTGGGGTCGCGGAATCACGTGAACGGAGACCAGTTCTCCCACCCGACGTGCCGCTGCGGCACCGGCGTCGGTCGCAGCTTTCACCGCCGCAACATCGCCGCGCACGATTGCGGTAACAAGCCCGGAACCGATCTTCTCCCAACCCACCAGCGTTACCTTGGCCGCCTTGACCATGGCATCGGCCGCTTCAATCATGGCCACGAGACCCTTGGTCTCGATCATCCCCAGCGCTTCCATTTGATCAGCCATCACACCTCCTCGAATAAGTACCTCTATTCATTCCCTTGGACCCGTCTCAAGATTCGATCGATGATGTCGAACAGCTGCGTACGGGTCAGGGTCCAGGTCTCCTCGGACCGGGAAGCAAGGCCTTCCGCCGGAAGAGGGCAACCGGGCACGGGCTTTTGCGCCTCTCCCTCACCCTGTTCGCCTCGGTATTGCGATGCATAGAGACGGCTCAGGTCGTCTTGCGACAGGACACGCTCCCTCCCCAGGATCTTCGCCACGATGCTAATGTGAGCAAAATGCTCCAGTGTCTCCATCCGAAAATACGCTGTTTCCAGATCGTTTCCGTACGTCACGGCGCCATGATTACTGAGCAGCAGCGCATCATGGTCCGGGATAAGACTTCGGATCGCGACCACGACTTCTTGGGTCGTGGGAGTGCTATACTCGGCCAGCGGAATGCACCCCATCGTGAGAATGACCTCCGGCAAGAGAGCCTTGTCCAAAGCGAGCCCGGCAACCGCGTATCCGGTGGCATGCGGAGGGTGGGCGTGCACGACGGCGGCGACGTCGGGGCGCAGCCGGTAAACTTCAAGATGCATCAGCGCCTCAGATGAAGGACTGCGGATTCCTTCCACGCGGTGGCCCTCCAGATCGGTCTTCACGATATCCTCGGGCTTGAGAAACCCTTTGCACATTCCGGTCGGAGTAAAGTAAAGATACTCCCCCTGTCGGACGCTGATGTTCCCATCGCCGGCGGCGATGAATCTCCACTGATAGAGACGCCTTCCAGCCTCGACGATCTGGGCTTTGATCTCAGACTCACGTGTTCCAGAATCAGCCATAGTTCGCGTTGGGAACGAAAGGATTCAAGATGGCGTTATATAGCACAATTCCACGCCGACATCACGCTATTCGATTGCCGGGCTTTCGGCGAGGTCATTCTCACGGACTTCTTTGGGCAAGGGTGAAGGCGCCTGACTCGAAAGGAAATAGGAGAGACTTTCCAACGAAATGCTCAGATCGATGGACCGAATTTTTATTCCGGGACTCGTCTCGAGCCGTACCGGCGCAAAATTCAGGATTGCTCGGATGCCGGCGTGGACCAATCGATTGCAAACGTCTTGAGCCTCCTGTGCCGGCACCGCGATCATCGCCATGGAGATCCCGGTTTCCTGCACCACCGACTCGATCTTTTCCAAATCATAGATCGGCGCTCCGCCGCGGCTTATCTTTCCAATCTTGGATCGATCCCTATCGAAAAGCGCAACGACTCGGAAGCCACTCTTGTCAAATCCTTTGTACTCCGTCAGCGCCGTCCCCAGGTTTCCAGCCCCCACGACGCAGACCCTGTGCCCAACGTTGATGCCCAATATCTCCGCTATCCTTTGCCTGAGGTCTTTGACGATGTAGCCGACCCCACGGACGCCAAACTGACCGAAGTAGGCAAGATCCTTTCGAATCTGGGCGGAGTTGAGGTTGCACTGCTCCGCCATCAGCTTGGAAGAGGTCGTTTCGTGGCCTTTATCCTCCAGCACTTCGAGACAGCGCAGATACACCGAGAGGCGCTGCGTTGTGAATTCGGAGATCTTTTCTATTCTCATTACGAGGAGCGGAACAATTGCTTGGCAAACATGAGCTTCCTCGCGGACGGCAAACCGCGCATCCGCCTGACCCAGGGCAGAAGGCAGATACGGAAGATTGCTCAAGTGATCGGGTGCTCTGATCTGCCCGCGCATGGACGGAATCTAAGAATGCGGAAATCACACAGACTTGAGCACTGAACTTAAACCAAGGCTTCGGCTCTTGTCAAGGTCGACACCCCGCGGCCTATGTTGGTGCCTTCGTTCCTTCGTCCCGCCGGGAACACAGGGACGAATCCCCAAGTTTGCGATCCTTATACTGCCACAGACTCTTTATCTGTCGCTTGATCCGTAAAGGCCGCTGTGCTACGGTTTACGATTGCATGAGGGGGTCCACGCGCCCATGATCGGGCACCTTAGAGGACGGCTTCTCGAAAAAAAGCCTAATCAAGTACTTATCGATGTCAATGGTATCGGATACGAAGTTCAAATCCCCCTGACGAGCTTCTATGACCTACCGGGCGAAGGCAACGAGGTTTCACTCAAGGTCCACACCTCATCTGCGTGAAGATGCACTGATTCTCTACGGTTTCGGCACCCGGCCGGAGAAGGAGTTGTTTCTCAAACTTATTGGAATTAGCGGTGTGGGCCCGCGCTTGGCTATTGCAATTCTGTCCGGCGCAAGAGCCGAGGAACTGGCACGAGCCATCGTCGATTCAGACCTTCCGCGGCTCACCTGCATTCCCGGTGTGGGCCGCAAGACGGCGGAACGGGTCATTCTGGAGCTCAAAGGTCACATGGCTCCGTTTCTCCTGCAAGAGCACACAGAGGCGAGAGCAGGCGGCAAGACTGACGAACTTCAGGAGGATGTGATCTCCGCGCTGTTGAACTTGGGATATGCCCGAGCCGGCGCGGAAAAAGCCCTTTCGGGCGTCGTCCGGGACGAAGACACGAGCGGAACCTTTGAAGATCTCTTGAGGCATACGCTGCGGCGACTCGCCGGCTAATTTTCCACATCATCAAGGCTATCACATTGGAAAAGGACATACTTAAACCTGTTTCCATTGCCGGAGAGAAATCTTTTGAGGTCAGCCTTCGGCCCTCGTCGCTGCAAGCCTACATCGGGCAGGAGAAGGTCAAGCAAAACATAGACATCAGTATTCAAGCAGCCCAGAAACGGCGTGAGTCGCTCGATCACGTCTTGGTCTACGGACCTCCCGGCCTCGGGAAGACAACGCTGGCCTCCATCATCGCCAACGAAATGAAGGTCAACGTCCGGACCACCAGTGGGCCTGTCATAGAAAAACGTGGGGACCTGGCCGCCATTCTGACCAATTTGAAAGAAAACGACGTCTTGTTTATCGATGAGGTACACCGCCTTCACCCGGCGATCGAGGAGATTCTCTACCCGGCCATGGAAGACTTTTACATCGACATCATGATTGGAGAGGGACCTGCGGCTCGTAGTATCAAGATGCCGCTTCCTCGCTTCACCCTTGTCGGCGCTACCACCCGGGCTGGATTGTTGACGGCGCCTCTGCGTGCCAGATTTGGGATCATCCACCGCCTGGACTTCTACAACGAACGTGAGCTTTCGGTGATCATCCGGCAGTCTGCCTCTATTCTCAGCTCTGACATCGACGAGGAGGGAGCCGTCGAAATCGCCCGGCGTAGTCGCGGCACACCTAGAATCGCCAACCGCCTCTTGAGACGGGTGCGGGATTTCGCCGACGTGCGCGCCGACGGAAATATCACGCGCCCTGTCGCCTCGGAAGCCTTATCCATGCTCGATGTGGACACCCGTGGTTTTGATGAGGTCGACCGCAAGCTCATGTTGACGATCCTGGAGCAATATCGAGGAGGCCCGGTCGGGGTGGGGGCCCTTGCGGCGGCTATCAACGAGGAAACTGAAGCCATCGAGGATATCTACGAGCCGTACCTCATTCAAATCGGTTTCTTGAACCGTACCTCGAGAGGACGGGTCGCAACGCGCCTAGCCTTCGATTACTTCAAAATAGAGCCGGGGAAGACTCAAAAGGATTTGTTCTGACCGCTTTGTTGCAACATTGGCAACGAAGCGGTCGCATGGAGGATGAAGTACCTTTAAAAAAAGATTCTCAATGCGGGCAGGTGGCACGTTCAGTTGAAAATCTAGCAACTCGCAAACGAATCTGATTTTTTCGCCTGTCACACGTCACTGTAATTTGCAGAACGGACTTCTGCACAGGGTTGATAATGAAAATACGACTACTCACGTTAGCTCTCGTTGTTTTGACAACTATAAGTCCGTCCGAGGAATCGAGGTCCAGCTCGAACCAAGGGCGTGGTGTCTCCGGTTGGAAGATTCTTTCCGGTCCGGTGTCCCCGGTCAACTTGACCGGCCCGAAGAGGTATGCGGCGGTGGTGGATCCATCGCTTCGGCGCGCGATGGAAACGCTGTCGGCCCGCAACGGCCACGCCGTTCAGTATCGATTTTCCGGAAATCAGAGCCACCCGGTCCAAGTTCGAGGCTTTCGCTCCAGACGTTACAACGGTTCCGCAGAAACCCAGGCCCGTGCCTTTCTCCGGGAGCACCAAGACTTGGTAGGGACTTCGGGGTCGGAAGGTGAGTTGCTCCTACGCTCGATTCGCGAGAGCGCCACAGGCAACCATGTTCGCTTTCAGTCCGGTCATGAGGGAATACCGGTACACGGTTCCTTTGTATCCGTGCACCTCAATCACTCGGGTGAGGTCGTTATGGTGAACAATATTTCACCTGCCAGGCAGCCCGGCGATTTTGCGCGGCGCGTGGAAAGAATGCAAGCGGCGGGGATAACCGACCAGGAAGCAATTTCTCGAGCCATGTCGGCCGTTGGCGTCCGGAGCCTGCGACTACCACCGGAAGCGGTCCGGGTAGTTGTGGCCGCGCCGGACCAGGCCCGTGCAGACTCTGTGTTTTCAGCAGCCTGGAAGATACAGCTTGCCGCCGCCGATCCCCTGGGGGATTGGCAGATTGTAGTCGACGGCGAGACTGGTGCGGTAATCGAAGAACAGAACCTGATGCGCTTCGCCAATGGCAGGGGACGGGTCTTCGAGCCAAACCCGGTTGTATCGAACCGCGATCCTCTCCTGCGCGACAACAACGACAGCGATGCGGCGATTCCCGCCCAGTCGTATTTCACGCGTGACTTGCCGGACTTGGATGACTCCGGGACGTTGACCGGGCCGTACGCAAACACGAGCCTCACGGCGAACCGGGCCGTGCAGCCCAACCTGATCTTCGAATACACGCGCTCGGACCCTCGATTCGAGGAAGTCAACGCCTACTATCACGTCGATTCGATGCAGCGGTACATCCAGTCCTTGGGTTTCTCGAGTTTGGTCCGACGATCGGTTCCCATGAACGTTCACGCGCAAATGGATGCGGACGATCGATCTCTTGGAGACGCGTCCTACTACTCTCCGTTCGACGGCGGCCTCCACTTCAGCGATGGAGGCGTCGACAACGCCGAAGACGGAGAGATTGTGGCGCACGAGTACGCGCACGCCATGATATACGACCAGATCCCCAACGTCGGGACCGGGGGTGAAACCGCGGCTTTGCTGGAGGGATTCGCGGACTTCTGGGCGGCCTCATATTTCTCTGCTGTCAGTCAGGGTCACCAGGATACGTGCATCGCTGACTGGGACGCGGTCGAGTACAGTCCGGAGTTTCCTAATTGCCGGACACGTGTGGATCGGCAACGGCACTATCCCGAGGATCTCGAGAACGAACCTCATCGCGATGGCGAGATCTGGAGCTCGACTCTGTGGCAGATATACCAGGTACTGGGGAGGGAGTTGACCAACCTCCTTGTGCTCGAGTCCAATTACCTGCTCAGTCCAGCCGCAGATTTTCGAGAAGCAGCCAACGCAGTCCTCGAGGTGGATACAGCTCTCTACGGAGGGATGCACGTTCCCTTTCTGAGGCAGACCTTTCAGGGCCGCGGTATCTTGAGCAGTCAAGACAATGCCTCCGTTCCACTATTCTCGGACAGGCCAAAGACCGGGTCCATCGCCAGCGGAGCCGGAACGGGCGGAACTTTCGCTCCGGTTCAGTACGCGATAGTGATTTCGTCCTCGGTGGCATCCGTGCGATTCGACCTGGACACAGACGATCCCGTCGACATCGACCTTTTCGTGAGACGCAATGACGCGGTCGCCGTGGGCGGCGACGGCGTCATCGTCGCCGATGCACGAGCCCAGTCGGCGCTCGGAACGGAAGTGATCGTCCTATCAGACAAGTCGTCGCCGATCCTGCGTCCAGGAGTCTACTATGTGGCCATAGTGAACTTCTCGACCTCGGCGGCAAGCTATGACATAAGCGCCACCGCCGTCCAGGCGAATCCCGTGGATGGGGAGTTTCCGCAATCCGGCGAACTGGTGACGCGGACGATTCCGGCCTCGCCCGACGGCTCGCTGCAGTTGGACCCCGTCCAGTTCGCCTTCGTGACCAGCACCGATTCAGCTCTGCTGCAGGTGGATTTAGTCGCCAGCAGGCCGACGGAGATACAACTCTACGGACGATTCGGCGGCAAGGTGCTGCAATCAAGTTCGGGTGGCATCGTTGCGGACCTCGTAGGCGAAAGCCTCGGCGGTGAGGAACACTTCTTGATCACGCGAGCCTCCGTGCCGGCGCTTCGTACGGGAGAGTACTTCTTCGTCGTCGGCAGTTCCGAGCCCGAGCCAGTCGAATTTACTCTGAGGATTACCGCATCCACCACCTCTCTGTCCGACAAGCTTTATTTCCCGTTCTACATCAACGGAAGAGAACCCTCACTGGGGAGCAGTTCGTTTTTCATCGGGTTGGCGATTCTCAACGATTCGGACGAGATCGCCATCGCAAACTTCGAGCTTCTCGGCCCCGATGGCAAGAGAATAACGGATCCGGTGCAGCGCCTTCTGCTGGTCGGCGAGCAGATCCCCGTGACGGTGAATCAGCTCTTCGGCCTGCCGGACGACCACGACCTGAGAGGATGGGTGGAAGTATCGAGTAACGTAGCGCTGAAAGGTTTCTTCTTGCTATTCGACTCTGATTTCTCACAGGTGATGGATGGAGCGGACGTCTCCGACAAGACGTCGACAACCCTGGTCTTTCCCCATGTGGAGCGTCACGGAGAAGAATTCAATACGGTCATCTCACTGTGTAATCCTGGGGACGTAGCCGCAACCGCCACCTACCAGGAGTTCAACCCGGCGGGCCAGAAGGTGTTTTCGGAGGTGATTGTAGTACCGGCGAGAGGGTCATTCATAGGTGGAACGACAGGATTTGACCGCACGTCGGGATTCATCAAGGTCACTTCGGATGCGCCGCTCGCAGGGGTAGAAGTGTTCGGCAACGACCAGGAACTGGCCGCACTGAAAGCAGTGCCTCCTGGGACGAGCAACACGTTGTTTTATCCCCATTTCGTCATCAATCGCGGCTACGACACTCTGTTCTCGCTCTCAAACCCAACGGATCTAGTGGGACAGGTATTTCTCCTGGCATTCCGCGAGGACGGAGACCTGCTCGTCCAGATAACGAAGGACATGGGTCCCAATTCTCAGGTTGTCGCGCCGATCAACTCCCTCTTTGGTATCGAGCCGGATGACCTGGTTCAAGTAGGGTTTATCAAGATCCAATCGAACATTGTGAAAGAGCTGGTCGGATTTGCGAAAATCAACTTCACGGAAGGAGACATCACCTCCACGGCCGCAATCCCGGCCTCGAACAGCCCACAAAAGACTTTGACCTTCTCTCACGTCGCCAATGACGTTCCATCGGGCAGAAGCGGAGAGGGATCGCTGTACACGACCGGCATCACCCTCATGTCGGACGATACGGACGCAAGTTATGATGTGATTGTGTTCGACAACAAGGGGAATCGCCTGATACAGAGCAATCCCTTCTTGCTGCCGAAAGGGAAAAAAGTCTCTAAGGTATTGGCAGGCTCGGACTTAACCCAAGCCTTCATCAGCCAAGCCATCGTGGCCGGATCGGGTTACGTCAAGGTGCGCTCCAACATTCCTATCTATGGATTCGAGCTCTTTTTCACAAGGGACTTGACCCTGAATTCGGCAGTGCCTCCACAGTAACGGGCGGTCCCTCCCCACGGACGGCGCCTCCACAGTAACGGGTGCTGCCTCGACGTTAACGGGATATCTCCCAGCTACCGATGAAGCCCTTGTACCCACAGGATTGAATTTGCCTTTTGGGTCCACAGGGGACCTTGGACTGACGGTTCCCGATCCGACAGGCCGGGTGCGCCAGCCCGATAGACGCCAGGAGTCTGTGCCGGGATTTGTTCGACGAGCCACCGCTGGAGGAACTTTGGCAACCGAATGCGTGGCTATGGATCGAAAGATCCATAGCCTTGAAAAACCGATCGAGGGAATCGTCCTCGGAAAACCCGAGGCTGTGCGTTTCGCTTTGGTGTGTCTGCTGGCCGACGGGCATCTGTTGATCGAGGATGTTCCCGGAGTTGGAAAGACAACCCTCGCGCAGGCAATCGCCCGTGCCTTTTCCTGCTCATTCCATCGAATTCAATTCACCAGCGATCTGCTTCCCTCCGACATACTTGGTGTGTCGATATACAATCATCAGGAGCAGAGATTCGATCACCGCCCCGGACCGATTTTTGCAAATGTCGTCTTGGCGGACGAAATCAACCGAACGACGCCCAAGACACAAAGCGCGCTCCTGGAAGTCATGAGTGAGGGCAGCGTCAGTGTCGACAACAGAACTCATGTGTCGCCAAGGCCCTTCATGGTGATTGCAACACAGAATCCGATTGAGCACCACGGCACCTATCCTTTACCGGAATCACAGCTCGACCGGTTCTTGCTACGTCTGCGCATGGGGTATCCGACACTCGATGTCGAAAAGGCAATCCTACGACGACAGCATCACCGCCCAGATCTGGAGAATGTACAAAGCACGCTGACCGCAGAGGATATCGTCGAAGCGCAAGCCGAAGTCGCAGGGGTTCACGTCGAGGAAGCTCTCATCGATTATCTGATGGCAATCGTGGATGCTACCAGGCAATCCGAGTACCTGGCCCAGGGAGTCAGCCCGAGGGGCGCCCTAGCTCTGCAGCGAGCCGCGAGAGCGCTCGCCTATTATGAAGGTCGCGACTATTGCATCCCCGATGACATCAAGAGACTCGCCGTCTCGGTTCTCGCCCATCGGGTGATCGTGAGCTCCAAGTACGCTTCACTCCAGAAACGGAACGAGGAGGCGGAAACAGTTGTTGCTGAAATCGTCCGCAGCATCAGAATTCCAATTTAGCGGGCCTCCGGCGGTTCCTACAAAATCAATCAGACGGCATTGGGGCGTTGCTTTGGCCTACCTTCTCCTTGCCGTCGGACTCGCAATCGGCTCGCACTTCGCCGTATATCAAGGCCGGCCCCGCGAGGGGATTCTATTCTCGCTGCTGTCACTCGCCGTCGCTGCTGTCGCCGCTTGGTCCTTGATCCGCACGGCACGAAAAACGCGTCTGCTTCATTCCCTTGGAGCGTATTCCTTCGGCATCACACGACAGGGCTGGGCGTATCTGTTGGGAGTTCTGCTGCTCGGGCTCGCGGCCTTGAACACGGGGCAGAATCTTTTGTACCTCATCCTCGCTGCGCTCCTAGCGGCAATCATCACGTCCGGTATTGCGTCACGGCTGTCCCTGCGCGGTCTCGATCTTTCGCTCCAGGTTCCCGAGTACATCTTCGAAAATGAGCTGATTCCCATAAAAGTGTCTCTTCAAAACGGCAAGGGGTTCCTGCCCTCATTCTCCCTACTTGTGGAAGACACACAGTCACAGCCGTCCCCCGCACGGTCCGCCCAACAGTTACTGTCCCGTGGGAGTCGCTTCGGAGGAGGGACTCGCGACCAGAACGGAGAGCCTGGGGAGGGCGGCGGATCCTCGAAAAAGGGGGCCGCACCGCGATCCAACAGAACCGTTTATTTCCCATGGATCTCGGCTGGAGAGGTTCGATCGGAGCCGACCAATAGGCGCTTCACTCAAAGAGGCCAGTATCCGTTAAGAGGACTGCGCATCTCGACCTGCTTTCCGTTCGGGCTCTTTCGTCGCGGGCGCAACATCCCGTCAAATAAAGACGTCATTGTATTTCCACGAATTAGACGAGGGGTGTCCATGTCGGACCTGCTGCAATTGCTCCCCGGCTTCGCGGAGGGGACGCGCCCAGGGTCCGGCGAGAATCTATATTCACTTCGAAAATACGTCGAAGGCGAGTGTTCCCGTTTCATGGATTGGAAAGCAACCGCCAAGACGGGGGAATTGATGGTTCGGCAGTACGCGCACAATGACTCGAACAAGCTAGCCTTGATCCTCGATACCTTCCTGCCAGTTGCCGAATCCGACATTCCGGGAAAATGGGCCGGGAGGTTCGAGGAAGCGGTTTCGGCAACGGCCAGCCTCGCGGTACACTTCGCAGCCCAAGGGGTAAAGCTCGAGCTACTGTCGCAGCAGGGACATGTTTCGGGTACCGCAGGCGAGGATCCGTTGTTGCAGATCTTGCGCTTTCTCGCGCTCGTGCGATGCCGGGCAAGGTCTGAAAAAAAAGCGGACCTACGGACAGAGCTGGAGGGAGCCCTGGAAGGCACCATGGACCCATCCGATCTGCTCGAAACCCTCTCGAGCCGGGTCTACAAGATCGTCCTCACCTCGAAACACCGCGGCAGCTTCCCTGCCACTACCTGGCGTTCGGCGCACGTTTTGTACTTTGAAGACCTATGAGCTTCGACCGATACTTCAAACTCTCATCCTATACTCTGATCGCTTCCGGCTATGTGGCCATGGCGGCCACAGGTGTTCTCGACCTATTCTCCGTCGTGGCGTTCGGGCTGGGGTTGGTCGCAAGTTGGCATCTGGACCCCAAGAAGATCAAACAGCGGCTTCCCGGATGGGCACTGAACGGAATACTCCTGGCGTACGTTCCGCTGTATCTACTGGATTACCTCGCGGGCTCTGGGTCGTTCATTCTGGCAACGATCCACCTCACCCTCTTCGTCGCCCTGATCAAGCTTTTCACCGCGACCACCGACAGGGACTACCGCTACTTGTACCTGATCAGCTTCGCCGAGTTACTGGCGGCAGCCACTCTCACCATCGATATCACATTCGTTGCATGCGTCATTCTGTTTTTCCTCTCTGGATCCAGCACACTTGTCCTGTTCGAAATGAAGCAAGCCGACGCCCGGGCTGCCGGGCGATCGGTGAAAGGGCACGCGCCTACGGACTTGCATGATCCCACAACAACGCTCATCACCGGCTTCTCGGGACGGCGCTTGTTCTGGACCAGCCTGTTCCTCACGCTTGGAGTGCTACTGATTTCGATTCCGATCTTCTTCCTCATACCCCGGGTGGCGTTGGGCGTCTATGGTCGTCCCTCCGGTCAGACTCAACTCCTGAGCGGATTCTCGGAGGAAGTGCACCTCGGCACCATTGGCACCATCAAGAAGTCCGATGCTCTCGTGATGCACGTCAAGCTGAGTTCCGTTGTCCAGCAGCGAGCGTCCGAGCTCAAGTGGAGAGGAGTCGCGCTGGATCACTATGACGGAAAAAGTTGGTCTAGAAGCGCAAATCCTCTTGCTGTCACCAAGGACGGGCCCTGGTTCAACCTGGGGTTCGAGCAGGCTCCGCCCATTTCAGGCGCATTCGAGCAGACTTTCTATCTGGAGGCTCTCTCGACAAACGTCGTTTTTGCAGCACCCCACGCGGTCGCCGTTTCGCGTGATTTGAACCTGCTTCGCCGGGACCTTCTGGGTAATCTGTTCACGGCTCCCCATCCATTTCACAAGATTCGGTACACGGTGCTATCACAAAAGGACGCCCCGAGACAGCCGGAACAGCTACGCGGCCGTTATCTTCAGGTTCCCGACCTGGACCCGCGAATTGCACAGCTGGCCAATCGGGTGGTCCAGGATTGCAGAGACGAAGATGAAGTGGCCGGTTCCCTCGAGTCGTTTCTGAGGAACAACTACCAATATAGCCTGGAGCTGCCAACCGGACGGCCGGGCGCGGATCCGCTCGCGACCTTTCTGTTCGAGGCTCGCCGGGGACATTGCGAGTACTTTGCGTCGGCCATGGCCGTCATGTCGAGGCTACAAGGGCTGCCGACGCGCCTAGTCAACGGGTTCCGCTCCGGAGAGTACAATCCTTTGGGTCAGGTCTGGTCCGTACGCCAGTACGACGCCCACAGCTGGGTCGAGGTGCATCTACCCGATGCTGGATGGGTGGAATTCGATCCGACGCCTCCGGACCCGCAACAACGAAGATCGGCCATCACCAGGACACTCTCACAGCTATTGGAAGCTCTCGACCTCTGGTGGAGCGAACAGATCATCCACTACTCCTCGTGGAAGCAGATTCGACTCCTCCGGGGTATTCGAACCGAGATCGCCGCCGGGGTACGATCTCTTCGCAACGCGGTGCACCTTTTCTTCGACCGTGGATTCTCCGCGGCCTCCGAATACACTCTTGCCGACTGGCTCTGGAAGGTGGCGGCTCCACTAGCAGCGATCGCCGGCGTCGTGTTTGCAATCGCCTTGCTATGGAAGCGGCGCGCTGAGTGGCTCCGTCGTCTCTCCCTCAGAGCAAACCACACGATCTTTCGAAAGGACCAGGGCACGTTGATCTCGAACATATACGAAGAAGCACTGTCACTCTTGAAGTCCCACGGGCACAATCGGACCGAGGCTCAGACACCGCTGGAGTTCGTGACAGCTCTGGGCGGCCATCCGGTGCGGGCTCCACTCTCTGAGCTGACCGATACATACAACCGAATCCGCTTCAGCGCAAAACCAGCGCTCGACGACGTCGGCAGAGCCCGAACCCAGTTGAAGTCCCTGCGGCAAGCCCTAAGAGAAGGCGTGCGTCCTTCCTGAGACAGGCGGACCCGGGATGAATCAGCCCGGCATGAATCCGTGGGTTAGTTTCATCACGCCCCTCCCGGGCGCGCCTTATTCTCGAAACCTGGCCAATTTGGAGCTTCCGGGCTATCCACGTCTAGGTTACTATTGATGCGGCGTTTCCTTTTTTGTGGGGGATTTGTTGAGCAAGGTTGGGTTTATCAGTCTGGGCTGTCCGAAAAACCGGGTCGACAGCGAGGTGATGCTTGGTCTGCTGAAGCAACAAGGCCATACGGTCACGCCCAGGCCGGAAGATGCAGAGATTGTAGTAGTAAATACCTGCAGTTTTATCGAGGACTCCAAGCAAGAGTCCATCGATGCGATCCTGGAGGCCGCCGAGCTGAAGAAATCGGGGCGCTGCAAGAAGCTGGTCGTGACCGGATGCCTGGCAGAACGCTATCCTCGAGACATACAAGAAAATCTCGTTGAGGTCGATGGTATCCTCGGAACAAACCAGCTCGAGCACATCACGAGCGTTGTCGACGGGCGCTCGATCCCGCCGCCCGTGTCCTTCGGCCGGAGTGACGCGGATCTGTACCTCTACGATCACGATACCCCCCGTTTGCTGTCAACGCCTTCTTACTCGGCCTATTTGAAGATTTCAGAAGGATGCAATCACACCTGCGCCTTCTGCATCATTCCAAAAATCCGCGGCCCCTTTAGAAGCCGCACGATTCATTCCATCGTCGAGGAAGCACGAGCTCTAGGGTCACGCGGTGTCGGCGAGATCACTCTCGTCTCCCAGGACACAACCAACTACGGAACCGACCTTGGAGCGAAAGACGGGTTGGCCCGCCTGTTAGAGGAGTTGGCGTGCTTGGACTCGATTCACTGGGTAAGGTTCCTTTATCTATATCCGAACGGGGTACACGACAGACTCCTGGACGTCGTGGCATCGCACGAGAAGATCTGCAGTTATGTGGACATGCCGCTGCAGCACTCCAGCACCTCGGTTCTCAAGGCTATGCAGCGGGGCGGAAATAGGAAGAGCCTTTCACGCCTCGTCGCACGTATTCGGCGGCGAATTCCTGGAGTTACCCTCAGAACGACCATGATCGTCGGGTTTCCGGGAGAGACGGAGGAGGATTTCCTGGACTTGCAGGACTTCTGCGAAGAAATGGAATTCGATCGACTGGGCGTTTTTACATACTCCGACGAAGAAGACACCGCAGCCTACGGCAATGCCGCCAAGGTACCACGCTCCGTAGCAGATGAGCGGAAGGCAGAGCTCATGGCCCAGCAAGCGCAGATTGCAGCGCGAAAGAACGCCCAGCTCATCAACAAGAAGTTGCCGGTCTTGATCGAGGGTGTCTCGGCAGAGAGTGAGTACCTCTTGGCGGGGCGGCTGGAATCACAGGCTCCCGAAATTGACGGTGTATGCTTGATCAACGATTCCAAGATCCCGAACATACAGGCGGGCGAATTCAGAATATTCTGCGTCACCGATGCACTGGGCCACGATCTTCTTGGAAGCATCGTGGCATGATGCTTGGCGAGTCGCAGCATGTGTCGCCCGTTTTGTGGGCAGCCGACCAAAGGGTTCATGTTCGTTCAATGTCCAAGGTGTAAGAGGAAGATTTCCTACGAGGGAAATCCCTATCGCCCATTCTGCGGCGAACGGTGCAAATCGGTGGACTTGGGAAACTGGCTCTCGGAGTCCTATCGTATTCCGACCAGTACTTCTCAGGATGTCGCGGACGAAGTTGCCGAACCGGATGGTGTTCCGCTCGAGGAAACCGAACGCCGCTTCAATGACTCATGAAACCGTCTCTTGCTTTATTTCTGGCCACGGGAGGATACATCGGGCTCATTCCGGGGGCCCCCGGAACGTATGCCTCGCTGGCAACCACGGTGATTTTTTATCTCATCCTCGTCTTGGTCGGTCCCGTCCGGCCAGAGATCCACGTGGTAGCTGCAGTGGTCGTCATCCTGGTGGGAATTCGCTCCTCGGCGGCGGCCTCCCGGCAACTGCAAAAAGAGGATCCTCGGGAAATCGTCATTGACGAGGTCGCCGGGCAGCTGATTGCACTCTTCATGGTGGTTCAGGTCTCCAACCTTGTTCTCGGTTTTTTACTTTTTCGTCTCTTCGATATTTGGAAACCGTTCCCTATACGACGACTGGAGCATTTCAAGAATGGATGGGGCATAATGGCCGACGACGTCCTGGCCGGTGTTTATGCGAGCTTGACCCTCCTGATCCTCTCCGGCCTACTGGGTTACCTTCACAGACTACAATGAAAGCTGAAATCATCGCCGTCGGATCTGAATTGCTGACCCCCGATCACGCGGACACCAACTCCCTGTTCTTGACCCAGAAGCTCAACGAGGCAGGCTTTCAGGTCCACTTGAAATCCATTGTCGGGGACGATGAGAACGACCTTCGTCAAATCATCCAGGCGGCCCTGGGGCGCTCCGGGCTGATCCTCCTCAGTGGCGGCCTGGGTCCAACGGAGGATGACAGAACGCGTACCGCGGTCGCCAGCGCGCTCGGACGGAATCTGCGCCTGGATCCAGAGCTTTTGGAAAGGCTCGAGAAGAGGTTCGCCAAGTACGGATTCCAGATGCCGCTCAACAATCGACGCCAAGCTGAGGTCATTGACGGGGCGGAAATCCTGCCGAATCCGAACGGAACGGCGCCGGGTATGTGGCTCGAAATAAAAGAGGCTCGGATGGCTCTTCTTCCGGGTCCTCCCCGTGAGATTCAACCCATGTTCGAGGAGCAAGTGTTGCCCAGGATTTCGCACCTGGCCGGATCTCGCCATCAAGAAAGGCGTGCCCTGAACATTATCGGCCTGACGGAATCGGATGTCGACGCCAGGATCGCCCCGATTTACACGACCTATCCGGACGTGGAAACCACAATTCTCGCGCAGTCGGGTCACATCGGGTTGAGACTCTACCAATGGGTTCATTCCGGCCGAGAGCCGAAGGAGCTCATCGAGCTATGCGAGAAGATCAGCCATGAACTGGGCGATGCAATATTCACTCATGACAACGAATCGCTGGAGGAGGTTGTCGGCCGACTGTTCTCGGACGAGAACCAGACGCTCGCCGTAGCGGAGTCGTGCACATCCGGTGTCCTGGCAGCAAGAATTACAAGTGTCGCGGGAAGCTCGAACTACTTCAAGGGTGGCGTGCTCTGTTACAGTAACGAGGTCAAGGTGACGCTTTGTGGGGTCGCGGCGGAGACGCTGGGAAGGCACGGCGCCGTCAGCAACGAGGTCGCGCGGGAATTGGCCGAAGGGGTTCGCAAGAAGTTGGGATCTTCGATCGGCCTCTCCGTGACCGGGATTGCGGGACCAGGCGGAGGGTCCCCCGAGAAGCCGGTCGGTCTTGTCTTCATCGGTTTGTCCGATGGAAAGCGCACGCAACTGCTCAACCGGGTACTTCCAGGAAACCGCAACACCATTCGGGAGCGCGCCACCTCTCTGGCATTGAACGGGCTCCGCACCTTTGTCATGCAAACGTCCACCCCATCGACCCCATGAGGACCTTTATTGCCATCCCGCTGCCCACGGGAGTTCGTGACAAGCTCGAACCAATCCTGGCGGAATTCCGGTCTCTGAGCTCCGCTGTGCGATGGACAAAAACCGAGAACCTTCATCTGACCCTGAAATTCGTGGGCGGAATCAGCCCCGCGCCCATGGAGGAGTTGACCCTTCGACTGCACGAGACCCTGGCCCACACGCCGCGCTTCCGTCTCCGGTTGGACGGCTACGGAGCGTTTCCCAATCTCCGCCGTCCGAGAGTCTTCTGGTCTGCGGTCAGGGGCGCGGTGCGAGAGCTCCAGGTAGCGCAGGGAAGAGTCGAGTTGGCGTGCATCCAGGCAAGGGTTCCGGGGGAGTTGAAACCGTTTGTCCCACACCTGACCTTGGGGCGAGTGCGGGACAAAAGAAACTTACACCCGGTTTTGGAATATATTAGAATTGCGCCGTGCCCCAAAGAAGACTTCGACGTGGATCAAATCAACATCTACACGAGCGAGTTGACTCCCCAGGGGCCGATCCATAGCTTGACGAAAGCGATTCGCCTCTTAGCCTTGGAGTCCTGATGGCTGTCGACTCTCTGATTCCCGGTTTGCCCATTACGTTGTTCGCCTATCTGATCGGAGCGGTTCCCTTCGGCTACCTGATTGTGAGATCGACGCAGGGGAAGGATATTCGAGGCGAAGGAAGTGGAAACATCGGTGCGACGAACGTCTACCGATCCAACCGTTGGGCGGGAGTCTTGACCCTCGTCTGCGATAGCCTCAAAGGGTATCTCGCGGTGAGGCTAGCCGGGATCCTTTCTGACGCAGACCTTTTTTGGATGGCCCTATCCGCAGTCGCGGCGATCATGGGACATGCCTTTACCGTTTTTTTGCGGTTCAAGGGTGGAAAGGGAGTTGCGACGGGATGTGGGGCGTACTTGGCCCTGGCTCCCTCGGCCGTGATTTTGACTTTGGGGGTGTTCATCGTCGTCTTATTATTGTCTCGTTACATCTCTCTTTCTTCAATTCTGGCGACAGCGGCTTTTCCACTCTGGGTCTACTGGATGGGCGATCCGCTGGTGGTCGTGGGAGGCGCGGCGGTTGGTGCCGCCGTCATCGTGGCCAAGCATCATCAGAACGTTGGCCGATTACTCGCGGGAACCGAAAACAAGTTTGCCTTCGGGGGGCAGCCGCAACCGTGATGACCCCCGGATTAACCATGGAGCGATGAGAAGATTCTATGACCATTAGCAAGGAACTGCTCGAGATACTCGCGTGCCCACTCTGCAAAGAGGAGGTCCAGTTGACACCGGATGAGAAGGGACTAAGGTGTGTCAAGTGTCACCGAGTCTACCCGATCCGCGATGACATTCCGATCATGCTGATCGAT
Source organism: Acidobacteriota bacterium (assembly GCA_965249005.1). Classification (GTDB taxonomy): domain Bacteria; phylum Acidobacteriota; class UBA6911; order UBA6911; family UBA6911; genus CBDFLD01. The sequence goes on from CBDFLD010000011.1 coordinate 22,719, forward strand.
GAAGCGCAAACCGAGGAGGATGGTAAGGCCTGACATGCCTGTAAGGCACCAGAGCGCAACCTGAACTGAAAGGACAATGCACCTTGTTTGGGCGGCACAAAGACGCGGACCCCCCCGAAGCAGTAAGAGCCGCCCTTGCTCGAGCGTCTCGCATCCTGCTGATTCGGCTACGTTCCTTGGGTGACTCCATACTTCTTCTTCCCCTGCTGGAGGCACTCAAGGTATGGCGTCCGACACTCAGCATCGATGTCCTCTGTGAGACCACGTTCTCGGAAGTTTTCGCCCACCATCCCGCCGTATCGGACCTTGTCACAATCCGACCGCGAAACTCAAGTACCTCTCAGGGCTGGAGCAGGACTCGAGCCACGATTGAGATTCGACGGAGGCATTACTCAGCGGTCATGAACCTCCACGGTGGCACCACTTCCGCATTCATGACCGCCGCCAGCGGCGCTCGGTGGAGGGTAGGACTTGCGGGCTTTCGAAACTCCTGGGCCTACAATGCCCTGGTTCCGGACTCCTCAAAAATATGGGGACGGTCTGCCTTGCATACCGTCGAGCATCAGCTAACCCTGTTGCGCTGGCTCGAAATACCCATTCCGGACCCCGCTCGCGTGTCTATTCACATCAACCCACAGATGCGAAAAAGTGTCGGCTCTCGCTTGGAAGCCGCCGGACTCCGGTCATCCCGATACGTTCTGATACAACCTACCGCCACGCTCTTTACCAAACAATGGAACGAGCGCCGTTTTGCGCAACTCGCCGATCAGCTTCATCGGCGCTATTCGTTTCCTCTGATTTTTACGGCCGCCGCCCCGGAAGAACACATCCTGTCGACAATCAAAACGTATGCCGCGGAACGACACCACTACTGGTCCGACCTCAGCCTCGGCGAGCTCTTCGCGCTTGTTGATGGGTGCCGATTGTTTGTCGGCAACGACAGCGGTCCGACTCACGCCGCCGCGGCCATGACGAAACCGGTCGTCGTCGTTTGGGGATCGTCAGATCACGTCGCATGGCACCCATGGCTGACCGACCATGAGCTGATACGTTCCGACCTGCCGTGCATGCCGTGCCCAGGGTATAGCTGTGAAGTGTTCGGGGAACCGCGATGCATCATGGAAATCGGGGTTGCCACCGTACTGGAGGCGTGCGAGCGCATCCTGAGGAAAACCAACCAACAGGAGGTTTAACGACCGGAAATCCGAGCAAGTAGTTCTTCCGAGCGAATCGACGCGGTTCCGAGCTTAGCCACCACGATCCCGGCCGCAACGTTGGACAACACTGCCGCCTCTAGCACGGGGAGGCCCGCGGTAAGGCCCAGGGCCAGTGTGGAGATAACGGTGTCCCCCGCACCGGTTACGTCAAAAACTTCCCGCGCAACGGTCGGGATGTGAATCGCTCTGTCCTTTCCTTTGAACAGCGTCATTCCCTCTTCGCCTCGAGTAATCAACAGATTCTGAATCCTGGTTTTTGCCAGTAGCGTCCGCCCGGCACGAAGCAAGTCGCGCCGGTTCGAAATTGAAATCCCAGTCGCGCGTTCCGCCTCATGGGCATTCGGCGTCATGATCGTGGCCGGTCCGTAAGGAGCAAACCCGTTGGACCTCGGATCAATACACACAATCACGCCGGACCTTCGAGCGATCGGCAGCATGCTTCGGAGTAGGTTTTTCGTTAACAGCCCCTTGGCATAATCCGAAATGACGACGGCATCTACTCTCGGCAAAGCAGCGCGGAACCGCTCCAGGACCTTTTGTTGGATCGACTCGGAAAGAGGCTGGCGATCTTCTCTATCCGTTCGACAAACCTGTTGATGGTGCGCAATGATGCGGGTCTTGACCGTCGTGTAGCGCTCACGGTCCACCACGAGCCCACGCAATGGCAGTTCCATCGATCGCAGCTCGTCTTTGAGGCGGCGGCCCTCGAAGTCATCCCCGATGACGCCGAGAGGAATCGATTTCGCACCGAGGCTTCTTATGTTTGCCGAAACGTTTGCGCCTCCACCAAGGTGAGTAGACTCGGTTTTGACATCCACGACCGGGACCGGCGCTTCGGGACTGATTCGGTTTACAGCACCCCAGATGAACCGGTCGAGCATCATGTCGCCCACCACCAGAATACGCTTGCGGGCGAATTCCCCGACCGCGCTGACCAAATCTTCAGCATTGCATCGGTTCAGGCCATCAACCATAGCTCTCAGTACTCCTGCCAAGTAGTGCCGCCGCAGTAAACGGGATGTGGAACCTCCGCCGTTTTCCGCGTATTCATAGCCGCAAACGGCAAAACTTGATTCAAGCTCCCGGGACAATAATCGAGGGACCGCCCCTGTTCACTTCCCCCCCACGAGGCATGGAGCGAGCAAGAAAATCGACGTAGCCCGTACCGCTTTCGGCCTGCGTGAGGTGGCTCTCCACGACCTCGCGAACGAGCTGGAGGCAATCGATGGCATCATCGAGACGAAGCCTGTCATCCACGGCTTCAATTACCCTATCCGGTTTCTTAGACGATCCTTTTCTCTTTTCGTCTACCACTTCCTTCAGAGACCGACGCAAGGCCTCCACTCGCAGGTCGTTGCTGGTGCGTTCGTAAACGATTCCCTTTTGTTCCGTACGGTAGGTCGCCAACAGGTCATCCAGTGCCTGCGCCACATCCCTATCCCTGAGATCTCTGGAGGATCGTCGCTCCTGGGCCACAACGTATTCGAGATGGGCAATTTCCTGCTCGAACCGCTGCAGCAACCTTGCCCGCGCTCTCTGCTTTACCGGATCCGGACTGCGCAGATGCCGCACGTGCTCCATGTAGGCTTCGTAGCTGCGGCCCATCTTCAGATACTGGCAATCCTCGGGACAATTGATCTCCAGAATGCGCTTCTCGCCGCAGCACTTGGCGCAAATCTCGCCGTCCTTGGCCGGGCACTGTCTTTTTCCTTTTCGCTGACCGCATACAATACACTTCATCTTTACTCTCCGCTTACCTCAATGTATCACAAGGGCTCGTACGATCGGGAGTCTACGGTCACACCCACCCATATCGTCTGGCCGTTTGGCGGAAACGAACGGCAATTTCAACTCCTCGCCCGGCATGCCTCCCGGTCACGGCAGTATTGTTCCAAGAACTTCTTGGCACGCTCGTAGGCGGGATGGGCTCGCTCCGCCTTCCGGAATGCTGGGGAGTGACGACGGGCCCGAGCAGATCCCTTCCCCTCGAAAAGGACATGAAGCATTTCATGATAGACGACGAATGCCAGAATAGATCGCGGAACCTCCGGGGAATCGAGAACCGGGCTTACCGAAATGGTTTGATGCACCGGATCGTAGTGAGCGAGCCTCCCCCAGCTGTTCCGTCTTCCCCAGCCAAGCTCGCGTATCTCAATTTGGTCATTGAAGTAGCGGGCATTTACTTCATCAAACACCTCAGCCAGGGAGTGATGCGAGGAATCGCCGGACCTCAATCGCTTTCGACCACGTGTCCGCCTCCGTTGCTCAACAGCGGCAACGACGGGAGCGGCGCTCCGGTATGCGTTGTAGAGTCGCTGCATTTCAGGCGGCGGCAATCGACGAAGGATCTTACCGGCAAGTATCCAGGTAACGGCCTCCAGGAGCGTCCGGGGGGCGTCGCGGCAGTGATCACTCACCCGAACATGCCATCGATCAGCCTTCCGGCGAATTGTGTGGGTCAATCCAATATAAGGGTAGAACTCAGCGAGGATCGGGATTGTTCGAAAAAAAGGAGACGCAGTTTGGAGCACAGATTGAACAATTTCTTGCAATTGGTTGTTGTTCATCTACTGGCAATCAGCTGTCAGCTATCAGCCGCACCAACGACGCAGTCAGCGTTCCAAGTGACCGGCGCGTCGCGCCGGTCAGACCCTGAATGCTCTTAAGTAACTGCTCGCGGATCTGCTGCTATGCGAGTAACTTAGCAAATCGTCAAAAACCACCCTTTTTCACGGTGCGCTGCGCAGTTACGTTCCCAAGCGACTGGCGCGTTGCGCCAGTCAGAAGCGACTGGCGCGTTGCGCCAGTCAGCGCTGGAAGCTAATTTCCTGTACTCTTGTACTGACGGACACCCTGGTCCCACACCAGAAGCGCGACACCAGCCACGGACAGCGCGACGACCGGGACCAGGTAGAACTCGGTGGAGAATTCCGTTCGGCCCAGAAAGCGTACCGTCGGGTAGAAGGAGGCAAATGCAAAGGGTACGACCCAACTCAAGACGAACTGGATGAACGTATTGTAGATCGTGATCGGATATCGGCCGAACGCAATCATGTTGAAAATCGGAGGACTGATACCGATCCTGTCCTCGAACCAAAAATTGACGCTGCTCAATAGGACGAAAACAAAGACATAGATTGCCGCTCCGCACAGTGCCACTCCTGAAAACAGGATCAGGTTCGTCAAACTCCAATGAATGCCCAGCTTGATCGAACAATAGACGACTGCCGCCAGGCCTGTCACGATCTCTTGAAACGATTCCAGCCGGAAGTTCTCAAAGAGGATCTGGTAAAGGGAGTAAACCGGACGGAGGAGCACTCGGTCAAACTTTCCTTCCACTATGTAAATGTTGCCGAACTCGTACAGATTGAGGCTCACGATGTTGAACAGCCCCATGGGAATCAGAGAAAAACCGTAGATGAACAGGACTTCTTCGAAGCTCCAGCCCTTCAAATGAGGAATCCGGGTGAAGAGGATCAACACAAATCCGTACCCGGCCAAAGTTGCCAGGACGCTGGTGAAGACTGCAACGAAGAAATCTGTCTTGTACGCCAGTCGTGTCTTTGCGTATTGAGCGAAATAGTGCCCAAGCAAGGTCACGAGTTTGGGTAGCTTCGGCAAGTTCTATTCTCCCGGACGCAAAAAATATAGACCATTCGTCAACAGGCTTGCTCAACCTCCCTGGATCGAGAGCCGTCGAATGGAAAATTGCCACCATACTCGACCAAGGACACCGGTGGCCCCGATCCACGCCAGCTGAAGACCGATCGCCGATAGTGCTCCCACTCCCTCGATTCGCCCAAGGTAGATCTGAAGCGGCGTGTAGCTGATGTGCGGAAATGGAAGGAACGCAACAACCTTCTGCAACGGGACCGGAAAAAAACTGATGGGAATGAGAAGACCAGACAAGAATTCCACAATGAAGTACTTCGCCCGAATCACACCGACGATGGAGTAGAGCTGGAGCGCCAGGGTGCCCACAAAGAAGTTGATCATGGCAAACAAGACCAGGGCGAGAAAAGAACTCAGCACGAACAACCCCCCCGCCAGGATCGAGGGCGGAGGAAGGATCCGATACACGCCAAACACGACAATGGCAATCGGCGCGGTGAACATCAAGACCCGAAAACACGATTCTCCGATCGTCTGGGCCAGATACATGAACTGGCTATCCACGGGCTTGATCAGGTGCATCGCGATTTTCCCCTCCAGGACCTCGGTTGCGATTTCCCGATCAACGTTGTTGAAGTAAAATGAGCGGATAATCCATCCGATGGCCACGTAAGTCACCATCTGCTGGAGGTTGTACCCCGCAACGTGCGTGCTGTTTTCGAAAATGGCGTTCCAGATGAAGTAATAGACCGAAATATTGACGAAATACGTCAGTATTCCCGTGAAATAGCGGAGCCGGTAGGCCAGAATTTTCAGGAAAGCGATTCGGGCGAATTCATAGTAGACTGGAACCGACGACATCACTGCGTCTCTCCCTTGCGCGATTATACGTGAACGCTCTTAAAAGTTGACCGTTGTCACTACAGGGGCGGACAGCGGTCAAACCTTTCCCGGTTGTAAATAGTCTTGATGATAGCCTCGATCGGTGCGGTCAAACCATCCCGCGGTTGTAAATGGTCTTGATGATGGCCTCGATCGGTTCGGCTTCGACATATATGTCCCGGACCGACACCTGGTTCACGATTCTCCGAATAATCTCTGCAGAAGAAACTTGTTCTCGGTTGTATCGAATTCGATAAGTCAGGTCATCCACGTGCTCCCACTGAATGCCGTTCCCGGCTGCCAGTGCCTGATCGAGCTGGCTGCTGTCGTGACGATCCTGCAAATGGATATTGATCTGATTGAAACGGCCCAGCCGCTCCCTCAGCCCATCCAGGGAGCCATCATAAAGGATCTTGCCGCGGTCGATGATGACGATTCGCCGACACAGCTGCTCTATATCGGATAGATCGTGAGTCGTCAGCAAGATCGTAGTTCTCAGTTTTCTGTTCATGTCTTTCAGGAACTCTCGAATTCGATCCTTGGCCACGACATCCAAACCGATGGTCGGTTCGTCCAAGAAGAGTATGCGTGGATTGTGAAGTAAAGCGGCGGCTATGTCGCATCGCACCCGTTGCCCGAGGCTGAGTTTTCGGACGGGGCTATGCAGGAGAGGCCCCAGATCGAGCAACTCCGTGAAAATGTCGATTCGAGCCCGGAGATCATCGCGTGAAACGTCGAAGATCCGTCCAAGTAACTTGAAGCTTTCGATAACTGCAATGTCCCACCACAACTGCGTTCGCTGACCAAAAACCACACCGATCGTCTTTGTGTACTTTGTGCGATCGGAGTAGGGGCGGAACCCGTTGGCAATGATCTGCCCGGAGGTTGGCACCAATATTCCGGTCAGCATCTTGATCGTGGTGGATTTGCCCGCGCCGTTGGGCCCGATATAGCCGACGAACTCGCCTTCTTCGATGGAAAGATCGATCCCGTCCACTGCCGCGAGGGTACGATAATCTCTGTGAAAGAGATCCTTTACCGCACCCCGGATGCCTTCTCGACGCTCAAAAACACGGAATTCCTTGCGGATGTTTTCTGCCTGAATCAAACGGCACCTTTTTTCTGAAACTCGACGCTCACGAATCCGGTGGCTTGGACTTCCGGATCTTTTTTTCAATATCGGCCAGGGTTCGGCTCATCGAATCAAGTTGCGCTTTGAACTGGGGAAGCCGGCCGAAGAGAGCGTTCAGACGCTTGAATTCCCGAAGCGGTCTCACCGGCACTCCCCAGTAGACTTCGCCCCCCCTGACGATTTTCCCGGGAAGGACGCCCGCCTTGGAACCGATGACTACACCTTTTTCGACCCGCGCATGATCTCCGAAGCCAACCTGACCCCCGATCACCGCACAGTCCTCGATGATGGTGCTTCCGGATATTCCCGTCTGCGCCGCAATAACAACATGCGACCCGATTCGAACATTGTGGGCGATCTGGACGAGATTGTCGATCTTGCTTCCGCGACCGATTCGGGTCATACCGAGGGAGCCGCGATCAATCGTGGTATTGGCGCCCACCTCGACGTCGTCTTCAATGACGACACTCCCGACCTGAGGGAACTTGACCTGCCGGTCGCCGTCGAAGACATATCCAAAACCGTCTCCTCCCACGACCACGCCCGCTTGAAGCACCACTCGATCGCCGAGCGTCACCCCCGGGCAAAGCACCACTCGGGGGTGGAGCACGCATCCCTCTCCGAGTACACAGTTGTCTCCAATCACGACCCCGGCATGCAGAACGGACCCGGTTCCGATCCGGACTCCATGCGCGACCGAGCACCACGCGCCGATCTCGACCCCGTCGTCTATTTCGGCCCCCGAAGAAACGTCGGCTGTGGCATGACGCAAGGGCCGCGCGACGGGTTGCGGGTGCACGAGAGCGGCAGCGCGGGCAAAATCGAGTTTTGGAGCCTCCGAAATGATCGCGTTCCACTCGGCGTGGACCAACTTCGCGGTGGTCACGATACACCCGGCGGTCATGGCGTCGGGGAGGACCACCTTCCGTTCTTCAGCGTCGAAAAAGACCAGGGACGATCGATCCGAGTCGTCCAGACTCGAAACCCTGGAGATTTCCAACTGACCGTTGCCTTGGTGCGGCAGATCCAACACAGAAGCCAGTTCCGAAATGGTATAAGACATCGTTTGGTGCGCTCGCGAAAAATTGTCCCGACGCTCGACGCTTCACTGTATCAAATTGGCGACGTTTGCAATAGCGCGTCTCTGTCAAGTGCCTGGGTTTCCCGTGGACCCCCAAATGGCAAGGAGCCACCCTCTCGAGCTTTTTGGCTGCGCTGTTGGTGAGGCCCGGCTGCATGGGTGGATGAAAGTGCAGCCGGGATCCAGGGGAGGTGTTCGTAGATCCAGCAATGCCGACGCCATCAACAATCGGAGACCGAGTCACGGAACAGCTGCGACCACAGCCGATGCCACGCGTGGACCGCCGCACGATCGCCAAATACTCCGGGGAAAAGTCGGGTGGTTGCGGTCCGTGCCCGGCGACATCCCCCCCGATCGAGCCGCGTTATCCGATTGCCTCCTTTCCCCGCTCGCCCGTCCGGATTCGAACGCAGTCGGGAAGATCCAGGACAAAGATCTTCCCATCTCCGATATTGCCGGTACGGGCCCCCGCTATGATCGCATCGATCGTCGGTTCGACGAAGTCGTCATTGACGGCTATTTCGACCCGCACCTTCTTGAGGAGGTTGATCGTGTGGATCACACCGCGGTAGGCCTCCGTGTATCCCTTCTGTTCTCCGGCTCCCACGACAGTCGTGACCGTCATCTTGTGAACCTCTGCATCGAAGAGGGCTTGTTTGACGTCGGGCAGTTTGTGAGGCTGTATCATAGCCACAATCATTTTCATTTCGCTTCCCTTCCGTCCTGGTGCGAAAGCCTACGAGGCTGGCAGCACCACGGCAGTCTTAGTGGTCTCTGGTCAGAATCAATCAGTGGTAAAGATCTGGAATCCTGAGTATGCCTCCATCGCATGCTCTCCAATGTCCAATCCCTTGTGTTCCTCATCCTGAGAAACACGAATGCCGACGAGCACTTTGATCACCCCGAATATTAGAAAGGCGGCCGCGAACGTCACGACACCGTATGCGGCAATACCCGTAAGCTGGTTCATCAGCGTGTGCTCCGCATTGAGACTGAAGATGCCGACCGCCAGCGTGCCCCAAATACCACAAACGAGATGAACGGAGATCGCACCCACGGGATCATCTATCTTCAGTTTGGCGTCGATAAAGATCACCGATGCCACGACGAGCACCCCGGCGATGAGTCCAATGACAACCGCGGCCATAACGGAAACGGTATCGGCACCTGCCGTGATCCCTACCAGACCGGCGAGGCAGCCGTTTAACGCCATGGAGAGGTCAGGTTTCCTCTGAATCATCTCGGAAGTAAGGTAGGCGGCGATGATGCCCGCGGCCGCGGCAAGACAGGTAGTTACCAGGGTCCGGGAAACGGCGCCCGGATCGGCCGACAGGACCGAGCCTCCGTTGAAACCAAACCACCCCAGCCACAGTAGAAAGACTCCGATCGTGGCCAAAGGCATGTTCGATCCGGGAATGGCATTGACGCTTCCCTGCACGTACTTGCCGATCCTCGGCCCCAGAAGAATCGCACCAGCCAGAGCGCCCCATCCCCCTACGGAGTGCACTAGAGTCGAACCGGCGAAGTCATAAAACCCCAACTCGTCGAGCCATCCACCACCCCACTTCCAGCTTCCGACCAGCGGGTAAACAATTCCAACAAAAAGGGTCGTAAAGACGAGGAAACTCGGAAGCTTGATGCGGCCGGCGACCGCTCCCGAGACAATCGTGGCGCCAGTGGCGGCAAACATCGCCTGAAAAAGGAAATCAGTCCAGTAAGTGTAGGCGCCATCGGCATACTCGATCAAACCGGCGGCTCCCTCCGGCGATGAGATCCCGAAGCCGGAAAAACCGAGCCATTTTCCAAGGACCCACGCGTCGCCGGGGTACATCAAGTTGAATCCACACAAGGCGTAGGTCAGTAGTCCGATGGCCACGATCATCGTGTTCTTGAACAAGATATTGACGGTGTTTTTCGACCTGGTCAGGCCAGCCTCCAATGTGGCGAAGCCCAGGTGCATGATAAACACCAAAAACGTCGAAACCATCATCCAGGTGTTGTTGACCATGAACATCGCCTCAGCGGCTGCGTTGGTTTGGGCATAAGCGTACGAGGCCCAAACAAGCCCGATGGACAAAAAGGTTGCCAGACGTAACCTCCGCGTTAGACAGACTCCCAGCATCCGTTCTCCTTCTCTGTAGGTATTGAGATAGTTTTTAGAATCGGAATATTCGGCAAACTCGCACCAACTCGGATCGAGCTCGGGGTCCCCCCCGACATGCGCAACAGATGCCCGCTGCGCCTAGAAGGCCAGACTGAGCGTGACCCCACCCCAGACCGTATCGGCAAAGCCGGCCGGAGTTCCCGCAGTCCCCAAATGAACGGCGCGCGGGTCTCGGAGCTGGTGGTTCCGGAATTCGCCCAGCAACGCACTGTAGGACAAAAACGGGCCCAGCCACCATTGCTCTTTAATCGTCAGCGGAAGGCTGATCGTGAAGTTGAAGTCGTGCGCACCTGACTCGGGGGCACCGTAGAAGAAATCTCCGAAACCCGAATTTGCAAAAGCTATGTAGCCTGAGAAATCCAGGGATTGGAGAATGCTTTCGCCAAGGGGGATCGAGTGGCTGGCGCCCAGAGTGAAGTAAACCCCGGTGGTGCCACCATTGTTGCGGCTTTCATCGACGTCGACGTAAAGCGTGGCAGCAGGGGCGAGCGGTACCGAATCGAGGCTTATCCCCCCGTAAATCTCGGTTGTTGACGGTAGTGAGACCGCACGATCGGGGAAGGCATAAGTGATGGTGCCGACATCGATCGACACATTCTCGAAGGAGTGCGCGTAGGAAAAGACATAGTTGAGCTCGGTGAACTTCCCCTTGAGTCCGGAATGATTCCCGGCAGGCGCGCCTGGATTCTCCGGCAAGAACAGAGAATCCCCTTCATTTGCAGCCGTCAGGTCCACTGTTCCCCACGCGTTGAAGGAGAACCCACCAATTCCAACGGTCGCTGACGGCTGAAGGCTCCAATCGTTCGTCGCTCTCTGGCCACGCCAGATGTACTTGCTTGCCAGCGCCATATCGCCCGCGAAAGTATAGATCGACGGGGGGCTTGCCACCGGAACTTTGCCCTGATCTTGCTCTTTGTCTTTGCCGAAGGCCGGCCCGGAAAAGCAGAATAGAGAAATGGACAAGAGAGACAGCACGATTGAGCGGGGCCCTTCACGGATCCTCCTCCTTGAAAGCGCACGGAACGCGTGCGGGGTTGAAAAGAAGTACTCTTCAGTTAAATGCAATCTCCGTGCCAGTCCCTCTCGATACACGCGCAATACGACAGGAATCTATATATATTATTGTATAACAATGACTTATTAGATATCTTGCCCACCGACAAGGGGCACAGCGGCACCGAGTTCTATCTACATTTATGTATGATCATGGCAATGATGCATACATTATTGTATTAGGAATGGGCAATAACTCTAGAAGGAAACCAAGATGGGTCCGAGGACGGCCAAACGGGGAAGGGGAATTGGTTCTTCTCTAAACAATAGAAAAAAACAGACACTAAACTATAAATTCTAAAACGCTTATAGTATATATTACAAATTTGTAATTTTATTCATCTTTTAGTACGATATTGTAACTCTGAGCATCCCAGTGCAGTCCCCCGCCTCGAAACCCAATGGGGGGGGCGCAAGCCAATGCGGCTCAACCCCGGAATCGGGAGCAATCGATGCTATATTTATCGACCTTGTACCCGATGACCCGCTCCGTGGTTTCGAGCAGTCTAGCTGCCTTGGCACGATTACCACGGGTCGTTTTCAAAGCATCCAGGATGAGGTCCTTTTCATAGGTGGCAACCGATTCGGTCAGAGAAATCCGCATGACGGTTCCGGATGCCTCCGCCGTTTGAAGCGTGGGGGGCAAATGGTACCCGTGGATCACGTGACCATCGCAAACCAGAACTGCTCTTTCAATCGTGTTCTCGAGCTCGCGGACATTGCCGGGCCAGTGATAACTCATCAACATGTCGATTGCCGGCGTGGAAATGCGCATGATGTTCTTGCGGTGCTCCGACGCGTAACGGTTGAGAAAGTGGTCCGCCAGAAGCAGGATATCCGGCTTTCGCTCCCTCAGAGGAGGAAGGAAAATGGTAAAAACATTGAGGCGATAGTACAAGTCCTCCCGAAAAGTCCCTTGGCCCATCGCTTCTTCCAGATCCTTGTTCGTTGCCGCCACAAGTCGAACGTTGACCTTGATCGTTTCCGTGCCGCCGACGCGCTCAAACTCCTGCTCCTGAAGAGCCCGCAATAGCTTGACCTGCGTCAGAGGCTCCAATTCCCCGATCTCATCAAGGAATAGAGTTCCCCCATCGGCCATGTCGAAACGTCCTGGTTTCCGCGACTGGGCATCGGTGAACGCTCCTTTCTCATAGCCGAACAACTCTGCCTCGATCAAACTTGCCGGCAGTGCGGCGCAGCTCACCTTGACAAAGGGCTTCTTCGCCCGAAGTGAATTGTAGTGAAGCGCATGAGCGATCAGTTCCTTCCCGGTTCCGGACTCCCCGCGAATCAGCACGGTGGTGTTCGTCCGGGCCACCCGGGCAACGTGCTCGTAGACCTGATTCATGGCACTGCTGGTTCCGATGATATGGGAGAAGTCGTATCGACTCTCGAGTTCCTCCTGTAGGTGAATGTTCTCTTCAAGAAAGCGGTTCCTCTCGGACTCTACCAGACGACTGGTCTGAATTGCCTGGGCGATCATCGACGACACGACATTGAGGAATTTGAGCTCTTCCCCGTAATCGCGGGTTTTGACAAAGGAAAGGTCAATACTCAACGCCCCCGCCTTTTCACCCTTGATCAGGATCGGCACGCATATGAAGGTAAGCTCTTGCTTGGCAAGCTCCTTTCGCTCATCGGCCCGACTCAGAAAGAGGGGCTCGCGGCTGATCTGCGGAATAACGAGCGGCCTTCCGCTTTCCACCACCATCCCGGTGATTCCTTCCCCCAAATTGTAACGGACACGGCGCCCCTTCAGGGTGAGACCGTTCGCTGCTTCGATGTGAAGTTCCCGGGTTTCCGGGTCCAGCAATGTGACGGCGCTCCGAATCGCCCCGTGATACCGCTCGAGGACTTCCAAGACGCGATGCAGCGACTCTTTGAGATTCAGTCCGTCCGTCAGAATCTGGCTTACGCGGGCGAGAGCCCCGAGAACGTCTTCCTGGTGATCAGCTCGCGCCACCGCGTGCTTGCCTGGTCCGACTCGCTTGCTCCGCATTATCCTTGATTCCCGACAAATTTGTAGCCTATAGAGGCAAATCCTACCAAATTATACCGAAAAATGCCGGGCCCGGCGTGAAGGAAATCGCAAAGCCGGAAGTTCCCCGGCCTGCACGATAGTGAGCTTTATAGCGAGAGTGCGGGGAGACCGCCCCCTCCCATGGAAGCGGAAAATGACTGCAATGCTGAAATCAGGGGTAGCCCCGCAAAGCCGTCAAGGGGCTTTGACAGAAGCGATAATCTCTTTGTCTTCTTCCGACAAGGCCAAGTTGTCGTTGCAGCAGTTCGCCTCCGGTTGGTTCGTCAGGACTGGAAGAAACAACTCATGCTCGTCATTCCCCAGCCCGACCTCCTTCCCTTTTGCAAATATCTCATGGCGACCCTTTTCACGGTGCCATTCCCCAAGCGTGGCCGTTTGATGCATATTTTCGATGATCTGGCGCCAGCCGACGCCGGTGTTGTAGGCACAGAAGGATATCTCGCCTTCCTGAGTCCCATATGGAATCACGCACATTTCCGTTCGACGAAAGTCATAGGTCCAAAGATCTTGAAACCACATTCCCTCCACGCAAAGCACCCGCCATTCGTCCTGTTCCGAACGGGTCTGCATCCGGTCGTTGCGGTCGCTGTCGGACCGATCCGAGGTCGGTTTGAACAGGTTGAGGATCTGCGATATGGGAAAGTTCTTGGGCGCCTGGTCCGCCTTGTAGTTGCGCATTACCGAAAGGGACAGCTGAAAAGCGGTAAGCGATCTTCCACGAGCGGTATCCGTGATGATGGCCACGTCTCGAATGAACTGTTCGTAATCGAAGAACTTAAACAGTGGGGTGCATTCGCTGGTGCTGCGGTTGACAACCAGCAGGCTGAATATGCCGCAGTTTGGGTGGCAGTTGCAGGCGCTCCAACCCCACGGGGCTTCCGGGCCCTGCATGATATCCATGACGCTCGTGAAGGCACTGTAGGAAGAAAGCGGAAACCAATCGCGCATTGGCTTCCAATCGACCTCGAGTTGCTGCTGGAGCTCTTGGGTCATCTGAGACAGGGTGTACCGCTGCGAGGCTCTCGTTTCGTCGTCGATTTCTTCATCCCTTCCTGTAAAGGAGACCGGCTGAAACGCGATCGTCTGCACCTTGTCGATGTTTTTGGCCGCGAACTCGACAATCGGGCCGATACCGTCGTTGTTGATGCCGTTGACGATCGTCGTGACAAGGGTCGTTTTCATGCCGACTTTCGCCATGTTTTCGATGGCGCGCAGTTTGACGTCGAGTAAGTTTCCTACCCCGCGGTGTTCATTCTTCTCGTTGGTCACGCCGTCGAACTGAAGGTACGCGCCATGTAGGCCCGCCTCGTACGCCTCTCGGGTGAACTCTTCGCTTTGCGCAAAGCGTATTCCATTCGTTGCCGCCATGAGCCGGTAGAAACCGATCTTTTTGGCATATGCCACGGCTTCCAGAAAAAAAGGCGAGAGCGTGGGCTCCCCGCCCGAGAACAAGATGATGATCTGCCGGCGCGGCTTGAAAGAAATCGCGCGATCCAGGATCGCTTTGATGTCATCGAATTCTGGTTCGTGGACATAGCCAACTTGATTGGCATCCATGAAACAAGGGTTGCACATCATATTGCAACGGTTGGTCAAATCCACTGTCAGAACCGCTCCGCGGCCATACTGGATCGAGGAGGTCCCATGTTTGTGAACCTCTGCATCCTCGGCGCTGCGAAAATCGCGCCCAAAGAAGAGGCCTTCGATACGTCGGGTGAAATCGGCATCGGTGGAAAGGGTGTCCTGGAATGATCCATGGGTTGGACACTCCTTGCGCATGAGCACCTGACCGTCTTCCTCTACGATTTGCGCCTTGATCTCCCCCGGGTGACTGTCGGCAAGCACTGAGAGGTCGACTTCGCCACGAATGATGGAGCTCCGGACCTCGGGTACGCATTTGGGACAAAGAGAGTCGGTGACACGAGGAAGGCCAAGCGGTGGTGCCGTTCGTTCATGGCTCTTGAGCATCCTACCGGGCGCCCACTTGGGTGTTGGAAGTTCGCCTTCTCCGATCCGAGTGTTCAGTGCCTGGAAGAGTTTCCAGGTCAGCCCCGAAAGCTCCGACACGATCGTCGAGCCTGTCCATTTCCGAAGCAGCTTGTTTGGTCCTTCGTCTCGCACCATGTGATCGGTATACATTCCTCAACTCCCCGTGATCAGTGACCAAACAGTTCTATCGACCCCAACGTGTGCTGTATTCACAATTCCGTCGTCGCTGCACACCCGTAACTGCTAAAACTACCAATATTCGGCCTTGGAATGCAACAAAAACCGAAGGTTGGAATCATGCTAAAGTCTTGATTATTAGGAAGGTTTCGATCAACAAGAAACCGATCAGGGTCCTGTGCTCGCCGTTGTGCGTGACTCGTGACCAGCGAAAGATCGATGTCAACCGGGCCTCGGCCGTGCGGTTGCGGGAAAAACGGGGGAAGAAGATCGGCACCTCCTGTCGGTATTCCATGAACTTCGATCCATATCCAGACAGCAGTTCTGCTTCTTCCGCCTTCATGACCGGGTAGTAGAAGATTGCAAAAAAGACTCCAAAGGGAACGAGCAGCCAGAAAGCCTGACCGGCTGCTATGACGCCAATGGCCATGAAGAGCGATCCCAGATAGAGCGGGTTTCGAGAGCAAGCGTAGGGCCCACCCTTGGTCAAGGCCTTTCCCTTGTCGATGTGCCCGGACGCCCACAAGCGCAGGAGCACCCCCACAACGGCCACTGCGCCACCGACCGATAGGGAACGCCAGGAGGGTCGCATCAGGATCAAAAACACGATTCCGATCACGGTGCCGACCGGCACCCGGAGCCTCTGAGCAAGTTTGCCCCAAGACTTCATCATCGCGACTCGATTCGATAGAGGCGAATCAACCGCGCGCCGGCTGCATGGTCGTCCGCTCACGTGTAAAGGGTTGTGCCAGCCACTTTTTAGCTTCTTCCTGGGCCCCAAACGTCTCGTCTTTAGTATTGGCGGCCTTGTTGTACTCGGCCAAGGCGCGCTGACGCTGTCCCAAGATGTCGTAGACTTTACCGAGATAAATGTACGACCAAACTTCGATCCAAGCTGGTTCCCGGTCTCCGTTCAGAGCGTCCCTGAAAGAGTTGGCGGCAGCCTGCAGGTTGAATTGTTCCCAAAAGACCTCAGCCAGTCGAAAGTGGGCCAGGGACTTGCGCGCGTTGAGTTGTATGGCCTCCTCATAGGCCCGAATTGCATCGATGAATTGCTCTTTTTCCTTGTAGTCATCTCCCCGAGAGATCTGGACCGTAGTCTGGAGCTCCCTGGAATCGCGCAAAATCTTGTTGTCTGGATCGATGGTAACCTTGAGCGGCATCGAGAAGGTGTTCATATCGAAGGCCGCTGATTTTCCCCTCAGCTCGATCTCTGTCTTCTTTGTTCCATCCTTCGTCTCGACTTCGATTTCAATCGGCATGCGGAACAGATCTCGGTCCTGGGAGACGCTCCCGGAAATGCGAAACCCATCCACAGTTTTGAAAACGATATACTCCGTATCCAATTCCGGAACCCCGATTGTGTCCACCCACTCGGCCACGAACCACGCCAAACTTTCACCGTGAATCTCCTCGGCAAGCTGGCGAAAGTCCGCCGTTGACCCTCCCGACTCGGCGAAGCGGGCGATGTATTCTCGCTGCAACTGGTTGAAATTGTCCTCCCCGAGAATGGGCCGGAGCATATTGAGAATCCAGGCCCCCTTGCCGGCAACGACCGATTCGTAGTCCTCGGTGCGGTAGCCAAGCCCGACGCCCACGCGGACGGCGCTCTTGCTCTCGGATTTTAGCCCCAGCACAGCAAGCTGGCTGACCTCGTCTGCAAAAGCCTCTTCTCCCCCAACCGAGCCAAGATAGAGCGCAGCCGAAAAATAAGACATCCCATCGACGAGCCAGAGATCATCCGGACTCCTGGGGGTAACGGTTTCTCCCCACCATTGATACGCCGCCCGGCGGGCCAACCAACGTGAGTCCGGCTCCGTTGCGGATAGCTCCTTGTTGGTGACAAATACGGTTCCCAGAGTGCCGGGGTGCATCCGCACACGATCATCGACTTCTACCAGACGAAACGACTTTCCCGCCGCCGCGGGTCCGAATGATTCGGTGTAGAATTGCAAGATCTCCGCCAGAACTTCTGCCGACTGCTCGATCGCATCCAGGTGCCGCTCCTCGGCCAGGCAGGTAATCGTGACGTCTCCGAGTTGGACCTCCTTCTCGAAGTATCGGCCGGCAACCACGGATCCGCTCAGAATCGGCTTTCCGGAGCCCCAGCTAAAACTCTCCGTGATTCCCTTGGTCACGACGTTCAGCTGGTTGCCCGGACCCACGACGGTCATGCCAAGCGGGACTGTAATCTCGAAATCAACCACTACCCGATCAGCCAGGAAACCACTTACCGGGAACCATTTGGCCAGAAAAAGCAGGTACGTTCCCTCCATTCCGATATACGCACTCGATTCATCCCTCGCGTAGAGGCGGCTGAATTGGTCCCTGTCGAAGCCCCCTTCGTATTCCATCTTTATCGTCTTGGCAATCCCGGGATCGAGCGGCGCGCCGAAGCGGAGCGCGAGAAGGCCAGGACCCGAATCACCCTGCCCGAATTCGATTTCCACCCCCTCGCTGTCCAGGATTCGCCTCACCGAGAGATTCTCGCTTATCTCGAACACTACTGTTTCCGTGGCCTCGAGCGGTGTGAACACGACCTCGGCAACCGCTTCCAGTTCGTGGTCCTCGGGCATGAGCTCAGCCTGAACCTTGAGCTGGTCCACCCGAATCATCGGCCTGGATTGAGAATAGGAATGATGGCCGACGGAAAGCAAGAGAGCTAGCAAGAGCAGCGGTCTCATACTCGACATTTTCCCCGACTCCATGGACTCAACTCACAGATAACTCGCTACCATTCTAGCAGCTGTTTCTGTTGCGGGCTGACGCCCGAGCGTCTCCCGAACGATCGCCAGATCGGAACAGAGCTGCGCGGCTCTCTGCGCATCCGAGAGTATCTCCACGGAAACACGGCTCAGCGACTCGGCCGTTGCGTCCCCCTGCATGAACTCTGGCACGATTTCCTTTCCCGCGATCAAGTTTACCAGCCCTTTGAAAGGGCTACGAATGAGAATGTTACCGATGAACCAGCTCAAAGACGAAATCTTATACACGATGATGAAAGGGATCCCGACCAATGCGGCTTCCACGGTACTGGTTCCGCTCTTGACGATGGCAAAATCCGAGTTGCCCAGTACCACCTTGGTGTCCGTGCTTACGATCTTGAAGTATAGCGAGTTTGGATTCCCACCCAGTATCTCGTTTGCCATCCCGCGGATCTGTCCCAGATCCAGCGACGGAGCCGCGGAGATCAAGAACTGGCAGGGAGTCACACGGAGGATCTCGAGCGATGCCCGCAGCAGGGTAGGCAAGATATACTCTACCTCTCGGCTCCGACTGCCCGGGAGAAGCGCTATCGTTTTGCGGCTGGGATCCAGATTCAGGTTTTGTAGAAATTTCTTTCTGTCCAGCGTGCCGCCAAAGTCCTCCTCGAGAAGTGGATGACCGACGAACTCCACGTCGATTCCGCAGCGCTTGTAGAAATCGACCTCGAAAGGAAGAATGACCAGCATCTTGTCCACGTAGTCTCGAATAATCTTCACTCGCCCTCTGCGCCAAGCCCAAATCTGCGGGCTAATGTAGTAGATCACTTTCACGCCCATGCGTTTCAGTTTTTTGGCCAGCCGGAGGTTGAACTCAGGGAAATCGAGCAATACCGCCAAGTCAGGAGGCTCCTCGACGGCCTTGCTCAAGATGGCGTGAAACACTTCGAGGTAGGTGCCGAAGTGGCGGAGGGCTTCGCGGGGCCCAATACTTGCGAGCTTCGAGATATGGCACAGGAGATGGACGCCGGCGGCCTCCATCTCACCGCCGCCGGTACCAAAAAACTCCAACGGCTCCGCGCAATAGACCGATTTCAGCCTGTGGACCAGGCGAGCCCCGTAACGGTCTGCTGAAGCCTCTCCTACGACAATCAGGACTCGTTTCATAGATCGTGGCGCGCGATCCACCCGCCACCCACCACCGTCTCCTCTTGATAGAAGACGATCGCCTGACCAGGAGACACGCCGTGCTGGGGTGTATCGAACACTACCTCCAAGCTTCCGTCGCCGCAGGGGGTAATGACAGCCGGCGACTCCTGGTGACGGGAACGAATCTTGGCGTGGGCCTCAAACGGCCCTTGGGGTGGGGAAATCGCAATCCAGTTTGGGTCAATCACCCGGCAATCCAAACGGCTTACGCCCGGCCGCTCATCGACGACGACCCGGTTTGCCTCGGGCTGAATCTCGACCACGTAGAGAGGTGCGGAATGAGCGATACCCAGCCCTCGTCGCTGGCCGACGGTGTAGCGATGGATGCCTTGATGTTTTCCCAGCACCCGGCCCGATCTGTTCACGATTGGCCCTGGCGGAAACGGATCGTTCCCGGTGTCGCTGGAAACATCCCGATAGTGGCGCTCGATGAAATCGGCGTACTTGCCGTCCGGAACAAAACAAATCTCCTGGCTTTCGGGCTTGTCGGCGACCTCGAGCCCTTGTTGTCGGGCGATGCCTCGGACCTGCTGCTTCTTCATCCCGCCCAACGGGAATACAGCCTTGGACAGCTGTTGTTGGGTCAGCCCAAACAGAAAATAGGATTGATCCTTTTCCGTGAACACCGCCTTCTGGAGCAGATACCGTCCCGTGCCCCGATCCAAGGCAACCTGGGCGTAATGCCCTGTCGCCACCCGTTGGGCATCCACTTCATCGGCAATCTTCATCAGATGGTCGAACTTCATGCGCGAGTTGCAGAGCACGCACGGAGAAGGAGTCCGACCGGAGCGATAGTTCTCGATAAAGTCTCGTACCACTGTCTGGGCAAACTGTTTCTGAAAGTTCACCACGTAGTAAGGAAACCCCAGATGAGAGGCGACGGCGCGGGCGTCGTAGAGATCGTCGAGCGAGCAACACTTCCCAGCAACCGGTTCGTTCCCTGAAGAGACCTGGGCCGTTTGGTCCCACAACTGCATAGAAAAGCCAACCAAGTCGTAACCCTGCTCCTTGAGGATAGCCGCGGCGACGGAGCTATCCACACCACCACTCATTGCCACTGCGATGCGAGTGGACTCCCCAGTCATGCAACCTCCTCCACCGGAATCCAGAGAATGCCGCTTCGGCCCACATGAACATCTTTGAAATTGGGCCGAATGTAGTATTCATCGACGTTCGAAAGATCCTGTAGGTACTTCTGGTGAAGTCTGGAAATCTCTTTGCGCGTTTCCATCTCCAGTGAAAGCAAGGGCTCTTCGGTCACCTCCTGGAGACGCACGGGATAATCCGGAACCGATGGAATGTTTGGGTCGCCCAATTCCGTCTCCAGAAATAGGTTCGTGAGTCTTTCAGAGACCTGATGCATACGACTCTTCCAATGAGAGCTTGACTTGACGGCTCCGAAATCCTCCGCTGGCCCCTTCTGGTAACATTCCCTCAACCGCTCCATCCTTCGAAGGACCACTTCCCGAATGGAGTCCATCTCCTTTTTGAAAGAATCGGCAAGTAGCTCTACACAACGAGAACCGAATTCATCCTGAGACTCCCCGGTGTGGGAATAGGTGTTCAGTGTAAAGTTGCGATAAATGCGCACGTGGTGGTGCCGCATGAGGTAGGTAAGGAACAGGGTTTCCATTCTCGCTATCGTATCCACGCTCAGAAACTCCGGGAGTGGAGTCCTCGTCGCGGTATCCGGGACTCCCTGGACGATGCCCAAGGGCTCTTCGTCGGAGACCATATCGGGCGTCCACAACAGATCCGTCTCGAGGGGGAGAAGCTCGACAGACTTGCAGATACTGACGGTCCCGCGAAACCCCGATCTCACGTCGGCAAAGTCGATCTTCGTTTCGAAGTATACGCGCGGGCTGTAGTGATCTGCCCGCTCGCCCGGACGGGGCTGCCGATGAAACTGTTCAACCGAATCTATGTCTCGTTGAAAATATGCCTTGGAAACAAAGGGCATGCACACCCCTAGCGGACGGGGGATTGTAGCACGCCAGGAGACGTCCGTGAAGCGAATCTGCGCCGGGTCTTCGACCCGGCACGCTTTCCGCTAAGCGTCATCCGCTTGGCGCCATGATGGCTAGGCGTTCCTAGGCATCCCTCGGACGCACGAAGGGATGGGAACGTTCGGGCATATGAACTCGAAACGGATGGGGATGAGCGGGAAACGGGGTGAGCGGGAAACGGATAGTGTGCTGGGCGCACGAAGCGCCCAGTACCTAATGCACCGTGACGGGACAGCTCTTTTCCGTCATGGCGTTGAAGATCTCCTTGAATTCCTGCCGCCCGTAAAAAAGCCGGGACTTGACCGTTCCCAGCGGCACATCCAGGATCTGAGAAATCTCTTGAATCGTATTCCCTTCCAGATCGTGGAGCCGCACGACAACCCCTTGCTTACGGGACATGCGCAGAAAGGCCCGTTCGATGAGCTCGCGTAGCTCCCCGAGCGTGGCATACTCGAGCGGATCGTTGTCCGGGTTCTTGTCCACGGGAATCTGCCGGGCCGACTCCTCTTCCAGCTCGACGAACAACTTTTGCTTCCCCCGGCGCAGGATCCCCAAACACACGTTGACGGTGATTCTACTGATCCAGGTTGATATTTTCGACTCGCCTCGGAAACGCGGAAGTCCCCGGTAAATGTTGAGCAAGGTTTCCTGGAGTGCATCCTCTGCCGAGGCATGCTCCCCCAAGATTCGAAAGGCCGTGTTGAAGATTTTCCGGTAGTATTTGGCAACCAGCTCATCGTAGGTGTCAACGCCGCGAACCGTGCCCTCTACGTTGGTACCGGCAGGCCTGGCTAGGATACATGCGTTCGGGCTTGCAGTGTGGCTTGTGATCATGCTCTCCCCAGGAAACGCCATCGCCAATCCGATGGGCTTTTCGTCATTGTTCGCCTACGGACCAGCAACGATCCCTTGCAAGTGCTGCCCGTGGGCGCCCCTTCCCCTTCTTACACGTCTTGTTACACTGCAAACGGCGTGCCAGATATTAGCTTCGGAACGTTATGATCTGCAAATTATTGATTATATTGTAGTTATAATGTTGCCGGGAATAAATGCAGAACACGATTCTGCTGAGTCGGCAGATCCGAACTGTCCAACAATTGGACAATCCCCAATGATTCTTTCTAAAGGACTGAAGAAGCGGTGTTTAGAAGTGTAAAGACCCAGGATAGTGGGATGCCAGCATTTCCTACAGTGATTGCCCAGAAGGGACAGTTGAAAAGTTCGGGACTGAACAAAAAGAGGACTGAACAAAAAGGGACATCTCCTCCAAGTTTCCAAGCTTCCTGGAATGGATCCCGCGAAAAACCGTGGCGGGGGGAGAGGGACGTCCCCGATTCAGCGCTGGGACATCCGTTTTAGCTTTTCGATCAACGCCTGCCGGCTGATCCCCAAATTTCGCGCCATCCGGGACTTGTTGTTTTTGAACTGGCGCATGGCGTTGCCGATCATTTCCTCTTCCAATCGTTGGATTGCAACTTTCATGTTACCGTCCGGCCCCCTCGGCGACCCGGCAAGCTGGCGAATGTGGTCCGAAAGCAATTCTGGTCCGAGGGGCTTTCCCGGTTCGGCCAGCAGGACCATGCGCTCGATCTCGTTTTGCAGCTCTCGCACGTTGCCAGGCCAGGCGTAGGATTCCATAAAGCCTTGGGTCTTCTCTAGTAAGGGACCAACTCTTCGGTTCAACTTCGAACAAAACTGTGAGAGAAAGAACTCGGCCAGCGGAGCAATATCTCCTGTACGCTCGCGCAGCGGGGGAATCGTGAGTGAAAAGACATTGATGCGAAAAAAGAGATCTTGTCGAAAGCGTCCGGCTTCAACTTCGGCTTTCAGGTCCCGGTTCGTTGAGGCGAGAATCCGCACGTCGACCTGCCTGGGTTGATGATAGCCGAGCGGCATGATTTCACTTTCCTGAATCACCCGCAAGAGCTTGACCTGAAGCTCGGCCGGCGCCTCTCCGATCTCATCCAGGAATATCGTGCCCCCATGTGCCATTTCGAAAAATCCCTTTTTTCCTGCATGGCGCCCGTGAACGCACCCTTCGCGTGTCCGAAGAACTCACTTTCAACAAGGTCGCGGGGAATGGCTCCGCAGTTCACCGGGATGAAGATCTGACCTGGACGATTGCTATCATCGTGGATATAGCGGGCGATCAGTTCCTTTCCCGTTCCGGTCTCCCCTTGAATGAGGACGGTGGTCTCAGTCGCCTTGACCCGGTCCAAGAGCCGCAAGATGTTCTCCATCTCCGGGCTGCCGTAGACGATGTTTCTGGGCCGGACTTCCTTTTCGACTTCCCGCCGCAGAATGATATTCTCGGTCAGCAGGCGGTCATGCGCCTGCTTTAGCTCCGCGGCCAACCGCTCGTTCTCGCGCTGCAGTTCCTTCTTCTCGAGGGCCTCCCGCACCGCCATCCGCAGATCCTCGGGCTCCCACGGCTTGGTGATGTACTTGTGCACCTTGCCCATATTGATTGCAGCAATCAGGTCGTCGACCTCCGTAAATCCTGTGAGCACGATCCGGACCAGATTGGGATACTCCCTCTGCGACAGCTCCAGGAACTCGATCCCGGTCATATTGGGCATCTTCTGATCCGTGATGATGACATCAACGGTGGTGCGCTTCAGGATATCGAGCGCTTCCTCGCCCGATTGAGCCGTAGACACTTCGTAGTGGTCCACGAAAGTCCTCTGTAGCTTCTGCAGGTTAGCCATCTCATCGTCGACCAGCAGGAGTTGGTATTGCTTCGTCATTTGCCGGGTCCTTCCTGGACGACGGGTAGCCGAACCGTGAAGACACTCCCTTTCTCGGCTGTGCTGTTCACATGAATCTTACCCTGATGCTGCTCGATGATCCCGTAGCTGATACTCAATCCGAGCCCGGTCCCGTGTCCTACAGGCTTGGTGGTAAAGAAGGGCTCGAAGATACGCCTGAGGCTCTCCTTCTGAATTCCGCTGCCACTGTCTTCGATTTCAATCTCTACCGTGCCGTTCGCCGATCGAGTTCGAATCCAGACTTCGCCGTTTCCCTCGATCGCTTGAAAAGCGTTCAAGAGCAGATTCATGAACACTTGGCCCAGCTTTCCCGAATATCCTTGAATCGGGGGAATGGCCCCATAGTTCCGATGAACCTCAATACGATTCTTGTATTGATTCCGCAGCAAGTTGAGGGACATGTCCAGGGATGCGTGCAGATCTATATCCGTCAGAGCATCAGCATCCATTCGAGAAAAAGTCCGCAGATCGGACACGATCGTGTTGATGCGTTCCGCACCTTCCGTAAAGTTGTCGATCAAGGTTGCGAGGTCTTCGCGAATGAAATCATAGTTCGCCCGTTCCTTCATCCCATCCAGCCGAGCTTTGTCTTCCGCCGATAGGCTGGGCAAAGAGTCAAACGCCTCGACCAGCGACTGCAGCTTCTGGCTGTAGTCGGCCAAGAAACCAGTATTCCCATAGATGAAGTTCAGGGGGTTCTTTATTTCGTGCGCAATTCCGGCTACCAACTGCCCCAGAGAAGCCATCTTTTCCGACTGCACCAACTGATCCTGCGTACTTTGAAGTTCGAGATATGCTTTCTTGAGCGCATCGTGGGATTCTTCCAGCTCCCGGGTGCGTACGCCCACCATTTGTTCCAGGTTCTTGTTCAGCACCTGGAGCTGCTGCTCCCGTTCAGACAGAGACCGCGCCATGTCGTTGAAGGTGGATCCCAGAATCCCTACTTCATCGGAAGTGCTGATTCGAACTCGCTCCCGGAGATTCCCCTGGGCAATTGTACGGGCCGTTCGAATGAGATTGTTCAGCGGCACCGTGATTCCTTGTGCAATCGCGTAAGTGAACACGCTCACCAGACAGGCGGTCAACAAGGTTACGGCGATGAGCCACCATTTCATGTTCTCGATCGGCTTGAAAATATCTTCCGCATCGATTCCAACCCCTACAATCCAGCCGAAACTGTCTTCGATAGGATGCAACCCGGACATTTTCGCGTTCCCCGCCGGAAAGTCATAGGCAAGGCTCGATTCACCGGCCAGAATCGCGTTGTGCAGACTTGTCAGACCGTGATCTTCGACGAGTTTACTTTGGTAGAGGTCCTGCCCGTCGTCTTCCAAAAAGGGGACATCCCCCGGGTAGCCGCGATTGGCTCGATACTTATGGGCGATGATTGTATTGGCATCTTTGCCAAACATGAAAGCGTACCCCGTGCGGAGGTCGAGCTCCCGCAAATCGGCTTCCACGCGGTCCAGGATATTCTGGAAATAGACCCAATTGACAACGGAGATCCAGACCCCCACGATTTCCATTGTTTCCGGGTTCCTCACCGGCTCCGAATAGGCTACATTGAATTGGTGACTGCGATCCTGCTGCTCGTAGTCGTAGAGAGTTGCAACGATGCTCGACTGGTACCAGTCGCTTTGAGAAGAGTGGCCTTTGATGGAATGATCAAACAGGCTGCGTTCCACACCGAATTCGGAGAGATCCGCGCCGAGCGTTGCGGATATGGTCTCCGCTGAAAACGGCGCGCCCAAGCGATCCATGTTGTTGATCGCAACGATCCTCCCCTTGGGGTCTCCGATGAGCAGCACGTCGTAGACTTCGTGGTCAAAACAATAGTTATTCAGCAGTCGGGTCATTCCCTGGCGGTTCCGCTCGGAAACAACCGGGTAGAAGAGCGAGAAAGTCGTGGCCATGGAATGAACCTCTTCTCTCTGCTCTCCCAGGACAAGATCGATCTTGTCGGAGGTATCCTGCGCCATCTTCTCGAGCGACAGCTTGATCCGGTCTTCGGTAATCTGCTTACTCCCAATAAAATAGGAGAAAACGGAGATCCCCACCAGCGGAATCAAGGAAAGGCTCATGGTCAAGGCGAACAGCTTCTCTTTCAGACTTCTCATCTGAACTCGCCTCGCTGGACTGCAATGGGCTTCTCCCCGATCAGCAAGCGACCACCACCGTGGTTGCAGACCGGACCAGGCTGAGCTCGACCCTGTTTTGATGGTTTCTTGGACATTTGCACTCTTTGACTGTCAAATCGCTTTACATTCTTGTTCATCCAATTGGTTGTCGCAAGAACAACTTTCGTGACGAACCACCCCACCCCAATCCCTAGGGACCCTATAGGCTAGCCCTCCTTTCTCCCCAGTTTAGGCAAGAGGGAAAAATTTAATTAAGCGCGCAATCGAGCGGCGTCGATAAATTAGATGCATATAGCCCAAACGATGTGTCTGAGAGACTTCTCGAAGAAACGAAAAAAAGAGGTGCTTGCCTATCTTTAGAACGCGTCCCCTCCCTCGCTAAACAGCGCTTCTCTACGAAAGAAGAAAGGTTGAATCCCAAATGAAAAGAATCGTCCATTTTGTCTTACCGCTAGCTATCGTGATGTTTTTTGCAATCCCCGCGACCGCCCAGCACCAGTACCGGTTGGAGTTCTTTGGCGCAGGCAATTTTGCCATGGACAAGGACTTCGAGATCACTTTTCCGCAGTCCACCGTGGCCATGACGGGAAACCACGACTTTCTACCCGGAGCGGCGGGCGGCGTCCGATTGGGAGTCGACGGAACCGGGCACTGGGGCCAGGACCTCAGTTACAGCTTCGGAAACAACGCCAGCCGGATCATCAACGAGACCAACGGCGCGACCTTCGCGTTTACCAATCGAATCCATCAAATCTCCTATAACGCGCTCTGGTATCCGACGGGGCTAGGGGATCGAAAGTGGACACCATTTCTGACCGCCGGCTTTGGCGCCACGCTGTACCGTCTAGGCCCACAAGCAATCAATGAGGCGTTGGATCCCAATCAGGCAGGGCTCGGCCGAGTACAAAGCGACAACATATTCGCTTTCAACGCTGGTGCGGGCGTTCAATTCCGGATCAACAAGGTCTATGGGTTTCGAGTCGATTTTCGCGACTTTATGACGCGAGCCGTTCGATACGGGCTGCCCAATCAATCAGAGGACCCCAACGCTACGGTGTTCCCGGTATCGGGAATCTTTCATCAATTTCAGATCTCTTTCGCCTTTGTCTATTATTTCTGACACCGGCAGAAAGAATCTCCCGGGTTGTGATCTCGGACACTGTCCGCTCGCCACCTATGCTTTAGGATTTTGCAGAGGCAACGCATGGCCACCAATCGACTAAATGGAAAGCGCGTGTTCGCTTCCCTGTTCTATTCCGTGTTTGTTCGGGTCTCGGCAACCGTGTCGGCAACATCGACGACTCCGATCGCTGCCGTAATCGCTTGCATCCTGCTCGGTCCCCTCATGGGAGTGGGGGGAGCGGGTTTGGCGCAATCGGGAGACCCGGATGGGACGGAGCTTCACTTTCCCCGTTTCGTCTCGGCCTCCGTGGAAAACACCAGTGGCGTTGCGATCTTCAATCCGAATTTCTCGCCAGCGATCGCGGACCTCTTCTTGGTCGATACGGCTGGAAACCTGGTGGCGGACGTGTTTCCGAATCCGCTCACACTCACGGTTCCGGGGCGTGGGCAGATCGCGCGGACAGCGTCGGATCTGTATAGTTTTCCGACCTTCGACGCGTCTCTGCTGATTATCAGCGCCACGCCCGGCTTGGTTGCCTACTATCAGACCTTTGATCAGCAGGGAACGTTCATGGACGGAGCTGAGCCTCCCCGAGCAGGGATGGAGATAATCTTTCCCGTCGTTCCCGGGTTTGAGCAAGGCGTCTCGGAAATCAACGTACTCAATCCCAGCCCGCGTTCCACCGGGGTGGAGTTGAGTCTTTGGGGTTTGGACGGTCAACGACGGGCGCAGTCGAACATCAGCGTGCAGGCTTACGGCAACTATCGAAGCCTCGCCCACGACGCGTTTCCCGGGGTGGAGGACTTTACCGGAATATCGCACATCACGGCAAAGGGCAAGTCGGCGAATCTCTTCGCACAGGCGCAGCAAATCTCCGGCACAAGTTTGTTTCTCGGCTTTTCGTCACTGGCGCCGCCGGGCGGATTCGTCGACCTTGCAGCACTCAACGCTGTCAGTCTGACCGAACTATCCAACGGGGGTGTCCTACCCTACTTTCGAACCGGAGCGACGGATACGTCCTTTGTTTCCGTCGCCAATTCCGACTCTTCCTCCGGTGACGTGACCGTCACCTTCATTGGAAACGATGGCGCCAACCTGGGTGCGAGCCAGTTTAGTGTTCCGGCAAACGGAGGTTATCGGGCTTCGATCGAATCCTCGCTTGGCGCCCCGGCCAACGGGAGCGACGTCGAAGGGTGGATTCTCGTACAGGCGTCGGGCCGGATCGCGGCGGCCGTGATCTATGGCAATCGAGAGGCAGCCTCACTGGCCGCTCTGCTAATGCAGCCAGCGCCGCAGTTTGCCTTTCTCTTCTCTCAGGCTGTCCAAAGTGCAGGAATGTTCACGGAAATTTCGCTGGCAAACCCCAATCCACAAGACGCTTACGTCACCGTGTACGTCGTCGATCCCCTGGCAGTCACACAGGCGATCGGCCAGGTGATCGTGGGTCCCAACCGGCGGGTTTCGAAAACGCTAATCGAGTTTTTGCCAGAAGTGTCCTCCCTGAGCGGAGGATACGTCTACCTCAATTCGACGCTGCCCCTATTTGCAACCGCGACACTCGGAACCTCCAGCGGGATGACCCTGGCAAACTTCTCTCCGAGCCGTGTGAGTGAGTCCTTCGTACCCGCTTCGCTGGAGACTTTCGCGGTGACGGGAACGATCTTTGTCAACGGTAAGCCGGCGGAGGGATTCCAGATTGCTCTCTCGGGACCGACCGCAAGCACTACCAGCAGCCGGGCCGACGGAACCTATGCCTTCAGCGGCTTGGCGTCGGGAAGATACTCGATGGCGGTGGACCAGTTCGGGTTTCAGTTTGCGCCCAGCGAGGTCAACTTCGACATAAGATTCGCCAGCAGAAGGCAGGATTTCCAGGGATTCACCTCCGATGACGCCATCGTGGTGGCTCCCGCATCCATTGCCGTCAACAGCGCCGATACGAAGGTGAGCGTTCACGGCCGGGACTTCAACCAATCGTCGGAAGTGTTTTTGGGGACGATCCGGCTGGCGACAACTTTCATCGATTCGAACCAGCTCGAGGCAACGGTTCCAGGGTTTGCGCTCTCCTCGCCGGTCCAGTTCGATGTGCGAGTCGTCACCAACCCTAACGGACCCGATCGCCGGGTCAGCGGTTCGTATGCAGTGGTCGTCTTTAGCGATCGACCTCTGCTATCCGGGGTGATCACGCCCGGCGACATCGTGCAGGGAAGCGCCGGCGCAACCCTGACGATAAGGGGCATCGGTTTCCTTCAGGGAGCCAGGGTGAAAATCAACGGAAGCTCCGACGGCATCAACGTCACTCTGGTGGACGACAGTCAGCTCACGGTCTCCGTCCCGGCAATCTACTTTGTAGAAGGTGGAATCTTCCCGGTAACGGTGGAGAACCCCTGGCCCGCGAACGTGGAGTCAAACATCCAACTGTTGACCGTCTTCTATCCAGCGCCGGGAATCGAACAGATTTCTCCCGCGTCGGTTCCGGCCAAGCTGGAGCCGGGCGCAGGTCCACTGTCGGTCGATGTCTTCGGATATGGGTTTCGTCGCGGTGCGGTCGTGTTGTTCAATGGCCAGCCGGTCCCGACCACTTACTGCGAAGTCGATTCGTTTTGTCTCACGGTCCACCTTACCGCACAGATCCCTGCCGATTCGCTGCGCCAGTCCGGGTTCGGACAGATCAGCGTCAGAAACCCAAATCCTTCGCTCGCGGCATCCGAGGTGGCGAACCTGCTCATTCAAGGTCTTCAACCGACTATCACATCCGTGCTACCTGGTTCGGCGACCCTGCTGGACAACCCCTCGCTCTATAGCATGCCAATCATAATCAACGGAACCAACCTAGGTTCTCAGACGGGGGTGAAAGTATACGAGTCCGGGACTCCGCCGCCGACCGGTTTCACCCGCGCTGGTGTCTCCGATATCAGCAGCACCCAACTCGTGGTGTCCCTGACGGTCGAATTCCCTGATGATATCGGTGAGTGGATCGTCGAAATCTCGAACCCCCAGCCCGGGGGCGGTCGATCCCAGCCAGTCAGTTTTTTTATCACGCAGGGGAGTTTTGTCGCCAATCCGTTCCTGGTCTCCCTGAGTCCGCAGACTGTCGCGGCAGCAGGCCCAGCTTTCACCTTGATAGTCAACGGGACGAACTTCAAGGGCGGCGCTCAAATCAATTTCAATACGGCGGCTCTTGCTACGAGCTTCATCAGCGACCGGCAATTGAGAGCCGAGGTGCCGGCCTCGATGATCCAATCGGTAGGCAGAATCCCGATTAGCGTGACAAACCCCGACAATGGCGGGACTTCCAACCGAATCTTTCTGGATATCCGGTGAAGCGGAGTATTGCTGTGATGTGTAACAGGTTAGTCAGGAGACCGGGGAAGCATAGCCTCTGGTTTGTCGCGGTCTGGTTGCTCGTACCGTTCACGAGCGCCTATGCCCAGGACGACGAGATCGAACCCAACAACTCCATGGCCCAGGCAAACGGGATTTCGGCGCCCTTCACGCTTGTTCGAGCCGAAATCGACACGACTTCAGACGTAGATTTTTACCGATTCTCCGTCACAACAGGACAGAAGGTCACCATATGGGTGCAGGCCCGATCTATCGACTCGGGTCTCACTCCTCGCTTGTCTTTGTACAACGACAGTGGAGACCTCATTGGTTACAACGATACCGAAATAAACCTGTCCACGCCGGCGTTGACCCGGGACGAACCGATTCTCTATCTGAAGTTTCCCGTCGGAGGCAACTACTTTGTCTCCGTCTCCAGTCTATCGGCGACGGGAGACTACTCGCTGCTGCTCGTTCCTCAATTCGACGGTTCCTTTGTGGGGGACGCCAACGAACCCAACGACAGTCAGGCCGCCGCTACTCCCATCTCTCTGCCGCATCAAAGCTACGGCGCGAACTTGATCCACTTGGGAGACCTGGACTGGTATGCGTTCCAGGCTGAACAGGGCCAATCGATCAGCATTGACGTGGACGCTTTGCAGAATACGGCAAATGCTGCCTTCCCGATGATCCTCAGCGCTCGGGTAGGTTTGTTCGACGAGGCCCGGAGTCTCATTCAGTCTGCCGATATCGGACCAGATCCCGACGACGGCTTCAGTGATGACCCCGTCTTGACCTTCGAGGTCCCTCGATCCGCCACTTACTTCATTGCGGTGACCACGAATATCGACAGCGACTTCGTCACCGCCTTCAACAACACCATCTTTCTCCAAGATCCGCTCGTCGGCAGCCGGGAAAACCTCATCGGCTACTACAAGCTGCAGGTTCGTGTTCTTCGGCGCATGCACTTTGCCCACATCGCCAACGGAGTCTATGGAGACGTTCGCTTCGCAACGAGCCTGATTCTATTGAACTTCAACAACGCCGAAGCCACGGGGTTCATCCGCTTGGTCAAACAGAACGGCACCCCAATGACGAGTTCGGCTTCGAAGGCCTGCGCTCCAGGACGCGATTGCTACTTCAGTATCCCAGCCAAGGGAGTCTTGATGGTGGAGACCAATGGCCTTGGCCCCGGGGAATCGGGATACGGAACGATCGTCACGACGAGCCCCCTGGGCGGGAGCGCGGTATTCTCCGAGTATGATGCCGCCGGAGTCCTGATCACAGAGGCAGGCGTTTCGGCCTCGACGGCCGTGGAGTTTTTTGTTGTTCCTGTGGACGTGACAGGGGACTTCAATACTGCATTGGCGATTGCCAACGCTCTGCACGACTTTCCGGCGAATCTGTTCATCAAGCTCGTGGACGGCTCGGGCGCCACCGTCGATACCCGAGATGTCATTCTGCAAGGTGGAGAGCAGACTTCCCTCTTTGTCAGCGGTCCAGGCCAGTTGTTCCCAAACATTCAGAACTTTAGAGGCAGCCTTCAGGTCTATTCGGATGTGCCCGTCGCCTCGATTGCCTTGCGCAGTTCAAACCGAACCCTGACAACTCTGGCTCCTTCCACGATCAACCTCTCCCCCGAGCCGACACAGCTTTACTTCCCTCATGTGGTCGTCGGAGGAGACACGAACTTTTATCGCTCTACCATTATCCTGACCAATCCCGGATTCTTTCCTGCGTCCGGAACGATTCGCTTCGTCCGCTCTGACGGAACACCGATGATCGTCAACTTCGGATCGAACGCTTTGTCTGTCCACAGCTTCTCGATTACTCCGCAAGGGGTCCTATTCTTGGAATCCCTTTCCACGGGTTCGCTGGAAAGCGGTTA
Source organism: Acidobacteriota bacterium (assembly GCA_965249005.1). Classification (GTDB taxonomy): domain Bacteria; phylum Acidobacteriota; class UBA6911; order UBA6911; family UBA6911; genus CBDFLD01. Next base: position 55,222 of record CBDFLD010000011.1, read on the forward strand.
CGCCATCGTAGAATCAGATCGAGGCCTGGGAGGCGTGATTATCTTCTCCCAGTATGACACCGTCACCGGTGCCTTGCTCACCGAAGCGGCCGTGCCTCCGTCTCCGAAGTACGACAACTTCTGCATATTCGTACAGTCGCAAGGCGATTACTCGACGGGAATCGCGTTGGCGAACACGAGTGAGGATAGCACCGACATAGACCTGACTCTACGCTCCTCGAGCGATCCCCTGCCGATCGAGCTCGCCGATCCCTTGGAAGGCGGGGCCCACCGGGCCAAATTGATTTCGGGCGAAGGTCAGCTCTTTCCGGAGTTTACCGGTCTGGGCACGCTCGAGATCTCATCCAGTCAGGGGATCCCCGCCGCAACGCTCCGCATCACGGCGAAAACGATGACGGTCTTGCCGGTGGTACCCGTGCCGTAGGCACGGCCTGCGGGTCGTGCGCTCACCGCTGTCCGCTTCAGGTAGTTTGCCATCCTCTAAGTGGTACCCACTATCCACCTTCCCAAAGGTGTGATCCCTGGACTGATTCTGGAGACACCACAAGCACTTCTCTGGTGAACCGGAATCGTGCAACTCGGGGTAACAGGAACAAGAAATGGAAAACGGGGCGAGCGGATGGCGGTACGCGCGCCGGCCGGCGCATTTCTTGTTGATTTTGTCCCAGATTTCCCGTTTAATTAATTAGTTCAACTTATCCAGAGTGGTGGAGGGACTGGCCCTGAGAAGCCACGGCAACCAGCCCACTGAGGCAAGGTGCTAATTCCTGCAGAAAGAATTTCTGGACGATGAGTTGGAGAGCCGAGCGGATCATCCAACCCTTTCTTTCCGGAAAGGGTTTTTTTTTGCGCGCGGCTAGCCACGCAGAGGGAAACGCTGATGAACTATATGAAGAACCTGATTTGTAAAGAGTGTGGAGAGGCTTTCGAGGCCGAGAAACAGTTCGTGTGTAGCTCTTGCTTCGGTCCATTGGAGGTGTCCTATGACTATGCTGCTCTGTCGCGTGCAATGGGACCCGAAGACATCACAAACCGTCCGTACAATCTCTGGAGGTACAAGGAGCTTCTCCCGGTAACCGGCCCCCCGGCCACCGGGTTCCAGTCCGGATGGACCCCGCTGGTAAGGGCAGATCGCCTAGCGAAGACATGGGGGCTGGAGCAGCTCTATCTCAAGGACGATTCGGTCAACCACCCGACCCTATCCTACAAGGAGCGAGTCGTTTCAGTGGCGGTCACGCGAGCCCGGGAGCTGGGTTTCAAGACCATCGCGTGTGCGTCGACTGGCAACCTTGCCAACTCGGTTTCGGCACACTGCGCGAGGCTCGGATTGCCTTGCTTTGTCTTCATACCCGACACGGTCGAACCGGCCAAGATCGTCGGTTCGGGAATTTACCAACCGCAAATCGTGCGTATTCGAGGAAATTATGACGACGTGAATCGGTTGTGCAGCGAGATCGGGAACGAATATGGGTGGGGATTCGTCAACGTAAATCTCCGTCCCTACTATACCGAAGGGGCCAAGACCTTTGGTTACGAAGTGGTCGAGCAGCTGAATTGGCGACTTCCCGATCATACGGTTCTGCCGACCGCGGGCGGCACCTTGCTGCCGAAGGTATCCAAGGCATACCGTGAGCTCACGGACTTGGGGTGGGCCGAGGGCAAGTCCAAGATTCATGCCGCGCAGGCAGCCGGATGTGCGCCCGTCATCCATGCATTGCACTCCGGAGCCAGTGAGATTCGACCGGTCAAGCCGGACACGATTGCCCATTCGATCGCGATCGGGAATCCTACAGATGGTCCTTACGTGCTCGATTGCGTACGAGAGAGCAATGGTTGGGGCGAAACGGCCTCGGATGAGGAAATACTTCAAGCAATCCACCTTCTGGCAGAAACCGAAGGCATTTTCGCCGAGCCTGCGGCAGGCACAACCCTGGCTGTCTGCAAAAAACTCGTCGACCAGGGACGTATAGGTCCTTCCGAGACCGTGGTAGTCGGAATTACCGGAAACGGCTACAAAGCAACAGAGGCTGTGGCTTCCCGTCTCAATTGCTCAGTCCAGCTGTCTTCTTCCTTGAAGGATTTTCAATCCTGGCACCAGTCCCAGAGCCAAGGATCGGCGAAGCCATCAACGTTTTCTGGAGCGATACCATGAGCATCACAGTTCGAATTCCCACGCCGCTGCGACAATATACCGAGCAGGAATCCGAGGTTCAGCTCGAGGGCGCAACGGTCGGCGAAATTCTCGAAGGATTCAAGACTCGGTTTCCGGATGCAGGGTCCCGGTTCTTCTCCGCGGAGAGCAAAACGTCTCGCTTCGTCAATCTCTATCTCAACGACGAGGACATCCGGTTTCTCGGAGATCTCGACACACCGGTCAAGGACGAGGATACGGTTTCTATCGTCCTTGCGGTCGCCGGCGGCTGCCACTCCTGCTCGTAAAAACCGCTGCGCGCGCAAGCGCAAAGAGGCAGAGTCGAAACAAGCAAAACAGCCATGCCGTCAGCCCCCCCATTCCCGTTCACAGAAAGGGTCCATACAGGCCCGGGCGGCGCCGCGCGAATGTGGTCCCAGTCGAGATCGAAACCGATTCCCGGGCCGTCCGGAACACGAATCGTCCCCTGGGGGCTAACCGTGACCGGAGGTGAGATCGTGTCTCTCGCGTAGTACCTTTGGCTGGCGGAGACATCTCCCGGCAAACAGAATGTCGAAAGGCTGGACCGTGCGATATTGTGCGCACGCCCGATGCCTGTTTCCAGCATTCCGCCACACCAGAGGGGAATCTGGTGCAGGCCACAGTATTCGTGGATTCGCAGCGCTTCCCGATAGCCTCCGACACGGCCGAGCTTGACGTTTACGATGCGGCAGCTGCCCAGCTCTATGGCTTTGCGAACATCGTCCAGATGATGAATCGATTCATCGAGGCAGATAGGGGTTCGAAGCTCACCCTGAAGGCGCGCGTGATCGATGAGATCATCGTGAGCCAGCGGCTGCTCGATCATCATCAGATCGAAATCATCTAGCCTTTTCAGCAAGGGCAGGTCATCGAGGGTAAACGCGGCGTTTGCGTCGACCATCAACGGTACCCGTGGGAACTCTCGCCGGACCTCCGTCAAGGGCTCGACCTCCCAGCCCGGTTTGATCTTGATCTTGACCCGTTGATAGCCTGCCGAGATTTCTCTGCGGACATGGTGCAGTAATTCCCGAACTGACTCTTGAATCCCGATCGACACCCCGCAGTCTATTTCCGCGCGCATGCCTCCCAGGAATCGGCTCAACGGTTTGCCTTCCTGTCGACTTTGCAGATCCCAGAGCGCCATCTCCATCGCTGCGATCGCGAGCCGATTCCCGCGAATGTGTCTGACCCTAGCTGCGGCATCGCGGGCGGGCCGGAGCCTTGACCCAACAAAAGCAGGCGCAACGAACTCCGATAGGATATGCCACGCGGTTTCCGTGGTCTCGCTGTTGTAGAGTGGAGCTTCCGGCGCGGCACACTCTCCGTACCCCTCCCCTTCACTGGAGCGGACCGTAACGAGGATGATGCGCCGTTCATAGGTGCGCCCGAAGCTGGTTTCGAAGAAGTGCACCAAGGGCATTCGAATTTCTCGGAGCTCCACAGAATCGATCTCGATCAATGCCCCTCCTCCCCCACGGGCCCGGAAGCGCCGGCGCGGCGCGCGGGTTGAGCGGCCGCGGGTTGAGCGGCCGCGGGTTGATTGGAATAGATTTGCACACCGGCGTCACCAGAAGATGACAGTGGTAATCTTGCCACACTAGGGGGTAAAAGGGCATGTCGGCGGTTGGGAATCCACCCCTCGGTGTGGCTATACAATCGGATTTGCTAGGGTGCTGAAGGGGACAGCTGGTGTTCCACAAAAAGCTTGCATCAGAAGCGTGGGTGATCCATTTAAACAGTAAGGGAGGCTCATGTGCGGCCTGCGATCCTCCGCTGCCCATCGAATTGCGATTGCAGCGGCAGGGGCATTTGTTATTCTTTTTGTTTCGTTACACTTGCAGCGTTATCAAGGTAATTTCTCTTAGGACTTCCATTCAGTTGCCGATATGACCATTTGAGCCCAAACTCGGCAACGGTCCATCATTTCTCAACCCCTCGAGGGGTAGTGAACTCGAGGATAAACCGGAGTCGAATGCTCAAAAAACTGAAAACCACGCTGGAAATGATAAAGATCGAGCACACGATCTTTGCACTTCCATTCGCTTTTGTAGGTGCCTTCATGGCCGCAAAGGGAATACCGGAGGCACATCACGCGGGCTGGATCATGGTGGCGATGGTCGGAGCTCGAAGTTCGGCGATGGCATTCAATCGTCTGGTAGACTCGAGATTTGACGCGCTCAATCCTCGCACATCGACGAGGGCAATCCCTCAGGGACAATTGAGCCGGTCCTTCGTTTGGGCCTTCGTGGTATCCTCCGCGTTACTGCTAGTCTTAGCGGCCTACCAGCTGAACCCCCTGGCGCTAAAACTGAGTCCGGTAGCCCTGGGGCTCGTTTTCTTTTATTCGTTTACTAAACGGTTTACCTGGTTCTCCCACCTATTTCTTGGAACTGCTCTTTCGTGCGCCCCGATCGGCGCTTGGATCGCTATCCGCGGAGAACTAGGTTGGGAGCCGTTACTGCTTGGATTGGCCGTGGTGCTCTGGGTAGCTGGCCTGGATATCATCTATGCCTGTCAAGACACCGAATTCGACCGGGGGGTGACTTTGCATTCGATCCCGAGCCGGTTTGGAATTCGAGTCGCACTATGGGTTTCCGGAGCCTTGCACGCGGTGATGATAGTGCTTCTGGCTTGTCTGTTCTGGAGCAAAGGACTTTTCTTGAGCCTCGCGGGGCTGGCTCTCGTCGGGCTACTGCTGGCCTACGAACACACCCTCGTCAAGCCATCGGACTTGAGCCGGGTCAACCTCGCCTTCTTTACCATCAACGGTTGGATCAGCGTCCTGTTGTTCGTCTTTACCAGCATCGACATCTTGAGGTCTAGCTGACCATGGCTTCCCAAATCGGCGAACTCCTAATAAGGGAAGACTTCATCAGCCAGGAACAGCTCGATGCAGCCCTGAAGCAGCAGCGCGAGCACGGAGGCCGTCTGGGCTCCATTCTCATCAACCTCGGCTACGTCGAAGATGACAACATCACCTCTGTGCTCAGCCGCCAGTACGGCGTCCCTTCCATCAACCTCACGTACTTCGAAGTAGACGCAGAGGCCATAAAGCTGATACCGATCGAGGTCGCTCAAAAATACATGTTGGTTCCCTTGAGTCGAATCGGTAACACGCTCACGGTTGCGACCGCCGATCCGACCAATGTCTTTGCCATGGACGACATCAAGTTCATGACGGGTTTCAACGTCGAGCCGGTGGTGGCGTCAGAGAGCTCCATCCAGGAAGCGTTGGAAAAGTACTACGGGACCGCGCACTCGATCGAGCTGAAGAGGGTCTACGCGCAGTTCGCGCAGGTGGAGAAAGATGGAAGCATCGATCTGGATCTGGACACGGAGTTCGAGACGGAAGAGGAACTCTCGGCCGACCAGCTACAGCGATCGAGCGAAGAGGCGCCTATCATCAAGCTGGTGAACCTCATCCTATCCGATTCCATCAAACGGGGTGCCAGCGATATCCATGTCGAGCCGTATGAGCGGGATCTTCGGGTCCGGTTTCGAATTGACGGGGTTCTCTACAACATGATGAATCTACCGCTGCGTCTCAAAGACGCCATGACCTCCCGCATCAAGATCATGGCAAAAATGGATATTTCGGAGAAGAGACTTCCTCAGGATGGACGCATCAAGATCCGAACAAGCTACGATTCCAGAAAGAAGGAAATCGATTGCCGTGTTTCCACGCTGCCTACCCTGTTTGGGGAGAAGGTGGTGATGCGTATCTTGGACCGGGACATCTTGCCGTTGGATATGGCCAAGCTGGGTTTCGAGGAGGAATCCTTGAAGCGTGTGGAGGAGGCCATCCTGAAGCCTTACGGAATGGTTCTGGTGACCGGACCGACGGGAAGCGGGAAGACATCCACCCTTTATGCATCACTCAACCGGCTCAACACGCCCGAGACCAATATCATGACCGCGGAAGATCCCGTCGAGTACAATTTCCGAGGCATCAATCAGGTCCAGATCCGAGAGCAAATCGGTCTCACGTTCGCTTCCGCCCTCCGTTCTTTTCTCCGTCAGGATCCCAACATCATTCTGGTTGGAGAAATCCGGGACTTCGAGACCACCGAAATTGCGATCAAGGCCGCTCTTACAGGACACCTCGTGCTTTCTAGCGTTCATACCAACGATGCCCCATCGACCATCTCTCGTCTGCTGAACATGGGGATCGAGCCATTTCTGGTTGCCACTTCCGTGCACCTTATCTGCGCCCAGCATCTCGTGCGTACGATTTGTAACGAGTGCAAAACCGAAATAAAAACCCCGATACAAACACTTATCGATATTGGCTTTTCTCCCGATGAAGCTAAAGAGGCCCAGACATACAAGGGAGAAGGATGCCGTAACTGCAATGGGACGGGTTACAAGGGCCGTCTGGGTCTGTATGAGGTGATCGACGTTTCCGAGGAAATCCAGGAATTGATCCTTGTCGGCGCTTCTGCAAGAGAGATCAAGCGCAAGTCCGTGGAAGAGGGCATGTTGACGCTGCGCCACAGCGGACTGACAAAGATAAAAAAGGGTGTCACCACGATCGAAGAGGTCTTGCGAGAGACCGTCAAGAACTAGGCGGACACAGGGTTTGCAATGCTGACTTTATCCGAAATGCTACAAACGGTGATCGACGCCGGCGCTTCCGATCTCCACCTGACAAATGGGTCGCCGCCCCAGATGCGCGTGGACGGCCGGCTCCGCTGCCTCGACCAACCGTCACTGAACCCGGCGGAGACGAAGAGGCTCGCCTATAGCGTCATGACGGACTCTCAGAAGCATGCCTTCGAAGAAAATTGGGAGATCGATTTTTCTTTCGGTGTCAAAGATCTGTCCAGATTCCGCGCCAATGTCTTCACGCAACAAGGTTGTGTGGCCGCGGTCTTTCGCGCCATTCCCTTCGAGATCCGTAGTTTCGAGGCCTTGGGTCTCCCGGCTGTAGTCGAGAAAATGTGTGGCAAGCCCCGCGGGCTGGTTCTGGTCACCGGACCTACCGGAAGTGGCAAATCGACGACGCTTGCGTCGATGATGGACAAGATTAACCGGGAACGTTTCGAGCACATCCTGACGATCGAAGATCCCATCGAGTTCATTCACGAGCACAAGAGTTGCCTGGTGAACCAGCGCGAAGTGGGTAGCGATACGCATTCATTCGGCGAGGCGCTCCGGGTGGCCCTCCGCGAGGATCCTGACATCGTGCTCATTGGTGAAATGCGCGACATGGAAACAGTCGAATCGGCGTTGCGGATCGCCGAAACCGGTCACCTCACGCTGGCAACACTTCACACCAACAGTACAGTCACGACAATCAACCGAATCGTGGACATCTTTCCCGCCAACCAGCAGGACCATATCCGGGTCCAGCTTAGCATGGTGTTGGAAGGGATCCTCTGTCAGTCCCTGATTCCTCGTGCCAGTGGTGTCGGCCGCTGCATGGCGCTGGAGATCATGATTCCAAACGCTGCCATCCGGAATCTGATCCGAGAAGACAAGATCCATCAGATCTATAGCTCGATGCAGACGGGTCAGGAAAAGTACGGGATGCAGACTTTCAACCAGTCACTGGCCCATTTGGTCCTGACGCGCCAGATTCGACTGGCGGACGCTATCTCCAAGTCGTCCAACAGCAATGAATTGCAGGATTTGATCAATCGGGGAGTGGGCGTCAACCCAGCCGCGGGGATGGCGCGACAGCAACGCCCCGAAACCGTGGGACAGCCGGTTGGTTAGAGGCGTTTAAGTACAAGGAAGGGAAGAAAAAGTGCCAGTATACAAGTTTCGCGGAAAGAACATTCGAACGAACAAAACTATAAGCGGGGAGCGCTTTTCCAATAGTCCTCAGGGGCTAGCGGCTATCTTGAGGCGCGAGCAGGTCGCGCCCATCTCCATTCAGGAAAAGCGTACCAGGTCATGGAACGTCCTCTTCCTCAAACGGGTCTCCGCACAGGAGGTCGCAGTCTTTACACGCCAGTTCTCCGTAATGCTGGACGCGGGACTTCCACTGGTCCAGTGCCTCGAGGCCATCGGCTCGCAACACAGCAACCCCACATTCAAAAGCGTACTCGAGCAGGTAAGAACCGACGTCGAGGGAGGGTCGACCCTGGCCGACGCCCTTGCAAAGCATCCCAGGGTCTTTGACCCTCTGTATTCGAACATGGTCGCCGCCGGGGAGACAGGGGGCATCCTCGACACCATTCTGAAACGCCTGGCCATTTTCATTGAAAAAATCGTCAAGCTTCGCCGCGCGTTGAAGTCCGCGGCGATCTACCCCTCCATCATTCTGTCGGTGGCCGTGGGGGCAGTCGGCATCATCTTGTGGAAGGTGATTCCCGTTTTTCGCACGCTGTTTGAAGGCTTCAATGTCCAGCTGCCGCTGCTGACGCGCATGGTGATCTCACTCTCGAGTTTCGTAGAGACCTATCTTGTTGTCATTGCGGTTTTTGTCGGCTTGCTTGCTTTCGGCATCCGAAGCTATTACCAGACTTCGAACGGGCGCTATACCATCGACAGACTTATTCTGGCTACGCCGGTTATGGGTGACATTTTTCGAAAGATCGCTATTGCGCGCTTTACCCGCACCCTGGCAACCTTGATTGCGAGCGGCGTGCCCATTCTCGAAGGATTGGATATTACCGCAAAGACGGCAGGGAATGCCATTCTCGAGGAGGTCGTCCTCAAAGTAAGGAAGAACATCGAGGAAGGAAAGACCATGTCGGATCCGATGCGCGAGTCGAAGTTCTTTCCGCCGATGGTGACTCAGATGGTCTCGGTCGGGGAATCAACCGGAGAGCTGGACAACATGCTGGTGAGGGTTGCCGACTACTTCGAAGAAGAGGTGGATACCATTGTGGCGAACCTCTTGACGATTCTGGAACCCGTGCTCCTGGTGTTTTTGGGCATCATCGTCGGCGGCATCGTCATTGCGATGTACCTGCCCTTGTTCAAACTCATTTCCGTACTGTCCGGTGGTTGATAGAGCGCCCTACAGCGTGGTTTCTTCATCTGGAACATCTGTTTTCGGGGGGCCGCAGCACACGCCCCTCGCAGCCGTCCAGGCGGAGGAAATTCGACGCCAAATTCTCTGGGTGATTGCAGGCCGCGTCATCATCATCTTCCTGGGACTGAACCTCGCCGAGAGCGCGGGTGTTCTATCCCCCTTCTGGCAAAGGCTGTCATTCACGCCGATCTTGAACCTGGCTGTTCTTGTCTGCACGGGTCTTTACCTTACCCTGTGGTGGACCCGCTGGAGGCTGCCCTTCCAGCTATACTTCCAGATGGCTGTGGATCTGGCCATCGCGACGCTCCTGGTAGCCCACACGCATGGCACCGAGAGCGTTTTTGTGTCCTTCTATTTGTTGATCATCATCTACTCGGCCTTGATTCAGGGCAAAGAGGGTGGATGGCTGAGCGCGGCACTGAGCGGTATCCTGTACTCCTCCCTTATCAGCGCAGGACACTTGGAGCTACTGGAGCTTGGGACGAGCGACGAGATGACCCAGAGCCTCGCGGTAAGAATCTCGTTCCACGCTCTGGGGTTCTTTTCCGTGGCCTTTCTTGGCACGTTCTTGTGCCGTCGCCTGAACACGGTTCAAGCGGAGCTAGAAGAAAAGATCGCCTCGATTCAAGCACTCCAGAAGCTGAATGAGCTGATCATCAAGAACATTCGAAGTGGCTTGATCACAACGGATCCGGAAGGCAGAATCACGCTGTTCAATTCCACAGCCCGTGAGATCACCGAGAGCTCGCCTGGGATGGGTGCCCCTGTGCAGCCGTTGATCGGGGAGGAACTGTGGGACCGAATACGCGAGGAGGATTTTCTGAAGAATCTCCGGCCGCTGCGACACGAGGCTTGGATCCTCCTGGCAGATTCGAAGCCCCGCTTCCTGGGTTTCAGTGTGTCTCCGCTCATGAGCCCAGAGTCGAGCTCACACCCGGGCGCTTCCAGCATCATGGGCTATATCCTCTCCTTCCAGGATTTGACCGAAATCAAGCGACTGGAAGAGGAAGTCCGCTTGGGCGACCGGATGGCTACCATCGGGAAGATGGCCGCCGGGGTAGCCCACGAGATACGGAATCCACTCACCTCCATGCGTGGCTCTGCCGAGATTCTACGCTCTCGACTGTCGCTTGCCGAAGAAGACGCCCGCTTGATGGGTATTCTGATCCGCCAGAGTGACCGATTGAACAAATTCGTCGAGGACTTCATGGACATTGCCAGGCCCGGGAACTATCCGAAGAAAGCGATCGATCTGAGCCCGATTCTCCAGGATACCATCACGCTACTCGAGAACCACCCCGAGGTGGCCGCACGCCACCGGATCAACCTGACTCTCGATTCCACCCCGATCGTCGTCGATGGAAACCCGGACAAGATCCAGCAAGTTTTTTGGAATCTTGCGCAAAACGCCTTGCGGGCAATGCCCGACGGGGGAGAGCTCTCGGTCGAAGGAAGCCGGAAAGAGGACGGTGCAATCGTGTTGTTTTCCGACACCGGGGTCGGGATGACCCAGCAGGAGCAGGAGGACTTGTTCCAACCCTTCCAGTCAGGCTTCCAAGGCGGACTGGGCCTGGGACTCAGCATCGTTTTTCAGATCATGAAGGATCATGAGGGACGAATTGTCTTCGAGAGCCAGAAGGGGCGTGGAACCTGTGTCACCCTTCACTTTCCGCGGACGTCCACACCCGATCGTGTCGTTTCTGAGCGAGTCGTTTGTGACGCCATCGTCCGAGAAGAAGCGTATGTCATCGATTCTACTCGTTGATAACGAACCCGACATCCTCGAGGTACTGGAGGTTTTCGTCCAGGGAGAAGCAGCTCGGGTCTTCAAGGCTACCTCGGCCGCGGAAGCCCTGTCCCTGTTGGATCAAAATAAGATCGACGTGGTAATCTCCGATATCCATATGCCCGACATGTCCGGCCTGGAGCTGCTTCGGAAAGCCAAGGGTCTGTCGCCGGAACTGGCATTTGTGATGATTACCGGAAACGCTCAAAAGGAAACGGTCTTCGATGCCTTGCAGCACGGAGCATATGATTATCTCAACAAACCCCTCAAGATGGAAGACGTCCAGAAAATTGTTCGGCGGGCATTGAGCGAAGAAAAGCCCGCCAAGAGAACATCCTCTCCCACGGATGGTCGACATTTGAACCAGAGTTTGTTTCAGGCCTTGAAGCGCAACAAGATTGTATGGAAAAGCCAGAAGATGAGGGAAGTCTTCGACACCATCGGGACCATCGCCATTCGAGATACGACCCTGCTGATCATGGGAGAGACCGGAACCGGCAAGGAGTTGGCTGCCCGGGCCGTCCACGAGGCCTCTTTTAGGAAGGATCACCCGTTCATCTCGATCAACTGCGGGGCCTTTCCCGAAACCCTCCTGGAAAGCGAGCTCTTTGGATACATGAAGGGAGCCTTTACCGGTGCCACCCAGAGCAAGGACGGACTGCTGGAGCTGGCTGGAGAAGGGACAATCTTCCTCGATGAAATAGGTGAGATGACCCCTGCCATGCAGGTCAAGCTCCTTCGAGTTCTTCAGGACAGAAAGCTCCGTCGCCTCGGGGGAGCCTCCGAGCTGACCATCCGGGCCCGCCTGATCGCAGCCACCAATCGCGATTTGAAATCCGCGATAAGCGAGAACCTGTTCCGAGAGGACCTCTACTACCGCATCGCTGTCATCTCCATCGTCTTGCCGCCCTTGAGAGAGCGCCCCGAGGATATCGAGTTGCTTGCCCACCACTTCATCGCGGAGAAGAGACTCCACGGCACCGATGAGGTCCAGTCCATCTCGGCGGCAGCACTCGGAGCCTTGATGAGCTACTCCTGGCCGGGAAATATTCGAGAGCTGGAAAATACGATCGAGCGTGCCATGGCGCTCGAATCGAGTGCAACGATCCAGCTGGATCAGCTGCCGGACGCAATTCGGAACCAAGGCGAAGCGAGCCATTACAATCCAGCTCCCAGCCCCGACAATCCTGCCGAGCACTCCAGAACGTATAGGCTCCCCCCCGGCCCTGTAGATCTACAACGGTTTCTCTCGGAAATGGAGAGCTCCGTTATTTGCGATGCACTAGACCGCTGTGGCGGGAACCAGACGATGGCCGCCAGCCAGCTCAGCATTACACTTCCATCGCTGCGTCACAAAATCCAGACCCTGGGAATCAGCGCGGCCTCCTTCCGCAGGCAAGGGACCCCCGTGGGAGCGTAGCAACGCAGCCCAGCCCAACTGATGAAACTCATCAAGTTCACGGTTTTCATCACGAAAAAGCCGACCGCCAACCTCAGGGCGAGCATCTGGATCCGTCGAGGCGAAAGCCACAAAAACTATATCCTATTCACACACAGTATTTTACAAGAAAATCCCGAGATCAAACCATGTCTGGCACGGCTATTGCATTAGTCAAGGCGTCTGACATCCCCCGCCATTGCAAAACAACAGCTCTCTTGGGAGCAGGAGATATAGGACGTTTATGAAGAATGAACATGGTTTTTCACTTGTCGAGCTATTGATCGTTGTAGCGATTATCGCGATCGTTGCTGCCATCGCTATTCCGAGTCTTTTGACTTCAAAGCAAGCAGCCAACGAAGCCGGCGCCACGCAGGGGTGCCGGACGGTTGGCTCTGCTGAAATCGCATTTGCGGCGACCAACAACCAGCAATACACCAACGTTGCGAGTCTGGTGGCCGGAAACTTCTTGGATTCCAGATTCAGCACAACTGGTAATATCAACGGCTACTCTTATGCCTCCGGTGCCGTGACGGGTACAACGATAGATGGTGCCGTTCCAACCTCTTTTGGGTTCACAGCCACACCGGGCGCCGCAGGTCTGGGTCGATTTGTGTTCTCCATCGCTCCGGATCAGGTCGTAAGGTACGAGGCAGCCTACAGTGGTTCCACTCTACCTTCCGGCGTTGTCGCGGGCGATCCTCTTGGAAAGACCCCGTAACCATTGCCGGGATTTCTTCGGTTCACAGGCGGTCTCACTCTCGCGGGTGAGACCGCCTTTTCGTTTGAATCCGTTGACCGTTCGGATGCGCAAGAAGCGATATTTCTACACCATCTATCCTATTCAAGCGGCCGCGCTTCTTGCGGTCCTGTTCCCTTTTCTCCGCCATAACAATCTCCTCGAGTGGGACTTTCCCGGCCACGCGCTAGCGGTATGGCACCTCCAGAACAACCTGCTGCCCTGGGCAACCGGATGGAACCCGTTCTTTTACTGCGGCTATCCCCAAGGGATCTTCTACCCTCCGGCGGGGCATTATCTTGCTGCGCTGCTCAGTTTCCCGCTCGGCATTCCTCTGGCGATCAAAAGCCTGGTTGCACTCAGTTTTTTAGCTCTACCGATCACATTCTATTTCTTTTCCAGACGCTGGGGTTTGGATGAGCTGCAGTCGGGGATCAGTTCGTTGTGGCTGACCGCGTTGCTGTTTCTAAGCGGAGATTTATTCGGAACCTGGACACTGGGCTCCGATTTGCGTTCCTCGTTGAACGTGGGTCTGTTTGCGAACAGCCTGAGTCTTCCCGTGCTGTTTGCCTTCATGGCTACCTTCGCGCGAGGTCCGGGACGGTGGAAGACTGCCGGGCTCCTTCTCGGATTGCTCATCCTGCTGCATCCCCTCTCGACTTTGATAGGCGGACTGTTCATTGGCGCCACTATCCTGTGTTTCGCCTGGCAGCGAAAGAAATTGCAAGAGTGGAAACCGCTCATCTTTTCGCTGGTTCTCGGCCTGGGGCTTGGTGCCTGCTGGATTCTTCCATTCCTCGCTTACCGGAGCTACATGAACCCGGAGTTCGCCGTGGCACCGTGGTCTGCCTCACTCCTGCTGCTGGTGTTCAACGGGCTCGGCCTCTCCGTGGCGGCACTGAGGGGAGGAAAAAGCGTCCGCATCCTTTCGGTGGCGTACCTGCTTCTGATCAACTTCATCTTTATCGGGATTCTCTGGAAGATAGACCTACAATTCTCCCGGCTCATGACATACCTGCTCTTCTTTATCCCCGTCTTCATACTCGTATGGGTCCGATCCCGTCCCGTCTTGTTGACGCTGGGCGTTCTCTCGGGCGCGCTCGGCCTGTTCGGCTATCGCTTCGGCGGGATCCGCCCGGAAGGTGTCCACGAGTTCCCCATGCCGGATTTCGGCCGTGTTGAAGGCCGGATTCTCGCGGTCTCCCCACCGACTCATCTCCCCGGGCATCACGTCCACCACGAACTCATCCCGATGAGAACTGGAAACGCCTCCGTCATGGGACTCTTCATCGAATCGAGCTTGAACGGACGGTTCCTGGGCAACTTGATGCGCTCCCTCGATCCTGACTCGCATGTTTGGGGCACCCCCACCGAATCGGTAACGCCCGAAGTGATGGGAGAGGATTACGCGGAGTACATCCTTGAGCGGTTACGGCTCTTCGACATTCGATACATATACACCGATCTCAAGCTCGAGCATACCTTGGATCCGGGACTTGCGGAAACGAAGCGGTTCATGCATCGTTACCCGATGCCGGAATCCATCTCCGCGAAACAGGCGGAGGACTTGCGAGATCGCTACAATACCAGTGGACGGTTCTTTGATTTCTATTTGTACCCGGTCAGTCCAGGCTCGCTAGCCGAGCCTCTGCCGTACGTTCCGACCGAACCTGGTTCAGACTGGAAGCTCACCAATCAACAATGGTTTCTTCAAATGAAAGGGGTGCCCATCTTCACGGACGAGCCCGTGCCTGAAACGGCCCAGCCGGCATCACCCGGCGATTGGGTTGCGGTCCGAGAGGTCTCCTCAAACATGGATCGAATCGTGCTCGACATTCAATCCGAAAAGGAAATCCCCGTCCTGGTAAAGGTCGGGTACTTTCCGAGCTGGAACTTGACGCTAAATGGGCATTCAGCCCCTCTCTACCGGGCATCACCGAACTTGATGCTCCTGTTTGGAAAGGGAGAGGCGGTCCTGGAATATGGCCGCTCCTGGGAGGAGTACGCTGGTTTGTTTCTATCCGGTCTGGCGCTGACGTTTCTGATCGGGGCCTCTACGCACCCCTTCTGGAGACCAGCGCCAAACTCAAGATGGTCGCAAATCCTGCAAGGAGGGTTACGCCCAGCCCTGCAAAGAAACTCCAGGGGAAATAGCGGAACTCAATCTGATGGGTCCCCTCGGGCACTTCGATGGCTCTGAACGCAAAGTTCGCCCGCAGCATCGGCACCGGACGACCATCGAGATACGCCGTCCATCCTGGGTAGTAAGTGTCAAGCAGGACCACGAACCCGGGTACGGCAGCAGATACCTCGCAACGAACCCGTTCGTTCGTGTAGTCTACGATCCTCGCTTCTCCAGCCCCGGGGCGGCTTCGAACGGACACGCCGGCACCCTGCAGGATTACCTCTCGATCGTGCGCAAACTCGCCGTCCTTCAAGACGTCCAGAGCATCACCCGCGGAGGAGGCATAGCGAGCTCCCGACACGAAATAAAGACGTGGAAGCACACCCTCGAGCTGATACACGTGGAGCTCCAAATCGGAGTGAGTGTCGAAAGATGCGATCTTTTCCACCCTAGGGTCGGTCGGTTCTCCCATGGTGAGCAAGTACTGGGAGTTCAATCTCTGCAAAAAGGTCGGGATCATCCGCTCGTCGAGCTGCAGGAACGCTTTGTGCAGCATCGCCGATTCCACGGTGTTGAGATCATCTACGGACGGATAGAGTGAGTATTGAATCCCCTGCGCAATCCCATACAGTGGCTGCCCGCTCCGCCGATAGAAGAGCGAGTACCAGGCCGCGGAGCGATTGGGGGCGCGCAACTCATGAATGGGTAAGGAAGCAGGAGAATCCAGTGGGATGACCCGATGCAGAGTGCCCGTTCTCTGCTGCAGGAAGCGATTCACTTCTGAGACATACTGGAAATCCTCACCTGAAATGAGCGGGGTCAGACCAATATTGACCGGTATCAATTCCGCCGCGAGAAGCAAAATCGCCAGACACCCCACCCAAGCACCCCGACGCCAGAACGGAGCACTCAAAACTACGATTGCCGACAGGGAAAGAAACAGCCCCGTCGATCTGAAGGATTCGATCAAATGATTCATGATCGTGTCCAGATCCTTCTTGTGTATCAACTGGGAACCCAAAGACGACTGGATCCACCCCCTCACTCCGTCCGGAGCGTGATCCACAACCACCCAGGCGCCAAGGACCACCGCACCCAGGACCAGTCCGACCAAGCCTATGATGGAGGTCGCCTTCCGGTAGCGTAGAATTCGCTGAGGTTTTCGAAGGAGAACCTCGAGGCCCAAAGAGGCCATCACGCTCAGGCAAAGAGTTGAGAGCAAGAAATACTTGGACGGGTACCGCCCCAACCCACTCCCGACATGCTCATAGAGCCATGTCACAAACGGGTTGTACTTGCCGGAGGCAAAAAGAATTCCGACAGCAGATAGAGTGGAGAAAAGTATAGTTAGATTTCGGCGGTGGGACCAGAGTGACAAAAGCACCAGAAGAAGAGTCCCCGATCCGAGGAAAAACGATACCAGGTATCCTTCCCGGTTCTCGTGAAACGCTTCTCCCCAATAGATCGAGCGATTGAGGGTGTAGGGCGATCCGAAAAAGTTCGGGAGCAAGATATTGATGAAGTCCATCGGATGCATAGACCAGCGGACGATCTCGCTCGGATCATAACCCATTCCGCGGCTCGAATGCCCCAGTAGCTCCAAAGTAGGCAGAATCTGAACCGCAGTGAGGAGCATCGCCAGCGAGACACCTGCAACCAGCACAATTCCGATATGCTTCAAAGCCCTCCGACGATCTGGCGATTCTCGCCAATGGTGTATCGAAAGGCCTATCAGGAGCCACAGGCCACATTGCATGACCAACGGTTCCATCGCGACGACCTGGACGGCCAGGATCCCGGCGAATAGGGATATCCTGCGCAACCGGCGCCGACCGCTCACCGCCACCAGGTAAGACCATCCTAGCCAGGGAAGGATTGCGATACCGGGGACAATATTGTACAGGTTCAGAAAGGAGAGCACCGTTCCGGAGAACTGATAGACGAGAGAGCCTCCAAACGCCGCCAGAGGAAAAAGGCCCAGCCTTCGCTGTAGAAAATATGCTCCCAAACCGGCCACGAGAGGATGGACGATGAAGTGAAGCTTGAAAGCGTATTCAAAGGGTAAGAACAAATGAAAGAGATTGGTCGGGTAGAAGGCCATCGCGTTCGGATTCGCCAGCAGGGGCTGTCCGAAGTAAACGAAGGGATTCCACAAAGGAAACTGGGCCCTGGAGTATGCATCGATCAGAACGGAGCGAAGTGGATAGTGGAAACTGAGAATGTCCCGGTAGTAGAGATTCTTGGAAGTAAACAGCAAGTCATAAAAAAACAGAATGCCAAGGACAACCAGGACAACGGGTGCCCAGAGATCCGGGGATAGTCGATGCTTGGTATCGCTGTCTATTGTCGCCGTCGTCATGGCAACCTATACCACCCGTACTGGCATCTAAACCACGGCGCAACCGCGGCCGGCCGCGACAGAGGGGAGAGAGGTAGGCAGATATGTCACTCGGAAACAAACACCAGATCCCTGCGCCTCCCGCGAAAAACCACAACAAGAGAGATTATCAACGTGGTGATCGAGATCCCCAGCCCAAGGTAGAAAGAATTGGGCTCGTACCGGAACTCTACCTGGTGCTGTCCGGGTGGGACCGCCACGGCCCGAAACGCATAGTTGGCTTTGAGAATTTCCACTTCCCGCTCGCCAAGGTAGGCTTTCCATCCTGGGTAGTAGCTGTCCAAGAGGACCAGGTAGCCTGGTTCTCGGGCTGTCACTTCACAGACGACGCGCCCGTTTTCGTAGGCTGTGGTTCGCGCACTCCCGCCCGGAGTCCCGCCTCCCTCCTTGGCCGGTACCGAGGACTCCGGCTCGAGCACAACGGTGTTGCCATACGGAAAATCAGGGTAAACGATGAGGTTCAACGCCTCCTGGGCGCTGGGCGCCAGGCGCACTCCCGTAACGAAATAGGATCGGGCGAGAGAGTTTTCGAGCCAGTAGAGATTCAATGGAAAATCAGTTCGCGTGTCGAAGGTGGAAATCAGCCGCAGGCCGGGCTTGTCGAGCTTGTCCAGAAGCAGAACCATAGGGGAATTCACTTTCCCCAAAAGGTCCAATCGGCCCTGATCCGGAAGCCGGCCGCAGGTTCTCCACAGTTCTACCGATTCCCTCGTGTTCAAGTGATCGACCGAACGGTCCAGAGAGTACTGAATCCTCTGCTCGATTCCATACATCGGTTGCCCCGACATCTTGTAGAACAGGATCAGCCACGCCGTCGACTCGTTTGGGACACGGATCCGCATGTCCGGCATCGGCCTCAACAATGTGGGAGAGGCAACCCGGAACGGCTCCTCGGGACCAGTGTTCTCGATAAACTGATTCACCTCCGAAACAAAAGAAAAGTCCGCCCCAGAGATCAACGGAGACAATCTCAGGTTCGAGGGGAGCAGCTCGGCACCTATCACGAGAATAACAAGCGCAGCAATCATCCGCGCCCAGCGCCAATACGGTGTACTGAAGACCAGCAAACTGGAGAGAAGAAGGAAGCCCCCGGAGTAGCACAGGGAATAAACCAACTGAGAGCGAATCGCGCCCCAATCCTTCGTACCCAAGAGAGCAGGGTCCGTTTGGGCGCGAAGCCATTGATCCAATCCGGTCGGTGCGAAGAAAAAAAACCCGGCCACCGCAACAACGATGACAGACACTATCGAAGCACCCAGTGAAATCGAGGTGATCCAACGCCTTCGCGAGCGGCCGCCCTTTTCGTGTTCCAGCAATACTTCCAGGCCGAGAGCGCACAACATGGAAAAAGACAAGGTCGCCAACAAGAAATACTTCGAGGGATAGCGACCGAGCCCGAAGGTAGGAACGTTCTCGTAGAGCCACTGATAAAACACGTTGTACTTGCCGAGAGCGAGCGCAACTCCAACAACCGTCAGCGCGACCAGCGTGAAGTGCAGGCCTTTTCGATGAGTGAGAAAAGACATGCAAAACAGCAGTATCGCCGTTGCACCCAGGTAGAAGGAAACCAGATAAGGTTCGCGCGCGTTGTGAAACAACTCTCCCCAGTACTTGGCTCCGTTGAGAGTGTAGGGATCGCCAAAAAATTGAGGAACAACGACGTTGACAAGATCCATGGGATGCATCGACCAGCTGCTGATGGTCTCGAAATCGTAGCCCGCCCCTCTGGCAGAGTGGGGGATGAGCTCCAGGGTAGGAAGTACCTGCACGGCAGCAAACCCAACAGACAGAAGACCGCCGAAAGAAACCACCCGCACCAAGGTCCCTGCTGAGGCTCCAGGGCGAGACCATCGGTACAGCGCGAGCGCGAGGAGAAAAAGAATCGTACACTGAAACATCAAGGGCTCGAAGGCAATCGCTTGCAGCGCCACGACTGCGGCAAGGAGTATGATCCGCTTCCACGTGGGCCGCTGCAGTGCTCCCCAGAGAGCCCAGCCGGCCCAAGGCATGAGTGCAACGGCCGGGATGATATTGTAGAGATTAAGGAATGAGAG
Source organism: Acidobacteriota bacterium (assembly GCA_965249005.1). Taxonomy (GTDB): domain Bacteria; phylum Acidobacteriota; class UBA6911; order UBA6911; family UBA6911; genus CBDFLD01. Next base: position 74,920 of record CBDFLD010000011.1, read on the forward strand.
CAGTGTCCCGCTGAATCCGTAGGCCAAAGCGCCGCCGAAAGCCGCGTACGGATGAAGGCCAAGGCGTCTCTGCAAAAAAAAGGTGCCCCAGGTCGCAAGCAACGGATGAAGGATAAAGTGCAACTTGAATGCGTAGTCGAAAGAAAAAATCAAGTGGAGCAGATTGCTGGGGTAGAAGGCCATGTAATTCGGATTCGCCAGCAGCGGTTGGCCGAGGTAGAGGTAGGGATTCCAGAGCGGGAATTCTCCGTGGGCGTAGGCATCAATCAACACCCTTCGCAAAGGGTAATGAAAATTAAGGATATCGCGGAAGTAGAGGTTTTTGGAGGAAAACAGAAAATCTGCAAAGAAGACGACCCACAGTGTCGTCAGTATCAGTACGGCGATCAGATCGGCCGCACGCCATCGGCTTGAATCATGCTCCAGATTTTCTTGCGGCCACTTCATGGCGGGAGGGACCCTGGGGAGCGCCAGCTGTCTCCCCCTATCCGTGAGGTTCGACAGCCGTGCTCATTGTGTTCTTTGGCCGTCTGTGGTAACGCCGCTGCGCGGGCTCGCTCAAGAATAACTTCACATTCCGGCGTCTCATCTTCGCGCCGTCTTCGGTCCTCCTACAAATCCCCTTTGCAATAAGGGTCGTGGATACTCCCGGCCCCATCCGAGAGCCGAGACGAAAAGCGGATCACGACCCCCACCAGAGGGGTGATGCTAGCCGGCATCAGCCCTCTTTCCTTTGAGTGCCTCCAGGTCCAGAGGGCCGGGAAGCAAATCCACCTCGAGGTCGACATCTTCCGGTGCCTCCTCAGGAACCACCTCTTCCGTGAGCGCGATATTGTGGTAGATGCTCATGCCGGTCCCAGCTGGGATCAATCGTCCCATGATCACGTTCTCCTTGAGGCCGCGCAGATAATCTACCTTCCCGCTGATGGCCGCTTCCGTGAGAACGCGGGTCGTCTCTTGAAAGCTGGCAGCGGAGATGAAGCTATCAGTAGACAGAGACGCCTTGGTAATCCCCAAGAGTAGTGGACGACCCTTCGCGGGTTGGCCTTCATCGTTCTCTACCCTCTCGTTCTCTTCGTAAAAGCGAAACTTGTCCACCTGCTCCTCCAACAGGAACTCGGTGTCCCCGACCTCCTCCACCTTGATCCAGCGCATCATTTGCCGAACGATGGTCTCGATATGCTTGTCGTTGATGTTGACCCCTTGAAGTCGATACACCTCCTGAATCTCGTTGACCAGGTAGCTCTGCAATTCTTTCTCGCCGAGAACCTTGAGAATATCATGAGGGTTACGGGGGCCGTCCATCAGGGCCTCTCCGGCCAGCACGTACTCGCCTTCCTGAACATTGATGTGAACGCCGCGGGGCAGGAGGTACTCCTTGACGATTCCTCCTTCATTCTCGACCTCGATCTTCCTCTGTCCGCGCACGAGGCCTCCGTATTGCACGGTACCATCGATCTCAGTAATTACGGCAGTTTCCTTCGGCTTGCGAGCCTCGAACAGCTCGACGATGCGCGGAAGCCCACCCGTAATGTCCTTGGTCTTTCTGGTCTCACGCGGGATCTTCGATAGAATGCTCCCAGGATAGACCTGTTCACCGTCATCGACCCAAAGATGCGCCTTCGAAGGAAGCAAGTAGTTTTTGATCACCTTGCCCTTGTCGTTCCTGATGAGAATCTGCGGCTGCCATTTTTCGTCGGATGATTCCGTGATGACCTTTCGCACCAGACCCGTGTTTTCGTCTCGCTCCTCCTTGACGGTAATTCCATCACTAAGATCCTTGAAGGCGACCGTCCCTCCAAACTCCGTCAAGATCGCAAAGGAGTACGGATCCCACTCGACCAAAACTTGCCCGGGTTTGATCTTCTGACCCTCTTTGACCTTGAGAGTTGCTCCGTATGCCACCGAGTACCGTTCCTTTTCACGGCCGGCTTCGTCTGTCACCGTCAGGGTGCCATTGCGGTTCATGACAACGAAGTTGCCGTCCTTGTTGGTGACGTGCAGGACGTTGAGGAACTTCACGATTCCATCGTTTCTGGACTCATGAGTCGACTCTTCGTGGGTCCGGCTGGCGGTTCCTCCAATGTGGAAGGTCCGCATCGTCAGCTGAGTCCCGGGCTCGCCAATCGACTGGGCTGCAATAACACCAACGGCTTCTCCCAGGTCAACCATCCTCCCCGAAGCCAGGTTGCGGCCGTAGCATCGGACACAAACACCGCGCTTCGCTTTGCAGGTCAAAACGGAACGGATCTTTACCCTTTCGATTCCGGCCGCTTGAATGTCAGCGGACAGGGTTTCGGTAATTCCCTCATTGACCTTGACGATGGTATCCCCGGTCAGCGGATCTTTCACGTTCTCTAGAGAAACACGGCCGACAATCCGGTCCCGCAACGGCTCTATGATTTCACCTCCCTCGATGATCGAGGTGACAAAGATCCCGTCCAGAGTGCTGCAGTCTTCCAGGGATATGATCACATCTTGCGCCACGTCGACGAGACGTCGGGTCAAGTATCCCGAATCTGCGGTCTTTAACGCGGTGTCCGCCAATCCCTTCCGCGCACCGTGTGTCGAAATGAAGTACTGCAGCACGGTGAGTCCTTCGCGAAAGTTGGCAGTGATCGGTGTTTCGATGATCTCGCCAGAAGGTTTTGCCATCAAACCACGCATTCCCGCGAGCTGCCGAATCTGTTGTTTACTGCCTCGTGCGCCGGAGTCCGCCATGATGAAGATAGGATTGAACTCATTATCCGATTCATCCATGACAGCCATCTTCCGGAACATCTCGTCGGAAACTCGTTCCGTGACATCGGACCAAATATCAATGATCTTGTTGTATCGTTCCCCGTCCGTGATCGCTCCCTCCTGGTACTGTTTCTCGACCTCGATCACGCTTGCCCGTGCCGCTTCAACCAGCTCGACCTTGTTGTCCGGAACGACCAGGTCGTCGATTCCAATGGAGATACCCGCCTTGGTCGCGTACAGAAACCCCAAATCCTTGAGCCGGTCGAGGGTCGCCACCGTGGTGTCCAACCCGAAATGCAGGTAGCAATAGTTGACCAGCTGCTGCAGGCCTTTTCGTTTCATCAGGCCGTTGATCAGAGGGGTCCCTTCGGGCAGGATCGAATTGAACATGAGCCGGCCGACAGTGGTATTGACGAACTCGCCCTTGACATCCCGGACGTCCGCCAGCATCACGGCTTGGTCGTCATATTGAGTGGTGAGATCCATCAGTAGACCGGTATACCGGTAGCGAATCGGAGTGAGCCGCTCGACCATGCCGTTGTCGAGTGCGAACATCACTTCGTCTTCCGAGCCGAAAACGCGGCCCTCTCCCAGCGTCCCTTTCTTCGCCTTGGTCAGATAGTAGCAGCCGAGAACGATGTCCTGGCTGGGAATGGCAATCGGTTGCCCGTTCGCGGGAGAAAGAATGTTGTGACGGCTGAGCATGAGAACCGAGGCCTCGATCTGCGCCTCTGGCGAAAGGGGAATGTGGACGGCCATCTGGTCGCCGTCGAAATCCGCGTTGAACGCAGCACAAACCAGCGGTGGGATCTTGATCGCCTTCCCCTCGACCAAGACCGGCTCGAAGGCCTGAATTCCCAGCCTATGGAGTGTGGGAGCCCGGTTCAGCAAGACGGGATGGTCTTTGATCACTTCCTCGAGGATATCCCAAACGACAGATTCTTGCCGTTCGACCATCTCCTTGGCGCCTTTGATTGTGGCCGCATGCCCTTCCTTCTCGAGCCGGTTGTAGATAAAAGGTTTGAAGAGCTCCAGAGCCATCTTCTTCGGCAGACCACACTGGTGAAGCTTCAGCTCCGGTCCCACGACAATCACAGAACGCCCCGAATAGTCGACGCGCTTGCCCAGTAAGTTCTGGCGAAAACGCCCGGACTTGCCCTTGAGAGTATCACTCAGGGATTTCAACGGTCGATTGTTGGCCCCCCGCAGGACTCGTCCGCGCCGGCCGTTGTCAAACATGGCATCGACCGCTTCCTGGAGCATTCTCTTCTCGTTTCGAATAATGACTTCAGGTGCGCGAAGCTCCATCAGTTTCTTTAGTCGATTGTTGCGGTTGATAACGCGCCGGTAGAGATCGTTGAGGTCCGAAGTGGCAAACCGGCCGCCGTCCAGGGGAACAAGTGGCCGAAGCTCGGGCGGAATCACCGGAATTACATCCAGAATCATCCACTCTGGTCTGTTCCCAGACTTGCGGAAGGCCTCGACTACCTTCAGTCGTTTGGCGTACTTGATTTTCTTGAGTTGCGACGTCTCCGTCTTCATCAACACGCGCAGCTCATCGGAGAGTTGATCGATTTCCAGCGCACGAAGAAGTTCTTTGATCGCCTCGGCACCCATCATCGCTCTGAACTTGCCAGGGAATTCCTGCATGAGGGAGCGATACCGTTCTTCCGTCAGAAGCTCCTTTTCCTTTAGCGGAGCTTCCCCGGGATCGATCACCACGTATGCTTCGAAATAGAGCACTCTCTCGAGATCGCGCAGGCTGATGTCCAGCAAGTGGCCGATTCGACTGGGCAAGCCCTTGAAGAACCATACGTGGGAACAGGGAGACGCAAGTTCAATGTGGCCCAATCTTTCGCGCCGGACCTTGGACAGGGTGACCTCGACGCCGCACTTGTCGCAAGTGACGCCACGATACTTCATGCGCTTGTATTTACCGCACAGACACTCCCAATCCGTCACGGGGCCAAATATTCGCGCGCAAAAGAGACCGTCCTTTTCAGGTTTGAACGTCCGATAGTTGATGGTCTCCGGCTTGGTGACCTCGCCATGCGACCAGGCCCGGATCTTATCGGCGGACGCCAGGCTGATTCGAATGCTATCGAAATCAGTGCTCAGATCCGACTTTTCCATAGTGTCTCTAAAACTTCTCAATGAACCCCCTTTGTTTGCCGGTGGCAAAACTTCATCATATTTTTCTTGAGGTTTGCTTTCCCCGGGTCAACCAACGACTTCCGGGCGTCGAGTCTTGGACCTCTGAATCAGCTCGACATCAAGGCATAGGCTCTGCAACTCTCGAATGAGAACGTTGAACGACTCCGGGATTCCGGGAGTGAAATGAGACTCGCCCTTTACAATCGCTTCGTAGATCTTCGTTCGACCCTGGATGTCATCCGATTTCGCGGTAAGCAGTTCTTGAAGGATATTGGCAGCCCCGTAGGCTTCGAGAGCCCACACCTCCATCTCACCGAAGCGCTGACCGCCGAACTGAGCCTTTCCTCCCAGCGGCTGCTGGGTGATCAACGAGTAAGGACCGATGCTTCGAGCATGAATCTTGTCGTCCACCAAATGGGACAGCTTGAGCATATAGATGTATCCCACCGTCACTTTTTGATCGAATTTATCGCCTTCCATCCCGTCATACAGGTCGATCTTCCCACTTTCCGGCAGGTTCGCACGCCGCAGCATCTCCTTGATCTCGCCCTCGGCCGCACCGTCGAAGACCGGAGTCGAAAAATAGAGACCGAGGGACCTTGCCGCCCATCCCAAATGCGTTTCGAGAATTTGGCCTACATTCATTCTGGATGGAACCCCGAGAGGATTCAGTACAATCTCAACTGAAGTCCCATCCGGAAGGTAAGGCATATCCTCTTCCGGCACAATTCTGGCGATGACCCCTTTGTTGCCATGCCGGCCCGCCATCTTGTCGCCCACGGAGAGCTTGCGCTTCATGGCGACGTATACCTTCACCATCTTGATAACACCAGGAGGCAACTCGTCTCCTCGGCGTAGCTTGTTCAGCTGTTCTTCGTGCAAGTTCTTTAGGATCTGGATCTGCTTGTCGGTTCTCTCGTCGAGCTGTTTCAGTTGCTCGACGATCTTGCCTTCTCCCCCGGCCTTCAGACCATTCCTGACCTTGTTCAGCTCAGACGAGCTGAGCTCCGACAGCATGGACTTGGTGAGTTTGGTTTGCTTTTTTATCACCAGCTCACTTGATCGATTCAACAGGTCCTCGCCCAGTGTCTCTCCCGCCAAGAGCTCGATCAGACGTTTGGTCCTTTCCTCTCGTATGATCCGGATCTCGTCGTTGAGGTCCTTCTCGAGCTTGTCTACTTGTTCCTGCTCGATCGATTTGGCGCGCTCGTCCTTGGGGATCCCTTTCCTGGAAAAGATCTTGACGTCGACCACCGTCCCCTCGATCCCCGGCGGGGTCGTCAGTGAAGCGTCCCGAACTTCCCCGGCCTTCTCTCCGAAGATCGCGCGTAGCAGCTTCTCCTCGGGGGAAAGCTGGGTCTCTCCCTTGGGCGTGACCTTTCCGACCAACACGTCGCTCGGTCTCACCTTGGCTCCAATCCGAACAATCCCGCTCTCATCCAGGTCTCGCAGTGTCGAATCACTGACGTTGGGGATGTCGCGCGTAATCTCCTCGGGTCCGAGCTTGGTATCTCTCGCTTCGATCTCCAGTTCTTCCACGTGAATCGAGGTGTAGCTGTCCTCCCTGACCAGCTTTTCGCTCACGAGGATCGCATCCTCGAAGTTGTATCCGCGCCAGGGCATGAAGGCAACCAACACGTTTCGTCCGAGCGCAAGCTCCCCCTTGTCCGTACAAGGCCCATCGGCGAGCACCTGGTCCCTGTGGACACGGTCCCCTCTGCGGACCAAAGGCGTCTGGTTGATACATGTGTTTTGGTTGGAACGCTTGAACTTCGTCAGGTTATAGATGTCCGCACCCGCGTCCTTGGCCCGCCGACCATTGTCGCTATCGGACTGCACCCGGACAATGATTCGGCTGGCGTCGACGCTGTCGACTAGGCCCGCACGCTTGCAGGTGACAACGGCGCCAGAGTCCTTGGCCGTAAGGAACTCCATGCCCGTCCCGACGTACGGTGCCTCAGCCTTGAGCAGCGGGACTGCTTGGCGTTGCATGTTCGACCCCATGAGAGCCCGGTTCGCATCATCGTGTTCCAAGAACGGGATCAAGCTCGCAGCCACACTGACAAGCTGCTTTGGAGAAACGTCGATATACTGCACCTGTTCCCTGGGAACCAGTGCAAAATTGCCGGCTACCCTGGCATTGACTCGATCCCGCAACAGGTGGCCCTGCTCGTCGATATCGACACTGGCTTGAGCAATGGTGTATTCCTCGGCTTCCCAGGCCGTCTTGTAGAAGGAAAAAGGCTCGAATTGAGCCGGTGTCTTGCCGTCGGACTCAACCTTGCGATTTTCGCGCAACACACTCGCCTTTTCCAACTGGTCTCCGACGCTGAAACTTGTATCCCCGGGAGACACGATCCGGACGAAATCGAGAGCCCGGTGACCCTTGACCAATCGGTACGGGGACTCGATGAAGCCGTATTCGTTGATGCGCGCATAACAGCTCAACGACGAGATAAGACCGATATTCGGCCCTTCAGGCGTCTCGATTGGACAAATGCGTCCGTAGTGGGTTGGATGGACATCACGCACCTCGAACCCGGCGCGCTCGCGACTCAAGCCTCCGGGACCCAGCGCCGAAAGCCGCCTCTTATGAGTAATCTCCGACAGCGGGTTCGTTTGGTCCATGAACTGAGAAAGCTGGCTGCTTCCGAAAAACTCCCGAATCGAGGCCATGACGGGCTTCGCGTTGATGAGGTCATGCGGCATGGCCGTGGTCATCTCTTGATGCACCGACATCTTCTCCTTGATCGCTCGCTCCATTCGAACGAGACCAATTCGGAATTGGTTCTCCAGGAGCTCGCCCACAGCACGCACTCGACGGTTTCCAAGATGGTCAATGTCGTCAACGAAACCGATATTGCGGGGCAGCTTGAGCGCATACTGGATGACGCCGTAGAAGTCTTCCGGAGTCAGCGTTCTATGCTCCAGGGGCGTTTCAAGGCCCAGCTTGATATTGAACTTCAACCTGCCGACCTTCGAAAAATCGTACTTGCGCGGATCGTAAAACATGCCCTCAAAGAGCGCGGTCGCGGTCTCCAGCGTCGGAGGATCTCCCGGCCTCTGCTTCCGGTAAATCTCGATCAGCGCCTCTTCCTGGGATTTGATCTGGTCCTTGGCCAGGGTCAGGGACATGGTGGGACCAGATTCGTCCTTGTCGGAAAAAAAGACGTCGACCTGCCGAATCCCCGATTCACTGAGGATGTTGATGGTGGCCGCCGTGACCTCCATGTTGGACTCGAGCAATATCTCACCCGTCTCCCGGTTCACGACCTCGCTCAACGAAAGCGCTCCTTCGAGTCCGTCGACGTCCATGCGGATCGCTTTGACCCTGGATTTCATCAGATTCCCGTACGCGCCCTGCGTGATCTTCCGCCCCTTCGCGACGATCTGCTTACCTTTGGAATCTTTGATCTCCTCAAAGGCCTTGGACCCGATCACGTCCGGGGCCAGAGTCCGATACAGATTCTTGCCCTCCCACCGAATCGTGACCGGCTGGTGAAAGATGCGCAAGATGTCCGCATCGTTGCTGAGACCGAGGGCACGCAGAAACGTCGTTGCGAGAAACTTCCGTTTTCGGTCGATCCGGACATAGAGGAGATTCTTCTGATCGTACTCGAACTCCACCCATGAACCCCGATAGGGAATGATCTTGGCCAGAATGAAGGTTCGCCCCGCGTTCGATTCGAAGAAGACACCCGGGGAACGATGCAACTGGCTCACAATGACCCGCTCGGTCCCATTCACGATGAAGGTGCCGTTTTCGGTCATCAACGGAATATCACCAAAATAGACCTCTTGCTCCTTTATATCCCGAATGGTTTTGCCTTCGGTCTCGGAATCCTTGTCCCAAACCACTAGCCGGACCGTGACTTTCAGCGGCACGGCATAGGTCATGCCTCGTTCCTGGCACTCCTCGACCGTATATTTGACATTCAGCTCGACAATGCCTCCGCAGAGATCGCACCGGGGACTCTCGATGTCGTTGCGTGCACCACAATGGCGACAAAGTCCGCCGTCAGGACTGTAAGGACTGTTGAGAATCATGCGCTTACATTCCTGGCAATGAGCCCGCAGGTAATCCAATCCCTTGAGGGTGCCGCACTTGCACTGCCAGTCTCCAATGGAGTACTCCACAAATTCCAAGGAAGAAGTGCCGCGGAAGTCATTGATTGGGAAGACAGAGTTGAAAACCGCCTGCAAGCCGACGTCTTCCCTCTCAGAGGAAGGCACATCCATCTGCAGGAATCGATGATAGGACTTACGCTGAACCTCGATCAGGTTTGGAATTGGAATGCTCGTGTGGATCTTTGCAAAGTCCATGCGATCCCGATATATGTTGGACGTACTAATATTGGTCATCGATGCGTGTTCCTGTTGCTAAGGGTTGTTTGCAAGCGCGATCCATTCTGCACGCGGAAACTCTCCGCGGGCCACGGAAGACTGGCGGGGAGACCAACCAGGCGTTACTTGATTTCAACTGTCGCCCCAGCGTCCTCGAACTTCTTCTTGATCGATTCGGCTTCTTCCTTGTTCACGCCTTCTTTGACGGCATTGGGTGTCCCTTCGACAAGATCCTTGGCCTCTTTGAGCCCGAGGCTCGTGACCTGGCGCACCGCTTTGATCACGTTGATCTTTTTGTCTCCGATGGCAGTCAGGACCACGTTGAATTCCGTCTGTTCCTCGGCCGCAGCGCCGGCATCGCCGCCTGCAGCGGCAGCTCCCCCAACAGCCATAGGCATCGCGGCAGCGGCGGTGACACCGTACTTCTCCTCGATGCCCTGGACCAGCTCTGAAATATCCATCATGGTCGCCTGGTCGATCCATTCCATGATTTCGTTTTTCGTAATCGCCATCATTTACTCCTTGTGTTTAGTAGTCCGGTAACACTTCGATACGGGTTCGCCGAGCCACAACCCTGGCCTTATTTCGGCACCTGCTTGAGCACCAAGCAGAGATCACGCAACGACGCCTTGAGCACGGTCGCCAATTGCTGCAGGGGCGCTTTGAGAAGGAAGGCGATCTGACCGAGCATCACCTCCTTGGGAGGCAAGTCGGCAATCGCTTGCACCTGTTCCTGGGAAACTTCTTTGCCTTCGACTAGTGCCGCTTTGATCGTTAGTGGGGCGTTGCCCTTGATCACCTCACTGATGACCTTGGCCAAACCGACGATGTCGGAAGGATGGTACGCCATCGCCGTCGGGCCTTGAAAGTGACGGCTCAAGGTCTCGATTGCAGTGTCCTGAGCAGCTCTCAGCGCGAGACGGTTCTTGACGACTTTGTAGGTGCCGTCCATTTCCCGAATCTTTCGCCGTATCTCGCCATCTTGCACAACCCCGAGACCCCGGTAGTCCATCAGCAATATGCTGCTCAGGCTGCGAAACTCGTCGCTCAGACCTTTGACGGCTTCGTGCTTTTCCGACTTGTTCAAAGAGCCCCCCCACCCGCTGAATGTTCAGTGCCCGATTCGCACTTAGCTCACTGAGACAGAGGATTCATCCACCATGATCCCCGGCCCCATCGTGGACGAAATTGTTATGCTTCGAAGGTACTTGCCCTTGCTCGTGGTGGGCTTTGCCCTTAGAACGGCGTCGACGAGCGCTCTTGCGTTCTCGCAGATCGCCTGATCCTCGAACTGGACCCTCCCGCAAGCCGCATGAATGATGCCCGTCTTGTCGACCCGGAACTCGACCTTTCCTGCCTTGATCTCCTGGACCGCCTTGCCGACCTCAAAGGTGACCGTACCGGTCTTCGGGTTCGGCATCAGTCCCCTGGGCCCGAGGATCCGACCCAGTTTACCGACACTGCGCATCATGTCGGGCGTTGCGACGACGGCGTCAAAGTCCAGCCATCCGCCGGCAACGCGTTCCACCAACTCCTCACTTCCCACTTCGTCGGCACCGGCGTCACGCGCCTCTTTGACCTTCTCGCCCATCGCGATGACTATGACCCGTTTGCTTTTGCCCAAACCGTTCGGAAGCACCACGGTCCCGCGGACCATCTGGTCCGCGTGCTTGGGATCGACCCCAAGCCGCAGAGCTACCTCCACGGTCTCGTTGAACTTGGCGTAGGCAACCCGCTTCATCAACGACACCGCATCATCGAGCGGAATCGGCTTGCCCTCCACCGTTTCCGCCGCCTTGCGGTACTTCTTCCCCGATTTTGCCATAGGTTTTCCTTTGCTGAACCAGGCGCGCAGCGACCCAGCGAGAACAGCTTCCAGCTATCGGGCTCCGGTTATACGGCAACTCGCACCATACCGCTCATCTCCCCCCTCACCCGTCGTCAACTTCGATTCCCATACTACGCGCAGTCCCCATGATGATCTTCTCTGCCGACTCGATGTCGGAGGCATTGAGGTCCGGCATTTTTGCTTGTGCAATTTCGCGGACCTGTTGTCGCGTGACTTTGGCCACCTTGGTCTTGTTGGGCTCCGGGGACCCCTTCGCCAGGTTCGCCGCCTTCTTCAACAGAATCGCGGCCGGGGGCGTCTTCGTGATGAAAGAGTAGGTTCTATCGGCGTAAACAGTTACGACAACGGGTATGATCAAGCCCTCCTGTTTGGCCGTCTTCGCATTGAAGGCCTTGCAGAAATCCATGATGTTGAGCCCGTGCGGACCAAGAGCAGACCCGACGGGAGGCGCGGGATTCGCCTTCCCTGCAGCAACCTGCAGCTTGATGTTTGCGATCACCTTTTTCGCCACAACCACTCCCCTTGCGTGCGCCCGAGCTCAGCCAGCCGTCGCTGGTCACAGAAAGCTTCCGGGTACGCTACTGCTGATCGGAACCGAAACCCCGAAGCCCGGACGAACTTGCCTGCTGCCAGCAAAGCAGCGCCACTAGGACTTTTCCACTTGCTCCGATTCCAGCTCCACGGGCGTCGCTCGCCCCAGAATTGTCAACATGACCCGAAGCGTATTCCGGTCGGGGTTGACGTCCTCGACCACGCCCGTGAAGTCCTTGAATGGCCCGTCGATGATCTTGACCGAATCCCCCGGATCGAACGTAAACTTGGGCTTGGGCTGCTCGGAGGTCATCGATACCCGGTTTACGACTTCATGAATCTCGGACTCGGTCAGAGGCGTCGGCTTCTTCCCGGTACTGATGAAGCCCGTAACCTTGGGGGTCCCGCGGACAACGTGCCACGCCTTGTCGCTCATATCCATTTCAACGAGGATATAGCCAGGAAACGTCAGCTTCGTCGTCACCACCTTTTTTCCGCTCTTCATCTCCACGACGTCTTCGGTTGGTATCAGGATCTGGCCGATACAATCCCCCAGGTCGTATGCCTGGATACGATTCATGAGACTCTCGGCAACCTTCCGCTCATAGCCCGAGTACGTGTGGATGATGTACCACTTCTTGTCTCGCTCCATCCTGTCTTCTTTCATACTGGGGGTAGCCACGAACGCCCCTCTATGGCCGGCCGCTTCTCAAAATGAATTGCATTCCGGGGCCGACCATCTGGTCCACGATCCACAAAAAGAAACCGAAAAAGAACACTGCGACGATGACAACGATCGTCGTCCCGGTCAACTCGGACCTCGAAGGCCAGGAAACATTGTTCAGCTCTTTCCGCACATCCTTCACGAATTCAACCGCGCCACGCGCGCGTTGCGTCATACCTTCAAGGAGATTCGTCTTCGCCATGACTGCCGCTCTCCTACTCAATCCCTCAAAAACGGTCCCTCTCAATCCAAGAGGACCGTGAAAAAGCGTGCTGGCAGGCCAGGAGGGACTCGAACCCCCAACATGCGGTTTTGGAGACCGCCGCTCTACCAATTCGAGCTACTGGCCTTTGCTTCTCAAGACTCCTTACCGAATCTCTCGATGCAACTTGTGCGCTCGGCATCGATTGCAAAACTTCTTGAACTCCAGGCGATCGGGGGTTTTTTTCTTGTTCTTGGTCGACGAGTAGTTTCGATTCTTACATTCTGTGCATTGGAAGGTAATGATGTCTCTCATGAAAACTCTTCCCGTCGACCAAAGCCGCGCTTTCGCCAGATTGATCTTTGCTTACTCCATGCCCATCCGACAGCGGGACTGGGCAACGGACTCGTTTATTCCAAGATTTCAGAGATTGTGCCAGCCCCCACGGTTCGTCCCCCTTCTCGGATCGCAAACCGTAACCCTTTTTCCATCGCTATCGGCGTGATCAACTTCACCGTCAACCCTACATTGTCCCCGGGCATCACCATCTCTGTCCCTGCCTCCAACTCCGCCACTCCCGTCACATCCGTCGTCCGAAAGTAAAACTGCGGCCGGTACCCATTGAAAAACGGTGTGTGCCTCCCTCCCTCTTCCTTCGTCAATACATACGCCTGCGCCTTGAAGTGCGTGTGCGGCGTGATCGTCCCCGGTGCCGCTATCACCTGCCCCCTCTGCACGTCCTTCTTGTCCGTCCCTCTCAGCAGCAACCCCACATTGTCTCCCGCCATCCCTGCATCCAACAACTTCTTGAACATCTCCACGCCCGTCACCACTCGCTTCACCGTCTCCTTCATCCCTACTATCTCTATCTCTCCTCCTACGTTGATCTTCCCTCGCTCCACTCGCCCCGTCGCCACCGTCCCTCGACCCGATATCGTGAATATATCTTCCACCGGCATCAAAAATGGACGATCTATATCTCGCTCCGGCATCGGTATATAATCATCCACCGCCGCCATCAGCTCCAGCACCTGCCCCTCTCCGTCCGTGTCTCCCTCCAACGCCTTCAACGCACTCCCTCTCACCACCGGTATGTCGTCCCCAGGAAACTCGTAGCTCGTCAACAACTCCCTCACTTCCAACTCCACCAAATCCAGCAATTCCGGATCATCCACCATGTCACACTTGTTCAAAAACACCACTATACTCGGCACCCCCACCTGCCGCGCCAGCAGGATATGCTCTCGCGTCTGCGGCATCGGCCCATCCGCCGCCGATACCACCAGTATCGCTCCATCCATCTGCGCCGCCCCTGTGATCATGTTCTTGATGTAATCCGCGTGCCCCGGACAATCCACATGCGCATAATGCCGGTTATCGGTCGTATACTCCACGTGCGCCGTCGCTATCGTGATCCCTCGCTCCCTCTCCTCCGGCGCATTGTCTATCGAGTCAAAACTCCGCACCAGCACCTTCCCGTCCCCTTTGTTGAGCACCTGCGTGATCGCTGCCGTCAACGTCGTCTTCCCATGATCCACGTGTCCTATCGTCCCTACATTCACGTGCGGCTTGCTTCGATCAAATTTCTCCTTCGCCATTGCAATCTCCCAGGATTAACTTACGATGCCGTTCCTCAAATCAAACCGCTGGAGCCCACGACCAGGATTGAACTGGTGACCTCGTCCTTACCAAGGACGCGCTCTACCGACTGAGCTACGTGGGCACGAAGGCCTATTTCGGGGCAGCAAGGACTGTGCCCCTCATCTCTGCGCGTCTCTACTCGTGCTGGCTCCCCTATCGGCACCCCTGTTCGTATGGATCTTTGGAGCGGGAGACGGGATTCGAACCCGCGACCAATAGCTTGGAAGGCTATGACTCTACCAACTGAGTTACTCCCGCTCATTGCGTTCCAAACTGTGGTGGAGAGGGAAGGATTCGAACCTTCGTAGTCCCGAAGGACGCTGGGTTTACAGCCCAGTGCCATTAACCACTCGACCACCTCTCCAAAAAATCCTAGCCAGGACAACTTCGGGCACACACACCTTATCCATAAGAGTCGGAGGTCGTACGATGAGCCGAGTGCGAGAGACATCCCGTACCTAGCTGGGCTGAACAGATCTGGAGATTATTCTGAGAATGACACGAAACCCAATTCGCCACTAATTGGGTTTCGATACAACCGCTGCCGCCCTCGAAGCCACTTTTCCCGCCCAAAAAAGCCCGTCTTGCCTGGAGCTGGCGAAGGGACTTGAACCCCCGACCGGCTGATTACAAATCAGCTGCTCTACCAACTGAGCTACGCCAGCCGACACAAAATCGTGAGTCTAACATGTCCATTTGGAGCATGCAACCGCAAAAGAAAAAATATTCCGCCACCGAAACAGAGTAACGCCATGGGATTTCAACCAGTTAACCCGGGGGGGGGGCGCCAGAGGTGAGACGCCCAGAGGCGTCAGAGATGACGCCAGAGGCGTCAGAGGTGATCGACGCCAGAGGCGCCAGAGATGACGCCTGACCCAACCCATTTTGGAATTGCGGTCGTTTCGTTTTGACTCTATTTGGGAAGTATACCGAGCCGGCACAACACGCGATACAACCAGAAGTGCCGGATGCGGGCCAAATGATCCGCAGTTCGATCCAGCTCCCGTTGCGTCCCCCCCAGTATCTGGTCTCGATTCTCGACTCGTTCCTGCAAGGTGTGCGCCCACTCGGAGCGTTCTTCGAACTCCTCCCGCAACCTGGTTAGCCCCGTGTCCCGTTTCTGGATCTCCCGAGCCATTTCCGCTTGCATGGAGCGAATCGTATCATCCCGCGCCTCGACCTCATCAAGAACACAGCGGAGACGGCCATCCCTTGCAGCCACCTCATCCTCCAGCTCACGCCCCCACCGCCCCAAGCTCGAAATCTCCGCATTGAGACGCGTGGACTCGGCGGACCATTCTTGAATCAAAGAGTCCGACGCATCCAGGAAACAGGATACTCGAAGCCCCGCATTTCGATCGGGTCCGGACCGGCAGAGCGCCAAAAAATACATTGGTTCCGTTGCCTGACCACCCATCGAGTCGACCAGCACTTCGCCGTCGTGCACGATGGACGGACCGCTGGCGGAATCTCCGCCGGGCTTGTCCGTCTTACTGTCCTCAATGATCAGAGAACCCGATCGGATCTGCTGGTGGCACAGCAAGACTTCAGGGAAATATCGATGAAGCAGCGCCAAGAACTCGTCCCGGTAGAACTCCTTGACATGATACGGGTTGCGATAGTGCCGGTCATCTGAATAGGAGGCCTTGTTGGGTGTCGAAATCAGCAGCATCCCATCCGGGGAAAGCACACGGGCGAGTTCCTGCATCAGGCTCTGATAGTCCTCGACATGCTCCAGGATTTCGAAGGCAACGACCATGTCCATCGACGCCGTGGCCAGCGGCAACTTTCCAACATCAGCTTGCAGGACACAAAGGTTCTCGGCAGCAGCGAGCCTTGACGCCTCCTGCGCGGTTTCTCTGTCGAGCTCGATCCCCCAGCAAAGACGGGCCACTGTCGAGAGCAGGGCCGTCCCATAGCCTGTGCCACACGCAACATCCAGTACATTTCGCCCCACCGCCCATCGCTTTGCGAACGCATAACGGTGCCAGTGCTCGTACGCTATTTGCGCTCCGCCTTCTCCTGGCACGTATCTCTCGCCTGTGAATTTTTTGCGGATCATTGCTCGATTCTCTAGGGCACGGATTCTATTGTGAGTCTGCTGCACTCGCGCTCCCATCGAGGGGCAACAAGTGAATGTTACTCAACGCCAGCCAGTCTGCGGTCAAGTCTCCCCTGGGCCCCGCGGAGGCACTCCATCGGAGCTTCGTCTCAGCTTGCCCGGGCAAGTTGAGCGGAATCCGGATTACGTTCCACTCCCGGTCCTGGGAGCGCCGGCCGGGTTCGAAGAGCCGGCCGTAGACAGGCTCCCTCCGGTCCGCTCGCTCGATTTCCACACTCAACTGAATGCCGTCTCCGATATTAAACACGGTCGCGGCACTACATTCCAGCACGACCGAGCCCGCGCCCGCCGGAATGGTGGTGAATACTTCCGCCGGCGCGACCAGAACAACCGCGTCCTTGCGAACCCCCTTCCGGGTCACCGCAATCCTCTTCACCGAGGCTTCCGGGCGCCTGCCTCCGGCTCCGTCAGCGAAGCCGCCCGTGACCTGCAGGACTGGCCACGCGCGCTGCTCCCCTCCCTCCGAAGGGTCGTGCACTCTCCGAACGTCGCAGCCTGTCCACAACACATAGCAGACGAGCAGGCGGACTGACACGGACTGAAACGACAAGCCACTGCCACGGGTACGCACTGTTTCCAAGACTCGGCACCACCGTTCACTCATTTCAGATGCGGTTCTATGATCGCCAGTTCCTGCTCACCCGTCGCTTCGTAGGAAATCGTGATCTTCCGCTCCCCGCCGCAAGCCGGGAGCGATAGTTGGACCAACTGCCAGTCATGCGTCACAGGATCACCCGTCCCCACCTCGCTCCGATACTCGGATGCCGTCCCACCCGCATGCTCCTGCTGAACCGTAAAGACAAAACCGTTTCCTGCAGATTGGGGATCGTCCCCAAGGACGCGAAAGCGCAGCTCGAGTTGATCGATTTTCGAGCACGGCAAGGGATACTGCAGCCACGTACCGGGAGACAAAAACAGGGCGAGACGATTCTTGCCGTCGGCGGTGGTGTAACCGGACCATGGCTTCCTCGCCACCGGGTTTGCGTCGGCCCAGGGCAGCCCGGCGATCAAGAAATTGACTTGACGGGCCTGGGCGGTTTCGATCGGATGCCAGGATAGGGAAAAGGGGAGCAGCCCCCAGCCCGTACTGTAAAAGCCCGCGTGACTCCGGCCATCGATCAACCGCAAGGGATTGGAAAGACCGAAGGTCCACGATTTCGCGGGCGACAACATGGTTTCCAGGGCGGTGGGAACCTCGTAGGGAAGCGCAAGCGACGGGGTCACAATATAGTCCCCGCCTCGCACGGACGATTCGTCGATAGGAAGCTGCCGCATCCCGCTCCGCCCCATGTAATAGCGAAAGCCCCACTCACCTCCGTAGTACGCCCGGTCTATCGGTAGTTCTGCGCGGATCGCGCGGGCCATCCTGGGATAAACCCTCGCGAACTCCAGATCAGCAAACGAAAGGGCCAGACCGAGCGCGAGGTTCGTGACCAGGATACCAGCTGCCATCATCGCGGGACTCATTCTTGGAAATGTCACAGGAAAGATCCGGAAAACGGTTCGACCGCGACCGGCAAGGCGATACGCTGCTACCTCACGAGCCTCCAACCGCGCAAAGAGCCCTATCAGAACTGGTGGCACCAAGGGCAGCGTGTAACGAGCAGACCCGTCTGTAAAAACGAGCAGGCAAGAGGCAAAAACCATCAGGTACCAAACAGAGACAAAGAGCCATTCCTCTTTCCCGCGATCCCGGGCCTTGCCGGCTGGCGACTCCATGGGCGCTCGCCAGCCGGCCAGAGCGCCGTGCGCCATCGAGAACACGGCAATGGCCCCCGAAACGAGACCCACGGTAAAAATCGCTTTCTCCAGAATCGAATAGTCCGCGACCAGGAACTGGCAGAGGTAGGCCGACGCCAGTAGACCCAGGGCCAGCAGACGACCCCGGAAATACCACGAAAGCGTGATCATCATGAAAAGCGGAAAGACAATCAGCCATCCCTGGTATTGCATTACCGCGAGGAGCTTGACGCCCACAGAGGACAGGCTGCCGAAATCGCGAGACTCGAGATAACCAATCGTGTCCCATAAGATAAAACGGTCATAGTGCAACGAAGTCATCAAAAGCCACGAGAACATGGCCAGGGGCGGTGCAGCCAGCGACCACCATCCCTCACGGATCTTGCCGGCGCGGACACAGTACCAGCCCAGCAGGAGCGTCAGGATAAAAGACGGGTAGCTCGTCCAGAGGGCAGCCAGGTGAAAAAGCGCGCTGACGAAGAACAGTAAACGGCTTCTACGTTCAACGGCCCAAAGAAAAGACGTGATCGCAGCCAGCCAATAGGACAGGGTTGCCACGTCGGTCATGAGGTTGTGCTGCATGACCAAAAACAACGGAGACACGGCCATGGCGAGTGCGGGCCATAGTGGCCTTTGAACAAAGCGGGCCGAAAGAAAGTACATGCTCCCCACTGCCAGCAGCGGAAAGGCCAGGGCAAAGGTATGATACACCCACTCGACCCCGTCCCCTTCCCCCCACAACGACTGCAGCAACGCTAGGAAATAGGTCTGAGACGGCGGATGAGAGTGAGACCCCATATCGGGCAATCGCCGACCCTCGAAGACATAAGCAAGATCGTTCGGAAAAGCGGGCTTGGCCGGGACGTTTCTTGCCATATCCATATAGAAGTTGTCGTCCATATGGAAAGGCTGGTCTATGAAGGGTCCGGCTGCTCCAACGACTACCACGACCAGGATAGCGAGGTGCCAGTTCACAGACTTTGCGTCGATCATGGGGGCAGTGCCAGGATTCGTTTGCGTCATGAACCCTCGGCGTTCTCGCGACGGTCGACGAAATACAACCGGGCAGCATCTCCGTTCGGCAACGGATACGTGTCCACGAGCTTGAATGTTTGATGATGTCCCATCACGATTTGATTCAAATCGTGACTCGCCGGCGTCGTCCAGGACATTCCTTGCTCCACTTCGGTAATCAAGACGTAGTTGAATCCGTCGAAATCGCGGAGGCTGGCGCGCTCCGACTGCAGGTGATCCACGTGTGCGCTGATCCCGAGCCACTTGGCCTGGAGCAAGAAATTGGCTGCATTGAAGCGAGGCAAATCAGCAACGATCGCCAGCGAATGACGCAACCCGTTCTCCCGCGAATGCTGCACGATGCGTTCTAGAATGACACGCTGCTTCCAGTCTTGGTGCTCGGGCTTTCCGAGAATACCAAAATAGCTTTGTAGATAGAGGTTCCAGTCCCAGCGGAGCGATCCTTGATACCCTTTCAGCAGGACGACCTCCTGTGGCAGCCAGCGGATGCCGAAGTTGATGGCATACAGTTGCAATCCCAACAGCAGGACGAGACTCCATCGCAGCATCCGGTGCCACGGATCTTCTTTCCAGGCCTGGATCCATACCGAGGTTACGATCAACAAAAAGGGGAGCAACGGCATGCTGAAGCGCGGATCCTTGGTTTGGAGCAGCGTCAAACACAGCCATCCACCAATGATCGAGACCACCAGCAAACCTGCTTTCGGTATGAGGCGCTGCCTGTAGACTGCAAGGCAGGAAACACCAACCAGGACAAACAACAGCGCAAAGAGCTGGTAGCCTTCCAGAAGGCGGAGGTAGTAGATGGCCGATTGGAAAGACAGTATCGGGGGTTCACCTTCCCGGACCCCGATGCCAGTATTCTCGCCAAAGTAGCGCACCAGTTTGGGTACATTGGGCAGATACCAGGTGGCGGCCCCGATTCCGCCAATCAGCAGGGAGTCGGCGGCGTTGATCACACGCGACGGGTGCTTCCAGACAGAACCCCGCCAAAAGACATACGCCACCGGAAAGATCAAAAAACCGACGAAGAGCCACTTGGTCAGAAGCCCAAAAGCAACGACGACACCGAACAGCAGGCTCTCGTGTCTCCGCCCGAATCCTTCCGACCTATAGAGCAGCAGAACGGCCGCAGCTACCCAGCCTGATAGCCAGTAGTCCAGAATGGTCTCCCGCGACATCCAAAAAAGATAAGGCGTCGCGACCGTCAGAATGACTGCCCAGCGGCCGGCATCCGCGTTTGCGAGATGCTCGCCCAAACGGTAGACCGCCCAAAAGAGCAGTATCGTGGCCGGAAGATTCGCCAGCACTGCGCTGGAGGCAGTGCCGAAGATCAAAAGACACAGCGCAATGACCCAATGGACAAACGGAGGGTAGTTTCCCGAGCGCTCCCACGGCATCAACTCGTGGGTGCTGCTTCCTCCGCCGTCCGGGAAGTAATTGAAGGCAAAGCTTTGGTGCATCGCCATATCCCACACCGGTGGACGGGTGTCCTGCACGAGCCAAAGAAAATGAATGCCCCATACGAACGCCGCGGCGAACAAGATAAGCGGCCAACCCGTGCTGCAGCAGCTGCCCCAGCTGGCAACGGTGATCCGGCGGACGTGCGAGCCACGCTCTGCCGTCATCGTTTCCTCGCTCTGATCTGAAACCCAAGCGAAAAACTCTTCGAGTGATCCAAGCCGTCCAGCTGATTGAGAAACAAGGGAAAAAGGAAGCCGAAGAAAGGCGCCAGGAATGGGAACAGGATCCAGCGCCAGCCTCCCGTCCCGCCCTGAAAGAAGGACATCAGGTTGATGCAGCGCCGGGCGCAGACCTGGAAGAACCCGCCAACCGGCTGCAGCACGGTCACGTCCAACGGGAGGTCATCCAACAGGTGCGTGATCCCATACCGGGTGAACCGAAAGTAGTCTCGGGGAGCTTGGTGCTCTTCCCAAAGGAACGGGACGACCATACTCAAAGTTCCGCCCGGCTTGAGGACGCGGGCCATTTCAGCCAGCGCTGGGGCGGGCTCTTCGACATGCTCGAGCACTACCATGCAAATAACGAAGTCCATGCTGGCCGACTTGAAGGGCAAGTGTTCCAGTCCACCACACACGTCGAGAGCCGCATAGTTCCAACCCGGATCGCCGGTCGCGCTGTCCACCGCGATGTACCTCTGTTCAAGGAAAAGCCTGCGATGGCGGGACTCGCCGGCACCGGCGTCGAGAATCGTCTCATCGCGAGATGCCGCTGCCGCAATGAAGGCAACTTCTGCGTCGATATGCGCCTGAAAGGGATCCAATCGTGCGATGAGAAACCGAGGCAGCCACTTCTCGGCCAAGCGCCGGATCTTGGGCTCGATCTTTGAGTCTGCTCGGACCGACATTTCTTCGCTCCCGGCTATGCCGCCACCAACTCTGCGGAGCAACACGGATAGGGCGCGGCGGCCAACTAGTCCCGCAAGGCAAGCTCTCTCGCCGACACGCGATACCTTCGCACCAGTGTGTAAAAGTCGTGGTTCCGGAGCTTCCTCCGGCGAAATACCGCGCGCCGCTTGCGCAATATCTGTACCAGGCCGCGAGCGCCCGAGATGTACGCGCGAATACAGGCACGCAGCAACCCCCAGCGCCCGTGCTCCCGGCTCACACCAGCGGCAAGTCCCCGTTGACCGAAGAGGCTGCCCACATGCCAGACGAAGCGCCACAGCGTCAGCACGGGGTTGAGTAACAGCAGCGGAAGCGGAAACGACTTCAACGCCACCCAGATTCGGTTTCTTTCGACCAGGAACGCTTTTTCAGGAGAGTACTTCCCCAACGTGGCACTGTGGCGGTGATACACCTTGGCATCGGGCGCGTACCGGCACCCCCAACCGCGCCAGCGTGCCCGGAGCCCCAGATCCGCGTCGTCTCCGTAAGCGAAGAACTGCTCGTCGAAGAATCCTACATCCTCGAGCAGTGAACGTCGATAGAGGGCCGCACAGCCATCCGGAAAAAATACCTCCTCATTGTCGTCGA
This sequence comes from Acidobacteriota bacterium, assembly GCA_965249005.1. Taxonomy (GTDB): domain Bacteria; phylum Acidobacteriota; class UBA6911; order UBA6911; family UBA6911; genus CBDFLD01. The sequence goes on from CBDFLD010000011.1 coordinate 97,000, forward strand.
ACTGCCCCTGATCGGTGTCTCCGGCACCTCGTCCTCGGTTGAGACCGTCGGGATACAGCAAGTGCCCGGTCTTGTCGATGACAGTTCTCCGATCATAAAAGAGTATCTTCGACGCGACCATTCCCACCGAGGGCTCTGTCAATGCCGCTGTCATCGAACATAGCCAGAGAGAATCCGCAACGGCGTCGCTGTTCAGCAGCGCCACCAGTTTTCCGGAGGAAGCTTCGATCCCGGCATTCACTCCCTGGGCGAACCCTCCATTGTAAGACTGAAGCAGGAGTTTATCCCCATCGCGGCAATAGGAGCGCAACCAAGTGCTGGAACCATCCGTGGAGCCATTGTCCACCACGACGAGCTCGAGGGGAGAGTACGATTGATGCCTGACCGATTCGAGGCACTCCGGTAGGGTCTCCATTCCGTTGAAGTTGACCACGATAACCGAAACCGGCGCCGGGTCATCCGTCGTGGGCGGCGTAGGGGACTTGGGGGTCATGAGCGAAAGATCGCCTTGTGATGATATTTGCTGACGACCTCCTCGAGCGTACAGTCGAACATCCGGAAACGCGCGATTCGCATTCGTTGAAGCAAAAACTTCAATACGGTCCACAGCGTTTTGCTTCCATAGATCATACTTACCCTGAAGTTGACGCTGGAAGCGCCGAGAAAATAGCGCGCCTGAACGGGAATCTCCGAAATCCTGAACCCCATGTGGCAGGCCTGGACAATGACCTCCGAATCGAACACAAAATCGTCAGAATTCAACAGGAAGGGAATCCCGACCAATAGGTCTCGGCTGTAGGCGCGGAACCCCGTGTGCGCGTCCGTGAGTCGGGTGCCAAGAACCATGTTCTCGATCGTGGTCAAGATTCGGTTGGCCGCGTATTTCCAGACAGGCATCCCTCCATCCAGAGCCCGTCCGTTTCTGATTCTCGACCCCAGGACCATGTCGGCCGTTCCGTCCAGAATAGGCCGGATCAGCTCGGGGACCTGACCGGAGTCATACTGGTGGTCCGGGTGGAGCATAACGACGATCTCCGCTCCTTCCTTCAAGGCTTCCAGATAGCAGGTTTTTTGATTGCCGCCATAACCGCGGTTCTGGACATGAATCACAACCTTGAGCCCGAGCGATCGAGCCACTTCCACGGTTTGATCCTTGCTGACATCGTCAACCAGGATGATTCTCGAGACCCGGTCCTCGGGAATGTCGCGGTAGGTTTTTTCCAAGGTTCTGGCGGCATTGTATGCGGGCAGAACCACGACTACCTTGGATTCCGACATATGCTCAGACGTAGTAGTGCGAGTGTTTGTAGAGATCTGCACGCCGGCGGAACCACTCGACGGTTCGCTCCAGCCCGGTTTCCAGCGAAACCCTCGGCTCCCAACTCAATATCTCTTTCGCCCTTTGATTGGACGCCAGAAGCCGGTCGACTTCGCTGGCAGGCGGGCGCTCCCGGCGCTCCTCCTCCTGTACGCTCAACTGCTTGCCGACAATCGTCCCCACGATCTGAACCACCTCCGCCACGGAGGCTTCCCTGCCGGTCCCAATGTGAATTGGAACGCAGGCATCGGTTTCAACTCTGGCCGCCGCCAGGAAACCGCGCGCGGTATCCTCCACATAAGTCCAGTCCCGGCGGGGATCGACCCGGCCGAGACGAATCGAAGAACACGACAGGGCTTGCGTCACGATGGTAGGGATCACCGCTCGCGGAGATTGTCGCGGCCCGTAGGTATTGAACGGCCTCAGTAGAGTCACCGCAAGCCCGTAGCTCCGAAAGAAGCTGAGTCCGAGCATGTCGGAGGCTACCTTCGATGCCGCATATGGAGATTGCGGATACAAGGGATGATCTTCTTCCATCGGCACCCGTTGCGCACTTCCATACACCTCGCTGGTGGAGGTGAGGATGACCTTCGATGAGTTCGATTCGAGGCTCGCCTGTAAAACGTGCAGGCTCCCCAAGACATTGGTATGCACGACATCAATGGGATTCTGGTAAGAATAGGGAATCCCGATGAGCGCCCCGAGATGACAAACGACATCGCACCCGCGCACCGCGCGCCGCACGCCCTCGATGTCGCGAAGATCTCCGGACACTACTTCCATGTCGCGCAGCTTGGCCGGCGGCAGGTCCTGCAACATCCCCCAGTCGTTTCGGGAGTTGTACCGGCAAAAGGCGCGCACCTGCAAGCCTTCCTGATGGCAGAGCTCGGCGAGATGGCTTCCAATAAACCCCCCAGCCCCTGTAATCAAGATCTTCACAGAACGAGCCTCCCACCTGGGGCGAGCTGTGTTTTTGGATGCAAGCGGCCGACGCCGCTCGTTTAGACCCCCATGCTAGCTGCACCTTCCGCGGCCTTCAACCTGAAAACCACGGCGGTAGCAAGTGCAGAGCACTTCGTGGTCGCGCTCGAACGCTGGCAATGGTCATTACCCTTGGCGCCGACGCGCGTGAACGAAAAAAGTGGCGCCTGCGCCCATCCAGCTTTCCGCCAACGCGAAAGGGAATGCAAGGACGACGAGCCCCAGATAGCCGAGCTCTCTCGCTGCGGCGACGACGGCAGAATCTCGGAATCGCACGCGCGCGCCCATCGGATCGAAACTCGGGACCAAGCTCGACGCAAGAGCGGCGGCGTTATCCCGGAACGAGAAATGAGAGAAAGCCAAGATTTCAAATCCGGCTCGACGGAACAGGCAGGCGATCGACACGGGTGAAAAATTCACGAGATGGCGAGGAACATCCAGACCGTACCATCGCCTGCCAAAGAGCCGCGCCTGAAAAGAATCGACGTTCGGCACCTGAACGATCAAACTCCCCCCCGGCGCCAAAAGGCCCTGGACCCATCGCAGAGCTGAGCAGGGATCCGCCAGGTGCTCCACTATGTGAAACATCGTGACGAAGTCGAACTGGCTCCCCGCCCACGCATCGCAACCAACCGGTCCGACGCGTACATCCAGGCCTTGATTTCGCGCCAGCTCGACGGCCTCGGAGGAGACATCGAGGCCACAGGGAACAAAGCCTCTGCGCCCGGCGCCGGACAGAAAAGCGCCGTTGCCGCACCCGATATCGAGCAGGGTCCTACCAACGATTCCCTGCCTCGTCTTGCTGGCGCTTCGAACCAAAAAGCGCACGTGGTCTCTCAGTACAAGCCGCCGGTAGACCTCCTCCAACCCGCTGAGCGCGCGCCGCAAGCGGGAGGCATCCGGGGGGGCGGCCTTCCACCAGTAGCGTTCTGGATAGTACCGCTCGAGCACCCGTTCTTGGGGCATGGGATACTGAAAGATACACCGGCACTGACGGCATCGCAGCAACCGAAAGTGTCCCCTGGCTACGCAGAAAAAGCGATCTTGTCCTTCCGCGAACCGGATGGGATCGGACGCATCGCAGATCGGGCAGCAGATCCGGGCCGACGCGTCGGGTGCATCAGTCCTTGAACTGTCCCCGGAGGCGGGTTCTGAGCTCCGGGATGCTCGCCGCGCGAGCTCGGGTCGGCTACCGGTCAAACTCGTGTCTCCGGCTTCCGGTTCAGGTTGGGCACGGCCGCCACCGCCGGCCGAAACTGGAATCGCTTCCGAAGCAAAAACAGCAGGTTTCGCAACCCATCCTTCCACGGCTCCAGCTTCTTCTCCCCCACTCGATTCGAATAGTCGATGTAGATTTCCTTGAACCCGATTTCTCTATTCCGGATCGCCTCGATCTTGATCTCTTCGCTGAAGGCCATTCCATCACTGATCAGTTCCATCTTGACAAGACTTTCCTTGTCGAATACCCACATACCCGATTGCGAGTCCTTGACGTAGTGAAGATACAAAAGCGACATGGCCAAACTGAGAACCTTGTTCCCGATCCAATGTTTCGGAGACATCGCCCGCTTGTTCCTCAGGGGAAAACGGGAGGCAGAGAGGAACTTCACATCGGAACGCAAAAACACCTCGAGAAGGTACGAGATGGCATCCACCGGATAGGAGTGGTCCCCATCGAGCGTCACAACGATATCTCCCTTGGCCTGCAACAGGCCGGTTTTGTACGCTCGGCCATACCCGCGAATCTTTTCTGAAATCACGTGTGCCCCGCGCTGCCTTGCCAACTCCGCCGTCCGGTCCGTGGAATTGTTGTCTACCACCAGAACCTGATCGACAAACGACGGCATGGCCGCAAGAACCTCGACGATCCCCCCTTCTTCGTTCAGGCACGGAATGACGACGGTAATGCGACGGTTCTTATACACGGTGGCCGGATAATATCAAAACGTTGAGCTTTCAGCGACCCACTAGCGCGGGGCGCTAGTTACTTGCAAAAGAAACTGGCCGCCAGAAGTTCATTGCGTGCCATCATGCTGGGATGAGGCTCGGCAGTTAAAACCGACAGAGCATTGGTGCTTCTATGCCCGTCTTTCAGCGTGGTTCCGGTTCTTTGGCGGTCACTTGTTTGGTGGCGTGATTCTCGTTCCTTGATGGACGGAAGCTCGACCCCGTTTGAGAGGTTTTTAAACCCTTCCGCAACCGGGCCGAGCCCCCAACCGTTAAGGAGATTAAATTCTATGCCAAGACATCGAAAATCACGATCCAAATCGAAACGAAATCCTTTTACCTTCCCTCCACTCAATCTCAATGTTGCAGGCATCGACGTTGGAAATGCCCAACACTATGTTGCCGTGCCACAAGACCGTGATTCTGAACCGGTCCGTCGATTCGAGTGCTTTACGGCTGATCTGCATCGGTTGGCCAAGTGGCTGAAATCCTGCGATATCGACACAGTCGTCATGGAGTCCACCGGCAGTTATTGGATTCCTTTATATCAAGTCCTGGACGCTCGCGGCTTCACCGTCAAGTTGGTCAACGCTCACGATGTCCAGAAGGTCCCCGGACGTAAGAGCGACGTGAAGGATTGTCAATGGCTGCAAAAGCTCGAGACTTTCGGACTGCTCAAGAATTCCTATCGTCCTCCAAACGAGATCTGTGTGCTTCGAACCTACTGGCGTCAGCGAGATAATCTCGTCAAATCAGCCAGTACCTGTATTCAACACATGCAAAAAGCTCTGACAGAAATGAATATCCAACTCGCCAACGTCATCAGCGACATCAGTGGTGTCACGGGACTCGCAATCATTCGTGCTATCCTCGACGGCGAACGAGACCCTGACAAACTCGCTCAACTCAAACACCCCCGAATCCGATCGGGCCGAGATCTTATTGCCAAAAGTCTCCACGGCGACTGGCGCCAAGAATTGCTCTTTGTCCTCGGTCAGTCTCTGCAAATGTACGAGACCTACCAGAGTAAAATCGCTGACTGTGACAGAGCCATCCATGCCCATATCCAAACCTTCAACAACAAGGCTGATACCCAAACTCATCCATTGCCGGGACGCAAGGGATCGAAACCTCGCGGAAACGCTCCCCAGTTTGACCTACGCTCCGAACTGTATCGCATTACCGGTGTCGATCTTACTTCCGTGGACGGCATCGATGTCATGACCGCTTCTACCGTCATCGCCGAAGTCGGAGTCGATATAAGCCCCTGGAAAACTGAGAAGCACTTCGCCGCCTGGTTGGCACTGGCACCCTGCAATGCCATCAGTGGCGGCAAGGTAATTAGACGAGGGACCAAGCAAGTCAAAAACCGCACCGCCCATGCCCTCCGGATGGCTGCCTCAACACTCCGGCACAGTAAAAGTGCCCTAGGGACCAACTACCGACGTCTCCGCGCCCGCTTGGGTCCCGCCAAGGCCATTACCGCCATCGCTCATAAACTCGCACGAATTATCTATCGCATGCTCAAATACGGCCAGCAATACGCAGACAAAGGAGCGCAATACTATGAGTCCAAGTACCAGGAACAACAACTCCGATACCTTAAGAAAAAGGCCAAACAGCTCAACATGCAACTGGTTCCATCTACAGCACTAACATGATTAGTTTCTTGAGAGCTATCAGCGTCTGACCGGCGCGTCGCGCCGGTCACTTGGAACGCTGACTGCGTCGTTGGTGCCTAGAAACACGTTTTTTACGATCTTGCTAACTTATATCAATGAAGCCAGATCCGCGAGCAGTCAGCTAAGAGCCGACTGCCGTTTGAGACTCTACGCCAAAAGTAAGATGTAAGCGGATAGCGCCCGACGGTAAGCGCTCGGCGCGCCGGGCAAAGCCCGGCGCAAAAGAAAAAGGGGCAACCCCTTGACGGGACTGCCCCTGTCTGCACTGAAGGCAACTACATCAATCCGCTTCGCTTCGCAACTGCTCGCGAACTAATTGCCTAAGCTCTCACCAGCCGGAAGCAAGAAAAACCCGTCACCGGCGTCGCGCGCAAGCCGGAACGCGCCCCCGGCGATTGCCGGATCCGGAATCACGTTGGCCAGATAGCCATGCGCGATCGAGCCAAAGCCCGCGTCCGCAATGAAGGCGAACCCGTGACAGTACTGGAACTCCGTCTCCACGATGATGTAACCGCTGAAGCTCGTGATCCCGGCGGGTAGAATGGCCGATACCAAGTCTACATAACTGGTGCCGGCGCCAAAGGACGCCGCGGTCGTGGTGGACCCGACGAATGTCGCCGTCATGTCGTAGAAGTAGAAGGTCATGGTACCCAGCTGATCCGGGGCGTGAGCCGAGCCAAACGCGGCCATGTCGCCAGACGTATTGGCGATCGCGATGCCCGTGTTGAAACTGTCAGTCGCGGTCACGTAAGTAAACAGCAAATAGCAGTTGCAGCGAATTACCGATGCATACGGCGCATGCAGATCATCCGGTGGGTTGTTCGTCGCAACCGAGTCGGATTCCATCATCGACAGGAATCTCGGACGTGAAGGGGTGCCCGAAGGCGATCCGCATCCCGTCGCTGCCGTGGAATCCGGCGCCAGCGTCACAGCTGCCATGATGACACCCGTCGCCGTGCTACCCGAGGTAATGTTCACCTCTGGCGTCAAGACGAAAGACTCCACCAAGATGTCGCTCGCACCGGTCTGATCGGGCGTGATGAACTCATATATCGCCGATGACGTCCCCGAAGAAGACGAGAAGCTATCCGATACCAGAACCAGCGTCGCACCTGTCCCGACACCCGTCATCACAGACGCATCCCAGCTGATAGAGGTAACGCTCGCCGGGATGTCTTCCAACCAGACACTGAAACGGGTCGAATTCGTCGCCGCCCCGATACTACGCGCACCAGGCTCCGTTCCTGTGCCGCCAACCGGCACACTGCCGCCGCCGGGAATCTCGAAGATCCCCGCCTGGTCGCCGCTGTCCACACGGTCCGTGCTCAGATCTCCTCCGCCGGCGCCCGAGTCATCATCAAAAAATGCTCTCGCAAACCCTTCCGTGATCGTGATCGAGTATCCCGACGCACCACCCGGCGGCGCCGTTCCGAGAGGCGGGAAGCAGAGCAGAACGCTTGCCGAGACCACACTGACATTCATCCCGTCCAGCGACTTCGCCACACGGATGCGATCCGGCACAAACTGGTTGGCTGCCGGGTCGTTGATCGACTGCAGGTCGGCAAACAAGTCCGTCCCGGGCGTAATCGCCAAACTCGCATCGATCCGTCCGCGTACACCTTCCAGACGAATGAAATCACCCGCCGTCGGCGCAGCACCCGGCTCCATGCTCAGCGTGATAAATCCCGAGCACCGGCCATTGATGTCCCGGTTCTCAACACTCAGAATCCCCACCTCCGAGCAAACCGACGCAGTGAATGCCGAGGTGAATCCCGCGCTGAAGAACAAACGGATACCCGAGGTCTCCGTGTTGTCTATCTGCATCGCCGGATTGGTGTACACGATCCCGATCTGAGTACAACCGCCCGTCGACGTACCGGTCAAGTGAGAACCAGATCCAGTGACGGACAAGTTGATCGAACCCGTGACCTCCGCTCGGCCCGTATTAATAACCTCCGTCGGGGACGGTATCGCGTTAAACGTCACCGTACCATAGGAAGCCCCAGCGAAAGCTACGAAGACCAAGCAAAACAGCCCCGCTATCACGGGCAATCTCCTAGCGTTTAGAAATGTCATACCATTTCTCCGTTGTTTTGGTGAGGAAGAGGAAATATTCATAGCTCTTGTCGTTTTTGTCCTGACCTTGCTGCCTCTGTCTGAATTCGTCAAGTCTTACCAACTCTTGTTTCTTTCTTTTGTCTTTATCTTACTACTTCTTTTCTACCTCTACGGTCTCGGTTAGAGCCGCTGGCTGGGGAAGGCAATGCTTCCCCAGCCAGGAGTGGCAATAAAGGGCCTAGTTGCGCAGGCTTTCGCCCTGCGGAACACCTGAACCATCCGCAGAGTCGGCGGCTGGCCGGAAAGCCGGTGTTGTTATTGACTTGATGACCGGATCCGGAATTACATTGCCAATATAGCCATGGGCAATCGAGGCAAAGACTGAATCCGCAACGAACGCAAACCCGTGACAGTACTGAAACTCCGTCTTCGCGATGATGTAACCGCTGAAGCTCGTGATCCCGGCGGGCAGCAACTCCGTCACCAGCCCGACAAAGCTCGCCCCGGCGCCAAAGGTCGACGTGGTCGTGGTGGACCCGACGAAACCTGCCGTCACATCATAGAAGTAGAAGGTGATGGTGCCCAGCTGATCCGGGGCCTCGAGCACCGCACCAAACACCGCCGTGTCGCCGGTCGTATTGGCGATCGCGATGCCCGTGTTGAAACTGTCAGTCGCGGTCACGTAAGTAAACAGCAAATAGCAGTTGCAGCGAATTACCGATGCATACGGCGCATGCGGATCATCCGGTGGGTTGTTCGTCGCAACCGAGTCGGATTCCATCATCGACAGGAATCTCGGACGTGAAGGGGTGCCCGAAGGCGATCCGCATCCCGTCGCTGCCGTCGAATCCGGCGCCAGCGTCACAGCCGCCATGATGATACCCGTCGCCGTGCTGCCCGTCGCAATATTGACCTCCGGCGTCAAGACGAAAGACTCCACCGAGATATCGCTCACACCGGTTTGATCGGGCGTGATGAACTCATATATCGCCGATGACGTCCCCGAAGAAGACGAGAAGCTATCCGATACCAGAACCAGCGTCGCACCTGTCCCGACACCCGTCATCACAGACGCATCCCAGCTGATAGAGGTAACGCTCGCCGGGATGTCTTCCAACCAGACACTGAAACGGGTCGAATTCGTCGCCGCCCCGATACTACGCGCACCAGGCTCCGTTCCTGTGCCGCCAACCGGCACACTGCCGCCGCCGGGAATCTCGAAGATCCCCGCCTGGTCGCCGCTGTCCACACGGTCCGTGCTCAGATCTCCTCCGCCGGCGCCCGAGTCATCATCAAAAAATGCTCTCGCAAACCCTTCCGTGATCGTGATCGAGTATCCCGGCGCACCACCCGGCGGCGCCGTTCCGAGAGGCGGGAAGCAGAGCAGAACGCTTGCCGAGACCACACTGACATTCATCCCGTCCAGCGACTTCGCCACACGGATGCGATCCGGCACAAACTGGTTGGCTGCCGGGTCGTTGATCGACTGCAGGTCGGCAAACAAGTCCGTCCCGGGCGTAATCGCCAAACTCGCATCGATCCGTCCGCGTACACCTTCCAGACGAATGAAATCACCCGCTGTCGCCGTCGGCGCAGCACCCGGCTCCATGCTCAGCGTGATAAATCCCGAGCACCGGCCATTGATGTCCCGGTTCTCAACACTCAGAATCCCCACCTCCGAGCAAACCGACGCAGTGAATGCCGAGGTGAATCCCGCGCTGAAGAACAAACGGATACCCGAGGTCTCCGTGTTGTCTATCTGCATCGCCGGATTGGTGTACACGATCCCGATCTGAGTACAACCGCCCGTCGACGTACCGGTCAAGTGAGGACCAGATCCAGTGACGGACAAGTTGATCGAACCCGTGACCTCCGCTCGGCCCGTATTAATAACCTCCGTCGGGGACGGTATCGCGTTAAACGTCACCGTACCATAGGAAGCCCCAGCGAAAGCTACGAAGACCAAGCAAAACAGCCCCGCTATCACGGGCAATCTCCTAGCGTTTAGAAATGTCATACCATTTCTCCGTTGTTTTGGTGAGGATTGAGTAACCTATCTAATTCTCCAAATCGAGAAATACTACAAAGGCGGGAGTTACGATGCGATCTTGAGTTAACCATCTATTCTTCTATCTATATTGAATTGATGTTCGTTCTATCGCTATTTATTTTGCCGATATCTATCGGATCGCTGTAGTTCTAACTCTGTGCAGTTCCGCACCGACTCCGTGCAGAATCGGACCGGAAACACCCCAAAGCTATAATCAGCGGCGCCAACCTACCAACATGGAAGGCAAATGTCAACAAAGAATTTCGAATGCCTTCCGGCTTGAGCCGCGACTTAATTTGTTGCGATCAATGGGGTTTGCTTTGGCACCCCGAAACGTCGCTCCGATTCCGTGACTGTCATAAGCGTTGGGGCCAACGGGGGGGCTAAGCAACACAAAATAAGAAGATGCAGGAAACGCTGAAAAGTTGCAAAAAAAGTACGCCTGCACCCAGAAGCCATCTCGGCCGGGCCACCGGGAAACTTTAGGGATGGACTTGGCCGCGAACGATGATATTCAAGATCGGCTGGGCAATTAGGTTTGTGTGCAGCGTAACGCTGTCTCTGATCGGACCCTGGACCGAGCCCATGTAGTTCACGGAAACCACGATCTGCCCGCCAGGCTCGATCACATCTTGGGAAAGTACCACTTCGACCTTGGGATCGCTGTTCAGCTTCGAGAGAATCCGCACGGTTTGATCGCTGAGGTTGGAAAGCTGAACCTTGCCGTAGCTGGTGGCGCCCGGTTTGAGCATCCCGAAGTCCACCGACTCGGGCGAGAAGTGAAAATTGGGCCGGACCTCCACCTTGAAGTTCAGCACCAGCGAATCGGCTAGATCGTCAAACTGAATGACAACGTCCTTCCGGGAAACACCGAGCGGCATTCCGAAGCTATCGAAGCCGACCGTGATCTCCCCCGTACCGCCAGGCTCCACGCGCGGATGTTCCTGTTGCACGTCCGTGCAGTGGCAGTCCGCGTGGGCAGAGACGATGCGGATGGGCTGCGGACTATTGTTCTTGTAGGAGAACCTAAATGTGCTCTTCTCTCCGAACCGAACGGATACAGGATTGGAAGGATCCGGCCGGAACTCCCGGATCGATTGCGTGCGGACCACCCTGGCTTTCTCGGGATCCCCGGCAGCGGCCTTTTGTTCCATGGCTCTCTTCGTCCAGTCTACTTTTTGAAACAAACGAAGGGCCGGGTTCTCCCCCGTGTTCCAGGGGATTTTGAAGTACCATTCTCCTCCGTGAAGCACCCATTTGTTCTCGATGGGAAAATCTATCTCCATACTGAACATGGCTACCGGGATGGTGGCCAAAGTGACGGTGTCGCACTCCGTCCCGCCTTCATTGAAATCGAGTTTGTCAATCTTCCATTTGAGGACGTTGGGCTTTTTGATCTCGTAGGCAAACAGTTTGCGCTGATCCGGGTAAACGCAAGCTTCGGCCTGTTCATAACGCCTGCTTTGCATGGCTTCCCAGTACGTTGCCATTCTGGCACGCAAGGCCTCTTCTTTTTGTCCCGCTTGTTGTCCCGCTTCTTTGGCACCCTCCTTCGAGTCCGGGGAAGGGCCTGGATTCATCGAGTACACATCGCCCATGCCGGCGCACAGGAGGGCCGCCAGCCCCCAAACGAGACCTGATCGCACAGCCCTCGAAAAACCGCACTCCGTCGGTCGGGCGGGAAACGAGAGCGAGTCCCTGTGGGCTTGTCTATACAATGAATGATTCTTTAAATGGATGATTGACATAGCGGTTATCCGTCCATACCTTTTGTCGGGAGCGGCCGCTCTTCTGGTCATCACGTCACGTACACTCGAGACGTGCACTCGAGCGTCGAGCGGTGCCACCTGGAAACCTCAGTAGGTGCGACTATACAAGACGGCACTAGGCCCTGCAAGGTTTCAAAATCACGGACAGGCGGCCTTTTTTTGCAACTTTTTCTCCTGCGGATCATCTTCAATAGTTGCTCTGCGACGGGAAGACCTTCACCGTAGAGACGTCCCTTGAACACCAATCTGGCTGATATCATTCGACGGGCGCGTGAGGGTGAAATAGACGCTTTCCAGCAGATTCATGAGCAGTACGGCCGCCGTATCCTGAATTTCGTGTACCGGATGGTCGAGAGCTGGGAGGATGCCGAGGACCTGACCCAGAATGTGTTTCTCATTGTTTTCAATGAGCTGGGACGCCTTCAGGACGAGCAGCGATTCGAGTCCTGGCTCTACCGGATAGCGAGGAATGAGGTTTACCAGGAATTCCGGAAGCGGCGTGGGAAGGCCTGGGGCACGGAGGCGTCGGACGAATACGAGCCCGAGGATCCAACCAAGGTACAGTTGGCGGATGAGCGGCCGACCCCGCAGGAGAGGATCCTGCGACAGGAGCTGGGCAGCACGATCGGCGCGGTGCTCCGATCCCTGCCTCCGAAGCTTCGGGAGGTATTTGTGCTGGCAGTGATGCATGAGCGGAGTTACGCGGAGATTTCAGACATCGTCGGCCGGTCGCTGCTCTCGGTGAAAACCGATATCTATCGCGCCCGCAGTCATGCTCGCAAGGCTCTCAGTGCCTATCTGGAACCGGGCCGGGTCGAAGCCAAGGCCGGGAAAGACAGCGCCGAGAGGGTCCTTCGGGAAGCAACCAAGGAAACGACGAAGCGCCGCAAGGAATCTTAGTGGGCTAGTCATACTAGGCATACTAGCCATGGCGACGAGATCAGGAAAACTAGATGGCTCGTGACAACAACCATCCGAAGGACTTGAGTCCTCATCTGGACAATGACTATTCCGATAAGGAATACAACAGAATTCAGGCACATCTGTCGGAATGCTCGCACTGCCGGGAGGAGCTTGAGTCCATCCAGCAAATGGAAGCGCTGTTTCGAGCCCCGGAGATTCAGATCGAGCCGTCGCCTTTTCAGTGGACCCGGATCGCAGCTCGATTGGAGGCCGGGGAAGAACCACGGCGAAAGCGCATTGGCTGGGTTCCGGGCGGCTTGGCCGGATCGTGGGACAAATGGAAGAGTCTCGTGGGTGCGGGTCGGCTGGCCCCTTTTTCGGCCGCGAGAGCCGCGACCACTCTCGCATTGGTCGTAGTATTGGGATTGATGGCCGTGGGCGGTTTCCAGTACCTGGGGTACCAGCAGCAGAATCAGTTGGACCGGCAGATCCTCACAATGATTGCCAATGCCGACCTGGGGATCCCCGGTTTGCATGATGGGCTGTATGAAAACAACGGAGAGGGGCTCAACCCGTTTCGTCGCTACATCGAGGAAAGCGAAAGGGGAAACCCGTTTGATAATTTCCTCTATCCATTGGAGAACCGGAGCCTTAATCCATTCGTGCTTCGATAATAGAAGTGGACGGAAACATTGTCCGCCGCGGGTGTTCGCAGCGGCAAAGAGTTATGGGAGAAGTCATGACCGAACGATTCCTTGACTTCGGTGTGCGAGGCTTTTGGCCCTTTGGCCAAGCTCTCAAGATTACAGCGATGGTGTGGCTCCTATCGGCACCTACAGTTGGGTGGGCCCAGAACCCGGCGCCGGCCGACGCCCCCCCGAGCATGCAGGTAATGCCGGCAATGAATGACGAGGTGCGAAAGACCTTCGAAAAGGCGTCCGTCCTTCACGATCTTTCCCTGGCGTACCTGGAAAAGGGGGATTTGGAGAACGTGACGGCCGCTGCCCGCAGGTTGATCGAGCTCTCCTTCCCCGCCGAGCACGAGGGACTTCTGGCCGCCAGCCTTTCTATGATCGCGGACAAGCTGGGCGAACACCAGCAGTTCAACCTAGCCCAGACCCTGCTGGACGAGGTGTTGGAGACGTTCGAACGGAGCGCGAGTCGCGCGCGCGTTCTTAAAATGAAAGCACGGCTTTACCGGACGGCCGGAAACAACGATCAGGCCATAGAGACGTGGCTCCGGGCGCTGGAACTGGAAGAACCCGACTCCCTCCGCCAGCGCTGAGGCGCCGGCTAAACAACTGAGCGATAATAAAAAAACTACTTTACAGACACCCCCGGGTCGATTATATACTGGCTGGTGACAGCGCCAGCTCTTTTGAATTGGGCGATTTGATCCGTCGTTGATTTGCACGTTGATCCAGCTACTGAACATGACGATGCATCGCGAAACCCGGCGAAGCCCGGTACCAGGCCGACAGGGACGCCTATTGGGCCCGCTTGGCCCAATGAGATGGATCTCTCGCTCCGTTTCCGCGGCCGTTGCTCCCCGCTTGGCAGCCCTCCGGGCCCGGCCGGCAAGGGGTGTTGGGCTCTCCGTCTTGCTTTTCGCCACACCCTGTCTGCTCCTGTACTTTCTGTATTCCTCCGCCGGCAATGGACAGACCGCACCGATCCGGCAGGATGAATCCAGCAAAGCACTCGATCCCATCGATCCCTACTCGGATAACCCACGTGATGCGCGGGCGTCTCAACCCAGTCGCTATCACGAGCAGTTGCGCGAAGTTCCGAATCCACGTTTTCAAGCGACGCACGGTGATGCCAACGATCTCTTCGACACCGCGACGGCCGCGATGGAAATGATCGCGGCCCAAGCAGATCCCTACCTGGCTGCCTATCTAGCAGGACAGACCGAGGGGGAGCTGGCACCGGAACCGAATGCAACAGAGGTTCCGACCTACGGCCCCAACCTATCATCGATGCGCAACCCGCGCCGCACACGCGAGCTTCTGCAAGCCATGGATCGCGGTGTGCTGGGTTCCTTCAGCCAGTTTTTCAACAACGTCCTGTCATCGCCGGCATCCGAGTTGCCCGGAATCGAACCCGCAGCAGTTGACAATCCCTTTCTTCAGGCGTTGGCGGAACTGAGCGTCGAAACCAGTCCGTCGGCTCCCGGGCCCGATGCCAGTCCGGCGCCCGCGGAAACATCCTCTGCCTCGGTACCCCCTTCGAATGCAGTTCCCGCAGACACAGGTCCAGTCAGGCTTGCGGGTGGCGGTCCTTCGGCACCTGTGGTGGAGACTCATCGCCCTTATTTCTTGTTGAGCGTGACCGAGAGCGGAGCTCTGGATATCCTGCAGGCAAATCAACCGAGAGAGGGGGTCTTTGCAGTCTCGCAGCTGGATATCCGCGACCTGGACCTATTTTCGTTTACGGATCCCGGCGAGACCCCCATGACCCTGGCGGTCGCAGACTACAACGGAGACAATCGTTCCGACGTGGCGCTGCACGTGCCAGCCCAGGGGCTGGTCCGGCTTTTCTACCAGGATCACGAGAGAAACTTTACGGAGCAATTGCGCATCCGCTCCTCGCGAGGTCCCAGTTCCCTTGCCGCGGGCGATTTTGATTCAGACGGACGGACCGATCTGGCCATATCTGCGATCGGGACCGGCCTCACCGTGTTTATGTACGGCAACGCCAATCACACTTTCGATCGGTTTCGTTCTTTCTTCCTTGACACCTACCGCGACTATATCGCCGTCGCTTCGGATGAAGCCGGGTCGTCGCTTCTCGGACTGACCTTCGGGAATAGAGGAAACACTCTGCACGAGTTTTCCGGCGCGAATGGATCCGAGCAGGCCTTCGAATATCTGCCCGCGCTGGACGCACGGGTCGAAAACATCCTGGGAGGGGAGCGTCGCGTTCACGTCGCCCTTTTTGGCAAGAACCTTTCCATCAATGTCGAGACCCGGACTGGGCAGCTCTGGAACGTACTGAGCACCCATGCCGTGGCCGACGCCTCGATCGTCGTCGGCGACTTGGACCGAAACGGGACCCTCGACGTCGCAGTGGCGAAATAGCTTCGCGCTTGGCGTCTTCCGCTAACCGCTTTCCGAGATATCAAGACAACTCAACTCAAACCGACCCCGTGTTAGCGGCCTTGGGGTGATCTGCGTTACGGAACTACTAGCACGCCGATAGAAGCGCAGAGGGAAAGCGCTAGACGGCAAGCCTCATCACTTCTGACTTGTCTCTGGCGGCTTCGCCTTCTCTCTCTCCTCCGCGGCTTCCCTCAGATCCTTGGCTACATCTGCATTGAAGCTGTCGACGAGCTTGCGCACACCGCGGAGCGAGTCTTTGAGTTTCAGGGTGAGCTCCTCGAACTCGTCCGGGGTTCGAATCACGTGGGGTGTGATCAGGATGAGAATCTCCGAACGATTCCCTCCTCTCCTGGTGCGGCCGAAGAGAGCTCCGAGGACTGGAATCTCCGAAAGAAACGGGACTCCGGAGCGGGACCAGTTCTGCGCCTCGCGGATCAGGCCGGCGATCGCCACCGTATCACCGTCCTTCACGGCCAGGGTGGTCGACACGCTGCTCTTGTTGAAGGTGGGTCCGTCATCGGTGGACGCACCCGGAGCGCTGACTTCCTGCTGCAAGGCGAGAGTGACTGTACCCGACGCGGAGATCCGGGGCATCACGATCAGCGATATTCCGGTTTCACGGTAGCCAACCCCGGTGGTGGTCCCCCCTGAAGGAGGCACGAAGCTCCCAGTGGGGTAAGGGACCTCTCCCCCTACTATGATATTGGCCGTGGAGCCGTCGAGCGCCAGAACGGATGGAGCCTCCAGGATCTTGACATTGGTCTTGGTCTTTAAAGTGTCCAGGTTCATAAGGATTTCCCGGCCGCTGCCCACAAAGGCGAAGGTCCCGGCCGACAGGGCCCCGTTTGATTGTGCCAAACCGGCCGTGGTCTGCCTCGGATCTCCCGTTCTGGCTTGCAGCTCCGCTCCCACGCCGAATTCGAACGTATCGGTCAGATCCACCTCGAAAACCCGCGCGTCAATAAGCACCTGGCGCGGCATGACGTCGAGCTTGCGAATCACATCGACGATGTAGGAGTAGTCCGACGCGCTGGCCTGGATGATCAGCGAGTTATTCAGCTCGTCCACGACGAGGCGCACGGCATCTTGAAGACCGCTAAACAGCCCGGCCGCCAGGACCTGACTCGACATACCGACTCCAGGATTGAGCCGAGGCCCCAGTTGCTGTCCTCCCATGAATCCGCCGCCGCTGAATCCGCCGCCGCCAAATCCTCCACCTCCGAATCCGCCGCCGCCGTATCCTCCACCTCCGAATCCTCCGCCGCCGTATCCTCCACCTCCGAATCCTCCGCCGCCGTATCCTCCACCTCCGAATCCTCCGCCGCCGTATCCTCCGCCTCCGAATCCTCCGCCCCGGTATGCGGATCCCGTCTGGCCAAACCCGCCCGTTCCCCGCGTGGCACCCGTATTTCCAAAGGGCGTGGCGGTGCCTGCAGTTCCGGAGGTTTCTTCTCCGGCAAAGGCAGCCGCTTCCCCGCCATAGAGAGCCCCCAGAATATACGCGATATTTCCTGCTGTGGAGTTCTCAACCCTGTACACGTAGGTTTGGAGGCTGCGTCCCGTGGTGGTATCGAGGATGCTGACCCAGTGCTTCACTTCCCTCAACCCACGCTTGGTATTGGCCATGACAAGAATGGCATTCAAACGATCCAAGGCAACGAAGTAGATCCCCGAGCTCTTGTTGTCCCCGCCACCGAAGACCTTGTTCAGGTCCTCGACGACGTCACCGGCGGCGTTGTACTCCACCGGTACCAGCTCGATCAGTTCCGGGTTGAAGTAGTTGTAGTCGAGCAAACGGACGATCTCCATGATCTTGTCCACCGTGTCCGTGTAGTCGGTGATCAAGAGCATGTTGAGCCGCGCGTAGGGCATGATCACTCCCCCCTCGGTCATGAAGAGCCTGACCGGTTCCACCAGATCCCCGACCGGGATGAATTCCATCCGGATGATGTGGGTGGCGAGCCTGCGCCGCTCGGGAAGGTTCGAGGAGTCCTGCGCGGATGGAGGGGTCGTTTGGGCCACCGGAATCACGGTGGGCGCGGCCACGCCGGCTGCGGGTGGCTCTGTTCCGTCTGATGCCTGCGGCGGGTCCTCCGGCGACTCGGCCGGCGCTGGAACCTCAGGTAGGCGCTGAATGACTTCCACGCCGCGCTTCAAAGCATCCGAGATGGGGACAATCTGGTAGATCTTTCCCTGCTGGATCAGAGCGGCATTGTTGTTTTTCAAGATGAGGTTGAACAGTGGAAATACGTCTTGAACCGACATCGGTGCCGTTGAATGAATCGTGACGCTTCCCTTGATTTGCGGATCAATGACAATCGGCGTCAACCGAAGCGTCCCTGCTATCTGATTGATGAAATCGTAGAGATCCGCGTTGTCGAAGCTGAGCTGGATCTGATCGGAAGCCATGGGAGCAACAACCGGAAGCGGCGGCCGCGGGGCCGGTGGACCTTCGGACTCTGAAGCTTGCTGATTCGCCTTTTCGCGCTCTTGAGACTCTTCGTGCATCTTCTGAGAGATTCGAATGCGTTCCTCTCTGGTCAATCCCGTCGGAGTCTTCCGGTGTCGTTCGTTCGGATCGGGACGTTGCTGAACCGCCACCGAAACAGGCTCGGCTGACACGAGGCAAACAAAGGCCACGATCAGGGTATAGGTAATTCTCTGGCATTGGTTCCAAATGGACACGTTCTCCCCTCTCTTGCTGAGGCTGGCATTATTGTCGATCATCGTTGGTTCTCTTTCACCTTTGGGGCTTCGCGAACAATATCGCCAAAGGGCGTCCGGATAATTCTGCGCCCCTGGGCGTCCACGCGGGAGTTCCAGGTGGAACCGGTTGGCGAGTTCGAGGATGTGGGCGCCGGCGAGCTTGCCCCCGGACTCGCAGCGGTGCGTGTGGCGGGAGCCGGTTGCCCGCGGCTCGCTGCGCTGGCGCGGGATGTCTGTTGACGCGACTGCTGGGTATTTCGAACGACTGTGCTCGTGGTGCGGACCGGGCTCGCGGCTGGTTTGGCGCCTGCACCGGTCGGTTTACCGGAGCTACCCGCACCACCAAAAGTGACCACCCGTGTCGCCAGTATCGGTGTTTTCCCGGAACTGGACGCTTGTCGCGTTTGATCGTAGAGGGGAATAACCTCTCTCTGTGCCCCGTATTCCAGGACCATGTGCCGTTCGGTGATTTCGGTAATCTTGAACCCTTGAATGACGTCCCCCACCCTTCTCACCTGTGCGTCGGCCTGTGCTTTTTGTCCCCTGGCAGCAGACGATTGACGGACCAGGGCGAGTCGCTCCCTCGATGACAGCGTGACACCCACCAGGGCCGGCCGAGGATTGAGGGCAAGGCTCGGCGGAGACTGAGTCTTGTCGCTCTTTTCCACTCCGGGAGCGGACCGGGTTTCGGAAAATAGATTCTGCTCCGAGATGACCCCGTAAGCCGATGGATTGGACCGGGGTCGAGATGCGGCCGGAGGTGCAGGTTTCGTGGGGAGCGGTGTGAGGGAACCAAGTTTTTCTAGGGCATTGTCCTTCTCGAACTGCTCCACATCACTATAGAGCTGCCAGACCAGCAGACCCACCCCAAGCAGCAGCATTCCGTTGATTGCGATCCATATCTTTGTCATAAGCCTCCCTGCGACTCCTGCCCCGGCGAGCCCGAGTCTCCCTTGGAGGGAGCCTCAGCCTTCTTCGGAGCAACGTAAGCTGAAACGGTGATACGGGGACGAATTCTCTCCACCTTTTGGACCTTCAGTGCGTTGATCATGATCTCGTCCACAATCAGTTGCTTCCCGTAATTCTGGATGGCCGCCAACAACTGCACGAGTTGATCGGGAGCCGAATTCGTCTCGATCTGGACCGAGATCTTCGTCACCTCGTTCTCGACTTTCTTTTCGCGCTGGATATCGCGACGCGTGATCTCGACTCCGTTTTCGTCCGCGATCTCCCTGAGCAACTTCTGCAGCTCGGCACCAGCAATCGCCGGGCTGTCTCCGGCAAGGAAAAGCGATTCCGTCTCGTCCAGCCTTTGGCGGTATTGCTCGAGCTGCGATTTGTAGTTCTCCTCGGAGGCAAGCGTCTGCCGGTACCGGAGCAGCATCCGTCTCTTGTAGTCCAGGCTGTTGGTAAACTCGTCCTGGTCGGGCGTCATGTCTTCTTCCCAGAAGAAGAACAAACTGAGCAGCACGACAGCCACGGCCGCGTAAATGAGCCACTTTTCCCTAGAAGAAATCTTCATCAATTGCATCCTTCCACCGTTGCCTCGAAGTTGAACCGATCCTTTCCGCTTCGTGTATCCTTGAATATCGTTCCACTCTGGCGAACATCTTGCAGTAGCGAGGATTCTTCCAGCTTCGGGATCAGCTCGGTCGACGTGACGCTCGAGCCCGTGACCTTTATTTTCCCTCCACGGTTTTGGTACATGTTCAGATACGTATCGGGAGGAAGGATCAAGGTGAACTCTTTGAGAATCTCGAGGTTGCAATCGCGCTTGCTCAACAGCTTTTCCATCGAGAGTGCTCTCGTGCGCAGCGCATCCGCCTCGTTGCTTATTTTCTGGACTTCCGCCACGCGCTGCTCGAGCGATCGGATCTCGGCGTCGAGCTTGCGGGCGAGCCCCTGTTCCTGAACGGTCTCGCGAAAGCCCATCGCGACCAGTAGCAGCAGCACGACAAGTCCCAGGACGGCGGCGGGCACATAAGCCCAGCGCCCCTGGCTTGCCCGCCGGTCCGGCGGCAAGAGGTCGAGCTGCAGGGCGGGCCGGCGAACCAAACCCGAAAGCGCCAGTGCCAGCGAGGTGGTCGCCTCGGGCAAATGCCGACGCTGAGCCACAGGCATTTCAAACCGGAGATCGCTCCCGAGCAGGGCACACTCCTCGAGATGCTCCTCCAGCTCCCGCCGGACTGGCTCCGATTCTTCGCCGGCCAGAAAAAGCTTTTCGATCGAATCATCAGGGCCGAGTCGTGACTTGCTCGCGGCCAATTCCAGTTCCTGTAAAATCACGTCCTTCCACGGGACCTCCGGGTCGCGGTCCGACCCTCGAGAGTACACGAGCTGGCCATCCTTGATTGCGATCAGGTCGAATCCCGCGCCCTTGAGATCGGCGATGATATAGGTCTTCGACTTTCGTTCCTTCCGACCCTCGAGAAACAGGTTGGTCAAGGCCAGCGAGCTCACCAGGACCCTGGCCGGGTGGATGCCGAGCGTTTGGAGGGTCTCCAGATACCCGTCCAGAAGCGACTTACGGATGAGGACAAGGAGGACCTGGAGGCGTTTATCCTGCCGCGTCGACTTGAATGGAACATAATCGTAGTAGAACTTGTCCTCTTCGGTTGGCTCGAAGGACTGCACCTGATAAAAGACGACCTGCTTGAGGTTTCCCTCCACTTCCTTGGGAAGATCGAGCTGTCTCACCACCGCGTCTGCTCTTGGTATCCCCAGAACTATGTTTTCCGTATCGAGTCGGTTCTGTTTGAAGAACCCGCTGACTTCCCGTGCCACTTCCTTCGGGTCTCGTGACGCATAGTCCACGATTCGATGGAAATGGGTAAAGACACCCGCTGAAAAATTGCTCTGCAAGCAAGACAAGACCAAGTCCCTGTCGCGTATCTCGACGCCGATGCTGGTTTTTATGTAAAACATGGGGCTGTTCCTACTCTCTCAAAAAGCAAGGTTCTCGTTCCAGTAGATGACCCGGTAGCCGCTCCCTTGTCGAGGATCCAAACTCACCACCGATCGGATTACCCGCTTCACCCGCGAATGATTCATCGAAGCGGAGGCCGTCAAGGTATAAATTCCCGTCGGTTCGGTGCTCAACCAGGGAAGTGTACTGGCATTCAAGCTGGTCGCGATCTGAGCCGTGACCTCCGCAAGCGACTTGAAAGGCTCGATCTGCCGTCGCTCGAAGATGGTGGCCGCCGCCTGGGGTGGCATATCGGGAATAGACATCAACACCGGCAGAGGCGCGTGATTGACGTTGATCCGCTGGGAGGCCGAGTAGACGGTGACGTAGTCTCCCACTCCGTAGCGGCGGACGACGGTTCCGTCGGGCGCCCGATCTCGAAATCCGTAGAAAATATCGCGCGTGACGCCGCGCACGAGCAGCAGCTCTTCCACGGTATCCATCGGCCCGTTCTTGGCATGGTATGGCTGGGGGAGGGATTGGTAGTATTCGTCCTCGGCACCGTTGAGCAGGGACAGCCTGTCCACATCCTTCCAGTCCATGATGGAATCGGCAATGACATCCGAGTGCGGCGGTAAGATGCCCAGGACCGGCATCAACGCCCGCAGTTGCGCTACCGTTACGAAATTCAAATTGATCTTGCCCGATTCGTCCTGGATTTCCACCCGATAGGACCCTCCGCCGAACGCGCCTTCCACGAACCCCAGGTCCAGAGAATCGATGCTTGCCTGGGTCGACAGCCCCTGAACCCCAGGAAGCTGTCGTTTCTGCAGGAGCCGGTACATCGTCGCTGCCATCCCGGCACGAGCCACGTAATAGGCACTCGAAAGGTCCCGCGCGTTGCGCGCCGCGGAAACTTCGACCATCCCCTCCTTGGAGAAGCTCAGTGCGATAACGCTCAAGGCCACCAGAACCCAGAGCAACGCGATGAGAATGACCCCTCTCTCATCAGTGCGAATACTGGTCATCTTCAGGAAACCTCCGTTGGCACTATCCGCCGTTCATCTGTTCCGACGCGGATCATCTTCGGCGAACCTCCGGGGCCTTGACTCAAATGGGTTCTGGAAACTGAGACGCCGGTCATAGGTCTTGGCCATGATCGGAATCACTATGCGCCTCGCCACAGGATTTCCCCCCTCGAGAGATTCCATGGACATCGAAATCGCCCTCGGCAACACGCCCATGCTTTGCGCATCCCACTCCGGCAACCACCCGGCGGGACGGTTGATCCCGCCTTCATCGAAGTACTCGAACGAGAAATTGGTCAGGTGCTCGAACAGGGGAACCAGAGATTCCTCTTCTCGGTCAAACACGCTCTCTCGTCCGGGATCCAGCCCGAGGAACTGGGCCTCTCTCTCAACAAGGGTGTAGGTACCGGCCACATCTTCGACAACGTCGTAGGACACCATTGTCAGGCCTGGGTTGTCCATGAAACGAAAAGAGCTCAGGCTGATGAACTGGACGCTGTCAGACGCACCGGAAAAGATGGGATAAAGGGCTCCGCCCGTTTGAAGAGTCGCGGGCGCGGTAAGACCATAGATCGAGGCCACTTGTTTGTGCATCATGTCATTGATATTTCGCTCTCGCTGACTGAAATCAATGATTTCCGTGCCCCGGGTCCAGGAAGTGAGCGCGATGCGAAAAACCGACCAGAGCACCACCGACATCATGGCCACGATCGTCACCGCCACCACCATCTCCAGGAGGGTAAAGCCTGACTGTGAGGCCATTGGGCCATTGGTGGAATCATGGCTTCGCATACCGCTACCTTTCCCGAGGCGGTGTGTTACCGACGTCGCGTGTGCTCACGAGTTTCAAGGTGTGCATCTGAAACTCCTTTTGCCCAGCTGGGCTGATGATGTCGACAGCGTAAGAGAGCAAACGGAAAGGAAACTGTGCTTGCAGGGTTGATGGAGGCAACGCGAGCCAATCCTGCTGCGGCCCATAGTCCGCGATTTCAAGCGTCCACAGTGTCCCGTCCGGAAAATCGCCCTGCAACGTCGTGGGCTCCCGCGTACCATCGTCCAGCAGCGCGATTTCTAGAACTGACTCGGCGTATTCGACGGCGCGTTCCCGATGATGCACCTCTCGGATGTTTTTCAACGATCCGGAAATGAGAGACATGGTAAGGGCCGTGCCCACTCCGAGAATCCCAAGTGCGACCACAACCTCCAGAAGAGTGAAGCCAGCCATGGACCGAGCGCGTTTGCGTTTCATCGGGTCGTGTCCTCAGGCTTCGAGATCCGGGCTCCTCCGGTAATCGGATCGGTCACCACGCTCACGACACCACCGGTTGTCGAGCGCAACCGGATCTGCGTCGGATCCGAGCTCCCGTTGGGGCGAAAACGGACAACTGCGGGTCCCTCGGGGACCTCGTTCCCCGCCACCAGGATTCGATCGACCGAAACCTCCCAGGGTAGCTTGAATTCTCTTGCTCCCGAGCCCAGCTCATCCGTCAGAGTCAACCGACCCAGTTCCTTGTCGATCGTGACCCGCATGCCGACCTGGCGCGTGATTGCGGTTTCGCGCGCGTACCGCATCGTGTTGAGCACGTCTCTGCTGCTGGCTCGCAACTTCAGGCTTGCCGAGCCCCTTGATAGAGACGGGTAGCTCAAGGCCACGGCAAACCCGATCACGAGGAGGACCATCACCAGTTCCAGAAGCGTAAAGCCCTTTTGTTCGACCACGCTGCAGATCTCCGGTCAGTTCCAGTTGGTAACGTCGGCGTTCTCGTTGTCGCCGCCCTCGACGCCGTCGGGCCCGTAGGAAAACAGATCGAAATCCCCATGGGTTCCCGGCGACCGATACACATAGAGCTTTCCCCAGGGGTCCTTGGGGAGCGTACTCTTTTGCAGGTAGGGGCCTCTCCAAGCCTCGAGGTTTCCTGGGTTTTGAGTCAATGCCTCCAGTCCTTCACTGCTGTTTGGCATTCTTCCGACATCCAGCGAGAACAGCTGGATCGCCCCTTCCAGTTCTTTGATTTGAATCTTGGCAATCTGCTCCTTCCCTCGAGCGAGCTTGTCGTAGACCCTCGGGCCGACGACGGCAGCCAGCAATCCTAAAATGACGAGCACAACAATGAGCTCGATGAGCGAGAAGCCCTTCTCCGATTTCCGATCTTGAAACGTGCTGATCATTTGTCATCTACCTCCGTCTTTTCTTTAGTCTGCTCACCATCCGCCTTCCGCTCTGCGCCCCTTTTTCGGAAGTCGCTGGTCGTCAGGGCGGAAAGCGAAACCGTCGGTATCATCCAAACCTGTTCGTCCTTGTCATACGGTTTCCTATAAAGGCACATCCTGGATACTGAATATGGCCAGCAGCATGGACACCACGATGGTACCGATGACGATCCCCATGACCAGAATCAGGGCCGGCTCGAAGAAAGCGATCAGGTTCTTGACAGAATTCCGGACTTCGTTGTCGTAGACGTCGGACACCTGCAGGAGCATCGTATCCAGTCTTCCCGATTCTTCGCCTACCTCGATCAGGTGCATCGCCAGCGGTGGGAAAGCGCCGCTTTGCTTCATCGGCCTGGCGATGCCTTCGCCCTTCTTGATCCCGTTGCGAACCGGCTCGATCATGGTCGCGATACCTTGATTAGCAATAACCTCCCTCACGATCGTCATTCCCTGCAGGAGCGGAACTCCACTGTGGATCAAGGTGCCCAGCGTTTTCGCGAATCGCGCGACTTCCATTTTTTGCAGAACGACCCCGAGCAGGGGAATCCGTAGCAGGGTCTGGTCCCACTTCAACCGCCCTTCCACGGTGGTGCGATAGCGCCGAATCATCAAGGGACCGAAAAGGAACGCGAGGATGACAGCCCACCAATAGCCGATGAGAAAATCGCTGAAGCCTTTCAGGATGGCCATGGGCAGAGGAAGAGGCAACCCCATGTCCTCAAAAATCATCGCAAAGCGCGGCACGACGAACAGCGTGAGCACGACGACCGAGCATATTCCCACCACGGACAAGAGAACGGGATAGATCAAGGCGCCGATCATGTAGGAGCGGAGGTTCTCGCTCGTCTCGAGAAAAACAACCAGGCGTCCCAAGATCTCGTCCAGTACTCCCCCGACCTCACCTGCCTTCACCATGTTGACGTAGATGCGGGGAAACGTTTCCGGGTACTTGCCCAAACCTTCTGAGAGAGACTTTCCCGCCTTGATCTCGTCCAGGACATCTTGGACAATGCGCGCAAGGGCGGGGTTTTCAGAAAGCTGTGCGAGTACCGACAGGCTCCGATCCAGCGGGATGCCAGACCGTACCAGGGTATGAAGCTCCTGAGTGAACACGAGTAGGTCCTTGCGCCGGACCTTCGTGCGTTTCCACGGCCACTCGATTTCCTTCTCCAGGATGGACTTCCCGGCGGACATGCCGACCTGCATTGGAAGCAATCCCATATCGTGCAGCTTCGCGCTGACCGCACCGCCATCGGCTGCTTCCATGGACCCCTCGACAACTTTTCCCTCGTGCGTCGTCGCTCGATAGGTAAAGGCGGGCATTTATTTACTTCCCGTGCGCGAATCTTGCCGTCGCACTTTCAGGTTGATTCTCCGGTCCCGTGGATCACGCACCTTTGCTTTCCCTTTTCATGAGTCCTGTGACACCCGAAGAACTTCCGAGATGGTCGTAGTCCCCTCGTGCACCTTCAGCCATCCGTCCTCTCTCAAGGAACGCATGCCCGACTGGATGGCCGCTTTGCGTAGAACGTTGGCGTCAGCCTTGCCCATGGTGAGTTTTCGAATCTCGTCCGTCATGATCATGAGCTCATAGATACCGACCCGGCCGACAAAGCCGGTCTGGCCGCACTCCTCGCATCCCTTTCCCTGGAAGAAACGGGAGCCGTTTTGCCCATTCCCCGCTTGCCCGTGGTGAAAACCGATCTCCTCCAGCATCTCCCGCACCGGATGCACTTCCTCTTTGCAAGCGGGACAGATGACCCGGACTAGACGCTGAGCCAGTACTCCAAGCAGGGACGACGCGATCAGGTAGTCCTCCGCACCCATGTCCACCAGACGAGTGATCGCGCTCGGCGCGTCGTTGGTATGCAGCGTCGAGAAGACCAAATGGCCCGTGAGGGCAGCCCGGATGGCGATCTCGGCGGTTTCCAGGTCGCGCACCTCGCCCACCATGACCACATCGGGATCCTGCCGCACGATATGACGCAACCCCGCGCCGAAGGTCAGGCCGATTTGTGCGTTTACCGGAATCTGGTTGATCCCGTCCATCTGATACTCGATCGGGTCTTCGATCGTGATGATCTTCTTGTCTGGCAGGTTGATCGTACTCAAGGCACTGTAGAGTGTCGTCGTCTTGCCGCTCCCGGTCGGGCCGGTAACCAGCAGAATCCCGTGGGGGCGCCGGATCAGGTCTTCGAAGCTCGCACGCGAGTCCGCCGGGAACCCCAGCCGGCCGACGTCGTACAGATCGTCGTTGCTCTTGTCGAGAATCCGCATGACGACACTTTCCCCGTACAACGTCGGTAGTGTCGAAACCCGCAAGTCAATGTCTTTGCCGAGCACCTTTAGCTTGATCCTCCCATCCTGAGGAAGACGTCTCTCGGCAATGTTCATCTTCGCCATGATCTTGACGCGGCTCAAAACCGCCGCCTTGAGCTTCTTGGGCGGAGACTCCACGTCGTGCAGGATCCCATCGATCCGGTAACGGACCTTGAGGTCCTTCTCGAAAGGCTCGATGTGGATGTCGCTGGCCCGGCTCTCAATCGCTTTGGAGATAATGACGTTCACCAGACGAATGACCGGTGCCTCCGATGCAAGGTCCTTGAGCTGTTCGATGTCCTCGATGTCGTCCGTCAAATTCTCGATGTCTTCGTCGTCAATCCCTTCGATAATCCGACCCAGCATGGAACTGGCCGAGCCGTAGCACCTTTCCAGGTTGTCCATTATTTCGCTCTCGGCCCCGAGCAGCGTCCTGATCTCGAACCCGGTTGCTTGGCGAACCGAATCGACCGTGGCGTGGTCCAGCGGGTCGGTCATCGCGAGGGTCAGAAGCGAATCCTCCAGCGCGACGGGGACGAGCTTGCACTGTTTCATGAAACGGTAGGTCAAGACGCTCTCCAGAACCGGAACGGCCGGATACTCAGATCCGACAACGGCCGCAACTCCGAGATGTTCGGATAGAACGTCCAGGCAATCCCGCTCGGAAACATAGCCGAGGTCGACGAGGATCTTGCCGAGCTTTTCCCGCGACTCTGTTTGCAGATTCAAAGCCGTTCGAATCTCCTCCTCGTCGACCAGGCCCCTCTCCAGAAAGACCTCGCCTATCAGCTTCCGGGATTTCAGTGCAGCGACCTTAATACTCAAAAATATTCATCCTCTTCTTCAGTTCTTGCCACTGACTGGTTTTCCGCGACAGCTCCTCGAGGTCTTTCTTTTGCGCCCGGAGAATCATCGTCTTGTTGAAGTTCTCCTGCTCGGGAAAGTTCCGGTCCTCGACGTAGGCAACAATGGTAACGGACTCCTGTCCCTTTATCTGAGGGAGCCGGCCGCCGTGAGTCAGCAGGAGTTGAATCAACTTTTCTGTGAGCTCCTCCAGGCGGCGTTTCTTCTCCTTCGGGGTGATGGATTTGATGCGAACCTCGCCGAAAGGAGTGTTTCGAACTGCGCGGTGAATATTGATCAGGAAGTTGAAAACTACTCCGTAGCCGGAGAGATAGACCCCCTTCGGCCTTTGAACCAGAGCGAAGTTGTACGGAAATGTCTGCTGCAAGACGGAGTCGATCGCGTTCTCGACAAACTGGATCTCCCGGCGAGTCGAAGGATAGTCGATCTCGACTTCCCCTTGCGGTGCGCCATGGGCCGCAGCTGCTATGCCCTCCCCGGCCGCTGGGATGACGGCTAGCATGATCCAGGATACCGTTCGTGTTTTCCAGTTCACCGTTGTCACCTTCCTTGTACGAGTGCGGCGGGTTGCTCCGCCCTCGGTTTCATCAATTCCGTGTCGTCGCCGCGCTGAAGTGGGCCGTCCGGAGATACGTGTCGATGTCGCTTTCAATGAAGTCCAGCATCTGCTGAATCATGAGTCGATTCGTTTCCATTGTCTGCATCTCACTCTCATCGAGCGCTCTGATGAGGAGGCTTCGGACTTCGTCTTTGGTGTAGTACTTCGAGAGCTGCGTCTCACCCGGTGCCGAAAAGACATGGGTACGAACCATGAAACCTTCTTGATCCCACCGAAGTTCGGCATTTCTAACAACCAGGAAAGCCAGCAGCAAAGAGGCCGCGATCAAACCGTAACGCACCGCGTGGGCGAGCGAAAAAGCACCTGGCTGGGAGGCACCACCGGACGACGCGGGGGAGGAGAGTTTAGCGGGAATGTCCACGGGTCGCGGTGGGGTCTCGTCTCTCCAAGAGCGGAGCGCGGACTGAACTTCCTGGAGCTCGTTCAGTTCGTTCTGACACCTCGCGCACGACTTCACGTGCGCCCTGAGCCCCGGGCTCGCTGAGGGACTTCCCTTCTCCGCGTACAGCAACTCCACCAGTTTCTCTTGAATCTCATCACAACGCATGGTTCGACACCTCCTCGATCAACGGGCCCAACCTGAGAATGATTCCCGCTCGAGCAACAGTTTGCGGCACCGACGGTGGCTCGAGCAAACGACTACAGCAACCGTTTGAGGTTGCGCTGTACCCCGCGAAGCCCGTGATAAAGGCGGGATTTGGCCGTTGAAAGAGGGCAATCCATGACTTGTGCCACCTCTTCCAGGCTCAGACCCAGGTACTCCTTCAGCACGATGGCCGTGCGGTGATCGTCGTTCAAACCGGCAAGCGACTTGCGGATGAGATCTCGAATCTCGACCTCATCCGCGTAACGCACACTGAGCAACTCACCGAGTGATACGCTCTTGTCACTTTCGTCGGAGGGTGCTGCGGAAGAAAGGGGTTCGTCCAGCGAACTTTCGTTGGGACGGCTCCGCCAGTGAGCCCTGCAATGGTTGAGGGTAATGCGATAGAGCCAGGTTCGAAAGCTGCGAATATCGCGCAGGTTCTGCAGACGTGTGTACACAGTCAAGAACGTTTCCTGCGCGACATCCTGAGCGTCCTCGCGGTTGCCCAGGTAACGCAATGCCAGATTGTACACTTTACCTTCCCATCCTCGGACGATTGCTTCAAAAGCGTCCACGTCGCCACCAAGGAATCTTCGTATGCTCTGCTCGTCTTGCGCCACGACGCTATTCCTCGGGGCAGGTAGAACTAGGGATGCGAGAAATGGGGAAAAAGTCTAAAAAAAGAGGGACGTCCCCCACGTTTCCCGGTTTTCTGGAAAACCGGGAAACGTGGGCGTCCCATCACATTTCTGTTCGGTAGTTCGGAGCTTCTTTGGTCACGAGAACGTCGTGGACGTGACTCTCCTTGAGGCCGAAGCTCGTGATGCGAATGAACCGGGTCTTGGTCCTCAACTCATGGATACTGCGACAGCCACAGTACCCCATCCCGGCCCGCAGCCCGCCGGCCAGCTGAGGAATCATGATCTCGATGCTCCCCTTGTAGGGAACCATTCCTTCGATCCCCTCTGGAACAAGTTTCCCCTCGATCGCGACTCCCTCCTGCGCGTAGCGGTCCTTGCTTCCCGCCTTCATCGCTTCCAGTGAGCCCATTCCACGATAGACCTTGTAGCTCCGATTCTGGTAAAGCACGGTTTCACCGGGGCTCTCGTCGGTACCGGCAAGAAGGGAACCCACCATGACCGAGTCCGCTCCTGCGGCGAGAGCCTTGGTGATGTCTCCGGAGTACTTGATTCCCCCATCAGCAATGAGAGGGATGCCGCCCCGCTTGGCCACTTTCCGACAAGCCAGTATGGCGGTGATTTGTGGAACCCCAGTCCCGGTGACAACTCGAGTCGTGCAGATCGAACCGGGACCCATTCCGATCTTCAGTGCGTCCACACCGGCACGAATCAAGTCCGAAGCCGCGTCATCGGTCGCGATGTTTCCGGCAATGACATCGATACCGGAAAACTTCCGCTTCATGGCACGGACGGCCGCAAGCACGCGCTTGGAGTGCCCGTGGGCGGTATCGATGACCAGAACGTCCACCCCCGCAGAAACCAGGGTCGCCGCACGATCGAGGAAATCGCCCGTTGCTCCCACCGCGGCACCCACCCTCAGCCTTCCCAAGGAATCCTCGCACGCATTCGGATAGGCGATCTTCTTTTGAATGTCCTTGACCGTGATGAGCCCCTTGAGGCGGTACTTGGCGTCGACCACCAGTAGCTTCTCTACCCTATGGCGATGCAGGATCCGCTTGGCCTTCTCGAGTGTCGTGCCCACCGGCACGGTTATCAGATTGTCCTTGGTCATCAGAGCCGAGATCTTCAGGTCCATTCGCGTTTCGAAACGAAGGTCCCGATTGGTCAGAATTCCTACCAGTTTCCCTTTTTCCGTGATCGGCAGCCCAGAGATCTTGTACTTCTTCATGACTTCCATGGCTTCGTGAATCCGCTGGTCCGGGGACATGGTGATGGGATTGACGATCATTCCGCTCTCGGAACGCTTGACGCGGTCCACTTCGTCTCCTTGCGCCTGCACGGACATGTTCTTGTGGATGA
The DNA here is from genome assembly GCA_965249005.1 of Acidobacteriota bacterium. Taxonomy (GTDB): domain Bacteria; phylum Acidobacteriota; class UBA6911; order UBA6911; family UBA6911; genus CBDFLD01. Next base: position 128,047 of record CBDFLD010000011.1, read on the forward strand.
TCCCCATCCCCCCCTGTTGCGCCATGGCGATCGCCATGCGGGAGTCCGTCACGGTGTCCATCGCGGCACTCAACAGCGGTATATTCAACGGGATGTTTCGGGTCAACTTCGTCGTGATGTCGGTCTCGCTGGGCAGTACGTCGCTCTTGCGCGGTTCCAACAACACGTCGTCAAACGTCAGTGCTTCCTGAATTTTCAAGTCTCGGACCATGTCGATTACTTTCCGTGACACTTTTTGTATTTCTTGCCACTTCCGCAAGGGCACGGATCATTCCGGCCCACTTTGGCCACATCTCGCTTCTTGGGCTTCGCACCGGCGCCACCGGCGCTGTAGCTCAGGTTCTGGTCGCGCGCCCTTTTCCGCCGAGCTTCTTCGCGCTCCCGCTCACGGGCGTCCATCTCTTCAGGACTCATGGGCTCGAAGAGATAGAGGAAACGGATCGTCTCCTCCTCAATTCTGGCCTGGAGCTTCTCAAACATCTGAAAGCTTTCCTTTTTGTACTCGATCAGCGGATCTCGCTGCCCGTATCCGCGAAGCCCGATCCCCTCCTTGAGATGGTCCAGGGCCCAAAGGTGATCTTTCCACTGCACGTCGAGGACTTGCAGCATGATCATCCGCTCCTGGTAACTCATGTATGCCTCACCCACCCGTTCGGCTTTGTCCAAGAACTTCGTTTTCACGGCACTCGACAGAGTGTCGGCAAGTTGTTCGTAGGTGGTGCTCTGGAAGTCGAGTTCGAGATTCTGGATGTCGAGGCCAAACTGATTGCCGACACTGACCCGGAGTCCCTCCTCATCCCAGGAATCCGGAGATTTTTCCCTCGGGGTATGCTCCTGCAGGATATCGAACAATACATCTTCGGCTAGCTGTAAAATGTACTGTCTTTGCTCTTTTCCCGCCAAGAGATCGCGGCGCGTTGCGTAAATGGCCTCGCGCTGTTTGTTCATGACGTCGTCGTACTCCAGGAGGTGCTTGCGGATCTCGAAATTGCGGGCTTCGACCTGCTTCTGGGCGCGTTCGATCTGCCGCGTGATCAGCTTACTCTCGATCGGTACTCCCTCCTCCATGCCAAGAGATTGCATGATTCCCGAGATCCGATCGCTGGCAAAGATGCGCATCAGATCGTCCTCCAAGGACAAATAGAACCGCGACGACCCGGGGTCCCCTTGCCGACCCGAACGCCCGCGGAGCTGATTGTCGATGCGTCGGGATTCGTGCCGTTCCGTCCCCAGGATGTGGAGTCCGCCCAACCCTACCACTGCATCGTGCTCTACCTTGAAGGAGTCGTCCCATTGGTCTCGCAGCCGACGATACTCGTCGTGATGTCCGTCTTCCTCCAACCCCTTTTCGCGCATGCTCTGCAAGGCCATGTGCTGCGGATTGCCTCCAAGCAGAATATCCGTTCCGCGGCCCGCCATATTGGTCGCGATCGTCACCGCCGCTTTCCTGCCGGCCTGGGCCACGATCTCGGCCTCTTTCGCGTGATACTTGGCGTTGAGAACAACGTGAGGAATCCCCTGCCGCTTCAGATGACGGCTCAGTTTTTCGGAGTTATCGATCGAGATGGTTCCGACCAACACAGGCCGCTTTTCTTCATAGTGCTCTCGAATCTCGTCGACCACCGCGCTGTACTTCTCCCTCTCGGTTCGGTATATGACATCCCGGTACTCGGTGCGAATCAACCGCCGGTTTGGTGGAATCACCACCACTTCGAGCTTGTATATCTTGTAGAACTCGGCCGCCTCGGTTTCCGCTGTCCCTGTCATCCCTGCCAGCTTGGAGTACAGCCGGAAATAGTTCTGGAAGGTGATCGAGGCCAGTGTCTGGTTTTCACGTTCGATCTTGACGTTTTCCTTCGCTTCGAGCGCCTGATGGAGACCGTCGCTGTAACGCCGTCCCGGCATCAAGCGACCCGTGAACTCATCGACGATGACGACCTGACCGTCTTTGACCATATAGTCGACATCTCGCTTGAACAGCAGGTGCGCCTTGAGGGCCTGGTAGATGTGATGCACCCAGTCCATGTTCTGAGGCTCGAACAGGTTGCCGATCGCAAGCAACCCCTCCGATTTCTCCACTCCCTCCTCGGTCAGGTTCACGGTGCGCGCCTTCTCATCGACCTGGAAGTCCAGATCACGGCGCAGCTTGGGAATAATTCGGTCAATCTTGTAATACTTGTCGGTGGATTCCTCGGCCGGGCCTGAAATGATGAGCGGGGTGCGCGCTTCGTCGATGAGGATCGAGTCCACCTCATCCACGATCGAGTAGTGATGCTCTCGCTGGACGCAGTCAGCCAGCTCGTACTTCATGTTGTCGCGCAGGTAATCGAAACCGAACTCGTTGTTCGTTCCGTAGCTGATATCCGCTCCGTAAGCCTCCTTTCTTTCCGCATCTCCGAGTGAATGCTGAACGCAGCCGACGCTCAACCCGAGACTCCGGAATATTTTTCCCATCCATTCACTGTCGCGATTAGCCAGGTAGTCGTTGACGGTGACGATATGAACGCCCTTCCCTTCCAAGGCGTTCAGGTATGCGGGCAAAGTGGCCACGAGCGTCTTGCCTTCGCCCGTCTTCATCTCGGCAATCTTGCCGTGGTGGAGAACGATTCCACCCACCAACTGGACGTCGAAATGCCTCATGCCAAGCAGTCTCTTCGATGCTTCGCGCACCACGGCAAACGCCTCCGGGAGTACGTCCTCCAGAGTGGCGCCATCGGACAGGCGGGTCCGGAATTGATCTGTTTTTTCTCGCAACTGATCGTCGGAGAGCTTCTCCAGACCAGCTTCGAGCCCGTTGATCTCATTCACGAGCGGATCGATCTTCTTTAGATCCCGATCGTTCTTGCTGCCCATGAATTTCGTGAGGATATTGCCGAACATTCTGGAAGGACTCCGGCTGGGTATAAACGAGTTAAAATATCAAAAGCCCTACTCTGAGTCAACTTGCGCGCCAAGCACTATATCTGGCGCTCTCGTATACCAATCACACCATATTTGGGGGCCTACATTGATTACAACGACGGCCCGTCCAAGTTACCCTCTATGGGTCCCAACCCATAGAGGGTAAAGGTGTTGCCGCCCAATCCTTGGGCGGCCTCCGAATTCGCCGAGATCCGACGAGGAAGGTGGGGCATCAGCGGAACGATACGGGTAGTGACCAGAGATGAGAAACAGCGAGGCGATTGGCGCCCTAGAGTCTCAGAAAGATGCTAGTCCGAGCGGCCGTAACGCCGAATGTACTTCAGCGGATCTACGGCCCGGTTATGGACCCAGAGCTCGAAGTGCAGGTGCGGGCCGGTGCTGCGGCCTGTGGTCCCGACATAGCCCAAGATATCACTTCTGGAGACCCACTGTCCGGTTTGCACGGCGATCTTCCACAGATGACCGTAGCGGGTAACCATACCGAACTTGTGATCGATGATCACGATATTGCCGTAGCCCGCCTTGCGGCCGGCGAATAGAACGAATCCGTCGGCGGCGGCCACGACCCGGGTACCATAGGGTGCGGAGACGTCGATTCCGGTGTGATAATCCCTCGTGCCGTTGAACGGGTCCTCCCGGTATCCCATCTTGCCGGTAACATAGCCCCGGACCGGAAGGATGGACGGGGTCGCCGCAGCAATCAGCGCCCTTTCGGACAGCTCCTGGCTAACTCTCTGCAACTGACCCTCCAATCCGTCCGTTCGCCGCTGGTATCGGTCAATGCTCTCCAGACTCGCAGTGGCGTCTGAAGGGGGCGATTTCACGGTTTCTCTAGAAAAACCGCCCACGCCTCCAAGCCCTTCGGAGTCCATACCGGAGAGCACCATCAACTTCCGGGCCGTCGTCTCGAGAAAATCTACCTTTTCCCCCAGTTGAGCGGTCTGGACACGATAGCCATGGTTCTCCGAGCGGTAGGCGTCGTTCTCGACCAAGATCTCCTGATAGTCCTCGACCCGGAGGGCCATATGACCGTAGTGGTAGACGCCGAGCCCGAGGGCGCCGATGCACACTGCAAGCAGGACCGCGAGTGCAAAGATGACCCGGTAAGAGACAGAAAGGCTCCTGGCCTTCGAGAATGCCTGGGCAGGAATGATGAGTGCCTGTAATCGCTTCCGTGAACTTCCTCGCACCTGCTTGACCTCCAACCTGGCATCGAAGTTAAGGCTCGGTAACGATTGGCTCATGGGAGCCAG
>CBDFLD010000012.1:0-209275 GCA_965249005.1 Acidobacteriota bacterium
ACCACTCTTGGAGCCGCTTTCCTTTCATTGAATTTCAACTAACAATAGCACTCACTCCAACCGTTGCGACGCCTGTCTATGATCCTAGCTCGCAAACGTTGACCGCAGCTTTAACGGTTGCGTCTTCATTGGCGGAAGGAGACGTAGTAGAATTGGCAGTAAGTAATCCTATGGGCACTACGACCGTCTTTTTGGTTATTGGCGTTACCGTAGAGCCATACCTGAACGTTACGCCCAAAAATATCTGGTTGGAAGAGGATCAAACCTGGGATCTCAAGGCAACAAAGGTGACCGTCCAAGTTGGCGTCATTCCGGCACTTGTCGTTCGCCCAGTGCTTGTTTTCGATTCGTTTACGGGCTCACTAATGCCCGTTGAGTCAATCCCATTTTCAGTTGAAATTGGATAGCGGCTCCCGTGGTATTCACGCAATTCGTTCCTCCACGGCTTTTGAAAAGCGGGCTTTTAAGGAACGACGTAACCTCGGTAGGTGGCGATAGCCACGGACCTTCCTGAGTCTCGGCTCGATCTCGAGCAATGCCGTAGCTACCCAACGATGTAATTGGTTGCTGTTTTTCCAGTAATCCACTTTGTCGGTTCTTTGTCCAAGCTGCGCATTGATGGACTCAAGACAATTCGTAGTAGAGAAACTTTCCCGGAGTTCCTCAGCCAGGCCCAACCGGTGAAGGGTGAGAGTCTCTTCGAAACCCTCATCCAAGCTGGCTGCCGCTGACTGGTTCAGCAGCAATAGTTCTTTTCGGACCCTTAGAAGCGCTTTTTCTGCCTCTTTCAGGTTTGGCTTTTGATAGGCATCCTGCAATCGTTTGCGAAAGGTTCCCTGTTTGCTCTTGGGTAAGTAGCACAATACATTTTCACGCTTGTGCCATCGGCAGCGCTGCACGACCGCCCGGTTGCCGAATACCGCCTGGACGGCTTTTCGCAATCCTTTGGACCCATCGATAACGCACATCAGGCCCTTGTCATGGCAAAGCCCTCTTTGTATTAGCCCTCGGAGAAAGGCTATACACACTCGTTCATTTTCGGTACTGGCCTGCAGGAACCCCAAGATGATCTTCTCACCCTCGAGGGTCACTCCCAATCCAATCAGGATTTGCTCCGATGCAAAGCTTTTGCCGTCCAGAAAGAGAGCAACAAAATCGTATCCTGCAAGAGATCGTTCCTGCAGCTCCTTCAGTTTTCGAGCTGTCACTTGGATGGTACGGCGCGAGATGCTTGATGCTGACATGCCAAAAGCCTCCGGAACGGCCTCAGCGCACTCCCGATAATTCCGACAGGATAATCCGTTGATCACCTTCTTCAAAAGGCCCTCGTCCATATTCCTGGGTTGCTGCAACTGCCTATAGGTTCTCAACGGCGCTTCACGACCGTGGTTTGTGTCCCGGACTCGAGGAACACGGACTGGAATCTTCTGATCTGTGAGATACACTGAACCCCTTTGCGATCCCCATCGATGAAGGTTGCAATCACCGCCGGCTCGGCTATAACGCTTCCCGGCGAGCTCGTTGACTTCATCTTCAAGGCTGTCCTGGACGGCTCTCAATCCGAGCGGTATCAATGCTTGGATCAGCTCGATACGTGCATCAAGTTCATTGACCTGATCGTTGATTTCCGGAACCCGAGCCCCGCCTGAGGATCGTTTTTGCTTCGATGTGATGCTGTTTGGTAGAATCTTCTTCATAGTGGCTCCTTGAGAATTGGTTGACTTCGTTTTCGCTAAAAACAAAAATCTACCACTCTTGGAGCCGCTTTCCTTTCATTGAATTTCAACTAACAATAGCACTCACTCTGCCCGTTTGGAGCTTTACGTTAGTACTCACGCCGTTTTTTTTGATCGAAGTGACAGATGCAGATCAAACGACCTGGTCAATCTCACCATCAGGTTCGCCGACATTTCGCTATAGAGACTTGCAAACGGAAGTAGAATCCGACTCGACAACAGGGGATATCGCACGCGTTGTAGGAAAACAGGCTGGGGCAGCAGTTGCTGTTGCAACAGACCCAACTACCGAAAATGGTACTGCGACGGCTGACGTGACAGTTGTAGCACCAGCACCCGGATCAAACACACGGTTTACGGTCAGCCTGACTAATTTTATCAAAATGAACAACGCTATAGCTCCATCGAGCATTTGTTTCACGGGAATAGTACCTCGAACTCTTTCCTACAAGGGGGACGACCGACCGTTTGATCCAAACTCAAATGCGTTTAGGACGAGGACGATTGTTACCATAGACACTGATCCCGCGATAGCGCCGACAGGCCAATTAGGCGGGGCTCAAAAACTGACCGGCATAACAAAATCATACGCGCGCTACAATTCGTTAGATGCCAACGGGGACCTTACCCCAGCGGCGCTGGCGGACACGACTGAAGAAGATTGTTCTTTGCTCCATCAGACAGGTCAAGAAGGCAGTGATGGGTTTCATGGTGAGGTTGAAAGGTTATCGCCGACACAGGTAGAGGTTCGTCTACACGGTTTCGCTTCCAATCCACTGGCTGCGATTCAATGTTCGATCGATTGGAACATCACTGTATGGGTTGATACGTCTTCGGGTCAATACACTTATTCGGGGACTCATGATGTGTTTCCGTCATACGAATTAGCAATCAGCGGTGTTAATGTGTACACTGCTTTAGAGGACTTTTCATTTGGTCTCTGTGGTATATTTCCGGATGTCACCCCATCAGGAAATGGCCCTCTTCCGTAGCATAGAAAAAGGACATCAACGATGATGACAAAAGAGATTATATGGATGTTCCTTCTGGCGCCGCTGCTCGGTTTGGCGCAGAACTCGAGCGTTTCCTTAAGCGATGCGGCGCAGAATCTAAGGCATGCCGACGTCGAACAACGACGCCTAGCCCTTAGGGAGATAGCCACTGTATTGCCTGAGCGGCAGTGGAGTTTGGATGAGACACTGGCAGAGGCGCTCTTAGACGCCCTGCACGATAGTGACACAGAGGTCAGGGAGATTGTGGCGCGTGCCCTTGTCTCTGTAAGCGTCATGAATCAAGACAGTGCCAACGCCCTATACTCGGCAATTCCACGATTGCTGAACAGGCTTAAGGACCCAGACTCTAAAGTGCGAAGAAATATTGTAAAGCTTGTTGGAGTTGTTGCGATGACGCAGCGACCAATATTTCTAGGTCTCGAAGAAAAACTGCGACCTTTGATAAAGGATCCAGATCCAGCAGTACGGCGCGCGGCAATCGACTCACTGTCAGTGCAATTTGTGAACTCAGATGCTTTTCAAGAAGATCTGGTGAGAGTATTGACGCAGGACAAATCAGGATCAGTTCGCCTCGGGGCCGCGCGTGCAATCGGTCAACTTCGAGGTACAGCAAACGTATCCGCGATCGCTGCCCTCATACAGTCTCTCGATGATCCAAGCGTGGCCATACGCCACAGCACCGTTGGCGCGCTCGGAAAGATCGGTTCCAGTGCCTATAGCGCCATACCACATCTCGAAGAGATGATCGATGAGACCAAGGAATCGGATTCGCTGCACCACAGGGCAGCAGATGCATTGAGAAGGATTCAGGATGTGCAGTAGGGCCTCATCGATGAGGACCTATCGTAAAAAGACGACACCACCAAGGCAGTTGCCAATACGACGAGTCGTGGGAAGCTTGTCCAATCGACTCTTCAGGATGGACCCGTAGGGAGCTTCCACAACACCCGCACATGCCCAAAAGAAAACGGGATGCCGAGACTTAGCAGGATGCTGAAAAACTCCAACTAAATCGGTTTTTGTGCTTTAGACATTAGACTTGCGAATAGAAGACTTTTCCGTAGAGCGTTCCCGGTGTTGCCCTCGTGGATCGCATCTCGACCTTCAAGCTTGTGAAAAATCGAATCCTTTGGAAACGCAATTCGAACCTGTTCTTGTTGAAATGTTGCGCATAATCCAAGACATCCCGATCGAAATTCGATGTCTGGGCCGTGCCGCCATCGATGGTGACAAATCCCAGCCCCAGGCCACCGGATCTTGATTTGGCATCTCTTCCTGCACACAGTTTTGAATGGCATCGATCCCAAAGGGGTTGCCCTCATCATCGGTGGCCTCAGCCAAGTAGAGTTCCCGAAACACGGAATCGGGCAGCTGGCGCTTGGCGTCCTCGATCTCACTTTGAACCAGCACCCCCGCTTCAATCGCGTCGTGGGCCGTGATCCGGTGATAGGCCATGTCCGCCTCGCCCGTCTCCGCTCGTCTTGCCAGCCGGTAAAACCAGTTCTTGCGCCCCCTGACGTTTCCGATGCAACGCACCGGTCCTCTTGTTGCTGTCAGCGTGGATCTGACCGCATGCCAGGCTTCTTCCCGCATGCGGCTGGCCTCGTCCAGCACGGCGGCGTACACGTCCTCCCCATACAGGTTGTCCGGCTTCTCGCCTGACTTGAACCAGATCGTCGCCCCGTTGGGAAGGGCAATCGATAGCTCCGTGTCGTTCGGGCGCTGCACGTCGATTGACATGGATCTGCACAAACGCCTGTAGGCAATCTTGGCCTGAGGGTAGACCGGAGCCACCCACCAGTAGTGGCGACCTGGACGGCCCTTGGACCAGGCCTGCTCTGCCAGCCAGGCAATGCAGCCGTGAGTCTTTCCCGATTTGGTAGAAGCCTCGACGATGCCATAGCGAGCCGTGTGAAAGATGGCCTCCCGTTGCTTGGCGTACAGTGGGGGCCTCTTGAATGTGTAATGAATCGTCTTTGCATCGATGCCGACTGCCATGCTCATCAGCGGTTGAGATTCTCCTTGCTCTCCCCCAGATCAAGAGTCACCACCACTGGGCCTCCGTCTTTCCCGTGATGCTCCAGTGCCATGCGATCTCCGTAGACTTGAGGCCTGCGTCGGCTCAGGAACCAGCGGGCGGTTTGCATGTCTCCGTCCAGCGCCGCCTTGGTAACAGCCAGCTCAATGCCGTCTATGGCCTCTTCGATAGCAGCGTCCCACTGGGCACGGAACAAATCGTCCTTGTCCCGTCGTTGGTAGACCGTGGAGCGTCCTACTCCTGCGTCCTTGCAGGCTTGGCTAACGTTGGCGAATTCTGACAACGACTCTAACAATCGGGACTCCCATTTTCGGACGCGAGTCCCTTTACGCGCGCGCGTAGGCATTGTCCTACTTGTGCAGCCGTTTCCTCTCATTTGTGCTTGGTCTCTGGCGGCGAGAGCGCCCGGTCCCCGAACCACCATAGCGCCGCTGTGGAGGCGGCAAACACGACCGAGTAGACAATGTAGGACAGCAAGCCCACCACCGCTTCGGGAGAGAGAAAATCAAGGGCACTGGATTCTCCCCGCAACAGGCCGGTCAAGCCGACCCACATCCACAGCACCAGAGCCGCCAGCACCAGGGTGAGCATCGGCCTCCACAGACTGCGCACATTGAGCACCCATCCCGACAATCGCTCCGACCCTACGACGGCTTGATCCATCCGCATCGACTGCCGCAATGCCGACCAGGATCCCGTCTCCCGCACGATCTGAAGTTCCGATTCCGTCTCGCTGGCGCGGGCCTGTGCTTGCAGCTCTAGAAGCTCTTTCTCATGCTTCCAGATCTTCTGTTGCCACTGCTGCCGCTGGCGTTCCTGAAGAAACTTCGAGCCGATTCCCAGCACCGCCCCCAGAAAACCGCCTCCGGCCAATCCCGTCATGGCCGACGTAGCCGCTCCTAGCCAATCCATTGCTCTTTGCTCCTTTGACCCCCGAACCACAGGGCATGACCGGGCCGGGTGTCGATATGCAGAAACGTCTGATACTTGCCCATGCCGGTGAATCCCACCTCGGCGGCTGCTTCGGCCAACTCGCACCGATTCAGGCCAGACAGCGCGATGTCGAAGGCGTCGCCTGCCTTGTGGCGCGACAGCGGAGCTCCGCCCACCCGGGCATTGTGGATCGGGTCGCGGTAGGCGGAGGTGATAAACAAGGGCTTGCCGATGAGCTCACGCAGCCGCTCCAGCATGTCGCCGGCCGAGCGGATCGTGCACACCGACCCATCGCCGCGGCTGGCCAGCTCCCAGGGCTTGAAGTGCTCCCAGGGCCAATTCCGCAGATCCATCTCCCGCCAGTGGGGAGCCATGATCCGCTCGATCACGTCAGCAGCCAGCCCAACACAAAGCCAATGGCCAGAGACCAGGTCACCGCAGCCCACTTACGGGCCCGGAAATCGCCCGGCTCCAGATCCAGCAACCACTCATAGAATCGAGTCACAGGTTTCATTGTTTAGCTCGTCCCCCAGTTCTTGCTCCGTTCTTCGAGTACGGCGATTTTGATCCGGATCGCATGCAACTCATCCTTCATCTCACGCAAACAATCCAACATGGAGCCGTCGCTTTTGGAGTGTCGCTCCAGGTCCCCGCGTATCTTTTCCACCTGCGCCTCCATCTCCTTGCGCCAGGTGATCGTCACCACAACCCCAGGGCGGATGAAGCGCCAGTAGAAGCTGAACACGAGCGTAAGCATTCCGCCCACAGTGGCGAGCTCTTTGAGAATGTAATCAGTCATTGAGCAGACCGGCTCATCCCACCTTCCTTCTGTCTCCGACGGGACGTCGCTGCATTACCACCGGCCCGCCGGATCCGGACTGCGCGATCCTCAATTCGTAAAGGCCGCACCCCACCATTACGATCCGCCGGTCCGTGACGCGGACGGCATGACCGCCGTCGATCAGGCACTTGACAAGGCTCTGCGACCGCGTTCGACGGATCTGCCCGTCGCGCTGGACGATCTCGACTGGTTTAGACACACTGGTAGTGTTTAAGCCTTTGGAAAGGACCCGCGATAAAGGCCGGGTGGCGCCTGTTACTATTAGGCCGCGCTTGTTTGGAAGACACAACCGCGGCCAGAATGACCACGGTACGGTTGCCGGTGGGTCAGTAAGAGAATGCCACAATCAGGCGACAGGATTCAAGTCAAGTTTCTCATCCCTGTACTCTCGCTGAATGGTGCGGATGCGATCTTGTGGGCAACAATTCAAGATGATCCGCTTGATATTAGATAACTTACCCTCATTCCTCATCGCCTGAATCTCCTTGGCCGCTGCCAGGATGTCCGGGTCAAAGCTCTGCTTCACTCTTTTACTCCTGCAATCGATTATACCAGAGTGAGTTTTTAGTCTTTTTTGGGTGGTGGAGGAGGTGGCGGTGGCGGCGCTGGTCTTGGGGGCCGGGGCGGGTTTCCCTTGTCTTCAATCCCACTGCTGTCAGATGGCGAATTCCTGTTTGATGACATCATACGCCTCTGCCGCGCACTCCTCGTTCAAAGCATCGTTGTTGGGTATACCAGCGCTTTCCGGCTTCGACGTTACACGATTCATCTCTTTACATAGATCTTCCCACTTCCGCCTTGCTTCAGCATCATCCAAGGTTTCCAGGCTAAGCCACAAGGCACGTGCGTCTGTTTCGAGTTCCCTGCACCGTTCACCGACACCCCTGGCAACGATCAGTTTTTGAGAGAAATTGTTGACCAGCATCCAGCACGCCAAGATGGCAATCACTGCGTTGGCGACAAGCTCAACCTGCGGGGGAAACAGTTGCAACAGAGACACGACCGCACTGGTGGCAGCAAAGGCAATAACGGCCGTCCCAAGTCTGTGTTTCCTTGCCAAGCCAGAGGCGAGCTTGTTGTAATACCGAGCAAGCCGCTCCAAGTCCAGTACCAAGCCCCATACATGGTTTTGGGGATCACTCTTTTTTCGAAAGCGCGAAACTTCACAATTTGTGGGTTGCGACAATCTGCGCTTTTTCGTTCTTAGTAGGATAGAGCTGTTGCGAACAAACCGCGTCGCGCCACGCACCCCCCACTCCCCCCCGTTAGGCCTGCACGTCTTTGCCGGTTTTTAGAGGAGGGGTAATCGTGTCCCGTAAAGAAAGGGAGTTGCTATTGGCCTTGGACGCTGTGCTTTTGGAACACCCGCGAATTCAGCTGTCGCGGCTTGCGCGCAAACTGGGGGTAGAGCGTCATTGGATCGAGCGGGCAGTGAGAAAGGTCAAACGTCAGTCGTTTCAGAAGTTACAGCAAGAGTATGTGCTTCGCAAGGCGTTGCACCTTTTATCAGGACGCACCGATCAGAGTATTAAAGAGATCGCGTATGATCTTGACTATCAGTGGCCTGAAGACTTTTCCCGCTTCATCAAGCGCGCCACCGGCCATACGCCCTCTGAAATCAGAAACCAAAGCAGGGTCTTGGGGGGAACGACGCCGCCTCGTCTCAAGAAAAAACGTCAATGTTCCGCAAATGCCAGGTGAATCCACTTGACGCGTTTCGTACGTAGCCGCATATTTCGTTCATCAACCCCCTGCAACCTTCGTCACAGTGCCCGTCGCCGGGCGTGGAAGGAATAGATCATGATTGCTATCGGGTCTCGTCTATTGATTCTCAGTGCTTGCATGCTGCTTCCTCCATTGTCCTTTGCACAGACGCGAGCTGCCACTGCGCTTGACCGCGCGCATAGTGCGCATGGTGGTAAATGGCGTTCGAGTGAAATTACGGATTGGGTCTGCGAAGGAACAATCGTGTATTTCACCACCGAGGGGCCAAAACACGAGTTTCCGGTCGTCCTGCGACGTAAGGGCAGAGACAAACTACAACTTGTCGTCACACAGCCCACCGGCGAGATGTCGTACGGAACTGACGGTAGCGGCAGCTGGCAGACCGCTGGCTCGAACTCTTTCCTACAAGGGGGACGACCGACCGTTTGATCCAAACTCAAATGCGTTTAGGACAAGGACGATTGTTACCATAGAGACTGATCCCGCGATCGCACCAACAGGGCAATTAGGAGGGACTCAGAAACTGACCGGCATATCAAAATCCTTCGCGGCCTACAATTCGTTAGACGCCAACGAGAACCTTACCCCAGCGGCTCTTGCCGACACGGATCCAGGTGATTGTTCTTTGCTCCATGAGCAAGGTCAAGCAGTCAATGATACGTTTTGGGGTGAGGTTGAGAGGTTATCGCCGACACATGTAAAGGTTCGTCTACATGGTTCCGCTGACAATCCACTGGCTGTGGTTAGTCCTTAGTCCAGCGTGATTTTTTGCATGAGGAGGAAGAAAAGCCCTGGAACGTGCGCCGTTACGGGATAAAATGCGTTTGATATATTTACAAGACATCCCGAAAGGAGCACATTCCAGGTGAATAAAAGAAACCACAGAATCCTCCTCCGAGACAAGCAAAATCTTACACGCCGGTTGGAAAGAAATCAGTTTGAGGACCGGTCCGATCCTATGTTCAAGGACTCCAACACCTACTACGAGATCGCCGAGAGAACGCGCGCCATCGGATCTGGTGGTATCGGAGCCATTCACAAGCTCGTGTGTAAGCTTGGATTGGACAAAGATATCAACAGAAACATCGTTTTGCTCAAGTACCACTTTCCTTACTGGGAATCCGATCATGTACTGAACATCGCATACAACGTCTTGTCGGGTGGAACCTGTCTCGAAGATATCGAGCGGTTGCGCCAGGATGAGACCTACATGAACGGACTGGGAGCCGAGAGGATTCCGGATCCCACGACGGCTGGAGATTTCCTCCGTCGTTTCGATGAGGATTGGATCTTCGGACTTCAGGAAACCATCAATGAAACCCGAACCAAGGTGTGGAAGTTGCAGGATGCTTCCTTCCGGAAGGAGGCCATCATCGACGTGGACGGGACCGTCGCCGGAACCTTGGGGGAATGCAAGGAAGGAATGGACATTGCCTACAACGGGATCTGGGGTTACGCACCGTTGATCGTGACCTTGGCCAATACGAATGAGGTCCTCTATCTGATGAATCGGCCGGGCAACCGTCCCTCTTCCGACGGAGCGGCCGAGTGGATGGACCGGGCAATCGATCTGGTGTCGTCGGTGTTTACGAAGGTCTGGCTTCGGGGCGACACGGATTTCTCGCTGACGAGAAACTTCGATCGCTGGGACGAGCGGGTTGGTTTTGTCTTTGGTTATGACGCCAAGCCGAACCTGGTCGGGATGGCCGATGCCCTGCCGGAGAGACAATGGAAACCGCTCGAGCGGCCTCCTCGTTATGAGGTCAAGAGCGAAGAACGGCGCCGTCCGGAAAACGTCAAAGAACAAGTAATCAAGGAGAGAGAATTCAAGAACATCCGCCTGCAGAGCGAGCAGGTCGCCGAGTTTGACTATCGTCCCGGACACTGTAAGAAAACCTATCGCATGGTTGTGGTTCGGAAGAACCTCACGATCGAAAAGGGGGAGCACCGGCTGTTTGATGAGGTCCGGTACTTCTTCTACATCACCAACGATCGGGAGATGACGATGGGAGAAGTGGTCCTTTTTGCCAACGATCGCTGCAACCAGGAAAACGTCATCGGTCAGCTCAAGAGTGGAGTGAACGCCTTGAGGATGCCTTCGGACAGTCTGGTATCGAACTGGGCCTACATGGTCATCGCATCGCTGGCGTGGAATCTGAAGGCCTGGTATGGCCTGGTGACGCAGGCGCCGACAGTACGTCGTGATATCTTGAGGATGGAGTTCAAACGCTTCCTGGTGAACTTTGTGCAAATACCCTGTCAGATTGTAAGAACCGGTCGTCGCCTCGTTTACAGGATATTGGCCTATAGCAAGCATCTCGAAACCTTTTTGGCGACGTTCGACTATATCAGGCAACTCAGGTTTACTTGAAGGCGCCTCGCCGGCGGGTGAGCCCGTACCCCCGGCGGAGCAAGAGTGGCGGGCGAAAGGAAGGGCATAACAGAGACAAACAAGATCAAGTGATCCAGACAACCAATGGAAGGTTTGTCTCTTGTGTTTCTCTTTGCTTTCCCTGTTACGCACAAGGAGCTGAAATCCACGAGATATTCGGAAAAGGCAAACGATTTTCCGAGCGAGCTCATACCTCGCTTATTTTGGGGTTAGTTGTACAATCGATTGGGACATCACTGTATGGATTGATACGACTTCGGGTCAATACACTTATTCGGGGGTTCATGATTTGTTTCCGTCATTCGGATTGGCAATCAGCGGTGTTAATGTGTACACTGCTTTAGAGGACTTTTCATTTGGTCTCTGTGGTATATTTCCGGATGTCACCCCATCAGGAAATGGCCCTCTTCCGTAGCATAGAAAAAGGACATCAACGATGATGACAAAAGAGATTATATGGATGTTCCTTCTGGCGCCGCTGCTCGGTTTGGCGCAGAACTCGAGCGTTTCCTTAAGCGATGCGGCGCAGAATCTAAGGCATGCCGACGTCGAACAACGACGCCTAGCCCTTAGGGAGATAGCCACTGTATTGCCTGAGCGGCAGTGGAGTTTGGATGAGACACTGGCAGAGGCGCTCTTAGACGCCCTGCACGATAGTGACACAGAGGTCAGGGAGATTGTGGCGCGTGCCCTTGTCTCTGTAAGCGTCATGAATCAAGACAGTGCCAACGCCCTATACTCGGCAATTCCACGATTGCTGAACAGTCTTAAGGACCCAGACTCGAAAGTGCGAAGAAATGTTGTAAAGCTTGTCGGCGCCGTCGCGGCAACGCAGCGACCAATATTTCCAGGTCTCGAAGAAAAACTGCGACCTTTGATAAAGGATCCAGATCCAGCAGTACGGCGCGCGGCAATCGACTCACTGTCAGTGCAATTTGTGAACTCAGATGCTTTCCAAGAAGATCTGGTGAGAGTATTGACGCAGGACAGGTCAGAATCGGCCCGGGTCGGGGCCGCGCGCGCGCTGGGCCGACTTAGAGGCACAGCAAACACAGCTGTTATCGCTGCACTCATAGATTCTCTCGACGATCCAAGCCCGGCCGTGCGCTATACAGCCGTTGGCTCGCTCCTGAAGATCGGTCCGAGTGCCTACAGCGCCATACCGCATCTTGAAGAGATTATCAGCAAGACCAAGGAATCGGATCCACTGCACGAGAGGACGGTTGATGCATTGAGAAAGATTCAGAATGTGCAGTAGGACCCCCACCGATGACGGCCGGACGCCACACCAACGCAATCGCCAATACGACCTGTTTCATCTCGTGACGATGGACACCTAGAGAGCTTCCCCAACACCCGCATATGACCAGACCAGAGGAAAAGAAAACGGGATGCCGAGACTGGGGTTGTCCCAGGGTACTCATGGCCATTTGGACAGAGCATCAACTCGGTTTACTTCTGAGCTCCCATCTCCTGCATTGGCTCTTTGATTCGGCTGACCGAATTCGTTTTGGGAGAGGGGGCTTTCCCTTGCGGTCGCCCCCTCCCTGAATGAAAAAACCATCCAGCACAAACGACTCCCGGTGTAAAGTAGGAGGAAAAATGAAATACTCCCCAATTTTTGGACCAGTGGCTAAGGTGTAAAATCCCTATCGACCGAAGGGAGGGTCGATGGGAAAGAAGCGCAGACAATTCAGTGCAGGATTCAAGGCGAAGGTAGCGGTCGAAGCGATCAAGGGGCAGCGAACGGTCCAGCAGATCGCCTCCACTTTCGGAGTCCACCCGAACCAGGTAGCACAATGGAAGCGGCAGGCGTTAGACGAACTGCCGGAGGTTTTCTCGAAGGGGCGGGAACGTACAGACCGAGCTGATGAGGAGATGAAGGCCGAGCTGTACGAGCAAATTGGCCGGCTCCGAATGGAACTGGAATGGCTTAAAAAAAAGTCCGGGCTGTCCCAATAGCGGAGAAGCGGGCGTGGATCGAATGCAGCGACGATATATTCAGCATGAGGAGGCAATGCGAGTTGGTGGGGGTGGCACGGTCGGGCCTGTATTACGAGCCTGCAAGAGAAACGGCCGAGAATCTTTGGCTGATGCGCTTGTTGGACGAGCAGTACACGGCCACGCCTTTCTATGGGGTCGCACGTATGACGGCGTGGTTACGACAGCACGGGTATCCTGTCAATCCGAAACGCGTCCGACGGTTGATGCGACAGATGGGGTTGGAGGCCATCTATCCGAAGCCTCGTTTGTCACAGCCTGCAGCAGGGCATCGTGTCTACCCCTACCGACTGAGAGGCTTGGCCATTTCGAGGAGCAACCATGTTTGGAGCACAGACATCACGTACATCCGGCTGCGCCAGGGATTCATCTACCTGGTGGCGGTCAGGGACTGGTTCAGCCGATACGTGCTGGCTTGGGAGGTTTCGGTAACCATGGAGGCAAATTTCTGCATCGCTGCATTGGAGTGGGCGTTGCAGAAGGCTCAGCCCGAGATCTTCAATTCAGACCAGGGTGCACAATTTACCAGTACGGAGTTTACAGACTGTTTAGCCAAGCGTGGGATTCTGATCAGTATGGACGGACGTGGTCGTGCTTTGGACAATGTGTTCGTGGAACGGCTATGGCGCACGGTCAAGTACGAAGACGTTTATCTCCGAGATTATCTGAGCGTTCCCGAAGCGATCCAGGGTCTTTCGCGCTTCTTCGATTTTTACAATCGCCGCCGTCTTCATCAAGCCTTGGAATATCAAACTCCGGAAGCCGTCTATCTGGGAGTACAAGGACCTTGCCTCTGATAAGATCGTCGCTTACACGGCATCCTGGAGCACGAAATTTAGAGAACCAAATGGAAATGATCGAAAAGAAAGAAACCGCCTGTGGAAATGACGTCTCTGTGGAAATCCGCCAGCGGATTCCCACAGAGACTTGGAAAAGCCTCCGGCTTTTCCACATTCCCACAGGCTCTACTGATAAACTAATGGTTGAAGGGATCCACCTTAGATTCGGTGAAAATTGGTCCTAAAGATGGGGAGTACTTCAAAACACCGTACAAAAGCACTACAGAAACCATGCCTGTAAAACAGGCGATTAACAGGGCTCTGTTGTTCCGCGTAAAATCTTGGAAGTCACACTAAGACAACAAGTAAAGACCAAAAGAGGGCCGCCGGAACCTTGTAAAAACAGGCGATTAACAGGGTTCTGTTCCGTGTAAAATTAGGGTAAGACTACCGCAACCAGTGACGCTACTGCATCCGAGTTGAAAGACTCCCCAAAATTTGGACAGCCGTTTAAGGTGTAAAATAGCAGCCTTCCCAGAGGGAGGCTCATGAAGAAACGACGGAGGGCGTTCAGCGCGGATCTGAAGGCACGGGTAGCTCTCGAGGCAATCAAGGGTCAGCAGACCATCCAGGAGATTGCCTCTCATTACAAGATTCATCCCAATCAGGTGACTCAATGGAAGCGGCAGGTGATCGAATCGATGGCGCAGACATTCACGGATCGTCGGGGGAGACAGGATGAAGCCGACGAGGCGCTGAAGGCGGAACTCTATCGTCAGATCGGGCAACTGCAGGTGGAGCTGGACTGGCTTAAAAAAAAGTCCGGTCTCTCGCGTTAGAGGAGCGGCGGGGATGTATCCATCTGGACCCGGGAGAGTTGAGTATAATGCGGCAATGCGAACTGGCAGGATTGTCGCGATCCGGCGTGTATTACCAGCCGAAGGAAGAAAGTACCGAGAATCTGGAGCTGATGCGGCGTATCGACAAGCAGTACACACAAACACCCTTTTATGAGTGTTAGCGATCACCGAAAAACGTATTTTTCTGGACGTGCGCCGAGAGGATTGGGATTCCACTTTCAGAAAAGCTGGTCAGGTTCTGCTAGAAACCACTCTATCCACGACGAAAAGGTTCACACGTTACAGGTGCCCAAACATCCCCCTGGGTGATGTTGCCACAGAAAAATCGGTTGGGGAACCTTGATCCGTCACGCGCAACCGGATTGATGTCGATCACCGCTCCGGTGCACACCCAGTCGCCTCCGGCGACGATGATGTTGAGTCCTTACAACCGGCGTGTGTTCAGAAAAGCACGGTTTTCAGTGATCGTTAACATATGAGGGTTCGATCCGAATTCAAATGCGTTTAGGACAAGCACGATTGTTACCATAGAGACTGATCCGGCGATTGCACCAACAGGCCAATTAGGAGGGGCTCAGAAACTGACCGGCATATCAAAATCCTTCGCGGCCTACAATTCGTTAGACGCCAACGAGAACCTTACCCCAGCGGCTCTTGCCGACACGGATCCAGGTGATTGTTCTTTGCTCCATGAGCAAGGTCAAGCAGTCAATGATACGTTTTGGGGTGAGGTTGAGAGGTTATCGCCGACACATGTAAAGGTTCGTCTACATGGTTCCGCTGACAATCCACTGGCTGTGGCTAGTTGTGCAATCGATTGGGACATCACTGTATGGATTGATACGGCTTCGGGCCAATACACTTATTCCGGGGTTCATGATTTGTTTCCGGCATTCGAATTGGCAATCAGCGGTGTTAATGTGTACACTGCTTTAGAGGACTTTTCATTTGGTCTCTGTGGTATATTTCCGGATGTCACCCCATCAGGAAATGGCCCTCTTCCGTAGCATAGAAAAAGGACATCAACGATGATGACAAAAGAGATTATATGGATGTTCCTTCTGGCGCCGCTGCTCGGTTTGGCGCAGAACTCGAGCGTTTCCTTAAGCGATGCGGCGCAGAATCTAAGGCATGCCGACGTCGAACAACGACGTCTAGCCAGTAGGGAGATAATCACACTATTGCCTGACCGGCAGTGGAGTTTGGATAAGACACTGGCAGAAGCACTCTTAGACGCCCTAGATGATAGTGACACAGAGGTTAGGAAGGTTGTGTCGGCTACCCTGGTCTCTGCGAGCATGGTCAATCAAGACAGTGCCAACACCCTATACTCGGAAATTCCACGATTGCTGACCAAGCTTAGGGACCCAGACTCTAAAGTGCGAAGAAATATTGTAAAGCTTGTTGGACTTGTTGCGATGACGCAGCGACCAATATTTCTAGGTCTCGAAGAAAAACTGCGACCTTTGATAAAGGATCCAGATCAAAGAGTTCGGCTTATGGCAATCGACTCATTGTCACTGCAATTTGTGAACTCGGATGCTTTTCAAGAAGATCTGGTGAGAGTATTGACGCAGGACAAATCAGGATCGGTTCGCCTCGGGGCCGCGCGTGCAATCGGTCAACTTCGAGGTACAGCAAACGTATCCGCGATCGCTGCCCTCATACAGTCTCTCGATGATCCAAGCGTGGGCGTACGCCACAGCGCCGTTGGCGCACTCCTGAAGATCGGTCCGAGTGCCTATAGCGCCATACCGCACCTTGAAAAAATTGTTGGCAAGACTAAGGAATCGGATCCGCTCCACCAGACGGCGGCACATGCATTGAGAAAGATTCAGGATGTGCAGTAGGGCCTCATCGATGAGGACCTATCGTAAAAAGACGACACCACCAACGCAGTTGCCAATACGACGAGTCGTGGGAAGCTTGTCCAATCGACTCTTCAGGATGGACCCTAGGGAGCTTCCACAACACCCGCACATGCCCAAAAGAAAACGGGATGCCGAGACTTAGCCCTGATGTGACATTCATGACATCGTCCAATATTGCGAAACCCCAGGCCCAACGGGCCCCAAAGACGACGTATCGCAATTCGGTCTACTCACCAATGGTTGGCTTATGTTCATGCGCCCATCGAGGCGAGAAGGCAATAATGATTGGGCTCCACGGGCATCAGGCCCCGCAGAAATGTCACATTAGGGTTAGGTTGTCCCAGGGTACTCATGGCCGTTTGGACAGAGTATCAACTCGGTTTACTTCTGAGCTCCCATCTTCTGCATTAGCTCTCTGATTCGGCTGACCGAGTTTCTTTTGTGGCGTCGTTGAAGCCAATGAACAACTGGAGAGCCAAGCGACATAAGCCAAAAACGATGAGCGGATTCGGATTCAATTAAGTAGACAATTTTGTTCGTTGCGGTATCGTATCTTACCTGAAATGTCTCCCAGCCAGTTTCGACATGACCTGGGAGAGTCTCGAACGTGAAGCCGTAGTGATTTCGCTGGTCGACAACCTCTGTTATCTGGCAGGCTGTGAGAAACCAGATTCCAAACGTTCGAAGAAGATTTACTGGTATCTGCCCGATCTGAGGGGGCGATGAAGGTGGGTAGGGGATCCCTTCCGGGGTTTCGAACACACGCCATTGGCGAATCAGGTTCCTTGCCAACTCCCAAAACTCTCTTCCGTCAGCAATTTCTGCCTCTACCCGCTGAACCTCGATTCGTTGGGATCGTCTCTTTGCATCAAAGTTGGGTTTAGATTCTTTTTGACTCGCGAGGAAGTCATGGATCCTTCGGTGGGTTGGCCTTCTAAGCGACGCCAATTTTAGCAACTCAAACATTTCATTTCCGAAAACTACAAATCGCGTCGTAAAAATCAGGGTAATCGAACGAAAACCCTTCTGACGCCAGTCGGGTTGGCACGACGTTTCTGCTCTTGATTGTAAGTTCAGTCTCGGTCCTCAGAAAAAAAGCACCGACTTCAAGCATCCATTTTGTTGCCGGAAGCCCAAAGGGCACTCCCAAAGACCTCCGAATGTTTGCCATCATCTCACTATTTGGGATCGGATTTGGAGAGGAGAGATTGTAAACGCCGTTTGCTTTTTCATCGCGAATGAGTCTTTCAACTGCTCGGCAGAAATCCCGAGAATGAATCCAAGAGACAAATTGCTTTCCGTGTCCCATTTTCCCGCCCAGACCTGCGCGTATGAGGCGCCGCAAGACTTTGTAGACACTTCCATTCCCATCAAAGACCATAGCGATTCGAAGGAGGATTTTTCGAGTTGACGGACAAAGCGCGCGATTGAACTCCTCCTCCCAAGCTCTGGCGAGGTCTACAGAGAATTCATCCTTTGCCTCGGCATTACCGGCAATTCTGCCGCTTTCCGAATGGGGGGCGCCGTAAGTATGCTCGTAAATGGTTGCCGTGCTTGCATTGAGCCAAACCTTTGGAGGATCAGCACACTGCCCAATGGCCTCTCCGAGGACTCGTGTTGAGAGAATGCGCGAGTCAACCATTACTTTTCGGTTGCGTGCATTGTAACGACAATCCACGGAGCGCCCGGCGAGGTTAACAAGTGCAAGGGCACCGTCGAGTTCTTTGTGCCAGGAGCCGATCGTTTGCCCATCCCAGGACACCATCCTCGCGTGTTTTGAATGAGCCTTACTCCTCGTGCAAATCACCGTTTCCAATCCCTGCTCACTAAACCACTTTGCAAGGAGATTCCCTAAGAACCCGCTCCCACCTGCAAGTACAATCTTCCCCCTATTAGTCATTGTTGTGCCTCGACGTTCTCTCCGCAACGCGTGTCATTGCCTGTGACCTCCAGTCCCGAAAGAACCACTCGGATGATCTTCGAAACTGCCCTATTGATTGGCGCAAACAAGGGTATCGAGGAGAGCCTTAGCAACTTGTCCAGCACGCCAAGGGTGAGGCCGACAAGTTCTGTTGTTTTCTCCTGGTTCTCCGAGCGGTCATTTGCCCAATAGAGAATAAGACTCATTTGGTAGAGCCAACAGAGCGACGCGATGTGTGGTCGAAGTGACCTGTGAGATTTGAGAGTACTTCCCACTATGGCGTGCTCGATGAGCATTATCGCGCTATCTCGCGTGGGCTTTGTTTTCTGACCAAAGGGAGACAGCGGGTGCGAAAAGTCTGCGGCATGGCGGGCAAGGATTCTGATGAGGTGGCGGTGTTCGTCAAGCTGCTCGAATTTGAACAGAAGAATAGCCTTGAAGCGATTCTTGAAATCCTTGGTTCCGCTGATTAAACCAGGGTTGACTACCTCGGCATCGTACGCCGTGGCTTGGTAGAATGCCAACACCAATTCTTCTTTGCTACCGAAATAGTAGTACGCAGCACCGGGCGACAACCCAGCTTCCTGGGCCACCGCACGCATCGTGGTCTTTTCAAATCCGAATTCAGAAAAGAGTCGAAGTGCAGTTTCGACGATGCGTGATCTTGTCTGCTCGCTCTTTGGAGCGCCGCTTATTTGTTTCTTGGTCACGGCTGCCTGAACGTTGCTGTTATTGAACATGTTCAGAATACCATTCCAGGATGCTTGGATGCAAGCCATTTTTAAACATGTTTAAAAATAAGGTTCAAGCCCGTACCAGTGCATCGCAGGACAACAAACACCGGCGGACTGGAACCACATTCAGCTGTGGGTGCTATCGTTTGACCTTAATTGCCCGAATACGGTCTTCCAGCATATCAGCTTCTGCATTTGAGGAGATGAGTGGTGAAAATCTATGGCTCACGGTGGGCACGGGATCGTTAGCGATTTCGGACTGGTTTTCTACTGTGCAACTCCGTGGCTGCAACTTTTAGTGCACCATCGCGAAGCTTATATGACGGAATCGATCCATGCGAGAGTCGCGGTCGTGCTATGTCCCCCCAGCTATGTGACGCTCTGGGACGAGAACGGGTCGCTGCATTCCCGAGGTGTTGATCGTGTCCCTGTCCAACTAGTGATCTGCTTGAGGGTCATGTCTGGCGTTTGGGGGTGTGGCGGGCGGGCCGTTTAAGCGGTGGCATCGAAGGGATGTACCGGCAGTGGAAGCAATCGAGGTTTTTCCTCTTCTTCGAAGATTTGCTCAACGGTGCGGGACTGGTCTCCGGGCCAGGGACGTCGATGAGCGATTTCGTCGCGCCACAGAAGCGCTTGACGGTTGAAGTCCTCCAGGGTGGTGAAGCGGCGTGCGGCAAAGAAAGAGTGTCGGATGTACTGGATGGTTCTTTCGACACGCCCTTTCTGATTGCCACGGGCCACTTGGCACGGGCGAGTGGCAAAATGATAGTGAGCACAAAGCTCAATCAGCCGAGGATGAAAGTGCACGGCCGACTTTAGATTGTCACTTAATATGACACGAGGGCAGCCCGACCATGAGTCGAAGGCCCGGACGTGACCGCGCAAGAAGTTCTCCAGGGTTTGATCGAAGAAGAACTCCAGATAAAGGGCTCGGGAATAAGAAAGTGTAAGAACGAAGCAGGACAACCGACGACGGGCACGGCCGATTGCAACGGCTCCAAAATGTGCCCAATCGACTTGGCCCTGCTCGCCAGGAAATGTTCGCAGCCGTAAGAAGGCTTCTCGGTGAACAGGGCGGAGACGGGCAACGACTCTCCGGAGCATCACGACACTGCCGGTATAGCCTCGATCCCGAATCATCTCATAGATACGAGTCGTTCGTAGGCGCGGATACTTCTCCAAAGTCTCCTTGATAAAGTCGATGTAGGGATCCGTGAGACTGGGACGAAGGATCTTGGCTCGATTGAATCGATCGGTTTGCAGGGCGGTTCGTACCGTATCCCGGTGCAGCCCCAGTTCTTGGGCAATGGTTCCAATCTTCCAATGCTCGGCATAGAACAAGCGACGGATGTGTGCCACGGTCTCGGCTGCAATCATGTTTCATCTCCATCCATGAAACACATCGATGAGCTGGCCCGCTCGACCGCAAACCATGCAGGTGATAGGGCCGGAAATCGTAGATGTGGTGTGTGTTTGAACTTTCTCATCACGTTGTACTTGCGCTTCGCGCGCAGCGATCCTGCCAGAACGAAGCTCGCTTCGGCTACCTGGATCCGTCACGCGGGCCATGGCTCGTCGACGCCGGTACGCTCGCTGACGGTCTCTGTGATCCAATCTTCCTTCGGGGCTTTGTTGATGCAGGCGATTGGCATCGCGACGTTGCCTACGGCGCGCTTTGCTACGACAGCGGCAACTGCAGTACCGCTGTCCTCGGTCACAGCAGCGACAGATCCAGAAAAGCACACCGCAGCCGTCAGCTCGGCAAAATCCTTGACGAAAGGTAACTTCCCGTCATCCCATTCCCAGGGGTGGAAACTGGACAACGGCCACAAATCATGGCAGGCTACGGATATCTGATGGTTTGGTAGCTCTTCCAAAGAGAGCCGCCAACGGACCCCGATTGTTAATGGCGGTCAGGGTCCTCTTCCACACCCGAAAACAGCATAACCTATTGAGAAAAACTTGAGGAGGCGCCTACGGCGCCGATGATGTTGAGGCTTGTTATCTCGGCGTTTGTTCAGAAAAGTGCGGTTTTAAGCGATCAGTAACACACTGATGATAAGAGTCAATGGAACACGGTCGCAGAGTCCCCCGCCCACCCCATTTGGGATTGCGAATTGCGCACATAAAAGTATTGTAGTGCAACTCAGTACCGCGCTGCGTTAGTTGAATGCGTAGGGATGGCAACGGCTTGAGCGCAATCGGGTAAATCTGGCACGAGCGGTGCATGAAAGCGGCAATGTTCGTAACAGAAGGGCGACAAGACCAAATTGAAAGGATCGGCTAAGAAGCGACGGACCGAAAGTGTCAGCTGCGGCCCGGCAAAGAAGCGTTCAATGAGACCCCGGCCGCTTGCACAATCGTAGGACGCTCGCTATGTTTGGCTGAAGACGAAGGGACCTGTAGTAGTGGAGAACCGATCCCGTTAAAAAACTCCAAGTTTTTTCGCTTCTTCTCCGAGACGGGCGAACTCGTCCATAAGTCGGGTGACATTTGAAGAGGCTTGGTCGTGAGTCGGACCCAGTTTTCTTGGACACAGAATAAGAGATAATGAGATGTCCAAGGAGGTGGAAATGGTTCGAACGAAGAGGGTGAAGTGGAAGGCGACGGCAGGAACGGAGGGAGCCCGTAGGGCGACTGGAGTTCGGGCCGTCGGCGCCGCGCCCGGGGCGAGGCCTCTGGAGCCGGGGCAGCGTTGGAGCGGAGGACGAAAGCGGGACGTGGTGCTGCGACTGCTGCGGGGCGAATCTCTGGATGCGCTGTCGCGTGAGGTGGGCGTGGAAATCTACCGGCTGGAGGAGTGGCGGGAGCGGGCCTTGGCCGGGCTCGAGCTCGGCTTGAAGAATCACCAGGGCGAGCCGTTGGCGGAGGCGCTCGACGCTGCGAAGCGTCACATCGGGGAGCTGTCCATGGAAATCGAGCTGCTGCGCAATCGCGCCCGGGCGGCGGAGAAGCGCCTCCCTTTGGCGATGAGGAGGTCGCGACGATGAGCGAGACGATCTCCGAAGCCACGGGTCAACGTTACGGGATCCAGCGCGTGTGTCAGGCCTGGGAGCGCTCGCGCTCGGCGCTCTACGCCCGGCGGACAAGCGAGCAGAAGCGGCAGGAGGGCGAGGAACCCACTCGGCGGGGTCCCCAGCCCAAGGTGTCGGACGAGAAGCTTTTGGAGGCGATCCAGGCCGATCTGGAGCGCTCACCGTTCCAGGGCGAGGGTCATCGTAAGGTCCACGCGCGGCTTCGGATCTTGGACGGGATCCGGGTTGCGCGCAAGCGGGTGCTGCGGGTCATGCGAGAGCATGAGTTGCTCTCACCACACCGCGGACGCCAGGGTGGAACGAAGGCACACGATGGGAAGATCGTCACCCTGGCGCCGAACGTGATGTGGGGGACCGACGGAGTGCGGGTGTTCACGCTCGATGACGGGTGGGTCTGGATTTTCGCGGCGGTGGAGCACTGGAACGCGGAGTGTGTGGGGTGGCACGTGTGCAAGGTCGGTAGCCGCTTCGCGGCGTTGGAGCCGATCTCGCAGGGTCTGCTGCGCCTCTATGGTTCCATTGACTCCGACGTTGCCCGGGGGCTGGCGCTCCGGATGGACCACGGCTCCCAGTACCTGTCGGATCACTTCCTCAACCAGATCCGGTGCTGGGGCATCCGTCCCAGCTTCGGTTTTGTCGAGGAACCGGAAACGAACGGAGTTGCGGAGCGGTGGAATCGCACGCTCAAGGACCAAGCGATCCACGGGAGAATCTTCCAGAACCTCCAGAAGGTGCGTGCCGCCGTGGCCGAGTTCCTGGAGTTGTACAACAAGACCTGGCGTCTCGAGAAGATCGATTATCAAACACCGATCGAGGCACGCGAGGCGCACAAGCTACGCCAGGCGGCGTAGCTCAAACTTGTGTCCAAGGAACCGGGTGCGCTACAAAGAGGCTTGGTCGAGATCAATGGTCTGAAATGCTTGTTCCAGTCTTTGAGCACCTTCTTCAACGTTTTTTTCACAAAAAGCTTCGAGTATTGGCAGCGATTCACTCACAAGCTTTTCCGTGGAATTAAATAAGCGACTAAATTCAATCTGAAGCTCCATGAACCGTTGGATCTTGGAAGCAGATGTTGGGTCGCGTGACTGTTTTAGCTTCTCCAATATTTGGCTGACATGGGGATTTGGTCCGTACAGTTCGTTTCTCAATCCCTTAAGGATTGCATCCGTGGCTACGGTCGTACCGTGTTCAAAAAGAACATCGCTGAGTTCAGACCATTGTTGAGAAGATGCGAGAACCTCGACCCACGATGACGGATTCTGCCATGGGTGACCTTTAAAGCCCAGCATTGCGAGATCATCGAAGACATTGTGGACCGTTTTACCAGTAGGTGCGACTTCGCTGATGAAGTGGGATGGGTCGTTGAGCATGTCATATAGGTCTGGACTGGGGCTAGCACCTGGAATGCACAGTTCAAAACCGGCTCTGGCCACGGTTGCGATGTGTGCGTCGCGGGAGAAGTTGAACAACTTGAAGAGGCCCTTATACAATATCTTTTGTCTGAGTTCATTTGGTATCGCGTTGCCCCGTGTTGCGGTCCATACAATGAACCTCTCCCCATTGTTAGGACAGAAAATCGGCCTCTTTAAGGTGGATAGCAGTCCCCCGGAAATTGAAAAAATGAACCACCACCAGCGGCAGTTTCCATAGGCCATTTCTTTTTTTTGCGATTAACGACCATCTGCAACGAAAAATTCCCTCCAGGATCGACTGTAAGCAACGATCGCTCCTTGGCCCTAACCATGGAGAGCGCGTTTTTCTGTTCATGCCGCGCGACGGAAGTAGATCTCGGCCGGCGTGCAGTAACCGAGTCCTTCGTGAATCCGCTCCCATTGTAGAATCGAAAGTAATTCTTCAGGTTCTCGATGGCTTCGGGCACATGCTCGTAATCTTTGAGGTATACCTCTTCGTATTTTACCGTCCTCCACAGTCGTTCGACGAACACATTGTCGATGGCACGGCCGCGCCCATCCATGCTGATCACGATACCGTGATGGTTGAGACGGCCCGTGAACTCCGCGCTCGTGAACTGAGAGCCTTGATCGGAATTGAAGATCTCCGGATGGCCGATCTTCAGCACCCATTCTAGCGCCGCAAGGCAGAAGCTCACGTCCAAAGTGACCGACAGCTGCCAGGAGAGCACGTATCGGCTGTACCAATCCATGATCGCCACCAAGTAAACGAAGCCGTGCTGCATCCGGATAAACGTTATATCGGTTGCCCATACGTGATTCGGCCTCTCGATTCTCAAGCCCCGCAGTCTGTAGGGATAGATCCGATGGCCTACCCCGGGGGTCGATAGCCGAGGCTTGGGATATACCGCCTCCAATCCCATCTTTCGCATCAGCCGGCGCACCCGCTTCGGATTGAGCGTGTAGCCTTGCCTCCGCAGCCACTCCGTCATCCGCGGCACCCCATAAAAGAGTGTTTGTGTGTACTGCTTGTCGATTCGCCGCATCAGCTCCAGATTCTCGGTACTCTCTTCCTTCGGCTGGTAATACACGCCGGATCGCGACAATCCCGCCAGTTCGCATTGCCGCATTATGCTCAACTCTCCCGGGTCCAGATGGATCCATCCCCGCCGCTCCTCTAACGCGAGAGACCGGACTTTTTTTTAAGCCAGTCCAGCTCCACCTGCAGTTGCCCGATCTGACGATAGAGTTCCGCCTTCAGCGCCTCGTCGGCTTCATCCTGTCTCCCCCGACGATCCGTGAATGTCTGTTTAGTGGTGTTTTCTCCCTTGGGTGATGGGGTTTCACTTACTTGGCAAAGAATTGTTTTTTAGAATTTTACTTGGTCGGGTCGAGTCTCGACATTACGAAGTTACTCAGCGCGTCTGTTACGTAAGTCGGCGGAAGAGTCGGAAACAGAGGCACGTTTTTAAGGTCCCGTAACGATATACCGCTCCAAGATGGTTGGCCGGCCGAGGACGGTGCGACGATTACTGCATCGGCACTCATAAAAAATTCCTGTGCGCTCCTTTTAAAGTCCTCGACATCATATTTGACTACAAACAAATACAGCTGAGGCGAAAGGAATCTTAAGATACTATTGCTTTCAATAATGACAGAGGGATCGGAATTTAGAATAGGAAGGAGCTCTGGCATCACCAAGTTCAATTGCCCCTGCTTCACCCGCACCCATAACACGCGACGTGCGCCGGCTACCAAAAACCGCGAAGTGTCCGTTTGTCCTTCCACGTCGTTTTCTTCCTGGATTGCATAGGGGTGCTGGTCAAGCGCGCAGTTGCATTCTTTACCATTAATCGAGCAGATCCCGTGTCCAAACTGCGTAATCTTGACCGCGGTCCAACTATAGGTAGTTAAGGAAGCTATTAATCCTTCAACAACCGAGGTTTTGCCGATATTTCGGGAATGCCCTCCTACAACAATGGTCGCCATTGGGTTTCCTTCTCCGCGTGTCCGGGTCTGATGCCGCCCTCCAGTTAGGGAAAAGCCTCAAGAGTGAGAGCTTGTATCCGGGATTTCCGATTTGGGACCTCAGATTTTCTCATAGTACACTCTCGCCTCCTGTAGAGGCAACAAATTTCCCAGGGGACGTTACAACCGCCGTCCTCCCCGTCCGAGGAAGGCTGGCTCGCTGCCGTGCAAGCCATTTTTCAGACACCCCTCCGACCTTCATTCTTGCTCCCGGCTCTCGAGCGCCCTTAACAGGATGCTGAAAAACTCCAACTAAATCGGTTTTCGTGCATCTTCAATATGAACCCTCTTATTGATGATTCCTTCGAGGAGAAACCGATGCGCGGACCGGACGAAAAGCAAGACGGGATGTTCAGCTACATCTCGGCCGAGAAACGAGTGCCGAACGAACACCCGCTGAGATCCATTCGAACCATGGTCGATGTCATTCTGCAAGAACTGTCGCCTCGATTCGAGGTTCTTTACGCAAAAGTCGGCCGTCCCTCGGTGGCCCCGGAGAAGTTGCTCCGAGCCTTGTTGCTTCAGGTCTTGTACTCGGTCCGGAGCGAACGGATGCTCATGGAGCAGTTGGACTACAATCTTCTGTACCGTTGGTTCGTTGGTTTGAGCATGGACGATCCGATCTGGGACGCGACCGTCTTTAGCAAGAATCGGGACCGACTTCTGGAGGGAGACATCGCCAGAGCCTTCTTTGAACGCGTCCTTTGCCACGCCCGTGCTCAGAGCATCCTGTCGGACGAGCATTTCACCGTGGATGGGACCCTGGTAGAGGCATGGGCGGGACAGAAAAGCTTCAAGAAGAAAGGTAGCCGCCCCAGCAAGCCGACGGATGGTTCTGGAAATCCAACGGTGGATTTCAAGGGTGAGAAGAGATCGAATGATACGCATCAGTCGACGACGGATCCAGATGCCCGTCTGTACAAAAAGGCCAAAGGCCAGCAGTCGAAGTTGTGCTACCTGGGCCATGTCACGATGGAAAACCGAAACGGTCTTGCGGTGAATGTGCGGGTCACGCGGGCAACGGGAACAGCAGAACGGGAAGCTGCGCTGGATATGCTTGACGATCTGCCCGGCAGAAATCAAATTACCGTAGGTGCAGACAAGGCCTACGACACGAAAGCATTTATCAGAGAGAGTCGACGTCGCAAGGTGACTCCACACGTGGCGCAGAATAACAAAAACCGTAGGAGCGCCATTGACGAGAGAACGACCCGCCATCCGGGCTACGCCGTCAGTCAGAGAAAACGCAAGCGGGTTGAGGAGATCTTTGGTTGGCTGAAAACTGTGGGTATGTTGCGTAAGACAAGACATCGTGGTGTGGACCGTGTCGGCTGGATGTTCACTTTCGGAGTGGCTGCCTACAACCTTGTCCGGATGAGAAACCTGATGGAGGCAAAGCCGTGATTGGAGCAGGGTGGACTTCGTCCGAGCATTTGATGAGCGGCCTAACGCATGCGCCGTGCCAATCCAGACCCTCATATCCCCTGCCAAAATAGAGTCAATCGATGCCGAAGTTCATGTTCGGAAACAATCTCGGCACAAAACCGGATTTTTCATCAGCCTGTTAAGCAACTGTTACCCGCCCGGCACAGGTCCGCCCAGATCCGCCTGAGCATCTCTCCGAATAGCTTGCGGTTCAGATGCCCCTCGGCCAAGAGCAACCAGTAGTACCGCGCGTGCATGTGAGAAATTTGAAACCATTGTTTAGATTGACAACAGTCCTGGGTCGATATACTTTCGTAGAGTAGGATCAATAGAAAAATAGGAGAAAACCATTGGAAAGCGATATCAAGATAATCGGTGAGCCGACATCTCACCCTACAACTTGCAAGTTCACAGTTGACCGGCCTGTATACCCTGGTCGGTCTGCGTATTTCGGGAACCGAGAGGCGGCAAAAGAAGCACCGTTAGCGCTGAAGATTTTTGAGATTCCCGAGATCGAAAACATCTTGATAACCGACAGCGAGATCACGGTAACGAAAACAGAAGTTGAGTCATGGCCCGTGGTCGGTAAACAGATTGGGGTGAAGATCCGGGAGCATATTGCCACCGGGGAACCGGCGGTCAATGACGGATTCGCCCGTGATATCCCGTCCGAAGGTGTGATTCGAGAAAAGGTCTTGAAGTTACTGGAAACGGAAATCAATCCGGCTGTTGGCCAGCACGGGGGCTGGGTCGAATTGATCGACGTCAAGACGAATTCGGTTTATCTCCGCCTGGGCGGCGGGTGCCAAGGCTGCGGTGCCGCCGATGTCACGTTGAAGCAGGGGATCGAAAAGTCGATCCGAGAGCTGATTCCCCAAGTTGGAGAAATCCTGGATACGACCGATCATGCTGCTGGGCGCAACCCGTATTATCAACCGGGCAAATGAGTTGTCGTTGAATTCTGCCTAATCGGATTCAATATCGAAAGCCAGGTGTGCAAAGGCGTTTCTCATAGCGTCTTCGACCTCAGCGGGTCGAGTCCCGCGCGCGAAGATGAACCCTAGCAGCCTGTGGTAAAACTCCGGTAAATTCTTTGCCGCACGAATCGACTCTCTACTGCGCTTCGACTAAAATCGACGCATGGCCATGGGAAAAAAGAAACGCAAGTCGAAGCAGAAAAGCATGTGGGTGCCGACTCAACATCTCCCCAGGAGTGCATCCCACCCTTTCTACCAGCGATTGAATCAGGTGCTCGACGAAGCCGGGTTTGACGAGTTTGTCGAGCAGCGATGTGCGTGTTTTTATGCACCCAAGATGGGTCGCCCAAGTCTGGCACCTGGTCGATACTTCCGTCTTTTGATGATCGGATACTTCGAGGGACTGGATTCGGAGCGAGCTATCGCCTGGCGTGCTGCCGATTCGCTGAGCCTGCGCGGGTTCTTGGGACTCGAGTGGGGCGAGGATCCGTCGGATCATTCGACGATCTCCCGCACGCGACGGCGCATGGATGTGGAGACGCATAGCGCAGTCTTTGCCTGGATCCTGAGCCGGCTCGCTGAGGCGGACCTGGTGAAGGGCAAGACCCTCGGGGTGGATGCGACCACTCTGGAAGCCAACGCGGCTTTGCGCAGCATTGTACGGCGGGATACCGGAGACAGTTACGAGACCTACTTGACGAAACTGGCACAGGAATCGGGTATTGAGACACCGACCCGGGAGGATCTGGCGCGCATAGATCGCAAGCGGCCGAAGAAGGGTTCCAACGATGACTGGCAGCACCCGCAGGATCCGGACGCCCGCATCACCAAGATGAAGGACGGCCGCACGCATCTGGCTCACAAGGCCGAACACGCCGTGGATCTGGAAACCGGAGCGGTGGTTGGCATCACGGTTCAGGGAGCCAACCAGGGCGATACGACGACGATCAAGAAGACGCTCATTGAAGCGGCCGAACAACTCGAGGGTGTGCTGCCTGAAAGCGATAGACTGCAGGAGCTTGTGACCGACAAGGGATATCACAGCACGCAACTGGTAGAAGATCTCGAGCAACTGGAGATCCGAAGCTACATTTCCGAACCAAAGCGGGGTAAACGGCGGTGGCACGGGAACACCCGTGCGCGGGATGCCGTGTACCGAAATCGTAGACGTATCCGAGGAGAACGGGGAAAGCGCCTGCTTCGCCAACGGGGAGAACGACTGGAACGACCTTGTGCACACCTCTATGAAACAGGTGCAATGCGGCGGGTATACCTGCGAGGGCATCCGAACATCCTCAAACGGTTGCTGCTTCATGTCGGTGCATTGAATCTCGGACTGCTGATGCGACAGCTGTATGGCGTGGGCACGCCGCGGAGTCTGCAGGGGCGTCTCTGCGCCTTTCTGACGCGTATCTTGGCCTTTTTCAGATGGTCGAGGTCGATCTGGGCCGCTTTTTGGCTGAGGGAACCATCTGTAGATGACTTCCATCCAGTATGCCCCAGGATCATCGTTGTCCGTGGATCTGTGCTCCATCCGGTTTTAGCCACGGGCTGCTAGATAACTGGAACCCTCAGGTAGGGGGATGAGGGGATTGTCCAGTCGAGCGGTTATTGTAATGTTCTGAATCAATGGCAGCTTCTGAGCGGTATCCAGACCTCGAACGCCCCTCAGGATTCCGCCTTTCTTGATCGGAATCATCATAACCCCGGCTGCCTTCGTTTCTCTTTCCAGACCGGACAGATTGAGGCCCAGCGAGTTGCGCAAGATCAGCTCCTCGAGAGAGAGTCCCGTCCCGAAGCGCAAGGTGCGAGAGCAGAGTCCACCGATCGATCGGGCCGCCAAGTCGATCATCCAGGCGCCGGCTTCGTTCAAGCGTAGCTCGGCGTGAACGGGTCCTTGTTGGAGACCGATGGCAAGGGTGGCGGAAGAAACGCACTCCAGGAGGGTTTCAATTGCCCCTGGTGAGTGGCGCGATGGCGTAACATAACTCTTCTTGTGTTAGCGATCGCGTGAAACCGCAGTTTTCTGAACGGGCGCCGGTAGAGAGGTTTTCAGGCGCAGTTTGATTCGAAGATACCTCACGTAGTCTGCCGAGATAGGATTCTGAAGTAATTCCTCAATGACCGGGAGAAAGTAATACAGGGACCGGATAGGCGATAGCCTGCGTGCCTGTGGATCACGGAGTAACCGACGAGCGGAAGTCAGGAGTAAGCTCGATTCTATGACCGAAAGCGGAACCCGACGATCATAGAGCTGATAAGCGAGTTGATAGTCTTGCCGACGAGGCCGTTGTGGAGTCTCAGGCAGCTGGGCGTAGAGATCAACAACAGTCTTTACGTATTGAATGCGACTGGACGCCACGGGTTCTAACCTTTCTTTTTCCTCCGCGCGGTGGCTTCCTGCTCGCTCTCTCGAATCCGATAGCTACGTCCTTCAATAACGGTCACATCTGTATGGTGAGTGAGACGATCCAAGAGCGTGGCAATGCAAGCGGCATTGGGAAAGACCTCGTTCCATTCTCGAAAGGCTCTATTTGTACTTATAACTATGGATCGATGTTCATAGCGCCGGTTGACGACTTCGTACAGCAGATCCGCGGCATGGTTGTCATAGGAGAGATACCCGACTTCGTCTACGCACAGAAGGTGAGGGCGGGCGTAGGATTGGAACTTTCTTCTTCGGAGTTCCGGAGAATCGCATTGGAGATCTTCGATCAGGTCGGCAGCCGTACGAAACAGGACGGAATAGCTGGCCAGCACAGCGCATTCCCCATTCGTGCTGCCAATTGATTGTAGACAATCCACCCGATAGAATGACGTGTTTGCACTGGAGCAGCCTGAACACGGTGTTTTCGGGTAACGCTGCAGGACACTTTTTGAGGAATTGGACAAATGGCAGAAGGCACCATCAAGCGACTCACGGACAAGGGCTTCGGGTTTATCGACACCGGGAGCGACAAGGACCTGTTTTTTCACAAGTCAAACCTCGAAGGGGTGAGCTACGAAGAACTCCAAGAAGGACAACGAGTGTCATACACCGAAGGACATGGACCGAAAGGGCCAAGAGCCGAAAACGTCAAGCCGGTCTGACGGAGCTGAGAGGAACATTCGTTTTCAATCACGGAGAAACCGATATGGGTGATAGGGGAAGTAAAGATAAAGCCAAAAAGGAACAACGGAAAAAGGCCCAGCTGAGTCCAAAGGAAAAACGAAAATTGAAAATTGAAAAGAAGAATAAATAAAACGCACCGTTATTTTTTTGCTCCACGGGCGTAACTTTCCGACCTGCATTCGGCCGCTACCGTGTTTTGATTGAATTAAAACTAGAACAAATACGGGCAACAAAGACACATCACCATCGAGAACCAGAGCCTTACTCGCTTTTGCTCCCCATCAACTCCCGCGTCTGCTATCCTACTCCCAGCATTGAACCCACCAAATCCAAGGAGCCGAGTATGGCTCTTGCAGACGGGACACGGCTTGGTCCGTACGAGATGTTTTCGCCACTTGGCGCTGGGGGCAGGGGAGAGGTATATCGTGCCAAGCGTACCCGGCTGCCAATCTAGAGGCGGATACGCTTGAGGTCGATAC
Source organism: Acidobacteriota bacterium (assembly GCA_965249005.1). Lineage (GTDB taxonomy): Bacteria > Acidobacteriota > UBA6911 > UBA6911 > UBA6911 > CBDFLD01. Next base: position 31,313 of record CBDFLD010000012.1, read on the forward strand.
CGAGTGAGTGAGACATAGCAATCAAGCCAATAGCAGGCATCGCCGATGTTGCTGAGGGCGAAGCTGCCGTGGCGGAGAAGGGGGTCACCGTAGTGAAGAATACGACGCTACTGCTGCACGAAGAGATCCTGCTCCTGGCCCTGCGCGACGAGGAAGGAACGATCGCGCCGGGGACGATGTACCAGTACGCGATCGCTGGTGCCATCCTCGCCGAGCTTCTGCTCCGCAATCGCATTCGCCTCGACTCCGGGAAGCGTAGGCTCGTCGAGGTGATCAGGCCGCGGCCTATCGGCGACCCGGTGGGCGACGAGTGTCTGGAGAAGATCCGAGACGCCAAGCGCCGTGCGTCGCTCGAGACCTGGGTGACACGGTTCGCATCGATCCGCAGGCTCAACCACCGCATCGCGAAGCGCCTGTGCCAACGTGGCATTCTTCGCGCCGATGAGGGCAAGGTGCTTCTGATCTTCACGCGGAAGATCTATCCGGAAGTCAATCCGGTACCGGAGAGGGAGTTGATCGAGCGGTTGCGGGAGGCCATCTTCACGGAGAACGAGGGCATCGAACCGAGAACCGTCGTGCTGGCGTCCCTCGCGCGAAGCGCGAACCTCCTCAGGATCGTCTTCGACAAGAAAGAGCTGCGTCGGCGCAAGGCCCGGCTCGAGCGGATCGTCAACGGCGAGATCACGGGGAAGGCGGCTCAGGAGGCCATCGAGGCGATGCAGGCTGCTGTAATGGCGGCCGCCATCATTCCGGCCGTGGTCAGCTCGACGGTCGCTTCCCACTAGGACCGACGAGAGCCGGCCCAGGTTTTCCTTTACTTGGATTCAATGGAGGGTGTCGTGAATCCAGATGACGAACTCCCCTATTATAGACGGACGCAGCTCCCAACTGATCGAGCCAGACAAGAACGGGCGGAACGAAAGGCGCTTTTCGATAGAATAGTGAAGGAAATCTTGAGCGGGATCTACATGGAAGGGAGGGAGCTCAAGTTTAACTCCGTCCCCCTGTATCGCCTTTGGGACAATCAGTTATTGCCGCTCAATAGCTCCAAGCTTTTTGAATTTGTAAGGGATAGCACACCTCAACACCTGAAGGTTGAGCTGAGGCTCTTTCAGAAATGGGGCAGAAAACGATTTGACGACGCGCAAGGCCAGAACGTTCCGGCCATTCCTACCTTTGACGAGTTTCGTGCAACTAGACCCCACTCAAAAAAAGAGCTGTCAAGGGGAAAGCCCGTGAAAAAGGCGATCCGCACCAAAAAACTCAAGAAATCCTGACGTCGCAGCATTCAAGCTGCCTCAGCAACCCAGTTGATCTTCACCAAAATTCGCTCAGTCCTTCTACAGTCCGCAGTAGCCCTGCACTGCCTGAAATAGCCGATCTTCACCAACACTGCCTTTTGTCCTCTCACAAAGAAGCCTGAAACGCCTGTGCCTACCCAAAACTCCGTAGTGACTGAAATCCTTGCTCTTGCCGCTTCGCGCTGGTACGGTTGTGAGCCATGTGTGACGTCCTGATTTCGCTCCTCGCCGGGATCACATCGACACTCCGGACGCGAGCCTCGTTGCAGGTCGAAATCCTGGCTCTCCGCCACCAGTTGACTGTCCTGCAACGAAACAAACGTGGGCGGCTTTCGCTTCGGATTGCAGATCGGCTGCTATGGGTATCGCTCCTTCGTTTCTGGCCGGAGTGGCGCCGGTGCCTGGTGCTCGTCAAACCGGATACGGTCATCGGCTGGCATCGAAAAGGATTCTGCCTTTACTGGAAATGGAAAAGCCGCCGGAGGGGCATCGGGCGACCGAAAACGGCGAGGGAGATCCGAGATCTCATCTGGAACATGAGTGTGGCGAACTCGCTCTGGGGAGCACCGAGGCTGCACGGTGAACTTCTCAAGCTTGGAATCGAGGTATCCCAGGCGACGGTTGCGAAGTACATGGTGAAGTACCGCAAGCCGCCTTCGCAAACATGGCGGACGTTTTTGGAGAACCATGTCAAGCAGTTGGCTTCGGTGGACTTCTTCGTGGTGCCGACGGTGAGTTTCCGTGTCTTGTACGTCTTCCTGGTCCTGGCTCACGAACGCAGGCGCGTCGTGCATTTCAACGTAACAGAACATCCGACTGCCGAATGGACGGCAGAGCAGCTGTTGCAGGCATTCCCGTGGGACACAGCCCCGCGGTACATGCTTCGAGACCGTGATCAGATCTACGGTGCTCCGGTTCGCAGGCAGGTTGCCAGTATGGGAATTGCTGAGGTTCTAACAGCTCCCCGGTCTCCCTGGCAGTCACCGTACGTCGAACGTCTGATTGGCTCGATTCGTCGCGAATGCCTGGACCACGTGATCGTTATGAATGAGTCCTCCCTACGGCGCCAGATCGCTTGCTACCTCGATTATTATCACGGCTCGCGGAGTCATCTTTCGCTTGAGAAGGATTCTCCAGATGGAAGAGCGGTCCAACCCCGGATACTAGGTCGGATCGTGTCGTTTTCCAAGGTCGGTGGACTACATCATCGTTACGAGCGTAGAGCCGCCTGAACTCCTGGACGCGGACGCTTCAACTGCTTCGTACACGCACGAGACCGTCCACAGAAGGGAAGAGTCCCTCGACCACGATCCGCCGCTGCTTCTGGCGTGCGCAAGAAACTGTGCATCTGCTGACCACTCCCTCACTGAGAATTCAGCCAGAACAGCGAGTCTACTTCGGATCGGGTTCTTGGTAGGGACACCCCCTCAAAAATGTCACATCAGGGTTAATTCTGCACCCTATCTGCACCCTGGGCCTATCGAGTGGCCCTGGTGCCTTCTAGTGGTAGTTGGTAATTAGTTGAAACGTAAAGTATTAGGTTGGTACGCCCAGCAGGACTCGAACCTGCGACCCTCTGCTTAGAAGGCAGATGCTCTATCCAGCTGAGCTATGGGCGCATAGGGTAGAAACACTCTGCAGAGGCTGTCGAGTGGAAGGTTAGCATGACGGTGGATCGTTTCAAAGGCTGTTCTAATTGTCGATGACTACAGTCAAGTAGAGATCGCCCCGTGAAGACCCGAGCCCGGTGAGCCCTTTGCCCTGCAGTCGGAGCTTCGTTCCGGGGGAAACCCCTGCGGGGACCGTCACCAGCAACTGCTCCGAACGCTTGTTTCGATTCACGGTCACGCGCATGGCGCCTCCTTGTTCTGCTTCCTGGCTTGTCAGGTGTACGGTTTGAACGATATCCAACCGGCCCATCGGTGTGCGTTGGGGTCCTCTCTGGTCCGGACCAGCCTGCGCTCCACCGATAAGCGTACGACCGATCCGACCGAGCCAGCTCTTCAATGACGGACGCTGCGCAGAGCCCGGCAAGTCTCCTTTTGGGGAGACCCCCGCAAGGGCCGCGCGGGCAAATCGAAACAGCGCGATCAGCGGAGTCAGGGGAGAAATAACGAAGATTCCGCCCGTGACGGTGGTACGGCCACCGAAGAGCGTCTGGTGAAAAAAGTGCCGGTCCACCCGCATGCCTCGTCGTTCGAACTCCCGCGCCAGTTCTTCAAAGATCATCCGGGAATGCGGGTTGGAAAACATCTCCCGGAATAGCTCCTCTTGGTCGTAGCGGAATCCCGTGGAAGATCCACTGCTGCGCACCTGGTCGTACTCGGAACGCTTGGCAGGATTGATCAGTACGGCATAGGCCTCACTGATCTCCTTGAAGCGGTCAGCGGCAGCAGGAGCAGGGTTGCGATCGGGGTGCCATTCAAACGCCAGTCGTCGGTAGGCGCCTCGGATTTCGTCCTCGGAGGCGCCTTCGGAAACACCCAAGGTTTCATAGTAGTTCTTCATGCTGCGGCCGGCGCCGCTTGTCTGGGCCATATCTCAATAGTACCCGTTCTTTGTTGGTCTGACCATGTTGGTCATTGAACCTGGACGACCAGGGCCGCTTGAACGATGGGCGCGGCTCACGGCGTCAGCCGCCGACGGTTGCGCGATATGGGTGGGATGCTCGATAATCGTAACGAGCCATGCCAGTTTACCGAATTGTTGCGTTGATTTTGATCGCCGCTGCAGGTGGGTCGGCCAGGGACCAAAGCGAAGCGGAGGCCCGCGCACAACTGGAGCGGTTTGCCAAGACGTTTGACACCCGAGAGCAGTGGGAGCAGCGAAGGAGCAACAATCGCGAGGGAATTCTCAGGGGCGCTCGGCTGTGGCCCCTGCCACGAAGGACTCCGTTGAATCTCATATCTCACAGCCGTCGGCAGCGCGACGGGTATAGCGTCGAGAACGTGGCCTTCGAGAGCCTGCCGGGTTTCTTTGTCACTGGGAATCTCTATCGACCGGGCAGGCGATCCGGTAGGACAGAGTTGTCCGCCGGGGTCTTGAGTCCACACGGCCATTTTCAAGATGGAAGGGTGCGCGAGGATATGCAGCGAAGGTGTGCCACTCTGGCGCGCATGGGGGCAGTGGTGCTGGCCTACGACATGGTCGGCTGGGGCGATTCCATGCAGGCGCAGCACAAGAATCCGAACGCGCTCACGCTACAGCTCTGGAACAGTATCCGTGCCGTGGACTTGCTACTCTCCCTGGGCGAGGTGGATGCCGAGCGGATCGGAATCACCGGTGCCTCGGGCGGTGGTACACAAACGTTCTTGTTGGCCGCCGTCGATGATCGCGTTGCGGTATCGGCTCCCGTCGTTATGGTATCCGCCCATTTTTTTGGTGGCTGCCAGTGCGAGAGTGGCCTTCCCATTCACCGAAGCCTGCAGCATGAGACCAACAATGCCGAGATTTCGGCTATGGCGGCGCCACGGCCGCAGCTGGTCATTTCCTGCGGCCGCGACTGGACAAAGAACACACCCGACGTCGAATTCCCGTACATTCAGCGGGTCTACCGAATGTATGGGGAGGAAGAACTCGTCGAGAACGTCCACCTCGCAGATGAAGGCCATGACTACGGCCACACAAAGCGACGAGCCATGTATCGTTTCTTCGCCCGCCATCTCGGTTTGGGAATTTCCGATGAGAGTCAAACGATTGACGAATCTCGAGTGACTATTGAAGACAAAGAAATTCTGAGAGTCTTCACCGCGGCACATCCGCGACCTGGCCATGCGTTAGTCGGAGATCACGCGGTCCTCGAGGTGCTGGAATCGCTCAGAACGGAGAGTTGCTAGGATAATGTGTGCTTCTGTGTCTGGTTTTTCAATGAAACTGTTCTTGCGAATGCTGAGCCAGCGGTGTCTCGAATGGGCGCCGGCTTCATGGATGGCGATCTTACTGTCCGTTTCGGCGGTCGCGGGACAAGAGCCGCGCAGACGAAGTGATTTTGGTGTCATGGGTACGGCCAAGGTCTTGTGCTCAGCTGTTTTTGTGTCGGAACGAGATCTCGATGAAGCACTCATCGACAGTGCCTCCGGTTTTCTCCCAGAACACGACTGGCAACAACTCGTGTCCAGAGAAACAGGCAATTCCGATGCTGAGATTCGCCTCGACAGGCAAGATCGTTCCGTCTCCGTGACGCTCCATGGGTACAAGGGTCGCGCCCGGTACTACGGCGATCAGGGATGCGTCATCCTTCCCCCGGGATACGACGATGTTTTTTTTGAGCCCGTGGCAGTGCGGACCACGCTGCCCGATGCCGCAGCGCAACAGTGGCCCATGGGAGACCGGCTTCCGAGCCGACCGCTGGCTCGAGAAATCGGCTCCGGGATCAACGTAGCGAAACTACATGAAGCCGTCGAGCTTGCTTTTTCCAAGGGCAGCCGGACCGCGGCGTTTGTTGTCGTGTACAAGGGTCTTCTTGTCGCGGAGCGTTACGGAGAGGGAGCAGACAAAGACACGCAGCTGGAGAGTTGGTCCATGGGCAAGAGCCTGACCGCGACATTGGTCGGTGTCCTGGCACAGCAGGGACACGTGGGTCTGTACGACCCGGCGCCGGTTGCGCTCTGGCGACAGAGTCTGGAAGACCCACGGTCCAGGATCCGGATCTCGGATCTGCTGCGGATGAGTAGCGGGCTTCGTTTCAGTCACGCCACCCAGCCTCCCCACGAATGGGGACGGGCGATGGCGGACCATCTGTACATCTACACTGGAGCGATTGATGCCTTTCATTTTTCGATCAATCGAGCGGCAGAGTTTCTGCCGAACACGATCGGGCGGTATCGAAACTGCGATCCGCTGACGCTGGGCTATATCATTCGTCAGATCGTCGAGGGGCTGGGTGAGAATTATCTCGCCTGGCCGCAAAAGGCCCTGTTCGACAAGATCGGCATCCGCAAGCAAGTGCTGGAACCGGATCCGTACGGCAACTTTCTGCTGACTGGCTATGACTACGGCACAGGCCGCAACTGGGCACGGCTGGGGCTGCTCCACTTGCAGGACGGCGTGTGGCAAGGGGAACGCATTCTGCCGGAAGTTTGGGTCGAGTTTGTTCGCTCAGCTGCTCCGGCTTGGGAGAAACCCCAGTACGGAGGACAATTCTGGGTCAACGGAGACGGCAGGTGGGAAGTGCCCGAAAGTGCGTATTACATGGCCGGTGCCGGGGGTCAGCACGTGATTATCATTCCGACCCACGATCTGGTGGTTGTTCGGATGGGACATCGCGCCGGGCAAGATCACGTTCAGAGTTCGCTGAACGCCGCCTTGGTGAACCTCATCGAGGCGATCGAACGCTGATTCCGATGCAATTCGGAGCGAGTCCCCAAACCCCGAACCCGGGTGCGGCTCAAGGCGTCAGCGGCCTACGCGACGATTCCGGGAATCAGGTTTCCGTGAACGTCGGTGAGGCGCATGTGGCGGCCGTTGAAGAAGTAGGTCAGCCTTCGATGATCGAGGCCCATCATGTGGAGCAGCGTCGCATGGACATCGTGATAGCCGTAGACGGGTTCGATGGCTTTGTAGCCGAACTCATCGGACTGCCCGATAACCTGTCCTCCCGCGATTCCCGCGCCCGCCATCCAGATGCTCATGGCCCCCGGATTGTGATCCCGGCCGACACCGCGCTGTGAAATCGGCATCCTACCGAACTCGGAGTGCCACACGACGAGTGTCTCGTCGAGCATGCCCCTCTGTTTCAGATCCTGGATCAAACCGGCCATGGGCTTGTCGACTTCCGCTGCGTGGAGCGTGTGGTTTTCGACCAGATTGCTATGGGCGTCCCAGGTGTCGATGTTCTGCTGGACGAGGGCGCCATTGTAGAGTTGGATGAATCGCACGCCCCGCTCGACCAGCCTGCGGGCGAGCAAGCACTGTTTCCCGAACGGCTCGGTCTTTGGGTCGTCGAGACCATAAAGCCGTTTGGTGGACTCCGTCTCCTTCGATAGGTCCACGGCTTCCGGAGCGCAGCTCTGCATTCGATAGGCGAGCTCGTAGGATGCAATACGGGCGGCCAGCTCCGTGCTGCCGGGGTATTGTCGGGCGTGCTCTTCGTTGAGCCACGCCAGGTGATCGAGCCGCGCCCGCTGCTGCTCAGCCGAGATATGGGCTGGCGGTCGAAGATCGAGAATCGGATCTCCGGAAGAGCGAAAGACGGTTCCTTGATAGGTGGCGGGCAGAAAACCGCTTCCCCAGTTGGCCGGGCCGCTGAAAGGACCGCCCCGGGAATCATAGATCACAACGAACGAGGGAAGATTCTGGTTTTCGGTGCCGAGCCCATAGGACACCCAGGAGCCGACGCTGGGATATCCCATCAACAGTGATCCGGTGTTCCACTCGTAATGGGCCACGACGTGATCGTTCGACCTTCCCTGCGCGGACCGGATGATGGCGAGGTCATCGACGATGGATCCAATGTGAGGGAACAGTTCCGACACTTCGATGCCGGACTTTCCGTGGCGCTTGAATTCGAACGGGCTCTGCATCAGCGGCCCGGGGTATCCCTGTCGCACCCGGACCTTGCCCTTTCCGGTAAGCGGCTGGCCATGGTACCGGGTGAGCATCGGTTTGGGATCGAACGTATCCACGTGACTGACCCCGCCGCTCATGAAAAGCGAGATGACCGCTTTCGCGCGCGGCGGAAAGTGCGCGGGCTTCGGGAGCAGTGGGGACACGATGTCGACGGAGTCTGCGCAGTCATTCTGGGCGGCCAGTAGGCCTTCTTCGGCCAGCAGGTATGCCAGCGCCAGCCCCCCGATTCCCTCGCCTGCCTCGAACAGGAAATCCCTGCGGGACCGGATGCCTCCGGCGTGCTTGCGTCCGGTGCCACAGCAGTCCGAATCCATTGACCGGAAGTCCTTCCTAGTTGACATAAACAAACTCGTTCAAATTCAACAGCACGTCGCACATGTCGATCAGTGCCTCCGACCCGGCGTCGCTCTTTTTATGCTTTTCGTGATAAGCCATCTGTTTCTGCAGGAAATCGAGGTTGACCTGCATCTCTTTTGGAGTTGGATCGCGGCTCAACGCAATCTGGTAGGCGAGCTGAATTTGGTCTGATGGCTCACGGCCGGCCTCGTTTCCAACGCGCTCTGCAAAATATCGGGCCTGGCTGAGCACGAACTGATTGTTGAGCAGTGTCAGTGCCTGCGTGGGCACGGTGGTGGTTGTCCGGCGCTCACAGGTAACGTTGAGGCTGGGCAAATCCAGCACGTCGAACAGCGGGTAACGCAGCCCCCGTCTCCAGGTCGAGTATACGCTTCGGCGCCACACATCCGGCCCCTCGCGGGTCAGTTTCCATCCCTTCTTGATGGCCTCGAGTAACTCGGGCGCAACAGGAGGATAAAAGGGAGGTCCTCCTAGTTGCCGGTTCAGCTTGCCGCTGGCTGCCAGAATGATATCCCGAATGGCTTCCGCCTCGAGCCTTCGCTGACGGTAGCGCCACAGATAGACGTTGTCGGCATCCACGGCGGTATTCGCTGCCGGATTGTGATGGGCCGTCATGCGATAGGCTTCCGACGTCATGATCAACACGTGCATCTGTTTGATGCTCCATTGTTGCCGTACGAACTCGGTGGCGAGCCAATCGAGCAGTTCCGGGTGAGACGGCCTTTGGCCCATGCGGCCGAAGTTGCTAGGAGTGGCGACCAGTCCCCGGCCGAAGTGATGATGCCAGATTCGATTGACCATGACCCTTGCCGTGAGGGGATGTTCCTTTGAAGCGAGCCACTGGGCCAGAGCCCTTCGCCTGCCTGTCGTGACGTGATTGTTCGAGGGCTGGATCGTTCTGGGCGGGTTGCCTTCCGTGAGGATCTGCAAGAGTCCGGGCTGGACCTCCGGTCCTTTCTGCCGGTAGTCTGCGGTTGGGAGAAAATGCGCCGGGGGCGGCTGGTATGGCTTTGCCGGGTCGGGCAGAAAGGACCCTTCGAAGTTGTAGAACTCCCGGTCTCCCTTGCCGGGCTGGACCTCGTCTCCTGCTCCGTCAGGAGCGAAACGATAATCGCCGTCTCGAACCCCCATCGCTACCGGCAGCGGTTCCGGCATTTGCTCCTCGATATTTCGGATCTGTTCTCGGAGGCTTGCGATTTCGGCCTGGTTCGCCTCGCTCACGAGCTCGCTCGACGGCTCCGCCCGGATTGACAGCACCTGATCCGCCAGCAGCTTCTGTCCCGGCGAGCGTTCGTCTTCGGGGGTCCGAACTGCGCGTTGAATATCCTCGGGAAAACTCGCCAGCGTTTTCGCGAAAGTGATTTCTCTATACGGTGCCTCGATCTCGCGAATGCGATCCTTCAGCGGCTGGATGCGCTTCTCGATTTCGGCCTTTTGCGACTCGTACCTGGCCACCTCATCGGGCGGCGCCAGATTGTGGTCGTACTTTATGAATGAGAAAAAGACCGCCATCATTCGGTAATAATCGATCTGCGGAATGGGATCGAACTTGTGGTCGTGACAGCGGGCACACTCGACGCTCAGTGCCATGAAGCCGCGGCTGGTTGTCGTGATCATGTCGTTGAGGTAGGTGTAGCGGTATTGAGGGTTGTCTTTCTCCCGATATCCGACTGTGGCCAGGACGCGATGAAAGCCGGTTGCGATGAGGCTGTCGTGGGTGACCTCGTCGAGCTCGTCTCCGGCGACCTGCTCTCTGATGAATTGATCGTAAGGCTTGTCCTGGTTGAAGGCACGAATGACGTAATCGCGGTAGCGCCAGGCGTGGGGATACTCGAAATCATGCTCGTAACCGCCGCTGTCTCCGTATCGGGCCACATCCAACCAGTGGCGGCCCCATCGCTCGCCATAGTGCTGCGAGGCAAGCAGCCGATCGACGACCCGGGCGAACGCGTCCGGCGATTTGTCCTGAACGAACGCTTCTACTTCTCGGGGGCTCGGCAGAAGACCGATCAAATCCAAATAAGCCCTGCGGATCAAGGTGCGACGGTCTGCCGCCGGAACGGGTGCAAGGTTCATCTCCTCGAACTTCTGATAGAGAAAGGCATCGATCGGGTTCTTGCTCCAGCGCGGGCTTGTGACCTCCGGAACCGGGTGTCGCACCGGTTTTTTGAACGCCCACCAATCCCGGTCTTTCTTCGTGATGGTATAGCTGGATGTCACGGAACCGGTGTGGGAAGAGATTGGCTCCGTCGCGGGCAGTTCCCAGGTCGCGCCGGTCGCGATCCAACGGCGGAGAAGATCCACGTCTTGCGGCCTCAAGCGCCCGCCCATCGGCATGGCAGGCTCCTCCGCGCCCGAGACTCTGCGAAAAAGCCGGCTTTGGTCGGGTTGACCGGGAACGATTGCCGGACCCTGATTTCCGCCCTCGAGGGCCCCGTTGCGGGAACGCAAGTCTAGCCCCGAGGTCCGATCCGCCCCGTGACATCCCACGCATTCGCGTTTGAGCAGTGCCGTGGCCTCTGTGGCGATGTCGGTTTGCTGGGACCTGGGCGTAGCTCCGGACGACACGACCCCGGCCAGAAGGAGAGGCCCCGCCACGGCAACTCTCCACGGGTATCCGGAAGGGGACCTTCGCAACTGTGCCTCCAGACGAGGGGAAAACGCGAGCAGTCAAGCCCTTCCAGTCTAGGCGCCGACCTGTGGGTTGTCAACGAGGGACGTCCCCCACGTTTACCACGTTTTTTTCGAACGATCGCTAGGAGATAGATCCGATACGGCGAACGAAGGACAAGAAAACCAGGAAACGTGGAGGACGTCCCTCGTTTTTCCGCCTTCGTTAGTTCAGCCAGACGGGGCTGGATATTGCCTTTTCGCCGTCGGTCTGGACCAGGTCGATATAGTAGTACGCGTTGTCGTAGCTGCCAGATACGTCGGTGTAATCGATGCTCATCGAGAGAGATCCTGACTCTTTGGCGTACAGAACCTTGCCGTTCTTTACAATCCGCAATGCCTGAATCGGGGCTGTCCCGATGGCCGCGGCGTGGATTCGGGGAGGTTTCCGAGTCGTGATTTCCGATCCCATGGGCGCCCCGTCCACATTGAATCTCAAGATGATGCGCGGCCCCGTGGTCGCATAGGTGCGCCGGTGGTAGAGCGCCTGAAAAATGCCCTGGCGTGAGAGGCTGCCGGCGATTGCGGCCACCAGCGCCGTACCGCGCTCGGCTGGACTGACAGGGGAGAAGATATCTCGTTTCTCGCCAGAGCTGACCGTGCGGCGCCGCACGCCAAAGCCGGCATTGCCGGCGTGATTGTCCGTCGATGCCATGATGCCGAGCTTGTACCCTTTTTCGAGAAAGCTCTGGGTCCAGTCCTCGGAACGGCGGTGATCGGAGAAGATCTCGATCTGGCGCTGCAGTTTCGGATTGTGCCAGGCCGGATTCCCGCGCCGCCCACCAAAGTGGGGGATGACCAGTATATTCTCGTCCTCGTAGCGTTCATCGAGAAGCCGGAAAAGATCCTCCACGTGGTTCGCTTGTCGCTGGGGACCGTGATACATGCGCAGATTCCGGTAGTTGTAATAAGAATAACTGCGGAACAAAGGAAAGCTCGACTCGGTCGTGTAGACGTTGTGGTCTCCGCCGACAGCCGTCATTCCGCTCCACTCGTAAGCCAGGAATGTCACGTACCGGCCGGGCTCGTTGTATCGGTTTGACACCTCCTGAATCTCTTTCCACATGGCATCTGTGGTGGTGAAGGCGTGATCGGTGACCGAGCAGAAATCGAGCGCGGAAACACGCTTGCCAAAATCATATGTCTCCTCGGGCGTTCCCCTCCCGTCGGAGTACATCGTGTGTGTATGGATGTCGCCCCAATAGATGCGGTGTTCCGGCAACTCGGTCAGAACTTCGATCGGGTTGCTCTGTGCCTGCAGTGGGGGCTGCGACGTGGCTGGTAATGGGTCCATGACCCGCGTTTCAATTCGAAACACACCGGGTTCGCTGAAACGGATTCCTTCGAAGCGATGCGCGCCTCGGTCACTGGCGACGAAGGAATACTCAACGGGAAGCCCAGTCGTGGCGCCACTCGTTTCGAGCTGTACCGTGCCCCGGAAACCAGCCGAGGGATTCCCGAAAGCGTCGCCCAGCCAAACCTGAGCCCAGGTCGGCTGGTCCGCGGCTACGTCCGATGGAGTGACCACGTGGATTGCTGCCGGTTCGGCCCCCTGGATCTCGATCTTCGGCTGATTCGCGAGGGGCAGGTAGTCGTCATTACCATGGGCGTCTACATACAGTTTTAGTATGAAGTTCGCCTCGTCCCATTGCTGCATGCGGACACCGGGCGAGCCATCAGCGGGGTCACCCAGCTTGATTTCGATCCAGTGTCCCGGATCCAGTGGCTTTCCGACCAGCTTGAACTCGTGCAGATTCTGCCACGGATGGTACCGTTCAAACATGGGGGTGCGGATCCCCACATACGGCTTCCACTCGAGCGAGGCCCCGCTGGAGCAGCGGAAGCTCAGGTAGTTTTCGGCCCTCGGATCTTCGGTCTGGAGCGCATAGCCCCCCCAGTTCCCACCCATACCATGGGCGAAGGCCAACCGGACTCCGCCTCCAGTCTTCATTCCAGCCTGGCCAACCCGGAACTTCAGGGTCAATGCGGCAAGGGAGTCGACGGTTACCGTTGCTGGGCCCTCCAGCGTCGCCTCCCCCAGGTCGAGTTGCTGCGCTCTGCGGACGGCTGCTGCCTCGTCCATGTAGGGCGCCGGACTCTCATATTGGAAGCGGTAAACGGCTGCCGCCAGAGAACAAGAAAGGAGAATGGCCGAGACGACCCTGTAGCGGCTCGTGCCGTAACGGTTCACACTGGGGAGGATCTTCATCGCGTTCCCCCGGTTTCCGGCCGCGTGAGAAAGGCCGGCAAAAAAATAGCAACGGAGCAGTCTTCCGCGCGCGGATCGGTCTACTTGACCGCGACGCCCGAGACCTCGAAACGTCCGCCCCGTAGCAGCGGGCCGGAACCGATGAACGCCCGGGCGGGGAAACGCTCCTTGAAGTAAGTGCGATAGACAGTGTTGAAATCTTCGTAGAGGGCAAGGTCCGGGCAGAAGACCTCAACCGTGACAAGGTCGTCCATCGACATTCCGACCATCTCCAGCCGTCGTTTCATGCTGTCGAGAACGATCGCTATTTCCTTCTTGACGTCTGGCGGCGGCGCCCCGGTTGCCGGATCGATCCCGATCGCGCCGGCCAGATAGAGCGTGTCGCCGGCCAGAACGGCATTGCTGTACGGCACAGAGTCGGTTCGCTCCGGCAGGTTTATGTGCCTGCGGTGGGTCGACTTCTGGGCCAGGCCGACCGAGAACAGGATCAGAATCGAAAGTGCCCCGAGCGCTAGCAGCGCTCCGTTCTGTCGCTTCATGGTGCTCCTCCTTTTTTTGCACCGGGTCTGCGACCCGGTGCGCTCACCGCTGTCCGTCATGAGACGACTCTGTTTCTCCAGGGCAGTGCTCGTGCACACGGTCTATACTCCGGCGCCACGGTGAAAAAATTGGGCCGGTGTCGGCGGGAGATCCTTCATTTGAGAAAGCTTGAAACCGGCGTCGCGGGCATCGCGCGCGAGTTGCTCGCGGAAGTCCGGGTGGGCAACGCGGATCAGCGCGTCCGCACGCTGTTCGAGGGTCATGAGTTTCAGCCGAACGGCGCCATGCTCGGTCACGACCCAATCGATGCAGTGTTCCGGGATGGTAACGCGGGTACCAGCAGGGAAGTGCGTCTGGATTGTCGAAATCACGCGGCCGTCCTTGAGGGTGGAGGTCGAGGGCAGACACACAACGGACTTGCCGCCGGGAGAAAGCTGCGCACCATACGTGAACTCGAACGCTCCTCCCAGACCGCTGTAGGTCCGGGGGCCGATGCAATGGGCACAGGTCTGACCGGCAAGGTCGACAGCGAGCGCGCCGTTGACGCTGAACAGATTCCGAACTCGAGACAGCACGGGAACACTGTTGATCTGCTCGACCGGGAGCAAGGCAAGCTCGGGATTCTTCCGCGCCCACGCATGAAGGCGCGCAGTGCCCGCCGCGAAGGTGGCAACGGATTTTCCGTCGTAGAGACCCTTGTGGGTGTTGCTGACCGAGCCGGCATCAATCAAATCCAGATGCGACTCACAGAACATCTCACTGTGGATGCCGAGTCCCTTGCGCGCCGTCAGCAATCGGCCGATGGCCATCGGGATCGTGCCAAAACCGAGTTGCAGGGTGGCGCGATCGTCGATCAGTCCCACAACGTGCTCCGCAATCGCGCGATCGACATCGGTCGGCTCCGGAGAGGGAACCTCAATCAATGGTGCGTCGTCCTCCACGATCCAGTCGGCATAGGAGAGGGGAATCTCGTTGTTTCCGTGCTCGGGCACACCACAGGCGGGGGGAAGATTGGGATTCACCTCGAAGACGATCTGCGTCCGGGGCGAATTCTCGTGCAGCCATCGTATTGCCCCGTACTCCCACCCCGGCGCAAGAGAGACGTTGCAGTTTCCCATCCCATCCGGTGGCGAAACCCGGTGAATGAAGAAGTCGGGCGGGTCGGCATCCCGAAGCCATTTCCAGGCGTCGGCGAACTGCACGGGCGAGTATGAGACGCTATCCTGCTTGTCGCGCGCCGCGCGCTCGTACGGTCCAAAGAAACCAGTGATGCCGTACACTCCCGGCCGCTGCAGAAACTCTGCGTCACCGAAGGCCAGATTGACTGAGACGTAGAGCGGACGGGTATCGGAACCGTAGCGATCGATTGCCCGCATCACCCCATGGGGCTGACCGGACCAGCATCCCAGGACTATGAAGTTGCCTGGCTGCATTCGCCCAACGAGTTCTTCAGGGCTGAGTAGTTTCTGCCTGTAAGTGTCGCTGCGTTGGGTCATCTCTGGTTGAAGCCTCCATCTAACCGTTAGCCGTACCGGCATGTTCGAAATGGTTTGAAGCTGTGGATAGGATAGCACGGGACCCGACTTCACGCTTCGAGATCGAGAGGATGGAAAACGCAAACGAGAATACTTTGGCCTGCGTTCAAGGATGAGTCGATAGCCATCCCGAAAATTCTCCTTGAAACTGTCCTGGAGGAAAAAGCAAGATCTATCCTTTATGAGCGGCTGCCACTGTGTCACCTCGGGAGATGCAAGGGCGTCGAAGGACCCGGGGCGCGTTTGCCGTCCTTTTGCGGTATCGGTAGA
This sequence comes from Acidobacteriota bacterium, assembly GCA_965249005.1. Lineage (GTDB taxonomy): Bacteria > Acidobacteriota > UBA6911 > UBA6911 > UBA6911 > CBDFLD01. Next base: position 46,762 of record CBDFLD010000012.1, read on the forward strand.
GGAGGTTGGTTCATGACGGCTCCGGATCACGGTGGGGGAGCAGTCGTCTCTCTTTGGCACTATCCAGTCAAATCCATGATGGGCGAGGAGCTGGATGCTGCCGAGGTTACGGAACATGGGTTGCTCGGAGACCGTACTTACGTTGTTGTCGACGGAGCGACCGGCAAGATTGCCAGCGCGAAGCAACCACGAAAGTGGGGTCAGCTTTTCAATTGTCATGCTGCCTTTGTCCAATCGCCCGAAGTAGGTGCGAAGCTGCCAGCCGTGCAGATTACACTCCCGGATGGCACGGTCATGAGTAGTGGACAAGAGGACCGCAACGAGGTGCTCTCTCGCGCGTTCGGCCGCGATGTTACGCTTGAAGCTATTGTAAGCGGGGCTGCGGAGTACGAGGCCTACTGGCCGGAGATCGAGGGGGTCATGCCCGTGGGCAAGTCTGTTGTCTCCCCGCCGGGGGAAACCGTGACCGTGTTGCCGCTGTCGCCCGCTTCTCCGGTCGGCACATTCTTCGACGCGGCGGTGGTCCACATGCTGACGACGTCGAGCCTCAAACGACTGAAGGAGCTCTATCCCGCGGGACGATTCGACGTTCGACGGTTTCGCCCGAACATCCTCGTCGAGCTTGCCAGCGACGAGCGAGATTTCATGGAAAATGACTGGATCGGGCGTACTGTGACGATCGGCAACGGGTTGCGGCTGCGGGTCGTACGTCCCACCCCACGCTGCGTGATGACGACTCTTCCCCAAGGAGATCTTCCCCCGGATGCCGGAGTGTTGCGTACGGTTGCGCGACACAATCGGAGGGAGGTCGGTGACTACGGTGTACATGGATGCGTCGGCGTATACGCGGAGGTGCTGCGTCCCGGCACGATCCGATGCGGCGATGTCATGTGGTTCGAATAGGCGATGACTCTGCCTTCGAACCCGACCCGCGATGCGATGAAGCAGAGGCGGTGAACATGAGTGAAGTTCTATCAGGGAGTGGCCGCGTCGTCGTCTTGGGTCTGGATGGAGTCCTGACCTTCAGAAACACCTTTTGGCCCTTCCTGCTGGGTCTGCTGTGGCGCAAGCCGCAACTGGTGTTTCGGATCCCCGCCGTGCTTGGCGAGCTGTGGGGGGCCGTGACCGATAGATCCGGGCTACAGGGATTGCGTGAGCGTTGTCTGGCGGTGTGGCTGGACGGGATCGCGGTACAAGATCTCGATGAATGGGTGGATGTTTTTGTGCGGCACACCGTGGATCGAAGATCTCGACCGGAGCTGCTGGAAAAAGTTGAAACGCATAGAAACGCCGGCGATCGCATCATTCTGCTTTCCAGGAGCCCGGATCTCTATGTCGAACGGGTGGCGGAACATCTCCAGATCGGGGAGGTTGTGTGCACGGAGCTGGAGCGGACACGCGGGTTGCTCACCGGCAAACTGGCGGGCGCGGCGTGCGTCGGTGAAGAGAAGCGCCGGCAACTCGTGGCGCGGTTGGATGAAAAAGACTACGGAGAGCTGACCGCCTACGGGAACGGGGAGAGAGACGTCCGGTTCATCGAGTTGGCGGACAGGGGTTTGATTCTCGACGGGCCTCACTGGGTCGAGGTGGCGAAGCGCCGAAGTGGCGCTGGATCCAGGCTGGGTTTGGTCCTCGCGAGCATCGGTGCAGCGGTTTTCCTGGTGAGCTATTTCGCGGAAGCCGAGCTTTTTCGCTTGAGGGTCTTTGCCCAATTCAACGTGCTGTTTGATGCCGATCCCCAGCGGCTTGGACTGATGAGTCACGGGTGGGGTGGAGCAAGCTACATCCATCCGGGAGTCGCGCTGCTGAGTATGCCCATTCGAGTCTTGGTCGCTGCGTTTGGATTATTCGTGCCGGTCGACGGCTGGGCGCTGCGGGAGCAGATAGGCTTATTGGTTGTGCCGACGGCAGCGGCGCTTGCGACGATTGCCAATGGGCTCATGTTCTGGTGGCTGGGTTTCGGGCTTCGACAGGTTGCCTTGCTTACCATTCTGAGTCGCTTGTCATTCAGCAGTCTGGTCTTCGGCAGCGTTACGGACCTCGTCGGACTGAGTGCGTTTCCCTTGGCGGCCCTGCTTGCCTTGAGTGTGCGGATCGTCGTTCATCGTGGCGGGCACTATCTGCTCTGGTGGTTTGTTTTCGGCACGCTGGCCGCGTGGGTCACGATCACGCACCTTGGAATTGTGGGCGTGTTGTTTCTTTTCTCGAGTATCTGCACCAAGGAACGTTTTTGGCCGGTGGTCAACAATGGGATCGTTCTGGCCGGCTCTATCTTGGTACTCTCCGTGGCTGCTCACCACGTGACCGACATTCTTTATGAGTACGGTCCAAGCTCAGAGCAGAGTTTCGTGGAAAAATACCGCAAGAAACCTGAAATTCGGCATTTCACGCACAGGTTTCCCGCAGCCTTGGTGAATACGATTCTGCCTTTGCCGCCTGCGGTCGTGGAGAATCGCTTGGGGGTCGTGGAGGATGCGCCGCTGAAGATCATGTTCACGTTCGAGGACAATCAGGAGAGCCGACGCATTTGGAACCCGCGTGGCGTCTTGGTGATGGCGTTACTCGGACTGGGATACGTCGGTGCTTGGCTGCGCCGAAGCAATCTGGGTTTGGCGATATCCGCCGGTCTGCTGGTCATACTTTTCAACGCGGCCCTGCACTGGACATTTGGAGAGGAGCTGTTTTTCTATTCTCAACACTGGCAGTCCGCGCTTGCGCTCATTGTGGGCGGCGGCGTGGAAATCGCAAGGTCAGGGAGCGCATGGCGTTCGCCAGCCTTGATAACGGGGATCCTGGCGGCCCTGGTGATGGTAGTTGGATACCTGAACTTCCGAATTCTTGCCGGCATGATGCGGATTATCGTCGAGCACGCGCCCACCACGGCGCCGCTGGCGTAAAACGGGATCTAGCTGCGGGCGCCATCGGTCCTTTTGTGATGGCTGTCACAGAAACTTCGTGACATATCCTCCAAAATGAACTCCTTTGGGCCCGCGGACAAGGAGTTGTGCGAGATATATGGAGTATTCGACGGAAGTAGCTGAGCTTGAACAGAGTAAAAGAATTTCCTTCATCCAGCTCAAGATCGGTCATCTGATAAGCCGGCTGAACCAGACCAACCGGCAGATCCAGCGGGATCTGGAAGGAGTGACCCAGGAACTCGAGCGCTGGAAGGCAATCCTCGAAGCGCACGCCCCAAAAAAATGAGAGATCATTTAGCCCTCGTGTGTTTCACTGCGTAGCCCCTCGCGTGTTTCACCGCGACTACTGCCGTCATCGGTGCTCCGATCCCTGACGCCTTGAAACAATCCATTTGCCGCGCATCCAGCGCGTGATATAAGAAATTAGAAATCTCCGTGGTGTGACGGCGGTATTTGGCATGGCGAATTAGGCAATGACCATTCTCATTATTGTTGCCTCCTGCGCGGCGGTCATGGTCGGGGTGGAATGGCTGCGTCCCGGCCGGCGCTGGCCCCAGGTTACCGGATGGTGGGTCCGCGCTGCGGTCCTCAACGGCATCCAGGTTGCCAGCGTCTTCGTGGCCGGGATGGCCTGGGACCGCTGGATTGCAGGACGTGCTCTGTGGAGCCTGGCCGCGGCGCCGTTGGCGCTACAGGTGGTCGTTGGTTATCTGGCCATTACCTTCATTTATTATTGGTGGCACCGCCTGCGGCACGACAGCCCGCTCCTGTGGCGATGGTTTCACCAGATCCACCACAGCCCTCAGCGGATCGAGATCATTACCAGTTTTTACAAACATCCCATCGAGATCTTCGGCAACAGCGTTCTTTCCAGCGCCATCCTATATCTGCTCTGCGGCGTCAACCCGGAGGCTGGCTCACTCACCGTATTGATCACGGGGTTGGCGGAACTCGTCTACCATTGGAATGTCCGGACGCCGTACTGGCTGGGATTTATCTTCCAGCGGCCCGAGAGTCATTGTGTGCACCATCAGCTCGACCTGCACCGCTACAACTACGCGGATCTGCCGCTTTGGGATATGCTTTTCGGCACCTTCCATAATCCGAAGCACTGGCGCGCATCCTGCGGTTTCGCTGAGAACCGCGAAGTGCGGCTGTGGGACATGCTGATCGGACGGGATGTCAATGAAACCCGACAGGAGTCTTAAAGAGGCAGCAATCTTCGCTTTGCTGCTGGGTGTCGGATTGCTGCAGATGGCGGGTGCGATCCTGCAGCTCCCGCTGGTTGCCGGTCTCGGAGCGGCGACCAACGCTTCCCCACATCCCAAGGTGTTTTCGGCCATCTACGGGTTGGAGACTTTTTCAACCCGGTTTTTCCTGGAGTGGACGGACCACGGGGGCAAATCGCATAGTCTGCAAATAACTCCCGCCCAGTACCGGAAGATCCGGGGACCGTATAACCGGCGCAACGTCTATGGCGCTGCGTTGGCGTACGGCCCGGTTCTGGCGACGGAGCCGCTTACCCGGCCCATGTTCGAGCAGGTGCTCGACTACGCGCTCCGAGGACGGGCCCCGTTGCTGCGGGAACTGGGTATCGACCCGGCGAGCGTTCGTTATCCCTTGACGGTCCGCCTGGAAGTGGAGCCGGGCACACGGCTCGTTCGGCCCATGCCGCTGAGCTTCGAGGTGGGCGATGAATAACGGGTGGACCGGCGGCCAGTACAGCCTCTTTCGGGCCATCTTTGGCTGCTTTCTCAGCTACCATTTCATGGCGCTTGTGCCTTGGGGCACCGAGACGTTTTCTCGCCGCGGTGTGCTTCCCGACGCTCAACTCAGCCCGCTGATCCATGCCTTCCCGAACGTTCTGGCCTGGGCCGACACCCCGGTATTCGTAGGCTTCATGCTGGTTAGTGCGAGCCTCGCGGGCGTACTCTTCGCGCTGGGCAAACTGGACCGCGTCGCCGCCTTGTGGATCTGGTATGTTCTGGCCTGCCTCCACGGCCGGAATCCCCTGACCGCCAATCCCAGCCTCCCGTTTCTCGGTTGGATGCTGCTTGCACACGTTTTTCTGACCCCGGCACCCTATGGCTCCCTGGCTGCCGCCCGACGGACCAATCCGGGCAAGCAATGGAATTTGAATCCGAGAATCTTCCTGGCAGCCTGGATTATCATGTCTCTGGCGTATAGTTACAGTGGGTACACGAAGCTGGCCGGCCCTTCCTGGCTTGACGGGAGCGCTCTGCGGGACGTACTGGAAAACCCGCTGGCGCGAGACACGGTGCTGCGGCCCCTGCTGCTGTCTCTGCCCCCGCTAATGCTGCAACTCGCCACCTGGGGGGCGCTTCTGGCAGAGCTGGCCTTTGCGCCACTGGCCGCTTTTTCTCGGGTCAGACCCTGGCTCTGGCTCGCCATGCTGTGCCTGCATGGAGGACTGATTGTCTTAGTCGATTTTGCAGAACTCAGCCTGGGCATGATCCTTCTCCACGGGTTTACCTTCGACCCGGCCTGGGTGCGGAGAAAGACCGAGCCGGCAGGTTCGTTGCTCTTTTACGATGGTCATTGCGGACTCTGTCACCGGGGAGTGCGCTTTGTTCTGTCGGAAGACGCGGGCCAGGTATTTCGATTTGCTCGGTTGCAGGGGGAGACGTTCAGAAAAACCCTGCCGAACTCCGAACGAAAAAAATTACTCGACAGTATAGTCGTGCAGACACCGGATCGGGGGTTGCTGACAGAGTCCAAAGCTGTTGTGTACATACTGTCAATGCTTGGCGGGTACTGGCGTGTACTGGGTGTCCTTTTGAAGTGGGTTCCCCCCGCCTGGCGGGACCGGGGATACCGACTGGTGGCTGCGCGCCGCCAGGGCAGCTCCCCCGCATCGGGCGATACCTGTCCCCCGATGCCGCCGGAGAGCCAGGCGCTGTTTCTGCCCTGACGCGGCGATTGTCTGCCTATTGCCCGCTTAATGATGGAGGAAGAAAAACGATGATACGCAGCCTCTTTCTGATCATTTGTGCCTTGGTGACGTCCGGGCTCGGATTCGGATCGGCCCAGCCGCGCCAGTCTTGGCACCCTTACGCCGATGTGATCTTCACGCACGGACAGATCGTAACGGTCGCCGACGGGTTTCCGCTGGAGGAGGCACTTGCGATCAAGGACGGCAAAGTGATCTCCGTCGGGTCCAACAAAGCCGTGCTGGTCCATCGGGGGCCACCTACGAAGGTCGTCGACCTTTCCGGCAAAACGATCATTCCGGGAATTCAAGATTCCCATAATCACGCGATGACGCTCGGGCACACGTTGAAGTATTCTGCCGATCTCGATTTTGCGAAGGATGCCGAGGATATTCTCCGATCGGTTGCCGAACTGAAGGACCGACGGAGTTTGGCCGCTGGCGAGTGGCTGAACGCCTTCCGCTGGGACCAGTACAAGTACCCCAAGATGGTCACGCGCTGGCAGCTCGATTCTGTCGCGCCGGAGAACCCGGTATGCCTCTATCGGGTCTACCGGGGCGTCGCGGTCAACACGGAAGTCTTTCGCTTGATGGGCATCAAGGACGACGACCCTGACACCTGGCCGGAGTGGTGGTTGAAGGACCCATCGGAGTTCACGTTCGAAGACAAGATCTTCCGTGAGCTCCGGACGATCACGGTCAACGGAGCCAAACAAGAACTGGAGATTCCCACAGGAGTCTTCGTCGGAATGAACGGCGTGGCTTTGGTTACGGTTTGGTCCCGCGCGCAGACGTTCGACGAGCACGTCGAAAGTGTCAGAGTCGGATCTCTCGAACTGCTTCGCTTCGGCGTGACTGCGATCGTCGACCCGTCCTCTGGGATGGGGTACGTGATGCGGGTCTATCAGGAAGCCTACAACCGGGGATGGCTGCCGATTCGAGTGGCGGCCGTCTACGAGGGAATTTTCCACGCCGTCCCGCCGGAGGAGATCCGGAAACACTTCGCGGCCCTGAAGTTGAACCGGCTCGGGGATCGTTTTCTGAAGTGGCAGGGGGCGAAGTACTACGCCGACGGAGGAGCGGGATCTCGCAGCAGCTGGCTTTCCGAGTCATTTGCGCGCTGGGAGGAGTATGAGGGCAAGCCCAACCTCGGGCTCCCCGTGGTGGCGGACGACACGGTTCGCGAGGCGCAGTTTCGGGCCGCGCTGGACTACGGATGGGACCTGAACACCCACTGCACCGGCGATCGGTCCATGCGCCAAACCATGGATCTCTATATGAAGTTCATGGATGAAATCCGGACGACGAAGCCCGATGCCGATCTCCGCTGGAGCTTGATCCACGCCTACCTACCCATCGAACCGTCCACGATGGTCTTACCGGATATGGCAAAGTACGGAATCGTGGCCTCTGTCAATCCCAACTTCATCTGGGAGCTGGGACAGTCCTTCGAGACCAATCTCGGTCCGGAACGGATGAAGCGCGTGCTGCCGTTCCGCTCCTACGTAGAGGGCGGTGTCCGGATCGCCTCGGGTTCTGATTACTACGTTGCGCATCACAACCCGTGGCTCGGCTTCTATGCGATGCTCACGAGACGCGAACAGATCACGGGCAAGGTATTGGGCAAGGACGAGACCGTGGGAATCGAGGATGCGCTTCGTTCCTACACGATCAACGGATCCTACCTGACCTATGATGACGACATCAGGGGAACGCTCGAGGTGGGAAAGTTGGCCGATCTTGTGGTGCTCGACATCCCGAGCATCCGAGACCTGGAAGCCAATCCCGAACTATGCTTCGAAATGGAAAAGAAGATCCTGCTCACGCTGGTGGAGGGAAAGGTGGGGTACCAGAAGGATGGGTTTTCTTATTGAGATTGGTCAGGACACCGGGATTTGAACCAGAGACCTCCTGCCGAAATTGTGCTTTTCCCTCGACGGGGATAGACTCAATGAAGATGTACGCACCCAAGAACCCAGGAATCAAATGGGGAACAGAGCGATGAGAAGACGTCAGTTCATCAAGTCAGCGGGGGCAGTTGGCGCTGGTTTGCTTGTATTGCCAAGCAATACACGGGCCGGCAAGAACGCTCCCAGTAACAAGCTAAACGTTGCTTTGATCGGTGCCTACGGTCGAGGCGCCGCGTTTTACAAGGTACTCTCGAAGGAGAATGTGGTGGCTTTGTGCGATGTTGAAGAGAAACATCTGGCGATAGCCGCCAAGAAGTTTCCGAAGGCAAAGCACTATGTTGACTGGCGCAGGTGCCTTGAGCAAAAGGACCTCGATGCTGTGGTTTGTTGTACCACGGATCACACCCACCCGTTCATTGCAAACTGGGCGATGAACCGTGGCCTCCATGTCTACTGCGAGAAGCCTCTGGCTAACTCAGTAGAAGAAGCGCGTGTGGTCCGCGGGAACTACCTGAAGAACAAGGACAAGCTTGCAGTGCAGGTCGGCACCCAGCGGCACGCAAAGGAGAACTTCAACCGCGTGAGTGAGCTAGTCAGGGATGGCGCGATCGGGGAATTGAGAGAAGTGGATGTCTGGGGAAAGCGTCAGCTGAGAAGGCCAGGATACCTGCCCGCAATGGGCAAGCCTCCGAAAACCCTTCATTGGGACCTGTGGCTGGGGCCAGCGCCCTTCCACCCTTACAATCCGGGTTACTTCGCTGAGTCTAGAGTGGCGTTGAATTGCCTGCAGTGGAATATGTACTGGGACTTTGGGACCGGTCAGCTTGGCGATATGGGCAGTCATACGGTCGACCTCGCCTGGAACGCTATTGATGCCGGTCTGCCAACCTCTGCAGAGGGTGAGGGAGAACCGTTCAATGAGGAAGTAACTCCGGTTGAACTGAGAATTGCCTTCGAACATCCCGCGAACGAGTGGCGTCCGGCCATCAGGCTGAGCTGGTATCAGGGCGGAATGATGCCCAAAACCCCTCGCGGCTATGTTGATCTTTCCAAGATTGGACATGGAGCAATGTTTAAGGGCACCAGAGGCACCCTGGTAGCCGGTTTTGACACGCGTGTGATCATTCCTGATGGTGATAACGCCAACATGTCCTATTATCGACCTCGTTCCGAACACCTGCTGACAAAGCCCCTCGGCAACTTTCAGGAAGAGTGGGTTCATGCCTGTAAGGGCGACCTGAAAACCTCCTGCGATTTCGATTACGGCGGAACGCTGATTGAACAGTTGATGCTGGGCCTGGTTGCTTACCGAGTAGGCAAGAGACTCGACTACGACAGCGGACACGGGTCGTGTAACCAACAGCGTTGAAGCCAATGATTTGCTGGCTCGCAAGTACCGCAGCGGCTGGACTCTCGATTCCTAATCCGAGAATGGTGACGGGTTTTTATAAGGCAAAGCACCATTGATCGAGGGCAGATGGTGCCACCGCCTCGACCCCCATGGCTCGGTGCGGAGTGCGAACGTGCGTGGTGTTTGAGCACGTTCGGCTCCTGACCGAAAAAACAGCCAAGAAATTCACTTTTTCCTCCTTGACAACTTTTCTCGGCCACAACCAAGACGCAGTGCATCCGTGTTCCAGATCGGCCGTTTCGACTCCTGAGAGCGACCACTGGATCGTCAATCCTCTTGCGAAGCGCCGAGGTCATCTCGCGGCCTTTGCGCATAACACAAGCGATCCATGGGCACCAAAAAAGTCCATGGTATAAATCAACATGGCAAAAAAACTGCAACTCAAAACACTTTCCGATGACGATTTGCTTCGACGTTTGTCGGAGCTTGTGCAGCAATCGCGCCGGGTCGAGTCCGAGCTCGTGGCCATATTGCTGAAGTAGACGCGCGTGGGTTGTAAAAGGCCTGCCCGTCCAGCTTACTGCACAGAGATCCATCTGTCCGAGTGGGAGGCATACCACCGCATTGCTGTAGCTCGAGCAACGCGCGAGTATCCGGTCCTTCTCGAGATGCTCAGAGATGGCCAAGCTGGACAAACACCTACTTGGTCCGGACCAAGTAGATTTGCAGCTTGCTCCGATTCGCCAGCCGGTCAAACCGCTGACGCCGTTACGCTACAAAGTGCAGTTCACGGCAAGTGCGGAGCTTCACGAAAAGCTTCAACGTCTGCGAGCCATGACGGGCTCCACAGATCTTGCCGAAGTCATAGAGTCTGCGGTAACCGAAAAGCTCCAGAGGCTCGAAGCCAGACGATACGGCAAAACAGCCAAACCTCGCAAAAACCTCGAAGAAACAGATACGTCGCCGTCGTCGCGTTACATTCCAGCTGCCGTCAAGCGGACTGTGCAGAAGAGGGATGCTAGCCGATGTACCTTTGTCGATGAACACGGTCGCCGCTGCAACGAGCGGCAACGGCTAGAGTTCCATCACCGGCGGCCTTTTGCTCGTGGAGGTGATCACAGCGCAGAAAACATCGTTCTGATGTGCCGTGCCCACAACGGTTATCTGGCCGAAAGGGACTACGGCATAGAGAAGATGGCGAGCTACCGGCATTCGATTGTTTCGGAACCTCTGGCGGTCTACGCGTTGTCTGACCGCGCACCTCCGTCACCGCCACTTGCTCAACGGCTAACCGGCCATGCCTTGCGCGCGGGCGGAGAGGGGATTGACCTATTGCTTTGAAACCAAGGTGACAATATTTTCGATTCGCTCGGACATGCTTCTAGGTGGCTCGGTGTTGAGCCATTATCGAACTTGCTAATCGCAGGTCGGGATGTCAGTCTGACCTGATCGTGAACCCCATTTCTCCTATACCGAAGCGAAGCTTCGTGATTACGCTCGGCCTGGTCACGGGCCTTGCGGCTGTAACCGTGGATCTCAGCCTGCGGGCCGTTCCTGCAATGGCCGACGCACTCACAACCAGCTTGTCCCGCGGTCAGCAGATAGTCGGCATGTTCATGGCCGGTATGGCAATCGGCCAGATTCCTGCCGGACTGATATCCGATCGTGTCGGGCGATTGCCGGTACTGTTCTTCGGTATGGGACTTTTTGAGCTCAGCGCCGTCGTCGCATCCATTGCCGACAATATTGAGCTAATGCTCGCGGCCCGATTCGTACAGGGCATTGGTGCAGCTGCGGCGATTGTATTGTCACGCGCGATTGTACGCGATGTCTCCAGCGGCAAGAACGCGGCGCGAATGATGTCCTTGATGACAATGATCTTTACCGTGGCTCCCGTTATCGCACCGAGTATAGGTGCGCTGCTCATATTGCAGTGGGGCTGGCGAGGACCGTTTGGCGCCATTGCAGTGTTCGGAATTCTGATACTGATCGGAATACGAAGCTTCATTTACGAGACGCACACACCTGTCGTGGGACAGCACCCGGTTCGCCAACTAGCCTCGAGCTTTCGCGAATTCTTTATGTTTAGGCAGAGCATATTCGGGCTGCTGTTGATCATTGTTCCGCCGATAGGAATCTTGTCGGTGATAACGGTCGCATCTGCGTTGATTGTTGAGACGTATGGCCGGTCCGTACTGGCCTTCGGCATGATATTCGCAGGTGCGGGACTGTCGATACTGTTGGGTTCTGCGATCAACCGTGCACTGGTCGAACGTTTCGACCTGATGCGGTTGATCGGTTTCGGAATTGCGATTATTGCGATTTCGGGCGCACAGTTGTTCGTTATCGTGTGGCTTGATCAGGCGCCATTGTGGTGGTTGTGGGGCAATGTGTGCGTGTTCCTTGTGGCGATCGGTATTCTATTTCCGAACGCCATAGTGCTGGCGCTGGATCCACTGCCGAAGATCGCCGGCGTCGCCTCATCGATCATCGGTACACTGCAAAACATCACCGGCGCAGCGGGAGCACTCGGCAGCGCGATGATTTACGATGGCTCCGTGCGCAGCAGCGTAATCCTGATGACGTGCGCGGCCGCCGTGACCGTAATCGTTTTTCTGCTCAGGCCCATCATCGCTCCGGGACCTAGCTCGTACATCACGCCGAAGAGCTGAGGGCTTCGGTCGTCGCGGGACTAGCTGGAGCCCGTAGCCGCAACCGGGACGTTCGCCATTGAACTCGCAGACGTCGGCGGACCTGCGGCGGCATGCTCAACATCAAGTGCACATGATCTGGACTCACATTCCCTTTCACAATCACCACATCCTCAGATGCACAGATCTCTCGGATCAGCTCTCTTGTCCTTCTGGCTATGTCCCCCTTCAGGACCGGCTTGCGGTACTTCGTGATAAACACAAAGTGATATTGCAGCTCATAGACTGTGTGCGATCCTTTCCGGTATCTCGGCATGCATCATTGTACCGCAAGCCTCCTAAAGGCTTCGCCTGAAGGCGAGGGATTTCACCCATCCCCGAGTGGGACATTAACCTATTGCTTTGAAACCAACGTAACAATATGTTCGATTCGCTCGGACATGCGGTCGATCACCTGCACGACAATCGTTACTTGCTCTTCTACCGCCGCATATTCGCGTTGCTCGATCGCTTCGCGTACGCCCGGGATCGTCTTGACGCCGTAACCCGTATAAAAGCCTGGAGCATAGATGAAGTGCTTGTACCAGGGACGTCCACTCAGACCTTCCTCTCGAGTCAGCAAGCGCTCACTCGTATACAACAGCTCATTGAGCGTTTCGGAAGCGGAAAAACCCTTGGTGACGGCTTGGTCATAGGCAGCGGCTGCACTCCGCAAACGGTCGAGCGCGTTCTTGAGCGGAGCGAAGTTGAAATGCGGTACCGGTTTTTCCCGCTTGGGCGGACCAAATGGTTTTGTCGGATCGAGTGCCGCCGCGAAGGTGCCGTCGTCGATCTGCGCGTTCTTTTGTTCGGTGTCCTTACGCATCTCGTTCGCCAGTTCTTCAAGCTCCGTTGCATAGAGACGAATGTTGTCTGCAAGACCCTGGAATTCGATGGGTAGCCTTGGAGCATTGGCCAATCGCAATGTAGCTCGACCGGCCACCTGCGCCAGAGAGACACCGTACAGGAGGCCAGGATCCCTCCACGTGGTGTAATGTTCGTATGTGTCATAGAGAGTGTGGTAGCTACCGTCCTGACCTTCCCCGCCAAAACTCATGTTCGCGGAAGCTATGCCGAGATGTTGTAAAAACGGCGTGTAGTCAGAACCCGAGCCAAGCGGATAAATTCGCAAATCCTGACGGTTCTTCAGTTCCTTCTTCTGCTTGTCGGACGTCACGTTGAGCTTGAGATACGCGCGCCGGCGTTCTTTCACTGAAATATTCATGCGCGGATCACGCACGTCTTCCATGATCTGATTGAAGAAACGCTCGAGCACATGACTGCCACCGATCCTGACAAACCCCCGGCTGTTGCCGTCGGTGTTGAGGTAGGCAACTGCATGTTTTTTCAAATCATTTGCATGATGCTCCGCCCATTCGGTTGAACCAATGAGACCCGGCTCTTCGACATCCCAGGCCGCATAGACAATCGTTCGCGCCGGTGGCTTGCCCGCTTTTGCAAGCTGCGCGACCGCCCGCGCTTCCGCCATCAGTGCCACCTGGCCAGATAAAGGGTCTGCCGCACCGTGATTCCAGCCATCATGATGATTCCCGCGTATCACCCATTGATCGGGAAATCTGCTTCCTTCGAGTTTTGCAATGACATCATAGGCGGTAATCATGCCCCAGCTGAATTTCACTTTGAGACGAACACGGGCCGGGCCGGGGCCAAAATGGTAAGTGATCGGCAGAGCACCGCGCCATCGTGGCGGCACGACCGCTCCATCCAGCGCCGCGAGCAAGGGCAAGGCGTCGCGATGCGAGATGGGCAGCACGGGAATCTTGGTGATCGTTGGCGCTTTGTCGACAGGGAGGCGTTTCGCGCTCTTGGTCGCACCAATTCCCGGCGTCAACACGTCGCCTGGATAGGTCGGCATATCCATGACCGAGCCGCGTTGCACGCCACTCTCATGTTTGAACGGTCCCCTGGGATAGGTATCGCCAGCACCGTACCCGTCATCTGCCGGATCCGAGTAGATGATGGTACCGATTGCTCCTTTCTCGCCAGCCAGTTTCGGTTTGATGCCGCGCCACGACTTGCCGTACTTCGCGATCACGATCTTTCCCTTCACGTCGATACCGTGGCGGTCGAGGATTTCATAGTCCTCGGGGATGCCGTAGTTGACGAATACCAGCTCCCCCTCGACGTCGCCATCGACCGAAAACGCGTTGTACGGTGGCAGCAGATTCTTCCGCACCGATGTACTCGGATCCTCGGGGAGCGAATCCTCTTCGAGCGATGCGACAAAACTCGTCGGCGCAGTGAGCTCCAGTTTCCGCTCCACGGGCGTCGGCAAGAGAATGTCATATTCCGCGATCTCGACCTCGTAGCCCCAGGACTTGAATTTGTCAGCAATGAACTCTGTGACCTTCTTGCCCTCTGCCGAACCGGCATGATGCGGTTCCGCAGACATGTGCTTCAGCCATGCATCCATGTCTTTGGCACTCAAGCGGGCGTCGAAGTCCGCTTCGAGCCTCCGCTGCGCCTTTGAAGCCGTCCCATCGAATCCCAATATTTCCTCGGCGTATCCATCACTGGCAACAAAGGCCAGCAGGGTAGCGCAAAAGAGATGTCGCATGGATCCGCTCATCTTATTCATCGAGCCACTCGTGGTTGCCGTATTGGCTGAATCTGCCCATGCTGCAGAAAGACAATGTCGAGGTGGACATGTCGTGAGCAACCGCCAAATTGTGGAATTGCCGCTGAATGGGCGTATTACACAGACTTGGCGTTTAAACCGGTGCCTGGGGTTACGAGAACACCTCGCGGATCAGATGTACGATCCCAGCTACTAGCTTGTCGTGATCTACGGTTCGTGGTGCTTCAGGAGACCGTTAATCTCTTCCAGACCGAACGTGCACAACCCTACAACGGTTGCCTGACGGCGATAAGCAGCGGGAACTATGCTGCGGGCTTGTTCCTTGGTGTCCATGTCGACGATGATCCACGCCTTGTGAACGCCATCTTCACATCCATACTCTGCATGGGTCAGAAAGTGCGAGCCCGTTTCGAGTAATACCTTGATCGCACGAGCGCACGCAACCGTCTCTTCCTCGTGCGGGACTTCAATAAGAAACCTGGGCATATATCACCTGGCAATGTGGGAGTGAGCACGCCCACCAGTTTAGAGCCTCCGAAATGTGCGGTCAATCTCTCTCTGGTCTGGGGTCATGTCAAGCTGCTTGTGTAAAAAGGTCGAGGGTACGAGTTGGTCGTTGTTCCTTCCAATCGAGATTGAATCGATGGAAGATCGAGTAAATGATTCTGTCGACACTCTGGACATTAACAAAGCAAACCATCGGACGCGTTCTCCGTCGAACCTCAACGAAGCAGCGTTCGATGACGTTGGTGGTTCGTAGCTTCTTCCACAGAGGCCGTGGGAAGCTGTAAAAGGCCAGTAACTCAGGGAGATCCTTCTCCAATCGATTCACCATCTTCGGATAATCCTTGTGCCAGCAACGCTTCAGCCTCCTGAAAGCTGTCAGTGCATCCCGACGGCTATCGGCCTGGTAGATGGCCCGTGCATCCTGCTTGATCTGGTCTCGATCGCACTTTCGGACTGAATTGACGATGTTTCGCATCTTATGTGCCCAGCAGCGTTGGTGCTGAGCTCTCGGATAGATCGTTTCAATGGCCGCTGCCAGACCTGCACAGCCGTCGGTCACAATCAGCTCGAGGTTATCTCCCTCTATACCACGCCGGTACAGATCTCCTAAGAGTCCTTCCCAGGCAGCTTGACTCTCTCCACTGCTGCGCATAAATGCCAAAAGCTGCCGGCTACCATCCGCTCTCACCCCGTAGGCCACCAGCATCTGCACCCGTTTCCGCCCACTCGGACGTCTTACCCTCAGACTCACTCCGTCCAGAAACAGTGTCTTCCATTCGTCACTCAACCGAGCTCGGTGAAATCGCTGTACTGCTTCATCTAGCTCTCGTGTCAGCTGCGATACCGTCTGTGCACTGACAACTTCTCCCGTCATGATCGCCACAATCCGTCCCACCGTCCGTGTGCTGATTCCTCTGAGAAACGCCTCTCGTATCAGCAACGTTACCTCGTCAGCTCGTCGTTGAAACCGTTGTAATCCCTTCGGGAGAAAATTCTTGTTCCGGCTCCGGGCAATCCGCAACCGTAACGTTCCAAAGCGGGTCACAAAGTCCCGTTCATAGTATCCATTGCGGTACTCTCTCTTTCTCTGCCCACCTCTTTCATACCATCCAAAGCCACAATAACGGTCTCTCTGCCGCTGTGATTCAGTCTCGAAATACCGTTTCCACGCCAGCTTTGTCTTGCTATACACATCTCCCCAAAAGTCTTCTTTTACCTCATCAAGGAAATGTTGGAATTGTTCGGTCATCGGTGTTAATTTCGCCATTGGGTGTAAGCTCCTTTCTTGGAGTTGGTTTTTGCCATCGCAGCGAAAAAACCAAACTTACACCCTCTTTCTTTTTACACAAGCAAAGTTACATCACCCTGGTCTGGTGTCGGTGGTCTGGAGTTAGTGCCGCGTTTGTTCGTCTCGATCTTGAAGTAGACTTCCAAGGTTGACGCTGAAATGCCTCCTTCAGAGTCCGCCGAGGGCAACAGGTGCGCCAAACTGCTTGACCGCGCATTGTGAGAAGGGCTACGGTGATTGAGTTTCGCTAAAGAAAGGGAGGTGCCAATGAGATCATGGGGGCCCAAGTCGGTCGTTGTCGTTGCTGGTCTAGCGACTGTGGTCGTCGGAATGGGTGCGTTCGCGGTGGGGGGTGCGACGACTGAGTCTGAGTGGGCACTCAAGGGAATCTGGTCCGACACTTGTAGCTGCAAGATTTCCTGTCCGTGTCTGTTCGGCTCCGGGCCGACGGAGGCTTTCTGCGAGGGATCGTCGCTCCTTGAGGTCGAGGAGGGACACTACGGCGGTATCGAGATTGACGGACTAACCGCGATGGTGACCTACCGGGTCGGCGCGGGGGCGAGAATCTATGTCGCGGACACCTCGACTTCTAAACAGGCCGACGCCATCGCCTCTGTGATTCCCTTGGCGGTGCCGTTCTTGGGCATGGGTCCGATCGAGACCGTTGAGGTCGTGCCGCTCTCGGTCGAGCGGACGGAGACGATGTTGAAGTACGCTGCGCCCGAGAGCACGGTCGAGCTTGAAATCGTCATGGGTGCCAACGGTGAGCCGATCAGGATCGCAAACCTGCCGGTGAAGGGGCTACCCTTTCCGGAGTCTCACGACCATACGCAGTACAGATCGGTGCTTTCGAAGCACGACTCGGAGTCACACGACTTCGAGTGGAGCGGTCGAAACGGATTCGTCTCGAAGGTGGATCGGGCCGGGGATCTCCCGAGCATCCGCAAGTGATGGGGTCAGGCTCGTGCCTGCCTTTCTGTGGGCCCCGGTGGGGAAAGGTGGGGTTATTGCCCCTGTGCTGAAGCATTGAGCTTTTGCGTTCGATGCCCGTCAATCTCACCATAAGGCCCAGCTGAGCTTCGGGGCACTTAATGTCACGATCAACGTCACAAAAGGTAGGGAGCGACTTGGGGATGCTCGTAAACGACTAAAAAGATTGGTCGGGGCACCCGGATTTGAACCGGAGACCTCCTGCGCCCAAGGCAGGCGCGCTACCAGACTGCGCTATACCCCGACCGATTCAGTTTAAGGCTCCGTCCGGCTGAGTCAAGATTTCTTTGGTGCGCCGATCCCCGGAGAATGACCCGCGGGGAGATCTGGCTGCCCAGCCCTTAGCTGACACAGCAGCGAGTCGATCGCACGGGCCCGGTGGCTCATTTGGTTCTTTTCGGTTTCCGTGAGCTCCGCGTAGGTCCGGTGGAGCTCGGGAAGGAAGAAGATCGGATCATAGCCAAACCCCTCGTTTCCTCGCTGAGCCTCTGCGATGATCCCCGGGCACTCTCCATTGGCTTCGAGCAGTACCGTTCCCTGGCCGGCCAGAGCGAGAGCACAATAGAAACGGGCATCCCGGTTGTCGTGGCCGGCCAGCTCTCCGAGCAGCTTCGACATCCGATCGTTGTCCGTGGCCTTGGGGCCTGCATATCGAGTTGTGAAGATTCCGGGTCGTCCACCAAGGGCGGCGACCTCCAAACCGGAGTCGTCGGCCAGGACCGGCCACTCGGTTCGCTGCGAGTAGGCCAGGGCCTTGATCCTTGCATTCTCGGCAAAAGTCGTACCGGTCTCGGCAACCTCCTCCGTGACCGATATGTCCTTCAGACTCAATATCTTCCATCCGGCATCGGCCAGCAGGTAGCCGAATTCTCGCAACTTTCCCTGGTTGTGGGTGGCGATGACGAGATGGGACAGCGGCATCCCCATTGGAAGCATCTCGTATTCGAGTTATTGAAGGTTCTCTAGGGTCGGGAAGAGATGTGCCAGGTCGACGCGGCTCGCCAAGACGTTCTTTTGCTGCTGGACCAGTTGCCCGATGCCCTGGGCTCCGAGCCGGAGCATGTCGTATAACTGTTCGTGGGAAAAGGGGTTCTTCTCGGCCGTTCCCTGGATCTCGATGAAGCGTCCGCCTCCCGTCATCACGAGGTTCATGTCCACCTCGGCGGTCGAGTCTTCGGAGTAGTCCAGGTCGAGGCACGACGCATTTTGCAGCACCCCCACACTGGTGGCGGCGACCAGGTCAACGAGTGGCGAGACTGCGAGCAGCTTTCGACCCATGAGATTGTGGACTGCCAGCGCCAGAGAGACGAAGGCGCCAGTAATGGAGGCGGTCCGAGTCCCGCCATCGGCCTGTATGACATCGCAATCGAGTACCATCGTGCGATTTCCGAGTAGCGACATGTCGATCACGCTCCGGAGTGAGCGGCCGACCAGGCGCTGGATTTCTACGGTCCGGCCCGACTGCTTTCCCCGGGCGGCTTCCCTGTTCGTGCGCGTGGTCGTTGATCGAGGCAGCATGCCGTATTCGGCCGTGACCCACCCTTGATTCTTGTTGGTGAGAAACGCCGGCACTCTGTCTTCCACACTGCATGTGCAGAGGACACGGGTGTTTCCCACCTCAATGAGCACGGAACCTTCCGCATGGATGCTGTAGTCGAGCTCGAGCTGGACGTCGCGCATCTGGTCGGAAGACCGCCCGCTGGGTCTGATCAAAGCGCCCCCCTTTCATCGAGGACCGTCCGCGGCCCTCAAGGTCATGATAAAGAGCTAATCTTAACATGACGATGAACTATAAATGGCAAATTGAAAAGCGGTTGGTATTCCTCTAGGATTTGATAGATGAACTATTACAGTGCCAGTCGGGCTTTTTTCGGTGGTCCGGTTACCCGTACGATCAAGCTCCTCATCATTATTAATGTCGCGGTTTTTGCCCTGCAAAAGGTCGAAGAGCTCGGCGGACTGGACATTCTGGTGCCCTTGTTCGGCCTCGTGCCGTGGCGCATTACCCATCAGTTCATGGTGTGGCAGCTTGGCACGTACATGTTTCTACACGGTGGCGTTTTCCACATCTTCTTCAACATGTTGATACTGTTCATGTTTGGAAACGATCTGGAGCGCTACTGGGGAACGCGCCGGCTGCTGCGCTACTACCTGATCTGCGGTGTAGGAGCCGGTGTTTGCTCGTGGCTTGTCTCACCTGGGAACCCGATTCCCACAATCGGAGCTTCCGGCGCCGTCTATGGGGTACTCCTGGCCTACGGCCTCCTCTGGCCGAACCGTGTCGTCCTTCTCAATTTCTTGATCCCGGTCAAGATCAAGTGGCTTGTGATCTTCATGGGAGCGATGGCGTTCTTCTCATCCGTGTCGGGTGACGACCAGGGCGTGGCCCATATCGCGCATCTGGGAGGCATGCTGGTCGGGTTGTTCTTCCTCAAGGGGCGGGATTGGGTAGGGAAGTATCAGTTCTATCAGGAACAGCGCCGGCGGGAGAGTCTGAAGAAGCAGTTCGAAGTCTACTACGGCGAGATCCGGCGCAAACTAGAGGACGAAAAAAAGCGCGGCCCCACGATCCATTGATCGCTTCGCTACGATTCACCTCCCGTTGAAATTGTTTGGAAACTGAAGGTTGCAGCCAGCAAGGCTGAGCGCTGACCGCTAAACTGTGAGCGGGGAGGGCTGAGTACCTGTACAGGGGCAGGGCACAGGGTAGATTCCAGTGACCTCCCCGCTCAACTCCAGGTCAATCGACGCGCCGTCGCCGGTAGGCCGGCTCGTCCAAGTTTTCCTTGATCAGTGAAATGTGGTAGTCGATGGCGTTTTCGCCGTCCGGCCCCATTGCCGGGGAAACTTGCGGCGTGGAGCTCATCGCCACGACGTTTTCTGCCGCCTGCTCGATTGTCTTTCTCTCACGTTCCAGCTCTCCCTGATTGAATCCCGTCGCAATCACGGTAATCTTTATCTGCCCGGCCATGGAATCGTCATAGACGGCGCCGAAAATCGTATCTTCCGAGTTCGCGGCCTCCTCGATGATCTTGGCGGCGGCGTCGACCTCATGCAGCGTCAGACTTTCTCTGGTCGCCGTGATGTTGATCAAAACCGCCTTGGCGCCCTGAATCGAGGTCTCCTCGAGCAGAGGGCTCGAAATGGCTCGCTGTCCTGCCTGGACCGCCCGGTTCTCCCCTTCGGCCATGCCGCTACCCATGAGGGCCATGCCCTTTCCGGCCATGATCGTTCGAACATCGGCGAAATCCACGTTGACGATTCCCGGCATGGTAATGATGTCCGATATGCCCTGAACCGCATGACACAGCACATCATCGGCGTAGTGAAAGGAGTCCTCCAGCAGTGCCTCGGTCCCCATGGCGTAGAGCAGCCGCTCGTTTGGAATCGTGATCAGGGTATCGACCACTTCCTTGAGCTCCTCGATGCCCTGTTCGGCATGTACGCGGCGACGCCTCCCCTCGAAATTGAAGGGCTTCGTCACGACTCCCACCGTAAGAGCTCCGAGCTCGGTGGCCAGGCTTGCAATGATGGGAGCGGCGCCGGTGCCGGTTCCGCCGCCCATCCCGGCCGTGATAAAGACCATGTCCGACCCGTCGAGCGTCTCGATGATGCGTTCGGTGTCTTCGAGTGCGGCCTGGCGGCCACGCTCCGGAACGGCGCCGCAACCCAGACCGTTTGTGAGCTTGGCCCCGATCTGCAGTTTGATGGGAGCCATGGAGCGGCCCAGGGCCTGGACATCCGTATTGGAGGCAATAAAGTCCACTCCCTCGATTTTTGCCGAAATCATCCGGTTGACCGCGTTACCTCCCGCCCCACCGATCCCGACGACCTTGATCTTTGCGGGCGCTACACGGTCCTCGTCAAATGAGAAACTCGGCTTGGATTCTTCGAACCGTAGCTTTTCCGATTGCATCAATCCTCCTTTTTACCGTACGTGAGTGAATCTAGTTGTCGACCCAAGATAAGATTTTTCCGAAGAGCCAAGGAGCCACCGGCCCTTTTTGCTTCAGGGCCTTTGGCTCGGCTGCCGCCTGCATGGTCAGACCGACGGCTGTGGCGTACGCGGGCTGCTCGAGCTCCTCGGTAAGTCCGAGAACGCCTTGCGGTACGCCTCTTCTGACCGGCATTTCCAAGATCTCTTCCGCCAAGATGGTGATTCCGTTGAGCAGACTCGATCCGCCTGTCAGGACCGCTCCGGAGGACAGTTGATCCCGGTCCCCCGACCGATGAATCTGGTCTCTCACGAGCTCCAGCACTTCCATGGCCCGGTCTCTCAAGACTTGGCACACCATTCGACGGGGAAGACTGCGGTTGGTGGAGTCCCCGATTCGAGGAACCTGAATCGATTCGTCGTTGGCAATGTCCATGGTCAGCACGCCTCCGGCGGATTTCTTGATTTTTTCCGCCTCTTCAACCGGCGTACGGAGG
Organism: Acidobacteriota bacterium; assembly: GCA_965249005.1. Taxonomy (GTDB): domain Bacteria; phylum Acidobacteriota; class UBA6911; order UBA6911; family UBA6911; genus CBDFLD01. The sequence goes on from CBDFLD010000012.1 coordinate 68,396, forward strand.
CAGATAGCCAGGTCTCGAGTAAAATGAACGCCGCCCACCGGCAATACGGACGTCGATCGAACTGTGTTTTGAGCGAACTGCGCGATGTCTGTTGTGCCGCCGCCAATATCGATGACGGCGACGCCCAGTTCCTTTTCGTCTTCCGACAGCACGGCATCGGCGGTGGCGAGCTGCTGCAGCACGACCTTGGCGACGCGGATGTGCGACGCGTTGACCGCGTTGATCAGGTTCTGCATCATGAAGCCTTCGCAGGTGACCACGTGCACGTCGACGTCCAATCGGGACCCCGTGAGCCCGACGGGATTTTTGATCCCGCCGCGGTTATCGAGCACGTACTGCTGGGGAATGACGTGGATGATTTCCCGTTCCGGGGGGATCGGGATGGAACTGGCGGCCTTGATTACCGCCTCGGTGTCTTTGGACGAGACTTCGTTGTGCTTGCCATCTACGGAGGCAGCCCCGTGGCAGTTGAAGCTCTGGATGTGATCCCCTGACATGCCGGCCGTGACGGTGTCCACGGAGATACCGGCCTTGAGCTCGGCCTCGTCCGTGGCCCTGCGGATGGAAGCGGAGGCTTCAGGCAGGTCCACCACCACTCCCTTCTGCAGTCCGCGTGCTTCCGAATATCCGGAACTGAGGATCTTGCATCCGGCCTCGTTGACGGACGCCACGATCGCGCAGATTTTCGTCGTTCCGACGTCTAGCCCACAAACGATACGGTCCTTTTTCCTAGCCATGACACTCCCGACGAATCGCCGTTTCCTTAGGGGGTCCAACCTTTTCCGTCCACCACCTGGCGGATGGAAGCCTGAACGGGTCGGTAGATGATTTGATCCTCGAATCGCAGGTCGATCGAGGAGACAGCGCCGTGCTGTTCCTTGATTTCCCGATAGCGGGACATGTTGTCCATGAGATTCTGAAACCGCTCGGAGAAATCCTGATCGCCAATGGAGATCTCGACCAGTTCGTCTACCAGAAAGAGCTTGACGTTGTTGACGTCCGAAAGATCTACTTCCGAAAGCAATCGGGACCAGCCTTCGTTGGCTGCTTCTAACTCTTGGAGCAACTGAAATCCCAGCTGCACTCTCTCGATGTTCTCCCGGGAATCTTTCTCGAACTCGCTCACGTGCTGAACACGAAATCCTCTGAAGATAGGCGTGTCCAAATCCGTATACTTCGTGTGATAGCGATCGAGGATGCGGCCTTCGCGATCGCAGACGTAGAGCTCCCCTTGAATTTCGAGTATCCCGGAGGGCGTGCGCTCCACTATGCGGACGAATAGGTCCGAGGGCAGAATTCTGCGTATCTCTGCCCTGTGCACCCAGGTTTCATCTTCCAGCCTGTTTCGAAGGTCTTCGAGGTTGATCTTTAGTAGGTGAGGCGGAAACGTTTCGCGAATTACGCGGACCAACTCCTGTTTGTCCGCATTGGATCCCGCCTGGATCCGGATCTGGTCGAGGTTGAAGCGATCAGACGTACGGACGTAATCGTAAAAAGCGTAGCACAAGACGGCGAGCAGGATCGTGGCCGATACGGTGGCGATGAGAGGGAAGAATCTCAACAGGCTGCGATACCACGGGGAGCTCTTGCGCAGTTTCTTGTTGCCGGTCCGTCGCAGATACTTGCTGCTTTCCTCGGCGCCCCCACGTTCTCTCGATCTCTGATTCCCGGTCGTTTTGATTTCCATGTTTCGCCTCCTACCGTAAAAACCCTTCTGATATCTTCCAGACGTCGCCCGCGCCAAGGGTGATGACCAGATCTCCCTTTCGCACTTTCTTGCGCAGGGCTGCAACCGCCGCGTCGATACCGGCGATATAGGTCACGTCCGGGCAACTTGCATTGCGGATCTTCTCGGCCAGCCCTTCGCCACTGACCCCCGGGATCTCGGCCTCGCCGGCAGGGTAGATGGGCAGCACGAAAAGTGCATCCGCGTCGTCGAAGGCGCTGGCAAATTCCTCTCCCAGCGCCTGGGTTCGGGTGAAGCGGTGAGGCTGGAAGACCGCAATGAGGCGCCCGTGACAAGACATTCGAGCGGCGTTCAATGTTGCCGTGATTTCCGTGGGATGATGCCCATAGTCATCGACCACCAGGACGCCGCTCTTCTCGCCCTTGATTTGAAACCTTCGATCAGCATTCTGAAATCCGGCGAGTGCATTCGCGATCGCGTCGAATGGAACCTCCAGTTCCAGGCCGACCGCGATCGACGCCAGAGCATTGAGTGCTCCATGCTGTCCGGGAATCTGCAGGTGAACCGGACCCAGAGGTTTCTTGTGGTAGCTGACCAGAAACGAAGATGCGAAATCGCGAAACTCGAGCTCCGATGCGCACAGGTCGCCGCCATCAATACCATAGGAGATGATGCGACGTTCCAGCCGCGGGATGATTGCCCTTGCGTTCGGGTCGTCGTGACAAAGGACCACAGATCCGTAGAAGGGGACCTTGTTGGCAAAGTCCACGAAGGCATCCCGTATTGCTTCTAGGTTCGAATAGTGATCGAGATGCTCGCGATCGATGTTTGTGATCACCGCGATCGTCGGGGTGAGCTTCAGGAATGAACCGTCGCTCTCGTCCGCCTCCGCGACGATGAAATCCCCTTGGCCGAGCTTCGCATTGCTGCCGAGCGCGTTGAGCCTTCCGCCGATTACGGCCGTGGGATCGTAATGACCTTCGACCAATACCGTTGCGATCATGGAGGTCGTGGAGGTTTTGCCGTGGCTCCCGGCCACGGCAATGCCATACTTCAAACGCATGAGCTCGGCCAGCATCTCCGCCCTGGGGATGACGGGGATCTGTTGTCGGCGAGCTTCGACGATTTCTACGTTGTCTGTCCCGACCGCGGAGGAGTAGACGACAACGTCTGCGCCGGTAACCTGCTCCGGACCGTGGCCGGCCGAGATCTTGCCGCCCAACGTCTCGAGCCGAGCCGTATTGGTGCCTTTCCTCATATCCGATCCGGAGACCTGGTACCCCAAGTTGAGCAGCAACTCGGCGATTCCACTCATTCCGATTCCGCCGATACCCACAAAATGAATTCTTTGAATCTTCCGAAGCATCGTTCTGCCGTGTGTGGTGGCAGCCGCCAGGGTCAGCGCTGCCGACTTCTTATTGGGCCAGGTGATCAATGAGATCTCCTATCTCCTGGGCCGCATCTGGTTTTCCAAGGGCCTTGGCAGCCCGCTCCATTCTTGTCAGTTCCTCCGGGTCTCCCAGGAGGCGTCGGAGTTGGCGATCCAGGGAGTCGGCGTTCAATTCGGATTCTGAGATCATGCACGCAGCGCCGGACTGCACCATGGCTTTCGCATTTTTCGTTTGATGATCGTCCGCAGCTTTGCTGAACGGTACGAGGATGGATGCCTTGCCCGCGACAGTGATCTCTGCGATCGTGCCGGCTCCTGCCCGGCAAATGATGAGATCCGCTTCCGAGAACTGTTCGTAGATTCTCGGAAGATAGGACTGGACTTCGGTTTCGTGTCCGGAATTCCGGTATGCCTCCCGCACCATTTCGAGATCTCCTGACCCTGTTTGATGGATCCAGCGTATAGAAGACGATAGTGAACGGAGTTTCGGCAGAGCGGCACAGATGCGTGTGTTCAGGAGATGGCTTCCCTGGCTGCCGCCGTAGACCAGGATCGTCAGGCTGGACGGATGCTTCCGCCCGGCGACGCGCTGGAATTCCTCCCTGACCGGGATCCCGGTAGGGTGGGCCTTCTGTTTGAAGGTCCCGGAAGACTGGGGAACTACGGCTGCGCAATCAATGAACGAAGCCAGAATACGGTTCGTCAGGCCCGAAACCACATTGGGTTCTATGACCATCGTCGGGATTCCGAGCCACCATGCCGTCAGCACCACCGGGCCGGAGGCGTAGCCGCCGAGACCGACCACAACCTCGGGTTGGTGTGCCTTGAGGATACGGCGCGACTGGCTCAGACTCCGGGGTACGAGAACGAGGCTGCGAAAAAGGTTTCGCAATCCTACCCGGTTGAGGCCTGCCGAGTCGATACACTCGAGAACGAAGCCCTCATCGGGTACGATTTGTGACTCCATGCCCCTGGAAGTTCCAACAAAAACGATCTCGTTCAAGGAATTCCTCTTCTTCATTTCCTTTGCAATGGCAACGCCAATATAAATGTGGCCTCCTGTGCCACCACCCGCGATGACCAGCTTCACGTCACGACTGCTCCATATGGTTGGAGATGTTCAACAAAATCCCGGTGGCGCAGAGATTCATCAGCAGAGACGATCCTCCCTGGCTGATGAACGGAAGCGCGATTCCGGTGGTGGGAAACATGCCGGTGACTACCGAGATGTTCACAAGAGCCTGAACGACAACCATCAGGGTGATACCGAGCGCCAGATACGTCCCAAAAGCGTCGGGGGCTCGGAAAGCGACTCTCAGACCCCTTAGAAAGAAAATCGCAAAGAGCGCCACCACCGCGGCCGCTCCAATGAAACCCCATTCCTCACCGATGACCGCGAAGATGAAGTCACTGTGTGCCTCGGGAAGGAAGTGTAGTTTCTGGTTACTGCCTCCCGGTCCGAGACCCAGGAACCCCCCGCTGCCGATCCCGGTTACCGCCTGGGTCGGCTGCCACGCAGCACCGTGTGGATCTGAAGACGAACCAAAGAAGGCGTCAAAGAAGGTCTTGATCCGGTCCATCCGGAAAGGGGAGGTCACGATGGCATAACCAGCGATCAAGCCGGATGAAACGAGCGCCAGGCCCACGTGCCTTCGATGCATCCCGGCGAGAAAGAGAACGAGGCCCGCCAGCGCAACGATGCAGACCGCTTGTCCCAGGTCGGGCTCTACCCGAATCAACCCCGCGAAGATTCCGACTACCAGAATACAGCCAGCGGCAATCTTCCAGGATTGTCTCAGGTCGCGCCCAAATCGATCAAGATACCAGGCAAGGAAAATCAGCAGGATGACTTTTGCCATCTCTGAAGGCTGAAACGAAAGGCCGAAGGGGAGTAGGATCCAACGACTCGCTCCGTTGATGGGGGGCTGTGTAAGGACATACAGGAGGCTCATCCCGCTGAGGACGAGCAGGACGAAAACGACTCTTTTCTTCTGGTAAATTCGATAGTCGATCTGAATGAGTCCCAGCATGATCAGATATCCGACGGCGGCGTAGGCAAGCTGACGCAGAAAATAATAGAGAGACATCCCATGCTTGGAAGTTGCCAGCACCGATGATGCGCTGTAGACGACAACCAGACCGAAGATCGTCAGTAACGTTGTGATGAAAAACAGCGACCGGTCGTTCGGCGGAGCCAGATTCATCATCCTTTCTCTCCCTCGTGTCTTCTGTGAAACAGAACCGATTCCTTGAAAACTTGACCACGGTGTTCAAAGCTGCGGAACATGTCGAAGCTGGCGCAGCCCGGAGCCAGCAGGACCGTGTCTCCGGGTTCCGCCGTTTGATGGGCGATGTCGACTGCTTCCATCAGGCTACTCACCTCGATGATCTCGGTGGTGCCTTCGAGCGCTTCACGAATCTTTCCCGACGCTTCGCCTAGCAAATAGACCGTCCGGACGCGTTGCTCGATCAGGCTGCGGAGGCGTGAGAAATCGCCTCCCTTGTCGCGCCCTCCCAGGATGAGGTGGACCCCGGAAGGGAAAGACTCCAGGGACTTGGCGGTGGCATCGACGTTGGTCGCCTTGGAATCGTTGAAATAGGCCGCTCCCCCGATTTCAGCGACCAGCTCCAGGCGGTGCTCGATGCCACCGAATTCCCGCACTACCTCTCTCAGTCTCTCCCGGTCGGCGCCGGCCAGCAGCGCAACCGCGCTCGCCGCCAGTACGTTCTCCAGATTGTGCGTGCCCTTCAGGGCGACATCGGCCAAAGCAAACAAAGGCCACTCGGTGTCCTCGTCCCGATAGAACACGTTGTCTTTGTGCAGCATCGTGCCGCGCGCAACCTCCGATTTGCGACTGAAGCAAACGGCTGTCGACCGGACTTCGGCTACCATGGCCACGGTTCTGGGATCATCGGCGTTGAGCACCGCGAAATCCCCTGCATCCTGATTCATGAATATGCGCCGCTTCGCCGCAACATACGCGTCGAAACTCGAATAACGGTCCATGTGATCCGGCGTAAGGTTCAGGATGGCGGCGACCCTAGGCCGCAAGTCCTGAATAGATTCCAACTGAAAGCTCGAAAGCTCCGTGGCATAGATGTCGTCGGTTCGGGATCGTCGAACGAATTGCACCAAGGGAGCCCCAATGTTGCCGGCTGCCTGGCCCCGAAGACCCGACCGGCACAAGAACTCGGCGACCAGAGCCGTCGTGGTGGTCTTGCCGTTGGAGCCCGTGATCGCGAGCAGGGTTCCCTGGAGGTGTCGAGATGCCAGCTCGACTTCTCCGATGACTGGCACGCCCGCCTTCCGGCTTCCCTCCAACAACGGCAGGGTCAAAGGCACGCCGGGGCTCATGATAACCAGATCACAATCACGGAAGCTCGATCTACGATGCTTTCCCAGTTCGAGACTCAAGTTGCGACCGTTCGGGTGCTGCTGGAGCGCAGACAATGTCGCGCCCAGTTCGCCCGCACTCTTGTTGTCGGTAAGGACGACCCGTGCGTTGCAGGACAACAGGAATTCGGCCGCCGCGATCCCGCTTCGCGCAGCCCCGACCACCAGAACGTTCAATCCTCGATAGTCCGGTTCCTGTGAAGCTCGAGTCGTGGTCGTCATGGTTCCTTTTGAATCCTTCAACGCAGCTTCAGCGTTGTCAGGGCGAACAAGGCAAAGAAAACCGCCGCGATCCAAAAACGAATAACCACCTGGTTTTCGTTCCATCCCACAAGCTCAAAGTGATGATGCAGGGGAGCCATCCGAAAAATCCTTCTTCCCGTCAACCGGAAATACCCCACCTGGAGAATCACCGAGAGGGCCTCCAGGACGAACACCCCTCCTACCATGGGGAGCAACAACTCCTGCTTGATCAAGACTGCCACTGTTCCGATGGCACCGCCGAGCGACAGCGAGCCGACGTCCCCCATGAAGATCTGAGCGGGATGCGCGTTGTACCAGAGAAAACCCATCGTCGCTCCGACCATTGCGGCGCAAAAAATCGTCAGCTCGGCTATATCCGGATTGTGAATCAGATCGAGATACTCGGCAAAATTCGCGTGTCCCGAGACATAACAGAGCATGGTGAACGCCGTGGCCGCAATGACGACGCAGCCAGAGGCCAACCCGTCGAGACCATCCGTCAAGTTCACCGCGTTGGATGAGCCGACGACGATGAGAAGCACAAACAGAGCCAGGGGCAAACAGAGTGGGAGGCCGAGAGGGTGCCAAAGCGCCAGCTCCGGCGTGAAATTCTTGAAAAACGGCACGCTCAATTTCGTACTGTACGTTCCCAGGTCGGAGAGATAGTGCAATGCCACACAGATTCCAAGCCCTATCGCTGTTTGGACGATCAGCTTCCTTCCCATGCTCACACCGGAGGTGTGCCTCTGAGAAACCTTCATGTAGTCATCCCAGAGCCCGAGCAGGCCGAAGAGCAGCGTCGCGATCAGAACGACCCAGGTATTGGGCATGGAGAGGTTTCCCCAAAGCAAAGTGGGGATGAGAATGCCGATGAGGATCAGAATTCCGCCCATCGTAGGCGTTCCAGCCTTGCGTTGGTGCGACGAGGGGCCCTCGGCGCGAATCTGTTGTCCAATCTGGTACTGTCGCAGGCGCCGGATCAGCCAGGGCCCAAGAATCAGGCATACGAATAGAGCCGTAAGGTAAGCCGCGGCCGAGCGCACCGTGATGTACCGAAAGACGCGAAACGGGGGCAATATGTCGTGCAAGGAGTAGAGAAAGTAATACAGCATTACGAAACGATCTCCTCCTTGGTGTCCTGAAGGCTTTGAATCACTTTTTCCATCCTGGTTCCTCGAGATCCCTTGATCAGCAGCAGATCTCCCTCCCGGACTTCTCCATCGATGAACGCGATGGCGGCATCGATGTCTTCGAAAAATCGAACTCGGCTCTGCTGCATCCCTGCGGCAACGGCCCCCCGGGCCAGCTCGCGGGCATTTCCCGAGACCGTGACGATGAGGTCGAGAGCGGAACGGGCGATCGCACGTCCACATTCATGGTGAGTAGCCCGGGACTCGGGGCCCAGCTCTAACATTTCTCCCGCCACCAGGATTCGGCGTCCCGCAGGCTTCAGACGAGAGAGCTCGGATGCCATCTGCTCGAGGGCTGCCGGGCTCGAGTTGTAAGAGTCATCGATGACGGCGAATCCTTCCCTGAACCGAAGGAGGCGGCCTCGCATGGGTGGCTGGCTGAGGGTGCGCAGACTCTCGACGATGGCGGGGAGGGGGATTCCATAGTGGCGGCCGAGGGCGATACCGGGCAGCGCGTTCCATACAAAGTGTTCCCCGGCCATTGGAATCGCAGCCGCTCCGGATTCGCCATAACAAGAAATCTGAAACCGCGTTCCCTCCAGGCCCGCCATGTCGATGTCCGAAGCTCGAACATCCGCCTCCGCGGACGATCCAAAGGAAATCTTTTTCCCCCGGAAGGAGCGGGCCAGCTCGCGGATCCGTTCGTCATCCCCGTTGTAGACCAGCAAGCCTCCAGGGTTGAGGAAGTCGACCAGCTCGCCCTTGGCTCGAGCGATTGAATCGATCGAGTCGAAAAACTCCATGTGAACGGCCGCGATGCGGGTGAGCACGCCAACCTCCGGCTGTGCTATAGAACAAAGTTCCGCAATTTCGCCGAGCTGACTCATTCCCATCTCGAACACGCCGAAATCGTCTCGGGGCTCCAGGTTGTAAAGGGAGAGAGGAACACCAAAGAGGTTGTTGTAGTTGCCCGGGGAATGGAAGACGCGGTACCGGGCCCGTAGAATATGAGCGATGAACTCCTTTGTGGTGGTCTTGCCGATGCTGCCGGTTACCGCGACGAGACAGCCCTGCCAACGTCTTCGTGCCTCGGCCGCGACCTGCTTGAGTGCTTCGTGTGTGTCGGGGACTTGTAGCAGAGCAATCGCATCAGGAATGGGCGATCCTAGCTCCTTGGTGGAATCGACCACTGCCCCGCATGCTTTCTTGGACAACGCCGATGAGACGAATCGGTGTCCGTTTTGATTCGGACCGCGGATGGCGAAGAAGAGTTCTCCCGGCGCCACCGTGCGGGAATCGATAGAGATTCCCTGGACCACGGCTTCTCGGACTTCCCGCGAGCCATGGACCAAGATGCCCCCGGTGCTGGTTTCAACCTGCGATATCGTCATGCGGTTCGACATCGACCCGAGTTCGTTTGCGTTGTGGATACTGTCCCGGCAGATCCCGATCGGCTCCCGCCGGTCCCGATCGGCTCCTGCCGATCAATTCTCCGGTTGCTTCAAAAGTTGCTCCAGAATGGCTCGCGCCACCTGGCGATCATCGAACGGCAGTCTTCGCTCGCCGATGACTTGATACCCTTCGTGTCCCTTGCCTGCGATCAGCACGATATCGTCCGGCTCAGCACGGCTGAGTGCAGCCAGGATAGCTTCCCGACGATCCTCGATCGTATGGCACTCGGCGGAGCCGCGCCGCGCCCCTACCTCGATGTCTCTCAGGATCGCGAGCGGATCTTCCGTGCGTGGATTGTCAGAAGTCAGAAAGACGATGTCGCTTCCCGCCGCTGCGATTTCCCCCATCAACGGGCGTTTCGAGCGGTCTCTGTCTCCTCCGCAGCCAAAGGCGGTGATGATCTTCGAGTGTGGCAACTCCGAGAGAGTTACCAGCGCCTGTCTCAATGCGTCGGGAGTATGCGCGTAATCCACGAGCACCCGAAAGCGTTGTCCCTGCTCGACACCTTCCATGCGCCCCGCAACGCGGTCGGCCGTCTCAATCCCGGCGCGAATGTCCTCCAGCGACAGGCCAAACGCGATGCTCATTGCAACGACCGCGAGGGTGTTGTACGTGTTGGGTCGGCCCATGAGCCGAGTGGTCCCCTCGAGAGGGCCCAGCGGGGTGTGGATCCGGAATCGCGTTTCTTCGGTCCCATGAGAGACGGCCAGAGGATACACGTCGGCTCGATCGTCGAATCCGTACTTGCAGACCGAAGCGTCGATTTCATCCACCAAACGGCGCCCAAAGGAATCATCGACGTTGATGACGGCGACGTCGACGTGATTTCCCCCCTCGGGCAGAAACAGCAGCCTCTTCGCCTGATAGTACGATTCCATGTCGACGTGGAAGTCGAGATGCTCGGGTGTGAGGTTGGAAAAGGCGGCCACCTGAAACCTTGTTCCGTAGACTCTCTTCAGCGACAGGGCGTGAGAAGATACTTCCAGGCAACCGTGCGTGCAACCAGACTGGACGGCCTTTTTCAAGAAGCGGATCAAGTCGCTCGACTCAGGGGTGGTTCGTTCGCTGGACCACGCCTGATCCCCGATTCTCATTCCCAGGGTTCCCGAAACGCACGATTTCAATCCCGCCGCGCGAAAGATCGAGTCCTGCAAGTGGACCATGGTCGTCTTTCCATTTGTCCCCGTGGCGGCTGCGAGCCGGAGCTTGGAGGCCGGGTCGTCGAAAAGAATCCGGGAGGCCTGCGCCAAGAAATGTCGGGCGTCCGAGACCACGAGCGCAGGCACATTTCCGGCAAGCGGCAGCTCACCTTCCCCTGCGATCGCTGAAGCGCCGGCCGACAGTGCTTGGGGGACATATCGCTTGCCGTCGGTTGTCATCCCCTTGATGGCGACAAACAGATCGCCCTTCTGGACGGTCCGGGAATCGTAAGCGATACCCTGGATGTTCAACGCCGTGTTTCCTTTCCACTGCACTTCCGGTAACTGAGACAACAGATCGACCAGCAACATCTAGTGGACCCTCGGTCTCGCCTCCGCCTGGCCCTCGGGCCGCTCCGCCCCGTGGGCCTGCCGTTCGACCCGGAACTCGTTCGAGAAGGTCACTGCGCAGAAGCGTCCGATCGGAATCTTGCTTCCTGCAACGGGAGCTTGAAAAACTGCGAGGCCAGAACCAGAAGCCTGCATCCGGATACCCAACTCCGCACATTGCTGGATCACCTGTCGCTTGGACTGGCCGCGAAAATCCGGCACAAATACCTGCGCCTTGGCGGTCTGCAGCACGACAATATCTTCGGTGGCGGCCGGAATTTCCTTGCTGCCGGCGGCCGCTGTCGTGGGTGCCCAGGCGTTGGGGAGAAAGTCTTCGCTGGAAACAGCAGCCAGTGTCGGATCGAGCCGAGGCTTGCTGTCGTTGGCGGGTTGCACCCGCATCATCATGAGCAACTCCTCGGAAATCTTTTTGAAAATGGGAGCGGCAACATCGCCTCCGTAGATGGCGCCCTTGGGTTCATCCAGCATGACCATGACCGTGATCTTGGCTTCCGGAAGCGGCGCAAAACCGACGAAAGAGGCAACGTACTTCGAGTGGGAGTAGCGTCCGTTGACGACTTTCTGAGAGGTGCCGGTCTTTCCTCCGGCTCGATATCCTGCCAGCGCGGCTGCCGTCCCGGTGCCGCGAAGCACGACCCCTTCAAAGGCGTCGCGAATGGTCGACGCGGTCTGTTCGCTAATGATGCGCTCTCGCTCGGGGAGGTTGCGCCGGACGAGATTGCCTCTGTGGTCGATGACCCGGTCTACCACGGAAGGACGCACGCGATAGCCTCCGTTGGCAATGCTGTTGACCGCGGTGAGTATTTGAAGGGGGGTGACCCCGATTTCGTGTCCGAACGAAAGCGCCCCGATGGAAAGCTTGGACCAGCGCTCCAGCGGGCGAACGAGTCCCACGATCTCGCCCGGAAGATCGACCCGCGTCCGCTCTCCGAACCCGAACAGCTTCAAGGCACGGTAGAGTTGCTCTTCTCCCAGACGCAGACCAAGCACCGCAGCCCCGACGTTGGACGAGCGCTCGAGTATCTGGTTGAAGGTGAGCAGACCATAAGGCCGGTGATCCCGGAAGAGATGTCCACCGATTTCGATCGAACCCTCGCCGCAGTCAATGAGTTCCTCAGGATCGGCGAGGCCTGACTCGAGCGCCGCGGCCGCCACGACCACTTTAAATGTCGATCCGGGTTCAAAGAAAAGTGAGACGGCCCGGTTCAGGTGCACACTCAGTGGGTACGCATTGTACTTATTACTGTTGAAATCCGGGTAATTCGCGAGGGCCAGGATTCTACCCGAGTCCGATTCCATCGCCAACACGACCCCAGCCGCGGCGTGAGATTTCTGAATCCCGGCGAGAAGCTCTCTCTCGGCAACGTACTGGATCGATTTGTCCAGACTCAGGACGAAGGAGTGGCCTGCAGTGGCCGCCTTGCGCACCGTCCCTCGAAAGGATTTTCCCAGGGCATCCAAGCTGAAAGACATTTTTCCGGGGGATCCTTTTAGCTCCTTGTCGTACTGAAGCTCGAGCCCTGCTCCTCCGTCTGCATTCATGTTCACGAAACCGAGGACGTGGCAGGCCAGGTTGCGGTTCGGATATACGCGCAGGTTGTCTTCCTCGAGCCAGACTCCTGGAATGCCTAGAGCTTCAACCCTCCGTTCGTCATTGGGATCGATGCGCCGCTGGACGACCAAATACTTGGCCCTGGCCGGGTTTTGCATCCGTCGGTGGAGCTCGTCGGCATCGAGTCCGAGGACGGATGCCAGCCGCCCCGAGGCCTCGAGTTTATCTGTGATTCGCCGTGGTTCGGCAATCACGGTTTGGACTTGAATCGAGGAGGCAAGCTCGTTCATGCTGCTGTCGTAAATCACTCCCCGCGGAGCGGCCAGAGGCCGTAGGATGTTTCGCCCCGCCTCCTCGGCCAACTCCTTGTGGCGAAGAATCTGAAGGTTGCCAAGACGGAGCAGGATCACCAGGGTCCAGACCATCACGCCACCGATTACCAGAGCCAACCTTCTCGAATTGGGTTGTTTGTTCATGATCCCCCCAGCTGACAGCTTGCCTAGTTCTTCGATTCCACTCCTACTGTTCGGATTGGGGGGGAAAGAATGCTCGAGTACGCCATTGCGGGCGCGCTTTCGGACGTGTCCGTCGGTATTTTCGTCAAGATCTGGTGGGCGCTCAGGGGGACGAGTCCCAGGTACTCTCGAGCGATGCGATCGATCCGTTTCGGAGTCTGGAGTGTCTGGATCTCCAGAACGAGGCTTTGTTCGCGCCGGAGGTGATCGTCGCGGATTTCTCTCAGAGTCTCCTTCTGGTAGCCGATTTCCAGGATCTTGCTGCGCTCCCAGGAGTAGAAGACCAAGATACCACCTGTGAGCAGGAGAAAGAAGATGGCGCAACAGAAGTGACGGAGATTCTCGGGCCGGATTCGGCTTCTGAATGAATAGTTACGGGTTCCTACTTCCTTGGCCCAGCAGGTCATGGACGCTACCTCCTCTCGTAAAAAAGAGGGTTCAAAGACTCAGCGAACGCGTTCGATGGCCCGGAGCCGGGCGCTGCGTGATCGCACGTTCGCTTCGATCTCACCTGAACTTGGCGTCACGGGCTTGGGGGTCAAGACCCGGGCCACTTCCGTCCGAGGGCAAGTACACAGTTCTGGGGGGCGGTCACAAACACAAACGCCGGCTAGCTTACGGAACGTTCGTTTGACGATTCTGTCCTCCAAGGAGTGGAAGCTGATCGCCAAGATTCTCCCGCCCGGCTTCAGATAGGGCAGGGCGTCGGTAAAGAACGGCTCGAGTCCCTCGAGTTCCTGATTCACGGCAATGCGAAATGCAAGAAAGGTCCGGGTCGCCGGGTGAATGTGTTGTCCCGGTTTCGATCGAACGCATCTCGTTACGAGATTGGCCAGCTGCAAGCACCGGGTGATGGGGCCTTGCCCTCGCTGGCGCACGATCGCGGCGGCGATACGGGAGGCCGCCGGCTCTTCACCGAAGTGCCGAATCATGTCGCGCAACTCATCTTCGGGCAGCTCGTTGACGAGATCCGCCGCGGTGAGACGCTGACTGCGGTCCATCCTCATGTCCAGCATCGAATCGTACTGGAAGCTGAAGCCGCGTTCTTTCGACAGGAGCTGGAAGGACGAAATGCCGAGATCGACAAGAATGCCATCCAGTTCAGTGAAGGATAGGTTGTTGAGAATCAACGGCAGGTTTTTGAAATTCTCCTTGCAGAACAGCACCCTGGGTTTGAATTTCTTGAGGTTCGAGCGAGCCCTTTCCATGGATTCTTCGTCGCGTTCCAGGCCGACGAGAATGCCGTCCGGACGGCTCCGTTCGAGGATCGCGGCCGCGTGCCCGCCCAACCCGAGTGTCGCATCGACGTATTTCCCACCAGGTCGGCAATTCAGAAACTCGAGTGCCTCCTTGACCATCACGGGCAGGTGGTCGATCGAAGGCGCTTCGGATCGGAGCGTTTCTTTCAAAGGAGAGTTCACTTCGTTTTCCTTGAGTGCTAGCTAAAAGCCTTGAGCCGCGAGCTGCCGGAATTCTTCGTCGGTCCACGGCTCCTTCGCCTTCTTGCGGCTGCTGTCGTGACTCCAGACTTCGAGATGATCGTACTGAGCCATCACCTTCACATCTCCGGTGATCGCGGCGTCCTCTCTCAACTCCTGGGGAATCAGAATCCGGCCCTGGGAATCCATTTGAGTCAAAAGACCATAGTAACTGGTGATAAACTGTAACTTTTTCTTGACCGGCTCCATTTGAGGGGGCTCCAGGAACTTCTGGGCGATCCGCTGCCAAACCGGCAGCGGGTATATCCGGGCAGACTTGCCATCAATGCTGGTTACGAAGTAAGTGTTGTCTTCAGTTTCTGGCAGTTCGCGGCGGAACTGCGCCGGTACTTTCAGCCGAAACTTGTGATCGATCTTAGCAACATGGCTGCCAAGGAGCATAAACACCGATCCGCGCGACCTGGGTCTCAGGAAGCGAAGCTACCAGACTCTCGGACGAACCCTCGAAATGACCATTGACTGGTGGAATAATGGTTGGCCGGTGACCACTATAGTCTACTATAGGCCACTTTTGACCACTCGCTGATACTAGGAGTCTACTATCGCTATGTCAAGCGATTGTTTTGACTTATTTCAGTTTTTTCGGAAAAAAATGTGGAGGGAAGGCCCCTGGTTTCGGAGTGCAGGATTTCCCCGCTGGGCGGCCCTGTTTTGGGAGATTCAAGCGGAAGTCTGGACTGTCCGGGTGGCCGGGCCGACCCGCCGGCCAGTGTGCTAAAATGGCCGGTTCTCGAGGTCGCTGGACTCTAATTCTGCGAGGTCTCTTGAAACCGGCTGGTACGGTGCCGAGGGGGGACTTCTGAAAGCGGGGAATTGTGAAGGTAGGGATTGTCGGCTTTCCCCAGTCGGGGAAGACAACCATATTCAATCTGCTGACAAGCGACACGACATCCGCCGCCTCGTGGTCCGGCAAGGTCGAAGCTCGCCTGGGAATCGCGAAGGTCGCCGACGCCCGAGTGGACAGGCTGGCGGAACTGTTTCAACCCAAGAAGGTAACCCACGCAACGGTCGAATACGTGGACCTTCCCGGGATGGTACCGAGCGGCGATCCCAAAGCCATCGAGATCTCGGGTCGGGAATGGACCGCGTATTTGAACAATCTCAAGAACGCCGATGCCGTGCTGCACGTCGTGCGCGCCTTCGAAGACGCAAGCGTCCCTCATTGCCAGGGTTCCCTCGATCCGCGACGAGATATCGAGCTCTTCGAGTTAGAACTGATGCTCTCGGATCTTACGATCGTTGAGCGGCGTCTCGAGCGATTGGAAAAGGACCTCAAGAAGGTTCGCGACGAGGATCTCGAGAAAGAGAGAACGCTGTTGTCCCGGCTCAAGGGCCATCTGGAACAAGAGCGGCCGCTACGCGAACTGGACTTGACGCAAAACGAGCGCAAGCTAGTGCGAGGCTTTACCTTTTTGTCCTCGAAGCCTGCACTGATACTCATGAACCTGGGAGATGAAGATGGCCCGAGGATCGCGCGAGTAGTGCAACAGTTCGGGCTGGAGAAGGTAGCAGCCATGCGGCAGGTCGCGGTCACGGCGGTCTGCGGGAAGATCGAATCGGAAATCATGGCGCTCTCACCGGAGGATGCGGCCGCCTTTCGTGAGGATCTCGGGGTCGGTGTGAGTGGTTTGGATCGCATAAACCAGACGTCGTACGCTCTACTTGGCCTATCTTCTTTCTACACCGCCGGGGAGCCGGAGGTACGGGCGTGGACGATTCCCACCCATACCAGCGCGATCGAGGCCGCCGGTGTCATTCATACCGATTTCGCACGGGGCTTCATCAAAGCGGAAATCGTCTCCTACGACGACATGCTCGAATACGGGTCCTTTCAAACGGCCAAGCAACACGGCGCCCTCCGGCTCGAAGGAAAGGAATACATCGTCCAAGAAGGAGACGTCATCCTGTTTCGGTTCAACGTCTAATGGACTTACTACTCTGGGGCTTGGGGCTGATCGCCTCACTAGCGAACGTCGTAGGCGGCTGGGTCGTGACGGCCCGCATGAGTGTCGGCAGACAGGCGCTCAACATACTGGTGGCCCTTGGCGCCGGTTTCATGCTGGCCGCCGCCATCGTCGAAGTGATTCCCCGGAGCCTCGAGATCAACGAGGGATCTGCGTTGATCATTCTGCTCGGCTATCTTTTCGTCCACCTTGTCGAGCATACCATTGCGACTCACTTTCATTTTGGAGAAGAGACACATCCGGAACAGGTTCTGGGCGCCCGAGCGGCCTATTCGGCTCTTTCCGGGTTAGTGCTTCACGCATTCTTTGACGGCGCCCTGATCTCGTCGGGGTTTTGGATTTCGAAGTCCGTTGGCGTACTCATGTTTCTGGCAATCTTTCTGCACAAGATCCCCGAAGGCTTCACGGCCGCAAGCATCATGCGTGCCTCCGGGAGAAGTGGAAACGAGCAGCGCCTGGCCACCGCCGCGATCAGTATCAGTACTCTTGCGGGTGTTGTGAGCATCAACGCACTCCCCGCCCTTGTCCGCTGGGCTCTGCCCTTCAGCTCCGGGGTGACCCTCTATGTCGCCGCCTCGGATCTGATCCCAGAAGTGAACAAGGAATCTCGTAGTGCCGTGTCGGTGGGTGTTTTCCTGGGCGTGGGACTTTTCTTTGTTTCCGAGGCACTCATCAAGCTTGCGCTTCCCGATTAGGGCCGTTCCCTTTGGGCTCCAGTAACAACATTGTGATTGCCTTCGGCTGGAGACTATGGCTAAAATAACGGTTTTCCCAGGAGGATGAAGTGTACGCCGTGATCAGAAGTGGTGGAAAGCAGTATCGGGTGGCCGAAGGCGAAGTTGTTCGTTTGGAATTGCTTGGAGTCGACCCGGGCTCGAACGTCGAGTTTAGTGAAGTCCTCCTGGTGAAGAAGGGCAAAAGGACTCATATTGGACAACCCTTCGTGGAGGGCGCAACCGTAAATGGCCTCGTCCAAGAAAACGGGAAGGGAGACAAGGTTCTCGTATTCAAGTTCAAGAAGAAGAAGCAGTACAAGCGACTGCGGGGCCATCGGCAGCAATACTCGGATGTGCGTATTGAAAGCATCGCAATTGCCAAGAAGAAAGCGAGCGCCGAGTAAAGTCTTGGCGCCCCTGTGCGCGAATAGGCAAAGCCCGCCTCATTTTGCGAACAGGAGCGGGTTGTCCGGGATCTAGCATTCGATTCGTTTGGGGGTAGGGATGGCACACAAAAAGGGAGTCGGAAGTTCTCGCAATGGCCGCGACAGCCAGGCCCAACGGCTAGGAATCAAGAGATTCGCAGGTCAATTGGTGACCGGGGGGACGATCCTGGTGCGTCAAAGAGGCACTCCGATCAAGCCGGGAGTTCATGTCGGGCGGGGAAGGGACGATACGCTTTTTGCAACCGCAGCTGGGACGGTTCAGTTTCAAGACCGAGGTCGACTCGGGAAATTCGTCAATATCCTTCCAACCTCAGAGTGAATGAAAGGTAGTGCGCCGGCAAGAATCATGGCCGAGATCTCGCAGGGATCCCCGCGTGGGATCCCTTTTGTTTTTTTTAGCGCCTTTGCGCTCATTCTGGATCTTGCCCTAGTCGAATGCTCATTGATCAAGCCCGCATAAAAGTAATTGCAGGACACGGGGGAAACGGATGTTTGGCCTTCAGGAGGGAGAAGTTCGTTCCCAGAGGGGGGCCATCGGGTGGAAATGGAGGAAAAGGAGGGGACGTCTATCTGGAGTGCTCCGACGGGGTCAATACGCTGCTGCAATTCCGGTACAAGCAGTTATTCAAGGCCGCAAGAGGGAGGCATGGGGAAGGATCCTGCAAGCATGGAAGAGACGGCGACAGCTTGACCCTGCTGGTCCCGACCGGCACCCAGGTCTCGATGGCAGACAAGGTTGTTCATGACTTGTCGTCAGCGGGCCAGATTGTCAAGGTGGCTTCAGGGGGACGGGGCGGGCGAGGGAACGCGAGTTTCGCGAGCTCGCGGAATCAGGCACCCAGATTCGTCGAGCCCGGCCAGCCGGGAGAAGAGTTGGATCTTTTCCTCAATCTCAAGCTGATCGCGGACGTAGGGCTTGTCGGTCTCCCCAATTCCGGCAAGTCGACTTTGATCTCGCGCATCAGCGCTGCCAAGCCCAAGATTGCCGACTATCCGTTCACGACTTTGAGTCCCAACCTCGGTGTAGTGGAACTCCCCGATTATCGTAGCTTTGTCGTGGCGGATATTCCGGGGTTGATCGAGGGCGCTCACGACGGACACGGTCTGGGCGATCGATTTCTCAAACACATCGAACGCACTAGGATTCTCGTGCATTTGATTGACTCCGCCCAGCCGGACGGCGATTGCCTGCGCGAATATGAGACGATCGAAAGAGAGTTGACGCTCTACAGTGAGGAACTCGGGGCCCGTTCGAGAGTCGTGGTCGCGTCGAAAACCGACATCCCGACCGACAGCACCAGGTTGCAGTGCCTCGAGGCATTGAGCAAGGAACGAAATCTTCCATTTGTCGCCCTATCATCGGCTACCGGCGCAGGACTGGCCGATCTGGTGACCCTGCTCGGGGAGATGTTGGAGAGTGGCACCGGGTCCCCCGGTGCGCTTTCCGCTGACCGGTATCCGCTCACCGCATCAGCTGGCGACGAAAACGACAGTACGGAGGACGCTCAAGATTGAGTGCAAGAAAGCTCGGAGTTCTCGGTGGTACCTTTGATCCGATCCATCTGGGGCATCTTCATGTCGCCCAGCGTACCCATCGGCTGTTTGATTTGGCCGAGACGCACTTCGTAGTTTCTACGAGCCCCCCTCACAAGTCTGCCCTGACCGCTCTCTATCATCGTTATGCCATGGTTTGTCTGGCGACGACGGCCCATCGAGGCTACATACCCTCGCTCGTGGAACTGGAATCTCCTGCCAGCCCTTTCTCCGTGCACACGATGAGCAAGCTGGCGCATGTGCGTGACCGCGTGCAAAGGAAGCTGTACTTCATTGCCGGCGCGGATTCGCTGCTCGACGTGGCCGGATGGCGAGAGAGCCGGGAGCTACTGTCCTCTCACAGCTTTGTCTTTGTCGCGCGACCCGGAGTGTCCCTTCCTGAAGTCGATACTCTATTGCCTCGCAAGGTGCGGCCGAACGTCCGCGATCTGCGCGGGTTGGGGCCCAGGCTGCTCAGACAGAGAATACAAACGGAGGAGAAACCACTGCGAAATCGCATATATGTTATCGATGTTGCGGCGCTGGAGGTTTCGTCGAGCGAAATCCGGCAGCTGGTGTCTTCGGGCAAGAAGGTCACCCACATGCTTCCTCCATCGACCCATGAGTACATTCATAAACTGAACATTTATGGTGATAGATGAAAGATGCTCTCAGAATCGCCCTCGAAGCCATCGAGGAGAAGAAAGCCGTCGACGTCGTGGTACTGGACATCTCGGGTATTGCCTCGTTTTCCGACTATTTCATCATTTGCAGCGGAACTTCCTCTCGTCAGATCCAGGCAGTCGCCGGCGAAGTGGAGAAGAGGATGCGCGAGAATGGTATCCGCCCGGAACATATAGAAGGATATGCGAACGCGGAGTGGGTGCTGCTAGATTTTCTAGATTTTGTGGTGCATGTCTTTTCGAAGAGTGCGCGGTCCTATTATGATCTCGAGCGTCTCTGGAGAGACGGCACCGCCATGGATATCCAGAAGCTCCTGGGGAGCTCCTCTGCCTCCGCCGGGAAGAAAAAGCCGCAGTCTCCAAGCCGAACGGCCTAGTCGGCGGCGGTCGTGTTGCCTGCACGCGTTCCCTGTACGGGCCATGACAGCATGAGACTGGCCCGGATCGTTCGGCCGCCGCCGGTGACACCCGCCAACCCTGACGTGCCATGAAGATACAATTGCTCTGGATGGGTAAGACCAAAAACCCCTGGATTGACTCCTTGGTTGTGGACTACCTGAAAAGGACTCGGCGTATGACGGCCTGCGAGATTCTGGAAATGCCGGACCTGTCCAGAAAGAAGGGTTTCCGGGGGGAGCAGCTAAAAATCGCCGAAAGTGCGGAAATCGAGAAGACTATTGGAGAGAAATGCCGAAAAGTATTCCTTGACGACAAGGGCACGCAATTCAGCTCAGTCGAATTCGCACGCTGGATCCAGAAGGAACAGCTAGGGGGAACTAGACGTTTGGTTTTCGTTATCGGTGGTCCGGACGGCCTGGCCAAGGATCTGCTGACAAGGGCGGATCTGAGGCTGTCTCTCGGAAACATGACGTGGACCCACGAGCTCGTTCGGCTTTTGATCGTCGAACAGATCTATCGTGCTTTCTGTATCCTGGGCAATTCTCCGTATCACCGTTAGCGCTGGGGCGATCAATGGAAACGAAAGAACTAAAGCACTTTAAGCAGAAACTGATCGAAAAGCAGTCGGCCTTGACCGACATGGTACACAAGACCGAGGGATATGGCCGGGAGCGGGAAGCCGCAAGTCAGGACGTTGCCGACATGGCGGTCGAGTCCTATACGAAGGAGTTCTTGTTCGGCAGGAGCTCAGGCGACCGCCACATGCTGCAGCTGATCAGTCAAGCTTTGACCCGGATCGATGATGAATCTTTCGGCACTTGTATGAACTGCTCTGACTCGATCGTTCCCAAACGGCTGGAAGCCGTGCCCTGGGCATCACTGTGCATCGAGTGTCAGGCGCTGGAAGAAAAAGGCCTCCTCGAAGAAGTCTGAAAATAGTGGGGAGACGACCGAAACTAGTAAGCCAGCTCTCATGTCGTCTTCTCGCTTCGAGTTTCCCCTGCAACGGGACCTTCCCGACACACCGTTCCGACTAGCCGTCGATGCTCTGCTGAACCTGGTTTACCCGCAATCGTGCGTCAGCTGTGACCGTCCCCTTTCCCGAGTAAGTGAGAAGGGTGTCTGCGGTGGTTGCTGGCGAAAGGTACGGCAATTGCGGCTCACTTCTCCCCTGTGCCCGCTCTGCGGCATGCCCCAGGCCGCGGAGTCCACAGAAACACTTCTCTGCGTGCCTTGCATTCTCCATCCGCCACCTTTTGGCGGCGCCCGATCCTTCGGGTACTATACCGGCGAGCTGAGCTGCCTGATTCAAGCGTTCAAGTTCGACGGCGTGAAGAACCTGGTCGCGTTGCTGGCTGTGTTGTTGGCCGAAACCTTCATCCAGCATTGGGACCGATCGGAAATCGATATGGTCGTTCCCGTCCCGTTGCATCCCAAACGGCTGCGAGAGAGAACTTTCAATCAAGCCGCGCTCCTGGCGCACAAGACGGCCCGGATGCTTGGCGTGAGAGCCGAGCTCCAGCTGTTGAAACGCGTGGTCCACACCACACCGCAAGTGGGTTTGACCGAAAAACAACGCTTTCGAAACGTGCAACACGTCTTTCGATGCGATCCCCGGACAGATCTCCGGCAAAAGCAGATTCTGTTGATCGATGATGTTATGACGACCGGAGCCACCCTGTCAAGCTGTGCTGGGTTGCGGTCATGTCAAGCTGCTTGTGTAAAAAGGTCGAGGGTACGAGTTGGTCGTTGTTCCTTCCAATCGAGATTGAATCGATGGAAGATCGAGTAAATGATTCTGTCGACACTCTGGACATTAACAAAGCAAACCATCGGACGCGTTCTCCGTCGAACCTCAACGAAGCAGCGTTCGATGACGTTGGTGGTTCGTAGCTTCTTCCACAGAGGCCGTGGGAAGCTGTAAAAGGCCAGTAACTCAGGGAGATCCTTCTCCAATCGATTCACCATCTTCGGATAATCCTTGTGCCAGCAACGCTTCAGCCTCCTGAAAGCTGTCAGTGCATCCCGACGGCTATCGGCCTGGTAGATGGCCCGTGCATCCTGCTTGATCTGGTCTCGATCGCACTTTCGGACTGAATTGACGATGTTTCGCATCTTATGTGCCCAGCAGCGTTGGTGCTGAGCTCTCGGATAGATCGTTTCAATGGCCGCTGCCAGACCTGCACAGCCGTCGGTCACAATCAGCTCGAGGTTATCTCCCTCTATACCACGCCGGTACAGATCTCCTAAGAGTCCTTCCCAGGCAGCTTGACTCTCTCCACTGCTGCGCATAAATGCCAAAAGCTGCCGGCTACCATCCGCTCTCACCCCGTAGGCCACCAGCATCTGCACCCGTTTCCGCCCACTCGGACGTCTTACCCTCAGACTCACTCCGTCCAGAAACAGTGTCTTCCATTCGTCACTCAACCGAGCTCGGTGAAATCGCTGTACTGCTTCATCTAGCTCTCGTGTCAGCTGCGATACCGTCTGTGCACTGACAACTTCTCCCGTCATGATCGCCACAATCCGTCCCACCGTCCGTGTGCTGATTCCTCTGAGAAACGCCTCTCGTATCAGCAACGTTACCTCGTCAGCTCGTCGTTGAAACCGTTGTAATCCCTTCGGGAGAAAATTCTTGTTCCGGCTCCGGGCAATCCGCAACCGTAACGTTCCAAAGCGGGTCACAAAGTCCCGTTCATAGTATCCATTGCGGTACTCTCTCTTTCTCTGCCCACCTCTTTCATACCATCCAAAGCCACAATAACGGTCTCTCTGCCGCTGTGATTCAGTCTCGAAATACCGTTTCCACGCCAGCTTTGTCTTGCTATACACATCTCCCCAAAAGTCTTCTTTTACCTCATCAAGGAAATGTTGGAATTGTTCGGTCATCGGTGTTAATTTCGCCATTGGGTGTAAGCTCCTTTCTTGGAGTTGGTTTTTGCCATCGCAGCGAAAAAACCAAACTTACACCCTCTTTCTTTTTACACAAGCAAAGTTACATCACCGGGTTGCTCCAGAAGACTGGTGCCGTACGCGTTTTTTGTCTGACCCTGGCTCGTACCGTGCCGGGTGCGATGTCTTAGACCCAATGGCGAAAATGGTGTGCGGGTAGCGCTTGGGTCGTGGGGTACGGCGGGTCACTCGTCGCGGTGGCGCTGGCGATGCCTCTTTCCTGCGGCTCTGACGATCTTTCTGAAGTCGTCGATCTGATCCTCGCGCAAGATCTTTCGGATCTCCTGGTTGGACTCGTGAGCCAGTGAGCGGTATCGCTCCCGGCCCTGCTGGAAGATCTTCTGCAGTTGCAGCTTCTGATCCGGGTTGAGCTCGAGTTCATCCGCCAACTCCCCCACGATGTCGGGGGGAGGACCTCCCCTGAACGGGGGAAACCCGGGGCCATGTCTGCGGATTTGAGTGTCGTAGAGGGAAGCCGAGACGGCGCCAGCAATGGCGCCCAAGACAAAAACCCCCAGCAGCAGAAGTACAGCACCCGTCTTGGACTTCATCGATGTCATGAAGGCTTGGCCGATTTCTCGGATACGGTCTCAGCGGACCGGTGTGGACTCCACTCCGGCGATGGCTAAAAGCACCGTTTCATCTGTGATTTCGTGCTGCTCGCTGATCACGATTTCCCTGACCGGGTCTTCGGCAGCGAAGTCGATGTCCGTACCCGCGCTGGTGAACTGCAGATAGGCGAAGATAGAAACGATGGCCAGCGTGAGGGTTCCGAGGGCCGGCACCATGCGACGAGAGAGCCCCAGTATGACCGTCCAGATGACCGGGACCGCCGCTTCGGCTTGCAATCGAGCTCGCAGACTGCGGTAGAACAGGGGCGAAGGCTCCAGCCTTCGAATCACCTGCCCGATCTTTCTCGGAAACAGGCTCAGCTTCATCTCCCATGAGCATACGCTGCAATCGGAAAGGTGTTGCTGTAACTGAGCTTGCTCTTCACCGGACAGTTCGCCGTCCATGAAACCAAACATCCGATCCTTGGCTGACTTGCAGTCCATTTGCAGATCCCCCTTCACCGTTAAATACGCTAAACAGAAATGCTTATTTCAGATTTTTCGATCAGGTCCAGCAAAAAGACGGTTCTTCTCACTTGTGGCCACGGGTCCGCCCGTCCTTCCGCCAGAGCGCCGCTAGAGTGTCGATGGTATATTTGCTCTATTTACATGGTTTGCGTCGGTTGCGAGGCCAACCGAAACCGGTTGTGCTCGCTGCTGGGCAAAGTCTGGCCAGGCAGGCGGCAGTCCATACCGACTATCGGCTCACAGCAACACGCTCGACGAAGGACTCATCGACCGGCACCGGCTGGACAGAGAGATGCTGCTTGTAAAAACCGAGTGCATCTTCGAAGAACTTGAGCACCGCCACGGGGGAGCCGATCCCCCGGGTGAACCCGTGCCGCTGGCCCGGATAGTTCACCACCTGAAACATCTTCCGGGTTTTCTTTAGCTCTGGGAGCAAGATCTTCTCGTTGAGCCCGCAGATCGGGTGCACCTGCCCGTGAGCAATGAACAGGGGAACCGAGATCTTTTCCACCATCTCGTGGAACCGTTTCTGCCCCTTGCTCGACATGAAGCTGCGAGGATCGGTGTACCTTTCTTTCTGGTAGCCCTCGTTCCGCCACTCATCACGGCTCGAGATCACATCGAGCAGAACGATGGTAGCGGGCTCCTCCGCAGCCACGGCGCAGAGGGGGATCGTGCCGGCCAACACCAGTGCCAGTGCGCCGCCACCGCTATTTCCCAACAGGACCACACTCTCCGGGTCGACTTCGGAAAGCGCTTTCACGCCCTCGACGACGGCAATCCCATCCAGCACGATCGAGGAGGTGAAGGGATCCGCATTGCTTCCTCTCCGTGTGGCCGCAACAATGACGAATCCTGCGGCGAGAAAGCGGTTCCAGTTTTCCCCTTCGACGAGTTTTTTCTTCAGTACCTCGAGGGGATGGTTTTCCCATCCGCCTGGAAAATGCACCAGTGCAGGAAATGGTCCCTTGCCGGGCGGCTTCCGGAGGGCGACGGAGGTCTCATTTCCGTCCCGGGCCCTGACCGTCAGTACCTCAGCCGGTGATACCTCGATCGATAGGACGGGTTTGGTGATCTCCGAGCGCGCTTCCTCGCGCGGCGGCCGGGAATACAGGGCGCCAACATCCACGGCGCACACCGCAAGCGCAGCAATAGAGAGAATCCCCGTTGAAACCCGTGTGTACGACCCTGAAAAGAACCACCGCACGTCTCGTGGATACGACATCTTTAGTGTACTCTCGGGTTTCCGGCGCATCACCGCTAGATTATACTCGTATGCTACAAAACGAGAAAGGCTCGATACATACGGAGTGACGACTCCCGCCGCGCGCAGCAGGAATAGGCGCTTCCGCGCGGCGCCGATCGCCAGGCTCCCCGGAAGAAACTCAGTGGTCCTGCTCGTCAAAAACCTGCTCTTCACAGTGCTAGTGCCGGGCACGGTCGCCGTCTATGTGCCTCTGCGGATCGCCGAATCTCACTCTCCAGTATCGGTCTGGGGGGTGGCCCTCGCACTTCCCGTATTCGTGGCGGGCGCAGCCGTTTACACCTGGTGCGTGTGGGACTTCGCAACCTTCGGGCGGGACACCCCGGTTTTTGTCGACGCCCCGAAGAGGCTCGTGATCCGTGGGCTCTACCGGTATACGCGCAACCCCATGTACGTCGGGGTGCTCACGGTGATCCTGGGCTGGTCGCTGTTGTTTCAAGAAAGGGGAGTGGCAATCTACGCCATGGCCGTCGGTGCCGGCTTCCATCTCTTCGTGGTTCTGTATGAAGAGCGCCACCTCCGCCACATCTTCGGTGATGAGTACGACGACTACTGCGCTCGCGTCGGTCGCTGGCTCCCACGGTCCAGGCGCCGGCCGGCCACCTGAGTAAAGCTCGTTGATCAGGATCCCATGCGCTCGATACGGCAGCGGCTACAGGATCAGCATGCAGTCCCCATAGCTATAGAACCGGTACCTACAAGAGATTGCTTCCCGGTAGCAGCTCATGGTGAGTTCGTAGCCGGCGAAAGCGCAAACGAGCATCAACAGAGTCGACTCCGGTAGGTGGAAGTTGGTAAGAAGACCCTGGACTGCCTCGAACCGAAACCCCGGGTAGATAAAAAGATCGCACCAGCCGGAGTCCGGCTGGTGAGGGAATCTTCCCTGACGAACGAGATGCTCGAGTGCGCGTGTCGTCGTGGTGCCGACGGCAACCAGACTGCGCCCTTTGTTGATTTGCCGAGCAATGCAACGGGCCGAGGCTGCCGACACTTCACAATACTCGGGTTCGATGCGGTGATCCTCGATGTTTCGCGCGCGTACCGACGCGAAGGTGCCGAGCCCCACGTGGAGGAGGATTTCGCAAATGGACACCCGTCGGGTTTGCAGCCTCTGGACAACGCTCCGGGTAAAGTGAAGTCCCGCCGTGGGGGCGGCCACCGACCCTGGCTCCCGGGCAAATATGGTTTGATACCGTTTCGTATCTTGCGAAAGGTCTTCCCCCGGGCTCCGCCGGATATAGGGTGGGAGCGGTGTTGCTGCAAGTTGTTCCAGGCGTCGGGAAACGGAATCTTCGGAACATCCTTCGCAGTGAAAGCCGAGACGCCATCGCCCTTCGCCAATGCTTTCGAGTACCCGGGCCTCCAGGTCGTCGACCCCGAGTCGGCTACCAGTTCGAACCTTCTTGCTCGGCCGAACCAGTGCGAGCCATTCACCCCGCTCGACGCGACGATAGAGCAAGATCTCGATTCGCTCTTTCTTGCCGGGTCTGTGTGCCCACAATCGCGCCGGGATGACTCGGGAGTTGTTGACGACGAGAAAGTGTTCGGAGCCCACGATGTCGGGAAGGTCCGCGAAACGGCGATGTTCCCAACTTTGCGACTTGCGGTCGACCACCATCATCCGGGCGCCGTCTCGCCTGGATAGCGGTCGCTGGGCGATGAGATCCTCAGGTTGGGGATAGCTGAATTGATGAACGTCCACCGCTCTATCGATGGCGAGGAAAGATGGAGACACTTTCCGACGGATCCCGCGCCGGAACGGCCGCTAACCTCTGCTTCTCCTTTCCTCCCACAGCATCCTCATCGCTGCCGTGCAGTTTTGCAGAGAAGTTAGCGCCGTAAAGCAGAATCAGACTGGATGTGTAAATCCAGACCAGCACCACGACCATGGTGCCCATCTTGCCGTAGATCTGTTGATAGTCGAAGGCCGGCACTAACTTTGCGAACATGTAACTGGCCACTTCCCAGAGGATCGTGGCCATGAAGGCTCCCGATAGCGCCTCGGTCCACGTCACCTTTCTGTCGGGCATCCACTTGTAAACCACGTAAAAGACGACGAGCCCGGCGGCGAAACCGGCGCCGAGCAGGATCGAGGACCAGAGCCAATTGATGATTTCCTCTCCTGCCAATTCCGGGATGTGTTGCCTGGCTCTCGATCGCAACGCGCTAACCAAGGTGGTGACCAGCGCCGAGCTCAGCAATAGGATGCCGCCCATCCCCAGCAGGGCGATGCTGAGGATGCGACTCTCCCAGAAGGTTCGCTGCCGGGTGACGCCCCAGGCACGATTCATAGCGTTCTCAATGAACATGCATACCCAAGTAGAGGACCACAGTACGATCATAAGACAGGAAACCACCACCGTCGGTGACGGATTCGTGATCAAACCCATCTGTGTGGTGACAAGGCCTCGGGGACCCGGAAAAAGCGTGGCGATCTGGCGTAGGACCTGCTCGTGTAGGTTCATCCAGCCCAAGAAGGCGTCGACCAACGACAGCAACACCAGGGCCGCCGGGACCAGCGAGAACAGAGTGAACCACGAGATGGCGGCCGCGTCCCGGGGTACGGCGGGAGAGAGGAACGTTCGAGTTGCTTCGATGAAGGCAGAAATGCCCCGCCTCAAATGAATCATATACTTGCACCGAAATCAGTGTAATTCGGGATTGATCGACAGTAAATATAGATTTCTTAATAGATTTTGACTTGCCGCAGTGCGATGCCTAATATTAGCCGAGGGTCTGGACGAACAGGAGAGGCCCCAAAATCTAATTATTAGTAGGACTTTAGGAGGTTATTCCTCGGTATGCAGGATTTGGTTAAAGAGATGCTGGTACAACTAGGGGAGGATCCTGACCGTCAGGGTCTGAAGGGTACGCCGGAACGCGTCCAGAAGGCGTTGGAGTTTTTCACCCAGGGATACCACCAGGACATAGACTCGATTCTCAATAACGCGCGGTACGAAGTGCAATACGATGAGATGGTCATCGTTTCAGATATCGATTTCTACAGTCTCTGTGAACATCATCTGCTCCCGTTCTTCGGGAAATGTCACGTTGCGTATTTTCCCGACAAGCACGTCGTTGGCCTGAGCAAGATCCCACGACTGGTGGAAGCGTACAGTCGCCGGCTGCAGATTCAGGAGCGCCTCACGAAACAGATTGCCGAGACGATCAGCAACAAGATCAATCCCATGGGGGTAGCGGTGGTCATCGAGGCTCAACATATGTGCATGATGATGCGGGGCGTGGAGAAGCAAAACTCGCGTGCTACCACGAGCTCGATGCTGGGGATCTTTCGGACTCGCCAGGAGACTCGCATGGAGTTTCTCAACCTGATCAAGAATCGGGAAAAGTAGCACCGGGTCGGCACGACCCGGTGCGCTTTCCGCTGACCGCCAACCGCTTTCCGCTAAAGCGATAGGGGTAGGGAGGCCCGATTGAGTTCGATCCCCCCTCCCTCCGAACCGTACGTGCGGTTCTCCCGCATACGGCTCTCCAGTTGGTGGTCTTACCTCGACGAGGATTGACGGACCAAGCCATGGGCAGTCGCCAAGGAATACAGCCCGTGCTCAGCAAAGTAGGAATTCCGCCAGCGTTGATGATCTCGCCCGCGGCCACGTCCCTTCCGACCGCATCGCTTTCGCAGTATCGATCGCAGTCGCATCCGGACCCAGCCATCTATGGGCTCAAAGGTGTTGCTGTGACTCTGCTTGAAGTACTCAAACCAGCCTCGCAGCGTCGCGTTCACATCCTCGATGATGTATGCCAGACTGTGGCCATGGGCACGTTTTGTTTTCGCCCGGATGGTCGTTCTGAGTTTCTTCAGGCTCTTCTTCCGTGGCCAGCGATACTGGGCTCGAAAGTGATACCCCAGAAAGTCAAATCCCTCCGTCTCAGCATCCACAATTCGCGTCTTCTCCGGATGAAGCGTCAGACCAGCTTCCGAAGTCCACGCCTGTACCAGAGCCAAGGCCGCCTCTGCTTCTTCTCGCGTACGACACAAGATGACAAAGTCATCAGCGTAGCGCACCATTTGAAAGCCTCGCTTGGCCATCAGGTGATCGAGCGGATTGAGGTAAACGTTCGAAAGCAAGGGACTGATCACGGCGCCTTGCGGACTACCAGATTCTGGAGTCCACTGCTTCAGACCATCCATGATCCCTTGCTTAAGAAACTGCTCAATCAGTCGGAGCACCCGGCCGTCGCTGACTTTCTCTCGCACGCGTGCCATCAACTTATCATGCGGAATCGAATCGAAATAGCCTTTCAAATCCGCGTCCACAACGTAGCCGTAGCCACTCTTCCTCAGCTCAACAACACGTCGAAGCGCGTCCTTGCAGCTGAGTCCGGGTCGAAAGCCGTAGCTATGCTCGGCAAACTCCCGCTCGAAGATCGGTTCCAGCACGTTGCGAAGCGCGGTTTGAACTACACGGTCGCGCACCGTCGGGATACCGAGTGGTCGCTTTTCCTCACCTCCCGGCTTTGGGATCCACACGCGTCGGACCGCGTGTGGCACGTAGGTGCGTTTCTGCAAGGCTTGTGCGATGCGTCCCAGGTTCTTGTCTCGGTGTTGCGAGAACTCATCTATCGTCACGTGATCCACGCCAGCGGCTCCCCTGTTCCCGGCCACTTGTATGTATGCCGAGAGCAGGTTAGCTTCCGCAAACACCTTGTCGATCAGTCGGGCCCATTTCCCTCCTTGCACTCCAGCCTCGAGTGCCGTCAACATGCGGTCCGTCCAAACCGTCGCTTCCGTCCACCTCCATCGGCTGCGGACTTCTCCGTCGGGTTGAGTCCGAGGGCGTTTCCGACCTCTAAACACTGCGCCCGGTTGTTGTTCCGACTGTTCGGTCATCCCGCATCCACCTCCCTGCGTCCCTTTGCTCCACGAGTGTTAGCTCGCTTCTTCGCTACTATGGACGCTCTGACTCCTGAGCTACCGGCTCTTCGGCTCTCCTTCGAGTATGAACTCCGTCTTGGCTGTCGCTCAGGTCTCCCTGCTTTACGTGTTTGGCCTTCAGAGCATTCCGTCCCCAACCACCTGACTGCCCCTGCCGTCGCTTTTGCACACAACCCCTCAGCGCGACAGGCCTTTCGGGCTTCGCCATTACCTAGCAGGCTCGCCAGTCAGCCCGGCCGAAACGGGTTCGCTTTACTACGGACTACTCGTTCACCTCCAGTTGCTCTCCACCCCCTTTCACAAGGACGCAGTTACTTTCAGTTACAGGCCGGAGTGTGTATGCCTGACGAGGACTTTCACCTCGCTAGCCAAACACGCTCGCAGGCGCACTAGGCCGCTCACGCCGTGAGCGGCACCTGGTCTCCCGGCGAGAGTTGCTTACGGGACAACCCTCTCGCGACGTAAGACCGAGCGCCACTTCTCGAGCAAAGGGCCTCCGCTTCGTATCTCCCATGCCATCAGCAAGTACATGGGAACGTATTCGATCAGCAAAAGGGACGGATCCTCAAAGACCGGGCTGTGGCTGTAAGCCAGGTAGGAAAGGAAAACCGCGCCGCACCAGTAGGTCATGAACGCATAGGGAACGAAGGGCAGCATCGCTGCCGCCCAGGACAGGTACCAGGGATGCACCGTCGTTGCCAAACAGACGTCGGCGGTCATAACCCAAAACACAGCGTGGCAGAGGTCCCGTTCGCCACGGATGGGGAATCTCCACCAAATGACGATCACCGCAATCAACAGTAGAGCGGCGAGGTAAACACCGGTCTGCTGATTCCAATCCCGACCCCAGAGCTTTCCCGCATAGACAAGCATGGAGTGGAGCCCGGCGTTGAACTCGAACAGCCGCAGATAGACCATGGTGGAACGCGCGGATCTGAGCAGCGACTCGGGGCTGTACAAGAGAATCGA
This sequence comes from Acidobacteriota bacterium, assembly GCA_965249005.1. Taxonomy (GTDB): domain Bacteria; phylum Acidobacteriota; class UBA6911; order UBA6911; family UBA6911; genus CBDFLD01. The sequence goes on from CBDFLD010000012.1 coordinate 99,710, forward strand.
AAAAGTCAGCGCCGTGACGAACCCAAACGCTGCGGCCCGCCATCCGACCAGCCTCAGGAAAAAGGGGCCCAGGATGAGTGAATGAAGCTTCACCAAGACCGAGGCCGCAAGGCTCAGCGCACTGACGGTTGCGTGGCCTTTGTTGCGGCGCGCCAGCAGGTAAATCGCCAGGAGAACGAAGAAAACCATGGCGCTGTCGGCGTGTCCGGAGTGGGAGAACTCGAAGATGAAAAGCGGGTTCCACGCCACCAGCAGCAGTCGTCGCGGATTCTGCCGAAAGCGCACCAGGATTCTCCAGATGAGCAAGACCGACCAGAACTCGAACAGGCTGAACATGAGCTTTGGCCCGATCACCCGGGAACCCGTGACGGCATAGGCCGTGCGAAACAGCAGCTGTGCGAGGGGAGGGTAAACCGAAAAGTACTGCTTGGAATTCATGGGCGGATACAGGTCCCCATCCCGGAGTGCCGCGAGCTCGGGATCGCTGGGCTGATAAAGGTAAGGATCGAAACCCGATGACTGGACCTTCGCGTCCCAGAGGTACCGATAAACGTCCTCGCTGTGATAAAGGGGCGCGGGTAGGAGCGTCAGTCGAAAGAGCAGGGCAAATCCCAAAACAGTCCATACCGAGACCGGGTGGTCGAGGGCAAGCCCCAGGAAGCTTGCTATCCAGAGAGCGAAGGCCACCAGTATCAGGACCACGAACGCGGCGCCGTTTTTTCGAAACGGCCCCAACAACCAGGTCGCGATCCAGACCGTTTGCAAGATGGACCCCAGCAGGAAAATTGGCGCTAATTGCTTGAGCATCCAGACAATATATCACCACGCCCAGTTGGGCAAAACTCCTTGACGCCAAAGAATCGCTGTGATAATTTTCACCGTCTTTTGTGGGCCGTTCATTACCGGAGAAGCCGCCCTGATTAGCGTAGATTTCTCTCTTGTTTGGGCCATCGTTATTTTCTTTGCAGTCATTGTTGCCCTGAACTATCTCCTTTTCAAACCACTCCTGGCAGTGCAGGAGGAGCGCGCAAGCAAGACTTCCGGTGTCATTGCCAAGGCGCAAAAAGATACGGACCATCATCTCGACCTGTTCCATCGATTTCAGGCCACCATCAAACAGGCGCGTCTCGAGGGATATCAGCATCAAGAGTCGGTGCGCTCCCAGGCTCTCAAGGACCGAGGCGAACGTCTGGAGCAGGCCCGGGCTGAGGCCGAGCAGTTATTGATGGAGTCTCGCACTTCTATCCAATCGCAAGTGGCGGTGGCAAAGGAACGGCTGGACCAGGAAGCGAAAGAGATCGGCCGCAGAATCGCCGCGGCCATCCTGCAGAGATCAGCCTAACGCCAGTGGACTGCCTGATTGTTTGCACGGGATTTGGCCCCGCACACGAATCCATGAACAAGATCGATTGTCCCCGCTCCCTGACTATCCAGACAGACTCGCAGCCGAGTGCACGCCGGAGAATCGGCCTGGCCTTGGTTGTCGTCTTGGCCCTGCCGGTTTGCGCGGCTGCCTCGGAGCAAGGATGGGGCATATTGTTGACCGTCGGCCGGTTCTTCAACCTGGCGTTGGTTGTGTGGATCCTGGCTCGGCTGCTAAAAAAGCCCCTGGCCAGCTTCTTCGAATCCCGAACGCAGTCGATTCGAGAACAGCTCGCAGAGGCAGAACAGGCTCGGCGCGAAGCCGAGAGCAAGCTTGCGGAGATTGAATCGAGAATGAGTCGGCTCGATCTGGAGCTGGCAGAGATGCGCCAGAGTGCTGAAAAGGAGGCGCAGGAAGAGCGGCAGCGGGTTCTTCTGGAAGCCGATCGGGACGCGGAAAGGATCATCCACCGGGCGCGGCAGGAAATCGATGGTCTCACCAAGATCGCGCAGCAGGACCTCAGGACTCACGCCGCGCAACTGTCCGTGCGGCTGGCCGAGGAGCAGATCCGCTCCGATATCAAAGATGAGGACCGGCAGAACCTCTTTGCCGGTTTTCTCCAAGGACTCGGAGGGAGAAAGTGATAACCGCCGCGGTTTTCGGCCGCTATGCGCGTGCCCTTTGTGATGTCGCCTTCGATGCCGGCGAAGAGCCGCGTGTCACTCAAGATCTCGGGCAGTACAGGGACATCTTTGCGTCTGTCCCGGAATTGGCTGAGGCGTTCGACAGCCCCGCCATTCCCAAGGACGTGAAGGAAAAGATCCTGAGTGCATTGCTCGAGCGGTATCCCGTGAGCTCGATAACGGCCAACTTCCTGCGAACGCTGCTGCAACGCAACCGCCTCGTCTACTTCGAGGAGATCTGTGCGGCATTCACGGACGCGGTGCATGAGCGAAAGGGGGTGGTCGTGGCGACGGTGGCGACGGCGGCTCCGCTGAGCGCCGCGGAGCTGGAGTTGCTGAAATCCGGGTTGTCCCGGATCACGGGCAAGACCGTCAACTTGAATGTCGAGCTCGAGTCGGACCTTCTCGGAGGCCTCAGGGTTCAGATAGGAAGTACCGTCTACGATTCATCCATCAGACAGCAATTGTCGGAGATGCACCGGCGATTGACCGAGGCTTAAAATATGCAGATCAAGGCCGATGAAATCAGCAAGATGCTGCGGGAGCAGATCAAGGACTATCAATCCAACGTCGTCGTGAGCGAGATCGGCACGGTCCTTTCGGTGGGAGACGGAATTGCTCGGATTCACGGGCTCGAGAAGGTCATGGCCGGCGAGCTGCTCGATTTTCCACATGAGGTCAAGGGAATCGCCTTGAATCTCGAGGATGACAACGTCGGGGCCGTGCTGTTCGGCGAATATACCATGATCGGCGAGGGTGATACGGTCCAACGGACCAATCGGATCATGTCCGTCCCGGTGGGCCAAGCCCTGGTCGGGCGGGTTGTCAACGCGCTGGGCGAGCCGCTGGACGACCGTGGCCCGATCGCGACGAACGAGTTTGCCCCGATCGAGAGTCTTGCCCCCGGGGTCGTGGACCGGCAACCGGTGAAAGAGCCGCTCCAGACAGGACTCAAGCCCATTGATGCGATGATACCCATCGGACGCGGCCAGCGGGAGCTCATCATCGGGGATCGTCAGACGGGCAAGACGGCCATCGCCATCGACACGATTATCAACCAGAAGTCGACCGGCGTGGTTTGCATCTACGTTGCTGTCGGGCAAAAACGCTCGACGGTTGCCCAGGTCGTGAAAACGTTGGCGGACTATGACGTGCTGGACAACACGATCGTGGTCTCAGCGTCGGCCTCAGACCCGGCGACCATGCAATACATTGCGCCCTATTCCGGCTGCACCTTCGGAGAGTATTTTCGCGACCAGGGTCAACATGCCCTTGTCATCTACGATGATCTGTCCAAGCACGCGGCTGCCTACCGGGAGATTTCTCTTTTGTTGAGAAGGCCCCCGGGGCGGGAGGCGTTTCCAGGGGATGTGTTCTACCTTCACAGTCGCCTGCTGGAGCGGGCGTCCAAGATGAGCGAAGAGAAGGGCGGCGGTTCCTTGACGGCGCTGCCGATCATCGAAACCCAGGCCGGAGATATATCGGCATACATTCCGACCAATGTCATCTCGATCACCGATGGGCAGATCTTCCTCGAGGCGGATCTGTTTCACGCGGGCATTCGACCGGCGATTCATGTTGGAAACTCAGTGAGTCGTGTTGGAGGCAATGCCCAGATCAAGGCCATGAAGCAAGTGGCTGGAACACTTCGGCTCGATCTGGCTCAGTATCGGGAGCTTGCCGCCTTCGCCCAGTTCGGGTCGGACCTTGACAAGGCAACGCAGGCGCAGCTGGCCCGCGGCGAACGTTTGACGGAAATTCTCAAGCAAGGACAGTATCAGCCCCAGGACGTTATCCGGCAAGTCATCTTGATCTATGCGGGCACTCAGGGTTTCGTGGATAACCTGGAGGTTTCGGAAATTGGTTCTTTCGAGAGCGGCTTGCATGAATTCATGAGCACGGCAAAAAGCGCTCTCTACCAGAGGCTCGGTGAGGAGAAGGCCCTGAGCGACGAGATCCGGGCCGAGCTGAGCACCGCCTTGAAAGAGTATCAGGAGAAGTACCAAACCGAGAAGGAAGCAAAGGAGTAACCGACCTCCCATGGCGAACCTACTCGACCTCCGCCGGCGCATCCGAAGCGCCAAGAACATTCAGCAGATCACGCGGGCGATGAAGTTCGTTTCGGCGGCCAGGCTGCGCAAGGCCCAGGAGCGTGTCATTGCGGCCCGACCCTATGCCCGGCAGATGATGGCGGTTCTCAACAGCATTGCCACCCGAGTTGCGGAGCACACCCATCCGCTGCTGTCTCGCCGTGGCGATGACAATATCGAGTTGCTGGTTATCACCGCCGACAAGGGTTTATGCGGTGGGTACAACACCAACATCTTGAGGCAGTCGCTCGAATTCCTGCGGGAGCATTCAGAGGCGTCGGTCGAGCTGAATATACTGGGCAAGCGAGCCAGAGACTTTTTTCGACGCCGAAACTATGCGGTGCGCCATGAAGCCGTGGATGTCCTGCACAACGTCAACTTCCCGGACGCGGCGGCGATCGCCGATGATGTCATCTCCGAGTATGAAGCAGGGCGCAAGGACCAAGTCTGGCTGGTCTACAACGAGTTCAAATCGGTCGTACAGCAGAGAGTGATCGTCGAGCCGTTGTTGCCCATCCAGCGCCTGGAGAACACCGAGACGTCGGACCGTTTGGATTATCTGTTTGATGAGCCGCCGAACCTGATTTTTGACAATTTGCTGCCCAGACATGTGGAAACCCAGGTTTATCGCGCTCTTGTAGAAGCGGCCGCCTCGGAACACGGCGCCCGGATGACCGCGATGGATGCGGCGACCAACAATGCCTCGGAAATGATCGACAACCTCACCTTGTTTGCGAACAAGGTGCGTCAGGCCGGCATTACCCGGGAGTTGATTGAAGTAGTCAGCGGAGCTACGTCCGCCAAATAGTCCCGGCCTGATTTACCGGCGGGAACCAGGAGGAAGACAATGGCCAATGAGGGTAGGGTGGTCCAGGTTATCGGGCCGGTGCTGGATTGCGAGTTTGATGAAAAGCATATGCCCGCCGTCTACAACTGTGTTGTCATCGAAGGAGAGAACCCGAGCGGCCCGGTCCATATCAAGACGGAAGTGCAGCAGCATCTGGGTGAAGGCCGAGTGCGGTGCGTATCGATGCAACCCACGGAAGGAACCGTCCGGGGCATGAAGGCCATAGACCTGGAAGCGCCAATGACCATGCCGGTGGGACGGGAGACGCTCGGAAGGGTCATGAATGTCGTCGGTGAGCCGGTGGACAAGATGGGAGATATAAAGGCCGAGAAGCGTTATCCGATCCATCGTCCGGCGCCCGGGTTCGATCAGCAGAGCACCGAGACGAAAATGTTGGAAACCGGCATCAAGGTCATCGATCTCCTCGAGCCCTACGTGCTGGGAGGGAAGATCGGGCTCTTTGGCGGTGCAGGGGTCGGCAAGACCGTCATCATCATGGAGATGATCAACCGCATCGCCACCCATCACGGTGGATTCTCGGTTTTCGCCGGTGTCGGCGAGCGGACACGGGAGGGCAACGATCTCTGGCTCGAGATGAAAGAGTCGGGAGTGATCGACAAGGCGGCGCTCATCTATGGCCAGATGACCGAACCGCCCGGTGCGCGTCTCCGGGTCGGACTTGCTGGCTTGACGGTGGCCGAGTTTTTTCGAGACGAGGAGGGGCAGGACGTTCTCCTCTTCATCGACAACATCTATCGATTCACTCAGGCCGGATCAGAGGTCTCCGCGTTGCTCGGACGGATGCCCTCGGCGGTCGGCTACCAGCCGAACCTTGCGACCGAGATGGGTGAGCTTCAGGAACGGATTACTTCCACCAAGAAGGGCTCCATCACATCCATTCAGGCGATTTACGTACCGGCGGACGATTACACCGATCCGGCTCCTGCCACGACCTTTTCGCACCTCGACGCCACCACGAACCTGGAGAGGAGAATCGCGGAGTTGGGGATCTATCCGGCGGTCGATCCTCTGGCTTCCACTTCCCGTATCCTGGACCCGAGGATCATCGGTGAGGAACACTACAATGTGGCCCGCGAGGTGAAGCAAATCCTGCAGCGGTACAAGGATCTTCAAGACATCATTGCCATTCTCGGGATCGATGAGCTCAGCGAAGACGACAAGCTGACCGTGAGCCGGGCCCGCAAAATCCAGAAGTTCCTCTCACAGCCGTTTTTCGTTGCGGAGCAATTCACCGGAATTCCCGGCAAGTACCTTTCCGTGAAGGAGAGCATCGAAAGCTTCAAGGGCATCTGCGAAGGAAACTATGACCAGATCCCGGAGCAGGCGTTTTACCTGGTTGGCGGGATCGAAGAGGTCCTCGAAAAGGCCAAGAAACTAGAGGCCGCCTGAGCCAGCCACCTCTCGCAGGGCAGGGGCGGAAAAAGGGCCCGCGGCAAGCGGTCCGGATCGGAAGATCCGGCGCATAGGCGATTATGTTACCTGAATCAGTTCATCTCGAAATTGTCTCCCCGGAGAGGCAACTCTTCAGTGGCGACGTGCGTGAAGTTACGGTCCCGTCGACGCAGGGGTACCTTGGGATTCTGCCTGGCCATGCCCCTCTGCTGACGGAACTGGGGATCGGCGAGATAGCCTACAAGATGGATGATTCCTCGGAGTATCTCTTCTGCTCGTGGGGGTTTCTGGAGGTCTTGTCCGATCGAGTCGTCGTTTTGGCTCAGACGGCAGAGCCGGCTTCGGAGATAGACCTCAATCGGGCCGAGCAAGCCAAATCTCGCGCCGAGAAAGTATTGGCCTCGAAGGATCCTGACATGGATTTCGTGAGGGCGGAGTTGGCTCTTATGCGCGCAATCTCCAGAATTGACGCGGCCAAACGCTACCAGCACCGCCAAAGGAATCCGCGCTAGATGTGCGATTGGCGCTTAGCGTCTAGCGTCCAGCGCTATCCGTTTACCGCAACAGCTCTTGGCGCGGACCGTCGACGGGCACGGTGCCCGTTCGGCTCCACTGAGAAACGCCTACAGTTTCGCCCAGGGCTCGTGCGGTAGAGCCACCGATGGGTCTCTTGCCGATAGTCTCTTTTTTGGAAAGAATCCCGCTAGGGCCACGCAATGCCGAGCAGTTTGGCTGCTCTTCGATATCTTCGTTCCACGCCCACAAGTGTATTGTTGTGCGTGCCTTTGTACAAGGTCTCCAGTCTCTTCTTGGCCTGCCGAGCCATAGTACCCTTCAGAACGACGACCTTGGCATAAGTCATGATGGCTTCTTCCATCTTGTCCAGATTCTGCTCTTCGCGGGAGATTCTTTCCTGCACCAAGGCGATAAACAAGTACGGTGCATCGAATTTCGGGTCTATCTTCAAGGTTCGTTCCATTTCTCTTATCGATGCTCCGTTCTTCCCCTTGTCGTATAGGTCGCGGCCGATCAAGAAGTGGCAGGTCCTGCGAATCGCATTGACCTCTTTCTTCCACTCGCCTTCCGGTCGGCTCTCCGGCCGTTTTGCCTTGCCAATGGTTTCCAGCGTCCACTTCGCATACATTGCTGCTTTTGCAGGATCGGACTCCATATGCTTCGTCACGAATTCCCAGGGGACTCCGTACAAACCTTCGTACTGCGGGGCCTGCATCGCGATCTTGCAATACTCTATATACTTGGGCTCGTTGCCGGTCTCCTTGTGGCTTTCAGCCAGCATGTAGGCGAGGTCGGCGCTCGGTTTCTTGGTATAGATCTGCTCGCCGTACTGGACAAATCTGTCGTGTTGCCCAAGCTGTTTGGCGGATTCAGCGATGTAGGCGATTGCCGTGGGATCGTCGGGCACCCGCGCGAGCCATGCTTCCGCGGCCGGCCCCAGTTTGTCGTATTGCTGAGCTTGCTTGTACTCGTACAGCAGGGTCAGGTAAGCGGTCACCAGATGGGGACGTAGTTCCGACTCGGGGTATTCGTCCAGAAAACCGAAAATTGCCGTTCCTCTCTTGCCCAGGTCCGCCTGTGTCGTTGCGGCCTCGTATGCGTTGTACTCCTCTTCGGTATAGGGCTGGTCATACTCCGGTTCCTGTGTAGGCACGTTGCGCGCTTGCCCAGAGAGTGTACCCGAGGTGAGTGGAACAATCAGTGCGGTCGCGACCAACAGCCGCGAAGCGTGCTTCCAAAACCCAATCATAGACAGACCCCCTTTTTGACGAGCACTGACGAAAATTCTACGCGATTCGGGAATTTCAAATCAACTGCATAATTGTCGCGGGCCGGGCCACGGTTTTGCCCAAACTGCCCGAGAAACGGCCATTTTGCGGCACTACAATGACCAAGATGATCTTTTCCCCACCAAAGTTTCAGATTTTTGAGGACCATACGCATGAAACCCGGATGAGCAACCGGGAGGACAAGAGCCCCGGAGGCTCCTTTCGAATATTGGACACCAAAGTCCGCGAAAGGTTCCCGGTCCGCCCGTATCGGAACTGCAAGTCCTCGTTCCCCGTGAAGCGAGACGCCCGGACGGCCCCAGACTTGAATCGAGCCGCAGTATTCCCTATTATTTGAGTTCCATGCCTGCGGGTGGGAGATCGTCTAATGGTAGGACGGGTGGCTCTGGCCCACCTAATCGGGGTTCGAATCCCTGTCTCCCAGCCAACCATTCTATCTCTTTTTGGTTCAATCACTTACACGTTTGTGTCATCTCTTGGTGTCGATTTCTCAAGGTGCATGCACCTTACGGTGATCGCGCACTGGAAACGACAGTTGGTGGAAGGAGCCCCCGGTGTGCTAGGTTCGAGCAATGCAACGGTGGTCAAGAACGGTGAAGAATTGATGGGGCCGCGGTACAAGAAGATCGGGCAGTTGGAGGTGGAAAACGACTAGCTCAAAAAAAGCTCTGAGCTGGACGTTGAAGGTCAGGCGCTACGTTTCTAAAGCAAGAAAGACGAATGGCTCTGGCTTGTCCCACAGAAAGTGCCGTTAAGACAATCGCTTTATCTCAGATTAAGGCGACCCGCTGAGTGCGGACAGACTTTCCTGTCGCCTGCCTGAAGCTTCCTAACAATCCCAGAAGAAACCAAAAAAGTCGGTATTTGCTCTTGACAACTTTTCTCGGTGATAACGGGAACGAACAGCAGCCGCGTCGTAGACTGGCTTTTCCGATGCATGACAGGCAGCACGCGGTCGTCAATCCGCGCGCGACACATCAATGTCACCTTGAGTCTCTTTCGTACGATACGGGGCCAGTACAGAGCACGAAAAAAGTCCATGGTATAAATCGCCATGGCAAACACAGTTCAACTCAAGACCATTTCACCCATGAAACTATCAGACGACGAGTTGCTTCGACGCTTGTCGGCGCTTGTGCAGCAATCGCGCCGGGTCGAGTGGGAGTTTGTGGCTCATATCGGAGAAGTAGACACACGTCGGCTTTATGCTCGTTATGCCAGTTCGTCGATGTTTGGCTACTGCATGGAAGTCCTGCATCTATCGGAGTCAGAGTCGTATCTGCGCATTACTGCGGCTCGGGCGGCGCGACGCCATCCCATGCTGCTAGAGATGCTCCGCGATGGCCGGCTTCACCTCAGTGGCATTTCGGTATTGGCTGCACATCTCACCGAGTCCAATCGGGATGATCTCTTGGCTCGCGCAACGCACAAATCCAAACGCCAGATCGAGCTGCTGGTAGCGGAGCTGGCGCCACGGCCGGATGTTCCGACCGTCGTGCGCAAGCTGCCTCAGCGGCGACCGACTGCAGGACCAATGGCACCTGCTCCATCCAGTGTAGCCCGACAACTCCGTGCGGAAAGAGTTGTTCCGAAGGCGGCTGCAGTGGTTCAACCTGCCAAGGTGATGGAACCACTAGGACCATCGCGGTACAAAGTTCAGTTTACAGCGTCGGAAGAGCTTCGCGAAAAGCTGGAACGCCTTCGTAAACTCACAGGCGCCGACGATCTTGGGATCGTCATCGACCAGGCTGTGACCGAGAAACTCGGGCGTCTCGAGGCACGGCGATATGGAAAGACGGATAGACCCCGCAAGAGCCTAGAGAAGACAGAGACGAAGCCGTCTTCGCGCTACATCCCAGCCGCGGTCAAACGTGCCGTCCAGAGCCGCGACGAAGGCCGGTGTACCTTTGTAGATGAGCAAGGCCGCCGCTGCAGGGAGCGCGAGAGGCTGGAGTTTCATCACCGACATCCCTTTGCCCTTGGAGGTGACCACAGCGCGACGAACATCGTCCTGATGTGCCGTGCGCACAACGGTTACATAGCCGACGCGGACTACGGAAGAGAGAAGATGACTAGGTATCGGGACCCGCTTAGCCGTGTTTCGGAAGCCTTGCCGGCGTATTTCCGGGTAACTCAAAAAAGTATTCAGAGATCGAGGGCAAGCCTTTCCCCCTCACTCCGGGCGGTTCATGCGGCGCAGCAGGTCTTGGAAGCGAGGGTCGCTGCGGATAATGTAGCGCCCTTCTGTGGTCGACCGCCGTCCTCCATTACATTTCCTTGCAGTCGTGCCCCACGAAACTGAGCGTGCCGTCAACGCGGTAGCGACGGCACATGTCGTAGTTCGCTTCGAACGGATCAATGGTAATCCGGTATTTTTCGGGCGAGGACCCCTTCCTTTTCGCTTCAAATCGGTAGCCACATTGGGCTGGGACTTGCCATGTCATCTGGTGCTGCCAGGGATCGTCGTCGTAGGGATTGTCTGTAACCTCCTCAAGATGGAAATCGCTCAAGCGGTATGTCTGGGTGGAGCGGTCCAGGACCTTCGTTCGACCATCTGTTAGGGGCACGTTGCACGTGTCGTGCCTCATGACGAGCCTCGGCTCCTCGATTTCCAACTCTATAGACGCGTTGTAGTTATAAAGCTGCATGGTCAGGGTAATGCAATGCTTGGCGGGAACCAGGGCGGGCGGCACTTTCTGGCCTGTGGTCTCGAACCAGCGTTCTGCCTGCTGGACCGCCGCCGCCGCTGCGTCTGGGTCGCACAACCCGTGGACGTAGTCTGAGGCGGCGAACGACGGCGAGGCGAGTAGGAGCGCCAAGACGGCCGTGGACAGCAGCGTCTGGGTCTTGTTCCCGGACTGTTGCATGTAGGTCATGAGAGTGTCTCCTTGTTGTGTTGATCGTCGGGCAGCGTCCCGTTCAATCCGAGGAAACAAGATTCAACCCGAAAACGCGCCAAGCTGGTGCACTTTTTTCGTCTGTCTCAGGGTCGACGGCGGCATGGCGACTATCATTCAAACCGGTCTCGATGCTGAAAGATGTTGCACGTTCTCACGCACCGAATCGAGAATGTGTATGAGAAAGATGGCGTACGCTCCGAAGAAATTCTGTTCTTTAGGATGATTCCGAGTGACTCAGGCGATTCGGCAGCCGAACAGCGGAGGACAAATCATGAGGATCGATAACGAACGGGCTATAGCTCGAGGAACCCACCTAGTAGTCGCGACGTTGCTTGTCGCCGCTTAACTTGACAATGCCCCCCAAAGGCCTGCTCGTCGATGAACACAGTTTTCCTGCTCATTTTTTGATCGGTTCTCAACGCAAACGGCGCTTACCGACGCGAGAAGGCAGGGAGCTATTCAGCCCCGGCTTTCTCGACTCGAAACCACGGAAGCAAGCGCCATGAGAAAGCCTTTGAGAACTTGTCTGCTTTGGAGTTCTTGACTAGGCGCTTATCGCACCATCCTTACCGAAATGTTGGTCGTTATGAAACAATCCTGTTGATCCTGTAATCCAGTCCTGTCCCTGTGATCCCATCTGTATTCGACACAAGAAGACAGGATAACAGGATTGACAGGATACGGCAGTACCACTCGGAACAATCCTATGAAGCAAACAAATACCAAACACCTGGGACGTTGGGGGATGCTTCTGGTTCTAGGGCTGGGCGCCTGCGAAGTGCTGATCATGATTAGCCCGTTCGCGGGACTCTTCTATGGAGGGATGCGCTTCGAGCCACTCCTCGGCTTACTCTCCAAGAGTAGCTGGACTGCCTGGTTGGACGGTTTCTTCCTAAACCATTCGGTAGTGACTACGTCGGCACTACTAGAATGGCAGCGCGTTATTGGAAGGTTTCTTTTCTGCCTTGGTCTCTGGGGCTTCCTCATCTCGGCAGCACAGGTTTACGGCAACAAACTCCGGCGACGCGGCGTTGCCACCAGCCTGCTTTACCGGATTTCGCGACATCCCCAATATCTATGTCTGGGCATTGCAGGCTGGGGGCTGTTGACGATCTGGCCCCGGTTTCTCCTTCTCGGCTTCTGGGTCACGATGCTGTTCCTGTACGCGGCCTTGGCTCGCTTCGAGGAGCGCCGAATGACGGAGCGCTTTGGCGAGGATTATCAGCGTTACATGGAATCGCGTGGGGCTTTTCTTCCCGGTAGCCCCATTCGACGACTGTTCGAGAGCAGCTTCGGGCGGCTTCGTCCACGAACCTTCGGCTGGGCTGCAGCTTACCTTTCCTGTCTGATGCTGGCATTCCTGGGCGCAGGCGTATTGCGCAGCTACACTCGGAGCCACACCGTGATCGTCGAGAGGCCAAAAGATCAAGCAATGGTTATTAGCGCCTGGCCCAAGTCGCCGGAATGGGTCTCCCCGATCATTGACGCCACCCTAAAAGACCCCAGGGTTCAGGAGCGGCTTGGGGAGTGTGTTCGCCGTCCGATCGTAGCCACCATTCTACCGGACCGATACGTGATGAAGGGGATGTACTATACGATGCCACCCAAGAAAGGCAAGCCGCGCTCACAGTCCTCCATCCTCTCTACGTTAAAGAGAATGGGTCAAATGGCCCTTGGCTTCCTGGTACCCATCAGCGGGGTGACCCTTCCGGCGAATTTCATGGGTGTCGATCCGAGCACCAGCTCGGGCCCCGTTACGGTCGTGATCTCCAAGGCAGAGAAGCCCTTCAAGCCTGAGATCACTCTGGACGAAGTGTTAAACGCGAGCACACGATTGACACCGCTGGTTGTTGCGAACGTCCCTCCATCAGGTGGGGCGGTTGTGTCGGTGCAGGTTCCTTTGCCTCAGAATCGATGGGGACCTCAGGTTGTCATGCCGTTGTTCTAAACTCGAAGAAGGAGACTCGAAATGAAGCATATAGGAACGGATGCTCACAGTACAACGTTCGGCCTCAAGGCTGCGACGTTCGGGACTCCCCCCACCCGCGAGTCAAAGCGGGAAGCGTTAAGTCGGCGTACGCGTCGGGCGCTGGTGGCAACCGCTTGGTCGATACTGCTAGACCCAAAATAAGCGAGGTATGAGCTCGCTCGGAAAATCGTTTGCCTTTTCCGAATATCTCGTGGATTTCAGCTCCTTGTGCGTAACAGGGAAAGCAAAGAGAAACACAAGAGACAAACCTTCCATTGGTTGTCTGGATCACTTGATCTTGTTTGTCTCTGTTATGCCCTTCCTTTCGCCCGCCACTCTTGCTCCGCCGGGGGTACGGGCTCACCCGCCGGCGAGGCGCCTTCAAGTAAACCTGAGTTGCCTGATATAGTCGAACGTCGCCAAAAAGGTTTCGAGATGCTTGCTATAGGCCAATATCCTGTAAACGAGGCGACGACCGGTTCTTACAATCTGACAGGGTATTTGCACAAAGTTCACCAGGAAGCGTTTGAACTCCATCCTCAAGATATCACGACGTACTGTCGGCGCCTGCGTCACCAGGCCATACCAGGCCTTCAGATTCCACGCCAGCGATGCGATGACCATGTAGGCCCAGTTCGATACCAGACTGTCCGAAGGCATCCTCAAGGCGTTCACTCCACTCTTGAGCTGACCGATGACGTTTTCCTGGTTGCAGCGATCGTTGGCAAAAAGGACCACTTCTCCCATCGTCATCTCCCGATCGTTGGTGATGTAGAAGAAGTACCGGACCTCATCAAACAGCCGGTGCTCCCCCTTTTCGATCGTGAGGTTCTTCCGAACCACAACCATGCGATAGGTTTTCTTACAGTGTCCGGGACGATAGTCAAACTCGGCGACCTGCTCGCTCTGCAGGCGGATGTTCTTGAATTCTCTCTCCTTGATTACTTGTTCTTTGACGTTTTCCGGACGGCGCCGTTCTTCGCTCTTGACCTCATAACGAGGAGGCCGCTCGAGCGGTTTCCATTGTCTCTCCGGCAGGGCATCGGCCATCCCGACCAGGTTCGGCTTGGCGTCATAACCAAAGACAAAACCAACCCGCTCGTCCCAGCGATCGAAGTTTCTCGTCAGCGAGAAATCCGTGTCGCCCCGAAGCCAGACCTTCGTAAACACCGACGACACCAGATCGATTGCCCGGTCCATCCACTCGGCCGCTCCGTCGGAAGAGGGACGGTTGCCCGGCCGATTCATCAGATAGAGGACCTCATTCGTATTGGCCAAGGTCACGATCAACGGTGCGTAACCCCAGATCCCGTTGTAGGCAATGTCCATTCCTTCCTTGCATTCCCCCAAGGTTCCGGCGACGGTCCCGTCCACGTCGATGATGGCCTCCTTCCGGAAGGAAGCATCCTGCAACTTCCACACCTTGGTTCGGGTTTCATTGATGGTTTCCTGAAGTCCGAAGATCCAATCCTCATCGAAACGACGGAGGAAATCTCCAGCCGTCGTGGGATCCGGAATCCTCTCGGCTCCCAGTCCGTTCATGTAGGTCTCATCCTGGCGCAACCGCTCGATATCTTCGAGACAGGTTCCACCCGACAAGACGTTGTATGCGATGTTCAGTACATGATCGGATTCCCAGTAAGGAAAGTGGTACTTGAGCAAAACGATGTTTCTGTTGATATCTTTGTCCAATCCAAGCTTACACACGAGCTTGTGAATGGCTCCGATACCACCAGATCCGATGGCGCGCGTTCTCTCGGCGATCTCGTAGTAGGTGTTGGAGTCCTTGAACATAGGATCGGACCGGTCCTCAAACTGATTTCTTTCCAACCGGCGTGTAAGATTTTGCTTGTCTCGGAGGAGGATTCTGTGGTTTCTTTTATTCACCTGGAATGTGCTCCTTTCGGGATGTCTTGTAAATATATCAAACGCATTTTATCCCGTAACGGCGCACGTTCCAGGGCTTTTCTTCCTCCTCATGCAAAAAATCACGCTGGACTAAGGACTAGTCTCCGGTGTCACCGTCGGTTTGGAGAATGAGAAAGCACGCAAGCCGCGACCCGTGTCTCAGGAGTGCATTGGTTATTTCCTGGGAATCTACCCAGAGTTTGAGCGCACCTTCATTACCCGTGAAGTTACGGCCCTACGCCAATTCGGGCTCAATATTCGAACATGCAGTTTGCGGTATCCGTCAGAAGGTCAGATTCGGACGGCCGTTGAGAGAGAAGAAGCAAGGAGAACATTCTACATTCAAAAAGAGGGAATTCTGAGAATTCTCAAAGACCAGATTCACTTCGGCTTCAAGGCGCCGTTGAGATATTGTTCTGTGCTCTTGTATTCCTTGCGAGTGAGTCCAGCTGGCGTGTACTGGAAAACTCGCTATCTGATCTACTTCGTAGAGGCGGTTTGCCTCGCCCTATGGGCGAGGAAGAATGGTATTGCGTTCCTCCATGTTCATATCGCGGACGCGCAGTGTGCGGTCGCGATGCTGGCCAAGAAGCTCTCGGGTCTTCGTTATACTGTTACAGCCAACGGCCCCGCGATTTTTGACAATGTTCTGGAGTTGCGACTGACGGAAAAGTGCACGGCTGCGGAGCGTGTTGTTTGCATCAGTGATTTTTGCCGAAGTCAGGTCATGTGTTGGGTTAGGCCCGCTATTTGGGACCGATTGGTAGTCGTGAGGCATGGCATCAATCCAGAAATGTTTGTTCCTCGGGGGCAGGCCGAGAGAGGCACTGGGCGAATATCGCTACTCTGCGTGGGTATTCTTTGGCCCAAGAAGGGACACCATCTATTATTAAGATCCTGCCGCCTTCTTAAGGACCGAGGGTTGCGGTTTCAGTGTGTGCTGGTCGGTGATGGCCCGGAACGCAACGCGTTGGAGCATACGGCTAACGACCTCGGCATCGTGGACTGCGTGAATTTTGCAGGTGCCGTAAGCGAGGATGCAATAAACACCTTCTACAACGCCGCGGATATAGTCGTATCGTCAAGCCTTGCCGAAGGAATACCGAACGTCCTGATGGAGGCGTTGGCCAAGGAAATACCTGTGGTGGCTCCCAATATAATGGGCATTCCTGAACTCGTTGAACATGAAGTCCACGGCATACTGGTGGCCCCGGGGGACTCCGTATCGCTAGCCGACGGCGTCGAGAGGCTTGCGCGCGACCCCGAATTCAGGTGTTCTATGGGCCGCGAAGGTCGAAAGAGGATCCTAGATCGCTTCGATCTCCGGACGAATGCTGCTGCCCTGGCGCGGATTCTAGAGAGTTGTGCTCGTGATGCACAGGAATGTGCCATGCCCCGATGAAGACGAAGTGCACGTAAACCAATGATTGCATGGACCATATTTCTACTATTATCTCTGCCTTCCGTTCGCTAATTTGCTACGGAATCGTATATCCCCATGTGTCTTGCGGCCGCATCCACAGACGCCAGTGATAACGTTTGGCAACCTCTCTTGGCGCCTTTCGGAAGTTTCATTTGGCCCCACTACCCGGCACGGCCGTCAAACATTTTGTTCGAGGTCTGTTTCCCGCTGCCCTTCAGCATTCAAACTTTCGCAGACACCGCGAGAGGTGGCTTTCCCCGTTCCTTTAATGTCGGTGAACGGACAAGACAGTACAAGCTGATCAGCCAAGCCGCAAGCAACGCAGCCGAGTTGGCGCTCGAAATCAGCGCCCAGTGCAAGCCGTACGGATCGAAGAACCTGCTGCCCATTTCGCTGGCGACATAGTTAGCCGCAGGTAGGAGCAAAAGTCCGATCATCGAGTATTGCGCCAGGGGTCTGACCAGCCCGATTGCCGTCGGCTGGCCGACAATCAGCCAAGTCAGTGGGAGCGCGACCAGCAACCAGTCATGGGTTCGATGGTAGATGGCGACCAGAATAGTTAGCAGCAGCAAACAGTCCGACCAGCTAAAGCCACGAAACTGCTCATTTTTCACAGCGCGCGCTTTCCAAAAGATGCAGGCCCCAGCTATCGTCAGCATGAGCAGAGCAAAAAGATACTGGTAGCGCGAGTCAAGCTCGACACCGCTAAATTTTCCGAGCAGAAGGTACGCATCCAGTCGTCCGTGAGAGGTCTTCGGATCCACACCGGGATTTGCTTGGGAAATGGTCACCGCTCTTGCCGATCGTGTCCACGAATTGGGCCACCCCGCCTTCAAGGTACGAGAGGTAACCGACAACGGGTAAAGTCAAAAGGCATCCCAGGACAAGTCCGCAAGTAGTTGCCTTGAAATTTCGTCTGGCAACCATCAGCACGAATAAAAGGCATCCAAAAGTCGGCTTGAAAGTGGCCAGAGCCAGGAATAGCCCCGAGAGCCATGGGCGGGTCTCCGCCCACCGTAACGCTAGCAGCGTCAGCAAAACCGCGGTCACTGTCATTTGGCCCACGGTCAGATTCTGATACCCCGGTCGACTCGCCAACAAAAAGCCCGCTAGCAACAGGACATGAGCGAAACGAAATGGTATAAACTGAATCATGAGCCGGGCCAAGAGCAAACTGCCGACTGCAGTCAGCCCAAAATAGATCCACTGGGCCCATTCCAACGGAAAAATAAGCAACGGCTGATGAATCAGCAGCGTCAGCGGCGAATAAAGCGGAAATGGGTGTTCGACCGGATAACGGTCCGCATAGCGATCGGTGTTGTATGGGTTGATGCCATCCGCGACGGCACGGCAAGGATAGTAGATGTTGCTGCGGAAATCTTTTAATCCCCAACGCTGAGTATCGGGTTGGCCTGGCACGTTGACCACGGAATATGTCCGTAGCGCCAGCACCACGACGACTGCAAAAAAAACGTCGCCGCTACCCAGACAGGTAGATTCTTGACCAGATCACTCCTCATCGCCGATCAACTTGCACATAGTCAATCACTTAGGCATACAACTAAAACGAGACGCCAGCTGAGAAGATCTCCGAAAAAGAACTCCACCTCGACGAGCCCGTGATTTAAAATAACTCCGGCCACCGGAACCTATGGGTGTCGTTGATACTGGCGACAAAGAAAGGCGAAAGTCTCGGCAACAGTACCCAACGCGCGTTATCAAGCGGTTGGACCGTTGCGCACAGAGTTTTATAGGAGATTCTAATTGGACGTGCAAGGTAAAAGAGCTTGAATTGATGAGTTTTGGGCGGCAGCGAGCGACGCGGGCGGTAACCGGAGACCCTTGCCTACCGGATCCGACGCACTCCAGGATTGGTGACGTCGCCGTGCCGCGTTGCGCAAATCCTTCGTCCAGACCATGGGCGCCACACGTCACAAGATTCTCTCAAGTCCAATGGCTTCCTTATGTTATCGATGGCGGGTCGATAACAGGTTTCCCCTGCACAAGCTACACAATCCGTCGCCTCCCCCCCAGCCGAATATTGACGTTGCCTCCGTTCATATCGTGATAGGATGTTTTCACCCCAATGAGCCAGGGAATCAGGCCCCTTTTTTGACTGGTTTCCCAGTTATAGCCTGGTCTCTAGAATTCGAAGAGTCCGGGCGCGATCCTTTGAACCAGAATCCCTTAATGCGGGCCTCAGACACCACACCGCATAGAGCCGCGTCCCGCCTGGCACTCGCTCGAACGATCAGTCCGAAGGAATACGCAACGCTGATCCTTCTTATCATCATCTCCTCAGCAGCAGGGATCTCGTATTTTTCTTGGTGGTGGTATGCACCCATAGGGGGATCCAAGTTTCTCATGGCCGCGAGCCTCGCGTTTCAGTTTGCTCAGGTCTTCATTCTGTGGGGTATCTGGCTGAAGGCTCGTGTGCGGCCCGACACGACACCGGCTCCGAGCATCACGGTAGATGTTTTCGTGGTTGCGTACAAAGAGCCTGTCGAGCTAATCGAGAAGACACTACGGGCAGCGGTTGAAATGCGTCATCCGCATAGCATATTTCTTCTGGACGATGGTCCACGTCCAGGATTGGCAGAACTAGCCCATCGAGCGGGCACGGGTTATATCGCACGTAGAGGCAACAAAGATGCGAAGGCTGGCAACATCAATCATGCACTAGGGAAAACGGATGGTGAAATCGTGGTCATATTTCGCCGGCGGATCTCTAAGGTCATTCTTCATTCAACAGCTCAAATGGTCCCGCGGTGTGTTCGAGGTGCTGTTTTTGCAGTGAGATGCTGGTCGGACAAGAAGGTCCACTGTTGGCGTGCGGCTTCCTTGACGTTGGGAACCTGGCCGATATATGTGTTGGCTGGCCTGGCGGCGATTGCTAGGTTTCCGCTGCCCCATATGCCTACACCGAAAAGACGGCTGAGCGGGACACACTAGGCTTTGCCACCCGAGAGTCGGCAGGCGCAACAGAGCTGCGCCAACCATTATCGCTATAAAAAAAATGTTAGTCAGTCTTCGTTGCGTCATTCGGTCCGTGAAAGCAGATCGGATGTGATCGGTCGAACAACAATGTACTTGGGAGTTTTTACCGGCAACCGACGTTTAGGGGGAGGTTCTCGTTGGGATCAAATGTTGAATTTGGTGGTGTGGATTTGAAGCAACCCGGGTCGCTAGGTGGAGTTCGCGAGATTCGAAGTCCTGTTTCCTTTTATCCTAAGCCCTTTTGAGTACTCAATCCTCAAGAGTTTTCAAAAGGATGAGTCCCGATACGATGCCGGGTACGAAGATGGCTGATCGCGCACCCGTCTACAACTCACCGACATTTTTGGCTTGGCAACCGAGTCATATCGTCTCCGTTTCCCCCTCGGATGTGATAGACTGCCGCCTCCAGCTCGGAACAATAAGAATCCTGATGGGAGTTTTAAGTACCTGTGGCAAACTGAAAGCACGGTTGCCTAGAACTAACATGGTTTAGTCTCTTGAGGAGCCGAGCAGAGGCGAAGTCGTCTCCGCCAGACCTTAGGACCTAATTGCACTTTATCTTTATTGACTCGCGCGCGATGGGTAAAGCACTCCTCATCAATCCGTCGTACTTTCGTACCTACGGCTCAAACGAGGGAGGCATAGCCTTCCCCGTATACCCGATTCTCAGCCTGTCGGCCATCGCTGGGGCACTAAAGTCACGCGGTCACAAGGTTACGATTCTCGATCTGTCGTACCGCCCGTACGATCCTCACGTTATCCGTGAGATAATTGTTGCCGAGCGGCCTGATGCCGTCGGCGTTACTGCGACAACACCCCTCGCCAACCAGATGCGGGACATCTCCTTCCTGGTCAAGGATATCTCTGCAGACATCATGACGGTTGGCGGGGGCGCACACCCGTCCGCGCTGCCACTTGAAACAATGAAAGAATCCACGCTCGACGTCGTCGCGACCGGCGAAGCTGATTTTGCCCTCGCAGACCTGCTCGACGGCAAGGATCGGGCGTCGATCCCGGGTCTCTACTGGCGAGACGGCGACGAGGTCAAGGCCAACATGCCGGGTGGCTTGATTGAGGACCTTGACAATCTGCCAATGCCTGCGTGGGAGGACTACCCGCCCGACTGCAACGAGAAGATGACGCGCATCATCGCGCGCTACTCGCCGGTCAGTACCATCGAGTTCTCCCGCGGTTGCGTTTTCCAGTGCGATTTCTGCGGCTCGAAGAACACAATGGGCCTCGGGTATCGTAAGAAGTCGCCCGAGCGCTGTGCGGAGGAGTTGAGCAAGCTGAAGAGCCTTGGAGTCCGCGAGGTGGTACTTGTAGACGATATCTTCACGAGCGACAATGAATGGGCTGCTCGTGTCTGCGAGGCGATCATCCGCAAGCGGGTGCGGATCGCGTGGACCTGCACGAACGGTATCCGTGTCGATAGTGCCAATCCCGAGCTGTTCTCACTGATGAAACGTGCCGGCTGCTACCGTGTCTACTTCGGTTTCGAGAGCGGCAACGAAAACGTGCTCAAGGCGTTTGGCAAGGGCGGGCGAGCGACGCTCACAAAGGGCATCGAAGCCGTCGAGATGGCACGCGCCGCGGGACTCGAGCCCAACGGCTTCTTCATGGTGGGTTTGACCGGTGATACCGAGGAGTCGATGCAGGACACAATCGATTACGCGCGCACGGTCAAACTCGACACCATGAAGTGTGGAATGACCACGCCCTACCCGGGCACTCCGATGTTCCGGACGCTTCGCCAACAAGGACGGATAAAGACCTTCGATTGGGATCAGTACACCGTTTACAACAAGGCAGAGGAGATTTACGACCACCCGTCGCTCGACTGGGAGACCATCAAGCTTTACTTCAAGAAGTTTTACGCCGAGGCCTACTTCAAGAACCCGACCTACATGTGGCGCCGCTTGAAGTTCATGATAAAAAACCATGAGATCGTCTGGAATGTGTTCTACACGCTGAAGTTCTGGATAATGATCTGGGGTCGCGAGAACGCCCCTGAAAAAGAGACCTACGCCTTCGAGCCCGAGTGGAGAAAGTTAGACACTCAGCCGGGCGATATCATCGGGACCTACCCAGTCCCACAAGCGAAGAGCGGTGTCTCGCGACGGAAAGCTCTGGCGAAGGGTTCTATCCGCCGCGGCCACAATGGACCAGAGGCTCCGGATCCTTCCCCCTGATTTCTACAACAATCACCAAATCAGCACAGTCATTGAGACGTCTGTTCCATGAAACTCGGTCCTAGCAACGCCCCCCATTTGGTGAGCGCCTCTTCTCTTGTCGTCGAGGCCCGCGCGGCCCGGAGCAATTGCAGTGTCTCGCTCGCAAATTGCACGACCCGGCGGCGGTCCGATTCATCATAGGCAACCGCCACATTGTTGGTCGGAGTGATCGGGTCGTAGATTTCCATAGGATCCTCGCCGGAAGCGGGCACTTCATCCTCTTCATAATAGTCCGAGAAAGCGATGGGTTCCTTCAAGCCAGTCTCGTCAATGTATTGGAAGACTCGCTCGATCGCCTCCGACGGATCGGTCATATCGACGTGGAGGTCGAACAGACGGGCCAGCAGCAATTCGGTCAAGAAACTCTTGAAATGAAATGACGGATCGCTGACGCGTTTTCGTTCCAGTAGAAACTCCACCAGCCCATAGGTCTGGGCGAAGCCGTTTGACCGGTTCGCCGCTCGACGGAGGGTAAACTCGATCCGCAGAGGAATACTCGTTCGGACTTTCAGTCCTGTTTCCTTGGCAAACTGAAATCCGCCACCGTCGGCAGCGGAATCGTCGTATACCGGCGTGAGACGTATAGGATAGGGCGCCCCTGTCATTCGAAAGGAGACCGCGGGCACCGACGGCTGCTCCTCGGTCAGCTCCAGGCTTGGGATCAGCTTTCTGAGGCGCGCCAGAACCCATGTGCCCAGGCCTTCTTTGTCCGGTGGCGCGGAAGCCGGATCGAGATAAAAAGCAACATCAATCGACTTTGTCGTGCTCAGTGCGATTCCCTTGGCGAGCGGCCCGGAAAGTAGAAACCTCAGTGCAGCTCCGTCTCTAGAATCCTCCTCTTCGAGGCGGTCGTTCAGATGTTTCACCGATTGCAAGCACCTGGTGACTTGTGCTTCAGAAAGAAGTATCTCCTCGTCGATGAACGTGGCCAGTTCCCGCGACCCGAAAGACCCAATCGGAATTGTCGGTTCCCTAACGTGACACCCCACAACTTCGATCAGGACAAAAGTGCAGATCAGCCCCAAACGTCCAGCAGCTTGATAAGCCAATTTCCTTCCCCCGTCAATTACACTACGCAGTGCAAGAAAAACGTAGACCCCGCTGAGCAGCTACACAAAGAGAATGGCCAGCAGAGTCAATCCCATTTTCAGTTGAAATTGGAGAGCGGCTCCCGTGGTATTCACGCAATTCGTTCCTCCACGGCTTTTGAAAAACGGGCTTTTAAGGAACGACGTAACCTCGGCAGATGCCGATAGCCACGGACCTTCCTGAGTCTCGGCTCGATCTCAAGCAATGCCGTAGCTACCCAGCGATGTAATTGGTTGCTGTTTTTCCAGTAATCCACTTTGTCGGTTCTTTGTCCAAGCTGCGCATTGATGGACTCGAGACAATTCGTGGTAGAGAAACTCTCCCGGAGTTCCTCTGCCAGGCCCAACCGGTGAAGGGTGAGAATCTCTTCGAAACCCTCATCCAAGCTGGCTGCCGCTGACTGGTTCAGCAGCGATAGTTCTTTTCGGACCCTTAGAAGCGCTGTTTCTGCCTCTCCCAGGGTTGGCTTTTGATAGGCATCCTGCAAACGTTTGCGAAAGGTTCCCTGTTTGCTCTTGGGCAAGTAGCTCAACACATTCTCACGCTTATGCCATCGACAGCGCTGCACGACAGCCTGGTTGCCGAATACCGTCTGGATGGCTTTTCGCAATCCTTTGGACCCATCGATGACGCACATCAGGCCCTCGTCATGGCAAAGCCCTCTTTGTAACAGCCCTCGGAGAAAGTCCGTACACACTCGTTCATTTTCGGTACTGGCCTGCAGGAACCCCAAGATGATCTTCTCACCCTCAATGGTTACTCCCAATCCAATCAGGATTTGCTCGGAGGCAAAGCTTTTGCCGTCCAGAAAGAGAGCAACAAAATCGTATCCTGCAAGAGATCGTTCCTGCAGCTCCTTCAGTTTTCGAGCTGTCACTTGGATGGTACGGCGCGAGATGCTTGACGACGACATGCCAAAGGCTTCGGGAACCGCCTCAGCGCACTCCCGATAATTGCGACACGATAATCCGTTGATCACCTTCTTCAAAAGGCCCTCGTCCATATTCCTGGGTTGCTGCAACCGCCGATATGTTCTCAACCGTACCTCACAACTCCGATCAGTATCTCGGACTCGAGGAACACGGACTGGAATCTTCTGATCTGTCAGGTACACTGAACCCCTTTGCGATCCCCATCGATGAAGGTTGCAATCACCGCCGGCTCGGCTATAGCGCTTCCCAGCGAGGTGGTTGACTTCATCTTCAAGGCTGTCCTGGACGGCTCGCAATCCCAGCGGTATCAACGCTTGGATGAGCTCGATACGTGCATCAAGTTCGTTGAGCTGATCATTGGTTGCGAGAAATCGTGTCTCGCCTGACGATCGTTTTTGCTTCGACGTATTGCCGTTTGGTAGAATCTTCTTCATAGTGGCTCCTTGAGAATTGGTTGACTTCGTTTTCAGACAAAAACAAAAATCTACCACTCTTGGAGCCGCTTTCCTTTCATTGAATTTCAACTAACAATAGCACTCACTCGGCCAGCACGTCAGGATGCTTAGCGCAATTGTCTCTTTAGCATAGAATAGGACAGTCGCCGACGGTCCTATTGGATTATGGCAGGGTGGGTAAAAGGACCTCAAGGAATTTGGTCGACAAACCCTACGGGTCGATCATCTTCTGAGTGAGAGTCTCCGACTCTCGAAGGAGCAAGATGCCCGGATACAAGTGGATTGCATCGATCTTCGCGATCCTCCTGGCAGGTTGTCTCATTCAAGACGTAGTTCAAGGAACTTTTCAGAACGTGTACGGATCCTCGACGCGGGAACCGGCGATACTCTACCGGCAATGGTCAATCTGACCTGGAAACTCAATGGAAAGGAGAAAAAGCCCCCGGGTGCCGTTGAGTTGGCCAACCAGTTCGATTCTCAGGGGTGGCCCACCGGTCGCCGGCACACCAATCTGCCCGGAGAGCTCAAGGGTCGCTTCTGGTGGGTCGTCCCCGAGCCCTTTGATATGGAGCTCTCTCCTGGTCCTTGGGAGATTAGCGTTCGCAAGGGTCTGGAGTACCTGCCGGTTTCGCAATCGTTAGAGATCAAGCCCGGAGAAGAAACCGAGGCAACCCTGAAGCTAAGTCGATGGGTGGACATGGCTCGCCAGGGTTGGTATTCGGGGGATGATCATGTCCACGCGCAGATCCAGAGCGATTCTGACGCAGAAGATCTCATGACATGGCTGCAGGCCGAGGATCTGAGGTTGGCGAATATAGTCAAGATGGGCGACATCTTCCGAACCTATTTCGAGCAGCGTGGTTTCGGTAGGCAGCACCGGTACGAGAAGCACGGTCACATTCTCTCTCCTGGTCAGGAGTGCCCGAGAACCAATCAACTCGGCCACACCCTTTCTATGAATACAACCAGCATGGTGCGCTACCCGGATCAGTACTTCCTCTACGATCTGGTGTTTGACCAGGTACACGAGCAGGGC
This sequence comes from Acidobacteriota bacterium, assembly GCA_965249005.1. GTDB lineage: Bacteria > Acidobacteriota > UBA6911 > UBA6911 > UBA6911 > CBDFLD01. Next base: position 124,854 of record CBDFLD010000012.1, read on the forward strand.
GGCCTCTCGGGCTACGCCCACGCGGATACCGGAGCATTTCACTTGCACCGGGACATGAGCCTGAACGTCACCAGAGGCAAAGTAGATTTCTTTGAGATCCTGCAGTTCGGACGACTTGGAACCGCCCTGTACTACGACTTCTTGAACCTGGGCTTCAAAATGGTCGCATCGGCGGGGTCGGACGTTCCGTGGGGTGGAACCGTGGGTGAGGTCGAGTCTATGCCTACACGGGGAAGAAGCAGTTTTCCGCTGACCGGTGGATGGACGCTTTTCGAAAGGGCAACACCTTCGTCACCGACCGTCCGATCATTGATTTTCGCGTAGAAGAAGCACTGCCCGGTGACGAAGTCAGAATCGACCGATCTGACCGCCGACTCAACGTGGTTGCCAGAACCTATCGCGATCGCCGCCTGGGATCCCCTTCTCTGCTACAGGTGATCTCCCAGGGTGAAGTCGTCGGGGAAGTCCGTTCTGACGATCAGGCAAAAAATGAGTTGGATTTGTCGTTTGATATGGCGGGCGGCGATGGTTTCTGGATCGCAGCTCGCGCAGAAAGCCACGATGGTACTTTCGCACACACGACCCCCATCTATGTCGTCCGTTCCGATCTGCGCTTCTGGCGCTACCAGCAGGTGCGTGAGTTGATCCACGATCGTGGGGAGAGCCTCCAAGAGATTGAGAGTATCGTTTCCGTCGCCGCTCGCCTCAACGACCATCTCGAGAGTACAGAATCGCCCCTGACGTCCAGAGCTAGAAGCTGTCGCAGCTACCCTGCCGAGGGTCTTCGACCGAGATGGCAACCTGAGCAGTCCATCTGTAGTCCAACAGCTGGCGCGTCAAGGGCCCGAGCTTCTCGAACGCATCAGAGAAGCCCGAAAGATCTATGATGGCTTGATGAAGACTTGGCATCGAGAGGCGGCTCTTCGGCAAACGTCCGAACCCTGATAGTGCTCCGCGACCTTAGGCGTCTTTATCCGAGGAAGACCAAGCCGCTCTAGGCGTGAGCGGCCTACAGCTTGCATCTCACTCCGTGAGATGCAAGGCGGTTATTTCCAAGTCTCACCCCACCAACACTTCCCGTATCTCGCTGCCTCTCGATGGTTTGGCCAGATAATTGCTAGTAACATGAGGTTACCGGCGAAAGGAGGAATCATGGCACGCACGAAAATCGCCCGCAGAGACTGGCTCAAACAAACCGCCGGCCTGGCTGTTGGCACGGCCGTCGGCTCCGTAACAGCTGAGGGAAGCACCTCGCGAGATTCCGCTTCCATCCAGCACTTGGCATCCCCTCAGACACCATGCTTCAGCTCTGAAATGGGTTATCGGCGACTTGGGCGCACGGAATTGATCGTGTCGGAGATTGGCCTCGGAGGCCACTACTTTTACAAAGGGGAGGAATTCACGACCCAGGAAAAGCGTAACGAGGTCGTGGCTGCTGCCCTAGAGAGCGGCATCAATTTTTTCGAAACCACGGACACGCCCGGCGAAGACGAGACCACGGGAGAAGCTCTGCGAGTCTTGGGAGCGAGGGATCGAGTCTACATCACCCACGATTTTGCGGCCATCCGCAAGGGCGAGTGGGACCGTGCCAAAGCCCTCCGCAGGTCGATGGAATGGATCGAAACGGGGCTGCGGAATTTTCATACGGATCATATCGACATCTGGCGACCTCCGGCGCTACAGACCGGAGGCACACCCTTGGATCTGATCGAATGGGTCGTCGAGGCCGGTTTAAAAGCAAAGGAACAAGGCAAGATCCGCTACATGGGGATCTCGAGCCACAGCGCAAAGTGGCTCATCGAGGCCCTTCACAGATTTGACCAGTTCGATCTGGTCATCATTCCCTATAACTATCTTTTCAGACAGGCGGAAAAGGAGCTCTTCAGACTCATCAAGGAAAAAGACCTCGGCATGATGACCATCAAGCCGTTCTTGGCCGAGTCTCTCTTCAAGAAAGAGGTTCCCTCCTGGGCCGAGCAACACGACCAGGAATCCACGCAATTCGAAGGGGAGTACAAGGAAAAAACTGTTGGAAGCGGCACCGACCGGCTGGCAGTCAACGCCCTTCGGTTCATTCTGTCGCGGCCCGAGGTTACCGTGGTCGCGCCCGGGATGAGCACCGTCCACGAGGTGAAAACGAATGTGAAAGCAGCACACTCGAAAGAGCTTGCAAGTGTTGAGGATGCAGAGTTGAAGGCTGCATACAGCTCCGCCGCATTACGGTTGCCGAATCATCTGAGCCGGATGCGCTCATGGGCTTGACGCGGGCTCGACCAGATTGGAACCGAGTTATCGCCCTTTACCCTATGGTTGTATGGCTGGTTTAAACCCAACAAAGGCCATTCAACCGTTTGTAGGATGCCAGATCACCCGGTAGGTGCGGCATAAGACCCGCGGTGGTGCAAGGTTGCAGGAAGAGCCTCCCACGGAGTGGGAGCCCTACGGTCGAGACGGTCTATTTGTGAGGATCGTGGCAGGGGATACACTCGGCCGGCTGAGCTGCGTCGGGCCGTGGAGCCTCGTTGTGGCTCCCTGCCCGGACTTGCTCCACCGTTTTCGCGTGGCACGCCAGGCAGAGATTCTCGACCTTCTTTTTTCGATCTTTAGTTCTGAAGTGAAGGCTGGGCTTGACGTCGTTGTTTTCCGCCTCTCGGTGACCCTTGGACTCCCCATGACAAACGGGACAGGAAACTTCCTTCGCGTTGTGGGTTGAACCCAAGAAGCCCAGAAAAAAATCAAAGTGACAGAGTGCACACTCCTGGGCCAGCTCGGCTGCCTCCTCGCTGGGTGCCATCAGGGACAAATCCGTCTTCATCTTCTCATCCTGTGCGTAGGAATTGGCCGAGAGGATTGCCGGAAAGAGCGATAGCATAAAAGTAGCGTTTGATCTTTTCATGAATTCTGGCTCTCTCGATCTGAGATTACCCTTCCGGTCCGTCCGCATCGCAACATTTGCGACTCGGCCCCCAGGCCCAGACTCATTCCTACAATTCTAAGCAATAGTTTGCCCAGGCGTCGCCTTCAGAGAACACTCGGAGCCGCCCATGACGGAGAACTCCTCATTAGGTCGACGTCGTTGAAAGTTGGGAAAAGGTCGGAAGGTGGGTCAAACAGGATTCGTCGGCTGCACCATACAGTCGGCGAATCCATATCCTTCATCAGGTTGTTAGTGAAACAAGCCTAGTCCAATCTTGAATCAGGATGCAAGCAGATTGTGAACTATCGGTCGTTTGGCCGGGGTTGCGGTTCTAGGCCATTCGCCTCCCTCTGCAGGGAAACTCCCACTCGGTCTTTCTACGGTGTGTCGAAGCTGAATGAAGAGATGATCTCCCGCTGCAGCGGGGTCGGGTCCTCATCACCGGTACGAAACTCCAAACCAATGTACCGTTCCTTGTGTTAACCCTTCTCGCTCATTGCCCTGACGAGAGCCTCCATGTGTCGTAGATAACGCTGCAGGGCCTTGCGGCCTCGATCAGTGATGCGATACTCCGTCCTGGGCGTTCTGCCCTCGAAATGCTTTTTGCAGTCGATGTACGAAGCATCCTCCAGCTTTCTCGCGTGGACACTCAGATTCCCGTCTGATGTCTGCAGAATCTCCTTGAGCTCATTGAAGCTGAGGCTATCGTTCACCGCCAGGGCACTGACGATGCCCAGGCGAATACGCTCGTGAACGAGCCGATCCACGCCCCCTTCCCCGCCCGCACCTCCCAGTCCACGGATGACTTGCAGCACGATTTCGCCGCGCTTCCGTTTCACGCCCCTCTCCTTCTTGATCACACTGACGGATCTAGCCCCAAAATAAGCGAGGTATGAGCTCGCTCGGAAAATCGTTTGCCTTTTCCGAATATCTCGTGGATTTCAGCTCCTTGTGCGTAACAGGGAAAGCAAAGAGAAACACAAGAGACAAACCTTCCATTGGTTGTCTGGATCACTTGATCTTGTTTGTCTCTGTTATGCCCTTCCTTTCGCCCGCCACTCTTGCTCCGCCGGGGGTACGGGCTCACCCGCCGGCGAGGCGCCTTCAAGTAAACCTGAGTTGCCTGATATAGTCGAACGTCGCCAAAAAGGTTTCGAGATGCTTGCTATAGGCCAATATCCTGTAAACGAGGCGACGACCGGTTCTTACAATCTGACAGGGTATTTGCACAAAGTTCACCAGGAAGCGTTTGAACTCCATCCTCAAGATATCACGACGTACTGTCGGCGCCTGCGTCACCAGGCCATACCAGGCCTTCAGATTCCACGCCAGCGATGCGATGACCATGTAGGCCCAGTTCGATACCAGACTGTCCGAAGGCATCCTCAAGGCGTTCACTCCACTCTTGAGCTGACCGATGACGTTTTCCTGGTTGCAGCGATCGTTGGCAAAAAGGACCACTTCTCCCATCGTCATCTCCCGATCGTTGGTGATGTAGAAGAAGTACCGGACCTCATCAAACAGCCGGTGCTCCCCCTTTTCGATCGTGAGGTTCTTCCGAACCACAACCATGCGATAGGTTTTCTTACAGTGTCCGGGACGATAGTCAAACTCGGCGACCTGCTCGCTCTGCAGGCGGATGTTCTTGAATTCTCTCTCCTTGATTACTTGTTCTTTGACGTTTTCCGGACGGCGCCGTTCTTCGCTCTTGACCTCATAACGAGGAGGCCGCTCGAGCGGTTTCCATTGTCTCTCCGGCAGGGCATCGGCCATCCCGACCAGGTTCGGCTTGGCGTCATAACCAAAGACAAAACCAACCCGCTCGTCCCAGCGATCGAAGTTTCTCGTCAGCGAGAAATCCGTGTCGCCCCGAAGCCAGACCTTCGTAAACACCGACGACACCAGATCGATTGCCCGGTCCATCCACTCGGCCGCTCCGTCGGAAGAGGGACGGTTGCCCGGCCGATTCATCAGATAGAGGACCTCATTCGTATTGGCCAAGGTCACGATCAACGGTGCGTAACCCCAGATCCCGTTGTAGGCAATGTCCATTCCTTCCTTGCATTCCCCCAAGGTTCCGGCGACGGTCCCGTCCACGTCGATGATGGCCTCCTTCCGGAAGGAAGCATCCTGCAACTTCCACACCTTGGTTCGGGTTTCATTGATGGTTTCCTGAAGTCCGAAGATCCAATCCTCATCGAAACGACGGAGGAAATCTCCAGCCGTCGTGGGATCCGGAATCCTCTCGGCTCCCAGTCCGTTCATGTAGGTCTCATCCTGGCGCAACCGCTCGATATCTTCGAGACAGGTTCCACCCGACAAGACGTTGTATGCGATGTTCAGTACATGATCGGATTCCCAGTAAGGAAAGTGGTACTTGAGCAAAACGATGTTTCTGTTGATATCTTTGTCCAATCCAAGCTTACACACGAGCTTGTGAATGGCTCCGATACCACCAGATCCGATGGCGCGCGTTCTCTCGGCGATCTCGTAGTAGGTGTTGGAGTCCTTGAACATAGGATCGGACCGGTCCTCAAACTGATTTCTTTCCAACCGGCGTGTAAGATTTTGCTTGTCTCGGAGGAGGATTCTGTGGTTTCTTTTATTCACCTGGAATGTGCTCCTTTCGGGATGTCTTGTAAATATATCAAACGCATTTTATCCCGTAACGGCACACGTTCCAGGGCTTTTCTTCCTCCTCATGCAAAAAATCACGCTGGACTAAGGTCTAGCCACCGTGTCTCCTCACAATCGCAAAACCAAACAAGGTGTGAAGCCCTCCAAATCCCAGCGCCATCATTGCATCTCGCCATGGCACCAGAAACGACAGTACTCCCAGCAACATAAAACAGAGCCCCATCGTCGGTATCAATCGCACAGAGAAAACCCCACCTGTGACAATTCCTGTACCGTAGAGCAGGAGCCACAATCCAGGCAATAGCTCGACCATACCAGCACGGTAAAGCGGAATAGAAAACAACGCCGCCGCTACCATCGGGGTCACTAAACTAAAGGCAAATCGTGCCCCGGACCCCCGAAAGATTGAAACTCCGGCGGCCTTCGCTTTACGATAGGTCGTCCAAACTCCAATCGCCGCACTGAGGCTCGCCGCCAACAGCCACGTCGACAACCACACACGATCCACATGCTGGCCGCCAGCGACGAGGGCAGCCGCGAGACCGACCACCCCGATTGCTACGCTCCCCCACCCGGACACAGCAGTGAACGCGCTAGCGCGCTGCATCGTGTCACGGATGAATCGAAGATCTTGCTCCGCTCGCGCACCTAGCAGGCCCAATTTCTCTGTAGGTTCACCGCCAACCCTCATGCCCAGCAATATAGCGCCGCTGAGCTAGCACTGTCAAGTACTTTGCAGTATAAAGCCATGTGCACCGGCCTGATTCTTGACAGTTGTTGAATACCACTCGACCTTGTTTGGGCTATGAATACAAAGGTTCGTTTTTCCCTCCGGTCAGATTGCAGTTCGCTGCTATACTGGCCACCAACATTGAATTTCAACTAGGACTACGGAATGCCCGACCCTAACGGAGCCCTCAGAAAATTGCCCAGCCAGCCATTCATCGCTGCGCTGGCGTGGGAAGGTGACCATGGAGCACACATTCGACGAACTGAAGAAAAAGACGGTCGCGGAGTTACGCGAGATCGCCCAGGGGATAGAGCACGATGCGTTGCATGGCCACAGCACCATGCACAAGGAGCCATTGGTGCTCGCTCTCTGCACCGCCCTCGGGATTGAAGCCCACGAGCACCACAAGGTCGCCGGGGTCAACAAGGCCAAAATAAAAAAGGAAATTCGCGAGCTCAAATCCAACCGCGATACGGCACTCGAGGCCCACGACCACAAGGAGTTGAAGTCTATACGGCGCGCCACCTCCATCAACTGAGACGGCAAATCCGCAGAGCGACTGTATAGAAACGCCGTCGATCGGCTGCCAGCGCTGACTGGCGCAACGCGCCAGTCGCTTGGGAACGTAACTGCGCAGCGCACCGTGAAAAAACGCGGTTTTTGACGATTAGCTAAGTTACACGCATAGCAGCAGATCCCGAGCAGTTACTTAAGAGCAGCAAGACAAGCAACGTTGCCGAGGGGGTTCAGCCATTTTCCCTGCCCTGCTCGTAGCCCACCGTCCTGCGCGGAATCCCGATTATCCCAATAAGGCATTCAATCATTAAGCTTTGCTGTCTGGATCTGGAGTCGTCGGAGTTAATCCGTAATCATGACTCCAGCCCCATCTAAGGGGTGGTTCGCTGGTCGAACGTGATCATCGAAGATGTCTCCGAAGATGGTTCCTTCAAAATTAGCCAAAGCTCCGTCATGAATGAACAGTGATGCAACATCTCCATCTTGAGCCTTGCAGAGGAGAATTTGTTTCCTCCAATTGCGTTTCTATTCCGTCGCCCTGCCTATGACGCAGCAGGTCCCTACGACGGTCGTTTGAAAGTTTGAATACCCGACAATCTTCTCTGGTCGATGGGAAGACCATGCGAACAGCCACCGTCGCCTTACAGCAATGTTAAGAGCGTGTAAAAACACTGCACTTGCGTTTGATTTCACGAACCATTTGGAGTGAATCGTTTTCTAAGCGTTATGAGTTTGGTTTTTTGAGAATAACAAAAAATGGAGACCACGCATGAAAATAGCCACCGTTTCACTTGTTGTCCTGGTAGGGGCAGCGTTTCTGTTGGCACAGCAAGGAACTTTTCGTCGAGGCGAGCCGACCTATGACGAGCTTCAAGAAATCATGGGGCTTTCGGATCAACAAGTCGAAGATCTAAAAGCCGTCAACACTGCCTTCCGTGAATCGATTCAACCGCTTGCCGGCGACCTCTCCGACCTACGGGGAGCACTCCGGGAGCAAGTCCAAAGCGATACTCCGGACGTGACGCTCATCGAACAACTGCAGGCCGAGATTCAAAACATCAAAGACCAGATACATCAGCAAGCCGACGAGTTCCGAGCCGCTGCTCTAGGGATTCTGACCAGTGAACAGGTCGACACCCTGGCAGCACTCGACGAGGCGCTCTCCGTTCAAGGAGCGATTCGGGATGCCATCGGTTTGAATCTACTCGAAGTCTCAGACGGTCCACGAGCCGGCTTCGGAAATTCTCGACGAGGACCCTCAGGACCAAGAGGGCGAGATTCCCAGTAGCCGTGCCATCCGCAAACGGCTGGCGACCTGGGGTCGCCAGCCGTCACGTCCCGCCACGTTGGGCTTCAAACAAAACGTGCCTCGCCCGACAAACAGTCCCGAGACGGTCGCCATCAACCAGACCTGCGGATGATTCGGCCCAGTCGACGGATTCCTTCAGCGATTCGGTCTTCGTTGAGTACGCTGAAGGACAGACGGATCTGGTTCGCGCCTTGTTCGGAGTTGCTGCCGTCGCCCGCATAGAACATCGCACCCGCGACGAAAGCCACGTTTTCCTCCTTCAGAGCACGCTCCAACAACAGCGCGCTGTCGATAGCTTCCGGAAGCGTAGCCCAGGAGTAGAATCCTCCCCCAGGTCTTGTCCAACTGACGCCCGAGGGCATCTCCTCGGCCATGCTTGCGAGGCAACGGTCCCTCTTGCGTCGGTAATGCCCAATCGAATTTTCTACTTGCTCTCCGATCACGCCACGCTTGCCGCAAGCATACACGATGCGCTGCGCCAGGGAGCTCGAGCACTGATCGGTACCGAGCTTCGCCAAACAGCATCTACTGATCACTTCCGCGCTGCCGCAGAGCCAGCCGAGCCGTACACCAGGACCAAAGATCTTGGAAAAAGTATGAACGAACAGCACTCCCTCGGAATTCAGCTGAAACAGCGACGGCAACTTCTCGCCGTCATATCGCAACTCGGAGTAGGCTGCATCTTCCACGATCGGAATCTCACGCATGGCCGCGAGTTCGACCAGTCTCTTGCGCCGGTCCGCCGACAAGGTCAAACCCGTAGGGTTCTGGAACGACGGAATCGTGTAGATGAATTTCGGCAACATATTCTCGTTGGCCAGATGTTGCAACCGCTCTTCAAGTGCGTCGATGATCATCCCATCTTCATCCATCGGGATTCCGATTGGCCGCGCTTCGTAGCTACGCATCGTATGCAGCGCGGTCAAATAGGTTGGTGCTTCAACCAAAACATGATCCCCTCGATCCAATAGCACCTTGCAAACAAGATCGAGTCCTTGTATCCCCCCCGTCGTGATCATGACCTGATCACGCTCGATCCCAACTCCTTCCACCTGCAACATGCGCTCGGCGAGCCAGTCCCGGAGCTTCGTGTAGCCCGGATTGGGACTGTACTGCAACGCTTCCCTGGCCTCATGCTCGAAAACCGCATCGGTGGCGTCCTTCATGCGCTCCAGCAGAAACGCCTCCGGATCGGGCAGTCCTCCGGCAAAGGAGATCACTTCGGGACGTTCTGCAAGTTCAAGAACGGCCGTGACCGGCGATTCTGTCACGCTCTTGAAGCGATGCGCATAGTACTTCAGCCAATCCATCTGGGTCCTTTCGTTTTCTAGTTGCTATTGCAGTCGCTGTTGAAACGGGGCACGGCTTCGATGTGATGTCTTGCGGAGACGTCTACGTTACGAAAGCGTGCATCGCTCTCAAAGTCTAGCGACAACTTCCAATGCGCAGCACGCATGGCCAAGGTTGGGACTGCGGTCCGTCTTCCGTTCCACGCGCTTGTGGCAACAAAGGCGGCTCCGGCGTCAAGCAAAGGCCTCGTCAAACACACGACCGCCGTTGATCGTGGGACGTTCGAACCGGCCGCTATGCAGGTAGGTCAATGCCTTGTGGTTTAGGCCGAGCAGATGCAAGATCGTCGCGTGAATGTCGTGCACATGGCAGGGTTTGTCCACGGCACGCAGCCCGATTTCGTCCGTCCTGCCAATGGCTTGTCCACCCCGGATGCCACCTCCCGCCATCCAAGTCGTGAAGCCCCACGGGTTGTGGTCGCGGCCGTCCCCTTTTTCGTTGAACGGTGTGCGGCCGAACTCCCCTCCCCACACCACCAGAGTACTGTCGAGAAGGCCACGGCTCTTGAGATCCGCTAGCAAACCAGCGATCGGCTTGTCGGAGGACTTACACATCTTCGAGTGATTTCCCTCCACGTCGGTGTGCGCGTCCCAGCCGCTGCCGGAATAGAGCTGCACAAAGCGCACGCCTCGTTCCACTAGCCGGCGCGCGAGCAAACAGTTTCTGCCGAACTGCGTTGTTGCCTCATCATCCAACCCGTAGAGCCTTCGTGTCGCCTCGGTCTCGGTCGACAGATCGACTGCCTCCGGGGCAGCCGATTGCATCCGATAGGCCAACTCGTAAGAATCAAGGCGCGCTGCGAGCTCGGTGTCTTCCTCATTGCCGGTCGCAAAAGACTCGTTCAGCTTTTTCACGAAATCCAGCTTGCTGCGTTGTTGCCGGTCACTAATCCCGTCGGGTGGAGCAAGGTGAAAGATGGGAGAACCTTCACGGCGAAGGTGGGTGCCCTGATGCACGGCCGGCAAGAAACCGGAACTCCAGTTTTTGGACCCCCCCAGAACTTCCCGCCCGTCCGTCATGATGACAAACGCCGGGAGGTTCTCGTTGGCACTCCCGAGTCCATACGTCGTCCACGCCCCCAGCGAGGGCCGGCCGGCCAGGATCGAACCGGTATTCATCTGGCAGACGGAACCGACATGATTGAGGCCATCGGCCTGGCAAGAATGAATAAAGGCAATGTCGTCGACATGCTGCGCCACATGGGGATACCAATCTGAAACCCACTGCCCGCTTTCCCCGTAGCGCTTCCACGACCGCTTCGACGGCATCAATGTGTTGTTTGCGGTACCCATCGCGGTGATCGGCCGTCCGAAAGAAGCCGGCATGGGCTGCCCTGCCAGGCGCTCGAGCGCAGCCTTCGGAACGAACAGGTCAAGCTGGCTGGGCCCACCCTCCATGAAGAGCCAGATGACCGATTTGGCCCTGGGAGCGTGATGCGCGTTCTGGGGGAGACCGCTCCTATCCACTTTCAGCAGAGGGGAGGCACACCCGTCCCTGTGCTGCAAATAAGCCAGCGCCATTGCGCCAAACCCATTCCCTGCCCGAGCCAAGAACTCGCGGCGGGAGCGCCTCTGTATGTCGTTCCACTGCGTTCTCATCGCTGTCTCAAAACAAGGTTCGTCTTTATTTCCCAAAGCACCGGAACCGAGCTAGTTCAGATATACGAACTCGCTCGAGTTTAGCATCATGTGGCAAAAGTCCACCAGCACCGCCGCATCCACCGGATCGAACCCGTAGGGACGCATGGTGGGCAAGACCAACTCATGCCCCGCCGCCAATTGGTCCGCAATAATGCCGGTGTGGCGCGCGAAAAAGTCGTGGGCAGTGTCCCGCTCACCATCGTCCGGCCCTCGAGAATAGGCAAGACGGTAGGCTGTTTCGATCTGTGCGTCGCGCTCCGGGCCGGCTGAAAAAAGAACCCGGGCGGCAAAGCCCTGCGCCCATTCCAGGACCAACTCGCTGTTTAACAGAAACAGTGATTGCAGCGGGCTGGTGGTCGAGGAGCGTCGCGGGCAGCTCTCGTGTGTGTCGGGCATGTCGAAGGTCTCAAACATCGGATAACGCGTGTTGCGACGCACGAAGACGTAGATGCTTCGCCGTCGGCGCTCCACCGGATCGCTGGTTACCTTCCACCCGCCCCGGGTTACCATCCCAGGAGGGAGCGGAGGAAAAACACTCGGCCCACCCATCTTCGGGTTCAAAAGACCGGAGACCGCAAGCGCCGCGTCACGGATGATCTCTCCTTCCAACCGACGCCGTGGGAAGCGCCACAGAAGCTTGTTCTCCGGGTCAGCCGTCGCTGCGGACGTGCGGTGTCGAGAAGACTGCTGGTAGGTACTGGAGTTCATTACGATCCGATGCATTTCCTTGAGACTCCAGCCACTACTGATGAGCCGTGTCGCCAGCCAGTCCAGTAACTCCGGGTGGCTGGGGAGGTCTCCGGACAGGCCAAAGTTGCTCGTGGTACCGACGATGCCCCGGCCAAAGTGATAGTGCCAGAGTCGATTGACGATAACTCGAGCGGTGAGGGGATTCTCCGGAGCCGCCAGCCAGTCGGCCAGCGCCGTCCGCCGACCCGTGGACTCGATTCTTTCTGGGGCAATGATCGTTGCCGGACCTGGATCCAACATCGAGAGGAAACCCGGCAGGACCTCCTGTTGGGGCGCATCGTAGGCCCCTCCGGAAAGTATGTAGGTCTTTGGCGCCCGGCGGCCTCCATCCGTCATTCCAATCCCGACGGGAACCTCTCCAGGGTGCAGGTCGGCATACTGGTCTAGGTTGGACTTCAGTTCCTTCCAGCGCTTCTTCTCGTCCTCCTTGAGACCCTTGACCACGGCCTTTATCGATGCCCTGGAGATATGGGAGTCGGGGTCAAGAAACGGCTTGACCTTGTAGTACATGAGCCGCTGATAGGGAGACCGTTGCTCGGGAGATGTCAAAATCGCGTCCCGTATCTCAGCCGGGTACTTCTCGACGAATTCGTCGGTGAGCTTCTTGCGAGCCGGTTCTTCGATTGCCCGCATTTCCTGCCGGATGCCGGCAGTCTTTTCGTTCCACTGAGCCCACCGCTGCTGGCGTTTCTCCGCCGCTTTTTCCGGCAGGAGCACGAATCCGTCTTCCGCCCGCACGTTTGCGAAAAAGGCCTGCAACCGGTAGTAGTCCGATTGCAGAATGGGGTCGAACTTGTGGTCATGGCAACGGGCACAGCCGTACGTCAGCCCCATGAAGACCGAACCGACCGTGGTCGTAATGTCGTGCAGGATCTCCTGCCGGCGCTGCATCAGGTTACGGGCATTGTCTTCGTCGGGGTAGTGTCTGTTGAAACCGGTGGCAACGAACGCCTCCAGGTCGTTCGGCCATATTTCGTCCCCGGCGATCTGTTCCCGGATGAATCGGTCGTAGGGCTTGTCGCTGTTGAGCGATTCGATCACGTAGTCTCGGTAGCGCCATGCATTGGGGCGAGTCTGATCGCTCTTGAAACCCTCGCTGTCGGCGTAGCGGGCCAGATCGAGCCAGTGTCTCGCCCAGCGTTCGCCGTAATGGCGAGACGCCAGTAGCTCATCGACCACGCGTTCGAACGCATCCGCGGACCGATCCGAAACGAACGCTTTCACTTGTTCCGCCGAAGGCGGCAAACCGATCAAGTCCAGGTATGCCCTGCGAATAAGTGTGGTCTTGCGGGCGCGAGGAGAGGGGGTCACGTTCTTGGCCTCGAGCCTGGCCAGAACAAAGGCATCCACCGGGTTCCGGACCCAGGCGGAATCGCGCACTGCGGGAACCGAATAGGCCTGGCGCTGCTGGAATGCCCAGTGTTTCAACTGGTAAGAGGTGAATCGGTCCGTCGGAGCCTTATCGGATACACCGGTGACCGCGATCGGACCCAGCAAGATGGCCAGAAAAGACGTGACTAGAATTTTGAGCGGCACCTTACCTCCGTGACTCGAAGGCTGTCTGCGCTATTCTCTCCTAAATCAACACCAGCTTGAAGCACAAAAGTGCCTCGAACCCGTGCAAAAGCCTGTGCTAGAGTATCCTGGATTCCTCCATAGAGTCGGGAATAGGCGGATGTTACCGGCGATTGTTGCTGATTATGCGAGCACCCTGGGGTCCGTCCACTGGGGTGAAAAGAAAGATGGAAACAACAATCTTGCTGATCGGTCTGGTCTTGGCGTACGCAAACGGTGCCAATGATAACTTCAAGGGAGTGGCCACCCTGTTTGGAAGCGGAACCATGAGCTACAGGGGCGCGCTAGCCTGGGCGACCGCCACGACCTTGCTCGGTTCGTTGTTTTCGGTCGCACTCGCCCACCGATTGCTCGAGCGTTTCACGGGCAAAGGAATCGTTTCGGAAAATCTCGCGGCTGAACCTGTATTTGTCGCTGCGGTCGCCGTGGGCGCCGGCTTGACGGTTCTTCTAGCAACCTGGATCGGGATGCCGATCTCCACTACCCACAGCTTGGTCGGTGCCCTGGCGGGTGCGGCCATCGCTGCCGAGTCTCAGGTGCTCTGGCCGATCATGATGACGACTTTTTTCCTGCCGCTACTTGTGAGCCCTCTCCTTGCCATCCTGGGGGCGGCGGCGCTGTACCCAGTCTTACGGTGGCTCCGAGTCTCCCTTGGCATCGGCAAGGAGACCTGCCTGTGCGTGGGATCCGAGACGGTGGAACTCGTGACCGATCTCACGCCTGCGCTCGCAGCGAAACGAGCCAGCCAACTCACCACCACACTGGGATCTCCGGTAACCTGCCAGGAAAAATACACCGGTTACTTCCTGGGGGTGAACTGCAGTCGATTCCTCGATGGGTTACACGGCCTCTCCGCAGGCCTGGTGAGCTTCGCGCGAGGTTTGAACGATACCCCCAAGATCGCGGCGCTGCTTCTCGTTTCCGAGTTGAATGACCTCTCGGCCCTGGCGCTTTGCGGTGCCTTCATCGCACTGGGAGGAATTGTAAGTGCCCGCCGCGTGGCTCGCACGATGAGTCAACGTATCACCACGATGAATGCCGGTCAGGGGTTCAGCGCAAACGTCGTGACCGGCTTCTTGGTTGTTTTCGCGAGTCGCTGGGGAGTTCCCGTCTCAACCACGCACGTGAGTTGCGGCTCACTTTTCGGCCTCGGGGCCGTGACGCGACAGGCCCACTGGCGAATGATCACCACCCTTTTGACGGCATGGGTCACAACGCTTCCCGCGGCGGGATTGTTGAGTTGGCTGACGTTCCGGACCATGCATTTCCTATAGGTTGAGCACATGTCCGACCGGGAACAATCTATCAGCCCGTGCTTGCAGGACAGGCAGGGGAGGAAAACGTTGGACCTTGCAAGACGCCGTTTCATCGGGACCGCACTCGGTGGCGCTTTTGCCGCGCTAACGAATGCGAGGGCCACTCAACCCGACAAGGCAACGCACCGCAACAACAGAGCCGCTCACTACCGGGTGGAGTCCCGGAACGGACTTTGGTGGTGGGTCGATTCGGCGGGAGAGCTCGAAGTTTCCGTCGGAGTGAATCATGTCGAGCCGGTGCTGATGCTCGGTCCTTACAATCGAGCATCGACTCTCGAACGGTACGGTTCAGATTTCGTATTGGCGCGGGCACGAGAGGACACCGTAGAGGCGCAAGAAGGGCACACCGGAAATGACATCGAAGCGTGTGCGGTCGCCACCCTCGACTTCAACCCTCATGGTCTAGAACTAGACACGGTGGTGCTGTTACAGGTGAGATTTGCGGAGGTGGACCGAGCCGCACTGCAGGAATTGGGCGTCAACATTTTCAGTACTGGAGCAACGAACAGTATAGGGAGGATTTCCACAACTCAGTTTCCAACGGTGAGAGGCAATATTGATCTGAGCAGCGTCATTGGCGCGCCACTTGGGGGGTTCACAAGCCAAGTAACCCTGACCGAACTGTTGAACATTTTCGTTTTTCGTCCAGACTTGAACCTCGGGGTTGCGATAAAGGCGCTCGAGCAGAAGAGCCTGCTGCAGATCCTAGCAGAGCCGAATCTGATGGCTATAAGCGGGAAAGAGGCGAGCTTCTTAGCGGGGGGCGAATTTCCGTTTCCAGTTGTCCAGGGCGGGGCATCGGGACTTACGGCGGTCACGATTCAGTTCAAGGAGTTTGGTGTCCGGTTGAGCTTCGTGGCGAACGTGACGGGAGACGGCACCATTCACCTCAAGGTAAGCCCTGAGGTGAGCGCGCTTGACTTTGCCAATGGTCTGACGATTTCCGGTTTTCTTGTTCCGGCGCTCTCGACCAGGAAGGTAGAGACAGAGGTGGAACTGCGCGACGGACAGAGCTTTGCCATCGCCGGGCTAATTGACAAGCGGCTTACAGAGACAGTTCAGAAGGTGCCCGGCCTCGGGGATATTCCCATCCTTGGGAACTTGTTCAAGAGCCGCTCGATCAGCAAGACGAATAGCGAGTTATTGGTGATGGTGACGCCGCGTTTCGTAAAGCCATTGGATCCGAGTCAGTTGCCACCGGATCCGGATCCCTCGAAGCCGTTTCTGGATAACAGAAAATTTGATGGGAAGAGTGGTGAGGCGATCCCCAATCGCGGTTCAACGCGACCCTAGCGTAATCTAAGGGGGTAGATGTGAGTAGGTTGGAGAGCGGTTTTACCGTAGTCACGGTGGCAGGAACCCTAGTCTCGGTTCTTTCCTTTGTGGCGATGGCCGTGGATATGGGGGTCCTCTACAGTTCGAGAAGTGGAGCACAAAAAAGCGTGGACGCCGCCGCACTGGCAGGTGCGTTCACCTTTGTGACGAACCCGCTTTTCCCTCAGCCCGACGCGGCGGTCGAGCACGCCGTCCAGACTGCAACCAGCAACTATATTTTGGGAAGTGCCATACAGGCCTCGGATCTCAGCGTAACGGTGGAAGTGGAGCAGCGAAAGGTGTACGTGGATTTGAACTACGCACAGCCGACGTACTTTGCTCGGATCCTGGGGTTGAACAGCGTTCCGATTTCTGTTCAGGCTGTGGCGCGAGCATCGGATAATTCTGCTTCAGCCGGATGCACGAAACCCTGGCTCATTCCAAACGCGATGCTTAGCGGTTCGGCTCCTTGCACGGCGTGTGGCCTTGGTGAGGTCTTGCTTGGTCCTGGAGAGGGTGATTCGGTGACAGCATGGGGGCAATCACAGGTGGGGCAGCAGTTCATGGTAAGGGCGGGCAATCCCGGCAGCGTACTGGCTCCGAGAGAATTTTTCGCCATGCGCTTGAATGATTCACTAGGAGGAAACGATTACCAAACCAACATTACCACATGCTCGCCCCAAGTCGTCACCTGCCCTCAATCATATGAGATCGAACCTGGACAAATGATCGGAGCTACGACGTTGGGGGTCCAAGACCTTGTAACAATCTATGGATCGGTGTCTCCGGATGTGTGGCTTGGCGCTGGCCAATATCAACATCCGAATTCGACGGTCAGTAGCACAAGTCATCAATTGGTCACGGCGGCCATCTGGGATAGCTGTGACGGCAGCATCGTCTGCACCGGCCCGTCTGCCCAACACAACCGCCTCAGATCCGGACAAACCTCTGTGCAGGCTATTGGGTTTGCGGTTTTCTTTATCGAGGGTGTGGGTGGAGGAGCTCTTCCGGGTACCTCGATCGATGTTGTTGTCCGATTGGTTGGACTCAGTCGGTGCGGCGATGGCGGCAATGTCAACCTGACTGAGCTCGGACCCTATGGCTTTCCCGTGCGCCTGGGGCGCGTGGGCGATTGAGTGCTACGGGAGAAACCAGGAAATGAAGATGCACTCGATTCGCGTAGGAATCATAGCTCCAACGGCTGAGGTTCATGATGCACTTCGACCCGTGATCGAGTCCACGGGCAAGGCCACTGTCAGCCTGCAGGAGTACCAATATTGTTCAAAAACGACGGACGTTCCGGTCAGGAAAGTCATTGAGAATCGCCCCGATATTCTTATGGTCGACCTTCAGGATCCAGAAGACGCTATCGCAACCCTTTCCGTGATGCATCTGGCTGTTCCAAACGTAGGTCTCTTCGCCACCTCGGATTCCAGCGATTCGCAACTGATCGTCGACACCGTGCGTGCCGGTGCTCGCGAGTTTTTGGTTCGACCTATTTCTGCTTCGCTCGTTTCTGAGGCCATTTCGAGGTTTGCCGCCGAGAAACACAAGCACTCACCCGTAGACACCGCCGAAAACGAGATCTACTGTGTGATCTCAGCAAAAGGGGGATCTGGTGCAACCAGCATTGCCATCAACCTTGCTGTTGCGGTTGCGGGTCTGCCAGAGACCCGAGTCTCCTTGATTGATCTGAACAATCCATTGGGTGACATGGGAGCTTATCTCAACCTCAGAAGCAAATTCAATACGTCTGATGCGTTGGATGCCACGGATCGACTAGACCCGATACTGCTGGAATCTTTTATGACATCCGCTTTTGGAATCTCCGTGCTTCCCGCAGTGCGAGAGTTCCATCCCGAAGAGCCTGGAAAGGCCGCACAACTGATCAAGCTACTCGAGGTACTCAACGAAACGTACACCCATTCCTTCATTGATCTTCAATCTTCTACGAGTGAGGATCAACGGTCGATGATTTTCGACAAATGCACAGGCGTCATTATCGTTTTTACTCCGGACTTGCCCGGTATTTCGCGGGCAGACCGACTGCTCCAACATATCAAGGCGAGACATGGTAGCGAGAAGCTGCATCTGTTGCTGAATCGAAACAGTCGGCAGGTCGATTTCACGGATAGGGGAATCGAAGAGACATTGCAGTTCCCGATCTGCTGGAAGTTGCCGAATAATTACAAAGCGTCCATTCGAGCTTTGAATGAGGGGAAGCCGGTCGTTTCGATGAACCATTCGTCCTTGTCCTCAAACTACAAACAACTTGCCCAGCAGCTGACCGGGCTAACGATGCCCAAAAAGGAACGTTGGTTCTCCTTGAGGGTTCTCCAGAGAGGGGGAGCAAGTCTAGATGGATAGGTCTAGTCTCAATCGGCCGAGTCGAGAGTTTTTTCAACAGCTCAAAGAGGCGTTGCACGCAGAAGTTCTCCAAGCAATGGACCTCGAGAGTCTGCGCCTTCTTGAGGAGGAGGTAGCCCGTGAACGAGTGAATGAGAAGATTCTAGAGTTATTGGATCGTGACAAGCAACCGCTGACCGGAGAAGAACGTGCTCGACTGGCGCGTGCAGTGTTGGATGAGCTTTTTGGACTTGGGCCATTAGAGCCTCTATTGGAGGATCGTGAAGTTTCAGATGTTCTGGTCAACGGAGCTTATGAAGTCTACGTCGAGCGCCACGGATTGCTTTCGCGCACAGAGGTTCGATTCAACGATGATCCTCATCTCTTGCGCATTATCAATCGGATCGTATCGCGAGTGGGTCGTCGAGTAGACGAATCGTCGCCGATGGCGGACGCGCGACTTCAAGACGGATCTCGCGTGAATGTCATCATACCACCGTTGGCGCTCAACGGTCCCGTGGTCTCGATTCGAAGGTTCGGGATCGACCCCTTGAAGGCGGAGGATCTCGTCAAGAACGAGACGCTGACGCCTGAGATGCTAGAACTATTGAGTGCCTGTGTCGAGGGCAAGCTCAATATTCTGATTTCCGGCGGCACAGGCGCAGGGAAGACGACGATTCTCAATGTCCTTTCAGCCTTCGTTCCAGGTAATGAACGGATCATCACGATAGAAGACGCAGCAGAGCTTCAACTCAAACAAGAGCACGTTGTGCGTTTGGAAACCCGCCCTCCGAACATCGAAGGACGAGGCGCGGTGAAGCAGCGTCAGTTGGTGATCAATGCTTTGCGAATGAGACCCGATCGGATCATCGTGGGAGAGGTCCGGGGTGAGGAAGCCGTGGACATGTTGCAGGCTATGAACACCGGTCACGAAGGGTCCATGACCACTATTCATGCTAATGGCCCTCGGGATTCGCTCAGCCGGATCGAGACAATGGTCTCGATGGCGAATCTGAACTTGCCGGATAAGGCTGTGCGACATCAGATTGCTGCGGGTATCGACCTCGTGATTCAAGCAAGCCGAATGCCGGATGGATCACGAAAGGTCACGAGTATATCCGAGATTGTTGGCATGGAGGGGTCCATCATTACGATGCAAGAGCTGTTCCTTTTCGAGCGGCAGGGCTATACCGAGGGAAGGAAAGTCAAAGGTCGATATCGAGCAACAGGGATCCGGCCGAAATTCAGCGAGAGACTATTGGCAGCTGGGATCCGGTTGGACGTTGATATGTTTGCCTCCGAGTTACTGGTCAATTAAGAGTTCAACATGATCAAGGTAGTCGAATGAATACCCTCTTAATAGCTGGCCTGATATTTGTCATCACCTTGGGTCTTTCGGTCGGTGCCATTTATCTGTTTTTCGAGATTCCAGCGAGAAAGGACGCGGCGAAACGTCGACTGGAAGCCCTGAAGGAGACATCGCCGACGTCGAAGTCGAACGATGCGGGGACAGCTATTTTTCAGGAGAATGCTCTTAGCGAAGTCACGTTTATCCGTCAGTTTTTGCTGCAACTTCCGGTTTCGGTCAAACTTCATTTGTTCCTTCAACAGGCGGCTGTGAATCTCACTCCCGGTAGATTAGTCCTTTTCTGCGTGCTGCTAGACCTTAGTCCAGCGTGATTTTTTGCATGAGGAGGAAGAAAAGCCCTGGAACGTGCGCCGTTACGGGATAAAATGCGTTTGATATATTTACAAGACATCCCGAAAGGAGCACATTCCAGGTGAATAAAAGAAACCACAGAATCCTCCTCCGAGACAAGCAAAATCTTACACGCCGGTTGGAAAGAAATCAGTTTGAGGACCGGTCCGATCCTATGTTCAAGGACTCCAACACCTACTACGAGATCGCCGAGAGAACGCGCGCCATCGGATCTGGTGGTATCGGAGCCATTCACAAGCTCGTGTGTAAGCTTGGATTGGACAAAGATATCAACAGAAACATCGTTTTGCTCAAGTACCACTTTCCTTACTGGGAATCCGATCATGTACTGAACATCGCATACAACGTCTTGTCGGGTGGAACCTGTCTCGAAGATATCGAGCGGTTGCGCCAGGATGAGACCTACATGAACGGACTGGGAGCCGAGAGGATTCCGGATCCCACGACGGCTGGAGATTTCCTCCGTCGTTTCGATGAGGATTGGATCTTCGGACTTCAGGAAACCATCAATGAAACCCGAACCAAGGTGTGGAAGTTGCAGGATGCTTCCTTCCGGAAGGAGGCCATCATCGACGTGGACGGGACCGTCGCCGGAACCTTGGGGGAATGCAAGGAAGGAATGGACATTGCCTACAACGGGATCTGGGGTTACGCACCGTTGATCGTGACCTTGGCCAATACGAATGAGGTCCTCTATCTGATGAATCGGCCGGGCAACCGTCCCTCTTCCGACGGAGCGGCCGAGTGGATGGACCGGGCAATCGATCTGGTGTCGTCGGTGTTTACGAAGGTCTGGCTTCGGGGCGACACGGATTTCTCGCTGACGAGAAACTTCGATCGCTGGGACGAGCGGGTTGGTTTTGTCTTTGGTTATGACGCCAAGCCGAACCTGGTCGGGATGGCCGATGCCCTGCCGGAGAGACAATGGAAACCGCTCGAGCGGCCTCCTCGTTATGAGGTCAAGAGCGAAGAACGGCGCCGTCCGGAAAACGTCAAAGAACAAGTAATCAAGGAGAGAGAATTCAAGAACATCCGCCTGCAGAGCGAGCAGGTCGCCGAGTTTGACTATCGTCCCGGACACTGTAAGAAAACCTATCGCATGGTTGTGGTTCGGAAGAACCTCACGATCGAAAAGGGGGAGCACCGGCTGTTTGATGAGGTCCGGTACTTCTTCTACATCACCAACGATCGGGAGATGACGATGGGAGAAGTGGTCCTTTTTGCCAACGATCGCTGCAACCAGGAAAACGTCATCGGTCAGCTCAAGAGTGGAGTGAACGCCTTGAGGATGCCTTCGGACAGTCTGGTATCGAACTGGGCCTACATGGTCATCGCATCGCTGGCGTGGAATCTGAAGGCCTGGTATGGCCTGGTGACGCAGGCGCCGACAGTACGTCGTGATATCTTGAGGATGGAGTTCAAACGCTTCCTGGTGAACTTTGTGCAAATACCCTGTCAGATTGTAAGAACCGGTCGTCGCCTCGTTTACAGGATATTGGCCTATAGCAAGCATCTCGAAACCTTTTTGGCGACGTTCGACTATATCAGGCAACTCAGGTTTACTTGAAGGCGCCTCGCCGGCGGGTGAGCCCGTACCCCCGGCGGAGCAAGAGTGGCGGGCGAAAGGAAGGGCATAACAGAGACAAACAAGATCAAGTGATCCAGACAACCAATGGAAGGTTTGTCTCTTGTGTTTCTCTTTGCTTTCCCTGTTACGCACAAGGAGCTGAAATCCACGAGATATTCGGAAAAGGCAAACGATTTTCCGAGCGAGCTCATACCTCGCTTATTTTGGGGCTAGCGTCGGTCGCAATAGTCTTGGGCATGTTGGTGGCCCTTCCTGTGATTCTAAGCATTCTTCTTGCTGTCGGGACTGGTTCCATTCCTTTCTTGGTGGTGGCGATAAAGCGTCACAGACGTTTCCTTATGTTCGAGGAGCAGTCCCCGGAAGCAATCGACTTTCTCGCCCGTGCGGTGCGGGCGGGGTTTGCGTTCACGGCAGGACTAAGTCTGATCGCAACGGAAATGGAGGAACCGGTCGCGGGCGAATTCCGCAAGACCTATGACCAGCAGAACTTGGGTTTGCCATTGCGGGAGGCTTTTCGGAATCTGACGCGTCGAATGCCGCTTTCAGACGTACAAATATTCGTCACCGCGCTAACGATTCAGGGCGAAGCGGGCGGAAATCTAGCGGAGATCTTGGATAACCTTTCAAATGTCGTGCGGGAACGGTTCAAACTTGTGCGGCAGGTAAAGGCGTTGACGGCACAGGGAAGATTGACCCTGTACATCTTGATCGCTGTGCCACCGATTGCCGGGGTGTCGATGTTCTTGTTGAACGCGGAGTATGTGTCCGTTCTTTTCGAAGACCCGATTGGGCGTCAAGCCCTGATGGTCGCTGCAGTGCTTCAGGTAATCGGCTATTTCATAATCCGAAAGATCGTGGAACCAAAAGTTTAGGAGAACACGCGTGAATGTTTCATTCGTCATATTCGGAGTGGGATTGCTTCTTTTCGCGGGTGTATTTTCTTTAGGATACGCGGTTCTTAGCGGCGTAAATCTCTCAAAACGGTTGCACGCCTCGGATGAGCGAGAGAACCGGAAGATTGGCTTTGATGTGGCCGCGGTCCTAAAGAGATCAGAGAAACTGATAAGACCGCTGGCAAAGATCGTGCCGCGCTCTCCCGAGGAGATGTCCCGGCAGGAACGTAGGTTGGTGGCGGCTGGAATCCGGCGGCGTGACGGGCCCGTGCTCTTTCACGGAAGCAAGTTGGTGCTGGCGGTCTTACTGGTTGTCGCGTTCATCGTGACTGGTCGGTTCAGTATCAATCCGCTGCTCTTCACGCTCTTGCCTTTATTGCTGGGGGCATTGCTACCTGATTTATGGCTCACTCGACGAATAGCGAAGCGTAAAGGACGGCTGCTACTAGCCATTCCGGATGCCCTGGATCTAACGGTGGTGTGTGTGGAGGCGGGATTGAGTTTGGATCAGGCCCTTATGAGAATCTCTCGAGAACTCCGTCCGAGCTATCCGGACCTAGGCGATGAGCTCTACCTCTATGAACTGGAAGTGAATGCAGGTCGAAAGCGTGACGAAGCGCTACGCAACTTGGGCAAGCGAAGCGATGTGGAGGACCTCAAGTCACTTGTCGCCGTTCTGGTTCAGGCGGACCGTTTTGGAGTCAGCGTGGCGCAGTCTTTGCGCATCTTTGCCGAGAGCATGCGAACGAAGCGGCGCCAGCGTGCCGAGGAGCGCGCTGCAAAAATGGCGATAAAGATGGTGCCGGCGCTCGTCTTTTTCATTCTTCCCGGCATTTTTGTTGTCATCATCGGTCCCGCTATCATCACCGCGGTGAGGCATCTTTTACCTGCTTTGTCAGGTCAATAACAAACAGGAGATAATAATGGATCCAACCACGATCATGCGAATTGTTGCAGCGGTTCTATTTGCCGTTGTATTGGTAGTTCTGGTAGCACGAATGAAAAAGCAGCGGCGCGATTAGCGATGTCCGTGATGCTCTCGAGCCATTACCGTGTTTTGAATCGAGATAAGCGCACTATTTTGGCCAGCAACATGGAAGTTGCGTCAACCGCCTGGGGTCGAATCAGGGGCCTTTTAGGTCGTTCGCGGATAGAGTTCTCTCCCGGCAAGGGACTGTGGATTACTCCGTCTCAAGGAATCCACACGATTGGAATGTCTTTTCCAATCGATGTGGTTTACCTGGATCGCTTCCGGCGGGTCCTCCGTACGTACCATCGTTTGGAACCGTTGAGAGTCGCTGCGCTGAGTCTAGCAGGCTGATGAAAAATCCGGTTTTGTGCCGAGATTGTTTCCGAACATGAACTTCGGCATCGATTGACTCTATTTTGGCAGGGGATATGAGGGTCTGGATTGGCACGGCGCATGCGTTAGGCCGCTCATCAAATGCTCGGACGAAGTCCACCCTGCTCCAATCACGGCTTTGCCTCCATCAGGTTTCTCATCCGGACAAGGTTGTAGGCAGCCACTCCGAAAGTGAACATCCAGCCGACACGGTCCACACCACGATGTCTTGTCTTACGCAACATACCCACAGTTTTCAGCCAACCAAAGATCTCCTCAACCCGCTTGCGTTTTCTCTGACTGACGGCGTAGCCCGGATGGCGGGTCGTTCTCTCGTCAATGGCGCTCCTACGGTTTTTGTTATTCTGCGCCACGTGTGGAGTCACCTTGCGACGTCGACTCTCTCTGATAAATGCTTTCGTGTCGTAGGCCTTGTCTGCACCTACGGTAATTTGATTTCTGCCGGGCAGATCGTCAAGCATATCCAGCGCAGCTTCCCGTTCTGCTGTTCCCGTTGCCCGCGTGACCCGCACATTCACCGCAAGACCGTTTCGGTTTTCCATCGTGACATGGCCCAGGTAGCACAACTTCGACTGCTGGCCTTTGGCCTTTTTGTACAGACGGGCATCTGGATCCGTCGTCGACTGATGCGTATCATTCGATCTCTTCTCACCCTTGAAATCCACCGTTGGATTTCCAGAACCATCCGTCGGCTTGCTGGGGCGGCTACCTTTCTTCTTGAAGCTCTTCTGTCCTGCCCATGCCTCTACCAGGGTCCCATCCACTGTAAAATGCTCGTCCGACAGGATGCTCTGAGCACGGGCGTGGCAAAGGACGCGTTCAAAGAAGGCCCTGGCGATGTCTCCCTCCAGAAGTCGGTCCCGATTCTTGCTGAAGACGGTCGCGTCCCAGATCGGATCATCCATGCTCAAACCAACGAACCAACGGTACAGAAGATTGTAGTCCAACTGCTCCATGAGCATCCGTTCGCTCCGGACCGAGTACAAGACCTGAAGCAACAAGGCTCGGAGCAACTTCTCCGGAGCCACCGAAGGACGGCCGACTTTTGCGTAAAGAACCTCGAATCGAGGCGACAGTTCTTGCAGAATGACATCGACCATGGTTCGAATGGATCTCAGCGGGTGTTCGTTCGGCACTCGTTTCTCGGCCGAGATGTAGCTGAACATCCCGTCTTGCTTTTCGTCCGGTCCGCGCATCGGTTTCTCCTCGAAGGAATCATCAATAAGAGGGTTCATATTGAAGATGCACGAAAACCGATTTAGTTGGAGTTTTTCAGCATCCTGCTAAGGGCCAAGAGCGTTCTCGAGCTACCAGCCGGAACCCTCGAGGAGAGCCGCACCAGTGTCGGCGACGTACTTGAATTTGCCGTGTCGTCAGAAGGTTAACCAATGCGTACCCGAGTGCTAGCGGTCTTATGTCTTTGTGTCGCGGTTTCTTTCAATCTCTACTGTCACAAAACGAAGACAGAGTTTGTTCGCGTTCCCCGTCCCAAAGAGTCCGTTTCGAGTATCTCACAGCAGGCACTATCCGAGTATGTTCGAGTTGTCATCAAGGTGTCTGCCGAGAACACCCCGGAAAACGTCGAGGCTCGCGAGCAGCTCTTTCAAGGAAGACCGGAGTTGGGTGTCCTGTGGAGCGATGCCGTGGCCGGGTCGAGTGACTTGGAGAGCCTCCGCGTTCTCGCCGATGCCCTGACCGCTGAGAAACTGTACGCCGACGCGTTCAGTTTGTATCAGAGGATCCGGGTGATCGAAGGACCCAGCGCAGAGGTGGAAGTCGCGCTTGCCCGTATTTGGGACGCATGGAGGGATCACGTTGAGGCTCAACAGCATGCAGAACGAGCCGTGCGGCTGGATCCATCGTCAGCCATGGCGCTGGATACGTTGGCAAGGATCTTCTTGCACAAGTCGGAAGTGAGTCGCGCGCGCTCAACCTTCAGCAGGGCATTGCTTCTGGCGCCGGACGACCCATTGTTGTTGGGAAACATCGGATACTGTTACCTCCTGGAGGGCGAATGGGCGAAGGCTCGAGTGTATCTCGAGCGCTCGGTCAGAATTGATGACTCCATCGTTGAAACCCGCAACAACCTAGGAGTGGCCCTGGCAAGTCTTCACGACTCCGTTGGAGCTTTTGGGCATTTCGCTGCGGCGGGCGGGCCGGCGGCAGCCCACAACAATCTGGGTGTCGTTTACCTGGGAAACGGGCAATGGGAGGCAGCCGCAGACGAATTTCGCTCGGCGCTCGCGATTGAGCCACGTTACGAGCGTGCGGAAGTCAACCTAGGCCCAAAATAAGCGAGGTATGAGCTCGCTCGGAAAATCGTTTGCCTTTTCCGAATATCTCGTGGATTTCAGCTCCTTGTGCGTAACAGGGAAAGCAAAGAGAAACACAAGAGACAAACCTTCCATTGGTTGTCTGGATCACTTGATCTTGTTTGTCTCTGTTATGCCCTTCCTTTCGCCCGCCACTCTTGCTCCGCCGGGGGTACGGGCTCACCCGCCGGCGAGGCGCCTTCAAGTAAACCTGAGTTGCCTGATATAGTCGAACGTCGCCAAAAAGGTTTCGAGATGCTTGCTATAGGCCAATATCCTGTAAACGAGGCGACGACCGGTTCTTACAATCTGACAGGGTATTTGCACAAAGTTCACCAGGAAGCGTTTGAACTCCATCCTCAAGATATCACGACGTACTGTCGGCGCCTGCGTCACCAGGCCATACCAGGCCTTCAGATTCCACGCCAGCGATGCGATGACCATGTAGGCCCAGTTCGATACCAGACTGTCCGAAGGCATCCTCAAGGCGTTCACTCCACTCTTGAGCTGACCGATGACGTTTTCCTGGTTGCAGCGATCGTTGGCAAAAAGGACCACTTCTCCCATCGTCATCTCCCGATCGTTGGTGATGTAGAAGAAGTACCGGACCTCATCAAACAGCCGGTGCTCCCCCTTTTCGATCGTGAGGTTCTTCCGAACCACAACCATGCGATAGGTTTTCTTACAGTGTCCGGGACGATAGTCAAACTCGGCGACCTGCTCGCTCTGCAGGCGGATGTTCTTGAATTCTCTCTCCTTGATTACTTGTTCTTTGACGTTTTCCGGACGGCGCCGTTCTTCGCTCTTGACCTCATAACGAGGAGGCCGCTCGAGCG
Organism: Acidobacteriota bacterium; assembly: GCA_965249005.1. Taxonomy (GTDB): domain Bacteria; phylum Acidobacteriota; class UBA6911; order UBA6911; family UBA6911; genus CBDFLD01. The sequence goes on from CBDFLD010000012.1 coordinate 151,966, forward strand.
GTTTCCATTGTCTCTCCGGCAGGGCATCGGCCATCCCGACCAGGTTCGGCTTGGCGTCATAACCAAAGACAAAACCAACCCGCTCGTCCCAGCGATCGAAGTTTCTCGTCAGCGAGAAATCCGTGTCGCCCCGAAGCCAGACCTTCGTAAACACCGACGACACCAGATCGATTGCCCGGTCCATCCACTCGGCCGCTCCGTCGGAAGAGGGACGGTTGCCCGGCCGATTCATCAGATAGAGGACCTCATTCGTATTGGCCAAGGTCACGATCAACGGTGCGTAACCCCAGATCCCGTTGTAGGCAATGTCCATTCTTTCCTTGCATTCCCCCAAGGTTCCGGCGACGGTCCCGTCCACGTCGATGATGGCCTCCTTCCGGAAGGAAGCATCCTGCAACTTCCACACCTTGGTTCGGGTTTCATTGATGGTTTCCTGAAGTCCGAAGATCCAATCCTCATCGAAACGACGGAGGAAATCTCCAGCCGTCGTGGGATCCGGAATCCTCTCGGCTCCCAGTCCGTTCATGTAGGTCTCATCCTGGCGCAACCGCTCGATATCTTCGAGACAGGTTCCACCCGACAAGACGTTGTATGCGATGTTCAGTACATGATCGGATTCCCAGTAAGGAAAGTGGTACTTGAGCAAAACGATGTTTCTGTTGATATCTTTGTCCAATCCAAGCTTACACACGAGCTTGTGAATGGCTCCGATACCACCAGATCCGATGGCGCGCGTTCTCTCGGCGATCTCGTAGTAGGTGTTGGAGTCCTTGAACATAGGATCGGACCGGTCCTCAAACTGATTTCTTTCCAACCGGCGTGTAAGATTTTGCTTGTCTCGGAGGAGGATTCTGTGGTTTCTTTTATTCACCTGGAATGTGCTCCTTTCGGGATGTCTTGTAAATATATCAAACGCATTTTATCCCGTAACGGCACACGTTCCAGGGCTTTTCTTCCTCCTCATGCAAAAAATCACGCTGGACTAAGGCCTAGGCGAAGCGATTCGCCACCTACCTGTTGCGACGATGTACACAATCAAGGAATTCCCCGTAGGGGCGCGGCAGGAGGTCGGATTGATCAACGAAGGAGGCTTCGAGTACCACCAGTTGTCAAAGCTCGCGTTGGACGAGTATAGCGATCAGGTTCTGGCTGCATCTATATTGGAGGCCAAGAGGCGGGTGATCGAAGAGCCGCGCGTTGAGGGCGGGTTCGCAGGAGTCGTGCCACTGGCTAGGTTTGGGGACGGGCACGGTCCACCGCTGGTAACAGTACCGGGGTTCGACGTCGAGCTGGAGAAAGCAGAGAGGGAATTGTCCGCCATGTGTCCAGTGATTGAGACTGCCGATGTCAAAGAAAAGGGATTTTGGCGTCGGGTACGAGTTCGTGGTTTTCGGGCATTTCGTAAGGCGATCGAGTTTGCGGGAGAGGTCCTCCCCCTGGACTGATCACCGACTATTGGGTAAGACAGCCGCGCCCGTGGCGGCTGACGGGGCAGCCGGAACAACGCCAATATTGTGAGTAATGTCCAGGTTTTGCCCCTAACCCTGACCTTGCTCGCCGAAGTAGCCGTTCCACGCAAGTTCCATGATTTCATCGTTCAATTCAAGCGGCTTGCCGCGATACTGACAGATGTCACGGGCACGTTCGACCAAATCGCGCGGCTCGCACCCACGAAGAGGACGTTGCTTTATCCGATAGCGCTTTAGTAGTTTTTCCACGAGGCCGGGGGGCAGCACCGCGTTGCAGTGCGCGACGTACCGCTGGAATATTCGGGCATACAATTCCGGTGTGGGGTAATCCAGCAGCAAACGATAACCCATCCGCCGCATAATGGCTGGCGGCATGACCTTTTCAGGATCGAGGTTCGTCGATATGATGAGCATCTGCCGGAACGGCACCACCAACTTCTGTCCGGTTTGAAGAGTCAAATAGTCCCGCTTCGATTCCAGAGGAATAATCCAGCGATTGAGTAGTGTATCCGGTTGATCTCGCTGGCAGCCTAGGTCATCGAGTAGAAAGGTTCCTCCGTTGGCTTTCATATGCAACGGGGCCTCATAGTAGCCCATGGCTGGCACCCAAAAGAGATCCAAATCCGTGCCGGTCAGCTCACCGCCGACGATAATGAATGGGCGCTGAATCCGAACCCAGCGATGATCGATACGTCTGTCATCCTCTCGTGGGAGGTCGAGAGGATCTTCTTCGTGGGACTGTCGATCAAATACACGAATGTTGCTGTGTCCGGCTGCGATGCAATGAGGAATCCATACCGCCCCGGCGTTCGCACTATGGAGCATCCGTCCGAGGGTTGTTTTTCCGGTACCGGGCGGTCCCATGATAAACAAACTGCGCAGGGATGAGGCGGCTAGCCCCGCGACCTCGAGCACGTGATTCGGGAGAACCAGATCGGCAGTCGCCTCCGCAACGTTCTCCGGAGTTGCCTTTGGTAGATTTGCGAACTGCCACTCGACAATTTCATTGTAGGCTGCGAGGGACACCGGCGCTGGGCCAACGTATCCAGAAATCTCCAGAAGGCGAGCCGCACGCTCCCGTCCCCCTTCGGAAATAGCAAATCGTCGGTTAAACAGTCCGACTTCTCCCAAGACTATGAGCAGTTTGTCGTTTGCTAGTTCGTCTAATAGATTCCCGAGAATCGAGGAGGGCAGTCGAAGCTGTTTGCCGGCCCATTCTGTTGTAAAACTCGGAACACTGTGAGCCAGCTTCAGTGCCAAATTGGAAAGGATTTCCTTCTCGACTCCGACGTCTGTGAGGTTCGAGGGCGCCTCGGGGACAAACTCGTTACCGATCTTGGTGATTTTCAAGCGTTGGAGTTCTTCACTCGTGCCCATCTGGTCACATCTCCGGCGTTTTGCATATCGGTCTGCTGGAATGTGGCCATGAAGACAAAATCGATCAGCATTGTAGGGAACAGGGTAGTCGTCTAGGTCATTCAGTTTTTTAATTGTATACCAGACAGATGTCTGGTATATTGGTCGAATGTCACCGACGACTCCTGTCGGGCAAACGAGAATGCGGGTTTATCGTTATGTCCGAAAGCAAATAGAAGCCGGGTTTCCGCCTACGGTCCGTGAGGTCCAGCAAGCCTTCGGCTTTCGTGCTGTTCAAACGGCCAGAGAGCATCTCGAGCGTCTTGTGATAGAGGGACGGTTATCCAAACGTCCGGGCAAATCCAGGCGATCCAGAGGATACTGCCTGCCTCCAGGTGAAGCGCCGGGACCGCCTCCGATTTACATTCCTGTTCTGGGTCGTGTCCAAGCCGGGGGGTTGAATGCAGCGATCGAGTATCTCGAAGGACATATTCCCGTGCAAGACAAGCATTCCACTTCAGAGAATTTGTTCGGGCTTCGAGTGCAAGGTGAAAGCATGACCGGAGCCGGAATCCTTCCTGGAGACATCGTAATCGTCAGGTCCCAGCCAACGGCCAAGTCCGGAGATATTGTCGTGGCGCTCTTGGATGATGAAGCGACCGTGAAGAGACTCCGGATCCGCTCACGACGGATCGAGCTCCACCCGGAGAATCCCGAATTCGAGACCATCGTTCCCCCTGCGGATCGGTGCTCCATTCTCGGCAAAGTCATCGAGGTCCGTCGGTCTTTCGAAAAGAAATAATCCAATCATAGGTGGATCAGGCCATGTCCAAGCTGAAAGGGGTTTTTGTCGCTAGTCGAATCCGTAAGCAGCCCTTGTCTACAAGCGCGAGCGTCTGGGGTCTGGATGCTCTGGCGGGTCGGTTTGTCGAGATCACGGGCACCACAGCCTCAGCTGCACTGACGACCAGTGCCTCCCTGATTTTGCAGTCCCAACAGCGAGGAAATCTGTCCGCCTGGATTTCAGCGCACCGGTCGATTTTCTATCCTCCCGACTTTGCGGCTTCGGGCATCGATCTCGAAGCGCTTCCCGTAATCCAAGTCGAGGACGTGGCCAAAGCAGCCCGGGCTGTCGAAGCGCTGCTCCGTTCGGGAGGTTTTGCTCTCCTCTTATTCGACATATTCGACCGGAGAGATGGGGTAGGACTTACGATTGCCAGTCAAACCCGTTTGGCGGGACTGGCAAGAAAACACAATACGGCGCTCGTGTGCCTCACGCGAAAGGGTCGACCGACGGGATCGTTGGTTTCGATTCGTGCCGAGAGCGAAACGAAGCGCCTTGGATTCGACCGCTTCGTATGTGAGCTCCGAGTCGTCAAAGACAAGTCAGGCCTGAATCTTTCGAACCGTTGGAGCCATTTGGGTGGCGAGGTGTGGCGTGGACCGGATGGCTTGTGTTGATCTCCCCGCATTGCCGTTGCAGATTCTCCTACGGAACCATCCGGATTGGTGTCATCAACCCGTGGCCGTGGTAGATCGAGACAAGCCCCTCGGTGTTATCCAATGGGTCAACGAGCCCGCTCGAGCATGTCGCATTCTACCAGGGATGCGATACGCTGCTGGATTGTCTCTTTCTCGTGAGCTCCATGCGGGGGTCGTGCCCGAGAGACAGATTGCCGAGGAGGAGAACACTCTTGTCGAACGACTTGGATTGTTCAGTCCTCATATCGAATCCTCTTCGCGAGAACCTGGAATTTTTTGGCTCGATGCTTCCGGTCTCCTTCCACTGTACCCTTCGTTTGAGAAGTGGGCGGCGCAGGTCCAGGAAGAATTGCTCAGGATAGGTTTCCAGTCGGTCGTGGTCGTGGGTTACTCGCGGTTCGGCAGCTATGCGGCCACCAAAGCGAGTGCCAGGAACATCGTCTTTCCGAGCCCGGATCATGAAAATGCTTATCTCCGGGCAGTTCCGGTGGATCGTCTCGAATGGAGTCCCAAAATGAGAGACTCCCTCTTGAAGCTCGGGATCAGTACCTTGGGCGCTTTTGTCGATCTTCCACCGGGAGGAATTCGCAGACGGTTTGGAGCGGAAGCACAAGAGCTGTATTGCATGGCCAAGGGAGCCCGGCAGGTACCCCTGTCGCCTCGGCTGCTCATGGAGCCGATAGAAAGGAGAGTGCTTTTCGATCATGTGGAGAAGAGTCGCGAGCGTCTGCTTGCGGTTCTGCAACCATTGTTGGATTCCATTCTCTTCGAACTGGCGAGACGGCAAGAAGCGTTGACCTTGCTGCGGTTGTCTCTGGCTTTCGATGATGGAAGCAAGCGATGGGAGCGACTGTCCCCGGCGGCTCCCACCCTCGATCCGGAACAGCTGTTTCGATTGGTCCGCCTGCGAGTGGAATCGCTTTCGTTTGCTTCAGGCGTGGTGGAGTTCAGGATTGAAGGTGCCGGCGTTGCCGCCTCTCAACGACAACTCGATCTCTTTTGTGAGACACCCCACCGGCAGCTCGCTTCCGTGGAACGAGCCTTTGCTGCGATTCGAGCTGAACTAGGGAATTACTCGGTCGTCTTTGCCCGTTTGCACGAGGGACATCTTCCGGAAGCCCGTTTTGGGTGGGAATCCCTGGAAAGAATTGTTCGCCCCGAACCGAGATTGGTGACATTGCGCCCTCTGGTGCGTCGAATTCTCTTGCGACCCGTGTTGCTGCCCTCACCGTCTCGTCATCAGCCAGACGGCTGGTTCGTCTCGGCCCTTGCGGATGGACCGGTAGAGGAAAGAATCGGGCCGCATATTGTTTCGGGGGGATGGTGGACCCGTGAAGTATCGCGCGCCTACCACTACGTCCGGACCAAGAGTGGAAGGTGGCTTTGGATTTACAGAGACCAGAAGCGCCGCCGCTGGTTTCTGCATGGAGAAGTGTAACCCGTAGGCCGCCCACGCCGTGGGTGGCTTCCTGAGTGACCTACATAATGGCTCATCATTCAAGATATGTACCTCTCTGGTGCAAGAGCAACTATTCCTTCCTGGAAGGCTCGAGCCATCCGGATGAGCTCGTCGAGGAGGCACACCGGTTAGGCCTCCATTCTCTTGCTCTGACCGATCGCGACGGAGTGTACGGGATGGTGCGGGCTCACAAGAAGGCTCGAGAACTGGGACTCCAACTCATCGTGGGATCGGAAATTACGATTTCTGACGCCTCGAGTCATTCGAATCACTCGAATCACTCGAATCTCATTCTTCTGGCCATGAACCGCAAAGGCTATGGAAATCTCTGCCGGCTCATTTCCAAGGGACGTCTGCGTTCCCCGAAGGGGAGGAGTCAAGTGAGCTGGAAGGAAGTTTGTGATCACGCCGAAGGCCAGATCGCCCTATGGGGAGGGGCTCGGAGTCTGATTGCCTGCGAGGTGGAACCCGACAAGATGGCCGGCCACTTGCGGGATGCCTTTCAAGATAGACTCTATGGGCTTCTTTCTCGACACTGGGATGCGGAAGATCTTCGCCGAGAGCGTAGGGTTCGTGACAGAGCACGACAGTACGGTATCGAGACCGTGGCCGGAATGGAGGTGCTTTACCACACTCCATCCCGCCGGGATCTGCAAGATCTCGTGACCTGTATCCGTTATGGAGTGACGCTTTCCAGCGCAGGACAGCTGATTCGGTCCAATGCTGAGCACTCACTGCGGTCCCCTGACGGCTTTGCCATGCTTTATTCCGACGATCCCGGTGCCGTTCGCCGGACCGAAGAGGTTGCCGAGCGCTGTCGGTTTTCTCTCAGCGAGATTCACTACCGATATCCTTCCGAACTGCTCCCCGATGGACGAACTTCTTCGCAATGGCTTCGGCAACTGACCTTCGAGGGGGCTCGGCGCCGATATCCCCAAGGGGTCCCGGAGAATGTCCAAAGACAGCTCAAAAAAGAGCTCTTCCTGATCCACGATCTGGAATATGACGGTTACTTTCTTACCATGAGGGAGATCGTGAGGTATTGCCGGCAGAAGAACATCCTCTGTCAAGGGAGGGGTTCGGCCGCAAACTCGGCCGTGTGCTACTGCCTGGAGATCACAGCCGTGGATCCTGTTCGAATGGGACTTCTTTTCGAGCGGTTTATTTCAAAGGAGCGCGCGGAACCACCGGATATCGATCTGGATATCGAGCACGACCGGCGAGAAGAAGTGATACAGCATGTCTATCGGAAATACGGTCGCAGTCATGCCGCCATGGTAGCGAACTTCATCCGCTACCGGGCACGATCGGCCGTGCGTGAGGTGGGCAAGGCACTCGGGCTGCCCGAGACCGCTATTGAAAGGTTTGCCCGTTTGTTGTCGCATTATGAATCTCCGACGTCCCAAACCTTCCTCGAGTCCGGATTCGATCCCGAAAGCCCGATCCATCGCAACTTGCTGCGGTTGACGCTCGAGATCCAGGATTTTCCCCGACACCTTTCCATCCACCCCGGGGGCTTTCTGCTGGGGCACGAACCTGTTGATGAGATCGTCCCCATCGAGAACGCTACCATGGTGGACCGCACCGTGATTCAGTGGGACAAGGATGATCTCGAGGACCTGGGCCTGTTCAAGGTCGATCTGCTTGGGCTCGGAGCCCTAAACGTCGTGCATCGGTCTTTTGATCTCATTGAAACCCATTGTGGGAAGAAATACTCACTGGCTACTATCCCGCCACACGACAAGCCTACCTTTCAGATGATTCAGAAGGGAGACACAGTTGGCGTTTTTCAAATCGAAAGCCGGGCCCAGATGGCCATGCTTCCTCGACTCAAGCCTCGGAATTATTACGATCTAGTGATCGAGGTGAGTATCGTGCGTCCCGGTCCCATTCACGGAGGCATGGTACACCCGTACCTGAGACGGCGAAAAGGTGAAGAGCCGGTGACGTACCCGCACCCCTCGCTGGAGCCAGTTCTCGAGAAAACCTTGGGGATCCCTCTCTTTCAGGAGCAAGTCATGCGGCTTTCCGTCGTGGCGGCGGACTACACCCCAGGCGAGGCCGATCAGCTGCGACGCGATATGGCTGCCTGGCACAAGTCCGGGAGTATCGAGGGGCATCGGGAGCGACTTATCTCGCGCATGATGCACAAAGGGATTCCACAGGAATTTGCTGAGCGTGTCTTCGAGCAGATCCGGGGTTTCGGGGAGTACGGATTTCCGGAGAGTCATGCGGCGAGCTTTGCGCTCATCGCCTATGCGACGGCTTGGCTCAAGTGCCGCTACCCTGCAGCTTTTCTCTGTGCACTGCTCAACGCCCAGCCCATGGGTTTTTACAGCCCTGCGACGCTGGTCGAAGATGGCAAACGACACGGCGTGACGATCGGAGCCGTGGATGTTCAAACGAGCGGGTGGGATTGTTGCTTGGAGCCGTCACGGGGAAGTGGAGAGGGGTTCGCCGTTCGAATGGGTTTGAGATATGTCAAGGGACTCCACGAGGCGGATGGCAAGCGCATCGTTACCTGCCGGGCAACGAGACCGTTCCAATCGCTCGAGGATTTTGCTCGCCGTACTCGATTGGATGAGAGTGGTCTTGCGCGGCTTGCGGAGGGTGGTGCTTTGGAGAGCTTCATCGAGGGGCGCCGCGACGCGCTATGGGAAGTGTTCGGGCTCGAGCGGGTTCAACCGAGCATGGGATCACGCCTCGAACTGCAAACCGTAGAGCCGCAGCCGAGCTTGGAGCCCTTGGATTCTTTCGAGACGATCGGCTGGGACTATTCCTTCACAGGCCACAGTCCCCGAGGTCATCCGCTTGCTCCTCTGCGTGGTGAGCTCTCGCGCATGCGGTTGCCGGATGCAGCGACAGTTCGGACACGAAGGAATGGGAATCGAACCCGATATGCGGGATTGGTCATCTGTCGACAGCGTCCTGGGACTGCCAAAGGGGTCTTTTTCATGACCCTCGAGGATGAGACCGGCTTTGTGAATGTGGTCATCTGGGATAATATTTTCCAGAAGTACAAGATCGTAGCCAAGACGGCATCTTTTTTGGGCGTGACCGGGAAGCTACAGAATCAGTCGGGGGTGATTCATATCATCGCGGATGAGCTCTGGATTCCGGAGGTCCGAACGAAGCCGGTCGAAAAGAAGAGCCGGGATTTTCATTGACGCGTAGGCGTCTCTTGCCGAGAGACGCAAGGGAATCGCACCCAAGCCGCTCACGGTGAGCGTAGACATCTCGCTCCGCGAGGTGCCAGAGTGATCGGCCTACGAGCCACAAGGAGACTTTACCGATGAACCGGACGCAACACTGTTGGTTTCGGACCATGTTCTCGCTGACCCTATTTACCATTCTCACGGCAGCCCTCTTCGGGCAATCCGCCGGTGCCGAAGACGAGTTTACGAAGATACAGGGAAGGATCCACACGGACCTGATCTTCGAAAAAGTCTTTATTCCACCCAACGGTATTCCAGCCTATCTGGTTTCGATGAAGGCAAAATTCCAAGACACAAAACCTGCCGTGGTCCTACTGCATGGCGGCGAGGCTGGCACGGCAGACAAAAAGCAACTCATGGGTGGACTCTGGCCGATCGAGTTGGCGCGTATGGGCTACCTGGTTGCGTGCACGGACGCATGGGGCTGCGGCGAGCACCCGGGGGTGGAAGAGTTCAAAAACATGGCCAAAACCAGTCTCTGGGACACCCTGATCCCGCGCATCATGGAGACGGCGATCGATTCGGGGGCTGTTTATGACTACTTAGCCGCGCGGCCGGATATCGATGGGCAGCGGATCGGCCTGATGGGAATCTCGGGAGGAGCGATGACGGCCTTCGTCGCGGCCATGAGGCCGAACCGTTACTCCGCTTTCGTGGCGATCAACGGTCTCTGCGATTTCCTGTCCCCGCGCTGGGAGGACATGCTGTTTTACCAGCTCAAAGGGATCCATGACGTGAGCGCCATTGCAGATGCCGATCGTGCGAGAATCCGGGAGATGGATCCCATGTACCATGTAGAGAAGATTGCGCCGCAGCCGCTGGCCATGATTCACGGCAAACATGACCAGCTTGCCGTTCCTTCATTTACCAGGGGACTCCATGAAAAGCTGGTCTCTCTCTATGCAGCCGTTCCCGCGAAGCTGAGCTGGAAAGCGTTCGACGCCTACCCCCTCCCAACGCATCGCAAACCGGACCTCACCGAGGTCCTCGTGACCCACGCCGTAACCCCCGGCATGACGCAGTACGCCTACGATTGGCTGGAGAAATACGTGAAGGGTGCCGGATTCAAGCCGGAAGACGGGTGGCAAAAACTCTTCAACGGAACTGACTTGAGCGGGTGGAAACCGCAGGGACCGAGCAACGCGCGCATCTCCTACGATTGGGCTGCTGCCTCGAACGCCGCGCCGGAGGCGTCGAATTCGAAGCAAATGTCCATTACGCATGCATCCGATGGTCGAGGCGGCTTGCTGGTGAACGGTGCCAGAGGTCGAAGCGTCAACATCGTGAGCGTCGAAGAATTTGCAGATGTGGAGCTTTATCTAGAGTTCATGGTTCCGAAGGGATCGAACTCCGGTGTTTATCTTGCAGGTTTGTACGAGGTACAGGTTCTGGACAGCTTTGGAAAACCAGATGAGGAGCTCGAGTTCGGTGACTGTGGCGGCATCTACGCGCGCTACATCGACAAACAGTCGGTTGGCGGGGTCGCGCCGCCAGTGAATGTGAGCCGGGCGCCGGGGGAATGGCAGTCGTTTCATATCTGGTTTCGCGCGCCGAGATTTGATTCGAGGGGGGCAAAGACCGAGAACGCTCGTTTTCTGAGGGTTGTCCACAACGATACTGTTCTTCACGAAGATGTCGAGTTACATGGGCCCACGCGCGCTCATATGCCAAGGGGAGAAGCATCGACCGGACCTCTGATGCTGCAAGGCGATCACGGACCGGTCGCATATCGCAAAATTTATCTCCGCTCGATCAAGTAGGCAGCCTGCGCGAATACATCTCTCTCCGAGCGATGCATTCGCCGCTTGGGTTACGGTACGGCCGCTTTCGCGTGCCACGCGTGTGCGGAGGCGTTGGCACGGCGAACGTGGCCAACGGTTTCCTCGTGAACCTTGTCGAAGGGATTTTTGAATCCACACTGGGCCGCGCAAAGCCGGTGCGGCAGCCCGTTCCAGCCTTCGATGTATCCACAGTAGTGCCAACCTATGATGTAGGGCTGCGACAAGGCATCGTGGAGGTAACCTGCGTATGCCTTTCCCACTTCCTCGAGGGATGAGCAGGCGACTCCCTTCGACCTGTCTTGGTTCGGCTGACGATGAGAGAAAGCCGAGTCCCCAAGCAGGATAGGCTTGCCGGTTGCCTCATGGATCCGTCTCAGGGTTGCTTCCTGCGCCTTGAAGTGCCCGGACCACTGGATGTTCACCACGTCTACGTGCCTCTTGAGAATCGGTAGCAGAAAATCCGGCACGGGCAGATTGGCCAGGATCTTATCGCCGAGTACAAGGTGATGAGAGTCGTAGCGCCGGATCGCATCGACGTGGGCCTTGTGCCAGCGATCCGCGATCCGGGACAGTAGCTCCTCCGTATCGGCGAGCGCAGGGCCCGATTCAGGGAGCGACCAGGTACGCAGCGCCGACAAATCCTCCCAGGTTGCGGCATCGACGACGTGAGTCGTGGCCGCGGCCCTGGCATTTCGATAGCGAGCCTTTAGGATGTTTACCCAAGCTTTTTTGCCCGGTGCCTCCGGCGGCAGTGATCGAATCACATCGACCCAGGGGCTGATGGGATGATTTCCGAAACCCCGGTAGCCGGTCCAGGGCGGAACGTCGCTGAATGCGTACCCCAGGAGGTTTGGATCTGAGGCGCAATCGATCGCGATGGGTCGGACGGCGTCGTCGACGCGCCGCTCGAACTCCCGCCCGAACACATCGGGCAACTCCTGTTTTTCCTCCCAGTAGATCTCCACGCGGAAGGACCGGATCGGCTGGACGTAGGGCAATCGTTCCCGAAACAGATTTCTCGGTACCGAGGTATGAAAACCGAGAGCATTGAAATGCCAGTCGTCGAGATCCGCCAAGACTTGAGTCATCCATTTCCGCGCGGCTAGCCCCAAAATAAGCGAGGTATGAGCTCGCTCGGAAAATCGTTTGCCTTTTCCGAATATCTCGTGGATTTCAGCTCCTTGTGCGTAACAGGGAAAGCAAAGAGAAACACAAGAGACAAACCTTCCATTGGTTGTCTGGATCACTTGATCTTGTTTGTCTCTGTTATGCCCTTCCTTTCGCCCGCCACTCTTGCTCCGCCGGGGGTACGGGCTCACCCGCCGGCGAGGCGCCTTCAAGTAAACCTGAGTTGCCTGATATAGTCGAACGTCGCCAAAAAGGTTTCGAGATGCTTGCTATAGGCCAATATCCTGTAAACGAGGCGACGACCGGTTCTTACAATCTGACAGGGTATTTGCACAAAGTTCACCAGGAAGCGTTTGAACTCCATCCTCAAGATATCACGACGTACTGTCGGCGCCTGCGTCACCAGGCCATACCAGGCCTTCAGATTCCACGCCAGCGATGCGATGACCATGTAGGCCCAGTTCGATACCAGACTGTCCGAAGGCATCCTCAAGGCGTTCACTCCACTCTTGAGCTGACCGATGACGTTTTCCTGGTTGCAGCGATCGTTGGCAAAAAGGACCACTTCTCCCATCGTCATCTCCCGATCGTTGGTGATGTAGAAGAAGTACCGGACCTCATCAAACAGCCGGTGCTCCCCCTTTTCGATCGTGAGGTTCTTCCGAACCACAACCATGCGATAGGTTTTCTTACAGTGTCCGGGACGATAGTCAAACTCGGCGACCTGCTCGCTCTGCAGGCGGATGTTCTTGAATTCTCTCTCCTTGATTACTTGTTCTTTGACGTTTTCCGGACGGCGCCGTTCTTCGCTCTTGACCTCATAACGAGGAGGCCGCTCGAGCGGTTTCCATTGTCTCTCCGGCAGGGCATCGGCCATCCCGACCAGGTTCGGCTTGGCGTCATAACCAAAGACAAAACCAACCCGCTCGTCCCAGCGATCGAAGTTTCTCGTCAGCGAGAAATCCGTGTCGCCCCGAAGCCAGACCTTCGTAAACACCGACGACACCAGATCGATTGCCCGGTCCATCCACTCGGCCGCTCCGTCGGAAGAGGGACGGTTGCCCGGCCGATTCATCAGATAGAGGACCTCATTCGTATTGGCCAAGGTCACGATCAACGGTGCGTAACCCCAGATCCCGTTGTAGGCAATGTCCATTCCTTCCTTGCATTCCCCCAAGGTTCCGGCGACGGTCCCGTCCACGTCGATGATGGCCTCCTTCCGGAAGGAAGCATCCTGCAACTTCCACACCTTGGTTCGGGTTTCATTGATGGTTTCCTGAAGTCCGAAGATCCAATCCTCATCGAAACGACGGAGGAAATCTCCAGCCGTCGTGGGATCCGGAATCCTCTCGGCTCCCAGTCCGTTCATGTAGGTCTCATCCTGGCGCAACCGCTCGATATCTTCGAGACAGGTTCCACCCGACAAGACGTTGTATGCGATGTTCAGTACATGATCGGATTCCCAGTAAGGAAAGTGGTACTTGAGCAAAACGATGTTTCTGTTGATATCTTTGTCCAATCCAAGCTTACACACGAGCTTGTGAATGGCTCCGATACCACCAGATCCGATGGCGCGCGTTCTCTCGGCGATCTCGTAGTAGGTGTTGGAGTCCTTGAACATAGGATCGGACCGGTCCTCAAACTGATTTCTTTCCAACCGGCGTGTAAGATTTTGCTTGTCTCGGAGGAGGATTCTGTGGTTTCTTTTATTCACCTGGAATGTGCTCCTTTCGGGATGTCTTGTAAATATATCAAACGCATTTTATCCCGTAACGGCGCACGTTCCAGGGCTTTTCTTCCTCCTCATGCAAAAAATCACGCTGGACTAAGGTCTAGTATGCCATGACCGGCTTCGACAAGCCTGACTGCGATTGTCAAGTCAGAGCTGTCCCGGAGAAATCGGCCCTTCCCAACAGCCCTAAAGTGTCTCTTATTCGAAACACCCAATCTGTCTCATTTTCGCTGACCGGAAACAGCTGATGTTGAGGAAGTCCGCGGCGCGCAGGTAAGACGACAGGTCTTGTTCTTCAATCTCGAAGCGAACAACTTCGGGGTATCCGCAACCGCCTTTGATGTCGTTGACTGAGACTGAAAAGCACTGGCTCTGCGGATACGCATCTGCGACGGCCGCAAGCAAGTCGGACGTGAACGTGGCGATCCCGCACTTGCGTGGCAGGTGGTTGCCGACAAACGCAATGTTTCGTACTTTGTCAGTCTGGTTCACGACACTCTCTTTGCTCCCCCGGGCACTCAGTACACCGTCGATTAATCGGATTCCGCAGGTTGCGCCGAATCCAGGAAATGAAGCGGATCCCTCAGATTTTGTAGTTCCCGATAGTAGTAAAAGGGAGACGGTCGCCTTCCTTTGAACTGCAGCCTCTTTAGAAATCCGATTTCCTCCTCGGTGGCATCCCCACTCAGGGATTTGTCCCTGAGGAACTGTTCGAAGCCCGGTTCTATAACCAAGGGTTGTTCATCGGGCTCTTCCACGAACTCAAATCGCTTGGTGCCACCTGGCGCCAGCCGACGGTTGAGGACGACTTCCATGCTGAAGGTTCTAAGGTCGATATCCCAGGAGTCGATCATCGGATCGAAAAAATAGACACAGCCTTCAACCGAGATGTCGAAAATGTCAGTGTCCAGAAATTCCAGGATTTCGACCCGTATCTGCTCATAGCCACGGCCGCTGATTTGCACCATTGAGCGGAGCCATTCTTCGCTTCGCAATTCGTCCCTGGCAATCCCTTGGGTTACCTCCAGGATCTTCTGTGTGACCAGGCGTTCGAGTTCGCCGAAAGGCTCCTTCTCAAAAATCCGCCGCACTTCTGACTGGCTGTCTCGTGCACACTTTCTAAGAATCAGCTCCCGGCAATCCTGGAAGAGGGGGCTTGGGGGCTCCGCGACCTTTTTCTTCAGCTCGTGCCGGCGCTGAACCTCTGCTAGCTTCGAGAGTTCCCCAGGTGGGAGCCCCAAGAAGGCCCCTATCTTCTCGTAGAGGTCGGTCCGCCCTGGTGCGGGAGGAGCCTTTTTCCGCGTCAGCAACTGGGAAATGTAGGATTCGGTGACCTCTGCGGCCGCAGCCAGATCCTTCTGATCAATGCCCAACTTGCTCAAACGTTGCCTGATCAATATAGAAACGTCCATACACGCTCCTGGGCGGCCCAGAATTAACTATCTCTGGTGAATGATGGGCGGTATTATCACACGATGGTACTTGACACGCAAGAAAAGTTAACCGAGAATAGTTAAGGTTTGAACTAGCGTCCCTTACCGTTCAAACTAAGCCAGGCTGTCCGTCACTTCCTTATTAGGCATATCCCGAAATGACCGGCAAAGTTCCCGAAGACCGCGCGTGTCAAGTTCGTCCAACTGATTTGTCCCTGGACGGCCCGGCTCGCACCGCAGGAGATCAAGCAATCCGGTTGGGCTAGCGAAAAGCTCCCCGATGAGAAATCGACCGTAAGAAACAGCCGAGCTGACCGCCCGTCATGGGCGTTGCGGCAATTCGGGAAAAATGGAGAAAACAAGATGAAGAATGTATTTGTCGGCAATATGAGTTTCCAAACCACGGAAAGCGAGCTGCGTTCGATTTTCGAGCCGTTTGGTGAGCTTACACGTGTCAATGTCGTGACAGACCGGGACACAGGCCAGGCTCGTGGCTTCGCTTTCGTTGAAATGCCCAATGACGATGAAGCGGCCAAGGCCATCTCAGCCCTCAACGGGAAAGAAGTGAGTGGACGAGCCTTGAACGTAAATGAGGCGAGACCAAAGACGGAGCGCAGCGGATCTCGCGGTGGTGGAGGGGGTAGAGGTTATCAGCGTTACTGACCGGATTCGCGCCCAAACTCACTGTCGGTATACCGGTCATATCAACCAGCGATTGCTACAAGGCAAGAGCTGAGAAACCGGGACGCCGGCTGGAATGTTTTCGCACCCGGTAAGAATTCAACGCGGGCGTTTTCGGCCCTGACGTGGAAATCGTTGACGTGCGTGCGCTTCGTTGGTTTGGTACGCCTGAAAACGAGAGACTTCGATTGCCTGAGGTTTTCGGACGCACGTGTGAGCAATACTGAACTGATAAGCAGTCGCCCCTACGGTATAGACGCAAGGCCTAGGGCTGCGAACCGAAACCTGGGCTTCGAGTCGGTCGAGCTGATCACATCGTTTTGGAACGCGTCGAACAGGGTTAGATCCCAAAGGAGAGCTGAATGATCAATACGCAAAACTTCGTGGTTTACATTTCTTTGGCCATGTCTTCCATGCCTTTGGTCCATGCGCAAGATCTTTCCAGCTACCGGGGATTTCAACTTGGAATGGATTTGCACGTGGCAGCCAAAAGTGAACAGGGCAAATTTTAGCCCCTAGGACGGTCTCAGATGGGTCACTACAAAAGAATGGAGATCTAAAGATATGAAAGCAAGACCTTTGCATGATCGGGTGCTTTTGAAGCGGATTGAGGAGAAAGAAGCCGTCAAGGGTGGAATCATTATTCCAGACACGGCGAAAGAGAAACCAATGGAAGGAGAGGTTGTCTCGGTCGGGCCGGGAAAAACCACCGAAGAGGGCAAGCGGTCACCAATGGAAGTGAAGGCGGGAGATCGAGTGCTGTTCGGTAAATACGCCGGGACGGAGATCAAGATCGATGGCCAAGAGTACGTCATCACGCCGGAGGAAGAGATCCTGGCGGTGCTGACCAAGGGGAAGTGAGCGTTTCCTCAAAAATGCGGGGATTCGAAACCAAGGAAGATAAGGGAGTGGGGATTTATGGCTAAACAGATTGTACATGGCGAACGATCGCGTCAGGCCTTGTTGCGTGGGGTGAATCAGCTGACGGATGCGGTAAAGATCACTTTGGGCCCAAAGGGCCGGAACGTGATATTGGACAAGAAATTCGGTAGTCCTTCGATCACCAAGGACGGCGTGACGGTTGCGAAAGAGATCGAGCTGAAAGATAGCCTGGAGAACATGGGCGCGCAAATGGTGCGCGAAGTGGCGTCGAAGACCTCGGACGTTGCCGGGGACGGGACGACGACCGCGACGGTACTGGCGCAGGCGATTTTCCGTGAAGGGGTGAAGAACGTAGCAGCGGGAGCGAGCCCCATGGCCCTGAAGCGCGGGATTGCGCAGGCGGTGGAAGCGGCAGTTGCGGAGCTCAGGAAACTGAGCAAGCCGGTGAAGGGCGATATGATCTCGCAGGTAGGTTCGGTATCTGCGAACAACGATAAGGCCATCGGGGAGATAATTGCCGAGGCGATGAAGAAGGTCGGCAAAGACGGGGTGATTACGGTTGAAGAGGCAAAGTCGATCGAGACATCAATGGAAGTGGTCGAGGGAATGCAGTTTGACCGTGGGTATTTGTCCCCGTACTTCGTGACCGATCCCGAACGGATGGAAGTGGAGCTGAGCGACTGTTTGATCTTGCTGCACGAGAAGAAGATCAGCTCGATGAAGGACCTGCTGCCGGTGTTGGAGCTGATTGCGAAGAGTGGCCAACCACTGTTGATCATTGCGGAAGACCTCGAAGGCGAGGCGCTAGCTACGCTGGTGGTGAACAAGCTGCGGGGGACCTTGACCGCAGCTGCCGTGAAGGCACCCGGTTTTGGCGACCGTCGCAAGGCGATGTTGGAAGATATCGCAATCGTGACGGGCGGTAAATTGATCTCGGAAGACCTGGGGATCAAGATCGAGAACGTGGGCCTGGAGGATCTGGGCCGCGCCAAAAAGATCACGATCGACAAAGACAACACGACGATCATCGAGGGCGCCGGGAAGCACTCGGACATAGAGGCCCGCATAAAGCAGCTGCGGGTGCAGATCGAGGAGACGACGTCGGATTACGACCGCGAGAAGCTGCAGGAACGGTTGGCGAAGCTGGTTGGCGGCGTAGCCGTGATCAAGGTTGGAGCGGCGACCGAGACCGAGCTGAAGGAGAAGAAAGCGCGGGTAGAGGATGCGATGCACGCGACGCGCGCGGCAGTAGAGGAAGGGATCGTGCCGGGGGGCGGCGTGGCGATACTGCGCTGCGTGCCTGCGGTGGAGAAACTGAAGCTAGATGGGGACGAGGCAATCGGGAGCAACATCCTGCGCCGTGCCCTGGAGGAGCCGATGCGGCAGATCATAAACAACTCCGGGTATGAAGGAGCGGTGGTGCTGGAGAAGGTGCGTCAGAGCAGCGAAGCGAACTTCGGATTCAATGCCGAAACGGAGAAGTACGAGGATCTGGTAGCCGCCGGCGTGATCGATCCGACGAAGGTGACGCGGACAGCGCTGCAGAATGCAGCGTCGATCGCGGCTCTGCTCCTGACGACGGAAGCCCTCGTATCGGAGATCGAGGAAGATAACAAGGCCAAGGCGCCTGCCATGCCCCCGGGCGGCGGCATGGGCGGCATGTAGTAAATCGGTCGCGGCAATGGACGGCCGTTGCTGACTGACGCGGAGCAGGCTCGGGGGATATTCCACCCGAGCCTCTCGAGGAGTGACAGTGTCCAGGACCCCGTTCTCCAAATCATCGTACACACCTTTCTCCAATCATGGCCATGCCGCGAGCAACGCTGCGGCGATGTCCGTTCAGCCACGAACCCGTGGTGAACAGGAACGAGTCGCAACCGCAGTCGTCTATTGCGAAGCAAACTTCGGTGCCATTGACGGCAAGACCGCCAACGGGCTCGTCCGTCACTCGGAGAAGTACAGGATCCTCTCGGTCATCGACAGCGAGAAGGCGGGTCTCGATTCCGGCGTGGTGCTCGACGATAAGCCGAACGCCATCCCCATCTGTCGTAACCTCGCCGACGCGCTGGTGCACGCCGGAAGCACGCCCGACTACTTCATCTTTGGGATGGCACCGGCGAGTGGCATGTTGTCGTCACACGAGCGCGGCCTCGTGCTCGCGGCCATGGATCTCGGGATGAACGTCGTAAACGGTCTCCATGAGTTCTTGAACGATGACCCGGTTTTCGCTGCGGCGAGTGCATTGAAAAACGTAGAGATCCTCGACATCCGAAAACCACGCGCCAAGAAGGATCTACGGTTGTTCAGCGGTCGCATCACCGACGTCACCTGCCCGCGTATCGCTGTGCTCGGCACCGACTGCGCCATTGGCAAGCGCACCACCGCCACCGTCCTGATGTGTGCCCTCAACGCCCGCGGCGTGAAAGCGGTGATGGTCAGCACTGGCCAGACCGGCTTGATCCAAGGATCCCGCTATGGCGTCGCCCTCGATGCCGTACCGTCGCAGTTCTGCGCGGGTGAATTGGAAGCCGCCATCATCGAAGCGTTTGAGTGCGAGCACCCCGATGTCATCATCATCGAAGGGCAAGGCGCGCTGAGTCATCCCGCATACTCGACCTCGTCCTTCATCCTTCGAGGCAGCTGCCCGGACGCCGTCGTGCTCCAACACGCACCAAGAAGGCAACATCGTTGCGACTTCGAACAGATGTCGATGCCGATGCCGAGCGCCGAGATCAACCTCATAGAGACCTTCTCCGACACGAAGGTCATCGGGCTAACAATCAACCACGAGAACATGACCGACGCCGAGGTCAGCGCGAGCATCACGTTGTATGAGCGCGAACTCGGGATCCCCACCACCGATGCGCTGAACCGACCAGCCGAGTGCTTGGTGAAAATGGTTCTTGAGGCGTTCCCGGAGCTCGACGAGAAGCTGACTGCTGTCGTACTATGACGCCCCGCCTGGAGATCGATCTCGACAAGATCCACCACAACGCCCGCACACTGGTCGAACGGATGGCCAAGCGCGGCATCTCGGTGACGGGCGTTACGAAGGCAACCCTCGGCTCACCCGAGATCGCAGGCGCGTTGCTCCGCGCGGGCGTGAGTTCGCTCGGCGACTCCCGCATCGAGAACATCGAAGCGATGCGTCGTGCGCGCGTGCCGGCGTCGACGACACTCATCCGCTCACCAATGCTCGGCCAGGTGGACCGGGTCGTCACGCACGCCGACGTGAGCTTCAACACCGAACTCGACGTCATCAGCAAGCTTTCGTCTGCCGCGCAGAAAGCGAAACGGACGCACGGGATCGTGCTCATGGTCGAGCTTGGAGACCTCCGAGAAGGCATTATGCCCGGCGACCTCGAGAACACCGTACGTGAGACACTTCGTTTCCCGAGCCTCGCGCTCAGAGGAATTGGCACCAACCTGGCATGCCAAAACGGAGTGTCACCCGACGCCAGGAACATGGCCGAGCTGTCCGCGCTGGCCGATTCAATCGACGCGACCTTCGGCCTCGTGCTCGGGATCGTTTCCGGAGGTAACTCCGCCAATCTCCAGTGGGCAGTCAGCGGAGCAGACACCGGGCGGGTTAACGATCTCCGCCTGGGAGAATCGCTGCTGCTCGGTCGAGAAACTCTCCATCGCCAACCGATCGACGGGCTGCACACCGACGCCATCACGCTCATTGCCGAAGTGATCGAGTCGAAGGTCAAGCCATCGCAGCCGTGGGGCGAGATCGCACAAACCGCGTTCGGGGAGAAGCCACCGGCCACAGATCGGGGCGATATCTCACAGACGATCCTGGCCATCGGGCGCCAGGACACCGATCCGGACGGCCTGCACCCACCGCCCGGAATGGAGATCCTCGGGGCGAGCAGCGACCACCTCATCGTGGACTCTGGGAGCGACCGCGGGCGCGTCGGCGCCGAGATCCCGTTTCATCTTAATTACAGCGCGTTGGTCCGCGCCATGACCTCGCCCTTCGTCGCAAAGGTCATGAAGAAACGGAACGACCGAAGTCTCGCTTTACTAAAACGGGGCTGACTGATGACGTTTCGAGTCCTCACCGCAGAATTCTCGCACGAGACCAACACCTTCAGTCGCCTCCTGACCGGCAAACAGGCATTTAAGGACCGTTTCGTTCGCCTTGGAGACGAGGCCATCGCCGCGCGACGTGAAGCCAATACCGAGCTCGCGGGCTTCCTCGATGCGGGCCAGGCGCATGGCTGGCGAATCGAACACGTACTCAGTGCGGAGGCGGGGCCGAGCGGCAAAGTAAAGCGAACGGCGTTCGAGTGGCTTTGCGACCCGATCGTTGCCGCGGTCGAGCGTGGTCGCTTCGATGGTATTCTCCTCGCCTTGCATGGCGCGATGGTCCTTGATTTCTGCGAAGACGGCGACGGCGAAATCTTACGTCGCATCCGAGCATCTTGCGGCAACGAGACCCCGATCGCCATCACCCTCGACCCCCATGCGAACGTCAGTCAGCAGATGTGCTCGCTCGCCGACATTATGGTGTCCTTCCGAACGTACCCACATATCGACATGCGTGAAGCCGGCCAGCGGGCGGGCGAGATCCTACACAGGACAATGGCAGGTGAAATCACACCGCACACGATTCGCGTGGGCCGCCCGATGCTCGAAGAAACCAATGGGGGGCGCACCGATATTGGCCCGATGATCGCGCGCCTGGCGGCAGCCAGGAAATATGAGGAGCAAGCCGACGTGTTCGCCGTCAGTATCAACGCAGGCTTTGCCAGCAATGATATCGCCGATGTCGGACCGACGGTTCTGGTCACCGGCCAGGGCGACCTCGACCCGCACATTGCCTTCGCTGAAGCGGTGGCCGAGGACATTTGGGCGAGGCGTCATGAGGTACTGAATGACTACCTCACAGTTGAGACTGCAGCCGCCGTCGCTGCCGGGTACGATTCCCGAAATGGTCCACTTGTTATCGCAGATTACGCTGACAATCCTGGTGCGGGCGCTTACGGTGACTCGACCGCACTGCTTGGCGCACTACTCGAGGCGGGCGTTCGCAACGCCTGCTTCGGGCCGATGGTGGACGGTGAGGTAGCTCAAGCGCTACACGGGGCCAAGACAGGTGAGCACATTCGCGTTGTTCTTGGCGGCAAGACCGACGCCTCGTTTGGTGGCGGCCCGCTAGCACTCGAAGGTGAATTGCTCTCGATCAGCGACGGCCACTACGTGGGGGACGGGCCGATCCTTGGTGGGCTGTCCGGCTCCTATGGCCCTAGCGCTGTCCTGCTCGTTGACGGCATCGAGATCCTGATTGTCACGATTGCCAAGCAGATGCTCGACCTGCAACAGTTCAAATCGTTCGGCATCGAGCCCGAACGCAAACACGTCATCGCACTCAAGTCGATGCAGCATTTTCGCGCTGCTTTTGAACCCATCGCCCGTCAGGTTATCGTCTGCGATTGTGGCGCCCTTTGCACCCTGCACTATGAACGCCTGCCGTACCGGAACGTGCCAAGACCTATTTTCCCGTTGGACCAGGATGCAAGTTGGCCTGATTGATAGTTTTGAAGTACGTTGACCAAGAAGAGAATTGGCGTCCCCAACGGGAACTTATTCGAACCGCTGCTGATGTTGCTGCAGCACGTGAGGGATCCCGCATTTCAGGAAGCGCCGGAACTTTCGCTCGACAAAGCGCGGCGGCGGGCGATCACGGTCGCGGGCACAGGCGAAAAACGTCTCAAGCTAGGACACGCCACTACCGCAATGACCGAACGCAAAACATGCAGCGGCGAAGATTGTCATAAACTCGTATTGAGTCGCATTGTTTCCAATAACGTTCACAGACCACGACCCACTTTGCTTTGCCTCGACCGTGGGCATGTTCGAGACGTTGGCGTTTGGCGTTCCTACAATTCCGACGTTGCCCGTTACAGGTAGCGGCAAAGGATTCGTTACTTCAACCGGCGCGGCTGGCCTGCCGCCCTGCGCTGCTGCGCCCGAAACAATCACCAGACTTGCACCCACGATCAGGATCAATACCGCTGTTGCTACCACATAGTAGCCTTGCCGTTCACGTGAGCCGGCAGATGCTGAGCAGGTATGCTCGTATCAGAACGCGCGCAAAAAAAGGATGCCCTCGAGTCGGTAGCAACCAAGCCGGTGGCCATCGAAAACGCCGAGGAAACATCGTCGAAAGATGCGACAATCCAGTGAGTTTTCGGAGAGCATGGGCACAAAAATGGGCACAATTTCAGGATTGCAGGGAAAACGTGGGTTTTGTGTAGCTGTAAACTATTGTGTGCTTCCTGACACATAGGTAACAGAGTATTCGGGGGACATAGGTTTACACAATGAAGGCATTTGGAGGCAGCTCCGATGCCGTGGAAAGAGTGTAACCGTATGGGATGAAAGACTGAAGTTTGTAGTTCTTGATGGCGAGAAAATGGCAGTAATGTGCCGGGAGTTCGGTATTTCCCGCAAGACGGGCTACAAGTTATTCAATCGCTACCAGGATGAGGGGCTCAGGGGGCTGGAGGATCGCCCTAGAAGCCCGTATCGACACCCCAACCGGTTGCCGTTCCAGGTGGAGAAGGCAATCCTGAGGATCAAGCAGCAACACCGTACCTGGGGTGCCCCCAAGATCCGGGAGAAACTGATCAAGGAATATCCCATGATTCGTCCGCCCGCGAGCAGCACGATTCATGTGGTGCTGGACCGTCATGGCTTGGTGGAGCGACGTAAGCGCCGACGCCATAAGGCACAGGGGACAACGCTGAATGAGGCCCAATCTCCGAATGTGCTGTGGTGTGCTGATTTCAAAGGCGAGTTCCGGCTGGGTAACCGCAAATACTGTTACCCACTCACAATCACCGACCAGCGATCGCGCTATCTGCTGGCCTGCGATGCTCTGGAATCAACCAAGGGAATCGGCGCGTTCCCGGTATTTGAGCGCACCTTCGAGGAGTTCGGCCTCCCAGCCGCCATCCGGTCAGACAACGGAGCCCCGTTCTCTTCCCCGCATGCCCTGTTCGGCCTGAGCCGATTGTCGGTCTGGTGGCTGCGACTCGGTATTGCAATCGAACGGATTAAGCCCGGCCATCCGCAACAGAATGGACGTCATGAGCGAATGCATCTAACGCTGAAGAAAGAGGCCACCAAGCCACCCAGGTTCAGAGCCCGAGGTACGATCGCACGAACGGCGCGTGGGGGTGACTGTTTCGGCAGAGCAGACGGTGACGATCGAGTGTCGTTGGCTCGAGAAACGTCACGTCCTCGAACATTTCGACTAGCTCTTTGCGGAGTCCGTGAATGGCCGAGAGCTTGGCGGCTTCGTTGCGGATGGCGTTGACTACTTCCAGTCGATCCCCGGTGTCCTCGATTTCGATTGCGGGTAGTGGCCCATAGAGGTCGTGACTACGGATGCGGAAACGATTACCTGGAAGCTGATCAGCGCTGTCCAGGACGATGACGTACGCACACATCCTAGTTCAACGTTTTTTCTGCAAAAATCAGGGTTTCCCGGCGACTATGTTTCTCCCTTTACGTGTGTATCGCCCCGAGATCGGCTTGCGGACTCCGTCTATCTCCTGATAGATCTGGGGCTTGTGTT
Organism: Acidobacteriota bacterium; assembly: GCA_965249005.1. Classification (GTDB taxonomy): domain Bacteria; phylum Acidobacteriota; class UBA6911; order UBA6911; family UBA6911; genus CBDFLD01. The sequence goes on from CBDFLD010000012.1 coordinate 176,175, forward strand.
GGCGAATCTCGCCGTGTGCCGTGTGCAGGATCAACTCGCCACTCTCGTCGATATTTACCTCTTCAGCTCCATCGAAGCGCAGCTGAATGGATTCTGGGTCTGCGCCCGGTGCCACCCGGAAGTCATACTCGAGTTGACGCTGGTTGCCGTAAAAATACAGGTCAATCCCTGGGTAGACACCTTCGTAAAGAACGGACGCATAACTTGCAACATCGGTCTGCCATTTCTTGGGGTCACTCCCAATCAGGTAGTTCGTCTTTCCTGAAAGCTCCTGAAGACCCACTATCGATGGGTCGGGATTAGCACCTATGAACTCCATGTGTAGCACAACAGGCTCAGGCTGGTGCTCCGGATCCGTGAAGTTGATATCCCGCAACGACTGTCGCCGCGGCTTCGCAGGGGCCGGCCTGCTCAAAATGAACGTGATTTTCGAATTGTCGAACAGAACTGTATGGCCTTTGGTTCGCGCCAGGTATTTTATCTCATCTCCCGCCTGCCCCAGGTTTTTTTCAAATCTCAAGGGGAGCCGGGTATATGCCTTTTGTATTTTCTGTGCCGCGTCCGGATCAGCGGGACGGAGTGAGTCTTCGGAGACCGGAACCACTCGTAGGTCTTGTTCCCTTGGAACCACACCTTGTCCGGTGATCCGTACCATGCCTCCGAGCTCAAATACCACAGCCACGACAGCAAGGCTGTCACGGAGAGTGCCAAAAGTACCAGAACACTACGATTGGCAGTCATCGCTACTCCTCGGGATCATCTGGCTCGTAGCTTGCGGCGTCCCAAACAATGCCTGTTGTACCTTTGGGTATCCTTGCCCCGACACACTTCTTCCCCATGACCCCTGCGAGGGGGAGGAAATCATGTCAGGACCGAGCCGTTCGCTTCGGCAGAGCCATGGCGAGTCCCTGGTTTTTGCGGGTTTAATGCTGAAGGTAGGATATCAGAGATCGGCAACGATGGGGAGGGAATCGGAGAACACCAGCAAGTGTCATGACCGCTGTCATGGCCGCGTTTCCTCGACGTCAATCTGGAACCTGAACTCCTCCAGGATTTTCTCGGGAGGTAGAGGAATCCCACGATGGGACCCATGGCCCCGGTGAGGTTGTCACGCGTGGGTGTGTGCAATAGGGTGGTACCCGGAAACCGGTGGATCGTTCCATCACAGTCGCTTGGGATTCACAATCCTTGGCGTCTAGCCGGACGAGCCGCCCGGTTGGAAGAAGAGGGCAAGTCGAAATGGCGCTCCCGAGAGACTCGCGGCTGAGCGCGGGCGTTCGGCAGCGGTGGAGGCATCGTGACGGTTCCTAAGGGGCGGGCTAACCGCAGGCGTTAGCCAGACGAAGCGTAACACGGAGGTGTCGGACAAGGCTCGACCTCAACCAAGTTCAAAAACAACAAATGGACCGCGTTGACGCCATTGAACGTGAAGTGTCGGAGATCTACGCAACACTCGTCCTGCCGAACTGGGATGGACCCCTGCACGGATTCCCCGAAACCCTTTATGGATTGATGATGGCTGTGCTAGCACGGTTTGACATTTTATCCGCATATTGGAAAGGAAATGCATCTACGAAAGGACAGACCGCCCGAATGACGGAGTTCCTCGACACTTTCGTTCGCCGCGGTACCAAGGCAAACAGCCTGTTCATTCAAGTTTGGCGTCACAAACTGATGCACACGAGTCAGCCGCGTTATCTCTCGGATGAGGTCACGGGCAAAACCTATACGTGGCTGCTCCACTGGCATGATGGTTTGCCCCGTGAACAACATTTCACTCTGGAGGATACCGGCAAAACGACAAAACTGAACGTGGCCTTGATGTATCTGATTGAAGACCTGAGAACCGCTACGGATGGCTATCTAGGGCAGTTGTCAACTTCACCAGACCTCCAAGATAATTACGAGTGTGTCGAAGGCACGTTGAACTCTTATAAGTTTCGCTGTTAACGGAAACGCAAGCGCACCTACTCATCGACGGGCTGGCGACGCATGTTGCTTTGCCCTTACCATCGGTTTCTATCGGAAAACAAGCTAACTCTCATGTTGATTACGAGCAGCGCACCACCAATCTCGCCTTGGATCTATTGGTGCCTACAAGTACCCTAGATGACGACGATTCGATATAGGGGAAAATTCCCTGAGATTTTTTCAAGCCGAGGAGTCCCAGCATGGGACCCTGGCGGTAGCAGGTGTTACGTTAATTATCCGATTTTGACTCAGAAAGGGAGAGCAAATGACTGATTCAGCACCCCGTCCTGACGGTCCGCCTCCGCCAGCAGCGCAACTGATGCTGATGGTTCTGGAAAAGTTTGTCTCCCGCTCGTTGACTGTGGTGGCTGATCTTGGGATCGCCGACATCCTCAAGGATGGTTCGCGCACGGCGGAAGAGCTTGCGATGGCCACCGAGACCCATGCCGATGGGCTCTATCGCGTGCTTCGTGCACTGACTGCCGTAGGCGTTTTTAACGAACTACCTGGGCGCCGCTTTGAAAACAACGATCTTTCGCAACCGCTGAGAGAAGACGCCGAAGGGTCTGTTCGAGCGATGGCCAGCTGGATCAACGATCCCGTTGGCTGGCAAATGTGGGAGAAGCTCGACTACAGCGTCAAGACAGGCAAGGCAGCCGCCCATGAGGTTTTCGGCACCGACGACCTCTTTGGCTACTTGCGCGACCATCCCTCAAGTTTCCGGAATTTCCAGCGGGCGATGACGAGCTATAGTGCGATGACCGCTGCGGCCGTCGCTGGAACATACGATTTTTCCGGCATCAAGAAGCTGGTCGACGTTGGCGGGGGACACGGAGCCTTGCTCTCGGCGATTATCGCCAGGCACCCCAACATCCAGGGCGTGCTCTACGAGCGTCCAGAGGTGATCGAGGGTGCGGGTCCCGTTCTCAAACAGCTCGGCCAGGCCAACAAGATCGAGACCGCCGTCGGCGACTTCTTCGAAAACGTGCCCGAGGGTGCCGACGCCTATATAATGAAGCACATTATTCACGATTGGGATGACGACAAGTCGATCAAGATCCTCGGCAACTGCCGTGAGGTGATGGCGCCGGGAGCACGGGTACTAGTCGTAGAGCAGGTGATCAGCGATGCGGCCGAAGCTATCATGGGCAAGATGTTCGATCTTGAGATGCTGGTGATCGGCGGGCGTGAGCGAACCGAAGAAGATTTCGCTGCGGTCTTTTCCAAATGTGGCCTGAAGCTCTCCCGTGTTGTTCGCACCGAATCGCCGGTAGCGGTGGTGGAAGCCGTCACCGCGTAGTTCGCCCTTCGCTTTTGTCGGAGCGTTCAGCTCGACATCAACAGGCTAGTCCGCAGTCGGATGCTCGGCTGGAATGCCCAGGGTTTCGTAGACACTTTTGAAGGCCTAAAATGAGGCAACTTTCAGGAGTGAAACAATGGGACGAGTTAGATACACGGACGAGTTCAAACAGGAAGCTGTGCGGCAGGTTACGGAGAAGGGGCATCCGGTCAAAGAGGTGGCCGACCGCCTAGGGGTGTCGAGTCACAGCCTCTACGAGTGGATCCGGAAGTACAGACCAGCCACTGGAACCAAGGGACGCCAGCTAGCGAACAAGGACGATGAGATCCGGAGGCTTCGGGCAGAGCTGAAGCGAGTAACCGAGGAACGGAACATCCTCCGAAAGGCCGCCGCGTACTTTGCCAAAGCATCCGGGTAAGGTACGCGTTTATACGCGATCATCGGGCCGAGTTTCGGATCCAACCGATGTGTCGCGTACTGAGGGTGCATCGCAGAGGTTTCTATGCATGGGTGAAACAGCCGGTGTCGGCCCGTGCCAAGGAGGATCAGCGGTTGCTCGGGCAGATTCGCAAATTGTTCATCGCCAGCGGAGGCACTTATGGGAGCCGCTGGATTCACCGGGACCTGAAGGAACTGGGCGAGACATGCAGTGTGCATCGGGTAGCAAGGTTAATGCGTCGGAACGGTTTACGGGCCGAGATCGGATACAAGCGGCGATGGATCCGCGGTGGTCAACCCGCGCGTGTGGCTCCGAACCGGTTGAATCGAGAGTTCGCCGTGCCTGCACCGAATCAAGCGTGGGTGGGCGACATAACCTACGTCCGGACTTACGAGGGATTCCTGTACCTCGCCGTTGTCCTGGATTTGTTCTCCAGACGAGTCATCGGTTGGTCAATGCAACCCACGATGCAGCGCGATCTCGTCATGCAGGCGTTGCTGTCGGCGGTCTGGCGTCGCCGACCAGCGGGAACAGTGGTTGTCCATAGCGATCAGGGAAGCCAATATGGGAGTCATGACTACATGGCCTTTCTTGAGGAACATGGGCTGGAACCGTCAATGAGCCGTCGAGGGAATTGTTTGGACAACGCAGTGGCTGAGAGCTTCTTCTCGACGCTGAAGAAACAACGGATCCGGAGGAGAATCTACGCTACCCAAGACGATGCCCGGTCCGACATTTTTGATTTCATCGAGTTGTTCTACAATTCGAAACGGAGACACAGCCATGTCGGCGGTGTGTCTCCTGTGCAGTTTGAAGCCGACTACTTTAAGAGGGTACAATCTGTCTAGAGAATCCTGGGCAGTCCATTCTGCCTATCCTTCTTGTTGGGTTTTTAAGCTAGCTATTCATCCATAGGAGTGCCTCATGCGGAACAATGGGAATGTCTTGGTGGGGATCCTTATCTTTCTAATCATTGTGGCGTTGTTGCTCATCTTGATGCGCGGATGCGGGGTGTTTGGTTCCTTGGGTCCGGCGGTGCCCAACGGGTTGACGGTAGCAGGGCCGGCGACGATTCCCGCCGGGGGCGGGGCCACCTTCACTGTGACGCTAACAACCAACACGGCCCCGGTCACGGCACAGACTTTCACGGTAATTCTGGAAGAAGATGATTACTGGGATGACGCCCTGGGTACTGTTCAGGTAACGGTACCCACAGGCGCTACAACAGGAACCGCATCCTTCACCTTATCCTGCGACAACGGGAAACTCGTGGGACCCGGTGGATCCTCCGACCCGGAATCTGAGTTTGACGTCCATGCGGAGTACGATCGATTTGGTCCAAATTTAAAAAGCGCCAATGCCAAGACAAAATGTGTCGCGGATTAATGAAGGCTCTTTTTGCCAGAGACCCTATAACCCTCTTTCATATTCGACAGCTCTGAATGTTTTTTCGTGAGCTCATGGCGGGTTCCGCTCTGGTCGGCGGCGATCCGTGGCGTTTGGCATCGGCGCTGCAGTGATGAGCCCGCTGTTATCGAATGTGATCACTACCATGGTCTTTCTTTCGATGGCACTTGTAGTACTGAGCCGGAATAATCCGAGGTTTGTGCCGATTCGCTTGAGTCAACCGCTATACTTGATTGGAGACTGCGGTATTTTCATTAATGTCTGCCCCGTGTCGGAGCGGGGCTTGAAAAGCGCGTATCTTATGCCTATCCTCTCAGAGAGTGGAGTGAGTAGGTTCCTCCGCGTCGGCTAGATCACATAGAAGCGCGCGGGCCTACGCGGGCCTCCAACTCAGCCGCGTGGTCAAGAGTATTTGGGTCCCGCAGCCGTGGACGGCCAGCCCAATGAGTTCAAGCCGTTCCGATCTGGGAGCGTCGATGTCCAGTCTGCGGATCGCTACTCTCAACGTAGGTACAATACCCAAATGCCCACAGTGGACGAGCTCTGGCAGTTATTCATCCGAGCGGTCGGACGGGCTTCGCGAAATACGATGGGGCTCGAATTCGACGACCTGATGAATCTCGGATCGCGGATCATATCTCGCGTCGATACAGGTCGGCCAAGCGTCGCATTGACGTTTGATGACGGACCGAATCCCAAAACCACGTCGGAGATACTCGATCGACTCGACGCCGCCGGTGCGCAGGCGACATTCTACTGCGTCGGCGCTAACGTGCTCCAATATCCCTCGCTGACCAGGGAAATAGTCGCGAGAGGTCACGAGGTTGGCTCCCACAGCATGACCCATCCCGACTTTCACCGAGCTGCAAGCCTAACGATCTGGCGCGAGCTACGCGCCAGCTGCCAGGCGATCGAGGACGTCACTGGTCAGCTCGTGCGGTCAGTACGCCCGCCGTATGTGCACTCTCGCTGGGAGGTCCGGCCCCTGGCCAGACTCTTGAACATCGAGTACGTGGTGGGTGCCGACGTGTCGCCACCGTGGAGTGAACGAGATGCGCAGCGGCTCTCGGATTACGTGTTGAGTCGGGTTCGGGCAGGCTCCGTTGTGTTACTGCACGACGGACACTATCACGATTCTCAAGATACGAGTGGATTGGGAGCAGTCATCGTATCGGGACTCGGCGCAGTGCTGTCAGGTCTGCGCGCGCGTGGCCTGCGAGGCGTGACGTTCAGTGAATTGGTCGACGGGTCCGACGCCAGCTAATGCCCTACATTCCCGGACGAACCTTTAGCCCAATGCTACTTTTTCTCAGCGAGAACAAGATCAATGCCTAGCCACGAACCACGGGCAGCTCCGCCACCGCTTGTCTTACGACCGAGCGATTTCGATGAGGCTGCGGTCTTCGTGGGTCGGATATTTGAAAGCGCGAATTGGTTGAGTCTCTTCAAGCACTGGTGGGACAACAATCCAAGCTGGTCTGAAAGTGTGCCGCGGGGCTGGATCTACCGCGACGAGGGTGGGGGTGTCGTTGGGTTCATGGCCAACATTCCCTTTCGCTATGCCATCGACGACAGGTCAGCCCTAGCGTGCGCCGCAAGTAGCCTTGCTGTTGACGCGAGCTGCAGGGGGCAAGGGCTGGCGAAGGGTATTGGGCGTGCATACCTCGCCCAGGAGGGTGCCGACCTGCTGATCGGAACGGGGTCGAGCCACGAAGCCTGGCGGCTCTGGTTGGCGCTGGGGATGCGTGAACTGGAACACGACTGGACAAGAGCGAACTACCTGATACCCGCTGACCTTCCCGCGTTCGTGAGGCGCTCGTTCCCCCGGGTTCCCGCTGTGAGACTCGCGTCGCCACTTGTGCAGAAGGTAGGGGGACGGGTCTTGAGTAGCCTGGAGTGGCTCCGGGGTACGCGGGACCTCTCGATTGACGAAATCGTGAGCTTCGGGGCGCTCGATCCACAGCAGTTGGCTGCATGCATTCCCAATCGGGGAATCCAGCGGACGCGAAGCGTTGAGACCCTACACTGGTTCTATTTCGGCAGCGAGGAACTTCGGCGTACGCGCACGGTCCTCGTCGCGCGTCGTGAGGGAAGCCTTGTCGGTTTCATGGGGATAAAGTACGAGGAGGCCGGCGCAAGCTATATTCTCGAGTGCTGTACTGGTGGTCGGGTCGACGTCGCCCGAGCGCTGCTCTTCCGAGCATGCGCCATCGCGAGGGCCGAGGGCCGGCCCTACGTCTCGGCGCGAGCCTCGAGCCCGACGATGGCGCGTGCACTGCCCCGCTGGTCGCTCGCCTCGCGGCGTCGCCCCTTTCCTTACTGTTATCTTCTTCCGGGCCGTGTCCACTCTGACTGGGAAACCGGCCCAGCGGATGGAGATCTGGGCATTACCTAATCTCATCCGGGGTTCCAGCTGTTATTGGCCGAAGGCTTACAAATTATCCCGATAAATCATTGATTTAACGCCTAATAGGCGCGCAGGAGTGAACTTCGGCGCAGAAATGGCCTTGGAACTCGGCCTCAGCAATCAGGTTGTCGAGCCGGGGGATCTAGAATCGACACCTGTAGAACCTGCCGGCACCCCCATTGGAGGGACGTACTCGTGTACCCTCGGCGAGATGCTCAAGGTGCTGCTCTCGTAATGAGTGCGACGGCGCCGCGATTGTCCTCTTCGATAAACCGCCGAGCGTACCCAATCACCGTGAATCTTGTTGAAGTTGCCGCCGAGCGTCGTGCTGTGACAAGCGTAATTCGCAACAACTGCAACAACCTTGTCGTCTTTCCAGGTTGCCATTGACCTGAAGGACGTGATTGTCCTTGATGGTGTTGATCAGCTTCCGAACAATCGTTTCAGCATCCGCAGTCATGACGGCTTTGTCAAGTTAAGCGAGATCAAGCGATTGCAAGACAGAAAGATCCCCAGATTGCCTCTTCTCAGTAAGCACAAGTCGCCTCTCTCCAGTCGGCGAAAGCTCTGTCTCGCAGGAGTCGATGATGGGCGGCCTTGAGATGATGCCGACCGATTCGGAATAGATTCTGAACTTGACCGTGGACGGAGAGAAAACGCTGAGCCTGTGCCATTGATTTGAACCGCCGCATTTGCCGCTCCTGTTCACGCGTGTGTTGATGTGAGACCTCGGCCCGGTTGTTTTCGTATTGGCCGGTTCGGTGCAGGACGGAAGGGAAGACCTCGCGACGGGCTGCTGTATAGCTCTTTAGCTTGTCGGTTACGAGTTGCCAGGGCGGTTTGCCTTGATGCTTCAAGGCCCTGCGAAAGAAACGCTTAGCAGCATGTTTGTTCCTTCGCTTCGTGACCAGGATATCGATCACGTCTCCGTCCTGATCGACGGCTCGCCAAAGGTAAAGCTGACTTCCCTGGATCTTCACAAAGACCTCGTCAACGTGCCAGATGTCACCGCCTCGCCCCTGTTTTCGTCGGAGTTTTCGGGCATATTCAGGCCCGAACTTTAGACACCAGAACCGGATTGCCTCGTAGGAGACTGTGATGCCACGTTCGGCGAGCAGATCTTCAACATCGCGAAAGCTCAGGGTGTAACGGTGATACAGCCAGACGGCATGACTGGTGATTTCGGGCGGAAAGCGATGGCCTCGGCAACTGGTTCTCATGGCTCAATTGTGACCGAATGTGCTTAACTTGACAAAGCCGTCTTACCTTCTATCACCCGGCAATGCAGGAGCGACTCCTTCAATCGGCGGCGGATGCTGGCGCGGAAGTTCGTCGGGGCGCTGTCGTGCGAACCGTGAAGACAGGAGCACCTGCCACAGTGGGAGTCGAAAGCGACGGGGCATCAGAGGAGGTCCAGGCTCGACTGGTTGTGGGAGCGGACGGGCGAAATTCCATCGTCAGGAAACTGAGCGGATTTGACGTCCAGAGAGACCCCGAACGTATGCGCATCGCAGGGATCTTTTTCGAAGACCTGCCTGTTCCCGACGACACGAATCACTATGTCTTGAATCCTTCTATCAGCCAGATGGCTCTCATCTTTCCGCAAGGCGGCGGAAAAGGGCGGGCCTATATTGGCTACAACCAGAGTGTGAATCCTCATCGCTTCCAAGGTAAGGAAGACGTGCCGAGCTTTGTCGCACAGTGCATAAAAACGGGCGCCTCCGAACAATGGTATGCGGGGGCCAAAGCTGTGGGTCCTTTGGCGACATTTGAGGGAGCTGACACGTGGGTGCCTTTGCCCCACAAGGACGGTGTCGTATTGATAGGCGACGCAGCAGCCTCGAGTGATCCGACCTGGGGTCAGGGCCTGCCACTCATCGCCCAAGATGAAACGAGGGTCCCTGATCACCCCTTTTCCGGCCCCGATCTGCCTGCTGACGAAGCAGTCAGACGTCGGTTCTTTGGCGAAGATTAGCTGCATGGAGCACCTTGCCCATACCGCTGAATCGTGCCGAGAATCTCGACTCGGTCTCGCCGATGTACTTGTTCACAACCTACGTGAGATCGATACGAAACATCGCCAGTCCCAGTCGGAGGGCCCGGCAGACTTCAATGTAGCTAAGCGGTGGCTGGGGGCGGGAGGGCACTGTGGAGAAATCGGATCAATTTTCAAACCTTTCCCTCCCTATAGCCCTGTACTCCTGCTATCCTACTCCCAACTCGGGATCTACGAAATCTAGGGAGCCACCATGGCTCTGTCGGAAGGAACGAGACTCGGTCCTTCCGAGATCCTCTCGCCAATCGGTGCTGGAGGCATGGGGGTCGTGTATCGTGCCAAGGACACCCGTCGGGATCGCACCGTCGCCATTAAGGTCCTGCCATCCCATCTTTCCAGTGACACTGAACTACGCCAACGGTTCGAGCGTGAGGCAAAGGCTGTTTCCCAACTGAACCATCCCCATATCTGTACTCCTCATGACATCGGTCACCATGAAGGCATTGACTACCTGGTCATGGAATACCTGGAAGGAGAGACGCTGGCCGCCAACCCGAGCCGCTGCGCCTCCCGTTGAACAAAGAACCGGAATCCGACCCCCTGTACGCGACCGTGTACAATGGCTCGCTTCGCGTTTAGAGACATAGACCCATCGTCCCTTCGAGGGCGGCCCATCCCAAGGGACAGGTCAACCTACCCGCAGAGTTCCCGTGAACCGGTATGTAAGTGCAAAGGGAGAAAAAATCAAGTTCCGCAATATCCAGTTAGGATGCCGTCTGGGGCGGGACGGCCGATATGGCGCTCAACGTATGCGTCCCGAAGATCGCAAAAGAAGCCATATCCTGATCGGTTCGCACCCGGAAATATCCCGCGCTGATGTCGAGACCCGGAAACATCTCCGTTAGTACAAACGAATCTCTGCCGCGGGCCACAACCATCCGCATCCCGGTCCCGACCAAATTCCCTTGCGTGTCGAACACATCGATGGTTGCCGTCAAGGCTGAATCTGAAAGATTGATGATCGCGGCCCCGGTAAAGAACAGATCATTTTGGGCCACCTGGGAGTAGAACACCTCCCGCTGCACCTGGCTGACAAACGGCAACGCCGCCTGAAAAATCTCCCCCGCCGGATCTCCGAAGATCACCGATCCCGCCAGTTTTGGCCCGTCGCTTGTCACCACGATGTACCCCTCGATCGTCGCATTCGCTGGCAGGCCAAACACCGTCGGATCACGAATGATCGCCTTGCCTCGGGCCGGGATCACCACGATCGCGGTCATCCCGATCTGCCTTCCGTCTTCCCCCACCAAATCTAGAGATACATTGGCAGTAGCCATGGCATCCAGGTTGGCAATACTCAACTCCGTGTCGAATCCGCCTCCTTCCACATACTGGGGAACAAAGAGTTTTGTGGCTCCTCCCGTCGGCTGTCCGTTGAGTCCTCCGATGAAACGTATCCCATCGCCTAGCCGGCTGAACCCTACGATTCCCACACTCGAGTTGACTCGCAGGCTCCGGGTGCTTGCCTGACGGACCGGATCGCCCGCCTGCTGTATCGTCCAGAGAGGTTCCGCTTCAGGAAACAGCGCCGAGAGTTCGCTTCTCATCTTTCCCATACCCGGTATCTGCACATCGTCTCGTCGTGAAAGCAAGTTTCCCGTTTCCGCATCATAGAGCTCCAGCACCACATCGGCATTCGAAGTGTTCGGGTTAGCCAAGTTCAACTCGGCCAAATCCGTCTCGGTAAAGATCATCTCCGTATGGGTCTGCCCTCCGGCGTCGGACCCATCCAGAAAGTTGAGGGCATCGTCAAAGAAGAGAAAAAAACCGACAATCTGATCGTTGTCGCTTTCGACCTCCACCCAGGCAGAATCGGTGACGAATCCAGGTCCGAAGATCTGAGAGAACAGCTCTGCCAGCTGACTCGACGGTCCGAGCTGCCGCATCGCGGGATTAGTGATGTCGGGTCCCGTGATGAGCTGTCCGCCGAGATCGTAGGCCCGGAAGGTCATGTTGGCTTCCATCTGTTGCCGGACCATTCCCTCTGCAGAATCCGGTTCTGACACGTTGGCGATTGCGACACCCGTGCGCTCATCCGGTGTGTTGATCACTCGCGGAAAGTAGAGGTAGGTCGTGGTGGTCGTTACCCAGGTCGCGCACGGATCGAACATATTCATCACGACCATGGTGGCCAACGGCCAGGACTGCGAGAACGGACCCTGGTAGGGTCCGCCGGAAACCACCCCGATTCCAACGAATCCTTCAGAGCCGGTGGGGCCACTGTTATCATTGTAGGGAAACCACAAGACGGCACGGCGGTGTCCCCACGCAGAGCCTGAATCATCATAAATCCATGCGTAGACCGATCGTTCGACCGGCAGCGGGATATTGTTTCCGCTCGTTACAAAGACGGCAAGATTCTCCGACACTTCCAGGAAGTCCTTACATGCCCCAATCGCCGGGTTCGCGTCCAATCGCATGGGTGGGCTGCCTCCATCCGCCGTGTGACTGAAGGCATCATTATCAAAAAGGAACTGGGCGTAATCCTGCGCAACCTGGGTGACATTTGCCTCCACGTCTGTGTGCGGCAACACCCCTCGATCGATGCGCTCATGGTTGATGAGCCAAAGAGCCTTCTGCTCGTGACTCATACCATCCCAAACGGCTTGGGATGGAAGTGACGCCAGGGGAGGGATTGAGGTTCCCAGCTGAGCATTCTCAGCCACTCTAGCGGCGTCGAACGCCGCCTGTATATCGCCGACTCCACCCATCCCTACGCCCCAAGGAATATCCGCCGTAGGATCGGGCGGAAAGGAACCAACGATCGGCAAGTCTCGGTTCAAATCCGGCTCTGGGTCGCAGATTGCCTCAGACGTCATCAAAATCACGGTCGGCAGAAGAAGTACAAAAGTCTTTGTCATCCGTTTCTCCGACTAGTCGGAATCTCGTACAAGCGAGGTTCGATGTTCATTATCCGCAATCTCTATAACGTTTCAAAATGGTTATTCGCGAGGGAGCCGAATCGAATACCTGCAACCGGTTCTCCCAATGAGGTTACGCGGCGAGACCCGGGTCAGCAGAAGCATCCGAATCCTTGTTCTGCAACTCGCTATGCGCGAGAAGATGGTGACCCCAGCGCGGAGTACTCGGCGCTGTTCGGTCACGGAGTTGAAAAACTGTGTAGGGTTATGGAATTGGTCGGGGCGAGAGGATTTGAACCTCCGACCTTACGGTCCCGAAAAGGAAATTCTTTGTGATACGTACTGTTACCGAGAGTCCTGAAGCTCGCTCCAGTGGCGGGCTTCGGTGCTCTCACCGCAACTAAATGAGAACGAGTATCACTGTGTCATACTGGGTGTTTCTGGGGTACCTGGGGAGGGTTGTGACACAAAGTGCGACACAAAACGCAATCGCCAGGGTCAAGGAATCCTGCTCCACCGGGAGTAATTACTATGTTACTTACACAGACACAAACACGGGGTCCCATATTGGGATTCCAGAACATTTTTTTTCTTGGAGAAAGACCAGACGCCCAGCCACAGAACGAGGAGCTGGAAGCCCCATCTCCTCGCACTTAAGCGTTAGAAATCGGCTCGTGATTATACCTGCGATGAATTGGTTCACAATGGCTTTTTTGCTCAAGAACCCCTATATGCAGCTAGGGGGTTTCTGCAACCACAATGGAGAACGAATGGTTGGGTGTAGGGCACACAACTTTCCCAACTTTTCCACACTATAGATGCCTTCCTCTGCTATCCTGTCCCCAGCATTGAACCCATCACATCCACGGAGCCACTATGGCTCTTGCAGACGGGACACGGCTTGGTCCTTACGAGATCCTCTCACCGATTGGTGCTGGAGGCATGGGAGAGGTGTATCGCGGCAAGGATACGAAGTTGGGCCGAGAGGTAGCGATCAAGGTACTGCCCGAAGCTTTTTCCCGGAACCGCGAGCGTCTGGCGAGGTTTCAACGAGAGGCGCGACTTCTGGCATCGCTCAATCATCCGAACATTGCAGCCATTCATGAGCTAGCGGAATCGGATGGCAAACCGTTTCTGGTGATGGAGTTTGTTGAGGGGGAAACCTTACAGGAGAGACTGAAAACGGGTGCGCTTGAGGTAGAAGAAGGACTGGAGGTGTGCCATCAGGTTGCAGCAGGGCTCGAAGCGGCTCATGAGAAAGGAGTGATTCACCGGGATCTGAAGCCTGCCACTGTCATGATCACCTCCGAGGGCAACGTCAAAGTCCTGGATTTTGGATTGGCGAAGGTGTTTGCAGGTGAAGTGTCCGAAAGTGAAGAAGCCCATTCCCCGACGATCACACAAGGACAGACGCGTGAAGGGGTGATACTGGGAACGGCATCGTACATGAGTCCGGAGCAGGCGCGGGGCAGATCTGTTGACAAACGTACGGACATCTGGTCGTTTGGCTGTCTGCTGTATGAAGTGCTGGCGGGACGAAGGGCATATGAAGGACCGACCGTGTCGGACAACATTGCGCAGATTCTGGTGGGAGCGCCGGATTGGGATGCCCTTCCCGCCAAGCTACATCCCAGGATAGTAGAGCTTCTGCGTCGCTGTTTGCAGAAGGAATCGACGAAGCGACGGCGAGATATTGGGGATGTGCGGTTGGAGGTTGAGGAGGTGCTGGCGGATCCGAGCGGCGTACTGCAAGCCCCCATGAGTGACGTTACCTCCATGAGTTGGCGACGGGGGATTCTTGTTGGACTTGCCGCATCTTTGGTATTGGCCGCACTTACCGGAATCATCGTGTGGTACCTGAAGCCCGAAGCGCCGAGACGTCTCGCCCGCTTTCCGATTTCTACTTCAGAAAGTGCACCTTTGGCGATGCGTTCCTGGCCGGACGTGGCCATCTCCCCAAACGGAAGACATATTGTCTATGTTGCTCGCGTAGAAGGCGGAATGCAGCTCTACCTGCGTGCAGTTGATCAGTTGGAAGCTATTCCTATTCGTGGCACCAAAGGCGGATTCGTTAGAAGCCCCTTCTTCTCACCCGATGGCAGCGAGATTGGTTTTTATGCTGCTGGGTTGAAAAAGGTACCTATCCGGGGAGGGGAGCCAGTGACGCTATCTACGTTCATAGGGATAGGCCCGTGTTGGGGAGCGGATGGGAGTGTCATCTTAGGAACAGCAGCTGGGCTGTTTCGCATAGCAGCGGCGGGAGCCGAGCCTGAGGCCCTAACCACTTCAGATTCCGAAAAAGGCGAGATCTGGCATTCGAGTCCCGACCTCCTACCCGACGGCAAAGCAGTCCTTTTTACTATCACCAAGGGTCAGGAACTGCAAATTGCCGTGCTGGATCTGGAGACAAGAGAGCACAAGGAGCTTGGCATTTCGGGCAACAGTGCTCATTACTCCCCCACAGGGCATATTGTCTATGGCCGAGAGGGAGCATTGTGGGCGGTGCCTTTTGATTTGGGGCGGCTTGCAGTCACGGGCGAGCCAGTCCTTGTGCTGGAGGAAGTGATCACCACCAACTTCAGTCTATCCAACGAGGGATCGCTCATCTATGTCCCTCGTAGCACCCAAAGGGCCTTGGGAACAATGGTTTGGGTGGATCGAAATGGCAAAGAGGATCCCTTGGGTACGGATCCACGGCTTTACTTTTCTCCACGAATTTCTCCCGATGGCAATCGGGTGGCTGTAAGCACCTCTGTCCAGGACAACGCCGACGTGTGGATTCGTGACTTGGAGCACGACATCGAAAGTCGGCTCACCCGCGACCCGTCTCGGGACCTCCAGCCTATCTGGACCCCCGATGGTCAGCGCGTCGTGTTTGCTTCCGATCGCGAAGCGGCATTCGCGAATTTGTACGTGAAATTGGCTGACGGTACGGGCGAGGTCGAGCGTCTGCAAAAGAGCACAGCCTCGACTTGGCCCAACTCCTGGTCGCATGATGGAAGCTGGTCTTGACTCAGTTTATCGGCGGGCGCAGTAACATCGGAGTGCTCTCGATGGATGGCGAACGTGCATTACGACTACTTCTCGATGAGGATTTTAATGAGTCGCACGCGGCAGTCTCTCCCGGCGGGCGCTGGATCGCCTATGTATCAAATGAGTCGGGGCGGGATGAGATTTACGTTCGGCCATTTCCAAACGTGGACGAAGGCAAATGGCGCATCTCAAAAGACAGGGGATCCACGCCCCGGTGGTCACCCGATGGAAAGGAGCTTTTTTATCTGAGCCGCAATAAGATGATGGTTGTCTCTGTCCAAACCGACTCAACCTTCACATACGGGACTCCCGTAGTTTTATTCGAGAAGCAGGACGTTAACCAACGCTATGACATTCACCCTGACGGCCAGCGGTTCCTCATGATCAAGGAAGCCCCCCAGACAGAGGAAACATCAGCACCAGCGGAAATAATTCTAGTCCTCAATTGGACCGAAGAACTCAAACACCTCGTTCCCACGGACAACTGACATGATCGGCAAGACCATCTCCCATTACAAGATCCTGGAGAAGCTCGGCGGGGGCGGTATGGGCGTGGTCTACAAGGCCGAGGACACGCGTCTGAGGCGTCATGTTGCCTTGAAGACATCGTCCCGAAATTTGTGGGTAAAGGCACTGGCATGACTCAGTAGAACAATCTTCCGCTACTTGGCTTTGAATGGTTGTCCGAGTGGGGAGCTAATATGGGCAAAAAAAACAGAAGAGAAGGCAGAAGAAACAGGGGTGACCGGGTAGTTTCAATGTCCCCGGAGGTTGCCGATGCATTGGCGCGGCAAAGACAGCGATTTATTGAAAAGTTCGGACGGGAGCCAGGGCCGGAGGATCCAGTGTTTTTTGATCCAAATGCTGACAGACCTATTCCGATGGTGGACTGGGACGAAGTCGAGAAGGAGTTTGAGATAGCGTTAGAAAAAACTGGTGCGGATCCAGCCTTCGCATACGCCTTCAAAAAGACAGGCCGGCTTGTTGGTGAGGAGAACCGACACCTCTTAAGCGACGAAGAATTAGTTGAGTGGGATCAGGCTCTAGAAGAGGGGCGTCGGTTGTTTCGGCCTCATTGAACCTGAGGCAGAGGATTTACCCGTCCACTTCCACATGCTGGCGCTCGATGGCGTGTATGCCGAGGATAAAGAAGGCGTCGCATCCCCTTCCATCGGGTGCCTCCACCCTTGGATGCCGAAGTGGCCCGGGTGGCCGGTTGTATTCACCGCCGTGTCGTCAGGCTCCTGGAACTCCGATCATCGGCGAGGATGTCGTCACTATTTCAAGAAACCGGGCAAGAAATAGCCAGTTTTCGTGCTTACCTCGTCGTGCTGAACGAGTCCGAACACAGTTCCATGTCGGCTCACCTACAATAAGAGTGTCTAGCCGAGAATCGTACGTCGTTTTCCGGGAGTCCCGTTTCCTTATATCCAGAAAGCACACGTTGACAGTTCTATTTGCGTGGGCGACGCCGGTTTGGAGTTTGGGGAGCGGCTGGCCCGCCGCGGCTAATGCCGGCTTTAGTTAAAAAGACTAGGGAAGAAGTTGGCCAGACAGAAGAAGATCAAACCGGAGGAGCCCGTCGAGGTTCTACTCACGCCCCAGGAACGTGAGCTTATTCTTGAGCATACCTTTGCCGGCGGCGACCTCACAAAGGGTCTCCGGCTCGCTCAGACGAAGGGACGAAAGGTCGTTGCCAAGTACACACTTGAAGACCTGGACGAGTTGCTGGGACATATCGCTGCCGAGGCGAATCATTCAACGGACAAGAAGCTGCAGAAGCAGCTATATGCTTTGTTCAACCGTCTCCAAGAGGAGATGCAATCCTACGACGACGGCCAGTGGCCACACGCTCTCTAACAATCCAATCCAGATGGGACTCCAACGGTATTTTCGTTCGTGACGAATGTTTTCGACTCCGTTTCACCTATGCTATCCTACCCCCAGCGTTGAACCCACCAAATCTAAGGAGCCTATATGGCTCTTGCAGACGGGACACGGTTAGGTCCTTACGAGATCCTCTCCCCTATCGGGGCAGGAGGCATGGGAGAAGTGTATCGTGCCAAGGACACCCGTCTGGATCGTACTGTCGCCATCAAGGTTTTGCCCTCCCATCTTTCCGGTGATGCCGAACCGACTCCACCGGGGGTTAGGTAATGGAGGGTGACTTTCGCCTTGGAGACTGGCTCATTCAGCCTCAGCTGAATCGGGTCGTTGGCTCTGGTCGAGAGGTAACCCTCGAACCCAAAGCCATGGACGTGCTCGTCCACCTTGTGGATCGCGCCGGCGAGGTCCTGCACAAGGAGCGCCTTATCCAAGGCGTTTGGTCCGACACCTTCGTCACCGACGATGTTCTCATTCATGCCGTCTCCGAACTTCGCAAGGCGTTTGACGACGACGCCAAGAACCCTCGTTTTATTCAAACCATCGCGAAGAAGGGTTATTGCCTGATCGCCCCGGTCACAAAGCCTCAGCCTGAAGAGGTAGCCCGTTACCAGGTTCTGAAGAAACTAGGTCAGGGAGGAATGGGCGAGGTCCTTCTCGCTCAGGACAGCCTGCTCCGCCGAAAAGTGGCGCTGAAGTTTCTTCTAGAAGAAAGGCAGCTCGACCGGACTTCCAAAAAGCGACTGCTCCGGGAGGCCAGAGCTGCAGCAGGGCTCGACCATCCTTTCATTTGTCATATTCACGATGTCGGCGAGCTCGATGAAAAACCCTTCATTGCCATGGAATATATCGAAGGGAAGACTCTGAAGGAGAAACTTGTCCGAGGCCACCTGACGTTGCCGGATGCTATCCGCACCACGTCGGAGATTGCCGAAGCTCTCGAGAAGGCGCACCAGAATGGAATCGTGCACCGAGACATGAAGCCGGCAAATGTCAAGATCACGGCTGAGGGCCACGTCAAGGTCATGGATTTCGGCCTGGCCAAAAGACTCTTCAGACCGGACGGTGATGACCAAGAGACTTCCGGAACTTTGGGCGGAGGAACCACGACTCCCGGGACAATTGCGTACATGTCACCCGAGCAAGCCAGCAATCGGGAGGTAGGCCCGCAATCGGATATCTTTTCCCTCGGTGTCATACTCTACGAGATGGTCACTGGAGTGCATCCCTTCCAAAAGGCTTCCCCGATGGAGACGGCCAGTGCCGTGCTCAGTGAAGACCCGCCTCCGTTGTCTCAACATGTAGATGATGTTCCTTCATTGCTACAGCACACGGTCGACAAGATGCTGGCCAAGGATCCGAACAGGCGCTATCAGCTGATCCATGAGGTCCATACGGACCTGGAGACTGTAAGTCGGCAATTGTCCGAGCCCGGACTTCGGTCGACTCATGCAGACACCGGGATGGAACGATTGTTTTCCCGCCCAAGAAAGACTGTTGTGCTATGGGCATTGGGGTTGGTCGTGTCCGCCATGATCCTTTCAGGTGCACTGGTCTGGTTCTTGAAGCCCACGTCTGCCCCTGTCTCTGAAACGGTAGCATTTCGTTCCACGATCGAGCTCCCGGAAGGAGAGCGCCTTGCCCATTTCTATCGCACGGGTATGGACTTTTCGCCGGACGGCACACATCTTGCCTTTGTTTCCGGGATTGCGACCGACCATTTTACCGGTATTCAGAACAGGATTTATTTAAAGCGTCTCGATCAGTTGCGGGAGGCACAGCCCATTGCCGGCACCGAAAACGCCCGACAACCCTTTTTCTCGCCTGACGGGAAATGGCTTGGCTACTACCACATAGATCCAAGCAGACTCATGAAGGTAGAGTTGCCCGGGGGCGATCCCATGGAGCTTTGCGAAAGTGGATGGATCCATGGAGCTAGCTGGGGACCGGATGACACGATTATCTTCGCCAAACAGGGAGGCGGACTGCTTCGGGTTCCGGCCTCCGGAGGCGAACCGGAAGAGATCACCCAACTGAACGAAGCAGCCGGAGAGATCAGTCATCGTCTCCCCCACTTTCTTCCTGACGGCGAGTCTGTGCTTTTTACGGTACTTCGTGACAATCCGTACCGATGGGATCGTGCTCAGGTTTTTGTCAAGTCTCTCGATTCGGACGACCAAAAACACCTATTGGATAGAGCGTCAGATGCTCGCTATGTACCAACGGGGCATCTGGTTTTTGCCCGGAAAGGTAAGCTCATCGCGGTTCCATTTGATTTGAAGCGGCTTAGAGTGACCGGCCCGGAAGTACCAGTCTTGGAAAACGTCGTTCACTCCATTTATACGGGCGGGGGGCTAATGGAAACGGGAGCGGCTCAATTCAGTTTTTCCCGGTCGGGAATGCTGGCCTATGCCGCCGGGTCGGTATTTCCAGAGCGCACCACCACCCCGGTTTGGGTGAACCGACAGGGGCATGAAGAAGAGCCCCTGGATGTGAAGCTGGAGCCCAGACTGTACTCGATGGCACGAATTTCCCCGGATGGTCGTTACGTACTGCTGAGCGTCACCTATCCTCCCCGTCGCGTGTCGCTCTTTGATCGAGAGCTCAGAACCCTGGTCCCTCAAACCTTTGATGACAACCAATATCTTTATGGCGCGGTATGGGGTCCGGGAGAAGATTACTTTACCTTTGATTCGGACCGAGGAGGGGAACAAGCCTTTTATATCAAGAAAATCCTCACCGGGCCAAATGGGCACCTGGACAAGCTGCAGCCGGCCCAGGGAATGCTCAGAGCCGGCTCCTGGTCGCCGGACGGGCAGCATCTGGCTTATTATGCAGGGAGCAGCGGCTTCTCGATTCTGTCACGGGAGGATAGCGTAGAGTCGTTTTATCAAACCAGATCTGGATTCGAGGAAGGCCAATCGGAGTTTTCGCCCGATGGGAAGTGGATCGTCTATACATCCTATGAAACAGACGAGAGGCAGGTCTTTGTAAAACCGTATCCTGGGCCGGGCGACCCAATCCAAATCTCAACTGCAGGAGGCAGCAGTCCTGCCTGGTCTCATGATGGAAAGGAGATATTCTACTTCTCAGGAAAGGGGCTCGGGTTTTGGGAGCCTCATGAGGGACCAAAGGAGTTCCTCTCCGTCAGGATTGATGTCGACGGCGATGAGTTGACGCACAGTAAACCGTTCAAGTTGTTTGTCGTGGATAAAGGTAGGTACCATACTCGGGGCTTTCTTCGAACTTACGATGTCGCACCGGATGAACGGTTCTTGATGATCAAGAGTGGATCCGAGAGCGAGGTTGTCGAGGCGATCTACCCGAAACGCATCCAAATTGTCCAAAACTGGTTCGAGGAACTCAAACGCCTCGTCCCCACAGACAATTGACATGATTGGCAAGACCATCTCCCATTACAAGATCCTGGAAAAGCTCGGTGGCGGAGGCATGGGTGTGGTCTACAAGGCCGAGGTATTTCGTCTATCCACTTTCCCACACACGATTAGAACCGCCGACGGAGAGAAAATCCCATGGCCGGAGTAGGAACACGAAAGACCTTTGAAGACGAAAGGGTCATCGTTTGGGACCTCGACCTGGACCCTGGCGAGGCGGTGGGACGGCACACCCACGTGTGGAATTACTTCGTCCGTATCATCTCAGGGTCCACCCTGGAAGCCTTCGACGGAGAAGGCAAGTCGCTGGGGACTGTCGAGCTTGAATCCGGCGCGACGATGTACTTCCGAGTGCAGGGCGACAAGGTTTGTGTCGGATCGACCGGGATATCCGGTCGTGCCAGCGACCCACAGTGCCCGAAATATCGGTTCGAAGCCGTATCGGGAAGTTCTGGTGGAGTTCAAGAAGTAGGGAGCGGCCTTGGCTGGGGCCTCCCGGACAAGAGCCCGAAGTTGAAACGGTTTATCCAATGCCGACCAACATGCCCGTAAGAGGCAGGCTCTAAAAGACGGCTGGTTCGGCATGTGCAGGCTGATCGAATAGGCGGGGGTCAGTATGAGTTTAAGCCGCAGCGTGCTCGTCACGACATAGAAGGTGCCATTGATGAGCTGACTAGCCTTCTTGAAAAGATCGATGGACAAGAACCACCACCGGACTGGATGGATGACTCACCCGAAAAGACGGATCTGGCAGCGTCGGTGAGCCTACTGTAGCGCACCCGGTTCCTTGGACACAAGTTTGAGCTACGCCGCCTGGCGTAGCTTGTGCGCCTCGCGTGCCTCGATCGGTGTTTGATAATCGATCTTCTCGAGACGCCAGGTCTTGTTGTACAACTCCACGAACTCGGCCACGGCGGCACGCACCTTCTGGAGGTTCTGGAAGATTCTCCCGTGGATCGCTTGGTCCTTGAGCGTGCGATTCCACCGCTCCGCAACTCCGTTCGTTTCCGGTTCCTCGACAAAACCGAAGCTGGGACGGATGCCCCAGCACCGGATCTGGTTGAGGAAGTGATCCGACAGGTACTGGGAGCCGTGGTCCATCCGGAGCGCCAGCCCCCGGGCAACGTCGGAGTCAATGGAACCATAGAGGCGCAGCAGACCCTGCGAGATCGGCTCCAACGCCGCGAAGCGGCTACCGACCTTGCACACGTGCCACCCCACACACTCCGCGTTCCAGTGCTCCACCGCCGCGAAAATCCAGACCCACCCGTCATCGAGCGTGAACACCCGCACTCCGTCGGTCCCCCACATCACGTTCGGCGCCAGGGTGACGATCTTCCCATCGTGTGCCTTCGTTCCACCCTGGCGTCCGCGGTGTGGTGAGAGCAACTCATGCTCTCGCATGACCCGCAGCACCCGCTTGCGCGCAACCCGGATCCCGTCCAAGATCCGAAGCCGCGCGTGGACCTTACGATGACCCTCGCCCTGGAACGGTGAGCGCTCCAGATCGGCCTGGATCGCCTCCAAAAGCTTCTCGTCCGACACCTTGGGCTGGGGACCCCGCCGAGTGGGTTCCTCGCCCTCCTGCCGCTTCTGCTCGCTTGTCCGCCGGGCGTAGAGCGCCGAGCGCGAGCGCTCCCAGGCCTGACACACGCGCTGGATCCCGTAACGTTGACCCGTGGCTTCGGAGATCGTCTCGCTCATCGTCGCGACCTCCTCATCGCCAAAGGGAGGCGCTTCTCCGCCGCCCGGGCGCGATTGCGCAGCAGCTCGATTTCCATGGACAGCTCCCCGATGTGACGCTTCGCAGCGTCGAGCGCCTCCGCCAACGGCTCGCCCTGGTGATTCTTCAAGCCGAGCTCGAGCCCGGCCAAGGCCCGCTCCCGCCACTCCTCCAGCCGGTAGATTTCCACGCCCACCTCACGCGACAGCGCATCCAGAGATTCGCCCCGCAGCAGTCGCAGCACCACGTCCCGCTTTCGTCCTCCGCTCCAACGCTGCCCCGGCTCCAGAGGCCTCGCCCCGGGCGCGGCGCCGACGGCCCGAACTCCAGTCGCCCTACGGGCTCCCTCCGTTCCTGCCGTCGCCTTCCACTTCACCCTCTTCGTTCGAACCATTTCCACCTCCTTGGACATCTCATTATCTCTTATTCTGTGTCCAAGAAAACTGGGTCCGACTCAGTCGGTGAGCCTACTGATCATGCTGCTGATGATCTCATGATCTAAATTTAGTCCGCATACGTCGAAAGGGACATAAGATGACAGAACCCGAAGCTTTGAAGTCGCCTCTTTCCCCTCAACAGCTCGAGCAAGTATGGGCAGAGCACCTCAAAGGGGAATTCGAAATCAAAGATGTCGAGGTAACCTTGGACACCATGGTGGAGGATGCCCTCGTCAACCATGTGCCTGTGAACACCGGGGGCCGTGGGAAAGATGAGTTGCGGGCTTTCTATCGAGACGACTTCATTCCCTCATGGCCTGAGGATTTACAGATGACAGCCGTGAACCGCGTTGTCGGGGAGGGGCAACTCGTAGATGAACTGCATGTTACCTTCACCCACAGCAAACAGATGAATTGGTTTTTGCCAAACGTAGCGCCAACGCACAAAAAGATAGACATCGATCTTGTAGTAGTTGTGCAGTTTCGTGGCGACAAGCTTGCCTGTGAGCGTATTTACTGGGATCATGCGACGGTGCTGCGCCAAGTAGGTTTGTTGAAGGAGTATTGAATCAACCTGGATTACGCAAGGGTTGACTAGGATGCGGGGCCTAGTGTGACCGATGGTATCAACCAGTCGGCCAGCCTTTTTACCAAGGCTCGAGTCGGCCCCTGCTTTTCGGAAGAGCAGAGGAGGAAGATGAAGCGGCCCAGTTATCACCACAAAACAAGAGTGCTTCAAAAAACTGCTCCCTGAAAACCTCCGTGTTTTTAATAACTCACGCAGTTTCGCCAGTACCTCGCACAGGTCTATTTCTATCTAGGTGACATGAGCCCGGCCCTAAAATGGCTGAATAAAGCGTACGATGAAAAGGACGATGGTCTTGTACATATTCGGTCCTTGGCCTCGTGGGGTCCCATCCGCGACGACCCTCGCTTCCAAGACCTTCTACGCCGCATGAACTTCCCACAGCGATGATGCGACAATGCAACTTCTCACACCCGAAAAGATCGAGAAGGAATTCATCCAGGTTGCCATTGACCTGAAGGACGTCATTGTTCTGGATGGTGTGGATCCACTTCATGATCAACAGCGGTACCGCATCCGCAGTCACGACCTCTATGGAACCTTGCCCGCTATCGAAATCGAAGACACCGGTGATCGACTGAAGGTAGTCGGAGAAATCCGCGCAGAAGCCGCCAAGCTCTCAGCCGTTCACGGACTCCGCAAAGAGTTACGCGGGATGTTCGAGGATGCCACGTTTCTGGAGCCGACGTTGATGGATCAGATGGCCGTTGTGGGGATCTCATTTGGAAATGGCAAGTACACGACCGCTACCCAGAGCTGTTAGCGATCACGGGAAAATGTATTTTTTGAACGTGCGCCGAGAGGATTTGGATTCCAGTTTCAGAAAAGCCGGTCAGGTTTTCCTAGAAACCACTCTATCGACGACGAAAAGGTTCCACGTTACGGGTGCCCAAACATCCCCCTGGGTGATGTTGCCACAGAAACATCGGTCGGGGAACCTTGATCCGTCACGCGCAACCGGATTGATGTCGATCACCGCTCGGTGCACACCCAGTCGCCTCCGGCGACGATGATGTTGAGTCCTTACAACCGGCGTGTGTTCAGAAAAGCACGGTTTTCAGTGATGGTTAACACCAGAGCTTCCACTACCGAGGCCCAGAAATGGTCGAAGCCGCGACGGATCGTCGCCAACGTCGAGCACCACCAGGGCGGAGTTGTTCCCGCGGGTCGGGTTCATTGTCACGAACATGAGCTTGCCGAGCCGATCGGTGGTACGGCTGAGCAATGGATCAAGGAAGGCAAGCAGGCGACGCATTGGACTCGGCTGTCCTGCCATCGCTTCCGTGCGAATGAAGTGCGCTTGCAGTTGAGTGTGCTCGCCTACAACCTGGGGAACCTATGGCGGCGACTTGGGCTGCCACCCCGGATCAAAACCTGGTCGCTGACAAGTTTGCAGCACCGCTTGATGAAGACTGGCGGAAGGCTAGTCAAGCACGCCCGGTACTACTGGTTACTCTTGGCCGAGGGGCATCTGAACCGCAAGCTGTTCCGTGATATGCTCAACCGCATCTGGTCCTTGCCGCTGCCAAGTGGATAGCTTCCAGGCTTGGGAGTGCTGAGTTGGAATGCCGTGACAGAGTGGCTGGAGCGGTGTCTGAAAAATGGCCTACACAGGAGCCAGACAGCCTTTTCAGACGGGCAAAACAATGTTTCGGATACATCGAGTGGATCGAGGCGTCGTCTACGGGCCAATTTGCTTGTTCTCAGGAAGGGACGAGGAGTACTATGTTGGGAACCGAGATTCAAATTGGAAATTCTGTCTAAGACCCCGGTCATGCGTGTCGTTCGGCCTACCGACAATTTGGCGACGATAAAGCATATGTATGTCGAGGGCCTTGGCTTGTCGGTTTTAGGTGAATTTGCTGATCACGACGGCTTCGATGGTGTAATCCTCGGCCTTCCCAACGAGCTCTATCACATCGAATTTACATCAAGAGCAGATCATGCCGTTGGGACTGCACCAAGTGAAGATCATCTTCTGGTGTTTTACATTGAGGACGAGGACCAGTGGAAGCAACGTTGTACCCGAATGCTCGCAGCCGATTTTCTCGAAGTGAAGGCGTTCAATCCGTATTGGGATATTCGTGGCAAGACGTTTGAAGATGTCGATGGATATCGAGTTGTGATTCAAAATACAGTGTGGTTGGCGTAGCACGGCGTTCAAATGCCCAGATTACGGCCGCTTTTGGCCGTTCTCTGAAGTTCAAACCTCGCGGGAAACCGTATCGCCA
The DNA here is from genome assembly GCA_965249005.1 of Acidobacteriota bacterium. GTDB lineage: Bacteria > Acidobacteriota > UBA6911 > UBA6911 > UBA6911 > CBDFLD01. The sequence continues at coordinate 201,905 of CBDFLD010000012.1, forward strand.
ATGTCCGCTGTAACCCATGTCCCCGGAAAGGACCATGTGAAGATTGGTACGCCCAGCAGGACTCGAACCTGCGACCCTCTGCTTAGAAGTTATTTTCTGGCTATTGATTCTATTGCAGTTACACGACTTAACCCTGCACAGTCCTGCATAGAGCGGCAAAATCCTGCACTTTCTGCACCCTATACGCACCCTGATTTAACTACCCACACGGACGCGGGCGATGGTGACTCCGCGTCTCACCTATTCCGATTCGGCTCTTAGTTCCATCTCGGGTTCGCACCTATCGGTGGAGTTGGGTAGAGTTGGGTGACTTTGGACTGCCGCGGGCACACTTTGGGCACAGTCACCGCCACCCCAAGGTACCCCCCACCTCCACCCCATACCTTTATATATGGGTCCTACGGCACACACACATCTCGGACCGATTTGGGATTCTCAGGATGGTCGGCTCTCTTTTGGAATGGCCGATATCTTGCTCAGATGGGCAAAGTTGCTACGTCAATCCCTCTTGGTGCCATTCTCCTGATTTTTGCAGGCTGATGAACTGGGCAGCGCCAATGGGCTTTTTGGTGGAATGCAAAATGCAATCGCCAGGGTCAAGGAATCCGGCTTCCTCCGGAGTAATCACCATAGTATCTATGCGTGGGTACGAGCGGGTCCCATACGAGCCAAAAAGAATTTTTCAGAATTTTTTTAAAAAGACCAGACGCCCGGCGCAGAGCGAGGAATTGCCCATTCCCCGCCCCTAGGCGTTAGAATGGTGCAGACGTGAACAAAAAGCATGCGATTGAAGGTAACAAATGGCAAGAACGTGTACGATCTGTCGGCATGATGTTAGCGATCACGGGAAAATGTATTTTTTTGAACGTGCGCCGAGAGGATTTGGATTCCTCTTTCAGAAAAGTCAGTCAGGTTTTGCTAGAAACCACTCTATCGACAACGAAAAGGTTCACACGTTACGGGTGCCCAAACATCCCCCTGGGTGATGTTGCCACAGACAAATCGGTTGGGGAACCTTGATCCGTCACGCGCAACCGGATTGATGTCGATCACCGCTCGGGTGCACACCCAGTCGCCTCCGGCGACGATGATGTTGAGTCCTTATAACCGGCGTGTGTTCAGAAAAGCACGGTTTTCAGTGATCGTTAACAGCATGACAATCGAGACGGAATTGACCGTGATTTGATGGCCGGAAAGCCATACAGAGAAATTGCGAAACGTTGCACAAGCACTACGAGAACATGTCTATCGAAGCGATTTATTGTGGACGCTCTGCCATTCTAAGATACTAAGACTATGGCAACCAACAGCACTCGTATTATTTACGGAACGGCTTGGAAGGAGGATGAAACACGCCGACTTGTGGAACTCGCTATTTCTCTCGGGTTTACTCAGATCGACACTGCGAACCAACCTAGACACTATCAAGAGCGGCTGGTGGGCGAGGCACTGCAAAACGTAGCACGCCAAGGGGTTGCGCGTGAGAGCTTGTTTCTCCAAACAAAGTTTACTCCAATTTCGGGCCATGACCATAGAATTCCATACGATCAAGAAGCAGACCTCAGGACTCAAGTGAAACAATCGTTTGCAAGTTCGCTGGAGAATCTACAGACTACTTATCTTGATTCCTACCTCCTGCATGGGCCGCACTCTTATTCCGGACTTGGAGATTCTGATTGGGAAGTCTGGCGTGCAATGGAAGAACTCCACAAGTCTGGACAGACCAGAGCAATTGGGATTAGTAATGTGGGCGTGCAGCAGCTCGCGAGTTTAATTGAGCAGGCTGAAATCCGGCCAGCGGTAGTGCAAAACAGATGTTACGCAAGTCAGGGTTGGAATCGAGCGGTCAGAGAACTCTGTCGAACATCTGAGATAATGTATCAAGGGTTCTCACTTCTAACTGCTAATCCCTCAGTGCTAAGCCATCCAAAAGTCCAAGACATATCTAAGAGGCTTGGTAGAACTCCAGCGCAGGTTGTCTATCGCTTTTCAATACAAATTGGAACGATTCCCCTAACAGGCACTACGGACAGGACTCATATGCTAGAGGCGCTTGACGCTGCTAGTTTTGAACTAAACGAAGATGAGGTTCGCCTGATAGAGACAATCGAAGGGTGAATTCACTGCGTGGCATTTGGAAACCCCAACCTACACACCCCTACTACAGCTTTGCACTACTTTTCAATTTTGCAATGTCCGTTCCAAGATCCAGAGCAGTCAAAATGATTTCCGAATGGCCTGGGTAGTGTCCCGCGAGATTGTCGTCAGAATTCCTAGACACTTGGGATCTCGGAGCCGATTAGGATTTCCTACCCCCAGCATTGAACCCACGCGACAACCACGGAGCCTATATGGCTCTTGCAGACGGGACACGGCTTGGTCCATACGAGATCCTCTCTCCTATTGGGGCTGGAGGCATGGGAGAGGTGTATCGTGCGAAGGACACCCGTCTGGATCGCACGGTTGCCATCAAGGTCCTTCCCTCTCATCTTTCCAGTGACGCTGAACTGCGCCAACGCTTCGAGCGTGAGGCCAAGGCTGTCTCCAGGCTGAACCATCCGCACATCTGCACGCTTCACGACATCGGGCAACAAGACGGCATTGACTACCTGGTCATGGAATACTTGGAAGGCGAGACCCTGGCCGCCAGGTTGACCAAGGGGCCGCTGCAGGAAATCCTATCGACCCAGATAACCGTTGGGAAGTATGAAGATCGAGCAGGGAGAAAACATCAAGTACGTACAAGTTCAAATGGGCTACTCGGACATCAAGGTCACGCTCGATGTTTATTCGGATCTGCTGAAGGATTCCAACCCAGAAGCACCCGAACGTACCGATGAAATGGTCTTTGGGAAGTTGTGAGCCGACTCAAGCGAGATTTTTGACGAATAGCACAAAATAACTGGTCTGTACCAAATGAATGGTCTGGGTAGCGTTACCCTGACGTACCCCTATGACTTTACCCGGGGATTCCGAAGAAGTGACGCAGCCCACGCTGCGCAGCGTCGCCAATGAGCAATTCAGCAAGGTTCATGCTCTCCTTTTTCTACTCGGTAAAAAAATTCGTGCGGGCAACGATCGACGGCGCCAGATCAAAAACCGAACTCCTTCTGGAACCTGGCGAACGCCTCCTCTGCCGAGCCCTTCATGAGGTAGAGCTTGCCGCGGACTTTCCGTTCCTCTCCGGGCTCCAGTTTTATTCCAAAATACGGATCCGCGTGGAAGCATCGGTTTCCCGGACTACTGGAGATTGAATGGCCACGTTCGAAGGCGAGCGCCACCGTGTGTGTTCCAGCGGCGTTCTCGACCAGAATGATGGGGGCCTTCGCCTCGACAGCGCCTCGAGGGTGGCGAGGCGGTGCATGAAGCGGCGGGATGAACCCGTCCGATCCCTGCGCTCCGCCAATCATGTACATCTCATTCATTCCGCCAGGGCGCCCCAGTTTCGAGATCGCGCGCAGCCGCTCACCGTCGAACAAATAGGTCCGCTCGAGCTTCGGATCGCCAATCGAAGGTGCTTCGTAAGCGAGCGGGCAAAAGTACCAGTCGACGTATTCCATCGTTCGATCGAGATCGTTGCGAATCGAAAGCTCGATATCGATCGTATCTTCGTGAGCGGTCAACTCGAGCTTGAAGCGTCCCTTGCCCGGCACGACGCAGTTCGCCGACAGCTGATCGGGCGCCTTGTCGGTGTCGAACCGAAAGTGGCTGTGCTCGTAGCCCTTCTCGCGTCCCTGAACATTCGTGGGCGGAAAGTGATCGTCGTAAAGGAAGCCCTTGTCGTAGCCGACGATCTCGCTCGTGCGCAGGATGATCTTTTCTCCCTCTTTCATCCAGGGTGCCCGTACCTCGGCGCATAGCCCATCGTCATGCGGCGTGGCGACGAGCGTGCGCGCGACAGAATACGGTCCCTCCCAGGCGTAGGGTCGGAGCTCGATCTTTTGCGCCGTCTTCGTCTCGCCGCCGCGAAAGTCGAAGCCATAGAGGAACACCCGCTTCAGGTAGAACTTGGCCTTCCGGGCAAGTTTCGAGGCCTTGGCGCCGCCAGTCCATTTCACCTGGAGGTTCTTGTGGTCTCCCTTGACCGGAACACAATCGTCCCGCGTGAAGCCAGGAATCGGTTGACCGTTCCCGTCGAGAAGCTCGACTTGAAGGTAGCCCTCGTCGAAGCCGAGCTTGCTGGATTTCTTCGGCGGGCGGGTTACCAGATTCACGAATAAACTCTTGCCGCCCAGGTCTCGTGCCGTTGTCACGGCCGCGCCGATGGTGGGTCCACCGGCGGATGCGGCGAGCGCGTATGTGCGATCCAGTCGCCAGGAGGCACGACAAAGAGCCGAGTTAAAGGGTATGAAATGGGCGCCGTGGTCGACGACCGTCTCCAGGTAACCGATCTGCTTTGAGGGCGCGCGGGTGTCCGAGACTTGCCGGTGCGGGCCCTCCGTACCACCGTAATAAACATAAAGCTTATCGCCCTCGACGATGAGGTTCTGGCTCTGCCAGAGCATTCCTCCCCCGTAGTCGCCGAGCGGCCCGTTATCCAGAGAGGGGCGCCGGTCCGGGAACCACCAGCGGCGGCCATCTCGGGAGGCGGCCGTGCGAAAATAAAACGTTTGGAGGATCGGGTTGTACATATTGACGATCGCGATATATCCGCCCTTCACTTTCAGCGGCACGCATTCCTGGTACTGCGTATCGCGGTGATCGCGTTCGTCCCCTGTAAGGATCATTAAATGATCTTTCTTCCAGTGGACGCCATCGTTGCTCACGGCCCGGTAGCAGCTCCGGCGGGGAAAATCCTCCCAGACGGGGACGTGGTCGGTAGGCTTACCCGGCGCCCCCAAACGGTAATAGGCCACGTAGCCGAAGTCCGGATCGCGGTAGAAGTAGGAAATATCCCCCTTCATCGGACCTTCGACCTTGCTTCCCACGCTTTCCCACTTGCGGCCGTCCTTGGAGCGATAGCGATAGTAGCCGGTCCCCTCTAACGTGTTCCGGCCCGCCCGAAAGGCGAACATCTTGTAGGGCCACTCACTCTCAGGATCGATGAAGACCGATGCGTAGGCCGAGTTTCCTTCGCTCAAGTCAAAGATGATATTGGTCTTGCTGTGCCCTGCGAAGGGCGCGTTCGACAGCTCCGGTCTCGACCAGTGGATTCCGTCCGTGCTCTCAAAAAGACAGATACGGCGGGTCCTAAAATTCTTCGAGGTCCAGGGCCTTTCGTTGTTCTCTGTGGTGACCTCGGGTTCCGTAGAGACGAGATACGCTTTCCAGAGGGAATCGATCGGATCTCTCAGTACCGACCCGTGAATTCCCACACCACCGGAGTCCCACGGCATGTCTCCTTCGATGAGCGGGTTGTTGGGATCCTGGGTGCCGAGCTCCACCCGCCAGCCAACGAGGTGCAATTCGCTGAAGTCATCCGGCATCAGGAGTGGCATGCGCAAGTCTTCGCCTGTCTGCGGATCAACGTCCTGGCGAACCAGCCAACTGTCCTTGAAACCGCCCTTGGAACCTTCTTGGGAACCGTCTTCGGAGAGAAGAACGCTGCCGCTGCCGGCAAAAAAGACATTGAGGACAAGGAACAAAACGATGGACGTTCTCATTTCAGGTCACCCCCATGGTTCGCGGCACGATTTTGTAAGCAAGCTTATAGGGATTCTTATCCATGCGATGCTGGGGAATCAAGAGTGAAATCGAGGAAGTGGTCCAATCCGGAATTTCCAATTTGGATCTCGGTTCCCAACATAGTAGCCTCGAGCCATGCCTCTGTTTTGACGGTCGGATCGATCGTGATTGAAAGCAGCGTCACAGGTCTCGTGGGAGATGTCACATTCGGGGATCCATCACGCCCTGGAGTTTTCCGAGCGTCGCTTCCGCTTGACGGTACGCCGTCGAAGTTTGCTGCTTACGCTCAGGTGGCCAATGGAGCGGGATTCTTCACGGGATTCGCTGCTTTCAATCCGAACGACGGCACTGTGACGATCGTGGTGTCGACCTACGACAGCGATGGAAACCTCACCGGGTCGGCAACCATCACGCTTGCCCCGGGAGGAAGGATCTCGAAGCTCTTGCCGGAAGTGGTGCCTGCATCCGAAGGCCAGGTGGGAGGCTATTTCACGCTGACTTCAGACCTACCGGTGACGTCATTCTCGGTTTTCGGAACCATCAGCCTGAGTGCACTATCGGCGGTGCCGCCCCAGGGAAAGAACTTAATGCCGCCCGATCCCTCTCCGGAACCGGCTTGCAGGCTGTTCGGAGACGACTTCCAGGGTAGCTTGCAGGGATGGACGGTTTCCGGTGCCACATGGCAGATTGTGGATGGCAAGCTCGAAGTAAGTAACATCGATCCTAATTCGCTTGCAGCGGCGCGCCATGCGCTTGCGGTTCCCAATCACTTCCGTCTCGAAATGGATATCGAGGCCGCTTCCTTTGACGGTAATTTCTATGGATTTCAGCCCTTTTCCTCCAGCGAAGAGTATCCGCTCAGCACGAGCAATGGCGATATCTTCATCGACGGCCTCGGAGCAGCAGTCACCTCGGACGGAAGAGCGGGGTTTCTGGGCTATGACGTCGATGACGAGAGCTTCTTGCTGCTGAATGGGACCGATTACGGAGCGGTTCAAAGCCTGGGGATCGAGTGGAGATCAGATGGGGTGAGTCTGATCGTCAACGGAACGGTACGGCTGACTCTGTTACCGAGCGCGTTCGGAGCAAGCGAGCTCGCACCACCAAGGTTGGATCTGCTGTCGTTGTATGCGACAGGTACCGGGAGCCGGATCGGATTCGACAACGTGTGCCAGAGTCCACCGGGGGGCGCGAACCCATAGACTGAATGGCAAGAGGAATACTGAGATGATCTCATTGAATCTCGCTTCCACGACCTGCTTCGCCGCATGAACTTCCCGAAGCGATGAAGTGCAACCGCTCAGACCCGAAAAGATCGAAAAGGAATTCGTCCAGGTTGCCATTGACCTGAAGGACGTGATTCTTCTGGATGGTGTTGATCCACTTCATGATCAACAACGATACCGCATCCGAAGTCACGACCTCTACGGACCACTACCCACTATCAAGATCGAAGACAACGGCGATTCGGGTTGCGTTTGACGTGGAAACTGCCAAGGTCGACCTCGGCGAGGACAAGAATGGACAGATTAGATTCAGTAGATCGAAAGAGACGCTATGCGTTTGTCTCAATGGCGACCTCGATATTTTGGGCGGTTCCGTTTGTCATTGGCCTCGTCACAATAAAATCTTCAGATCTACCGATTGAGGTCGTTCCTTATCGTCAAGATCTTGTTCTCGTCTTTTCGATTGCGGTATTCGTTGCCGTCTTTGGGATCATAGTGGGGGCCATGACCCTAAACGCCA
>CBDFLD010000013.1:0-297392 GCA_965249005.1 Acidobacteriota bacterium
TGGATACGTGGTTCAGCTCGGCGTTGTGGCCGTTTTCGACTCTGGGCTGGCCAGACAAGACAAAGGACCTTGAGGCATTTTATCCAACCAACGCTCTGATTACGGGCCCGGACATCATCTTCTTTTGGGTTGCGCGGATGATTATGATGGGCTTGAAGTTTATGGGAGAGGTGCCCTTCAAAACGGTTCATATCCATGGAATCGTTCGCGATTCCAACCGCAAGAAAATGAGCAAGACGACGGGAAACATCATCGAGCCCTTGGCATTGATAGACGAATATGGTGCCGACGCAGTTCGTTTTACACTTGCCTCGATGGCCGCCCCCGGCGCTGATATCCCCTTTTCGACGGAGAGGATGAAAGGGTATCGGGCCTTTGCCAACAAGGTCTGGAACGCGGCGCGCTTCGTCCTCATGAATCTTCCAGCCGAGGTGGAGCCAGCAACCGGCGAGGTAGTGAAGCGTCTCCTTTCGGAGCGTCGGAGCTCTGTTCCGTTGGAGGATCGCTGGATCTTGCACCAGCTCAACCAGCTCGTGTCCAGAGTCGACACGGAACTCGATAAGTTCCGGTTCCATGACGCTTCGAGCCTCGTGTATCAGTTTCTATGGCATGAATTCTGCGATTGGTATATCGAAATCATCAAACCCTTTCTGGCAAGCACGGACCAGGACGCCGAAGAAAAGAGGCCGAAGATCACCACGCTCGTCTATCTGCTCGACTCGACGCTACGCGTTCTCCACCCATTCATGCCTTTTATCACCGAGGAGATATGGCAGAAGATTCCGCACCGCGGGGAATCGATCATGCGGCAGCCCTTTCCACGGTTTGACGCGGCGTTTGAAGACTTCTCGGCATCCGCCGAGATGGAGGTGCTGATGGGTCTCGTGACCGGGCTTCGAGCAGTGCGGTCGGAAATGTCGATGAACCCGCGCCTGCGGCTTCAGGCGTACGCAGTCCCTTCGGACGGATCCACGGGTTCTTTGATCGAAGCAAATCTCGAGAAGATCCAGCACCTCGCACAGCTGAGTACCCTCGAGTGTGTCCAATCGTTTCCGAGCGGGGTTCGGCTGCTGAGGGGGGTATGGGGCGCCGGAGAATTCGGGCTCGATCTGGCGGATTCCATCAACTGGTCAGAGGAAAGAGATAGGCTCGAAAAGGAGCAGAACAAGCTGGAGGCAGAAATCGACAAGCTCCGCAAAAAGACGGAAAACGAAGATTTTCTCACCCGCGCTCCCTCGAACATCATCGAGCACAATCGTGTACGTCAAAACGAACTGGGTGAAAGACTCGAGAAGATCACCGCTTACCTACACCAAATTTCTGCGCATTGAGTCCATGGATCGAATTGCTCTCCCTTCACTCGTCGACGAGCTTGCGCGGGCGGGTCCCCAGGGTTTGTCCCGGAGCTCCGTCCCCAAGGCAGAGCTGGATCTTTGTCTGAAATGGGGTTTTCCAATCACGCAGAGCGAGCAGCGTGTATGGTTGAGCCACAACGCAGATCTTCTCGCGCCGGTTTTGATAGAGACCGATGCTTCGTCTACCTGGGGAGCGACGCTCCGCGTGGAGGGCTTCTTGCAACTCGACTCCACGAACGAAGAGGCGCTGACACGCGCTCGCACTCGGGGAATCGAGGACGTGGTTCTGATTTATGCCGAGAGTCAGACCAAGGGGAGAGGCCGAAAGGGGCGTCGGTGGTATTGCAGGCAATCCCAAGGGATCTCTTGCTCCATTCTATTGAGACCCAAGCCACCCTTGCGACACTGGCCGCTATTGGCGCTGGTGAGCTCGGTCGCCGTTGCCGACGCGATTTCTGAGCTCCAGTATGAACCATGGATAGCGAAGGAGTTGAAAGTTGACCTCAAGTGGCCAAATGACGTGATTTTGGCGGGGAAGAAGACGGCTGGGATTCTGCTTGAGACCGTTCAGACCCTGGGAGGCGGCAACGCCGCGGTCCTGGGAGTGGGGATCAACGTGGGTCTTCGAGCACTGCCCTCGGAACTGAAGACGGAGGCGACATCGGTTTCGACGGAAGCGGGGGTTTCGGTTCCGCGACGGCAGGTTCTGCGACGATTCCTTCATCATTTCTACATTGGATACCAGCGCTTCCAACGGATGCAAAACGCCGAGATTATTGACCAATGGAGCCGTCGCTCCTCCATGTGGCGCGACACCCCGATCTGGATTTTCGATGCAGGTGGGAGAAGGGAAGCGGTGACAATCGGATTGTCGGAATCGGGGGCGTTGTTGGTCCGGGCGGACAACGGACGAACCGAGACGGTGCTAGCTGCAGATGTTACAGTTCGAAGTCATGATTCTAATAGGGCACCCAAGGAGTGAGGAGAAGGCCTTGAGAGAAAACGAATCCGAGAAACCCCGATTCCTGGACCGAATGAAGAGGGCACTAGGGGCCACGAAAACCCGTCTCGTGACAAAAATCGAAAGTGTTCTGGCGAGCCGGTCGGATATTGATGAAGACCTTTTTGAAGAGCTGGAAGCAGTTTTGATAGAAGCGGATATAGGGATTGATGCTACAACCGAGGTGTTGCAACAGGTACGCCGTGAGTGCGAGGAGGGGATACTGGCTTCCCCGAAGCAGATTCGCGGCGCGATTGAAGATCAGCTACTCGGAATCCTGGAACGCGCGGATCTTGGCCCACGCGCGCCTGCGGTTCGCCCGCACGTGTGGATGGTCGTCGGTGTCAATGGAACTGGAAAAACGACCACAGTTGGCAAACTGGCGGCGCGCTTAACCAAGCAGGGGAAGAAAGTCTTGGTCTGTGCAGCGGACACGTTCCGAGCCGCCGCGATCGAGCAGCTCTCGGTTTGGGCGGACCGATCCAAGGTGGAACTGATCAAGAATCGGACTGGGTCGGATCCATCGGCGGTTCTACACGACGCCCTGTCGGCAGCCGTGTCGCGTGGATGCGACGTCGCTCTGGTCGATACTGCCGGGAGAATCCACACCCGCGGTAGTCTCATGAAAGAGATCGGAAAAATGCGACGGGTGGCGTCAACTCAGATCGAGGGCGCGCCACATGAAGTGCTGCTCGTTCTAGACGCGACGACCGGGCAGAATGGCTTGGTGCAGGCGCGGGAATTCCTTAAGTCAACAGGAGTTACGGGCTTGGTAGTGACGAAGTTGGATGGAACAGCCAAAGGAGGGGTGCTGTTCAGTGTGGCTCGTGAATTGAAGATACCCGTTCGCTACATCGGAATTGGAGAAGCGCTGGACGACTTGGTAGAGTTCTCACCACGCCGGTTTGTAGAATTCCTGTTTGCGGTGTCTTCAGAGACACAACGCGAGATCCTAGAAAAAGACGATTCCTCTAGCCCATACGGGACAGAGTCCAATTCTACAGTGGACTGAGTCCCTTGGGGTCCTTCAAGATCATCCGCCGGTTTTCGACCGAAAGCACACCCTTCTTTTGAAGGCGGGCGAGCGTTCGAGTGACGGTTTCTCGAGAGGTGCCTACCAACTCGGCCAGTTCCTGATGCGTGATCTTGAGGTTGATGAGGATCCCCCGGGCATCCGGGATACCGTGTTTGCGGGATAAATGGAGAATCGTGCTTCGGATTCTAGCCTCAGCCGAGCTGTAGCTCAGGGTCTGGATCTGACCCCAGACCGCACGCAGCCTAGAGCAGAGCACCTGAATGATCTGGTGCACGACTTTGTCGTTCCCCATCAGGTACTGCTTGAAATCAGAGCGACCGATCGACACGATTCGACAATCCTCCATGGCGGAGACCGTGGCCGGGGAGGTCCTGCCGTCCAGAAGCGACATCTCACCGAAGAAATCGCCGGGCTGGTGGATCGCTAATATTGTCTCCTTCCCCGAGTGGGTCGATTTGCTGACCTTCACCTTTCCGGAAATAACGATATACATGTAATTGCCTGTCTCTTCCTCGAGGAAGATTACTTGGTTCTTACGATACGACTTCTCGAGGAAGATGTGTTCGAGGCTATCGAACTCCGAATCGGAGAGACCACTGAATAGTGGGACTTTCTTGACGAGATCAATTCTTTTCATGGATTTTAAGCCTAATCAGTTCAGTTCTTTCACGTCGATCCAGGAAATTGTCAGGAGCGTAGCTCCGGAGGGCCAGTCGAAACAAACCCAACGCCAACCCGACTCCCCACGAGAGGGCACCGAGCAGCACCGCAAAGAGAAGGGAGCGCACGACCGTCCCCAGTATGCTGGCGGTATCCTCAAGGAGTGGAATCTTGTACCGGTTGTTTGTGTCGAAGATCCATTGGATCGTGTAGTGAAACTGCAGTGCGCTCAGGAGCTGTTGAGCCGTCGCAGGTTCGAACGCACCCTGGAGGACTCCGATGAACGTTCCTGCTCTCTTGAAATACAAGCGCTGGCCATCTGGAGCTTTGTACGCCCCAACTGCCAGCATCTCATCAAGATAAGCTTCCGCCAATTGAGGGGTAGGGGCGCCGATCAACGATAGGGTCCCCCGCTGACCGGCGAGTGAATAGCTGGCTTGGACCAGTTCCAAGTCCGGACGGAATACGATGTCCTGGCCTCCCACCCTGCTGCTGAATTGGGAAATGGAACGAGGTCCCAGGAAGTACCGGACAGATGCACGATCGATGCCCACGTCCGGAAGGCGCGAAATCAACGTCGGGGGGTCGGCCTCATGCCCAATCCGGTTGTGGACCGACCGGGCGACGCGCATCATGAGCTCTCCAGCTCCGGGAGATGTGATCCGGACCAGGACGTGCGACCGAGAAAAACTGAGCTGATCGCCGTCTGAGGAGAAAAAAACCCCGGGTGGACCAGGCTCTTGAGATCCCTGCCCCAGCAGTGTATACATCGAAAGCGCCGCCTTGTTGTCCTCGAATTCGACTGTCTCGATGGACATAAACCCTTGTGAAATCAAACGATATTGCCGTCTCTGGAGCTCTCTCCAGCCGGCCTCCGCGTACAGGGACCCCTCGGTCTCGCGTCCGAGAGTCAAAAGGTCCCTAATCCTTTCTTCGGAGAGAATCTCCTGAAGTTCAGGAAATTCGAACTCGGCGGGAAAGTAGTTTTCCAGAATGAGAGTTGTCTGCGGTGACTGAGCACCGGCCGCGCCTTGCCAGGGCAGGGTCGCAAGAGTGCAAAACAGCAATAGCTGTCTCATGGATTGGTTTGGCTCTGAGCTACGTACCTGCCCAGGGTCTCCATGTAGCTCTCGATGCCGGAAAACAAAGCTTCTGCGAGTTTGCCTTGACTGGCGCCGGTTTTCAGGAGCTTTTCATCCTTGGGATTGCTGACGAAACCAAGTTCAGCCAAGACCGATGGCATTCGAGCCCCAATCAGGACCACGAAGGGCGCGCTGCGAACCCCACGGTTTCGAGTCCTAGGGTTGATCTGCTTGGACTTGGTGAAGAGATTTCTTTGAATAATGGTTGCAAATTCCCTGGATTCCGCCGATTTGTCAGCCGTCGCGATACTTTTGACTATATCCTGCAGATCCCGAATATTGCGGTTGGTCATAGAGTTCTCGCGGGCTGCCAGTTCCTTGGCTTCATCTGTGCTGGCAAAATCGAGATAGTAGGTTTCGACGCCGCTAATGGATCGGTGCCGGCTGGAGTTGGCATGGAGTGACAAGAATAGATCTGCCCGGTGTTTGTTGGCCAGAGCAGTCCGTTGCTCCAGCGACAAGTAGGAATCGGCGGTGCGAGTGAGAACGACCTCCGCGCCCAACCGATCGACGAGCAGTTGCTTTAGCTGCTTTGCCACTCGAAGGACCAGCTCTTTTTCCATGAGCCCAGAAGGTCCAATTGTTCCAGTATCGTGTCCTCCGTGTCCTGGATCGATGACAATCCGCTGAATTTTCAGTCCCAGAACGCGCGTCAGGGTCCGGTCTCCCCGGCTTGTGAGCGCAGCAGGTTTGGGTTGAACCTCTGGTTCGGGATCCGGGGCAGCGACGGGTTTCTTCGCTAGCTCCGACGGTGAGGTTGATGCCACTATTGCACGAGTTGGCTTTTGCTCATCGGTCGAGACACGGGTCCCCACTGAGACCTTAGGTTCCCTGGAATCAGCCATGGCGGGCTTGCTCTTGCCCTTTGAGATCGGGGAATCGGCAGATTCCTTTGGGAGCGCACCCTTCGCTGCCGCGAACCGTTGGCCAGACCGTACGTCAATAACAATCCGGTATGGATCACGGAGCTCCCTGAAGGAAAAATCGTGTGCGCCCGCTAGATCGAGAACCACGCGCAGCAGGTCCGGAAGGTTCTGCCCGATCCGAATCTGATGCAATTTTCCATCATTGACGGGTATGGTCTCGCGAAGGTTGGGAATCGCTTGGGCATTCTCGATGTCAATGAAGATTCGGCTGGGATCCGAAAGCGTGCCGGGCACAAAGCGGGCGGGGTTATCGAGATCGATCGTAACTCTTGTATGCCCTTCGTTGCTCCAGTATCGGACGCTGCGGAGGGAGACTGGCCGAGGCCTTAAAGGATCCTTTGCCGCCTTGCTCAGAGCGCCTTGTTTGGTATTTTGGGCCTCCTCCTTACCTAGGGACTCGGACAGGAGTTGCCGAGCCGTTTTACAATGGCGGCTCTTGGGGTAGTCCGAGATCAGGAATCGAAGCATACGGCCGCCACTCTCGCCGAAACTCTCGTTCTTGAAACGGTGAGCCGCATCCAGGTATAGCCGTCCCGCTTCAAATATGGCGTCGTCGCTGGCCCCGTAGTGGGGATCACTGCGGTAAACCCTCTGGTAGGTACGGATGCAGCGGAGAAAATCCTCTGGCAATGGACTCGCTTGCTTCAGCAGCGCTGTCTGTAGCTCTCTGGCCTCCGAGAATGCCTCGATGGCCGCTTCGCGGTCCCACTTCTTGGCGGAGAGAGCAAGCTGGGGAAGGAGAAGGATCAAAATTGCAGGAAGCCAGCGCAGGACGATATGGTACATCCCACCGCTCAGGGAACCTCGCATGGCTTGTATCTTAGTGACGCGGGTCCCTGGTGTCAAGCGAAAGGTAGGGGAAACGATTGATACTTATGAACTTGCAAGCAATTCGTCGCGTTAGTGATTCGAGGGCTCGGCCGCGATCCAACTCGGACCGGGTCTTCGCACGGGCGGAATGTTTGTCAGGTGAAGGACCCCATTGTGATCGACGTAGCGGTAGAGCGTGGTCCGATTGGGTTGCCGACCCTTCCCGGAAGGAGGCGTGTGTGACGTACCGTAGCGGGACGTGATCGACTTCACGTAGTTCACGGTCTCCGGGATATTGGGCACTTTTTGGATTCGTCGCACCAGGTTTTCACCTGCGTTATAGGCAGCCAAGCTCAAGATCAGATCGTTGTTGAACATATCGAGCAAGAAACGCATGTGTTTCATGCCGCCTCGAATGTTCTGTTCCGGGTTGAAAGCGTCCGAGACACCGAGTCGAGCCGCTGTGGCCGGCATCAGCTGCATGAGTCCCCTGGCACCCTTTGGGGAGACGGCTTTGGGTTTGAACCGAGATTCTTGGTAAATCATTGCTTTGATGAGCAATGGGTCAAGTTGATACTCGTTGGCGTACTTGCGGATAATCGGATCAAAGCGCGAAAGGGCCCCTGAACGTGGGGCGGGATTCCGGGAGGTTTGATCCGGAGGATTGAACCTTTTGTCCAGCCGAACGGCTTTTCGCGGGGTATTTGTGAAGGTCCGGATCCCTTGTTTGTCAACATACGAATACACGCCTTGAGCAGCGCTCTGCGGGGCCATTCCTACTTTCAGCAGCAGTGCCGAGACGATCCAGAGCAAAGCCTTCCTACGCGTATTCTTCATAATCAATAGAGATGTAAAGGGGATGCAGAAAGTCTAAAGGAAAATCACTGGCCCAACATTTGCTCCACGATAGAGTAGCTTCGCTCTATTGCATCGGCAAGTTTGGACAGATCTTTACCTCCGGCTTCAGCCAGTTGAGGTTTGCCTCCACCAGACCCGCCAACAAGAGCCGCTACCTCGCGCACGACTTTCGCCGCCGGGATACGCTGGCTGAGATCGTCGCTAACCATCACAATTAAAGCAACTTTTCCGTCTTGCGGTGTCCCGAGGATGACCACACCCGATCCGAGTTTTTGTTTGATCTCGTCGGCGAGGGCGCGCATGCTTTGGCGGTCCATCTCCGAAACCTGATCCGCTAATACCTTGACGCCCGCGATCTCCTTCACTTTGGCGAGCGACGAGCCTATGCCGGTCCGCGCATCTTGTACCCGCATTTCCGAGATTGTCTTTTGCAAAGTCCGGATTTCCAGGTGCAGTTTTTCGAGCCAGCCCGGAAAATCCTTTGAAGAGACTTTGTATTGCGTCTGGATCTGGTCCAGAAGATCCTCGTCGAAACGGAGTCGCTCTAACGCCGCTGGACCTGTCACGGCTTCTAGCCTACGGACTCCAGCGGCTATCCCCCCTTCATGGACGATCTTCATTACTCCTATGGTCCCGGTTGCCGACACGTGCGTTCCCCCACACAACTCCCGGCTGAAGCCGGGGATCGACACGACCCGCACTTTCTCCTGGTACTTTTCGCCAAAGAGCGCCATGGCGCCAGATTCCATCGCATGGTCGAGATCTGTGACTTCCGTTTCAACCATCGTATTGTCCCAAATCCTAGAGTTTACCTCGTCTTCGATTGCTACCATTTGCGCCGCGGATAGGGGAGCATAATGTGTGAAATCGAACCGGAGGCGGTCGGGCGCGACAAGAGATCCGGCCTGCTTGACATGCGGACCGAGTATCTCCCGGAGTGCTGCATGAAGGAGGTGCGTTGCGGTATGATTTTTCATGATGAGCCGACGGCGAGGGAAGTCGACCTCGGCGAGAACGGAGTCACCGACCTTGAGTTTTCCGGTCGTTATTTCAGCTCGGTGAGCAATGGCGAGACCCCGGTATTGGGTATCCCGGACGCGGACGGCGACGTCGGAGCTGCTCAAATGCCCAGTGTCCCCTACCTGACCGCCGGCTTCGGCGTAGAACGGAGTCTGGTCTAGAACGATCTCCACCTCAGCAGGAGCTTCCACTTGCAGGACTGGCTGCTGATCTGAGTCCACGATCGCGACAATTCGGACTCGGGTGCCAGCTTCATACTGGTATCCGACAAATTCCGTCTGCCCTTGGTAGACGGAGTCCACGACATGATCCGTAGCCTTTCCGCGTTCGTGATCCTGTCGCGAACGCGCGCGTTGTTCCTCTAGCGCTTGGTTGAAGGCCCCTTCGTCTACGACGAGATCTGCTTCCTCGGCAAGTTCTTCGATGATCTCGAGGGGAATACCGCACGTATCGTAGAGAAAGAACGCGTCGCGACCGGAGAAAGCCCGGCTTGCCGCGCTTTTTGCCGCCCTGGCCCGATCCTCGAATTCGCGCAAGCCCTGGCTGAGGGTGTCGGCAAACGACTGCTCTTCTTGTTTGATCACCGCGGCAATCGTGTCTCTCGAGGTATCCAGCTGCGGATAGGATGGGCTCATCAGCTCCATTACCGTACCAGCCACCCGAAAGATAAAAGGTTGCTCGATTTTCAGTTTCCTTCCATGGACCACAGCGCGGCGTATGATCTTTCGCAGTACATAGCCCCGCTTGTCGTTTCCGGGGTACTGTCCGTCACTCACAACAAACGTGGCGGCCCGTGCGTGATCCGCGATGATTCGCATGGAGATGTTCAACGCGTCACTGGAGCCGTACTCGAGACCGGAGATCTCGGAGATTTCCTGCAGAATGGGAACAAAGAGATCGGTGTCGAAGTTGTTGGTTTTTCCCTGCAGTATGGTAGTAATTCGCTCCAAGCCCATTCCCGTATCGATCGAAGGCGAGGGAAGGTCGACCATCTTGCCAGATGTATTTCGATTGTATTGCATGAACACCAGGTTCCAAATCTCGACCCAGCGACCACAGGGGCAGGTCAGATCGCAGCCCGAGTGAGCGCTGCCGGGACTCTCACCAAAGTCGTAGTGAATCTCGGAACAGGGCCCACACGGACCTGTTTCCCCCATGGCCCAAAAATTGTCCTTCTCCCCAAGTCGAAGAATTCGATCTTCGGGTAAACCGACATTCTTGGCCCAGATGCTGTACGCTTCATCATCATCTTTGTAGACGGTGGCCCAGAGTCGAGCCGGATCCAGCTCATATTCCTTCGTGACGAGTTCCCACGCATAGGCAACCGCTTCGTCCTTGAAATAATCACCAAAGGAGAAGTTTCCAAGCATCTCAAAAAAAGTGTGGTGCCGGGTGGAATGGCCTACTTCCCTGAAGTCATTGTGCTTGCCACTTACCCGCATGCACTTCTGACTGGTCACAGCCCGTCGATAAGGCCGTTCCTCGTTACCGAGGAAGACGTCCTTGAACTGGTTCATCCCCGCGTTGGTAAACAGCAAGGTAGGATCATTGAAGGGTATCAGTGAAGAACTGGATACGATCTTGTGGCCGTTTTTCTCAAAGTAATTCAGAAACTTGGATCGGATCGTGTGACTGCTTGGCACGCTCAGGACTCCTTGTGGACCAGGTCCCAAAATTCGGAGGTCGCGACATCCTCTAGGCACCTGCGGATTGCACTCTCGCTAAACCCGCGCCTTTGTAGGTGCTGGATCAGTTTTCGAGCCTTCTTTTGATCAGCCAAGGGATTCTGCTTGGCCAGAAGGTGCTGCAGATACCTTGCCAGAACCAACGGCTCGTCCGCCGCGGAGAGGACAGATTCAATCGCGTCGGGGATGAACGAACACGGGACCTGACGACGCGCTAATTCCGCCCGGATCTTGCCGGGGCCCCAGCCCCGCCGCGACCGATCGGCCGCAAAATTATACGCGTACTCCAAATCATTTAAAAGGTTTAGCTCCTCCAGGCGATCGAGCACCACACCTAGGTCCTGCTGCTCTGCGGAGTCCGACAATCGGTCTCGAAGCTCGCCGCGACTGAATGCGCGCCGCGCCAGTAGTCGCGTCGCCTTTTGCTGCAGATCGTGTCGCTTCTCTGATGGGCTCACTTGTTCTGGTTGGCTAATTCGCGCTGCATCGCCTCTATGGCTGAATCCTGCGTGGTCGAGATGCCCTCGACTCGCATTCGGAAGGCGTCAGGGTTTGTTGCGTTGGACAAAGCATCCTCATAAGAGATTCGCCCTGCATGGTAATGCTCATGGACGGATTGGTCAAACGTCTGCATCCCGTATTCGGAAGTTCCCAGCGAGATGGCTTCCAGTATCAGCCGCGTCTTGTCCGGTTCCATGATGCAGTTTCGAATGTGTTCCGTGATGAGCATCGCCTCGACAGCCGGAACTCTTCCAGGAATGTCGGACCTTTTAATCAGCCTCATCGAGACAACCGCCCGTAAGACCATCGCGAGCTGCAGGCGGATCTGTCTTTGCTGGTTGGTAGGGAAAACTGTGACGATTCGGTTGACCGTCTCCAGAGCATCCAAGGTATGGAGCGTACTGAAGACCAGATGGCCTGTTTCAGCTGCAACAATTGCAGTTTCCATCGTTTCCAGATCGCGCATTTCGCCTACGAGTAAGACGTCCGGGTCTTGGCGCAAAGAGCTGCGCAGGGCCGAGCTGAAATCTGGGGTGTCCACCGATACCTCACGCTGACTGATGATGCTCATCCTGTCTCCGTGTTGGAATTCAATGGGATCCTCGATCGTGATGATATGTCTCGTCTCGCGGCTATTGATGTGGTTGATCATGGAGGCCAGCGTGGTGGACTTGCCACTTCCCGTGGTTCCGGTCACCAATACAAGGCCTCGTGGCTCACGGCATATCCTCTCCAAAACCTTCGGCAGGTTGAGCGAATCAAAATCGAGAATCTTGTTCGGCACGGCGCGTATGGCAATCGAGGGTGTGCCTCGCTGCTGAAAGACGTTGATCCGGAATCGTCCCAACCCCTGGATTTCATGGCTCAGGTCGACCTGATTCCGATCGCGGAACTTCTGCTTTTGCTTGTTCGTCATGATGGCGAAAGACATCAGCAAGGAGTCTTCTTTCGAGGTTTTTCCGAACTCGGTAACGGGAATCAGATCTCCGTGGACCCGAATGTGTGGAAACATGCCGACCTTGATGTGCAGGTCCGAGGCTCCCTTGGTGATCATGGTGCGCAAAAAAGAATCGAGTTTCATAGGCTTCCTTGTTCTTCAAGTCGCTCCGGAAAGCGTCACCGGGAATCATGCCAGCTTTACTCTTGGCCGTATTCCCTACATATAAAGGGGTTTCGTCTTGACTGGTTATACTCCATTGCGTAAGATTCCTGCGACATGGGGACAGAGCCAGTATCCGAAGACGCTCAATCGTTGCAACCGGCCCAAGGAATCTTAAAAACCGTAGCCGCTTGTGCGGCCGCAACGCTGGTTCCCGGTTTGGGGCATGCCGTCCTCCAAAAATGGGATCGCGCGATCGTCTTTCTGGCGAGCATCACTTTGATGTTCGCGATTGGACTTCGCCTCGATGCCCGGTTGTTCAGTCCCGAGTTCTCGGATTTGTTCTCCACTCTAAAATTCATTGCCGATGCAGGTTCCGGTGTGCTCTATTGGTTTTGCTGGCTCAACGGACTGGGGTTCGGCGAGCCGAGCTCCTACACCTACGATTTTGGCAACGTATTCGTCTATGTCGCTGGCCTGCTGAATATGTTAGTCATCGTCGACGCTTTTGACATCGCCATGGGTCGCAAGCCATGACGGGGCACATTACCTTGTTGGTGCTGTTTAGCATGTTCGTTTCGCTCGTCTTTACTTTCATAACGAAGTACGGAGCCAAAGAGCGAATCAAGCACTTCTTTTATCTGCTTGGGTCCTTTGTCCTCATTTCGGTGGTTGTCAGCTGGCTCATGTATCCTTTCCCGTTTTGAGTGCCGCTGCCTCTTTTTTGCGCCGGCCCGCACGGTCTCGACTCAATACATTGACTAAGCTCGGCTTACAGAAAACGTAAAGCGTCAAGCGCTATTTGGCGCACCACCATGCTGGGACCGAATCGTCCATATTTCTATTTATCGTAATCTCCCAATCTACACATAAACGAAATTCCTCCCGCCATTTTCCGGCTTGCCGAAGGGCTGAGAACATTGCTGAACCGGGGAAGGACGTTTGCTGTTTTTTTCGTGGCGGAGGTTCAGTAACATGAGCGGGGTTCGTGCTCACTGATTCGAGGGCCCCCGGGGCGCGGTGAAGGAGACTTGGGTGACCAGGATAGCAGTCATTGGCGGCGACGGGATAGGGCCAGAAGTAATGGAGACGGCAGTCCAGGTGTTGGCGTGCGTGGCTGCTTGCGGGGGCAGAGCTCTGGAGGCGGTCCGCTTCAACTACGGAGCCGATCGCTATCTGTCCGACGGCGTTGCTCTTCCGCCGGATGCTCTGGATTTGTTTCGAAGTGAGTTTGACGCGATTCTACTAGGGGCTCTGGGGGATCCACGGGTTCCAGACAGCAGGCACGCGCGTGAGATACTCTTTGGCATTCGTTTCGGACTGGATCTCTACGCGAACGTGAGACCGGTCCAACTACTGCATTCTAGACTGACCCCTCTGAAAAACGTCGGGGAAGGAGACTTGGACTTTACCGTGTTTCGCGAGAACACGGAGGACCTCTACGTCGGCATCGGCGGAGTCTTCAAGGCCGGAACACCGGATGAGATTGCGATCGAGGAGAGCATTTCCAGTCGCAAGGGCGTCGAGCGGATTCTCCAAGCTGCCTTTGCGTTCGCGGCCGAAAGTGGGTTGGCGAAGGTTACCATGTCCGACAAGAGCAATGCGTTGCGATATAGTGGACAGCTCTGGCAGGGGTGCTTCGAACAGCTAAAGCGGCGGTATCCCGGCCTCGCGACGGAACACCTGTATATCGACGCTCTGGCCATGAAAATGATACGCGAGCCGGGCAGCTTCGATGTGATTGTGACGAGCAACCTTTTTGGAGATATCATTACAGATCTGGCAGCTCAGTTGCAGGGAGGGTTGGGGGTTGCCGCATCGGGTAATATCAATCCGGCTGGGATCTGCATGTTCGAGCCGGTACACGGTTCCGCTCCTGATCTGGTGGGAAAATCGATCGCGAATCCTATCGGGGCTATCCTTTCGACAAAAATGATGCTCCAGCATCTTGGTTGGTCCGACGAGGCGGAGGCGATCGGCAAGGCTGTCAAGGAAACAGTTTCGGCCGGCGACACGCCCGACCTCGACGGGAACCTCACGACCGAGCTGGTGGGCCAGGCAATCATCCGGCGTATCCGAAACGGAACTGGTCGTTGATTCGACTTCCAGCTGAAGCGGGCTCGTCATTTCAGGGGTACATAGGTACAGAGTAACCCGTTACCAAGGAGACGTCTCATGCGCTTTGAAGGCGAAACCGCCATTGTGACAGGGGCCGCCAGAGGCATCGGTTGCTCGATTGCCAAACAATTGGCCGCTGAAGGGTGCAATATCGCGTTTAACTACCGCAACAGCCGGGAGCAAGCCGAGCAGTTGGTCACCGAACTCGGCGCATCGGCGGAAATCGTCCGGGCCTATCAGTTGGATGTAGCAAAAACAAGCGAAGTTGCGGCCATGGTCGAGCAGGTGAAATCCGAGTTCGGGCGGATTGACCTGTTAATCAACAATGCCGGTATCATCCGGGACCAGCTCATTTTGAGGATGAACGAAGCCGACTGGGACTTGGTCCTCGACACCAACCTCAAGGGAACCTACAACTTCTGCAAGGCCGCGATCGGAAGCATGGTCAAGGCTCGTTCGGGGTCGATTCTGAACATTACCTCGATAAGTGGAATCGTCGGAATGCCGGGACAGGTAAACTATTCGGCCTCGAAGGCTGGAATGATCGGCTTGACCAAGGCACTTTCCAAGGAAGTTGCGAGTCGCAACATCAATGTAAACGCCCTTGCACTCGGCATGATTGAGACGGACATGACGAGATCACTCCCGGAGCCGTACCTTGCGGAAATGACAAAGAAGATTCCACTCCGACGTCTTGGCAGCCCGGAAGAAGTGGCCCGGATTGCCGCATTCTTGCTGTCCGAAGACGCACGCTACATCACGGGTCAGGTGATTCAAGTCGACGGGGGGTTGGCGATGTGAGGCACTCATGCCCCCAGATTCTTTTAGCTCATTGCTCCGGGAGACTGTTTAGAGGGTACAGGAGGAAGGAGTGGGGGAGAGCAAAAGGGCACGCTGCCCAGAACTATCGAGTACCGCAAACGGATCGAGCGTGCCGACGGCAGACACCGATGAATGGGAATCAGAGGAATCGCTTGGTCTCGTTTCGCGCTTGTTGGGTCATGGCCAGGCGAACGGCTCTTCCCAGGCCGCCGCATGGCGTTTGCTGCGCCGTTTTCGAACCCCCGATTCTTTTGTCCGGGCATCGAGAGAGGAGATTCGCAGAGCCACTAACATCTCTCAGCGTCAAGCGGAAACACTCGCGGCTGCGGTGAAACTGGGTCGGCTCTTGTGCGCCACACCCCTGCGGCCCGGGCAAAGATTTGTCAGTAGCCGGGACCTTTTTTGCCGCTACCGGGCGCGGTTCTACGCCGCCAAGAAAGAGTACTTTATTTCGTTGCAGCTGGACTCGAAGAATCAACTGATCCGAGAGGTGTTGATCTCGATTGGGAGTTTGAGTGTGTCCATCGTCCATCCTCGGGAGGTCTACGCTCCGGCAATCCGGGATAGCAGTGCGTCCCTCATCTTGTTCCACAACCACCCTTCTGGGGATCCGATGCCTAGCGTGGAGGATCGAGAGTGCACCCGGCGCCTTTGGCACGCCGGCAGGATTTTGGGGATCCGGATCCTGGACCACATCGTGCTGGGGCATGACGACTACTTTAGCTTTGCCGATCAGGGATTGCTCTCGCCAGGGTCGTGACCAGGTTTCACGGGGGTTGATCTCAGCAAAACGAAGTCAGCGAGGGTCGTCGCGGATTACATCGCCGCAGTGCATCGGGGACGTAGAGAGAAAAGCCCAATCTCGTGTACAGGCTCGGATCAATGGAAGGGAGTTGCATGAGCCAGGTGTTTGTCATGGATGTCGATACTCAGCGAGACTTCATGTTTCCTGATGGTGCCCTTTATGTCAAAGGAGCAGAAAAACTTATTCCTCGCATCCGAAAGGTCTTCGATCTGGCGAAACGTGCCGCCATTCCCGTGCTTTCCTGCGTGGATGCACATTCGTCCGACGATCCTGAGTTCCACCAATTCCCGCCGCATTGCATCAAGGGAACGGCGGGGCAAAAGAAACTCGAGGAATCTCGCTTGCCCCATGCGTTGATCCTCGAAAACAAGCCTCTGGACCGGAATCTTGTCGATCTGATTCGAAAGCATCCACAGATCATCGTGGAGAAACAAACCTTTGACGCTTTTGCCAATCCAGCCACAACACGGCTCCTGCGCGTCCTTCCACCGCGTGCGATGGTCCTCGGAGTCGCGACGGAATATTGCGTGAAGTCAGCCGTAATGGGTTTGCTGCAGCGTGGAGTCAAAACCGTCCTCCTTACAGACGCAGTCTCCCCCGTCAATGCAGCGCACGGCAAGGAGGCCATCCAACAAATGCGCCAAGCGGGAGTCGAACTGCTGGATACGGACATGCTAATGGAGACGCTCGGAGGCTGATTCCTTCCGGTCAGCTACACTACGCGTTTGGTATTTGCGGACCGGCGCACTGACGCTTCTGATCCTGGGAGTCTTTTGAAGCCGCTCGACACTTGAACGACGCGTATCGAGTGCTTGCTGGAGAACTCCCTTATCGCTACGCGACAAGTCCGCCCGATGCTTTTCTCACTTTAGCCCGCCCTTGCCCCAATAATATTCAACGAATTCATAAATAGTTCAATCTAGATATATAAGAATATACCTTAGGTATGGAAAGGGATGCATGGACGCGGCACTTCGGTCGTGGTCCCGAACCTAGCGGACAAACAATGTAAGCTTGTGCAGCGTCTATCCTGTCCAGAAAGGAGTCCGCGCCCTTGTTGCGACGAAGCCAAGGTATCAGAGAGGCCAGGGGTTTTGATCAAGCTCACGTTCGTGGGGGAGGGGATGCTCACCACGCTCCTGAATGTGCATTGAACTATGACAAGGAAACGGTACAATTCCGTCGACTCAATCCGAGGGAGGGGATTCGGCGGGCGTTGCCCCGGAAACTCGGGCGCAAGGGCACTGGCGGCGCCATGCATATGTGGTTAGAGGAAGAATTCGGAGCTTTTAGCGAGATTCCATGACGGTTTCCACCAAGTCTAATTCTCCGGATCACTTGCCATTGTTGAAGCCGGTCTTGGCAGGTGAATTCCGAGCCGTGGCTCGCCTGATCACGATGATCGAGAACGAATCCCCTGAGAGCCTTCCGTACATTCGTGAACTCTTTCGGCACACCGGCGGCTGCTACACGGTCGGGGTCACTGGGGCGCCCGGATCGGGGAAGAGCACGCTCGTCGACAGGTTGGCGTCCGCGTACCGCGCCTTGGACCAGAAGGTCGGAATCATTGCGGTCGACCCCACCAGTCCTTTTTCTGGTGGGGCGATTCTGGGAGACCGAATCCGCATGCAATCGCGGAGCCTCGATTCCGGTACGTTCATACGGAGTATGGCGACACGTGGACATTTGGGCGGTTTGACGGAGGCGACCTTCGACACACTCATGGTTCTGGATGTTGCTGGTTTCGATGTAGTTATCGTGGAAACCGTGGGTGTAGGCCAGGACGAGGTGGAAATCGTGAGCACAGCGGACACGACCCTGGTCGTCCTGGTCCCGGGAATGGGGGATGATATCCAGGCCATGAAAGCGGGAATCATGGAAATCGCCGACGTGTTCGTCGTCAACAAGGCAGATCACCCCGGCGTGGAGCGTATAGATACCGTATTGCATGGCCTGTTGTCCATGTACAACCGAGCGGATGGATGGGTGCCCCAAGTCGTGAAGACGATTGCGACCGAGGATACTGGAACGCAGGATTGTATGACGAGCCTGAATGCCCATCGGGAGCACACTGTCAACTCGGAATTCACTCAGGACCGCCTTTATCGAATACAGCGGGAGCGCCTTCTCAGTATCTTCCAGACCAAGTCAGTGCATCATATTCTTGATAATCCAAGACTGTCCGAGCGATTGGACACCTTAGCCGAAGGCGTGACCAACAGGGAATTGGATCCCTACAGTGCGGCCTCGGAGTTGCTGCGCGAAGCAGGGCTGACCCTGTGACCCGGCTCTTGAGATGCTGTCCGCAGAGGTAAGGGTGTAGGGAAGAGGGAAGAGGGAAGAGGGTTGTTGCGAAAAATTGACCATATTGGAGTTGCTGTGCGATCTATCGAGGAAGCCTTGGGCTTTTATGTGCACGGCCTCGGGTTGAAAGTCTCTCACGAGGAAGTGGTCGAAGAGCAGAAAACTCGAGTCATGATGCTGCCGCTGGGTGAGAGCCGGATAGAACTTCTGGAAGCCACCGAGCCGGATTCACCGATCGGGCGCTTCATCGCAAACAGAGGCGAAGGCATTCACCACATTTGTTTTCAAGTGGATAACGTGACCCGGGAACTCGAAATACTAAAGGAAGAAGGGTATCGTCTCATTGACGCGAATCCTCGTTGGGGTGCCGACAATTGCAAGGTCGCATTCGTTCATCCCAAGGCGTCCGGTGGTGTATTGATCGAGTTGTCCGAGCATCCCGAGCCCGGACCAACTACGGATGGTAAGACATGAAAGACGTGCGAATTGGCGTCATAGGCGGAAGTGGTCTTTATGAAATGGAAGAGATCAGCATGCAGGAGGAGGTCGAGCTAGACACTCCCTTTGGCCGGCCCTCGGACTCCCTCGTGATAGGGTCGCTCGATGAGGTCCGCATTGCCTTTCTGGCGAGGCATGGCAGAGGGCATCGCCTTTTGCCCAGCGAGTTGAATTTTCGTGCAAACATCTATGCAATGAAAATGCTCGGCGTGGAGCGCATTCTTTCAGCCAGCGCGGTGGGTTCACTAAAACAAGAGTGTAGGCCGCTGGATATCGTATTGCCGGACCAGTTTTTTGACCGCACACGCGGGCGAATCTCGACGTTCTTTGGCGACGGGTTGGTGGCGCACGTTTCGTTTGGGGACCCGGTATGTTCGGAGTTGCTCGACATAACCCAACGCTCGGCGGCTTCGGTTGGGCTGAAGGTGAGGCGAGGTGGGACCTACGTCTGTATGGAAGGCCCCGCTTTTTCCACCAGAGCGGAGTCGAACCTGTACCGCAGCTGGGGCATGGATGTTATAGGGATGACGAATCTTCCGGAAGCAAAGCTGGCGAGAGAGGCCGAGATCTGCTACGTCACAATGGCCCTCGTGACAGACTATGATTGTTGGCATGAATCTCATGAATCGGTTACGGTCGAAATGATTGTGGACAATCTTCAGCAAAACAGCAGCAACGCGCAGAGGATCATTCGTGAAACGTTGCGAACTCTTCCCGGAGAGCGCAACTGCGGGTGTGGCTCAGCGCTCCGCGACGCGCTGATTACCGACAGGTCGCTCATCCCAGATGATACAAAGGAAAAACTCAGGCACATCGTTGGCAAATACTTATAGTGGGTAGAACTCATGGGAATTCTGGTAGTAGGTTCGATTGCACTTGATTCGGTCAAAACACCCTTCGGCGAAGTGGAAGATATGTTGGGTGGATCCGCCACGTATTTCAGCATCGCAGCTAGCCATTATACCGATGTCCACGTCGTGGCGGTCGTCGGTCAAGATTTTCCTGCGGAACATTTGAAACTATTCAAAGACAAAGGAATCGACACTTCCGGCATCCAACGACAAGAGGGTCGGACCTTTCGCTGGAAGGGCGAGTACGGTTTCGATCTCAACACGGCCATGACGCTAGACACACAGTTGAACGTCTTTGCCGATTTTGCCCCGACACTGCAGCCAGGCCAACGAGGCATGAAATTTCTGTTCTTGGCCAATATTGATCCAAAACTGCAGCTCTCGGTTCTGGAGCAAGTACAACGACCGGTGCTGGTGGCCTGCGACACCATGAACTACTGGATCGAGAGCAAGCGCGAGACCTTGAAGACAACCCTGGGCCGAGTCGATGCGCTACTGATCAATGATGCAGAGACTCGTCAACTTGCGGACGAGCCGAACCTGATAAAGGCGGGGCAGAGGATCCTATCGTGGGGCCCCAAGACCATTGTGATAAAGAGGGGCGAATACGGGGTTCTGATGATCAACTCCGAATCTATTTTTGCAGCGCCTGCGTTTCCACTGGAATCGGTTGTAGATCCCACGGGCGCAGGCGACTCCTTTGCAGGTGGCTTCATGGGACACCTCGCCGCCGCACAGCAGATTGACGACAGTTCCCTTCGGAAAGCCATTGTTTTCGGTTCCGTCATGGCGTCTTTCAACGTCACATCATTCGGCCCAAAGCGACTGAGTGCACTTCAGCCCTCTCAGGTCGAAGAACGTTTTCGCGAGTTTAGAGAACTCACCTACTTCGAGGACATTTGATCAGTGTACAACGGCGCTGTCGCAAGATGGCAATGCCAGTCCAAAGTCGCCATGTCTAAGATTGCATCCAGCATCGGTTCAGTTCACCTGAAACGCAGTTCGGGATCGGCGTTGTTTCCATCGAAGGGTCGGGCCCCAACCTGGATCCAGCTGTGGGTAATTGTGATCGTGATCAGCACAAGCACACTAGCTCAGGAACGAGCCGTCAGTACCGAAGCAGACGCAAAGCAGTACCAACAGGCAATGGTCTGGTTCAAAAAGGCTGAGGCAATGATCGATACCCCGAAGGAAAACACCGAGGAGCAAGCCAGTCTGTTCCAGAAGGCAGTTGAGATAAAACCCGATTTTGTGGAGGCACACTTCAACCTTGGCTTGATATTCGCCAATCAAAAGCGGATGGAAGATGCGGTGAGAGAGCTCAAGCTCGTCCGAGAGCTGGTACCGGACTTCGAGGGCTTGGAGTTTCTTCTTGCTTCGGCCTACCGGGACCTGGGAGAGTCTCCGGCCGCGATCGCGGAACTACGGAAAGGGCTACAAAAGAAACCGGACGACATGAAAACACTCGAAGCGCTGTCCTATCTGCTCATGGAGGACAACAATGAACTCGAAGCCGAGCCGGTGCTTCGAAAGATCCTGGCTCTGGATCCAGACGCACAATCGGAGCGTTACGATTTGGCGTTGATTCTTCAAAAAAAGGAAGACTGGGTCGAAGCATCCGAACACTACCAGGAGGTGCTTCGTCGGGATCCGCAGAATTTCGCCGGGCGCTTCAACCTAGTCCTGATCCTGCTCCGCACGTCGAGCTACGAAACAGCAACCCTGGAGTTGGAGACACTTGATCAAATATATCCAGGGAAGCTTGAGGTACTCGAGCATCTGGGGGACACGTATGCCTATCAGAGTCGTCATCTCAAGGCAATTGAGGCCTATCGCAAGGCCGTCGCGTTAGCAGGCGATCGCGCCCTGCTACATTCAAAATTGGGATTTAGCCACGCGAAGCTCAATCAAATAAAGGAAGCGATCGTGAGCCTAGAGCACGCCGTAGGGCTCGATCCGGATCCAGGCAGTCTGTACCTGCTTGCGGATCTCTACGCAGAGGACAAAGAGACAGACAAAAGTATTGCCGCATACCAGCACTCCTTGAGACTGAAGGGAGCCCAAAAAGAAGTCCACTACAATTTGGGCACAATGCTGGCAGAGGCCGGCCGGCTCAATGAGGGGCTTGCGGCGCTTCAAACGGCCATTCAGTTAGATCCTGACTATGCAGAAGCATGGAGTAATCTCGCGCTTGTCGCCGAGAAGCTCGCAGACGACCCGCTGGCGATGAAGGCGCATCGAAGAGTGCTTGATCTGGGGCGCGCACGCGCGATCAATTACTTTCGTCTTGGGATTCTATGTGCCAAGGAAGAGCGGGTTGATGATGCGATTGCGCACCTTACCCGTGCCGTAGAGCTTGAACCAGACAAGTACCGCAAGATTCTGAGGGAAGAGCTCCGGAACGTCCATTCGGTGCTCGACAGCGTGCGATACAAGGAAGACTTCACGAAGCTGCTGACAGGTCTCCCCGAGTCCCCACCCCAAGAGTAACCACCCACAATCCGCCAGTACAGACACTCTGCCTTCGGTGGGTCGCTCAGGCGATGCGCACACAAGCACAACAGATTAGGCCTTGTTCACGCCGCTGTCGGGTCGTATAATTGGGCTCTATCATTCCCGCGGGAGGCGCAAGAGGCTTCG
Source organism: Acidobacteriota bacterium (assembly GCA_965249005.1). Lineage (GTDB taxonomy): Bacteria > Acidobacteriota > UBA6911 > UBA6911 > UBA6911 > CBDFLD01. The sequence goes on from CBDFLD010000013.1 coordinate 22,131, forward strand.
CTCTCGCGGTTTTTTTTGATTCCAGCATCCACTTGAGTAGTCCGAAGGGAGGATCGAAGGGATGGGCCCGCACAAAGTAGTCATTATCGGATCGGGGCCCGCAGGCTACACGGCGGCCATCTACGCAGCCAGAGCGAATCTCTCCCCGCTGATGTTTACCGGGTCTCAGCCGGGCGGCCAGTTGATGCTGACAACGTTAGTAGAAAACTACCCGGGTTTCGCCGAAGGTATAGATGGCCCACCGCTGATGGAGATCTTCGGACAACAGGCGCAGCGTTTCGGCACCGAAATGGTCGCCGAAGACGTGACAGCTGTGGATTTCGCCAGCCATCCCTTTACCTTGATGGCGGGGGATCAAAGCTATGAAGCACTCTGCGTCATCATTTCGACGGGCGCTTCCGCTAAGCTATTGGGATTGGAAAACGAGAGTCGTTTGATGGGTCACGGTGTCTCCACGTGTGCAACCTGTGACGGATTCTTCTTCAAGAATCAAAGGACAATGGTGGTTGGAGGTGGAGATACGGCAATCGAGGATGCGATGTATTTGTCTCGACTTGCGGAAAAGGTAGAGATCGTTCATCGTCGGGGTGCCTTGAGAGCATCGAAGATTCTGCAAGAACGAGCCTTTAATAATCCGAAGATCGATTTCATCTGGGATACGACCGTTGTGGATATTTACGATCCGGCGTCCAACAAGGTTACCGGCGTGAGGCTTAAAAACCACAAAGAAAACAAGGAGTGGGATGCGTCTGTGGACGGGCTCTTTGTCGCCATCGGCCATCAGCCAAACACTGCTCTGTTTGCCGGCCAGATCGAACTCCATGCCAATCAATACGTCAAAGTCAATGCCGGAACGACTCAAACCTCGGTGCCTGGGGTGTTCGCAGCGGGAGACGTACAAGACTTCGTCTACCGCCAAGCAGTAACGGCAGCGGGCAGCGGGTGCATGGCGGCACTGGAAGCGGAAAGATACTTGGAAGAGCGTGGGGTGGTTTGATCCGTCCTCACAAGGGCATTCCGCGGGGGCAAAGCTCACGGCTGATGAGTGCGGTAACGTTGTAGAAACTCGCGCAGAGCCGGGCGGTCCAAGCTGTAGAGGTCCGGGTTTTCTGGAGGCCGGTTTTTCCAGCGTTTGTGTCCCCAGAGCCATGCCTCCGGAAACTCTTTGACGATCCCCTCCAAGATCTGGTTAAAGCGATCGGTGTTCAGCCGAACATCTCGATCTCGATCCCCTGTGCGAATGAGATCTACGGGAGGAAGAAAACGAATCCGGTATTTTCCGTGCCGCATCGGAGTCAGGTACCCGGGTAGCACGGTCGCTTGCGTCCTGAGCGCAATCAAGGCCAGGCTTGTCGTGGTCGAAGCGGGGATGCCAAAGAAGTTTGAGAAGATGCCATGCTGGAGGCTAGTGTTTTGATCCAGGAGAATTCCAACGTCCTCACCTGCTTTGAGCTTTGCTAGTATTTCCTTGGCTGAGTTGGTCCGGTGCAGGACCCGGTTGCCGGCAGACTCCCGAAGCCCCCGCAAGTAGTTCTCTAGGAGTAGGTTATCCAGAGGCCGAGTGACGAAGTTCAAGGGGTTGCCAAAGAGAGCATGCGCCGCGGGAAGTATCTCCCAGGCACTGAAATGTCCTGTGAGATAGAGGATGGGCTTTCCTCGGCTCCGAGCCGCAATGAAGTTGTTCCATCCCTGATGAGGATCGTAATCGACATATTGCCCTACGTTTCCCGCGGTCAGGTGGCGCAGACGACTGACTTCCAAGAGATTCTTGGCAACGTTTTGATAGCTTCGACGCCCGATCCGATCCGCTTGCCTGTCCGCAAGGCCCGGGAACGCAACCGCGAGATTAACACGAACGATATGTCGGTGCGCCATGTCGAGGTGGTAGAAAACGGCTGCCAACACATCCAAGATCGCAAGCGCTACGCGCCGGGGAACGATACGACAAAGAAGGAAGAACAAACGTGCGGCACAGTAGACAGCATGGTCCATCCACCGGGTCTGGGTCGCGACGCTACGAAACACGATAGCAACTCACCGTGAGAGATGTAAAGTAAAGCCACATTTGGACGACCGCAACGGGTTGCTTGGTTGCAACATTCATGCTCAGAGACTTCCAGATGAAGGTCGGACGGTCTCGCGGTACGGAAGCGCCTGCAAATTATGCTCCTGGTGAGATTCATTTTCAACGGTGCGCGCGCCTGAAACTTGATGCCCCAAGATTCCATGGAATCCCCGTACGACGAGATTTTTGCCGGGATACTTGTTTTCAAAGATTTTGCGGCAGCCGAAAGCACTTTGCTTCAGCTGGAGGAATTGCGTCAATCTTTTCTTCAGAAAGGCGATAAGGAGGGAGAACGGTATTGTCTCCAAATTGGCCAGTTGGGGCGTCGTCGTGCGCAGCGGATAGCCGACAACTCAAAAGTCGCCCGGCAAAAGCGGGCCCAAAAAGCTGAGATCGCGTTCTGGTTTCAGATCTGGCTGGAGACACCCGAGCTTTTGCAGGATTGGCTTGTCCTACGGAAGAGCACGAAAGACTTCACCCGGATCGAGGACGTAACATGAGCAAGAGGCCCATGGAGGGAACCGGAAGGAGGCATACGGACTCCATTCAGGATGCACTCCGCTCTGAATCCGTCAGCGGCACCGAGAACCTATCGACGTGGATCCAATACCTGGCAAGTCAGAATGGCACCGAATCCCTGTTTTTCCTGGAGGCCTGGTTGCGGGGCCTCCGGTCCTTCTTTGATCTCCGCTACATTCCCCTGAGTGAAGCCGAGCGCGGCGACATCGTCAACCGAAATTTTGCGCCGGAGTTGCGGATCGTTTGGCAAGCGGTTCAACTGTGCGAGCGTAGTACCCATGAGGTCGCCCGTCTTGGGCAACCCGACATGGTGGAGTTCGAGAAGTTCATCAAGAGCCAGATGAGGAAACGGCATGTTCTCGATTATCACATGAACAAAGCGCTCGAGCAGCCGACTCCGCTGGACACGATGGTTCTGCTCTTGCAGGGAATGTACGATCTCCGTGTGCTGATCGACAGTCTCTTGGGGACCCCACATGTTGGTTCAAGATTGTTCCTGAGCATTGGCCGGGCCTACGTGAGAAATCTGCGAAGCTATCGATACATCGATATGTTGTTGACCCAACGTTTCAAGCCTGAGTTCGACCGAGTAGACAATTCAGCAGTCGCGGAGATGCTAAAGGGCATAGACGACGATCAGGCCAGACGCAATGTGTCTCTATTGCTGCTTTATCTATATCGGATGCAACGGTACCTGAGAATCGTCGGCACGGCTTTGGCGGCCGATCGGCCAATGCGTCATATGTTGATCCTATTCGCACTCGTTCACGAGGAGATGAACTATCTCTCGGAATTCATCAAGACTCGTTTTCTGAAAGGTAAGGCAAACAATCCGCGCCTGGAAAAAGCGGCCGAACTCGTGCTCTATTCCCTGGGATCCGAACGACAACGGGTCTTTGAAACCGAATTGCTCAATCTATCGCAGGAACCTGATGCTTCACCCATCTATACAAGGGTCGAAAACGGTCACGGCCTTCTCAACCATTGTTTTCAAACCTGTATCGTGAACCTCATGCGGGCGTTCGACGAAGATTTTGACGGACGAAGGGTTTTTCCGTCCATGGTCGAGGCTCATCAGAAAACACAACAGGTTCAGCAAGCTCTGTGGGACCTTCGTTCCTATCTCAGAGATATTCTCGAGAAAAAGGGGTCCGGGGATCTCAACGACATCATGCATCATCTCGTCAACTTTCGCGAATCTTCGTTGCGCTTGCTGATGCACAAGGATTGGGAGGAGTTCGAGCGGTTCTGTGACGTGCTGGTCACCACCAACACGCCGATCGAGCTGCGCACCCAGCTACGTCACTTGGTCTCGTTCTTGGAGGACCTTGTACAGGAAGTTTCGAAGCGAAGCGTACTCAAGAAGGTAAATGAGCCACGCCCGTCCAAAGACCCACCGGAGCACGAACCCCATTCCGACATTGCTCCTGCGGAGTGGAAATCGCTAGTGGACCATCATACATAGCTGCAATGACGCGCCATGATGATGACATATTTGAATCTTGCCGTGGGTTCAGGTACATTTTGATTTCCGGCTGACTTCGCGTGCGGAGGTTGGCGCACCTAGACTCTGTTATGCTCTCGAATTGGAAAAAGCTTTTTCTGTGGTCCTCACTGGGAGGGTTGGCGGTGGGGGCAACCATTACCCTATCTCGAAGGAGCCGGAAGGCGTCGACGCCGCTGGACTTGTATCCCATCCCCACGGGGAGCCCTCGGATTCGATTGTGGACGGAACGTTTCAGCCAAGTATCCAACGGCCAGGGCTTCACGCTCCACATGGAGTATCTGCTGCAACCGACATCTTTTCGATTATGGAACGTACTCAATCCACCTGAATCCAGTCAGGAGAGCCTGGCGGATGCCGAGCAAGGGATCCCGATCTACCACGTGTCCGTGGCGCCGCACGTAGAGGACGCGACGCCCCAAGTTGATTTTCCCGTGAAAGAGGAGAAGTTTTACGGGACAGTGGCGATGTTGGATGATTCCGGAAGACCTTTTCGATCAAATCACGTTGCCCGTGGCAGGTGCCTCCAGATTCGCAAATGCCTTGTCGGCGGGGCCAAGAACGGCGTCGAGACGGGTGAGATCCATGTTTCGTCTTCCCCCGTTTTGAACTATCGTTTCGCATGATCGCAGGGGTGCGATCGCCCCCGCGTCAAGCGCCCCCGCGTCAAGCGCCCCCGCGTCAACCGGAACAAGCTTCGAGCATCCGCGCTTGTACGTGAAAATGCAGTCTCGCATCTCCTGTCTCGATATGAACAATTCGCCCAGGATCGAGCGCTTCCTCGGCTACCAGTCTCGCAAGCGGAAATTCTAGGTATCGGCGAACCGCTCGACGTAGGGGTCTTGCGCCGTACCGTAGGTTTGTTCCTTGCTCGATGAGGAATCGCTTCGAGGCCTCGGAAATCGAAGTACCGATACCCACCATTGCGAATCGGATCCGGGTCTCCATGAGGAACTTTTCCAGAATGGCCATCAGGTGTTCATCTTTAAGTGGGTTGAACGTCACGATTTCATCTATTCTGTTCAAGAACTCCGGGCTGAAGAAGTCCTCGACGGCTCCAGTGCAAATCGTCTCGATTCTCTCGTTCGCAAGATCTGGCTGCATTGCGTCAAGTCTCATTCCGGGAGGACCAAAACCAATCGATCCGCCCTGGGTGAGTGCATCGACCTCCTTTGCGCATACATTGCTTGTCATGATGATAAAACAATTGCAGAAGTCTAGATCCACGCCTCGACCCGTCTTGAGTTCGCCCCGATCCAGGACCTGTAGCAGAAGGTCAAACAGTGCCCGGTCTGCCTTCTCCAGTTCTTCGAAAACCACGACCGTGGATTTCGGGTCCAGTTTCTCCTGCGTCAAGAATGGTGGACGCTCGTGGCCGACATAACCCGGAGGGGCACCCACGAGCTTGGCAACATCATGAGGACTCTTGAATTCCGTGCAATTGATAGTGATCACGGCACCTGCATCATTGTGCAAAGCTTTGGCAAGGGACCGACCGAGTTGGCTCTTCCCCGTGCCGGTCGGGCCTATGAACAGAAAACTCGCCAGCGGTCGCTGGGGATCAGCGACTCCAAGGTCGGCCACTACGACGGATCGAACTACAGCCTCCAATGCCCGATCCTGCCCGACAATTTCCTTGTTCAATTGTTGCCTTAACGCGCGCGGCTTGATCATTGAAGTCCTCCAAGTGTCATTCCTCCTCACATGAGTATCGATTCGCTCCGCACTCGAAAAGTTTCATTATTGCGTAGAGGAGAACGGATTTTCTCGAGTGGGGCTGCGCCTCCAAGCTCGAGCCCCGTTTCAGGGCGCGACCTGCGTTCGAGAAGGGATGACCTCGCGTCTGTACTTGTGCTAGCCTTACGAGTCGACCAGAACAGCACAACAGAGAGCGATCTCGCCGCGCATCTCGGGCCGAGATGCGCTCATTAGGTTGGCAGGTAATTCCCTGTTTATAGATGTCATAGAGGCGATAGTTAAATGATCACTTCAGTAATGGCGGAGTGGGATGGGTAAAGTCAGAGTTCTGCCGGAGATTCTTGCCAACAAGATTGCCGCAGGGGAAATCGTTGAGCGACCCGCTTCGGTCGTAAAGGAACTGGTTGAGAACTCCCTGGATGCTAACGCGAGCAGTATCTCGGTCCAGCTGCGCGGCGGAGGTAAACGACTGATTCAGGTACTGGACGATGGGCAGGGAATGTCGGAGGATGATGCCGTGTTGGCGTTCGAGCGCCATGCGACTAGCAAGATTCGCTCAGCCGAAGACTTGTCGGCGATCGCAAGCCTGGGGTTTCGCGGGGAGGCGTTGCCCTCGATCGCTTCCGTGGCGCGAGTGACACTTCGAACGAGATCCAGTGCGGATGCCTCCGGTGCTGGAACCAAAGTCGAGATACACGGTGGCGTGTTACGCACGGTCAAGAAGGAGTCCTGGCATCAAGGAACAGAGGTGGCAGTCCGCGACCTTTTTTTCAACCTTCCCGCACGAAAAAAGTTCCTTAGGACGCGAGAGACGGAGCTCGGTCACAGCACGAGGCTGGTTACCCAATACGCCCTCGCGCATCCGGAAATGCGATTCGCGCTCGAGAGTGACCAGCGCATGGTGGTGGATGTTTCGCGGGTGGACTCGCTGTCGGATCGAATCTTCCAGCTTTTCGGAGAGCGGTTTCAAGAGAACCTGGTAGAGGTGGCTGCGTCTGCGGGGTCTATTGAGATTACCGGGTTCTGTTCGCCGCCGCATGAGCAGAGAACGAACTCCTATTCTCAGTATTGTTTCGTGAACCGACGGATGGTGCGAGACAAGATCCTCTCGAGTGCCATACGACAGGCATACCGCCACACTATGCCGTCCTCCGCATATCCAGTCGTGCTGTTGTTTTTGACGCTCCCTTACGATTCTGTGGACGTGAATGCGCATCCGGCCAAAACCGAAATACGGTTCAGGAATCAGTCGGCAGTCTATGAGCTCGTCCGGGAGAGCATCGAACATGCGTTGCTTCGTAGCCGATCGATACCGGATTACGTGCACACCCAGGCGGAGCATTTCGTTCCCATGTCCAATAGGAATGTCTTGTCGCCATCGCGCCCGCCACCGGCGACCTTCGACTTCGCGGGATCCAGTCCTTCCACGGATCGTCTCGAGCAGTTTCCGACTCTTGGGCTCTCCGCACGGGTTGCAGAGTCTCCCCCCGGGGAGGATCATCACGGAATGCGTCTTCGGCCGGAGCTATTGCTGAGTTCATCGACAGATTCGCAACCGGCACCGTTTCACTCTCGAGGGGTCCGGCTATTGGGACAGGTCCGAGAAAGTTATATCGTGGGATGCGATGGTGATGGGCTGGTGATCATCGACCAGCATGTCGCGCATGAGCGGGTTCTGTACGAAAAGCTGGCCTTGAAGTTTCAAAAACGAGAGGTCGAGGTTCAAGGTCTGCTGGTTCCGCGGACCTTCGAGCTTTCTGCGACTCAGAGAGCTGTGCTCGATCATGCCCTCGAGGAACTTCGACAAAACGGGTTTGAGGTCGAGCCTTTTGGTGGAAGCTCCGTGGTGGTACGCTCGGTTCCCCTCGTGGCTAAGGACGAAGATTGCCGCCAGCTCTTGTTGGAAGTCTTAGACGGGGTAGATCGGACCGACCGTACCGTCGATCTTTCCCGTCTGAGCGACCGGTTAGCTGTGAATATGGCATGTAGGGCCGCCATCAAGGTCAATACTCCGCTGACGGAAGAAAAGATGCACTGGCTCATGGACGCGCTGGCGCGCACCAGGATACCCACGAACTGCCCCCACGGCAGGCCTGTCCTTCTTCGCTTCGGCTGGCATGAAATCGAGAGAAACTTCGGCAGGATATAGCAGCCTTAGAAAGCGCTGGCGGAGGCTTGCGCGACGACTCCCATACGGCGAAACTTTTCGTACCGCTCGCTGCGGATTTCTGTCGCTGACTTCTTCAGATGAGACTCAAACACTGGGCGAAGGTGTTTGTCCAGCAGTTCGGCAGCCAAGCCGTGATTCTCCTGAGCTCCGCCTTCCGGCTCCGGGACGATCGTATCGATGATTCCGAGGGACTTCAGATCCGGTGCAGTCAGCTTCAGCGCGCTGGCCGCTGTCTCTGCGTGTTCCTGATCCCGCCATAGGATCGCCGAGCAACCTTCAGGCGTGATGACCGTATAGATGGCGTTCTCGGACATAAGGATGTGGTTGCCAACCCCAATGCCCAGTGCTCCACCGCTACCGCCTTCCCCAATAATACAAACAAGCACCGGCACCTCCAGGCGTGACATCTCCCTTAGGTTGTGCGCGATCGCTTCGGCCTGTCCTCTTTCCTCGGCACCGACACTAGGATAAGCCCCTGGTGTGTCCACAAAGGAAATGATGGGTCGTGAGAACTTTTCTGCCAGTTTCATGGCACGGAGCGCCTTTCGATAGCCTTCCGGCTGGGCATAGCCGAAGTTCCGGGTCTGACGCTGCTTGAGATCGCGGCCCTTTTGATGGCCGACAATCATGACCGGGGTCCTGTGGTAGTTGCCCATGGCGGCTATGATGGCGGGGTCATCTGCAAAACGGCGGTCGCCATGGATCTCTGAAAAATCGTCGAGGATCTTCTCCATATAATCGAGCGTATACGGCCGCTGTTTGTGCCGGGCAAGCTGCGTCCTTTGCCAGGCGCCAATTCTGGGATTGTCTGAGCGCAAACCCTGAACCGTAGCCTTCAAGTCTTCCATCTGCTCGTTGGCTTCAGCGTCACTTCCCTCTGGCGCCGGACTCATAGTGCTGACCTTGGCTCGGGGCATGGATGACGCGGACAGATTCTAGACCGCATATCTCTTCGATCTGCCCGATCAATTCTCGATTCGACTGCACCTTCAGAAACTGCGAACATTTGATACTAACACGGAAATCATGGGGATGATACAGCTCCAGGTCAACGCCGGTTTCTCCCCTGCTCGTGTCGAGAATGCGATGAAGCCTCAGCGCCGATTCCGGTTTCATCTCTGACACCGGGATCCTTATTACCAATTGTGTGGCGCTCCGCTCGGAAATACCGGAAAGGGGCTGGATTTCGGAAGCGACAATTCGGTACGAGGAATCCCCTTCCACATCAAAGCGGCCGCTCACAAGCAACGGGGTATCGGAGGCGACAAGGGACTCCACTTCTCGATAGAGCTTGGGAAAGACGATTGTCTCAACGGCACCGGTCAGATCTTCGAGCATGAAGGTCGCCATGAGGTCTCCCTTTCGAGTTCGCCGCGAGCGAAGCTCGGTCACGATGCCGGGCACGAGAACCTCCTTGCTCTTGGCCTCTGTGGACAACTGGGCGACGTTCTGGCTTGAGAACTTCTGTACTTCCTCGTGGAACCGATCCAACGGGTGTCCCGAGACGTAATAGCCTAGGGTTTCTTTCTCGAAAGCGAGAAGCTGCTCGGCCGACCATGGAGCTGCGTCTGGAGGAGTCACACTGGAGGGCTCAGTCCCGGCGAGCTCACTGAATAGACCTTTTTGACCACTTTCCCGGTCCCTTTGTCGCTTTTGGCCGGACTCAATCGCAGCGTCCGATGCCGCCATGAGCTGGGCTCGGTTCCACTCGAGCGAATCCAGAGCCCCCGACTTGATCAAGCTTTCGAGGACACGCTTGTTTACCGACCGAGAATCCACCTGTTCGCAGAAGTCGAACAGGCTCTGGAACTTTCCCCGCTCGTTGCGGCACTGTAGAATGGAGCGAATTGCCCCCTCCCCAACATTGCGAATCGCGAGCATGCCGAATCGAATCGTGTTTTCAACGGACAAAAAGTCGAGATCACTTTCATTCACGTCGGGGGGCAAGACGGGAATCTGCATGTCTCGGCACTCCCCAATGTAGCTGACTATTTTGTCGGTATTCCCAATTTCGCTGGACAGCAAAGAAGCCATAAATTGTACTGGAAAATGAACCTTGAGATAAGCCGTTTGGTACGCCAGTAGTGCGTAGGCCGTACTGTGAGATTTGTTGAAGCCGTACTGGGCGAATTGCTCCATGAGCGAGAAAACAGCGGACGCAGTTTTGTGGGCGATCTTCCTTTCGGCTGCCCCCTTGATGAACTTGTCCTGCATCGAGGTCATGACGGAAGCCAGTTTCTTCCCCATGGCCTTTCGAAGCATATCCGCCTCTCCCAGCGAGAACCCTCCCATCATGCTGGCGATCTGCATGACCTGTTCCTGATAAACGATGATTCCGTACGTCTCCTTGAGAATCTCCTCCAAGATGGGATGAATGTACTTGACCTTGGTGTGTCCGTGCTTGCGCTTGATGAAGTCCGGAATCATGTCCATCGGGCCGGGTCGGTAGAGGGCATTGAGTGCGATCAGATCCTCAAAGCGCTCGGGCTTTAATCTTCGCAGTTCCGCCTTCATGCCACCACTTTCAAACTGAAAAATCCCGTTGGTCTTCGCCGCGGCAAACAGCCGATACACCTCTGAGTCATCGAGAGGGATGTCATCGGAGTCTAGATCTTTCCCGAGCTCTCTTCGAATCCGCTGTTTTGTTTGGTCGATCACCGTAAGAGTCGCCAATGCGAGGAAATCCATCTTCAATAATCCGATGGTCTCCAGGTCCTTCATGCTGTACTGGGTCGTGATCTCGTCCTTGTTTGACTTGTGGAGCGGCACGATCTCGATCAGCGGCTTGGGTGCAATGACTACCCCGGCGGCATGCGTCGACGCGTGACGTGAGAGACCTTCGAGCCGTTTCGCGACCGTGATCAGCTTGTTGATCTGCGGGTCTTTCATCTCCTCCCGGATGCGAGGCTCTTGCTCAAGTGCCTTGTCGATGGTGGCATTCAAATCATTCGGAATGAGCTTCGCAATGCGGTCGACGACTGAGTAGGGGATATCCAGGCTTCGCCCCACGTCGCGAATCACTCCTTTGGCGGCCATGGTTCCGAACGTGATGATTTGACAGACGTTATCCTTACCATAGCGGCCGGCCACATAGTCAATGACCTCGGCTCGGCGGTTCATGCAGAAGTCCATGTCGATGTCCGGGGGAGCGATGCGCTCCGGATTCAGGAAGCGCTCAAAAAAAAGATTGTACTGCAGCGGATCAATATCGGTGATGCGGAGACTGTACGCAACGAGGCTCCCCACGACCGATCCGCGGCCGGGGCCGACCGGGACGCATTTATCCCGGGCAAAGCGGATCAGATCCCATACGATCAGGAAGTAACTGGAAAATTTCATCCGGTGGATCATTTCGATCTCGGACTGTAGCCGTTCTTCGTATGCTGGCAGAGAATTCTTGAGAAGCCCTTTGCGGGCCAGAATCTCCAGATGCGGCCGGCGAGAGTCAAACCCTTCCCGCACAACCTTGGCAAAATAACTATCGTGTGTTTCTCCTTGGGGCACCTCGAAAGGTGGAAGCAGAAGATCGGCGGTCTCGATTTCGACGTCACAGCGCTCGGCGACGCGAATGGTATTGAGCATCGCTTCAGGCATGTGCCCCCAAACCTGCTTCATCTCAGCAAAAGACTTGAAGTAGTACTGGTCTCCCACGTAACGCATGCGTTCCGGATTCTGCACCGTCTTGCCGGTCCCAATGCACAGCAGGATATCGTGGGCCTCGTTGTCGTCTTGTCGAAGATAATGCGCATCGTTGGTGCAAATGAGTGGTATGCCGGTCTTGCCGGAGATCTCAATCAAGGACGGATTTACACGATGCTGGTTCTCCAGATTATGATCTTGCAGTTCCAGGAAGAAATTCCGGGAGCCGAAGATCTCGCGCAGCTGATTTGCTTCGTTCAGCGCCGAATCGAAACTATCGGAAAGCAGCAGCTGTGGCACCGAACCCTTGAGGCAGGCCGAAAGGGCAATCAAGCCTTCACTGTGCTGGGATAGAAGGTCTTTGTCTATCCGGGGCTTGTAGTAGAAGCCTTCCAGGTAGCCGTAGGAGACAAGCTTGCTGAGGTTATGGTACCCCTTCGCGTTTTCCGCCAACAAGATGAGGTGATTGGACTGGTCTCCCCCTCCAGATTTCTTGTGGCGCGTCTCCTTGGCAACGTAGGTCTCGCAGCCAATGATCGGCTTCAACCCCTTTTTCTTTGCGGAAGAATAAAACTGTACAGCGCCGAAAAGATTACCGTGGTCCGTAATGGCCATGGCCGGCATATCCATGGAGACGGCCGTATCGACGAGCCGGTCCACTTTGGAGGCACCATCGAGCAAGCTAAAATCCGAGTGATTGTGTAGATGGACGAACGTCGTTGGATCAGCCAATCCCTACTCCCATTCTATCGTGCCCGGCGGTTTGGTGGTGATGTCATACACGACACGGTTGATGCCCTTCACCTCATTGACGATCCTTCCCGAGATCCGCGCCAGGACTTCGTAAGGAATCCTTGCCCAGTCCGCAGTCATTCCGTCCTGACTCGTCACAGCGCGCAAGGCGCACACGTGCTCATAGGTCCGATCATCTCCCATCACCCCGACGCTGCGCACCGGCAGCAGAACGGGAAAGGCTTGCCACAAATCCCGAGTCAACCCGTTTTCCGAGATTTCCTGCTGGACGATCGCGTCGGCGTTACGCAGCACTGCCAAGCGTTCCTCCGTGACAGAACCCAAGATGCGGACCGCCAGTCCTGGTCCGGGAAACGGTTGCCGGTACACGAAGTGGGAATCCATCCCGAGTTCGAGCGCCACACTACGGACCTCATCCTTGAACAGTTCTCGCAAAGGCTCTACGAGCTCAAAACCGATGTCGGCAGGTAGGCCCCCAACGTTGTGGTGAGACTTGATGACAACCGATGGCCCGCGGACCGACGTCGATTCGATAACATCAGGATACAGGGTGCCCTGGACCAGAAAGTGGGCGTTGGAAAGTTTCGTGGCTTCTTCTTCGAAAACTCGAATGAATATCTCCCCGATGATCTTCCGTTTGAGCTCAGGATCTTCCACCCCTTGGAGGCGAGCCAGGAATCTGTCGCCGGCTCGACGGCCGATGACCTTCAGATGCATCGTCTCTCTGTACCGCTGGAGTACATCCTCGAACTCGTCTTTGCGCAGCAGTCCGTTGTCGACGAAAATGCAGGTAAGGCGGTCGCCGATCGCGCGCTGCACTAAGAGCGCGGCAACCGAGGAATCCACGCCACCGCTGAGCCCACAGATCGCCTGCTGGTCTCCCACTTGCTGCTGGATGGCAAGCTCTGAGGCGGCAATGAACGAAGAAATGGTCCAATCCTGCCGGCACTTACAAATGGTCTTCAAGAAGTTCTCGAGGATCGCCGGCCCGTTCGGGGTATGAGACACTTCGGGATGAAACTGTAGCCCCCAGAGCTGACGTTCCGCATTACCGGCGGCAGCGATAATGTCTCGCGATCGTGCCAGGACGCGAAATCCTTCCGGTAAAGTCTCAACCCGGTCTCCGTGGCTCATCCAGACCTGGAATTGATCGGAAAGACCCCGCAGCACTCCCTTCGGTTGCTCAACCTCCAGCATAGCCTTGCCAAACTCTCTTTGATCCCCTGGGACAATCACCCCCCCGAGGGAATGAATCATGAGCTGGAGTCCGTAGCAGATACCGAGAATCGGGATGCCCAGGTCAAAGATCTGCAGCGCAACAGAGGGACTCCCCTCTCGGATCACCGAATCGGGACCCCCGGAAAGAACGATACCAGCCGGCTTCCTCTTCTCGATTTGTTCCAGGGCAGAAGAGAAGTCGACAATCTCACAGTAGACGGAAAGTTCCCGGATCCGCCGGGCGATAAGTTGAGTATACTGAGACCCGAAGTCCAGTATGAGAATGACTTCTCGGTGAATTTTCCCACTCCTGTTTCTTGGCTTGGTGCGGAGTTCTTACCTTAGCGCAGCGGTCGTCGGTTTTCAAACGGAATCACTCGGAGACGGTAGCAGAAAATCGGGATTCATACGGGTCAAACTGCCGGCGTCGTGCTGATGATTGCCGAGAGGATTTTGTCGCAAGGGATGGCACAGAATTGGCTGAACTGAATGTTTCTCACCCATGGTCATTGCTGCTGGGCGTCGTGCCGCTCGGACTCTCTCTCTATCTATGGATCCGCTCTGCCCGTCCGAGGAAGAACATTCTGTACCCGCCCGTCGGGTGGTTGGCGCCATCACTGCGGATGGGGCCACTCCCGCGTCGGATGTCGATTGCATTGCGCTTGTTCGCGTCCTGGTGCCTGATTCCGATCGTGGCAGGCATCTGGGGATCAAGCTCGTCGGAGACAAAGCAGCAGACTGCCACGGCATGGATAATCGTGTTGGATGTTTCGAGTTCCATGACGGCAGAGGATTTTGAGCCGGGGAACCGATTGACAGCCGCTCGGGAAACGCTGGGGGAGTTCGTAGCAGCCAATAGTGGAGCGGGGATGGGCTTGGTCGTTTTCGCGGCGAATTCGCGGCTGGAGATTCCATTGACGTCCGATCAAGGGTCTCTGCTGCGAGCTCTCGAACGAATCCGGTCTGCAGAATTCGGCGAAGACGGAACCGCCATTGGCAGCGGTATCACAAGTGCGCTAAATAGGTTACGGCGAAGCCCAGTGGAGCTCCGGCGAATCCTGATCATTACCGATGGGGTAAGCAATCGAGGAGCGCTTTCGCCCCTGGACGCCGCCCGCCTGGCACGCAGTCTGGAAGTGTCGGTTGATGTAGTCGGGATCGGGACGAGCTCTTTTTCACGCTTTTGGGTGCCCATGCCCGATGGCTCCGCGAGCGAAGTCCGTGCCCAAATCGAAATAGGCCATGATGCGCTACGCCGCATGACAGCCGAGGCGCAGGGCTCGTACCAGTTCGCGACTAGCCCGGCTGAGCTTCGCACAGCCTTGCTTTCGCTGCTCCCGGACAGCGACACTTGGCAAACCCAGTGGGTCCATGTACGAGAGTCCGTCTGGCTCCAACTGCTGGCAGTGACAGCCTTGATGATGCTCTGCGCGGAGTTTCTGCTCCGCGAGCTCTTTCTCGCGGAGTTGCCTCTTTAGATGACACTGACCTGGCAGCATCCCCAACTACTCTGGTTGCAAATCATCTTTCCGCTGCTCGTCGTGCTGTGGCTCTATGTAGAGAATCGCCGGCGAAGTAGAATACGGCTCTTGGGAAACCCGTCTATCCTGGGCGTACCTCTCAGCCCCGTTTCGCGCGCCGTTGCTGCGCTCCTGTTTGCCCTGAGTGCCTCCGCCATCGCCGGTGTGATTGCACTTCCAGAACCCAAACAAGACCAGGGACTACGCACTGCGCCAGAAATGGCCGTGCTGTTGGACGCGCAGTTGCGAGAATCGGGACACTTTGACCCTGAAATCTCGATCGACGCCGTAGACCGCTACGTTCGGGAGATCGCGCGGGCTCGTCCAGGAGTCAAGGTCTCGTTGCACCGGGGGTCCGCATACCCGCCAACTAGACCTTAGTCCAGCGTGATTTTTTGCATGAGGAGGAAGAAAAGCCCTGGAACGTGCGCCGTTACGGGATAAAATGCGTTTGATATATTTACAAGACATCCCGAAAGGAGCACATTCCAGGTGAATAAAAGAAACCACAGAATCCTTCCTCCGAGACAAGCAAAATCTTACACGCCGGTTGGAAAGAAATCAGTTTGAGGACCGGTCCGATCCTATGTTCAAGGACTCCAACACCTACTACGAGATCGCCGAGAGAACGCGCGCCATCGGATCTGGTGGTATCGGAGCCATTCACAAGCTCGTGTGTAAGCTTGGATTGGACAAAGATATCAACAGAAACATCGTTTTGCTCAAGTACCACTTTCCTTACTGGGAATCCGATCATGTACTGAACATCGCATACAACGTCTTGTCGGGTGGAACCTGTCTCGAAGATATCGAGCGGTTGCGCCAGGATGAGACCTACATGAACGGACTGGGAGCCGAGAGGATTCCGGATCCCACGACGGCTGGAGATTTCCTCCGTCGTTTCGATGAGGATTGGATCTTCGGACTTCAGGAAACCATCAATGAAACCCGAACCAAGGTGTGGAAGTTGCAGGATGCTTCCTTCCGGAAGGAGGCCATCATCGACGTGGACGGGACCGTCGCCGGAACCTTGGGGGAATGCAAGGAAGGAATGGACATTGCCTACAACGGGATCTGGGGTTACGCACCGTTGATCGTGACCTTGGCCAATACGAATGAGGTCCTCTATCTGATGAATCGGCCGGGCAACCGTCCCTCTTCCGACGGAGCGGCCGAGTGGATGGACCGGGCAATCGATCTGGTGTCGTCGGTGTTTACGAAGGTCTGGCTTCGGGGCGACACGGATTTCTCGCTGACGAGAAACTTCGATCGCTGGGACGAGCGGGTTGGTTTTGTCTTTGGTTATGACGCCAAGCCGAACCTGGTCGGGATGGCCGATGCCCTGCCGGAGAGACAATGGAAACCGCTCGAGCGGCCTCCTCGTTATGAGGTCAAGAGCGAAGAACGGCGCCGTCCGGAAAACGTCAAAGAACAAGTAATCAAGGAGAGAGAATTCAAGAACATCCGCCTGCAGAGCGAGCAGGTCGCCGAGTTTGACTATCGTCCCGGACACTGTAAGAAAACCTATCGCATGGTTGTGGTTCGGAAGAACCTCACGATCGAAAAGGGGGAGCACCGGCTGTTTGATGAGGTCCGGTACTTCTTCTACATCACCAACGATCGGGAGATGACGATGGGAGAAGTGGTCCTTTTTGCCAACGATCGCTGCAACCAGGAAAACGTCATCGGTCAGCTCAAGAGTGGAGTGAACGCCTTGAGGATGCCTTCGGACAGTCTGGTATCGAACTGGGCCTACATGGTCATCGCATCGCTGGCGTGGAATCTGAAGGCCTGGTATGGCCTGGTGACGCAGGCGCCGACAGTACGTCGTGATATCTTGAGGATGGAGTTCAAACGCTTCCTGGTGAACTTTGTGCAAATACCCTGTCAGATTGTAAGAACCGGTCGTCGCCTCGTTTACAGGATATTGGCCTATAGCAAGCATCTCGAAACCTTTTTGGCGACGTTCGACTATATCAGGCAACTCAGGTTTACTTGAAGGCGCCTCGCCGGCGGGTGAGCCCGTACCCCCGGCGGAGCAAGAGTGGCGGGCGAAAGGAAGGGCATAACAGAGACAAACAAGATCAAGTGATCCAGACAACCAATGGAAGGTTTGTCTCTTGTGTTTCTCTTTGCTTTCCCTGTTACGCACAAGGAGCTGAAATCCACGAGATATTCGGAAAAGGCAAACGATTTTCCGAGCGAGCTCATACCTCGCTTATTTTGGGACTAGCGGTCCTGAGATGCTGATTCCCCCTACGGGAGATCTGGAGGGCTTGCTGATTCTTCTCGACCGGATTCGTTTCGGCTGGGTCTCGAAGAAACAGACGAAGCTGATCGGGCACGCACAGGACCTGCTGGCGACCCATGCGGAAACTTCCGACCACCTCCAAGTCTTGATCCTTACGCCAAGGTCCGCTGAAGAAGTGGCTGCAGAATTCCCCTTTTTGGAACCGGCGGCGCTGGACCCGAACAGGATTGTGGTTGTTCACGTGGCCCCGTATTCGTCCATTGCATCGGGCCCCTCTAGCCCTGGGGCAGAATGGTTGACCTTTATCGGTGGTGCCAGCCTGGGCTCTCTGAGGGAATTCTTGAGGTCGAGCAAGAGCCGCGCTTTACCGTCGACTCGTGCCCTTCTCGGTTTGACCTACGTCCAAATCCTGGCCGGAATTGGTTTGTTGCTGCTACAGGTGGAGTTGGTGCTCCGGGACGCGTCTCTGACGCGGTAGCTTCGTGAACTCAACATGCACGTGCTGACATTGTTTACTTTCGGGTTGTTCATGCTGGTGGTGCCCACCCGTCCCGCGCAGTCCAAACAGCAGACGACGGATAGAGAAGTCGGCTGGCTGAAGGGTTATTTTGTATCTCAGATCGCTCCGTTTCTTTGGCTCAACACCGATGTGAACATGCTAGATCCCTATGTAGGACAGCAGTTCAGCGTCGTTTACAGTCTTACGGCTTTCGATCCACCCATGGCGGTGGATATCCAACCTCAGCAGTATCATGGGTTTTGGAGCCAAGTGGTTCCGCTTCCGCGTGAAAGCCGGATCGCAAGCGGGGAACTGGGCGGCAAACCGGTTTTCAACTATCTCCTCCGCCAAGTGGTCGTCAGTCCGATTTTCGAGGGCCAAGTGAAGCTACCCCCCTTGAAAATCAAGCTTCGCATCCAGAGAGATTTTCCGCGCCCGGTCCAAGGAACCTCAGATCCGATCGAGATCGAGGTGCGTCCGCTTCCCAAGTGCCCATTTGGCCTGCGCGGATCCCCGCTCGTCGGACAGTTGAAGGGAAAGATCTACCCGGATCCTTCCGGAGGAACAAGGGCGAGGCTGGAGCTAGAGGGAACGGCGAACCTCGCCTTCTTCGATCCAGCCCGATGGCTTGACCGTGGAGGCTCCGAAACCAGAATCAGACTTCGGGTAGCCGAAAGTCGCGTGCAGGTTCGCGATCTTGCGGGGAGACGGTCTTTGACGACTGTTCGCCGCTATGAGTGGGGCTTGCATCCCGGAACGGGTGGGTCGTTGCGGCCAGGCCTCCAGGTTCCCACTTTCAACCCCCTAGACGGAGGGTGGAAAGTACTGAAAATTGCGAGTTCATCGCCGTTGCAGGCACAGGGGGTGGAGGTGCAAGCAGATGAGCCGGCGTCCCTCAGCGTTCCCTCACGACGACTAGAGCTGGTAACCGATAGCTTGCTGTATGGAGGTCTCCTTTTGGTGCTGGTCGCAGCGGGGAGCCTTTGGTGGCACCGGCGACAAATACCGCTGAGGGAAGAAACCGTTCCAGTCATGCTGGCCTCCCTGGAAAAGCAAGCCAAGAGCTCGCCTAGGTTCTTTCTGGAAACAGCCCGCAGGATTCTGGATCGCTACGCGGCCCAGGACATCAACGACGCGGATGCTGACCTCCAAACCTGCCGGCGGACCGTAGAAGCTCAACGGTTCCGATCGACGGAGCCAACCCCGGAAATGCGGCAGAGAATCCTGCGCAAGATCCACTCTTTGACGGAAGGCCACGAGCGTTCATCGGAGGCACAGAAAAGCGGATGATCACGGAGAATCTCTGGCAAGAGTTGACGGGCGCCGCAATCCTGGGCATTGTCCAGGGACTGACCGAGTTTCTTCCGGTCAGCAGTTCTGCGCATCTGATTCTGATCCCGTGGTTGCTGGGCTGGGACCCTGGGGGGCTCACCTTTGACGTCGCCGTTCATTTCGGGACCTCCATGGCGGTGCTGTCCTTTTTTTGGAAGGACTGGCTGGAGCTGGGAAAGGAGCTTTGGACTGGACTGAGACAGAGGGCTCTTGTGGAAAACGCACGGCGACGACTCGGATGGTATCTGATCATTGCAACGGTTCCCGGTGCGCTCGTCGGCTTCTACCTTCAAGATTACATCGAGCAACAGTTACGATCTCCAATTGTCACGGTCGTCACCCTGATCGTATTCGGGGGAGTTCTTTACTACGCCGAGCAAAAAGGCACCAAAGGACGATCTCTCGAGGATACAAGGCTCAGCGACAGTATTTGGATCGGTTTGGTCCAGGCGCTTGCACTCGTTCCTGGTGTTTCCCGCAGCGGCATCACGATCAGCATGGCTTTATTTCGAGATATGGATCGGACCTCCGCTGCCCGTTTTTCGTTCTTGCTGTCTACACCCATTATCATAGGAGCCTCACTCCTGAAGGGAGTCGAGCTACTGTCGGCAAGCAGCACGGCAACCGAGTCGGTTTCCGCGTACGTGTTGCTGACTGGCATCGTGTTTTCAGCAGTAACAGGATTTCTCTGCATCCGCTACTTTCTACGATATCTGCGTTCAGGGAGCTTTACTCCCTTCGTTGTCTACCGGATTGTCCTTGCTCTCGTTGTCTGGGCTATCTGCGCTGGAGTCTAGGACCGGCTGGCCTTTGCGCTTTGCTCTGCGTTTTCTGGCCACTATGGAATCGAGCACCTCGGCGATGCGTTTCTCCATCCCCTGATCAGTCGGCTGATAGTATCGTCGATTTCGTAGTCGATCCGGCAAGCACTGCAGGTCGGCCACCTTGTCTTGTTCGTCATGGGCATATCGGTAACCCTGACCATAGCCGAGGCTCTTCATCAAGTCCGTTGGTGCATTGCGGATAGCCATGGGTGGCGGTTCGTTGGTCGTTTCGGCCACATCGGCTACGACTCGGTCGTACGCTCGATAGATTGCATTCGATTTTGGAGCAATGGACAGGTATACAACGGCTTGAGCTAGAGCCAGCTTGCACTCCGGAAGTCCGACAAACCGCACAGCCTCGACTGCATCGAGGCAAAGTCCCAGAGCCCGAGTATCCGCCAGGCCCACGTCCTCGGAGGCAAAGCGCACCAGTCGACGACCGATGTAGCTGGGATCCTCCCCGGATTCCAACATCCGCCCGAGCCAATACAGCGCCGCGTCAGGATCGCTGTTTCGCATCGATTTGTGTAAGGCAGATATGAGATTGTAATGTGCCTCCCCACCTTTGTCGTAGCGCGGGATTTTCTTTTGCAAGGTCGCGTCCAAGTCATCCATGGTGAGGGTAATGATGCCGGATGGAAACCCTGCTGACGCAACTGCCAATGCCAACTCGAGAGTGTTCAATGCAACACGAGCGTCCCCGTCGGACTGCTCAACAAGACGTTCGAGCACTTCATCGGACACATCGAGCGGCTGACTGGAGAACCCGTTTCTTGGATCCTGCAACGCTTGTCGGAGGATCGAGACCAGGACCTCTGGGCGGAGCGGATGGAGCACATAGACCTTGACGCGTGAAAGCAGCGCCGGAATGATCTCAAAGGAAGGGTTTTCCGTTGTGGCCCCGATCAGGATGATGGTCCCGGATTCGATGTAGGGTAGAAAGGCATCTTGCTGAGCCTTGTTGAAACGATGGATCTCGTCAATGAAGATAACGGTCCCGCCGGTCGAATGACTCCGACTGCGCTCCGCCCTCGCCATGACCGACTTTATTTCCTTGATTCCTGACAGAACGGCGCTGTACGAAATGAAGCTGGCTTGTACTTCCTGGGCTACGATCTTGGCCAACGAGGTCTTTCCCGACCCCGGGGGACCCCAGAGGACAAACGAACTGAGCCGGCGCTGTGCTACCATCTCGAAGAGTACACGCCCCGGGGCGGTGAGGTGGTTCTGTCCGAGCACATCCTGGAGTGACTGTGGGCGGAGCCGCTCGGCCAATGGGCTACGCGGATTAGAGGAACCAGATGGATCAGCGAATAGGGAACGGTTCATGATCTTGAACTTCGGGACCCGGCGGTCCGTTGACGAAACGCTTCAAAGAATAGCACGGCCCCAGCCGCTGCGACGTTGACTGATTCTACCCCCTTGAACATCGGTATCCGAACCGAGGGAAACTCGTCCCAGGACAAATCAGTCCCGTGAGTCTCGTTTCCCAGCAAGACAATAGTCGGCCCTTTGAAGTCTGTTTCGAGATAGGACGGACCGCAAATCGGATCTGTCCTCAGTATGCGGATGCGCCTTTGCCGAGCAAAGGCTATGAGTCGGGTCGGGCCTATGGACTCGACCACCGGAAGTTGGAACAACGCCCCCGCCGTTGCTCGCACACACTTGGGATTTCGAACCGAAACCGAGCCTGTTGTGGTGAAGAAGAAAGAGGCACCGGCTGCCCGCGCGGTTCGAATCAAGGTTCCCAGGTTTCCGGGATCCGCAACCCCGTTGGCGCAAACAACGAAGGGGAGCGGAGGCAAAACGACATGTTCGAGGTTCAATCTTGGTACCGTGGCGACTCCGACCGCGCCGGAAGGTGATACGACACCGGTCAGGTACTTCAACAGGGAGTTCGTGACACGATGGATGACGATCTTGTCGTCGGCCCAGGTTTTCAGTAGATCCTTTTGCTTTTTGCTCCGACCGAAAGAGGGACTCAGCAGAACCTCGCGAAGACGTGCGCGCGTGCGCGTCGCTTCTGCCAGGACGTGATCTCCTTCAACAACCACGAGGTCACTCGGAGCTCGCCTGGATTGTGAGAGAATCAGTCGGACCTTCCTGACCAACGGATTATCTCTACTAGTTATTGGGGCAGTCATTTTGCATGAAATCCCGAGGACACCATGAGAAACCCGTCAGGGCAACATGCGGATAGAACCGCAACGGTGCGTTCGCAGGCTGCCCCATACGATCTTGCTGATCGGAAAGTGAGAATGCTTTCGCAACGCCTCGGCAAGTTCCTCCACACGTTGATCGTCCTCAGCGACGTCTACTTTGTTGATATAGGGCACGAGCTTCATGCCAGAGGTCCAATCCCGACAAACACCGTCCGGATGCAGCAGTAAAGAGGCGGCGAGCCCAGGGGTCAGCGCCTCTCCAGGCTCGAGAGAGAATTGTTCTGCTGCCAGTTCCCAACGAAAAATTGTGCTGGGACCCACGGGTTGATAAAGGCAATCCAAACCGATCACCGGCACGAGGTACCGCGCTCCCTTCATGAGAACCGGTTCTCCTTGTCGTGGCACTTTCAGGGACATGCTGCGCGCACCATCCGCCTCGTTGAATATTGTGGGAGGATCGGACAGATCGATGCTCGAGGCAAAATCGGGAGGGACGCCCTTCAGAAGTCCCGGCCGAAATTCTGGTTGCGTGAGCACGAAGGTGCGCACGAAGGAATCGGACTGGGCGAGGGCCTCGCGCGTGATCCTTTTTAGCAGATCCAGGTTCGAACAGCTGAGCAGGACGCGGCCGGGCGAGAGAGGGGGTGGGTGGATTCGCGTGGTTGTAGTGTACACGACGGGTGCGCTGGCCGAAACTTCCTTGCACAGTGCGAGAATCAGTCCTGTCTTTCCGCCACCACCGACGAAATTAACAATAGACGCTGCCTCAAACCCGAATTCCTCTACAAACACACCCACTCCCTCTTCAAGCCGGCAGCCGTGGCCCTCTCTCTGCAGAACATAAAGGATCAGCTCGCATTTGCCAACAAAGTAGTTCTGCCCCAGACCAGTCTGCCGATGATCGCCGCGTGGTCCTTCGTATCCACCAATAGATCTGCCGACCCTGCTCCTCCTTCAGAACAAAGAGCCTTGGATTTCTTCAAAAACCTCCTCGGCCGATCGCGTGCGAGGGCGACCGGTCAAGTCGATGTCCTTTTTCTCGAGTCGTTTCAAAATTTGGTTCGCTCGATGGAGGACCTCTCTGGGGAGCCCTGCGAGACGCGCGACCTCGATGCCATAGCTCTTATTTGCGGTTCCAGGAATAACTTTGCGGAGAAACACGACACTGTTTCCGGAATCCTCCGTGGCCATGCAGTAGTTTTTTACTCC
This sequence comes from Acidobacteriota bacterium, assembly GCA_965249005.1. Taxonomy (GTDB): domain Bacteria; phylum Acidobacteriota; class UBA6911; order UBA6911; family UBA6911; genus CBDFLD01. Next base: position 45,494 of record CBDFLD010000013.1, read on the forward strand.
CGGGTGAACATCGGCCATTTTCGTGAGCTCATGGTAGTGAGTAGCAAAGAGTGTTCTGGCGCGGCTAGCGGCGTTTCCAAGCAGATACTCCGCCACGGCCCAGGCGATGGACAGCCCGTCAAAGGTCGCCGTGCCACGGCCCACCTCGTCAAGCAATACGAGGCTTCGGTTCGTTGCCGTGTTGAGGATGTTCGCCGTTTCGATCATCTCGACCATGAAGGTCGAGCGTCCGCGGGCAAGATTGTCGGAGGCCCCCACTCGAGTATAGATTCGATCTACAAGACCGATTCTCGCCGCGGTGGCCGGAACGAAGGAACCCATTTGGGACAGGATCACAATCAACGCAGTTTGGCGGAGAAAGGTCGACTTTCCACCCATGTTGGGTCCGGTCAGAATGATCATCTGGTCGGTGGTCGCGTTGAGGTGTAGATCGTTGGGGATAAAAGGCTGGGCTTGAAACTCGACGAAAGGATGGCGGCCCTGCTCAATGAAGATCTCATCACCTTCGGAAACCTGTGGGCGTGTATAGTTGTTCTGCACTGCGACTTCGGCTAGTGATGCCAAGACGTCCGTTTCTCCGATGAGTCTTGCCACCGTCTGGATGCGCTCGGCGTGTGATGCGATCGCGCTTAGAAAGTCGAAGAACAGCTCCTTTTCCAAGACCGATATGTGCTCCTCGGCGGAGAGCACTTTTTCTTCGTAGATCTGTAGCTCTTCCGTAACGAATCGTTCACTGTTGACCAGCGTCTGCTTGCGTGTGTAGTCGTCGGGGATATGAGAAAGGTTCGATTTCGTTACCTCGATAAAGTAACCAAAGATCTGATTGAATTTGACCTTTAAGGAGGCAATACCCGTTCTCTTTCGTTCACGCGCCTCGAGGGAAGCGATATACTCTCTTCCGCTACCCCTCATGGCCCTCAGCGAATCCAACTCTGCAGAATACCCTTCGCGAATGACCCCCGGATTCGACGCCGATGCCGGAGGATCGTCGGCCAACGTGCTCTCTATCTGCTGCCTCAAGTCTGCCAAGTCGTCCAGTTGGGTGGCAATTTGCTGAAGCCGCGGCGCCGGGACGAGGGTCAGCCCCTTCTTGAGTTCCGGTAGTTGCATCGCAGACTCGCGCAAAGCCAACAAGTCTCGCGGCCCAGCGCTACCGACGAGGATTCGACTCACCAGGCGCTCCAGGTCAGAAACGTTGGCCAACTGGCGGCGCAGGCGGTCGCGCGCCTTCACCTTTACGCTCAACGCTTCGACGGCGTCATGCCGTTGCTCGAGTTCGGTGAGATCCAGCAGAGGCGCCAGCAACCAAGATTTGATGCGACGGGCTCCCATTCCGGTATGAGTCCGGTCCAGAACCGATAAGAGGGAGCCAGAACGGCGGCCCTCGAGGTCCTCGACCAGCTCGAGATTCTTGACGCTGGGAGCATCCAACCTAAGAAAATCGTTCGGCTCGAAGTATCGCAGGGTTACAGTCTGGCCGATCTTCTGCAGTTGGGTCTCCTGTAAGTAGTACACGAGCGCACCTGCGGCCGATACGGCCAGGGAACGATCCTCGAAACCATACCCCGCAAGGGTCTCGACGCCTAAATTCTCCATGAGGAGACGCTGTGCGTGGTCCAGATTGAAGACCCAATCCTCTACTGGACTCGAAACCCAGGCATCGGACCATTCTCGTCGGATCTCTGGTTGCAGCTCGTCGTCTCGGGATGTTTGCAGCAGGATCTCCCTCGGTCGAAAACGGCTCAACTCGTCAATTATCTTGGTCCAGGCGCTTTCTCCTCGAAACTCGGTAGCCAGAAAATCGGATGTGGAGAGGTCCATGAAGGCAATACCAATCCCTTCCGGACCTACCCCCAGGGCCGCCAGGTAATTGTGATCTTTTGGCTCCAGCAAGAGCTCCTCTACGACGGTTCCGGGGGTGAGCACCCGCGTGACCTCCCGGTGGACGAGTTTCTTTTGGGACCGAGGATCGTCGACTTGCTCGCACAGCGCGACTTTGAAGCCCTTCTTGAGAAGCCTCGCGATGTACCCGTCGACGGAGTGAAATGGGACCCCACACATGGGGATCGGAGCGCCGGACTTGTCTTTGTTACGAGAAGTGAGTGTGATCTCCAGTTCGCGCGAGGCAACGATGGCGTCTTGATAGAACATCTCGTAGAAGTCCCCGAGACGAAAGAAGACAAGTTTTCCTGGAAACTGTCTCTTGACCTCGTGATACTGTCTCATCATGGGTGTAAGATCATCCATGGCGTCTCGAAAGTTTCAGGATCCGATCCTGGTAGCGAGGAAACAGAAGATGCAGTAGCTCGACATTTCCCGAGCTCCGCAAGCTCGAGCCGGCAGCATTCAGGCGTCCACTGGTTGGACCGTTTTGTTTGGTCCAGAAACAACAAGGTGTCTCGTGAAACGACACACGCGAGCTGTCACTGGAGAGCACGCGATTTGTGACTAGGGACATCTGAATATATAATTCGCATCGGCCTGTTGTCAATGAAGATGAGCCAGGAACCAGGCCCCAAAGTGCTATCCGTAGACACTTCGACTCCACGGGGAAGTGTCGCTCTACTCCAGGGAAGCACGCTTCGCGCAGAAATTCGATTCCACTCAGAAACCACCCATTCCGCTTGCCTTCTACAGGCGATCGAGCGCGTGCTGTGCACCTCAGATACGGAACTGGACCAGCTACAGCTCGTGACCGTGGGAGTGGGGCCGGGATCTTTCACGGGCATCCGGATCGGAATGGCGACCGCTATCGGCTTTGCACAATCACTCGCAGTTCCGCTGGCGGGAGTGTCCGGTCTGGACGCGTTGGCATACCAACTTACATTCTTGAGAATGCGGATTGGTATTGTCCTGGATGCGCAGCGCTTCCAGGTCTATTATGCAGAGTATGATATGCGAAGTCCGCGGGCCAGGGTCCACTCACAGCCGGCGTTGTGGACGCCGCGGGCACTCGACCGGTATCTCGGATCGCGTCGGGTTTATCTGGCGGGGGATGGTGTGACTCGCTACGGTCGCGAACTTCGAGTGTCACGCTCGGGACGGAGACAGCAGGCAACAGTCGATCTCTTTCTCGCATCCGCCATTGCCCGGGTGGCACTGGGCCGCAGGCGCAGCTGGAAGCGAGGGCTGTCTCTGAAAATGGAACCACTATACATACGCTTACCCGATGCCCTTAGAAAGAACTGAATCATCTGGCGGATCGTCTCCCAGACCCTCCCCCGGATCATCTCTCGGATCATCCCCCAAGTCATCCGATTTCCGGTTGTACCCGGAAGTCTCGATGCTGCTCTCTACAGATATCCCGGCAATCAAGAAGCTCGAAGATGAAACAGCCATGGAGTTTTGGGGCGAGGCAAACTATCGTCGGTTTCTGGAGCAATCTCCCGAATACTACGGCTGGAAAGTAATCGTCGAGGCGGACCGGAGAGGAGCTCAACTCGCCGGTTTTCTACTGGCGCGGGCCGTCCACCAGGACCTCGATGTTCTGAAACTTGCCGTAAAGCCCCGCTTTCATCGGCGTGGCATGGGCTCACTTCTGTTGCGAGCCATGATAAACGAGGGACTGGGACGTGGCTGTGGCCGTTGCTTCCTGGAGGTCCGAAAATCTAATCGCGGAGCCATTGCGTTTTACCTGCGTCATGCTTTCGAGCTGACCGGAACGCGATGCAACTACTACACGAACCCGATCGAGGATGCGTGGGTCATGCGAAGGGCCTTGGTCGACCCCGGAACGCCTCGCAGCTGAAAAAACCAGGGTCTTGGCACTTCCGCCCCTTAGTCGTGGCGATGAAAATAGGTGTCCGTGTGATCGAGCCAATCCTGGCGAATGGGGCTGAAAATATCCAGGCTCACCGTATCCTCGAGCGCCAGCGCCTTGTGCGGAACGTTTGGTGGGATGACGAGAACCTGACCCGCACGGAGAATCAGCTCATCACCGCCAATCCAAAACCGCATCGAGCCCTCGGTCAGATAACTGATCTGTTCGCTTACGTGCGAATGCTCCGGGACAAGCGCATCTTTCTTTAGAAAGATTTGCGCTACCATTTCGTTGGCTCCCGTGACAATCTTCCGTGAAATATCGTCCGTGACCTGTTCTAGGGCCATCTCCTTCCAGCTATGAACCTGCATCGTGATTCTCCAAATGTCAGGGTTGCACTAAAAAGCCCGCCAAGACTCAGCGTCGCTGACGGCACAGGCAAACACTCAGATTATCTTAGGTCGGGGGGGAAAGAAAACCACAGAGCCTCGGTTTGGGTCGGCGGGCAACTCCTTGAGTCGGTTTTTCAATAATGGTAGTATCCCCGCACCGGTTTGGTGCCTTCCCGGGAACCGGTGGTATCGGATTCAGAAAGGAGCCTTCCTGCAAGATGAAAAAGCAGACGCCCAAATCGAAGAAACCCCTTGCCGCGACACCTGAGGGGCAGCCCGGGTGGCCATCCTATACGATGGTAGAGAACCGGATGAAGAAGATCTACTTCGACTTCTATCAGGCAACGTACAAGTCCACGACCATCGATCGTAAGACGAAGGAACTGATCGCCATTGCCGCGTCACTGGGTTTTCATTGCCAGGGGTGTTTGAACGGCCACATCAAAAAAGCTAAGAAGTTCGGCGCGACACCGGAGGAGATTAGCGAGTCGATCACGATTGCCATGGGTGTCGCCGCCGCTTCAGTCGTAGATCTGACCGACGTTGCTGCTGAAAAGCTCCGGATCAAACACTTTGTGTAGTACAGCGTCATGACTGGGCGAACCCGCGAAGAGATTCGGGTCGTCGTTTGCCTTTTCTTCGTTCTTTTCCTCGGGGTCGCCGACAGCCAGGTCATCATTCCGCTCCTTCCTAAGATCGCATCTCAGCTGAAAGAAACCACTCAGAACATCGGACTGCTCTTCACCGCCTATGCCGCCTGTGCGGCACTCTCGGGGTTGTTTTGGGGTCCCCTGTCGGACGCGTTCGGTCGCAAGCCAGCGTTGCTGCTCGGCCTGGGCTTGCTTTCGTTTGGATCCTTTACCTCTGCCCTATCGGATTCTTTTGCAAGGCTGCTCGTCGGTAGAACTCTGACCGGTATGGGGGCCAGCCTGTTGAGTTTGAATGTCATCTCGTATGCCGGCGATTACTTCCCCTACGCCCATCGGGGATGGGCCATGAGTTCCATCTTTGCTGCGCATCCTGCGGCCTTGATCCTCGGGCTTCCCCTGGTTGGCCTGTTGAGTGACTGGTTGGGCCCGACGAGCGTCTTCGGGGTGGTGGCAGCCGGTGGTATCATTCAACTGGCGTTGCTGCCACGGCTTCTTCCAGCGGTGGCTCCGCCCGGAGCTGGCACCGTGCACGCCAGGGATACCCTACGCCGCTACGGCAAGTTCCTCGCTGGCAGGGAAACGCTTGGTGCTTTGCTCGGGTCACTTTTCGCGTCGGGAGGGATTCTGGGCTTTATGGCCTACATCGGAGTCTGGCTGAGCGAGAGCTTTGATTTGACAGGGGCCGAAATCGGAAGGATGTTCATCATCCCGGGTTGCGCCGCTATCGTCGCTTCTCCGATTGCGGGCTCGCTGTCGGACAGAATCGGCAAGAAGGTGCTCGTTGTTTCCGCCAGTGTACTGATGGCGATCTTGCTACTGGGTTTGCCCTCTGCGGTATGGGGTGCGGGTCTGGTAGGGCTTTTCTGTGCCATCAGCCTCGCATGGATACTGCGTCAGGGACCACTGGAAGCCCTGGTGACCGAGGTGGTCGAAACCAAGTCCAGAGGGACCTTTGTCGCGCTCAGAAACGCATCCTCCCAGATGGGGATTGCAGGCGCGACCGCAGCAGCAGGACTGCTGTTCTCAAACTCCGGTTATGCGGCGGTCTGTCTGCTGTGCGCCATTCTGAATGTAGCGGCGGCGGGCTCGATTTGGTGGTTGCTCCGCCGGAAGGAATTGTAGGTAGAAGCGAAAAAGTGTTTGGCTCGAGCGCATGCATTGCATAAAATATTGTTTCATAGCAAATTAGATAATACCCATCGAAGACCCATGGGAGGATCTGTTGAGTTTTCGAAACCGGACTCTTTGGATTTGCGGCATCGCCATCGTTTTTATTCAGTGCAATGGTGAAACGGAATCTTCGTCGAGTGCCCTCGACGCCATCACCAAGAACAGGCGGGTGCGTATCTCGGCCGATGCGGTGAATCCACCATTTGTCTTTGGTCAAGCAACCGGTGTCCAGGGCTTCGATGTTGATACCGGAAATGAGATCGTCAAAGACATTGCAAAGGAGCTTGGACGGGAACTCGATCCCAAATGGGTCAAGGCGCCGTTTGAGACCCTGTTCAAACAGTTGCAGGATGGGAATACCGAGATGGTAATCTCCTGCATGGCCATTACCCCCGAGCGAGAGAAGACTTTCGATTTTTCCCAGCCCTACTTTGAAAGTGCCCTGACCATCGCGAGGCGAAGAGACGTCGAAGACATCAAGACTCTGGCGGATTTGGCAGGGAAGCGCGTCGGAGTTCAGGCATCAGCAACCAGCCAATACTTTCTCGAGACCCAACCCGACGCCGCCAACATGTCGATCCTCAAGTTCAAGACGTTGGACGATGCCCTTGGTGCATTGAACCGTACAGAAATCGATGCAGTCGTCGGCGACGAGCCCATTCTGAGTTATAGCATCGACACGAGCTTTCCGAACTTGATCACCACTGGTGAGCAGCTCGTCTCGGAGTCGTACGGCGTGATGGTGCGTAAGGGAGAAGAAAAACTCCTCCAGCTTGTCAATGCTACGCTCGACCGGCTGAAGAGCTCGGGCGAATTCGATACCTGGCAAGAAAAGTGGAAAATCCAAAGCACGATTGACAAATTCCAGCAGCAAAGAGCCAAGAAGGAGCAGGAGAAAGCCCTGAGAGAGGGCCCAAAGGCGGTCACCTTGCGAATCGTGAAGACCGGCGGCAGCTTTCGGATGGACCGGCTCGACGGCTATCAGATTCAGCTCGTGGGCAAGGGTGGTTCGTACAAGTCCAACCATATCGTGACGGATGGAAGCCGAAGCGGTACAGCCAGATTTCGGCGAGCCGTCCCTCCGGGTGTGTACCGGCTCAGTATGCCTATCTTCGGTGTAAAGAATCAACCAATCGAGATTCCCGAGAAAGCGTCCAAGTCCGTGCGCTTGAACATGAGGGTCGGACGGACCATCGATATCGATGTAAACTAGGGCGCGCGACGCCGCACGCAACTCCCTGAGCGGAATGCAAAGCCAAACCATTCGAACCATCGTGTTGTCGGCACTCGTCTCTTGCGCCGTGACGGTTTGGCTTGTTCGGTGGCTGGATTTTGCAGGTCCAAATCTCCGGGTGGTTCAGGGGGCTAGCTCGGAGGCAGCCAACCCCACAAGTTCCCGTCCGGAGCTCACGGCGGACGAAGAAATCAACATCGCCGTGTACGATCGGATCAGTCCGGGCGTCGTCAACATCACCTCGACGGTCATCGAGTACGATTTCTTTTTTGCGCCCGTTGCCAAGCCCGGCACCGGAAGCGGAGCCGTGCTCGATGGGGCTGGACGGATCTTGACCAACTACCACGTGATTGCAAATGCACGACGCCTGGAGGTCTCGCTTCCTGATCAGTCGAAGTACCGTGCCCGGGTCGTGGGAGTGGATCCCACGAACGACATTGCCGTAATCCAGATCGATGCCGCTGCCGAGGTGCTTCATCCAGTTCCCCTAGGGGACTCGTCGTCCTTGCGGGTCGGAGAAAAGGTGCTGGCGATCGGGAATCCCTTTCGGCTCAAGAACACCTTGACTACCGGGATCATCAGCTCGCTTGGACGGACGATTCGCACCGAAAACGGCCGCTTGGTCAACAACATCATCCAGACCGACGCAGCGATCAATCCAGGTAGCTCCGGAGGTCCGCTGCTCAACAGTGCCGGCGAGATGATCGGCATCAACACCTTGATAGTCACCACCACCGGCGGGAACCTGGGCATTGGCTTTGCTGTCCCCGTAAATACAGCACGCCGCATTGCCAACGATCTCATCACTCATGGTCGGGTGCTGCGACCGTGGTTTGGGGTGAACGGCTACGAGATAAACAAGGCTCTGTCCGAGGCGCTGGACCTCCCGGTCGACAACGGGATACTGGTGGCTCGCGTCGAGCGTGGAAGCTCAGCCGACCGGGCGGGGATCCGGGAGGCGACCACCGCTGCCGTTTTGTACAACGAGCGCGTGTTTGTCGGCGGGGATATCATCACGCTTCTTGGCGACGCTGTGGTCTCTTCCGTGGACGATCTCCGCCTTGCCTTGGAGGAGAGACGTCCTGGACAGACCATCACCGTGACAATTTACCGCAACGGTCGCAAGATGCAGCTCGATGTGGAACTCATCGAACGCGCGCGTGGCCAATACCGTTTTTGAGTCTGCTCCGTAAGATCTGGAAAATACTGAATGAGAAACATGCTGGTGGTACTTGCGTTCGTGTCGTTGTTCTGGATGGGGGGCAGCGCCCCGAGCGAAGGCGCGCAGGAACCGAAAGAGGGAAGGCTGACGCGACTCTCCGAGCGAGTGTACGTCGACCTCGTCGAGGCCGGCGGGGAAGCGGTCAGCAACTCTGGTATTGTGATTCTCGACGAGTCCGTCCTGGTCTTCGATACGCATTTCACCCCGGAAGCCGGCCTGGAACTCCTTGAAGCAATCTCGGCTGTGACACGCAAGCCCGTGCGCTACATCATCAACAGCCATTTTCACCCCGACCACACACACGGCAATCAGGTTTACTCAGCTCCTGTCGACTTGATCGGCACAACAAGAACACGCCACGCGATCCTCGAGCAGGATTTGCCCAGTATGGAGCGCACCGTAGCCATTGCTCAAAAGCAGATTGAAAGTCTTCGAAAGCGGCTGACTGCCGCCCGCGATCCCCTCCAGCAGCGGTCTCTGAGAAGGCAACTCGATCAACGGCGAAACTTTGTCGATCGTATGTCTGGGCTTCAAATCGTGGCGCCGACGCTCACGGTAGACGATCGGTTGACACTGACAGAAGGAAACTGTCAAATCGAACTCCACTTCATGGGCCGTGGGCATACGGATGGGGACCTGATCCTGTATCTCCCAGAAGACAAGATTGTTTTTGCGGGTGATCTCTTCTTCAACCGCGCGCTACCAAACCCGCAGGACGCCTCATTGCTTGAGTGGGGGAACACTCTGGACAAGCTCTTGGAGATGAATGCCGACACCTTTCTTCCGGGCCATGGGCCGCTGGGAAATCGGGAAGACGTCGAAAAGTTCCGCTCCTTTCTGAACGATCTCGAGTCTATTGTCACCCCCTATGTAACGGGCGGGAGCACACTGGAGGAGGTCCTTCGGAGTGCCAGATTGCCCTTCCGATACGTTTCCTTTTCCTTTCAGAACTTCTTCCAGCTCAATCTACAGAAGATGTACCAGGAGTTGAAATCGATCCAGTTGAGGGTTCCGGATGGGTCCAACAAACCGGGGCAGCCCCTGAACAAGCGTACCCCTGGGGTGGGACAATAGCTCCTTTTTTTGGACTAATGGTTCCGCGGAATCACTCCGATTCTGCACTAGCGGGCCCAGGATGCCCGCGGCGCATCGCTGTGGATCTATTCTCATGGGAACGCTCTTCATTACAGGTGGCTCCGGATTCATCGGACACAATCTCGTTTGCAGGTTGGCAGCCACGCAATCGGTCGTTGTCGGCTACCACAGGCACGCTCCGACGGGAATCCGCGCCGCGGCCTCGTTCGATATCCGGGATCCCGCTGCCGTGCTTGCGCAATTCCGTCGCAGCGAGCCCGAGGTCGTCGTCCATACCGCAGCGCAGGCACACCCGGATGTCTGCGAGGCCAACCCCGCAGAGGCACACGCAAGCATCGTGGACGGGACGCGCAATGTGGTGTCCGGTTGTAGGGAAATTGGCGCCCGGTTGATTCACTTTTCGACCGATTTAGTTTATGACGGAATGCAGGGACGTTATCGTGAGGAAGATTCTGTCTGTGGCATCAACGTATACTCGAAACTTAAAATCCTGGCGGAGCAGGCGGTTGGGGAGCTTGCGGACGCCATCATCCTGCGCGTGGCTCTCACGTACGGTCCGGGAAATCCGGCTCACCCGGGTTTCATGGACGCGATTCTCAAAAAATGGAAGTCCGGCGAAGCGATGACTTTCTATACTGACCAGTTCAGGACTCCTGTCCTCGTGGATCAGATTGCCGAGTGTGTCGACCGGATCATCGCGCGACCGAACCTCGGTGGGACGATGAACCTGGGAGGATCACAGCGGCTGTCACGCTACGACTTTGCGCTCGAACTGGCCGCACGAGTCGACGCTCCCCTTTCACTCCTGGTGAAAGGCCGGATGCAGGACGTGGCGGGAGCACCGCGCGGAGGTGATTGTTCCTTGGATTCCCGCCGCATCGAGGAATCGCTCGCGATCAAGCTCGTGAACTGCCGAGAAGGTCTAGCTATTCTGGCCGGGCAGGGCCATTTCAGGCAATTCTCGCGAGGTGATTCCGCCTCGCAGGACCGCTGAGGACAATGGAAAGTTACCGAGATATTGAATGCAATGGTGACCATGACTGCCGCTTGTCGGCTTCTAGCCCGTATGCTAAGCTGAGCGCCGATGAACGCCGACGACACCCTTGCCAGCAAAGCATGCCCAAAGTGCTTCGGTTCAGGCTGGGAACGCAATACGTCGACAGGATCCGTACGCCGTTGCTTTTGCCAGGAAGACTCCCGCGTCCAGCGGCTCATGGCCGAAGCCCATATCCCAGCGCGGTACGAACACGCCGATCTGGAATCATACAAGCCGAACACGGAACTGCAAAAACTGGCCCTCCAGGACCTCGAGAGATTTCTTGGGCAATACCCTCTCATCGATGTAGGGCTGCTTTTCATAGGCCCTTGTGGTGTGGGCAAAACGCACCTGTCGGTGGCACTTCTGAAGGCAGTCATTCGAACCTGCGGGGACCGAGGCTTGTTCTATGACTTTCGCGATCTGCTGCGCGAGATTCAGGCAAGCTGGAATGCGGTGGCCCAGGCCTCACAGATCGACATTCTGCGCCCCGTTCTGGAAGCGGATGTCCTCGTGCTCGATGAGTTGGGCGCCAACAAGCCAACCGACTGGGTGCGAGACACCGTGACCTATATCATCAACCATCGATACAACAACAAGAGGCTGACGATCTTCACCTCAAACTATCTGGACGCCCCCGATCGGGCAGGTGACGAATCGTTAGCCGAGCGAATCGGTGTTCGACTGCGGTCTCGATTGTACGAAATGTGCAAAGTGGTCGATCTCGACGGGAAAGACTTCCGGCGTGAAATCCGACAGGCCAGCTATCGATTCTGACGCAACGATTGCATCCATGACGACCCAAACCGATAACCTGACCCTTGTGGTCAAGGAAGAGACCTTTTACCTCGAGCGAGTCCAACAAGAGGTACAGAAGCGCATCGTCGGCCAGCGCCACTTGGTCGATTCGCTGATGATCGGCCTGCTGACGGGCAGACATCTCCTGCTGGAAGGAGTTCCGGGGCTGGCCAAAACCCTTGCAGTCAAGAGTCTCGCCGAAGTCATCGACGTTGGCTTTCGCAGGATTCAGTTTACCCCCGATTTGCTTCCTGCAGATCTGATCGGGACCATGATCTTCGATCAGCGGACATCGGAGTTTGTTCCTAGGCCTGGTCCGATCTTCACCAACCTCCTGTTGGCGGATGAAGTGAACCGCGCACCGGCAAAAGTCCAGAGCGCGCTTTTGGAGTGCATGCAGGAAAGTCAGGTCACGCTGGGGAATCAAAGCTATCCGTTGGACGAGCCGTTCATGGTTCTGGCAACCCAGAACCCGATTGAACAAGAGGGCACGTATCCTCTTCCTGAAGCCCAGATGGACCGGTTTTTGCTCAAGGTGGTTCTGGATTACCCCTCTCGAAAGGAAGAGCGGGAGATCATGCGGCGGCTTACGAGAGAGCCGAGAGGGGGAACCGACCTTTTCGGGACCCGAGGCACTCCGCTCAAAAAGGTCTTGGTGCCGGAGAGACTCGAGCGAATGCGTCACATCGTGACCCAGATCTACGTTGACGAGCGCATCCACCTCTACATTTTAGACATTATCTTCGCCACCCGTTCGCCGCGGGACCTTCAGGCTGAGCTTGCCAATCTGATCCGGTTCGGAGCGTCCCCACGGGCGAGCATCGGCATCCTCTGCGCGGCACGAGCCCGTGCTTTCTTGAAAGGGCGTGGCTTTGTTCTCCCGGAAGACGTCAAACTGATCTCTGCCGACGTTCTGCGCCATCGAGTTCTACTGACCTACGAAGCAGAAGCGGAGGGGATCACAACTGACGACATCGTACAGCGGATACTTGAGAAGGTGCCAGCTCCGTAGCTTCCACTGCTAGGCTTTCGTCCCACGCGCGGGCGGTCCACATCAGCATGCTTCTTTTTCGCGAAAAATCAAAAGAAAAGGCGGGGTTGGATATCTCGGAGCTCTTGGTTCGGACCCAAAGGCTCGAGATCAGGAGCCGCCACCTGGCCCGTTCCCTCTACAGCGGACTCTACCGCAGCGCATTCAGAGGACAGGGGATCGAGTATGCCGAGGTTCAGGAATACACCGAAGGCGACGACATCCGCACGATTGACTGGAACGTATCAGCCAGAAGCAACACACTTCACGTCAAGAAGATGGTCGAGGAGCGTGATCGCAACGTGCTCCTCGTCCTGGACACGTCGGGGTCGTTGTTGTTCGGGAGCGTACGGCGGACCAAGTTTGATCTCCAGGCTGAAATTGCGGCCCTGCTCATTCTATCGGGCCTTTATGCCAGGGATCGCGTGAGCCTGGCCCTGGCTGGCTCACGCGTGGAGCGGTTCATTGCCCCGGCCAAGGGTAGCAACCACGCAACCCGTTTGATCCGTGAGATCGCGGCGCAAAAGCCTAGGGGCAAAGTCGCGGAAATGGAGCACCTGTGGAGCTTCCTGAACTCTCCGGGGATCCCGCGCAGTCTCGTGTTACTCATGACCGATTTCGAGGCGCCCATCGTGCGCAGCAACAAGCTAGCTATTGCAGCGCGCAAACACGAGGTGGTAGCCCTACTGGTTTCCGATCCGTTGGAGTGGAGACTACCGCGCGTCGGACGCCTCCGTCTACAGGATCCCGAGACCGGCGAAGCGTTGATTGTCGATTCCAGCTCCGACATCTTGCAGCGAGAGTTTACCCGAGCGGCTCAAGCGAAACGCAGGCGCCTTTTTGGCCGCACTACAATCGAGCGGCGTGGACTGGGCCGAATTCAGTACCGACAAGGACTATGAAGCCCCTTTGAGGCATTTTCTGGTGTCTAGAAGGGGATATCGTCGTCGGTGATTTCCGGCGATCCGACATCCTCGACAGGAGCCGAATCGGTTTGCTGCGGCGGAGAAGAGGCATTCGATTCGTCCCGGTCCGAGCGGCTTCCCAGCAATACCATCTGGTTGGCGACAATCTCCGTGCTGCGGCGCTTGTTGCCGTCCCGGTCGTCCCATTCCCGAGTCTGGATCCGTCCCTCGACATAGACCTGGCGACCCTTGGAGAGATAGCGTTTACTCAGATCAGCGAGACCCCTCCAGGCCACAATATTGTGCCATTCGGTGCGTTCCTGTCTCGTTCCACTCTTGTCGGTCCAGAACTCGCTCGTTGCAATGCTGAAGTTGGCGACAGCCGTCCCATCTTGAGTGTAGCGAATATCGGGATCACGGCCGAGGCGCCCGATCAACATGGCTTTGTTCAGTGAACTCACGAAGATCCTCGCGATGACTTAGTGCCAAGTAGGGTTTACCCTCACACTGTACGGTGGCCGCGACTGAATTACAAGGAGCGGAACCCTACTCTCTTCTGCTACTCCGGCCCCGCGTCAACTTGACCCCTAGGCTCTTGAGCTCGTTGGTGGACAGCGAAGCCTCACTGGAATCTGGGTACTTTTTGATCACAGACTTGAAGTCCGCGATGGCGTTGTCTCGCTCGCCCATCTGAAGCTCGGCCTTGGCTCGCTTGAACGTGGCACTCGCTGCTTTATCCCCTTTGGAATAGTTATTCAGAACCGCCGTGAAGGCCGCCACCGCCTCCGCCATACGATTGTCGGTATAGTAGACTGACCCGATGTAGTACTGGGCGTCGTCGGCCTTTTCGCTCTTGGGAAAGTGTTGCACGTAGGATTCAAAGCCAGCAATGGCAAGATCGAGGTTTCCCTGGACAAGATCACCGTATGCTTCATGAAAGATGGTGTCGGCGTCGAGGGCCATCGCCACGGGATCGTTGCCGATGGATTGAAAGCGCCTGCGCTGCAACTCCTCGGTTTGCATATTGATCTCGCTCACCTGCGCGGCAAGCGCAGAAATGCGTGTGCCAGTCTCGTCGATCTGACGCCCGAGCTTGCGAATCTCTGAAATGAGAATCTCGTTCGACGAGTGTCCCTGGTTGGTTTGACTCTGCAGTGCCTCCGATATACGGGTGAGTATCACGTTGGATTCCCCAACCTGGTCGTTCAACTGGCCGACCAGACTCTTCAAGCTCTGGGTCTGGTCAGCAAAGGTCTTTTCGAACACCATCATCTGCTTCTGGAGCGCCAGGACATCACTTTGGAGACGGATCAACTCCTCCTTCGTCCCGCTGGAAGCGACAGGAGAAGCGGCCAGCAAAAACAAGATTGTGGCTACGGGAGCGCATATTCGCTTCATGTATTTTCTCCCCTATAGACTCCAACAGGAGTGTATAGAACCGAGCGAAACTATCGGCAGCTAAACAAAAGCCGGAGCACGCCACGCTCCGGCGGCGCTCCGGCTCTGTCAACGTGATAAACAGATGGCTCTAACGCATCTTGAAATGAGCGCGACGGTTTTCTGACCACGACGCTTCGTCGTGCCCCGGATTCTTGGGACGCTCCTCTCCGTAGCTGACGGTTTCCAGGCGTGAAGCTGAGATTCCCTGAGCCACCAGGAAGCTCGTTGCTGCGTTGGCGCGCCGGTCCCCGAGCGCAAGATTGTAGCGTTCCGATCCACGCTCGTCGCAGTGCCCCTCGACCGAGAACCGAATGTGGTTGCGTTCCCTCATGGCCCGGGCATTGCTTTGAAGCGTTGAGCGAGCGTCGGAGCGAATATCGTGCTTGTCGTAGTCAAAGTAAATGTCCCCGACGTTTGTCGTTACAAAATCGAGATCGCTTATTTCCACTGGTGGAGGAGGCGGTTTGCGGGCTTCCGTGACCGTGATGCGTGCGCTCGCGGAAGCGTTTCCTCCACGGCCTTCTGCGCGAGCGGTATACGTGGTCGACTGGGTCGGAGCCACGCGCCGGCTTCCGGAAGCGGAGACCGTGCCCACACCACCGTCTATCGTTACGCTGGCGGCGTTCGTCGTGGACCAGGAAAGGGTGGAGGACTCTCCGCGCTCGACTGCGGTGGGAGAGGCACTCAAATTGATGGTCGGCGCCGGCGGCGGTGCTACAGGGGTCGGATCAGGCGGCGGCGGCGCGGGAGGTGTCATCTCCTTCTTGCAGGCGCTGCTCAAAAGTGCCAGGCCTATCAAGAGAGTCAAGACTAACAGGCAACGAACAGTTTTTCTCATGGCGGGGTCTCCTTCAGGAGCTGCATTAAAATCTTGACGGTTCTATACTCAGATAAATCATAACAATACCTGCGCGGCAAACTATAACACACACATATCCGTGTGTTTACAAAAATTTAAACTAAGACTGCAATTCGCTTCCCGGCTGCCTTCCATGGGGCTTCCATTGGAGGTCTCAGCGCTTGCTGTAGCCGGACCATGAGGGGCTCGTATTTGCGCCTTCCGAGGTCACCATCCTTGTTTCCGTGCCGTCGGCCAGCATGACGAAGATCTGGCGAGCCCCGTTTCGGTTTGATTCAAAGGCGAGGTGCCGGCTGTCGGGGGCCCACGTAGGGCTTTCGTTCGTGCCGGCGTCGCTGGTTATCTGGATAATCTCACCCGAGGCCACCTCGACGATATAGATATCGTAGGTGACCGCGCGGCGAGGCTTCCAGTGAAACGCCAGGTAACGGCCGTTGGGAGACCAGACCGGGGAGTCGGCATCTCCACCCTCCTTGATGATCCTGCGCACGTTGGCACCGTCAATATCCGCGACGTAAACCTGCGAAACCCCAGACCGTCCCGAGATGAAGGCGATCTGCCGCCCTGAAGGCGCCCACGTAGGGGAAGTGTCGATGGCCGGATTGTTGGTAATGTTTCGCCGATCGCTCCCGTCGATATTGGCCACGAAAAGGTCGGTGTCGCCCCGGGGAGTGCGTAAAGAAAACAAGATCTTCTCACCGCCGGGCGAGACCACCGGTGTGGAGGCAAAGGAGTTGAAAATCGGGAAGGGAAGCCGTGCTCCCGTTGTATAGGAGTGCAGGTTGATCTCCCACCTGCCGGTCCGAAGACTCACAAAGGCGAGCTTTGAGTTGTCCGCGGACCAATGCGGAAAGAGGTTGATCGATCCGTTGTTGGTAAAGGTACGGGCGTCGTTCCCATCGTAGTCCATGATTGCGATCTCCTTGGCTCCGCCAGAAGCGGCGGTATAGGAGATCTTAGTGGCAGCAATCCCTTTGGATTCTCCGGCCGTGAGCTGGTAGACGACCTCATCCGTCCATCGGTGCGCGATGGCGCGCACCTGATCGGTATCGCCCCGGATGGCCTTGCCGAAAGCCATCGCCTGCTGCTCCATGTCCACGACTCGAAGCTCGGCTCGGAGAATGCCTCCGGTCAGTTCCAAAGACCCGACCGAGGTATAGTTGACGCTGAAGGGAATCGCCTTCCATGCATCGTAGTCGAGATCTTCAGGACCAGTGATCGGGGTGGGCGGGTAAAAGCTCTTGCCCGCCATCTGGAAGTAGCCGGAGAACTTCAAGTCTTCCCAGAGCACCTGGTTGAACAGCCCAATCGCTTCCGCCAGAGCTCCCTGTTGCTCCGGCGACTTCGCAGCCACGTCCGGAACCGCCAGAATGATGGTCTCGCCCGCCTCGGGGCGAACAACAATCTGCCCCCCCTGCGTGACAGCCAGCGGCGGAGAGCTCAGTATTACCAATCCGCAGAGCGCCCATGCAGCTCGGAGATACCTAGTCGGCCAAGAGGGTTTGCATATTTCCATCAGTTTTTCCTCGCCCTCATCTGAACATCGATGATCCGTGTCGATGCAGATAATCATCGGGCCGGTGGGTGAATGAAGTAAGAAACAAAATTGAGACTCTGGCGCCGCAGCTCCGGCGGAGGTGGCGGGAGCGGATTCGAGGCCCGAATGGCCCGCTCGGCCGTTAGATCCAAAAGGGAATTGCCCGAAGATTTCTCCTTCTTGATCCGCCGGATTGATCCGTTCGCGGTCACAGTAAAACTATAGACCACCTCGACCCGGACGTTGCCGAAGGGTTTGACCCAGTTCGAGCCGATGCGCGACTCGACCACGCGTGCATACCAGATGTTCCCGTCCCCGCCGGACCCCGGCCCGAGTTCGACCCCGACGCCGCCCCCGCGTCCGCCGCCCGATCCCGGGGAGCGGCCGCCCGTCCCGCCCGCCCCCGGTTCGGGCCGGCTTGCAGGAGCCACGTTCTTGATCGGCATAGGATCGATCGCCTTCGGGCGCGGTGTCCTCTGGACCACCGCGTTGGGAAGCTCGACCTCCTCAGGTGAAGCTTTTTTTAGGTCGAGTTCAGGCCTTGGGGGTGGCTTGGGAACTAGAGCCGGCTTGACCATGCCGACTCCGCCCCCGAGGTCACTGACGAGACCAACCTGAATAAGATCCGGATTGTTCCCGCCCCCAGGTCCGCTGCCGATGGCAACCCGCGAAGGACCAAACAAGCCTGGGGCCAGGATGAAGAAGAGAGCCGCCAACCCATGAAAGCCGAATGAGGCTACAAGCGGGAGGCTGTATCTTTCCTGCACCCAGGCTTTCGCTCGGGAAAACTCTGCCGTTATGGCGGATGGGTTGGCCATGGCCTTCATATGCCCCTAGTTCTTCTTCGGAAGCTGGGGAAGTTGGAACTCGCCCTTTGTGACCAGCTGGATCTTGTCGTATCCGGAGCCGCGGATGACGTCCATGACGGAGACAATCGTGTTCCACCGGACATCTTTGTCCGCCCGCAGAAATATCTGATCCTGGGCACTCCCAATATCGCGCTCGAGCTGTTCTGGTATGGCGGTAAAGTCGATCGGCTCGGACCCGTAGTAGATCAGACCTTCGTGGCTGATCGAAATCACGATTTTTTGCTGAGCGTTCTTGGTGGCGACATTTTTCGTGACCGGCAGCTCCACATCGATACCGGTTGTCAGAATTGGCGCCGTCACCATGAAGATGACCAGAAGCACCAGCATGACATCTACCAGCGGCGTCACGTTGATTTCCGACAAAGAGGTCGAGGTTCGTCCTTGCTGCGTCGTGAACGCCATTACATGAAGCTCCGTTCGACCAGATTCAGAAACTCGGCCGAAAAATCGTCCAGCTCGTCGGCGACGCTCTTGAGTCTGTGAATGAACTGGTTGTATGCCACGACCGCCGGAATGGCCGCGAACAGTCCGGCGGCCGTTGCAACCAGCGCTTCGGAGATCCCCGGAGCCACTGCCTGGATGGAAGTGGTTCCTCCCATCCCAAGTCCCTGAAATGCATTGATGATCCCGACCACAGTCCCAAGCAATCCAATGAAGGGAGTCACCGAGCCTGTGGTCGCCAGCCAGCTCATATTACGCTCCAAGACCGACAGTTCCGCAGTCGAGGCTCGCCGCAAGGAACGCTGGATTCCCATCACCCCCCGCTCTGTCAGTTCGGGATGGTCCGTAGCAGAAGTTTCACCCAGTTTCGATTTCGTGTTTTGTAGCTGAGCGTTGAGCTCCTCATAGGCGGCGCTGAAGAGCCCCGCCAGTGGGGTGCCGGTGTAGTGATCGCACGCGTTGTTTACCTCGCTCAGGCGGCTGCTCTTGCGAAAGAACCCAAGGAATGCGGCGCCTTGTCGTTCGACCGTCCGAAAGGTCGACCACTTGCGAAAGATAATGGCCCAGGACAGCAAAGAAAAGCCCAGCAACATCAGCAGAATGACGTATGCGAAGGCACTTTGCCTCAGGATCGTGTCGATGAGGCTGTCCCCCAGGATGGACTCTTCTGGAGCTGCAAAAAGCAGGAGATAGTATGAAATGGGGTTCTCCTTTTCTTCTTGTCGGTTCGTGGGTTACCCGCAACAGCACCCGCGGTACCGCCGATGTCGTCCAGCCCTACTTGGGTCGGCTAAAAGCGTACAAATACCATAGGTTACAGATCAAGTCAAACAGAATAGTCGGAACACGACCCTTGGTGTACCGTCGCGACTATGTTACACTTTCACCCGTCCTTTACCATACCAACCCTCAGGATCACTGTCCTGCAGAATGCTCCGCTTGATTCGAATTCGTGACTTCGCGCTGATCAGCTCTCTCGAGGCCGAATTCGGCCCTGCACTCAATCTGCTCACCGGAGAGACCGGATCTGGAAAGTCCATCCTGGTAGACGCGCTCGGATTGCTCGTGGGTGGCCGCACCTCTCCCGATCTGGTCCGTTCCGGCAGCCGTTCTGCCATTCTCGAGGCCGTCTTTACCATCGACAGCAAATCCACCGTTCCCGCTCTCCTGGAAGAGCTCGGTGTCGATAACGACGGCGACGAGCTCATCATCCGGCGAGAGATCGCGCTCGAGGGGAAGAACCGAGTATTTTTGAACAACCATATTTCGACGCTCCAAGCCCTGAAAAGGCTTGGTGAATGCCTGGTCGATATCCACGGCCAGCACGATCATCAGGCGCTGCTCGACGCGAAGACACACATCTCGTTTCTCGATCAGTTCGGCCGTCACGACAACCAGCGGATCGATTTGCAGGCATACCACGACACCATGCGGCGTTTGGAGCAGGAGCTTTGCTCGTTGGTTCGAGACGAACAGGACCGACTGAAGCGAATGGACACGTTGCGCTATCAGATTGATCAGATCCGCCACATTGCACCCTCACCGCACGAGTTAGAGGAATTGGGAAGGGAAAAAAAGATCGTCTCGAACCGGGAGCGCATCTTCCATCTCACCACGAAGCTCTACCAACAGATCTATGAGAATGAATCGTCGATACTTGCGCAGACAGGCCGGAGCTTGAAGGATGTCGAGGCGCTCGCGGAGTTCGATTCCCGGTGGCAGGAGCAGGGTCAAGTTCTGGCGGAGTGTCTTTTCAAGCTCGAGGATATCGCATACTTCACGCGAGACTACATGGGCGGGCTGGAATCGGGCGCGAATAGGCTGGAAGAGATCGAAAACCGGCTCACGGACTTGCAGGGCCTGATTCGTAAGTATGGACACTCGGTGGATGAGGTCCTAGAATATGCGGCGAAATGTGAGCACGAGCTCAAAGAGCTAGGCGACTACGACAAACGAAACCGGGAGCTCGAATCGCAGCTGCAGGCGGCTTTCGAGCAGTATAGCTGCCGTGCCGAGGCACTATCGTTAGCTCGAGCGGGCAAGGCCCGAGTGCTCGAGAAGAAGCTCCGTGCCGAACTGGAAGCCTTGTCGATGGAACGGGCACGCTTTCGAGTCCGGCTCGGGACGGCCAGCCTCGAGAGGCAGCAGAACGAGATCCCCGCCGGTTGCCGGCCGAGCGGGATCGATAGAGTGGAGTTCGAGGTGGCGACAAATCAGGGAGAGGATTTCCGGCCGCTGGCGAAAGTGGCTTCCGGTGGCGAGATTTCCCGGCTCATCCTCTCGCTCAAAACGCTTTGTGGAGAGTATGAAGCGGGCAAAACCCTGGTCTTTGACGAAGTGGATTCAGGGATCGGAGGTCGGGTGGCCGAGGCGGTAGGCCAAAGACTCTCCGATATCTCGACAAACCATCAAGTCTTTTGTGTTACGCACCTTCCCCAGATTGCGGCCTTTGCCGACCAGCATTTCAGTGTCGAGAAGCATACAGTCGGGGAAAGAACAGAAACCTCACTTCGGGCCTTGGCGGGACGCGAACGGGTCGACGAACTCGCCCGCATGCTGGGGGGGCAAACGATCACCCAGACAACTCGGCGTCACGCCAAGGAAATGCTGACCCAGTCGGCCGGGAAACCCTCAAGAGGATGAGTCTCAGGATAACGAGCAGGCCGCTGCGAAACCCGGTTTGCCGAGAGTTCAACAAGAGCTGGTGATGACCAAAAAATTCTTCATCGAAACGTTTGGATGTCAAATGAACGAGTTGGACTCCGACAAGATCGCGGGGAACCTTGCCCATGGCGGGATGGAGCAGACCCGCGACCCGGCGGCCGCCGACGTGATCGTTCTCAATACGTGCAGTATCCGTGAAAAGGCAGTCCAGAAGGTATATGCGCGGCTGGGAGAAATCAAAAAGCGCAAAGGTGACAACCCCGAGCTCGTGATCGGGGTTGTCGGTTGCATGGCACAGCTGGAAGGGGAGCGCATTCTCGACCGCGCCCCATATGTGGACCTGCTGGCAGGGCCGCAGAAGGGCCACCTGATGCCGGACCTTCTGCGGCACGTCTACACGAGTGGCAACCGGGCCGTCGATTTGAGGATCGATGACGATCCCGAGCCGGCCGAGACAGAGCATGTCATGCGGGAGACACCATGGCGGGCTAGCGTGACTATCAGCGAGGGGTGCAGTCGCCGGTGCACTTTTTGCGTCGTCCCGATGACTCGAGGTCCCCAGAAGGACCGTCCCAGTTCGAAGATTTTCGATGAGATCGTTCGCCTTGTGGATCAGGGATGCGTCGAGGTCGTGCTGTTGGGCCAAACGGTCAACTCCTACCGGGACCCAAGTCCGAAGAGCTGGTCCTTCGCCCAGCTGTTGGCCAGACTCAGCGAAATCGAAGGACTCAGCAGAATCCGATTCACCTCTCCTCACCCAAACGACTTTGGCGACGAGCTTCTGAGCGTCATGGTGAATTCTCCAAAGGTCTGCAATCATATACATTTACCAGTCCAATCCGGCTCGAGCCGTGTGCTTCTCGCCATGCGGCGAGGGTACAGCCGGGAGCGATACTTGGAAACGATCGCAAAAATCAGAGGTGCCAGTCGACCGATCGCGGTCTCCACGGACATCATCGTGGGTTTCCCAGGAGAGACCGGATCCGACTTTGAGGATACCCTGAGCCTGTTGGATGCGGTACAATATGATAGCGTATTTTCCTTCAAGTATTCGCCGAGACCAAACACAGCAGCGCTCGCACTCCCGGGTGAAGTCGCGGAGGAGGAAAAAGGGAGCCGTTTGAGATTACTCCAGGACCATCAGAAGCTCATTCAGTACAACAAGAATGCAGCGTATGTCGGTGCGGTTGTGGAGGTTCTGGTCGAAGGGGAGGCTCGCTCTCACTTCGACCTCTCGTCGCGCGCCAGCAATAACAAGATCGTGAATTTCGACGGTCCGACGGATCTGATAGGACGATTTGCAGAGGTTCGAATCACGGGTTTCGGCAGCAACAGCCTCAAGGGCGAGATTATGGCCTCAACTGGGCATATAGGCCCTATTATAGGGCTGCATAGAGCGTTGGTCGCCGGAGACACCTCAGGCAAAGCAAGGCAAGGGGCAGTAGGCAAGACAGGCAGGTGAATCTAGCGTTACCACGCCAGGAGAATTCATGAAAGAGATCGAATTCAAGATAAAGGGATTGATGATGGATCCCGTCACCAATTCGCCCATCGTCGTGTTGCAGGATACAACGAGCGATACCTTGCTGCCGATCTGGGTCGGAATTTTCGAAGCAAACGCGATCGCGTTGCAAATTGAAAAGATCGATACGCCTCGCCCCATGACCCATGATCTCATCAAATGTGTGCTGAACCAGCTCGAGGCGGAGGTCAAAAAGATCGTCGTGACGGAACTCAAGGATAATACTTTCTATGCTCTGATTTTTCTCACCATCGACGGCAAGACGGTCACGGTAGACTCGCGTCCTTCCGACGCGATCGCGGTTGCGCTCCGAACCGATTCGCCAATTTTTGTCACCGATGACGTCATTTCGAAGTCCGCCAGTTCATCGACCCCAACCCTGAGTGCAGCCCAAAGCTCTCCGGAAGACATCAAACAGTGGCTGGAAAACCTCAACGCCGACGATCTAGGCAAGTACAAGATGTAGAAGGGAACTATGGACTGTTTTCGCTTCCATCCCCGAAGTCTTTCGATCGTTGACTGAATTTCCGCCTCTCTCCGGCAGTCTGGAATCGCCCAAACTCTCCTTATTTACCCGTCCCTCGGGCCAACGCCTCGCAAAGGGACGTGACCCACCTATGGCTTACCATGTGGTTGGAGGGGCCGTCGGGAAACAGCGCGGGGTTACTTGGATCGGGCAATCTTCAAGATATCGCTCAGGACTCCGGCAGCCGTCACCACGGCACCTGCACCCGGACCCTGAATCACAAGGGGGTTTTCGAAATAGCGTTGCGTCTGAAATACGAGCATATTGTCCGGGCCAGAAAGACGCCCGATAGGGCTTTCGCGGGGCACCGTTTTCAGGCCCACCCGGCATCCATCCTCGGTAATCTCGGCGACGAACCTGAGAACATTCCCGTCGGACTTCGCATTGTTGGTCTGCGCGGCAAGTTCCTTGTCTGCTGAGGCGATACCTTTGACAAAAGCGGCCACAGTACGGGCGCGAAAGAAACGCTGGGGCACGAACGGCCGAAGCTGGACTTCTCCCAATTCCAACGAGAAACCGAGCTCACGAGCGATGATCAAGGCCTTGCGCGCGACATCGGTTCCGCTAAGGTCATCGCGAGGATCCGGCTCCGTGTAGCCAAGTGTCATCGCCTTCTTCAGTGCTCTCGAGAAAGAAACACCTGCGTCGAGCTGGCTACAAAGAAAACCGAGCGTCCCGCTGAGACAGCCCTCGATCTTCAGAATCTGGTCTCCCGTGTTGATCAGGTCTTGCAGGGTAAAAAGCAGCGGGAGTCCGGCACCGAAGGTCGCCTCATACTGGTAGCTCAATCCTCTTTTCTTGCAGAGCTTCTGAATCTGCAAGTATTCCTTCAACGGGGAGGTCAAGGGTTTCTTGTTTGCCGTGACCACGTGGAAACCCTTCCGCAGACTCTCGATGTGGACAGGCGCGAGCTCGTCGCCGGTCGCATCAACCACCACAACATCTGATTTGTAGGCCGCCGCGATGCGGCGCAGGATCTGCTCCGCCGAAGGCCGCGCCTCAGCCCCAGGCAGTTCCTCGAGTGGCCGAGAGGAGCCGAGATGCTCCAGCTCCGCTGCAGGCATCCCCCCTGGAAAGAAACTCCAGTGTTTCGTGTTTGCGACGCCCAGCACCTTCAGGTTGACCCCGAGCTTGCGGTTCAAGAGTCGACGGCTGTCGTCGATCTGCCGCAGGAGCGTCCTTCCGATGTTGCCGCAACCGAACACGAAAATGTTCAGATCATGGGTCAACCCGAACGCGGTGTGCAATGCCTGCACCGCGTGGCGATAGTTGCGCCCGGCAATGGCAGCGGAGATGTTATATTCGGAAGAACCCTGGGCGATGGCAACAATGTTGATCCTGTGCCGTCCCAGCGCGTCGAAGAATCTGCCTGAAATCCCGGGGGTCCCTCTCATCCCCGCTCCGATTACCGAAACAATCGCAATCCCCTTGGTGATTCCCACCCGCTCGATTAGGCTGCGACGCAGCTCCACCTCGAATTCTTTGCGAATGCACTCGCCGGCCGACACTGCCTTGTCCTGTGGAATCACAAGGCAGATCGTGTGCTCGGACGAAGACTGCGATATCATCATCACGCTGATCTCTTCCTGGGCCAGCGCTCGAAAGATCCGCGACGACACGCCCGGAATCCCCACCATTCCGCTTCCTTGAATATTCATCAGCGCCAGATCCCGGACGGAGGTGACGGTCTTGACAACGGGCTGGCGGACGCTTCGGTCGGTAATCAGAGTGCCGGGCGCCTCCGGCTCGAAGGTGTTTCGGATACGAATGGGAATGCGCCGAAGGACGGCGGGTATCATGGTCTTGGGGTGCAGCACCCTTGCGCCGAAGTACGACATTTCCGCTGCCTCTTCGTAGCTGACTTGCGGAAGAATGACGGCCTCGGTTACAAGGGAAGGGTCCGCGGTCATGATCCCACTGACGTCGGTGTAGATCCAGATTTCCCGTGCCGGCAGCGCAGCCCCCACGATGGAAGCAGAATAGTCCGACCCATTGCGGCCGAGCGTCGAGACGACTCCGGTGGAGGTGCTACAGATGAAACCGGGCACAATGGGGGACCGTCCGCGCTTGACCAGAGACAATAACCGCCGCTGAATGAGCTTCTCCGTCCGATCGAAGTTGACCGCCGGACCCTCGCTTGAATCTTCGGCAACGATCCATCGCCGCGCATCCGAATGAACAAACACCGGGTCTCGGTACTCCAGCGCCTTCGCCAGCAAGTTAGAAGAGAGAATCTCCCCGTATGACAGAAGCCGATCCTTAGTCCTTTCACTCAGTTCACGCAACAGCAGTATCCCATGGACTATCTCCCGGATCTGCCGGAACTGATCTTCCAGGAAAGTCCGGATCCAGTTCTCATATTGCCGCAATGCACCGGACGTAGCGACTTCCGAGGCGCCCAAGGCCAAGAACGTCCTCTCATGCAATAATCGAAGCCGCTCTAACTGCGTCTCGATCCTTCTTTCACGACCCTCCAACGCGTGCCTGCCGATGCCGAGCAGACCATCCGTCACACCGCCCATCGCCGACACGACCGTTACTACGGGCGATACCGCGTGTTGCGCGCGCACGATCCCCATAACCTGCCGCACCGAGACCTCGTCGCCCAGAGAGGTTCCGCCGAACTTCACTACCAGAATCGATTTCTGCCTACGACGTCCGCTCACCCCAGCCGTTACCTCCTTTTGGTGGGTCGCTCGCTCTCCCCTTAGACCCGGTCAGATTGTGGAATCGACAATGTATCCTGAGACGACCCCGTGCCGCAATGACAAATCTCAGGGAGAGCAAACTTCGGGGGAATACGCGCAGCCATTCTCGGGGCGCTGGATTCGCGCGCTGACTCAGACAGAATGAAGTTTACATAAGATATCTTATCAGAACTTGGGGCTAGGGTCGCACCGAGTGGCAGGCTGCTTACTTTGAACGGTTCCCTGGGCTCGTTGGCTCTATGTAGGCAAGGAGGCTTTGTGCTAGGCTTTCAGCCGACAGTAAGGCGACTTGAATCATGACGATGCGTTTGATCGACAAACTCATTCTACAGGCCATCGCGCCCCCGTTTCTGCTTGCGGTAACCGTTTTGACGTCAATTGTTCTCATCCGTGAGCTCGGAATCCTCTCGGAGTTACTGATCGCGCGAAACGCATCCCTGGAGGTCCTCTCCCTGATTACGCTGTCGATCATGCCCGGGATCCTGATCTTCTCGCTCCCGATGTCGTTTCTGATCGGTAGTTTGATCGGGCTGACGGGATTGTCCGGTGAGAGTCAGATCGTCGCGGCCCGCGCGTGCGGCATCCCGCTGCGACGGTTGCTTCGTCCGGTCATGGGACTCGGCCTGGCAATCGGCCTTGCGACTGCAAGCTGCACGATATTTATCTATCCACGATCAATGGATATACTATATAAACTCAAGGAGCAGATTAGCTTACGACAAGCGACTGGAATGATCCAGCCGAGGGTCTTCACTGAAAGCTTGCCACGGTTGGTGTTCTATCCCGATGACGTTTCAACCGATCGGAAGGAATGGTCACGCATATTTCTCGCAGACAATTTGGACCCGAATGCCCCGCGTATCGTGATGGCACAATCCGGAAGGCTGATAACCGGATCGGAAGGGGCTCGGCTGCAGATTCACCTGGAAAAAGGAACGATCTACGAGTTTGACGCAGAAGATCCAAGCAAAGACAACGTCAGTGTCTTTGCCACGACGGATATTCCCCTGGAAGTCGAAGAGGCGGCTAGAAAGATCGAAGTGATCCCTCCGAAACCATACAGGATGAGAACCGGGGATCTCTGGGGTGCTGGCCGGGATACTTCCGAGCAACGACTCGAAAAAAAGGTGGAGCTTCAGAAGCGCATAGCAATTCCCTTCTCGGTCATTCCCTTCGCGCTTTTGGGTTTACTGCTGGGAACCGTCACGAGCAAGGGAGGTCGAGCGTACGGTTTCCTCTTCAGCTTTATCCTCGTGGTCGGTTACTACCTGATGCTGACGGTTGGAATTCGCCTTGCCTCGGTCGGGGAGATTCCACCTTGGATCGGCGCCTGGGGCGGGAATATCGTACTGTCCGTACTGGGAATCCTACTCTTCGCCCATGGAGAACGAGGCGGATGGGTACAGAACGTCTTGACCGAATGGAGTTCCGCACGTCACGGTGCCAAGCGGAGCCGCGGACAAACGCTCCAGGACCAGGCAGCATCGGCAACACAAAAAAGCGGCGTCGCCCGCACCTTGCCTTCATCCCCCCGAGGCACGAGGGGGCTCGGCTTTCCCAAGATCTTGGATGTATATGTCAGCAAAGGTTTTTGCGTTTACTTCTTATGGTCGGCCCTGGTATGCGTTTCGCTATTTGTCATTATGACTCTGTTTGATCTGTTGGACGACATCATTCGGAACAAGATTCACCTTTCCTTTGTTTTCGACTACTTTCTCTTCCTCATGCCTCATATCTTGCTCATCGTGATTCCGATGTCCGTCCTACTGGCGATATTGATCAACTTCGGTATCCTGGAGAAGTCCTCCGAGGTGACCGCTCTGAAAGCTGGGGGTTGGAGCCTCTATCGAATTGCGCTGCCAATTTTTTCACTGGCCGGCGTCCTGTGTCTGGGTCTCTACTTCATGCAGGATTACCTGCTGCCCTACGCCAATATACGCCAGGATAGCATTCGAAACGTGATCAAAGGGCGCCCCCCCCAGACCTCCATGCGCCCGCAGCGGAAGTGGATCTTTGGCGAATCGGACCGTATCTTCAACTACGACTATTTTGATCCCAACCAGAACCTTTTCGTTGCGTTAAACGTCTACGAGATTGATCTGGAAAACCTAAAGGTTCGGAAACGGGTCCATGCCGCTCGTGCCAGAATTGAGGCCAATGGAACCTGGTCCCTTGAAAACGGATGGATTCGAGACTTCGCATCTGGGCAGCAGGACTTCAACCGATTCGAAAGGACTCGGCTCTTTTTCCCCGAGAAAGAGTCCTATTTCAAAAAGGAAATCTTCGAGCCGAAAGAATCCGCCAAACTGACCTATCTCGAGTTGAGTCGATACATTGACTATCTTCACAAGTCGGGCTACAACGCCACGGAGCTACAAGTTTCACTGCACAAGAAGATTTCCTTCCCACTGAGCTGCTTCATTATGGCCCTCATCGGTGTTCCCTTTTCCTTCTCGATGGGCAAGAAGGGTGCATTCTACGGAATCACGCTGAGTATCGTCGTGGCAATCGTCTACTGGGGAGTTTTTAGCATTTTCGAGCAGATGGGATCCTACGGAATGCTGGTCCCGTTGCTTGCCGCATGGGCACCGAACCTGCTATTTGGAGCGGCGGGGCTGGTACTTCTCCTTACGATCAAGACCTGAGGGTTTACGTTCCTTCGGTCCAACTATTCAAATAGCGATCCTGCTCCGGAGTCAGTGTGTCGATCCTGGAGTTCATGGATTGGAGCTTGAGCCTTGCCACTTCGTGGTCCAGATCCTGGGGAACAGGATAGACCGCGTTTTCCAGGTTGGCTCTGTTTGCCACGAGGTACTCCGCGCTGAGCGCCTGGTTGGCAAAAGACATGTCCATGACAGCCGCCGGGTGTCCCTCGGCGCTGGTCAGGTTGATGAGCCGTCCCTCCCCGAGGAGATATATCTTGCGGTCCCCTGCCAGTGTGTATTCATCCACATACTCGCGAATGCGCCTGCGGTTGGAGCTCAACGACTCGAGTGCCGGAATATCTATTTCCACGTTGAAGTGACCGGAGTTTGCGACCACGGCGCCCGCCGGCATCGCCGAAAAATGTTCCTTGCGCACAACCCCCTTGTTCCCGGTCACCGTGATGAAGAGCTGCCCTATTTTCGCCGCTTCCGCCATTGGCATAACACGGAACCCGTCCATGACGGCTTCGAGTGCCCGAACGGCGTGGACCTCCGTTACAATGACGTCGGCACCGTGCCCCTTCGCCCGGCTCGCGACGCCGCGACCACACCAGCCGTAACCGCAGACAACTACTTTCGTGCCGGCGAGTAGCATGTTTGTCGCCCGGATGATCCCGTCCAGGGTGGACTGCCCCGTGCCATAGCGATTGTCAAACAGATGCTTCGTGTCCGCGTCGTTGACCGAGATTACGGGAAACTGGAGTGCGCCATCATTCTGCATACTTCTCAAGCGAATGACCCCAGTTGTGGTTTCCTCGGTGCCCCCGACTACCGACGGAATCAAGTCCTTTCGTTTCGTCAAGATCGTGGTAACCAGGTCGGCCCCATCATCCATCGTTATCTCAGGCTTGTGTTCCAGCGCGGCATCGATATGGCTGTAATAGGTTTCGTTGCTCTCACCATTGATGGCATAGCAGGAAATTCCATACTCCGAGACCAGCGCCGCCGCCACGTCGTCCTGCGTGCTCAGCGGGTTGGAAGCACAAACACGGACTTGCGCGCCCCCGTCCCGCAGCGCAATAGCCAGGTTGGCGGTCTCTGAAGTTACGTGCAAACAGGCAGATATTCGCTTGTCTGCCAGAGGCTTCTCCTTCTCGAAGCGTTTGCGTATCTGCGAGAGCACCGACATGGATTGTCCGGCCCACTCGATGCGGTCCCTTCCCTGTTTTGCCAATCCAAGATCTTTAACATCGTGTTCCATAGAATTCCTCGTCGCTTTTTGTTCTAGGACTCTCACTCACAAACCAGCGGCAGCTCGGATCTCTTTCGCTTTGTCCGTCTTTTCCCAATAGAACTCTGGTTCCGTTCGACCAAAGTGACCGTAGGCGGCTGTTTTTAGATAAATAGGCCTTCTCAAGTCTAGCTGCTCGATGATGGCCTTCGGGGTGAGGCTGAATAGTTGCCGAAGGATCTTGGCGATCTCGTCTTCAGGGATCTTCCCGGTGCCAAAGGTCTGAACCATGAGCGAAACCGGCTCGGCGACTCCAATCGCGTAGGCCAGCTGGATCTCGGCACGCTCCGCGACACCGGACGCCACCAGGTTCTTAGCCAGGTAGCGTGCCATGTAAGAGGCGCTCCGGTCCACTTTCGACGGATCCTTGCCGGAAAAAGCTCCCCCTCCGTGGTGCCCGTAGCCCCCGTACGTATCCACGATGATTTTGCGTCCCGTCAGTCCGCAATCGCCCTGGGGCCCCCCAATCGCGAAGCGCCCAGTCGGATTGATATGGTACCGGGTCGCCGCATCCCGAAGCTGCTCAGGAACGACGGCATGAATCACCTCAGACAGGATTCCTTCTCGTACTTCTTCTATAGACACATCAGATCTGTGCTGAGTGGAGATGACCACAGTGTCGACACGGATAGGTTTGAACCCCTCGTACTCGATCGTGACCTGAGATTTTCCGTCGGGGAGTACCCAGTCAAGCACACCTTCCTTCCGAACTTCTGCAAGTCGGCGGGTCAGCTTGTGCGCCAGCATGATCGCCATCGGCATGAGCTCTTCGGTTTCATTGCTGGCGAAACCGAACATCAAGCCCTGATCACCGGCTCCACCGGTGTCGACACCCAGCGCAATGTCGGCAGACTGCTCGTCAACTGAGCATATGACGGAACTCGTGTCACAGTCGAAGCCATACTTGGCGCGCGTATAGCCCACACCGCGAATCGTTTCGCGCACCACTCTTGGAATGTCCACGTAGCAGTTGGTGGTAATCTCGCCGGCCACGAGAGTGAGGCCTGTCGTTACCATAGTCTCACACGCTACGCGACCCATCGGGTCTTGCTGCAAGATAACGTCGAGCACGGCATCTGAAATCTGGTCCGCCATCTTGTCTGGATGTCCTTCGGTCACCGATTCGGATGTAAACAGATACTTTCCCACGGCCAATCTCCCCCTCCAGTGTTTTTTCAAAGCGGACAAAAAAGAGGCTCATTAAACAACAATTGCCCTTAGGGAGTCAACTGTTGCAGGGGTAACGAAGGCGCGTATGTTCGAGAAAGGACGCCTCAGGCCCTCGGATGGTATTTCTGGTAAATCCGCCGAAGCCTTTCTCCGGTGACGTGGGTGTATATTTGGGTGGTGGATATGTCGGAATGTCCCAGCATCATTTGGAGTGAGCGCAAATCAGCACCGTTTTCCAGGAGATGCGTGGCAAAGGAATGACGGAGTACATGAGGGGTAATCCGAGTACGAATGGCAACCTTTTCACCATAGCCGCAGATGATCTTCCAGAAGGCTTGCCTGGTCATTCCCTTCCCGAGGCGGGACAAGAAAACGTGCTCGCTGAGCTTTTTCTTCAACAACGCGGGGCGGGCAAAGCCCAGATAACGCTCCACCGATCGCTTCGCCTCCACTCCAATGGGAACGATGCGTTCCTTGTTTCCCTTCCCCATGCAGGTCACGATTCCCAGCTGTAGGTCCAGCTGCGATAGCCTCAAGCCGACCAGCTCGGTCACCCGCAGTCCCGAAGCATAGAGGATTTCCAGCATCGCTCGGTCCCGGCTACCCGCGGCAGTCGCAGGGTTCGGTTGCGCGAGCAGCGATTCGACTTCTGTCTTAGTCAAGACTCGCGGCAATGGCTTGAAGGGACGCGGCAGCGTAATGGAGGTGGTGGGATCCGCCTCGATCACACCATCTCCTACCAAGAAACGGTAAAAGACACGTACCGCTGCCATCGCCCGCGCTTGAGAACGGGACGAAAGCCCCGCGCGGCCTAGGGTTTGGTTCCACTCGGCGATTTGGGCCGGAGTCAACGCCGTCAGATCCAGGGAGCGCATTCGGGTGAAGCGGATCAGTTTCTCGAGATCCCTCTCATATGCCTGAACCGAGTTTGAAGCGAGTCCTTTTTCCACCCGGAGATAGTTTCCGAACTCAGCCCGCCAGTCCCGAGTCATCGCTGCCGCCATCGATCGTAGATCCATCTCGTAACGTCGCTGGCTTCCTCGACGCGAAACAGATGAAGCAAAGGGACCAAGGACACTACACCAACAAGGATTGCCGTGCCCAGATTCAAGGCATGATCCCAGGCGTCATCGCCCGGGATCATGCCCTCCATCATGGCGTGGACGAAGGCACACATTGCGCCCATCACCAGGGAAGCCAGCGTGATCTTCGCATACGGTTGCAGCTCTCCCCACCCGGCGGCGTCCGTCTTTCTGTAGAAGGCACGCAACAGCAGGACGAAGTTCAACCACGCCGCCGCCGCGGTCGCCATCGCCAGTCCCAAGAAACCGAAGTGACCAATCAGTACGAAGTTCATGGCAATCTTGAATGCAACGGTCATGAAGCTGATCCGCACTGGAGTCTTGGTTTCGTCGAGGGCGTAAAAGGTGGGAACCAGAATCTTGACGGCTGAATAGGCAAAGAGCGCCAAGGCGTAGTAGACGAGCACTTCCGCTGTCTGCCGCGTGTCGACCGCGAGGAAATTTCCCCCTTCGTAGATCAGCTGGACGATCTCCCGGCGGAACAAAATCAGTCCAACCGTCGAGGGGAGAGTCAAACAAGCCGCCAACCGCAGGGTCGCAGAGACCGTATCCCGAAGGCTACGGGCTGGTTCATCTGCAGTTTGATGCGAAACAGCGGAAAGGTTGGCCGTAGCCAGCGCTACGCCGAAAAGGCCGATCGGCAACTGCATCAATCGGAAGGCATAATTGAGCCAGGAAACCGGACCGTCTCCGAAACGAGACGCGAGATGGCTGTCTACCACGATGTTCACCTGCGTGGCGGAGAGCCCTACAATCGCGGGCAGCATCAGCGCGCCCATACGCCGGAGACCGGGATCAGAAAAATTGACAGTGAAGCGATAAGAAAATCCATAGCGACTGAGCGCTGGGACCTGGACCAAAAACTGTCCAGCTCCACCGGCAAGTGCCCCAACGGCAATGGCGACAATAGGATCCATTCCGAATCGAGGCATCAGGGGTGACAGCAGCAGACCCGCCAGAATGCAACTGATGTTGAAAGTGGCGGGAGCGATCGCCGGAATAAAGAACGATCCCAGCGCGTTGAGCATTCCCATCATGACTGCAGCGAGCGCCACGAACAGCAAGAACGGAGAAAGGATCTGCGTCATCTGCACCGTGAGTTCAAGTTTGGCTGGGTCCGATGCAAAACCGCCAGCCAGCAACAAGACAAGAGGCCGGGCTCCAAAATAAAATGCAGCGGCGACCAACAGGAGCAGGAGACCCAACGTGTTGCAGACGCGATTCCCGAGCTGCCAAGCCCTCTGCTTCCCCTCCCGGTTCAGCGCCCGTACGAAGGTTGGGACAAAGGCCGAGCTCAATGCACCTTCGGCAAACAAGTCTCGAAAGAGATTCGGAATCCTCAAAGCAATATAGAACGCGTCGGTATGGAAGCCGGCGCCAAAGTATCGAGCAATTACTACTTCCCGAAACAAACCCAGAATTCGGCTGATAAACGTCGCAGCGCTCACCGAACCCGCTGCCCGGGCGATTCCTCTGGCCGGTTTTTCCGCAAAAGCTTGTTTGAGATTCGGGTCCAAGATGGCTCGTTGGAAAATGCAACCTTGATTTGGCGACTCAGGGAGCCTATACTAACACACCGTTGTGCCGCGGCAAAGCCTTGAGTCTATTCAGTTTTTCTATTCCAACGGCCGGCGGGAGGATCCTGCAGGTCCAACAAACGATGCGGCTATCGGAAATTGCAGCCAGGCTCGAATGTGACCTCCGGGCAGACTCCGATCCGGAGATTTGCAGGGTCATTGGTATCGAGAACGCGGGTCCCGGTGACCTTACCTTTGTCTCCAATCGAAGGTATCGACGTCATCTTCAAGACACCGCGGCGTCGGCCATCATCCTCGGATACGATCTTGCGGAAGTTGCCATCCCGACGCTGCGGGCAAAGAACCCGTACCTCATTTTCGCAAAGGCACTCGAGTTGTTCCATGATCCGATCTCTTTCCCCTCAGGGGTGCACCCCACGGCAGAAATTGACGAAACCGTTCAATTGGGCGAAAACCCAACCATCGGTCCCCACGTAGTCATCTACCCGGAGTGCAAGATCGGGTCCAACGTTGTCTGCCATGCCCACTCCGTGTTGTATCCGGGCGTCCAGATCGGGGACGATGTCGTCATCCACTCGCATGTTTCGATACGGGAGCATTGTCTCGTCGGTGATCGCGTCGTGATCCAGAATGGTGTGGTGGTTGGAGGGGACGGCTTTGGCTTTGCCCCCATGGACGACGAGACTTACTACAAGATTCCGCAAACCGGATACGTCATCTTGGAAGATGATGTGGAGATCGGCGCAAACTCCGCGATCGATCGGGCGGCCGTGGGGGTGACGGTAATACGACGCGGCACGAAAATAGACAACTTGGTTCAAGTCGGGCATGGTTCCGAAATCGGGCCTGACTCGGTTGTTGCCGCTCAGTCCGGCTTCGCTGGATCCACCCGGGTCGGTAGCAAGGTCAAGATCGCGGGCCAGGCCGGCTTTGCCGGTCACTTGAAGGTGGGAGACGGCGCGACGATAACGGCACAAAGTGGAGTCAACAACGACCTGACAGCAGGAAAGGTCTTCTCTGGATACCCTGCGGTGGACAATTCTTTATGGAGAAGGTCGGTGGCGGCCTTCAACCGGCTGCCTGAATTCATCCGCCGCCTGAGAGCCGCCGAAAGGGAGATCGCATTGCTAAGAGGCCAGCAAGATGAATCCAAAAAAACATGATCACGGGCCCCGTATCGCCGATAAGAGCGGTAGGCTATTCGAGAAGCTGACTTTCAGTCCGGGGTTTGGGCCGCTTCGTGCGGACTAAACCTCGTGACTGGAAGGCCTAGCACCGCAGCTAGCTCCCTACCCTCACCAGTGCTGCTTGTGCTGCTGCCAGTCGGGCCACCGGAATCCTATAGGGGGAAGCACTCACGTAATCGAGCGACACAGCCTCAAAAAAATGGATCGAATCCGGGTCTCCTCCGTGTTCCCCACAGACTCCCACCTTTAGTCCCGGACGAGCTTGTCGGCCCTTTTGTACGCCGATCTCAACCAGTGAGCCTACACCCCGAACATCGATGGAGGCAAAGGGATCCCTTCCCAGTATCTTCTTTTCTCTGTAGGCTGCCAGGAACTTGCCACTGTCATCTCTCGAAAACCCGAAGGTCAGCTGGGTGAGGTCGTTCGTCCCGAAGGAAAAGAACTCGGCGACTTGGGCGATCTCGTCGGCGGTCAATGCTCCGCGGGGCACTTCGATCATGGTCCCCACCAGGTATTTCACCCGGACCGCCTGATCTTTCATCGTGGCTACGGCCACACGATCCACGATCTCACGCTGGTGCAGCAATTCCTTCACGTGACCGACGAGCGGGATCATGATCTCCGGAACGACGCGTGTCCCTTCCTTGGCTAATTGGCAAGCCGCTTCGATGATGGCCCGGGTTTGCATTTCCGTGATCTCTGGATAGGTGATACCCAGCCGCACTCCGCGGTGTCCCAACATGGGATTGAACTCGTGAAGCTGCTCCACTCGATGCAGCAGCGCCTTCTTTTCCCTTTGAACCTGCTCGGTTCCCTCCTGGGCTTCCAGCTTCGCGATTTCGACCATCAATTCCTCCCGCTTGGGAAGGAACTCATGGAGCGGGGGATCGATGGTTCGGATCGTTACGGGTGATCCTTTCATCGACTTGAAAACGCCATAAAAGTCCGACCTCTGCAGAGGCCCCAATTCGTCGAGCGCTCGCCTGCGCTCCGCTTCCGTGTCGGCCAAAATCATCCTCTGCACAATCGGCAGCCGATCTTCACCGAAAAACATATGTTCGGTTCTACACAACCCGATCCCGCGGGCACCAAAGGCATACGCCAGCGCTGCTTGATCCGGAAGATCCGCGTTGGCTCGGATCTTCAGTCGCCGGTGCTTGTCGGCCCACCCTAGCAGCCGCGCGAATCTCTGATAAACGTCGGAACCCTCCGCGGGCCGCTCCCCCGACACCACCTGCGCGATCTCGCTTGGCACCGTGGGGACCTTTCCGATCTTCACCTCACCGCTCGAGCCGTCAAAGGAGATCCAATCCCCTTTTGCGATGCGCTTTTGTTGTACTTGAAAGGCATCTTGTTGCGCGATTATCTGAACCTGACCAGCACCCACGACCGAGGGTTTTCCCATTTGCCTCCCAACAACCGCCGCGTGTGAAGTCATGCCGCCGGTCGCCGTCAAGACTCCTTCCGCAACGAACATCCCGTGGATGTCATCCGGAACGGTCTCTTTGCGGACCAATACCACGCGACGCCCTTGTTCTGTCCACTCTACCGCTTCATCAGCGGTAAAGACGACTTGGCCCGAGGCGGCCCCCGGGGATGCCGGCAATCCAGTTGTGACGCGGTCGAGGCTTGCCCAGGCTTTTTGCTCGAACACAGGAGCCAGCAGCTGTGACAGAGCCTCGGGATCAACCAGCATCAGCGCGTCTCGGGCCGTGATGAGCCGCTCCTTCACGAGGTCTGTGGCAATCACGATTGCGGCGTGCCCGGTTCGCTTCCCGCTTCGAGTCTGGAGCATATAGAGGCGCTCGTCCTCGATCGTAAATTCGAAGTCTTGGATATCTTTGTAGTGCTTCTCCAGCCGAGTTGTGAACTGCTTCAATTGCAGAAACGCCTGCGGCATCACATCCTCAAGTTCTGTAATCGACTGAGGCGTTCTGATCCCGGCAACCACGTCCTCCCCCTGAGCATTCACAAGGAACTCCCCGTAAAACTCCTTGGCCCCCGTGGCAGGGTTCCGCGTAAACCCGACACCGGTCGCCGATCTTGGCCCGGTATTCCCGAAAACCATCATCTGTACGTTTACAGCCGTTCCTATGGAGTCGGGAATGTTGTAGATGCGTCGATACTCCGTTGCTCGTGGATTGTGCCAGGAGTTGAACACGGCGTTTCTCGCCATCTCGAGTTGCCGCAACGGATCCTGCGGGAACGACTCCTTTGCGTGATCGGTCACCACCCCTTTGAAACGCCGCACAACTTCGCGGAGAGCGTCTTCATCGAGATCGGTGTCGTTCTCTGCCCGTCGTTCATGCTTTACCGCATCCAGTTCACTTTCGAATGCATCCTTGGAGATGTCCAGAACCACATTGCCGAACATCTGGATGAATCGTCGGTAGCTATCAAAGGCGAACCTACCGTTTGACGTGCGTTGCTTGAGGCCTTCCACGGAGCCGTCATTCAGTCCCAGATTCAGAATCGTGTCCATCATGCCGGGCATCGAAAACTTGGCTCCGGAGCGAACGGAGACAAGCAGCGGGTTCTCGGAAGCGCCGAGTTTCACTCCAGAGACTGCTTCGAGCCTCTTCAGACTGCCTGCGATTTCACGATCGATGCTCGGAGGAAGATTCCCCTTCTTCCGGTAGTAAACGTTACAGACGTCCGTCGAGATTGTGAATCCGGGAGGAACCGGCAAGCCGGCGTTGGTCATTTCAGCCAGGCCGGCCCCTTTGCCCCCCAATGTGTCTTTCATTTCTCTGTTTCCATCTGCCTTGCCGCCCCCAAAAAAATAGACGTGTTGCTTCGTCTTGGATCGCAACGCACCTTTTCGGCTGGGCGGCTTCGTCGACTTTCTCTTCTTCACCAGCATCTCCTTTTCGGGGCCTTCAGACAATGTATGGCGTTAGACCTATCGCGGGAACCTGATCAGTCGTAGTACTCCGTGCCGAGATGAGTGATCTGCTCCTCTCCACGGAGGTGCCGCAATGTGTTCTTCAGCTTCGTCTGTTGAATAAAAAGATCGTGCTCGGGATACAACTCAGGCGCACACATAGGGCTCTTGAAGTAAAAAGAAAGCCATTCTTGAATCCCCTTCATGCCACAACGCTGTGCAAGATCGAGAAAGAGAACGAGGTCCAACACTATTGGAGCCGCGAGAATCGAGTCTCGACAG
The DNA here is from genome assembly GCA_965249005.1 of Acidobacteriota bacterium. Classification (GTDB taxonomy): domain Bacteria; phylum Acidobacteriota; class UBA6911; order UBA6911; family UBA6911; genus CBDFLD01. Next base: position 83,431 of record CBDFLD010000013.1, read on the forward strand.
AGGAAGTTGACCTTGATTTGCATTGGGTACCCCAACCAGCCAAAAATATCGATGTTGTCCCAACCCTCCTTGTTGTCGCCGCGCGGTGGATAATAGTTGATCTTCACCTGGTGTTCGAATTTGCCGTAGAGGTCCGGGTAGTGGTCCGATTGCAGGATAAAATCGAGAACGGAAAGCTTACTCTCCTCCTTGGTCTTGAACGACCGCGGATCATCCAATACCTCGCCGTCCCGATTGCCCAGGATGTTTGTCGAAAACCAACCTGTCAGGCCGAGCAGTCTCGACTTGAGTCCGGGCGCAAGAATTGTCTTGATCAAGGTCTGACCCGTCTTGAAGTCCTTTCCACAGACAGGTACCCCCTGTTGGAGTGCAAGCGAGGTTAGGGCTGGAATATCGACGGTCAGGTTGGGGGCTCCGTTCGCAAAGGGCACCCCCGCTTTTAACGCTGCGTATGCGTAGAGCATACTCGGCGCGATGGAGGAGTGGTTCTGTACCAATCCCTTCTCAAAGGCAGCCAGGCTCTTGTGAACCGGCTTCGGCGACAGGTAGGCCTCTGTACTACCGCACCAGATCATGACCATCCGGCTCAGCCGGTGTTTCCTCTGAAACGACGCTATATCCTCCTGAATCTTTTCTACCAAGGTCGTCTTCTTACGGGCCTTCTTGATATGGCCGCCGTGGAGCCGCTCAACGAAGTTTTGGTCGAACGCGCCCGGCCACGGAACAATCTTTCTCAGTGGCTGCTTCAACCGATCCAAGAGCGAACGATCCAACACACCGGCACGCAAGCCCGCGTCATAGAGATTGTCCGGGTACACGTCCCATCCGCCGAAAACCAGATCATCGAGGGAGGCCAGCGGGACGAACTCCCCGATTGACGGAACTCTGCGTTCCGTCCTTTTTCCCAGACGAATGGTTCCCATCTGAGTCAGGGAACCTATCGGTTTGCCTATGCCGCTCTTTATGGCCTCCACACCTGCGACGAATGTGGAGCTCACCGCCCCCATTCCGACCAGCAGCACTCCTAGCTTGCCCTTGGCAGGTTCAATTTTTACACCTTTGGAACTCATTCTCGATTTCCTCCCTGGAAGTTTCCGGGTCGACGGTCCTGTATTTAGGTGGACGAGCGTTCGGGAACGATGTGCGAAATATCAGCAACGGTGAGAAACATTTCCGCCAGTTCATTCAATATCGCCAAGCGATTGAGTCTCACGTTGCTGTCCTCATCCATCACAAGTACATCATCAAAAAAACGATCGATCGTGGGCCGCATCGTCGCCATGGTCCGGAGTGCTTCCAAGTATTGAGATCCACGCCGCAGCTCGTCGACCTTAGGCTTCAGCTCCAGGTAAAGCTCCCAAAGCAATTGCTCCGAAGGATGGCTCAGCAATTCCTCGCTTGGCTTCTGGATCACAGTTTCGGCTTGGGATAGAATATTCATGACGCGCTTGAAGTTAGAACTCAACGCCAAGAACTCCGACTCCGTTCTCATTTGTTGCAACGATCGAACCCGTTGCCAGGTTTCGACTGGATCGTCGAAACCCACCGCCAAAGCCGCGTTGATGCAGTCATTGGCAAAACCGCTCTCATCGAGGAAGAAACGTAGTCGCCCCTCGAAAAAGCTCATCAGCTGCTCCATGAGCTTTTCCTCTAGATCCCGATGCAACTGGAGGCTCCAAAGAATCGTCTCAGCCAACGAGATCCTCAGCTGGTGATCGAGCACTATCTTCAGGACTGCGTTGCCCTGGCGCCTGACGGCGAACGGATCTTTGGATCCACTCGGAATCAAACCCACTGAAAAGCACCCCGTCACTGTGTCGAGTCGGTCCACCAAAGCCAGAATCGCGCCAGTTCGGGTACTCGGACATGGGGAACTCATCGACCGAGGAAGGTAGTGGTCGTAAACCGCCCTCCATGTGTTCTCTGATAGTCCATCCGCCTTGGCGTAGAGCCCTCCCACGATCCCTTGGAGGTTCGGGAATTCCTGGACCATCTCGGTGACCAGATCGCATTTGCAGAGGCGTCCTGCTGCCTCCAGATCGGGCAGATGATCGGTGGCACCAACGCGCTCGGCCAATTTGGGCAAGAGCAACAAGATGCGCTCCGTCTTGTCATGGTAGGAACCGAGCTTTTCTTGAAAGAGGACGCCCTTGAGTTCGTCGAGCCGGTTTCCGAGCGGCGCTTTCCGGTCCATCTTCCAGAAAAAGGTCGCGTCGGAAAGCCGAGCCCCGAGCACTCTTTCGTGCCCTCGCCGAACCCCCCCAGCTCGATCCGGGGGAAGATTGATCACGGCCAAGAAATACGGCATCAATGCGCCCGAGCTTTCCCGTACCGAGAAGTATTTCTGGTGCTCTCGCATGACCGTGATAAGAATCTCATCCGGGAGCTTCAGGAACGAAGGATCGAAGTTCCCCAAAATAACTGAAGGATTCTCGTTTAGATTCGTAACCAATCCCTTTAGTGCCCGATCGTCGACCAGGGTCCCACCGACTCTCTGAATCGAGTCACGCAGGCCCTCTTCGATGATCTCCAGCCGTTCCGCAGGATCGACAACCACCCCATTTTGTCGCAGCACCTCCTGCAAGGTGTCGATGGAGTCGACCCGCAGTCGGCTCTTGCCCAGAAACCGATGGCCGGCTGTAACATTCGATGAGCGGATGTCGGCCACTCGAAAGCGAACGACCCGGTTTTCATAGAGTGCCACAATCCATCGAATAGGGCGCGAGAAGCGAAATCTGCTCTCGGTCCAGTACATCGACTTGGGGAAATGAATGCGAGGGATCACCTCCGGAATAATCCTCTTCAAAACAGTTGCCGTCTTCTCGCCGCGGGTACGACGAGTTGCGCTGACGTATTCCCCCTTCGGCTTTGTCACGAGCGTGAGTTTTTCGACGGCGACGCCCATCTTTTCTGCAAATGCCTGCGCGGCTCTCGTTGGTCCGTTGGCATCGTACGCCACAGATTTCGGAGGCCCCATGACAATTTCGGTCACGTCTTCCTGTCGAAGCGGGATCGAGTCGAGGCCGACTATCAAACGTCTCGGCGTGAACCAAACGGTACGCCTCCCCGTGCTCAATCGCTCCGAACTCAATGCCTCACACATAAGATCCGCGAGCTGGCGAGCTCCATCCTGGAGCTGAGAGGCCGGGATTTCCTCCGTGCCGATCTCGAGGATTAGCGACGCGGTATTCATTGAAGAAACTGAATAGGAAAACGGATGCGTGCTATTGCGCCGACGGCCCGCCAGACTTTTTCTCACTGGGCCCGAGCAACGGGAAGCCCATTGCTTCGCGCGTCTCGAGATAGCGGCGAGCTGCTTCGCATGCGAGTTGACGAACCCGCGCTATCATCGAGACTCGTTCCGTCACACTGATGGCACCACGTGCATCCAAAAGATTAAAGACATGAGAGCATTTGAGACAATAATCGTAGCCCGGCAGAACAAGATCCAGGGACAACACTCTCCTGCACTCATCTTCGTAAAGCCCGAACAGCTTGAAGAGCATGTCCAAGTCTGCGACTTCAAAGTTGTACTTAGAAAACTCCACCTCTTCACGATGACGCACATCACGGTATGAAACCTGGTCGCTCCACCGCAAGTCATAGATACTATCCACCTGAGCAATGAAAGTTCCAATTCGCTCCAAGCCGTATGTGATCTCGGCGCTGATCGGATCGAGGTCCAATCCCCCCGCCTGCTGAAAATAAGTAAACTGAGTAATCTCCAATCCATCGAGCAATACCTGCCAACCAATCCCCCAAGCTCCAAGAGTCGGAGACTCCCAATTGTCCTCCTCGAAACGGAGATCGTGGTTCTCTAAATCTACACCCAAGGCCTTTAGACTACGCAGATACAGTTCCTGAACATTGTTTGGAGATGGCTTCAGGATTACCTGAAACTGCAGGTGTTTCTGAACGCGGTTGGGATTATCACCGTATCGGCCGTCGGTCGGTCGGCGAGACGGCATGACGTATCCCACCCGATACGGTTCCGGCCCGAGCACCCTCAGGAAAGTTTCTGGTGCCATGGTTCCCGCACCCACTTCGACATCGTAGGCCTGCTGGACCACGCAGTCCTGGCCCTGCCAGAACTGCTGCAGACTCATGATGATCTGTTGAAGGTTTCGTCTTTTCGCTCTTGTTGCCATGGGTTTCATGGTGATCCGGAACCATCAGGCTGGCCCGTCGGTTGCTTCTCGCGCAGCATTGCCTTCAGCGGCCGGAACGTCTTCAGTTGCTTTTCCAGGTGAAATTCCAAGAGTTTTTGAAATAGACGTTCGAGCTCCGATCCAGCGTCGCGATCCCATGGTAAATCACAGAAATGCCGCGGCGCCAGCCGCAGCATTTCTGATATAAGCCGAGCCGCTTTGGGGGCTATCCGAATCCCATTCCCTGGGTTGCATTGGCGGCAAACTGCCTTCGCCGCTTCGACATGGACGAAAAACCCATCATCCTTAACATACTTTCCGCAACGCGAGCAATAGGCATAATCCGGCACCAGACCGCTGAGTTTCAGCCCCCAGAACTCGAAATACCGCAGCAGAGGGTAGACACTACCCGACTCTTGAAAACTCCGAAGGGTGGCGACAAAGAGCCTAAATAATTGCGGATTCGGGTAGTTCTCCTGCGCCATTTCCTGGGCTAACTCGGCGATATAACTCAAGAAATGAAGCCGAAGGGGTGTCGGATCAGAACTCAAATATGCGCGCAGAATCTCGCATTGCTGAACCCTGCCCAATTCTGCCCCTTCTTTGAGCCAATAATGAAGTTGCACGTGATTAAAAAGTTCCAGGCACCCACCGTAGCGGCTCTTTGGTCTCTTGACACCGGAAGCGACAGCTCGAAGAAGCCCATGCTCCTTGCTGAGAAAGACGATGATTCGATCCGCGTCGCCAAGGGAGTATCGACGCAATACAACAGCCTCTGCCTCATGGCTGCTCATCGGTCTTCACTTCCCGTCAGGGAGAATACAAGGGATACGCGGCGCCTGGAATCGACCATGATTTCGGAGGCAATGAGCTGGCCGTTTCCCTGAGCCCAGTTCGCAGAGCCTTGGGGATGGATCCGGATAAACACGAAGCCTTCAGCCTGCTGCCGGGGCGACAGGCGGCCCGCGTGAAAAATCTTCGTTTGAAGCTGTTCCCGGGCCAGCTGATCGGAGTGCTCATGCACGATCCGGGCGCCACGCTGCTTGTGATACCGGGAAAACACCTCCTCTGCATTCAGGGATGGAAACCTCGACCACTCCGTTTGCAGTCTCCACCGAACACGCGAAAGATCGACCAGGTCACTGCTGTCGTTGCGTAGTCGGATCCAGATTGCCCCGATCCCGAACTTTGGAAGTTCCTCATCGAAGAGGCCCCAGTACTCTTCTGTGCCCTGTATCAAGAATGCCTCTACCGTAAGACCGTGCTGTTGCGTCCGTAGCGACGGCATCGACAGAACAGAGCTCGTATCCTTTGAAACTTGCAACGAGGCACAACCCGAAAACAGCAACAGGACTGCAATGCAAAAGAAGGGGCGCAACCAGATTTCCTTGCCCTTGGCAACCACGACCGTTTACCTGGGTTCTGTCATGGGGACCTCGTCCAAGGAGGTTCTACGCTTGAGCAAGGAACGGGCCCGCTGAAGCAACCCGGAGACGACATAAGCCGTTGCGAGGAGCAGGAGGGTCCATTGAGAATAGAAGTATATGAGCGCGAAGATCAGTGCCAGAAACAAGACCGTCAAATGAGATTTTCTTCCCAGGGTCAGCGACTTGAAACTCGTGTACCTAAGAGTACTCACCATGAGAAAAGACAGCATGAAAACCGTGGCCGTCATCGCAGTCGACGCAACCGATCGCGAAAGCGGATCCACGACAAAATGGACGATTGCAGCAATGGTCCCGCCAGCGGCCGGAATGGGAAGCCCTGCAAAGTGTTTCAGACTTCCTGCCTGCGTATTGAACCGTGCCAATCTCATGGCACCGCAGATCGTGAAGGTAAAGGCTGCAATCCAGCCCAGGCGGTAGTTGAGCGACGCCAAGCCCCAGAAAAAAGCCAGAATCGAAGGCGCGATTCCAAAGGATATCAGATCCGCCAGGGAATCGAGCTGAAGGCCGAACTGCGTGCTGGAGTTAGTCAGCCGGGCCACTCGACCGTCGAGCATATCCAGTACAATGGCAATACCGATTGCCTGCGCCGCCATGTCATAGTTGCCGTCGATCGTCGCGATGATGGCAAAGTACCCGCAGAATATGTTGCCCACAGTGAAGAGACTGGGCAGGAGAAATACGCTTCGCGCGAACCGTTGTCTGTTCGTGGCTCGCATAGGCGGGCGTGGCTCTGAAGAACTCCTGGAAGCACTCGGCGTCATGAGTATTCCCCTATGATCGAACTGCCCCCTTGGACTCGATCACCTACCTGGATCAAGAGCCGGACTTGCTCCGGCATCTCTACTTCCACGCGCGAACCGAATCGGATCAAACCGATCTTTTCACCACGCTCAAGGCTTTCCCCACTCTTTTTCCAGCATACCACACGCCTAGCAACGAACCCAGCGATCTGCCTCACTGTCACCGCCATCGTTTCCCCACGAATCCATAGAATGTTCTGCTCGTTGTGGGCAGCGTCTTTCTTGTAGGCCGCTAAGAACCGGCCTCGCTGATACTCGGTTTTTTCGATCCGACCTTCAATCGGCGAGCGATTCACGTGAACATCGAGAATGTTCAGGAAAATAGCGATGGAGTGCCCCCCAGGGGCTCCTTCAGGGTTTGTGAGTTTGCGGATCTGGATCACTTTCCCATCCGCTGGAGAAACTATCACTCCCGCTCTGCTTGGAATCGCCCGCTGCGGGTTTCTGAAGAAGTAGCATATGAATCCAACAACGAGTGAGGAAGCGAAGGCTGCCAGATATTGGTCGACCGCCGCGAAAAGGGCGCAAAGTAGGACCAAAGGAACAACAAATCGGTATGCGTCTTGCACCATGCAGGATCAACGCGTAGTTGGGTAACGAGCGACCGTGCCGATACGAAACAACCCTACCGTCGGCACCGAGTCTACGAAGTTACTCTTGAAGAAACCCTAAGACTCCGCTCGAAGCTCTCTTCGGTGCCTCTGCAAGATGGCGTGCATTTGATCTTTCAAAAGGAGCTTTTTTTTCTTGAGCGTGATCTCACGAATTCTCTCGTCCTCGCTCAAGTGATGCCGGCCATTGAGCTGCTCCAGCTGCGTGGCGTGAGCTTTGTGCTCGGCCATCAATCGCCGGAACTCCCCATTGTTCGACACCAGGTAATCCCGCAGTTCTGTTTCTTCGTCAAGTGAGCTCATGGGCCCATCCTCCGGGTAGATTGGGTTTCAGGATGGTAACCGAAGGCAACAAGTGTCATCGGTGCCTTTTAACAAAATCTTCCTGCGTTTTCAACTCTGCTGCAGACCTCCATGGTAAACTTCATTCTGTCTGAATCTTTCGTAACCCAACTCGACCAGCCTGAGAACAAGATCGTCGAACGAAAGTCCGGTTGCTGCCCATAGTTTGGTATACATGCTAACGGGAGTGAATCCAGGCATGGTATTGATCTCGTTTATCCATAACTTGCCGGTCCGCTTCTCTAGAAAAAAGTCGACGCGCGCCAACCCCGCACCTTCAATGGTTTCGAAGGCCTTGATGGCATAGGATCGAGCTTGTGTTGCCACATTTCGGCTCAAGGCCGCTGGAATCTCCAATCGACTTGCGGGATCGTGATACTTGGCGTCGTAGTCATAGAACTCGCTCGCGGCAACAACCTCCCCGACCACGGAAGCTTCTGGGTTCTCGTTGCCAAGCACGGCGCACTCGAGCTCCCGGCATTCGACGCCCTTCTCAATGACGACTTTCTTTCCGAACTGGCTCGAATAGAGCAAAGCAGCCAACAAATCTTTCTCCCTGTGAACTTTGCGAATTCCAACGGACGAACCCAGATTCGCAGGCTTGGAAAAGACCGGGTAGCCGAGCTTGTTCCGTACCTGACTCTTGATGGAGCGGAAGTTTCTCTCAACCGATGGCGACCGCACAACCAGCATCGGAACCACCGGGAGTCCCGCTTCGCGAAACAACCGCTTCATAATGTCCTTGTCCATTCCCGCGGCCGATGCCAGGACTCCACACCCAACGTAAGGAACCCCCATGGTTTCGAGAAAACCTTGGATCTTGCCATCTTCTCCAAAGGGACCATGCAACAAGGGGAAGAATATGTCGCTGTGCGTGCCGTGCCGTCGGCCCGATTTGATCGATATGCGGGTAGCTGGAGGGTTCACGTATCCATAACCGTCGATTCGTTTGTGCAAGCTCGCCGGAAGCATTCGACGGGTTTCCTCTCCGCTGGCGAGTTGACCGGCACGGGTGATACCGATCGCTCTGATCTGAAACTGCAAGGGGTCGAGCGCGCTAATCATGGAGGAGGCTGAAGACACGGAGATCTCATGCTCTTCCGATCTGCCTCCAAACAGGACGCCCAGTTTAATCCGCTCTCTGTTGACCATGCTGTATCGCCTTCGGTCCCGCGTCCGCATCTTTTGGATTCTGGTATGCCTTGATGATCAGGCGAACTAGTTGGTGCCGCACGACATCGGCTTCCGTGAAATCGCAAAAGGCGATTCCCGGCACGTCTGCAAGTATCCTTCGTGCCTCGACCAGACCCGAGCTGCGGCCCAAGGGGAGGTCGATTTGGGTAACGTCGCCCGTGATCACGGCTTTGGAGTTCAGTCCGATTCGCGTGAGAAACATCTTCATCTGTTCAGAGGTTGTGTTTTGCGCCTCATCCAGAATGATGAACGCATCGGCCAAAGTTCGGCCGCGCATGAAAGCCAACGGGGCAATCTCGATCACGCCACCCTCGAGAAATCGTTTGATTCTCTCGCTCTCCAGGAGTATCGAGAGCGCGTCGTACAAGGGACGAAGGTACGGATGGATCTTCTCTTCAATGTCGCCTGGAAGGAATCCCAACCGCTCGCCCGCCTCGACGGCCGGGCGCGTCAGTATGATTCTAGTGACAGTCTTGTCCAGCAAGTACGTCAGGGCCAGGGTAACCGCCAGAAAGGTCTTGCCGGTACCGCCTGGTCCGATTCCGAAAACAATGTCGTGCGCCCGGACTGCCTCCACGTACCTTCTTTGATTCAAGCTCTTCGGAGTGACCTGCTTCTTCCCATTGGGCAGCAGCTGCATCCTAGGGAAAAAATCGTGCAACGATAGAGCTGCATCCTCGGCAATCTGCTTGAAGGCTGATTTCAAATCGACATTGGGGATAGCGTGCCCTTGATCAACCAATCGAGAAAAGTCCCTGATGATCTTCTCGAGGGCGTGAACATCCGCCTCCTCTCCTTCAATGTTCAGAGAGGAATCTCGTGCGTGGATTTCTACGTTGAACAGCTTTTCAAGGAACTGGATATTGTCGTCGAGTGGGCCAAAAAGCAGTTGCAGGCTCCGATCGGAAACAAGCACTTTTCTCATCTATGGCGGGTGGTACCTCTCTGTCTCCGGGTTGTGGGTGGCACCGATTTGCTACCGCTCAGGGACGTGATCGAATAGACGGGTTTATGTCTCACAATGGTCTTTTCTGATGTTACGGTCTGGGCGGCACAAAAGCAACGCCAAAATAAAAATTGACTTGCACGATAAGGCACTGTAAAGTCACTGCTTTACGAAACAAAGGAAGAGCTCTTATGGCCAACCATGACTCCGCTTTGAAAGCACATCGACAGAGCCTGCGGCGACGATCTCGCAATCGCAGTAACCGGACCGAATGCCGTCATTCTCTGAAGAAGTTCGCGGCCCTGCTGGACGACTCAGCCGTCAAGCAGGCGAACGAGGCACTGGGTTTGCTCTACTCCAGCGTCGACCGGGCGGCACGCCGGAAGGCCATCAGTAAAAATGCGGCAGCACGACACAAGTCGCGCTTAACGCGTCGTCTCAATGCACTTCCCTTAAAAGCTGAATAATAATAGCTTTTTGTGTATGCAGCCGGTTCTCGGCCTGCTCGAACACCACGGACGCCGCCGAATCCATCACCTCAGAAGAGACCTCATCGCCTCGATGCGCCGGAAGGCAGTGCATGAAGCACGCCCCCGTCCGCGCCTGGGCAAACAAATCCTCGGTGACCTGATAGTCCTTGAAGAGGATTCTCCGTCTCTGTTCTTCTGTCTCTTGCCCCATCGAGGTCCAGACGTCCGTGTAGACCGCGTCCGCGTCACGAACCGCTTCGGCCGCTTGATCCAGCACCTCTATTCTCGCTCCGCTGGCCTTTCCCTCTTCCCTGGCCGACTCAATCACTGCGGCCTCCGGCTCGTACCCCTTGGGACAGGCGATCGCCACGTGAACGCCGAGCTTGGCTCCCCCTTGAATAAGCGAATGAGCTACATTGTTACCATCGCCCACATAGGCTAGCTTGAGACCCTCCAGCTTTTTCTTCTTCTCCAGCAGTGTGAAGTAGTCAGCAATCGCCTGGCAAGGGTGAAAACGGTCGCTCAGTCCATTGATGATCGGAATCGTGGAACTCGCAGCCATTTCCTCCAGGTCTTCCTGCGCGTAAACCCTGGCCACCAGGATTTGGACCAAACGCGAGAGAACACGAGTTGTATCTCCGACTGTCTCGCCTCGGCCCAACTGGATGTCTTCCGGTGCCAGGTAAAGGGAGTTCCCTCCCATTTCGAACACTCCAGCTTCAAAAGCTACGCGCGTTCGAGTGGACGGTTTCTGGAAGAGCAACGCCACCGTTTTTCGCCTCAATGAACTGGCATACTTGGCCGGATGAGACTTCATTTCTTGGGCTAGTTCAAAGAGCTCCATGAGTTCGCCGGAAGTGATTCCTCCCAGAGACAGTAGGTGTTTCATGTTGATCGACCTCTCACAAGCCGTAAATCAGAGATTCCAATAGTAGCTTGGGGTCTGTGGCTGACGACTTGATTCGACGATCCACGTCTGCCAGTTTCAAATAGATTCGACGCGCCGCATCAGCAGGCATGGATCGCGACTGCTGAACGAAGCTGTCCATCAGAAACGGGGGGATCTGAGCCGACGACATAATCTCCTTGCGGCTTCGTTGGGCCCCCTCCAGCTCTTTCACGATCAAGACCTGTCGAAAATGCCTCGCCATCATTCCGAGAACAGCCAACGGCTTCTCTCCGGACTGCAAGAGATTTCCGAGGAGCTTGAAAGCCTCTTTGTGGTTCCGGCTGCCGAGCGCCCCGATGAACTCGAAGATACCATGCTGGCGGCTTTCCGTAACCACTTCGTCCAGGGCTTCGTCAGGTAGCAACTTTGCTTCATGATGCAGAAGCGAAACCTTTTCTAGTTCATTCCGGAGCACCTGTAGATCTGGTCCACACAAGCCTACCAGGCGCTCGACAGTGGACGCGGACATGGAATGACCCATCTCGCTCACGGTTGTTCTTACCCAACTCACCAAAGTTCGGCCCTTCAACTTCGGAAAGTCCAGCACGTGGGCTTCGCGATGAAGCCGTTTGTATAGCTGTGTTCGCCGGTCCATGTCGCGCGCGGTCAACACCAGCACAGTCGAATCCAAGGGGCTCTCCAGATACTCGAGCAGCGCGGTCCGCCCGTCTTGGTGCGCCTCTTCGATCCCGTCTATTACCACCATCCGATGTGGCGAAATGACAGGAAAGGTCCGGGCGGCGCCGAGGGCTTCGCTCATCCGATCCGTTGCCGCGCTGTAGGACGCGTAGTTGAAGGAACGGGATTCAGCTGGCACCACTTTCTCGCGAAGTATCGTCAGCGCTTGGCTGACTAAATACGTCTCCTCTCCGCAAAGAAAATAGATGGGGCTCAGCCGGCCCTGTTCCAGTTCACGAATCAATTGCTCTAACATTACTCGACCATTGCTCCAACAAGGGCAGAAAATGAGCGGCCTAGGGCTTCGCCGCGAAAGCTATTGGTTGAGCACCGTACTCGCCAAGCTTGACGCAAAATCCTTGGCCAGGCGGTCGATTGCCGGAGATCGTTCGGAGAAAAAATCCGTCACATCTCGATTGATCACATATCGTTCGCGGAACATGTAGTCGGAGTTCTCCCAGAGGACGGCTCCGTCGGAAAGGCGAACCAGCTTGACGTTCATGCGCACGGTAACCAGAAATGCAGAGCCGAAGGTATCGTTTCCAAACGTGACCGGATTGGAACTGAGATTGTGGATCTCCCCGGCCAGTATCGCGTCGACACCGCTCGATTGAGAGCTGACCGGCACAGCAGTCCGAATTCTGAACTCCTTCAGAACCGCCTTGGAAATATCCTGCTCCAGTCGATATTCGTGAGTCGCGTTCCGGAAGGTTGGAATTCCGAGCGACTGAATTCCCGCAGGCAGCACCTGTTGGGCGCCCTTTACCTTGTAGCCGCACGCTGCCGTAAGGGCCAATACCAGGAGTCCCCAGGTCCAGCCGGCGCGCCACGCCCCCGGCAGCGTCGAGCTAGACCTGCGAAGGGCGGATCTCCTTTTGATTTTGGTACTTTCCCTTTTTGTCTGCATAGGATGTATTGCACTCAGCTTCGGACCGGATAAATACCGCTTGGGCAATCCCTTCTCCCGAGTATACCTTGATTGGGACCTCCGAGGGATTCATCAGCGCGATCGTGATGAATCCCTCCCATTCGGGCTCCAGTGGGGTGACGTTGACAACTAAACCGGATCGAGCGTAGGTCGATTTCCCCTGGCAGAGAACCAGTACGTCTCTCGGGATGCGAAAGAACTCCAGGGACCGAGCCAAGAGAAATCCGCGTCCTGGGACCAGGCAAAAAGGTGCACAAAAATCGTCAAACGGAACCTGATCTCCTTGCTTGGGATCTAAGTGTGCCAGTTCCTTGAGCTTGGGGATCCTGTACTCGTCCGATAGCCGGAAGTCATAGCCATAACTGGAGAGGCCGTAGGAGATCTTGCGCGCTCCTGAGGACTTCTGCGCAAATGGCTCGATCATCTGATCTGATCGAACCCTATCCAAAATCCAGTGATCGGGCAGTACGCTCATTAGGGATCGAAGCTATTCTACGGTGTGAAAGGCCGTGAGTCTAGCATCATCGGTTGTGACTGTAAACAGAAATGGCTTGACAGGTCACAACCCCGCAAATAAAATTCCCGCACTTATTTATGGAGGTTCCGCGTGATCAAACAAGACATCGTGAACCGCGTTGCTGAACAGATGAATATCACAAAGGTCAAGGCTGAAATCGCTGTAGAAGCGGTTTTCAATTCCCTGAAGAATGCACTAAAGCGTGGCGAGAGAATAGAGTTGAGAGGATTCGGTGTATTCATTGTCAAGCCACGCAAGAGCGGTGTCGGCAGAAATCCAAGGACCGGTGAAGAAGTTGCCATCCCCCCAGGCAAGACCATCCGCTTCAAACCGGGCAAGGAGATTCGCGCCGAGAAGATCACACATACTCCGACGGAGCCCGCCAACTAAGCCATCCTTTCGTCCAAGGCGCTAAAACATAGTGAAGAGTGATTTTAGGCCTGACTTACCTGCGACGCCGGAGGTAAATCTCGCGTTGCATCCGTCGGGCGGGTTGCACTCGACACACGGGTCTGAGTGGCGCGCCTGGATGTTGCCTTTCATACTATTCTGGGCGACCTTCGCGACGACCACCCTGGTGGGGCTCCTGTACTCGTGGGAGGAAACCGACTCGCTGTGGGCTCTAGGGCAAGAGCCCTGGATCATCGTGCGCGGCCTCGGTTTTTCCGTCACGCTCATGACGATCTTGCTCGCTCATGAAATGGGTCATTTCCTTGCCTGCCGCTATTACGGTATCCGATGTACTCCTCCCTATTTTATTCCCCTCCCCTTCCCACCAGCGGGAACACTCGGCGCGTTCATCCGAATCAAGGCTCCATTTCAAGACAAGCGGGCTCTGTTCGATGTCGGTGTTGCCGGACCTTTAGCAGGCTTTTTGTTCGTCGTTCCGGCTCTTGTCATTGGAATCGCGCTTTCCAGGCTGATCCCCAAGGGCTTACCGCCGGGATATCTCCAATTCGGAGAGCCGCTTCTGTTCCAGTGGGTTGCCGCCCTCATTCTCGACTATACTCCTGCATCTCAAGACATTATCGCCCATCCAATCGCGATGGCAGCCTGGTTTGGACTGCTCGTCACGTGCTTGAACCTCCTCCCGATCTGGCAACTCGACGGAGGCCACATTGCCTATGCGCTGCTGGGGGCCGGGCTTCAGAGAAAAATCTCGATCATCGGAGCATGGGCTCTTCTGGCGGTTAGTTTTCCTCACTGGCCTCCTCCATATCTCGTATTCGGCTTGATCCTACTGATCTCGGGTTGGCGCTTTCGGTTCTATCATCCGCCGACCCTCGCAGACGAAGATCGCATCGGCGCCGCCCGGATCGGAGTGAGTGTGGTGGCTCTCGTTATTTTGATTATCTCATTCACTCGCGTGCCGATCTATATCAACTGAGACCGGTCCAATTGGGAGGGCAGCACCGTTGACAGTCACCGATGCATGAGTGATAATCTGCGGCTCGGCTCGATCGATCGGATCAGGGTCGACAGTGGTTGGGGGTGGTTAGCTCAGTTGGGAGAGCGCCGCGTTCGCAATGCGGAGGTCGGGGGTTCGACTCCCCCACCATCCACCATTTTTGATCGTCTCGCGCCCCTTGGATCACATCGCGGAACTCAGCACCGGCCATCGGAAAACGCAGACCGCGAACGCCGTCGCCGTTTTCTCTGGCGAATCCGTTCGAACCGGACGGAACTTCCAGCCCAAAACCGCATCTCGGCACGCTTCTGTTGCCCCCGGCAGTTCCTGTACCACCTCCGAATCAAGGACTTTTCCCTTTCCGTTGATTGTCAACGCCAATACGACGTTGCCCGCGACGTTCATCATGTTCATCGGGTACGCCGGCTCGTAGATTGTCTCGGGAAACGGTCCGTACACTTGCTCCGCTGGGGCTGGAATCTGATATTGCGGGGAACCGACGGCCATCACGAAGGGAGTACGAAATGTGACAACGATAGGGACCACTGCCTTTTCTGCGACATCCGGAAAGGTCCAATGCTTCAGCGACTCGCTGACAATCCGGGAAAAGGGCTCTTCCCCGTGGGTGATCCGCAACGCGTCCACGGAGGTTTTCGAAACCTCTGCCTCTGCGACCACAACACCGCCGGACACGACGTTCTCCGGAAAGATGAGCTCTCGTACCGTCACACCTCCCTGCGCCAACCAAGCCATCCCGGCCCAGAGAACGAAGGCAACTATCATTCTGACTCCCTTCAGATCAAGATATTGCTCTCAATTGAAGTTTAGCGTCTCCGCACGGCAGGATCAAGCGGGACCCAACCGGCAAGCCGCTTGGGCAGATAAGATAGATGGTGTAGCGGCTACTTCTTGATCGGGGGCGAGGAATGTAGGGTCACGGTTGCTTCCTGCAGTCCCTCGCTCGCAGCTGCGAGTTCGCGCTGCAGCGCCGCAATAGAGCTACGGGTTGACTGGCGCAGTCGGTCGTCTGGCTCTGCGCGCTCGAACCGTCTCAATAAGTCCAATGTTTCTAACGCCTTAATTGTCTCCAGGGCCCGGACCGCAGCTTGGCGCAAAATTACCATGGGGTGCGAGAGAAAGGGTATAAGATGCACCATGGCGCGTTCTTTGCCCGTCTGGGCCAAGGGGAGTAGCACCATCGACGACGCCGGACATTCAGGAGAAAGGTAATCGAGCAACGCGTCGAAGGCAGAATCCGATCCGATTCTTCCGAGTGCTTCCATCGCGCATTCGCGATGGTTTGCAAATTCCAGCTCCGGAAGTATGACGGCCGTGGCTTCTGTTACCCGTCTCTCGCCCAGGACGCGAATCAGGCCCCAGCGCACCCGGTCGGATTCCAGCCGGAATCGACGTAGCATCTCGGCGATCTCCTCATCATCCGCCGTGCGGACGATTTCAGCGACGGTCTCGAGCCTCTGACGAATCGTACCGTCCGCCAGTTCCTGCAACCAGGGTTGGACCCGAAGAAGAGGGTAAGTCGGACGTGGCGTCCGACTCGGCTTTTGCTTCGTCAATCGCGTCAACGGCGAACTCAAAGAACTCAAGATGGAATCGATCTGCTCTGCAATTTCATTTGCCTGGGAGAATCTCTGCCCCGGGTCCGTTCTTAGACAGCGTTCCAGGACTTCCGTCACGAGCGGCGGCCAGTCGGGCTTCAGCTCCTTCGGACTCGGAAAGCTCCCCAGCGGCGGGAAGCCCATGATCAATTCATAGAGGAGCGCTCCAAGCGAGAAAATGTCAGCGCGTTCGTCGACCCGTTTGGCGCTGATGCGTTGCTCGGGAGCCAAGTACGCGAGCGTTCCCATTACCTCCGTCGACCGGGTCAGACGGGCCTCGTTCGCGGCAGCTCGCATCGCAATGCCGAAATCCGACACAACCGGGTTTCCCTGCTCCGAGACCAGTATGTTCGAGGGCTTTAGATCTCTGTGAACGACGCCCATGCGGTGCGCGTAGTCGATTGCTTTGCACAGGGTTTGGAACAATACCAATAGGTCCTTCTGTGACAAATTTTTCCGGGGTATTTGGGCCAGGTTCCCACGGGAAAAATACGGCATCATATAGTAGTAGGCGTCATCCAGAACACCGCTACTGAGAATGGTAATGATGTTCGGGTGTTTCAAATTACGAAGGATCTCGATTTCCCGAAGAAACCGAGCGTCTGCCTTTCTTGAAGCGGAGGCTCCCTTGGAAAGGACCTTCACGGCGCGCTTTTCGTCGGTTCGAGACGAGACGCCCAGGTACACCACCGACATTCCACCGGACGCAATCTTCCTGACTATGTAGAAGTCATCCAACCTTCGTCGCAGCATAGTCATGATTTTCTCTTGGCGGATCGCTTCCCGTTGCCCGGCGGGTCACTTCCCTTCCAGCACTCCACTCGGTTCTTGCCCGCTCGCTTTGCCTGATACAGGGCCGCGTCCGCGCTTGCGAGCAGGTTCTCCAGACCGCTGCTGGACTTGGAGTAGGTAGCAATGCCCACGCTTACCGTGACGGACTCATCGACGTCCGCCTCGCTGGCTGCCGATTCAAGAACGTCCGCGCGAATGCGGTTTGCCAGAGACCTTGCTCCACGAACCCCCGTTTCCGGCAAGAGGATGAGAAACTCCTCGCCACCGAATCGCCCGGCCTTGTCTGCTCGCCGCAGGTTGCGGGATAGGATGCCTGCGACACCTTGCAACACTCGATCGCCTGCGATATGACCATGCTTGTCATTGCAAGACTTGAAGTTGTCCAAGTCGAGCAGCAGAATCGAGAGTCGACTCCAGTATCGCTCCCGCTTCGTGATCTCTTCGAGCAGCATTCGCGTCACCGCCCATTTGTTCAACAGAGACGTAAGCGTATCGGTCGTGGTAAGGCGGTACATCTCCTCGTGATAGTTTTGTTCGGCCAGGTCCCGATATTCGAACTTCAATATGATCCGGCCGATGGTCACCTTGTCATTGGGCCTGAGAACAGCTTTGCGAACCCGCCTATAGTTTACGAGTGTCCCGTTTTTGCTGCCAAGATCCCGCAGGACGACCTTCAGGCTCTCTTGCTGCTTCTCGTCCACGACCTTTCGACAGATAAGTTGCACATGTTGTCTGGAGACGGATGGGTCCGGCAGCACGACGTCGGACTCCTCCCCTCGTCCGAAGGTCAGCTCCGTGTGAACCAAGGGAAGCTCTTTGCCGATTGCCGGCCCATTCATGAATGTCAAGGTCGGCACACAGAAACGGGCACCGTCGAACCCACCAGTGTTCTTCAAGGTACTGACGTCCAACAGAATCGGCTCCTTTGGCGCCTGCGACTTCGAACTCCTTGCAATACCCTGTGCGTCACCCATGGTGGAACTCCGGCTCAACGCAGCCTCGCGATCGAGACGCGTGTCATGTCTGAAACCATATGTAGTCTGGAAGTGGCACGATCTCGAATCATCGCCACGTCATGAACCCGCGTTTGCCGCACATTCAGGCGTGGTGGGACCGTGAAAATCAGAACTCCTCGCTTTTCGTTGAAACGCGTCCTGCCGACGATTTCAATGGGAACTCTCTTGAAGATACCCACCAGTTCGACATTCCGCCGGTCTATCCCCTGCTGGATGGCGGCTTGTTGTACAAACTGGAGGCGCTGCATGTCGGCCACCTCGCCCGAGGCATCTCTTCTGACCTGAGGAAAGCCAAGAAACTTACCCGTACCTTCTTCGACGTTCGGGACCCTGACAACCCATTGCTCCCCTCCCCGAATCGACGCATTCCCTTCCCACAGCTTCAGGCCTCGGACGGGCGGAGCAACCCGCCGCGGTTCCGGCAGCTGCAGGGTATAAATAACCAAGGGACGGGTTGCCCCCGTGACGACGTTCACGCATCGGAGTTCGAGCGTGGAATCCCAGCTCTTCACTTGAATTGACGAGAGCAACAGCTGGAGCGCCCCGACGACCGACATGGTTTGCGGCATTCCGTCTGGGGGGCTTGGATCCAGGCTGAAGTTTCCAATCCCTACAATGAGAGGCGATAGTGGGTTCTGCTTGCACGCGACACGAATCATACGCGCAGGCGCTAGCGTCGAGGACACAACTTCCGGCCGCGGCAGCCCGAGCCCCCAAGCCCGGACTGCGGGGCGTTTCGGGCCGAGGGCATCGGCGATCAGTCTCAACGTGTTTGGGAGATTCCGTGACAGTTTCAACGGCCTCAAACCTTCTCGAACAACTCCGTTTCCGCGGAATCCTGCTCTGCGCTGAGAACTTTCAGCGCGTGTTGCACACGCTCCATCGGCTCGAGTAAGTCCATAGTCCGAGATAACTCTTGAAGCCACGACACGATATGTCGCTGGAGGGTATCGTCGACAGTGGAGAAAGCAAGGCGAAGTTGAGGCCCTTCTTCGAGGGTAACGATGGCCTGGCGCTCCCTCACGCGAGTAAAAACCTCCGATGTGCTCGTAGAACCGGTGCCTATGCTTTCTACCGCAATCATCTCTCTCCCGCCAATGGTCGTCAGGAAGTCGCGCTCTTCATAGGAGGCAATGAAGAATTCCGCGTTGGACTCCAGTGCCTCCGCGAGGCGTTCTCGAATCAAGGTTTGTCTCAAGTAGCGCTGAAGGGACTCCCCGTAGAGAATCTTGTGGAGCGAACTGCACCGAATCGGCTCCGTGTACTTGAATTCCACCGGGACTGCAATTTGATTCGTTACCAGAACCGCCCCGAAATGTCTTTCATGGAGATTCTGATAGCAAAAGTATCCAATCTGGCGACTCATAGACGGGCGCCTCCCCCAGGTCCGTGATTCTCATTGATTTATCGGACGATGGGTCGGGCATCATTATTATGTAGACGGCTCCCGCCGGCTGGCACGTTCGCCAGGGGTCTGCTATTTACAAAAAAGGGGGAGGGTGTTAAAAAGTTAGTTCTTTGCCGCTTTCCGGCTCGGTCTCTCGAGGGGCGCCTAGCTCAGCTGGTAGAGCACTGCGATCACACCGCAGGGGTCACAGGTTCGAGTCCTGTGGCGCCCACCAAACCCGTTCTGTCTGTCCTTCCGATTTCGTCGTGTCATGGATTACTCGACCGGCTGTTGATCCGCCGCATGGCGTGCACTGAAAGTGGAGCAATGTTCCCTCGCGTGTCCTTACTCAGATCCTGTAGCACAGGAATAGAGCTGCTGTCTCCAATCTCTCCGAGCACCTGCGCGATCGACTCCCGCACGCTAACCGAGTTGTGGCGCGCCTGGCTGTTGAGCTTCGGGAGATCCCCGGGAGGAAACTCAACCAGATACTGAGTCACTTGGACTCGCGTCTTCCCCTCATCGAGGCCTTCCACGACCGCATCCAAGTACTCCGTTCGACCCATCCGATACAGCGCGTAAGCCAAGGCGACCTGGACCTTTGCATCTTTCTCTCGGAGCCGATCCCGAGAAACGTCTGTTATTTCAGCATTATCGGCAATGCGCGCCAGCCCCTCGACCGCACGAAGACGTAACACATTATCAGGATTGCGGTTTTCCTTCAGAAAGAGCTCCTTCGACGAGGGATCGCCGATAAAGGCCATGGCATCCATGAGGTTTCGCTGATGATCCTTGTTGACCTTCCCGACAGAACCCGAAGCCTCCTTCTCGTAGAGACGCTGCAGTTCCGCCGCAGCGGGTCGATAGCGGAGACGCCCAATGGTGTAGATAGACTCGTTCCGTACTTTCTGGTCTCCGTATTCGAGATAATTCATAAGCTCCGGCGCGACCGATGCATCTCCGATTTTGCGAAACGACCGGACAAGCTCGAAACGGACGTCGTTGTTGCGATCATGGCGCAGGCTGTCGAGCATGACCGGGACCGCGGACTGCCCTCTCAATATACCTAAAGCGCGGGCGGACTTTACTCTCAGCGAAGTGTCGGGGTCCTGCAAACGAGCGCTCAGTGCCCCAACGGCAGACTCATCGACTTTGGCTTCTCGATCGATTGCAACAGCTCCCCACTCGTCAGACCAAGGATTCAAAAAGTTGGCGACCTTCGTGACACCGCCGGTAAAACCCTTGTCCTTAGTAAGATATAGATTGACAATACCGTCCATGCTCGCGTCTCGAATGGTCTTGTCCCGATCTTCGGAAAGTGTCACAAACGCCGGCAACGCCCTCGGGTCCCCAATTTTGTCCAGCGCGGCCACCAGTTCCCTTCGCACAGGGGTGTTCCCGTCTCCAGTCATCGCTACTAGATCAGGCACGGCGCTGGTAACCTTCTTTTTTCCTAGCGCACTCACGGCATCCTTTCTGCGCTGTGCATCGGGATTTTTGAGGTCGAAAATCAAGCTGTCGACGGGAACTTCGCGAGTTTGCATCGCTCCTGCACGCCCAAGCGAAGCAAACAGGACGCCCGTACTCAAAAACACGAACGTGAAGCAGGACAAAGTCTTGGCGATCCGGGACATGGCATTTTCCTCTGAAGTGTTCCGCGTGGTTCACTGGGATAAGGAGGAATTATTCCACTTCGATCCGTAGCTGTCAAAGCGCTTATCTAACTTTTTCGTCCGGGGCTAATCGCGTTGTCTGGATGCGGGTCCGGCTAAAAGATTCTACCCAACGGGATTGCCAGCTTCTCGTCTCAGCCTACGATACTGTCTCATGTAGAGCGCCGCGTTGGCCCGCTTCTCCGGTTTGTGAAAAGTCTCTCTGCAACGGGCAGTGCAAAACCTCTGCGCTCTCCGATAGGTGGAAAAGTAAACCCGGTCGCAGACTTCGCATTTCGAGATCTTGTCCATCCCCCGCTCCGGATCGCAGAGAAGATCGATGAAGGCCAAGACATAGTTGCCGTCATGGGGTGAGGCGTAGAGAAGACATCCGGATTGCAGAAAGATGTCGCGTCGGTCGGTCCCGGGACCACTTGGGGGGGGGGGCGAGTCTTCCTTGTAGACAGGTGGGATCAGGCGCATCGAATGCTCAAACGCTCCCGGTTTGTCCAACTGAGCTTCCCCGCCAGTTTCGGTCCCGGGTTGAATCCGTACCTTGGCATGATTCAATAGTCGGTTCAGATCGGCCCAGATCCCCTCGTACAGTTCTTGGGACAACTCCTCCCCAGTGTCATCGGGAGTCTGGCGCAACTGCACTTTGTACTCCACGATCCTGTCGACGCAAGCCCGCAACGTCTGGCGAACGTTCTTCCAGGCTGGATTCGCCTCGATGAACTTATTGAAATGCCCGGACACTTGTCCGTTCAAAAAAGCAATCAACTGCTCTGCGCTGACGGCGGTTCCAGTAATGAACATCTGCCAATAACCCGTAAGCATGCATGAAGCATATATGCTTAATATGTTTATTTTAACCGATGCCGTACGATACACAACCACAATCTACCACACGTCGCTGCCTTGGAAAGCGAGCCTGTAGGCCACCGCGAGCCAACTCCAGCACGGGTCGGTGCGTATTTTGAATGCGGACCATGTGTCGCTAGGCCGACAGGGATCTCTTGCGATGGAGCCATTGAGCTAAAAAACCTGTTCCTCCTCAAAGAGGTTCGAAAGGACTCCATTCGAGCCCCGGCCAAGCCATCACTGCGCGAAATTCATCCGGCGAAGCAGCTCTTCGAAGCGAGGCTCCGATCGGAGAGGATCGAAGGCTGGCTCGGCGTTCACCAACACCATGAGCCAAATCCGGTCCAGATACCCTTTTTCGAGCCATTCCAGGGCGTGATCTTTATCCCCGAGGCCTGCATAGACTAAGGCCAGGTAATAGGGCAAGGCATACCGTTCACCGGAACCCTTCAAATCGTCGATGGCCTCGCGCGCCTGCCTGCTCTGTCCGGCCCGTGCATAGGCGTGCCCAAGGAACGCCGGAAAACTCGGCAGATTCCCCCACAGGCTTATTGCTTGCTGAAGCGTTGAGATAGCCTCCTCGTACTTCCCGTTTTGGACCAGGGCCAGCGAGAGCTGGCTGGTCGGCACTTCAAGAATCGCCTCCTGACGAAACCTATCCAGTAGCATGCGAAACTGTTCGATGGCTTCCTCGTACCTCTTGGCCCGGTAGAGAGCCATTCCAAGATGTGAGTGCCGCGGGGCATAAAAGGGATCTAGCGCCAATGCTGTTTGAGCCTCCGCAACCGCCTCATCCATTCGTCCCAAAGCTGTCAAGAGCCAGGCATATTCCTGGTGAGCCTCTGCATAATTCGGATTCAACTCAATAGCGCGCTTGAAGGCCATCTCCGCTCTGTGCCAGTCCCAATCGTGGTTTGTGTGCATGGCTGCCACCGTGGTGTATGCCTCGCTGAGTTGATCATCAATTTCGAGCGCTCGCATTGCCATAGCCTTTGCCCTCGGGAAGGCTTCCTTTGGTGGAAATATGTGGTTGGCGCCGAGCTTGTGGTAACAATCAGCCGCACCGGCATATGCCAGAGCGTAGTCCGGTTCTGTATCGATTGCCTGGTTGAAGTATGCCAAAGCCAGCTTCAATTCTCTTTGGTTGTATTGGTAGCGACCTCTGAGATAGGCTTCATAAGCATCCGGGTTCAGGGGCCGAGCCATCGTCAGGAGCAATGGCACATCGGAAGTCAGTCTGGTCTGTACCTCTCGAGCGATGGCCCGCGCCACATCACGCTGCAAGCCCAGAACATCGGATAGCTCGCCTTCATAGCTATCCGACCACAGGTGCCCGTCGTTAGCCGCCTCGATCAACTGGGCTGTAATCCTCACCCGGTTTCCAACCTGTAGCGTCGACCCCTCAATGACAGCGTCCACGTTCAACTCCTGGGCGATATCCGGCAAAGGCCTTTTGGTCCCCTTATACCGCATCACTGATGTTCTCGAGACCACCCGAAGACCTGCGACCTTTCCCAAGTCGCTGATCAGAGCCTCGGTCATTCCATCGCTGAAGTACTCTTGCTCAGGATCATCGGAAAGGTTCGCAAGGGGCAGAACGGCAAGCGATCGGATGTTTGGTGCAAGCTGGGTCGAGGGGGCTTGAAACAGGAACAAGTAGGCAAGGACCACGGCCAACAGAGCCAACGATGCAGCAATGGTCGGCCGAAACGACACCTTTCGCTTTACCACCGCAACAAATAGACCGAGATGGCTCCCTCGATGACTGGTGTCAGAATCTGCTGACTCGAGCTCTGCGCGAGACCGTGTATTTTTCCACCACGTATCCAGTTGTGTCTTATAAGCATAGACGGAGCTGCGCTTGTGATGTAGGTGTCGATGAACGGGGAGCCCTTCCTTTTCTTCCCACCGGCGCACCGTGCGCACGTCACGCTTGAGGTAGGCTGCGATCTCCTTCCAGGAGTCAAGACGCTCGTCGATCGCCGGTTCCTTGGTTGGAGTCAGAGTTTGCTCACCGGGCTCTTTCATCTCCTATTCCCAACAGTGTGAATTAGATACTCCTATCTTACTCTCGCCTGCAGGCCGGGGAAACCGGTTTCGTTATCCGTCAGACGGCTCAATTGTCTCTGATCCGAAGGATTGGAAGGGACACTAGCGGGCATCTGAGGTCAGCAGTACGCATGTCCACTCCTGTCCCTTGCGACCGGTGATGGCGGTCGAGCATCCTCGAAGCACGGTAGCGAGACGGCGCAGGGAAACCCGTTTTCCTTGCCGCGGGTCGAAGCTCCGATCAACCGAGGAAACCAAAAGGAGGAACCCATGAAGAACCCTAAGTGCCGACTCCAAGCGCTTTTGGCGGCGCTCAGTCTTTTGATCGTTAGCCTACCAGTTGCGTTCGCGCAGCAGCAGGGGGGGCACAGTGTAACCGGGAGTGCAGTGGGCATCGAAGACGGCATCCCCTTCAGACAAACGATCGTTGTTCACCAGAATCCCAGTGGTCAAGTCTGGGGAGATATCGTCGTCAACTTCGATTTGAGCGCCATTGGCATGGGCACGATGCTCGTGCGCATGTCACCGACCTGCATGACGGTTCAGAGACCCTTCGCATGGATTGGGAGCGTCATCGTCGAGTCTTCCAACGAGGAATTCATCCCAATCGGCACGAGCGTTATCACGCTCGTAGGTGATCTGGGGACTGAGGGTACCGATACCTTGCACACAGAACGGTCCGCTTCCACCGCGACCTGCATCGGCATGCCAGACCTG
The DNA here is from genome assembly GCA_965249005.1 of Acidobacteriota bacterium. GTDB lineage: Bacteria > Acidobacteriota > UBA6911 > UBA6911 > UBA6911 > CBDFLD01. The sequence goes on from CBDFLD010000013.1 coordinate 107,960, forward strand.
CTGAAGACGGCGGTCGAGAGCGGTAACTACGATGTCCACTAGCAGTACGAAGGTGATGCTTCCATTCAAAAACAAACAAGAAAGGTGAAAATCATGACAAGACAACGGACAACTCTGATGTTATTTCTGGTGCTAATTGTTTACTCGCCGGCAATGGCCGATGACCTGATCTGCGACAACACGCCGCTGACACCTTTTACGGGCTCAGCGGACAATGTGGAGGTCCCGCCCGGCGCACGCTGTTTTCTGCTGGGCGCGAACGTTGATAACGTGAAAGTCTTCGGCTCGCTTGCGGCCAACACGACAGTCATTCGGGGTAACGTCCAAGGGGAACCCGGCCACGGGTTTGTGCGACTGGGACCCGGCGGAGGAGGCAATACAGTTCAGGGAAATGTCCAGATCAAAGGTGGAGTCGGGGGAGTGTTTCTAGGAGCCTTTGGAGACAATAGTCTCGTCTGGGGTACCATAATTCAAGGCAACGTCGACGCTAAGCGAAACCTCAATGGATTGGTATTTCTGGACACCATGATAGGGGGCAACCTCAAAGTGAAGGAGAATACCGGGATCATAACCCCGGGGTTCCCCTTTAGTGCGAGCATTGGCGGCAACACGATAGGCGGGAACCTTCAATGCACGAGCAACAGCCCGCCTCCTATTGTTTCCCCGAGTGCTGGCCCTAACACGGTCGGCGGGAAGAAAAAAGACCAGTGCAGCACCGATCTGGGGTTCTAGCGCTCCAGCGCTGTCAGACGATTGGAGGGGGAGTGGGTATCGTCACCAAAATTGGAAAGGAGCCCTGCCCCCCTTCCTTTTGTTCTCGAACGATTTGTCCACTCCAAATGGGCCGATCGAGATCGGCAACCCAAACGTAACGTAACACTCGATAGGGTTCTACCTCGCTTGGATTGTTGTGGTTGGAGCGGGAGAAGGGGGTCGAACCCACGACGTCCAGCTTGGGAAATCTTCCCATCTGTTGCCTCTAATGAGGTTAAAGGACTTATCCCTGCAAAATCCTGCACTTTCTGCACCCTATCTGCACCCAGATTTCGTTTCGAGATTCTCATCTTGATACCCGGTACCGGTCTGAATCTTCTATTCCCGAGGGGTGGGGTAGGGTCCTAACCTCGACTTTCGCCTGTGGGTCCCATCCAGTAGAGTGCGAGATTTCCGACAGCAAAAATTTTCGCCCATCTCTTCGTGACTTAACTTTTGTCACGAAAGCACAGATCGATCTCTGAACACGCTCCCTGGTGCCGATCCCTAGTTTAGGGGGCCGCGATCCAAGATTCACCGAGTCCAATATTGTTTGGACAGCAGGCATCATTTCCAGGCAACCCGCTGATTAAGAGATCCATTCAGTACGAAACCAGCAACACCCAAGAAGACCTAAACCCGCATAAAAACAGGAAAACAGAGTAAAGCGGGATGCTCTTAGTGTGTCCTGATATGGGGTGGACTGGTAGCAACATGGTAGCAAAAACCGTGACGACACGGGGACCAGCAGGCGTCTCCCGAGGAGTACAACCCACTGATTTAATATCAGCCGGCGGTCTGCAAGATGTAGCGATTGAAGCAGATGTGGTGGCCTGCTACCCTCGCGCTACCACCATCGAAACGACCTAGATGCGCTGATACTCCTATTTTCTACGGTGTGGCAGGTTTCGGTCCGCGCACCGGGTATTTCAAAGGGGGGGGCACGTCACAATTTCATTAGAGGGGGTATGGAGTCCCAGGCCCCGAGATGGAACGATGCGTCGGTGTCCGACTACGTCCAATCATCGGGAACCATTTCACGGAGGAGAAGTCGTTCAGTCTGGTGGATCGTACGCATGGATGAGATGGCACGGCACTCCGTGCCAAACAAGACCTAGGATCGAAACGAGGGAATGAAGATTCCCCTCTGTGCCACTGGTCGGCTCGCAGGCTATCCGTTTGTTAGACGTCGCCCCCCTTAGCACCCGAACCCGATAGAGCCGCACCTAGTATCATCCCAAACGCCGCACCGAAGGTAACACCTAGGCCGACGTTACCAAAAGCAGCGCCAAACGCCGTTCCAATTCCTGCGCCGAAAACCAAGCTATGCCGACGTAGTGCGCTTTAGACCGAACTTGATTCTCAGTGTTGTCACTCAACTCAGGCACCCCTCAATGACGGAGCGCAATGGAGAGCGCTGCTGCAGCCGCAAGGGCTGCAGCCGTCCGCACGTGGTTCCAGGCCGTCCAACCTGGGACGTAGCCCACCCACAGGCGGGCCCCCTCAGCGCTCGCCGGGTCAACGGCCGCCAGGGCTTCGTTCCGCGGCACGTTGAATGCGATCGTCACCAGAATCGTGCCGAAAAGGTAGAGCAGGCTGCCGACGAGCAGCAAGCCGCCGCCGGGTCTGTGCCAACTTAGCAACGAGGATATGGTCAGGATGGCGCAAGCCGCGGCCGTTCCGAAAAACGCCGTCATGAACGGCGGATTGATCACCGTAACGTTGATGGATTGCATGGCGGCTATCCCTTGCGCCGGTGGGAGACGGTCGAGCGCTTTCATTATGAAAGTAGAAAAGGCGAAGAAGATACCTCCCACCAGCCCGCAGCCGAGCGCCGAAATGAGGGTCAGGACGCGAAGCAATTCGTCGCTCACGTCGTGGCCCCTTCCGCTTCCACATCCCAGACCCCCGTGGCGGCGGTCTCCCGAACGTACTCTGCAAATCGTCTCGGTTCTCGTCCGGTCACCTGCTTGACGTCATTAGTGATGCGACTCGCCCGACCCTCGCGAAAGTAACGTTCTAGGTCCAGCATTCGATGGGCGAGCGTCTCGGGCATCCCCTCCGCTAGCATGCCGCCCTTCAAATCCGCCGGTGAGAGGTTGATGTGACCGATCGGGCGCCCAAGCGCCTTCGACAGCTCGCCCGCCAGCTCGTCATAGGTCAGCGCCTCGGGGCCGCTCATCGTGTATGCTTTTCCCTCGTGGTTCTGCTCGGTCAGCACTTTCACGGCCACCGCGGCGATGTCACGCACATCAACGTGGCCGATCTTCGCCTTGCCGCTCGCGCTGTAAAATGATCCTTCAGCCTTAATTGTCTCACTCATGAACGTTACGACGTTCTGCATGAAGCTATTCGGGCGAAGAAACGTCCATGCCAACACAATCGCTTTCTCGACTGGCCGATGGACCTTCGCCAGGCTGTATGACTCTTCGACGGCTCCCATTACGGACTGCTTCACGATGTGCCGCACGCCGGCCGCCTTCGCGCCTTCGACGGCGTTCCGCTCGAGCTGCGTCTGGTTCAGCGCGTTGGGCCCGAGAAGGAACAGTTTGTCGCATTCCTGAAACGCCGCCCGAAGGGTCGCAGGCCGGTTGTAGTCGATGATGACGGCTTCGATCCCTCTCGCACGTGCGGTTTCCGCCTTCTCATTTGAGAAGTATGCGACGCGAAACGGCGCCTCTGCTGATTCAAGCTGTTTGAAAACCTCGCTGCCGACAGTCCCGCCGGCTCCGGTGATGCAAATCATATGGCATTATCTCCTTTCGAGTTCATCGATACCGACAGTTGCGAGTATCCGCCCAACAGGAATTAGACAGTTCTGTATAATACGATAAACACCGCGAACCGAACCACCAACACCCAATATCCTCTGCCGCAGATCCAAACAGCTTTGACGCGTTATGTCTTCAAGTCGGTTGCCGCTTCGCAAAAGGACATCAAGGGCAGAGCATAAGCACCAATCTCGCTAAGCGCCAAGGATTGTGAATCCCAGGGGACTGTGATGGAACGATCCACCGGTCTCCGGGCACCACCCTATTGCACACACCCATGCTTGACAAGCTCTCGGGCCATGGGTCCCATCGTGGGACTCCTCTACCTCCCGGAAAAATCCTGGAGGATTTCAGGTTCCAAATTGACGTCAAGGAAGTATGGCCCAGCAGGACCGGACGCCTCACGGTCGGCCCACCGGACGCCCGGCCCAGAGCAAGGGAAGGATGTGTCGGCCATTCCCCGCCCTTCGGAGATTATAGCTCCCCGTGGTTCGCTCACAATGCCCGTTTTTCTTCTCCAGCCCCCGATTTTGTCGGGGGTTTCTGGAGTCAAAATCTGTAACGAATGGTTGGGGTAGGGGTACAGCGGGTGTACAATTCTTGTAACGTTCTCGCCTAGCTTCTACTGGAGGTCACCATGCCACACGGACGCTCACTACAATACGGAGCAATCACTTTGGGAGTACTCATTGCGGTACTTGCCTGTCCTACACTCGTGCAATGCCAGCCAAAAGTAGATGAACCAAAGCTCATCAGCAGGATGATGCTTTCAGGACATAGACACTTCGACGATGATACGATCCGAAATGCCCTGAGTTCTCGCTACTTGGGCGAACCCTGGGACGAGAGCAAGCTAAGGAATGACATAGAACAGAATCTCATGCCTTTTTTGAAGAGCCATGGATTCTTGCACTGCATCGCGGAGATCGAACACGTTAGCGAATTCAATGGTCAAATCCAGTTTTCCATTCGTATCGTGGAAGGACCGCAGTTCCGGCTATCGAAATTGGAGATCACTGGAGCAACAGTCTTCTCCAATGACGAACTGACCTCTCAGTTCGTCATTCAGCAAGGTGATATCCTAGACATGAGCAAGATCAAAAGCGGCATTGATCAGATCCAGAAGATGTATCACGACAAAGGTCATACCAACTGGAGCTATCGTCCTGCGCAGAGTTTTGACGGCGCCTCCGCAACGGTAAGCCTCAAGTTCCAGATGATCGAAGGTAGGAATTAATGCCTCTTTTCCCCCCACAGAACCCCTTTCGTAGACGGGTGATTCTGCAATAATCGCAAAACGAAGGGTCTGGGATAGGGGTCTCCAAAATTTGTCGTCCGAAACCCCGGATACGGGGCCTCCTGTGCTATCCTACCCCCAGCATTGAACCCACCAAATCCACGGAGCCTGTATGGCTCTCGCAGACGGGAAACGGCTTGGTCCATACGAGATCCTCTCTCCGATCGAGGCCGGAGCATGGGAATCGTACATTGGGACCTTGCTCTTTGAGGAACGATGTTCAACAAATCAATCGCCTCCAACTACGACACTACTCCTGACGCTCAGCGGTTCCTGATGATCAAAGCGAGCGAACGGGAGTCAGGAGAGGTACGAATCAACGTCGTCCTCAACTGGTTCGAGGAACTCAGACGCCTCGTCCCCACCGGCAACTGACATGATCGGCAAGACCATCTCCCATTACAAGATCCTGGAGAAGCTCGGTGGCGGCGGAATGGGTGTGGTCTACAAAGCCGAGGACGCCCGCCTAGGTCGTCACGTGGCTCTGAAGTTCCTCCCTGAGAAACTCGCCCAAGACCGTCAAGCACTGGAGCGATTCCAGCGTGAAGCTCGTGCTGCATCCGCACTCAATCATCCCAATATCTGTACAATCTACGATATTGGTGAACATGAAAACCAGCCTTTCATTGTCATGGAGATGCTTGAAGGCCAGACCCTGAAGCACCGAATCACCGTGGGACGTATAGGAGTCGATCAGCTGCTGGATCTGGGAATCCAGATTGCCGACTCATTGGACGTTGCGCATTCCGAAGGGATCATCCACCGAGATATTAAGCCCGCCAATATTTTCATTACGACGCGCGGCCATGCAAAGGTTCTGGACTTTGGACTGGCCAAGTTAACGCGTTCATCTTCAGAGTCTGCATCCGCAAAGACACGGACATTTCGCGAATCCTTGACCGGCCCTGGTACGGCGGTGGGAACAGTATCCTACATGTCACCAGAGCAGGTGCGAGGTGCGGAACTCGACACTCGGACAGACCTGTTCTCATTTGGTGTGGTCCTCTATGAGATGGCCACTAGCACACAACCCTTTAAGGGAACTACCTCTGGGGTTGTCTTTGATGAAATCCTTAACAAGGCTCCCACTTCTCCTGTGCGGTTAAACCCAGAGCTGCCCGATGAGTTGGAACGTATCATCAGTAAGGCCCTGGAGAAGGATACAGAAATCCGTTTTCAGTCTGCCAAGGATTTGCTGGCTGATCTGAGACGATTGAAGAGGGATAGCGACTCTGGAAAATCGGTTGCTAGTGGACCGATGGCAAAGCCGGTTCCACGAAAGTGGCCACGCAGCCGTTTGCTTTGGGGAATTGCACCATTGACAGTCGCAATCGGCTTCATCTGGTGGTTCTCGTCTCTGGAAACCTCTGAGATACCGTTGGAACTACCTAGGAACACCCCCTTCACCTCTTTTCAGGGCTATGAGGGCGCGCCGAGCTTCTCGCCCGACGGCAATGAGATTGTTTTTGACTGGAATGGACAGACACTGGACAACTGGGACATCTATCGCAAACAGATAGGCTCCGAGGAGTTGTTGAGACTGACAGATCATCCTGATATCGACATGCATCCGATCTGGTCACCGGACGGGGTGCAGATTGCCTTCCTACGGGATTCCGCGACTGGCACTGCGATCTACACGGTGTCAGCCCTCGGTGGTAAAGAGCGCAAATTACTCGACCTGAAAACGCCGGTACGGTGGCCGGAGCCCGGTCGACCGCGGCAAGGTTTGTCCTGGTCTCCCGATGGGAAAGGACTGGCCTTCTCGGACCGAGATTTTGTAGGAGACCCCTTTAAAGTTCTCTTGCTCTCAATGAGGACCCTGAAAACAAGACCCTTGAGCTCACCTCCTGGTGATTTTTACGGAGATCTGTGGCCTGTGTTCTCACCGGACGGAAAGTCGCTGGCTTTCGCCCGAAACTCAGAGTCGCTTATAGGGGACGTTTGGGTCCAGCCGGTATCCGGTGGTGAAGCCGCTCGCGTCACATCCGAGAATTTCGGCCCAATCACTGGCCTCACATGGACTGCAGATGCTCGAACGATACTTCTCTCGGCTTGGCTTGCGGGAGAACGTCTTTTATGGCGTATTTCCGTACCGGAGGGGACCTCCGCACGTTACGCCACAGCGGCTGATACGGTGCGGTATCCGTCGATATCAATCCAGGGGAATCGTTTGGCTTACACACAGGAAAATCGCACCCAGACAAACATCTGGCGGCTGCCGGGACCCAAAGCGACGGGATCGGTCCGTTTGCCTGAGCAACTAATCAAGTCCTCAAGGCGCGATTCAAATCCCGATTTCTCACCGGACGGCAGCAAGATTGCCTTCCAATCCAATCGAACTGGCAATAACAATATCTGGGTTTGCGACAGTGACGGTTCCAACGCTAGGGCGCTCACTTCCTTTGAAAAGACGTCTGGAACTCCCCGTTGGTCTCCTGACGGAAAGCAAATCGCTTTTGAATCCCGACAGGGACAAGACGCCGAGATTTTTGTAGTTGCTGCTGGAGGAGGTGAGCCTCGGCCGTTGACTCATGAAAGCTCTGACGATCTTGTGCCCAACTGGTCGAGGGACGGAAAGTGGATCTACTTTAGATCGAATCGCAGCGGCGAGGATCAGATCTGGAAAATGCCATCAACTGGTGGAGAACCTGTGCAAGTGACTCAGGCAGGAGGCTACTACGCAGTTGAGTCGTTCGAAGGCAGATTCCTCTTCTATTCGCGGCCCGACAACGCTGGCATCTGGAAAGTCCCGGTCTCCGGCGGAGCGGGAACCCTAGTCTTGGACCAAGAGATCAATTGGGAAAACTGGGCGGTGACTGAGGAGGGAATCTATTTCTTCGCCAGTGATTTTAGGCCCACGACCAAGAAATGGGCTATTGAACTTCTAAGTTTTGACACTGGGAAGGTAACTACGGTTTTCAAACAGGAAAGTCGTCATCAGCATCGTTACTTGAAGGTCTCCCAAAAGGGCCAGTGGTTTCTCTATACACAAAGCCCATTGCTAGAGGCTGACATCATAATGGTGGAGAACTTCCGCTAATTCCACCACGACCCTCGCTTCCAGGACCTACTGCGCCGCATGAACTTCCCGAAATGATGCAGCAACAATGCAACCTCTCACACCCGAAAAGAGTCAATCCCATTTTCAGTTGAAATTGGAGAGCGGCTCCCGTGGTATTCACGCAATTCGTTCCTCCACGGCTTTTGAAAAACGGGCTTTTAAGGAACGACGTAACCTCGGCAGATGCCGATAGCCACGGACCTTCCTGAGTCTCGGCTCGATCTCAAGCAATGCCGTAGCTACCCAGCGATGTAATTGGTTGCTGTTTTTCCAGTAATCCACTTTGTCGGTTCTTTGTCCAAGCTGCGCATTGATGGACTCGAGACAATTCGTGGTAGAGAAACTCTCCCGGAGTTCCTCTGCCAGGCCCAACCGGTGAAGGGTGAGAATCTCTTCGAAACCCTCATCCAAGCTGGCTGCCGCTGACTGGTTCAGCAGCGATAGTTCTTTTCGGACCCTTAGAAGCGCTGTTTCTGCCTCTCCCAGGGTTGGCTTTTGATAGGCATCCTGCAAACGTTTGCGAAAGGTTCCCTGTTTGCTCTTGGGCAAGTAGCTCAACACATTCTCACGCTTATGCCATCGACAGCGCTGCACGACAGCCTGGTTGCCGAATACCGTCTGGATGGCTTTTCGCAATCCTTTGGACCCATCGATGACGCACATCAGGCCCTCGTTATGGCAAAGCCCTCTTTGTAACAGCCCTCGGAGAAAGTCCGTACACACTCGTTCGTTTTCGGTATTGGCCTGCAGGAACCCCAAAATGATCTTCTCGCCCTCAATGGTTACTCCCAATCCAATCAGGATCTGCTCGGAGGCAAAGCTTTTGCCGTCCAGAAAGAGAGCAACAAAATCGTATCCTGCAAGAGATCGTTCCTGCAGCTCCTTCAGTTTTCGAGCTGTCACTTGGATGGTACGGCGCGAGATGCTTGACGACGACATGCCAAAGGCTTCGGTGTTAGCGATCGCGTGAAACCGCAGTTTTCTGAACGGGCGCCGGTAGAGAGGTTTTCAGGCGCAGTTTGATTCGAAGATACCTCACGTAGTCTGCCGAGATAGGATTCTGAAGTAATTCCTCAATGACCGGGAGAAAGTAATACAGGGACCGGATAGGCGATAGCCTGCGTGCCTGTGGATCACGGAGTAACCGACGAGCGGAAGTCAGGAGTAAGCTCGATTCTATGACCGAAAGCGGAACCCGACGATCATAGAGCTGATAAGCGAGTTGATAGTCTTGCCGACGAGGCCGTTGTGGAGTCTCAGGCAGCTGGGCGTAGAGATCAACAACAATCTTTACGTATTGAATGCGATTGGACGGCACGGGTTCTAACGTTTCTTTTTCCTCCGCGCGGAGGCTTCCTGCTCGCTCTCTCGAATCCGATAGCTACGTCCTTCAATGACGGTCACATCGGCATGGTGAGTGAGACGATCCAAGAGCGTGGCAATGCAAGCGGCATTGGGAAAGACCTCGTTCCATTCTCGAAAGGCTCTATTTGTACTTATAACGATGGATCGATGCTCATAGCGCCGGTTGACGACTTCGTACAGCAGATCCGCGGCATGGTTGTCATAGGAGAGATACCCGACTTCGTCTACGCACAGAAGGTGAGGGCGGGCGTAGGATTGGAACTTTCTTCTTCGGAGTTCCGGGGAATCACATTGGAGATCTTCGATCAGGTCGGCAGCCGTACGAAACAGGACGGAATAGCCGGCCAGCACAGCAGCGTGGGCAATGTTTTTGGTAATCATGGTCTTGCCCAGACCGTTGGCACCGAGTAGGACAAAGTTGCGACCATCCGGGATGAAATCCAGAGTGAGGGCGCGTTCGATGACCTGGCGATCGATTTTCTTTGGCCAATTCCAATCGAAATCCGCCAGCGGTTTGAAGCGGCCGATGCGGGAGCGTTTCAGGCGGCGCTCGAGACTGCGGCGGCCACGCTCTCGAGCTTCGGCCTGCAACAGCTCCTCGAGCATTACACGAGGACTCCAACGACCCTTGGTAGCCCGGGCGATGAAGTCTTCCAGGGATTCAGAAGTGGCATTCAGACCGATGCCGGCGAGTTGGGTGGCAAGGTTATTCGTCACGGTCGGAGAGGTCATCGTAGGCCTCCAAGTTGTGGGGTTGGACGTTGAGGTTGGCAAGATCGGGACGACGAGTCAGATCGACAGGTAGTAGATGACGACGCTGTTGGGAGCGGCGATGTTTCTGTAGAATGAAGGCAACCGAAGAAGCCCGAGGCGTCTGCCGCTGGAGTGCTTCCCGAACGGCGACTTGTAGTTCCGTGGCTCCATAATCCTCCAAGAGCTGAGATAGCTGAGTGGTTTGCCCGCCGCCGGACTCTCCCCGCTGGAAGGCAGCCGCGATCAAGGCTTCGCTTTCAGGTACCGATTGAGCAAGACGGCCTCCAGGAGTAGCGCCGATGGCTTTGCGCTTCTCTTGTAGCAGTGCTTCTTGATGCGCCGGATCCAGGACGGCGTCATGGCGGTTGTAGGAGCGGCGGTGTCGGGCGATTTCGGTTGCGCCATCGAGAATGCGTACAGTGTCCTGTGATGCTGCCAGAGTGAGTGCTCGACCCACGGCCGTGTGTGGAATCGAGTAGTCGTTGAGATCAAAACGGATATAGATGGTCTTGCGCGATCGAACCGGTACCACCAGATCGGTATCGAAGGAATGCACCGGCAGTGGAAGCAATCGAGGTTTTTCCTCTTCTTCGAAGATTTGCTCAACGGTGCGGGACTGGTCTCCGGGCCAGGGACGTCGATGAGCGATTTCGTCGCGCCACAGAAGCGCTTGACGGTTGAAGTCCTCCAGGGTGGTGAAGCGGCGTGCGGCAAAGAAAGAGTGTCGGATGTACTGGATGGTTCTTTCGACACGCCCTTTCTGATTGCCACGGGCCACTTGGCACGGGCGAGTGGCAAAATGATAGTGAGCACAAAGCTCAATCAGCCGAGGATGAAAGTGCACGGCATCGCCGTGGCGTTCCAGCACGGCCGACTTCAGATTGTCGCTTAATATGACACGAGGGCAGCCCGACCATGAGTCGAAGGCCCGGACGTGACCGCGCAAGAAGTTCTCCAGGGTTTGATCGAAGAAGAACTCCAGATATAGGGCTCGGGAATAAGAAAGTGTAAGAACGAAGCAGGACAACCGACGACGGGCACGGCCGATTGCAACGGCTCCAAAATGTGCCCAATCGACTTGGCCCTGCTCGCCAGGAAATGTTCGCAGCCGTAAGAAGGCTTCTCGGTGAACAGGGCGGAGACGGGCGACGACTCTCCGGAGTATCACGACACTGCCGGTATAGCCTCGATCCCGAATCATCTCATAGATACGAGTCGTTCGTAGGCGCGGATACTTCTCCAAAGTCTCCTTGATAAAGTCGATGTAGGGATCCGTGAGACTGGGACGAAGGATCTTGGCTCGATTGAATCGATCGGTTTGCAGGGCGGTTCGTACCGTATCCCGGTGAAGTCCCAGTTCTTGCGCGATGGTTCCAATCTTCCAATGCTCGGCATAGAACAAGCGACGGATGTGTGCCACGGTCTCGGCTGCAATCATGTTTCATCTCCATCCATGAAACACATCGATGAGCTGGCCCGCTCGACCGCAAACCATGCAGGTGATAGGGCCGGAAATCGTAGATGTGGTGTGTGTTTGAACTTTCTCATCACGTTGTACTTGCGCTTCGCGCGCAGCGATCCTGCCAGAACGAAGCTCGCTTCGGCTACCTGGATCCGTCACGCGGGCCATGGCTCGTCGACGCCGGTACGCTCGCTGACGGTCTCTGTGATCCAATCTTCCTTCGGGGCTTTGTTGATGCAGGCGATTGGCCTTGCGACGTTGCTTCCGGCGCGCTTTGCTACGACAGCGACAACTGCAGTACTGCTGTCCACGGTCACAGCAGCGACAGATCCAGAAAAGCGCCCCGCAGCCGTCAGCTCGGCAAAACCCTTGACGAAAGGTAACTTCGGAGGTGACCGTCATCCCATTCCCAGGGGTGGGAACTGGACAACGGCCACAAATCATGGCAGGCTACGAACATCTGATGGTTTGGTAGCTCTTCCAAAGAGAGCCGCCAACGGACCCCGATTGTTAATGGCGGTCGGGGTCCTCTTCCACACCCGAAAACAGCATAACCTATTGAGAAAAACTTGAGGAGGCGCCTACGGCGCCGATGATGTTGAGGCTTGTTATCTCGGCGTTTGTTCAGAAAAGTGCGGTTTTAAGCGATCAGTAACAGTTCGGGAACCGCCTCAGCGCACTCCCGATAATTGCGACACGATAATCCGTTGATTACCTTCTTCAAAAGGCCCTCGTCCATATTCCTGGGTTGCTGCAACCACCGATATGTTCTCAACGGTACCTCACAACTCCGATCAGTATCTCGGACTCGAGGAACACGGACTGGAATCTTCTGATCTGTGAGATACACTGAACCCCTTTGCGATCCCCATCGATGAAGGTTGGAATCGCCGCCGGCTCGGCTATAGCGCTCCCCAGCGAGGTGGTTGACTTCATCTTCAAGGCTGTCCTGGACGGCTCGCAATCCCAGCGGTATCAACGCTTGGATGAGCTCGATACGTGCATCAAGTTCGTTGAGCTGATCATTGGTTGCGAGAAATCGTGTCTCGCCTGACGATCGTTTTTGCTTCGACGTATTGCCGTTTGGTAGAATCTTCTTCATAGTGGCTCCTTGAGAATTGGTTGACTTCGTTTTCAGACAAAAACAAAAATCTACCACTCTTGGAGCCGCTTTCCTTTCATTGAATTTCAACTAACAATAGCACTCACTCCCCGAAAAGATCGAAAAGGAATTCGTCCAGGTTGCCATTGACCTGGGGAATATCATTTAGGTTTTTGGTGATGAAGCAACTGGTAGAGCGGTGAGCCCGGTCAGGCAAGAGACAGCGGACTCGAGTCCGAGGAGAGCTTGTTGGCCGCGGACAGTGCTGCCACCTTGTAACACTCGGCCAGGGTGGGATAGTTGAAGACGTTGTCCACGAAGTAATCGAGACCCCCTCCAAAGGTCAAAACGGCTTGGCCGATGTGCACCAGTTCGGTTGCCCCCTCCCCGATGATGTGTACGCCCAGCAAACGGCGCGTTTCGGAGTGAAAGAGCAACTTCAGTAGACCGTCCTCGTCCCCGATGATGTTTCCCCTGGCGATCTCCCGGTACCGGGCGAGTCCCACTTCGTACGGTACTCCTGCATCGGTGAGCTGGTCTTCCCTTTGCCCGACATAGGAGATCTCGGGGATGGTATAGATGCCGTAGGGAAAGAGCTCCGGGGCGCTGCGCGCCGGAACCCCGAACGCATGGCAAATGGCCAGCCGGCCCTGCATCATCGAGACGGAGGCCAGGCTGGGAAAGCCGATCACGTCCCCAACGGCATAGATGTTCGAGACATCGGTCTGGTAGTGTTCGTTAGTCTGGAGTCGTCCCCGCGGGTCGGCGGTCAGCCCGGCCGCTTCCAGATTGAGCTTGGCCGTGTTGCCCTGTCTTCCCACCGTATAGAGCAGGGCATCCGAGCGAATGGATTTTCGACTCTTCAGGCTCGCCGTGACCCTGCCCTCGGGAGTCTTTTCGACCTTCACCACCTCCTCCCCGAAGCGGAGCGTGATCCCCATGTCCCGCATGTGGTAGCGCAAGTCCTCGACGATCTCGGAATCAACAAAATCGAGCATCCCCTCCCGGCACTCCACCAGGGTGGTGGGAATGCCCAGGGCCGCAGTCATGCAGGCGTATTCGACCCCGATGACGCCGGCTCCCACGATCGTCAGGGATCGGGGCAAGCTGGAGATCTGCAGAAACATGTCCGAGTCGAGGATGGAACTGCCGTCGAGGGGCACCTTCTCGGAGTGAGCCGGCGACGTGCCGGTGGCGATGAGAACCTTATCGGTGCGGTATGCATCCCGGTCTCCCATCCACTCGACCAGGATGGTGTTGGGTCCTTCGAAGGAAGCATGACCGGGAATCAGATCGACGCGGTTTCGCTGGAACTGAGATTGATAGACATCGATCTCAGTCTTGATTACATGGGTGGTCCGATAACGTAGGTCCTCGACGGTGATGTTCTGCTTGACCGCATAGCTCCTTCCATATAGGGCCTTCTGGCGAAGTCCGGTGAGAAAGATAACCGCCTCGCGGAGGCTCTTGCTGGGTATCGTGCCCGTGTTGACGCTCGCGCCGCCCACCACCTGCCGCTTTTCCACGACGGCCACTCTTTTCCCGAGCTTGGCTGCCTGGATGGCACCGCGATGGCCGGCAGGTCCGCTTCCGATGGCAATCAAATCGTATTCTTTCACACTTTCGGATCGATCTCTGATGGGTCCAATCGTTCGAAACCCGTGGTTGCAGGGACCCCATCCTGCGCCAGGACGGCGACTCCGGGATGATCACTCTAACCGCCACTCTCGCTGGAACGGCAACAGTGTAGCAGGTTTGCCACCGTCCGTTGCCAAAATCCTGCTTTCCCCCTTCACCAGCGATTCTGGGCCCACGACCAAGGAAGGGGCTATTGAATTTCTGAGTTTCGATACTGGGAAGGTGACTACGGTTTTCAAACAGGATCACTCATCACAACACTACGCCATTTTTCTGGCTGCTATCCATACCGGTATGAGGGCCGGAGAACTTTCGGGCTGGAATGGGGCGATTTTGACTGGAACAGCAAGTTCGTGAGTGTCGAACGGAGCTACGATCGAGTTCATAGGAAAATCGTTCCTACCAAGAACAAGAAAATCCGCAGAGTGAATCTATCCGATGAACTGATCGCAGCCCTCACGGAACTGAGACGACGACGGCGAGCCGAATATCTCAAGCGAGGAGAAAATGAGATTCCCGAGATCGTTTTCTGTAACGAAAGTGGAAAACGAATGGACCGCATCAATCTGGTGGGGCGGTACTTCCTCAAGTGCCTAGAGAAGGCCGGACTGAAGCGGAGGAGGTTTCACAATATGCGCCATACGTTCGCTTCCCTTCTCCTCACGGATGGCGCTCCTATCGCGTACGTTTCAGAGCAACTGGGCCACTCAAGCATCGAGTTAACTGTGAAGAAATACGGGCGTTTGATACCGGGGGCCAATAGGAAGTTAGTCAATGGTCTTCCTGGAAGAAGTTTCAGTAATGACTCGGCAAGTGCCGTGGTGGATAGTTAGTGTCATCATACAAATGAATTGGCCTGAGCCATGGAGAAGGCTCAGACCAGTACGGCCCTCACCCCGCTCTGACGATTGCCGCAATCGGTTACCTACCAGCGAGAAAAGGTGAAGGTGATGTAACTTTGCTTGTGTAAAAAGAAAGAGGGTGTAAGTTTGGTTTTTTCGCTGCGATGGCAAAAACCAACTCCAAGAAAGGAGCTTACACCCAATGGCGAAATTAACACCGATGACCGAACAATTCCAACATTTCCTTGATGAGGTAAAAGAAGACTTTTGGGGAGATGTGTATAGCAAGACAAAGCTGGCGTGGAAACGGTATTTCGAGACTGAATCACAGCGGCAGAGAGACCGTTATTGTGGCTTTGGATGGTATGAAAGAGGTGGGCAGAGAAAGAGAGAGTACCGCAATGGATACTATGAACGGGACTTTGTGACCCGCTTTGGAACGTTACGGTTGCGGATTGCCCGGAGCCGGAACAAGAATTTTCTCCCGAAGGGATTACAACGGTTTCAACGACGAGCTGACGAGGTAACGTTGCTGATACGAGAGGCGTTTCTCAGAGGAATCAGCACACGGACGGTGGGACGGATTGTGGCGATCATGACGGGAGAAGTTGTCAGTGCACAGACGGTATCGCAGCTGACACGAGAGCTAGATGAAGCAGTACAGCGATTTCACCGAGCTCGGTTGAGTGACGAATGGAAGACACTGTTTCTGGACGGAGTGAGTCTGAGGGTAAGACGTCCGAGTGGGCGGAAACGGGTGCAGATGCTGGTGGCCTACGGGGTGAGAGCGGATGGTAGCCGGCAGCTTTTGGCATTTATGCGCAGCAGTGGAGAGAGTCAAGCTGCCTGGGAAGGACTCTTAGGAGATCTGTACCGGCGTGGTATAGAGGGAGATAACCTCGAGCTGATTGTGACCGACGGCTGTGCAGGTCTGGCAGCGGCCATTGAAACGATCTATCCGAGAGCTCAGCACCAACGCTGCTGGGCACATAAGATGCGAAACATCGTCAATTCAGTCCGAAAGTGCGATCGAGACCAGATCAAGCAGGATGCACGGGCCATCTACCAGGCCGATAGCCGTCGGGATGCACTGACAGCTTTCAGGAGGCTGAAGCGTTGCTGGCACAAGGATTATCCGAAGATGGTGAATCGATTGGAGAAGGATCTCCCTGAGTTACTGGCCTTTTACAGCTTCCCACGGCCTCTGTGGAAGAAGCTACGAACCACCAACGTCATCGAACGCTGCTTCGTTGAGGTTCGACGGAGAACGCGTCCGATGGTTTGCTTTGTTAATGTCCAGAGTGTCGACAGAATCATTTACTCGATCTTCCATCGATTCAATCTCGATTGGAAGGAACAACGACCAACTCGTACCCTCGACCTTTTTACACAAGCAGCTTGACATGACCAAAGGTGAATGGTTGATTGACCGCATTTCGTGCGTTTGATAGTGTCTATTCCTATTCCTCACCAGTGAATTGATGCCCTTTGAGGGTCGGGCTGTCGTAGGAGCGCGCGTTCCAGACGACGAGACTCACACAAACTGCTGCCCCGTTTCAGAGGGATCGGAAGGGGGCCGAGGGGGAAGGGTATCTGGCACAACCGGTAACTTTGGAGCTGAACCAAGGTTGAGGATGATAGTACCTCATCTGGCAAGGCAAGGTTCAAAACATAAAAAACGAGGGAATATGGCGACCATAGGGATGATTCCTTCCCTTTAGAGCCTCCGTTTAGACCCAAGCTGCGGGGGATGCCACCCCTGCAGCTCGGCTAGGGTCCCTTCTCCTAATCAAGAAGATCAGAGGGGTGACCCCCACCACCCAAGGTGGAGGAGCGTCCCTCTTCTCCAACCATCAATCCCTCCTGTGTTGCTCAGAATCGGCACCCTATACGCACCCAGGACACAAACGCTTCTACGTGACTTTGGCCCACCGTCTGTATTTCACTGGATTATAAGGACTTAGTGGAGCGGGAGATGGGGATCGAACCCACGACGTCCAGCTTGGGAAGCTGGCATTCTACCGCTGAATTACTCCCGCGGCAAACTCATCTTAGTCAATGGGCCGCTTACAAGTCAATAGCAGCCGCGAACGCTAAAATAGCTGGATTTTCCATAGATCGTGAATTTGGATCACGCCGAGAAGCTGGGTTTGCCCGTCTACCACGACCAGGCTGGTTATCTTCAATCGTTCCATCTTCGCAAGCGCTGTAGCCGCCAGCTCTTCCGGAGCTATGGTCTTCGGCTCCCGATTCATGCAATCCAATGCTGCTTGGCGCAGGGGCTCGTTGGAGTCCTGCAATAGTCGCCTGAGATCGCCATCGGTGATGACTCCGACTAGGCCTCCATTCGAAGACGCCACGGTTGTCATCCCGAGGCCGCAGCGTGACATCTCCGACACGACATCCTTCATCGCGGCTTCCGGTGCCACTCTTGGAACAGCATCACCACGGTGCATCAGGCTATCCACGCGCAACAATTTCTTGCCGAGCGTTCCGGCAGGATGCACCGAAGCAAAATCGGACGCCTGGAAACTGTTTCGCTGCATCAGGACCATTGCCAGTGCATCTCCCAACGCAAGCGCGGCCGTCGTGCTCGTGGTGGGGGCAAGCCCCAATGGACAGGCTTCCTCATCGACACTGACGTCCAGAGCAACATCGGCATGTTTGGCCAGCGTCGAGTCGGCATGGCCGACAAGAGCAACCAGTGGCAGTTGAAGTCTCTTGAGGACACTCAAGATGCGAAGAATCTCCGGGGTCTCCCCACTCTTCGAAAGCGCCAGTACGACGTCTTGCGCAGCAAGCAAGCCAAGATCGCCGTGCGCAGCTTCAGCTGCGTGCAGAAATACGGAGGGAGATCCGGTGCTGCTGAAGGTGGCCGCAATCTTGTTGCAAATGATCCCCGATTTTCCCATTCCGACCACAGCAATCTTGCCCTTGCAGTTACCCAAGATGTCGACAGCCTCCAGGAACCGACTGTCCAGGCGTGGAGCTAACGCCCTAATAGCCGTTGCCTCAGCTTCAAGAACGCGGATGGCAACATCCTTGAGGCTGCGAGGTTTTGCCTTCAATGCTCACCTCTCGAGGACGAATGTATTCGGACCAGCTCTTCCACCAGTGACGGAAACAGTTTCAAGTCGAGCGCGTTCGGCCCGTCCGAAAGGGCGGACTCGGGATCCTCATGTACTTCAAAGAAGAATCCATCCACCCCGATGGCAGCGGCGGCCCGGGCAAGGTCGGGGATGTAATGGGCTTCCCCGCCCGAACGGTCCCCCTTTCCTCCCGGAACCTGCACGCTATGGGTAACATCGAATACGACTGGCTGCCCAAGAGACCTCAGGACAACAAAGGAGCGAAAATCTACGACCAGATTGTTGTATCCGAAGGATGTGCCTCGCTCGGTAACCATGACGTTGGAATTGCCCGTTCCCAGTGCTTTGTGCACAACGTTCTTCATGTCGTGAGGGGACAGAAACTGGCCCTTTTTTAGGTTCACAGCACGGCCGCTTTCTGCCGCAGCAGTGATTAGATCCGTCTGACGACTGAGAAAAGCGGGGATTTGCAGTATATCGAGAGCTTCAGCCGCAGGACCTACCTGCCAGGTCTCATGGATGTCACTGAGAACCGGTAGCCTCGTCGTTTCTCGGACGCGGGAAAGTATTTGCAGTCCTTCCTCCATCCCGGGGCCACGATAGCTACCCGAGGAAGATCGATTCGCTTTGTCGTAGGACGCCTTGAAAACAAGAGTCACTTGAAGGCGGTCCGCAATCGCCGCTAGTTTTTCTGCCAAGGCGAGGCAGTGGCGTTCGCTTTCGATGACGCAGGGTCCGGCAATGAAGAAGGGTCGCTCCCGATCACCTCCCAACTCTTTGCCGCCAACCCGAATTTTTGCAGATGACATGAACTTGATCACAACCCCACAGATTGATCAATCCGGGATCGTGCTCTGCTCAACCGCTACCGACGAAGCGGCCGCACGCGCATGCTGATGATCCAAAGAGGCCCGTATGAAGCTGGCAAAGAGCGGATGGGGCTGGAGGGGTTTCGATTTGAATTCCGGGTGGAACTGACATCCGAGAAACCACGGATGATTGGGCAACTCCATGATTTCAACAAAGTTTCCATCCGGCGAGTTCCCGCTAAAAAGCATTCCATAACTTGCCAGAATCTCTTCGTATTCACGATTGAACTCATAACGATGACGATGCCGTTCAGCGATCTGATTGGTCTGGTAGATTCTGTGTGCGAGCGAATCCGGTTCCAGCACACACTGAAAAGCACCGAGCCGCATGTTACCGCCCATGATATCGGACCCAAGCAGCTCTCGCAGCATGTAGAAAACCCTGTGTGGGGCCGAACTGTCGAATTCCGAGCTGTCTGCTTCCAGATCGCATACCTTCCGCGCGAATTCGATCACCGCGCACTCCATCCCGAGGCAGATCCCAAAGTACGGGACCTTGCGTGTGCGAGCGTAGGTCGCAGCTCGAATCATGCCGCTAATTCCCCGCTTTCCAAACCCCCCAGGAACCAGCAGCCCGTCGTATTTCGAAAGTTGCTCCTCGATCGTTTCGTCGAGCAAGCCTTCCGACTCTATCCACTTTATCTCTACCGCAACTTGATTGGCCAACCCCCCATGGAAGAGCGCCTCGTTGAGGCTCTTATAAGAATCTTCGAACTCCACATACTTGCCCACAATTCCTATTTTCACGGTGCTGATGGGGTTTTTCGCGACATCGAGAAGATTGATCCAAGAACTCAAATCGGGCTCTGACTCGCCTAGCTTCAAGTGTTCGACAATGGCATCGTCGAGACCCTCACTGTGGAGCACAACCGGTACTTCGTAGATGTTGTCGACATCCAGAGCCGTAATCACGTTCTTCTCGGAAACATTACAAAAGAGAGAGATCTTGCTCTTGATTTCGCGGCCGAGCAGGCGGTCCGTCCGGCATAGGAGAATGTCCGGCTGAATTCCGATTTCGCGCAACTCCTTGACGCTATGTTGTGTGGGTTTTGTCTTGAGCTCGTTTGAGGCTTTAATGAAGGGAACCAGGGTGAGGTGAAGAAAGATGGTATTATCATACCCAACTTCGTTGCGCATCTGTCGGATAGATTCTAGAAAAGGAAGGCCTTCAATATCCCCTACGGTACCGCCAACCTCCACGATGGCGACGTCGACATCCTCGCCAACGCGTCGGATTGCGTTTTTGATCTCATTGGTAATATGAGGGATGACCTGTACCGTTTTCCCGAGGTATTCGCCCTGCCGCTCCTTCTCGATAACAGTTTGGTAGATTCTCCCCGTGGTAGAGTTGTTGTCTCGGGTTAGACGAGCATTCGTGAAGCGCTCGTAATGGCCCAGATCGAGATCCGTTTCTGCGCCGTCATCGGTTACGAAGACTTCTCCGTGCTGAAAAGGGCTCATCGTTCCAGGGTCGACGTTGATGTAGGGATCTAGTTTCAGAAAACTAATCTTGAGCCCACGAGCCTCGAGCAGGCTCCCGATGGAAGCGCTTGCCAGACCCTTGCCGAGAGAAGAAACCACTCCCCCTGTGACGAAAATAAATTTCATGCGCGGTCTCCATATTTAGGTGCTGTCTCTGTTTCTCTCTTGTCCGACACTTCCGGCTCTACCCGCGGCCCTGACTTGTCCAGTAAAGTTTCGACCATCTGCACATCCTCTTCGGTATCCACCCCGACGGAATCCTCCCCTGCATCGACGAGAAAAACTGGATATCCGTTCTCCAGAACCCGCCACTGCTCCAGGGAATCCGAAATCTCGGAAGCTGTCGCTGGCATCTTAACAAACTTGCGCAGGAACTCGCGCCGAAATAAGTAGATTCCGATATGTTTGCGTGCAACCCCCGGTTCGGGCACCGTATTGGCTCGAGACTGCCAGGCCTCGGCATCAGCCCCCGCCGGTCTTCGAAAAAACCGTTCGGCTCTGCCTCGAGACCCTACAACCTTGACGACGTTCGGATTCCAAAACTCATGATCCGAACTCAGGGGCGCGGCGGCGGTGACCACGGTCAGTTCCGGTTGCTTTCGGCCACACTCTACAAGTTGGGCGACGGTGGCAAGGGGAAGTAGTGGCTCGTCTCCTTGCAGATTCAAGACTAACTCTTCGGAGAGCTTTGCCGCTACCTCGGCCACGCGATCCGATCCGCTCCGATGGCCTCGGGAGGTCAACCAGGCCTCCCCGCCATGCGCGCGGACAACGCGTAGGATCTCGTCGTCCTCGGTGGCAACGATGATGCGGTCAACTTGAGGAAAAGATCTCGCCCGATCCAAGACCCGAATAATGAGAGGCACTCCAGCGATCAAGCGTAGCGGCTTGCCTGGTAGACGCGTCGACGCCATCCGGGCCGGGATTACAGCGGCAACTTTCATCCACCCTCAAAACTAAAAATTGATGAGCTCGATCTCCCTCTTATCGGTGACATACTTCTCATCGACTTGTGGATAACGGTATTCTTGGCCCTCGAAGTTTCTCAGGACCACTTCCTTGCTATTCATCTCCTGCACGTACTCAGGCATCAGCGGGATCTTTCCTCCGCCGCCCGGCGCGTCAATAACGAACTGTGGCACTGCAAATCCCGTGGTATGCCCTCTCAGGGCTTCGATCACTCTCAAGCCCATTTCAACCCGGGTCCGGAAGTGCTTCGTGCCCCGAGTCAAGTCCGCCTGATAAAGGTAATAGGGCCGCACGCGGATCAGCAACAGCTTGTGCATTAGCTCTTTCATGATCTCGGGGTCGTCGTTTATGCCTTTCATCAGCACCGTCTGGCACCCCACCGGGATACCCGCGTCGGCCAAACGTTCGCACGCCTTTGTCGCCTCGGCGGTTACTTCTCTCGGATGATTGAAGTGTGTGTTCACATAGACGGGGTGATACTTCTTCAACATGTCACAGAGGTTCTCTGTGATGCGGCTCGGGAGCACGCAAGGAAACTTGGTGCCGATTCGTATGACCTCCACATGAGGAATTGCCCGAAGGTTAGAGACGATGTATTCCAGCTTCTTGTCACTCACCATCAAAGGGTCACCGCCGGAAAGGAGAACATCACGAATCTCATCATGCTTCCGAATGTAATCCAACCCCATCTCGATCGTAACCTGGGTGATGTCACTGGCCCGACCCACCATTCGCTTTCGCGTACAAAACCGGCAATACATGGGACAGCGATCGGTAATCAAGAACAGAACCCGGTCAGGGTACCGATGCGTCAGTCGAGGAACCGGGCTGTCCTCGTCTTCGTTCAATGGATCTTCTGGGGAATCGAGGTCCTGCAGTTCTTCAATCGACGGGACGGCTTGTTGCCAAACCGGATCACCCTCTTCTTTGATCAGGTTGTAATAGTACTGTGGAATCCTCATGGGGTACGTCTCGCGTACCTTGTTGATGCCCGATACGTCCACATCGTATTCCTCTGCGAGGGTCTCGCCTTTGGTAACGCTGTTGCGAAGATCAAGCATCCACTGTTCCATGGCAACGCTCCTAACCGGGAAACCTCTTCGTCAGGATAAGCTTGTCGTCCCCGACATCATAGAAATCCCGAATGATAGACGTTTGTTGATACCCGAGTTTCCTGTAAAACTCCGTAGTGGCGTGGTAGGAATCCTTCGAGGCCGTTTCCACCACCAACAGCCTTCCACGCTCAGCCTGTACCTTACCTTCCACATACGCCATCAACGCCTGACCCAGCCCGCGTTGTTGCGCATTCGGATGCGTGGCGATCCAATAAAGATCGAAGGTTCCGCGCGTCAGTGGGGTCGGGCCCCAGCAAGCATAGGCCTGTATCATCTCCCCATCGGCGGCGGCGCCGACCAGCCGATAATCGTCCTGCTCTTCATCTTCTAAATATATGTCCACAAGCTCGAGCGCGCAGTTGATCTCATCCCCGGTAAAGTTACCTACTTCCCGAACGATCTCCACCACGAGCTCCCGATCAGAGGCATTCAATGCCCGGACGGTGATCGAATCCGTACGCGGGTCAGGCATATACGGCAGGCTCGACACTGGTGCTTCTCTCCATCGCCAGTTGTGCAATTCTGTGGATCACATCCGTGTACGTGTAACCGGCATGCCCCGCCGCCCGTGCAAATCCTGCCCCCGGGGAGATGTCCGGGTTCGGATTCACCTCGAGCACGTGTGGATTTCCTTCCGCATCGGTGCGGATATCGACTCTGGCGTAGTCTCGACAGCCTATGCATCGGTAGCTTTGCAGAGATGTGCTCCGAATCGCCTCCGCCAGCTGCCTTGAAACAACCGCCGGGCAAACCGGTGTCGTGCCTCGATACATCGGACTGTCCTCGTCCCACTTTCCCCTATAACTCACGATCCTGGGTTCGCTCGCGGGCATTTCTCCAAAATCAATCTCTGAAATCGCCAAAACACGAGGAGGATCATTGCCGAGAATCGACACATTGAATTCTCTACCGTCAAGGTACTCTTCGATCAGCGCCGGCTGATCGTATACCTCATGAACATATTCCACTTGTTCTCTCAACCTCGAGACGCTGCGGCATACCGATGTGCTATGAATTCCCAAGCTCCCATCTTCGTGCACGGGCTTGACCAACACTGGGAACGGAACAGCCCTTTTCTGAATTTTTTCGCCAGGCGCACAAAGAAACCCCTTCGGAGTCGGAATACCAGCAGCCCGCAGCAGGTTCTTGACGCAAAACTTGTTCAGTGCCGTTCCCAGAGCCCACGGAGGCGAGCCCGTATAAGGAATGCCCATGAGCTCAAAGAGCCCAGCCATGTACATTTCCATATCAGAACGACATTCGAGCTCTTCGCAAAGGTTGAAGACGAACTTCGGAGTGACTTCTGCCAGTCGTTTGACGACGCTCGGCGAGAACCGCTCCAGCGATAGCACCATGGGGTGGAACCCGGACGCCCGGAGGCTCTCCGTGACGGCGTCCACTTCAACACGGGCCAACGTCGCGGGAAACAGCTCTTCGCGCACCTCTTCGTCCCCCTCCACAGTGCTTGTCGCGTTGTACAACACAACGCAGTCGTGTCTTCCCATTACACCATCTCGTAGCGTTGACGGGCAATGTCAAGCACGGCATTGATGAGTTGACTGTAGCTCATGCCAACGGCTCGAGCCGCCTTAGGAAAACATGAATTATGATCAACTTGAGGAAGGATGCCAGGCAGGGGGTTGAGTTCAATGATATGAGGTCGATCGTCGGCGTCCAGGCGAACGTCGATACGGCACCAGTCACGACATCGCAGTATCCGGTAGGCCTCGAGACAGACCCGCTCGATTTCTTCTTGAAGTTGCGGCGTCAAATCCGCAGGACAGGCAAAGATTTCTAGAGGATTGGAGTGAGTGTCCCAAATCCATTTGGCCTCGTACGAGTAGATCGGATTTACACCCTTTGGAAGTGAGTCGAAGCGGAGCTCAACAATTGGAAGTACTCGTGCGTCTTTGCCGTTTCCGAGAATGGCAATCGTGAATTCTCTTCCGGCGAGAAACTCTTCGACCAGCGCGGGCTCCTTGTAGGTATCCAGCACCCACGAAATCCTTTCTTGCATTTCCCGTTTCGTGGCTACCACCGAGTTGTTGTGAATTCCGATGCTGGATCCTTCGTGAAGAGGCTTCACCATCAGCGGGTAGCGCAGCGTATTGAACGACAAATCCTTCTCGCCGACGACGCGGAATGGGGCCGTGGGTAGTCCGTGAAATGCCAAAATTTCCTTGGCTCTTGCTTTGTCCAGGCAAAGATTCAAGGTCAACGGGTCACTGGCGGTATAGGGGATGGAAAGATACTCGAGGATCGAAGGAATATGTCCCTCTCGGCACGGACCAAACTCGCCCTCGGCGATATTGAAAACCATGTCCGGTTGAAATTCACGGAGACGATCAAATGCTTCTTCCCTCGCATCGACCAATACGACTTCATGCCGTTCCGAAAGCGCGTCCCGAACTGCCTCGATCGTTTCCTCATCGTCCCACTCGGCTACAGACTCTCCAGGGCGGTCCGAGCAATTTGGTGCCTGTGCAGTTTCAGGTCGTAAATTGTAGGTTAATCCAACTCGCATCCACTCAACCAATTTTTTTTCTTTTTTTTATGTGAATCGCCAGTACTTGTCAAGGTTTATTTGGGATGGCCACACCATATAATGGGTCGACAATCAAAGCGAACACCAAATCTTGTGTAGGAGGGGGAGCCACACACCGTGGATTAGCCAAAGCAACTTTTGGACCAATGTCGCTCAAAATCGGCGCTAACTGGTCCCTGTCCATCGCCCCAACTCACCGTTTCGCACCCCCGCTGCCCAAGAAATCAAGTATAATGTCAATTCTCGGATGCGTCCCATCGTGCCATGAAAACATCAGCCCCGAACCCAGATCGAAACCAGTGGATCGTCGTATCGATGATAGTGATCTCGGCCGCAACGGTACTCCTTGTTGCTTGCGCTCCTGTCTTGACGGCGGCGAGCCAACCATTGGCTTCCGGACTTTTGTATCTTTTCTTTGCGCCACTCTGCCACCAGTTGCCCGAGCGGTGTTTTTCTTTGCTGGGTTTTCCATTGGCCGTTTGCCAGCGCTGCTTCGGCATCTACCTTGGTCTGTTCCTTGGTTCACTGTCGCACCTGTTCCGTGCCCCGAAGTTTCTCCGAACGATCAGCGATAGGACCTGGATCATCCTCGCGGCTCTTCCGCTGGTGCTGGACGTTGGCTTGGCAGCTGCTCTCATCGCTTCCAGTACGCCCTGGACTCGCCTCGTAACTGGACTCATCTTCGGCGCCATGCTTGCGGCGATTCTCCTTCCTGCACTCGTGCAGTTCGTGAGGGACACACCCTGGCACAACGGCTCGCCTGATACACGAAATATTCATCGCGTTGTTCAACAAGGAGGCTCGCCCCATGAATCCTGACGGCATGCCTAAGCCCGCCCTTATTGGAGGTGTTCTCCTGGGGATTCTCTCCGCAGTTCCCGTGCTCAATTTGGCAAATTGCCTATGCTGCGCTTGGGTCGTGGGCGGAGGCGTTCTTTCCGCCCACTTGTATGTGAAGAACAGCTCTATCCGGGTATCGCTGGGCAGCGGCGTGGCGCTTGGCATGCTCACTGGTGCTATTGGCGCAATCGTGAATACTCTATTCAATATTCCCTTCCAGATCGTGCTTCAGCGACTGGGCAGCGGTTTTGGAGAGCCCATGCGCGAGATTCTGGATCAAGTGCCGAACCTCCCTTCCGAGACGCGTCAGGTTTTGGAAGATGCATTCAATTCGAGCGGAGGCATTGGCGTTCCGCTGATCATTCTCAGTGGCTTCTTCCTGTTGGTGATCTATAGTTTCATGGGAATGCTTGGTGGAGCCGTTGGAGTCGCTCTCTTTGAACAACGGCGACCCGGTGAGGAAAGCGATCCCACCTTGCGCCAGACTCCTTATCCGCCCCCGCCTCCTCCTCCAACAGATCCACCTTCCGAATAATCCGAGGGTTCAATCCCACACCCAATCATAGGGAAGTGCCACAAGTTCTCCCGGTTTCTCGAGACGATGGAACAAATCCAATGTGTCTCGCAGAATTCTTGTTTGCATACTGGCGTCCATCGCAGCGCCAAAAGGGTTACCCAAGGGAAAACGCAGGGCAGCCGCCCGTGGAACCTGCAGTTGGTAGGTAATGTCTTGGCAAACCGTCACGCCCACGGTTGGAATACCAGCCGCCTCCACCTCTCGCTGTATCATGGCGGCAGACTGATGACTGAGCGGACACCCACCACTTACCAGTACGGCATCAACTTCCGCGAGTTTGAGTTTCGGAATGATCTCTTTTCTTACCGTTTGAACGGTTCGATCAACTTCAGGAACATAACCCATCATGCTGAACATCGTACTGCAAAACTCCCCCACGAAACCTTCCTGCTCCAGCTCCATCAAGCGGGTCATGGGAGCAACACAGTTGATGTCTTCGTCCGCATCGGAGTGATCGTAATGTGCGTGGGCAATCCTTAGATCATCGGGATGGGAGTCCACTGGAATCTCGCGGAACGAAGCATCGCCTCGATCACGAAAACGCATCTTGCGTAACTCGGCGGACACAACGCCAGGGGACGTGGTGAAGGGCTTTTGACCGTGCAGGTGAACTCCCCCAAGCGTGACCAGCGCAACTTTGGACTTGGAAAGCTCCTGAATGGGCAAAGTGAACGGAAATCCGTCGACCGGTTCTACCTGCCATCCTGGGTGCTCGGCCTGTATGTGCCGAATCCAGCTATAGCCCTCTCTTAAAGACTCTAGTGACTGCGAAACCAAAGGAGCCGAATCGTCCATATTCTCGAGATCATCATCCTCGATCTTGCGAAGACCGGACGGTCGTGCCTCCTCCCTCTCCCTCATTGAAATCTCCTCAAGTGTTGTTTGAAGCGGACGGCACTCCCGCGACTATCTTCAAGTGTGGCCTTGATCCGGGATCGCGAACGCAACCTGGCTCTGCGCGACTCGAAAACAGGGCTGCTTAGAACCAATGAACACACGATCACAGGAGTCGGGGATGCCTCGATCAAAGATTTGATATTGGGCCGATAAAATCGAAGTGAGACGTCTCATTTTGAAGCCAACAAGCTTTGGGTATACTGAAACAGGTTCCAATGAAAATGCAATCAAAAAAGTTGGGTTGGCCCGTTCTGCGGGACAACCCAAGTTTCCCTCTCGATCTGAATGGTTGTATGCTCGATCTCGTACTTCTCCTTCAAGACGTTGCTCAGATCTGAGAGAATTGTTGTAGCATCCAGTTCCCGCTCGACTACCACGTGGCAACTCATCGCCGGCATTGCCGAAGTGATCGACCAAACGTGGAGATCGTGGATTGACACGACACCTTCGACACCCCCAAGGTCCCGAAGCATACTTGACACATTCAAGTTCCTCGGAGTGCCTTCTAGCAGAACGTCGACGCTCTCGCGCAAGAGATGCCACGAGCTGTACAGAACAAGCAGGGCAACAAGCATCGAGATAATCGGATCGGCGAGGTACCATTGCCAAAAGAACATGATCACGCCGGCGGCAATGGCACCTATCGAGCCGAGAGTATCCGCAATCACGTGGAGAAAAGCCGCTCTGATGTTTAGGCTTCCTTGCTGCGCAGGATAAAGAATCCGGGCGGTGATCAGATTCGCGACCAACCCCAGGGAAGCAACTGTCAGCATGAGGCCACTCTGGACCTTCGGGGGAGACAGGAGCCTCTCATACGCTTCCATTCCAATGTAGACGGCAACCACCGCCAGGAAGAGGCCATTGACAAGGGCAGCAAGAATCTCTGCGCGACGGTAGCCATAGGTCTTTTGTTCTGTCGGTGGAAGAGACGAGATCTGAAGCGCGAACAAACTAAGCGCCAACGCCCCCATGTCCGAGAGCATATGTCCGGCATCGGCAAGAAGGGCCAGGCTGTTTGTCAGAAACCCCGAGACGAGCTCGACCAAACACCAGGTTCCCGTGATCGCCAGCGCGTATGCGAGGGTACGCTTTCCAGCTTGCTTGCCGTGGTATCCGTCACCGTGGGTCATGAGACAAAACCCAGATTCCCCTGCCCGGTGGTCGGAGCGACGCAAGAAACAAAGACAGGGAACACAATGGGATCGATCAGAGAAGCACAACGTTTCGGGCAGTGCCGGGCTCTATGCGACAATCCGAAAAGGCTCACAGTTCCGAACAACGAAGCGATTAACTAAGATGATGCACCCCTGAGAAACAAAGCAGGCAGTGCCACACGCCGGCGCATCCAGCAGGCCAGGCCGTTTTTTGAATCATGCGGTGTTTCGGTTCTGCAAACGCTCTGGATCGGCACCGATCGTGCGCGCCGAGAGAATTAGCACAAACGCACAATCGACACAATGTCAAACGGAGCTTGCTGGCTGAAAAAGAGCGGAATCTTATCGTCTTTCTTTCCAGCTCTACAGAAGAGAAAGCGGATCGACGAGAATTTGAACACCCTTTAGTGGCACCTTCTGTTGTAAGAGATCATCCAACAAGCCGTGCAGCAGCGGGGCCGCGTCCACGCGAGGTGGTACCTTGATCAATATCTGGAACCGGTACTTGCCACGGATTCTCTCCAACGGGGCGGTGGCGGGCCCTAGAATCTTTAGCTCACCGGCACCTTCTAAATTCATCCTCTGAGTTTTCATCTGCTGTGCAATCTTCTGTCCGATCCGGTTCCCTCTTCGCTCGTCGCTGTCGCTAATCAGGATTTGAACCAACTTTCTGAAGGGAGGAAACTGCATCAGCCTCCGATACTCGAGCTCGTGCTCGAAGAAACCTTGGTAATCCTCACTCTTTGCAAAGCGAAGCGCGTAGTGATTTGGATGAAAGGACTGTATCACCACGGCACCCGGTCTGTGCCCTCTTCCCGCGCGTCCGCCGACCTGAGCCAAGAGCTGGAATGTCCGCTCCGCTGACCGAAAGTCAGGAAAGGCAAGACCGGCATCGGCATTCAATACCCCCACAAGCGTTACGTTGGGAAAATCATGGCCTTTTGCCAGCATCTGGGTTCCTACGAGTAGATCGAGCTTACCCTGAGAGAACTCTAACAATATCTCGCGGAGTGTCCCGCGGCGTCGCGTAGAGTCCCTGTCCACTCGAGCGATTCTCGCGTGAGGAATGGCTGCTCGAAGTATCTCTTCCAGCTGCTCGGTTCCAACACCCTTATAATGAACGTACTCCCCATCGCAGCTCTCGCAGCGTGACGGGGGCGGCGACTCGATTCCGCAATAGTGACAAAGCAACCGTCCGCGGCTCCGATGGTAGATCATTGCGATACTGCAATTGCCACAGGTAAACACGTGTCCACAACTTCGACATAGAATAGCTCGAGCGTAACCCCTCCTATTCAGCAGCACAATGGATTGCTCGCCCCGCCCCAGTCGCTCGTTCAAGGATTGTTGAAGCCGTGTAGAAAGAACAGTAGGGCCGTGCCGACGAAATTCCGTGGCCATGTCGACAATCTCGACCTTGGGCAGCGGACGGGACTCTACCCTTTCGGTGAGACGCACATGGCCGGTGTCCCCACTCGTTCGAGAAGCGTAAAATGTTTCGATCGAAGGCGTTGCCGAACCCATCACGAGAAGCCCGTCGGCGAGTTTGACTCGCTGCCATGCAACTTCTCTTGCGTGGTAGTAAGGAGCTTCTTCTTGCTTGTATGAAGAGTCCTGCTCCTCGTCGAGCACAATGAGTCGCAGTCCTTTCAAAGGAGCGAATACTGCCGATCGTGTCCCCACGACGACAGAGACGGATCCCATTCGTATCCGGTTCCACTGATCGTATCTTTCTCCATCGGACATCCCACTGTGCATCACGGCGACCCTGCCCGGGAACCGTGATACGACAAGACGGCTCAACAAGGGAGTTAGCCCAATTTCAGGCACGAGAAAAAGTGCGCTCCCACCGGATCGAGTGGCCTCCGAGATCAAGCGAAGATAGACTTCTGTCTTTCCACTTCCAGTAACGCCATGCAGCAGATACCGCCGGGCCTCCGCGTCTTTCAAGGCCGAGGAGAGCTGAGCGAAAACAACTTGCTGCTGGTCAGTCAGAGTAACAACTACGGCCTTTTCGGGCTGGGTCAACTCCCTAGGTTGCCTTGGTTGTCGACGAAGGGTAATCTCCACCAGGCCCTTTTTTTCGAGGCCTCGCGCGGTCTGGTGAGAAACTGTCACGACTCGCAGTACTTCCTGCAACTGCGCCCAGTGTCTGTTAGACAGCAGGTACTCATACAGCGTCTTTTGCTTCGGCGAGAGTGTTTCCACCTGACCAGAAACCGAATCGAGCGCCCGAATCGCCAGCTGCTTCTTCTCCGAGACCCGAGGTTGACTTCGCTCGTACTGGCGGTGCACCCACCCTTCTTGCAGCAGCCGATGAACCTTCTTGCCAACGTCGCGAATGCCTGCTCGGGCCAAGACCTGCTTCGGATTCAGGTTGTCGGATGCGAGCAACAAATCGAGAATTTTGTATTCGTATGGACGCAGGTTCACAGGGCGAAGCCCTCCCGTCAACAAGGCCTTGGCCTTGGGACTGAGACGAAAGACCTCAGCCTCGGTAACATGCATACCCGCCGGGAGCATCGCGAAAAGAACTTCGCCGGGGCCGCTCAAGTATCGATCCGAGATCCACAGTGCGGTCTGGATCAGCTCGGGGGAAATGAGAGGTTCTACGTCCAAGACATCCCGGATGGGGCGGAGTCGGTACTCTCCATCGAAAGCGTGGGTCAGCGCGACAACCAAGCCTGTAACGACCGTTCGGCCAAACGGAACCAGCACCCGCACGCCGGGCACCAGACGAGGCAGGAATCGTTCGGGCACCTGATAGTGAAACGTCTTGCGGACACCTAGCGGCACGGCAACCTGAACCAACATGGAATCCGCGGCGCTGAGAACGGCTGTCTTTTCTGAGGATGGATCGCGCTCGTCGCTATGAGCCACTGAATGGAGAATCAGTCAAAATGGTTTATCAGGGTTCTCAAGAGGAGGCCTGGCTCAGCAAGTCACGCACCTTTTGAATATCTTCCCAGACCTTTCGCTTCTCGTTGGGATTTCGCAATAGATATGCCGGATGAAATGTTGCCATGAGCTTCGCACCCCGATATTCAATGAACTGGCCCCGCAACTTGGATATCGGCATTTTAGTTTTCAACAGTGTCTGTGCGCTGAAAGAACCCAGCGCGCACACGACCTTGGGCTGTACCGCTGCAATCTGCCGCAGGAGAAACGGCTGACACGCCGCAATTTCCTCCCCTTCAGGATTGCGGTTCCCCGGAGGGCGGCATTTCAAGATGTTGCAGATATACACCTCCTCCCGTTTTATCCCGATTGCCTCGATGATGCGAGTGAGTAGACGACCCGCACGACCAACGAAGGGAAGACCTTGAGCATCTTCATCTGCGCCCGGAGCTTCACCGACGAACATCAGGTCTGCGTTTGGGTCTCCGGAACCAAAAACGATATGACTTCGCGTTGGTGCAAGTTTGCATCTTTGGCAATCGCCAAGATCATCACGGATCGCTTCGAGTGTTTCCGACTTCGGCGGAACGTCAAACATAGATCGAGTCTCTGGAGTGAAAACGGATTCTATCTTGGAGGCGGCGCGGGTACCTGTCTTTGACGGTGCGTGTCGCTTCGTGAGCGCTCCTGTTCTCGCCCAAGCAACTCCAAGTTCACGGTACAGTGCCAGATGATCGAGAATCTCTTTGCCTAACTCTTGAAAAGCTGTCATCCTCCGAGCTCCAGGTCATCCAGCGTCCACTCATTGTCGCGCCAACGCTCCTTTGCGCATACGGTCAGCCCAAGATAAACCCGACAACCCAACAGGTCTTCGATGTCGGCGCGCGCCTCTTTCCCCACATCCCTCAACGCGACCCCACCTCGCCCGACGATGATACCCTTCTGTGACTTTTTTTCAACGAGAATGTCAGCGTCAATATGGACTAGTTTTTGCTCTTGTCGGACGCTTTCGTCGAACTGGCGAATTACGACAGCCGTTACGTAGGGCAGCTCTTGCCTCGTTCGATTCAGGATCTTCTCACGGATCAGCTCGGCGGTCAGGAAGCGTTCGGTGCGGTCAGTAATCTGATCGGAGTCGAACCGCGGCTCTCCTTCCGGCAAGTACCCAAACACCCGCTCGAGAAGCAGCGCCAAGTTGTCCTTCTTGAGCGCGGATATCGGAATGATCTCCAGGAAGTCATAGGCAGCGCCGTAGCGACCCATGATCGGGAGCAGATCAGGCTTGGACATTCGATCGATCTTGTTGATAAGCAGAAGCGCCCGAGCCTGGCTCTTACGCACAATCTCCAGAGCGAAGCGCTCCCCCGAGCCCAGGGATCGTGAACCATCCACAACCAGAAGGACGAGATCCGTTTCTCGAAGAGACTCGTGAACTACCTGGACCATTCTTTGATTCATCCGATGGCTCGGTCTGTGGATCCCCGGCGTATCGACAAAGACCGCTTGCCCGTGGGGTTCGGTTCGAACGCCCAGAATGCGATGACGGGTTGTCTGCGGCTTGGACGAAATAATGGACACTTTCTCGCCCACAAGAGCGTTGAGCAGAGTGGACTTCCCGGAATTCGGGCGCCCGATGATGGCAACGGTACCGGACTTCATAGTTACAAAGGTTATAGCGAAACTGGTGTGCGACCGCTCGTGGCGAGCAATGTCTGGACCATATCCAGTATGTGGTTGGCGATTTCAGCCTTTTTCTTCTCTCGCAGCACGGTAGCCGGCCCCGGACCATCGATGATGTGCACGGTCGCCGAATCGGAGCCGAAAATACCTGCCGACACGTCATTGGCGATCACGATGTCCAGATTCTTGCGCTTCAGCTTCAGCCGAGCATTCTCGATGAGATTCTCTGTCTCGGCGGCAAAACCGATCAGAAGTTGATGCTGTTTGCTGCTTCCCAATACACCGAGAATGTCATCGGTCCGCTCGAGCGCCAACGAAGCAGCCCAATGCTCCTTCTTTATTTTGTGCAGACTCACGTCTACGGGCCGGAAGTCCGCCACCGCAGCAGCCTTGACAATAACATCAACCTCGGGCGCGTGTTGCATCACCGCGACGTGCATCTCCGACGCGGATCGCACGCGGACGGTCCGGACCCCATGCGGCGCATCCAGATTGGTCGGGCCAGTCACGAGTATCACATCCGCACCTCGCGTGTATGCGCCCTCAGCCAAGGCGTATCCCATTTTCCCGGAGCTTCGGTTCGAGAGGTACCGTACCGGGTCCAGATCTTCTATCGTGGGGCCGGCCGTCACGAGTATCTTGATTCCCGATAGCGCGCCTGAGCTCACCAACCGAGCAAGGATTCGGTCCGTGATACCTTCCACTTCCGCGAGCCGCCCTTCTCCCTCCATCCCACAAGCGAGGAGCCCGGGCTCCGGGTTTACGAACACATGCCCGCGAGCTTTCAATGTGGTCACATTGTTTTGAACTGAAGGGTGGTTCCACATGTCCACGTTCATCGCCGGGGCGAAAACAACGGGGGACGAGTTTGAGACATACACCGTGGTCAGAAAATCGTCCGCAATTCCATGGGCCATCTTGGCAAGGATATTTGCCGTTGCCGGAACTACCGCAAGAACACTGAGCCACTGGGCAACGCGAATGTGCTCGATCTCCCTATTCAAGCCAGGCTTGAACATGTCGGTCAGCACCTCCTGACCGGACAGGGATTCGAGAGTCAGCGGCGTGACAAACTTGGTAGCGGACTGCGTAAGAATCGTCTGCACGGACACGCCCGCCTTCTGAAGGCCACGCATTACCTCGATAGCCTTGTATGCGGCAATGCAACCCGTAATCCCTAACGCGACATTCACTGCTCCTCCCGGGTCAGCTTTCCGCGATCTTGGAGATTTCAAAAGCGACGAGCCCCTGCTCTACTTCTCTCATGGCGATGTACGCTGGCTTGGTCGACTTGGTCTTGATCTTCGGCTTGGCGTTGTTCTGCAATTGCTTTGCTCTTTGGGCCGCAACGATAATAAACCGATATTTCGACCCTACATTTTCAGGAATTTTCTGCATTTTTCCCTCCGAAGTTGGCGACGATAGAACTCGCTGCCTCCATGCTCGTTTCCAGGCGACATCGGGAACCAACGATTATCGCCCTCAGACTTTCTATGGAACATTGAAGGTCGTGGTTGATGATCAAGAAATCGTAGCTCTTGTATTGGCAGATTTCTTCACTCGCGATTTTCAGACGCTGCGCGACAATGTACTCCTTGTCCAAACTGCGTTTTCTGAGTCGCTCCCTCAAGACATCATAGGAGGGCGGAAGAATGAAAATGCTGAGGGCGTCAGGTCTCTGAAGCCGAATGGTCTGCGCCCCTTGAACATCAATGTCCAGCAACACATCCACGCCATCCGCCAAGGTTCGGTCGATGAACGATTGGGAGGTACCGTAGTAGTTCCCATGGACAATCGCCCATTCGAGCAGATCCCCGCTTTGAATCAGACGGTCAAACTCTCCTTTTTTGACGAAACAATACTCGAGCCCATCCCTTTCGTCTCCGCGGGGCGCGCGCGTGGTATACGACACCGAGAATTGCAGCCCTGCAATCATGGAAACGATAGACTCCACCAAAGCCGACTTTCCCGCCCCGGATGGGCCTGAAACGATGATCAGGTTACCTTTTGCCGGCATCTTACTCGATGTTCTGAACCTGCTCTCTCAGCTTTTCGATTTCCGCCTTGATCGCAATGCCAGACCGCGTGATTTCCAGATTGCCAGTTTTGGACAGAATTGTGTTCGTTTCGCGCTGCATTTCCTGGAGCAAGAAATCCATCCTTTTCCCAATTTCGGCTCCCCCGGACATCCAATCGGCAAACTGCGCGAGATGGCTTTCCATTCGGGCGATTTCTTCGCTAATGTCGCACCTTTCCGCAAACAGCGCGACCTCCTGCGCAAGTCGCTGCGGATCGACCGAGTCTCGCGGGAGCGTTTGGTTGAGTCTTCCCTCGAGTTTTCGACGATACTCCGGAACCAGCTCGCTCGCTAAGTCTCGGATCTTCGCGACCTCGCGGCGCACTTCCACCAGGTGGAGACCGAGGTCTCTCGCCAGCGCTTCCCCTTCTTTGTTTCGCATCTGCACGGCGTCATGCAAGACGTGATTGACAGTGTCAACGACAGCTTCGCAATCGGCAGTGTCCGGCCCGCCATTCGTATGGGCGTTTGGGTCACGACCCTGCAAGATCCCGGGAAGGCTGAATAGGGTCTTCAGGTCGAGAGCGTCCTCGAAGCCGAGCTCCTGGCGAAGCTGTCGTGATGCACCAACATAGCTACGTACCAGATCCATGTCGATGTGGCACGAATCCTGTTGCCGGCGGCTGATGCTTATGTTTACGTCAACCCGCCCGCGGTGGATCATCCCACGCACCGACTTCTGGATCTTCGTTTCAAGAGCGGAGTATTCCTTGGGCAATCGAACGTGCAGATCCAGGTACCGGTGATTGACCATCCGGACCTCTACCGAAACGGAGGCTCCATCAGTCTGATGGAAGCCCGCGGCAAATCCCGTCATGCTACGCACCTTCCCGCCCCTCCGTGTGTTGTGCTTCCGTAAAAGTCAAGACAGTCCAAAACCATCCATTATACTAGACGTAACTCTTTCTGTCAATTGACTTTCTCCTGTCAATTTTTTGCTCGGTCCTAATTGGGCCGTGTTTGGTGTTGATCGGTCAAAGGTTCGTCTTTAGGGCAAGCGGCTCTCCGTCGCGAGAACCTCCTCGTGCTGCAACCTGAAGAATCGACAGTAAAGACCCTCCATTTTCATGAGCTCATCGTGCGAGCCCGATTCGCAGATCCTTCCTTCCTTGAGGACGAGAATCAGATTCGCACGGCGGACGGTGGAGAGCCGATGTGCAATGACAAAGGTGGTTCGGTCGCGGATCAGATTTGCCAGCGCTGTCTGAACCAGCTTTTCGCTTTCTGAGTCTAACGAAGATGTTGCTTCATCCAGGATGAGAATCGGAGCATTTCGCAGGATTGCTCGCGCGATGGAAATACGCTGCCTTTCCCCACCGGAGAGTCGCTGTCCTCGCTCTCCGATCACGGTGTCATATTTCGATGGAAGACGCTGGATGAAGTCGTGGGCCATGGCAGTCTTCGCTGCATCCAAGATCTGTTGCGGTGATGCGTGAATATCTCCATAGGCAATGTTGTTGTGGATCGTATCGTTGAACAGGAAGCTCTCTTGCGATACGACAGCTATGTTTCTGCGCAATGATTGCTGCGTGAAATCACGGACATCGCTTTCGTCTATCTTGATCGAGCCGGAGCTCACATCGTAAAAGCGAGGGATCAGACTCACGAGCGTGGATTTTCCAGCGCCGCTGCTCCCGACCAACGCAATCACTTCGCCGCGACGGACTCGAAAGTGTATGTCCGACAGTACCCGCGTCTTCCCGCTCGCATCGTGATAATTGAAGTGCACGTTCTCGAACTCGATAGATTCGCCTAGACCTTCGAGTGCGCGCGCGTGCGGAAGATCGGGAATGCCCATTTGAGTTTCCATGAGCTCAAAGATACGTCCGGTCGATGCAAACGCCCGTTGGAATTGAATGTGGATACGACTCAGTTTTCGAATGGGATCGTACATCCGAAAAAGTGAGAAAAGAGATCCGCTGAACACACCCAAGGTCAAGGCGCCCGCGGAAATACCGTGGTGAGCGTAGTAGAGTAGCGGAATGAAGAACGTCACACCCAGGAACTCCATCGCGGGAGAGCTCAAAAACAAGATCTTGAAGGCGCGAAGGTTGGTCCGGAGCAGGTGATCTGAAAAGTTTTTGAATCTTGCCTCCTCGGTTGTTTCCATTCCGAAGGCCTTCACCATGCGAATACCAGTGAGGGTTTGCTGAAGCGAATCGTTGAGGTTGGCAAGAGCATCGCGGCTCCGCCAACTCGCGCGTCGGATTCTTCGCCCAAGTACAAGAGTCAATAAAAATGCGAACGGCGCAATCCCCATTGCCAAACCCGCCAGCCTCCAATCGATATAGAAGACCCAGCCTACCAAGAAGATCAGCAACACGGTTTCTCGGCAAAGCTCCGCCAGCGTCGTGGAAACAGCCTCTTGGACTTGCTCGACATCACTGTTCATGCGGGACATCAAACGTCCCGTGGAGTTCGTCGTGAAGAAGCTGAGCGACTGCCGGATTACGTGTCCGTACAAGTCGTTTCGCAATTCCATGACTACCTTTTGTCCCACCTGACTCATCAGAAGATTGCAGTAGTAAAGACACAAACCCTTGAAGAGGGTTAGGATCAAAAGCGCAAGCGCAAGTTGCGTAACCGAGCCTCCAGGCAAACGTTCCAACAATTCAGGGATAAACGCGAACCGCTCGTCGATCCCGCCACTCGGGGCTAGAACGTCGTCGAAAAGAAAGATGGCGAGGGAAGTCGTGAGAACTTCGAGTGCTCCCGCAATGACCAGTAGAGTAAGAGAGGAACTGAGCCTGCCGAGGCGACGGCTCACATACGGCCAAAGCCTGCGCACATCGTTCATGGGTTGGGCCCAAAAGAGGTGATTCTAGGGCGCGGAAACCACACTTGTCAACGCGTAGTTCTCGGGGCGTAGGCACCTTCGCTGGTGAGAACAGCCATTACCGTTGAGTCTTGCCGGAACGTCGGGAGTTGCGCACCCTCGATGCACCACCAGAGGAAGGTCTCGAGCGCATAGAGCCCCCCGGGTTGGAAAACCCGCGAGGAGACGGCCTAGGATTGCCATAGGAAGCGCCCGGAGAAAACCTTGTGCCTGCAGGGTTTGTGCCGGACGAATGGCGACCCAGAGAACTTGTTCCCCGCGCCGGTTTCGGGGTCCGAGGTGAACTCGAGCGCCGCGTCTGACTACTGAGATTACTCGGGTTTCCTCTTTGCGAAGACTGGACCCTCCTGGAAAGCCGACCTGCCGAAAGCCTGGAAGCAGATCCGCCGGACTGGCTGCGGATCTGACTGCTTCGGCTGCCAGAGCTGCCGGATCGTCTCGTGCTCAGATTGCCGCTCCTTGAGGCAGTGGCAAGTCCGCTTTGTCGCCAAGGTGGCTCCACCGAGGGCAACCGCCTGGTTCCGCCAACCACGCCCGGAGAGCCCTCCCGGTTTTGCAGCGACCGCCCCCGAATGATCGAGGGTGTCCCCTTGCCACGGACACCTGAATCGGAACGGCGTTGACCCCTAGCGCCCCCTGTTGTTGACAGCGCAGGAATCGAGTTGCCCCTCGGCAGGGACGAAATTTCTTGTAAGCGTCGAGTTCTACTCGTCGCCTCCCCCCCGGCGCGTGTCGCCGAACGGGAAAACCTGGTTCCTGCAACACTTTTTTCGGACCTCCGGTCTTCGCTACTTCGAATCGACGGGATGGGGGTGCCACGAGAGCTGTTGATGCGAACGTAGCGTCCTTGAGCTGCTCCCGCCCCCGAGGGAAGAGTGCGGACTACGACCGCCCGCTCTGCCCTTGCGTTCGGGCCCGACGTCGAGAGGTGTGGAAAGGGCCGATAACTGTTGGAGTTCGGTTGAAGATCGAGGCGGCCGGACACCATTGTTCCCCCCCGCCGCGAATCTCCTCCGTCAAGCAGCCGAGTCCGCCCCCCGCCACGGAGGCCTCCGTTGACGAAGTGCTCGTTATCCATTGTTCGAACTGCACCCGGGATTCTGCGGTTGATTATGCCCCCCGGGCCCCGGCGCTGAGCCAATCTGACATTATTCAGGTAGTAGCGATGGGCTGGACGGTAGTAGTAGTGGTTCGCATTGTAATAATCACCAGGACCGAGCGGGTACCACGACACCCAACCAGGGCCCTTGTAAAAGCGGACCAAACCCGGCGACCAAAAATGGAAGTTGAACGATGACCCCGGAAGCCAATGCCAACCAACACGCGCCTGGTAATTCCAGCGCCCGTAATGGTAAGGGAGCCATCCCCAGGGCTCAAAAGAAACCCAGGTCCATCCCCAAACAGGCCGGTAACACCAGCGACCGTCTCCGTATGGAGACCAGCCCGCGTCCACCCGCGGAACCCACGCGGAGCCATAGTTCTCGACAACCATCCAGCGTCCATACTGGTCGAGTTCGTTGACTCCAATCGCCACATGATCAGGCACATGTTCCCGACTCTCGTAGGCAACTCGGTCTGCTGTGCGTCGATCCGTCCAC
Organism: Acidobacteriota bacterium; assembly: GCA_965249005.1. Lineage (GTDB taxonomy): Bacteria > Acidobacteriota > UBA6911 > UBA6911 > UBA6911 > CBDFLD01. The sequence goes on from CBDFLD010000013.1 coordinate 147,633, forward strand.
TCATCCCATTCGTCCCGCCCATCGTAGCGAGCCACAAAAGATTCCTTCTGGTCACCGGGGGTGGCGTGCAGCAACTCTCCGGAGCTGATACTCCGTGAGAAATCCTGGCTCGCCCCGACTAGTTTGCCCTGTCGGACAATGCCGTCGGTCGTGCCTTCCTCCCGCACGTCAAATCGGTAGACTCCTTCTTCGAGCGTATTGAAGGCAAGGGCAGGAGTGTTGATTTCGAAGGAAACCTGACTTTGAACCGTGATGGTCACAAGCCCCACTAGGACGCGGATCTGAATGAGATCATCCTCGAGATTTAGTAACTCTATATCCGTTTTCTCGGCCAGCTGCAGCACGGATCCATCATCGAACTCGATCTCGGCACGTCCGTCCTCACCGGTGTACAATCGATCCCGAGCCTGCAGCGGCATGTTGAGGCTTGCCTGGGACCAGTCTACGGCTAGCGGGCTCTGGAAACTTACGTGCCCCTCGACATAGCTGATGCGCACGAGTCGAGCGTATGGCTCAGCCGCAGGTGTAGAGGCGGCACTCAGGGCGATCACCCAGAAGCCGCACAAAAAAAGGCGAATTCTCATGGCTGCCTCCTCATTTCGCTGTAGATGGAACCCCACTAATTATATGAGATGCCGCAGATCGCTTGATGTTTCACCGGAAATGTCTCCTCTGGTACCCACATGAATCGTACTGAAGGTCTGGGTGTCTACGGGCACCATCAATTATCCCACATAAAAAGACTTTGGGGAAGCGGGTTTATGGATCAATCATTCACTCAATGAGCGAATGATTGAAAAACTCTAACCCTCCGGGGCAGCCTCGTCGCGATTCCTCACTTCTCTCAAGTACGCTGCCATGTCCATGCCAACAGCTCGCGACACTCGATCCATGAGAAACTCCGCGATATCATCTGTTTTCGAGAGGCGGAAGACATCACTTGCAATGCTTTTGGCTTCCTCCATCCTGATCTGCTCGATGATGTGTCGGATCCTCGGTATGGTGTAAGGATTCATACTTAGTTGCCGGAAGCCCATGCCAAGGAGCAGAACCGCAAAGAGCGGATTCGAAGAAACTTCCCCGCAGATTCGGACTTCTCGGTCATTTTCTTTGCAGACTGCCGAAATTCGCTTCAGCGACCGAAGGATGGATGGATGTAACGGTTGAAAAAGGTGTGATACGTGCGGGTTCCCACGATCCACGGCCAAGGTATATTGAATCAAGTCGTTCGATCCCACACAAAAAAAGTCCACCTCATCTGCTAAATCTTCGAGCATCAGGACTACCGCGGGTATCTCGATCATCGCGCCTACTCGAATCGGAGGCACATCCAGATTCGCGGACCGCACCCTTCGCTCCGTCTCTTGGATCAATCCACGAGCCTCCCGTACTTCCTCGATCGTCGAAACCATGGGGAGAACCATGTCTAACGTCCCCTGGCTGTTTGAACGGACTATGGCTTCGACTTGAGACTCGAAGACGTTTCTAGTACGGAGACTCAAACGGATTCCACGCAATCCGATACTTGGGTTCGCTTGCGGTTGAGACAGCAGCTGAGGGAACATCGCATCCTCGACCGCATCCAAGGTCCGGATTGTCACGGGAAACGGAGACATGTCCTCACGCAACCGACTATAGGCTTCGATCTGCTCTTCCATAGTCGGGAAGCCTGCTCTGTGGGAAAAAAACAGGAACTCGGTTCGGAACAGTCCGATCCCTTCCGCTCCAAAGGTTCGCGCGGCCGAAACCTCATGCGGGATCTCCATGTTGGCCTGCAAACAAATGCCCCAACCGTCCTTCGTCCGAGGTGGGGCCGGCTCTTTCGGAGATGGGGATACCAAGGCCGCCGCGCCATTTTGGGATCGAGCCCGGAAGGATTCTACTCGATCGTCGCGAGGATCGAGAACGACCTCTCCCCGATCACCATCGATGAGGACCCGGCGACCCGGCGTCACCCGTGCCAGCAAGTTCTTGATTCCCATGATGGCGGGAATACGAAGGCTTCTGGCGATAATGGCCGTGTGCGAGGTCGGCCCGCCCGCCTCCAAGACCAAACCCTTGATCCTCTGAATATCCAACACGCCGAATGCGGACGGATAGAAGTCATGTGAAACCAAGATTAGCTCTTCCGGAAGCTGGAGTGAAACTTCACCCTCATCGCCGAACAGGTTCCGTTGAATTCGCTCGACCACGTCCTCGATGTCTTCCCCTCGTTCCCGAAAGTACTGTTCATCCAGCGAGTCATAGGCCTCTCGAATCCGATCCGACGCGCGCCGTACCGCCCATTCCGCATTTGCCGCCTCTCCCCGAATGATCGATTCAATCTGTGAAAGGAGACTTCGATCTTCGAGTATCAATGCGTGAGCATCCAGAATGTAGCTATGCTCCTTTCCCACTTTTTCCTCAAGCCGGGTCTTCAGGTCCCGGAGCTGGTCCCTGGACGCGCGGACAGCTTTCCTCAATCTTTCAATTTCGCTCTCTATGAGGTCTTTTGGAATCGATGTGCGAAACACAACCCTATCTTGCTTGTCCAGTTTGCAGACGTTCCCCAAGGCCTGGCCTGGTGAAACACCCATACCGCGCAAGACTTGCTCGCTTTTGGAAGAGATCACTGTGCCTCGCCAAAACCTTCCTCAAACAACTGCTCAATCGCGATTGTTGCCTGGGCCTCATCTTCCCCGTGGATCGACAGGTGTAGGCATGTTCCCGAAGAGGCGGCCAGCGCCAAAACGCCCAGGATACTCTTGCCATCTGCTTGGGCTCGGCTATCCGCCCTTTCGAGAACTATCTCGCTCTTGAACCCCGAGGCGAGTCGAACGAGCTTGGCCGCGGCGCGAGCGTGGAGGCCGAGGTTGTTACAAACCTGCACCGTCCTCTGTATCATTTTTCCAGGAAATCGCTCGCCAGCGTTATGCTCGATTGTCCCTGGTCCCGGACGCTCGCCGCCAAAGCAACCAGCGACTCTCCTTCCTTGCGATTGGCAATTTTGATGATCATTGGCAGGTTGACCCCCGTAACCACCTCCACTTTTCCAGGGTCGTGAAAGGAAAAAGCAATGTTAGAAGGTGTTCCTCCAAACATGTCCGTAACGATCAGTACTCCCTCGCCGAGGTCAGCCTCTGTAATAAGTCTCCGGATTTCCTCTGTTGCCTCGTTCACATCGTCGTGCCAGCCGATGGACACGGCATGGACATGAGAGATCTCTCCCACAATCATCTCCGCTGCCGCGAGGAGCTCCTGGGACAGGTGCCCGTGACTCACAACCAATGTTACGACCATGCTGCGCTTTCCCAGCTAGTGTTGTTTCCGGATCTTCGTCACGCGGCAAGCCGTTATTGATGGTCTCCGGCTTGGCGCCACTGCTAGACTTCGCGGTCCATATCACGATGTCGAATCTGGAGCAACGCTCCTTTTGACTTGATGAGTCGAGCCAGCTCCTCAACTACAAATACCGATCGATGCCGTCCCCCCGTACATCCGATGCCAACCGTGAGGTAACTCTTCCTTTCGTTAATGTAATGCGGAATCAGATACCGGAGGAAGGAGCGCAGTCGGCGAATAAAATCGCTGGTTTCCTTGAAGGAGCGCAGGTACTTGACCACTCGATGGTGCTGTCCGGAGAGAGTACGAAGGCTATCCTCGAAATACGGATTGGGCAAAAAGCGCACGTCGAACATCAGATCAGATTCCAACGGAATCCCATGCTTGTAGCCAAAGCTGACGAGATTCACGTGGAGGTGTGCGCTTTCCTCCGTAGCGTTAAAGCGTTCCAGAATTGTAGCTTTCGTCTGATGGATGGAATATTCGGTCGTATCGATGACGATGTCAGCCAAATCGCGAATTTTTCTGAGGCTCTTGCGTTCTTTGCGGATCGCATCGCGCAAGGATTGTTCGTTCTTGAGTGGATGTGGTCTTCGCGTTTCGCTGAAACGGCGCACCAAGATCTCATCGCCTGCCTCCAAGTAGAGAACGACGAGCCGGAATTCGTATTCTCTTATGTCCTGGAGGATCTTCTCCAGATCTCGCAGTCTCTCTCCCGCTCGGATATCGATCACCAGCGCGGTCTGAGCTACCTCCCCGCCGCTAACGTGGATACCGTCAATGAAGTTGGGAATCAATGGAACAGGCAGGTTGTCGATGCAAAAAAAGCCGAGGTCTTCAAAAGCCTTTAGAACGGTTCCCTTGCCGGAGCCGCTCATTCCCGTAACGATGACCAGATCTTGTAGGCTCATGGGCGGGAACCGGCACTCGTCAAAAAGGTCGTTCCTGAAGGACCAAGCCCTCGTTACACACGATCACCCGCATATGAGTGCGAGTGATCCATCTCGTCGCCGGTAAAGAACGTTCAAAAGGCCTGACTCCACATTCCGAAACACGACAAACGGATAATCCGACTCGCCGAGTTCCATCACGGCCTCTTCAACTTCCATCGGCTTTTTCTGGATTTCCTCGACCAGAATGCCGTCGGGCTTTTCCGTGGATGAATCTCCGGGAACTTCCGACTTACGGGCAAGTGCGCTTGCTTTGGCGATGTGACGCTTGCTTTCGATACGCTTGCTCTTTCGCTTCAACGCTTGACGCTCTAGTTTCTCGACCGCACGAGTGATAGTTGAATACAGATCCCTGGTTTCTCCCTGAACCGTAAGGTTGAGAAGCTTGGACTTTAGAAGGATTTCGGCAAGATGCCGCTCTTTTTCCACTTCGAGAACGACGTGAACGTTAAGCTCATCTCCCAAGGTCCGGCTGAGCTTGTTGAGCTTACGCAGTATATAGTCGCGAATGGCATCGGTTATCACGATGTGCCTTCCCGTGATCTCGACATTCATAGTGACTCTTCCTTTTTTAGAGATCCAACCGGCGATTCGATTCGTCGCGCCTGAAATCACGATAGTTTTCGAGGTGTCGAATCAGAAGAGGTAGCTGATCTTTCGCTCACGAGAGCCAGGCACCTGCATTTGCTCTCGGTACTTTGCCACCGTTCGACGGTTAACGAAGACATCTTCTCCTTTGAGGAGTTGTGCAATCTGGTTGTCGGAGTAAGGCTTCTTTTTGTTCTCATTCTCGATAAATTTCTCGATCTTCAGCTTCACCTGAGTGATGGACAGCTCTCCCCCATCCGATTTCCCTACGCCCATGGTAAAGAATTTGCGCAACTCGATGACCCCTTGCGGAGTGTCGACGTACTTGTTGGTTACGACCCGACTGATGGTAGAACTATGAACCCCCAGTTCGCTGGCCACGTCTTTGATCAGCATTGGACGCAGCGCAGATGGGCCTTGCTCTAGAAACTCTCGTTGTCGGTTGACGATGCAGACACAGACCTTGTAGATCGTCTGCTTTCGCTGGCTCACGCTGCGGAGCAGATCGACGGCCGATCTGAACTTCTCCTTCAAAAAACTCTTCGTTTGACCGGTGACGCCGTTGCTCTTGAGCAGTGCCTTGTAACCTGCATTGAGCCTGAGCTGCGGCATCCCTTCGTCGTTTTGAAGAATGACGAACTCGTCATTGACCTTTGTAATTGTAACTTCCGGCTGAACATAGGTCGCATTTTGCGGATTGTATCTCTGTCCGGGCTTCGGAATCAGCCGTCGGATCATTTCGACGGAATGAAGCACCTCTTCAAAGGTCACTTCGGTCTTGCTGGCGATTTCCTTGAACTTGTGCCCTTCTAGCAATTGAAGGTGATCGCGAATAATTCTCGCCGCCAGACTGTCCGCCAGGTCCATGGCCACTAGTTGTAACGACAGGCACTCGCGCAAATCCCTGGCCGCCACGCCCAAAGGCTCCAGCCCCTGTACCGATCGAAGAGCTACCTCGGCTTCTTCCACGGTGCAGGAACACAGTTCCGACAGTTCCTCTATGGCTAGAGTGAGATAGCCGTCTCCGTCTAGATTCCCGATGATCTGTCGAGCAATCTCTTCCGTCTTCGGCTCGATTTCCAGGAGCCCGAGCTGCCAGGTCAGGTGGTCACTCAACGAGCTAGGGCGCACCAGGAAGGTTTCAAACGAGGGTTTCTCGTTGTCCTCGAACTCCCGATTCCGATACCCCGTGTCGAGATATTCGTCAAAAAAGTACCGAAAGTCTATCTCGTCAAAGGAGTCTCGCTCATCCTCCGACTTTTCGGCCGTTTCGGCGCTTTCCTCTGCGGGCGTCTCCTCCCCAGGCGCAGCTGGGGGCTCCGGCTCCACGACCTCTTCCAGGATGGGATTCTCCATCATCTCCTGGTTGAGCATCTCCTGAAGCTCCATTTTATTGAGCTGGAGAAGTTCGATTTTTTGCAGAAGGGATGGGGTAAGTGCCAGCCGTTGGCTTAATCGGACTTCGAGCGTTTGTCTTAGATACGGTCGCCTTTGGTTCATACCTAGTTCAATCTAAAATCCTCTCCCAGGTAAACCTTTTGAACTTCGAAATCACTGGCAAGCTCACTTGGGGAGCCATCGCGAAAGATTCTCCCCTTGTTTATTATATAAGCCCGGTCGGTTATATTCAAAGTTTCCCGAACGTTGTGATCGGTAATCAAGACCCCGATTCTACGTTCTCGCAGCTGGGCAATGATGCGTTGAATGTCCCTCACGGCCAGCGGGTCTATTCCCGCAAATGGTTCATCCAAAAGGACAAACTTCGGCGTCAAGACAAGCGCGCGCGCGATCTCGAGCCGTCTTCGCTCGCCTCCGGACAGCGTGTACGCTCCCTGGCGCCGCAGGTGGCCGATTCCAAACTCCTCCAGCAACTGCGACACCATCTGTTCCTGCCGGTTCTTCGCGAGAGAGAGACTTTCCGCAATGCTACGGAGATTCTCCTCAACGGTGAGTTTTCGAAACACCGAAGGCTCCTGTGGCAGATAGCTTACGCCGGACCGGGCCCTCATATACATCGGAAGCTGCGTGATTTCTTCGCTGTCGAGGAGAACCCGTCCCGAATCAGGCGTGACAAGGCCGACGATAATATAGAACGTCGTGGTCTTTCCCGCCCCATTGGGCCCAAGCAATCCAACCACTTCCCCTTGACGGAGAAGCAAATCGACATCGCTGAGTACCTTTCGGCTTCGGTAGGACTTGCTCAGGTCTGTCGCTTGCAAGGTGGATGGCATTGTAAGTCATTTCAAAACAATAATTTACAGGTCATTCGGGGTTTTCGAGCAGGATCCTATCACCGGCCGAAAAGAATGTCAACTGACGCGCTTCCGACTTCCCTTTTCCTTCCTCGAAGATCGTGGCGGGCCTCCCGTGCACGACGAACTTTCCAGGATCGGTTAGGTACTCACCCCATTGACCCTCGGCATTTCGCCCTGGTTGAAGTACGCGGAGTCGGCCGGAGGCCACTGCGCGCTGCACGGTTGGCTCGCCTGGCACCAATGTCACCTCGACCGTATCCGCGTGGAGCTCTAAATCGTCTGTTTCAACCAAGACTGTGCCGTGATACTCGATTCTATCTTGCTGCCGTTGATAGTCCATACGTTGGCTGCGAACCATCAGGCTGCGACGGACACTTTCGTCGTGCCCCCCCCTTCCCTCCGGCAAGGTCCATAGCAGATGTTCGACCGTCTCCTGCGCCTGGATCTGCACACCGGAATCGAGAATCGTCAGTACTCTCGCGCGGAGCTGACTCTCCTCGGCAAGCATCTCCACGGCACCAACGTAACGCGCGCTTGCTTCTTTTTCCCGGTACTCCATCGAGTCGGCCGTGACGACGGTCGGGGAGGAAGAACGGACGCCTCTGCGTTTCTGTTCCGTCATATTCTGCTGCAGCACGGACCGGACATCGCCGCGCACCGTTAGGAAACGCTGCTCCAAGTCGTACTCCATGAGTTTTCCGGTCGTGATTCCATCCCCGTTGCTGATCCTGGGCGAGCCTCGCAAAACCATGGACTCAGATTTAGCCCTATAGATTGCGTTGTCCGACCAAACCTTTTGGACCCCGTTTTCCAGCTTGAATTTGCCTGATTGGACTACCTCTTGAACCTGACCGTCGGATTCATCAAAGCGGGCGGCTATGTGCGAGCTGGAAGTTCGGAACTGGCCTACCCCCCCCGGAGAGTTCGTCAAATCATCATAGGTCACACGCACATCGCCCCAGCCCTCGAAACCGCTCAGCCGGTTGTTCCCGGGGAAGAAATCGAACATCATCCGGTCCGCCTCCAATCGGCGAATCGGCACGGGTCCGGCGCTGGCCCCTGCGATTGTCAGGGTAGTCCCACCGTCGGCTCTGCCGGAGTCCAGATAGTTGCCATCCTCGGCGTATTGCAGCATGAGCCGGTCGGAGCTCAAAACGCGATCTTCCTCCGATCCTGTACCCGCGGCAGTTTCGGCAACAGAGTTCCAGGTCACGAACTCCTGTGCAAGAATGTTCGACAGGACCGCATGCTCCTTGGACGCTTTGAATCCCAGCCGGATACTCGCGGCACTCAATTCATCCCTTCCAGTCGGGTAGCTTCGAAGGATCGACGCCTTTTGGTTCAGCGAAATCTCATCTACGAGTCCGGCAGCGGAGAATCGTATTTGCATCTGCTCTCCCGTCATCGTCGTATCTCCTGAAGACGACGAAGCTATTCTCGACTCAACGGAAAAACGGCCCTGAATTTCCTCTAGTCCGCCGTCCTGAGGGCTCATGAGCATCCGGATCTCACCTCCCTCGATCTCGATCTTGGAGCCCTCGGCCATCGACATCAACGAAGCATTTCCAATGACCACGACCTGCTCGATGCCTCCGGACGGCAGAAACTCAAACTCAATGCTATCTCCGCTCAGCCATCGATTCGATCGACCATCTTGCTGTTGGTAGGACGCCTCGCCCTCGCTCCGTATCGACAGAATCGCATTCGTCTCAGGATCCAGCCGCGATTCGATCACGTTGCCCAGCAGCTCGTCATGCTCGGACCGCAATTGCGCCGCCCCGAGGAACTTGACTTCGTGGCCGCCCTCCGAATACGACGCGCGCGATGCCACAATCCGATAGGGTCGTGTTGTCGCCTTGCCGTCCTCGACGACCATTCGGTTCAATTCGAAATCCACGTCACTGAGCAGCTCGATCGATTGTCCATTCTGATACCGGACACCGCGCGACGTACCATCTCCCTGCGGTATCTCAATTTCGACGAGATCCCTGGTCTCTCCGACGCCCGAGTTCATATGGTAGCGAAGGCTTTCCGTCGCAAGTTCGACACTCTTACCCAATCCAATCCGGACATCGCCCTTGAACAAAGCGTTCCTGGCAACTTTGTCGTATACCGCCCGCTCGCTGCGGATGTGATTTTGAACACTCCCGTCGGGATAGAAGTCGAATGCCTCGATCCCGTCCAGATGGTTCTTGCCTTCCTTGGTTTCCAACAATCGGTCCGCCAGGATCCTGAATCGCTCGTGGCCGGCGCGATGCTGCGAGTATTCGATTCTGTCGGCACTTCGAAGAGCGGCGGGATCGAGAAGCTCACTTCCTTGGGCGCTCGGGGCCGGACGAGCACGGCGGGTCTGAAAATAGTTGAAGGCAACGCCGGCAAGGAGAATCACGATGACGGCAACAAGTCCGGAGCGCAAAGCGCGAATACGGGACGTTCTCCGGCTTACTTTTGGCGTCGCGGATGGATTCGCCCGTTCTTGCAACAAGAGTTCCTCGCTGGAAGCCCATCACGCGTCCGGGCAACGATCGGTACGTGAGGGCCGCTATGGGTTGGCGCGAAGCTTTCGCGCGTTATAGTTCTCCGCTACCACCGAACCGGATGCGAGATCCACTTTCCAGATGTAGGTAATCTCTGCACCACGCGTCGTGTCGTCAAAGACGAGTCTCACAAGGAATACATCTTGCCGCCGTTGTAGCGCGGACCAATCTCGCAAGCGAAGCGACCCAGCTTGATCCGCTGTCATCCGGGCGATCCTCGGATCTGATTCCACGAGATGCTCAAAGGCTTTCCGTTCCCTTTCTCCCCGGAGAAACTCCGGTTCGGCAGGATCCTCTTCGATCCAGGGAACGTACTCTCCTTCGTGCGCCGGCGAAAGCTCTCCTGATGTATGCACCCCGCCGCCGATGTTGAACACGGGCGGATACGGAACCGGTGTGGGCACTGGACGTAAGAATTCCCTCGGAACCGGGTAGCGGTTCTCCCCAGTTTTGGCGTAGGCGAGTGCCGCTTCCATCGGATATGGACCGAGAGCGCCCACAATCGAATCGAATCTTGAGGAAAGACGAGCGCGCAGCGCAGGGACAGCTACGATGGGCAACCCCACCAGCACGACAAAAAGCAAGAGACCATGGTGGTTACGCCTCGCATGCCGAAGCTTCGATGCAAACATTCCGGGCCTCCCGCCTTGCTGCGCTGCCATCGACTGGCTTCCCTCTATGCCCCCCCTCCGAGTGTTATCCTCGCAGGCTTCCTCGTTCGACCAAGTATTGGTAGATGAAGCCGTCGATGTCCCCGTCCAATACTCTGTCAGAGTCTGAGGATTCGTGTTTGGTCCGGTGGTCCTTGATCATTCGGTATGGGTGCAACACATAGGATCGGATCTGACTACCCCAAGCGATATCCAGCTTCGTGTCCTCAACTGCTTTGAGCTCCTTCTTCTTCTTTTCCTCTTCCAGATCGTAGAGGCGGGAGCGGAGGATCTTTCTCGCCATGTCCCGATTGCGAATCTGTGATCTCTCGTTCTGACAAGACACTACGATTCCGCTCGGAATGTGCGTAATGCGTACAGCTGAATCGGTGACATTGACGTGCTGGCCGCCCGCACCGGAAGACCGAAAGGTATCAATCCGTAGGTCCTTCTCCTCGATCTCCACTTCAATGCGATCATCGATTTCCGGCCAAACAAAAACGGAGGCAAAACTAGTATGTCTGCGAGAGGATGCATCAAACGGGGAAATTCGCACCAGGCGGTGTACCCCGCTTTCAGCCGACAGTTTGCCGTACGCGTATGCTCCCTTGACCAGAAAAGTCGCGGATTTTATTCCCGCCTCCTCCCCATATTGATAGTCCAGTATCTCGGTTCCATAAGAGGATCGCTCGGCATACCTCAAATACATCCGGACCAACATTTCAGCCCAGTCTTGAGATTCCGTTCCGCCGGCTCCCGGGTGCACGGTAACGATAGCGTTGGATTCATCGTGCTCTCCCGCCAGCAGCATTCGTATTTCGGTCCGCTGGGCATCGGCGGAAAGCCGATCAATTTCTCCCTCTAGATCGGAGAGCACGTCTTCCCCTTCGCCTGCAAGTTCGAGTAGCGCCTGCAGGTCCGACAGCTCCGCCGACAGTCTCGTATCGAGATCCACCTCTTCTTCCAGTCGTCGTCTCAGCTGCAGGATCTCTTGAGCTGCCGTCTGATCGCTCCAGAAATCGGGTTGGGCCACTTTCTTTTCGATTTCGACAATCCGCGTACGCTTGTTTTCTGCATCAAAGATAACCTCGGATTTGCAGGATTTTTCCCTCTATCGACTGAACTCTATCACGAAGCTCCTCGAGCATTTTTCTCTCCCGGATTCAAACCTAGTCTACTGATAAGACCCCGTCCAAGCGGCAGAAACACTATAATCGCCGTAATGATAACACAGAGAAGCGCGAACCAGTCTCCATAGCGACTGTAGACACTCAGATCTCTTATGAACGAGAACCGACCCATGCAGGCCTCCCGTCGAAACAACTCACTTCTCTGCTGAATGCGTCCGGTCGGCTCGATAATCGCTGAAATACCTGAGTTTGCAGCGCGAAGAAAGAATCGTCGGTTTTCGACCGCCCTCCATCGAGCCATCGCCAGGTGTTGGAATGGAGCCGCAGAATTGCCATACCAGCCGTCGTTGGTGAGGTTGACCAAGAGGTGGCTCCCACCACGGACGAAGCTGGAAACGAGATTCGGGAAAACCGCCTCGAAACAAATCGTAGCGCTTACTTGCCCATCTCCCGCGGTAAAGATACGCGACTCTTTGCCCGGACTGAAATCACTCACGTCTCGAGATATCGAATCGACAAAGAAAAAGACGCTTCGCCATGGGATGTACTCGCCGAACGGGACCAGGTGGATCTTGTCGTATCGCCCGACTGTGTTCCCCTGTGCATCCAGAAAATAGGCACTATTGAAGTAGCGGTCGGTATCTCCTCGATCGAGCGCGATGTTGTTGAAGATCAACCCCAGGGTAGCTCTCGTTGCTAGTTTCTGCGCGAAGGAGCGGTACTCCTCATCGAATTGGAACCACTTTGGAGATGGGGATTCTGGCAGCAGAATGAGATCCGGCCGCGGTGGTGGAAGATCCTCGGCCATTTCCCGATACCCTTCTTGGAACTTCCAGCGAAGAACCGATTCCGGCTCATCGAACGAGAGGTTACCCTGAAGTATAGCCACGGTCTTGCTTGGTTGGAGCTGGTGTGTCCATCTGTTCAGGCAATGGTGCCCGTAAATCAAGCTAGCGGCCACCTGGAGGACGCCGCAGCAGAAAAACATCCAGATAAACCTGCGTCGCGGGCCCACGATGACACACACCACCGCAGCATTCATCCAGGCGATCAAGAACGATACGCCATACACCCCGGTGATGTCCGCAATCTGGATGACCTGCAGATAACTGGTTTGAGAATACCCGAGCTGTAACCATGGAAATCCGCCGAATACTAGCACGTTGCGAAAGTACTCCATTGTCACCCAAACACAGGGGAACAGAATGCAAGCCAGTTCGCGCTTCTGGTTCCAGACGAGGCGCGTCGCACCGCAGGCGACACCCCAAAAGCACCCTTGCAGAACGGGTAGCAGTAGAAAGACCAGCCAGCCCATCAGCGGGTACATATTTCCGTAGCGGATCAATACGCCGGGAATCCATACGAGCAAAAACGAAAACTGCACGGCTCCAGCGAGGACTCCACCCCAGAAAGCTCGAGCCACACTCGCGGACTTCACCACGAAAAAAAGGAGAGGGAGGAGCGATATCCAGGCGAGATAGCCTTGGTCGATCCGAGGAAACGCCAGGAAGCTGAGGCCGGCACTCAATAGAGGCAGCCAATAGAGCTTCCATTCCTCAAGTACCCCACGTTTGAGGACAGGAGTACTAGGGTTGGGCACTGGGCAGGTTAGTGGCTATGAACGAAGAAAACCCATCGTTCTTGAGTTTGAGCTGCATCGACTTGGCTTCGCCCCTCGTCTTGAAGCGACCGACCTTCAGCCGATAGAGGGTTCCACCCCCGGAGGGAGGATCAAACCGAAAATTGTAGCCTCTCGATCGAAGCGCTGCCACCGTATCGCGCGCACTGTTGCGATCCTTGAAAGCACCCAACTGGACACTGTAGGTATCGCCACCCGGGCTCGATGCCGGGGTGGCAACCGCAGGGGGTCTCTGTGGCCGCTTCACCGGCTCTGCCACTCGCGGCTCGGGCACTGCAGCGGCTTGTTCCGGAGCCTTAGCTCTTTCTTCCGCTGGCAACGCCGCCTCCCCGCTCTTACTCTGCGCGTTTTTGTACCAATCGAGCGTTTCTCCTTCGACTGTTTCCTCGTCCCCCACCGCTGCGACGCTCGGCACTCCCTCTTCCGCAGGTACATCCAGAGGGCCGGCGGCCCCGGTATTCACTGCTTCCGCTTGCAGGGTTTGTTTCTTCCCTTCGACAAAGCCGAACAGGAAAAACGCCGCGCAAAGCGCCATAAGGAGCACAAACGCAACGATCAGCTTGCGGTTGTCCAAAACGAGTTCGAGCCCAGAATCCGTGTTCTCTTCCATAGACCATCCTCACCTACGATTTGTCGCCTGTCCATATCTTAAAGAGTTCAATCGGGACAGGGAACACCACAGTCGTATTTTTTTCGACCCCGATATCGCTCAGAGTCTGCAAGTAGCGAAGCTGGATTGCCACTGGCTCCTTGCTAATGACAGCGGATGCTTCGGCGAGGCGGCCCGCAGCCTGGAACTCCCCTTCTGCGTGAATGATCTTCGCCCGCTTTTCCCTTTCCGCTTCCGCCTGTTTCGCCATTGCGCGCTGCATTTCTTGCGGCAGGTCGACTTGCTTGACCTCCACCAGACTCACCTTGATGCCCCATGCGTCAGTCTGCTGGTCCAGGATTTCCTGCAACTTGACGTTGAGCTTCTCCCGGTTGCTGAGCAAGTCGTCCAATTCCACTTCCCCCAGGACCGACCTCAAAGTCGTCTGAGCCAGCTGGGAAGTAGCATAAAGATAATTCTCGACCTCGACAATGGCTTTGGTGGCATCGAGCACACGAAAGTACACGATCGCATTGACCTTCACGGATACGTTGTCCGCCGTGATGATGTCCTGGGGAGGAACGTCCAGCGTCACCGTGCGCAGCCCCACGCGCACCATCTTGTACACCGGCCAGAAAACAAAGACCAGGCCAGGACCTTGGGCTTTCGGCATCAAGCGGCCCAGTCGAAAGATGACCGCCCGCTCGTATTCTCGAAGGACATTCACCGTACTCCATAGATATAAGAGAACCACCCCAACGCCAAAAAGCACCGACATGTTGTCTTGCATCATTCCTCCCTCAAGGGCTGGGTTCTTCCTGCGATGACTGCGATGACTGGCTTGGTTCCGGCGTCTCTTCCACCACTAGAACAAGGTCGGTCACTGCAACCACTCTCACTGCGCGACCCGGAGCGATCGCGCTCGAGGATCGGGCATTCCAGTGCTCGCCGCGAATCTTGACCCGACCTTGCAGGTGGATCTCGCTGTCGGTCGCTCCTATCAGCCCGATCATCCCTTCGGCCCCGGTCGCTACCGGTTGGCCGAACGAACGAAACATGGCGACGAGCAAGATAGTGAATATTACCCCAAACGGGAAAGCTACCGAAAACGCGGTCCAGCTTCCAATGCCGACGGCGGGGTCTGGTGTATCTACCAGGATCAGAAGACCAAAAATCATCGCGGCGACACCTCCAAAACCGAGGATGCCGAATCCCTGAATTTTGACCTCGGCTACAAAGAGCCCAATTGCTAGAAGCACTAGGAGCACTCCCACGAAATTGATCGGCAGAAAGGAGAAGCCCAGAATGGCCAACAACAAACAGATCCCTCCGATCACACCGGGAGCGATGAATCCTGGGTTGGAAAACTCGAAAAAAAGAAGGATGACTCCAACCAGACCTAGGAGCAACGCTAGGTTGGGTTGCGTCAACGTTGAAAGAAACCTCTGTCGCGTCGTCATCTTATATTCGACAATCGACAGCCCCTGGGTTCGCAGCTCCTTCTCGTGTCCCGAGAATAGTCGGACCTTGTAACCTTCGAGGCGGGCCAGCAACTCCACCTCACTCGGGGCCACCAGATCCACGAGGTTGTGCTCCAGGGCCTCTGAGTCCGTAAAGGACTTGCTTTCCCGGACGCCCTTTTCCGCCTCTTCAATATTTCGATTGCGCTTGCTGGCAATACTACGGAGGAAGGCCATGGCGTTGCTCGTCACCTTTTCCGCCAAGGCCTTGCCGGCTTCACCACCGTCTACTGGAAATCCTCCGATCGCCATCAGCGGGTGCGCCGCCCCGGTGTTTGTTCCCGGGGCCATCGCCGCCACGTCCGCGGCAAGAAGGATGAAGAACCCGGCGGAGGCGGCCTTGGCTCCGCTAGGTGCCACGTAGACTACAATGGGGACCTTGCTACCGAGCATCCGCGAGATAATGGCCTCCATCGAGGTAGCCAGCCCACCGGGGGTGTGTATCCGAATCAACAACAGTTCTGCGGAGTCGCTCTCGGCCTGTTCGATGCCGTCAATGACAAACTCGGCGGTAATCGGGTTGATCGCGCCTTCCAACTCCATGCGCGCAATGTTTGCAAACGCGTGTCCTGGAAGCATCGCCGCAGTCAGGTAGGCACAGGTGATTGCACCTGTGAGTAGAAAGCGCATGCTGGACCCCTGCGTACATCATAACACAGGACAACAACGCAACCGTCCCGTCGCAGAGCACTCCCGGACCCGCACCGCGCTTCAAATCTGCCGGAACTGACGCTCCGCGAGATACGAGGAACGCACCAGCGGACCGGACTCCACATGTCGAAAGCTCAAGCCCTCGGCGTATCGCTGGAGCTCCGAAAACTCCGCGGGTGGATAATAGCGATCCACCGGGAGGTGGTTTCGAGTCGGCTGCAGATACTGCCCGATGGTGATGATGTCGACCCCGTGGGATTCAAGGTCATGAAGAGTTTCCAGGATTTCGTCCCGACGCTCCCCTAGACCGATCATGAGACTTGACTTGGTCGGTATCGTTTCATCGATGTCTTTCGCACGCCGCAGCTGCTCCAGCGAGCGCTGATAGCGTGATCCGGCTCGAGCGATGGGGTAAAGACGAGGAACGGTTTCAATATTGTGCGCCAGAACGTCAGGCCGCGCCTCGACCACCGCGCGGAGCGCGGCAAGGCTTCCCCGAAAATCCGGGATCAGCACTTCTACCTGGATTTCTAGGCACTCCCTACGTAGCTCATGGATCGTTTCAGCAAAGATGCTCGCTCCGCCGTCCACGAGATCATCCCGGTCCACGGATGTTATCACCGCATAACGGAGTCCGAGCCTTTGAACCGCAGATGCAACACGCTTTGGCTCCTGCGGATCGTAAACTTCTGGTCTGCCGCTCTTGACGGAACAGAATCCGCAGGAACGCGTGCAGATATCGCCCAGAATCATGAAGGTTGCGGTTCCGGCACTCCAGCACTCGGCGATATTGGGGCAGCGTGCATCCTCGCACACGGTGTTGAGTTTCTGGTTGCGGACCAGTTTCTTGAGCTCGAAAAAACGGTCTCCGCCCGGAAGCCGGACCTTGAGCCAATCAGGCCTGGCAGCTCGCACGGCCAATCCTGATTCGACGGGGGGTATAATCTTGAAGTCCTCGTTCTCCATCTTGCTTCGGGCGCTCGGTTTCATGGCGTATCGGAAGGTCAGGGTACAGCATCACGAACAATGCTGCCGTCCAGCCAAAACCCAAAGCGAATTGTAACATGCCACGGGTCCGGAAGCTGCGTGAAGTCTCCGCCGTCGATAGTCGGGGTTTGCGCTCTCAAGAAATAGTCGGATAGGATCCTAACATCTGGAAATAGAGTGTCATTTCCCGAAGGTGCCGCAGCGCGTTGGAACAAGTTTGACTGCGAACGTCGCTCTGCAGATCGACGTAAAACAGATACTGCCAGGGTCTTCCCGGTATCGGTCGCGATTCAATCTTGGTTAGGTCGATGTTGCGCAACGCAAAGACGGACAAAACCTTAAAAAGTGCGGCGGGCTCGTTTCTGACACCGAACACGATCGAAGTCTTGGGCCCGCCCCGTGGAGAGTCCCGCCGTCGAGCCAGGGCAAGAAATCGTGTGAAATTCTCCGGATTGTCTTCGATTCCCGATTTCATGATTTTCATGCGGTACATTCGAGCCGCCCCTGCTGACGCAATGGCGGCAGCATTCTCGAGCTGATTGTCTCGAATGTACTTGACGCTTCCTGCAGTGTCGTAGAATGAGATTTTTTCGACACGCTTGAGCTTCTTCAACAATCCCTGACATTGAGCCAGGGCCACCGGATGGGAGTAGATACTCTTGATCTGGGACAGTCGCGTGTTTCGCCCGGCAATCAGATGATGCTCGATGCGGAGAAACGTCTCTCCGATCGCTTCCAGGGAGTACCTTGTGAGCAGGTCGAAATTCTGATGAATACTACCCGCAAGAGAATTCTCAATTGGAATTACCGCGTAGCGGGATTTCTTCTTTGCAACACTTTCGAAAACCGCTTCGAAATGTGGGCACGGCACGGCGTCGATCCGATGCCGGAAGATCCGATGAGCGGCAGCCTGGCTGAACGCACCAGGTTCTCCCTGGAACGCTACCTTTGTACCATCGGGAACTTTCAAGAATCGAAGCTTCTTCATGCGGAACGCTGCCGGGGACGATACCGCCTCATCCGGCGGACGCCGAACCACCCTGATGCTCCTGCTGATGCTCCTCGACTGCCATCCTGTAGTGGAACAGCTTGTTGACGGCGTTCAGATAGGCGCGCGCACTGGCGTCCATGATATCGGTGCTCGCGGCCTTACCAATGATTGTCATCTCGCCGAACTTCACTTTCATGAAGACCTCCCCCACTGCGTCCTTTCCGCGCGTGACACTACGTACGTTGTAGTCGAGCAGCCTTCCCCGGATATTCGTGATTCGATCGATCGAATTCAAGGTGGCATCCACCGGTCCGTCTCCGATCGCAGAGTCCTTGTGAAGCTGGCCGTCTCTTTCCAACGCAATGCTCGCACTCGCCTGGATTTGGTTGCCTCCATTCGTCTGAATGTATTTGAGCTTATAGATCTCCGGGAAAATCTGAACCCCGTCACGCACGATCACAATCAAGTCGTCATCATAGACTTCTTTCTTCTGGTCGGCGACTTTCTTGAAAAGCACGTAAGCCTTTTCGAGCTCCGAGCTTCCCAAGTCGAACCCAAGTTCTTTGTATTTCAGTTTGAGCGCGTGCCTTCCAGAGTGCTTTCCCATGATCAGCTTGCTGTCTTTGAGCCCCACGCTGTCGGGCCGCATGATTTCGTAAGTGGATTTCTCCTTGATCACGCCGTCTTGATGGATCCCGGCTTCATGTGCGAACGCGTTCCGGCCCACGATCGCTTTGTTGGCCTGAACCATCAAACCCGTAAGGTTGGCCAACAACTGGCTCGAGGGATATACCTCCTCCGTGTCCACACCGGTGCGAAGTCCGAAGACATCGAATCGGACCTTCAAGGCCATGACGATCTCCTCGAGCGAGGCGTTTCCTGCACGCTCTCCGATACCGTTGATGGTGCACTCGACCTGGCGGGCGCCGTTTTGCACTGCAATCAGGGAGTTGGCAACGGCGAGCCCCAAATCATTGTGACAATGAACAGAGATGATGGCACGATCGATGTTCTTCACGTGCGCTCGAATGTATTGAATACAGTCTCCAAATTCCCCAGGGGCCGCATATCCCACTGTGTCAGGTATGTTGACGACACCAGCGCCGGCTTCGATCGCAGCCTCCAGAACTCGACACAGGAATTGCAGGTCGGTCCTCGAAGCATCTTCTGCTGAAAACTCGACATCGTCGCACAGGCCCCGGGCATAGCGAACCGCCTTCACAGCGCTCTCGAGAACCTCCTCCTCAGACTTTTTCAGCTTGTATTTCAGGTGGATATCCGAGGTCGCAATGAACGTGTGAATCCTCGGCTTCGAAGCATATTGGACAGCTTCCCAGCAACGATCGATGTCCCCCCTACTCGCTCGAGCCAGCCCGGCGATCGTAACCGTCCGCACTTCCTGAGAGATCCTCTTTACCGCCTCGAAGTCTCCGTCAGAAGAAATAGGGAAGCCGGCTTCAATGACATCCACATGGAGCTTTTCCAACTGACGCGCCAGAATCAGTTTTTCTTCCAGATTCATGCTCGCGCCAGGAGATTGCTCTCCGTCTCTCAATGTGGTGTCAAAAATATGAACATAGTCGCTCATTACCGCTCTCCTTTGGCTATTCTCTCCGATCGGTGGGGCCCGGAGCGTGTCGATTCATCGGGCTATTGTGACAAGATGCTGAGCCATAGCGAGGTGCGGGCTCGGTGGGGTTTCTCCAGAACGGTAGACATGGAATGATCTAACTCTAATAGCGGGCCTCTCCTGCCCCTTCAACACCTAGACCAGGGAAACCTAGGACACGCTAATCCGGTACGCTGTCAGGTTACTCTGTCACAAGGCTTTGTCAAGTCAATTTCGCTGTCCGGCCGGCTACGAGGAGCATTGCTGTAACCCTTCCTTTCCCCTAAGAGATATAGGTCCCGTTGATGTCGATATACTCATGACCCAGGTCGCACGACCATACCTTAGCGGACTCCGCGCCCTGACCCAATGTTAACTTAATTGAAATCTTAGCTTTGCGTAGAAGCTTCTCCGCCCGGCGATGGTTAGCAGGGCTCCGTCGTCCCTTGGCATAAACGGGTATTCCCCCAATCAGCAACGTCACGGCCTCGGGATCGAACTTCACCCCGCTCTGACCAGCTGCCGACAGAATCCGCCCCCAGTTCAGCTGTTGGCCGTACAATGCCGTTTTCACCAGGGACGAACGAGCCACACTCTTCCCGACCCTCCTCGCCTGGTCGAAGCTACGAGCCCCGTCAACGACAATCTCCACGAACTTGCTCGCACCCTCACCGTCCCGGGCCACACTCGATGCCAGCTTCTCACAGACCGCGTACAGCCCCTCCTCGAAAAACTCCGCCGATCCTTTGTCGAAAGTGACGCCCGATGCCCCGTTGGCCATGAGAAAAACGGTATCATTGGTAGACGTATCGCCATCGATGGTCAGGCAATGGAACGTGCGATCCACGACTCTCCGGAAGATCGTGGTCATCAAGTCATAGGGAAGCCGAGCATCGGTCGTAATCACGGAGAGCATGGTAGCCATATCCGGATGGATCATGCCAGCCCCCTTGGCCATTCCCCCAATATACAGAGGCTTGCGCCTGACAGTCGCGCGAACCGATTCGACCTTTTCCCGCGTGTCTGTTGTCATGATGGCGTGGCTCGCAGACCTCCCTCCTCGTCGCGAAAGTACGGCAGCGGCACTTCGAATCCCCTCCGTCATCTTTCGAACCGGCAATCGCGGCCCGATCACGCCCGTGCTCGCCATCAAGACGTCCTGGGGGCGCAGCCCAAGTGCCCGCGCCAGCGCCTCGGTACAGGTCCGTGCGTCCTCGAGTCCAGCCGCTCCGGTACAGGCATTGGCACATCCTGAATTCAACAGGATCGCGCAGTTTCGCCCTCTTTTCTTCCGAATCCTCTCTCGACTCAGAAGTACCGGTGCCGCCTGAACTTGGTTGCGAGTGAACACTCCACAGGTCAGAGCATCCTTTGGCGTGAAAACAATTGCCAGGTCCAGCCCGGTCTTCTTTATTCCAGCGTGAATTCCGGCCGCAACAAATCCTTCGGCGGCTGTGATTCCACCGGCGACAGGCTGCCAACGGCCCTTCGGAATCGAGCGCCTGCCTCCGCGAGTGCGCTCGCTCATAGACTCAACTCCATGGCGACTTCATCACACGCGTTGAATTTCGGGCAATGAAAGCACTCATTGTAGACCTTGAGCGGGATGGAGCCGTGAGCCACTTCTTTGAATTGAAACTTGGAAAAAAACGACGCGACGTAGGTGAAGAGAAAAAGCCTTGCAACCCCTAGATCCCGGGCTTCTTGGACTAGCTGCCGAACCAGAAACGACCCGATTCCGTCGTGCGCTCGCTCCGGCGCGACCGCGATCGCCCTCAGCTCCGCCAGGTCCGCCCAGTAGATGTGCAGAGCCCCACAGCCGACAATCGCCTTGCAAGCAGGATCTACCACGACGCTGTAGTCACGCAAGTTCTCGTAAAGCTGCAGCTGAGATTTCGGAAGCATCAACTCCCGCTCCGCGTAGTGGTTGATCAACCTGTACATCGACGCAACATCGGGCAGCACGGCCTTCCGAATCACCAGTGCTGTGCGCGCCGCGCGTGACGATCCAGACTGAACCTCCAATCCCACATTCATTCGCTGACTCCCCTAGCGTGAGCGTCTTCGTTCTCTCCGACGTCATCGAGAACAGAATCCAGAATGCTAAGAAACTCATCGATCTGTTCCTGCGAGATAATTAGCGGTGGGAGCAGCCGGAGCACATTCTTCTTGGTAACGTTGGCGATGACTCCCCGATCGAGCAAGCAACTCACGATGTTGGCGGCACCGCCACGTATTTCGATGCCGACCATGAGCCCGACCCCCCGCACCTCCTGAATGATGGGGTGTCTACGCATCAGTTCCTTGACACCTTCGAGCAGCCATTGCCCCGCCTGCCGGACGTGGTCCAACAGTTTTTCTTCGTCTATGATGTCGAGGAACTCCAGTGCAAGCCGGCAGGCGAGCGGTCCCCCGCCAAAGGTGGTTCCATGCTGTCCGGGAGTGAGGCTCTCTGCAACCCGATCGTTTCCAAGAACCGCCCCCAAGGGGTACCCGGCGGCGAGCGACTTGGCCAGAGTGACCAGATCGGGCTGAATGCCGTAATGCTGGAACGCAAAGAGTTCTCCCGTACGCCCCAGACCCGACTGGATCTCGTCCACAACGAGCAAAGCGTCGTACTCGCTGCAAAGCTCGCGCGCTGCCTTCATGAAACCACGATCCAGCGGAATCACTCCGCCCTCTCCTTGAATGGGTTCCAGTACCAAAGCGCACGTACGAGCGCTGAAGGCTTCTCGAAGCAATGCGGGAGACGTGGGGTCGACGAACGTCACTCCCGGCACCAGGGGGCGAAACGGAGCTTGATACTCCTCTTGAGGAGTGAGACTCAGCGCTCCGAATGTTCTGCCATGAAACGCGTTCTCCAAAGCCAGAATCTCTGTTTTGTTTTCCAAACCCTTGCTTCTCGGAAATGCTCGTGCGATCTTCAGCGCAGCCTCCATTGCCTCCGCGCCGCTATTCGTAAAAAAGACACGGCTCATTCCCGATAGATTTGCGAGTCGCCTGGCGAGCAGGCCCTGGTATGGATGATAGAAAAGGTTCGAGCAATGGATCAGCTTCTGAGCTTGATCCACCACCGTCCGCACGATCCGAGGGTGGTTGTAGCCCAGCGCGTTGACGGCAATACCGGCAAGGAAGTCCAAATACCTCTTGCCCTGAACGTCAACTACATAGGCCCCATCTCCCCGCACTGGAAAAAGATCAAAGCGCCTATAGGTTTGAAACAGGTAGTCTCGCTCCAGTGTGCGTATCCTCTCGGGTTCCCATCGATCGTCCAACATGTTACTTGGCTTCGCCATACACCAAAGTTCCTTCCTGTAAGACTCCTTCCGTGAGTCGACTCAAGATGCCGGGGCTGTTTCCGGGGAGAATATATGCCTTCGGAACACCACGGCTCAGGGCCTCCATGCACGACTGGAGCTTGGGTAGCATACCTCCGGAGATCACCCCGGCACTTCGGAGCTCATCGAATTCGCTCCCAGTAATGGAGGCTCGCACCATGCCTTTCGAATCCATGACCCCCGGGACATCGGTCAGGTAGGCAACCCCATCACACTTCGCACCCCAGGCGCAGGCGGCGGACATTTGGTCCGCATTGACGTTGCATAGGTCAGACCCAGATCCCAGCCCGATGCTCGAGACGACCGGCAAGATTCTATGGGCCAGCAGGAGATCAAAGAGTGACGGGTCCACGTCGATTGGCTTTCCCACAAATCCCAACGAATGCCCGCTCGCTCGAACCGGTTCACAGTGAACTGCAGCCCCATCGGCCCCGCACAGACCGGCGGAACGGACTTGCAGCGCCGCCAACTGAGCGACGAGGCCCTTGTTCAACTGTCCCGCCAAAACCATCAACGCGACCTCGAGGGTCTTTTCGTCGGTAACCCTGAGTCCATCGACGAATCGGGAGGGAACCCCTAGCTGCTCGAGCCGCGAGCTCAGGCTCCGCCCTCCCCCATGAACAAGAATCACCTCATGTCCTGTGCGCCAGAGCTTCGACACTTGATCCAGCACGTCTCCTCGCACAGACGCATCTTCCAAAAGGCTTCCGCCGAGCTTAATCGTAAGTCGCAACCTGCTGCCTCCCCGCCAGCCCTATGTCGGGCGCCCAGCCGTTCATGATGTTCACGTTCTGGATCGCCTGGCCCGCTGCGCCTTTCATTAGATTATCCAGAACCGAGTAAAACACAGCGGTTCTTCCATCCGGCAGTAGCGTCCAGCCAATATCGCAGAAGTTCGTGCCAACCACGGCGCGTAGTTCGGGAAGACCATTTGCGCCGAGAAGCCGGACGAAGGGCTCGTCATGATAGCAAGCAGAAAACAGCTGCTCTAGCTCTTGCCCCCCGATGCTCCGGTTGAACCGGACATAGATAGTCGAGAAAATACCGCGATTGACCGGGAGCAGATGAGGGACAAACAAGAATTTTTTTTCCTTCCAACCCAGTTCCTGACACATCTCCGGCAAATGCCGGTGCGTGATGGGACTGTAGGAACGAAAGTTCTCGGACACCTCTCCGAACATCAAACTGGCGCTCGTGCTTCGGCCTGCGCCAGTGACGCCGGACTTGGAATCACAAACGATGTCGCACTCGGGGTCGAGCATTCCGCCATGCATCAATGGCTTGGCAGGCAGCAATAGCGACGTCGGATAGCACCCCGGATTGGCGAGCAGCCGGGCAGCGACAATACTCTCCCGATTCCATTCCGGGAGCCCGTACACGGCGCTACGCAGCAGGGCTTCCTTTTTGTGTTCGAACCCATACCATCTCGGGTAACTGGATGGGTCTTTCAATCGAAAGGCGCCGCTGAGGTCCACAACCCGCATTCCCTTACCGAGAAGCGAAGGCACCAGTGCGAGAGATACCTCATGCGGCGTACAAAGAAACACCGTGTCTACATGAAGCTGCTCGACACGCTCAGGACTCATGGGTTTGCACTTGAGCGCCGTTAACCCGAGCAGTTGCGAATGCACCTGCTCGAGAGGAGCTTCTTTCCGCTGCTCCGACGCCATTACATGTGTGCACTCCAGATGGGGATGCTTCAGGATCAGCTTCGTCAGCTCCAGCCCCGAGTACCCCGTAACGCCAATCACAGCTACCTGTATCTTCATGTCAAAACAGCCTTGATTCGACGCAGTACCCTCTTCCCCAGTCGGGAGCTGCGGAGCAATACGAAGACGGTGTCGTCACCCGCTACGGTTCCCAGAATCTCCGGCCAATCGACGCTATCGAGCATCACCCCGAGCGAATGGGCGTTTCCAGGCGATGTCCGAATCATCACGATGTTGCCGGAGACGCCACTATCGATGATTCGCAAACGAAAGCTGCCTCCCAGCGCCGCCGATGGCGAATCCGTCATATCCTGAGTGCGTTGGTACAAACCTCGAACCTTTACCAGGCCTAGCTCGCGAATATCGCGGGACAATGTCGACTGCGCGACCGGAATCCCATTCTCTTCCAAACGCTCCGACAACGCCCGTTGGCTCGAGACCTGCTCATTGTGAACCCATTCTAGAATCTTGCTCTGACGAAATGCCTTGGTCATCGGATGAATATATATACATCACAATACATAATTATGCAATCCTGAAGGGCGACAGGCAAGCAAACACTTTACCGCCCAGGTCTAGGCAAGCCGAACTCGATGGACTTTGAGAACTTGCGGAAGCGCTCGGATCTTATCCAGGACCTCGTCCTGGATAGCTGAATCCACGCTCACAATACCCACGGCCTCGGTGCTCTTCTCGCTTCTTCCCAAGGCAAAATTGGCAATATTGATCTGACTGTTTCCGAGTATCGTTCCGACCTGGCCGATCACGCCAGGGATATCCGAGTTTCTGATGAGGAGCATGTCTGTGGCCAGCGGGGCATCCACGTCGATACCGTCCACCGAGACAATGTGGAGATGGTCCTCGTGGAGCACCGTCCCTTCAACCCACTCTTCCCCCGCGCTCGTCATGAGCTTCACGGACAAAAGGTTGCTGTAACTGCGATGCCGCGCGCTCCGAGTTTCCGAAAAGTGAAGACCACGCTCCTTTGCGGTATCCAGGACGTTGACGAGAGACACGCCGCCCTCGAAAATGGGCCGCAACACACCTACCAGAATGGAATTGCAAATCAGTGAGGTATTGATTTCCGCGAGCTCGCCATAGTATCGCACCGTGACCTCTTCCGTTCGACCGCTCGACACCTGGCTCAGAAACATCCCCAGATGCTCACCCAATTTCAAGTACGGTGCGATCTTTCGGTACTCGGATAGCGAAATCGCCGGAAAGTTCACCGCGTTTCGCACGATGCCATCGCGAAAGTAATCTCTGATTTGCAATGCAATGTCGACTCCGACCTTCTCCTGCGCCTCGGTCGTCGACGCCCCAATGTGAGGTGTAGCCACGACCATGGGTAATTGCACGAGCTCAGCATTGACCGCCGGTTCGTTCATGAACACATCTAAACCAGCCCCGGCAATCCGCCCAGATTGGAGTGCTTCCAGCAGCGCAGCCTCATCCACCAATTCCCCTCTTGCGGCATTGACGAGAAAGGCCCCCGGCTTCATGAACTGGAGAGCCTGTCTGTCGATGATCCGGGTCGTTGATTCGGTAAGCGGCGCGTGGAGAGAAACGATATCGGAGTGCGAGAGTAGACTCTCCAGCGATGTCAATCCGACGTCCATCTCGTCCGCAACGGAATCCAATACATACGGATCGAAAATCAGAACCTTCATATTGAAGCTGAGCGCCCGCTTGGCCACCTCGCGCCCGATCTTTCCGAACCCTACGATTCCCAAAGTTTTGTCATTCAGCTCTGATCCGACGAAGCTCTGCCTATCCCACCGTCCTTGTTTCAAGGCTTGGTCGGCCCTTGTAATGCATCGCACGGCAGCCAACATGAGTCCCATTGCGTGCTCCGCTGCGCTGACACTATTTCCGAACGGAGTGTTCATCACGATGATTCCACGCCGCGTGGCAGCTCCCACATCGATGTTGTCGACTCCCGTCCCCGGTCTTCCGACTAGCTTCAGCCTCGGGGCCTGTTCCATCAAGGCAAGATCTACCTCCGTCTTGCTCCGGACAACCAACACGTCGGCCTTGTGGAGCAACTCTTGCAGCCGACCGGGCTCATGCTCGTAGTACTCGATTACATCGAATTCCGGTTGCTCGCGTAGAACCGAAACGCCGGCCGGAGATACCTTTTCAAGCATCAGGACTACCGTGGCTTGCTTCTGGGGCTCCATAAACGACGCTCACGCCAACAAGGAAAGTTCCCACCGGGCACGACACAACACGCCGAACCGATGATTCATCCTGAATTCATGCATTCGTAGGAGTACGTGAGTATAGCACAACCGATGGGCACGATCGTGAGACTCCATGGAGTCCCCCATGGCCCGTTGAGGTACAATGGGACGGGCAGAAGAAAAACACCGATGTTGAGGGCACAGCCGCAAGATGTACTGGATCTATTCGCTTCTCTTTTCCCTTGCGATTCTAGTGAGTCTCCCGTATTGGGTTTTCCGTGCCGTCAGGGATCGCGCCTACGCCCGAAGCTTCGCGCAAAGAATCGGGGCGAGGCTGCCAGCCAAGACCGAGGACAGACCGCTTTGGATTCACTCAGTGTCGGTCGGTGAGACGCTGGCCGCGCGAGCGCTCATATCGGCGATCCACGAGCACGAACCGCACCTTCCCATTCTGCTATCTACCGTTACCCCAACCGGACAATCGGTCGCGCAGAGAGAACTAGGGCGTGTCGCCTCGACTTTCTACTTCCCGTTCGATTGGCAATTCAGTGTTCGTCGCTTCTTGAGGCGAATTGAGCCGCGCGCCGTCGTCTTGCTGGAATCGGAACTGTGGCCCAATTTCCTGCGTCTTTGCTCTCGCCGGAAAATCCCTGTCTTCGTCGCAAACGGCCGTGTTTCGACCCGCTCTCTGCAGAGGTACCGCCGCGCTCGCTGGTGGGCCCGACGGCTATTGGGCGGCGTCGACATAATTGCAGCTCAATCGGCGGAGGACCGCAGGCGTTTCATCGAACTCGGGGCTACCGCAGAAAGGGTGTCCGTTACCGGAAACCTGAAGTTCGATCTTGGGGTTCCATCCATTCAACTCGACTCGCCGGTCTTGTCGGCCATCCGCTCCCGCCTTTCCTTGAACATCGAAACTCCCTGCATCGTAATCGGAAGCAGTATGGTGGGAGAAGAAGGTATCTTTTTATCCGCCTATCAAAGGGTACTGGACAGGATTCCGGAGGTGCGGCTCATACTCGCTCCGCGCCACCCGTCGCGATTCCAAAAGGTGGCGTCTCTCCTCGCGGATTCGGGACTTTCCTATGGACGTAGAACCGATCTGACGGACGAAGCAGGAGGGCCGACAAAAATCCTTCTCCTGGATACGATGGGAGAGTTGAGACTCGTGTATGCACTCGCGTCCGTTGCGGTGATTGGTGGCAGCTTCTCATCGCACGGCGGA
Organism: Acidobacteriota bacterium; assembly: GCA_965249005.1. Lineage (GTDB taxonomy): Bacteria > Acidobacteriota > UBA6911 > UBA6911 > UBA6911 > CBDFLD01. The sequence goes on from CBDFLD010000013.1 coordinate 175,505, forward strand.
CACAACTTCCTGGAACCGGCGGCTCTCGGCAAAGCGATCGTTTTTGGTCCCGACATGTCCAATTTTCTCGAGATCGCTCGCCTCTTCATTCATGAACACGCCGCAAAGAGGTCCATGGTCGATACACTGGCGCAGGACTTGATTCAACTTCTCACAAATCCTAAGGAAAGAAGTGCGCTGGGCGAGAGAGCAGAACATCTTTATCGCCAGAATCAGGGAGCCGCCGCAAACACAGTTCGCTTGTTAATGCCCAGGATCGTTTGAGACATGAGTTTACTTGCGCCCGCCGCCTGGGTTTATCAGGCGGCGGTCCAGATTCGAAACGCGCTCTATACTCGAGGTTGGGCGCGGTCTTTCTCCCTCCCCCAGCCCGTCATCAGCGTCGGCAATTTGACCCTAGGCGGTTCCGGTAAAACGCCTCTGGTGATATATATCGCGGAGATCCTAGAGCAGCTTGGCTATGTCCCCGCGGTGCTGAGCCGCGGTTATGGCCGGGATCAAACCTATCACTCCCACGTGCTGTCTCCTCGAGACCCGCGTGCGACGCCGGCGGCTATGGTAGGGGACGAGCCGAGCTTGATTCGCCGGGCTGTTCCGGGGGCGTGGGTCGGCGTCTCCGCGGATCGCGGCAAGGTCGGCAACGAAATTGCCGGGCGGGAGAGCCGAGCCGTCTTCGTCCTGGACGATGGTTTTCAACATCGACGCCTGAATCGGGATTTTGACATCGTGATGATCGACTCGACCCAACCTTTCCTTCACAACCGGATCGTTCCTTCGGGAACCCTCCGAGAGCCCCTCGAAGCGCTCCGTCGCGCCGACTGCATCGTTCTCAATCTCGGAAGGGTCGATCCGGAGGCATCATCCCTCGAAGGGGAGATTCTTAGGATTCACCCGTCCGCCGAGCTCTTTCGATGCCATCAGCAAATCCGCAAGCTCGTCTCGATTTCAGAGTGGCGAAAGAATCCTCATTCTTGCAGTGAGGGAGCACGAGTGCGGTCCGCCCACGTCGTGGCGGCAATCGGAAACCCCCAGAGATTTCTCCGGAGCCTGCAATCGTTGGAAATCGCTCTGGTGGGAACATCGTTCTTTAGGGACCATCGCCGACTTGGCCCGTCGGACTGGGCTAGTTGCGTTCGCGCGGCGCAGGATCGGGGCGCTGATGCTCTCATTACTACTGAAAAGGACGCCATCAAGCTGACCCAAGAGCTCGACTATCCGCTGCTCGTTGCCGTTCAATCGACGGAGATCCTCGAAGAACCCCGATTTACGCAAGCGATCGAGCGCTATCTGGGCGGAGGCAATCATGAATGACATTCGGCCCCAGGAGGTCGAGCGTCTTCTGGTTCGCGGTACGAACTGGGTCGGGGACGCGATCATGTCGATGCCGGCTCTGGTAGAGATCCGTCGGATCTTCACCCGGGCGAGGATCTCCTTGCTCGTGCGCCCGTGGGTCCAGAGCATTTACCAGAGCGCGGATTTTATCGACGAAGTCTTGATTTTCGACAGGCCGGGTAAACACCAAGGGTTTCGCGGGATGGGCAACCTTCGTCAGAGTTTGAGCCAGGCAGACTTCCAACTGGCCATTCTTCTTCAGAACGCGTTCCAGGCTGCGTGGATTGCGTGGTGGGCGAGGATCCCCCAAAGGGTCGGCTACGCGCTCGACGGTCGGGGAATATTCTTGACTCACAGACTCAAGGTCGATCCCCAGATCCGCACCGTTCACCAAGTGTACTACTACCTCGATCTCCTCTCGACCTTGGGGTTGTTGCCCCCCAGACTCTGGGATAGGCCCGACTATCGGCCTACCATGCGACTGGCGGCGCAAACGCAGGATAGACTATCCTGCAGGTCGATACTCGCGGGTGAGGGAGTCACGGCCACGGAGCAGGTCATCGGGATTTGTCCCGGGGCCGCCTACGGTTCCGCTAAGCGCTGGCTTCCAGAGCGATTCGCAAAGGTTGCAGACGAGTTGGTTTCCCGTTACCAGACCCGGATCGTCATTCTAGGCTCTGCTTCTGAGGGGGATGTAGCCACTGAGGTGGCACGAACAATGAAACACACACCGGTGGACTTGACCGGAAAGACCACCCTCGGAGAGCTTATGGCGGTTCTGGAAAGATGCATGCTTCTGATTACGAATGATTCTGGACCGATGCACTTGGCAGCAGCCCTCGACGTTCCGCAAGTATCCATCTTTGGATCCACCAGCCCGACGGCGACAGGCCCCCGGAGCAATGCGGCACAGGTGATTCACAATCCGGTGTCATGCAGCCCGTGTTTTCTGAGAGAATGTCCCATCGATTTTCGATGTATGACGGGAATCGGTGTCGAGGCGGTGCTACAGGCAGCGCATCATGGCGTACTTCAGGGCAAGAGGCGCCAATCCGGCATACAGGGGTAAAATGGAGAAATTGTGAGGGTGAGCAAGAAAAAACCACAAGGCCCGGAGCTAGATGGTCAAGCCAGGAAGCATCCCCCCGGACATCCAGACTCGTTCTTCATTACTCCAGGCCATGCGGTTATCTTAAGTCGATGTCAGGATACCTCCAACGGGGACCTCGGTCTGTGACTCGAATCACCAAATCTTCAATGAAGAGCTTTTTGGCTTCCAAAACGTGCGCCGAGCGCGTCCGCTTGACCTGGCGTTTCGGATTGAGAGCGTGGCAAGATTCTGCTAAGGTCTTTTGCTTGCTTCGCTTACATGGGATTAGGCAATGAACCGAGCTGTTTTTCTTGATCGCGATGGCACCATCAACGAAGAGGTCGGGTACATCAATCACATCGACCGATTCAAGGTCTTTCCCTGGGCCGCGTCGGCCATCAGGCGGCTCAACGATGCAGGGGCACGGTCAATCGTGGTCACAAATCAGTCCGGAGTAGCCCGCGGTTACTTCCCGGAGAGCCTGGTTCACGAAGTGCATTCAAAACTGCGGACGGAACTCGCAGAGGGCGGAGGCATGCTCGATGCCATCTACTATTGTCCCCATCATCCGGAGGCGAAAATCCCATCACTCAGGCAGAGGTGCGAATGTCGCAAGCCTCAAGCTGGCATGCTGAAGCAGGCTGCACATGAGTTCGCACTGGATCTGGATTCCTGCTACGTGGTTGGAGACCGATATCTCGATATGGAACTCGCTCACCGGATCGGATCCCGGTCTGTCCTGGTTCTTTCCGGTTATGGCAGGGGAGAATACCTGTTCGGAAAGGATACGTGGACGAGGCAGCCCGACCACGTTGCCGAAAATCTTTCGGATGCGATCGACTGGATCTTGTCCACGTTCGTACCCTAGACAGTGCAGACTTCAAAACGGCGCTGTCGTCGCGCACGGTTCCCGAATGTCTCAACCTAAACGCATCCTCATTATTCGATTGAGCTCGTTCGGAGACATTCTGCATACGTTGCCGGCGTTTGACAGTCTGAGACGGGCATTTCCTGCCGCGAGGATAGACTGGCTGGTTGAGCAACGCGTGCAGAGCATCTTGAGAACGGTGGAAGGCATAGACCAGATTCTGACCCTGGACACCGAGTCGCTGCGCAAGCACCCGTGGAGCCTACCGCTGTGGCGAGACTGTATTTCGTTCATTGCCGATCTCCGGCGTAGGCACTACGACCTCGCCATTGATTTTCAAGGACTCATAAAGACTGGATTCCTTGCGTTTGTCAGCGGAGCGAAGGATCGAGTTGGTTTCGGCAAGCAATTGGTCCGAGAAAAACCAGCTCACTGGTTCTACCACCGCGGAGCCGATGGCGGTCCGGCTCGAGCCCACATCGCTCGACTCAATTCTATGTTGGCTGAATTTGCCGGAGGGGTATCCTCCGAGAGGCTCGTGCCCCTGCGCGCTGAAGCAGCAGATTCCGAGCTCGTCCAGGAAAGACTGGCAGCGGAAGGGGTTTCAAGCTACATCATCATCAATCCTGGTGGCGGCTGGTCGACAAAGCTCTGGCACCCCACGAAATTTGCGGCACTGGCAGATCGTATTGAAGCTGAACTCCGCCTTCGTGTCCTCGTCACAACGGGACCTGGCGAAGGGATCCTCTACGACCAGATCTCTCTTCACTGCAAACGCCGTCCGCCACTCCATCTGAAACTGACCTTCAACCAACTCATCCCTTTGTGCATTGGGGCTCGAGTCCTGGTCGCGGGCGACACCGGTCCATTTCATTTGGCGTGTGCGCTCGGGACTCCCGTGGTGGGAATATTCGGACCCACATCTCCCATCCGAAACGGGCCGCTCTCGAGCGAGGACGAGGCAGTGCATCGTACGCTCCCCTGTAGCTTCTGCCATAGCAGGACCTGCCCAACTCAGAACGAGTGTATGGATATCTCGGTTTCCGAGGTGTTTGCTGCGGTACAGCGCCGTCTTGACAAACCGATAGGGAGCGTCCATCGTTTCTCCCATGAGACTGCTCACTAGTTGTGCGTTCTGCACGCTCATGCTCCTCCAACAAATCCCCGTGTGCCTCTCAGACGATGAACCACCGAGGCCAGCCCCTTTTGCTGTGGGAGAAACTCTCGGCTACCAGGTGCATTGGTCGCCGCCATGGTACCTGTTTTTCATTCCATCCATGGAAGCAGGCACGGCGCAGCTGAAAATCGCCGAGGAACTCCAATACGGTGGGAATAGGGCTGTCCGGATCATGTTCGAAGTGAATTCCAGCGGCGCTCTGGCCAAACTGTTCGGACTAAAGGTACAGGACCGTTTTGAGTTCATCACCGACCCAAATACTTTTTGCACATTCAGCGCTTACAAACAAATCCGTGAGGGGCGGCGAAAAAGGGATGTGGACGTCACATATTTTCCGGAGTTGAATCAGCTCCACATCTTCGAGGTCGATCGCAGTAAGGAAACCAAGGAACTAAAACGAGATGAGTTTGTCACGGAGATTCCTGGTTGCGTCAGGGATTTGTTCTCCGCCCTCTATTTCATTCGACGCCGCGAATACAAAGAGGGACTGGTACACCGATCCGTGGTCGGCGACAATGCAAACATCAAGGAAGTAGAAACGCGAGTCTTGAAGCGGCAAGTTGTGAAGACTCCATTAGGAGAGTTCGATTCCTGGAAGTTTCAAACCGTGTCTCTTCTTGGAGGACTCTTCAAAGGGGGCGGAGAGTTTCACTTCTGGCTATCGGCAGATGAGCGTAATCTTCCTGTTATGTTCGAGGCAAAGGTAAAACTGGGAAAGGTCACCGGCAAATTGAAGCACTATCAGCCCTGACCCGGGCGCCGGTGAAGTCCGCTGGCAGCAAAAATCGGAGTTGGCCGTAAGCCGAATTCTGTGTCTTGCCGATCGAGCGACCTGCAAGCGGTAATCATTCATCTGGTCCCAGAGTCACCCCTGGGATCAAGCGGTCTACCCAAAAGCACCGGACGGGCCGCCCTTGATCCTTAACGGATAGCTTTTCTATTTGACCTTGCTCCGTGTGGGGTTTGCCCTGCCACGACTGTTGCCAGCCGCGCGGTGCGCTCTTACCGCACCTTTTCACCCTTACCCTTCCAAAAGGAAGGGCGGTATCTTTTCTGTGGCACTTTCCGTAGGGTCACCCCTCCCTCGCGTTACGAGGCACACTGCCCTGTGGAGTTCGGACTTTCCTCGGTCCCGCAAAACGGAACCGCGATTACCTGGCCAACTCCGACAAGAGCTATTGTACCGAATCCGGCGGCAAGGAACCAACTTCGGAAAGCATTCGCATAAAAGTATCTTCATCCACCACTGCAATGCCGAGCTTCTGGGCTTTTTTCAGCTTACTCCCTTCCTCGTCCCCACGAATCAAAAAATCGGCTTTTGCGCTCACGCTCGAGTTCACTCTTCCCCCTCTTTGCTCGATGGCGTCCTTCGCCTGTTGGCGGGTGAGGGACTTCAGCTTCCCGGTCAGGACAAAACTGCGCCCAACAAACGGACGCCCTTGCGCAGCGGTTCGCTCGACTTTCATGCTCAGGCCTGCTTGCTGAAGACGATCGAGCAACTGCCGGTTCTCCGCTTCGGCAAAAAAGGAATGGACGCTCTCGGCGATTCGCGGTCCCACCTCGTGGACTTTTTCGATCTCCTCGATCGCCGCATCACATAACGCCCCCACGCTTCCGAACTGCTCGGCCAGGAGCCGCGCCGTCCGCTCACCCACATAGCGGATTCCAAGCGCAAAAAGAATTCGGCCCAAATCCTTCTGCTTGCTTTGTTCCAACTGTTCCAAGAGATTCGAAGCTGACTTCTCCGCCATGCGTTCTATGCTTGACAGCTTCATGGGATCGATGGAATACAGATCACTCACATCACGGACTATCCCGGAATCGACCAGTTTTTCGACGAGCGATTCGCCCAGCCCCTCGATCCGCATTGCCTTTCGAGAGGCAAAATGCAAGATCGCCTCTTTCAGCTGAGCCGGGCAGCGGGGGTTCACGCACCTCGTGGCGGATTCTCCCTTCTCGCGCACTACTTTCGTTTTGCATGCCGGGCAGCGAAGTGGCATCGAGAATTGTGGTAGATTTTCGGTCCGCTCTTCGTGGAGAGCTCGGACAATTTTCGGAATTACATCCCCGCCCTTCTCGATGACGACCTGATCTCCGGGACGAACATCCAGCCTCAAGATTTCGTCTTCGTTGTGAAGAGTCGCACGGCTCACCGTCGAGCCGCCGACTACGACAGGGTCCAGATGTGCGACCGGAGTCAGGGCACCCGTTCGTCCAACGCGAACGGTCACTTCCCGCAACGTGGTTCGAGCCTGGCGGGCCTGAAACTTGTAGGCAATCGCCCATCGTGGAAACTTGGAAGTGTTCCCAAGTTTGTTCTGCGCCCCAATATCGTTCAGTTTGACGACTACTCCGTCGATTTCGTAGTCAAGAGAATCTCTCCGTGTTTTGTATTCCGTACAGTAGTGCTTGACTTCTACCAGCGTCTCGCAAAGCCGGCTAGCCGGACTGACTCGAAATCCCGCGTCCTTCAACCACTGCAGATGCACCCAATGCGTCTCGAAAAACGGGGATCCGTCCAGGAAGAGACCGTAAACAAACGCGTCGAGTCCCCGCGCCGCTACAATCTCGGAATCCAGGGTCCGTAGCGTGCCGGCTGCCGCGTTTCGCGGGTTCGCAAACAGAGGATCTCCGCTCTTCTTCCGAGCGGAGTTCAGCCGCTCGAATGCCGTCCGCGGCAGATATACTTCTCCACGAACCTCTACATCCGCTTCTCCGATTGAAGCAGTATCGACGGAGTAGCGTTTCTCACTTGGCAAGTGAATCCGCAACGGGATCGACCGAATGGTTCGAACATTGGAGGTGACCAAGTCCCCCTGGTTCCCATCTCCCCTGGTGACCGCCTCACGCAGCACACCGTTGCTGTAGCGCAAGGATATGGACACGCCATCGACTTTCAGCTCGGATACAAAGGGCCCGGGGGACGCGGGCGATTCAGATGAAAGCAGCTTCTCGATTCGTCGTCCGAACTCATCCAGTTCATCGAACGAATACACGTTGTCGAGACTGAGCATGGGGGCACGATGCCGACGGGTTTCAAAACCTTCGAGAGGTTGCCCGCCCACTCGCTGGGTCGGCGAGTCCGCGGTCAGAAGATGCGGATGGGTCTGCTCGAGTCCAGCCAATTCACGCATCAACTGGTCGAACTCGAAATCGGAAATTTCCGGTTGCGCCTCGACGTAGTACAGCCTTTCATGGTAACGGATTCGGTCCCTAAGGCTTCGGATGCGTGCGTCGATAGTCACGATACGGCTCAGCGTCCCCCCGGGCTTGCCCTGTGAGTTCAGCTCACTTTTCCTTTGGCGGCAGCTTCCTGCACGACGGGCCTCACTAGACCATGGATCTCTCTGAGCTTCGAGTCCAATACATCCGTAATCTCGGAATGTTCCCGAAGGAATTGTTTCGAATTCTCACGTCCTTGCCCGAGCCTTTCCCCTTCGTAGGAAAACCAGGAACCGCTCTTTTCGACGAGGCCCTTCTTGACGCCCAGGTCGAGGAGATCCCCCACGTAGGAAATACCTTCATTGAAAATCAGGTCGAATTCAGCCTCACGGAACGGAGGCGCCATCTTGTTTTTCACGACCTTGGCCCGGGTTCTGTTTCCCATGACCAGATCCCCCTCTTTGATAGACGCTATCCGCCGAATCTCTACCCGGACCGACGAGTAGAACTTCAAGGCACGGCCCCCCGTTGTCGTTTCCGGATTGCCAAACATCACGCCGATCTTTTCCCGGATCTGATTGATAAAAACCAAACAAGTGTTGGACTTGGCGACGACCGCGGTCAGCTTTCGCATCGCCTGAGACATCAATCTCGCATGCAGGCCTGGGAGAGAATCCCCCATTTCGCCTTCGAGCTCCGCCCTCGGAACTAGTGCAGCGACAGAATCGATGACCAGAATATCGATCGCGCCGCTCCGCACCAGTACTTCTGCGATCTCGAGGGCCTGCTCCCCACTATCAGGTTGCGAAACAAGAAGCTCGTCGGTATTGACACGAAGTTTGGCCGCGTAGCTTGCGTCCATCGCATGCTCCGCGTCTACGAACGCGGCCGAGCCGCCGACCTTTTGCGCCTCGGCAATGGCGTGAAGCGCAACGGTTGTCTTGCCACTCGACTCCGGGCCGTAAATCTCGACAACTCTACCCTTGGGAAATCCGCCAATGCCAAGTGCCACGTCGAAAGAGATCGATCCGGTCGAGATTGCCTTAAACTCTCTGGTGTCTACACGGTCTCCCAAACGCATGATCGAACCCTTGCCGAACTGTCTCTCGATCTGAGTCAAGGCAATATCGATCGCCTTGTTCCTGCTCTTCCGATCTTCGGTCATCATTTCTCCTTTTGCGGGTTGAATTCTTGCTTCAGAACCTTTGCCATTCTGTCTTGAGCCCATCGTACTGTCATTGAGTGGGCAACAATCTATGCTGCTCCCGCACGAAGGCTAGAATGATCCAATGCCCTGCGGTCGAGCATGCTGCGTGGATGAATCCCGGGACGCAGATCCTCTCAACCGTCCTAACCGGCGTTGCTCAGATCGGTTCAATTTAAGTACGGGACTGTCGCGCCGGCCCGACCCTGGGGACAGCAGCGATCGTCGCTGGCCTCTTCCCTAAACCTCGCTCAACAGGGCACGGAGCGGTATCACGTCACGGATCGAACACGCACGATCGGCCGCATCAGTTCCTTCACCGGGCTTCGCGCCTGAGTCCGCCCGAATCCTGTCGCGACGTTACGCGACGCCATGCCACGCGGCACATGAAAACTCTTATTGACGGAGCTGGAGGTCGCTGATAACATGCGTTCTTTTCTTCACCGGAGTAATGTCATGGCCCGGCAGTGTTACGTGTGCTCCAAACGAACTATTTTGGGTTCCACCATCTCGCACGCCCACAATGTTCAATCCAGGAAGTTCAAACCTAACCTCCAGCGCATCCGAATTCTCGAGAGAGGTTCCGTAAAGCGGGTTCGTATCTGCACTCGCTGCATTCGCTCTGGAAAAATCCGCAAGGCCAGCTAGGTCGAGGCTATCGCGTCGATCTCAACGAGGACATTCTTTGGAAGCCGGCGGACTTCCACCGTCGCCCGGGCAGGTTTCGAGCCTCCCAAGGACTCCTCGTAGACTTCATTCATCCGTGCAAAATCGTCCATACTCGCCAGGTAAATCGTGGTCCTGACCACTCGGCTGAAGTCCGTTCCGGACGCCCTCAGGATCGCATCCAGGTTTCCCATGACCTTTTGCGTCTGAACGGCGATATCCCCTTGTAGTACCCGTCCACTTTCGGCATCCATGGCGATCTGTCCCGACACGAAAACAAAACCGTTGGCCCGTATCGCCTGTGAGTATGGTCCAATCGGGGCCGGCGCAGCCTTCGTGATGATGGTCTCCAACATACGCGTCTCTCGCTCCTTGTCCATACGTTTCCCTGCTTGCGAACGTTACCGTGGTCACAGACTAAGGGACACTGCTGACACGTTCAACGTCCTGAATCCCAGGAATCTCCTTGACCCCTTGAATCACTTTCTGAAGATGTTTTCGATCGTTGATTTCTACAATGACATTCACCAGCCCCTTGCCGTCTTCATCGGAACTGGCCCTCGATTCGCGGATGTTCGTTTTCAGATTCGAGATCGCAGAGGTAATGTCGGCCAACATCCCTCTCCGATCATCCACGGAAATGGAAAGGCGCACGGTGTAAACCTCGTCTTCTTTGTTTCGCATCCACTGAACTTCCGTTATTCGGTCCGATCCCAGAAGATTGACCAGGTTTCGGCACTGCGTCGTATGGACCGACACGCCCTTTCCCCGCGTAATATATCCGACAATCTCGTCCCCACGAATCGGATTGCAGCACTTCGCCCGATACACCAACAGACCATCCTGACCTTTCACCGCAATGGGAGCGTCTGGTCGACCCAATACCCTGTCGACGACGGTACTAAAAGTGGACTTGGTGGCGGGCTCTTTTGACGCGGGGGTTAGCTCCGGACAGAGTTCGTTGAGGATCTCTCGCGGGGCGACCTTGCCAAATCCCACGGCCGGGTACAAATCATCGATCTCGCGCAATCTTCGTTCCGATAGAAATTTTGTCAAATCACGGGCATCGAGAATCTTCTTCCAGGTTGTCTTGAACTTCCGTGATTCCTTCTCGAGCAGTTTTTGACCGATCGCCGCGGCGTCCACGCGCTCTTTTTGATTGATCCATTGCCTGATCTTGTTCCGGGCCTTCGCGGTCTTCACGAACCCCAGCCAATCCCTCGACGGGCCCGAGTTCTTCGACGTCAAGATCTCGACGACTTCACCATTCTTGAGCTTGTGGCGAAGTGCCGCGATTCGACTGTTGACCTTGGCACCCACGCACTGAAGCCCAACCTCGGTGTGGATGGAAAAGGCAAAATCCACCGGGGTCGCCGCATTTGGAAGGGTGACGACTTGTCCCATGGGCGTGAAGCAATAGACCTCATCCGGATAGAGGTCCACCTTGAGGCTGCTCAAGAACTGGTGGGGATCGGTGATCTCACTCTGCGAATCGACCAATTGGCGGATCCAGCGAAACTCGGTTTCACCTTCGACCGCCCCGGTTTTCCCCTCTTTATATTTCCAATGAGCCGCAATCCCATCCTCGGCGATTCGATGCATCTCTTGGGTCCGAATTTGGATCTCAAACGGATGACCGCTCTTGCCCATGACGGATGTGTGCAGGGATTGATAGAGATTGGGGCGAGGGATGGCAATGTAGTCCTTGATTCTCCCTGGAATTGGTTTCCAGTGATTGTGCAGCACACCCAGAATCGTATAGCAGTTCGTGATGCTGTCGGTGATCACCCGGATCGCGATGAAATCGAAGACTTCGTCGATGCTAATCTTCTGCCGTCGCATCTTGCTATAGACACCGTACACTCGCTTTATCCGGCTTTCCAGACGGACGGGGATGACATGCTCCTGCAGTTCAGACGCAATTGCCTTTTCTGTTTCTTCCATGAATTCCTGGCTTACCAAGCGGCGCCTTTCAATCAGAGACACCGTGTTCTGATAGGCCACTGGATCGAGAAAGCCAAACGCGAGATCCTCGAGCTCGCCCCGTACCTTGGCCATTCCCAGGCGGTGGGACAGAGGGGCGTAGATATCCATGGTCTCTCGGGATATTCGCTCCCGTCGTTCCGGAGAGAGGTATTGCAGTGTGCGCATATTGTGGAGGCGATCCGCTAGCTTTACGAATACGACTCGAATATCCCCCGACATGGCCAACAACATTTTCCTGAAATTCTCCGCCTGCTTTTGATGGGTGGAGCTGAAGAAGATCTGGGAGATCTTGGTGACCCCTTGTACGATTTGATAGACCTCCGTCCCGAATTGACTCTCGAGAGTCTTTGGAGACATCAGGGTATCTTCCAGGACATCATGCAGTAGTCCGGCCGTGATAGTCACGGGATCCATCTTCAGCTCTGCCAGAATGTTGGCAACCTCCAACGGATGCGTTAGATACGGTTCTCCATTCATCCGGACCTGGCCCTTGTGAAACTTGGCCGATGCCACGTACCCACGCTGGATCAAGTCTAGGCAGTCCTTCGAATAGTGTGCCAGGACCTTATCCGCAAGATCTTCAAAGCGAATCATGATGGAAGCCCGTCGGACCAATTATAGTAGATGGAAGAGCAGGATGCGAAGAGTTGACTGGCCCGAGCCTTTTCGTACCGCAGAGTAAGACGACGGGTCACGGATTAGGCGGAAGAAAGAGTAGTTACTGCGTCTGAATTTTTTTGGGCTTCTTGGCCTCTTCTTCTTGGGCTTTGAGCCGCAGAATGAGTGCTTTTTGTGCAACCATGTCGGCTTGTCGAATCAGCTCGTTCTTGACCTCCTCTTCTTCCTGGAACTTTGCTTTTTCCCGCCAAAGGAGGTTTTGATAGTCGAGTGCATCGAAATACTCCGGGCGGATCTCGAGAGCCGTGCCAAGGGCTTCCAATCCCTCGTCGATGAGCCCCAGGTTTTGTTGCTTCTCTTCATCGGTCAGAAATTCGACATTCTCCCCTTGCAACCCGGTCGCCCGAAGGGATTGGTCAAAGTCGATCACCGCAATCCGGTACAGAGCTTCCGCGTTCTGGGGATCCACCTGCTCGATCTGTCTGCACCAGTCCTTGGACCGGTCGTAGTCCTGCAATTGATAGTAGAGACTAGCGATGCTGACCATGGCGTCCACATTGGTGTCTGGCTTTTCCGCCTCGATCACCTGCTCGAAGATCTGGATCGCCCGATTGGCCATTTCCTTGTTGCTTGGATCTGGGGAACCGGGGACGAATTGCGAAGTGTAGGTCGCAGCCAGGTACACGCGTGCCACGCTGAACTCCGAATCTAGCTCGAGCGACTCCTTGAAGAACTCAGCGGCCTCCGTGAACTTTTGTTCGGTGAACGCTTTAACTCCCTTGTTCAGCGCGTCCCGGGCGCGAAGTTTCTGAACAAAGCCGCACCCCGTCACCGACACTGAGACCGTTAACAGGATCAACGCAACGTAAGCCTTCTTTCTTAGCATGGCAGTCTCCGTGGTGGATCCAAATCGCTAACGGACCAGTTCCGTAATGAGTCCTATATCGCCCACGCCGGCACCCTTGGCGATATCGATGACGCGAACCACGTCTCCGTAAGGAAGCCTGGGACTGGCACTGATAAACATATTCTTGTTGGCCCGCGCACTATAGATCTCCTGCAACCGGATACCAAGCGCGCTAATGTCTACATCCTCTTGGTTGATGGCGATCCTGGCGGAGTCATTCACCGACACCACGATCACGCTGGGGTCCGGGGGCAGCTCTTCTTGCTGAGGTGGGGGCGGTTGCGGCACCTTGACATCCAGGTCCATCTGGCGGACCGGCGTGATCACCATAAAGATGATTAGGAGCACAAGTAGAATATCGATGTAAGGCGTGATGTTGATGTCAGACTTCGGGCCCTTTCCGCCGCCCGTTCCCATGGCCATGGGTCACTTCCTTTCTTCGGATCAGGACGAATTGGAGGATTAGTTTTCTTTTTCCGCCATCAGTCCGATCCGCTCGACTCCCGATTGCCGGCACTGATCCACGATCTGAACCACACGACCGTATGCCACGGCTTGATCCGCTTTCAGGTATATCGTCTTGTCGATCTCACCGGCAAATCGCTCCGTCAACGCTCTTCGCAACTCTTCTTCGGTAACCGGCGACTTCTTCAGAAAGATCCTACCTTCCCGGGTCAGCGCCACCACGATGGCATCCTGGCTGTCCGCGTCAGGCGCATCCAGCGGATTCTTCGCCTTGGGAAGGTTGACGGTAACTCCCGATTGCAGAAGCGGTGACGTGATCATGAAGATAATCAACAACACCAGCATGATATCCGCCATCGGGGTGACGTTGATGTCAGAATTCACTCCTCCGGTCGCTTTCCTACGCACTGGTCTGGCTCCGGTTTCTCAGAAAGAAATCGATCAATTCCGACGAAGAGTTGTCCATTTCAACGGTGAACGTCTCGATGCGCTGGGAGAACGAATTGTAGGCCATGACGGCCGGCACCGCCACGAACAGTCCGAAGGCTGTTGCAACGAGAGCCTCAGCAATCCCGCCCGCAACGGCAGCGATTCCCGCGGTCTCTTCCGTCTTCATTCCCTGAAACGCATTGATAATGCCTATGGTAGTCCCGAACAAACCGACGAAGGGAGCCGTAGACCCGATGGTGGCCAAACCGCCCAGCCCTCGTTTGAGATCTTCGATCCCGAGCGCCGTGGCGCGTTCCAAGGCCCTCCGCGCCGCCTCGATCGTGTCTTCCGTAATGCTACTCCCCTTTGCAGAAGCCTGCAGTTCGTGAAGACCCGAGATGAGCACCTTGGCAAGATGGCTCTTGTTGTTTTGTTCCCCAAGCGCGATCGCTTCCTCGATCTTCCCTTCCTTGAGGCACTCGGCAACGGCCGGGGTAAAAGACCGTGACTGCTGCCGGGCTTGACGGTAGGTGATCCATCGCTCGATCATGACGCTGATAGAATAGGCGGACTCGATGGCCAGAATGAACACGACTGCTCTGGCGATCCAGCCCATTGCTTCCCACAATTCCATAACATTCATTTGTCCCATTGGACCTGATACCTCCGACTGGCTGAACCTGATCGTTATTAGTTACCTTAGGTTAAAAATCACCGTTACAGTCGCAATAACTGGAACGGGCTCTCCATTGAGCAGTGTGGGCGAGTACCGCCATTGCTTCACGGCTCTTACTGCTTCGTCATTGAGCAGGGGATGCCCTCTCAAAACCTTGATTTCTGCGACGACGCCTTCTTCATCCACCGTCACTTGAAGTATTACGACCCCTTGAACCCGGGCCCGCTTGGCAAGCTCGGGATAAGCGGGCTCAATCTTGCGCACAAGCTTGGATTCCTGAACATTGCCGCCCACGCGTATAGGTTTCCGTTTCACTGGTTTCGGGGGAGGAGGGGGTGGGGGTGGGGGTGGGACGCCACCGAGGACGCCTCCTACCACGCCGCCCGGCACTCCGCCAACGACTCCGCCGGTGACACCACCCGGAATCCCGCCGATCACACCCGTTACGCCTACGACCGGTTCGTCAATCGGGGGCGGGATCTCTTTGGGGATCTCGGTGGGAGCCACGAACTGTGTCGGGTCGATTGTCACTTTCGGTCGCTTGATGACCTTCACCGGCGCCGGAGGAGGAGGGGGAGGCGGCGGAGGAGGAGGCGGCGGCGGGGGTGCGATCAAAAAAGTAAGTAACTCGCTCTGGGGAAGCACATTGAAGAAGACGAGCGGCAGAATGACAACCAGAACAAGGGCAATCACATGGACCAATATGGAAATGAAGAGTACTACGATCCTCTTCCCCAGGTCAGACCGACTGGTCTCTTCGACGGTTTCAAACATCGGACCCCCCTCGCAAGCAACTTAAGAAACGAAAGATACTGTATGTTGGGGTGTTTGCGTTGACAGTTGACGCGCGATTTTAGTATCGACCGGCAAATCCTGTCAAGGAGTTTTTCACCCCTAAACCCATAATCTATCCTGCGTTTATCCCTATTGTAGCTGTTCTTTGGCGATCATCGCAATCTTCTGTACAACTTCGCTACTTTGGCTTTACCTACGCAGCCTTGCGCTTCGGACGCGTTTCCGACCTTTGATACAGCCAATCCACAATCGGCGCCGCGACCGCGACAGATGAATAGGTCCCGACCAAAACCCCCGCTGTGAGCGCAAAAGCAAATCCGTTGAGGACCTCCCCGCCAAAAAGCAACAGCGGAACGACTGCGAGAAAGGTCATCCCGGAAGTCATGACCGTGCGAGCCAAAGTCTGATTGATACTGACGTTCAGTATTCTGGTGAGCGAGTCCTTGCGCATCAGCCGAAGATTCTCCCGTACCCGCTGGAAGATGACGATGGTGTCGTTGACAGAGTATCCCACCAGAGTGAGAAGGGCCGCGACCACACTCACGCTGATTTCTTTTTGCGTTATCGCGAACAGACCTAGCGTGATCACGAGGTCGTGAAGCAGCGCGACGATAGCAGCAACCCCGAACACCGGCCTTCCGGAAATGAGCGCGATATACGCCAGCATTCCAAGAAACGACAGACCCACCGCCCAAGCGGCACGCCGCCTCAGGTCGGCTCCAACGACGGCCCCCACGCTGTCGACTCCCTTGATAGCAAAGGGCCCCGCGTAGAATTCCTCCTTCAAGACGTCAAGAACAGAATCGTCGACCCCTTCCACCGCGCGAAGATCCTCCATCGAACCGAGGAGCCCATCCCGCGCTTTATCCCGATGGTTCATTATGGCAGACGCCAGACCAGCGTAGTACTCCGCAACTTCACTGATGCTGCTGTCCTCCGATTGCAACCCCTTGGGGTCGTCGCGGACGAGTACATTCTCCACAGGCTCAGCCCCTGTGTTATTGATGTCTATCTTCAACTCGTCGCGTTCTTCCATGTCGAACTTGTCGCGCATGAGTTCGCGGAGCGCTTTTTGCTGTCCGGCCAAATCCTCGGTCACTCCCGTCACGTTATCTGTACCCACCGATTGAATGCGGATTTGCACCATGTTCTTTGACGGTTCATCGTACGCTTGGATGATGCCTGTTCCCGCCGTTTCCCCGCTCAAAGCTTCCCTTATGGCGTCGAGATCAGGCGCCTGGTTGAACTTGACGTAGACGATGGTTCCTCCCGTGAAATCGACACCATAGGACAACCCTCCCCGCGCCCAATAGCCACCGGCGCCCGCGAGAATGAGAACCAGCGAACCGGTCAAGAAAAACCATTTCTTACCGAGCCAATCGATGTCGAGGTCCCTGAAGATCTGCACGTCCAACTCCCGTCTTGCTGCTGCTCGGAAAACTGTCCAGGGGTCCCGACAGAAACAAAGGTCTGTCTATCATTGGATCCCTTTTGTTGTTGGAAGTTCCCGGGAAGTTCCCGGAAGTTCCTCCGAAGGTTCAAATGGAAAGCGTTTCCACTCTTCGCTCGCCCAAAACCAACTCGAAAAAGCGCCGCGAAACAAAGATGGCGGTAAAAAGGTTTGCGATCAGTCCAGCCGTCAAGGTCACGGCGAAGCCACGAATCGGTCCGGTTCCAAATTGAAACAGAAACGCCGCGGCAATCAATGTCGTCGTATTGCTATGCACGATGGTCCAAAAGACCTTCTCGAATCCCGCCTCCACTCCCGCTCTGACGGTCTTGCCCGCCGCAAGCTCCTCCCGAATCCGTTCAAAGATGAGAATGTTTGCATCCACGGCCATTCCAATCGTCAAGATGATGCCTGCGATGCCGGGGAGCGTCAGGGTGGCCGCGGCCTGTCCCATGAATCCCAACAGGACCACGAGATTGATCAGCAGACAGATGATGGCGTTGATCCCCGAGAGCTTGTAGTAGACGAGCATGCCGATGACAACGAGGCTGAAGCCAATCAGCGAGGCCGCAACCCCCTTTTGGATCGAGTCGTTCCCCAACGACGCCCCGACTGTTCTCTCCTCCAAGATTCGAAGGTCCGCTGGAAGGGCGCCCGAGCGCAAAACCAAAGCGAGATCTTCGGCCTGCTGGATCGAAAACTGTCCGTGAATGATCCCTTCAGCTCCAATGCGTTCGTTGATCACGGGCGCCGAGCTGATGGTCTTGTCCAAGACAATGGCAAGGCGTTCGTTGACATGTCTCTCGGTTTCCCTGCCGAATACTTCGGCGCCCTCGGCGTTGAGGAAGAATCCCACTGCGGGGGCGCCGTTGCTATCCGTCGAGCGGCGAGCATTCTTCAAATGCCGTCCAGTAATGGTAGGAGCTGTACTCACCACCAGGTACTCCACCTGGGTTTGGTCCCGATCTTCTCGATAAGAAAAAATTTCCCATTTTTCCTTGTCGATTTTTCCGCCGTTGGCCGCGACCGCGCTCTCGACCGAGGAGAAGGGACCGCCTTGATCTTTCTTGACCAGGCGGAGCTCTAGTTGCGCCGTCGTTTGAAGGATCTCCTTGACTCGCTCCGGATCGTCAACGCCTGGAAGCTCGACAATGATGTGCTCTTGAACGTCCGCGTCGCTACCCCCATAAATCTGAAGCGTCGGCTGCATGACCCCCAACTCGTCCACGCGACGACGGATGATCTCCAGCGCCTGCGTTACGGTGGTTTCCTTCAGGCGTCGCAAGACACCGTCTCTCAACGAGAGCGTGTAGTCGACTCGCCCTTCCTGGAATCGGCTGCGCAGGGTGTATTCCGCGCCGTAAGTGCTTTCTAGATACTGTCGCGCTTCTGCTTCCTTTTGCCCATCGACGCCGAGTAGCTCAACGTCGCTGACCGACGCTGCCCGAGTCGATTCAAGGTCGATCTCTTTCTCTTCGAAGCCTTCCTCGATTTCCCTTGCGTCCTGCAGCAGCTCGTCCCGCAACGAGCCCTCCGTGTCAACTTTGAGGACCAGGTGAATCCCACCTTGAAGGTCCAACCCGAGGTTGATCTTGGAAAACAATCGCTCCCCGGGCTCCTTGGGTGGAACAGCCCACCACAGGCACACAGAGACTACGATTACGATGAGCAGTATTTTCCATTTGAAGTTCTTTGGCATTTTCCAACCTTGGAATATTGGATCGCTAGCCGAGCGCGCATGCCCCGTCCCCCCTCTCGGGGCGGCAGGGTCGAGTAGATTCCTAGCTCTGCGAGTCTTCCTGCAGCCCGGAGATGGCGTTCTTGGCAACTTCGATCTTGACCTGATCGGCAATCTTGACCATGAAGGTCCGATCCTTCACGCCGGCGACAGTCCCGTAGATCCCTGCATTCGTGATGACCTTGTCCCCGTTTTTGAGCGCAGCAATCATCGTATCCAGCTTCTTTTGTTTCTTTCGCATCGGCATGAAGATGAGTAAGTAGAAGATGACGCCGATAATCAGAATCGGAGCTAGTTGGACTAGAAAGTTCGGGGATCCCGCCTGCTGTGCCAGTACTGCTACCATGACCTTGAAACCGATCCTACGCCTTCATGCGTCTAGAATGTATCCAGAACGGTTTGCTCCGTTGGACTGGAGACCAGAGACTCCTGCTGGGGACGATTTTTCTTGGAAATCGAACCTTCCAGCCTAGCCTCCCCTTCACTAGACCGGCTGTTTCTCTATTGCCTCCAAGTACTTATCAAATCTTTGAAGCTCAATAGACTCCCTTATTTTTTTCATCATGTCAAGATAAAAGGCGAGATTGTGAACTGTATTCAGTGTTGCTGACAGATACTCGCGTGAGACAAACAAGTGCCTGAGGTAAGCGCGCGAGTATCGGCGACAGACCGGGCAGCCGCAGTGCGGATCGAGCGGACGATCGTCCTCAGCATACCGAGCGTTCTTGATGAGGATTTTCCCTTCACTGGTAAACAGGCACCCGTTTCGAGCGTTGCGCGTGGGAAGCACGCAGTCAAACATATCTGCCCCCAACGCCACGGCGCGCACGAGATCCCTCGGGGTGCCCAGCCCCATGATATACCTTGGACGATCGGCGGGCATCATCGGTACAATCTCCGCCATCAAGTCGAACATGATCTCTTTGGGCTCTCCCACGCTGAATCCGCCCAAAGCCATTCCTGGGAAGTCCAGATCGGCCAGACCCTCCAGGGAGCGCTTGCGAAGATCGAGGTAGGTGCTCCCCTGCACGATCCCGAAGAGGGATTGTCTCGGGTTTCCGAGCTGGAGCCAGCGCCGACGGCACCTCTCGGCCCAGCGCAGGGACATATCCATCGATGCCTGCGCGTCCGAATGCCGGCTCGGGTACTCCGTGCAATCGTCGAGAACCATCGCAATATCTGAACCCAACCCGTTCTGTATGTCGATGGCCTTTTCTGGGCTCAGAAAGTGCCGGCTCCCGTCGAGATGCGACCGGAAGTGGGCACCCTCTTCTGTCAGGCTCCGCAAGCTACGATGGCTATAGATCTGAAATCCGCCACTGTCGGTGAGGATCGGGCGTCGCCACGACATGAATCGGTGGAGCCCCCCAAAACGCTGGATTGTTTCCAACCCGGGCCGGAGATACAGGTGATACGTGTTGGCCAATAGGACGGCGGCGTCCATCTCTTCGAGATCTGCTTGTGGGACCGCCTTGACCGACCCCGCTGTCGCCACAGGCATAAAGACGGGCGTTTGAACTTCCCCGTTCGGCAGTTCGAGGAACCCGCGTCGAGCTGCCGAGCATTGGTCCCGCTGAGTGATTTGGAAGCGAAGAGCGCTGGAAGCTGAGTCAATCATCTGAGCTTTTCACTATATCAAATAGCTCGGATGCAGGTATAGTGAGGTCATGCGGATTGGAATCGTCGGATCTCGCATTGCTGGCTCTTACGCGGCTATCTTGCTGGCACGACAGGGCCATGAAATCGTGATATTCGATCGAGACCTCGACAGAGAGAAGCCCTGCGGGGGCGGAGTGACGTACAAAGCGCTACGGACAATGTCTTGGTTTCGCGAGCACCGGCTGCCCCACACCGAGATTCGCGCCCTCAACATGGCGACCGTCGAGGGCGCAACCGCCTCTCTCCCGCTGCGGCATCCCATCCACATTTTTTCCAGATCCATGCTGGACTCCTCCCTCCGAGAGTCCGCCATCTCTGAAGGCGCTCGGCTGGTCCCGGAACGCGTCGTAAACGTCGTGGCTCACCGCGAGCAATGGATCCTTACCACCAACGCGTCGACTCATCAGGTCGACTATCTGATAGGCGCCGACGGAGCTAGCAGTAGTGTCCGCGCAGCACTAGCGGAGCGGTTTCGCGCGACGGACCTTTCTCTTGCCCTTGGTTACTACGTACCTGGAGTATTCCATCAGGATCGTGTCATGACCTTGTTTCAGGAGCAGGGTTTCCGGGGGTACCTCTGGTCGTTTCCTCGGACCGATCATACGAGTATCGGAATCTTGAAATGGTTGCCGGAGGCAAATGCGAAGTCGCTACGGCAGCGGGTGGAGGACTACATTCTCCGTCACTATCCTTCCGTGAGATCGGAGGCGCAGTTCTACGCGGCGAGGATTCCCTGCCTGAGTCGCGACACGCTGAAGCGACAAAAGGTCTGTGGAAGGAACTGGGCTCTGCTGGGAGACGCGGCAGGCTTTGCCGATCCCATCACAGCAGAAGGAATCCACTTCGCGCTGCGTTCCGCTGAACTGCTCGCAACGGCCTTCAAGGCCCAACAGACGAACAGTTACGAGAATCTCTGGCGGAATGACTTTGGGCACGACCTGCAACGGGCCGCATCGTGGCGAGACCGCTTTTACGTGGGGCGGTTTTTGTTTGATTCTTTCATACGACAGGCCATCCGACTCACGCGCCATAGCCCAACGGTTCAGCACTTGACCGATCAGACCATCTCCGGCTCGATGACCTATGCACGGCTTCGGCGCAAACTCGTTGCCCACATTCCGCAGATCCTGGTGGAAGTGCTCAGGCGACAGTGCTTCCGGCATCCACCCACCTTGCCAACATCCCCGCCACGGGAGTCCTCATACGACACTTCCCGGTGAGCCTCCAAACTGTATCGTGTAGACGGTCGAGCCATCCACGAGCAAGATATCGGAACCCGACAGGGCCAAGCCTACCAGCGTGGGGGCTGCAATATAGTGTTCTAGAGCACCTGTTTCCGGATCGATTTCAAAGATTCCCTTGCGCCCGGAGTGCGTAGCAGCCAAGAGAATCGTTCCCCTTGTTGTCCAAGCCATACCCTGGGGCCTCCCTAGCCCGCCCACCACGACCTCCACGGTTCCGGGTCCTGTGGCACGGTACAGTACATCCCGGCTGGAAAGGGTCGGTCCCGTCACATAGAGACGGTCACGATCATCGATCATCAGGTGATAGGCTGAAACGCTCGGCTCCAGGACGAGATACTCCTCCTTGCCTCCTGAGAGATCCAATCGAAAGATCTTTCCGGACCGATCCCCCACAAACAAGGTCCCATGCGAATCGAAGATGATTCCACACGGGACGCCGAGATCCTCACTCACTGTTTCCAGCGTTTCGAAGTCCCGGAAGCGCAGGACTGTTCCCTCCGCCCGGTTCGTCAGGTAAAGCTGGCCGTCCGGCCCGAATGCAAGGCCGGTGGGGTTGAGCACGTCACAGTCATAGTGGATTATCTCGCCGCTGCGACTCACCTTCACGATCGGCTTGGAGAGTCGTTGTCCCCGGCGACCACTGATCGTCGTTACGATCCCTCCATCCGGAGCGATGACGGGGTTGGTGACGGCATGGACTCCGGTGGCAAGCACAGCTCCGAGGGTAAAGGGAAACCCAGCGGATTCTTCCTCGCCCACGCGTAGCGATACGCCAAGAGATCTCGCCGATTCCGGGATCTTGGCAATAACCCGGCTATCGGAGGCGGAACTGACAGCGGCTTCCGTACTGCCAAACAGCACTTTCGAGCTGTGGGGAAGACCAGGCTGGAAGTTTCGGCAGCCAATTGCGATCTCGCCCCCTGCGATTCCTATGGATGGCTGAATGCTCTGGATCTCTAGCCCCGACATGAGACACGAATTATGTCACCTGCACGAGGACAATATCAAGTTGACAAGGCAAAGAAGAGACCCCTAAGCTTTAGAGTTTGCCCATTGCGAAGATCCGGGCTGGGGGCGGAGTCGTTTGGCGAGAAAACCACAAGACGCCATTACCGTTGTTGGCGCCAGAGTACACAATCTAAAAGACATTCGGGTTCGAATCCCGCTTCACTCACTGACCGTGGTCACGGGCGTCTCCGGAAGCGGTAAAAGTAGCCTGGCCTTCGACACGCTCTATGCCGAAGGCCAGCGTCGTTACGTCGAGTCCCTGTCGGCGTACGCCCGACAGTTTCTTGAGCGCATCGACAAGCCGGACTGTGACGAGATTCGGGGGATCTGCCCATCGATCGCGATCCGGCAGAAGACGACCACACGGAACCCACGCTCCACGGTAGGGACTGTCACGGAGATCCATGACTACCTCCGTCTTTTATTCTCCCGGATCGGCATCACGCATTGTCTCTCATGCGGAAGGCGGGTGCAAAAGGACACACCGGATCAAATCGCAGACTTTGTCCTCTCGTTACCGGAAGGGACGAGACTCTATCTTTGTTTCCCGCTCAGCCTCGAGGATCCCCGGTCCGGGCTACCCCGGAGTCAGCGCGGATCGAGAAAGACTGCGCCGCTAAGCGCGACAAGCCGTCTAGCCCTGATGCTTCCAGGGCTGCAGAAGCAAGGTTTCGTTCGCGTCATGATAGAGGATCAAGTATTGCCGCTTGCGGACGTCCAGAACTCGCTACAGGAGGCACTCAAACAGAAGCGCGATCCCATCGTGAGGGTCGTCGTCGATCGTCTCGTGGTGAGAGAAGGAATGAGGAAACGCCTGGTCGACTCCCTGGAGGTTTGTGGGCGAGAATCCGACGGCAGGGTCGAACTGATCCTCCTTGAGGATTCCAAGGGAGTCGACAGCAACCTCATGGAAACACAATACCCTGACCTGCGTTGGGTTCCGACGCCCGGGGGCGTGCTGGTAAAATTCAGCGAGAGGTTTGAATGTCAACTCTGTCAAAGGGCCTACGCGGAGCCAGAACCCCGCCTGTTCTCTTTCAACAATCCCTACGGGGCCTGTCCTGAGTGCCAAGGCTTCGGGAACACAATATCGTTGGACCTGGATCGCGTCATCCCTGACAAGAGCAAGAGCCTCCTCGACGGTGCCATCGTTCCTTGGACCAAGCCACGCTACAGTTCGCACCAGCAGTCGCTCTTAGACTGGTCTTCTATCAAGGGAATTGATCCAGAGCTCCCGTGGTCCGATTTGACTCCGCACGATAGGTCACGAATCATTCAAGGCGATGAAGACTTCCTGGGCATCCTGGGTTTTTTCGATCGCCTTGAAAGTAAGAAGTACAAAATGCACGTGCGCATCTTCATCAGCCGTTACCGGGGCTACACCCTTTGCACCCAGTGCCAGGGCACGCGAATTTCCACGGATGCACGTCAAGTGACCGTTGCGGGGCACAAAATAACCGAACTCAGCGCCATGAATGTGACCGAGATCTTGGGGTTTTTCCACTCCTTGTCGCTCAGTCCCTATGAAGAGTCGGTGGCGGGAAAGATCCTGGAAGAGATTCGCCGCCGACTGGATCTGCTTCGGCGCGTTGGGTTGGAATACCTTACGCTCGACCGGCTTTCCTCCTCCCTTTCCGGCGGAGAATCCCAGAGAATTCAGATCGCATCGTCAATCGGATCAAGTCTCGTCGGGGCGCTTTATGTTCTGGACGAACCCAGCATAGGGCTGCACTCTCGAGATACGCGGCGGCTGATTGACATCCTTCGGCGTCTGACATCGCTAGGCAATACGGTGGTGGTCGTCGAGCACGATATGGACATCATGAAGTCGGCCGACTATATCATCGACCTCGGCCCCAAAGCTGGCACCGACGGGGGGCACGTCGTATTCCAAGGCTCGATCGACCAGATCAAAGAGGAGTCTAAGTCTTTGACTGCCAAATACTTGAACGGTCGATCGCGCATCTCCACTCCACTGTTCCGGCGAAAGAGCAACGGTTCTTTCTTGGAAATCATCAATGCCACAAAACACAACCTGAAGGGTGTGGACTTGCGGCTTCCCCTGGGGATCCTCAATTGCATCAGTGGCGTGAGCGGCAGTGGAAAGTCCACCTTGATCCACGATGTGCTCTATGCCGCCATCAGTGAAACCAAGGGGACACGCAAAGATTCCGCAAAACAGGACAAGGGATACGATGATTTGAGGGGAGCCGAGTATATCGAGGCCGCCGTAATGGTGGACCAATCCCCAATCGGCAAGACGCCCAGATCCAACCCGGTCACCTATATAAAGGCCTTCGATGAAGTGCGAGAGGTCTTTGCCCAAACCCGGGAAGCGGTGTCCCGAAGCTTGGGTGCCGGACATTTTTCTTTCAACCTCAGCGGCGGCCGTTGTGACCACTGCCAAGGTAGCGGCACTATAACCATCGAAATGCAGTTTCTGGCCGATGTCGAGTTGACCTGTGACGAGTGCAAGGGGACGCGCTACAAGAATACCGTTCTCGAAGTCCGGTACAAGGGGCACAACATCGCGTCGGTCCTGGAAATGACGGTGGACGAAGCACTGGGTTTCTTTGCCGGGAACCGAAAACTCGTGCGCAAGCTTCGGGTGCTTCAGGAAATTGGGCTGGGCTATCTCCGGCTGGGGCAGTCTGCAACCTCACTTTCCGGAGGAGAGGCGCAGAGAATCAAGCTCGCTTCTTACATTTCCAAGAAAGGGTCGGGCCGGAATCTTTTCATCTTCGATGAGCCGACGACCGGACTGCATCCCGAAGACATCCGCAAGCTGTTGATTGCCTTTGATAAGCTCATCAATGCCGGTAACAGCATTGTTGTCATCGAGCACAATCTGGACGTGGTCAAGACAGCCGACTGGGTCATCGATCTTGGACCGGAAGGAGGTGATTTGGGCGGTCAAGTCGTCTTCGAAGGGTTGCCCGAGGATCTCCTCCACTGCAGCGGGTCCTATACGGGAAAGTACCTTCGAAATTCCATGACCTGAGCCTTGCCTAACCGGATTCGTCATCCTTTTTCTTCCATCCTCAGCGCGAAGCTCAGTTCCTTGACCCGATTTCTCGCTTTGGGCTATGATGAGCGTGCCCCTGCAACGTTGGTGTGGGTACTGTATATTCGAGCCAACATCTATTTGAATGGGAGTTTTGGTTGCATCGCGGTGCGCGAACTCTTTCCAACTGGAACGTGATTGCCTAAAGTGATGTACGAGACACCCCCTTGGGTTAAAGGTTCGAATAGATCGTGCCGCACGGCCGCGCGGGGGCACACCCAGGACGGCGAGTCTCGTACCCGGAGTGTATGTGGCCATTGTTGGTGGGTCTGGTAGGCGTTGCGCAAAGTATTGGACCCCCCGGGGCGGTCCGATGGTGCATGGGCTACGACGGCACTCTCACCGTGTGCGTGATCCCGCGTCGCCTCTCCCTCACCTCGCCATTTCTGGCCCAGATGGCGTCGGTTCAGATTCGAATCGACCATACTGGCCCTCGAGCTGCTATGCGTGTTTTGTTCATTGGAGATGTTTTCGGAAAGCCGGGACGGCGCATCTTGCACGCAGAATTGCCTCGTCTCCTGGACAAGCTGCGCGTCGATTTTTGCATCGCCAATGTCGAGAACGCGGCAGCGGGGTTCGGAGTTACCCCGAATATCGTCGAAGGTTTTTTCGAGCTCGGCATCGACGTGCTGACTTCCGGTAATCATATCTGGGATCGGCGCGAGATCCTTCCCTACCTGCCGGAACAACCCAGGCTACTCCGACCGCACAACTATCCCGACTCCGCCCCGGGAACCGGCGTTTATCTCGGATATAGTGAGCGCGGAACCCGCGTGGGAGTATTGAACATACAAGGTCGAGTTTTCATGCCCGCCCTTGATTGCCCGTTCCGCATCGGCGAGACAGAAATCGCTCGACTACGCAAGGAGACCAGCGTGGTCTTCGTCGATTTTCATGGGGAGGCAACCTCTGAGAAACAAGCTTTCGGCTGGCACTTCGATGGTCTGGTGAGCGCAGTCGTTGGAACCCATACCCACGTCCAGACTGCAGATGAGCGTGTGCTACCAAAGGGTACGGCCTACATCACCGACCTCGGAATGACGGGTCCGTATGACTCGGTGATCGGGTCGACCCCCGAAAGCGCTCTCGGTCGCTTTTTGAAACAGATCCCAACACGGCTGGAACCTGCCGTCGGGAACCCTCGGCTCTGCGGCGCTCTTGTCGAGGTCGATGTCGAGACGGGTCACGCAAAATCAATAGAGAGAATCAACATCGATCAAACCGGTAGAGATTAGCGCACCCCCGGGGGAAGATAAAACGGCTGGCGTGCACTTAAGGAAGAAACGCATCCAGCATGGAGACACATTCCAACGAGCGGCGACTCACAGAGTCGTCCACCTTGCGTAGCTGGTCCCGTACGCGCTGGAAGTCGTCCGTCGCGCTCAAGGCAGCCAGAACCGCCACTTTGAGCGTGTCCACCGCTCCCGTCGATTGAGCGATTTCTTGCATTCTTCGATCCAAGTCCGAACAAAGTGACTTCAATCGGGTGCTTTCTCCGGTGGTCTTGAGGGTGTATTCGCGATCATAGATCTTGACTTGGACTGTCTCGGGCTTTGACGCACCCATGGGGCATCTCCTTCGGGCTATCCTTTTTCCAGGCTCGCGAGAAGGCGCAACACTCTCTCTACACGATCCCGGAGATCTTTTCTCTCTTGCTCGAGCCGGGAAAGGCTCTCATGAAACGACGATTCCTGTCGTTGAAGGGACTCCAGCTGCGCCTTCAGCTTGTCCTTGTCGCCTCTCAGGGAATGATTCTCTTTCTGAACCGCCTTGAAGGCCTCCGCGACGCGGTAAATCCTATCCTCTAGGTGGGCAAAGCGCTCCAGCCCCATGAGCTCGAATTCTAACTTTGTTGAAGTCATCGTCTATCGAAGTCTTGCGCCGCAGCTATCCACGAGGGCGGTCAGGATATTATCACTAAAGGACTGAACCCGGTCAACCGTGAGCATCCGGGCCTCGTCCAGGAACTTCAGTTTGAGGGTCAAGCTGTAACTCCCTGGTGGGACCCCCTCACCCTCATAGACATCCACAAGATTGATCGAAACAAGCTCTTTGATTTCGAGTTGTCGAATCCTCTCTAGAACCTCGCCGTAGGTCGTCTCTCGCGAAACAACGATCGACAGATCCCGCTCGGCGCCCGGCAGCTTCGACAATGCCTTAAAACGCACCGGCGCGAAACAATAACTGGAGAGAGCCTCAAAATCGATCTCTGCGAGGAAGACTGGCTGCCGGAGTTTGAATCGCTCTTGGAGCTCCGGGCTCAAAGAACCGAGGCTACCTACTTCACGCCCCTGAGTCACGATTCGGCTCGCGTCGTCGGGACTCAACCAAGGGACGGAATCGGTCGGTTCGATCCGATAGTCCTCCACGCGCATACCGCGCAAAAACGCCGCAACCATACCTTTCATGTGAAAGAAGTCGTAGTCGTCATTGAAGCACCAGTTCTGCTCACTTCCGCTGGCAACAGCGGCGAGGGACCAATGCTCTTGTCGCCCTGTGTCTGAGAGTACTCGATACACTTTTCCGATCTCGAAGATCCGGACACTCTTCTGGCCGAAATTGAAGTTTTGTCGCGCGGCCGAGACAAGGCCGGGCGATAGACTTGTCCTCAGATGCTGAGTTTCCTCGGTCAGTGGGTTTCGAATCGTTACCCGATCCCCCTCGCGGGGGGGAAAGTCTCGGTGCTGTAGATCACTGGCAAAACTAAGACTGATGCCCTCGTAGTATCCGAAACCCTGAAGAATTCCGCGAGCTTGTTCGTCAAACCGGTACCGGGGGGACGGCACCCCGACCGATGCGCTGGGCGGAAACGTCGTGGGGATATTCTCATACCCATGAAACCGGGCCAATTCCTCGATAAGGTCGGCCTCCAGTTCAATATCCGTCCGATAACTCGGATGGGTCACGAGCCAGTGTCCCGGCTTCCGCTCCCGCACATGAAAATTGAGCCGCTCGAGTGTCGACTCTATGAATTCTTTTTCCAGATTCACACCGATCAAGTCCTCCGCCCGTGTCCGTGACAGCTCGACTTCCACGGATTCCAACTCCTTTGGATAGACGTCACGGATCAAACTCGCAATTCTCCCTCCCGCGTGCTCCTCGATGAGCTCGGCGGTTCTAGACAGTGCGGAAACGAGATCATCCCAGTCAGCGCCGCGTTCGAACCGGTAGCTGGCCTCGGTGGAAAGCCCCAACCGCTTCGATGTCCGCCGAATCGTCACGGGATCAAAATAAGCACACTCGAGGAGCACAATCTCGGTATCTTGCTGGATCTCGGAGTCCAATCCGCCCATGACCCCGGCGACGGCCACAGGGTTGCTTGCATCCCGAATGCACAAGTCGTCTGTACTCAGGGTTTGGCGGACCCCATCGATCGTGACAATACTCTCCCCTTCCCGGGCGCGGTCGACGATGATTTTTCCGCCCTCGAGCCGCTTGAAGTCGAAGGCGTGCAAGGGATGTCCCATCTCCAGCAATACGTAGTTGGTAACGTCAACTATGTTATTCAACGGACGCATGCCGCACGATTCGAGTCGGCGCTGCATCCACGGCGGGGAAGGCCCGACCGATACCCCGTCCAGAACCATACCGGCATATCGCGGGCATGCCTCCGCGTCTCGGATCTCAATACCGAAAGCGATGGAATCTTCCCCCCTGGACTTCTCACTCCGCTGCGGCCCCTTGAGCGGCCGCCCGAAGCGCGCCGCCAACTCACGAGCCACGCCAAGGTGACTGAGACAATCGGGTCGATTCGACGTGACTTCGATCTCGATCACCACAGCATCGGACTCCGACACCGATTCCACCACGAGTCCCATCATGGTGAGAGTTTCCTTCAATTCGTCAATCGACTCTGTGAGCTCCACGAAATCCCGGAGCCAAGCTACGTTTACTTTCATTGAGTTGAGTCCGTCAGAACTGCGAAAGAAACCTCAAATCATTTTCAAAAAATAGACGAATGTTGTCCACTTCGTACTTGAGCAGCGCAACCCGGTCAATTCCCATCCCCCAGGCAAATCCGCTATAGCGCGTGTCATCCACTCCGGACTTACGAAGCACCTTGGGGTGAACCATGCCGGCGCCGAGTATCTCGATCCAGCCGCTATCCTTGCAGATGCGACATCCCCGCCCCCCGCAGAAGATGCAGCTGATGTCCACCTCCGCCCCTGGCTCTACAAACGGAAAGAACCCGGGCCTGAAGCGCATCTTGATGCCGGAATGAAAGATCTCTTTCAAGAAGGACTCCAATGTCCCCTTCAAATCACCCATCGTGATCCCTTTGTCCACGGCAAGTACATCCACTTGATGGAACATCGGGCAGTGGGTGGCATCGACCGAATCACGACGATAGACTTTCCCGGCAGTCACCGCACGGATCGGAGGTTTCATGCATTCCATCGCGTGTACCTGAACGGTGGAACAATGAGTTCGGAGCAGGGTAGATTCGTCGAGGTAAAACGTGTCCTGGGCGTCTCGGGCCGGATGGTTCTCGGGCATGTTGAGCGCCTCGAAGTTGTAATAATCGAGCTCCATCTCCGGGAGGTCGAAGACACGGAACCCCATGCGAACGAACGCTTGCTCGATGTCCGCCTGCAGGCGTCTAATTGGATGAGCCGCTCCCAGCGGCAACGGAAACCCTGGCCGTGTGATGTCGGTGGATTGCTCCAGACGCTGCCGGGCTCTCTCCCGATCACGAAGCGTCGCAAGCCGGGAGGTGAGCGCCGCTTCAATGTGGCTGCGCAATTCGTTCATGGCCTTGCCGAAATTCGGGCGTTCCCCTTTGGGCAACTCACCGAGACGCTTCATCTCGTGGCTGATGATGCCCTTGCTCCGGCCCATCCATCGGTCACGCAGCGCCATGCAACCCGCCAGGTCCCGGACGGACTCTGTTTCGCTCTCGAACTGGGTTTGTAGCTCGTCAATACCGTAGGCCATGACTCACCGGTCCTATCTCTAGCCCGAAGGAGAAGCCGCCTGGACGAACAAAACGCCCGGTGCAGAACACCGGGCGTCGGCGTTACCCTTCAGTGTTCAAGCGGCGTCGGCCGGGCTAGGCCGCTGCGCGCGTCTTCTTGGCAATCTCGGACAGCTTGGAAAAGGTTTCTGGGTCATGGACCGCTAAATCGGCAAGAATCTTACGGTCCAGCTCGACTCCGGCTTTCTTCAAACCGCCCATCAGCTTACTGTATGAAAGCTCGTTGAGCCTCGCCGCCGCCGCTACCCGGATGATCCAGAGGCTTCTAAAGTCCCTCTTCTTCGCCCGTCGGTCGCGATAGGCAAACCGCAACGAACGCATCACCGCTTCCCTGGCCGACCGGTGAAGCTTGCTCTTTGTCAGGCGGTAACCCTTGGCTAGTTTTAATATCTTCTTACGGCGCTGGACGCGTTTGTTCCCTCGCTTCACTCTCGGCATCTTGCTACTCCTTCTCCGCCTTACCCATTCAACATCGACTTGATCCGGGAATGGTCCGCCTTACTCACCAGCGTAGCGGAAGTCAACTTTCGAAGCCTCTTGCGCGGTTTCTTGGTCAGGATATGTCGTGCATGACTGCGACGCCGCACGATTTTGCCCGTTGCTGTCACTTTAAACCTCTTTGCTGCACTTCGATTTGTTTTTCGTTTTCCGGAAGACAACTTGTGCTCCTATTCGCTAGTGTCGCTTCGGCATGAAAATAGTTACCAGACTGTGCCCTTCCATCTTGGGGTACCGCTCCACCTCGGCAATCTCCTCCAAGTCCGCCACCAAGCGCTGCGCCAACCTGTGGCCTATTTCCTTGTGACTCATTTCCCGCCCTCGAAACACCACAGTCGCTTTTGCCTTGTTCCCTTCGTTGATAAACCGCACGATGTGGTTCTTCTTGAACTGATAATCGTGTTCTTCGGTCTTGGGCCGAAACTTGACCTCTTTCAATACCGTCTGTTTCTGATGTTTACGCGCCTCGTGAGCTCGCTTGCTTTGCTGGTACTGAAATTTGCCGTAGTTCATGATTCGGCAGACAGGAGGATTCGCTGCGGGCGCAACCTCCACAAGATCAAGCTCCCGACCCTGCGCCATGGCCAAAGCGTCCTGGGCCTGCATTATTCCAACCTGCCCGCCTTCCTCGTCGACAACTCGAACCTCTTTGGCTCGAATCGCCTCATTCACTCGAACTCTTACTGGTTTAATAGACTCCTCCTATCGCAACAGGGGAGAAGCAGTTGGATCCGCCTCACGGCCGAACAGAACGCGAACGGATGAATCCAGCAATCTTCTCCTGGAAGGCCTCTAGCGTGTGGGGCCCCTCGTCCCCGTGCAATCGATTGCGCACGGAAACCTGGCCCGACTCGATCTCTTTGTCACCCAAGATCAACATATAAGGGACCTTCATTGTCTGGGCTTCCCTTATTTTAAAACCCATCTTCTCGTTTCTCTCATCCGATTCTACACGCAAGCCCTCGTCGTGCAGAAGCTCTCGAATTCTTTTCGCGTGGTCGTGATGCCGTTCGGCAATCGGGATCAGGACCACTTGAACCGGAGCCAACCAAATGGGAAAAGCCCCCGCGTAGTGTTCGATCAGCACTCCCAAGAAGCGCTCCAAGGAACCTAATAGAGCGCGGTGCAGCATAACCGGCTGGTGTGCCTTCCCATCCCCCCCAATATAGGATAGATCGAATCTCTGGGGAAGCGTGAAGTCGAACTGAACCGTCGAGAGCTGCCAAGGCCGGCCGATCGCGTCAATGAGTTTGACATCGATTTTTGGTCCGTAGAACACTGCCTCGCCTTCCATGCGCTTCCATGACATGGCGCGTGACTGCATAGCTGTCACGAGCGCTTCCTCGGACATCTGCCAATCCTCTTCGGAGCCCGCATATTTCTTCTTGTTGCCTGAGTCTCGAACTGACAACTCGACCTGATAGTCCTCGAACCCGAATGACTTCATGACGAAGAGCACCAGGTCGAGGAGGTTCACAATCTCGTCATATACTTGCTCACGGGTGGCAAAAATATGGGCATCATCTTGTGTAAACCCACGAACCCGGAGCATACCATGAAGAACGCCGCTCCGCTCGTAGCGGTAGACAGTGCCAAACTCAGCTAGACGCAGCGGCAGATCCCGGTAGCTTCTCATCTTGGACTTGTAGATCTGAATGTGCCCGGGGCAGTTCATCGGCTTGATCACGAACTCTTCATCGTCGATCTCGAAAACATACATGTTCTGTCGATAGTAGTCGTAGTGGCCGGAGGTCCTCCAGAGAGTGTTCTTGGAAACGTGCGGGGTACTGACCATTTGGTATCCACGACGCGTAATCTCCTGTCGGAGGAAGTCCTCGACGAGCTGGCGAATCTGAGTGCCCTTCGGATGCCAAAAGATCAGCCCAGGGCCTGCCTCTTCCGAAATGCTGAATAGATCGAGGTCCCTGCCTACTCGGCGGTGATCTCTCTTCTTGGCCTCGTCCAACTGGGCCAAGTACCCTTGAAGTTCTTCGGGTTCGAGGAACGCCGTGCCGTAAATCCGCTGCAGCTTCCGATTGCTCTCGTCGCCCTTCCAGTAGGAACCGGCAAGGCTCTGAACGCGAAAGGAGTCCGGGTGAAATGTTGCTGTAGAGCATACGTGGGGACCCGTACAGAAATCCACCAATTCGCCGACACGATAGCAGGAGAGCGACTCACCGGCCTTTTCCCGAATCAGTTCCAATTTCAGATCTTCCCCGCGGGCGGAGAAGAGATCCAGCGCCTCTTGCTTGGAAATGATGGACGGCTCGTAAGCCAAGTCCTGCGCTACCAACTCCTTCATCCGCTGCTCGATCCTCTGGAGATCAGTCGCCGCAAAACTCTCCGACCGATCGAAGTCGTAAAAGAAACCGTCGCTGATCGCGGGTCCGATGCCGAGGTGAGTGCCGGGAAACAAACCGTGGACCGCAGCTGCCATGAGGTGCGATGCACTATGGCGGTAGGTTTCCAGAATCTCGTCTGGATCGGTCAGCTCGCCCACCGTCCCATCGGCGTATATGACGTTAAGTCCCATAAGCTTTATGAGTCAGTAACTTGCAAAGATTTACACGTAGGAGCATTCGTACCGGGGGTGTCTCTTTAAAAACGCACCAAGGTGGGACGATTGGCTCGGTTTCATGGTTTCTTCTCGATCTGCATGACTCTCGAGCCAGTTCGGGTGGCAAATCATGGTAGGCGCGAGCGGATTTGAACCGCTGACCCCTTCCGCGTCAAGGAAGTGCTCTCCCCCTGAGCTACGCGCCTAGAAACAACGCCTCACGATAGCAGCAAGGCGCAAATAGTGTCAAGAATTATAGATATCCGATCATGCGGCGCGTTTGCGGCTGCCCACGAGCTCTCTGGCGGTCTGGACAGCCCTTTCCAGCTGTTCATTTCTGATTCTCTCACGTAGCTTCTCGTATTTCACTTGATCTTCTTGATGATCGTAGTAGGACTCCACCATCAGGACGCGCTGCCTCTCATCATCAGGCGCCTGAATGTCGGGGGCGATGCCGCTTCTTGCATCGACGTCCTGTTGAATGGCATGGCCAGAAGGCGTGAAGAACTTGGAGGTCGAGAGAATCAAGATCGAGCCGCCCTTCAGTGAGATCTGCTCCTGCGAAGAGCCCGCCCCGAAGGTCTTTTCGCCCACAAGAGTGCCCCGCTGGGCATCCTTGATCGCTCCTGCAACAACCTCGGCCGCGCCGGCAGTGGAACCATTCACCAGTAGGACCAAGGGGAGATCCGTAACAAAAGCATCCGCTGCGGCCCGCACTATCTGAATCGTCTCCCCTTGCATGTCCTTCCTAACATAGATCACTCCTTCTTTGAGGAACATGTTGGCGAGTTTGGTCCCGTGCTCTACGCTTCCGTCCGCGCAATCTCTGAGGTCCAAGATAATTCGGTCCGCGCCCGCTGAAAGAAGGGTCCTGAGCTTGACCCCGATCGGGTCAGGTGGACCGCTAAGGGTCGAGATTGCCAGCAGACCGATCTTCCCTTCCAGCAGCTGGGAATGAGGCGGAGCGGGGTCCTGCTCCTGGCGTGTGAGCTCGATCTCGGAGGGTTGCTCCTGCGCCCCTCGAAAAATGGAAATTTTCACGCTGGACCCCGCAGGTCCGCGCAAAAAGCTCTCCACCACCACAAGGCTTTTGCCTTCAACGCTCTTGCCGTCAACCGCAACGATATAGTCGCCGGGTCGCACTCCCGCCCCTGCACTGGCGCCGTCCTTCCGCACTGCGACGACGTAGAACAAGTCCGAGCGCTTGGACAGCACGAGCCCCAAATCAGCGGTCCCTGATTCGAGCCGCGAGGCTACCTGTTCCGCTTCCTCCTTGGTTAGAAACCCGCTGTATGGATCGAGCGCATCCATCAGGCCTCGCATGGCCCCTTCTTGAACTTCGTTGATGTTCGGATGCTCGACGTAATCGTCGTTGATTCTTCTCAGGGCTTCCATGAATACGGCAAGCTCGCGATAGGCCTCATCCTTGCCGGCGACCCCATCGTAGTAGGCCGCCGATATGCCGTAAACCACGACGAGCGCTGATCCCAAGAAGACGGCCAGTTTACCTTTGTGCAACATGTAGTCCCCCGATGGCAGATAAACCGTTCGATTATATAGTATACAGAATCGGACGCCAGCACGGATTTCCTCGCCCATATGGGTGCAGGCGGAGAGCTCGGCGTGAGCGAGCTTGACCCCAAACGGACCCTGTGATCCAATGAACAGATGAGCCTTGGGAGGGTACTGGCGCTGGACTACGGAGCGCGGAACGTCGGTCTCGCATATTGCGACGAGCTCGGCGTGACCATCAGCCCCCTCCCTTCCATCCCCAATCATGGCTCCAGCGATCTGATCGGGCGACTCCGAAGTGCCATTGGGCAAAACCAGATCTCTCGTATCGTGGTCGGCATCCCCTGGAATATGAATGGATCTGCCGGGGAAGCCGTGGACCAGGTCGAGCACTTCATACTGTCGCTCGAGCAGGCCGTGCTAGTCCCAATTTCGCGATCGGACGAGAGACTTTCGACGATAGAGGCTCGAGAGCTTTGGAACCGACTCAGCTCGAAAAGGCGGCAAAGGTATCGAACCATCGACTCCCTGGCGGCCGCACAGATTCTGCGACGCTTTTTAACCGATGATGCGGGCACTAATTAAGTCTGGTCTTTGGGTTGTCTTCGCGTTTTTCACCATCGCCACCTTTACGCTTTGGTGGCTGCATATCGAATGGATGGAGCCTTACTTCGGGGCACACGGCAAACAACGCTTTGTACGAATTCCACCGGGAACGACCAGTTCGGAAATAGCGGCACTGCTGCACGACGCAGGCGTCATTCGTCAGGAGCTGCCTTGGATCCTCCACATGCGCTGGACAGAGAATGCAAACAAGCTAAAAGCCGGCGAGTACTTGTTTGACTCTCCAGCCTCGCCCCAGCAAATCGCTCTTCGCATGACGCGGGGGGACGTCCACTATCGAGCCATCACGATCCCGGAGGGCCTTACCGTGACGGAAACGCTTTCCCTCCTTTCCGAGCATGGGCTCGCCGAACCTGCAGCCTTGCGCGCTGCAACCCTCAGACACGATTGGATCGGGGATCTCGTTCCATCCGCAACAAGTCTTGAAGGGTTTCTGTTCCCCGAAACCTATCATTTTGCCAACAGTGTGACGGCGGACGAAATAGTCCAATCGATGTTGGAACAATTCCGAACTCGGTTCACAGATATAGTGCGAGCAAATCCCGTGCCCGAAGGATGGAACGTTGGGGAGATCGTGACTCTGGCATCGCTGATCGAGAAAGAAACTGGAATCGAAAGTGAGCGGGGGACAGTAGCGTCGGTATTCGCGAATAGAATTCGCAAGCGGATCCCATTGGCTTGCGATCCTACAATCATTTACGCGCTGAAGCTCCAAGGCAGGTTCGATGGCAATCTGAGAAAATCGGATCTCAGAATGGACTCACCTTACAATACGTACACCCGCGTCGGGCTTCCGCCTGGCCCCATCGCCAATCCAGGAGCAAACTCGCTGCGGGCTGCGCTTTCGCCCGAGCGTACTGGCTATCTGTATTTCGTCTCGCGCAACGATGGCACGCACGAGTTTTCCAGCAACCTTCGGGACCACTCCCGGGCGGTGGACCGATTCCAGAAGAGACGGCGCAACCGCTGACCCGCTAACGGGTGGTGATGTAACTTTGCTTGTGTAAAAAGAAAGAGGGTGTAAGTTTGGTTTTTTCGCTGCGATGGCAAAAACCAACTCCAAGAAAGGAGCTTACACCCAATGGCGAAATTAACACCGATGACCGAACAATTCCAACATTTCCTTGATGAGGTAAAAGAAGACTTTTGGGGAGATGTGTATAGCAAGACAAAGCTGGCGTGGAAACGGTATTTCGAGACTGAATCACAGCGGCAGAGAGACCGTTATTGTGGCTTTGGATGGTATGAAAGAGGTGGGCAGAGAAAGAGAGAGTACCGCAATGGATACTATGAACGGGACTTTGTGACCCGCTTTGGAACGTTACGGTTGCGGATTGCCCGGAGCCGGAACAAGAATTTTCTCCCGAAGGGATTACAACGGTTTCAACGACGAGCTGACGAGGTAACGTTGCTGATACGAGAGGCGTTTCTCAGAGGAATCAGCACACGGACGGTGGGACGGATTGTGGCGATCATGACGGGAGAAGTTGTCAGTGCACAGACGGTATCGCAGCTGACACGAGAGCTAGATGAAGCAGTACAGCGATTTCACCGAGCTCGGTTGAGTGACGAATGGAAGACACTGTTTCTGGACGGAGTGAGTCTGAGGGTAAGACGTCCGAGTGGGCGGAAACGGGTGCAGATGCTGGTGGCCTACGGGGTGAGAGCGGATGGTAGCCGGCAGCTTTTGGCATTTATGCGCAGCAGTGGAGAGAGTCAAGCTGCCTGGGAAGGACTCTTAGGAGATCTGTACCGGCGTGGTATAGAGGGAGATAACCTCGAGCTGATTGTGACCGACGGCTGTGCAGGTCTGGCAGCGGCCATTGAAACGATCTATCCGAGAGCTCAGCACCAACGCTGCTGGGCACATAAGATGCGAAACATCGTCAATTCAGTCCGAAAGTGCGATCGAGACCAGATCAAGCAGGATGCACGGGCCATCTACCAGGCCGATAGCCGTCGGGATGCACTGACAGCTTTCAGGAGGCTGAAGCGTTGCTGGCACAAGGATTATCCGAAGATGGTGAATCGATTGGAGAAGGATCTCCCTGAGTTACTGGCCTTTTACAGCTTCCCACGGCCTCTGTGGAAGAAGCTACGAACCACCAACGTCATCGAACGCTGCTTCGTTGAGGTTCGACGGAGAACGCGTCCGATGGTTTGCTTTGTTAATGTCCAGAGTGTCGACAGAATCATTTACTCGATCTTCCATCGATTCAATCTCGATTGGAAGGAACAACGACCAACTCGTACCCTCGACCTTTTTACACAAGCAGCTTGACATGACCCTAACGGGGTCGCTTCCTTGACTTGGCCTATGCCCAGTGATACGATCCAGAGGAATGTAAGGAACACTCCAAAAGCACGAGACCCAATATTGATTTGCTTGTTGTTACCTCTGCTTTCTCTTTTCTCCCAGCCTGCTTTTGCCCAAGAGACCGAGCCCAAGCTTCCCGACCCCATCAAGTTTGTCGTAAAATACGACATGGCCTGGAAGGCCACCCGAAGGGTCTTGGAAGAAATGGACTACAAGATCGAGCTCCAGGATCGCAACGCCGGACGGATCCTCACGAAGCCTCACGAATTCATCATCGGATCTTTGACGGCCAGCGAGGTTGAAAAGGTTGCGGTCTTAAAGGAAACGACGGGAACTTGGATGAAGGCCCGGTATTCGGTCGAAGCCCTACTGGAGATAGTCACTCCGACCACAACGATGGTTACGATAAGCACCAACATGGAGGGCCTGCAGCGAGAACTGGACGGCTCAGAATCCTGGGTCGAATTCGAGTCGTTGGGTACGTTCGAAAAGCGTATCTTGGGCAAGATCAGCCAGAAGGTCTACGGAAACGATCTGGGCTTCGACGACCAGAAGGGCTTTTGGGACAAGACGCCCCAACCGGTCGATTCGAGGTCACGATTTCCAACTCGGCCGCCCCTGTAATCTCTTAACTTGATGTTTCCACTATTGTTTGCAAACGATCCAGCCATCATCCGGCTAGCGCTTCTTTGCATCGCCCTCGTGCTCGTGGCAGGTGCATACCTCTGGCACCGCACAAGATCGAACAGGAGTCCGGGGAGCAAACAAACCCGACCTCCGTCCCAGAGCGATGCCTCACCGATCCGGACGATGGAATCTTCACCCGAGACAGTGGCGCCAGGTGGCAGCCGGCAGCCCTCTGGGGCAGAAGCCATGGATGTTCCACCGTCCCATTCCATGCGGCTAATGCGTGGGGTCCTGATCGCGCTGGCCTGTATCGTGGCCCTGGGACTTCTCCTCATTCTCGTACCAGACGGAGGCTTCGACACCCTGATTCGCTCGCTTCGGGCAACTCGCGCCGCCGATATTCCCGATGAAAGAATTGCGCTCCTGTACCTCGGAGACGAGCTCAAAGCAGGGCAGTTTCACATTCGAGGTATCGTGCGCAACATCGACCGCGAGGCGATTGAACAGATAGATGCCTCGATCCGCCTGTACGGCTCGGATGGCAGCTTGCTGGAAACCGCGATCGTTCGTTTTGACCGCGAGAGCGTCGACCCGGACGAGACGGCTGAATTTCATCTCACTTATCCGAATTACGCCGGTCAGTTCGGCAGCTACTCTGTGGACTTTAGAATGCGTGATGGAGAGCTTGTTCCCTACAAGGATCGAAGGGGAACCCGACACCTTCAATAGCGCGCTTCGGCGAGAGGATCGCCCGCAGGAGAGTCGATGAGTCCACGGAGGCACGCCCTTGTTTACCTGATCCCTTATCTAGCGCAGCACCGAGGATCCCTTTGTCTCGGCTCTCTCATGGTCCTGATGACCGTGGCGACAAGCATGCTTGCACCGTGGGTTCTCAAGTACGTGGTCGACGATTTGCAACGTTCACCCACGCTGGAACGACTCCCGCTCTACGGTAGCTTCATTGTCGGCATTTCTCTGGTAGAGGGGTTCTTTCGCTTCTGGATGCGGCGAATCCTCATCGGTGTGAGTCGCCGTATCGAGTACGACCTGCGAAATCAATTCCTGGAGCGCATTCAACAAATGTCTCTCGCGTGGGTTTCTCGGCAAAAGACGGGAGACATCATGTCCCGTGCCACGAACGATTTGAACGCTGTCCGTAGCGTCCTGGGACCGGGAATCATGTACTCGCTGACCACAGCCATAACGGTCGTGATCGCCACCGTCATTCTCAGCAATCTAAACTTGAAGCTGACGGTCTTGGCTTACATCCCCTTGGTAATACTTTCCGTGTTGGTCAAGACCTTTGGAACTCGCATCCATGAGCGTTTCGAGCGTATCCAGGAGCAGTTCTCGGATTTGAACACACATGTGCAGCAGAACCTTTCCGGAATACGCGTGGTAAAGGCGTTCGCGCAAGAAGAGTCCCAGGTGGCTACTTTCGAGCGGCTGAACCAGGAATACGTCCACCGCAACTTTCGCCTCATCCGGGTCTGGGGCGCGTTCTACCCCTTGATTTCCGGGCTCATAGGTTTGTCGTTCGTCGCCCTCTTGTGGTTTGGGGGGCAGGAAGTAATCTCCGGAAGGCTGAGTCTAGGGGAACTCGTCGCGTTCATGGGATATCTGGCCATGCTAACGTGGCCGACAATCGCCGTCGGATGGGTGATCAATATCTTTCAGCGTGGCGCCGCTTCGATGGATCGCATGCTGCCGATCCTGGAAGCGACGCCCGATATCAAGAATGGATTCCGGTCTTGTACCCCAGAACCGGGGGCGGCCAGGATCACAATTCGCAATCTCACGTTCTCCTATGCCCCGTCCGACCGCGCCGCACTCCGCAACATTGATCTGACCGTCGCGCCAGGAGAGACAGTTGCCGTCGTCGGGGCCACCGGAAGCGGAAAATCTACCCTACTGAACTTGTTGCCCCGTCTTTACGACCCGCCCCCCGGTACGATCTTCATTGACGACATCGATGTGCGAGACTGGGACCTCTCCGACCTCCGGCGCAACATCGGCTACGTGCCTCAGGAAACGTTTCTCTTCTCCGATACACTTGGCGCCAACATCGCATTTGGCAGAGCAGCCGAGCCTTCGGTCTCCGAGTTGGACAGTGTGGCCCGTACTTCTCGCATCAAGCGGGAGATACTGGCATTCGACCAAAAGTATGACACACGGGTCGGCGAAAGGGGGATCACCCTCTCAGGCGGACAGAAACAGCGAATCACCATTAGTCGGGCACTACTGATCTCGCCCAGGCTTCTCATCCTCGACGACGCACTTTCGAGCGTAGACACAGAAACAGAAGATCATATTCTCCACCAGCTCGCCAGTTCGAAGACCAACAGGACAACTGTTCTCGTTTCCCATCGCGTTTCGACGGTCAAAAGCGCGCACCAAATTCTTGTCCTCCATGAGGGCGCCATCGTCGAGCGAGGGGACCATGCCTCCTTGTTGGCTCTAGGAGGGATATACGCGTCTCTGCATCAAAAACAACTGCTCGAGCAAGAGCTAGGCGAGGTTTGAGGAACACGGGTCATGCACGAAGAGCAAGTTCTGGGAAAAGCATACGACGCTCGGCTCATGCGCCGGTTGCTGTTGCATGTCCTCCCATATCGGCGATCGGTCGCCGCCGCCCTTGGATTGATCGTTCTTGTGTCCGCGCTGTCGCTGGCGCCCCCGTATCTGATCAAGATTGCAATCGATAGTTACATTCGAAACCACGACGTAGCAGGTTTGGGCCAGATTGCACTGGTATATATCCTCGTACTGTTTGGGGTTTTCGGACTGACCTACGGTCACACCTGGCTCATGAACACCGCCGGACAACGCATCATGTACGACATGAGGATGCGGATATTTCGGCATCTTCAGAAAATGGACGTCGCGTTTTTCAACCGCAACCCTGTTGGTCGGCTGATGACACGCGTCACGACCGACGTGGACGCACTGAACGAGCTGTTTACCTCCGGCGTGATCTCGGTGATCGGGGATATTTTCACCTTGGTCGGAATAGTCTGTGCTCTGTTTTGGATCAACTACAAGCTCTCCCTTGCCATCTTCTCCGTCGTGCCGATCTTGTTCATCCTTACCTTCGTGTTCAAGGTCCGGGTACGAGAATCATTTCGTCGAGTCCGCACCGCTATTGCAAAAATTAATGGCTTTCTGCAGGAGAATATAAGCGGCGCCGTCGTCGTACAGCTATTCAATCAGCAGAGCAAGCAATACAACAAGTTTACCTCGATAAATCGAGAGCACCTGGACGCAAACCTACAGTCCATCTTCTACTACGCGATTTTTTATCCGTTGATCGAGCTCGTAGGGGCAGCGGCGGTGGCGTTGATCGTATGGTACGGCGGCTTGCAGGTTATCGAGGGTGCCATGAGCATCGGGGCCTTGGTGGCCTTTGTCCAGTATTCCGAACGATTCTTTCGTCCCATCTCCGATCTGAGCGAAAAATACACGATCATGCAACAAGCGATGGCGTCCTCGGAGAGGATCTTCGCGCTATTGGACATCTCGCCCTCTATTACGTCCCGGGAGGTGTCATGCCTGCGGGAGCCGGAAAACGGAAAGGTACAGTTTCTTGGCGTGAGCTTCAGCTACGCAGGCGACACCAAGGTATTGAGTGACATTTCTTTTTCGGTCCATCCCGGAGAGACGCTGGCACTCGTGGGCCAGACTGGCGCAGGCAAGAGCACGATTGCGAGCCTCCTCAACCGATTCTATGACGTTGATGAAGGTCGAATACTCATCGACGGTATCGATATCCGGGAGTTTGAGCTGCGGACTCTTCGACGATCGGTTGGTATCGTCCAGCAAGACGTATTCCTGTTCTCGGGTACGATCATGGAAAACATCCGGCTCGGCCGCCAGGATATCAACGAACTTCAAGTCCAAGCCGCAGCGGAGGCAGTGCACGCCAACGGTTTCATTGAACGGCTACCTAACAGTTACTCCACGAGAATCGGAGAGCGCGGCTTCAGCCTTTCAACCGGACAGAAACAGCTCTTGGCGTTCGCGCGAGTACTCGTCTTCTCCCCGAAGATCCTGATCATGGACGAGGCAACATCGAGTATTGACACCGACACCGAAATACTGATCCGCCAAGCCCTGGAGCGTATTATGGACGGTCGAACGTCCATAATCATTGCCCACCGTCTTTCCACCATCCAGAAGGCGGACCGCATCTTGGTACTGCATCACGGGCAAGTTCGAGAAGTAGGCACCCACCACGATTTACTGGGTCTGAAGGGCATCTACTGGAGACTGTATCAGCTCCAATACGACAGCGGGCCGATCCGCGTGGAACCGCCGGACGGCGCCGCGGCCTCGCTACCGGGCTCCCTTCCCCAGCAAGACGACGGGAAAGGTCCTCGCTAGAATCTTGAGGTCCAGAAGAAGGGACCAATTGTCGATGTAGTGCAGGTCCATTTTCATCCATTCGTGAAAATCAATCTCGTTTCGTCCCGATACCTGCCACAGGCAGGTGATCCCGGGTTTGACAGACAGTCGACGTCTTTGCCAACCCGTATATTCCTGAACCTCTTCCGGCAGTGGAGCCCGCGGTCCGACTAGACTCATCTCGCCGGCCAGGACATTCCAAAGTTGCGGCAGCTCGTCGATCGAAGACTTCCTCAAGAACCTTCCGAGCGGCGTAACCCGAGGATCATTGCGCATCTTGAACACCGGGCCGTCCATTTCGTTGAGATGCTTGATCTCCCACAAAACATCTTCGGCTCCTTCTCTCATGCTTCGAAACTTGAACAGAACAAACTTTCGCCCATACAGTCCGCACCGAACCTGGCGGTATATCATCGGACCCGGAGATGTCAGCTTCACCAGACAACCGATGGCCAACAGTATTGGAGACAGCAGGATGAACAGAACGACGCACAGGAAAATGTCCATGATTCTTTTCACGAAGAGCGACAATGCATGATCCGGCGTGGAACTGAAAGTGATGACCGGAACCTTTTCGAGAAACTCCATCGATAGCTTCGATATCCGGTCGGGAAAGAAATTGGCTGCAACACGGGTCCGAATGCCCAGTTCCTTACTGATGGTGAGCACCTCGTCCAAGTACTTCAGTTCACCTGGCTCGCTGCTGACAAATATGATCTCGTCTACCACCTGCTGTTCCACCACTGCTCGGAGGTCTCCGATGGAGCCGAGCATCCCCCTCCCCGCCATGCCATCCTTCCCACGATTCAACGGCAAGGCGGACGGCCCCGCATCAAAGGCGATATGTCCAAGAATTCTCAAACCCCATTCGGAGTACCGCGCAATGAGTTCCGCCATCTCGCGCGCCCGTGGTCCGCTGCCAACAATCAGGATTTGACGCCCCGCGGCGGATGGGGACTTTTGGATGTGTGTGTGCAGGGTGACGACGATTCGAACCAACAGCAGGAGGGCGGCTTGATAGAAGACGAAAAAGAAAATCAAAGGGCGGCTCACGTTCAGACGTAACGCGAAGGAGAGAAAACCGAGAAACAGACCAGTCAGGATGGCTCCCTCGATCACGATCCGGATCTTTTGCCGGTCGAAGCGCTTAATGGAAAGCTTGTAGAGCCCTAGCGAGTATGCGGCTACACCCCACCAGGCAATAGCCAAAACGACCATCCACGCGTAGTCGGCAATGGGAAACAGCACCGGATTGATAAGCGAGTCGATGCCTTCCGGAGTGATCTTTTCGACATGCGTTCTCGTCCAGTAGGCCAGCGGGAAAGCGAGAAGGGAAAGTAAGACATCCGTCAAGAATTGAAGCGTGGCCAGAAGCCTCGCGTGCTCTCGATACATCGCTGGGCACCTACCTCAGAAGACCGGGGATTATAGCACAGAGCACTCGGCCCGATGCCGCAACCGCGGCTGGGACTAAGGACCAGACGAACATTGTGCGATTATTTGGGCTAGAAAACTACAACGAGGGAACGGCCAGGGGGGACCGGCCCCGAAAC
The DNA here is from genome assembly GCA_965249005.1 of Acidobacteriota bacterium. Taxonomy (GTDB): domain Bacteria; phylum Acidobacteriota; class UBA6911; order UBA6911; family UBA6911; genus CBDFLD01. The sequence continues at coordinate 220,107 of CBDFLD010000013.1, forward strand.
ATTGCGACCGGATCCGCTATCTCCAGCCTTCCCCCGAAGTAAAATCCTTCTCCCCGTTCCGTGCCAATGAGCGTGCCATAATAGGCGTGCAGACGGTCCACTCGGTCAAGGAAGCCGGGCTGGCTCAAGTAAGTTTCCTTCTCGCGCTCGGCACGACCATCATCCGCACCAGCCGGATGGTAAAGTTGGGAGCCATAGGCACGGATGGCGGCATCCCTCTTGGCCTGGTAGGCTGTCACATCCACGATAAAGGAAGGCTGCACACGGTCCGGCAATTTGTAGTAAACAATTGCATTTGGACGGAAACGCTTCTGTCGGGTGTCGATCTTTTGCAGCCCTGCGTGATGGGCAGCTTCTGTCACCAGGCGACTCGTGTGGACATGATCGGGATGGAAGTCCTCCCAGTAGGGCACCAGCAAAAGCATCGGGCGAAGCTCCCTCAGGACACGGATGACCTTGAGGCGAGATTTCTCGTCGACCCTCACGTTTCCATCTGCAAGTCCCAGGTTCCGGCGCACTCGCAGTCCTAGGATCTTGGCTGCGCGTGCCGCCTCGCGGGCTCGGATGGTGGGAGTTCCCCGGGTGGATCGTTCCCCTCGGGTCAGATCGACAACACCGGTCGCGTGGCCAAGTGAAGCAAGCTTCGCCAGCGTGCCGGCCGCAAACAATTCGACGTCATCCGGGTGTGCACCAAAAGCGAGGGCGTCTAAACCGTAATCAGTTCGCACGGAGGATCAAATGCTCCCATTTCCATATATCGATCTCGGAGTAGATTCTCTCGGGCAAGTCTGTCGAAAAGCGAATGAGGCATTCCGGAACCGAGATATGTCGCTCCTGCAAATCACGCTTTGGAGCGAGGATTTCGCAGACCCGCTTCAGTTGGCGCGCGGCCGCAGATTGACGAGTTTCAAGCGCGTGGTGGAATCGTTGTTCCAGTTTTCCAATCTGGTAGAGCATCTTCTCCCGTGAGCCTTCGATCACGTCGCTCAGCACGGCGCCCTCGTCTGTCAGACTCACACTCAGCTGGAAAAGACGATTCTCAAGGTCATGCCGCAGGGTTTGCAGCTTCTCGGATGCCCCCTGGGTCTGGTCCGCGCTGGCAATATGGTCGAGCAATTGATTAAACTCCATAAAAAGATCCGGGAGAGCAATAAGGTATCTTTCCAGGGTTTTCTGGCTGCGCGTGTCGACGAGGGTCGCGCTCACTCGCGGCCATGCGGCTGCCACCGGCGTCCGGAACAGTTGAAAGATCGGAATACCGTGAGCCAGCCGAATGAGCTCTTCCTCGCCCACAATCCGCACTATGATGGGCCAGAAGCGATTCCGGTACTCCTCGTATGAGAGCGAGGCGTAATCGATGTCTTCATCCGGCCAGGCATATCCCTCGTCGCGTAGCAGCGCGGCCTGTTTTTGCGTAGACTCTTGCAGTTCTGGCGGCCCCTCAGCTGTAAACCTGGGTAGACCGCTTGCTTCTGCTGCATCAAGGTGCGGCGCAAAAAAAACCATTCCCCAGCGACTCAGAACCGTTGCAAGGAACCGTCCCAAGGCGAGCGAGGGGTCCTCCTGTTGGTAGCTGGTTTGGAGAAGACCAAGGGTCTCATCCTCGTTCGCGCTAACGCCCAGCTTCTCCATCAGAGCCGAGGCTGGGGACAAGGGAATCTCGCTTGAATTCCCTTTGGACCGTTCCTGTGGCTTCGAGGGATCCAGGTCTATCCAAACCATTGGAATCGCTGGGGTTCCGTTATCAGACAGAAAACGCGACACCCCAGCGGCGGTAAGGCACTTGTTCAGGTCTCGCAAGGTTCCCCCGGGCGTCGAGGCCGTGACCGTGACCAGAATTATGCCGACGGACTCATTGGCCAGAGCCTCAATATTTTCCAAGGCCTTGGCCCCGCCTCCAAAGAGCATGTGCTGCCGGGTGAGCAGACGGCACAGAACTTCGCGCGAAAGCCGGTCTGGCCGAGGTTGCAACTCGAGGCGGCCACCTCTACTTGGCCGCATCGAGGAAGTTGGCCACGCGAACGAACGCGCGGAAGCCCCCCGCACGTAGTCCACGAAGAGCGGGTCGAAACCCGGCAGTTTTTCAAATCCCAACGGATGATACGGATCACGCAGGTTCAAGCGCACCCGTCCTCTCGAGGATCGATCGCATCGCTGCTCGTTCGGGAGCGGCGAGCGGCGGCAGCGGGAGGCGAGGGACACCCCCGGCCAAGCCGACGATATCGAGCGCGGCCTTCAGACCGCCTACGCCAAAGCGCGTTGTCACAGCGACAGCCGCGGGCCCAATTAAACGTTGAATCGATACGGCTTTATCCCACTGTCCCGCAGAAAATGCCTCGAACAACTCGAGTGTCAGAGCCGGAAGGACACAAGCGATCGCCACGATTCCTCCGGCGGCCCCTTGGATCAAGCTCGGTAGTAGGGTCGGCGCCGAGCCCACGAGCACAGAAAAAGACGGAGGCGCCGACTGCAGAATCTCCGCTTGCAAGGCAAGATCCCCTGAGCTTTCCTTTACCCCAGCAATATTGTCGTGCGTGGACAGTCGGACAATCGACGCCGCGCTCATCCGAAGCCCCGTGCATTGCGGGACGTGATAAATGAGCAGCGGGATTGGAGAGGAATCTGCAACTCGAGCATAGTGAGCATACAGAACTTCCTCCGTCATGGATCTCTTGTAGTAGCCGGGCGCCGCAACCAGTGCGTAGTCACCACCCTGATCCGCTACCCGAGCTACGAAATCGAGAGTATGATCTGTGGCTTCCCTGGCAGCTCCGACGATCACGACCTTGGACCGGGAGAGTCTTTTCCGGGTCTGCCTCACGAGCGTCAGGCTCTCCTCATCGCTCAGCAGAGGACCCTCCCCGTTGGACCCAAGGACCACGGCACCAGATAGGTTAAATGTATTGTAGTAGTCTATGTTTTTAGCATATAAATCAAGTTCTACGTGACCTTCATGATCGAACGGGACTGTCACGGGCGGCAAGATCCCCCGTAGTCTATCGCTCAAAAGAGTCCTCCCTTCCAGGCATTGTTTACCTTACCTTTTTTGCTTTTGCCAGCGTCGGCGGCCCCATTTCCACCTGCGCCAAAGGGAAGCGCGCCGAAGAGATCAAAAAACACCGTCTGTTCTCTCCTCCGGGCTTGATCTCAATGGTTACCGCTCCGGGGACCGGTTTCAGCCGTTCCCCCCACTCTACCAGGGTCAAACCATCGAGTCCCAAGAACTCCTCGAGGCCAATCGAATCGACGTCGCGAGTCTTGTCGAGCCGATACAAATCGACGTGGTAGATTCGGCAATCGCCATGATAGACATTGACCAACTTGAAAGACGGGCTGTGAACGCGGCTGCTGTCCCTAATTCCAAGACCCTTAGCGATACCCCGCGCAACAACGGTCTTGCCCGCGCCCAGAGGACCGGTAAGGAGAACAACGCCCGGAACCTCCAAAACAGCGGCGATGCGGAATCCAAGCGCAAGCGTCTCCTCTTCGGACCGAGTCTCGAGGTAGACCTGTCGCTTCTTAGCAAACCCCATATTATCTCAGTCTTACGGACCCAAAGGCCTCGGGGAAGTGGCCAATCATATCGGTGGCAATCATGGGCTCTACCCCTTTTTGGCCTTTCGCCAAATCTCCAGCCACACCGTGAAGGTAAATCGCGGCGGCCACATACGGATCGAGGCAACCCTCCCAGGTGCCTTCCGTGGACTCGTGGTTGCGGCGCCATCCCCCCACGAACCGCCCCATCATTCCGGCCAAGATATCTCCGCTCCCGCCCGTTGCCATCCCGGGATTTCCTGTATTGTTGACGTAAAGGTGCCCAGCGGGATTGGAAAACAGGGTTTGGAACCCCTTCAGTACCGCAAACACACCGCCTCGCTTTGCGCATTCGAGCACCGTATCGACACGCGCATTCTGAACCTGCTCCATCGAAACGCCCAGAAGTCGGGCCATTTCACCTGGATGTGGGGTGATGACAATCGGGTTTCCTTCATCGTTGCGCAGCTCTGCCAGCTCTGCTTCGAACGCATTGACACCGTCCGCATCGAGTACCACGGGAACCGGCGCCTTGTGAACCAAGTCACGAATCAAGTCGCGGGTCGAGGGCTCTGTCGACAGTCCGGGACCGATAACCAGCACGCTTGCTTGATTTGACCGCCCCAGTACCTTCTCGAGCCCTCGCCGATCAGCCGTCCCGCGCGGTGTTTCCGGGAGGGCCTCGGTCATCAACTCGGGGACTTCTCCAAGTATTTCTCGCTGCAAGGATTCCGGCAACCATAAGGTAACGAGTCCAGCGCCCGCCCGCAAGGCCGACAGCCCCGTCATGAGGGCGGCTCCGCTCTTGCCTTGCGAACCCGCCACGACGTATACGTGGCCAAAGTCTCCCTTGTGACTCTCTCGGGAACGAAGCGGCAGGGCATTGCGAACCAGCACGTTATCAATGAGATCCATCGCGTAATCGGGGTTGTCCAGTAACTCGAGGGGGGAGCCGATAGAGGCCACCTCGACGTGGCCCGCAAAATCGGCCGCCGGCGGGAGCACGAGCGCAGGCTTGAGCGCCGTCATGGTCACGGTTTCATGCGCCTTTACGGCTTCGCCGGAAACGGCTCCGGTATCGGCAAACAGCCCACTCGGAATATCCACCGATATCACCGAGCACTTTCCTTCCCAGGAATTGATCCAGTGGATCACTCCCTTGAAGTGTCGGCGAATGGGTTTCGACAGTCCCGTGCCGAAAATCGCGTCGATGATCACGTCCGGCGGTGGGGACCGTCTCAGATAAGCGACCACGGCAGACGGAACCGGGAAGCAATGAGCGGGAACACCCAGAGCAGAAATCATTTCCCAATTCGCTCGCGCATCACCGTGCAGGTCTTCCGGAGCCGCAAGTAGTAACACTTCGGGACGGACGCCGCTGAGGGCCAGGTGGCGCGCCGCAGCGAGTCCGTCGCCCCCATTGTTCCCCTTTCCGCAAAAAACATAAACTCGCAGCTCTGCCAGGTCCGCGTGCGCTTGACGCACCCGCTCTGCCACTGCCCGCCCGGCGTTCTCCATTAACAGCAGCGAAGGTACCCGGTACTTCGTCGTGGTGTGGCGATCAACCTCGGAGATCTGGCTTGCCTTCAGGATTTTCATAATTTACTATTGAACTGAAACCTATTAGGTGCCGAACCATCTAATGTTACAGAAAAAGCGGAGAGTTACGGACGCTGTTCTGCCGAGAGGCATACGGCTCCTAGGGGAACCGTATGGACCAAGATGTGTCACGACTGAAACTCACGAACCTAAGGTAACACCAAAAGCAGTTTGAGTTGAAGCGAAACCGGATCCAGAAAGTGCAAGACGCGACAGACACTAGGAAACAGGATTTGGCGGCCGATTTGCTATCCGAAGGTTCGAAGCAAACAAGCGATCGGATTTCCTACCCCAGCCCCACTCTCCTCCCAGTGGAGGTATTATGAGCATTCTGCAGGTGTTCAGCCGAGGAATCGTCGCCAGAATCCTGGCGTGTTTTCTCGTTCTGGCCATCACCACCCCAACGTACGCAGATCGCAAGCATGGAGACGTCGAGAACATTGGAAATCGGAACATCAACGGAAGGGTGATGGGGATTTTCCCCAATTTCGTCTCCCTGGAGAAGGAAATCGCCCTTGGCGCACAGGTGGCCGCTCAATTCGAGCAGACCGCGCGGATGGTCGAGGATCCGGTGATAGCCGAATACGTCGATAGGGTCGGACAGGAAATCGTAAAACACTCGGATGCCAAGGTGCCTTTTCACATCAAGGTTGTCGACACCGATGAAATCAATGCCTTTGCGTTTCCCGGAGGGTTCTTCTACGTCAACAAGGGACTGATCCTCGCAGCGGACAACGAAGCCGAGTTGGCAGGGGTCATGGCTCATGAGATCTCTCACGTGACGGCCCGCCACGCAACGGAGCGCATGTCGAAGGGTCAGATCCTGCAGTTTGCGGCCATTCCGGCTCTTTTCATAGGGGGTTACTGGACCCAGGTGGCAATTCGACAGGCCATGGGCCTAGGGATCAACCTTCAACTCTTGGGTATTACCCGCGCTTCCGAGCGCGAAGCGGACCAGTTGGGTATCCAATACCTCTGGAACAGCGGATATGACCCCAATGCGTTCGTGAGCTTCTTCGAGAAGCTGCAAGAAAAAGAAAAAGGCAAGCCGGGCGGACTGTCGGGATGGTTCCGGACGCACCCTTACACGCTGGATCGCATCTTTGAGGCGCTGGAAGAACAATACCATCTACCGGAAAAAGACCACTACGTGATCAACACCTCTCAGTTTGATCGCGTAAAGGGACGGCTGCTGGCCATTGACAACGCTCAGAGGTCCGAGGCCAGCTCGTCGTCACTCAGCTCGAAGCGGCCGACGCTCAAGCGCCGCACCGACAGCGATGGAACCGGTGACGATCCGTCGGGATCCGGAGAACCGACTCAAACTAAAAAGAGGCCGACACTTCGGAGACCTGGGGACGAGCCTCCCCCGTAGCACCGGAACCGACCGGAGCAAACCTGAACCTCCGGCCGTGGGACTACATCGCAGTGAAGCACCTAGCATCCGGCCGGCCTCGGTTGAGGCCGGCTTTCCCTTTTGAAACAAAAGGTCTCCATCTATCGTATTGAATCCTGATAACTTTGCAGTATGCCCCGTATGCTAGATCTGGTTTCGACTGAGGAGTCTGCAATGAACCGAATGATCGCTCACCATTGCCTGGTTGCTTTCCTTTTTCCGCCGCGTCCAGGACCTCCATTGCTTCAGGCTTTGATCATGGGAATGCTCGTTCTCATGGGTACCGCAGCCGCACAGGATCCCCAGACGGTTCTGCCCGCGAGTCCCATCGAAAAGGCCGAACAAGAAGGAACCACACGCTCCCTGTCACTCCGGGACCTGACGAAGTTGGCCCTGGAAAACAACTTGGACATTGCGATTTCGGACACCAACGAGGAAATGTTCCGGCAGCGTGTTTTTCAGGTCCACGGTGAATACGATCCTATTGCTATCGTAGGAGTGGGACTGAGGAGTCGTGAACAACCCAATACACGGCTGGACAACATTTCGCGCGGGGGGAATTCAAACAACTTCAGTACAGGATACTGGAACCTCGGCTTCAGGCAGAACCTCCCCACCGGTGGTGCCTTCCAAGTGGACTGGAATTCGGGGAGAAGCTCCACGAACCAGAGCTTTGCGCTGTTCGATCCCCAGTACAACGCAGACCTCACGGTGGGATTTACCCAACCGCTTTTCCGGAACTTCAAGACCGATCAGACCCGCGCCAATATCAAGCTCTACAACCTCGATATCGATATCAACGACAGTCAGTTCAAGCAACGGGTTACCAATACGATCGCGCAAATTCAGTCTTTGTACTGGGATCTGGTCTACGCCATCCGGGACTACGACATCAAGCGCGAGTCGGTTGAACTCGCTCAGATTCAGCTCAAGAACAACAAGAAGAAAGTCGAGATTGGAACCCTGGCTCCGATCGGCATTACCGAGGCACGGGCCGAGGTGGCCAGCCGTGAGCAGGAGATGATCGCTTCGGAAGAGGCGATCTACACGGTTCAGAACAACCTACGCAACTTGCTTTCAAACGACCGCAACGCAGACATCTGGAGACAGACCATTGTTCCGACCGAGTCGGCAGATTTCCGGGAGGTTCAGGTGGAGATGAATCAGGCGATCGACACCGCGCTGGCGAATCGTCCCGAGCTCGAGCAGCTTCAACTCAATCTCGCGAAAAACGACATCAGCTATCAGCAAGATCTGAATCAAAAGAAATGGCAGCTCGACCTGGTAGGGTCTTTTGGCTCGGTCGGAGTGGCGGGCCCGCAAACGCTTGGGCCTGGCGGAACCCCGACGATTGACCCCCAATTCGTCGGTGGGATCGGAAACTCGTACCAACAGCTGTTCAACTCAGGTTTTCTCAACTGGGTCGTCGGCGTCAACCTCGAGATTCCACTCAAGAATCGTCGGATCGAGTCGGCGCTGGCGCAGCGCAAGATCGAGCGGCGCCAGACGCTCATGAACCGAAAGATCACAGAGCAGCAGGTCATCGTCGAAGTTCGCAATGCCGTGCAGACGCTGGAGACAAACAAAAAGCGGGTCGAGACGGCCAAGGTGGCAACCTCCTTTGCCAGGGAGCAACTCGATGGCGAGAACAAGCGCTTTCAGGCGGGCCTGAGTGAGAACTTCCGGGTGCTGGACAGACAGAGTCAACTTTCCAGGGCGCAAGGCGTCGAGCTCCAGACGTTGATTGCCTACAAAAAGTCCACGATCGATCTGCAAAAAGCGATGTATACGCTCTTGGAGTTCAACGATTTCGAAGTGGCCAAGGGGAGCAGCCAGAACGTTCCCGACGTCAATTAGAGCTAGAGCACGAGGCACCGCGCGTCAGGCTTGAGATCCGTCGAGGGGCTATGGCGGGACATACCCTACACTAGCCCCCGCATATATTTACACCCAGTCGAGTCGCCTCCATTGGGCAAAATCGCTTGCGCAGCTGTCTCGATTTCCCTAGAGTACCGCCATGGTGGGACCGGTTCTCGTCTATGTTGCCTTCGGGTTGGTCATTGGGAGTTTTCTCAACGTCTGCATCTATCGGATCCCCAGAGGCCAGTCCATTGTTTTTCCCCGATCCAGCTGTCCCCAATGCGATAATCCCATTCGAGCGTTCGACAACATTCCCGTTCTCAGCTACATCTTGCTCGCAGGCAAATGCCGTCACTGCGACCGTCGCATTTCCCCACAATATCCGATGGTCGAAGCCCTCACCGGCGTGAGCTTTGGGCTCTGTGCCTTGCGCTGGGAGTTCTCGCCTCCCACGTACGTCAACTCGACTTTTCTTGCCATGATCATCGTGCTCGTATTCATCGATTATCACCACCAAGTCCTCCCGAACATGGTTACCCTGCCAGGCATGGTTCTGGGACTGCTGCTGTCGCCGCTACAGAGCGAGGAATTACTGTACGATCCGGTGGCCGTACGACTGCTCGAGTCCATCGATCCCGGCGCTGCGGCAACCGATTCCGGCCATTCCATCCACCCCGGCTACCCCTGGTTTGCTTCCCTGTTGGGAGCCTTCGTCGCTGGAGGCCTCCTGCTCCTGGTCGGCACGCTCTACCAACTTTTGAGAAAAAGGCAAGGACTTGGAATGGGGGACGTGAAGATGATGGGGATGGTCGGGGCGTTTATCGGATGGAGCTTGGCGCTCGTGACGATCTTCGTCGGGTCCGTCCTAGGAAGCCTGGTGGGTGTTCTCCTGATCCTCGGTCGTGGTAACAATCTCCAGTCTCGACTGCCCTTTGGAACATTTCTCGGTGCAGCGGCAGCACTGTCGCTCTTCTACGGAATCCGGGTGATGGCTCCCTGAGGCCGATCGCTTGGGAAGATTCCGTCGCTCGCATTTCCGATTTACTCGTTATACATTCCGAGACCAGGTTAGGTTGCGCGGCGTCTTCGACGCCTGGACTCGACTCCGGCTCGATGAAGGCCGGAACGGCAGATAAACGGAAAAATTATTTGGAAACGCAAAATCGATGAGCAATTCTGAGCGGAACAGACGCCACCCAGGGAACCGAGCAAACAGCGTCTGTCAAGGATTCACGCTGGCCGAGTTGCTGGTCTGGTTGACCTGTATCGGCATTTTACTTGCTCTCGCAGTCCCCGGAGTGCATCACATCCAACAGGAATGGAGCCTGCTGGCCTCCGCGCACATGCTGGAGTATTCGCTGTCATGGGCTCGCTTCCACTCGATTGTGACAAATAGTTCGCTAGCGTTACGAATTGAGCCAGACGGTTCCGGTTTCTACTGGGAAGATGCGGATGGGACCGCCTACGAACAATCCGTGCGGTCGATGGCTCCCGGTGTCCGAATCAGCCGCGCCCCACGCCGCTCACTGCGATTCCATCCAAGTGGAAGGGCCGCACCGGCCGGAACCGTTCAACTCGAAGGATCTCGGGGCAGTTACCGAGTTGTGGTCAATTTCGCGGGCCGAGTCCGGGTTCAAAAGAAGTGATGAAACGAGTGGCCGCCTCGACGGTCTTAAGACCCTCCAGCGAGCGAACACGCCGTGGGAGGACAGTCGCGTCGCTCGCAGATATCTATGGGCACCCATTTGGAACACCATTCTCAGAGCTTGGGGGTCACGTTTGAGAGGCGAGCTCGGCAGTCCAATCCGTAAGTTTTTTCAGGGCCGCCAGTGCTTTTCCCGTGTCGATCGACTCCCGGGCAAGCTCGATTCCCTCCTCGAAGCCCTTGGCTTTGCCGGCAGCAACCAGACCGGCAGAAGCGTTCATCAGGACCACATCTTGCCTGCTCCCTTGCTCGCCGGACAGGACACCCATGATGATCGTCGCATTTTTGCGAGCGTCGCCGCCTCGAATCGACTCCAGACCCGCCCGTTTCAGGCCCAAGTCTTCAGGCGAAAGATAATAGGTCTTCACCTGGCGCTGTCGAACTTCGGACACTTTCGTCTCGCCAGTGATCGTAATCTCGTCGAGACCGTCGGAACCATGCACGACAAACGCTCGAACCACTCCGAGCTGCGACAACACCTCTGCCATGGTTTCCGTCAAATCTTCGCCATAGACGCCCAAGACTTGCGCAGAAGCGCGGGCAGGGTTGCACAACGGCCCAAGCAAATTGAACACGGTCCGAATCTTCAATTCGCGACGTACCGGCATCACGTAACGCATCGCCTCGTGAAGCACCGGTGCATAGAGAAAACCGATTCCGACTTCACGGATGCAGCGCGCCATCGCCTGCGGAGTCAAATTGATGCGAATACCGAGCGCCTCTACCACGTCGGCGCTTCCACAAACACTCGAAATGCTCCTATTGCCGTGTTTGGCGACCCGAACCCCGGCTCCCGCCACGACAAAAGCTGTCGCAGTCGAGATGTTGAAGGTCCCCGAAGCATCCCCCCCGGTTCCACAGGTGTCCAAAAGCATTTCGCGATCCGTCCCCGACAGGGATGTCACGTCGTCTTCCGGAACTTCTACCGGCGTGGCCTTGTCTCGGAGGACGCGCGCAAATCCGATCAACTCCTCTACCGTCTCCCCCTTCATGCGAAGGGCCGTCAAGAAAGAGGCCGTTTGCACCGGGGCCACCCCACCCGTCATGATCGATTCCATGATCGCCTCAGCATCTCGCCGTCGCAGGTGCTTCCCTTCCACCAAATCACCAATGGCCTCGAGGATCTCCAACTCTGCCTCCCTCCTTTTCCTTGGGGCGACGTTGTCGCGGCTACGGGCGACGATGTCGTACGGTATGTCCACCGGGGTCCGGAGTCGTCAGGATACCACAGGGGCAGAAAAGGAAACTCAATAAGTCCAACAAATGCAGTGTCGATATGAACAGAGGGACCACATGAGATACAACCCAACTTTCGATCGTTGCCATCCCTTGCGAAGCGTCCACACATTCTGCACGACCCAAATTGCCGTGGAGCGCTTGTGCTCGAGGGACAGCTTTAAAAATGCGATTCCGCAGCTTGACAACCCATCATCGGTTTTGATTGCAGGCCGAGTCCCAAAGGTAGCACGTGAGGTCCGTGGATTCACTCTCGTCGAAGTCCTAGCAGCCCTGCTAATCCTCAGCTACGGCTTGCTCTCGGTTGGACAGCTGATCTTCTACTCCGTAAGTTCCCTTTCGCTGGCAAGATACAAAGAGAACGCCATCGTATTGGCCCAGAACAAGCTTACGACCCTCGGCAGCCTATATCGGCAGGATCCCAGCCATGCCTCGCTTGCAGCCGGCGTTCACGGACCGGAGGAGATCTCGATCAAAAACCCTCTAAACAACAATATCATCAACCATTTCCATCTTCACTGGAACGTCAGCCCCCTCCTGGATCCAAGGCCCCACACCCTTCGAAAAAAGGCCCTGAAAGGACGGAAAGTCACGGTGAGCGTGTCGCCCGTTTCAACCCTCGGCGATCTCAACAAGAAAACAAATCTCAATAATGTGACCTCGATCACCGCGGTTCTAGGCCCAAAGGATCGATAAGAGCCGATAAGGATAAGGATGGATCTCGAGGTTCGAACCAAGCAGCAAGACCATGGTTTCGTACTGGTTGATTTCGTCATATCGGGCCTCGTGTTACTCATTCTGGGCGCGGCCTTGGCGGGACTATGGGTCGAGATACAAAAGGTCGCCGTGGCACAAGTGGACCGGGCACGAGCTCAAAACCATTCCTCGGTCGCCATGCGCATTATCGAGGGCTATATCCAGTCAGCCGGGAACAGCCCGGTCGGGCCTCCCATCGAGGGACTCGTTATCATGAGCGCTCAAGAGGTTCGCGTGCGCGCGGACTTGACGGGTTCGGCTTCTCCTGGTCAGCCGAACAAGGGCGACCCAGATGGAGATACCGACGATGCAGGTGAGGATATTACGATCCGGTACAATCGAAATGCGCAGAGGATCGACCTCATTTCCGGCGATGGGGCGCCGACCAGCATTGCGGACCAGATTGTCGATTACTCGATGGTTTTTTTTGATGCCCTGGGGAATCCTACAGAGAGGGGCTCCGAGACAGCAGTTGTCCGAGTCCAGATCTCGAGTGCGGGATCTGTTTACAACCCCCACGTCACGACTCCTTTTGCGCGGAAACTAATCTGTGACATTCCCATTGCAAAGGCTGGAACTACCGCGGCATCACGCCAAGGACCTTGATTCAAAGACCGAGAATGTGGAGAGACTTAGCATGAAAACGAAAGACATCGCCGCCTTACTTTGTTTCTTGATCGGCGTCATCGCTGCGACGGGCGTTGCGTCGGCACAATCCCTTGCTGAGTTGGCAAGAAAAGAAAAGGATCGGCGACAGAAAATTTCCTCCCAGCGCGTAGTCATCACGAATCACGACACATCAAAATACAAAAATGGCGCGCTGACCACAGCAAGTCCTCCCCCAAGAGCATCTGGGCAACACGACGACGCCACCCCTGTTTCTATGGGCAACGACGAGAGTGCGGACAAGCCGGCAGAAGACGAACCGGTCGACTTTTCCGGAAGAACGGAGAGCTTCTGGCGTCAGACCATGACTGACGCGAGGCAGCGGGTCAAAGAGCTAGAAAACGAATCAACAGCTTTGACCCTGAGCCTGAACGACCTCCAGAATCGCTTCTATAGTGAAGCCGACGGCTTCCGGCAGCAGCAGATCCAACGGGAGATTCAGAAGTCCTTCTATGAACAGGATCTCAACAAGAACAACCTCAAAACGGCGCAGGATCAACTCAACGACCTGATCAAGGAGGCCCGGAAAAGTGGCGCTCTCCCGGGCTGGATCCAATGAATCTTAGCGCTCACCACAGCAGCTGAGTGGCGCGTAACTGACGGACGCCTCCGGCACAATGGCCGACAACGTCACTTGGTTGCTGTCACCAGGAGTACGATTCCACCAGTGAGGAAACGAAGCTGAAGGGACTCGAACCCGACGTCCGCGATCAATTCGCGCAAATCGTCGGGCGGAGGGAATGACTGAACGCTCTCCGGGAGATATCGGTAGGGACCATCCACACCTGATACAACTCGGCCAACGCGGGGAAGGAGTTGGGTGAAATAGAAGCGATAGAGATTGCCGTAAAGCGAATTCCGTGGCATCGCAAACTCCAGGATTCCCAAGACACCGCCCGGACGCAACACGCGCCACATCTCTTTCACCCCGTCCGATAGGTTGGCGAGATTTCGAAGCACGAAAGCCGACACCACAGCATCAAACGTTCCTTCGCGAAACGGGACAGACAAAGCGTCCCCTTCGACAAGATCTATACGACTTCCCGGATTCCGCAAGACCTTCTCTTTCGCCCGTTGGAGCATCGGGCGGCAAAAGTCACACCCGACGGTCGAACCCTTCTTGCTCGCGAAAGCTATCGCGAGATCCCCAGTTCCGCACCCTACATCGAGAATCCGGGGTTGCTCCGCTTGCAGTCTCTCGGCCACAACTTTGACGCAGCTTCTCCGCCAAGAGCGATCCACGTTACCGGATAGCAGATGGTTGAGAAGGTCATAGCGAGCAGCGATGTCGCCAAACATGGAGCGAACAGCTTTAGAGCGGGCTGATTCCTCACTCGTGGATAGCATCTAGACCGGTCCTCGGCGATGCGTCATATCGATCCGTTCCGATCTAGATACAACCTGACGAATTTCTTTAGCTGAGACGGATCCACGGAGTGTATCTCGGCCTCTCCCATTCGCGGCAGCAGAACAAACCGGGTTTCCCCGGCAACACGCTTCTTGTCACGCTGTAAAGCACGCCAAACCGCATTCGGTGAGATTCCGCGCAACGACGGCAAGGGTGCTACCTTCGAGATCAGCCTTCTCAGGCGTTGACCGCTGGCTCCAAGCGCCATTCCAAATTCGGCACCCAATTCGACCGCTGCGATCATACCCCACGCCACGGCTTCACCATGCTTGAAGCGTCGAAAATCGGTCGCCGCCTCCAACGCGTGACCAATGGTGTGCCCATAGTTCAGGCACATCCTCGCGCTCGACTCTCTCTCGTCTGAAGAGACGATCTCCGCCTTGATGCGTGAACATTCCGTTACAATGTATTCCAAGGCTCTCGGCTCGCACCTACGCACTTCTTCAAGGCGTCGGTCCAGATACCGCAGCAGCTTCTCGGAACGAATGGCGCCGTACTTTACCACTTCGAAGAGACCCGAGGCCAATTCCCTTGCGGGCAAAGTGGCAAGCAATCTCACATCCGACAACACCGCGGACGGTTGGTGGATCGCGCCGATCAGGTTTTTCCCTTGGCGGACGTTGATCCCGACCTTTCCTCCGATTGCGCTGTCGACCTGCGCCAGCAATGTCGTCGGCACGTTTACATAGGGAATACCTCGCATGAAGGTGGCTGCCGCAAACCCGGTGAGGTCTCCAACCACCCCGCCTCCCACGGCTGCGAGCCACGATGATCGGTCGGCACGAAAGCCGAACAGTCGTTGGTAGACTCGTTCGAGAGTGCGCTGCGTTTTGAATCGCTCTCCATCCCCAATCGGGATGACTCGCTTCAAGCTCCAATCGCCCGGCAGGCTGCGCGCAATCCGATCGCCATGTAGTTTCAGAACGAGAGAGTTCGATACAAAAATCGGAGGGGTGTCGAGACCTAGCTTCCTCAACCCGGGATAGACCCGGTCCAGGATTCCTGTGCCAATCATGATGGGATAGCTCCTGTCATGGAGCTCGACACGAATCGTGTTCATCGTAACCCTTGTACAAGGCCTGTCGCGGACGGATAGTGGGTGGCCATCCACGTTGGCTGTAGCACCGTCGAGTTGCTCGATTTAGCAAGACGGGCAAAGGCAGGCTGGCCAATCGGGCAACAGCAACCGTCGCGTCGCAAGACCGGAGCGCCTTCGCCTTGTTCAGCAGACCATGATCCCTTCGATCGCCCCCCCCGCTTACCGAGAGACCCCTTCCAAGGGGGAAGTAGCCGTGGCATACAACTTCTTTTCGATTCTTCCGGCACGATAGGCTAACCGGCCAGCTTCGACGGCCAGTTTCATCGCCTTGGCCATGGCTACGGCGTCCTCTGCTCCTGCGATTCCGGTATTCATGAGAACCCCATCACATCCCAGCTCCATCGCGATCGTGGCGTCTGATGCAGTTCCGACGCCAGCATCCACGATCACTGGCAACGAAATCGATTCGAGGATGATTCGAAGATTCGCTGGATTGCGAATACCAAGTCCGGAACCGATCGGTGCACCCAATGGCATGACAGCCGCCGCCCCAGCTTCTTGAAGCTTGCGCGCAACGATGGGATCGTCGTTCGTATACGGCAAAACCACAAATCCATCTTTGACGAGTACTCGCGTGGCTGTCAACAACGCTTCTGTATCCGGAAACAGGGTCTTCTCGTCCCCGATAACCTCGAGCTTCACCCAGTCCGAGAGGCCGGCTTCCCGGCCGAGCTGGGCAACTCGAATCGCTTCCTCGGCCGTATAACAGCCCGCCGTATTCGGCAAAAGGGTATATCTAGTCGTGTCGATAAAATCGAGCAGGGATTGTCCGGAACGGTCGCCCACGTCCAGTCGGCGGACTGCCACCGTTACCATTTCCGCGCCCGAGGCCTCCAGTGCCTCCTTCATTAACGGAAAGGTTTTGTACTTGCCTGTCCCAACAATGAGCCGGGATCGAAAAGAGCGATTCGCAATCTGAAAGGTATCTTGATCCGGCACTTAACCTCCTCCTACGAATCGGACAATCTCGACCTTGTCTCTCTCGTTCAGGGACGTCTTCTCCCACTCAGTGCGTCGCAGGATCCGTCGATTGACTTCTATCGCCACACCCTCTTCCCCCACATCGAGATGCCGCAGCAACTCACGCACACTCGACACTGCGGGCACAACCCGCTCTTCG
The DNA here is from genome assembly GCA_965249005.1 of Acidobacteriota bacterium. Taxonomy (GTDB): domain Bacteria; phylum Acidobacteriota; class UBA6911; order UBA6911; family UBA6911; genus CBDFLD01. Next base: position 236,486 of record CBDFLD010000013.1, read on the forward strand.
CCATTGATCTCCAAACACAGTTTTGTCTGCACGATACCAGATGATACTGAGTCAATCACCGCCAAATCAACCAGAAAATCCTTGACACCGTCTTGACCGCTCCACTAATATCGTCCCGCTTGCAGAGCCTTAAGTCATACACATTACTATATTTGCATATTTCATTGCACTCACGCCACCGTTTCTCCTGCAAGCAGTTCGTATACAATTTCAGATGTTGAGCGATGCCACACAGCGCAAAATCAAGGTCCTGCAGGATAGGTATCCGAGCTCACGCTCCGCGCTGATACCTTCGCTCATGGTCGCGCAAGATGAGTCCGGTTACCTTTCAGCCGAAACAATTCGTGATGTTTCCCAGCTTTTCGGCCTTCATCCGAACACGGTCTACGAGGTCGCCAGCTTCTATACCATGCTTTTCAAGAAGCCTGTGGGGCGGCATTGCCTACAGGTATGCACAAATATTTCCTGCTCCTTGTCCGGCTGCGACGCAATCATGTCCTATCTTCAGCAAAGGCTCAATCTCTCTCCCGGTGAAACTTCGAGCGATGGAAGATACACGCTGCTGGAGGTCGAATGTCTGGGATCCTGTAACACAGCTCCGGTTCTTCAACTGAATAACAAAGATTACTTCGAGAACCTCTCAATCGAGAAGCTGGATCGACTCCTCGACGAATTGAAATAGATGGAGACAGGGCTTTTCTATTTTTTTGGCAGCCTTTCATTGCTCTCGGCCATCAGCGTCGTGGCTCAACGAAGGGTCTTCTATTCTGCCATTTCGTTGATTCTCTGCCTCTTCTCCGTGGCTGGCCTTTATCTCTTGCTCGAATCCCCGTTCATTGCTACCGTCCAAGTCATCGTCTACGCCGGGGCCATTATGGCCCTGGTTCTTTTCGTGATCATGCTTGTGGACCCATTCTCGAATACGGTCCCGAAGGACAAGCGTAGGAGCCTGTCGGTCGCCGCGATACTCCTTGGATCCGCAGTTGTCTTTCTTTTGTCCCGGACGCTCGCCAGCTACGATCTCCGGCATGCTCCTGCTCGCCAGGGGAACTCTTCGGGCACCATTGCTCAAATTGGCAAAGTCCTATTCGAAGATTACCTGCTGCCGTTCGAAGTCACTTCTATTCTGATACTGGTTGCCGTCATCGGCGCGGTCGTCTTGGCAAAACGGGAGCCATGAGCCATGCAGCTTGCCGACTATTTGATCCTTGGCTCCTTGTTGTTCTCTATTGGAACAATCGGCGTTCTGGTCAAAAAAAACATCATCGCCATCTTTCTATGCATCGAGCTCATGCTCAATGGCGTCAATCTCTCCCTCGTCGCCTTTTCTCACTTTCTCAACCAGGTGGATGGCCAAATTTTTGTATTTCTCGTGATGGTGGTTGCGGCTGCTGAGGCAGCCGTCGGGCTCGCCATAACAATTACACTTTATCGCAATCGAAACACCCTGAGCGTCGACGACGCCGACATCATGAAGTGGTAGTCCTGGTCATGATCGATTTCCTGTGGCTGATTCCCCTCCCGGCGCTGCTCGGATCCGTGGTCAACGGAGTCTTTGGTCGCTACCTTTCGAAAGGTTTGGTCACCGTAGCCGCCTGTGGATCGGCCGGACTCTCTTTCGTTCTCAGCTTGGTGGCCGTCCTCGATCTGCTCAGCCGGTCCGAAGACGACCGGGTGGTCACCCAATTTTTCTTCACCTGGATTGAATCCGGGGACTTCATCGCAAAGGCGGAGTTTCTCTTCGATCCGCTATCGGCGGTCATGCTGCTCGTCGTCACGGGCGTTGGTTTTCTCATCCACGTTTATTCTGTCGGTTACATGCATGGTGATCCTGGCTACCATCGATTCTACGCGTACCTGAACCTCTTTATGTTCTCGATGCTCATCCTCGTGTTGAGTCACAACCTTCTGCTGATGTTCGTTGGATGGGAAGGTGTCGGGCTTTGCTCTTACCTCCTGATCGGCTTTTACTTCGACCGCAAAAGCGCGGCTGACGCGGGGAAAAAGGCGTTCATTGTCAACCGGATCGGGGATGTTGGCTTTGTCCTGGGAATATTTCTCACTTTCATCATATTCGGCAGCTTGGACTTCAGTGCGATCTTCGGTCAAATTGACCCCATGTCGCAATCAACAGGGATCGAAAGCGGCATCGGCCCGCTCACGGCTATCGGCCTGCTCCTTCTGGTGGGTGCCGTGGGCAAGAGTGCTCAGATTCCACTTTACGTCTGGCTGCCCGACGCCATGGAAGGGCCCACTCCGGTAAGCGCCTTGATTCACGCTGCTACGATGGTCACCGCCGGCGTGTATATGGTGGTCCGCTGCTCTCCGATCTACGCCCATGCTCCGGTTGCCATGCAGGTCGTGGCCGTCATCGGGATCGCGACTGCATTGATGGCTGCCACCATCGCGTTAGCCCAGCGGGACATCAAGCGTGTTCTGGCTTATTCGACGGTCAGCCAGCTTGGGTACATGTTCGTGGCTGCCGGCGTGGGCGCCTTCAGCGCGGCCATTTTTCACGTCATGACCCACGCGTTCTTCAAGGCACTCCTTTTTCTGGGCGCCGGAAGTGTCATTCACAGTCTCTCCGGGGAACAAGACATGACGAAGATGGGAGGGTTGCGCCGCCATATCCCAATCACCTACTGGACAATGCTGATGGGCGCTCTGGCCATCAGTGGCTTTTTCCCGTTTGCGGGATTCTTCAGCAAAGACGAGATACTATGGTCGGCGTGGGCCAACGATCACCGCATTCTGTGGGCCCTTGGCGTCGTGACCGCCGCCCTGACGGCTTTCTATATGTTTCGTCTGATTTTTTTGACCTTCCATGGTTCCGGGCGACTACCCGCGGGGTCCTCCCCCCAAGTTCACGAATCGCCGCCCAGCATGACGATCCCGCTGGGTGTTTTGGCACTCCTGTCTGTTTTCGGAGGATTCATCGGGCTACCAGCGTGGTTGGGGCATAACGTCTTCTCTTCCTTCATGGAAGGAAGGCTCGGCTCGTCCTTGTCCGACCATCCTCACGCACCAGCATCTCATGGGGAGGAAGTCGCGCTCGCGGCCATTTCCTTTGCGGTTGCGCTCGGGGGCATTGCCCTTGCGTACCGTTGTTTCCTGTCACAGCCTGATAGGACTTCCGCCATCGTCTCCCGCTTCTCGAGTCTACACAGATTGCTCGTGCAAAAGTACTATGTGGACGAGATATACGATTCGGTGGTGGTACACCCCATCTCGCGTGGCTCGGAGATTTTCCTCTGGAAGCTCATCGACGTTCGCGTCATTGACGGAATTGTAAACGGGGCCGGACGGCTGGTTCGCACCGGCGCCGAGATCTTCAAGCACCTCCAGAACGGTCTGACGCGAAGCTACGCCTCTTGGATCGTGCTGGGTTCGCTGGTTGTGCTGTTCTATTTCTACGTTGTGTCTGACGGAACTCCTTAGTGCGATGATAGAAACTCCCCAACTACTAGCGCTCACTATTTACTTGCCCGCAATGACGGCTCTTGTTGTCGGGATGGTGCCCGATAGTTCTCTTCGCCTTCTCAAGCTCCTGGGTCTTTCCGGGAGTCTACTCACGTTTGCGAGTGCACTCGGTCTTGTCTATCACTTCGAACCTGCAATTGGAGATTTCCAATTCACTGCTTCCTTACCCTGGATCGAGACCGAGAGTTACCGAATCTCGCATCATATAGGGATCGATGGAATCAGTTTGTTCCTCGTTGCGCTGGCCACGTTTCTTTTCCCCCTTGCGATCCTATCTTCCTGGGCCTCGATCCATTCCGGGATCAAACCATACCTCCTCTGCCTCCTCGCATTGGAAACGGGCGTCATCGGTGTTTTTTGCGCGCTGGATTTGATTTTGTTCTTCGTATTCTGGGAAGTCCTCTTGATACCGATGTACTTTCTGATCGGCGTATGGGGTGGTCAGCGGCGAATCTACGCGGCAATCAAGTTCATCCTCTACACGATGGTGGGCTCGCTGCTCATGCTGCTGGCCATCCTCTACTTGTTCTTTGCGAACGGTGCTTCCTCTTTCGATCTGGTAGAAATCACCAGGAATCTGGCATCAGGCACATTGATCCTGACTCCCCGGATCGAGTATTTGCTCTTTTCGGCGTTCTTGCTCGCCTTTGCCATAAAGGTGCCCCTGTTTCCTTTTCATACCTGGCTTCCGGATGCTCACGTGGAGGCGCCGACGGCGGGCTCGGTGATTTTGGCCGGGGTCCTGCTCAAGTTGGGAAGCTATGGGATTCTGCGCTTTTGTCTTCCTCTTTTCCCCAACGCTGCCGTTGGCGCGGCACCCTATCTATCCATCATGGCCCTTGTCGGCATCATCTATGGGGCGCTGGTCGCCATGGTTCAGCCCGACGTGAAGAAGTTGGTCGCCTATTCGTCTGTAAGCCATATGGGACTTGTGATCCTAGGCATCTTCTCCTTCAACATGCAAGGCCTGCAAGGCTCGACGCTACAGATGATCAATCACGGATTGTCGACCGGCGGGCTCTTTCTCCTGGTTGGCATGATCTACGATCGACGACACACGCGTCTGATTTCGGACTTTGGCGGATTGGCACACGTCAGTCCGTTTCTGTCCACCTGTTTCTTGATCGTCACGCTATCTTCCATTGGCCTTCCAGGATTGAACGGTTTCGTCGGGGAAGTATTGATTCTCTTTGGAACATTCGCCGGAAACCGTTGGTACGCTGCTGTTGCTGCCACCGGAATGATCCTGAGCGCTGTATACATGCTCTGGATGTATCAACGCGTTTTCCTCGGCAAGATCACTCACGAAGAAAACCGAGACCTGGTGGACATGGGAGCGCGAGAGAAGCTCGTTGTGATCCCTATCCTCGTTGTCATGCTCTGGATCGGGGTGTTCTCGGAACCTTTTCTGAGACGCATGGACGCCAGCATCGAGCAAGTTCTCGGGCGCGTGCGACAAGCGCAAGATGCCGCACAGCAACCATCCCACAGCGACGTCGCAGCCAGGGAGACCTCGCCCCGATGACGTCAGCAGACTGGATTCCCATTCTACCGCTGATCATCCTGGTGGTCGGCACCTTGATCGTTTTGATGATGGCGCCCTTGCTGAAAGCAAACCGGACGACGATGGCGCAGATTGCCACTTTCGCCTGCGCAATCTCGGCTTACTGCCTGAGCAACCAGTGGTCGGGCCCCTATGGAGCCAGTTTCCACGGAATGTTCGTCGTCGACCGATACAGCCTTTTCTTTCAGTGGATCTTTCTCGTCATCACGGCCAGCTCTGTAATTATTTCCATTCGTTTCAACGAACGGGAGTCGATCCGGAGAGGAGAATACTATGCCCTCCTGCTGCTCGCCTGCTGCGGCATGTTGCTGCTCGCGGCAAGCGCGGATCTTGTTCTGACTTTTCTCGGAATCGAAGTCCTTTCCATCTCGACCTACGTTCTGGTGGGAATCCAGCGAAACGACGCAAGATCAAACGAAGCCTCACTCAAGTATTTTCTCCTGGGATCTTTTGCCACAGCCTTCTTGCTCTATGGGATTGCGTTGCTTTATGGCACCACAGGAGTCACGCGTTACGGGGCTATTCATGACTATGTCCTCGAGCACGCTGGGAACCTCCCTACCCTGCAGGCAGGACTTGGCCTTCTCATCGTAGGTTTTGGCTTCAAGCTCGCCCTCGTCCCTTTCCACGCATGGGCTCCGGACGTTTACGAAGGCGCGCCCACCCCGGTGACCGCATTCATGACTATCGGGCCCAAAGCGGCTGGCTTCGCCGCTCTGGTCCGGATCCTGTTTCAGGCTCTCCCTTCTCTGGACACCCATTGGGTGTCCATCCTCTGGGTGATTTCTATTCTGACAATGACAGTGGGTAACGTCGTCGCCGTCCGGCAGAAAAACATCAAGCGAATGCTAGCCTATTCAGCTATTGCACATGCGGGCTATATCTTGATTGGAATCGTAGCCCACAGCCGCATCGGTCTGGATGCCGTGCTTTTCTATATCGTCGTTTACACGGTCATGAATCTCGGGGCCTTTACTATCATCCTCTCGTTGAGCCGCCCTGGCGACCGCCATCTCACCCTGGAGGAGTATGCTGGACTGGCTCGACGAGCGCCCTTCCCAGCCGCCGCCTTGTCAGTGTTCCTGATCTCACTCGCTGGCATACCCTTGACCGGCGGATTCATAGGCAAGGTCTATCTCTTCGGAGCAGCCATCCGGGAAGGTCTCATCGCCCTTGCCGTCGTCGGCGTCCTGAACAGCGTGGTATCGGTTTTCTATTACTTTCGTTTCATTGTCGCCATGTACATGAAAGAGTCAGAAAAAGAGCGGCCCATACCCAGCGCAATGAGCATTCCGCTGTTTGCCATCTGCCTGATCGCGCTCGTCGGAGTATTCTGGCTAGGGATCTTTCCCCGGTTCTTTCACGATTTGGCGGGCAGTTCGACGTTGTTTTCACTGTAGTGCCGGAGCGAGGAAAGCATGATAGACATTCGAAAGAGACTTCAAGAACAGCTCAAGGAAATCGAGCGCGAGCTCCGTGTCGACCTTCCAAGGGAGATCCTGCGGGCTCGCGAACATGGGGATCTCCGGGAAAACGCAGAGTACAAGGCGGCGAAGGAACGCCAGTCCTTCCTGGAAGGTAAGAAAGCGCAGCTACAGCAGAGGCTGGCAGCCCTGTCGCTGATCAACCTCGAAAAGATTCCGCACGACCGGATTGCCTACGGATCGCGCGTGACGCTCTTCGATTACGATGCGGACAAAGAAATCGAGTACACACTGGTCGGGCCCGAGGAATCGGACCTGTCGAAAGGCCTGGTGTCCACTACGTCTCCGATCGGCAAGAGCTTGCTCGGAAAACAGGTCGGCGACGAGGTCGAGATCTCGACTCCCTCCGGGCGAAGGGATTTTGAAATCCGCCGCCTCGTCACCATTCACGAACAAGAGTGAGGGGACCCGTCCAGAATCCGTACAGCACAGGTTTCGGGTCCCCCGACCACCGATACCAGACTACAACACCAGCATAATGACCACAAAGGTCAACAGCGCAAGAAACTCGATGAACGCGAGCCCCAGGAAGGTGAAAATCCTGATCGTGTCGGTTGCACCTGGATTCCGCGAAACTCCCTCACACGCCGCTGCCAATGCCTGGCTCTGGGCATAGCCGCATCCCGCTGCCGCTATGGCCATCGCAAACCCCGCCGTAATCACTACCCACTGGCCCTTTTCCTCTTGTCCTTGTGCGTATACGGGTGACGCGAACGCAAGGAGAAGTATCGTCACAAGAAGGGTAAGAAGTAACTGTCTGCGCATTCAGGATCTCCTTTAAAAATAGTGATCAAAGCCCGGCGTGGGAAGACAAAAGATTATGCCCACTATGCTGCCGCAGCCGTTGTCGTTGCTACCGGAGGATGCTCCGCACTTTCGTGTCCTTCCTCCACCGCACCCGAAATATACACCATGGTCAGAAGTATGAAGATGAAGGATTGAATCGTGCTTGCAAACAAGGCAAGAAACATCACCGGAATAGATACCAAAAATGGAAAGATAAATTCGTTCAAAGAGTTGATGATCAATTCCTCGGCAAAGATGTTTCCAAAGAGACGCATGCTGAGCGAAACGAGACGAAAGGCATGGCTGATGATCTCGACCGGAAACAGAAGCCAAGCGAGCAACCAGACAGGTCCGGCAAAGTGCATCAAATACTTGAAGACCCCATGTTTCCGGACACCCTGGTAGTTGTAATAGAGGAACGCGAAAATCGCACAGGAAAGGGTGACGTTGAAATTGCTCGTCGGCGACATGAACCCCGGAACCAGACCAAGGACGTTTCCTATCAATATGTAAATCGCGAGGGCTCCGATGAGCGGGACATGCCGCCTCGTATCGGCCCCGATCACTTCCTTCATCAGTCCCTGGATTGCATCGAGGATAACCTCCAGCAAGTGCTGTACCTTGCCGGGATTCTCGACACTGAAGCTTCGGCGTGCCCAAACGGAAAACAACACCAGCGTAACGAGAATCAACAACACCATCACGATATGGTCCGGCACCGCATGGTGATGTTCGGAAGTATGAAAGCCCATCAACTGGGCGAGCGGGTCAAAGAGGATCTGATTTAAAAACTGTGCGACTGCACTATGATGCTCTAACATTACTTGGGACGGCTCTCGAAGGCCTCGAGCAACCCCTCAACCAACGCGCCACCGTTAAAAACCGCAAAACCAATCACCGTAGTGGGTAAGCTCAAGAAAAGAAGCTGGATCATAACATACAGGCTCAAGGGAATCAACACGAGGCGCGAAAAAAAGCCGAGCAACACACGACGCTTGGCGACCGCGGCATCTCTGGCGCCGATACTCCCAACCGAGTGCCGCAGCAATGCCATATTGGCGGCTCCGAGCGCCCCGCCGGTCAGAAAGGAAAGACCGTGAATCCAGTCCAGCCAGGCGACGGTGATCCCGGCTCCCGCGACAACGAGGAAAGCTCCCAGCAAGAAGAGTCGTTTCTCAATCCGACCTCGGAGCTCCAGCGCCATTCGATTTCCTCGATTCTCTTGTCAGGATGTGGAAGATCTCCCAAAAGCCGACCCCGGCTCCAATCAGGGTCATGACGATACTTGCCCAGGGAAAAATCCCCAGCCATCGGTCCACCAGATAATAGCCCAATAGCCATCCCGCGGCCATCGACGACGGCGGAATCATCACGATCGCCGAAAGGCGGCCCATTGTTGAATAGACCGATGAACGCGCCATAACCTCTTTTCCTGCTATCGGAACTCTGGTAGGCTCTTGCCCGGAGAGGTACCGAAGTGGTTGTAACGGGCTCGACTCGAAATCGAGTTACGTCCCAAAAGGATGTACGTGGGTTCGAATCCCACCCTCTCCGCCAGCCAATCTGGGGTCCTTTCCGGGGACATGGGTTACAGATTATTCCGAGCACATAGGTAACACTTTTGGAGCAAATGGGTTCTCACAGACGGGTTCCACCCTGTTCTCCTCCTGGTCAAAGAAGCCTAGATCATAGTGCATGAAGCTGACAAGCCAGATCCTGTCGGCGACCTCTCTGATACCTGCATATTGGCCTGCAAAGACTGTACTGAGGCTGATTTTGCGTCGGGCTATACAGATTCTGCCACACTGGGTTACGAGAATCGTGCGGTCGTGAAACGGGTACTCCGGGACCTCTGGGTGGTGATACTTGCGGGCTGAGGGTGTATATTGTAGCCCGTCTTACGGGAAATACCGAACACCCGGCACATTACTGCCATTTTCTCGCCATCAAGAACTACAAACTTCAGTCTTTCATCCCATACGGTTACACTCTTTCCACGGCATCGGAGCTGCCTCCAAATGCCTCCATTGTGTAACCTATGTCCCCGGAATACTCTGTTACCTATGTGTCAGGAAGCACACTGTGCCACCCCGTAGAAGGCGTACAATTCCCCCCCCTCACCGGAAAAAACGCCCCCCCGTATGGCAGCGATTGCGGTACGACGCTATCCAGCACCGGGCCCTGGCTGCGCAAAAAGCCTAGCTATTTCATCGACTTCGAAGTGTGGCCAGGAAGCGGGCTCACCATCGTCGGCATTTCTAGAGTCCAATCCCGCTCCCTCTTGTAGAACCTCCCCGACTATCACAATATCTATTCCCAGATCTCGAACCGAGCCGGTTAGATTCTCGACCCCTGCTGGAGCGCAACAAATCAAGAGGCTGCCCGATCCAAGAAGGCCTAACGGTTGCAGATGGAGCAGTTGTGCGACCTTCCGAGTCTCTTCAAGGACAGGAATCTTATCCGGATAGACCCGGAGTCGATGCCGGCCAGCAATGCTGAGCTCTTCGAGAGCCGTGGCCACACCACCCTCTGTAACGTCGTGCATGGCGCTTACAAATGGGGATCTGGACGCGACACACGCTTCCTCGATGACGCTTATACCCGGATCCCACAACAAACGTCGGCACTTCTCGATTGCCTCTTTAGGCATCCCCTTACGAGAAAGCAAGTCTGTTTTTTCCTGGGCAATGACACACGTCCCCTCCACCCCGGCCGCCTTCGTCATCAAGATGCAGTCCCCCTCCCGCATGTTCTGTTTGCGAATCAGCTGCTTTTCGGTGACCGTGCCGGCGATTTGAGCCACCACGACCGGCCGCCGGACCGCGTCGGTAACCTCAGTGTGTCCACCGCAGATGATCAGCCCCAAACGACGGGCCTGCTGCTGAAGCTCCACCATGACCTTGCCCACCGCCCAAGCCGTCGTACCGGGCGGGAAGAGCAGGGTTGCCAGCATCCAGCGGGGTGTGGCTCCCGAGGTGGCAATGTCGTTGGCGTTGACGACGGCTGCAAAGTATCCAATGGATTCCGTGGCGAAGGTCACCGGATCCGATTTGAGAACAAGAGTCTCTTCCCCTCGAAGCCGTATTGCAGCCGTGTCCTCTCCTACCCCGGGACCGACCAGCAACGACGGATCCGCCGCAGGAAACTGCTTCAAGAGTCGATCGAGCATCCGATTTGGGAGCTTTCCAGCCCCGAGGGGCCTGAACCAACCAAGGACTTCCGGGATCTCGTCCAGGGATCGGATTTGGTAATCCGACGGTACCTCTGGATCGGGGTTGCCTTCATTCGTCAAATAGACCGTGTGCGCGCCGGCCGCCTTTCCCGCCTCGATATCGAAGATAAAATCTCCGACCACCAGTATCTCATCGACCCGCAGCTCCAATCGGCTTGCCGCAGCCAAGATCCCTTCGGGATCGGGCTTCGGTGCAACGTCCTCTCGCGCAAAAATGACGTCGAAATCTCCCGCTTCAGTGCAGCGGAAGTTCACCAGCGAACGACCTATGCATCGAATACTATTTCTACTGATAATACCGACCTTTAGCCCAATAGACTTCAAGTCTACTATCAGCTGTTCTGCGCCGGCGTTCGGTAGCGAATGCGCAGCGGCCTCGATTTCATGCTCGTACAAGACGCGCCGGGCAGCCTCTCGAGGTTCCGGCTGGAGTCCCTTTATGAACTCCAGGATCGGAAGTCCCGGTGGACACGCCAACGCCCGACGGATTGCATCGAAGTCAATCGATCCCGGTTCGGTCAGTGTCCCGTCAAAGTCAAACAGCACAGCCCTAATCAGCGTCCCTTTCAAGGATCCTCCTGCCCTGGTGCGCGCCCCTTGCCGTCCGCCCCTAATTCTCACGGGTCATTCTACCTTCGTTCCCCATCCGAACGTAGGCAATCCTGCGTTGTGTGGGGGGGGCCACGTCCAGAGTCTTTCTCAACACTGAAACGCTCCCTTTTGCAGATCCGTTTCCCGTGAAACAGACCGACGTCCTCACCATGTCGGCGGCGTTTGGGCGTTGTCTGCTGTGAATACTTCGGAAAAGCGGTCTGCCTCGGCATGACCGCTTTTTCGTTTTTGGGGAGTCGACTCCCTCACTCGTAGCGAGCCGCTTCCGCTGGACTCAATCGCGCGTGTGGCACGCCATGCCGGAGCAGTCCACCTACCAGCCCTACAACAGCCAGCAACAGGATCGCAGGGGTAAGAAAGCTCCCCGGACAGGTGGAAGTGAATGTCGGACATCCCTGTCGAATCGCCGAGGTTTGTGGCGAGACCCGTCCAATGCGCCACGGGCACATCATCCCGTAGGCACTAGCGCGCAGCAACGTCCGGAACGGAGACCTCGGGCTGCGTGGGAGCCTCAGCGCTGTAGTAGTCGCTGCGGACTCTCTCCACGATCGCCCGCACGGGTTCGTCCAGATACTTCGTGAAGAAACTCGGATAAATGCCGATCCAAAAGGCCAAAACAATGAGGGGAACAAACGTGGCAATCTCGCGGAGATTCAAATCCTTCAGGTTGCGATTCTCCTCATGCTTGATCGAACCGAACATGACGCGCTGATAGAGCCAGAGCATGTAGGCCGCCCCCAGAACGATCCCGATGACTGCCACAGCCGCATACTTCCAAAGACCCGGGGCCGCGAACGTTCCCTGCAGGATAAAGAACTCGCCGATAAAACCGTTCAAGCCCGGCATGCCGATCGAACTCAAGGTCATGATCAGAAAGACTGTCGCGAACATTGGCATGACGTGGCTCAACCCGCCGTAGTCGGCGATCATGCGGGTATGTCGTCGCTCATAAACGACGCCGACGATAAGGAAAAGCGCGCCGGTCGAGATTCCATGGTTGATCATCTGCAAGATCCCGCCTTGAAGCGCAACAGGAGTCGCGGCAAAAATACCGAGCATGACAAAACCCAAGTGGCTGACCGACGAGTATGCCACAAGCGACTTCATGTCCTTTTGCATCATGGCCACCAGGGCACCGTAAATGATACCGATCAGCGATAGGATCAACATCGGCTTCAGAAAGTCCATCGTGGCATCAGGAAACATCGGTAGACTGAAACGCACGAAACCGTACGTTCCCATCTTCAACAGCACACCCGCCAAGATCACTGAACCCGCCGTCGGGGCCTCCACGTGCGCGTCCGGCAGCCAGGTGTGGAAGGGAAACATCGGGACCTTGATCGCGAACGCGACAAAGAAAGCCAGGAAAACCCAGTACTGCAAGTCCGGCGGAAACCCCAGTTTCTGAAACTCGAGAATGTCAAAGGAATAGACGCCGGTTTCACTGTACTGATAGAAATAGATGGCCAGTAGCCCGACGAGCATGAGCAACGAACCGGCCAAGGTGTACAAAAAGAACTTGATCGCCGCATAGAGCTTTCTGGGCCCGCCCCAGACACCGATGAGAAAATACATTGGCACGAGCATGATTTCCCAAAAAACGTAGAAAACGAGAAAGTCGAGCGCCATGAAAACGCCCAGCATGCCGGTCTGCAGAAGCAGCAGAAAGCCATAGTATTCCTTCAGCCGTACTTTCACGGCCGACCAAGAAGAGAGAATGGCGATAAAGCCGAGCAGTGTTGTCAACAACACCAGTAGCATGCTGATGCCATCGATCCCGAACTTATACTTCGCCCCGATCAAATCGATCCACGAGACTTCATAGACAAAACGAAATCGGGTCTCCGGATCGATGAATCGAGGATCATTGAAGGAGGTCAGCAGAGGAATCGAGATCAGGAAACCAAGGAAGGCAACAATATTGGCGACCCACTTGATGGCGGCTTCGTTGCGCTTGTTGATCAAAGCGATCAGCACCATTCCGAGCAGCGGAAGATAACAGATGAGGTTCAATATGTTTCGCATGAAAAAATCCATGGCTGCTCCTTGGCTAGCTCTCGCTATCGCCTATCTCGTATTGGTCCCCGAGGCGCGTGACCATCCTCGGGTCTCGACAGTATCAGTTGCCATAGTTGAAGTACACGGCTATGAACGCTACGATTCCAAACACGGCTCCAAGGGCATACCGCTGGACCATCCCGGTCTGCAGTATCGTGGCGACTCCATTGAGTCGCATGTTGATCCAACCTACGAGATTGACCAACCCATCCACGACGTACTTGTCAAAAAACCCGGATGCGGTCGCAGTTCCTCGCGTCGATGCCGCAGCAGCGTTCACCGCACCGTCGACAAACTTCGCGTCGACGAAGAAACAGCCGTTCGCCAGATCCAGCGTCCGGCGCACCACCAGTGCGTCGTAGATCTCGTCAACCCGGTATTTGTTCAACACGAGTTGATACAACCCCTGAATCCTCGCGGTAATCCGTGATGGCTTGGCGGGATCGACGACGTAGAACCAGTAGGCGAAACCAATGCCGACAGCGGCGATGAGCACGGAAGCGAACGTCAACAGCAGTTCCTCGGCTAGGGGATGCGCCCCGTGCGCACTCGCCTCTGGCAAAAAGAGTACCGGCTCCAGAAAATGTTCAAACCGGTTGGTTTCCGCAAGCCAGGCAGGGAGCCCCACGTACCCGCCCACAAGGGAAAGGATCGCCAAAACAACGAGCGGAACGGTCACATTTCTAGGGCTCTCATGAATGTGCTCGCGCGCGTGCTCATCCATTCGCTCGGCGCCCCAGAACGTCAGAAAGATGAGGCGAAACATATAGAATGCGGTCATTCCCGCACCCAGCCATAGAAAGAACCAAACAACCCGGTGCCCGCTGCTCCAGGCTTTCCACAAAATCTCGTCCTTGCTGAAAAAGCCAGAGAATAATGGCACCCCCGAGATCGCTAGAGTCGCCACCAGCATGGTTCTGTATGTCCAGGGCAGATACTTCCGCAACCCACCCATCTTCGTCATGTCCTGTTCGTGATGCATCGCCATGATGACCGATCCAGCACCGAGGAAGAGCAAGGCCTTGAAAAAAGCGTGGGTCATGAGATGGAAGATGCCGCCCACGAACGCGCCAACCCCCAGAGCCGCGAACATATATCCGAGCTGGCTCACCGTCGAATAGGCCAGGACACGCTTGATATCCGTCTGAGCGAAACCGATCGTCGCGGCAAAGATAGCCGTGACCGTACCCACGACAGCAATGATGATCATCGTTTCGGGCGCCCGGCTGAACAGCGCATTGCATCGGCACACCATGTAGACTCCGGCCGTGACCATCGTCGCCGCGTGAATCAGCGCGCTAACCGGCGTCGGGCCCTCCATTGCGTCCGGCAACCAGACGTACAGGGGTATTTGAGCGCTCTTGCCCGTTGCGCCGACGAAAAGGCACAACGTGGCCCAAAACAAAAACCCGTATCCCGTATCCACCGGTAAAGCCGACGCCTGCTCAAAAACAGCATCGTAGCGAAGCGAACCAAAGTGCGCGAAGATCAGCATGATGCCGAGCAAGAAGCCGGCATCTCCGATCCGATTGACGATGAAGGCCTTCTTGCCCGCATCCCCAGCGCTTTTTCTATCCATGTAAAAACCAATCAACAGATAGGAGCAAAGCCCTACCCCTTCCCAACCGACGAACATCAGCACAAAGTTGTTCGCCAAAACCAAGGTCAGCATGGCGAACATGAAGAGATTGAGGTAACAAAAAAAGCGGTAATACCCAGGGTCTTCCGACATGTAGCCGGTGGCGTACACATGAATCAAGAAGCCGACCCCGGTGACAACCAGAATCATAACGGCTGAAAGCGGATCCAGCTGAAAGCCCCATGGGACCTCCAATTGCGCTAATCCTCCATCCGCCAGGGGAAGGCTGCCAGCCTTCAGCCAAACAAACAGGTCGACAAGATGCCGGGAGCCGTGATCGACGACAAAGAATTGATAGACTGCCAGCGCGGAGATGACAAACGAGAGCCCCACCGAACCAAGGGCCAAGACCGTGACAAAACTCTTGCCGGGTCTTTGCCTGCCGGAGCCAAGACAAAACAACCCGGCAATCCCGATGATCGCGCTCCCGACCAACGGAAGCATAGGAACAAGCCAAATATAATTCACCATAGGGGACTCACCGTGGGGCAACCATCCACTTCAGGGCAAAGGGGCGTGGGGATTGCGCTGTCTTCGATCAACTCTACTAAACTCCGCCTTTTACCAGCTCACCCCACCAAACAAGGGGGCAGGCACTCTAAGTTAAACTGCATCAGGGTATTACAACCTACAGAAAGGAAACTTCTACTAACATAGGATCAATGTTCTTGTCAACCGCCCTGCTCCTCGGCCCCCGGAGGATTCTGGATTCGGACCGCAGTCAGGGTTAGGTCTCGGTAGACCTCATCTACTTGGTCACGCGTCTCGCGGAAGGTTCCCGAGGTCTCGATAGTGTAGTCGGCATATTTCAGCTTTTCCTCCGCCGGCATCTGAGCGGCCATTCGCGCTCGAGCCTCGTCAGCAGTCAACCGGTTGTTTCGCGCCATCACCCTCGAAAGCTGAAGTGACAGATCGCAGTGAACGACAATGATCCGATCGTACAACTTGTAAGAGCCCGACTCGACGATGAGTGCCGCGTCAACGATGATGATGCCCCTGGCAGTAACTTGTTCGAGTTCGACAATTCGTCGTAAGACTTCCGTCCGGACCTCGGGATGAACGATCGCGTTCAGCTCCATCCGGCGCGCGCCGTCGCGAAACACGATCGAGCCCAACTTCCTACGATCAATCGCCCTGTCGGGGTCCAAAATCTCCGGTCCGAAAACATCCAGAATCTTGCGATACGTTGGCGTTTCGGGAAAAATTAGGTCGTGGGCGATCTTGTCGGCATCGATGATGTGGGCTCCAAGCTCGGCAAAGATTCGGGCAGCGTGACTCTTGCCAGAAGCGATGTTTCCGGTCAACCCAACATGCAGCATGCGACGGATAATAGCATACTCTGTGAACGAGATTGCCGGACGATTTCCTCGGATTTCTGGTACTTTCACCGTGTCGCCCCAAACGATTGGGTTGTTCCAACGCTGTTTTTGACATAGATTACACAGGATTTCGTAGGGATTGCATAGGTGTTCCAGAGGGATTGCACAGGAACTCCCCGCCGAAGCACACCAGAAGCACACCAATAATGTTTGGAGCCCGTTATGAAGATACTGATTACCGGTGGGGCTGGCTTTATCGCTTTTCATCTGGCGTCCAAGCTGCTGAGCAGTGGACATAGGGTCGCTTTGCTGGATAACTTCAACGACTTCTACGACCCCAGCATCAAGCGAAGAAACGCCAGTGAGCTTCTCGATCGAGGAGCAGAATCCCTGGATGAGGTGGATATTCTGGACACAGACGGCCTGCTCCGGGTGATCCAGACCGTATCCCCTCAAGCGGTCGTCCATTTGGCGGCCATGGCCGGTGTGCGCCCTTCTCTGGAACGTCCACTTCTATACTCTCAGGTGAACGTGGACGGCACCGTCAACCTTCTCGAGCTGGCACGCGAGTTCCAGGTGAAGAGCTTTATCTTCGGGTCCTCCTCGTCCATCTATGGTGGCAACGTGAAGGTCCCTTTTTCGGAAACCGATTCGGTGGATCATCCGGCTTCTCCGTACGCGGTCACGAAGCGCGCGGGCGAGTTACTCTGTCGCACGTATTCCCACAACTACGGGATGCACATCACGTGCCTACGCTTTTTCACGGTCTATGGACCGCGCCAACGCCCAGAAATGGCGATCCACAAATTTGCGCAACGGATTTGGGACGGGGCGGAGTTGCCTGTTTACGGGGATGGTTCCTCGAAGCGCGACTATACCTACGTCGACGACATTGTAGCCGGCATCGTGGCGGCGCTCGAGGTGAATCCCCGGTATGAGATCTTCAACCTGGGAGAATCCGAAACGACTACCCTCAGCGCTCTTATTGCCTCCCTGGAAAAGGTCTTGGGCAAGAGGGCAAAAATTCAAAGACTTCCGCCGCAACAGGGAGATGTTTCGATTACCTACGCGAACATCGACCATGCGCGCGGCAAGCTCGGGTACAACCCCTCGGTGTCGATCTCTCAGGGCCTCGAGAGGTTCGCGGAATGGTTCATGCAGGACAAGCGTTAGTCAAGCGTTAGGAGTGAATAGCACCTTAGCAGGCTGATGAAAAATCCGGTTTTGTGCCGAGATTGTTTCCAAACATGAACTTCGGGATCGATTGACTCTATTTTGGCAGGGGATATGAGGGTCTGGATTGGCACGGCGCATGCGTTAGGCCGCTCATCAAATGCTCGGACGAAGTCCACCCTGCTCCAATCACGGCTTTGCCTCCATCAGGTTTCTCATCCGGACAAGGTTGTAGGCAGCCACTCCGAAAGTGAACATCCAGCCGACACGGTCCACACCACGATGTCTTGTCTTACGCAACATACCCACAGTTTTCAGCCAACCAAAGATCTCCTCAACCCGCTTGCGTTTTCTCTGACTGACGGCGTAGCCCGGATGGCGGGTCGTTCTCTGGTCAATGGCGCTCCTACGGTTTTTGTTATTCTGCGCCACGTGTGGAGTCACCTTGCGACGTCGACTCTCTCTGATAAATGCTTTCGTGTCGTAGGCCTTGTCTGCACCTACGGTAATTTGATTTCTGCCGGGCAGATCGTCAAGCATATCCAGCGCAGCTTCCCGTTCTGCTGTTCCCGTTGCCCGCGTGACCCGCACATTCACCGCAAGACCGTTCCGGTTTTCCATCGTGACATGGCCCAGGTAGCACAACTTCGACTGCTGGCCTTTGGCCTTTTTGTACAGACGGGCATCTGGATCCGTCGTCGACTGATGCGTATCATTCGATCTCTTCTCACCCTTGAAATCCACCGTTGGATTTCCAGAACCATCCGTCGGCTTGCTGGGGCGGCTACCTTTCTTCTTGAAGCTCTTCTGTCCTGCCCATGCCTCTACCAGGGTCCCATCCACTGTAAAATGCTCGTCCGACAGGATGCTCTGAGCACGGGCGTGGCAAAGGACGCGTTCAAAGAAGGCCCTGGCGATGTCTCCCTCCAGAAGTCGGTCCCGATTCTTGCTGAAGACGGTCGCGTCCCAGATCGGATCATCCATGCTCAAACCAACGAACCAACGGTACAGAAGATTGTAGTCCAACTGCTCCATGAGCATCCGTTCGCTCCGGACCGAGTACAAGACCTGAAGCAACAAGGCTCGGAGCAACTTCTCCGGAGCCACCGAAGGACGGCCGACTTTTGCGTAAAGAACCTCGAATCGAGGCGACAGTTCTTGCAGAATGACATCGACCATGGTTCGAATGGATCTCAGCGGGTGTTCGTTCGGCACTCGTTTCTCGGCCGAGATGTAGCTGAACATCCCGTCTTGCTTTTCGTCCGGTCCGCGCATCGGTTTCTCCTCGAAGGAATCATCAATAAGAGGGTTCATATTGAAGATGCACGAAAAGCGATTTAGTTGGAGTTTTTCAGCATCCTGTTAGGGGAACTGCGCCACCGAGAGTGAGTGCGATTGTTCGTTGACAACCACGACCGTGCGATTGTCGGGACCTATTTCAATATCCACGGGTCCCTTGCCCACTTTGAGCGTCCGGGCTTGCAGATCGCTCAGGTCGGTGGGAAATACGGATACGGTCTTCGATCCCGTGTTGACGACATACACGAACTTTCCGTCACCACTCACCGCAACTCCGAACGGCTGTTCCCCCACCGGTATAGAAACAAGAATCCGGTGGCGTGCCGCATCGATCACAGACAACTCGTCGTCCCGGCTGTTTGCCACGAACAACCGCTTCCCATCCGGGGTGATGGCAATCCCGTCCGGTGCATCCCCCACCGGAATCTTGGCCACGATCGTTTCCCTATCAGGGTCCAACACCCACACCTCATTAGAACCGCCGTTGACGACGTACACCATTCCGGTAGCCCGCGAGACTGCCATTGCAATAGGGGAAATGCCCACCGGGATGGATCGAATCACGCTACCTTCGCGGATATCGATGACGTGTACCTGTCCCTGTTTCGTCCGGCCGAAGTCGGTGACGAACAGTCGATAACCACGTGAACCAACGGCAACGGAATTTGGGGACGCGCCCACCTTGATGCTTCCCTTCACCCTGAATTGCTGGAGATCGATAACGGCCACGGTCCCGGAGTCCTTGCAAGCAACATAGGCGGTGTCTGCCGTCACCGCGATACCAAGTGGCGCGCCTCCCACAGTGACACGGGCGGAAACCTCTCTGGCGATCAGATCGACGGCCACGAGTTCGCCAGAACCGTAGGAAGTGACGTAGGCCGTCTTCCCATCCAGACTCAAAGCCAGGAAGTTTGGATATTCGCCGACCTTCTTGATCCGGTGTGTTTTTGCCAGCGCTGGAAGTGTCGCCAACGCCGAGAAGGTGACAACAGCCAGGGCGAAACCCAGCGTGATGACCCTTCTAATCATGCACCGTTCAATCCACGTTTTGGACATCATTCCCCGCCCCCGAACAAGCCTTGCCTTGCATGTGCCATAATAGAATTCTCTCATCCAGAACCACTCGATTTCAAGTAGTGTGGCGACCCGGTCCGCCAACTTTGCATGAAAATTGTTCCCTTCGCGTCATTTTGTTGCCGCCACCAGACTGAAGACTCCTTGGTGCGGGGATGAAGCGGACCTCAGCCCTTGAACCACCACCTGCCGAAACCCTACCTCAAACAGGAGAGCGATCAGTTCGTCACGACTAAAGTAGACGCCTTGCGCTTCCGAAGGTTTCTTGTGCAGGTAAGACAACTGCATTTTCTTCAGATTCCAGAGAATCCGGTTTCGCTGAGTTTTCGGCTCCAACATTTCCGCCAGCAGCAAGTGCCCCCCGACCGTCAGCATGCGCCGCGCTTCGCCCAAAAACTGCTTTGCCGGATGGCGGTGGAAATCCAGTATCGACACGGCCATGTCGGCGAAACTGTCTTCGACGGGAAGTCTGGAAGGATCACACTCCTGGAATTCCACCGCCCTTTGCAGATTCAAGTGGCGCGATCTCTGGCGGGCACGCTCGAGCAACGTAATATTATGATCAAAGGAGTGGATGTGCCCGCCGAAACCTTTACGTCCAGCCAATCTCAGGGCAAAGGTACCCGTATCGGTCTGCAGGTCGAGCACCCGGACGCTGCCGGCATTGACGACGAAATCGATGATCTGATCCAGCGTGGTGTAATACTCCAGAGAAGTTCGCCATTTGAAGAACCATGCCACACCACTCTCGTAGTCATCAATTCGCGCCGGCAGCGTCGACAGAAATGGACGTGGCTTGGGAGCCGTAAAGTCAAACTTCTTCTGCGCCACCGGTTTCGTATTCTTTGGCGTCACTGTTGCTTGAGGCACGATGCTCACGAGCGGAAACTCTGTTCCGCCATGCTATTTGGTTGGATGCGACACGAAAAGAATACAAAGCCGCGCCTCCGAGGTCAACTCCTCTGAGCAAGCGATGCTGTCTGGGACCTCATCCAATGCACCCGACAGGCGCATCGACCTAGGAGCGTGGCCGGAGCCTCAAGGATAGATTCGATAGAGCATTCGGGGAAAGGCGATCGTTTCTCGAACGTGGGTCAGGTTACAGATCCAGGCGACAACTCTCTCGATACCCATCCCGAATCCGGAGTGGGGCACGCTACCGTATTTGCGAAGATCCAGGTACCATTGAAACGGCTCCGGGGAAAGGCCATGTTGTTCGAGCCTCTCGAGCAGCAAAGCGTGGTCGTGAATCCGCTGCCCTCCCCCGACTATCTCGCCGTAACCTTCAGGAGCGAGGAGATCTACCGACAAGGACAATTCTTTCCGGTCAGGGTCCGGCTGCATATAAAACGCTTTAATCTGAGAGGGATAGCCATGCACGAAGAGAGGCTTGTCTTGTTTCTCAGAAAGAATCGTCTCGTCGGCACCGCCGAAGTCGGAACCCCACTGAAGCTCCGAACCCGCATCCTGTAGCGACCGCACCGCATCGTCGTAGGAGAGTCGGGAAAACGGCAACTGGACGCGTTCAAGAGGAGCTGTGTCTCGCTCCAGAGTCTCCAACTCGTTCCGCCGTTGATCGAGCACACGCTCCACGATAAAACAAACGAAGCGCTCGGTCAGATCCATCACATCTTCCAGCGTTGCGAAAGCCACTTCGGGCTCGACCATCCAGAACTCCATCAGATGCCGCCTCGTTTTCGATTTCTCCGCGCGAAAGGTCGGGCCAAAGCAATAAACTTTTCCAAGAGCAGCCGCTGTGGCCTCGTTGTAGAGCTGACCGCTTTGCGTGAGAAAAGCATGCTGATCGAAGTACTCAGTTTCGAAGAGGGTCGTCGTCCCCTCACATGCATTCGGCGTAAAGATCGGAGTGTCCACCAGAGTAAAGCCGTGATCGTCAAGATAGGTCCGACACGCTTTGATTATTTCGTGGCGTATCTTGAGAATTGCTCGCTGGCGTGCACTTCGCAGCCAAAGGTGTCGGTGTTCCATCAGAAAAGCGACTCCGTGCTCCTTCGGTGTGATAGGAAAGTTCTCCGACGCCTGCAGCACGCGCACGTTTTTTAGATCTATCTCGAATCCGCCTGGAGAACGTGGGTCCTTCTGTACAACCCCGTCGACCTCGAGACTCGATTCTTGTGTCAATTGGGCAAGGGCGTCAAACTGATCGGGAGAGAAATTCCCCTTGAATGCAAGACATTGAATCAGCCCCGTTCCGTCGCGCAGAATAATGAACTGCAGTTTTCCACTGCTGCGTCGGTTATGGACCCAGCCGCGTAGGGTAACGTTCTGTCCTTCAAAGGCCGCAACATTTTCAATGTAAGTATCGGGCATGATCACTCGTTCTCCGTGCGGTTTTCGCTCGCGTGCGTCTCGAATATCATCTCGGCACTCCCTCCGGCACCGTCCTGATTTTGCCGCGACCGAAGGTAGAGTGTGTAGTAGCTCTCACGCGAATAATCGGACTCGTTGTACCCCAGGGCACGAGCAACCTTGTGAATCCATTGCTCTGATCCTTCCAGTTCCACATAGGTTCCAACCGGCGTCTCATCCAACGCGACCAGGACTGTTTCCTGGTCGCGCCCAAATGCAACCGAGTATTCCTCTCGATACTTTTGGTAGCGGAACCATACCTTCATCCCAATCCTACGCAATATGTCCAGTACAAGCGTCCCATCCTCGATTTCACTCTCCAACTCTTCCCTGATTTTAAACACCGCGTTCGGCAGCGACGGGCCTTTGTAAGTCAGCCAGCCCCGTGTACCAACGATCCGGACTCTCAATAACGATTTGGCCAATCGAAGACTCTGGTTTGGATAATCGAAAACGTAGTTGTCCTCGAGATGCCTCGGTTGAAGCGCGTGGGCGCCAAGTTCTTTCAATTGTGAACGAAAGGCCTCGACGTCCTCTACGCAGAGCTTGATTTCCGTCTCGATGCCCACACTTGCTCCAAAGCCTGACCAAAGTCCTCGATTAGCTCTTCGGCAGATTCAATCCCGACCGACAATCGGATCAGCGTGTCGGAGATTCCCATTTTTTTCTCTCGGAAGGAGCCACCCCCAGGTGAGAGGTCGTAGCGGGGCGGGTGATCAAAGTTTCCAGTCCGCCCAGGCTGGGCGCCACGACTGGTATCCGGAGAGAATCCATAAACCGATCCGCCTCACAGACGTCCCCATCAAGCTCGAAACTTACCATTGCTCCGTATCCGGCCAGCAGTTCCGACGCACGCTGATGACCCCGGTGAGCCGAAAGTCCCGGATAGTGAACTGTGTGGATTGCTGCATGCTGATCGAGAAACTCGGCGAGCTTTTGGGCCGTCCCGCACTGCTGCCTCATTCTAACCGATAAAGTCTTGATGCCCCGATAAAGCAAAAACGCGGCGTGGGGATCCAGGGACCCCCCAAGATGATCCACTTTCTCTTTCACCCTTTGGATCCAGTCGCTTTTCCCGATCACTGCCCCCGCCACGATGTCGGAGTGGCCGTTGAGGTACTTGGTACAACTGTGCACGGACAGATCAAACCCCAATTCCGACGGACGAAAGTTCATGGGCGTGGCGAAGGTATTGTCGATGATCGTAGTCGCGCTCGCCCGCATACTCGAACATCGCGGACTGAAAGATCGGAACATTCACCGCTCCGTGAATCCTGGGCTCCGGTTCCCCCGCGTGAACAAGCTTGGTCTCGAAGTCCCTGAACACTTTCGTCATTGGGCGATTCCTTTCTCTGCCGGTCGACTAAGTACCCGTTCGTGTGTTTACGACAAAAGTACTAGGGGAGTGAATATTGCCGAAGCGCGACGCCGCATTCTTCGAGCAGCGCCAGGGCTCGTTCGTTGAGAGGATAGTGTTGGTTGTAAACCACCTCGGAGATGCCGCTGTTGATGATCATCTTCGTACACAACAGGCAGGGTGCAAACGTGGTGTACAGCATCGCCCCTTTGAGACTGGTCCCGTGGTAGGCCGCTTGCGTAATCGCATTCTCCTCGCCGTGACTACACAGACATTCCTCCAACCCTGTCCCACTCTTGGCCATGGAGTTGCACCTCGGACACCCCCCCTCGTGGCAGTTCGTCGCCCCGCGCGGAGTTCCATTGTATCCCGTCGAAATGATCCTTCGATCCATCACAATCAGCGCCGCGACCTTTCGCTTCATGCAGTTGCTGCGCGTCGCCACCACCGTCGCGATATTCATGAAGTACTCGTCCCAAGCGGGACGTTCCTGACGGCCGAGCAAGCCCAGCAACAACTCGTCGATTCGCTTGTGCAACTCCTCCAAGGAACCGTTGTTCTCCAGGATCACGTCCGCCAGGCGCTCCGTTGCCATCAGTTGCTGGGTCGAGGGATTCTCGCTTACCAGTTCCAGGTTCTCTTCGCGCGAGAACTGTTCCAGCGTCTGGGCTGCTCCTTCTCGACCTCTGCCCAGGTGCCTCTCGAAGCGGAGGCCCCGGTCCGCCTTGATGGCAATCAGGCGGAAATCACCACGTTGCCGCAGGACCTCCACCTCAGCCGGATTCCTGATGGAATCGACAACAGAATGACGGTCGTCCCGAAGCCGTTTCAGAATACGCTGGGCCAGGACGCCGTTTCCGAAGTTGTCCCTGAGTTCATTGCCTATCTCTATCAGCGTGGCGCGGGTGATCTCCTGCGCTCGCTTTTGTATCTCATCGCGAATTTCGTCCGACAGTGAGAAACAGGCAAACCCCGCGTCTCGGAGATACTTTGCTACCTCGCCCTTACCGGATGCATTTCTACCCGTCAAGCCTACGATCATGAGCATGCCCCGTACATTTCTCGAATCTTATCAGACCAATAATATACACTTTGTCATCGCTTTACGATGAGCCCTTTTGTCTTCAATGCTCTCAGGCAATCACGGATATAACAGATAGGGGCGGCGCTGCTGTTCGAATCGTTCCAGGTCTGCTGTCCAGGCGGCGCTCAACGCCATCGGGTCTTCCTCCGCTTCAATTCCAGTTCGAATCGTGGCGGAACCACAGATCACGTCAATCGGGAGTTTGTCATTCTCATACTCGTACGGAGGCTTTTTCCACCGGAACTTTTCCGGATAGAGCTTTCTGACACTAGCAAGGACAGCTACTCCTGTGCGGTAGGGATGGAAGCTTTCTCGATCGGTGACGTGGATTTGCACCCCACCACAGAGTTGCCCGCTGTGCTTTTGAAATGCCGGCTGAAAGGAAGTGGCGCGAAAAAACACGCCGGGAAGGTCGTATTCCGCCAGTTGGGACGCCAGATCATGCGAATCAACGAAAGGAGCTCCGACCAACTCGAAGGGTCGCGTCGTGCCCCGGCCTTCGGACAGTTCCGTACCTTCGACAAGGACGAGACCCGGATAGACAGTAGCGGAATCCAGAGTGGGCAGATTGGGCGACGGGCTGATCCAAGGAAGCGCCGTCTCATCCCACCACATCGACCGGCGCCAGCCACGTAGGGGAACTACGGTAAGGCGACAGCCAATCTCGAACTCCTGGTTGAGAAGCAGAGCCAACTCCCCCATCGTCAGCCCGTGACGCATCGGGAGCGGATAGAGCCCGACGAACGAGCGGTACTTCGGCTCGAGGAGATTTCCCTCGACGCGCTTCCCTCCAATAGGGTTTGGCCGATCGAGAACCACAATTTGTTTTCCATGTTGCGCGCACGACTCCATGCAGTGGGCCATCGTCTGGGCAAACGTATAGACTCTCGTGCCGACATCCTGCAGGTCGACCACAAGGATATCCAGACCATCCAGCATCGCCTCCGTTGGCGCTCGGTGCCGCCCATAGAGACTGTGGACGGGCAAACCGCTGTGGGAATCATAAAAAAAGCCGGATTCGATCATGTTGTCCTGCTTTTCTCCCCGTACCCCATGCTGAGGGCCGAAGAGGGCTACCAACTCGATCGAGGTCTCCCCGAGCAATGCGTCCACCGTGTGCACGAAGCCCTCCAGGACCGAAGGGGGATGCACCACAGCACCAATTCGAGAGCCCTTCACGAGGGAGCGACGATCTTGCAGTAGAACTTCGATACCAGGCTGAACCTTCATAGGAATCGTCAAAGATGGTAAGCGAGTCGGATAGACGGGGCAACAAAAAGCGCGTCGCGTTGCAGCACTCTGATAGAATTCCCCAAAAAGAACGGCCAAAAACCCTGGGAGCTTGCGTTTTATGATCGACCTCAAAGCACTAGACGAAGTTTTGAGTCGCTATGTCCGGCCCGATACGTTTCCGCTTGCAATAAGGATGTGCAAGGCGGACGAAGAGCTGCCCGATCGGGTCAAGCGCCCGAGTCGCGATCTAAAGGTACAGATCACCACGTGCATGGGTTATACGATGAGCCGGCGCTACGGTTGGGCGCTGGCAATGTCCAGAGAGGACGTCAACTGTCCGCTGTCAAAGGTCGTCTACGGATTCGAGGAGGAAGTCGATTACTTCAAGGAAGGTTGTACCTGCGCCGGAATGTACACGGAATCAAAGGAGGCCGGAGCCAAGACCGAAGCCTTGATTGCCAAATTCAACTGGAACGAGTATGAGACGATTCTGGCAGCACCACTGCAAAGAACCCTCTTCGAACCCCACGTCATCCTCGTCTATGGGAACTCCGCCCAAGCCATGATGCTGGTCGTCGCCAGCCTATACCGAGATGGAGGTCGCATCACATCGAGTTTCGCCGGCAGAATTGACTGCTCCGACAGCGTCATTCACACAATGCAGAGCCAACAACCACAGCTCATCTTGCCCTGTTACGGAGATAGAGTCTTCGGGCAGACCCAAGATCACGAAATGGGATTCTGCTTCCCCGCATCATGGGCCGGCCAGATTGCGGAGGGGTTGGAGAAGGCGCATGAAGGGGGCGTGCGTTATCCGATTCCGACTTTTCTGCGTTACCAGCCCCAGTTTCCCCCAACGTACGACCGACTGGAGCAAATCTGGGATCAGCAGAATCCTTGAGTACCTGCAAAGCCAAAAACTGCTTGACTTTACACCGCTCCTATAATTCAATTTGATAGTGGCTAGGTGGAACGCGGATGAAGGATTTCGCTGACGGTTCAGTCTGCCGACCCGCTCCACTTCCGACTCACTCCCAATCCCTTCGGCCCAGCCGGTCAATCCTGCGGCTGCGGACTGATGACGTATTGAGCGCGGTGCTTTAGTATGGAACAGACTCTGGTACTGAATGCCAGCTATGAACCTATTAACATAGTTTCATGGAAGCGCGCGCTATCCTTGCTATACCAAGGTAAGGTCGAGGTCATTGCCGAATACGAGCGCGAAGTCCATTCCATTAGCTTTGCTGTCAAGTTGCCGAGCGTCCTGCGGCTCCTTCGGTATGTTCGTATCCGAAAGCGCTTTCAACGTGTAAAGTTTTGCAGGTCAAATATTTACGCTCGTGACCACCACACCTGCCAGTACTGTGGCCAGAGATGTCCCCCGGAGGATCTGACCTTTGATCACGTGATCCCAATCGTGAAGGGGGGGGGCAAGACCTGGAGCAACATCGTCACCTGCTGCTTTCGGTGTAACCATAGAAAGGGTGGCCGAAACCCCGAGGAGGCGGGGATGCGCCTGATCCGCCAGCCAGACGAGCCCCATTGGGTTCCCACCATGCTACGCATCACGATTGGATTTGCCAGTCCGCCGCAGGCCTGGCGCGATTATCTCTACTGGAACATTGAACTCGAAAGCGAACCAGACTCGGCTTCCGGCTCCCGGTAAGCGTAGTCTATTGACGAATAGGGGCACTTAGACCGGTTTCCCCAATACCGGGTAGCTCGGGGTAAATCTGAGTGGAACTACGTGAGGGATGAGACTGGCCCCGTGGGCCAAGCGGAAAAACTCCCTGAGGCTATCCTGGTGCGCTTCTGCCAAGCCGTACTCAATATTCACGCCAAGGTATTCAGACAACAACGGCACAGGTAAGCCCAGACTGCGTGAGTACATCTTGACAATCGCATCTCGCGATGCAAGCCCCCAGCGCTTCGCTTCGTGGAATAGCCGCACCGTATCCGGGCCGACCTCAACCCCCGCCCGGACTGCCCAAAACGCAAAAACAAACGGTGTTCCCTGCCAGCGCACCCATTCCTCTGCCAGGTCCAGAACCTGATACTTCTCATCGGGAAGTTTCAAAGCGGCGTCCCCAATAATGAGGGCTGCATCGCAGTGACGAAGCATCGCGGACAAATCGGGATCATGTGGGAGGTATTCCGGTTGCAGCCCTCTTTTCGCCAGTAGGATGCGTAGCAGAGTGGCCGAACACCGCGAACTCGTATCCAGGGCAACCGACCGAATCGTCGCTACCCCCTTTGGACAAACGAGCAGAACGCTGCGAGCCTGCCGAGCGGAAGCAATTGAGATACCTGGAAGTACTCGGATGCCGGGAATTTGCTGGTACTCGATGCTCGGGATCAGACCGATATCGACGGCTCCGGAAGAAAGCAAATCGGCACAGAGAGCCGGTGACGATGGAACCACTTCAAAACTGTCCCGCAGGGGACCGTGCAAAAAGGCCCAACCGAGCGGCGCTGCGTTCAGATAATTTACAAGTGCAATGCGGAGTTTCATCCCTTCGACCGGTGGCTTGTTGTTGCCGGAACTCGGGCCGCCCCGTACCGATACCGAAATACCAAACTGCGCTTCCAAACTAACGGGGTTGTTCCACTGGGTTTTCCCACGCGGGTTGTTCCACACGGTTGCATTATAGTGGACGATTCCCGACATGGGAATCCCGGTGGAACCCGTATAGCGGAACAATCCAATGAAACCTCTTGCCCTCGAGGACATCCAAACCTCTAGGTTCCGATCCATGGGAAGGTCCGTGTGATGCATCAGGTTCGCGACGCCATCGAGTTGACTCTCGTACCAGGCATAGGCAAGGGGCGTCAAAATAAACTACAACAGGCATTCCCGGAGACCTCGGCCGTGTTCGAACTTTCGGAACGTCGACTCGAGGCTCTCGGGCTTCGGAAGGGCGCAAGATCAGACATTCGATCCAGGCGATACCAACAGGACGCCATCAACATACTGGATTGGGCCCGGCAAAACGGGTGCCATGTCTTGACTACGAAAAACCCGATGTATCCCAAACTGCTAACTGAGATCGAAGACCCACCCCCGGTTCTGTACCTGCGGGGGAACCTGCAATGTCTCCAAATGCCCAGTTTGGCCATCGTGGGAACCCGGCGACCTAGCCTCTATGGAGCTCAGATGGCCGAACGACTGGCAGCAGACCTTGGAGAGCGCGGTTTTGGTATCGTCAGTGGCCTGGCGCGGGGGATTGATGGCGCTGCCCACCGAGGGACGCTAGGCGTGAACGGAAAGACAATGGCGATCCTGGGCTGCGGGATCGACTCGGTTTACCCCCGGGAGCATCGCCGTCTTGCTGAGGAGATCCAAGCCAGAGGGACCGTGCTATCAGAATTTCCACCTGGCACACCCCCAGCCCCGAGGAACTTCCCTGTTCGAAATAGAGTGATAAGCGGATTGGCTCTCGGGACGATAATTATTGAGGCGCGCCCGAGGAGCGGGTCTTTGATTACCGCCAGGCTGGCCCTGGAGCAAAACCGCGAGGTGTTTGCAGTACCGGGAAACGTAACTACGCCACAGAGTTGGGCCCCGAATTTTCTGATCCGGCAAGGAGCAAAGTTGGTCCAGACATGGAACGATGTGGTCGATGAACTGCCGCCGCCATTTCGACAGCGGCTGCCCGGCCACGATTCGCCCGCTGCAACGGAGCGTTCCAAGGGGTGTCATTTGACAACGGACCAAGAAAAACTTATGAATCTCTTGGGGGGTGACTGCGCCACGGCATTCGACGCGCTGGTTGAAAAGAGCAGAATGGACGTGAGCCGCTTGAGCAAACTCCTGGTAACCCTTGAGCTAAATGGGCTTATCAGACAGTTGCCCGGCAACCTTTACATCCGACACGAATTGCCTGGCCGCTGAATTCGCTTGGCATTGAGGGTCACTTGTTATACGGTGCGCCGTTCTATGGGAAATTCACTCGTAATTGTCGAGTCACCGGTGAAAGCAAAGACGATCAGCCGCTATCTTGGAAAGAGTTTCAAGGTAAAGGCGTCCGTTGGGCATATCAAGGATCTGCCCAAGAGCAAGCTAGGCGTTGACGTCGATAACGATTTCACGCCCGAGTATGCCGTCATTCCGTCGAAGCAGAAGGTGGTTCGGGAATTACGAACCGCCGCGAAAGGCACCGATACCATATACTTGGCAGCAGACCCGGACCGTGAAGGAGAGGCAATCTGCCAACATCTGGCCGAAGAGCTATCGGCCAAAACCCGCAAGATCTACCGGGTCCTGTTTCACGAAATCACGAAAAACGCGATAAAAGAGGCTTTCAAGCACCCGCGCGAAATCAATCTGCACAAAGTCGGAGCGCAGCAAGCTCGACGCGTTTTGGACCGGCTTGTGGGCTATAAAATTAGCCCTCTACTCTGGGACAAAGTTCGGAGAGGTCTTTCAGCGGGAAGAGTGCAGACCGTGGCCGTTCGGCTCATCGTGGAACGCGAACACGATATTCGGGCATTTCAGTCCAAGGAGTACTGGAATCTCGCAGCCGAGCTCCAGGGTGAAAACCCGCCTCCATTCAAGGCCTTCGCGCGAAGCGTGGACGGCAACAAATGGGATGTCTCCACGCAAGAGTCCGTCGATCAGGTCATCTCCGATATTCGCGACCAGCAATTCGTGATCACGAAAATCCAACGCCGAGCCAAGAAACGATTTCCAGTTCCACCCTTTATCACCAGTAAGTTGCAACAGGACGCGGCCCGAAAGCTGAATTTCTCGGTGAAGAAGACGATGATGCTGGCGCAGCGCCTCTACGAAGGGGTGGAGCTTGGCAAGGACGGCGCTGTCGGCCTGATCACATACATGCGGACCGACTCGCCACGCGTCTCCGAAGAAGCCTTGAAGGAAGTGCGGATCTTGATCAAGGACCAATACGGTGAGGACTTTCTTCCTCATCACCCGATCTACTACAAGTCGAAAAAGACAGCCCAAGAGGCTCATGAAGCGATTCGACCGACGTCCGTCGTCCAGGCTCCGGACAGCCTGCAGGACTTTCTCGACAAGGATCTTCTACGCCTCTATACGCTTATCTGGAAGAGATTCGTTGCCTCACAGATGAATCCGGCCGTCTTCGATCAGACCGATGTCGCGATCAAGGCGGGCCGCGTCGAGTTCAAAGCCACCGGCTCGATTCCCAAATTCAGCGGTTTTCTCGCCGTGTACCAGGAGTCGAAGGTCGACGAACCCGCAAGCGATCCCGCGAACGCGGCGCTCTCGGCGTTGCCCGAGTTGCGCGAAGGCGAAGTCTTGAAGGCAGACTCGATTACGCCCACGCAGCACTTCACCCAGCCTCCCGCCCGTTACACGGAGGCGAGCTTAGTCAAGGCGCTCGAGGCGAAGGGAATAGGAAGGCCCAGCACCTATGCCTCCATTATCAATACTATTCAAGACCGCGAGTATGTTCAAAAGCAGGACGGGAAGTTCGTGCCTACCGAAACGGGAGAAGTGGTCACAGAGCTGCTGATCGAGAGTTTTCAGGATATTTTCGACTACGAATACACCGCTCGCCTCGAGGATCACCTCGACAGAATCGAATCCGGGCATGAGCGTTGGAACGAGGCCATGAAGGACTTCTACGAAACATTCTCCCGAAGCCTCGCCATAGCGGTAAAAGAGATGCGGGACCTCAAAGCCGAAGAGATCGAAACCGATGAGATATGCGGTAAGTGCAGTAGCAAGATGGTGATCAAATGGGGACGATTCGGACGCTTTCTAGCCTGTTCCGCCTATCCAGATTGCAAAAACACCAGGGAAATCCCGAAGGCTTGTAGCGTGGACTCCCGCGAATCCGCGCCCGAAGTTGAGGAAATGTCCTGCGAGAAGTGCGGCAAGTCGATGGTCCTCAAGCGTGGAAGGTTCGGAGAGTTTATGGCCTGTTCCGGGTATCCGGACTGCCGCAATACCAAGAAGATTGTGAAGTCCGATGACACGATGGCGGTCAAAAACGATATTCCACTCGACGAAGTGTGCCCAGTATGCAACAAGCACCTGGCAATCAAGCACGGCCGATTCGGAGAGTATACGGCGTGCAGCGACTACCCCGACTGCCGCTACATTAAACTGAAATCGACAGGCGTTTCCTGCCCACGAGACTGCAGCGGGGAGATCGTCGAGCGCAAATCCCGCAAAGGCAAGACCTTTTACGGTTGTTCCCGCTATCCAGACTGTGATGCCGTGTTGTGGAACAAGCCGATCGGAGAACCCTGCCCAACCTGTAGCGCCCCCTTTGTTCTCGAAAAGACCACCAAGAAGAGTGGAACGGTACGTTTCTGCAATTCGGAGGAATGCGACTTCAAGGAAACGGTGGCGATCGCAGACGGCTAACAATCCGGGACGCGTAGTTCTACCTCTATAGTGCTCTAGAATGAGCCTTAAGGAGCCACTGGCGTCTGGAGTTTCCCTAGAACAGCCAACACCAGCCGGCCGACTTGCCCCAGAGATTCTTCCGAGACTTTTTCAATCGTGTCTGCTTCCGTATGGTGATAGGAGTTGTTCGGACCAAAGTTCAAATCGATGATGTCGACGGCTGGAATTCCTGCGTCCTTGAAAGGAATATGATCGTCTTCCACTGCGGACTCCACAGGGCTCAAGATGCCTGCGAGTCCGATCTCGCGGGCGGTACTGCGGACCAGATCTCGTAACCAGGGCGTAGAATTCCTGTCCGCCAAAAGGTCTAGATCCCGGTCCCCTACCATATCCAGGAGTACAAAAGCCCGGATTCTAGCTATCACTCCCTCTTGCTTCCAACGCTTTGCCAGGTGTCGACTTCCGTAAGTGCTGTCGAAGGTACTCCACTGCACGAAAGCTTCCTCGCCATCAAAAAAGACGAACCAATAGTCCAACGGATTTTCGCTACCGGCCAGAACTCTCGCCAGTTCCAGCAGCAACCCGGTGCTACTTGCAGCGTCGTTTGCCCCGACAAAACGCATGTCCGCCATGTACTTGGTGTCATAATGCGAGGCCAAGACAATGACATCCTTACCGCCATCTTCTCCCCTTGCAATCAGGTTGCTCATCGCCTTGGCCCCATAGGGAGTCGTGGCGACGAAGCGATCTTCCTCGACGGCGTAGCCATAATTTCGAAGCTCACCCGCAATGTAGTCCCGGCACCGCTCGAGTGCCTTGCTACCGGGCGGGCGCGGACCAAACGACACCTGTGCGCGAACATGCTCCATTGCTCGCTGATCACTAATGCGTTGGGCGCCCTTTGTCTCCCACAGTGGCGTGCAGGCTAGATGCAGCGACGCCAGCACCCAGATCACGGAGCGTTGAAACAGCAGGGCCCGCACTCTGGCAAACACTGCCGGCAGGTACATCATGCCTCCGCTGCTCGCCCCTATATTGCGGTGGCTCCCACCCCTATGGTAATATTTTTCACTTTCTTTGAGCATATGTCTTGGCTTTTCTCCTGGAAAGGAATCGCAATGAAGGTCTATGACAGCGACAGTATCCGAAACGTTGCCATCATCGGTCATGGTGCCTCCGGAAAGACCTCGCTAACATCGGCAATGCTGTATGCAACGGGGGCTTCCAATCGTCTTGCCCGAGTCGAAGACGGGAATACGGTCACTGACTGGGACAACGAAGAGATTGAACGCAAGATCAGCATCAGCAGCGCGCTGGCCCATTGTGAATGGAGCAAGCACAAACTGAACATCTTGGACACCCCAGGATATCGGCCGTTTCTAAACGAGGCAAGGCTCGCACTTCGGGTTGTTGAAGCATCCATCGTCGTTTTGGACTCCGTGGCAGGCGTTGAGGTTCAAACCGAGAAGGTCTGGGAGTATTCCAACGATTTCAACCTTCCTAGAATCATCGTCCTCAACAAAATGGACAGGGAGAATGCAAGCTTTGACCGCGCGTTGGAAACGGTCGAGGAAGCTTTCGGTCGAGCACCGGTTCCGATCCACGTCCCCCTGGGTGCCGAGCGCAATTTCTCCGGCGTCATTGATCTGATTGCAAACAAGGCATTCCAGTATGCCACGGACGGATCGGGCAAGGTTCAGGAAATCGATATACCGGCCGAGTTCGCTGACTCTGCACAAGGGATGAGAGAAAAGTTGATCGAGTTGGTCGCGGAAGGAAGCGACGAGCTAATGGAGAAGTTCTTCGCCGACGGCACACTGAAGGATGAAGACCTGTTGGAAGGGATCAAGAACGGCGTCCTGACGGGCAAAATTGTTCCGATACTCTGCGCCAGTTCGACCCTGAACATAGGAACGAAACACATCCTGGATGCGATCGTCACCCTGCTCCCTTCTCCTCTTACCAGTGGCGGGGCTCAGGGCAAAACGAAGACAGGCGAGGAGCTAGAGGTGAAGCCGGAGGCAGGCGGGCCATACTCCGCCTATGTCTTCAAGACGGTTGCCGATCCGTTCACCGGGCGTATTAGCTTGATCCGCCTGTACTCGGGAACCGTGACGTCCGATTTCTCCTATCACAATCAGACCAAGGGCAAATCCGAAAAATTCGCAACACTTCAGTTGACACAAGGCAAATCAATGACCCCCATCTCTGAGGTTCGCGCCGGGGATCTTTTCGCGGTAACGAAACTCAAGGAAACAACGACCGGGGATACTTTTTGCGACCCCTCCAGAGTCGTGACCTTTCCGGCAGTCGAGATTCCCGAGCCCGCAATCTCCTATGCCATCGAGCCCAAGAGCCGGGGCGACGAAGACAAGATCAGCCACGCCCTGTCGCGCATCGTGGAAGAAGACCCGGCCGTCAAGTACGACCGCGATGTTCAAACCAAGCAACTCCTGCTCTCGGGAACCGGACAGCTCCACGTCGAGGTCACGGTAGCCAAGCTGAAGAAGCAGTTCGGGGTGGAGGTCGTATTGAAAACTCCGAAGGTGCCGTACCGCGAGACCATCCGCGGAAAAGCCGACGTGCAGGGAAGATTCAAGAAGCAGACTGGCGGTCACGGCCAGTACGGCGATTGTAAGATAAAAATGGAACCGTTTCCCCACGGAGGCTTTGAATTCGTGGATGAGATCTTCGGCGGCGCCATTCCGAGGAACTTCATCCCCGCAGTCGAAAAAGGGATCCGGGAAGCCGCAGGAAAGGGTTTCTTGGCCGGATATCCCGTGGTCGACTTCCGGGTAACACTCTACGATGGAAGCTATCATACGGTCGACTCATCAGAGATGGCGTTCAAGGTCGCCGGCAGTATGGCGTTCAAGAAGGCGATGGAGGCGGCAAAACCAGTCTTGCTGGAACCGGTCATGAACGTGGAGATACAAGCGCCACAAGACTACGCGGGAGATCTGATGGGCGATCTCACAAGCCGGCGAGGAAAACTACAAGGGATGGATGTGAAGCGGGACAGTCAGATCATCAAGGCCCAAGTTCCAATGGCCGAAATGGTCACCTACTCACCGGCCCTGACTTCCATGACGGGCGGGAGAGGAACCTACCATATGGAGTTCTCCCATTACGATGAAGTGCCGGCTCACATCGTCCAGAAGATCATCGAGGAGACTCAAAAAGAGGGACAGAAGGAAGAAAGCACCTAGAGATACCCCATGTTTACCAAGATTGTGAGCCTCGGCCCGGTGACCATTCATACCTACGGGTTGCTGCTGGCCCTGGCGTTCATTGCAGGAATCTGGCTTACCAGCCGAAACGCCAAACGAGAAGGACTCGATCCAGACGCTATCTGGAATCTTGGATTGGTAATCATCTTCTCAGCCCTCGTTGGAGCAAAGCTCTTACTGTTTGTCTCCGATTTCTCGTACTACTCACAGAACCCACGTGAGATCTTCTCCCTTTCCACACTCAGATCTGCCGGCGTCTACTACGGTGGCTTGATCCTTGCCCTGGCAGCCTCGGCCGTTTACTTGCGGCGTAGTGGTTTGCCGGGATGGGTCACCGCAGACCTTGCCGCGCCGGGCATTGCCCTGGGTCAGTCGATCGGGCGACTGGGCTGTCTCTCCGCAGGGTGCTGCTATGGGAAAGTCGCTACGCTCCCCTGGGCTATCACCTTTGCCGATTCTTATGCCCACGAAAACGTCGGGGTGCCCCTCAATACGCCGCTACATCCCACGCAGTTATACGAATCAATTGCAACCCTGGCGATTTTCTTGTTTCTCATGTGGCGCCTTGCCAGGAAGCATTTTCCAGGTCAGATCATTGGACTGTATCTCATCCTTTATTCGCCGCTCCGCTTCATCATAGAGTTCTTCCGCGACGATCATCGTGGATCCGTGTTTGGCGGCGCTCTCTCCACGTCCCAGTTCATCGGAATTCTTACGCTCGTGGGAGCTCTCATTGCATATATTGTGCTGCGCGGACGTAGTCCCGTCGCTTCAAAATCCTAATGTCCAATCGTGTCATTCGTTGGAAAGCGAGGCCCGATGACGCGCGTGCGCGGCTGGATCAGTTTATTGTACAGCGGTGGTCCGAACAGAGCCGATCGCAGATTCGCAGCTGGATAAAGCAGGGTCTAGTCCGCGTCAACGGTACAGCCGCAAAGGCAGGGTACTCTCTTCACTCAGGCGATGAAATAACCGTCGCACCACCCGAAACAACCAGGATTCTTCCGTTTGCCGAACCCATTCCGTTGCAGTTTCATTACCAGGACGAGACTCTTGCAGTCGTGGAAAAACCAGCCGGCTTGGTTTGTCATCTGGGTGCCGGTATCCAGAGTGGAACGCTGGTCAACGCCTTGCTTCATCATTTCGGCCCACTGGAGACCGGCGATCCGCTCAGACCAGGTATCGTGCACCGCCTCGACAAAGACGCCAGTGGCCTCGTTGTGATCGCCAAAAACCGCGAGAGTCACCAAGCACTCTCCCAACAATTCAAGGATCGAACTGTACAGAAGGAATATCTTGCCCTCGTTTACGGTCAGCCGAGCTCCGCTCACGGCACGATCACGTTTCCTCTGGGACGAGATTCGCGAAATCGCAAGAAGATATCGGTAAGGTCTCGCAGCCCGCGGACAGCCCTCTCGGAGTTCGAGGTCGACTCGGTTTACCACCACTTCGCCCTGCTCAAGGTGCGGATCCAGACAGGCCGCACCCATCAGATCCGAGTTCATCTCTCGCATTCGGGACATCCGATCGTCGGAGACGACGTCTACGGCGCCAATCGGAACAGAACCATCGCAAACGCCTCACTGAAAACACGAGTCGTGGGTCTGGGCCGCCTGTTTCTACATGCGCATCGGTTGTGCGTGAGACATCCGCAAACAAATCGCGAGATGGAGTTTCGATCTCCTTTACCACCCCGGCTGGTCGAATTCCTGGAAACACTTTCGAGGGCAGATTCCTAGAGCATCCACTCTCCAGAAACGGACCACGTTCAAATAAGGCCCGACCTTGACGGCCAACCCGGCAAAACCTATAATGCCTTTGACAAGAATGACCTATATGGCCTCGGGGATACGGAAACTATGTTCAATGCGATCCGGATAAGTCTCAGCCTTCTGTTCTTGATGTTGGCAGCCTGGGCGTCTGTCGGAACCCAACAGGACGCGCCTGAAAAAACCTCCCCTGGACTTCAGCCGAATCTGGACGATCAAACTTATCGAGTTCGAGTCGATCTGATCAACGTCTTTTGCTCCGTCTGGGACAAGGACACCAAGTCGTTTGTAAGTAACTTGACCCAGAACAGGTTCAAGATCTATGAGGACGACACCGAACAGACCATTCAAAACTTCAGCCGCGAAACCAACTTGCCTTTAACCATTTCAATGCTGATCGACAC
Source organism: Acidobacteriota bacterium (assembly GCA_965249005.1). Taxonomy (GTDB): domain Bacteria; phylum Acidobacteriota; class UBA6911; order UBA6911; family UBA6911; genus CBDFLD01. The sequence goes on from CBDFLD010000013.1 coordinate 273,990, forward strand.
CAGTCAGAGTGTGGCTCCAAAACTTAAGTTCGAACAGGAGGCGGCAACGAGCTTTTTCTTTAGCGTGCTGAAGAAGAATGATCGAGCGATGTTGGTCGAGTTCGATTCGGGTGTCAGTCTCGTACAGGACTTCACCAGTGACGCCAACCAGTTGGCCAAGCAGATCCAGACCCTGAGGGCAGCCGGTGGCACTGCGCTTTACGACGCTGTTTACCTGACCTGCGATCAGAAGCTCATTAGAGAAACTGGGAGAAAAACCATCATCATAGTGTCCGACGGTGAGGACATGTCCAGCGAGGCCACATACGACGAAGCGCTGCAGATGGCACTGCACGCGGAGGCGACTGTTTTCGGTATCAGCGTGAGTCGGGGCGGGTTCTTCGGAGTCGAAAGGAACCGCGAGGGCGACAAGACGCTCGAGCGGCTCGCCGAGACGACTGGAGGGCGCGTTTTCTACCCCTTCAAGGTAGATGACCTGGATGACGCCTTCCGTCAAATCAATCAGGAGCTGCGCACACAATACAACATTGGCTACTTTTCGAACAACACCACGAAGGACGGCAACTACCGGAAAATCAAGATCAAGCTCTCAGAAAAAGGAATGAGGATTCGCTACCGGAAAGGATACTACGCCCCAACCACTTAGTACCCCGGGTCGCGGTCAACCTCCTTCGTCCTCCTCCTCTCTTCTGAGAATCAAAGAGACACGCGTGACGATCCTCCTTGCTGCGGGATCTGAAGTAACAAAATCGATTTCTTCCGGTGATTGAACCCCCAATCCTAGGCGGGCGGCTTCCCGAATCTGCCCCTGATCGAAGATCGGCCCTTTGTCCAGCGGAAAACCGGCCCCATACAAGCGCAGCAGCGCCACCCCGAATGCATCCAGCGCTACACGATCACGAGAAACAGCAATAATACCCGGGTTTGCCACTGCGCCGGTCTCCGGCCCCCGGCGTACAAAGACCGCCATGGCATCCATCACGACGAAATGGGGGACATACAGTTGATTGACCTGAGCGATCATGGCCCGTTGTTGCTGTGACCCGTGCAGTTCGGACATGTAATTGTACTTTGCTCCATCCTGGGACATCTTCGCAATCAATCCAATACAGTTCTTCAGGCTGGCGCTGAAATGTCCTCCGAATCGGTGGGTCTTCAAGTTGCACACCTGGACGATGGAAGCGCTTCCCGACAAAAATCGGGGGACCTCGACCCCCCGTTTCCAATCGGAACCGTCGAGACGTTCTCTCCGCCATGCGCTTGGCGGGAGTTCATCCAGGGACACGAGGGTCAATCCAAGTTCCTTGGCCAAGCTCGGGACCTGCAACCGCGACCAGATCTGGTTCGTATTGCCCATGCCGCTTCGTTCAACAAGAGTCAGATCTTCTACTCCCCTTCCGCGCAAATATTTCACGACCGCCGCCAACGTCTCGGGATGGGTCGACCCAGGACAAGGGTGTGCACTGTTGAAGGACGCCTTGAGGATAACGCGCGCTCCCGGAGGCGGCAACTCCGTGAGCAGGCTCAGCGCGGCATCGATCCCGGCTTTCCTTTCCCGGGCCCACACGACGGCAACCCGAGATTTCGGTTCGTCTGCGCTTGCCTCCCCGATTCGTGCCCCTGGCAGCGAGCAGGCCATGCGCAGGGCAAACTCACGCCGGCTGTAACGGTCTGGATGTTCTCTCTCGCGTTGCATAATCCTCAATGTTAGTCGTGAGTCAGGAGAATGGGCAAGAAAAACGCCACCCGGCAGAGGGCCGTGTCCTCTTCAGCTGGGCATGCGGTCACTGTCAATCCCCCGCAAGCCCCCCACGGTACTCTAGAAAACGCTCCGCAATACCTTTCGGTCGCGCTATGATGGAACTTGGTCTCTACAAACTCAAATATCCAGCCTGGACCCCGGGGGCACGTTGAACCGAGTCATTCTCATTCACTATCACGAAATCAACCTCAAACGGAACAACCGGTCCTGGTTCGAAAACCGGCTCAAGCTCCATATGGAATCCCTTCTCGACGACTTGCCCCACGAGGGAATCCGGAAATTCGCGGGTCGAATGATCCTTCGGCTCAACAAGGAATCACCCGCCGATGAATTTGTTCGACGTATCCGGACCGTTTTTGGGATCGCGAACTTCGCCTTGGCATCCCAGCTCCCGGCCGATTTAGAAGCCATTCAAGCGGGCCTGGAAGGAATCCTATCACGGCGCCCGTTTAATTCGTTCAAGATCGATGCCCGCCGGGGAACCAAAGAATTTCCGTTGAACTCGCAGCAACTCAACGAGACATTGGGAGCCTTCGTCCGCGAGCGCTACCCGGTGCCGGTTAGAATGAAAAATCCCGATCTGACGTGCTTTGTTGAGCTTGTGGGGACCCAGGCCTTCCTGTATACCGAAAAGACTCCAGGGGCGGGGGGACTGCCCATGACGACCGGAGGGAACGTGCTTTGCCTACTGTCGGGAGGAATCGACTCACCCGTTGCGGCCTTTCGACTGATGAGACGAGGGTGCAAGGTATCGTTCGTCCACTTTCATAGCTTTCCTCACACTACCCGGGAGTCGCAGCAGAAGGTAACCTCGTTGCTAGGCACTCTCTCACGGCACCAACTCCAATCTGTGCTCTACCTCGTTCCTTTTGCGGAACTCCAACGACAGATCGTCGCCTACACCCCGGCGCCGCTGCGCGTTCTCCTCTATCGACGGTTCATGATGAGGATTGCTGAGGCGGTGGCGACGAAAGCCGGCGCTCTGGCCCTTGTAACGGGCGACTGTCTGGGACAAGTCGCCAGCCAAACGTTGCAAAACCTGGGGGCAGTATCGAATGTCGTTTCCCTTCCCATATTTCGTCCCTTAATAGGGGAAGACAAAGAAGACATCATCAAGACGGCTCGAAGCATCGGGACCTACGAGATCAGCATTCTTCCAGACCAAGACTGTTGTACCTTATTTGTGCCCAAACACCCAGAAACGATGGCGCAAAGCGGACGACTCGAACTGGCCGAAAAAGAGCTTGAAATTGACGTTCTCGTCGAATCCGCGCTTGCGGGGACGGTGCGGGAAGTCGTATCTTCTGACTTTGCTACCGGCAAGGGAACGCTGACTAGCCATGCCGTTGACGATTAGAGTACGACTGACCGACCGGACTATTTTTAACCCGGACTTGCCTGTCTAATAAACCCGCCGCTGCCACGTCACTGCATCGAGAACGGCTTTGGCGTTCTTCCATCCCAAACGAAGCCCCATTGGCTGGCCTCCCCCCTAGCCAATGGAGGTGGAGTCACAATCGCACTGTCGGGGGGCTCCTACCCATCGCTTTGCCGACCAAGCGACCGATTTCCCGTGGCCCAAACATCAAAGTCGCTACAACTCCGGTTGCTTTTCTTGTATGGGCCCATCACACTGAAAGCCTCCGAATGATCCTAACCGACAAAACGGAGGATGGCGTGCCGGGACGGCTAAGACTGGTCTCAGGGGACATCACTAAGATGGAGGTGGAGGCCATCGTAAACGCCGCGAACCAGTCGCTCCTGGGTGGTGGCGGCGTCGACGGTGCCGTTCACCGGACGGCGGGTCCTGCTCTCTTAGAAGAATGTCGCCGCCTCGGAGGCTGCGCAACCGGGAATGCGAAGATAACGCAGGGGTATCTCCTTCCCGCTCGATGGGTTATTCACACTGTCGGTCCGGTTTGGCAGGGAGGTGGGCATGGGGAAGAGGCACTCCTGGCCGACTGCTACAGAAACTCGCTAGCCCTCGCGAGAGCCCATGAGATTCGCACAGTGGCATTTCCCTCCATCAGCACGGGTGCCTATGGTTTCCCAATCCACAGAGCCTCCCGAATTGCCGTTCGTGAAATCCAGTCCGCACTAAAGAATCACGATATTCTCGCCGAAGTGACCGTCGCGTGCTTCAACCGCCAAGATCTCTTGACCTATCAGTCGGCGGTGGAGGAAATCGCGGGCTAGTCCCGCTTCCACTACAAACTGTGGCGCCTGGTTTCGACCCGCCACTGAGCCGAAAACTCAGGCTCGGCAACATTTGTGGTCGGCTGCGGGTTGCGGGTCATCTTGAAGGCCTCGAAGCCGGTCGACTTTCTGTTTACATGTCGTCGCGTTTAGGCTAGTTTTTCAAATCGAAGCCACGGGCGTGGCTCGCTCGGCACGGTTTTCCAGAACGGTAGGTTCTGCCAGGTCGCTTCCTAGAGTCCAGATGTGAACCGATGCTCAGGGAGATCGGTTCCCGCACAAAGGACGCACTTGCCGGACAAGCGTTGCATGGAGACCACCCAGATCGATGGTGAGCACCTCGACGTTGTGGGGCCTCGGCGTTGGAGGTTTGTTCCGATTCCGTCAGCCTTCCCCGTCCGACCGAAGCATCGCTAGGGCGCCTGGCGCCCCACGGATCAACTTGCCGGCCCCTGTGCCGCTGCGAGTCCAAGGAATCGAGGAGGAGGCAGGAAATGTCCAAGCAGACGAACCTTGATGACCTGTGCATCAACACGATACGGACGCTCGCCATGGACGCCGTTCAAACCGCCAATTCCGGGCATCCCGGCATGCCGATGGGAATGGCGGCGGCAGCCTACATTCTGTGGACACGAATCCTGAAGCATAATCCAGGGCATCCCGAGTGGCCCAACCGAGACCGATTCGTTCTCTCCGCAGGTCACGGGTCGATGCTGCTTTATGCGCTACTTCATCTGAGCGGCTACGATCTTCCTCTGGACGAGATCAAACGCTTCCGACAGTGGAGATCCAAAACTCCCGGACATCCCGAATACCGAGACACTCCCGGGGTGGAAACGACAACCGGTCCCCTTGGACAAGGGTTTGGTAATGGCGTAGGCATGGCACTTGCATCCCGCCATCTGGGAGCGCGTTTCAACAAACCGAACTTTCCGATCATTGACAACTTCGTTTATGGCATCGTGTCCGACGGTGACCTGATGGAAGGTATCTCTTCGGAGGCTGCGTCTCTTGCTGGTCATCTCAAGCTCGGGAACTTGATCTATCTCTTTGACAACAATCGAATCACGATTGAGGGCACCACCGACCTTGCCTTCACGGAGGAGCCCAGTCTGCGTTTTCGCTCCTATGGGTGGCATGTACAGGAGGTAGCGGGGGACAATCTGGAGGCGTTGCATCAAGCCTTCCTCGAGGCTCAAGCCATCAAAGATCGTCCGTCATTGATCAACGTTCGGACTCACATTGCACATGGCAGTCCGAACAAGCAAGACACCGCGGCAGCGCATGGCGCGCCCCTCGGGGAGGAAGAAGTCCGCCTGACCAAAGAGAAACTAGGGTGGCCCGAGGATAAGACGTTTCACGTTCCGCCGGACGCCTTGCGGGTCTTCCGAGAAACCATCCCACGGGGAGAAGCCGCCGAGTTCCAGTGGACTACCTTGCTGGAACGTTATGCCGAGCAGCATCCCGACGCGGCTCGCGACCTCGAAGCACTACTGCGCAGTGGACTCGCCGAGGGCTGGGAAGAGTCCATCCCGACATTTCAGCGGGATTCTAAACCGATGGCTACCAGAGAGGCCTCTGGCCAAGTGTTGAGTGCCGTCTTTGCAGTGGCACCCGGTTTGCTAGGCGGCTCGGCCGATCTTGCTCCCTCGACCAACACATACATCGCACATGCGGGAGATCTCCAAGCTGAAAACTATGCCGGTCGCAATATCCATTTCGGAGTCCGGGAGCATGCAATGGGAGCCGTTCTCAACGGTATGGCGCTATTTGGCGGCATCGTCCCCTACGGCGGGACATTTCTCGTGTTTTCGGACTATATGCGCCCTAGCGTTCGCCTGGCCGCTTTGATGAAACTCCGAGTGATTTATATCTGGACGCACGACAGTATCGCGTTGGGCGAGGACGGGCCAACGCACCAACCAGTCGAGCACGCCGCTGCGCTGCGGGCCATTCCTGGATTGACCTTCATTCGTCCTGCGGATGCCTCAGAAACGGCAGAAGCCTGGCGCGCCGCACTGCGCCAGGAATCAGGACCGGTCGCTTTGGCGCTGACGCGACAAAAACTGCCCGTGATCGACCGTGAACAGTATGCTCCGGCAAGCGGTCTACATCGCGGGGCCTACATTCTGGCGGACGCAAGTGGATCCTCACCGGATGTCGTCATCATCGCGACTGGATCCGAGGTGTCCATCGCCCTGGAGGTCCGGGACCTCTTGCAGGCGAAAGGTCGTAGCACGCGGGTCGTCAGTATGCCATGCTGGGAGTATTTCTCGGCGCAGGACCGACTCTATAGAGAATCGGTCCTTGCGCGATCCTCCCGGCTGCGCGTCTCGATCGAAGCGGCAACAACCTTTGGCTGGGAACGTTGGGTCGGCGAGGATGGACTGCGCATAGGAATCGATCACTATGGCGCATCGGCGCCCCTCGAGGTTTTGCTGGAAGAATTCGGTTTTCAGGCCCAAGCCATTCTGAGCAAAATCGAGGACCGGCTCAACGCCCTTCCCCAAAACGCAGTGTCGGGCTGAACTCGAAACCGCCTCGTCGAGGAGAACACCCCAATGAGCAATGAAGAGTTGGTGAGTCCCAATCCCCTTCGACACGGCCGCCGTATGAATCGAAGTCCGGACGCATGTTCGATGGTAATCTTCGGTGGATCCGGTGATCTGACCCGGCGCAAGCTTGTTCCAGCCTTGTACGATCTCTACAAGAAGAGAATGATTCCGGCTGGGTTCAACATCATCGGACTCTCGAGATCCGCGCTGACCGATGCAAACTACCGCTCTCGGCTCCGAGAATGGACGGAAAAATCTGAGGACACCGCTACCTCCGAGGGCACCTGGGGGCCTTTCTCAGAGCGGATACAATACCTGTCCGCCGATTTTCACGATCCGTCAACCTATCAGAAGATCAAGGCCACTTTGGCACAGAATGATCGCCATCGTCCGACCGAGGGAAACCGAATCTTTTACCTTGCTACCGCCCCCAGCGACTATGTCGACATTATTCGAAATTTGGGAGCGGCGGGGATGGCCCAAGAACATAAGAACGGGAACGGATGGGTACGAATCATCATCGAAAAGCCGTTTGGACGAGACCTCGACACCGCGGTTGCACTCAATCGGGAAGTCAACGCGGTCTTCTCGGAAGATCAGGTCTATCGAATTGATCATTATCTCGGGAAGGAAACGGTTCAGAACCTCTTGGTATTTCGTTTTGCGAACGGGATCTTCGAGCCCCTGTGGAACCGCCAGTACGTCGATCATGTACAGATCACGGCCGCCGAGAATATCGGCGTCGGCACCCGGGGTCCCTACTACGAAGAAGCTGGGGCGCTGCGGGACATGATACAAAACCATATTCTGCAGCTGCTGACACTCGTTGCGATGGAACCGCCCCCCGATTTCGAACCCAACTCTGTCCGTGACGAAAAAGCCAAGGTTCTTCGATCCATACGCCCGGTCTCGGCTGACGAAGTCGATCGACTTGCAGTACGCGGCCAATACCGATCCGGCTTCGCAGGCGGCAAGGAAGTTCCTGGCTACCTGGAAGAAACCGGTGTCGCCCCCGACTCTTCGATTGAAACTTTTGCCGCGATCCGTTTTACCATCGACAACTGGCGTTGGGCCGGAGTTCCGTTTTATGTCCGTACGGGGAAGAACCTACCGAAACGGGTTACTGAAATCGCCATTCTCTTTCGACGGACACCCCATATCATCTTTGGACAGACATCCCCCGGCGAGGCCGACACCAACGTCCTGGCGCTGCGCATTCAGCCGGATGAAGGCATCACGTTGAAGTTTGGTGCCAAACTTCCAGGTCAGTCGTTGAACATCCGGTCCGTCAATATGGACTTTCGCTACGGGAGCACCTTCGGAATGCATCTTTCGAGTGCGTATGAGCGGTTGTTGCTGGATTGCATGCTAGGAGACCCGACGCTCTTCGACCGTGTCGATTCTGTAGAAGCCGCCTGGACCCTCGTGCAACCCTTCCTGGATCGCTGGGGCACTGGGAACGGGACTCCTATTCCCTCCTACGACGCGGGCTCGTGGGGGCCGGTTGAAGCCGACCAGCTGCTGAATCAGGAAAAACGCCGCTGGCGTATTCTCTAGGGTCGAACCCGATGAGGTTTGCATGGGAATATTGAATCTGGGCACTCCCATTGCCGTGGATGTGAGTCGAATCGAGCACGAGCTCAGCCTACTCTGGAAGTCTGCCTCAGAGTCCGAGGAGGACCGGTCCGTCATTCGCGCATGTAGCTGCAACCTCGTCTCGATCGTACGCGACCCGGACGAGGCCGCCAATCTGCCCGAAATCATCGCTCGGGTTTCTGAATATCATCCCAGCCGTTCTTTCGTCGCATACATCGACACCGACATGGCCGCCTCGGAGATTCGCGCCTGGATCAACACGCAGTGCACCGTGCCTTTCGCCGGGGCTCCTCAGGTCTGCTGCGAAACAGTGACACTCTGCGCCAAAGAGCGCCAGTCCTCGCACCTGATGCACACGCTGGTATCGCTATTGGTCCCGGACCTTCCGGTTTTTCTCTACTGGCGAACACCGCACTCCGAGGAACTTGCCCTTGTAGAAATGTTCTCCCAATTCTCGGACCTTCTCATCGTGGACTCGCGCACCTCGAAGCAGAATCGAATCGATCGCGATCGAGTGACGAAGCTGTTGATCGATCCTCCGCATGACGCACACTGCCGCGACCTCAACTGGTCGAGGCTGACGGCGTGGCGGGACCTGATCGCGCAGTTCTTTGACGCCCCATCGGATCGAGACTTTGTTTGGGAGATCTCGGAAGTCGAGATTGTGCGAGCTGTCGCCGAAGCAAACAGCCTCCCGACCAGAACGTTGTTGCTCACCGGATGGCTGGCGGACCGACTATCCTGGAAGCTCGAATCCGCGAAAAAGGACGGATCGGGATGGATCTCGTCCTGGGAGACGCCGCAGGGCGCACTCGTTGTCCGGTTCAAGGAAACTCCGGTGGCCAACCAGCAACCTCCCGGGATTCGTTCTGTCTCGATCAAAACTCGATCGGGCGGTGCTTTCCAGGTTCAGCTTGACCCAGACACTGCGCTCATGACTTCCCTATCGGAAATAGCAGGCTCCCGGTTTGTGCATTCCGTCCCGGAGGATGCACTGGACGAAGTAAGTCTGATAGTCCGAGAGCTCTCGATTTCCGGCGCAGACCCCAGCTTCCGGAGGGCCTACGCGGCTGCCGCCGAAATGGAACAGGCCTTTCTTTCCGGGGGCACCGATTGAAAATCCATGTGTTCGCTCAAATGGAGGCCCTATACCGGGAATGCGCCGACGAGATCACGCGCATTCTGGAGGGTTCCTTGGACAAACAAAGGCGTGCGACGTGTGTCCTGACGGGAGGCAACACTCCCAAGACATTGTATTCCATGCTGGCGAGTCCACCGTTTCGAGAGCGACTATCGTGGTCACAAATTGATTTCTTGTGGGGGGATGAACGCTGCGTACCGCCCCAGGATCCACAAAGCAATTTTGGAATGGCCTGGGAGCATCTTCTCTCCGTTGTTCCCGTACCGGCGATCCGGATCCATCGGGCGCAGGCGGAGCACGCAAACCCGGAAGGAGCAGCACGCTTGTACGAGACCGTCATCCAACAACTGTCCGCAGATCAGAATGGCCCTCGCTTCGATTTGGTGCTGCTCGGGATGGGCGGGGATGGTCACACGGCCTCACTCTTCCCCGACACCCATTGGAACGAGCAACGCCTTTTCGTGCACAACTATGTGCCGAAGCTCCACGCGCACCGATTGACCATGACACCGAGGGCGCTGAACGCGGCACAAGAAATCGTCTTCATCGTCACCGGGCAAGAAAAAGCCGCTCCCCTCGCCGAGATTCTGGAGAATGGGAATCGTTCTTTGCCGGCCTCCCGAATCAGGCCCGAGAGTGGCCATCTGAGCTGGTACCTGGATCAAGGAGCTGCCTCGCTGCTATCTGATCCTCGGCTTGAGATCTTACGCCACCCCGCCGAAACGCAATGAAAGCCCGGCGATTATCACCAGGGTTTGGCCCTATCGACGAGTAGAACGTCTCGGATATCGCACCAATGCTTCATGCGAGCTTGAAGAGTTTCATCGATACCCTCAAAAAGGAAGGAGAGCTGAAGGTGATCGACCAGCAGGTCGATCCCTATCTCGAGCTTGCCGAGCTTCACAGAAGAGTCGTCGCCGCTGAAGGTCCTGCCCTCTTCTTCAACCGGGTCCAAGGCACTCCTTTTCCGGTAGTCACAAACCTGTTCGGGAGTCGTCGCCGCATCGATCTCGCCTTTGGAAAAGATCCAACCCTTTTTGTTCGGCGCGTAGCTGAAGCTGCGGAGACCTTGATGCCGCCTAGACCCAAGGACCTATGGCAGTTTCGTGACGTGATCCGAACCGCGATAAGAACCCGCAGTCGACGTGCGCGCTCTGGACCGGTCCTGGAACGAGCGCTGGATTCAGGTCTGGGATCACTCCCGCAGATGCAGTGCTGGCCTGGCGATGGCGGGCCTTTCATCACGCTTCCGCTCGTCTACACGGAGCATCCGACGACCCGCAAGCCGAACCTCGGCATGTATCGGAATCAGATTCACGACGACCGAACGCTCGGCATGCATTTTCAGATTCACCGCGGGGGAGGTTTTCACTATTATGAAGCCGAGCAGCAAGGAAGCGCCTTGCCAGCAAATCTGTTCTTGGGGGGACCGCCGGCCTTGATTCTCGCTGCGATCGCCCCACTGCCCGAGAACATCTCCGAGCTGACACTCGCGGCTTTGTTGCAAGGCGGCCCTCTGACCTTGATCGACAACCCACAAGTGAGTTCCCTTCCGATTGTCGCGGAGGCGGAGTTCATCCTCTCTGGTGAGATACCCCCAACGATTCGAAGGACGGAGGGACCGTTTGGAGATCACTACGGCTACTATTCTCTGGCCCACCCCTATCCTGTCATGGAGGTGAAACAGATCCATCACCGAAAGGATGCCATCTATCCGGCTACAATTGTCGGACGCCCGAGGCAAGAGGATCACTATATCGGTGAGTATCTTCAGGAACTTTTCGCTCCGGTCTATCCGCTGGTGATGAACGGTGTTCTGGACGTTTGGGCATACGATGATGCCGGAGTGCACCCACTGGCCTCAGCCGTGGTTCAGGAACGTTACCGACGCGAGGCGTTCATGGCATCGCTGAGGATCCTGGGAGAAGGTCAACTGTCACTAACAAAATTTCTCATGGTGACCGACGAGCGGATGTCTCTCAAAGATTTTCGGGCAGTCTTCACGCATATCCTGGAACGTGCGGACTTTGCCACCGACTTGTTCATATTCTCGAATGTTTCACAGGACACTCTAGACTACACCTCTCGGAAACAGAACGAAGGAAGCAAAGCGATCATGCTTGGACTCGGGGAAAAGAAGTTCCAACTTCAACAAGCGCCCGAGGCCCTCCTTCGCAATCCTGCATTTCGGCAACAGGTAGTATTTGTCCCCGGCGTGCTCGTTGTGCAAGGCCCCCCGTGGCGCGAAAACGATTCCGCAATCCCGGATCTCTTACAGGAGGTAGCCGTCCAATCCTTTCGCATTGTCTGTCTGGTCGATGACGCGGCGTCCTGTGTCGAGAACGAGTCGTCTTTTCTTTGGACGGTCTTCACCCGCTTTGAGCCTGCGTCGGATATTCATTCCCGGGTTTCACGGCTCCGCCGACAACATGTCAGCATGTCCGCACCGTTGCTCCTTGATTGTCGAACAAAGCCTTGGTTTCCGCCGCCGGTCGAGCCGCATCCGGATACTGTGAAGAAAGTGGACGCCCTCTGGCCAAAGATTTTCGCCGCATCCAAAAAATGACTTCAAGGGCATACGGATGGAGAACCACGCAAACCCGACGCTGGCAATAGATGGGGGCTTCGGATGCTAATTCGAGATGGATCCTACACCCACCGTCGGCGAATCCCAACCACGAGTCCAGTAGTCACTCAAGGTCAACGCCATCATGATCAGTAGGCACGCAAAACCAACCACCACTGCCGTTCTCACGAGCCTCGAGCTTTCGCGAAGGTGCATGAAGAAGAAGACCACCAGCGCGGCCTTCAACGACGCAATGGACATTGCGGCTAGGGGATTCATGGTTCCCAGGTTCAAGAACGCAACACCAACGGTCAAGGCTGTCAAGAGTACGAGTGCGCAAAAAACTGCGAAATACACGGATTTCGCAGTCGTGTGAAGACTCGAACCGCCTTTTGGTTGGCCCTTCATTCCTCCAGCGAAAAACAAGGCGCCGAAAAGACTGGCCCTGGAGATGACGTTTGTACTTCGGTGAAAGATCTGCGGCATTGTCTAAGACCTGGCCGAACCCCCAAAAAAGTTACTATGGACAGTTCTTACCTGCAGGTCAAGCTGCGGTTTGCCTATAAACCATTTCGATCTTGTTCTTGTTGCGGTTTCGTTGATCCGATAATATTTCTGCATTGTGAAGAAAGCAGGAAAGGCTATGAGCATGACATCTAACCACCTTGTTGTTCTCCCCGCATTTTTGCTGGCCCTAGCAGCAACATTCGCTGTGGCAGAGCCTACACCATCCCGCGTCACATTTAGTAAAGACGTGGCTCCAATCCTGTACCAGGCATGCGTAGGGTGTCATCGTCCGGGCGAAGCAGCCCCCATGCCGTTGGTCACTTACCGAGAGGTGCGCCCGTGGGCCAAGGCGATCCGGGATAATGTATCCAAGGGCACCATGCCTCCATGGTTGGCAGATCCACGCTTTGGTCACTTTGCCAACGATCGGCGCCTGTCGCAAAAGGACATCGACACGATCGTTGAGTGGGTGAACCAGGGAGCCTCGAAAGGTGCTGACCGGGACCTGCCCGAGCGGCCCAGGTTTATGGAAGGATGGACACTAGGCGAACCGGATGTCATTCTGACGATGCAAAAGGAATTTCACGTCCCTGAAGACGGTACGATCCCATACAAGTACTTCACAATTCCGACCAACTTCACCGAGAATCAGTGGATCCAAGCGATCGAGTGTCGTCCAGGGGTTCGGAGCGTCGTGCACCACATCATTGCGTTCGTTCAGGAGCCCGGAAAATCGTTTCGCGGGGAAGGTGGGAGGAACAACTTCCTGGGAGGGACTGCCCCCGGGGATCCGCCGAACGTATACCCCGAGGGAACAGGAAAACTCATCCAGGCGGGTTCGAACATCGTGTTGCAGATGCACTACACTCCGGTCGGGGAAGCCGCAACCGATCGGTCCCGCGTCGGCCTATATTTAGCCAAGGAACCCGTCACGAAGCAGGCAATGACCGGCACTGCGATCAACGCTTCATTTGTCATCCCTGCCGGACACCCCAACTACGAAGTACAATCGAGATGGGAGGCAACAGAGGATGTGCACGTCTTGGGTCTGATGCCACACATGCATGTTCGCGGAAAGGACTTCCTTTACACGGCTATCTACCCGGACGGGCGATCGGAAGTGCTGCTGTCGGTGCCGCGTTACGATTTCAACTGGCAGTTGAGCTACGAGCTGGCTGAACCGCTTGCCCTTCCTAAGGGGAGCCGCATCGAATGCACGGCTCATTTCGACAATTCCGATGGAAACATATTCAATCCCGATCCGACCAGCGATGTGCGCTGGGGCGACCAGACCTGGGAAGAGATGATGATCGGCTGGTTTAGCTACACACGGGATGTGGAAAAAATCCAGCCCCCCCCTCCACGGGGGAAAACTAGACAATCCCGGGTGTTTCCTAGTTTGTGAAAGGGCGATCTGGCGAGATCGATCGCCCTTTTTCAGTCTTGCGCCCAAGAAATGGTCGGTGCCGGAGCAATGGACCGGGAAACGCTGCGAACATTGGAGTTTGAGCAACTTCTCGACTGTTTGGCTGGTTACGCTCAAACCCAGCTTGGACGCGATAGGGCGCACAATCTGAGGCCACACCACGACCCTACTGAAATCGAAGCCCATCAGACGGAAACAAGTGAGTTTCTCTCCTACCTCACCACCGGGGGGCAGCTCCGCTTGCCTGCAATCGAAGACCCTGAGAGTATCCTGGAGCGACTCCAAGTAGAAGGCACTACCCTTTCACCTGCTCAAATCCTCGAGCTTGCGCGGATCATCGCAGCGGGAATGCATCTGAGAGGATTATTCACGGAGACAGAACGCGTGTCTCTGTATCCACGGCTTGCAGAGCTGTCGCGAGGAATCTCCGACCTGACAAACCTGGTCGCTGTCGTTTCAAAACGATTGCTCCCGAACGGAGAAGTGGACGATCGCGCCACTCCAGAACTGACAAGGATCCGGAAAGACTTGCATCGGTGCCGTTCACAGATTCATCGAACCCTCGAATCTGTGATGCGCGCAGAGGAGAATTCAGTTCAGGAAGAGATTGTCACGTTCCGGAACAGGCGCTTCGTCATACCTGTTCGAACCGATTGCAGACTACAAGTACCAGGCGTGGTACACGGACTTTCATCCAGCGGGCAGACCAGTTTCGTTGAGCCATTGAAAGTCATTGAACAGAACAACGATCTGGTCCGGCTCCGAGAGCACGAGGAGAGCGAGATCGCAAGCATTTTCTTTTTCCTCACGGAACGTTTGCGCGAACGGTCTCACGATATTCAACGCTTGGTCGATTTGCTCGGTCATTTCGATTTTGTTCAGGCAAAGGCTCGTCTCGCCGAGCATTTCGGATGTATCCGGCCACGGATTACAAGAGAGAGCCGCATCATTCTGCATAATCTTCGGCATCTCTTGCTGGAAAGAGTGCTCCGTGCGTCGCACCAGGATATCGTACCGATATCGGTTCAAATACTTCCCCCGAACCGGGTCATCGTGATAAGCGGGCCCAATGCAGGCGGAAAGACTGTTGTGCTGAAGTCCATCGGTCTCGCAGCGTTGATGGCACAATCGGGGCTCCATATTCCTGCTTCTGAGGCCACCTTGCCTATATTCAAAGGTGTCTTCGCGGACGTCGGAGACCAGCAATCCATAGCTTCCAACCTCTCAACTTTCACGGCTCACCTCAAAACGATTTCGTGGTTCGCCCGCCGGGCAGAACCTCCAGCAATTGTATTACTGGATGAGGTAGGAACGGGAACCGATCCCGAGGAAGGAGCGGCTCTTGGTCTTGCGATTGTTGATTTCTTCCGAAAGGCCGGGGTTTTCGTGGTAGCCACGACGCACTACAATGTGCTGAAGCTCTGGGCTACTCGCACATCGGAAGTGCTGAACGCTTCGGTTTGTTTCGACAATGATACCCTCCAACCGACATACCGACTGACGACTGGTATTGCGGGAGCTTCTTCCGGACTCGAAATCGCGCGCCGCATGGACCTCCCCGACGGCCTATTGGAAACGGCTCGATCTTCGCTATCACCGACTCAGTCGGAGATTTCCCGATATCTCGACGAGTTGCAGGAAGTTGTTGCGAAGAACGAGGCCGCACGTCGAAACCTCGAGCAAGAGCGCACCGCATTATCCAAGCGTGTTCTACAGATCGAGGCAGACTCCCGAAACAAGGAGGAAGCAAGAAAGCAAGAATTTCAATCTGAGCTCGCCCGCGCGGTGCGTGAGTTCCACTATCAGAGCGAGCAGCTGTTGGGTAAATTGAACGACCAAGCAGCGGCATCCCGTCTAAGAAAATTCGCCCGAAAGGCCACCTTGTCGCTGGAGCAAGCCGTGCGGGATAGCGTCGACACAATGACCACCCGATCCCAGCCGCAGCCAGCAGCTCTGCCGCAGATTGACGAAGGCGGAGCGAGCCGAAATGAAACAATTGCGGAAAAGGACCGGGTCTTTGTCGTCGCGCTGGCAAAAGAAGGAACTGTCGAGTCGATTCGCGCGGGGAGCTACACGGTACGGTTAGGATCGCTACGAATCCGGGCTCGCAGGGATGAGCTCGAACCCCGCAACTCAAATGTTTCCAGTTCGACAGCGCCGCCCGAAGTTGTATCTGGTCTCCCGGAAGCGACTGACGATACCGAATTCAGCAGCGAGCTCCATGTCATTGGAATGACCGCAGACGACGCAACTGATCGGTTGGACAAATACCTCGATCAGGCATACTTGCGTGGGATCGAATCGGTGCGCGTGATTCATGGACATGGTAGGGGGATTCTCCGCAAGGCCATTTCCGATTTTCTCTCCGGACATGCTCAGGTAGAGAGTTTTCGCGCATCCCCTCCTCAGCGTGGCGGATCTGGAGCAACAATCGTGGTCATGAGCAAAGAGCAGAGACCGCCACTCACAGCCGTGAGGTGGGTCCAGGCTCGGTCCTTTGATCCAGGCATCGCTGGAGCACGCGCGGTTTGCACCCAGCCACCGTACCGCTCCAGCGAAAGCTTTCTTGATTGACCCGCACAAATCTGGTTTCATGTAGCCCTTGTTTCGGAGAACACGCATGAATGTTTTGGTGACCGGGGGCGCTGGCTACATTGGGAGTGTTGTCTGCGAAGAACTCCTTCAGAAGGGTTACAAGGTAGTGGTATTCGACAGCCTTGAAAACGGCCATCGGAAGGCCGTGCCCGAGAACGCATCTTTTGTGCACGCCGATCTGCAGGACACCAAGACTCTCGAGACATCCATGAAGGAACATCGGATCGACGCCGTGGTTCACATGGCAGCCTATGCTCTAGTTGGAGAATCCGTGGCCGACCCGGCAAAGTACTATCGCAACAACCTGCAGGTCGGCCTCGGCCTGCTCAATTCGATGAACGAGGCAGCAATCGACCGTATCGTCTTCTCCTCGACGTCAGCGATCTACGGCGAACCGGAAAGACAACCGATCGAAGAGACTCATCTCCCAGCACCAACCAATCCATACGGTGAATCGAAACTCGCATTTGAACGCGCCTTGCATTGGTACGAGAAAGCTCATGGTATTTGTTTCGTGTCACTTCGCTACTTCAACGCCGCCGGTGCCACCCGGACCTTGGGGGAGGTACACGACCCTGAAACTCACCTCATCCCGATCGTGTTAGAAGTGGCAACCGGGAAGCGGGCTTACCTGGAAGTCTACGGCAACGATTACCCTACCCGAGACTCTACTTGCATTCGAGACTATGTCCACGTTGTGGATTTGGCGGAAGCCCACGTGCTGGCGCTGGAGCGGATGGGGGAAAGCAGCGCCATCTACAACGTCGGCTGCGGGGGAGACGGCTATTCTGTGGCGGAGGTCATTGCGGTCGCAGAGCAGGTCACTGGAAGACAGATTCCTGTCCGCTACGGGCCGCGGCGTCCGGGAGACCCTGCCAGTCTTGTGGCGAGTTGTGAAAAGATCAAACAGCAACTCGGCTGGACCCCTAAGTTCCAGAGCCTTCAAGAAATCCTATCCTCGACATGGGATTGGATGCGAGCTCACCCACACGGCTATGATGTGGCGTCCGCCCGTTGATTCAGAAACTCGGGATGCGCGGTTGAGATTCGTTTTGCGCACCGGACCCGACGCTTCCTTGGCCATAAAAGGAGTATCGACCATGAAACTCTACGCCCTCGGATTTGCTCTCGGACAAGAATTCGATCGCTGAGGTGATGCGTACGCGTATCGGCTAAACAGCAAGGAGGCACTTTGCGCATGAAACATGCAAAGAAGGTCGCACTCATCACTGGCAGTTCTGTCGGTGTCGGGCGCGCGACAGCGATTCGATTTGCTGAAGACGGCTGCAACGTCATTATCAACTTCAACAAGAGCGAGCAGTCGGCAGCCGAGACCGTCGAACTGTGCCAAAAAAAGGGCGCATCGGCCATCAGTGTCCAGGCGGACATCTCAAAAGATTCTGAATGCCGAAGGCTCATTCAGGAAGGCGTAGATCAAATGGGACGACTGGACTATCTGGTCAACAACGCCGCCACGACTCGATTCGTCGAGTTCTCTGACTTGGAGGGTTTGGACGAAGAGACTTGGATCCATTTGTTCCGAACCAATGTGATGGGAAGTTTTTTCTGTACCCGCGCCGCCGTCCCACATCTCCGCAGGAACGCCCCGGCGGCAATCGTCAACGTAGCGTCGGTCGCGGGCATTTCGGGGATGGGCAGTTCCATTGCCTATGCGGCATCCAAAGCAGCCCTGATCAATATGACCAAGGCACTTGCCCGAACTTTCGGTCCTGAGATACGCGTCAATGCAGTAGCGCCCGGCGCCATCAATACCCGGTGGCTGCGAGAAGGAATAGGAGAACAAGGCGTCGACAAGATGCTCACCTCGCTGCGCGAAACCATCCCGCTGAGGGACATGGCGCAACCCGAGGACGTTGCCGATGCCATTGTTTGGTTGTCACTTCAAGCTCGAATGATCACTGGAGATACGATCGTTCTCGACGGTGGGTTCCTTCTCAGCGGTCCAGCTGGAATGCCCAAGAAGCAAAAAGACCACTAAAGAGGTCAACCGCGTGCCACATCGCCGCGGCCACGGGTAGTCTTCATCGTGAGCCGCCATCTCATGTAATCGCGACGAGGAGGCATGGATGTGTTCTAAACGGGTCCTTGTGGCGGTTCTACTCTCACCGCTTTTGGTGATACGGCCTGTCTGGTCCCGACAGGACTCATTCGTTGGGCACTGGGAGGGGTCTGTCGCTTCCGCGACGGAACAGCAGGACGTACGCCTCACTATCCTCGAAGATGGGGGCTCCCTTACCGGAACCATCCGTAGCCCGCGCTCCTCTGTCGTTCTGGAGGGAATCGTCGTCCAGGAGAAGGATCTCAGGGCGGTGACGCGGGTCGGTACACATCAAGACCGCCTCATCGTCCACTATCAGTTTCATCTTGATGGGGACACGCTAACCGGAAGGGGGGTAATGAATTTCAACGGACAGGCGTTGCACCTCGACTATCTCCTGAAGCGCACCAGGCCCCAGGCCATCGGGCAACGGCCAGACCCGACGCGGCGGCGCCGTCCCCGTATTTCCACCCCCCAACCACGACCGAAGCAATCGCTGAAGTATTTCGAAGGCGGCTGGACCTTCCAATCGACAGCTAGAGACAGCGACCTGGGACCAGGCGGAACGACGCGCGGAAGAGTGATTTATACCCAAATCCTGGATGGAAGATTTCTAGAGGCAACGACCACCGGCGAAACAGAAGAGAACGTCTTCAAACGGGTCAGCTACTGGGGCTTCGACCCCAAAACGCAGCTCGTTACACTCTTCGAGCAGCGTTTCGGAGACATCCCCACACTCGGCCTTGGAAATTGGTCGAGCGCACTGTCCATCCGTTTCGAACTGGAACCCCTTCGCCTCCGGGGGAACAGAATTGAGCTGAAGAAGACCATTCGCTTCGTGGCACGCCATTCGTTTACGGTCGTCGAAGAGTTCTCGGTAAACGGAGGAAAATATCAACGTCTGGGGGACAGCGTTTACACAAGGGATCGCATGAACCAGTCTCTCCCTTGAGTCCCGGGGAACGAACGCGGTGGATTCAACTCTGGACGGAAGATAGAGTCTCAATACCCGATGCCGGATCCTGTTGCCGCAGAACCCCGGAGAACTCCCGCAAGATACGATCGAAGAGGTGCACCTGCTCCTCGAGCCGAAGTACTCTGTCGCGGTATTCGAGCAGGTATTCCCGAATGTCGTTGCCGCCGACCATCGCCAGCGCCGTTTCGAAGTAAGCTACGAAAGGTATGGTTGCGGGGCTGTCCCCGTTGTCGAGAACCAAGCTCTCCATTGTGGTCAACTGTCGCAGTTCTTCCTGAGGCACCCGGTACCGGGAGTCCAGTTCGACTTTCCCCAACAACTGTATGACTCGATCTTTCAGGACCCCCGACGTCTGCCCGAGTTGGCTGATCGCGCTTTGAAACTCCCGGCACCACTGTATCCACTGGGCGACAGGGACGGAAGGCACGACAGCCAAGAGATCTCTGAGGCTCTGCGTCGCCGCCTCGAAGCAATTCAATTCGCTCTCCTGTAGACTCGCAATCCAAACCGGCTTTTGCAAATAACCGCACAGGACATCCCGGGACACAGAGGCCTTGCGAATCGGGCGGTAATCGACGTGTCCTTTCTGGAATTGCGAGCGGTAATGATCCACGGAGATTTCCTTCGGTTCTCGGGCGTCGGTCTCGTCGTGCGAACCGGAGACCAGCGAATCCACGGCAAATACGACTTCCTCAAACGGAATGCGAAGTACCGGACCTGGCTGCGACCCGGCTGACTCGCCGTATTCTGAAACGTTGCGCGATTGGACAATCCAGTGATCTCTGCCGTAGGGTCCTGTCTCGCGGTAGTAAGCCGAGGCTTCGTACAATGCCACCACCTGGACGCCCACTGCAGTTGCAAGATGCATGGTGCCGGTATCGTTGGTGACAAGGAATCGGCAGGTCGTGAGCAACTCTGCAAGCTCGGGGATCGACGTCCGCCCAGCAAAGCTCTGCGCCCCTGCAATCTGATCACTAATTTGGCCCGCAAGTTCTTCTTCCCCCGGACCGCCAAATACGAATACGCGGGCGCCGTATTTTTCCCCGAGATACTTCCCGAGCTCGATGAACCGTTCCGCGGGCCATCGCCGTTGCCGCATAGCCGCCCCTGGCTGAAAGCCGACAGTCCAGGTGCAATCCGCGCCGTCTGCCACCCAAGTGTTAGCGATCGCGTGAAACCGCAGTTTTCTGAACGGGCGCCGGTAGAGAGGTTTTCAGGCGCAGTTTGATTCGAAGATACCTCACGTAGTCTGCCGAGATAGGATTCTGAAGTAATTCCTCAATGACCGGGAGAAAGTAATACAGGGACCGGATAGGCGATAGCCTGCGTGCCTGTGGATCACGGAGTAACCGACGAGCGGAAGTCAGGAGTAAGCTCGATTCTATGACCGAAAGCGGAACCCGACGATCATAGAGCTGATAAGCGAGTTGATAGTCTTGCCGACGAGGCCGTTGTGGAGTCTCAGGCAGCTGGGCGTAGAGATCAACAACAATCTTTACGTATTGAATGCGATTGGACGGCACGGGTTCTAACGTTTCTTTTTCCTCCGCGCGGAGGCTTCCTGCTCGCTCTCTCGAATCCGATAGCTACGTCCTTCAATGACGGTCACATCGGCATGGTGAGTGAGACGATCCAAGAGCGTGGCAATGCAAGCGGCATTGGGAAAGACCTCGTTCCATTCTCGAAAGGCTCTATTTGTACTTATAACGATGGATCGATGCTCATAGCGCCGGTTGACGACTTCGTACAGCAGATCCGCGGCATGGTTGTCATAGGAGAGATACCCGACTTCGTCTACGCACAGAAGGTGAGGGCGGGCGTAGGATTGGAACTTTCTTCTTCGGAGTTCCGGGGAATCACATTGGAGATCTTCGATCAGGTCGGCAGCCGTACGAAACAGGACGGAATAGCCGGCCAGCACAGCAGCGTGGGCAATGTTTTTGGTAATCATGGTCTTGCCCAGACCGTTGGCACCGAGTAGGACAAAGTTGCGACCATCCGGGATGAAATCCAGAGTGAGGGCGCGTTCGATGACCTGGCGATCGATTTTCTTTGGCCAATTCCAATCGAAATCCGCCAGCGGTTTGAAGCGGCCGATGCGGGAGCGTTTCAGGCGGCGCTCGAGACTGCGGCGGCCACGCTCTCGAGCTTCGGCCTGCAACAGCTCCTCGAGCATTACACGAGGACTCCAACGACCCTTGGTAGCCCGGGCGATGAAGTCTTCCAGGGATTCAGAAGTGGCATTCAGACCGATGCCGGCGAGTTGGGTGGCAAGGTTATTCGTCACGGTCGGAGAGGTCATCGTAGGCCTCCAAGTTGTGGGGTTGGACGTTGAGGTTGGCAAGATCGGGACGACGAGTCAGATCGACAGGTAGTAGATGACGACGCTGTTGGGAGCGGCGATGTTTCTGTAGAATGAAGGCAACCGAAGAAGCCCGAGGCGTCTGCCGCTGGAGTGCTTCCCGAACGGCGACTTGTAGTTCCGTGGCTCCATAATCCTCCAAGAGCTGAGATAGCTGAGTGGTTTGCCCGCCGCCGGACTCTCCCCGCTGGAAGGCAGCCGCGATCAAGGCTTCGCTTTCAGGTACCGATTGAGCAAGACGGCCTCCAGGAGTAGCGCCGATGGCTTTGCGCTTCTCTTGTAGCAGTGCTTCTTGATGCGCCGGATCCAGGACGGCGTCATGGCGGTTGTAGGAGCGGCGGTGTCGGGCGATTTCGGTTGCGCCATCGAGAATGCGTACAGTGTCCTGTGATGCTGCCAGAGTGAGTGCTCGACCCACGGCCGTGTGTGGAATCGAGTAGTCGTTGAGATCAAAACGGATATAGATGGTCTTGCGCGATCGAACCGGTACCACCAGATCGGTATCGAAGGAATGCACCGGCAGTGGAAGCAATCGAGGTTTTTCCTCTTCTTCGAAGATTTGCTCAACGGTGCGGGACTGGTCTCCGGGCCAGGGACGTCGATGAGCGATTTCGTCGCGCCACAGAAGCGCTTGACGGTTGAAGTCCTCCAGGGTGGTGAAGCGGCGTGCGGCAAAGAAAGAGTGTCGGATGTACTGGATGGTTCTTTCGACACGCCCTTTCTGATTGCCACGGGCCACTTGGCACGGGCGAGTGGCAAAATGATAGTGAGCACAAAGCTCAATCAGCCGAGGATGAAAGTGCACGGCATCGCCGTGGCGTTCCAGCACGGCCGACTTCAGATTGTCGCTTAATATGACACGAGGGCAGCCCGACCATGAGTCGAAGGCCCGGACGTGACCGCGCAAGAAGTTCTCCAGGGTTTGATCGAAGAAGAACTCCAGATATAGGGCTCGGGAATAAGAAAGTGTAAGAACGAAGCAGGACAACCGACGACGGGCACGGCCGATTGCAACGGCTCCAAAATGTGCCCAATCGACTTGGCCCTGCTCGCCAGGAAATGTTCGCAGCCGTAAGAAGGCTTCTCGGTGAACAGGGCGGAGACGGGCGACGACTCTCCGGAGTATCACGACACTGCCGGTATAGCCTCGATCCCGAATCATCTCATAGATACGAGTCGTTCGTAGGCGCGGATACTTCTCCAAAGTCTCCTTGATAAAGTCGATGTAGGGATCCGTGAGACTGGGACGAAGGATCTTGGCTCGATTGAATCGATCGGTTTGCAGGGGCGGTTCGTACCGTATCCCGGTGAAGTCCCAGTTCTTGCGCGATGGTTCCAATCTTCCAATGCTCGGCATAGAACAAGCGACGGATGTGTGCCACGGTCTCGGCTGCAATCATGTTTCATCTCCATCCATGAAACACATCGATGAGCTGGCCCGCTCGACCGCAAACCATGCAGGTGATAGGGCCGGAAATCGTAGATGTGGTGTGTGTTTGAACTTTCTCATCACGTTGTACTTGCGCTTCGCGCGCAGCGATCCTGCCAGAACGAAGCTCGCTTCGGCTACCTGGATCCGTCACGCGGGCCATGGCTCGTCGACGCCGGTACGCTCGCTGACGGTCTCTGTGATCCAATCTTCCTTCGGGGCTTTGTTGATGC
>CBDFLD010000014.1:0-362233 GCA_965249005.1 Acidobacteriota bacterium
CAAAGCCCCGAAGGAAGATTGGATCACAGAGACCGTCAGCGAGCGTACCGGCGTCGACGAGCCATGGCCCGCGTGACGGATCCAGGTAGCCGAAGCGAGCTTCGTTCTGGCAGGATCGCTGCGCGCGAAGCGCAAGTACAACGTGATGAGAAAGTTCAAACACACACCACATCTACGATTTCCGGCCCTATCACCTGCATGGTTTGCGGTCGAGCGGGCCAGCTCATCGATGTGTTTCATGGATGGAGATGAAACATGATTGCAGCCGAGACCGTGGCACACATCCGTCGCTTGTTCTATGCCGAGCATTGGAAGATTGGAACCATCGCGCAAGAACTGGGACTTCACCGGGATACGGTACGAACCGCCCTGCAAACCGATCGATTCAATCGAGCCAAGATCCTTCGTCCCAGTCTCACGGATCCCTACATCGACTTTATCAAGGAGACTTTGGAGAAGTATCCGCGCCTACGAACGACTCGTATCTATGAGATGATTCGGGATCGAGGCTATACCGGCAGTGTCGTGATACTCCGGAGAGTCGTCGCCCGTCTCCGCCCTGTTCACCGAGAAGCCTTCTTACGGCTGCGAACATTTCCTGGCGAGCAGGGCCAAGTCGATTGGGCACATTTTGGAGCCGTTGCAATCGGCCGTGCCCGTCGTCGGTTGTCCTGCTTCGTTCTTACACTTTCTTATTCCCGAGCCCTATATCTGGAGTTCTTCTTCGATCAAACCCTGGAGAACTTCTTGCGCGGTCACGTCCGGGCCTTCGACTCATGGTCGGGCTGCCCTCGTGTCATATTAAGCGACAATCTGAAGTCGGCCGTGCTGGAACGCCACGGCGATGCCGTGCACTTTCATCCTCGGCTGATTGAGCTTTGTGCTCACTATCATTTTGCCACTCGCCCGTGCCAAGTGGCCCGTGGCAATCAGAAAGGGCGTGTCGAAAGAACCATCCAGTACATCCGACACTCTTTCTTTGCCGCACGCCGCTTCACCACCCTGGAGGACTTCAACCGTCAAGCGCTTCTGTGGCGCGACGAAATCGCTCATCGACGTCCCTGGCCCGGAGACCAGTCCCGCACCGTTGAGCAAATCTTCGAAGAAGAGGAAAAACCTCGATTGCTTCCACTGCCGGTGCATTCCTTCGATACCGATCTGGTGGTACCGGTTCGATCGCGCAAGACCATCTATATCCGTTTTGATCTCAACGACTACTCGATTCCACACACGGCCGTGGGTCGAGCACTCACTCTGGCAGCATCACAGGACACTGTACGCATTCTCGATGGCGCAACCGAAATCGCCCGACACCGCCGCTCCTACAACCGCCATGACGCCGTCCTGGATCCGGCGCATCAAGAAGCACTGCTACAAGAGAAGCGCAAAGCCATCGGCGCTACTCCTGGAGGCCGTCTTGCTCAATCGGTACCTGAAAGCGAAGCCTTGATCGCGGCTGCCTTCCAGCGGGGAGAGTCCGGCGGCGGGCAAACCACTCAGCTATCTCAGCTCTTGGAGGATTATGGAGCCACGGAACTACAAGTCGCCGTTCGGGAAGCACTCCAGCGGCAGACGCCTCGGGCTTCTTCGGTTGCCTTCATTCTACAGAAACATCGCCGCTCCCAACAGCGTCGTCATCTACTACCTGTCGATCTGACTCGTCGTCCCGATCTTGCCAACCTCAACGTCCAACCCCACAACTTGGAGGCCTACGATGACCTCTCCGACCGTGACGAATAACCTTGCCACCCAACTCGCCGGCATCGGTCTGAATGCCACTTCTGAATCCCTGGAAGACTTCATCGCCCGGGCTACCAAGGGTCGTTGGAGTCCTCGTGTAATGCTCGAGGAGCTGTTGCAGGCCGAAGCTCGAGAGCGTGGCCGCCGCAGTCTCGAGCGCCGCCTGAAACGCTCCCGCATCGGCCGCTTCAAACCGCTGGCGGATTTCGATTGGAATTGGCCAAAGAAAATCGATCGCCAGGTCATCGAACGCGCCCTCACTCTGGATTTCATCCCGGATGGTCGCAACTTTGTCCTACTCGGTGCCAACGGTCTGGGCAAGACCATGATTACCAAAAACATTGCCCACGCTGCTGTGCTGGCCGGCTATTCCGTCCTGTTTCGTACGGCTGCCGACCTGATCGAAGATCTCCAATGTGATTCCCCGGAACTCCGAAGAAGAAAGTTCCAATCCTACGCCCGCCCTCACCTTCTGTGCGTAGACGAAGTCGGGTATCTCTCCTATGACAACCATGCCGCGGATCTGCTGTACGAAGTCGTCAACCGGCGCTATGAGCATCGATCCATCGTTATAAGTACAAATAGAGCCTTTCGAGAATGGAACGAGGTCTTTCCCAATGCCGCTTGCATTGCCACGCTCTTGGATCGTCTCACTCACCATGCCGATGTGACCGTCATTGAAGGACGTAGCTATCGGATTCGAGAGAGCGAGCAGGAAGCCTCCGCGCGGAGGAAAAAGAAACGTTAGAACCCGTGCCGTCCAATCGCATTCAATACGTAAAGATTGTTGTTGATCTCTACGCCCAGCTGCCTGAGACTCCACAACGGCCTCGTCGGCAAGACTATCAACTCGCTTATCAGCTCTATGATCGTCGGGTTCCGCTTTCGGTCATAGAATCGAGCTTACTCCTGACTTCCGCTCGTCGGTTACTCCGTGATCCACAGGCACGCAGGCTATCGCCTATCCGGTCCCTGTATTACTTTCTCCCGGTCATTGAGGAATTACTTCAGAATCCTATCTCGGCAGACTACGTGAGGTATCTTCGAATCAAACTGCGCCTGAAAACCTCTCTACCGGCGCCCGTTCAGAAAACTGCGGTTTCACGCGATCGCTAACAAGCTGCGGCCGAATACAAAGGAGATCTTACCTCAAACCGCCATTGCGGCATAGGTCGCTGGGCACGCCTCCAGGCGCACTTCTACACGGGGGGATTTGGAGATCCCAATGTCCTGCTCACGAAGCGTACATCTCGTCCATCTCACAATCCGGTAAGGCGGGCGCTACGGGAGGGGGCCTGGGCGGGAGGCCGAGGCAGAGGAGTATCTTCCGTATTGCGTGGGGAGGGTGAATGGCTGCAAGAATCCTCATGCGGGAATGGCAGTCCGGGCACTCCAAGACATCGACAGCAAACACCCGTCGCATGAGCTGGGCCCATGAGTAGTTGCGGCTGAATCCGGAAATCGTGTTGCAGCGGGGCCCGGACAGGGCGGCGGGGTTTTCTCCATGGACCTTGTCGCCGAGTTTCATCAGCCGATGGCCGGTACGGGGTCCGGTGGCCACGCGGCCGGAAACTGAAGCGCTGTAGAGATCGGCCAGCAGGGGCTGAGCGTGACCGAGCGTGTCGGCTTCTTGCGGATCGGCTTGCGGTCTTAGGTCACGGCGCTCGAGGAGTTTCACGACACGACGGTGGATGCGAGTGGCCGCCCGAGTCACTTCGGCATCCGAGGGTGGAGGCACCCGATGGAAGCGGATGTGGCCTCGTTTGTCTTCGGCGTACGCGCCATCGAGCGCCAGCATGTGGAAGTGAACGTTGAGGTTGAGTTTGCCGCCGAAGCGCTGCACGAAGGTCACAGAGCCGCACCGGATCGTGCGGTCTGCGGCTGCAAAGCCTGCGCGGCGGCGAACAGAGCCGAAGACGACAGAGACGAAGATGCGCAAGACATCGGTGACGAGGCTCGCATCATATGCCAGGCGGTAGCGCAGGGCGAAGGGAAGAGAGAGCACCCACTGACGGACGGGGACTGCGGGAAAGACGCGATCCACGAGATGGGCGGCGGTGTCGGCCATCCTGCGGCCGCAACAGGACGAAGGCCACTTCTTTCAAGAGTTGACCTTGCGCGAGGCGGCCAAGGAAGCGTCCATTTAAGATGGAGTTCGTGCGAAAGAAGTGAGGGAGTCAACCTGCCCCCGGCTGGCTGAGTTCTCTCAGCGGGCGGTTGCTTTCCAGGTATCTATCTAGGTCAAGAGCTTGTTCACGATGTTGCCATGAACATCAGTAAGTCGGAAATCGCGGCCCTGGAACCGATAGGTCAGTTTGGTGTGGTCAAATCCGAGCAGATGAAGGATGGTGGCATGGAGATCGTGCACATGAACCTTGTCATTGACGACATTAAACCCTAACTCGTCCGTTTCTCCCAGGGTAATACCGGGCCTGACACCGCCGCCGGCTAACCACAGGCCAAAGGCTTTAGGATGGTGATCCCGTCCGTCATTGGTGCCAGTTCCCTGAACCATGGGCGTCCGCCCGAACTCGCCCCCCCAGATAACGAGGGTCTCGTCCAGCAACCCTCTCTGCTTGAGATCTTGAATCAGGGCGGCAGAGGGTTGGTCCGTGTCCTTGCAGTTCTTTTGAATGTCCCTGACCAAGTAGCTATGTTGATCCCAGGACTCGTGGAAGAGCTGAACAAAACGGACCCCTCTTTCCACCAGCCGCCGAGCTAACAGACAGTTGTTGGCAAAGGAGGACTTCCCTGGCTCGGCACCGTACAGGTCCTGGATGGACTGTGGTTCCTGGGAAATGTCCATGAGCTCTGGCACACTGGCTTGCATGCGGAAAGCCATCTCGAAGGAATTGATTCGGGTGGCGATTTCGGGATCTCCCACCTTTTCCAGGCGCAGGCGGTTCAGACTTTGGATCGTGTCGAGAGAGTCTCGCTGCAGGTCAGAGTCAATGCCCCTGGGATTGGAGAGGTACAACACCGGTTCGCTAGCGCTGCGGAACAAGACTCCCTGGTGGACGGTGGGAAGGAAGCCACTGCCCCAGCAAGAATTACCGCCACTTGGCCCTTTTTCCCCCGAGCTAAACACGACGAAGGCAGGCAGGTCCTGAGACTCACTGCCCAGGCCATAGGTGGCCCACGCTCCCAGACTCGGTCTACCGAACTGCTGTGATCCGGTAGTCATCAGAATCTGACCGGGCGCGTGATTAAAGGCGTCCGTAGACATCGACTTCACAATGGCAATGTCATCCACCACCTTGGCCAGGTGAGGCAGCACTTCGGAAATTTCGGCACCACAACGCCCCTGCCTGGCGAACTTGAACTTGGGTCCAAGCAATTTAGAATTGGGGCTAATAAAAGCAGCCCGATACCCCTCGAGCAACTCGGCCGGGGGTAAAGTACCATCGAACTCCGCTAGCCTGGGCTTGTAGTCAAAAAGTTCCAGATGGCTTGGAGCTCCGGCCATGAACAAATAGATGACGTTTTTGGCTTTGGGTGCATGGTGGGGTGCCTTGGGAGCAAAAGGACCAGCCTGGCCGGGACTCGAAGCAGCCAAGCCCGCCGTCCCGAGCAATTGGCCGAGCGCCATCGATCCCAACCCGATGCCACATTCTTCTAGGAACCAACGACGAGTGATCGAATTGGAACCCGCGGGGACACTTCCTGGATTCAGGATGCTCATAGCCTATTCCCTATTCCTTGGTGATGGTTTCATCGAGATTCAGCAGAACGCGGGAAACCGCGGTCCAGGCAGCGAGCTGGACGGGCGTGGTTTTTTCCGGAAGCTGAGCTACGGCGGCCGAGTCATAGCCAGCCATATCCCAGGGGCTGATCCAGCCCTCGGCCAGGCGCCTCTGTTGCTGGCTCAGAAAGCTGAGAAGCCGGTCGATCTCCGTTTGGGTCGGCTTCCGAGAGAGGCAGCGACGAAACGCGTAAGTCAGGCGCTGCTCCCGGCTCTCTCCTCCCTCGCGAAGCGAGCGTAACGCCAGGGCGCGAGCGGCTTCCAGGAAAACCGGTTCATTGAGGGTCGTCAGTGCTTGCAGGGGCGTGTTGGAGCGAGGGCGACGCACACAGGATGATTCTCCGCTTGGGGCATCGAAGGCCTGCAGCATGGGGTAAGGCACGGAGCGGTAGCGAAAGGTGTAAATCCCCCGCCGGTAGCGGTCCTCTCCCTGGGCCTCCTCCCAAACCTTCTCAGAGTAGCTGGCGGGCTGCACGAACAAGAACTTCGGTGCTGGAGAGTAGACGCTGGCACCTCCGATTTTGGGACTCAGTAAACCGCTGGCGGCCAGAGCGATGTCACGGACGATCTCCGCATCCACTCGCAAACGGGGTCCCCGCGCTAGCAAGCGATTGTACGGATCCTGGCGATAGAGCTCCGGTGCTGCCCGCGAGGACTGTCGATACATGGCTGAATTGACAATGAGCCGATGCAAGGCTTTCAGACTCCATCCGCGATCCATGAATTCGACGGCTAGCCAATCCAATAGCTCTGGATGGGAGGGGGCTTCACTCTGCCTCCCTAGATCTTCGCTGCTTCTCACCAAGCCAACGCCGAAGTAGGCTTGCCAAAAGCGGTTGACGATAGCGCGGGCTGTGGTTGGTGATTTGCGGCTCACCAGCCACTTGGCCAAGGTCAGCCGGTTGGCCGGCAAGCCTTGAGGCCAGGAGTGAAGGAAGCTGGGTACGCCTGGACTCACCGTTTCGACAGGCTTAAGGAAATCACCCCGCTCCAGGAGGTGAGTGTCGCGCCGCTGGTCACGTTCCTGAAGAACCAGCTGGGTGGTACCTTCGGGATGTTGGCGCCAAAGCTCATCGATTTGTGTGTTGGCATAACCCCACTCGGGCACGATGGTGCGCCAATAACTGAACACTGTGCGAGTCTGGGCCGGCGTACGCCGTGGGCGGGGGACAGAGAGGATTTCGCGGACCTGCTTGGGGAGCGCGTCGGCTTGCACAGCGGGCGTTCCGGTGACCGAGAGCCGGAGACGACCCAGGTTACGGTTCTTGAAGTACTTATCGTCGCCGCCGCCGTGTTTTTGGCTCAGGTAGAAGGTCAGTAACGTTCCGCTTGGATTGTCGATGGGCTCCTCAGCGACAAAGACCGCTTTACGGGGTTGGTTGCGCAGGACGGATCCGGTATTGATCCCCCAAGCCGTTTCCTCTTTTCCATCGATGGCGAATTTGACCGGGCCCATCACTCGGGGCTTGCTCTTCGGATCAGGAAGGTTGAGTTCCAAAGGAGTCTCCGGAGGTGCAACGTCCGCGGTGGCGGAGGTGATCTTGACCTTGGTTAGCTGATCAGGATCCTCTACTGGGGCAGCCTCGACTTCGAACTCGGTAAGAGCGGCCGTCCCTTTGACCGACCGTCCAGGTCCTCCCAAGGGCAAATTGTCATCGGTCAACAATTCCAGCCGGAACGCGGTGATATCGCGCACACTCGTCTTTGCCGTCATCTTCACCCGATGCTGGCTAGGAGTGTAGCCCTGGGCAAGCAAAGAACCGTCCTTCAACGGCAAGTACTTCTGCCCTCCCGTGGAGAAGTCTTCCACCTCGGGACGGACGACAATCCATTCAGGCTGGTCGCCCTCCAGACTGTCCTCCCACTTCTTCATCCGCTTCTGCCAATCGGGATGCCTTCGCTTCAGGTCGGCTTCGATCTCTTGGATTTGCCCCAACAACTCCTTCCGTCTGGATTGCTCCGCGGAAGTGTAGACGGCGATTTTGGCTTCATCAGCGTTATTCAAGCAGGCGAATAGGCGATAGTATTCTTCCTGGGTTAAGGGGTCGTACTTGTGGTTGTGACATTGAGCACATTGAATGGTGATACCCAGGATGCTCTTGCCAACGGCCTCCATGCGGTCGAACATGGCTTCCATGCGGAACTGCTCTGGGTCGATGCCCCCCTCTAAGTTCATCATAGAGTTGCGAAGAAAACCCGTGGCCACGATTTGGTCCTGGGTGGCCCCAGGGAGCATGTCGCCTGCCAGTTGCTCAATGACGAATTGGTCGTAGGGGAGGTCGCGGTTCAGGGCCTGGATCACCCAGTCTCGGTAAAACCAAACCACTCGCGCCAGGTCCTTTTCGAAACCGTCGGAGTCAGCGTAACGGGCGCCATCTAACCAATAGCGGCCCCAGCGCTCTCCGTAATGGGGGGACCGCAGCAACCGCTGCACCTGTTTCTGGTAGGCCTGGGGGCTGTCGTCGGCCAAAAAATCATCTACTTCCTCGATGGATGGTGGCAGGCCAATGAGATCGAGACTGAGGCGACGGAGCAGGGTGACGCGATCAGCCGTTGGAGAGGGTGATAACCCCTCATCCTCCAAGCGGGCCAGGACAAAAGCGTCGATCGGATTGACGACCCAATCCTGGCGGCCCACTTGGGGAAGCTGGGGACGCTGCGGGGCTACAAAGGCCCAGTGTCTCTCGACGGTGCTGGCCTCCGAAGACGGACCTGCGGGCCAATGGGCCCCTTGGTCGATCCAATCGCGAATGAGCTCGATGTGAGACGGGTCCAGCGGGTCCTTTCCCATGGGCATGCGGGCCCGATCGCCGATACCAGCCACTCGCTGGAGGAGCAGGCTGCCATCCGAGTTGCCGGGTCGAATCACCGGCCCGGACTGCCCACCCGCCAAAGCCGGGGACCTGGAGTCCAACCGGAGTCCGGCCATTTGCTGCTGGGCACCGTGGCAGGAGGCACATGACTCCTGGAAGATGGGTTGAATATCCCTGAGAAAGTCCACACTACCGGCGGGTTTCGCCACAGCTGCGGGGGAGGAACAAGTCAGGAGAAAACCTAAAGCAGGCGCTATCAGCCGGACTCTAGGGAGTCTTGAAAAACTCTGCGATGACATGACACTATGATAGTCGAAAATTGCCTAGGATTTCAGCGTATTTGCTCCTGGCTGCGCATGGAGGTGGACGATGGCCCAGAAAAAAGTAGTACTCGTAACCGGAGCTTCATCGGGCATCGGTCAGAAGGATAGGACAAATAAGCGGTCATGTCAAGCTGCTTGTGTAAAAAGGTCGAGGGTACGAGTTGGTCGTTGTTCCTTCCAATCGAGATTGAATCGATGGAAGATCGAGTAAATGATTCTGTCGACACTCTGGACATTAACAAAGCAAACCATCGGACGCGTTCTCCGTCGAACCTCAACGAAGCAGCGTTCGATGACGTTGGTGGTTCGTAGCTTCTTCCACAGAGGCCGTGGGAAGCTGTAAAAGGCCAGTAACTCAGGGAGATCCTTCTCCAATCGATTCACCATCTTCGGATAATCCTTGTGCCAGCAACGCTTCAGCCTCCTGAAAGCTGTCAGTGCATCCCGACGGCTATCGGCCTGGTAGATGGCCCGTGCATCCTGCTTGATCTGGTCTCGATCGCACTTTCGGACTGAATTGACGATGTTTCGCATCTTATGTGCCCAGCAGCGTTGGTGCTGAGCTCTCGGATAGATCGTTTCAATGGCCGCTGCCAGACCTGCACAGCCGTCGGTCACAATCAGCTCGAGGTTATCTCCCTCTATACCACGCCGGTACAGATCTCCTAAGAGTCCTTCCCAGGCAGCTTGACTCTCTCCACTGCTGCGCATAAATGCCAAAAGCTGCCGGCTACCATCCGCTCTCACCCCGTAGGCCACCAGCATCTGCACCCGTTTCCGCCCACTCGGACGTCTTACCCTCAGACTCACTCCGTCCAGAAACAGTGTCTTCCATTCGTCACTCAACCGAGCTCGGTGAAATCGCTGTACTGCTTCATCTAGCTCTCGTGTCAGCTGCGATACCGTCTGTGCACTGACAACTTCTCCCGTCATGATCGCCACAATCCGTCCCACCGTCCGTGTGCTGATTCCTCTGAGAAACGCCTCTCGTATCAGCAACGTTACCTCGTCAGCTCGTCGTTGAAACCGTTGTAATCCCTTCGGGAGAAAATTCTTGTTCCGGCTCCGGGCAATCCGCAACCGTAACGTTCCAAAGCGGGTCACAAAGTCCCGTTCATAGTATCCATTGCGGTACTCTCTCTTTCTCTGCCCACCTCTTTCATACCATCCAAAGCCACAATAACGGTCTCTCTGCCGCTGTGATTCAGTCTCGAAATACCGTTTCCACGCCAGCTTTGTCTTGCTATACACATCTCCCCAAAAGTCTTCTTTTACCTCATCAAGGAAATGTTGGAATTGTTCGGTCATCGGTGTTAATTTCGCCATTGGGTGTAAGCTCCTTTCTTGGAGTTGGTTTTTGCCATCGCAGCGAAAAAACCAAACTTACACCCTCTTTCTTTTTACACAAGCAAAGTTACATCACCCAAATAAGCTGCATGCCGGAAGTACGTTGCCTCTTGAGATCCCTTCGCTGGGGCTCGCTGGGGCTTCTGATAAGGTGTCCTTATGTCTCTTCGACAGAGGCAGTCAAGCTGCGACCGAAGACAAGCGATCTTACCTCAAGCGACGGGTGCGGCATAGGTCGCGGGGCACACCTCCAGGCGCACTGCTACAGCCACTGCGGATTTGGAGAACCCGGGTTCTGCTCACGAGGCGTACGTCTCGTCCATCTGACAATCCGGTAAGGCGAGCGCCACAGGAGGAGGCCTGGGAGGGAGGCTGAGGCAAGAGAGTATCTTCTGTATTGCGTAGGGAGGATGAATCGCTGCGAGGATCCTCATTCGGGAATGGCAGTCCGGGCACTCCAGAACGTCGGCAGCAAACACACGGCGCATGAGCTGGGCCCACGAGTAGTTGCGTGCCCTGCGTTTGGAGCGTGTCTGCTTTGCTCGAACTTTGCTTGATCGATTGGTTTCGATCGGTAAGAAGGTGATCGAACGACCGATGATGGGTGTGCCTAAATCGTTGAATAGACACGCATGAGTGCGTATCGTGTCACATAGTGCGTAGGTATGGATCGAACTTAAAATCCTGCTGCTTCATCCATCGCTGGACCGTGGCTGCATCGACACGTGCGTTTGTCGCAGACGGCCTCAACACTGAATGTCAGAATGGGACCTCGGTAGTTCCAAACTCGGATAAAAGTCGCAGGAAGATCCAGCTCAAATCCGCAACCCAGACGCAACCATACCTACTGCCCACCGGAAAGGATGATCTGTGGTCTTCTTAAATGATTGAATTATAAGGGGTTTTTGGAGCGGGAAACGGGATTTGAACCCGCGACTTCAACCTTGGCAAGGTTGCACTCTACCACTGAGTTATTCCCGCCCCGTCACGACGGATTGCGATGTTAGCAAAAGGCCCTCAAAGAGGTCAAACGATTTTCAGGTCCGTCGCGAAAGCATCGAAGTACTTGGTGTCGCTCAACTGGATCCGAGTTCGGAAGAAACTCTGACCTCTCATCGAAATAGGGAAAATAGAAGCCAGGTTGGTGAAACTAGAGGTCTATGAAGGCTCCCCATCTCCGCCTGGGTCGACTCGGTGAGCGAGTTGCCTGTCGTTTCTTGATCCGGATCGGATACGACGTGCTGACGAGGCGGTTTCCCGGACGATGGGGAGAGATAGATATTGTTGCCTACGAGGAAGAGACCCTCGTCTTCGTCGAGGTCAAGGCCCGCGGGACTCGCAAGTATGGGGAACCCTGGGAGTTTGTCGACTGGCAAAAGAGGCAGACTCTTCTTCGCGTGGCGGAGGAGTTCATTGCTCGTTACGACCTCGGGGATCGCTCCTACCGGTTCGACATTGTCTCGGTGGTCTCTCCGGGCCAGATCGACGAAGAAATCACACTGCTCCGTAACGCCTTCTGAGCTGCTGCAACTGGGAGCAAGCCAGAGAGTCGCTGGTGGCTCATTACGGTAGTCACGTAAGTCTCGAGCAAACTGCCGGCACCGCTACGAGTGTGGGAGAGGCACCCGGAACCCAACGACTGGCGTTTGACGCGGTGTTTCCAAATCCAGAACGACTAGCCAGTCGCTGTTGGCTCTTAAGTAACTGCTCGCGGATCTGCTGCTATGCGTGTAGCTTAGCAAATCGTCAAAACCCACGTTTTTTCACGGTGCGCTGCGCAGTTACGTTCCCAAGCGACTGGCGCGTTGCGCCAGTCAGACGCTCACAGCCGACAGCTCACAGCTATTCAACGTCCTCGTTTCCAGCGGGTACCCTCAGGCGTATCCTCTATCTGAATTCCCTGGGAAAGGAGCCAATCTCGAATTCGGTCCGCCTCAGTGAAGTCCCGGCGCCGCCGGGCCGACTCTCGCTCGGCAATTCGCTCCAGGATTTCTTCGCTCACACCCTCTTCGGAGGGACGCAGCACGCGGAACA
Organism: Acidobacteriota bacterium; assembly: GCA_965249005.1. Taxonomy (GTDB): domain Bacteria; phylum Acidobacteriota; class UBA6911; order UBA6911; family UBA6911; genus CBDFLD01. The sequence goes on from CBDFLD010000014.1 coordinate 12,000, forward strand.
GATCGTCGATTTCGCAGAGATACTCGCTGGCCAATCGGGCATCGCCCGCGCTGATCTTTCCCTCGCTGTCGAGCTGGTAAGTGGCCCGAACGAAATCGAACAAAACGCCCATCCCTGCCGAGCTATTCAGATCATCGTCCATCGCCTCGACGAATCTCTCGCGTGACGATTTCACCTGATCGGCGAAACCGTCGCACGGACTGGAGTTGTCGGCAATCTCCTCCATCCGCTGCTTGAAGTCCTCGAGGCGCTGGATCGCCGCCTGGGCCTGGTTTAACCCCACGAAGCTAAAACTTAGCTGCTTGCGGTAACTGATTTGAAGCATCTGATACCGGATCGCTTCGGGCGAGTGTCCTTCGGCCAGCAGGTCTCGGACATTGTACTGATTGCCTTTGGACTTGGCCATCTTTTCACCCTCGACCAGGAGAAACTCCGGATGGACCCAGACACGAGCAAAAGGCTTCCCTGTTGCTCCCTCACTCTGGGCAATCTCGTTTTCGTGGTGAGGAAAGATCAAATCCACGCCGCCGCAGTGAATGTCAAAGGTCTCCCCGAGGTACTTCATGCTCATCGTGGAACATTCGATGTGCCACCCTGGGCGGCCCGGACCAAGCTCGGTGTCCCACGCGTGTTCCCCTTCCTTGGCTGCCTTCCACAACACGAAGTCGCGGGCATTGTCCTTGTCGTATTCGTCGGCATCCACACTTGCCCCGATCTGGATGCCGCCAAAGTCCTTCTTGCTGAGCTTCCCATACTGCGCATACTGGGAGATGCTGAAGTAAATGGAACCGTCCCTACGATATGCCAGTCCTTTTTCCTCGAGACGGCGAATGAGCCGCACCATATCGGGAATGTGGTCCGTCGCCCGCGGGGTGAGGTCTGGCTTTCCAAGCCGGAGCGACGCGCAGTCTTCAAAGAAGGCCACCGTATACTTCTCCGTATAGTCCTTCAGACTCATCTGGTGGTCCCTGGCGTTGTTGATCGTTTTGTCGTCGACGTCGGTAATGTTCATGACGTGCACGACTCTGTACTTTCGATAACGAAGATACCGGACGAGTAAGTCCTGAAAGATAAAGGTACGGAAATTACCAATGTGAGCATAATCGTAGACGGTCGGGCCGCAGGTGTAGATGCGCACCTCCCCTTCCGTTTCAGGCTCGAGCTCAGCTTTGGACCGTGTCAATGTGTTGTAGAGTTTCAAAACAGAGATTGCCTTTGGCTCTATATTTGCCGAAGTTTTTCAGCTTACTCTGCGCCGTATCGGGAGTCAAGCAAGCCCCCGGCAAGCCCGGAACGGTTCTCGGTGTCCCAGCGGGAGGGCCTTCAAACCCACGCAGCACCCCCCGAGGGGCGTCCAGAACAACCAAGGTCTCATCCCCCGGCGCTCCGGAATCATCGTCCCCAGATCAAAGTCATTCAGATACAAGGCGGAAGAGCCTGAATGGCCCCTGCTCCATCAGCAGCGTAAAGCGAAACCCCACCAGGCTGGTCAGGTGTGCTGTCCGGCGCGTTTCAGTCACGATCAGGAACTGCGGGTGTTCTTCTGCAAACTGCATCAAACCTTCCGGATTGATGAGATTCTCCTCGACCTGATAACCCGTGTAGTAATTCAAGGTATGATGAAAGAACTGGTAGGTTACGATCGGTTCGTCTTGCGAACGCACAAGCAGCGCCCGGCGTGCTACACCCTGCGTCGAGTGATACTCGGCCAGCGCTGGGAACAGAAACTGCGTCATGGCCACGACAATCAAGACCCCCTGAATCGCCGTGTACCGTGCGGCCGCAGCGCGTTTCCCGCCGTGGAAGTGCAGCGCCGCGATAACCGCAGGGACCAGGCAAACCAAACCGACAATCGCCGCTCCCCTCCAGGCACCCTCGTAATCCCTGTAAAAGACGATTGGCAGGACCACGGCAAAAGTGATCGTCAAGGCAAGGTAAACCCAGGTTGCAGAGCTCTTCTCCTTGTTTCCCAACGGTGCGGCCGCCATCCGTTTTCCGAGCAGAAGCGCCAGCGGCGCGATACAGGGAAGCACGTACCCGGGAAGCTTCGACTGCGAGAGCGAGAAGAATAGAAACGGAACGACTAGCCAAATGACGAAAAACGTGGAGTCCGCGCTCCAATGCCGCCACGATCGCAACACGCGCAGCGGATTGCTCGGAAACAGCGCGATTCCCCAGCCACTCCATGGGAAGAAAAGTCCGACAAGAACCGGAAGGTAAAAGTAGAAAGGTTCGACATGATGATGGATGTCGGTGACAAACCGCACCAGATTGTGATTCAAAATAAAGACCAAGACAAAGTCGAGTCCATGCGCCAGATACGCCAGCCAGAACCAAGGCAGAGCGATCGCTGCCGTGATCAAACAACCCGCGACAACGTGGATCCGACGCAAGCTTCCGCCTGCAGAGTCCCACCACCAGAAGAGCAAGAATACACCGCCGAGAAGAACGGGGCCGGCGGGACCTTTCGATAAAATGGACAGCCCCAAAAAGACGTAGCCGAACCAAACAGCCCACACGGACGTTTGAGGGCGCAGCACCCGCGCGCCGAGCAGCGCCATGGCGATCGTGAGACAAGATGTGAAGAGCATGTCGGTGGTGGCATTGCGCGCATAGCCGGCGATGCCGAAGCTCGTCAGGAATATCGCCCCGCCAAGGAGTCCTGCCAGCGGGGAAATAACCTGGCGTCCCATCCAAAGGAGTACAAACCCTGCCAGCAAAGCAGAGCCCGCGGCCGCCAAGCGGGCTGCGGTTTCCGTCACTCCAAACGCATCATAGGCCACCATCGTGATCCAGTAGTAAAGCGGTGGCTTCTCGAGCCACGCGTGACCCTCGAGTGTGGGGGTTACCCATTCGCCGGCCTCATGCATTTCCTGGGCCACGCGCGCATAGCGGGGCTCATCCGAGCCAGTGAAGGGAAGGTCTCCGAGCCTGAAGAACATGGCCCCGATACTGATGCAAAGGAGAATAAGAGAAGACTTCAAGAGACTGCGGGAGATCGATTGCACGGTTCAACGATAACAAAAAGGGCTCGTTCCGTCTTGCATGCTGCCACAAAAAAATGTCGCGGCATACAAACCGGGCAGAGCCCTTATTCGAACAAGAACGAGATTGGTGGGGCTAGTACATGCCACCCATACCACCGCCACCACCACCCGGAGGCATTGGCGGGGCCTTTTCGTCTTCTTTGATCTCGCTGACCAGAGCTTCGGTCGTCAACATCAGCGCTGCGATAGAGGCCGCGTTCTGTAATGCACAGCGGGTGACCTTGGTCGGATCGATGACTCCGGCATCTACGAGGTTTCCATAGGCGTCGGTATCAGCATTGAACCCGAAGTTCGAGTTCTTCTCCGCTCGTACCTTCTCGACCACCACCGCACCCTCGGCGCCGGCGTTCGCTGCGATCTGCCGAAGTGGTTCCTCTAGCGCCCGTCGGACGATACTGGTGCCAACTGCTTCATCGCCGTCGAGGTTCAGGCTTTCGACCGCTTGGATGCAGCGCACCAGCGCCACGCCCCCACCGGGGACGATTCCCTCTTCCACGGCTGCCCGGGTTGCGTGCATGGCATCTTCGACTCGGGCCTTCTTCTCCTTGAGCTCCGTCTCGGTGGCGGCGCCAACCTTGATCACGGCCACGCCTCCGACGAGTTTGGCCAGACGCTCCTGGAGTTTCTCGCGATCATAATCGGAAGTAGTCTCATCGATCTGCACGCGAAGCTGTTTGACACGTCCCTCAATGTCGCTGTGCTTCCCGGAGCCCTCGATGATGGTCGTGTTGTCCTTGTCGATGACCACCTTCTTGGCACGGCCGAGATCTTCCAATCGAACGTTTTCGAGCTTGATGCCCAGATCTTCCGAAATGACCTTGCCTCCGGTCAAGATGGCGATATCTTCGAGCATCGCCTTCCGGCGATCACCGAATCCCGGCGCCTTCACAGCCGCAGCCGTCAAGGTGCCGCGCAACTTGTTGACCACCAGCGTCGCCAGCGCTTCTCCCTCGATATCCTCGGCAATGATCAGCAACGGGCGGCCGCCTTTTGCGATTTGCTCCAGCACGGGGAGCAAATCCTTCATGGAGCTGATCTTCTTTTCATGTAGCAGGATCTGACACTCGCTGAGCTCAGACTCCATCCGTTCCGGATCGGTCACGAAATACGGAGACAAATATCCGCGATCGAACTGCATTCCTTCGACCACCTCCAGCGAGGTCTCAATGGATTTCGCCTCTTCGACCGTGATCACTCCGTCTTTTCCGACCTTCTTCATCGCCTCGGCGATGATTCCACCAATGGTGTTGTCGTTGTTTGCCGACACGGTTCCGACTTGAGAAATCATGTCGCCCTTGACCGGTTTCGAGAGCTTCTGAAGCTCGCCAACGGAAGCTGCCACCGCAGCCTCAATTCCCCGCTTCAGGCCCATAGGGTTGGCGCCAGCCGCGACATTCTTGACGCCTTCGCGGAAGATCGCCTGCGCGAGAACGGTGGCCGTAGTGGTACCGTCACCGGCGACATCGGACGTCTTTGATGCAACTTCGCGCACCATCTGGGCGCCCATGTTCTCTACGCCTTCTATCAGCTCGATCTCCTTGGCCACGGTGACGCCGTCCTTGGTAATCACAGGAGAGCCGAATTTCTTGTCGAGAATGACGTTTCGACCCTTCGGGCCCAGGGTAATCTTGACCGCGTCGGCGAGCTGATTGACACCCCTCAAGATCGCTTGACGGGAACTCTCACCATGTATTATCTCTTTTGCCATCTCTACAACTCCTTTGTTAAGAAAATCGCTGGTTGCTTACTTGGAAGCTTTCTTGCTCACGGATAGAACTGCGAGAATCTCTTCTTCCCGCATGATGACGTAGTCCACACCGTCTATCTTGATCTCCGTCCCGGAGTACTTCCCAAACAGGATGCGGTCGCCCTTCTCGACGTCCATGGCCGCGCGTTTCCCGTCGTCGCCCAACTTGCCTGATCCCACAGCAACGACCTTTCCTTCCATGGGTTTTTCCTTGGCGGTGTCAGGAATAATGATCCCACCCTTCAAAGTCTCTTCTTCCTCCAACCGCTCTACCAGAACTCGATCTTGCAAAGGCCTTACATTCATACTCCCCACTCCTTTCGCTGCAACATTTTAACTCTTTATTTTTCTTACGTTTACAGAATATCGTTAGCACTCAGCGCAAACGAGTGCCAATAATAACGAAACCAAATCCCTTTTGTCAACACCCATCGACCCCCCACCCCAATCAAAAGGACGCCCCACTGGATCTGTCTCAACCCGCGCGGTGCGGATTTTTGGCTGGCGGCGGGCCTAGTCGGTGGTTTAGAATGGGATCAGCTTGAGGAATTCATTGCAGCCAAGACCAGCAACTGCGCTACCGCGATCATAACGCATAGTAGACGATACAGATCTGTTTGCCGGGGCAGAAGCAAGCGGCCAGGAGGGGATTTTGCTAGATGCCGAAACGCAGCTGCAGTTGCTGATCGAGATCTTCACGATCTTGGCCGGCGTTATTGGATTCCTTGCCAGCCTCGCTTTGATGGGCGTCGCGCTGCTCATTTTTAACGAAAGCCGCCAAAAGTCGCGCAACGGGTCCATCCGTGCTCTACCTCACTGGGGGTCGTCTTCGGCAGTCCCCGCGTGGAGGCGAGCCCGCGGGCCATTCCGTTCGTAGTTTCCAACGCGGAAACGAACGGGACAATTCACGTCTTCCTATAAATAATTCCCGATTCCGACAATTCAACTGCCGGGTTTTGCCATCCGAAGGTTTTCTACCCGAGGGTTTCTGAAAGTAGAGAGCGACTCGCGCCTCGAAAAGTCATCAGCTCCTCCGCGAGCGTTTCTTGATTCTGAACTGTGCGACCTTCTTGGCCAGAGTGTTGCGGTGAATCCCCAGCGTCTTGGCGGTGCGCGTGAGGTTTCCGTCATTGCGATTGAGGACTTCAGTAATAAAACTCTTTTCAAAATGCGACACCGCCTCTGCGAAGAGAATTCGGCGGGTGATCATCTCCATGCAGATCGCCTCGAGTCGATCCTTCAGCCGCGGCTGTGATCGGGAGCTTGCTTCACTCATACGGATCTCCTGTTTTGGTTCCAGGCGTGCACGACCCTCTGGTACTCCGAGTAAAACCGTTCCTTGAGCTCGGAGGGAACTAACAAAACGACGGTGCGGGATCCGGCGAGCAAGAACGGAGCGAGGTTCGATTGTGCAATGGAGTCCGGACTCACGGGGAATGCAATCAGAGCCAACGCCAGAATCGAGGCAATCAACCATCCCCGGACAAACCCGAAAACACCGCCGAGCACGCGATCGGCCCACCGAAGCGAGACGATCTTCAAGAACTTGTTGACCACGAACGCGATCAAGGCCCCAAGAATCAAGCAGCCAATGAAGATTGAGAAAAAGCCAAGCAACGAACCCAGGGCTTCCGTGCTCGTGAACCGCTCGAACCAGGCTCCCGGGACGTCATAAAAGAAACCCGCAAGAACAAGTCCCCCGATCAAGGCCACGAGACTGATCATTTCCCGAGCCAGCCCTTTCACGACCGCCAACACGGTAGACACGAGCAGGATCAAAAGGAATATGAAGTCGAGCAGGGTCCATTGGCCCATATCCATAGTGCCCTCTCCACGCAGGTCAACGGATGCGCATCATTAGAGGATTTCGATGGGGGGTTCGGGTGCACCGAGCGCACATTCTACGCTTCGCCGGAATATCAATGCAAGGGGATTCGGGAAGGTGAAAAAGGAGTGACGTCCTATTTAAGAACCGTTGTGCTGGCGACACCCCATCCGCGAGCTTGGCGCTGCGCGTAGCGCAAATCGCGCAGGAACACGAGACACTGACCTGGAGAGTCCACGACCTCAACCGCGGGGAACCGAGCGAAACGAGCCATCGCGGACATCTCTTCGTCGGCCATGGCCGCCCGATAGCACTTCTCCTGAAGATTCTTCGAGTAGGATTCAAAGGTGGGCGGTGCGGATTTCCAATCGCGCAATCCTATCGGAGCCAAGTGGTATCTCTCGGGGGTTTCCACGACAACGGTCCACCTCCAAGGCGCGCCCGGCCTTTGCGGCAGGACGTCTACGGCCAGGATCGCTTCGCGGATCGTCCCGGAAACCTGCCGCATGGCTTTGTGCATGATCCAGCCTCGTGTCAAGGCGGTGAGTCCAACATAGATCAACAGAACACACAACCCCGCCTTCGCGGTGCAATACCGCCGCGCCTTCAGACGCAGCCCAAGGAACAAGGCTGCGCAGAGTATCGAGCCCCACATTAGCGCGACGACTGGTCCGAGGCCCAAAAAAACGAGAAACGCCAGCACAAACCACAAGCACGCCCACGCTATCTTCGCGCGCTTCGAGACGACGCTGGCACAGATCGACACCCCGAGGACAATCCAGATCCAAGGATCGACGATGCCGATGAGATCTCCATAGTACTTCTTGTCGCTGAATGGGAGCCAGGGACGAACACCATACGCATTCAGATAGTCGAGCAATGGGTGCGACAACAACCCGACAAAGCAGACGTACAGCATCGGGACGAACTCAATTCTCTGTTTGATCGGGGATGATTCACGAATGCGTGTCCCGCTGCTTCTCTTCCCGAACAGCCAGAAGCCGCCCGCGAGAGCCACCGACAAGACAGCAATTCCCACGGCCGCGTGGGAGACCCCCCGGTGAAAATCTAGGTAGTTCACTCCCGCCACCGACCCGAGGATATCCAAATCGGGCAGGTTCGCTGCGATGATCAAGGCCGGAGTCGCAAGAGGGGTCTGCTTTTCTAGTCCTGCCTTGCCAAGAATGACGCCGGTCAGGGTGTGGGTCAGGTTTTCCACGTCCCGACTATCAGCAACGGACCAGGTGCGAACCCGTGATCAGCCGGAAGGCCTCGAGGTACTTCTCGCTGGTTCGCTGCGTGACAGGATCGGGAAGCTCCGGTCCCGGAGGCTGCTTGTTGAAGTGGATCTCCTCCAGATAATCGCGGACGTACTGCTTGTCAAACGACATCTGGGAGCGGCCTGGCTGGTACAATTCCCGGGGCCAGAACCTGGAGGAGTCGGGAGTGAGCACCTCGTCGCACAAGATGATGGAATCGTCGTGGACACCGAACTCGAATTTCGTGTCGGCGATAATGATGCCCTTGTTTATGGCGTAATCGGCCGCCTTCTCGTAGAGAGACAGTGTCAGCCGCCTCAACTCCGTAGAGGTCTCCAAGCCGACGATCTCGCACATCTCTTCGAAAGTGATGTTGATATCGTGACCCGTCTCCGCTTTGGTCGCGGGTGTGAATATGGGCTCCGGGAGTACGTCACACTCTCGGAGTCCGGCGGGCAGGTGAATTCCACACACCTTGCTCGATGCCTGATACTCCTTCCAAGCCGACCCCATGAGATAACCACGCGCGACGCATTCAACCGGAAACATGTCCGCTTTCACGGTGAGCATGGCTCGGAGATTCAGCACACCCCGATGAACCCTCAATTCGTCAGGGAAGGAATCGACGTCCGCGCTGATCAAGTGGTTCGGAACCTGATCCTCGAACATATCGAACCAGAATCGCGACAGTTGCGTCAAAACAGCTCCCTTGTGAGGAATCGGCGTCGGCAACACGACGTCGAAGGCCGAGATACGGTCTGTCGCGATCATGAGCAGGTGATCACCAAACTCATAGACGTCACGCACCTTCCCGGAGCGCAACTTTCGCAACCCCTCGAGCTGAGTCTCATGAATGGTTGGCAACGGTTCGTTCAGGGTCGCTTTTTGCGTTTTCATTTTTCAACCCTCTAGCTGGCAAGTTCTTGTCCAATGCGGCGGAAGTCCACACCTACGATCTTGGAGACGCCTGCCTCCTCCATGGTCACTCCATGCAAGGACGAGGCGAGCTCCATGGTTTTTTTGTTGTGGGTCACGAGAATAAACTGCGTCTGCTGACTCAATTCGGAGATCAAGTTCACGAAGCGATCAACGTTGGCGTCGTCCAATGGCGCATCAACCTCGTCCAGAACACAGAAAGGGCTAGGACGATATTGAAAGATGGCTATTAGGAGCGCCAGAGCCGTCAACGCCTTCTCCCCGCCTGAGAGGAGCAAGACGCTTTGCAATCGTTTGCCGGGGGGCTGAGCGACGATGTCAATGCCGCTCTCGAGCACATCCCCCTCGTCTGTGAGCTTCAGATCACAGACCCCGCCGCCGAAAAGCGTCCGGAAGACCTCCTTGAAGTTTGCTCGAACATGGGTAAAAGCGTCCTGAAATCGTTCCAGCGAACGCCGATTGATCTCGGCAATGGCCTTCTGGGTGTCCGCGATCGACTGCTCGATATCTGATTGCTGCCCGGTCAGAAACTGATGCCTTTCTTCCAGCTCCTGGTATTCTTCGAAAGCACGCATATTGATGGCACCGAAGTTCTCCACCCGCTCGCGCAGTTGTTCGTAAGCGGAACTCACTTCTTCGGTATTACCCCGCTGGTCGTCCTCACTCAGCTCATCGAAGAGCGTCCTCAGCTCCTCATGAAACTCTTCTCGGCAAACCTGTTCCGAGTGCTCGATGTCCCGTTCCAGACGCGTCTTTTCGACCTCCACGAGGTTGCGCTCTTCCATCGCTTCTTCTCTGGTCGCATGCAACCTGCGGACCTCACTATCCAATCCTGAAACCGTATCCCTCATCGTGGACAGCTTGGATTGGCTCTCCGTCAAAGCCGTCTCGGTTTGCTCGATCGAGCTGGAGAGCTGTCCCGTTTGAGACGTAATTTCGTGATGGGATTGATCAATGTTCGCAATGCGAATCCGGGACTCTTCGCGTTGCCGACGATTCTTTTCCAATCTACCTCCGACTTCTTTGTCTTCGAGCGCAAGACGATTGAGCTCAGAAATCGAGCTGGCTTTGCGCTCCTGGGCGACAGCGTACTCGGAGCTGCGATCCGCCAGATTCTTCGAAAGCACCAGGCTGTCGGATCGCAACGAGTCCACGCTTGCGTTGAGCTCTTTCAATTCCTTGTTCCCCACCCGACTCCGGTCTTCGATTCTCTGCATTCCCGCTTCCGCCTCCACCAAGCTTGACGCGAAACCGGTCTTTTCCGACACCAGTTGGCTGAGCTCCAGGTCTGTCACAGCCGCCATCTGCTCCAGCCGCCCCAGTTCGTCCTGACCTCGGTCCAGATGGTGTTTGATCTGAAGGGCATTCAACTCCAGCTGTCGAGATTGGTCGGCCTCGGTCTTGAGACGATCCGCGAACGACACTTGCTCCGTCTCCAGTCGGTTCAACTCTGTCTGAGCTCCTTGCATCTTCTCCCGAATCGAACTCAGCTTGCTCTCCAGATCCTTCTTCTCGCGTTTTAGAGCCAGGAGCCCCGCCATTGGTTTCCGCTCGCCAACGGCGGACAGCAATCCTCTCGAGGAGTACGTCTCTCCCGATAGTGTGAGGAACGTGCCCTCGGGATGATCCTGAGCCACGCGAAACGCTGTTTCGAGATCCAAAACCATAACGGTAGAGGCGACGTCCGGAAGCGCTCGCTGGAACGCCTCCCGCACGTCTTGCCTCATCCGAAGCAGATCATCTAGATAACCAACAACACCCTCTCCCGACCTGACCGAAGGCCTAGGCCGTGCATGCTCTCGGTGGCCGTTGGCAAGCGTCAGGAACGTGCACTTTCCCGCGCCAATACGTTTTAGCTGTTCAACGTTCTGGACAGCATCCTGGATTTTTTCCACGAGGATGTATTGAAGTGGATCGTTGAGGTAGTCCTCAACGGCCGACTCGAACTGGGGTTCAGTCTCTATATGATCCGCGAGGGTCTGCGAAGGCACGGTATCTCCAGCCGCCGTCTGAGACGAGAGAAACTTCTGCACTCCCTCGGAATAGTTGCTTCGACGCTCTTCAATCTGCTCCAGCGATGAGTAGCGATGCGTGAGGAGTCCGTGCTCCTCTTTCTGAGCTGAAATCTCGCTTGAAGCCACCGCAAGCTTGTCATTGAGAATCCCAAGCTGTCGCTCAGCCTCCTGCTGACGGGCCATCACAGTTTGCTGTTGTACGAGGTTTTCCCCTTGCTGGCGGCGAAAGGTGGCGACCTGGGCAAGGAGATCCTCTCGTTCTTGCCCCTTGGCTCTCTTCTCCTGCTGCAGACGCTCTGAATGCACCTCGACTCTGTGAATGTTCTCCTGGCAGCGGGCACGAAGGTTCCGTAGGTCGGCGAGCTCGCCCGCCCCGTTCAGCAGAAGTGAACGGCTCTCTTCCATGCGGGATTCCGTCTCCCGAATCGCTCGCTGACCCGCGTCCGAGCTCGCTTGGGCCTGCTCGATCGATCTTCGCTCTCTCGACAGCTCTTGCTCCAGGGTCGCCACCGATTGACCCAAGCGATCGCGTTCCCGCTGGATCAGATCCTTGCGGGTCTCGAGGCCGTCGCACTCCTGTTCGAGGTTCTGGATGCGCTCTTGCAGATCCGACTTCTGGCTCTGGAGATGCTCGAGGGTATGGGTGGCACGCTCGGCTTCAAGCTTTAGATTCGTCAATTCGTCGCGGTGGCCATTGACCTGCTTTTCCTGAGCGAGACACGACTCTTGATGTGCGTGCCGAGATGCGTCCACTCTCTCGATATCGGAAAGGACCTGCTTCTCCCGGGCTTGGGCTTTGGAGAAGCGCGTAAGGATTGCCTCCAGTTGCACGTCGAGCGCTTTCCGCTCCAGGACCAACTTTCGCTTGTGAAGCATGCGCAGTTCCTCTCGCAGTCGCCGGTAGCGACGTGCCTTGGCTGCTTGGCGCTTGAGAGAATTGAGTTGCCGCAACACTTCCCGAACTATGTCTCGCACGCGCACGAGGTTCTGTTCCGCTGCCTCCAGCTTTGCTTCGGCGGAGTATCGCCGGCTCCGAAACAGTGTAATCCGGGCAGCTTCCTCGAGCAGGCTGCGGCGGTCCGCGGGACGAGAGCTCAATATACGTTCGATACGTCCCTGTTCGATGAGAGCATAGGAATTCGGTCCGAGCCCAGTCCCTTCGAACAGCGTTTGGACGTCCTTCAACCGGCAGCGGCGGCCGTCGAGATAGTATTCGCTCTCGCCGGACCGGTACAAACGCCTGCCCACGGTGAAACCTTCAAGGCTAAGGTTGAGCCCCCCGGGCAAGTCGGAGGCGTGCTCGAGACTGAGCGTCAAGCTCACCTCGGCCATGTTGGTGGGCTTGCGCGCCTGGGTTCCGTTGAAGATAACGCCTTCCATCTTGTCGGTGCGCAAACTCTTGGCGCTCTGGCCGCCCACGACCCAGTGGATGGCGTCGGCGATATTGCTCTTCCCACACCCGTTGGGGCCGACGACGGCGGTGACACCGCCGCTGAACGACAGTTGCGTCCGATCACAGAACGATTTGAACCCAACGATTTCTAACTTCTGGAGGTGATGCATAGTGGCGTGACCCTCAAGACTGAATAAAAAACTCTAACGGAGGCTCCGCTCAAAAAAACTGGATACTTCCTTGTCGTACATCTGGAACGACTCGGTATTCATGATCCGAACCCTGGCAAACGGAAGAGCGACGATTTCGCTCGCACCGGCGATTCTCGTCTGTAACAAACGGGTCAAGTCCCGCATCTCTTCTCGGTTCTCGCCTTCGATGAAAAGAACCGCGCGATCCCCGAGTCCCGTCCCCGATATCGTCGTTTCCTCTTCAGTCGCGACGGCCCGCAGATAGAGATCGAAAGCATAACCGAACAGGTCCTTCACCAATGGACTTTCCCCGCCGACGAGTTCGCCCGCCTTGACGACCATAAAGTCACGGACTCTCCCGTACGCGGAATCGGCCACGACCGCCCTCACCTCCGCTCTCCGTTCCGAGCCCTTCAGGGCTGCCCATGCCCCGACGTCCACACCCCACACGCCGATTTGATCCCGGTTCACGCCTGGTCTTTCGAGCAAATAATCGAGCGCCAGAAGCAGATCGTCCGTTTCCCGCAATCCGAACGTGCTCGAGCCTTCCGGTAAGGGGCCACATCCACGTTGCTCGTAGATGAGCGTGTGAAAACCGGAACCCTTCAGCGCGGTGGCCATGCTGAGAACGTCCGAGCGGCTCATGCCATACCCCGGAGACAGCAGGATCGCCGGCGCTTCCCTTCTCCCGGCGATCCACCAACCAGGCACGGAATTCCCATCCCCACCCACCCACGAAACTTCTTCCGCCTGCAACAGGAAGTGAAAGGGTTTCACTCCTTCGGGCGCGGGTTTCGGATGCTTGATCTGGTATAGGACAATCCCGGCCAACGCGACGGCTCCAAAGAGGAGACCGAAAACGATAAGAGTGATCGTACGGAGGAACCTTCCCTGATCACTCTTAGGCTTTCGCCAATTCATGCACTACTGCTCCAGGCCAAAGGGGCCGTCGTTGCGGACCAAATTACTATAGCATAGCCGTGAAACGGGGACCCAACAAAAATCCAACTCTTACGCAACATGTCGTATCATCTCGTATCCGGTCTACTATATATAGTCGTCTTCGGGACGCATTGCCCGGAGACGTGCTAGGTCCTGTGGGGTGTTCACGTTCCAGAGCTCTTGGTCTGAAAAAGTGCCGGCGGAAGCATCCAACCACCTCACCGAGAGACCCCGGTCAAAAATCGACGTCATCTTGTTGACGCCGTGTCTCAGATTCGCCTCCAGGTCCGGCAAACACGTCCGGCGATAAACACCGCAGAGCGGGTGAAGGCCGCCTTCGGAAGTCCGTGGAATGACGGCATCATGCCCTTCACAAGACTCGATCAAAACTCGGAGCATCGCCTCGCTTATCAAGGGCAGGTCACATGCCAGCAGAAGAATCAACGAGCGGGAAGATCGACTCATCCCGGCATGAAGTCCGGCCAGCGGGCCTTGGCCGGCAAATTCGTCCGGCACAACCGGAACCCCGACGAACGCGTACAACGCCGGATCATCGGCCGAAACAACGACCTCACTGGTCACCAGGGCCACTTTACCGGCGGCCTTTTCGATCAGCGTCTCCGAGCCGATCCTGAGTAGGGCCTTGTTGGCACCCATCCGGGAACTCTTGCCACCGGCCAGAACCACGGCACACACATCTGTATAGCGAGACACCACCATTGCTGAGATTTTAGCCGATGTCGAAGGCGGTCCCAATGGCCAGCTTGCGTCATCCGCCGCACCCACCCTCGGACGGGACGGTTACCGGACGACTGCAATGGCGACGGCCCGGCGCCTTCCGGTGCTCTTGACCGGCATGCCGGTCAAACCGTATACTGTGTAGTTTGCATGTTTTGGGGTAATCGCCGCAGTGAAGTACCAGCACAGAAAAACAATGACGCTAGGGTTGACGAGTATTCTGTTTGCGTTTCTCTCGCAGAGCCTGTGGGCGCAGACTGATTTCTTGAGAATCGAAGACGTCCGGCCCGGGATGAAGGGAGTCGGAAAGACTTGTTTCGAAGGGGCACAGCCCGCGGAGTTTCAAGTCGAGGTTCTCGGAGTCTTGAACAACACCGGACCGGGCGAAGACTCCATCCTGGCGCGCTTCAGTGGTGGGCCCCTCGGGGAGACGGGCGTATTTCAGGGCATGAGCGGAAGCCCCGTTTTCATCGACGGAAAGCTGCTCGGTGCCGTTGCCTATTCGTACAGCTTTCCAAAGGCTGCGATTGGAGGGATCACGCCGATCCGCCAAATGGTCGATGCCTTCCGAGTACCGGTAGCTACAAGAACGGGTGGGAGGGCTCGTCTCAACAGAAATTCCCTGTGGAACTATCGGCTGCGGAAGCCGGGCGCAGACTCCAACTTGGCCCAGTTCATGTCCGAAATGCTACCCTATGTCCTGACTCCCGGTATTGGTCCGTTATCGGGACACTCCCTTGTCCCTATTGCCACACCGCTGAATCTGGGAGGGTTCGCACCGGAGACCTTGAAACTGTTTTCTCAACAGTTTCACGCTCTGGGTTTCGCGGCTGTCCAAGGGGCGGCAACATCCGGCGCTGCCGAGCCTTGGCAGAGCGGAGCGCTCGAGCCTGGTTCGAACCTCGTGGTATCGCTGGTTAGCGGCGACCTCGATGTTTCCGCCGCCGGGACGGTCACTTTCATCAGCGGAGACAAACTCTACGCATTCGGCCACCCCCTTTTTAATCTCGGTTTCACCCAGCTCCCGATACATCGGGGTCGGGTGATCACGGTTTTTCCAAGTCTTCAAAGCTCTTTCAAGATCTTGGAAGCCGGAGCGTCCGTTGGCGTGATTCGACAAGACCGGAACTCCGGCATATACGGCGTTCTAGGACAGGAAGCCGAGATGATCCCGGTCAACCTCTCGATGACCACGAGTCGGGGTGTCGAAAAGCGACTTCGCTTCGATGTTGCGCTGGATCCCTTTCTGACGCCATTCATGCTCAATCTGACGGTTTTCAACACGATCGTCGCATCAGAACGATCTTTGGGCTTATCCACGCTCCAGGTAGACGGGAAGATCTTCGTAAAGGACCAGGACGCAGTTGAAATCCACAGCCGATTCTCTTCCAATAGCAACTCGCCAGTCTTTGCCTCTTTGTCCGTTGCGGTACCGATCGGTTTTCTGCTGTCCTCCGGACACGAAGAGATCACCTTCGAGAACATCGACCTGGAGATTCTCGCACTCGAGGACGATCGGGCTGCATTGCTGGATTCGGTTCGGATGGACCGCTCGGAGGTTACGGCCGGGGCGAGCTTCAATCTAGAGGTTACGGCCAGGAAGAACGACGGGCAAACGCTGAAGGAATCCTATCCTGTCAAGCTTCCCCCGGACATCTCTCCGGGACACGTATCCATCCTCGTGGCCGACGGAACGAGCGTCATGGCGCGAGATGCCCGTGAACAGAGCGGGAATGTAATCCCAAGAAACCTGGAGCAGCTCATTCGACTCATCAACAATGTACGCAAGAATGACCGCATCTACGTGCGGATTTTCAGGAGTGAACCGGGTGTAGTGATCCACGGGGAGGGAATGCCTGGACTTCCTCCCTCGATCCTCTCCATTCTCGATTCAGAGCGGTCTTCGGGGGGGGTGCACCCGATCCGGATGTCGGTCCTCATGGAGTATGAGCTCCCGCCCACGGATTACATCATCGCCGGTTCCAGAGTCCTGAACCTCGAAATCAGACCTTGAGCGAAGAAACCAAGGGACTATCGTTCGCCTTTATCTACGCCTGCCCAGCGGCGGGCCAACGGGAGCATTCATGTCGAAGCGAGCCCTTGTCACGTTTGGCCTCATGCTGGCCGTGTCACTTTCCGGTTCGGCGGTAACCCCTCGTTTCTGGGAAAACTTCACTCAGCGGGAACTTCTGAAAGGCACGCTGACGAACGTTTCTCTTGGCCCGGACGGCGGTCTGTTCCTCGCCCCACAATACGAGATGTTCTACGACACGGAAGAGCCCTATATCTTTTCCATGGTAGTCGACAGAGCCGGCAACGTGTACGTGGGAACCGGCCATGCGGGAAAGGTCTTCAAACTCGACACCCGGGGAAACGGGAGTCTCTACTTCCAGAGTGACGAGCTCGACATTTTTGCTCTGGCCCTCGACAGCACCGATGCCCTCTACGTCGGCACCTCACCCGACGGCAAGGTATACAAGGTCACGGGAGCAGATCAGGCGACGGAGTTTTGTGCGCCGGGAGAAAAGTACATCTGGTCCCTTGTTTTCGACGACAAGGAAAACTTGTTTGTCGCGACCGGCGGCCGCGGGATTATTTACAAGGTCGACACCGGCGGAAAGAAAACAAAGTATTATGATTCCGAGGATAATCATGTGGTCACCCTCGCATTCGCCAGGGAGGGCCATCTGCTGGCCGGTACCTCGCCCGGGGGACGGGTCTTGAGGATACACGAGGCGGACAAAGCCTTTACGCTACTGGATGCAAAGATGGAGGAGATCCGGACCATAACCGAAGATAGGTTCGGAACCATCTACGCTGTAGGCAGTAGCTCCAAGAGAACTCCCGCATCTTCGAAGGTGAGTACCGGAGCCATGGAAGAAGCTTCGCCCGGCACGATTCCCGTCGTAACGATCCAGGCAATTTCCTCCTCTGCATCCGGCAACGAGAAAGCAGGCTCCTCGGTCGCCGCTCCCGGGGGAATAAAGATCCCTTCCGGATCCCAGTCGAGCGTCTTCGCGATTTCGAGCGATTCTAAAGTCGAGACCATATACCTCTCGAAGGACCGGATGGTCTACGACGCCCTTGTACGTGAGAGCGGAGAGCTCCTGCTATCGACGGGCGGAAAAGGACGATTGCTCTCCGTCGACAATTCCAAGCAGGTCACTGTGATTACCGACTCTGCAGAAGAGCAGATGACGTGCCTCGCCTCGGGCAAGAACGAAGTGTGGGTGGCGGGTAGCAATCAGGGCAAGGTGTACAGGCTCCGTGCTTCCGGCTCCTCGAAGGGGAGCTTCGAATCTGGTCTCTTGGATGCCAGGACCGTTGCCTCCTGGGGCAAGATCTCCTGGAGTGCGGGCAACCCGTCGGGTGGAACGATCGAGCTCTCTACTCGAACCGGCAACACGGAGAAGCCGGACCTTACCTGGAGCGACTGGAGCAACCCCTACACCAACTCCGATGGGCAGGAAATGACGAGCCCCAAGGCCCGTTTCTTGCAGTGGAGAGCAGTCTTCAAACTCGGTCCCAGCCCGGCAGGCGGCGTCGGATCTACGCAGCAGAATTCTCTCAACGGGGTCATCATCCCCTATCTCCAACAGAACCTTCGGCCTCAAGTCGTCGGTATCAGCTTGTTGCCGGCGGGGGTGGCGTTGCAGAAGGCGCCCACGATTCAAACCTCCACCATCAACGTCTCCACTACAGCCAATGGGTCTCCGCTGAATGCGCCCCGGGAGAGAGGAAAGGACAAACGGTCCGTGCCACCCCGTCGCGTCGCCCGGCTGGGCTCCCAATCGGTGACTTGGAAGGCGACCGACGAGAATCAGGACCATCTCGAGTTTTCGATCTACTTCAAGGGCAAGGGCGAGAGTGATTGGAAGTTGCTGCAGGAAAAAATTGAGGATGCCTTTTATACCTTGGACAGTGCCGCTCTACCGGATGGATCCTACCGATTGAAGGTCGTGGCCAGCGATGCCCCTTCGAATCCCTTCGGAAAGTTCTTGATTGGCGAATTGGTATCCAAAACGTTTGTCATCAGCAACGGCACTCCTCGAATCGACATTGCAGATCACCAGATTCGCGGCAAGAAGGTGAACTTGAATTTCGCTGCCAGTGCGCATGCGGGCCGGGTAGCGAGCGCCGAATTCTCGATCGACGGCGGCGAATGGTTTCTCATTTTTCCGAAGGATGGAATTGCCGATTCCCTGACAGAAGAGTTCGAATTCTCAACCGCGGATTTGACCCCAGGGGAGCATTCCATCGGCCTGCGTGCCAGCGACGGAACGGGCAACACGGGAACGGCCAAACAGCTGGTTCGGATACAGTAAGAGCGCTTTGCGTCGAGCGCTTAGCGCCATCCGCTCACTGCTTTCTGTCGAGCGCGTAGCGCCAAGCGCGGTGCGTGGCAATAAGGCACACTTCAGGTGCGTGAGTCGATTCTCCAATCCCGTTGTCTTCTAGCCAAGATGGAAAACGGAGGTCAGATAACGGTAAGCGCTCGACGCTCAGTCGTAAACCGATATTCGGTTGTAGGTGTGCACCAGATGGGAGTCAACGGCTCTCCCATCAAGACTCGCCGGTCGGTAACGGGCCGAGTCGATCAGTTCATAGAAATTGACAAGAAGTTCGTTGTCGGCTGGATATTCCAGCACCCCTCGGATCGTTGCCTCTCCGTTTCGGTCCACGCGCGCCACAACCGAGAAACTATCATCGCCTTGCCGCCGGGACGCATTCTGCCCGAAGTTGAGAAGATAGAGATCGTTGATCATTGGCTGGCTCGAGCTTATCGGTCTCCGGATCGCATGCAACGGGAGATAGCCGAGGTTTCGCATAACGTTGTCCGCTAGATCCTGCATCAGATTCTGCGAATGAGCGGATGCGACTCCCTTTCCGTCCGAGACGAGGGCAATCGGCGTCAACGCGGAATAGATGGCAAAGAAAAACACGAGGGTTGCTGCTACACCGGAAATCTTTGCCAGATACCAAACTCGATCTGTGGTTCGCATTCTGGACCAGAGCCTTTCCAACTCGCTTCGAAGTTCACCGGATGGGCCTCCTTTCGACAATTCTCCAACGCCAAACTCCACGACCCGGCGCATGCTTTCGGGAACCCGTTGCGTCCGAAGCGAGCGGAGCTGAGATTGGACCGCAACCAGCCCATCCCATTCGGCCTGACAGGACACGCAGACCTCAAGATGATCACGAACCGAACCCACAAGCGCCCTCGGAAGCCTTTCATCCAGTAGCGGCGAAAGCTTCTTCATAACCTGGCGGCAATTCATCATGGTCTCCCCCCATTGACTCCCACCGCGGAGCCATAGAGCTGCTTCTTGAGCTCCTCTCGTCCCCTGGCAATCCGAGACTTCACGGTACCCAGGGACACCCGCAGGGTTTCAGCGATCTCTTCATACGTCATGTCCTCGATGTCACGCAGGAAAACTGCGACTCTTTGCTTCACAGGCAACTTCAGAAGAGAGTTTTCGATCCGGCGGACATGCTCGTGTGCAAGCAGTTCCTCTTCCGGCGTCTTGGTTACTGAGGAGAAGAGAGTTGGATTCTTTGCAAGACATTCATCCAAGGACACAGTGCCCCGGCGCCGCAGTCGACCCCACCACCGGTGGCGGTTCGAGGCGCAGTTTATCGCGATTCGATAGATCCAGGTTCTGATCGAGCATTCTCCCCTGAAGTTGCTCAGTTTCTTGTAGATACTCAGAAACACTTCCTGCGAAACATCCTGGGCTTCTTCCCGGTCGCCAAGCACGCGGTAAGCCAGGTTGAAGACCATCGACTGGTACCTCTCGAAGATCTCCTCGAAGGCAAGCTGGGCCGTCGCGCCGGTGTGATCGAAGGTTGCGTCCCTTCGAGTGACCGCCGAGTCATCCTCAAAGTCCTCTAGAGCTACCTCTCTGGGAAACATCACCGTAAGATGCCTCTGGAGCTAAAGACCTGCCCGCAGGTGTCGGGCCCTAGTAGATTAGATACTGCTACCCAGAAAAAGTTCCGCGGTTTCCAACCACACCTGGCCAGGCGTTATAGGTACGTCGCCGCGAAGGAGGAGATAGACCTCCTGGCTGTCCCCCTGTCCTCGCGTCACCGCCTCCCCTCACTCCCGCCGAGACACCGCTACCCTGTTTGTAAACCCAACCACTATGGGCCGGCGGGAGGAGACACCGCTGGAGGACGGAGCAGATAGTGTTCCAGATCCGATTCTTTCAGCTTCTGAAACTTCTCGAGATAGTGAGAGATCTCTAGCAGGCGCTGCAACCGCGCCTTACCTGGAGGAAACAATGCCACATGAGCACGAAAATCCGTTCGAAGCTGGTTTACGTCCATTGAAGCGGATGCTCTCATCAAGAAAGCATGTTCGACCACATAGTGGATCAAACCTCCCGAGTAGTACCGCGCCATTCCGTAAACTGCTAAGATCAGCATCAATACTACGGCCAGGATCAGACTTCGTTTTCTGAGCGTCATGACAGACCTTAAAAATTAGTATACCTTACGGCTATGATATAATCTGATTCCCCTCGGAGTATGGATAACTTTGAAGCCGGCTTGGTGATTGGAGCGTTCTCCGATGCAATGCCCTCAATGCAGGGCAGATACGTTTGATGAGCAAGGGACTTGCTCGCAGTGCGGTTACAGCACGACCGAGGGCCGCGAAGTAATTCGTGAAGTTTCGAAAACGGCGCCGGAGCAGCCCGAAGAATCCGCGCAGCCACACAAGCGTGGGGCCGAATGGCGGCAGGAGCTTGCAAGACGACTGAAGGAGATCAAACACAACCGAGAGGATAGTCCAGAAGCCGGCGGCGATTCTACGGCTGTGGAGCCGCCGAACGCTCCAGACCATCCACCCGAAAGTCAGGATGAAGAGGTTCCAGCCCTTTCATCCGTCGACGGATCGTTGCAAAAAGACGACGCCTTGCCTCCCCCCATTGCACCCGTATCCCGCACGTCGGTCGAGTCCCCGGCAAGCGGGCCCTCCACGGCGTCCGGCGATACCCCGAGTCGCCCACTGTCCGGCGACCAGGTCACCGAAGCCAAGGAGGACCCACCCGTCGTGCCTGTTCTGCCCGGATCAAGCCCGCGTCCACTTCAGTTCCGTTCCTCGTCGCTGTTGCGAGACGTGGAGGAAGAGCCTGCTCCGGAAGTGCAGAGCAGGGATTTGAAAGCTGAAACGGAGCCGGTGGATGCGCAGGCTGAACAAATTGAAGATTTTATCGATCTGAAGGTAAAAGCCTCGACTCCGATGTCCGCTCCGGAGCCGCCGGACGTCGTCTTTTCCAATGCCTTTGAGGAACCCCTCTCGGATAGGACGATTCTGCTCTCTAGAACCCTTGCCGGATTGATCGATCTACTGACCATCATCGTGATGGGAAGTGCCTTCATCCTGCTTACCGACGCAACGGCTGGAATTCAAGTCTTTAGCATGTTCAATTTTGGGATCCTCCTGATCTCGATTTTCTTCGTCTACTCGATCTTTTTCCTCTGGACCGCGAACCAAACGATCGGGATGATGCTCACGGATCTTCGGGTCCTTGGCGATACTGAGTTTCGCCCCGGATTCTGGTCCATTGTGGTCCGCTGCGTTTTCTTCCTGGCTGGCTTGCTCGCTCTTGGGATCGGGCTGTTCTGGGCATTGATCGATCCTTCCGCCCGTTGTTTGCATGACCGGGTCTCCGGCACGAGAATCGACCGAACGTAGGGTTGCGTCGAGCTATGCGTCTTGCGCACCTTTCCACTCAAAAAGGAAGATCAATGGTCGACTCGTGATCGCACGAAAGCGGATAGCGCCCGACGCTAGTCCCGCCGCAAACCGGAACGTTGCTTTTCGGAAAATGGGTGTGTAGATTATCAAGCTGGCGCTTGTGAAAAATGTTACATGGAGTGCCCATGCAATCGATCATGCCTCTTTTGGTCATGGCGGCTATCGCAGGGTTCATCGCGGGGTCCTTCGTACTACTCTCCTCGATTCTGGGCCCGAAGAAGCGATCCGCTGTGAAGAGTGAGCCCTTCGAGTGCGGGGTCCCTTCCGAGGGGATGTCTCGGATGCCATTTCAAGTAAAATTCTATCTGGTGGCATTGCTTTTCATCTTGTTTGACGTCGAGTTGGCATTTCTTTTTCCATGGGCAGTGGTCTTCCGCGACCTTGGATGGGCAGGCTTCTTTCAGATGTTCGTCTTCTTCGTGATTGTCGGTGTTGGCTTTGTCTACGCCTGGATGAGTGGCGCCCTCGAATGGGATTAGGGGTAAGACTTGGAGCTGTATCCTTCCGTTGTAGAAGCTCTGAAACGAGCGTTTCCAGAAGAACTATTTGAAGTCAGCTTTCCGCAGGGAGATGCAACGATCGTTCTCACCCCCGCGGCATTGCCGAAAGTCATGCAGTTGCTGAAGAACGATGATCGCTTTCTGTTCGAGATGCTGACGGATTTGACCGCGGTGGATTACATGGGACGAAACCCTCGTTTCGATGTGGTCTACCATTTGCTCTCGCTGAGGCTGGGCAAGAGATTGCGCATCAAGGTTGCCGTCGGCGGCCAGAACCCTGAGGTCGAATCGGTCAGCTCTCTATGGGGATGTGCCAACTGGCTGGAGCGGGAAGTTTGGGATATGTTCGGCATTCGCTTCAGAGGCCATCCCGATCTGAAGAGGATTCTCCTGTACGAAGAGTTTCAAGGCCACCCGCTGCGCAAGGACTATCCCATTCAGAAACGGCAGCCGCTGATCGGTCCCAAGAACTGAAGACATAGCTGCAATGGGCGACCAAGATTCTGTTCATTTCACCATCGACGATAACCAGATCGAGTGCCGCACAGGAACCTCGATCTTGGAGGCGGCACGGAGTGCGGGCATCTCGATACCCCATTACTGCTACCATCCCGGTCTATCGGTGGTTGGAAACTGCAGAATGTGCCTGGTCGAGGTCGAAAAGATCCCCAAGCTCCAGCCCTCCTGCGCAACGCCGGCATCAGACGGCATGGTAGTTCGAACCCAAACCCCCGAGGCATTGCACAACCGGCAGAACGTGCTCGAGTTTCTTTTGCTCAATCATCCACTCGATTGTCCGGTATGCGATCAATCGGGTGAGTGTGAGCTTCAGAACTACTACATGGAGCACGGAACCTACGCCTCGCGCTTTGATGAGAACAAGACCAAGAGAAAAAAGGCTTTTCCAATCGGGCCCCATGTCATGCTCGATCAGGAACGCTGCATACTGTGCACCCGATGCGTACGCTTTACTCAAGAGATTTCGAAATCGTTCGAGCTGGCTGTACACGATCGCGGGCACTTGAGCGAGATCGACCTTTTTCCCGATTCTGAGCTCGACAATCCCTATTCCGGTAATGTCGTCGACATCTGTCCCGTCGGGGCGCTGACGGATCGAGACTTCCGTTTCCAGTGCCGCGTTTGGTTTCTCGGGAGCACCCGGTCCATTTGTCCGGGGTGCAGCCGGGGGTGCAACATCGAGATTCATTTCAACGAGAGGTTCAACGCCCGGTATCATGACAAACGGGTTCAGCGGTTGAAGCCCAGGTACAATCCCGAAGTGAATTCTTATTGGATCTGCGATGAGGGCCGTTACGGCTATGTGAAGATCGACGCGGACACGCGTCTCACGAAACCAGCCACGCGCGAGGGAGACCGTCTACTCGAGGTTTCATGGGCAGAGGCAATCAGCAAGACCGCCACGGCGCTGAACCAAACACTGGAAACTCATGGCCCGGAAGCCGTTGCTCTGCTGGGTTCTCCACAGATGACCAACGAGGAGCTGTTCCGGACGCGCCAACTCTTTCGTGATTTCATGAAAGTCGGGGAAATTGAATGCCAGGTTCGCGGCAAAGAAGGCGGGCGCGACGACGGCTTTCTTGTGACCGCTGACAAGAATCCCAATTCCCTCGGCGCTCACCTCCTAAAGTTTGACGCCAGCGGCATCGAGGGGTTACTGCAGGCATGCACGGAAGGAAGGATCCACTTTTTGTACATCTTTCAGCACGACCTCACCGGGATCCAGGACGCTTCAACAACCAGGGAGCTCCTGTCAAAAGTCAATTATGTCGTTTTCCAAGGCTCCTGGAAAAACGAAACCAGCCGCATGGCTGATGTGAATCTGCCCTCGGCCGTTTACGCCGAAAAGGAAGGCACTTTTACCAACCTGGATGGGCGGGTTCAGCGGATTCTTCCGGCAGTTCCTCCACTAGGCGAGTCTCTGCCCGACCTCGAGATCCTGGCGCGCCTGGGAGCCGCGCTGAACATACCCTTTCGATCGTCCCTTGCAGAAGAGGTTTTCCAAGAGTTGGCGGAAGCGGAGACCCCCTTCGCCGGCATGAGCTATGCGAGCATTGGTGAACTGGGCCAACTGATTACCACTGACAGACATGTGGATTGATTTGCTGATCGTCTTCATCAAAGCCTTCTTCTTCATCAACGCCGTCTTGATTCTGACGTCGCTGTTGACCTGGATGGAGCGAAAGCAATCCGCGGTCATGCAAGACCGGATTGGAGCGAACCGCGCGCCGATTCTTGGAGTCCGTGCCTTTGGGCTCCCCCACATCCTCGCCGATGCGTTGAAGATGTTCTTCAAAGAGGACCATGTCCCTGGAGGCGGCGATAAGTTTCTACACACCGTCGCCCCGCTCGCTTCGGTTTTCTTTGCCTTGATGAGCTTCGCCTGCATTCCGTTTGGTGACACACTCCATGTTGCCGGCCGTGAGATTCTCCTCCAGATTTTCCCGCTCAATGTGGGTTTGCTCTTCATTTTCGCCATGATGTCCATGGGAATTTACGGGACGTTTCTCGCCGGTTTTTCCTCCAACAACAAGTACGCCTTCATGGGCGGGCTCCGCGCGGCCAGCCAGATGATCAGCTACGAAATCACGATGGGCGCCACGATCGTGGGCGTCCTGATGATCTTCAGCACCGTGGATCTGATGGAAATCAATCGGGCCCAGGGAGAGACCCTCGGCGGATGGCTGCCGATGTGGGGTATCTTCCTGCAGCCCCTGGGATTTCTTCTCTTCCTGGTTGCCGGCATGGCGGAGACCAAGCGGGTACCATTCGATCTTCCGGAGGGCGAATCCGAAATCATCGGGTACTTCGTCGAATACAGCAGCATGAAGTTCGGCGCATTCTTCATGGTGGATTTCCTTGAAACCGTCCTCATCGCCGCGATGGCCACGACACTTTTTCTCGGCGGCTGGCAGGTGCCGTTTCTCCTGGCAGACGGCTTTCATTTCCCGTGGGGCAGCTACTGGGCCCTGCCCAACATCGTAGTGACCCTCCTACAGTCTGCAGCCTTCGGGCTCAAGGTGCTCTTCTTTTGCTGGTTCATGCTGTTGATCCGATGGACCCTTCCACGGTTTCGATACGATCAACTCATGAAACTCGGCTGGAAGATCCTCTTGCCCCTGTCGGTCCTGAACATATTCATCACGGGTGCCGTACTTGCTATTATCGATAACTAGTGCCGGGTCGACGCCCCGGCACGCTTACCGCTTTCCGCCGACCGCTAACCATCATCCGTTGGGCACGGCTTGGCAGGTAAGCCGATCACTCCGTGCACTCGGCACAGTTGCTACGCAGGCTCCTTTCATTGTGAATGTGGGATCGTGCCGCGGTTAGCTGATAGCTGATAGCTCTCCAGTAACTGCTCGCGGATCTGCTGTTATATTGTGTAACTTAGCAAATCGCCAAGAACCACGTTTTTCAGGCTGTGCAGTGCAGTTACGTTCCCAAGTGACCGGCGCAGCGCGCCGGTCAGACGCTGATAGCTGATAGCTCTATAACATCTCCGCCACTGACTCACGAAGTAAATCGGTCGTTGATTGGTATGAGTCTTCCGCTTTCTTCGACACGGCCGCACTACCCGGGACTGTCTCTGCGATCAGCGGACCAAAGGTTAGTTTTACCTTGTGCAAGCGAATCCTCATGCTATCTCGCGGCCAAACCTGGTGCGTTCCGTGAATGGCCACGGGAACGATGGGAACGCCCACCTCATGCGCCAGGATGGAAGCGCCCTTTTTGAACTCCAGCAGCTCGCCATCAAAGGAACGGGCCCCTTCGGGAAAGATGCAGAGAACTCGTCCGTCGTGGAGCCCACCGGCGCCGATCCTCATGGCTCGAAGAAGGTGTGCATCCGGATCCACCGGCACGATATTCGACAATCGTGCCACTCCCTTCATCAGAAGGGACTTGAAGTATTCGGAGTACCCTACGAAGAAGACGCGGTGAAACGTCTGGTAGGGAAGCGCTGACATGACAACAAGCGGATCCATGTAGCTCAGATGATTCGGGCAAAGCAAGAAGGCCCCCCGGCGCGGAAGGTTCCGGAGCCCGCGTACTTCCAGCCGAAGAAATATCCGGAAGAGAACGTAGGCCAGGCGCATGACGAAGTACTTCAGGAAGGTAAGGGTTCGTCCAGAGAACAGAGGTTCCTCCGCTGGACTGCGGGACTCGGGCGCGAGAATCTCACTCCAGCTCTTCCTGGCGGTATGGCGACCCCCAGAACCGTCGCTGATTCTTGAAAGCTCCTTTATCAGATCGCGAACTGACTGGATTTCAACTCCGGTTTCATCGGGCAATCCGACTCCCAATAGCTGCTCGAGACTGGCAATGAGCTCGACCCGCTCCATGGAATCGAACCCAAGATCGAGTTCCAGATTGTCACCGAGGTCGGCCACGTCGTTCCGTTGGTACTGAACGGTCAAACAATGAAGCACGACTCGTCCCACCGATGAGTCCCGCAAGGCCAGGTCTTCTGGAGATTCCCTTTTGGGAGAGACTTCCGCCGGCGCAAGTTCGCCCGCTTCGATCGTTTGCTTCAACTCCAGTCGCTTGACCTTGCGGGTCGACGTCCGGGGCAACGGCTCCTTCTGGATGTGATAGCTGGTCAAACGCTTGTATTTCGGGAGACGATTGGACCAGCGGGCCACCTCGTCTCTCAGGATTTCACGCGCATTGGCGATCTTTTTCGCGCGCAAGAAGTCAAAGTTGGGAACGATCACCGCATGCAGGCGCTCGCTGGTTTCAAATCCTTTGTCGGCTCGAACCCCCAGTACAGCGATTTCCTGAATGTAAGGGGATTCCAGATAGTGCGTTTCCAACTCGTCCGGATAAATGTTCTTCCCATTTGGAAGGACGATTACCTCCTTCCGTCTTCCGGTGATGAATAAATTACCGTCCCCGTCCAGTCGCCCCAAGTCCCCCGAATAGAACCATCCGTCCCTGAGGACGGCGGCCGTGCTCACGGGATCCCGATAGTATCCCTTCATCACGATCGGACCTTTGATGGCAATCTCACCGACTCCGTCTTCACCGGGATTGACGATGCGGACTTCCTGTCCCGGTAGTTCGGGCCCCACGGATCCGAGCACGTTGTTTCCGACGGGAGTCACCGTGCAGCCTCCCGTAGTTTCGGTAAGTCCGTATCCTTGAAGAATGACGAACCCCAGGTCATGAAAATCTTGCGCCACCCGCGCCTCCAGAGATGAGCCCCCACTGACGAACAAGCGAAGCCGGCTTCCAAACGTCCGATGGACGCGGGCGAAGAGGATTTTCCCGAGGTTTAAACGAAGCCACCTTCGTGAGCCACGATTGACTTGCAGCAAGCAGCGAAACAGTAGTCGGACGGCTGCGTGTTTTGCATCGATCTCTTCTTGGATCCGCCCGTGAAACAGGTAAAAGAATTGTGGCACCGTGGCCAGAATGGTCGCCCCCGCGTCCTCCAACGCCTGGATGATCTCGCTTCGCTTGAGTGTATCGATGAAGTTCACGCAGGCGCCCAGCGTCAACGGCACGAGCGCGTTGATCACGGAGGCCAGGACGTGCTGCAGCGGTAGCAGGCAGAGCAACGAGTCTCTCTCGTCCACTTGAATCGTCGCGCGGACGGCCGCAATCTCACCAAGGAGGTTCCCATGGGTCAGCATCACCCCCTTGGGATTGCCCGTCGTTCCGGAAGTGTAGATGATCGCCGCCAGATCCTCCTGATTCCGGCTTGGAAATTCCAAGGACTCTCGCAACTCGTCGCTGGTGCTCAGTTCCCGGAAACTGGGCCCCGCTTCGCTTCCCGATGAGTCCTCATCGAAAAGAATGAGGCGCTCGCCCCATGTCGCCCCACGGATCGAATCTCCGAGCTTCTCCAACAGGTTCCGGCTCACGAAGAGCCGCTGCGATTCGCTGTCCTCCAACAGGCGAATCCACTCCTCGGGCGATATCTGTGCGTCGAGGGGTACGACAACGCCACCAGCCAGCAGGATTCCGAGATAGGCGATAACCCACTCGGGACGGTTCTCCGACAGAATCGCCACCCGCTGACCGGCTCTCAGGCCCAAGTCATGGAGCCCCCAGGCCACGCCTCGGGACTGCCGGCGAACCTCTTCGTAGGAGACTTCGGTATATCCAGCAGGAGTTTTGAGGCGAAATGCGACTCTGGTCGGAAAGCGATCGACAGCCCCGGCAAATTCCTGGTAATAGGATCTGGAGCGGAGTCCGGCGTCTGGCAGTCGCATCTTTCAGCGATGATAGCACAAGCCGAAATGTAGGTGGCTACCGGCAAGGTCGCTCGCGTCTCTCCGAGAGAGACGCCAACTTCAATTGGTGCGCGCGTAGTAGCCTTTGCGCGAGCGCGCGGCCAGATTGCCCGGGATCATCCGCACCCTAATCTCGCGCCAGCTTCCGTCCCTGGCGGGATTGGTGGAATTGTACGCCAGCGTATATTGAATCCGCAGATCGTCGGCGATTTCCCTGTAGACGTGAAAAAGATCGTCCACCCGTCGGGGCGTGTACATTCGCCCTCCTGTCTGATCGGCGATCATCTGCATTTGCCGCTTGGCTTCCTCATACACCTCGCGCGGCGGGTTCGATCCACCCCTGCGGCGACTCGGCCCGGGAACCCGCCGCCCCAAGATATCGCCAAGTATCTGTATGACACGGCCGGCCGAACTCGAAGTGTAGGAGCCAGCACCCCCCGAATCGAGAAAGATCGTATAGACGATGGAGTCGATTTCCTGAATCTCGCGGTACAACTCTGGAAAGGAAATGGCGGACCCGTTGGCATGGTTGCCCGTGAGCCGGTTATCCTCTCCATCGGTGAAGACCACGATCGCTTTGCGGCCCTCGATGTGCCCCATGTAGTCGGTTATGGACGCGTGGAGCGCATCATAGAATGCCGTCCCTCCCCGGGGCCGAAGCCTTCGAATCGCGGAGGCCGCTCGATTCCGGTCGTTCGAAAAGTCGGCGACCAATGCAACATTCGAATTGAACGCCGCAACCGCAATGCTGTCGTTTGCTTTGATCTGCTGGATGAATTCGATCGAGGCCTCGCGTATCAGGCCGATGAACTCTCTGGTGCTTCCGCTGACGTCCAGCAACAAGAGCAGGTGGATGGGAGCCTCCGACGGCTCGAACCGCTTGACCTGCTGCTGCACATTATCCTCATAAATGAGAAAATCGTCCGGCTGCAATCCCGGGACACTGCGATTCGTCACACGGTCCCGAACGACGACGTTCAGGTACACCCAATCGACGTCGACGCGAAACGAAACGTTCCCGTCGGCGCCAATCCCGGGAGCTGCCACTTCAGAGCGGTCCCCCCGGTCGGCCTCCGCGGCACCGGAGGTCGTGGTTGCTGCATCCGGAGGATCCAGGTCCTTTGTGTTGTCCCGAACCAGCACGGGCGGGCGCTCAGGGCGGGACGGTGGCGTGCTTGTCTCCGCGGTGGGACCGGGCGGGACGACTGGAGCCGGCGAATCGCCCGGCGAGTCCGCCGTGGCTCCCTGCACCGATCCGTCGGCGGGTCTTGGAGTTCCGTCCACATCGACTTGAACGTTCCCTTCCACACTCACAACGTAAAGAAGAGGCCCACCTGTCCCGAAACTTCGCTCCAGCGAGGCTGCCTGCAGGGGGGACTCTCTGTTCCAGAAAAGCGCTCCCCCCGCACGTGCCCAGGACCGCACGTTTAAATCATTTCCGATCGTGCAGCGCACATCTCCAGTCAGGGATTCAATCTTGATGTCCCCCGTGGGTTGTCGGCGAGCCTCCAAAAGGACGCTCCCACTCTCTGTCAACAGGTTCGAGGAGCCAACAAGATCGCTGGCGGCGATGAGCCCGGACGCAGTATGCACTCGCACTGGTCCCTCCATCCCGCGCAGGTCCACGCTGGCGTCGGATGTCCAGACGATCACCCGCATATGCCGGGGCATCTGAATCTCCAAGACCACCATCTCAGATGTCCGATTGTGGAAGTCGGACCGAAACGCGATTCGATTCCCCTTCTTTTCTGCCCCAACGGCCACACGGTCCAGCGCATCCTCACTGGAGGCAATCTTGCGGATATCGGCCCGAAGGCTTGCCTCCTCCCAAACTCGAATCTGAACGCGCCCATAATCGTTGATGACGACCACGGTATCCCCAGCAAGCGCCGGAAATGTTTTGGACTCCACCATTTCAGTCGCCGATCGAAGCTGCACCCCGCCCAGCAGGAAAAGCAGCACAACGCCCGACAACAATTGCGCAATGGCTCGGTTCAATGACACGTCTACCTCGATCGCAGTCTCGCGAATGTCCCCGGAGGGATCCAGGGTACATTTTAGCGCATCCCCGCGGTTAGCGCTGTTCCCCCCGCGACTAGCGCTTTCCCCGCGACTAGCGCTTCCCAGGGAAAGAGCAACGGTCCGGAATCGTGCCCGGATTCCGCGGCGGCTCAGGGAAAATCAATAGCGCCTCCGGCGCGAGCTGGCGCGCCAGAGCCATGACATCCCTTAATAGGGACGCCGTTGCCATCTGGAAGGTTCATCTATGCTTTGGGCTGAAGCCTAGTTAAAGCCCTTGTTTTTCAGCTCTTTAAGTTGGATGCAGGCGTCAGTGCCCCCCCTGTGCGGCGCTCGGCGAAATGACGATTGAGGATGGCCTCGATTTCGCGGCATTGCGGACCCTGATTGCCACGCTTTCTGTATCCCGAGGTCAATATGTTCCCTTTCGCGGCAATCTCCCCCCTTGCGGCCTCCCGGTCACGGGGGCTCAGTGACCGTATCGCGAGAATGCGGTCCAGCGCCTTGACGCGCCAATAGTCTATCGCCACGAACTTGCGCGACAATTGATCCGGGTGTCCCCCGTACTTCACTATGATGGGATCGGAAATGAAACCGACGGCATACAAGGATGAGATCTTCAACCAGAGATCGTAGTCTTCGCAAACTGGATAGCCCTCATCAAAGAGTCCCATTTCGATCAACAGTGCTTTCTGGATCATGACGGCCGATGGACTGATGACACACAGGGGCAAACAATCCTGGAAAATATAGCCTCCCGATTTTCGGTGTCTGCGCTTTGCGTTGACCCGAACTCCATTGCGCATCCACACCTCCTCGCCATGCACGATTCTGCAGCCGGGTTGAGCCGTCACGAAGCCGGCTTGGACCTGAAGCTTGTGGGGCAACCATTCATCATCGGAGTCCAAGAATGCAATCCATCGGCCCTGGGCATTTCGAATTCCCCTGTTTCTGGCAGCGCTGACACCCGCGTTCTCCTGTTTGAGATAAGTGACGTCCGCTCCGCGACGCTCACAAAAAGCCTCGATCACACTCTCGGTCTCGTCGTCGGAACCATCATCGACAATGATCACTTCGAAATCGCGGAAGGATTGCTTCAACACGGAATCCAGGGCGCGGGGCACGGTTTGCGCCCTGTTGAAGGTTGGAATGATGACGCTGATCTCCGGGACCTTGTGCACGTCAGCCCTCGAGTGAATCTTGCGCGACCCTGTGGGCTTGTTGGAGAAGCGGCTCGCCGGGAAGCCGTGCCAATGCGCGGATCAAAGAATCGAGTTGGCTCAAGCTACGGATCCCGCACAACGCGGTGCTGACGGTTTTGTAGCTCAAAACGAACCCCAGCGCGGCCTCCAATCCCGAATGATCTCCCAAGACACGGCTTACCTTCTCCATCGCCTGGACCTTTCGGTCAACGGTGCTCTTGTTCCACCAGGGGGCCTTGCGCCGCGCGTCAAGCATGTCGTAGGTACGGCCCCGCCGGACCCGCTGCGTGAGAATACCCTTGTCGAAAGTTCCCCACGACATGAAACCGATCTGGTTCTGCTCCAGAAAGGGAAACAGTTCGTCGCGAGCTGTTGCCGTGAAAAGATTGAATTCGCTCTGCACAGCCTCGATCCGGGCAACTTCCATGGCCTTCTTGAGATCTTCCAGGTGAGTATTACACAGTCCGATGTGTCGTATTTTCCCTCGGCGCTGTGCATCGCTCAACGCTTCGACCGTCACGCGAATATCGACGCCGGGATCCGGCCAATGAACCATGTACAGATCGATGTAGTCGGTCTGCAAGTCCTCGAGCGACCGCTCGAGCATCGCGACCGCCGTCCTCGGGTCGTTGGTCAGGTTGATCCGCCCGTTGTCGTGCCATGTAATGCCGCACTTCGAAACGATGAAGACTCTCTCGCGGATGTCCTTGAATGCTTTTCCGAAACGTATTTCAGAAAGGCCATACCCATAGACCGGAGCGGTATCGAACAGGTTAATGCCCCGGTCATACGACGCCCGCAACAAAGCGATGGCGTCCTCCTCCGAGATATAGCCGAATCCGTAGCCCTTTCCCTCACCACTGACACTCGCACCACCGAAGGCGACCTCGGACGCCTCAAAGGCCAGCTTCCCTATTTGTCTTGTCCTCATTCTTTGCGTCGACTCATGACAAGAAGTGGATCCTCGCGTTCCCTCCTGCGAAACCTCAAAAGGTGAAACACGTCGAGGATCCGCCAGCGCGCAATTCGAGGATCGACCAGATAGACCCCTGGCTCGGTAGAGTGCTGCCGGACCCCCGGCAGCAGGGGCAGGAGCAACTCGAGCCGCAGCCAGCGCATGGCGGTCGACACGCGCAGCCAGAATGGCGTCACCTCGCGTACCAGGAAAAAACCGTCATCGCCTTGAGATTGATACAGTGGCATGAAGATACGTGATGATTCCTGGGCTCGAATCGGTCCTTGGCTATCGTAGGCCAGGATCTGTCCTCTTGCGACCGGTTGAAAGTTTTTGAGCCCCGGGTTCATGTAAAATCCATCTCCGTTGCCGATTCCGTGTCGGTGGCGGATTTCCATGATGCGCGGCAGTGCTTTTGTCCGTTGCTCGAGAGCGGCGCGTAGCTCCGCAGATTCGGGCACGGCTCCTTCGGCTATGCAATGGACCGACTCGAGGATCGTCCAGACCGCGATTTCCTGATTGGTGATGGAGTCGGAGGATCGATGCTGGCCTCCGGCAAACCCAATGGCCGCATGTCCCAGCTCGTTGACAAAGTTCAGCAGTGTTCCATGCAGGTTTTCCTCCAAGCGCAGAACGAGAGGTGCGGGGATCCGCAATGCCAGACGGCGATTCATCATGGTATCGCTGACGATCGTGAACGGGTGACCGGCCGCCGAGGTGGTGTGAAGATCGACAAAGACTGAGGGATCGACCTGCTTCTTTGAAAGAAACCTCTCGATGTGCAACAGCAATGCCCGCTGTTCCGTTGACTCGTGCCACTTCCCTTTCTCTGGCACCACCGTCCGTAAGTCGTCCACGAACTCCACCGGCCAGAGCCGGTTCAGGTCTCTGTCGACGAACCGGGATCCTTCCGCGAGGGCTCGAAGATTGCCCGCCAGCGCCACGAACTGACCCCGAAACGGGATTTTTCGCCTTTCGAGCTTCTCCAACACTCGCTGAAGGGTAAAAACTCCCGCCGGCTCGTTTCCATGGAGCCCTCCCACACAGATCACCGTCGGCCCTGCGAACCTTCCGCCATAGACTCCGAGCAAGCGCGGAATATTCTTAACGGACATCGGGCTCAGGCTCCGTCCCGGGCGCTATTCGATTGCGTTATGGAAGTGCCTTCGAGCATGCGAGTTGTGATACTCATGAAGTCCCGTTCGGTGACGATACCGACAAGCCGACCCTCGCTGACGACGGGAAGACAGTCCACACTATTGCGCTGCATCTGATCGATCGCCTCCCGTATCGGCGCGTCTGGAGATACCGCTATGGGCGAGCAATCCATGATTTCTCTCACTGAAATTGGATCCGATCCCACCGGACGGCGCCGCTGCCCGAACTGGCGCAGAATTTCAAAGCAAGAAACCACACCGACCAGCTGGCGCCCGTCGCCTTCCACTGGGACGTGGCGAATACGCTTCCGATCCATCCGCCGGGCAATCGATTCGATGGGTTCACCCGGACCGACTGTAAACAGATCGGTGGTCATGAAGTCTTTGACACGGAAATCCTTCCTTTTCATGATCACGTCCCCCCAGCTAACCGCAATCCACTCATGAAATCCCGAACATCAAATCCCAGATCACAAACAAATCACAAGGAACAAATGACAAATCTCTAACCGCATTCGATTTTGGACCTTTCAAATTTTTCGTCATTGGAATTTGCGATTTGAGATTTGTTTGATATTTGTAGTCTGTGATTTGGAATTTCGAGGCTTAGCCTTAGCCAGGATTGAAAACGAGACCTCGTAATGGGCCGTGCCTGGTGAACAAACTGCCGTCGGGATTTTATGAAATCCTACTTCGACTTCTCGTCTCCTCCCTCCGACCCGCTTCTGCCCCTGCGCCGCGAAGTGCGACGTTTCTTGGCCCGCGAGCTCGAGTCGGGAACGTGGGAGATGACCGGCGACTCGTGGGGAGGGCATTGTCCAAAACTCAGTCGCCGACTCGGGGAAAAAGGCTGGTTGGGCCTGACATGGCCCAAGCGCTATGGAGGGCGAGAGCGCAACTATCTCGAACGATACGTCATCACCGAGGAGTTGCTGGCTGCCGGCGCCCCCACGGCCGCCCACTGGGTCGCGGACCGGCAGAGCGGCCCGCTGATCTTGAGATACGGATCCGAAGGCCAGAAGCAGCAGTTCTTGCCGGCCATCGCCCAGGGTGGAACCTATTTTTCGATCGGCATGAGCGAGCCGGATTCCGGATCCGATCTTGCTTCGATTCAGGCCCGGGCCCGGAAGGTCGACGGCGGCTGGGAATTGTCCGGAACCAAGATCTGGACCAGTGGCGCCCATCTCAATCACTTCATCATTGTTCTTTGTCGGACCTCGGACCCGGAATCGGGGGAAGTCGAGTCCGGCAAACCCGAGCGGCGGCGGGACCCGAGCAGGCACTCCGGATTGAGCCAGCTCATCGTGGATCTTTCTTCGCCCGGAGTCACGGTTCTGCCGATTATCAACCTCGCTGGAGCGCACGAATTCAACGAGGTCTTGTTCGAAGCGACCCTTGTCCCTGACAAGATGCTCCTCGGCCAGGAGGGCCAAGGATGGGATCAAGTCGTGAGCGAGCTGGTTTACGAGCGTGGCGGGCCGGAGCGATTTCTCACCAATTTCCACTTGCTGACGGAGTTGATTCGGGTGCTCGAGGACTTGCCTGCCGGGAGCGCGGCGTTGGAGACCGGAAATGTCCTCGCTCAACTGTGGACCTTGCGGCAGATGGCCTTCTCGGTCGCCTGTATCCTGAAGGACGGGGGAGTTCCGAAGGTGGAGTCCGCTATGATCAAGGATCTCGGCACCCAGCTGCAGCAAGAAATCCCCGACGTCGTCCGACAGGCAATAGACAGCGGACGCTTCTCTGGAAAGGACGAGTATCGCCGTTTGGAACAGTTTCTTGCACGCGCGGTCCTGTACGCCCCCGCCTATACGATCCAGGGTGGAACGACTGAAATACTGCGCGGCATTGTCGCGAGAGGATTGGGAGTACGATGAGCGGCGCAACCTCGTTGTTGACTGCAATGGCGGACGAGCTGTTTTCCCGCACCTGCACCCGTGAGGTGATCGATCAATCTTCACAGGGCCGGTGGCCGAAGGAGCTATGGCGGGCGCTCGAGGACAACGGACTTCCAGCGGGACTCGCACCACAAGAGCTGGGTGGCGCCGGCCTGACAATGGCCGATGCCATGGCCGTCCTGAGAATCGCCGGCCAGTATGCCGTACCCGGGTCCTTGTCAGAAAGCCTGATTGCGGGAGCCCTCTTGGCGGAGGCGGGTCTTCCATTGCCCGGGAGCGCCTGTACTCTATCCTGCACGGGTCCGTGGGATAGCCTGATTGTGACTCGTCGTGATTCCGATTGGCTGCTCTCAGGGACCGTTTCTGCCGTCTCATGGGCCCGGTCTGGCCCGACGATCGTTCTATTCGCAGCCGGCCCCGACGCCGATCACGCCGTTACGGTTCGCCCATCGCAGATCTCATCAGCGATGGAGACATCAGATGCGCGCCTGTCGATGGTTACCGGGCAGAATCTCGCGGGTGAGCCGAGAGACACAATTTCGTTCTCTGAATTGCCTTTGGATGCAGCCAGTGTCTCCAGACCCGCACCCAGACTGATCGAGCGTCTACAGGTCTTGGGCGCCCTGGCGAGAGCGGCCATGATGGCGGGCGCACTCGAGCGGGTCCTCGACCTCACCGTCCAGCATGCTCACGATCGGATACAGTTTGGCCGCCCCATCGCGAAATTTCAGGCAATCCAGCAGAACTTGGCCATCCTTGCGGGGGAGACAGCTGCCGCTGTCGTGTCTGCCGGAGCTGCGGCCTCAGCTGCGGACAATACGGATATTCTCGACGCGTCTTTTGAAATCGCGTGCGCGAAATGCCGGACAGGCCTGGCCGTCCGAAAAGCGACGGCGCTGGCTCATCAGATTCATGGAGCCATAGGCTTTACCCAGGAGCACGCGCTTCATCTGTGGACACGCCGACTTTGGTCCTGGCGGGACGAGTTCGGGAGCGAAACCGAATGGGCCAAAAAGGCGGGCGAACTGGCCATGACGGCCGGCCCAGAAGGCCTCTGGCCCTTGTTATCCGGGGTCACAGCTTGAATATTGAATCTTCGGACTGCAAAGCACACTCTACTTCTTCTTCAACGAAGCACGCAAAATCATCTCGTCGTTCCGGGCGACGATATGCCCATTGGCGTAGGCAGGATGTGACCAATTGACAATTCGGTCCTGGGGGCGGCGGGAACGGCCACGGCGGCCGTAGGCCGAGTTCGAGGTGGGATCAATGAGCTTGGTGCGATCGACCTCCTGATAGCCTTCCGGAGAGAAACGGGCGATAATCAGATCGCCCTGATCGTTGTTGACGAAGTAGCGATCCCCATTCCGGACAAAGAAGGCACTGGACCAGCGGGCCGAATCCGTCATCTCCTGCGATTCCCAGATTCGCTCGCCCGTACGGGCATTCAAACATCGCAGCTCCCCGTAGCTACAGACTCCATAGATATAGTCGCCCTCGAGGATCGGTGTCGAGATCAACGCGTGCAGACCCCTGGTCTCATTCGGAAGCTCGCGCTTGCCACTGATTTTCCACATCAGATCTGCCTGCGGTTGGTCCGCGGCCAGCTCCAGCATCATGGACCCGCCGTAGAACTGAGAGACAAACAGATAAGGCCCGCTGCTGATGGGGCTCGCAATCGTCAAACCCATGCGAACATCGAAAGCTTGCTCCCAGTAGACCTCTCCTGTTGCGGGATTGAGTGAACTGACGGCCTTCGGGTGCCAGATGATAAGCTGCCGGACGCCCCCAATCTCATAAATGATGGGCGGGCAGTATCCCATCTCTCCGTCCGAGCGCAACGACCGCCAGATCTCCTTGCCCGTCCTCTTGTCGAAAGCCACGACCTTGGCGTCCGGAACCCCGCCGACGAGGCAGATGAGAAGATTCCCGTCTACAAGCGGTGAACTCGTGATTCCCCAGACAGGAACGTCCGTTTCAAATTCCTTGACGTAATCTTTCTTCCAAACAAGATCCCCCGTCGCCGCGGCCAGGCAGCGCAGCATGCCCATCGCACCCACCACGTAGACGTGTTGCCCATCGACTGTCGGGGTCGCCCTCGGGCCGGTCGCATAGGTTGCCTGGATCGTCTGGTAGCTTACAGGCCACTGATCGGTCCACAAGGTCTTGCCCGTCTGCTCGTCCATGCACACGACTCGCTCGGTACCCTCCAGGATCCGCGATTGTGGGTCTTTTTCGAATTCCAACGCGAAAACTCGGCCGCCTGCAACACTGGGCCCGGCAAAGCCGGACTTGATGGGCACTTTCCACTTGAAATCGAGGCCCGTAGCAGGAAACTCATCCAGGATTCCCTCCTCCGTCCAGACTGCCACGCGCCCCTTGCCTCGCCACTCCGGCCAATCTTCCGCTCGGACTGGCGCAGAAAAGAAGAACAAGCACACAACCCCCAGGGCCCCCAGAATTCCAAGCCTCGACTTCATTTTCATTTCCATAGCGAGCTCCGTGTGTAGGAGTCTCTCCCCGAGAGACGCGAGTCGCACACGGAGTGTGCGACCAACAGCGGATGGCGGTCAGCAGAAAGCGCTCCGGTCGCGGACACTGTGCCCCTGTGCTACCATCAACGCGAATCAGAAAAGACAAGTATATCGGAAATCCACTGAAAGTGCGCAACCCAGTCCGCCGCCTGATAGTCCACACCGCTCTTTTTCTGCTGCTAACCCAGCTTTCGTTTCCCGCCCAGTCTCGAATGTTCGGCGGCACACCATCACGAAACATGGTATCGGATGAATCCGAACTCCCGGAAACTTGGGACCTTGAAAGCGGCGCTCACATCCGCTGGAGAGCAGAGCTTGGTTCCCAGTGCTACACCAGCCCGATTGTCGCTGACGGGAAGGTCTTCGTGGGCACGAACAACGACGGTCTGAGAAATCCGCAGATCGCTGGCGATCGAGGAAACCTTCTGGTCTTTCGAGAGTCCGATGGGGCCTTCTTGTGGCAAGCCGCCCATGAAAAGCTGCCGTCCGGTCGCAGGAACGATTGGCCGTATCAAGGGATCTGCTCGACACCTGCCATCGAGGGGAAACGGCTCTACTACTTATCGAACCGGTGCGAGATCGTCTGCTCGGACACCGACGGGTTCCTGGACGGGAAAAATGACGGGCCATTCGTCAACGAGTCCAGCCAGGGCCCTTCCGATGAGGATGTCGTTTGGAAGCTCGATCTGATGCACGAGCTCGGTGTCTATCCTCACAACATGACCGCCAGCAGTCCCCTCATCGTCGGGGATCTGCTCTACACCGTCACAGGCAACGGGGTCGCAGACGATCACGTGACGGTTCCATCTCCAAGCGCACCCAGCTTTGTCGCACTCAACAAGACCACCGGGAAGCTAGTCTGGAAGGACGCCAGTCCAGGCGGCAACATTTTGCACGGCCAGTGGTCCAATCCTGCCTACGGCTCCATCGAAGGGAAGCCGCAAGTAGTATTTCCGGGAGGAGACGGTTGGCTCTATTCCTTCGAACCCGAGAGCGGCGCCCTCCTCTGGCGATTCGACGGCAACCCCAAGGGCGCCGTTTGGGCTCTGGGCAGTGGCGGCACGCGAAACAGCATCCTGGCTACCCCGGTCGTTTACCAGGACCATGTCTACTTCGGTATGGGGCAAGACCCGGAACATGGGGACGGGCCCGGTCTTTTTTACGCGCTGAAGCCCAATCAAGGCGGCGACGTCACCAGCTCCGCCCCCATCTGGCGCCTCGAGGGTGAGCGGATCGGCCGGACGTTATCAACGGCGGCAATCTCGGAAGGGTTGGTCTACACGGCGGATCTGAGCGGGTTCTTGTATTGCATCGATGCCAAAACCGGAGAACAGTACTGGAACTACGACACGCTGGCCGCTGTTTGGGGCTCCCCGTTCGTTGCCGACCAAAAGATATACCTGGGTGACGAGGAAGGGGACGTCGCCGTGCTCAAGACCGGAAAGGAGAAAGTGGTTCTCGGTGAAGTCGCCATGGAAAGCTCCATCTACTCGGCTCCCACGGCTTCCGATGGCGTTCTGTACATCGCAACCCGGAGCGAACTCTTCGCCATCGCCTCTACAAAGTGAGCGAAACCATGTTTGACGCGTTTAACGCCAGCCGATCACCGAGACGCTCGATCTGGACTCTCCTCTGCTTTCTGTCGGTGGGGGGAAACCTGTTCGGACAGACAGAGCCTCGCTTGACGGCAAGCGACTGGCCCTCCTTCCGCGGGCCTTCCGCCTCCGGCGTCGCGGACCCGCAGAACCTACCAGAATCATGGGACGCCACCACGGGCAAGCATCTCCGCTGGAAAACGGCGATCCCAGGACTGGCCCACGCGAGTCCGATTGTTTGGCGGGACCGGGTTTTTGTAACCACTGCCGTCAGCAGCCGTGCGACCGCATCCTTCCGGCCGGGGCTATACGGCGCTGGGGACGCTTCCGGAGACCGCTCGGTTCACCAGTGGAAGGTCTACTGTCTGGACAAAAAGACAGGGAAGATTCTCTGGGAAAAGACCGCCATCCGATCCGAACCGATCGAAAAGAGACACATCAAGGCGACCTATGCCGACTCCACTCCTGTCACCGACGGGCGATATGTCATCGCCTTCTTCGGTTCCCAGGGCGTCTACGCTTTTGACATGGACGGAGAATTCCTCTGGAGCCGGGATCTCGGGCATCTCGATCTGGGCGCTTATAGCGATCCAGGCTATGAATGGGGAACCGCCAGTTCTCCCATCATTTTCGAGGACCTCGTGATCCTTCAATGCGATACCCAGGGCGACTCCTTCGTGACGGGCCTCGACATTCAAACCGGAGACACCGTTTGGAAGGCGGAGCGAGACGAGCTCCCTTCGTGGGGCACCCCGACGGTTTATCGGCAGTTTGACTCGCTTCACCCCGGTTCGCTCCGTTTCCAGAAAAAGATCGATGATGGCCTTGTCCCGATCCCGCGGACCGAATCCGACCCGCGGAGACCGATCTTGATAACCAACGGTTCGAATTTCATTCGCGGGTACGACCCGAGGAACGGCTTCGAGTTGTGGCGCCTCGGAGGGAGTTCCAAGATCACCGCGCCAACCCCCGTCTTCGACAAGGACCTTATCGTTGTTGCCAGCGGGCGTTCGCCCGAGCGGCCAATCTTTGCCATTCGGCCGGGCGCTGTGGGCAACATCTCGCTGCAGCGCGACCAGACATCGAACGAGTTTGTCGCCTGGAGCAAGACTCAACGAGGCTCCTACATGCCGACCCCCATAATCTATCGGGGCTATTTATACGTGCTGGCGAATCAAGGGATCTTCGATTGTTACAAGCTCGATACCGGCAAGGAGATCTACCGCGAGCGTATTCCACACCAAGGCAGCGGATTCAGCGCTTCGCCGGTTGCCTCCGACAACCGGATCTACTTGTCGAGTGAGGATGGAGATATTTTCGCGGTGGAGGCCGGGACGAAGTTCAAATTGACTTCCCGGAACCCGATGGGGGAGCTCTTGATGGCAACTCCCGCGCTTTCTGATGGACTGCTGCTGGTAAGAGGTACCCATCATTTGTTTGCGATCGGGAGGTAAGCACGATCTGTGCAATGCCACGGCTGACACGGATTTTTGGCTCCCGATGCAAACGGAGAAATTCCTGCTGGTGACGTTCCGTATTCACAAGTTTGCATATCTTTTCAGCAGTGAACAGTCGATACCCTAGAGAAGAAACGACTTTTAATCGTGCCCAAAAATGTCGTCGCCAGATGGCTACCAGAACTGATTGCAAAGGCGTGCTTTAACATTCTCTTGTTTACACAGCGTCGTCGATGAGGTATCTAAGGCGGCCATGATCCACTGCTTGGCAGTGCGAAAAAGCAATCAAGCTTCAACGAACTCGATTCTTGACAATTAGGAATCATCGGTTCTAATAGGAACTGTTGTAAGACTCTAAAAATAAGAGTGAAAGCGAACTCCTCGAACAGCTGAGCACGTAAGAAAAACTCGCTGCGTCAGGAACGGGTGCCGTTTTCTCAGTGGTTTCGGTACGTATCGACAGAGGAACAGGACGTTCAGTACGAACGGCACGCGTCGCAGCTTCGTTGACGGAGACTAGTCCTTAGTCCAGCGTGATTTTTTGCATGAGGAGGAAGAAAAGCCCTGGAACGTGCGCCGTTACGGGATAAAATGCGTTTGATAT
Source organism: Acidobacteriota bacterium (assembly GCA_965249005.1). GTDB lineage: Bacteria > Acidobacteriota > UBA6911 > UBA6911 > UBA6911 > CBDFLD01. Next base: position 54,036 of record CBDFLD010000014.1, read on the forward strand.
ATTTACAAGACATCCCGAAAGGAGCACATTCCAGGTGAATAAAAGAAACCACAGAATCCTCCTCCGAGACAAGCAAAATCTTACACGCCGGTTGGAAAGAAATCAGTTTGAGGACCGGTCCGATCCTATGTTCAAGGACTCCAACACCTACTACGAGATCGCCGAGAGAACGCGCGCCATCGGATCTGGTGGTATCGGAGCCATTCACAAGCTCGTGTGTAAGCTTGGATTGGACAAAGATATCAACAGAAACATCGTTTTGCTCAAGTACCACTTTCCTTACTGGGAATCCGATCATGTACTGAACATCGCATACAACGTCTTGTCGGGTGGAACCTGTCTCGAAGATATCGAGCGGTTGCGCCAGGATGAGACCTACATGAACGGACTGGGAGCCGAGAGGATTCCGGATCCCACGACGGCTGGAGATTTCCTCCGTCGTTTCGATGAGGATTGGATCTTCGGACTTCAGGAAACCATCAATGAAACCCGAACCAAGGTGTGGAAGTTGCAGGATGCTTCCTTCCGGAAGGAGGCCATCATCGACGTGGACGGGACCGTCGCCGGAACCTTGGGGGAATGCAAGGAAGGAATGGACATTGCCTACAACGGGATCTGGGGTTACGCACCGTTGATCGTGACCTTGGCCAATACGAATGAGGTCCTCTATCTGATGAATCGGCCGGGCAACCGTCCCTCTTCCGACGGAGCGGCCGAGTGGATGGACCGGGCAATCGATCTGGTGTCGTCGGTGTTTACGAAGGTCTGGCTTCGGGGCGACACGGATTTCTCGCTGACGAGAAACTTCGATCGCTGGGACGAGCGGGTTGGTTTTGTCTTTGGTTATGACGCCAAGCCGAACCTGGTCGGGATGGCCGATGCCCTGCCGGAGAGACAATGGAAACCGCTCGAGCGGCCTCCTCGTTATGAGGTCAAGAGCGAAGAACGGCGCCGTCCGGAAAACGTCAAAGAACAAGTAATCAAGGAGAGAGAATTCAAGAACATCCGCCTGCAGAGCGAGCAGGTCGCCGAGTTTGACTATCGTCCCGGACACTGTAAGAAAACCTATCGCATGGTTGTGGTTCGGAAGAACCTCACGATCGAAAAGGGGGAGCACCGGCTGTTTGATGAGGTCCGGTACTTCTTCTACATCACCAACGATCGGGAGATGACGATGGGAGAAGTGGTCCTTTTTGCCAACGATCGCTGCAACCAGGAAAACGTCATCGGTCAGCTCAAGAGTGGAGTGAACGCCTTGAGGATGCCTTCGGACAGTCTGGTATCGAACTGGGCCTACATGGTCATCGCATCGCTGGCGTGGAATCTGAAGGCCTGGTATGGCCTGGTGACGCAGGCGCCGACAGTACGTCGTGATATCTTGAGGATGGAGTTCAAACGCTTCCTGGTGAACTTTGTGCAAATACCCTGTCAGATTGTAAGAACCGGTCGTCGCCTCGTTTACAGGATATTGGCCTATAGCAAGCATCTCGAAACCTTTTTGGCGACGTTCGACTATATCAGGCAACTCAGGTTTACTTGAAGGCGCCTCGCCGGCGGGTGAGCCCGTACCCCCGGCGGAGCAAGAGTGGCGGGCGAAAGGAAGGGCATAACAGAGACAAACAAGATCAAGTGATCCAGACAACCAATGGAAGGTTTGTCTCTTGTGTTTCTCTTTGCTTTCCCTGTTACGCACAAGGAGCTGAAATCCACGAGATATTCGGAAAAGGCAAACGATTTTCCGAGCGAGCTCATACCTCGCTTATTTTGGGCCTAGGGGGACGTCCCTTCGACTATCCGGTGCGTCTTGCGTATGGCGGGATTGCGCAGGGTTTGCTGCTTCCCGCTGGGCCAGTTGATTTCCACCCGGTCGACGCGATCGGCTTGTCCGAGGCCGAACGTGACCGGCAACTGATTTTGAGAGCAGTAGCCCGTCGCACTCTTGGCAACGAGACTCTGGCTTTTTCCTCCTGCAGTGAGCATGATCCGGGAACCGATCCCATCCCGGTTGCTGGCGGATCCAATCAGTCTGAAAGCAATCCAGTTGTTGCTGTCGGCTCCGTCGTTGCGGAAGAGATAGGCCGGCCCACCGCTCGTTGTGACGGCAATGTCGAGATCCCCATCCCCGTCAATGTCTCCGTAAGCCGCGCCCCGGCCAACCACCGGCTTTGCCAACGCCGCGCCTAGGTGATCTGTCACCTCCTCGAACCGGCCGGCGCCGATATTACGGAACAGGTGCGGCGGTTGTGCGTAGGAGACCCGTTGCTGAACCGTCTGGATTTCGTTTTCCACGTGGCCATTGGCAATAAAGATGTCCTGGCGTCCATCGAGGTCGAAGTCGAAAAAGAAGGCACCAAAGGCAAGGGTCAGTAAGCTCTTGCGCCCGATCTCCGATACTGGGGCCACGTCGATGAAGAAGCCCTTCCCTTCGTTGTGGTAGAGCGCGACCATTTCGTTGGAGAAGTTGCCGATGACGAGACTGGGCTTGCCGCTTCCGTCGTAGTCGGCGGCGTCGATTCCCATGGCTCCGCGGGCGGCCCCACTTTCCCCGAATGCGATACCCGCCATCATTCCTACGTCGGTGAAAGCGCCGCCGCCGTCATTTTGAAAGAGGTTGTTCGGTTGCGTGTCGTTGGCCACGGCAAGGTCCAGCCAGCCGTCTCTGTCGAAGTCCAGCACCGCCACACCGAGCCCCTTGCCCCGCGGATTGTAGAGCCCCGATGCCCGGGTCACATCGGTGAACTTCCCCTCGCGGTCGTTACGGTAAAGCACCGGAGACTCCCCCTGATACGATTCCGGTGTGCAGTAGGATTTCGCGGTGCCGTCCAACGTACAGTGGATGTCTGTCTGAACCGACCACCGGACGTAGTTCAGGAGGAATAGATCGAGATCTCCATCACGGTCGTAGTCGAACCAGGTGGCGCTGGAGCCGAAACCGGCGTGATCGACTCCAGCCGAGGCGCCGACTTCGTTGAATTTCCCGCTGCCGTCGTTTCGCAGGAGCAGATTGGGACCGAGGGCGGTGAGATAAACGTCCAAGTCCGCGTCGTTGTCATAGTCCGCGATCGCCAGGCCCATTCCGTAGATCTCCAGATCCAGGCCAGATCCGCGCGTGACGTCCTGGAAGTTTCCGTCGCCACGGTTGCGGTAAAGAGCTGCTGTCGACGGCCTTTTTCCCTTGCTCCGATGACCGGGCCAATCCCTGCCGTTGCAGAAGAGCAAGTCTGTATCGCCGTCCCCGTCGAAATCGAAAAAAGCGACTCCGCTGCCCATCGTCTCCGGGAGGTACTTCTTTCCAAACGCCCCGTTGTTGTGCTCGAAACGAATCCCAGCTGCCGCGGTGATGTCGGCGAACTCGACCTCGAGCGATTGACAGGGACGCGGGAGCAGGACCGTCAAAGGGATGACAAAAAGAAAAACTCTCATCGACCGGCACCCCCGGAAACTTCGTCCAAAGCGTTGCGGTGCTCGTGGACTGGCTGTCGCTCGTTGTTGTCGGCCGGATGAAGGCGGCGGTAGGATCCCGTCAGAAACTGTGACGCCTCGTCCGCCTTGAAGCGTAAGTAGAACTCCTGGTGCCGTGCCGCTTGGTTTGCGTTGTCCATCCCCCGATGGGAAAGCATAAGGTTGTAGTGTGCCTCAAGGTCTTCCGGATCGATCCGTAACGTCTTGTTCAACTCATCGATCGCTCGCCCGTATTCTCGCTTCAGGAAATGCAGGCGGCCGATCTGATTCCGGACGACACGGTCGCGAGGGTACTTGGATGCGGCATGACGGAAATGCTCGAGAGCATCGTCGTAGTGCCCATCTGCCTTGAGGGTGAGGCCATAAAAATAGTGTGCTTTGGCCAACTCCGGATCGAGTTTCAGGGCTCGGTCCAACACGGCCCGGGCGCCCTCTGGATCTCCTTCCTGGACGCGGACCCGGGCCACGTTGACCCAGCCGTCTGCATAATCCGGATCGGCCCGGGTAACTCGGAGAAAGGCGCGCTCGGCAGCGCGAAGGTCTCCCTGGAGCAGTAGCCCGATGCCGTAATCGTTCCAGCGCAACGCATCCTCAGAGACCGTCGGGAGGGGCAATTTCTTCGTGGTCCTGGCATCACCGACCGGGAGGGTAACCGTCGCCTCCGCCATCGTGACGATGGGCAGTTCGGGAACTTCCTTTAGAACTCCGGAGACGTTTTCGGTATCGCCGTTGAACAGCCAGCGGCCATCGTCGGCGCCCGGACCAAGCGCGAAGTCGCGATGCGATGGATCCCTCTTCCCGGCGTAAGCCCACTGGGTATTCCACCAGGAAAACTTTCTGTAGTTTAGGCGCGCGGTGAGCGTGATCTCCGAACTGCTGCCCTGTGGGACCCGCAGCCGGAAGCGAACCGTGTTGGCGGCCCCTGGGGGGATGAGCCGAACATAGAGTGCCGACCGAGCCGCCCAGGCATTCCGTTTGTTGATGGGATTGCCGCGCTCGTCGAGCAGTAGCGAGCGGTAGAAGTGAGCGCCCGGTTCGACGGGTCCCTTGCCGCTGTCTTCGACGCGCCCGCTCCAGAACACGGTTTTTCCGTTGGTGTCCTCCGCCTTTAGCTCGAGCCAGACGTCCTGCGCGTCCACGGTGCCGCCAGGGAAAAAGTGTCCGACGTTGCGCGTGCGCACGACCGCGTCAATGCGCACGGACTCGCCGCGAACCAGCTCCGGTTTCCATCGATCGAGCGGTGCAATGATTTCTTCTTCCTTCCGGAGCGGCATCAAGCGAGCCGGTGCGCGCATCTCTGCCTCCTCACCGACTGCGAAGGTGCTCGCGATACGGTGCCCCGGCGCAGAGGTCCCGTCTTCCGACACGAGTTGCTCCTCGCTCCGTACCAGGGCAAACAGATCCACCGTGACCTGTCCCGCCTTCAGGAAGTCGACCACGGCTTCGAGCTGTTCCTGGTCCTGGTAGGCGACCGGGAGTGCGGTATTGGCGGCGGCAAACCGGTGCGAATGGACCATGCCGTTGAGGTTCCCGGCATCGTCGGAAGGTTCGAGCGGCATGTGACAATCGTTACAGGACATCGGAGACGGGGGGTAGTAAAAAGACCGGGCGCCGAGTCCGGACACGCCGCTCGCCTGCCAGTTGTCGTACTCGTTGAAGCCTCGCAGCCACCGGTAGTGGTTGACCGGCTCATCCAGGTGGACCTTATGGCAGGACGAACAAAAAGTAGAGGCGTCGCCCTGATGCAGGGGCTTGAGAAAAGTGCGCCGATGAGGTTCGGGGTCCAACCGGAGAACAAAATCGTGAAGGGCGCGAATCCAGCGATTCTCGCTGGTAGCAAGGTCATGAAGCCGGGGATACTCGATTACGAAACCGCCATTTCCGGTCGTGGCCTCGACGTGTGTAATCGAATGGCAGGAAACACAGCCCAGTCCGGCGTGAGCCTCCGGGCGGTCAACGATTTCCTCGATGGGTGTATCCATGAGGCCGGAAAAAAGCATGGCATGATCGTGGCAGCCACCGCACCATTTCGAGGGCGTTGTCCCCACGACGCTTTGCATGTACTCGACGGACTTTCGGTACCATTGGTTGTTGAACGAAGCGAGGTGGTGTGCCGAACTCTTCCACTGATCGTAAATGTCGGGGTGACAGCCCACCTCCCCACAAGTTTCGGACTCCATGAAGAATTTTGCGGGGATGAGGCCCCCGTGTTGGGTTCGCGCCGAGGAGGGGAAGAAGGGACCATCCGTGCCGCCCATCGCCTCGCCTTCCATCGAGCGAGGCGGCAGATTCCGATTGACGACCCGTTCGCCCTGAGGGTGTATCATCAGCACTCCCACGGCGCCAACCCCTGATAACAGAACGATCGCAGCGGGCAGTAGTCTTCGGAGCGCCCAGGTGAATAGCAGCGTACCCACGATCGACACGGCGACATGGGTGATCAGAAGCGGCCTCATCGGGCGAAAGTTTCCAAACACCACGAGACCAAAGCCGGTGAGGGCGGCCACGGCGAGGCTCGCACCCGTCATCCACCATAGCCCAGGCGGAGCAGACTCGCGACGAAGTGCCCGTATCGCAATAGGGAGTGCCGCGATGAAGACCAGTGCCCCGATTACGACATGGGCGACCACGTTGGTGGCGTAAAAAAGAGAAGCCTCAGCCTCCACGGCCAGGTATCCACTGTTAACGACTAGGATCAGAAATCCGCCGAGCAGCCAGCGTCCAAATTGTGTCGTCATCTTGTCTGAATGTTACCGTTGCGCTTGGTAGCGAATCAAGCCGCATAATCACTCAGCCGTCCGGGAGGCGAGCAACAGCAACGCCGCCGGACGGCTTGCGGATTGACTCTGTGCCAGAATTCCGGGTATCTTGAGAGAGCGACGGTCTGGTGCTACTCGCCCGACTTGGGCCGCCCAGAGACCGGTCGTAGCCGAGAGGTAGAAACGAAGATGCGTTACGAAGGCCAGATCTACCGGCCGCCGAGCGAGGCCAACTCGTACATTTTACAGGCGACCGTCGGCTGCTCGTGGAATCATTGCACTTACTGCGACATGTACCGAGCGAAGCAATTTCGGGTTCGGGATCTGCAAGAAACGCTGACCGACATTCGCTCCGCCCGGCTCTCCTATGGCGATGCAGTTGAAAAGGTCTTCGTGGCCGACGGGGATGCGCTAATGATGTCCCTCGACGACTGGAGGATCATCCTCGATGCCTGCCGTGAAGCCTTCCCCCGACTCAGGCGCGTGAGTGCCTACGCCACCGCCATGAACCTCAACGACAAGACACCGCAAGAGCTCGAGCAGCTTCGAGAACTCGGACTCAGTCTCCTCTACATTGGTCCCGAAACGGGCGACGACATCACTTTCAAGCGGATCGCAAAAGGAGCTGATTTCGAGGCCCACGTCGAAGCCGTGAGCCGCGCCCACGATGCCGGTATGCAGATTTCGGCCATCTTTCTTCTGGGTGCGGGCGGCACGGATCGTAGTCAGGAACATGCGGAGGGGTCAGCCAAACTGATCACTGCCATGGATTGCCGATTTGTCTCCCTGCTTACGCTGACCGTGATTCCCGGGACGCCGCTCGCCGAGCTCCAGCGGCGGGGGAAGTTCGAGCTGCCCACCATTGAGCGGATGCTCGAGGAGCTTCGGACGATCGTGGCACTCGCGGAACCGAGAGATTCGATCTTTCGCACCAACCATGCGTCGAACTATCTCCCGCTTTCCGGCCGGCTTCCCAGAGACAAGGAACGCATCGTGTCTGTCATCGACCAGGCACTCTCGGGTGGGATCTCCCTCAAACCGGAGTGGGCGCGGGGACTTTAAAAGTCCAGGTTCTTGGTGATTCGCGTTCCGTCGCGGCGAAATGCGGTGACGTAGCGGGCAATACGCTCTTTGGCCTTCTCCGGGTTGTGGTTGTCGAGGTTGATGTTGAGCAGGTCGATATACCACGGTAATTTGACCGCGTCTTTGATGTAAGTGTCAACGACCTCCCGGGTGATCGGCAAGGTGGTTTCCTTTGAGTCGTCATGCACATCGCGGTTTCCAGCCTGGCGCAGCTTCTCGTACTCTTCTTCCATGAGTTTGCAGAACAGATCGAGGGTAAAAGGGTCGCCCGCGTTGGCCCCGGTTTCTGGATCGGATGCGGTGAGCCTGGCGCTTTTGTGGAGCCACTCCCAGAGTATGCTGAGTCGAATCTCCCCGGTGGCCATATCCTCCATGAGATAGAGCACGTCGTCGTTACCGAAGAAATCCGCAGGCTTGAGCGCCGCCGCCTGGAAGCCGCGTCCGAAAGCGTTGCCGTATTGCAAGGCAACGCTGAGCAGATCTCTGGCGCCGCGAATGGTGCGTGGAGCCGTCTCGAGGAGCACCAGACCGTCCGCGTCCTCTCGGTTATAGGTCAGTGCCGGAAACGGGCGGCCCAATTGGTTTTTTCTTCCCGCCTTCTCCCACACCGGCCGCACAATGTGAACCATCTTCCAGTGGGCGACCCATTTCCCGCTCGCTCCCTCTCTTTCCTCGCGTTCCCCCCCCGCGACGGCTTTCTTCATGCTGGCGGCAACCCCGGCCTCGGAGCCGACCGGAATATTCGGCTCCATGCCGCCTTGCCACAATGCGTGCCGGCCGTTGTGGTCGGGGGTGTTGACAGCGCGGCGGACGCGATCTTCGTAGTTCCGCATGTAGCCGTAGGTCATGACAATCGCGTCGACGTTGGGATTGATGAACTCCGGGTCCCAATCCATGGCGTCGGCCACGCTATGGATGTAGTCCCAGCGGCCTGTGTTGAATCCGACGAAGTGAGGCGAGAGCGCGGCCCGGATTTCCATCAGCTGAAAACAGGCTTCGATCCTCTCGACCAGGACGTAGACCTTGATCGTACCTACCGGCAAACCGAGGTGCTGCTCCAGTGACGTCAGCATGTTGTTGAAGAGTGCGGCTTCCTCGGCGGTCTCGATCTTCGGGAGATAAAGGACAATCGAGGAGCCTTCCGCGCGCAGACGTTCGTGGTTGTTCGCCACATAGAGCACCAGGTCCACGATGGTGGCGGAAAAACTGCTGCCGCCTTTTTCGCGGACGTGCCTGTCATCGAGATGGAGTCCTCGGATACGAAATATCTTGGTCGTGAAGTCGAGCTGTTTCGTCCAGTCATCGATGATCGGCCGGCCGAGGAAATCCCGCGCCCAGTCGTTCATGGACACAGCTACCAGCGAGGCCGCCCCGAGAAACACGGGGTCTTTGTGGATCGCCAGCTTGAGATTGCGCTGGTTGTCCAAAGACATGGTGCCGACCTGCCCAAGAGCGTCTTCGCCGTCGAACATCCAACCATCCGCTCCGGAGAGAAGGGCGTAGGCCACGTTGCGAATGCTGTTCTCCAGCCGGGCACGCGGTTTGGCTCCGGGGCCGGTTCCCTGAATCCACTGGCACTGCAGATCCGCCGGAATCTCAGCTCCATCAAAGTGGCCCTCACGGGCCCGGGCAACGCTCAGCTCGGTTCTTGGAATGCGGGACTGAGGATCGAGAAACGTGATCCGCTCCTGGTTGCGGGAACGAAACAGCCGCCGTTGCATACGTGCCGACATGATCGCCCGTCGGTCTCGGTCCAAAAAAGCCAGCGCCCCAAGCGCCTCCAGTGCCGAGTCGGTGAAGATGTCGGAGTAGGATTCTCCTAGGTTGCTGCGGATCTCCAAATCGACCATGGACTGCCTCCTTCGCAACGCGGCAACGGGATTTCTGGGCTTCCTGCCCGGCCACAACCCGGCCGACTATTGCCATGATACAGGACTGATCGTGCGGCAGCATTGCGAAAAAAGAGCAGCCTTGGAGGGTTCTGGCGATCGTCGCTGCCAAGAGCGGACCAACAGCCAGCAAGGAAAGTCAATAGCGGTAGAGGAAGTCGACTTTATTCAGGAGGGCCCACTGGAGATCTTCCAGCCCTTCGGTTCTATTCCGTTTGAGGGCTTTCAACGAAATCTCCGCTTCAAGGGAGGTGGGAAAACGACTCAAGGTGCTGAGGAAGATGGACTCGACGCGCTCGGCGTCGGTCAGGGCTTCATCGGAGAGCAGGGCCGCGACCTTGGAATCATAGATGTGAAGCACACGGGAGGTCACAAAGCCGTGGTTCATCATGTTTAAAGCTTGGAGCACGCTTGCCTCACCGGACCTGAGATTCGGTCCACGGTCTCCCCTTAGAAAGGCAGCCAGTATCGGGTCGGCATAATTGTGCGTGAAGCGAACGCCAAGCCCGGTCTCGGGTAGTTGCATCGCCTGGTACACGACCTTCTGGGGCTCGTAGCCCAAAACGAGAAAGGGGTGCGAAAAACCGGTGGCGCTTCCAACCGCATCGAGGACTTCCTCTGCCCAGAGCCGGCGTGCATACTTGCGCGCAAAATAGGGCGTATACTCCAGCCGCCATTCGCCCGGGAAACGCGACGAGAGCTGATACGCACTGGAGTTGGCAATCTGTCGAAAAACGTGCCGTATGCTGAAACCGCTCTGAATGAAGTCATCCGCGAGAGCTTCCAGCAGTGCCGGATGGGATGGTTGCTGGGTCCAGCCGCTTGGGAGATTCGAGGGATCCAGACGGGCGAGATCGAATTGATCCGCGGGCTCGACAATCCCCATCCCCATCATCTCTCGCCAGAGGTAGTTGACCGTGGCTCTGGCAAACTGCCGATCACGAGTCAAGTTGTTGGCGAACCGTTCCCGGTAGGTGCTCCCTTCCGCCTGGACCTCCGAGAATATGTACCGGGGCTCCACAAACGGCCCGTTGCCGCTGGGAGTGCGGGCCGGCCGGTTTCCGTCGGTAGTGTTCAGGCTGTAGGCGCCGTGACCGGCGTCCCTTATCGTGAAGTAGTAACGTCCATTTTCAAGGATCCCCGAGAACTGAAACGCGGTTCTGGGAAAAAACGCGGCCATCTCCCAGGCCTCTTCGCGCGTGACCCCGGTCGCCCAGGAGTTGAGGCTTTCCAGGTGCCCGGACCCGGAATGACAAAGGATACAGTCGAAGCTGCTCAGCCCCAGAAACTGCTCGGCGCTCCGCGCGGCCAGCGTGTCGAACGTGTCCTGCATCGGTCCCATCGGCGTGAGACCGCTGACGATCCAGTTCGAGTAACCGTTTTCCCAGTTACTGTCGTTGGCCGTGATGACGTTTTTGACAAACACGTCGTAAGGCATCGAGCTGGCGACGAATTCGTAGATCTTCTCGTAGAAGGCGTTGCGTCCCTCGAAGAAAAGCGCAATGTTGCCGTCGTAGGCCGTATTGCGCAGAAGGTCCCCAAAGAACATCGTCCACTTGTCGACGAACTCGGGGGACGCGAGCAAAGCTTCGACCATGGCGCTTCGCTTGGCCGGATCATCCCAGCCTAGGAAATCTCGTACTGTCTGCTCGGACGGTATTCGTCCGGTAAGATCCAGCGTCACGCGACGTAGAAACTCCGTGTCGCTCGAAATCGGGGCATGGGGAACACTGTCTTCCCGCATCTTGGTGAATATGTGATCATCGATATAACCGCGAGAAGGTACCGGACTCACGAATGCGGTCTTTCGTCCGGGGCTTACCGCCAGGGTACGGCGCCCGTTTCCTCGAACCAGGCCGGTGGCCCGCGAAAGACTCTCCATGCGGCGTTGGAGCGCATTTTGATATCGATCGGGGTCGCTCTGGAAGCTACATTCAGCGGATGAACTCGTGCCGAGGAACGCGAGACTTTGTCGAAGATCCGGTACGCGCCACGAGCCTCCGATGCAAAGGCCGGCTGCGACGACGACCCACAATGGTTTCGAAAAGAGACGGAACTTCATGATAATGCTTGCTTACCCAACCCCGAGCGCCGCAAGGACAGAAATCGCTACCCTTTCGGGTAAATAATCGGCGCACTTGTACCCGTATGATAGCAATTGTAGCGGGATTGGACAAACCCAAACTGGCTGCGCCTTATCGAAGTCCTCGGAAGAAGGCGCGAATGTCGTCGACCAGGAGTTGCGGTTCCTCTAAAGCTGCGAAATGGCCACCGGAAGGCATTTCGGTCCAGCGCTTTACGTTGTAGCGACGCTCGACCCATTGGCGGGGTGCGTACACCAACTCATGGGGAAAGATCGCGCAACCAACGGGAACCTCTACACGGCCGGATCGGGCCGAAGGCCTCCCATGGCGGGTTTCATAATAGATGCGGGTGGAGGATGTAATGGTTCCGGTGACCCAGTAGATCATGATGTTCGCGAGTAGTTCATCCTTGCTGAAGCGACTTTCTATTTCACCCTTGGTATCCGCCCAGGAATAGAACTTTTCTGTGATCCAGGCGGCCAGTCCAGCGGGGGAATCGTGGAGTCCATAACCGAGCGTCTGGGGCTTGGTGCTCTGGATTTGGAAATAGCCCATTTCTTCTTGGCGGTACTTCTCATTCTCTTCGAGACGCCTTTTTTCCAGAGCGGTTAGACTCGCGAAGGGATCCTCGATGTTCTTCGGGGGTCCGGCGTTGACAAAATTGAGATGGATCCCCATGCAGTGATCCGGGTCGTTTTGCCCCATCCAGGTGGAAATCGCGGCTCCCCAGTCGCCCCCCTGTGCGCCATAGCGCTCATAACCGAGTCGAGCCATCAACTTTGAGAGCACGCCGGCTATCCGTTGGTAACTGTAGCCTCGATCTGTTGGTTTTCCAGAGAAGCCGAAGCCGGGAAGCGAAGGGCAAATCACATGAAAGGCGTCCTCCGCCTGGCCTCCGTAGGCGACGGGGTCTGTGAGCGGACCGATGACTTTGACGAACTCGTAAACCGAACCGGGCCAACCGTGGGTGATGACCAGCGGCAATGCGCCTGCAAATTTGGAGCGCTGGTGAATGAAGTGCAGCTCGAGTCCATCAATTTCGGTCGTAAAATGATCGAAGCTGTTGAGCCGCTCCTCCTGTGCGCGCCAATCGAACTGATCGCGCCAGTAGGCGACCAACTCCTTCATGTAGGCGAGATTCGAGCCGTAGTCCCAGCCGGCACCCTCGATTTGATCCGGAAATCGGGTGCGTTCGAGACGCGCTTTCAAATCCGCGAGGATTGCTTTGTCGACTTGCACCTTGAAGGGTTGTACCACTTCCGCGTCTCCTGATGATTGGGCGTTGCCGGCTTCCGGACACAGGCAAAGAGCTGCCAATAGAACTCCCAGAAGCGGCATATGAAACCGTATCCTTCCATTCATGGCCGGTTCTCTGTTTTCGATAGTCTAGGCGCAGCGGGCTCGAAAAACAATTTGCCAGCACTCCAGTTCGCTCGGTTCACCCTTCGTTGACGCGTGTTCGACTATGCCTTATCATCCTGCCTCCGAAGCGAAATGAGCGCAGCCGGCGAATGGAGGGCCATTTGAAGAAGAGAAAACTGGGGAGCTTGGACTTCGAGATCTCCGAGATTACATTCGGATCGGCGAGTATCAGCAGCGAAGGCAAAGGCTACAGCTTCGGGTACATTTCCGAAGACGACGCGATCGCTCTTCTGCGGGAAGCTCACGCACGAGGAGTCAATGTTTTCGACACGGCCCCCATTTACGGGCATGGGGTCTCGGAGATTCGGATCGGCAAGGCCTTCAAAAAGCTGCGCGAGAAGGTCTTCATCGTCTCCAAGAGCGGCGTGACGTGGGATCAGGACCGTCGAATTGTTCGAACCAACGATCTGGCCGTTGCCCAAAAGATGATGGAGCAGTCACTCAGAGATCTGCAAACAGACTACATCGATCTCTACATGATTCACTGGCCTGATCCGGAGATCGACATTCGCAAGACACTCGAAGTCCTCCTGAGGGCTCAGGATCAGGGAAAGATCCGACACATCGGCCTGTGCAACACCCACGTCGAGGATCTGGATAAGGCTCGAGAGGTCGCGACCGTCGTGGCCGTGCAAAGCGAGTTCAACCTCTTCAACGCCCGGGCTCGCGAAGACCTGTTCTCCTATCTGGGGGACAACGGGATTGGATTCATGAGTTGGGCAACCCTCGACCGCGGGATCATTACCGGCCGCGTGACCAAAGATCGAGACTTCGATGCCTACGACGCCCGAGGCTCGGCCCCTTGGTGGCGCAAGGACGTCGTCGAACGCAAGATCCAGGCGATGGAGGAAATCCGGGGCATTCTGGGTTCCTATACCGGGTTGGAGCTCGCCTTGGGATTCGTGCTGCGGCATGCGGAGACGAGTACCGCGCTCTGCGGGATCCGCAACGAAGAGCAGCTCGAGTCGGTTCTGCAGGCTTGTCAGAGGCGACCGCCGGACGAGATCCTCGATCGGGCGGAAGAGATCGCGCAGACGCACCTGGACACGTGACGCGAGGCGAGGTGTTACGCGTATCCGGCTGTTTCAGCAGGGTCGCGATACTGAGCTCAGCCTTTCGTGAGTGAATGCGAACGATCGCTCGTGACAATCGCCCGACACCCCCTCAAGGAACGACCGAGAGCTCGACATAAGACGGGTGCAAGGCGGAGCGGAAGACACGATGCGTCGCTTCCCGAAAATCCGACTCCTTCGCTGAGTAGATGTCGACGAAAGTCTGCGGATTGCGATCGATGACCGGAAACCACGAGCTCTGGACCTGCACCATGATGCGGTGTCCCTTCTTGAACGTGTGGTTGCGATCGCGCAGGTCGAACTCGATCGGTGTGATCTTGCCGGGAACCATGGGTTCGGGGCGCTCGTAGCCGTTGCGAAACTTCGCCCGAAACACTTCGCCCGCCAGAAGCATCTGAAAGTGCCCCATGCGCACGCCCGCGGGGTTGGGCTCGTTGTCGGGGTGGTCGCCGGGGAAGACATCGATGAGCTTGACGACGAAATCGGCGTCCGTGCCGGTCGTCGCGACCTCGAGATGCGCGATGATGGGTCCGGCGATCCTGACCTCCTGTTCGAGCACGTCCGTTTCATAAACCCGAACGTCGGGTCGCGAGGCGGCGAATCGCTGGTCTTCGATCATCCAGAGGTGTCCCTGCGTCGTTCTGGTCTCGGAGGAAAAGGGCACGGGCTTTTCTGGGTTGCTCACATAGCTGTCATGAGCGCCGTCCGCCGTCGGCGCCTCGAACGACAGGCCAGCGTCGGTGCTCAAATAGAGCTTCTTCGACAACGCTTCCGCGGGCGGCCAGTCCTCGTACTTTTTCCAGACGTTCGAGCCCGTCTCGAAGACATAGGCTTCGGGAAGTTGAGGATCGGGAGCGCCCTTGAGATGGTGCCGGAAAAACGGCAGATGGATCTCGCGTTGAAAGTATTCCGCGGTCCTCGAATCGAACTGGACGTGGCCGAGCGACTCTCCCGTCATGCTGTTCCATCCGCCGTGCAGCCACGGTCCCGCTACGAGGAGACTCTCGTTGTGGGGATTTCGCTTCTCGATCTCGTAGTAGATGCTCGTCGGGCCGTAGAAGTCTTCGGCGTCGAACCAGCCGGCAACGTTCAGGATCGCGTGGTTGATTTCGTTCAGATGCTGCAGCACGACCTGATCCTGCCAGTAGTCGTCATACGTGCCGTGCTCCATGAACTCGTTCCAGGTGGGCACGGAGTAGTGAAAGTATCTCTCGTTGACGTTCGCAATCGGTCCGAGCTCGAGAAAGAAGCGATAGCCGTCGGGCGTTCCATAGTCGAAAGGCTTCACGCCCTCCGTTGTGAAGCCCTCGCGGACCTGCGCGTTCCGGGAGAGCCAGCTGAAGGCGTACATCAAACGGAACGCGCCGTTGTGGTGCCAGTCGTCCCCGATGAACATGTCGGAGGGAGAAGCCTGCGGTGACGACGCCACGAGCGCGGGATGTGCGTCGATCATCCCCATCACGGTTTGAAAGCCGGGATAAGAAACGCCGTACTGCCCTACCTTCCCGTTGTGGTTTTTGACGTTTCCGAGGAGCCACTCGACGGTGTCGTAGTTGTCGGTGCTCTCGTCCGGTCCGTCCTCCGGCGCATAGGCGCGCATGACGACGAAGTTTCCTTCGGAGCGGAACTTCCCACGCACGTCCTGGAAGACGAAGATGAAGCGGTCCTCGTCGAAGGCCGGCGAGGGCCCGAGCTGCTCACGGTAGTTGTCCGGTCCGTACGGCGAAATGGAGTACGGTGTACGCAGCAGCAAGATCGGATAGGTCTCGGAGCGGTCGCTCGGCTCGTAGATGATCGTAAAGAGCTTCACGCCGTCCCGCATGGGAACCATCACTTCCCGTTTGAGGTAATGTTCGCGGAGGTCGAGCGCAAAGACAGACGCACTCGCGAGAAGCACCGCCGCAACAAAGCTTGCGCGTTTCAATTGTCTTGCCACTCTTCATTCGTCACTTGATTGGACGTCTCCGACTTCTTGCAGCAGCGCTTGCAAGACTTCCTCCGGCATGCCGTAGCTGTGATCGGCATCGGGGAAAGTGCCCTCGAGAACCTCGCTTCGGTAGGTCTGGACTGCTTCCAGCATGATCGGCCAGATCTTGGCATATTGCTTGACGTACTTGGGAACGAAGCGGTCGAAGAGTCCGACCAGGTCATAGATGAGAAGGGTTTGCCCATCGCAGTGAGGTCCGGAGCCGATTCCGATGGTCGGGATATGGACCCGTTCGGTGATCAGCTTCGAAACCGCCGCCGGGACCGCCTCCAGGCTCAGACAAAAAAGTCCGGCGTCCTCTAGTGCCAGAGCATCCTCGATCAGAGCCTTCGCACTGGCGACGTCCTTCCCTTGGACGCGATAACCTCCATGCTTGGAAACGTGTTGAGGAGTCAAGCCGATGTGTCCCATGACCGGGATACCCGCGTCGACAATGGCCTTCACGGTGGGGGCAATCTCGGTTCCCCCTTCGACCTTGACCACGTCCATGCGTCCTTCCTTGAGAAACCGACCCGCATTTCGGATAGCCTCCTTCTCATCGACCTGATAGGAGAGAAACGGCATGTCGCCCACCAGCAAGGGATTCTTGGCCCCCGCAGCCACCCCTTCACAGTGATGCAGCACTTCCTCCATGGTGACGGAGACGGTGTGCTGGCGGCCCAGTATGACCATGCCCAGGGAATCTCCGACCAGCAGGACATCGATCCCCGCCTGGTCGGCCAACTTGCCCGTTGCGTAGTCAAAGGCCGTGAGCATCGTGATGCGCTCGCCCTGGTCCCTCTTGCGCTGTAGATCCAGCACCGTTACCTTCTTGCGGTCCATTTCGGTTTCCCCCTTTAGCACTGCCGATACTTACTTTCCTTGCGACTCGTTCACGAAGGTCAGCCAACCGTGCCGGTCTTCGACTTCACCCCGGACGATGCCGAAGAAGGCCTCTTGCAGCGCTTTTGTAATGGGACCTCTGGTGCCCTCCCCGACCGCAAGCCGGTCTACGGAGCGGACGGGTGTCACTTCGGCGGCCGTGCCGGTCATGAAGACCTCGTCCGCCCAGTAGAGCATTTCCCGGGCCAAGAGCTCTTCACGAACTTCGTAGCCAAGCTCTTTGGCCAGGATAATCACACTGGCGCGGGTGACGCCCGGAAGGACCGAAGCGCCGACGGGAGCGGTATAGATAACACCCTCGCGGACGAGAAACAGATTCTCGCCCGGACCTTCGCACACGTGGCCATGGACGTCGAGCATGATCCCCTCGGCGAAGCCGCGCGTCTGGGCTTCTCTGGCCGCGAGCTGCGAGCTCACGTAGTGTCCACCGATCTTGGCCATGAGGGGGAGCGTGCCCGGCGCAGGGCGGCGCCAGCTGCTGACGGCAACGTCCACTCCTTGCTCGTGGGCTTCCGAGCCGTAGTAGGCGGAGCGTTCCCAGGTTGCCACCACACACTCGATGCGGTTTTCCGTCAAGTAAAGGTCCAGATCTCCATACCCGCCGAAGATGATGGGACGAATGTAGCAGGCCTTGTGCCCATTGGCCTGTACCGTCTCGGGCACTGCTTTCATGAATTCGGCTTTGGTCACGGGCACTTCCATGAATAGGACCTTGCAGGAGTAATACAGCCGGTCGACATGGGCCGCCAGCCGAAAGATCGCCGGCCCCTTGGGCGTCGCATAAGCCCGCATTCCTTCATAGGCACTGGACCCGAAGTGAAGTGCATGAGAGAGCACGTGCACCTGTGCCTCGTCCCAAGGAACCAGCCCGCCGTTCATCCAGATCCACTCCGCTTTGGGAATTGCCATGGCCTCCTCCTTGAAAAACGTCCCGTATAGTGTTGTCCACACTAACAATAGACAGGTATGTTGTCGAGCAACGAACCCTGGGATCCGTGTATCCGATATGGCCGAGAACAGTGACCCACCATTCAGTAAATGATACTGTGCTTCGATTCTGACAGAGAGTATCGTGGTATCACGCGCGTGCAACTGTTGCAACTGCTTTCTTCGCGGTTCGCATTGGACTTTGCGCTTTGAGTATGGGCAAACCAGTTCAGCTGAGCGTGCACCCTGGCGTAGTCCGGAACAGGTGCGCCGGATTTTCGACTGGGACGACGCCATTACAAGGCATCAGATGTGAGGGGTTGACGGCCATGTTGGTATCATATATGATACCAACATGAGGCGAATCGTTTTAGACACGAGTGTGCTCGTCGCGGCCTTGAGGTCGGACCGGGGCGCGTCGTTTCGCCTACTCAAGCTTGTCGGTCGTGGCCATTTCGAGCTATCTGTGTCGGTGCCCCTGGTCTTGGAGTATGAGAGCGTCACCAAACGCATACCACGATCGGTTGGTCTCAAGAGCTCAGATATCGACGATATCATCGACTACCTATGCAAGGTGGCCGAGCACCGGCAGATCCATTTCCTCTGGCGCCCCTTCCTCCGAGATCCCAACGATGACATGTTAGTAGAGCTTGCGGTCGAGAGTGAATCCGACTACATCGTCACCCACAATCTCGGAGATTTTGTGGGCATCAAGCAGTTCGGGGTTGAAGCCATCACCCCGGCCGAATTCCTGCGCGAGCTTGGAGAACTATCATGAGTACTATTAGCCTGCGACTGTCAGAGTCACTTCACAAGCGGGTGCGAGAACTCGCCAAAGAAGAGGGTGTGTCGATCAACCAACTGATCACGACCGCACTCGCGGAGAAGTTGTCGGCGCTTTTGACTGAGGACTATCTGTCCAAGCGTGCCAAGCGGGGAAGTCGCAAGAAGTTCGATCGCGCTTTGTCGAAGGTTCGCGACACAAAGCCCCACAAGGACGACGAGGTCTGATGTCCAACAGATTACGGTGAACCCGCCAAAGGAGCCGTCATGGTTCTTGCAGACGGGACACCGCTCGGTTCGCATCGGCGGTGCCGGTTTCGAGCTAGGGGGAGGACGATCATGAAAGTTCACCTCGGGTCAATGCGCACCCGCGCACATTCCGGGTTGTTCGTCCTTGTCGTAGTCATTCAATGGTCGGTCTCATACGGTGCGGATGGGTCGTGGATCACCCTTGCTCCCATGACGGATCCAAGACAAGAGGTAGGGACCGCGGCCAGCAACGGCAAGATCTACGTGGTAGGTGGCCTCCCCCGCACCAATTTGGTTCAGGAATACGATCCACAGAGCGACACATGGCGGTTTCTTTCCCCGTTACCGATTGCCGTGGACCACACAGCGGTAGTTCCAATAAACGGCAAACTGTACGTTGTGGGGGGCAACACGAACCAAGGGAGTTCCAACGCGCTTTTCGAATACGACCCGGACGCCGACCAATGGGTCCAACGGGCGTCGATGCCTACAGCGAGAACGTCGTTGGCGGCAGTCGTAATCACGGGCAAGATTTACGCTGTGGGCGGGGCCGGCGCTACCCAACGAGAGCTGGAAGTATACGATCCGGCCAGCGACACATGGGCACAGCTGACGCCCATGCCTACGGGTAGAAACCATCTGGCCGCCGGCGCCATTGGAGGGCGGATCTATGTGGCCGGCGGAAGGCCCGGCAATCTAACGACGTTGGAAATCTACGATCCCGCCACCGACTCATGGAGCGCCGGGTCGGAGATGATTACCGGAAGATCGGGTCACGCCGCAGCCGTCGTCGATGAAATGCTGTATACATTTGGCGGCGAGGGAAATGCTAACAGTCCAATTGGTATCTTCCAGGAAGTCGAGGTCTATGATCCCCAGACCGATTCTTGGAAGTCCTTGAACCCCATGCCGACGCCGCGGCACGGGATCGGTGCGGCAGCGCTCGGCAACCGGATTTACGTTCCGGCTGGAGCGACTCAGGCGGGCGGAGGAACCCAAACTGGCAGGAACGAGGCCTTCGTCATTCAACCCGAGAAACTCTTCTTCGCCCATTTCGCATCGGGAAACGGGATCGGAACCGACACGATTGTCGACAGTCTTACGGAAATCGGCGATTCACTTGTCACCGTGGAGGTTTTCCAGCAGGATGGCAACCCATTGAATGCCGACCTGGGCGGCATCTTCCGTAGTAAGGTAACATTCCAGATAGCTCCCTTGGGCGCATTCACGCTACGAAGTGCGGATCAAGCCGACATCGTCCGCATAGGGTCGCTGGTCGTCTCCTCGGAGCATCCGGTGACAGGCACCATCCTGTTCTCGAGCATCTTGGAGGAATTCCGAGGACTGGCGGCGGTGGGCGTGAGTGATCCGGTAACGCGGTTCTTCGTGCCGGTTCAGCGCGATCCCGCAAACCAGATCTCCAGCGGCCTTGCCATCGCGAACATTACCGGCTCAGCGGTAACGGTTACCTTGGTGCTAAGAGACGAGGCTGGCTCCATACTTGGCGAGGTAACGCTCGAGCTTTCGCCACGCGGTCAAACCTCACGGTTCCTGTTTGAGTTCTTTCCCGACTCCGATATCGACGGCCCGAGTTTTCGTGGCGCTGTAACGGCTACGAGCACGGGGCAAATAGTCGCTCTGGCCTTGTTGTTCACCAGTGAGGAATTCGCAACCCTTCCCGTCACGGGATTTTAGTCCAGCACAATATCCCCGGCGCGATACACCTCTAGGGAGTCTTCTCATCGAGCAGCTCTCGGGCTAGCTGGACCATTTCGCGGACCATGAACTCTCCCACATCCTCCCGATAACGGAATTCCCCCATGGCCCATGGAACGAAATAGGCCGGATATTCGAAGTCACTCGGAGAAACATCGTGGTACATGTCCGGAGTGGGGATATACCCGACGAAATCATTGGTGTAGCCAGTCACCAGCACTTTGTAGGCTGGCAGCTGGTCTGCCGTCTGTTTGGCAAATCTCAAAAAGACCTCACCGGGATTCGCGACAATTAGAATTCTCCCAAGTCGCGCTACCTGGATCTGGGTACGCTTCTCATTTAAAGGTATCCGGTCGAAGCGCCGCAAAACTGCTTCGGCGGCATCTTTCTGAAATCGGAGCCAACGCCGTGCATCCTGCGGTAGATCTTGCTGCTTGAGCAAGCGCGCGGCGCTGAGCTGGTTCCACACGACCAGGGCCTTATCGGGCACCACTTGTGGAAGGTCGATTCTCCTGACCTGCATCCCTATCTCGGCAACGGATACGGGAGAGGCCGTTCTCAGCGCTTCGCCAATATCAGCGGCAAACCGGTTCGACAAAAGTTCCAAGTTTTTCAGCGACACTTCCTGAGGCAGGTGCGCATAAACCGGATTGATGTCCCCACAGGAGCCCTGCAAATAAATTCCCACGGAGCCCGGATGCCGACCCATGACCTTGTCGATACTGACTCCCGTTAAATCCCCGGTGATGAGGTGGGTGTCTTCAGACATCACCACCGGGTGGATACTGTAATGGGGGATGAAGCCCACCAGCCGTTCCCCCCGCATGAACTTGAGGACGCGAACCTTTTCATCGATCGAGCCCCCCTCGTATTCTCGGTTGACTGCAATCCCTTCAACCCGAGCCTCCCCATAAGAGATTTCCACGGGCCGCATCTGGTTTGCGGCCTGAATGACAGCCTGACCGATCTTCTCATGCAAGTCAGTCAGATACTGCTCATCCTGTTCCCCCCAACCAACAGATCTGGGGACACTCGGCCCGGAATGGGTATGGGTGGCGCTGACCATCACGTGATGGCCGGCAATTCCCGTCGCCTCCTCCACCCTGGAGCGAACTCTTTGGGTCAGCTCGAGGGTTATGGCCAGCAAGTCACAACTCACGATGGCGATGCGCTTGCCGGCAAGCTCCATCACCATGGCGCGCGCCTTGAGCCGGTCGTGGATATCGGTGGCCCTGCGTTCCAGGTAAGGCCCGAAGCCGGCCATCTCCAAGCCAATCGGCGGCGTCAAATCGCTGGTGGAAAAACCAGCTCGGAGGATATCTTCTCCAAGAGCGAACTGTAATGGTCCTGGGGAGAAGGCTACCAACGCCGCACAAACGGTGAGGCGAACCAGAATAGGACGAATCATCGACAAGGCTCTCTCGAATCAGTTGAGCTTCGGCACAGAGACGGCATGGGGCATCATTTTTTTCCGATAGTACACTCGCGCTGTCGGTGGAGGCAAGGAATTGAGATAACACGAATCGAGACAACACGAATTGAGACAACCCCACGAGTAACTGACATGATCGGCAAGACTATCTCGCATTACCGTATTACTGAAAAGCTAGGCGAAGGCGGGATGGGAGAAGTGTACCTGGCAGAGGACACCCGTCTGGGCCGCAGGAGTACCTCGAGGGCTTGGACAACTGGCGGTGATCGGGGTTGGAATGTAACGCGACGATGGTGAAGTATCGGTCTCCTCGAGGCTTTTGCGAGGTCTGTCTGTCTTTCCATAGCGCCTGGCTTCGAGCCGCTCGAGCTTCTCTGTCACAGCCCGGTCGATGACGGCTGAAAGGTCAGCAGCGCCTGTCAGGTTACGGAGCCGTTCAAGCTTTTCACGAAGCTCCGCACTGGCGGTGAATTGAACTTTGTACCGTGAAGGCCCCAGTGGCTCGACGACTTTCGCAGGTTGACAAACTGAAACCTGAGCAGATTCGACTACTCTGTCCGGACAGAGTAGTGATTTTGAGGTAGGTAGAGTTAGTGAACTCGGCAGTGTCGTGGGTCGCCGCTCGGGCAGCTTGCGCACCACGGTCGGCACATCTGGTCGCGGTGCCAGCTCTGCGATCAGCTCTTTGATCTGACGTTTTGACTTGTGCACTGCACGAGTCAAAATTCTCTCTCGATTGGCCTCGGTGAGATGCGGGGCGAGCAGCGCAATACCACTCAGGTGAAGCCGACCATCGTGGAGCATCTCGAGTAGAATTGGATGCTGCCGCGCCGCCCGAGCCGCAGTAATGCGCAGATACGCCTCGGCTTCGGACAGGTGCATCACGTCTGTGCACCAAACGACCATCGAAGAGCAGGCCTCACCGGCATACAGCCGACGCGCGTCGACCTCGCCTATGTGCGCCACCAGCCCGGACTCGACGCGGCGTGATTGCTGCAGTAGCTCCGACAATCGTCGAAGTAAATCGTCATCAGAAATTGTTTTGAGTTGATGTGTGGTTGCCATGTTGATTTATACCATGGCCTTTTCTCGTGCTCTTGAATCGCTCGTGTCATGCGTAAAAGCCTCAAGATGACATCGACGCCTCGTGAGAGAATTGACGATCCCGTGGTGCCGCTGAAGAGGCGAAACGTGCAGTCTAGGGCAAGACAGCACTTCGTTTCGGACGGGACCCAGAAAAGTTGTCAAGGGGAAAGAAAGATTTGTTTGATTTTCTTTGGCTGCTGAAGGCGCTCAACGAGCTCAATGAATCATCTGCCCCAGAAGGTATCATATTCTGTGATGTCCCGTAGTGACGCTAGAAGATCACACCGGGCCATTTAACATCCTAACGAGCTAGTTGGCCCAACCATTTTAGTCGAAGATTTTCTTCCCCTCAGTCGGCAACCCTTTTCCGAATAGTCGCTTACTTCCAGTTGAGGTGCGAGGAACGGATATTGCTTCCAATTGGGCAAGTCTCTGTCTATTTGATTTCAGGTCTTGATTGGCGACGTCTTCGGCATGACCACGGTGGCACCAGGTAGAGGTGTCACCAGCCCACCTTCGGGGGAGGGCCAGCATGGTCGGCAAAACCATTTCGCACTTCCGTGTCATGGATAAGCTGGGACAAGGTGGCATGGGTGCGGTGTATCGTGCCAAAGACACGCGCCTGGATCGAACGGTTGCCATCAAGGTCCTACCCTCTTCTCTTTCGGCGCGATGGTCTATGAAATGGCCACAGGGCACAAGGCATTTGAGGGTGAGAGCCAGGCAAGCCTGATTACAGCCATCATGTCGTCCGAGCCTGAACCGATCTCGACTCTTGCGCCCATGACTCCCCAGACGCTCGATCACGTCGTCAGGAGATGTCTTGCAAAAGATCCAGACGATCGGGTTCAAACAGCACGTGATGTGACGCTGGAGCTCGAGTGGGCTAAGGAAGGTAGGTCGGAGGCGATCGGGTCTGTGTCGGCCACACTACCTCCACCCGCTTTCTGGAAACGGGCAACTCCCTGGGTACTTGCCATGCTGATGGCTGTCATGGCGGGCCTTGCCTTATGGGGGCCCTGGCGTGAAAGAGCGCCGAGCCCTCAAACTGTCACGCGCTTTACTCTTAATCTCCCGCCGACTGAGCGGCTGTGGTTCGGCGAAAGGTTTGAGCGGAGCATAGCTCTTTCACCCGACGGAACACAGCTCGTGTATGTTGCTAGCCGCGGCGGCTCTCAACAGCTCTACCTGCACAAGATGGATCAGTTCTTTGATGCCGGGCCCATTCGAGATACCGAAGACGCCCGAAGCCCGTTCTTTTCACATGACGGTGAGTCGGTTGCCTTCCTCACCAGCGGCAAGTTGAAAAAGGTGTTATTGAGTAGCGGTGCTGTTACTACGCTCTGCGACACTCTTCCAGTAAGCAGCGGAGGGAGTTGGGGAGCCGATGGCTACATCATCTTTAAACCAGGCGTTCGAGCAACAGAATCAGGTCTTGACGGCTTAGGGTTTACAGGTATACTTTCTATACCTTCATGGAATTCGAATTCGACGCTCGGAAAAGTGTCGGCAACAAGCGGAAGCACGGGATGGACTTCAAACGAGCCCAAGCGCTCTGGAACGATCCTAACCGCTTGGAGATCCCAGCCAAGACCGAAGATGAGCCCCGCTCCATCGTGATTGGCAAGGTTGGTGCCAAGCATTGGTCCGCTATCATCACCTATCGGGAGGATCGAGTTCGGTTGATTTCCGTACGTCGCGCTCGGCGAGAGGAAGTGATGCTTTATGAAAGCTAAGACACTGGATAAGAAGTTTGATTCGGGCGAGGACATCATCAAGCACCTCAACCTTCGGAAGGCAAAACGGCCTGGCCAAGACGCGCGGCGGGTGAACGTCGACTTTCCGGAGTGGATGATCGACTCACTGGACAAAGAGGCCCGGCGTCTTGGGGTGACTCGGCAGTCCGTGATCAAGGTCTGGATTGCTGAGCGCCTGAAGAAGTCGACAGCCTGAAAAGCTCGAACCAGTGGGAGAGACTCCATAGTGCTCGATCCACATCTCCTGAACTGGTTGACCGAGTTCCGCGACCTGCGGCAGCAGAAGGCGAGATGATCGGCGAGACTGTTTCCCATTACAAGGTGACCGAGAAGCTAGGCGAAGGCGGAATGGGTGAGGTCTATCGTGCTGAAGACACGACGCTCAAACGCGAGGTTGCCCTCAAGGTTCTGCCTGCGGAATTCACGCAGGAGCAGGGCCGGCTTGCCAGGTTCGAGCGTGAGGCACAACTACTTGCATTGCTGAATCATCCAAACATCGCAGCTATTTACGGCCTGGAAGAAGCCAATGGTGTTCGCTTTCTGGTTTTGGAACTCGTAGAGGGTGAAACCCTGGCAGAGCGTCTAACTAGTCCCAAAATAAGCGAGGTATGAGCTCGCTCGGAAAATCGTTTGCCTTTTCCGAATATCTCGTGGATTTCAGCTCCTTGTGCGTAACAGGGAAAGCAAAGAGAAACACAAGAGACAAACCTTCCATTGGTTGTCTGGATCACTTGATCTTGTTTGTCTCTGTTATGCCCTTCCTTTCGCCCGCCACTCTTGCTCCGCCGGGGGTACGGGCTCACCCGCCGGCGAGGCGCCTTCAAGTAAACCTGAGTTGCCTGATATAGTCGAACGTCGCCAAAAAGGTTTCGAGATGCTTGCTATAGGCCAATATCCTGTAAACGAGGCGACGACCGGTTCTTACAATCTGACAGGGTATTTGCACAAAGTTCACCAGGAAGCGTTTGAACTCCATCCTCAAGATATCACGACGTACTGTCGGCGCCTGCGTCACCAGGCCATACCAGGCCTTCAGATTCCACGCCAGCGATGCGATGACCATGTAGGCCCAGTTCGATACCAGACTGTCCGAAGGCATCCTCAAGGCGTTCACTCCACTCTTGAGCTGACCGATGACGTTTTCCTGGTTGCAGCGATCGTTGGCAAAAAGGACCACTTCTCCCATCGTCATCTCCCGATCGTTGGTGATGTAGAAGAAGTACCGGACCTCATCAAACAGCCGGTGCTCCCCCTTTTCGATCGTGAGGTTCTTCCGAACCACAACCATGCGATAGGTTTTCTTACAGTGTCCGGGACGATAGTCAAACTCGGCGACCTGCTCGCTCTGCAGGCGGATGTTCTTGAATTCTCTCTCCTTGATTACTTGTTCTTTGACGTTTTCCGGACGGCGCCGTTCTTCGCTCTTGACCTCATAACGAGGAGGCCGCTCGAGCGGTTTCCATTGTCTCTCCGGCAGGGCATCGGCCATCCCGACCAGGTTCGGCTTGGCGTCATAACCAAAGACAAAACCAACCCGCTCGTCCCAGCGATCGAAGTTTCTCGTCAGCGAGAAATCCGTGTCGCCCCGAAGCCAGACCTTCGTAAACACCGACGACACCAGATCGATTGCCCGGTCCATCCACTCGGCCGCTCCGTCGGAAGAGGGACGGTTGCCCGGCCGATTCATCAGATAGAGGACCTCATTCGTATTGGCCAAGGTCACGATCAACGGTGCGTAACCCCAGATCCCGTTGTAGGCAATGTCCATTCCTTCCTTGCATTCCCCCAAGGTTCCGGCGACGGTCCCGTCCACGTCGATGATGGCCTCCTTCCGGAAGGAAGCATCCTGCAACTTCCACACCTTGGTTCGGGTTTCATTGATGGTTTCCTGAAGTCCGAAGATCCAATCCTCATCGAAACGACGGAGGAAATCTCCAGCCGTCGTGGGATCCGGAATCCTCTCGGCTCCCAGTCCGTTCATGTAGGTCTCATCCTGGCGCAACCGCTCGATATCTTCGAGACAGGTTCCACCCGACAAGACGTTGTATGCGATGTTCAGTACATGATCGGATTCCCAGTAAGGAAAGTGGTACTTGAGCAAAACGATGTTTCTGTTGATATCTTTGTCCAATCCAAGCTTACACACGAGCTTGTGAATGGCTCCGATACCACCAGATCCGATGGCGCGCGTTCTCTCGGCGATCTCGTAGTAGGTGTTGGAGTCCTTGAACATAGGATCGGACCGGTCCTCAAACTGATTTCTTTCCAACCGGCGTGTAAGATTTTGCTTGTCTCGGAGGAGGATTCTGTGGTTTCTTTTATTCACCTGGAATGTGCTCCTTTCGGGATGTCTTGTAAATATATCAAACGCATTTTATCCCGTAACGGCGCACGTTCCAGGGCTTTTCTTCCTCCTCATGCAAAAAATCACGCTGGACTAAGGACTAGATATATTGATAGCCAATCCCCCGTTACCAAGCGCGACCGTCCCGGTTACATCAGTGCCGATGAAGTTCCCAGCCACGATGTTCTCGTTTGTCTCCAAGTCGCCGAGAATCTGGACAGCTCCCCCCGCCATTTCCCGAAACAACATTGCGCTCCGCGACGTCAGCCACGCCGTCGCCGTTGGTGCCAACGATGTTCGCCTGAGCCCCTCCAGACATCGAGACACCCCGGCCGTTGGGTATAGCGACTGTGCCGGTCCGATCGGTCCCGATGAAATTACCAGCCACCACGTTCTGAATGGCGAGGACATGGAGCAACACACCATCCCTATTGTTTCCAGAGATGATGTTACGCTCTGTGTCATCGGCAAATCCGTCGCCGTTGGTGCCAATGACGTTTGACTCACCGATTACATGTATTGCGCCGAGGGCGAAGTTGCTCAAGTTGTTGGCTCTCACAACCGTGCCGGTGGCGTCGGTCCCGATATAGTTGGCGGCCGCCCAATTGTTGTTACTACCTGGGTGACCGGGCAAGTTCGTCAAGAATCTCTCCTTGCGTAGAGACTTTGGTCGTACTTGTTAATGCGGAGTGGAGGGGCAAAACCTATCATTGCAGTTCGTCTTTTGCTTGCTCCACGGTGGCATAAATGGCCAGAGAGGGGATATACTGTAGCAAACGCGGACTTTGCACTTTCTAAGCCATCGATGGCTCCTCATGATGAAACCGGCACCGCATCAGATTACTCAGTTGCTACGGGCCTGGTCCGATGGCGATCGGACGGCGCTGGAGCAATTAACTCCTTTGGTTCATGCGGAACTGCACCGGCTGGCCAGCCGGTACCTTTCTCAGGAGAGCCCCGGGCATGCTCTATCAACCACGGATCTCGTCAATGAGGCCTACGTAAGGTTGATTGATTGGAAAAGTGCCAGCTTTGCGAACCGGGCTCACTTCTTTGGTGTGTCCGCACGCTTGATGCGCCAGATCCTCGTGGACTATGCTCGTAAGAATCGACGGCGTGCCCAAACACAACCGTTATCCCTGAGCGAAGGGCTGTTGGTGTCCAGAAACCCAAGAACGGATCTAGTGGCTCTGGACGATGCGTTGAACACACTCGAAGGTTTTGACGCCAGGAAGAGTCGAATCGTGGAGCTCAGGTTCTTTGGCGGTTTGACGGTGGAGGAAACGGCCGAAGTCCTTGGCGTTTCCCCTGTCACGATAAGCCGTGAGTGGAAAAAGGCAAAGGTCTGGCTCCTGCACGAAGTAAGCGGGGAGACACGGGATGAAGCCTGAACACTGGAAAAGAATCGACGGGATATTGGATTCTGTCTTTGACCAAGACAGGACGCAGTGGGAATCCGTTCTCGATCAGGCTTGTTCCGGAGACCAAGCCCTGCGCCAGGAAATAGCAAGGCTGCTTGATTCCTATGACGGGGCGGAAGATTTCATTGAGGTTCCGGCGCTGGAGGTGGCCGCCAGGGGGCTCGCACAGCACCGGGATCTCGTCGGACGCCAGATCGACTCTTACCAGATTCGTTCGCAGCTAGGCAAGGGAGGCATGGGTGAGGTTTATCTTGCTAGCGATACCAAGCTGGGACGTCAAGTCGCCATTAAAGTCTTGCCGCAGATATTTGCGCGCGATTCAGACAGGTTGGCTCGATTTGAACGGGAGGCAAGGCTTCTAGCTGCACTCAACCACCCCAACATCGCAGCCATTTACGATCTGCAAGACCATGATGGCTGGCCCTATCTGGTGCTCGAGCTGGTTGAGGGCGAGACGCTGGCGGAGCGGCTGGGCGCAGGACGGTTGGAGTTGGAAGAAGCCCTTCGGATCTGTAGCCAGATCGCCGAAGGACTCCAGGCGGCGCACGAGAAAGGAATCATTCATCGAGATCTTAAGCCGGGTAATATCAAGATCACGTCCGAAGGCAGGGTAAAGCTACTGGACTTCGGGTTGGCCAAGGCTTTGGTGGGGAACGGATCGGATCCCAATCTCCCCAGCTCACCGACGATAACCGAAGCAGGAACAGGCCTACCGCTGGGAACCGCTGCCTATGCTAGTCCGGAGCAAGCTCGTAGTCGAACCGTCGACAAGAAGGTCGATATCTGGGCATTCGGTTGCGTGCTGTACGAGGCGCTGACAGGCAAGCGAGCATTCGAGGGCGAAACCATCGATGAAACGTTGGGGAACGTTCTGGATGGGGAACCGGATTGGGAGGCACTTCCGGTTGAGATACCGGGACGGGTCCGGGCCTTACTGCGCCGGTGCCTCCAGAAAGATTCTGATCGACGCCTTGCTGACATGGCGGATGTGCAGGCTGCAATCGACGAGGTTTTGGCCGATGCAACCATGCTATCGGCCGAGACAGATCGACTCGAGTCCTGGAAAGAAATCGCGGATTACCTCAGGTGCAGCGTTCGCACGGTTCGCCGGTGGGAGACGTCCGCGGGCCTCCCGGTTCACCGTTCTCTGGGCATAAACGGGTCTCAGGTTTTTGCCTACACGTCCGAACTGGATGACTGGTACAGCAACCGGCAATCCCCTCTCAGGGAAGAACCCTACAGGAATGCTTTATGGGTAAGGCTGGCTGTTGGAGCCTTGTTGCTTGTCGTCGGCGCGCTAGCCTTCTGGTACGTCTCAGGGCCTAGAGGCGGCGAAGACCTCAGAAGTTACGGCGCTTCCGTTGGGAACTCCGTGATCGATCGACGCATCCTTGTGGGCTCGGATGTCGACACTATGGGAAGTCCCTCTCCTGACGGGCGCTTTCTCTCCTTCGTGGACTGGTCCACGGGCGATCTTGCGCTCCGTGACCTTACCAGCGGCGACAAGCACCGCCTTACCGACACACCGCTTGAGGCCGATGAGTGGGCGGAGCAATCAAGAATATCGCCTGACGGCATGAAGGTGGCTTACACATGGGTCCTTGAAGATGCTGATGAAGGACTACATCGCCACTCAGTCGACCTGCGTGTCGTCGATCGCAGCGGTTCTGATCCTCGTGTAATCTACCGAGATGAGGCGGTCCGATATATCGCGCCGGCGGCTTGGTTTCCTGACGGCAAAAACGTCCTCGCGGTTCTCGACCGTGAGAACGGCACCCACCAGATTGGACGGATCTCAGTTTCAGAGGCTTCGCTTCACGTCATAAAGAGTTTAGACAAGTCCCCGCGCTCGGTGGATCTCTCGCCGGACGGGCGCTACGCTGTCTACGATCTGAGGGTATCTCACGATTCTGGAAACCGGGACATTTTTCTTCTGAGCACCGACGGGGCGTTCGAGATGCCTCTGGTTGCACACCCGGCCGAGGATCGTTTGCTCGGATGGGCGCCCGACGGCAAGAGCATTGTCTTCGCAAGCGACCGGACTGGGACACCTGGAATCTGGATGCTCGAATACGACGGCCGGGCAGGCACCCCGGCTTTGGTAAAGTCGAATATGGGTTGGGTCGAGCCGATTGGTTTCAACTCTCTGGGCTCTTTTTACTACGGAATCATGAGCCATGTAAGCGATGTGTACGTGGCCGACGTGGATCTGGAGGCAGCAACGCATATGGAGACACCGACGCGGGTTGTCCCTCGCATGGAGGGTCGCAACGCGTCGCCGGAATGGTCGCCCGACGGTGAGACGCTGGCCTATGTTTCGCGCGGGGGGTCACTTTGTCTCCGTTCGCAGCGAACGGGTCAAGAGCGACAGGTTCGGCTCGAGCCTAAAACGACATTTTATGATCGCCTACGCTGGTCGCCCGACTCCCGCTTCATTCTCTTTACCGCTGCTTCGGGTGGGGGGAAGGGTATGTTTCGATTGGACGTGGCAACGGAAAAGGTGACCAACCTCTACGAGGTGGGCGGCGGAATGGATCTGCTGGGTATTGCACCCGATTCCCGGTCGTTTTACTACAACAGCAGCAGTGACAGCCGCCTGCACGTCAGAGACCTTGCCACAGGCAACGACCAAGTCCTCTTCCGTGGGGCATCTGAGCTTGGTCTCTCCCCGGACGCGAAGAAGCTGGCTTTCGCCTCATCCGTTCCCAACGAAGAACCAACTCGCATGCTCATGAGCGTGGTGGAAGTCCCGAACGGGCGGCCCCGGACACTGGTTCGAGGCAAAGCAGGAGAGTCCATTCGAACCCCGACCTGGACTCCCGACGGAAAGGCCATCCTGTTCACGAGGTTCAAATTGGGCCAGTTCCCCCGCCGGACTGAATTCTGGATGGTTTCTGCGGAAGCGGGAGAGGCACGACGACTCGGGCCGGCCTTCCACGGGGGTGTGAAGGATCTACGCGTTCATCCAGACGGCCGCCAGATCGCTTTCGATGGCGGCCAGGGGCGAGGGGAAGTCTGGGTGCTGGAGAATTTCCTGCCGCGGCAATCAATAGAAACGTCTCAACGTTTGAATGGGTTGGATTGACCAACCACTGAAACTCGTGCAAGTTTCTTGTCACGGGCCTCCTCGCAAACGACGAGGAGGCTTCCTGCCATACCCTCTCCGGCCATCGACGCCAGCCGCGAGCGAAAAAAGAGCGATTAGCGATGATAGGTTATGACCCTCAACTCCGCATTAACTAGTAGGACCAAAACTAGTAGGACCAAAAGTCTAATTTACTAGGCGCTGCGAATCGTTTAAGGTATGTATCAAATTAATCCTCAATGCGGCACTGATATCGCTTCTCGAGCGGATTCGTTCAGGGACTACTGGGATCCCGGCGTATTGCTTCAATGGGTCCTATGTCGGGATGGACCGAGGAGGTTTCCCATGTCAGGCTTCGGAAAGGCCGGGAAAGGCATAGTGTGTCTAGGTCTCCTTTTAGGTTTTCTCGCCCATTCCCGAATCCAGACAGCCTTTTCACAGGGACAGTCTGCCACTGTTTCCGGAATTGTTCGGGATGAGTCGAACGCGGTTGTTCCCGGTACGGATGTGGTTGTGACCAACCAGGGTTCGCGTTCGGTGCGTCGCACGACTACGAACAATGAGGGGTTTTTCTCGATTCCTAGTATACCTGTGGGTACATATGACCTCTCGGTCGAGATGGTGGGGTTTGCAACCTGGGTGCGAAAGGACGTGACGCTTCAGGCTGGCGGCAGGTTCAACGTTTCTGACATTGTCATGAAGCTCGCCGCGACCCAGACTCAGATTGAAGTCCTAGCCCAGTCGCCAACCGCTATCCCTACTGAAACCGGAGAGAAGTCGTCACTGATTACATCTAAGCAAATCGAAAACTTGGCTGTGCTGGGTCGCAGCGCGGAAGAGCTACTGAAGATCCTGCCGGGCGTTGTAGACATGAACCAGGCAAATGAACCGGCGGGGTTTATAGTTCAATTCAATCCGGGTCGAGGGGAATACCACGTCGCGGGAACCCGGAATACCCAGGTTGCGAAAATTTCCGACGGGGCCAACGTAATCGATCCTGGATGCAACTGTGGTTCCGCCGTGACACCAAACATGGACATGGTCCAGGAAGTACAGCTCCAAACGGCAAATTTCGCGGCCGAAAATGCGCTCGGTCCCATTGTCTTCAATTCTGTCTCGAAATCCGGAGCCGCAGAGTTTCACGGTAGCGCATATATCTATGCCCGTCACTCCATGTTCAACTCCCGTGGTTGGCAGAGCAATTTCTTCAACACGGAGAAGCCGCGGGACAGCTTCTTCTTTCCAGGCTTCAGCATAGGCGGCCCGCTAACCAAAGGGCGCGACAAGCTGTTTTTTTTCGCCGCGGTCGAGATTCAACGACAAAACCATGACCTGGGTGTCCGTCCAGCGGTGGTACCTACTGAGGAGATGCGGAGGGGCGACTTCTCCGACGCCGCCTATCTCGATTCGCTAAACGGCTATGACGTCAACCTGATGCCGACAAACGATTCAGAGGGAAACTACAATGGAAGCCGCAACCCGATAACGCCAGCCATCCTGGCAAACGGAAGGATCAATCCGGCCGCAATCGACCGGGGAGGTCAGGTTCTCATGAATCTGCTGCCTCTGCCCAATCTCGACCCTGCACGGTCCAACGGCTTCAACTACACGTCCAATATCATCAATCCCGAACACCGGCACCAAGAGCTCGTCAGGATAGACTATGACATCTCCGATACCACGAAGCTTTACACGCGCTTCAACCACGAATTTGAAGCCAGTCCCTCTCCATTATGGCATTACAGCACCAATGATGTTCCCTGGCCGGGAAGGGCGAAAGGCAACTATCAAACTTGGTCGACCTCGACAAGTTTAGTTAAGGTGTTCGATCCGACGACCACCAACGAGGTTGTTTTCGCAGTCACCCATTGGGACCTGCCCAAAACGCTGCGAGACCCAGATGCTGTGTCGCGAAATAGTCTCGGCTATCCCTATCGTGGTCTCTTCAAAGAAAACACCACGGACATCGTGCCCGGCGTCACCGATTGGGGAGGTGGCGTGGCCGATTTCTTGTCACCCGGGGGCCTAGACGATCCAACCATCTCTAGCAACAAGTGGTTGATAAGCGTGCGCGATAACTTTAGCAAGGTGTACGGAACCCACACCATGAAATTCGGGTTTTTCTTCGAGTACGTAACCAGTGACCAGCCCACGACAGGTCAGGACAACGGTATTCTCGAGCCGACCAATTGGGGCGGCAACTCGACCAGGAATGCCTATGCGGACCTGCTGCTGGGCCGCGTCGGTGAGTATTCGGAGTCAACTCACAATACTATTGGGCGCTTCCGTAAGCGGGAATTTTCATTCTATGCGCAGGACAGCTGGAAAGTGAACCGCCGGCTCACACTGGAGTATGGCGCTCGCTTCCAGCACCAGGGCTGGATGTACGAGAAAGGCGGGCTCCTGTTTGGATTTGACCCGAGTCTTTACGATCCGAATTCATCCATTGCCAATTATACTGGGTTGGTCTCACCACACTTGGGACATGACGTACCCAGATCCATCCGCAAAACACCCGCGCTTCTAGTTGCTCCGCGATTCGGATTTGCTTTCGATGTGACCGGACAAGGCAACACAGTGGTGCGCGGAGGTTTTGGCGCCTTCAAGTACCACGATCGCCATGGTGACATCTTCGGAATGATTGGAAACCCTCCTTTGAGCCAGACGGTCTTCATGTGTTGCGGCATTACATTGAACGACATCGAAAGTGTGGACCCGGTGACACAGGCCCAACAAAGTAACATTCACGCCCTGGAGCCGAATTCCGACAAGGTGCCGACAACATACTCCTGGAGTGTCACCGTGTCGCAGCGTCTTCCCTGGTCCACGGTGCTGGAGACCTCGTACGTGGGCAACACCAGCACACATCAAGTGACTTGTGGCCAGTGTAACAATCTAAACGCCGTACCCGAAGGTGCGATGTTCGGCTTTCCGTTGGGATCAGATCCAAATAGTTATCGACCACTGCAAAACTGCGGGAGTATTGTGGTTCGAGCGAACGCTTGGAGTCAGAACTACCATTCCCTGCAGGTGAATGCGAACCGTCAGACCGGACGGGTCAATTTCACTACGGCGTATACTTTCTCGAAGGCGCTGGGGAGTGAGTGCTATTGTTAGTTGAAATTCAATGAAAGGAAAGCGGCTCCAAGAGTGGTAGATTTTTGTTTTTGTCCGAAAACGAAGTCAACCAATTCTCAAGGAGCCACTATGAAGAAGATTCTACCAAACGGCAATACGTCGAAGCAAAAACGATCGTCAGGCGAGACACGATTTCTCGCAACCAATGATCAGCTCAACGAACTTGATGCACGTATCGAGCTCATCCAAGCGTTGATACCGCTGGGATTGCGAGCCGTCCAGGACAGCCTTGAAGATGAAGTCAACCACCTCGCTGGGGAGCGCTATAGCCGAGCCGGCGGCGATTCCAACCTTCATCGATGGGGATCGCAAAGGGGTTCAGTGTACCTGACAGATCAGAAGATTCCAGTCCGTGTTCCTCGAGTCCGAGATACTGATCGGAGTTGTGAGGTACGGTTGAGAACATATCGGCGGTTGCAGCAACCCAGGAATATGGACGAGGGCCTTTTGAAGAAGGTAATCAACGGATTATCGTGTCGCAATTATCGGGAGTGCGCTGAGGCGGTTCCCGAGGCCTTTGGCATGTCGCCATCGAGCATCTCGCGCCGTACCATCCAAGTGACAGCTCGAAAACTGAAGGAGCTGCAGGAACGATCTCTTGCAGGATACGATTTTGTTGCTCTCTTTCTGGACGGCAAAAGCTTTGCATCGGAGCAAATCCTGATTGGATTGGGAGTAACCATTGAGGGTGAGAAGATCATCTTGGGGTTCCTGCAGGCCAGTACCGAAAATGAACGAGTGTGTACGGACTTTCTCCGAGGGCTGTTACAAAGAGGGCTTTGCCATGATGAGGGCCTGATGTGCGTTATCGATGGGTCCAAAGGATTGCGAAAAGCCGTCCAGGCGGTATTCGGCAACCGGGCGGTCGTGCAGCGCTGCCGATGGCACAAGCGTGAAAATGTATTGTGCTACTTACCCAAGAGCAAACAGGGAACCTTTCGCAAACGATTGCAGGATGCCTATCAAAAGCCAACCCTGAGAGAGGCAGAAAAAGCGCTTCTAAGGGTCCGAAAAGAACTATCGCTGCTGAACCAGTCAGCGGCAGCCAGCTTGGATGAGGGTTTCGAAGAGACTCTCACCCTTCACCGGTTGGGCCTGGCAGAGGAACTCCGGGAAAGTTTCTCTAC
This sequence comes from Acidobacteriota bacterium, assembly GCA_965249005.1. Classification (GTDB taxonomy): domain Bacteria; phylum Acidobacteriota; class UBA6911; order UBA6911; family UBA6911; genus CBDFLD01. Next base: position 89,742 of record CBDFLD010000014.1, read on the forward strand.
CACGAATTGTCTCGAGTCCATCAATGCGCAGCTTGGACAAAGAACCGATAAAGTGGATTACTGGAAAAACAGCAACCAATTACATCGCTGGGTAGCTACGGCATTGCTTGAGATCGAGCCGAGACTCAGGAAGGTCCGTGGCTATCGGCATCTGCCGAGGTTACGTCGTTCCTTAAAAGCCCGCTTTTCAAAAGCCGTGGAGGAACGAATTGCGTAAATACTACGGGAGCCGCTCTCCAATTTCAACTAAAAATGGGATTGACTCGCGCTGGGCGTCGGGGGCAGCTCGTTTGGCGCCGCCGTCGATTCTTTCGATACGCGGCGGCGAAGCTACGGGCCGTTGCCTTATGACCGGACCCACGTTTTGAGTGTCGCTTACAACGTGATGCTGCCGGGGTCGTTCGCGCAGCCATTTGCAAAAGCTGTGATCAACGGCTGGCAGGTGTCCGGGATCAGTAGGTTTCAAAGCGGTGGTCCACTGAGGAATCGGCTGCAGTTCAGCGGTTCGATGGCCAACGGGGAGCAGATTTCTCCAATTACGGTGAACGGAACGCCTGATACCCCGGCGCGGCCGCACCTCGTGTGCGATCCGAGGGAAAATTTGGGGGAGAATCAGTATGCCAACGCGGCTTGCTTTTCCGCACCTTCCCCAGGGGACAACGGTGTGTATGCCCTGCCCTATATGAAAAAACCAGCTTACCAGAACCATGACATCTCATTGTTCAAGAACTGGGCGTTCACGGAGCGTAAGAGGCTGCAGCTCCGTTTCTCGATGTACAACTTCCTGAACCATCCCATTCCGTCCTTCGCGGGAGGCGGTCCTGGACGGTCTATGGTTTTCGAAAACGGGCGACCCACCCAAAAATCGTTGGCACGATTTGGCCGGACAACGTTCAAGCGCGGCCGAAGATTCATGCAGTTTGCCCTCAAGTTCTACTTCTGACTGGCCTTGCTAAAAACGAAATCGCGGGTGCGGTTACGATACGGACGCACTGTTCTTTTGGTGAGATGAGAAAAATGTGGCTCTGGGTCGCGGTTTTTGTATTTACCTTGATACCTCCTGCATTCTCAGGAGTCCAGCGGCAGTCGACTGTCGACAAATCCTTCGAGCGCGCACTCAATCTCCATCAGTCAGGGGACCTCGAGGGTGCAGCCCAAGCATACCGGGAATTCTTGGGATCATACCCGGACAGCCTGGAAGGACGCTCCAATCTGGGGGCTGTCTACGCGCGAATGGGTGACTATGGGAAGGCAATCATAGAGTACAAGCGCGCCCTTGAGCTCGATCCCCAAAACGTGGCCATTCGATTCAACCTCGGGTTGGCACACTACGAAACGACCGCAATCCCCGATGCGGCAGCTTCGTTTGCCAAAGTAGTGGCAGCTCAGCCCAACAACAAAAATGCAGTGTTGCTTTTATCTGACTGTTACCTGCGCATGGGCGAGAACAAGAAGGTGATCGAGCTCTTGTCTCCACATGAGCCTGCCTATGGAAACGATCGTACACTTCTCCACTTACTGGGCACGGCTTTGGTACGTGACAACCAGGTGGAGAAGGGGCAGGTACTGATCGAACGGATTCTGAAACAGGGCGATTCGGCCGAAGCGAGACTCATGCTGGGCACCGCACACATGATGGCGGGGCATTACCGCGGCGCCATGGACGAGTTTGCGCGAGCGTTTGACTTAAACCCCAAACTCGCTTCCGCGAATGCTTATTACGGACGAGCTCTGCTCGCTACGGGAGACCGGAAGGGTGCCATGGAGAGCTTCCGCCGTGAGCTCGAGATCAACCCGAACGACTTTGATTCGAATCTCAACATGGGGGTTCTCTACAAGCAGGATCGGAAATCCGATCAAGCCCTCATATACTTGCAAAGAGCACTCAGGGTTCGACCGGGCGCGCCTAGTGTTCGCTACCTGATGGGAAGCCTTTATCTTTCTACGGGCACTTTTCAAGATGCGCGCCTTATTCTCGAAGAGCTTGTCCGTGAAGAACCGGATTTCATCGAGGCGCATGAGACGCTTGCCAGTGTTTACGATCGAATCGGCAGTAAGGAGGATGGCGGCCGGCACCGAGACATCGTGAACGAACTCAACGCGGACCTGCAAGCTCGGGTGGCTAAACCGGAGCAGGGGGATGTAACTCGTTTGGTCGACCCAGCGGCGGACGCGACGACAACTTCTGCGCTGCCGCTATCGAAACCGGCAGCTACGCCCAGTGACAGTGTCGCGGGTTCGGAGAAGTCGTTCGATAGCATCTCCGGACGGGCCTCAGCCGCCAGAGAGGCCGACCGAACAGTCGAGGCGATGGAGCTGTATGGTCGCGCTCTCGAAATGAAGCCGTCCTGGCACGAAGGATGGTGGTATCTGGCAACGCTTCTTTATGAGGAAGATCGATACGCCGAGGCACGGGACGGCTTTGCCAAACTGATCAACCTGAAGCCCGAAGGCGGGGACGCCTGGGCGATGCACGGACTGTGTGAGTTCCAGCTCCGGAACTTCGAACGCGCCTACCAGGATCTTCAAAAAGCGAGAGTCCTAGGGATTCCAGCCAAGACGCATCTCAATCTGGTATTGGGCTACCATTTGGCCGTTTTGTTCAATTACTATGAAAAGCCGGAATCGGCGCTTCCCATTCTGTACGGGCTAGCTCACCAGGAGGGTGACAAACCCTCCATTGTTACAGCCATGGGTCTCTGCGCATTGGCTCTTCCCTATTTGCCGACCAGGCTGCCCCCGGAGAAACTCGATGTCGTGACCAAGGCGGGTCGAACGCAATACCTAATAGCAACTCGCAAGATGGATGAAGCTAAGAAGGCCTTGGAAAAGCTCATTGAAGAGTTTCCTGCTACTCCGAACGTTCGATACAACTATGGCGTCTTTCTCCTGGCGGGTACCCCGGACTTGGCTCTGGCGGAGTTTCAGAAGGAACTGGAAATCTCCCCTTCCCACGTCCCGGCACGTTTGCAGATCGCATTCGAATACATAAAGCAGCACGAGTTTGATAAGGGGCTCCAATATGCCCAGGAGGCCGTGAGGCTTTCGCCCAAATCCTTCGCAGCGCGGAATGCCCTGGGTCGAATATTGCTCGGGAAAGGCGAGATCAAAGCGGCGATCGAGGAGCTAGAATCGGGCTTGCGGCTGGCTCCGGACAGCCCTGAGATGTATTACGCCCTCGCACGCGCGTATGCGCGTGACGGACGAAAGGAAGATGCGGCACGAGTGCGTGAGGAGTTTGTAAGGCTCGACAGACTTCGGCGTGCCAGCCGACAAGGACCGCAGGCCGTTGGCGGCATCGAGCCGGCGGAGAGGGATATCAAGAAAAGGCCGGAACTGGATTAGGAGGCCTGAGGGATGAGCGGGATCTGCGTCAAGCCAGCCGGGATATCATCCTTATCGAAACTAATCTCTTGCGTTGCTTTCCTCACCCTTTTCGTCGAGCCGCGGCCGAGCGCGTTGTCAAAGGATCCTCCTCCGTCTAACAACAACGCACACATCTTTGAAAGTATGTCTCCGGAGAAAACCGGTCTCAGCTGGGTACACGAGAATGCCATGTCCGATGATCGCTATCTTCCCGAAACCCTGGGCCCTGGGTGCGCCTTCCTGGATTACGACGGCGATGGGTGGATGGATATCTATATGGTGAACAGCGGTCCCTCCGACTTCTACCAGCCGGAGCAGCCGCTGAGCAACGCGCTATACAGAAACAATCAGGATGGCACGTTTGTCGATGTAACCAAGAGTGCGGGGGTTGCCGGAAGGACTTTTGGAATGGGAGTGACGGCGGGCGACTTCAATAACGATGGGCACATCGACATTTTTGTCACGTCCTATGGGAGATGCATTCTCTACAGAAACGATGGAGACGGTACCTTCACGGACGTTACGGAAATCGCTGGCGTCGCCGTCGCAGGGTGGACCACCAGTGCCGCCTGGTTCGACTACAACAACGACGGGTTCATGGATCTGTTCGTTTGCAGCTTCGTCGAGTACGGGGTAGATAAGCTGATCTTCTGCGGCGATAACCTTTTGGGCCGAAAGCACTACTGCATACCACGGGTTTTCAAACCGACCGCCAGCCTGCTCTTTCGTAACAATCGCAACGACACCTTTACCGAAGTCGGGAAGGGAACCGACATTGAAAGAGCACTCGGAAAGGCGTTGGGTGTCGTATCGACCGATGTCAACAATGACAGACTACAAGACCTGTTTGTTGCCAACGACACCGTCCAGAATTTTCTCTTCATGAATCGTGGCAACGATCGTTGGGAAGAGGTCGGCCTTTCTTCGGAAGTAGGATACAGTGAAGACGGCAAAGCACGATCCGGCATGGGCGTGGATGCTGCGGATTTCAACGCAGACGGCTGGCAGGACCTTTTTGTCGCCAACGTCGACCAGGAGATGTTTTCTCTGTATGCGAACAACCAGAACGAGACGTTCCATGATGCAGCGTTTGACAATGGTGTCGCCCAAGCGACAAGGTTTTTGAGCGGCTGGGGCTTGAAGTTCATGGACTTTGACAACGACGGCGATATCGATCTTTTGCTCGCGAACGGCCATCCCGACGACATGATCGAGCACTATGCGACAAACGTAAAGTACAAGATGCCACTTCGGCTTTTTCGAAACAACGGGACACGCTTGAACGACATCAGCGACAATGCGGGACCAGTCTTTTCCCAGTCTTTTGCCGCTCGTGGACTCGCCGTGGGCGACTACAACAACGACGGTCGGCTTGACGTGTTGATCGGGAACAACGGCGCCGCGCCTCTTCTCCTGCGAAACGCCTCGGGGAAAGAGAATAATTGGATCGGGCTGATGCTTCAGGCCGCCTCGGGCAATCCCGACCCTGTCGGCACTCGTATCATCTGGTCCGCGGGAGGCGTCAGGCGGTCCATGTTAAAAACGGGCGGAGGTAGCTATTTATCGTCCCACGACCCGCGTGTCGTGCTAGGAGTGGCAGACGCCAAGTTGGATTGGCTGGAGATTCACTGGCCGCCTCCGAGTCGTGGGGTTGAACGTCTTGCCGATGTCACGGTGAATCAGTATGTCAGGGTCGTCGAAGGCAAGGGCATACTGAAGTAAGGGAGGCAAGGCATCACAGGCGTGATACAGCGTAGACACAAATGTGGATACCTCATTGGGGAGGGTTTTATGCCTAGCGTGGGCATTCGTGAGTTGAAACAGCAGGCCAGTCGTTTGATCCGTTTGGTCCGAGAGCGGGGAGACATTATCGAGATCACCCACCGCGGCAATGTTGTGGCACTACTCGTTCCGGCACAGCGCGCGGGTCGAGAAAATGAAGGCCGCAGTTGGACGGAGATCGACCGCCTTGCTGCTGAAATAGGAGCACGATGGCCGGACGGGGTTTCCTCCGTGGGTGCTGTATCCGAGGGGCGCCGATGAGCTTCGTCGTGGTCGACGCGAGCGTGTGGGTGGCGCGCTTGGTACCCCAGGATATCTTCCATCGTGAGGTAAAGATATGGAGCTAGATCGAACTCTTTCCGATGAGGCCGCCCGACTTGCCTCGGAACTGGGGCTGCGGGGCGCGGACGCCACCTACGCGGCTGTTGCAGTGCGTCTTACCCTTCCCTTGATTACCCTCGACCGGGATCAAATAGGGCGAGCAAGTGAGCGGATCACGGTGCAGAGTCCAGGTAGCGGGATCTAAGTCCGCATTAGCTACGTATCCTGGTCCGACTCCTGTGCCGCCATCGCCCCCACGGCTTCCTCAAACGAAGGAATGCTTCGGTTGATACCGGCATGTCGCGCGCACATCGCGGTCATTGTGTTCGCCAGCCGCAGACAGGTTTCCAGGTCCCAGTCCGAGATGAAAGCGCGGATGAAGCCGGCGGCGAATGAAGCGCCCGCTCCCATGAAATCGACCGGTTCGGCGACATGTGCCGAGACGGAGGCACGCAAGTCGGAGGTTCGTGCCATGGAGCCTGCTTCGGGCAGTTTGAGGACGACCGTCTTCGGTCCGCGGTCCAAAAAGTAATTCAGGATCGCTTCTGGATAGTTCAAGCCGGTGAGCTGCCGAGCTTCCTCCAGGCTAGAGCTGAAGAAATCCAACTGCGGAAGGCACGGCTCGATCGCTTCCAAGCCACGTCCACTAGGATCCCACATTGTATCCATGCTGGTGACGATACCGGCTCGGCGCGCCTCGCGCAGGATCTCGGCGGTAGGCGCGCCGTCGAGTCCTGGCATCCAAAACGCTCCCGCTACGTGAAGAACATGACATCCCCGGATAATGGCGAGATCTACCTCTTCCGGCACATAGGCTGCGTTGGCCCCAACGCAGTGATAGGAGCGTGGTCTGCCGTTGCTGTCCAACAGTGCGATCGAAGCGGAGGTCGGGGTGTGGCGGTCCCGCTTCAAACCATCGATGTCGACCTTGTGTTCGGTGAGGTATTCGGTGATGTAGGCACCGAGCGGATCGTCCCCGGTCTTGCCAAGAAGGCAGACGTCGCACCCCAGGTGTTTCAGTACGACCGCTGTGTCTGCCGCAATGCCTCCGCCCTCCAGCGACATCCCGTCGACGAACGTGGGTGTTTCGGGAGCGTCGAAGCTGTCAACCGGATGAGCCACCATCTGCGCGGAAACGGCACCCATGCATGCGACGCGCTTCATATCTGACATCGTTTTCTCTGATTCGGTTCCGTGACCATTTGGTCACGGAACGAGTAAGAAAACAATAGCGTAGAGTCGATCAAGCTTTCTTGCTATACTGGCATCCTCCATTTTGTGTACCTCTTGATGGATCATTTCAATGGTTGAGAGTAAGACGGCCTTCAAAGAAGGCCTGGAAGATGTTGTCGCTACGTCCTCGTCGATCTGCTACATCGACGGAGCAGCGGGCATCCTCTCCTACCGGGGTTACAACGTTCACGATCTGGCGCGCCACTCCACCTTCGAGGAAACCGCACATCTGATTTGGTTTGGGACCTTGCCGACTCAGGCGGAACTCGAAGCGACCGAGCGGAAGCTGATCGAGGGCAGGGTCTTGCCGCGACAGGTGCTCGATTTTCTTTGGGGTTTGCCCGCCGAAGCGTCCCCCATGGATGTTCTTCGGACCGTGGTGTCCACGCTCTCGCTCTACGATCCCGACGTCGGCTCCAACACTGCAGAGGCGAACCAAGCCAAGGCGTACCGCCTAACCAGCCAGATGGCCGCTGTGGTTGCCGCATTTCATAGAATCCGCCAGGGAAAGAGCTATGTCGAGCCCCGGATGGACTTGTCGCACGCGGGCAACTTCCTCTACATGTTGAACGGCGAAAAACCGAGCCAGACCGCTCAACGATCGCTGGACGTGGCTCTTATCCTTCATGCAGAGCACGAGCTGAATGCCTCGACCTTTGCCGCGCGCGTTGCCGCCGGGACATTGAGCGACATGCACTCGGCCATAGCGGCTGGAATCGGTACGCTGAAGGGCCCGCTCCATGGAGGTGCGAACGAGGCCGTGATGAAGATGCTGGGACAGATCGACGATACCGAAAGCGCGGCGGACCACGTTCGGAAGCTACTGGGCGCGAAGAAAAAGATCAGCGGTTTCGGACACCGCGTCTACACAACCGAAGATCCTCGGGCGACTCATTTGCGACGAATGTCCGAGGAGCTCAGTTTGCAGCGCAAGGCGGAGGGAATTGCCGAACGGCCCTGGTTCGAGATGTCTCAGGCCATCGAAAAGGTCATGAAGGAAGAAAAAGGACTCAACGCCAACGTGGATTTCTACTCGGCCTCGACTTATTACATGCTGGGTATTCCGATCGATCTGTATACCCCGATCTTTGCGCTGAGTCGGATTTCGGGTTGGACCGCGCACGTTCTGGAACAACATGCCAACAACCGCTTGATTCGTCCGCGTGCCGATTACACCGGTGCTCTTCCGGATCAACCCTACACCCCCATCGACGACCGTTCCTGAAGGAGCCGCGCCAGATCCAGCATTGCCGGGGACTGATCAAGCGCAAGAATCCGCGCACCGGGATATCGTCGAAGAAGAGCCAGCGTGAGTCTGCCGCTGCCGCATCCGGCGTCGAGGATACGGCGGAACGGTCGTGCCGGCAGAGCATCCAATACCCGTAGTCCCCAGGCCTGCTGCACGGTGGCCACGCGATGGTACCCCGCGGCGTTCCATTGGACGTTCGGGACCTGGGCGACCTTGGAAACTTTGGGAACTTTAGCGAGATCCTGTCCGTTGACGATACGGGGCATCCGGCTAGTGCTTTCCTTTCCCGCTGGTTTCGAATATATTGGGGAAAAAATTAGAGCATTGGCTTTCAAAATATCCAAAGCAAGATCTTTATAGCGCACTTATCGCGACGATTTTTTGGTTTCCATCGGCAACGGGCCGGCGGAAGGGTTCCGTCTCTCGATCCGTAAGGGCTGAGACACGGCAACTTGGGGTCGGAAAGCAGGACCATCTGCATTGTACGGAGGCCGTCATGGTTGATTCTCACCGCATGTTGGTTTCCCTGATTCTTTTGGGGACCATGTGTTTCGCCGGCTGCGCTTCGAGGCCGGACGAGCAGATCCAACTGGCCGAAGCGGCCAAAAAGGAGGCAATGGAGCAGCGGGCCCCGAACCTCGCACCGGGTGATTGGCAGAAAGCCGAGGAAGCCTGGACGGAGGCCCAGGAACTCCTTTCGGCAGAACAGTTCGCGAGTGCTTCGACGGCCCTTCGTCGGGCCAAGAGCCGGTTCGAAAAAGCAAGGGATATCGCAAAGTCCAAGCGCGACCTCATCCTGAGGGAGGCGCGCAACATGGAAGAAACGGTCGGCGTCCGCTACGGGCGATTCAAGGAGGAGATGGAAGGGAGCCGGCTCTCGTCCAAGCAAAAGAAGAGTTTGGACGAGCTTTGCGGAGAAATCGAAAAAGGAATCGAGCAATTCGAAGCCTTCTTCGACGAAGGGGACTACGCGGCGGCAAAGGATGGAACCAACTCCACGATGAGGATGGTGGTCGAGGCCGAGAAGACACTCAACAAGTACACGGGATAACATTCCTGTACATTATTCTGAAACATTCCAGGGATAGATGTGTTTGAGAGGTACAGCGGGCGGCTCAGTCCGGCTGCAGCACCGGAATAGTCTTTTGGAGGAAGCACATGAGATCTTGCGGAGGGAGCCCAAACAGGGCAGCGGCAGCATTACCTTGCTTTATCTTCGTGGGGTCGATCGCTTTCGCGGGGTTGATCGCTTTCGCGGGGTTGATCGCTTCGCTTAGCCTGGCGGCGGATCTGGAGAAAACGGATCTATCGAAAGCCCTGGCAACCACACCGATGACCGAAGAAGAACAGATCATCCATGTTCTGAACCGTTTGGCATTCGGTCCCACGTCCGAAGACGTGGCGCGAGTACAGCAGATCGGCCTGTCCCAATACATTTCGGAGCAGCTTGCTCCCGAGACAGTCGATGATGCGGAGTTCGCCGGTCGGCTCGACCGCCTCGAGACCGTTGACCTCAGCTCGCGCGAGTTGGCGGAGAGGTACGGCAATCGGAATCCGCAACCGCGAGCCCGCCAGCGGACCTCGCCGGAAAGCGGCGGGAGCGAAAGCACAGGGATGACAACAGAGATGACAGAACAGGACCGCAAGGCGGCAATGGCGGCCCGACGCAAACAGCGAGCGGGGTTGCGCAAGGTCGGCCTGGAGCTCCAGCAGGCGAAGATCATCCGGGCCACCTATAGCAAGCGGCAGCTGCAGGAGGTGATGACGGACTTCTGGTTCAATCACTTCAACGTGTTCATCGGCAAGGGGGCGGATCGGATCTTGACCACCGAGTACGAAAGAGAGGTCATACGGCCTCACGCGCTCGGGAAGTTCCATGAGCTCCTGGCGGCGACCGCGAAGAGCCCGGCCATGCTCTTCTATCTGGACAACTGGATGAGTGTCGACCCGAGCCGAGCCAACCGGCGTAGACGGCGTCCGGGCAGGGCAGAAAGCATGCAGCCAGGCGAGAGCGCGTCGCGTAATGTCCAGCGAACCCGGCGTGTGCGCGGATTGAACGAGAATTACGCGAGAGAGCTGATGGAACTGCATACGCTTGGTGTGGATGGAGGCTACACGCAAAAGGACGTGACGGAGGTAGCCCGCTGCTTCACGGGATGGACGATCCGGAATCCCCGTCAAGGAGGCAGCTTCCGATTCTTCGACCGGCTCCATGATCAGGATAAAAAGGTGGTCCTGGGTCGGACGATCGAGGCCGGTGGCGGGATCGGAGACGGAGAGTTCGTGCTACGAATGCTTTCCACCCACCCATCGACAGCCCGATTCGTATCCGCGAAGCTCTGTCGTCGTTTCGTATCCGACGATCCCCCGGAAGCTCTGGTCGAGAGGGTTGCAGAAACCTTCACACGGACGGATGGAGATATTCGCGCGGTGCTGGCGTCCATCTTTACCGCTCCGGAATTCTTCTCCCGGGAAGCGCACAAAGCGAAGGTCAAGAAACCCTTCGAGTTACTGGTGAGCGCCTTGCGCGCCACCGATGCGGAAACGACCGCGTCGCAGAAAATGCTGTTGTCGCTCCGTCGAATGGGGGAGGCACTTTACGGCTGCGAGCCCCCGACGGGCTATGCCGACACCGCCGACGCGTGGCTGAATACCGGAGCCCTGCTGGAGCGTATGAACTTGATGCTCTCGCTGGCTCAGGGAAGGATTCGTGGTACGCGTGTCGAGTGGGGCCCGGCTGGGGATCAGACCACACACGAGCTGATTGGTAGTTTGTCTCAGCAAATACTCTTCGCGACGCCCTCGGCTTCCTGGATGGACACGATCGCAGAGAGTGCTGAAATCGATTCCGTGGGCTCGAGCCGGCGCGTGGCGACCATTGCGGGCCTGATCCTCGGCGCCCCGGATTTTCAACGACGTTAGTCCTGCAGAGGCAACTCAAGAGGCAACTCAAGAGGCAACCCAAAATGACATCAATGCTATCCAGGCGATACTTCTTGAAGTCGGGCGCCATATCGATGATCGGGGCCGGGATGTTTCCAGCCTTCCTCCCGCGTATTGCGTCGGCCGGCCACCGCAAGGGCAAGAAGATCCTGATCACGATTTTTCAACGAGGGGCCGCCGATGGTTTGAACATGGTCGTTCCCTTCGCGGAGCAAAAGTACTACGACCTGCGTCCGACGATTGCAATACCAAGGCCGTCTCGAGCATCGTCATCGGGCGGTGGGAACGAGGCGGCACTGGACCTGGATGGTTTTTTCGGATTCCATCCTTCCCTGCGCCCATTCCTGGATATTTACAAATCCGGCCACCTGGCCGTCGTCCAAGCAACCGGTTCGCCCGATCACACGAGGTCGCACTTTGATGCGCAAGACTACATGGAGAGCGGGACGCCGGGCAGAAAGAGTACACGGGACGGCTGGCTCAATCGATATCTGAGCTCCACGGACGCGCGGCATTCGACTCCTTTTCGCGCTGTGAGCATGACGAGCGCCATGCCGCGCACCCTGAAGGGACGATCTTCCGCCGTGGCGATGGGTTCCATCGGGAGTTTCGATTTGAAGGCGGGACGCTATTCGAATGCGTTGAAGGGCACGTTCGAGGCGCTCTATTCGACCTCTGCGGCCGGTGAGCTGAGGAACGTTGGAAGGGAGACAATCGAGGCGGTCGACTTTCTCAAGGGACGAAATCCGGCTCAATACCGGCCTCGAAAGGGTGTGACTTATCCGAGAAACCAGCTGGGCAACACTCTCCGGGAGGTGGCGCAATTGATCAAAGCGGACGTCGGTCTGGAAGTGGCGTTTGCCGAGTCCGGAGGCTGGGATCATCACGCGAACGAAGGTGGAGTTCAGGGACAGCTGGCGCAACGGGTTGGCGAGCTATCTCAATCGTTGGCGGCGCTGTGCCGGGATCTGGAAGATCGATTCGACGACATCTTGATCCTTACCATGAGCGAATTCGGTCGTACCGTCCGGGAGAACGGAAATCGCGGCACCGATCATGGGCACGCAAACGTGATGTTTGCACTCGGAGGTTCGATACGGGGGGGCAAGGTCTATGGAGAGTGGCCCGGGCTGGAGCCGGATCAGCTTTTCGAGGGGCGGGATCTAGCATTGACGACCGACTTTCGTGATGTTTTCGCAGAAGTCCTGCTCCGGTACATGGGTCTGGAGAACCTTTCGTCCGTCTTCCCAAGCTATCCCATCGAGAAGAAGAACTTTCTTGGGTTCGTGGCGTAGTCCGTACACGCAGTGTGCGGACTTTCAAAGTCCTTCCATGCATCTCACGGCGTGAGATACCTAGTGCGCCTGCGAGCGTGTTTGGCTAGCGAGGTGAAAGTCCTCGTCAGGCATACAGCGAACGAAGTTGTGAAAACGCTCGGCTCTTTCCAGGATTTCCCTGAGGTTCTGGAAGCAGAACTCGGGATCTAAATCCAAGCCCAGCTGAGTGAGCTTTACCGACACGCTACAGTCCAGTGACTCCTGGTTGAGATGATCGAGTGCCTCCCAAATCTCCCGCTTTGCAGAGAGCGCAGTTTCCAGGGAATCGACATTCTCGCCAAGCAAGTCCAGCGTGCCGCGTATTCCTCGCTGATTGGCTGCAGCCGCGGCGCGTAAGGCGTCCGATAGGGTGTCTCCTGCGACGAATCGGGTGGCTGTTTTTCTGAAGAACTGGAACCGGAGCAGGAAGTCTCTCAGGCCCTCTCGGCGGGAAAGAAAAAGTAGAAGAGCGCGCATGGATAGACCTTTCGCTTGTGACTCAATGCTGCCATTGGCATAATAACAGGTAGATATCATGATCGTGCCTATCTTCCCGTTGCCCAATGTGGTTCTTTTTCCGAAGACACTCGTGCCGTTGCACATCTTCGAAGAGCGTTACCGAACGATGACCCAGGAGGCCTTGGAAGGAGATGGGTCCATTGCGCTGGTCCTGCTGCGAGACGGGTGGAAAAACGACTACTATCAAAGTCCCGAGGTTTATGAGATTGCGTGCCTCGGAAGGATCGAAACACACGAGGAGCTGGAGGACGGAAAGTACAACATCGTCATGTCAGGTGTGAAACGGGTGCGGCTAGTCCGTGAGGTCAATCATGAGCCCTATCGCCTGGCCGAGATCGAGCAGATTCAGGATCCTCTCTACGATGACGATTCCAATGAGATCCTTCGTCGCCGAAACCGACTGGCGGGATTGTTTACTCGATATACCGAGCTGGCGACGGAGGGTAAGTATCGTGCGGTGGAGCTGGTGCCGCAGCTCGATTTCGAAGCTCTGGTGAATATGGTGGCCTCGACCCTCAGCCTCCCGGTTCAGCAAAAACAATCGCTGTTGGAGATGGGAGACCTGGTTCGAAGGTGCGATGCGCTGTTTCCGTTCTTGCAGAGCCAGCTGGAAGCGTTGATACTAGTGCGAGACTACGAACATCTAAAACCTGAAGATCCTAGCAACAACTAGGCCGGACTGTCACGGTGCCCGCGCTCGGAGTAGTTTCTGGCGAGCTGCCAGCGAACAAGAGCGCGCCGGTGGCGCCGCGGAGTTTGGCCCCAGCAGGAGGGATAAAGGTGTCTCTTCCAAAGATGATTGCAGTGCGACAGTCGTTCGAACGGGAGCGGGAGCCCGACATCAAAGAAGCGGTACAGCGGGAGCTGGCTCGTTTGTCCTCCGGGCTGACGGTACGACGCGGTGCCCGGGTCGGCGTCAGTGTCGGGAGCCGTGGGATCTGCAACCTGTCGACCATTGCGCGCGAACTGGTTGACGGGTTGAAAGCGATGGGCGCGGAACCGTTTCTTTTTGCAGCGATGGGTAGTCATGCGGGCGGCACCGCAGAGGGACAGGCGGCAATACTCGAGCACTACGGCATAACGGAAAAGACCATGCGGTGTCCCGTTCTATCCAGAATGGAAACCGTTCAGATCGGTGAATCCCGGGAAGGCATTCCGGTGTTTCTGGACAAACATGCTTTCGAGGCGGACCATGTCGTCGCCATGAACCGGGTCAAGCAGCATACGGAGTTCAAGGGAGAAATCGAAAGCGGCATCATGAAAATGCTCTTGATCGGGATGGGAAAACATCAGGGGGCCAGGGTCTACCATCGGGCGTTTGAGGATTACGGTTTCGACGGGATTGTCGAGAGCCTTGCCAGCGTGGTGATCGAGCGCGCGAAGGTCCTGTTCGGACTGGCGATTCTCGAAAACGGATACGAAGAAACCGCGCGTATTCGTGGGCTCATGCCTGGTGAGATCGTGGAGGGTGAAAAGAAGCTTCTTCGCCGGGCCAAGGAACTGGCACCGAGGCTTCCGTTCGATGACATCGATGTCCTGGTGGTGGATGAGATGGGCAAGAACATCAGTGGCACTGGAATGGATACGAACGTCATCGGCCGGTTCACGAAGCGGGAAGGCGTCGAGAACAAACCAAGGATCAAGCGCGTGTACGTCCGAGAGTTGACGGAGGAAAGCCTGGGAAACGCGACCGGTATCGGGTTGGCCGAGTTTGCTCATCGGCGTTTGATCGATAGCATGGATGTCGCGGCCACCAACACCAACTGTTTGACGGGTGGGAGCCCGGAAAAGGCTCGGATTCCGATCGTCTGCGAATCGGACCGAGAGGCACTGCAGTTCGCTTTATCGACCGTCGGTCTTGGCGGCGAGAAAAACCCGAGGTTGGTTCGCATAGGAAACACGCTGCAGCTGGCCGAGATCGAAATATCCGAGCCGCTCGCCCGAAGCCTGAATGGGCACGATCTCGAGGTTGTTTCGGACCCGATTTCGATAGAGTTCGACAAGGAGGGGAACCTGCCCCCGATGATTTCAGCTGGCTCTCATGGCCGGTCGGCATGAGTGTTCGCGACCACGAGGGAAGTATGAAAGGCAAGTATCCAGAGTATTCCGCAGATCCCATAACGGATGTGCGCGACATGTTGTTGCAGAGCACGGAGAAGTTCGCGGACAAGATCGCGCTCCAATCGAAAAGATCCGGCCAGTGGCTTCCGATATCCTACGCAGAGCTCCGGACGGCGGTGGCAGAGTTGGCGGGCGGTCTGGCGGCCCTGGATCTTCTGCCCCAGAAGAACAAGCTGGCGATTGTCGGAGAAAACCGGCCCGAGTGGGCGATCAGCTATCTTGCGGCTGGGTGTACGGGTATCGTCTGCGTTCCCATCGACAAGGACCTGAAGGAAACGGAGGTTTACCACATTCTCTATCTTTCAGGGGCGGAGTTGGTCGTCGCCGATGCGCAACACGTAGAGATGATCCACGGCTTACGGAGCAAGCTCCCCGCGCTCCAGACCGTGATAGGTATGGATGGAGCGCAGGAAGAAAACGGCATCCTGGGATTCGAACAGGTGCGCCAGACGGGGCGTTCCCGGATCGATTCAGGGCAAGCGGACTTCGAGCAGCGGGGGGTATCTCCGGATAGCCTTCTCTCGATCCTTTTCACGTCAGGAACCATGGGGAATTCCAAGGGAGTGATGCTGACCCACCAGAACGTCGCTTCGAATCTGCGTGACGCGGCCCGCTGGGTCGACATTGGGCCCGAGGACCGTATCTTGTCGGTTCTCCCGTTGCACCATTCCTATGAATGCACCGACGGTTTCTTGCTGGGACTCTACCGTGGTTGCCAGACTTCCTATGCGGAGAACCTGCGGCGCATTCCTGAGAATCTCAAGGAAACTCGGGCGAGCATCATGCTGGGAGTACCGCTGCTGTGGAACGCCATCTATGCGAAGATCGAAGCGGGCATGGCGGAGAAGGGGATGTGGAAGGTTCAGCTGGTGAAGAAAATTGCCAGCTTCTCGGAAAAGGCGCTGAGAAAGAACATTCGTCGCCGGCTGTTCTCTCAGGTTCATGAGAAATTCGGTGGCCATCTTCGATTGTTGATTTCAGGCGGCGCCGCTATCGATCCCAGGGTCTCGAAGGGATTTCGTGAGCTGGGAATCCAGTTACTCCAAGGCTATGGTCTGACAGAGTCGGCGCCCATTATCGCGGTCAACAGGAACAAAGCTTTCAAGGACGAAGCGGCTGGACTTCCGCTACCGAGCGTCGAGGTCAGGATCGCCGAAGACGGGGAGATTTTCGCCCGTGGTCCCAACGTCATGCTTGGCTACTACAACAATCCCCAAGCGACCAGGGAAACTCTGATCGATGGTTGGCTCCGCACGGGCGACCTCGGATACCTGGACTCAGATGGGTATCTTCACATTCAGGGCCGAAAGAAGGCAGTCATTGTCACCCCGGGAGGCAAGAACGTGTATCCGGAAGAGGTAGAAGCGGAGCTACTGCGATCTCCCTTTATCTTGGAAGCCCTGGTTTGGGGGCCTCAGAGCAGCGACCCGGGTGAAGACGTACAGGTGCAGGGGATCGTGGTGCCGAACACGGAGTACTTTGTCAGTCAAGGGCTCGAAAAGGAAGGCGCCGTCGATAGTGCACGGATTGAAGAAATACTCCGGGACGAGGTGAGAAAGCGCTCCCTGAATCTGGCCGTGTACAAGAGGGTGACCCAGCTGTCGATCCGCCACGAAGAATTTGAAAAGACAACAACGAAGAAGATCAAGCGCTATCTCTACACCGGCAAGCCAAAGGCAATCAGCGCGGATGCCTAATGTACCGCGTCGTAGACGCGGTACGCTTACCGCATCAGTTAAGGAATACTCTTAAGTAACTGCTCGCGGATCTGCTGCTATGCGTGTAACTTAGCAAATCGTCAAAAATCACGTTTTTTCACGGTGCGCTGCTCAGTTACGTTCCCAAGCGACTGGCGCGTTGCGCCAGTCAGCGCTGATAGCTATTTCCCTTGAAGCATTGTTCCGACGTCGTCTTGGAGGGCGCTCAGCGGTTTGTAGTTGACGTAGTGCTTGTGAACCATTCCATCCGTATTCACCAGGAACAGCGTGGGATAGACACTGATGTTGCCATAGTCTTGCTTCATCTTTTGGTTCAGATGTCCGGTTGGAAAGGTGAAGCCGGCCTTCCGGACATATGCCGCTCTATCTGCATCACTGGTTCCCAGTTCCAGTACTCGGTCCGCATTGACCGCGACCACGGAAAAGTCCTTGCTCTCGAACTCACGTTGCAACGCTACTAAATGGGGAGCGATCCGTACACAGGGTGAGCAACCCGAGAACCAGAAGTAAACGAGGAGGTTCTTTCCCTGGAGGCTGGATGAGGAGAGAGACGCGCCATCGAAGAGATCGATCTCGAATGAAGGGATGGGTTTCCCTTCCCAGCCGATCATCGTCCTCTCCAGTTCCTTGCCGAAGTGCCGGTCCTTGCGGATCAGCTCGATATCGACCCCGACGATCTCGCCCGTACCGGAGTCTCGGCGAATAAAATCCGGGACCCGGGGATCGTTTTCAAGGATGGTCAGCAAAACGGATGCTTCGCCCGGAACGGGAAGGTTGAATTGGGCCGCGATCTCATCCAGGGTCGGCAATTCGTTTGTGCCCGAGTTGTACTGTGCGACGAAGAGCGGGATTTTGAACACGATATTGAATAGGCGACCAAGAACTTTTTGCTCTTCCGGAGTCTTGAAAACGTTGTTGACGAGATTGGACACGATGAGACGCTCACCCGGCTTGACGTGCTCTTTCAAGTATCGAATGATGCGCTCTTCGATCACGCGCTCATTCTGGTTTTGCTGATCTTGCTGGTCTTGTGCAACCGCGGCTGTTCCGCAGCAGAGCATGATCGGAAACCACACCACCAAGACGATGCTGCGCAAATACCTCATAGATTTTCTCCCCGCACGTCCACCCCGGAAGGCATGATTTGCGATCGGCTCGCCCTCATCGTCTGCGGCGCAACCGCAGGGCTCCGCGCAACTCAGAGCTGTTTGTCATTGTACCTGGCGGCGAGAGGAGTTTCTAGTTGTCGACTTGTCGACGCGGATGCGATAGGTGCCGGGTCGGTCGAAGACGAGCGTCAGAACGCCCTCTTTCGAACTAGAAGCGACGTCGGGTTCCAGGAGATACCGGGAGCCTGGATCGATATCAGGTGAGCGCAATTCTATTCGGGTGTTCGATTGGGTCGTGATGATCTGGCCTTCCAGATCGTGCAGAGAGAGGGTCACGGGTTTGCTGCTCTCCAGAGAGTGCTGGCGAAACTCGAATCCCAACCCGCGAACCATCAATACCGAGGGATAGCTGCGAGGCTGCTGTCGGACGATGGTGTATTCACTGATGTGGCGGAGGGGCCCGATTGATCGAAGTGCTCCGAGATCACCGACGGCGATCCAATCCGTCCGTCCCACGCGTGCCCCCCCGGTCCCTCCAAACCGTTCGACCTCGATCTCGGGCTGCCTCGGATTGTCGGGCAGCAGCAGGGTTGACAGGCGCCTCGATCCGTTCCAGCTTTGCACGACGCTACTGGATGGCTGATCGAGCAGCGGAAGGTCCGCCAGCATCCCGGTACTGGAATGCGTGGACAAGGGGCGGCCGAGATTCATGGCCCGCACAACAAGCGGGGTTGCGCGGACCCTCGGCGGGAGATTCGGCCAGCTGGACCATCGAGCGGTGCCATCCGTGCTGAGCCTGAGATCTCCCCTCCCATGGAAATAGCGCCTTACCTCCGTCGCACCGGAATCGGTATGAATCTCGTCGATCAGCACGAAGTATCCGTTGTGACTCGAATCTGGCCGGACGAGAATCGCATCCCGTTGCATCTTTCCGGCCGTATAGATGCGGGGAGCCAGAAGGCGGACCACGTCAAACACACCCTGATTCAGGAGCGCAAAGCCAATACTGCTTCCTCTATTCCCGTTCTGACCGGCTCCGTTCAGCGTGATCGTATTGGCATCCGCGGTGTGGGACCCGGTCCGGTCGAATGGGGCGCCGGCGGCTGCCGGTCCGTGGAGCAACAACCCCCGAAACCCGTAAAGATCAAAAGTGAG
Organism: Acidobacteriota bacterium; assembly: GCA_965249005.1. Taxonomy (GTDB): domain Bacteria; phylum Acidobacteriota; class UBA6911; order UBA6911; family UBA6911; genus CBDFLD01. The sequence goes on from CBDFLD010000014.1 coordinate 108,574, forward strand.
GATATCCCGACTCTTGGGCTGAGTCGCCGGACTGTTCAGCGCCATGTACAGGGCGTCGGGCCCGTTACCGGAGCGAAGCACTACGGCCGATCCTCCGACAATCCAACTCCCGGAGGCCGTCTCCTTGGCCCGGAGTGGTCTCTGGTAGTGGAACAGGACGTGGGGGTCTCTGAGAAAAAAAAGATGGGGCTGCACCGCCTCCATCAACCGCATGCGCCACCCGGTCGTGCGAAACTGGCCGTACTTCCAGTACCGATCGTGCAGGCGGACACTTTCTCTCCCGAGAGCTTCGGGGACATGATTGGCTGTTTTCAGAAGAAGTGGAATTGCGCTCACCATGTCTTCGGGATGGGTTCCCCCCAAAAGGGGTAGTGTCCCAACAGGAGAAAAAAGCCGGAGCGTATCTCGAACGTAAGCGACGAAGTTCGGATGCTGGTAGTAGTCTTCAACCTCGGAACACTTCAGCGCGAACATGAAGTTTGCCAGGTGATCCACCGCGTAGCTTACAGGACCGGGCCCCGCCGGATACGATGTTGCCGCCAGCTTGGTCTCGAGGAATTTTCTCAGGTTGAGGCGTGCCAGATCGACATAGGGGCGGTAGCCGATACTCATTCCGACCATTCCCAGACCCGCCGTCAGCACACTGCCGTCCATCGTGTTGGCGCGCCAGCCCTTGAGGCTGCCATAGAGGGGCTGTGCGAATTCGAAGAGTTGTTGCTCGATCCGCTCTTTTTCCTCTTTTTCAAGAAAAGGAACCATGAGGTGATAGGCCAGCGCAGAGGACTGAGAGGCATGGGCAAGGTCCCAACAGGTGGCGGGGGGGGGATCCGCCGTCAGGGTCTCGAGCCTTCGGATAACCTGTTCTTTATAGGTCTGGTTTGGAACCACGTCTTGGCGGATAGCCAGCTGAAGGATCAGGTTGTCGCGGTGCTTCGGTATGTCGAATCTATAAGTAGCATAGGCGACGGTCAGAAAGGCAGCGAGCAGGGCTGGGATGCACCCCTGAAGAATTCTTCGTTTCCGAGGGGAAAGGCGGGTCGTTGTTTCCTGCCCGCGCCGAACCAGGGCGACAACAAAAACCAGGGAAAAGCAAACAACGGCGGCCATGATGCTGACAAGCCAGCTGCGAGGGACGAGGTCGTCGAGGCGCAAGGCGTAAGATCCCCACATTGCCAACCACCCGTTGGAGCGAAGCCAGTCCTTCCGTGGACGATGATTTGCCCCGTCGTTGAAGGCTTGCCGGCCGTTTCTCTCGTAAAGCATGCTCTGTCGGTCCCCACGTCCGGCGACAAAGTCGAGCTCCCGCATCCACGGTAGGCGAGGCGGCCGGCTCAGAGACTCTTCCTCCAGCAGTCCCTGGATCAGGTTTTCCAATCGAAAGGTCGCGCGCACACCGTCGGCGCCCAAGAAGTCTGTCCGCTTTGGGTAGAGAAGCGCACCCCGCGGTTCATAGTTCGAGAACCAGAGCTCTATCCCCTTGCCCGGACCGGTGCCGGAACGGAGAAATTCCACGGTGCCTCGCGGTTGCAGAGTCGGGACCAACCAATCCGGAGGCGCAATTTCGGAGAACTGAATGGAAACCCGGAGAGGCAAATACTGCGCCGAGTTGATGAGATAGGTCGCTTCCTCGCCCGTGGACAGCTTTCCCTGGACGATGAAGTTCTCGCCCTCCGCTTCGATAATGACGTCATCCGAGCTGTCTTGAAGTATCCGAACCAGGGCCTGATAGAGGTACGGAAAGTCGTATCGCACCGTGTAGGGCACATCGTCGGGCTCGACGTCGGTGGTCACTTCCGGTGATGAAACCCAGGTGCTGGCCACAGAAGAATGGTGATGGAGACTCAGGGACGGATCGTCGTGCAGAAACGTGACCGCGGACTGGGAATCGTTCCGAAAATAGGTGGTCCGGTAGTGCGTTCTTCCATTCGGCCCGGTCCTGGAGAGCCTTCCGGAGAGGCGATAGCCCGATCCCAAGGAAAGACTTCCGACGGAGTGCTGGATTCGCGCCAACAGATCGTCCGGGCGAGGAGCCTGACGATCCTCGGCGCGGCCGCCGAGAACGAGCAGATGCGCAGTGACGAAGACAAGAAATAGAGCCGTCGTGACATGTGGGTTGCCGCTGTCGCGGGTCCGTGCTTTCAGGAGACTCGAAGCCCTCATACTTGTATTCATCGGCTGGAGCGATCTCCAGCTTGACGGCGAGAGTTTCCTGTCTTATTCTTCGCCCATTGATCCGTGGAGTCTGGGAGGAGTTATGAGACGATCTGCAATCGCTATGATTATTGCCGTGGCGTGCAACCTGGCCATGGCGCACGAGCCCGGGCGGGATCGTGCATCGGTCGAACTGGGAACCGGCAAGGTGAGCATCGAATACGGCACGCCGGGGCTCAACGGCCGGAATCTCGACGAGATGATCCGTCCCGGTTCGGCCTGGCGCATGGGAATGAATGATGTGACCATGCTCGAAACCACTGTCGAGCTCGATTTTGGCGGAAAGAAGCTGGCTCCGGGAAAGTACACCCTGTTTGCTCGTTCCGACGCCGAGAAGAATTGGACACTCCTGATAACGACCGGAACAAGAGCGCGATTGGATCCCTCGACCGTTGCGCTGGAAGCTCCGATGTCCTTCTCCGAGGCCGACGCGTCGCAGGAGCTACTCAAGATCACGCTGGTAAAGGACGGGCAGGGTGCCTCGATGGCGGTTGCCTGGGGGCACTACCGGCTGCAGGGTTCCTTCGAAGCTTCCTAAGAGAAATCCGGGTAGGGCCGCCGCCTGGAACGATTTCGCTGCTGCGCGCGAATCTTTGCGCCCGTCCGGACACCGGTCTGTAACGAAAATCCTGAATTCGAGCCATCCCGCCCATGTCCCATTCGAAAACCCCCCACATGACATCCGAGGAGTTCCGGCGTTGGGGGTACCGGACCATCGATTGGGTTGCCGAGTACATGGATCGCGTGGAAGAGTTTCCCGTCTTCGCCCAGACGCGGCCCGGAGAGATCCGGGAGGCTTTGCCGGATGTCCCTCCGGCTGAGGGAGAGCCCTATGAGCAGCTTCTGGCCGACCTGGATCGCGTTTTGATGCGTGGCATCACGCACTGGCAGTCGCCGAACTTCTTTGCGTTTTTCCCTGCGAATCATTCCGGTCCCTCGATCCTCGGAGAATTATTGTCTGCCGGAATGGGCGTTCAAGGCATGCTGTGGGCCACAAGCCCCGCGTGTACAGAGTTGGAGACCCATGTGCTGGATTGGCTGGTAGGGATGTTGGATCTTCCCTCTCAATTCCTTTCGACCGAAAAGGGAGGTGGGGTGATTCAGGATACCGCCTCGAGCGCCTCGTTATGTGCGCTCCTGGCTGCGAGGGAACGGACGACGCATTTTTTGACCAACGTTCGTGGCTTGGATCAGAATCTCAGGGCCTATGCCTCGCCCGAGGCTCATTCCTGTATCGAAAAGGCGGTCAAGATCGCGGGGATCGGAAGTGAAAACTTGTGTCCGATCGAGGTGGACTCGTCGTTTGCCCTCCGACCGGACGCCTTGCAATCCGCTATCTCCAAAGACCGCGCGGAAGGCCGGACCCCCTTTTTTGTGAGTGCCACCATCGGAACCACGTCCTCGAACGCCATCGATCCCGTTCGCGCGATCGGAGAAATTTGCCGGCGGGAAGGAGTCTGGTTACACGTCGATGCGGCCATGAGCGGGACGGCTGCTTTGTGCCCGGAGTTTCGCTGGATCCAGGATGGCCTAGAGCTTGCGGACAGTTACTGCTTCAACCCACACAAATGGATGTTTACGAACTTCGACTGCGATTGCTTCTATGTTGCGGACCGGTCCAGCCTGATCCGGACCCTCAGTGTTTTGCCCGAGTACCTACGGAATGAAGCCACCGAATCCGGGGTGGTGATCGACTATCGTGATTGGCACATCCCGCTGGGGCGTCGTTTTCGGGCGCTGAAGCTGTGGTTCGTGATTCGATACTACGGGGTGGCCGGGTTGCAGGCGCACGTTCGAGAGCAAGTGCAGCTGACCCAGGAGCTGGCGTCGTGGATCGAGGAGGATCCGAATTTCGAAATCGTGGCGCCCGCTCCACTCAACCTGGTTTGTTTCCGGCTCAAGGGCAGCAACCGCGCGAACGAAGAGCTTGTGCAGCGGCTGAACGGCTCGGGGAGACTCTATTTGAATCAGACCAAGCTCGGGGACAGGCTTACGCTGCGGATGTCCGTGGGTGGCACCTACACGGAGCGGCGCCACGTTGAGAATGCCTGGCAATTTATCAGAGAAACCGCGTCAGCGCTGAAGCGCTGATGAGTTTTCAGCGCAGCTATCAGCCAGGACTCGGCTTTCGAATCGGGGGGGCAGCGGGTGCCCGTCTCGTACGGCATTGGCCTGGCCCCATGCGCGCCTTACACCAGTCAGGCAAAAAAGTCCCACCGTTGATTCTCTAGGACACACCCCGACCGCAAGGCCCGTAGTTTCTGATAGCTCTCCAGTAACTGCTCGCGGATCTGCTGTTATATGTGTAACTTAGCAAATCGCCAAGAACCACGTTTTTCAGGCTGTGCAGTGCAGTTACTTTACCAAGTGACCGGCGCGACGCGCCGGTCGGACGCTGATAGCTACTTCACCGCCTCTTTGCTCTGATACACCGGAGAGCACCAATGAAGGTACTTGGGCTCTTGCCCCCGCACGATTCTGAAGTAGAGGTCGCGTAAGCGTTGAGTCACGGGGCCCATTCGACCGGTGCCGATGTGGCGGCGGTCGACCTGAGAAATGGCAGCCACCTGTATCCCGGTGCCACAGAAAAAGGCCTCCTCGGCCAGGTAAATCTCCGTTCGGTCGATTGGCCGCTCGACCACCTCGATCTGAAACTCTTCTCGTAGAAGAGACATGATTGTCCTTCGGGTAATACCCTCGAGAATATTGTCCGTGATCGGGGGTGTGGCCGCGACCCCCTGTCGAATCACGAAAAGGTTCTCGGCAGAACCTTCACACAGATGCCCATTCTGATTCAGGACGAGCGCTTCGTCGTAGCCCGCGCGTATCGCGTCGGTCTTGGCGAAGGCGGAGTTCGCGTAGGAACCGACGATCTTGCCTCGAGCCGGAATCATGTTGTCGTCGACGCGCCGCCAGGAAGAGACCGTCACGCGCACCCCTTCCTCGTTTTGGACGTAGGATCCGAACGGGAACGACACGATCGAAATCGCTGGTTTCAGATCGTGCAAGCGGACCCCGATCGTTTCATCCGCAAAGTAGGCCAGAGGACGGATATAGCAATCTGTTTTGTGTTCTTCGGCCCTCAACAACTGGTTGAGAACGTTGGCCAGGTCTTGCTCGGAATGGGAAAACTCCATGCACAGCAACTTCGCCGAGTCGAGAAAGCGGCGAAAGTGGTCGAGCGGTCGGAAAACGAACAGTTGCTCGTTCTCCGGGTTCCAGTACCCCCGCAGGCCGCCGAATACACCGGTGCCATAGTTCAGGGTGTGGGTGAGGACTCCGATTTTCGCGTTCTGGTAAGCTACGATCTCACCCCCGAAATACGCGTATCTGGGTGTGTCCATCGTTTGGCCTCTCCTTTCGTTTGGATTCACGCGGGTTGCGACTCACCGCGATGCTGGCCGCAGGGTCGGTCCCGAATGTGGCTTTCTCGAAGTGCCGTTGTGCTTCCGCTGTACCGTATCGACGAACCATTGGTGGATGCGGCCGTCTGGGGTCAACTCCGGGTGAAAAGTCGCCGCCATCACTCGGCCTTGCCGCACCAGGACCGGCTCTGGGCCTTGGTCCTGCTTCAGGCTGGCCAGAATTTCGACGCCGGGACCGATCGAGCGGAATCGAGGCGCCCGGATAAAGATGGCCCAGACGGTTTCGTTTTCGCCCCCCTCGAGCTGCAGTGCTGTCTCGAATGAGTCAATCTGCCTGCCGAAGGCGTTGCGTTCCACCACGGCGTCGATCAGACCCAGGCTCGCTTGGGTCGGGCTGTGGACCTCCCGTGCCAGCAGAATAGCCCCGGCACAGGTACCGAAGATGGCTCCACCACGGCCGTGAAACCGGCGAATGGAGTCAAACCAAGGTTCGTTCTCCATCAGTTTCAATAGGGTCGAGCTTTCCCCTCCAGGGATGACCAACCCGTTCAGGTGCTCGAGTTCTTTTACGCGTCGCACTTCGTGGGCGTCGATTCCCAGACCATGAAACGCGCGCTGGTGGGCCGCGAAGTCCCCTTGAAGGGCCAGGACTCCGATCTGGGTCATTACCAGCCTCGATTCTGCAGCAACTCCGTTTCCGACAATCCGGACGTCTCGATTCCGACCATCGCCGACCCCAGTCCGCGCGAAACCTCCGCCACGATGGACGGGTCTTGAAAATGGGTCGTCGCCTTCACAACGGCCTTTGCTCTGGTGTCCGGATCGTCTGATTTGAAGATACCGGAGCCCACGAAGACCGCCTCGGCCCCCAGTTGCATCATCAGTGCCGCGTCGGCTGGGGTCGCAATCCCACCTGCCGCGAAATTGGGCACGGGCAATTTTCCCTCAGCGGCGACCATCCGGACCAGCTCGTACGGGGCCCCCAATCGTTTGGCCTCGGCCATGAGTTCCTCGGCTCCGAGAGTCGTCAGCCGACGAAGCTCGGAGCGGACCGCCCGAACATGACGCACCGCTTCGACGATGTTGCCGCTCCCGGCCTCGCCCTTCGTGCGGAGCATCGCGGCACCTTCGCCTATCCTACGCAGGGCTTCACCGAGGTTCCGGCAGCCGCAAACGAATGGAACCTTGAAGGGAAACTTGTCTACGTGATGCTCCTCGTCTGCGGGAGTCAGGACTTCACTTTCGTCGATGTAGTCGACGCCGAGCGCCTCGAGCACCTGAGCCTCGGCAAAGTGGCCAATGCGGCACTTTGCCATGACCGGAATCGAAACCGCGGCGATGATTTTCTCGATCCTCGCGGGGTCCGCCATGCGTGCGACGCCACCATCTCGCCGGATGTCGGCCGGAACGCGCTCCAACGCCATGACTGCGACGGCACCTGCATCGAGCGCGATCTTCGCCTGGGTCTCGTCGGTCACGTCCATGATGACGCCCCCTTTGAGCATTTCAGCCAGGCCCGTCTTGAGCTGCATGCTACCTCTGATCTCATTTGGTTCGTTCACGTATCCCTCCTATTTCAATCAGACGTTGCTCGGGGACGTTGCTCGATTCCCGCCCCCTGACTGTTTTGGGGCTATTTTACAACGCAAGCCGAGTAGTTCAATACGATGTCATTGTATTATTAGATCTTGACTATTGATCTTGTCAATAGGCATATTGTTGGTATGACAATACGGCTTCCAACGGGCATGGATCGATCCGGGATCATCTACAAGTCGATCGCGGATTCAATCGCCGACGACATCGAAAAGGGGGAGCTGAGACCCGGAAGCCGGTTGCCCGCGCAACGGGCACTTGCTGACGAGCTGGGAGTTACCCTGACCACTGTTACTCGCGCCTACGCCGAGGCGGAGCGGCGAGGTTTGGTGGTCGGGCAGGTGGGCCGCGGGACATTCGTGAGGGAAAGCGACTTCGGGACCAAGGAGGGTTCTTCTGAAATAGATCTCACGATGAACACGCTGTTGCCAAAGCCACAGGCGGAGCAGCTGATGGAGAAGCTCGTGATTGCCATGTCGCGTCCCGGACGCGCGCGGATGCTGAGCTACCATTTGCGCGCGGGAACGGACCATCACCGCGAAGCCGGTGCCCGGTGGATCCGGCGTTCTGGACTCGAGGCGCCGCGCGAACGGGTTCTCGTGACCTCGGGCGCCCAGCACGCCATGGCCATCACCCTTGCGACGGTAACGGAGCCCGGTGAGACAGTCCTTACGGAGGAATTCACCTACTCAGGAATGAAATCGTTGGCCAGCCACCTTCATTTGCGCTTGCGCGGCGTCTCGATGGATGAGGAAGGACTAAGGCCCGACTCGCTCGAGGAAGCTTGCCGCGAAGGCTCGGCGAGAGTTCTCTATTGTATGCCCACGATCCAGAACCCTACCGCCTCTGTCATGTCGGTCGAGCGGCGGCGGGAAATTGCCGCGGTCGCCCGGGCTCACGACCTGCTTGTTGTCGAAGACGATACCTACGGTTTTTTGGTGAACGATTCCCATCCTCTCACGGCGCTGGCGCCCGAACGATGCTTCTACATCACGAGTACGTCGAAGAGCTTGGCTCCCGGCGCGCGCGTGGGATTTCTCCTGGTTCCCGAGGGGATGGCCGAGAGACTCACGGCGGCAATTTTTGCGACGATGGTGATGGCTTCGCCCGTTACCGCGGAGGCGGTCACAGAATGGATCATGGATGGAACGGCTGATCGGATCGTGCAATGGAAGCGTGGAGAGGTCACCGCACGTCAGGAGCTGGCGGGTAGAGTTCTGAAGGACTGGACGGTCTGCACTCATCCGTCCAGTCTGCACCTGTGGTTGCGGTTGCCCGATCCTTGGCGTGGGGCCGAGCTTGTGGCCCAGGCCCGCAGCAAGGGAGTGCTGGTTGCATCGGCGGAAGACTTTGTCGTGGGAAGGCGTGAGGCCTCCGATGCAGTGCGGATCTGTCTGGGCCCTCCAGAGAACCGGTCCATTCTCGCTCGGGGTCTGCAGATCGTTGCGGGTATTGTCCGCTCTTCGCCGGAACTGTCGCGGGCGCTGGTTTGATTGGGTGACTTCGCTACCAGCGTGGCGTGGTAACATAAGGGTTCATTCTGGGGGATGTATGCTTGCAGACGCACTGGGCCGGCCGCCACGGGACCTTCGAATCTCGGTGACGGATCGCTGTAACTTCCGCTGTTCTTACTGCATGCCTCTGGATGAATACGAGTGGATCGACCGGCACGAGGTCTTGACCTTTGAAGAAATCACTCGGGTCGCCACCCTTCTGTCTTCGCTCGGGGTCCGCCGCATCCGAATAACCGGAGGGGAACCCCTGCTGCGAAAAGACCTATCGAAGTTGGTCCGTCAGCTTGCGCGGGTAGAGGAGTGCGAGGACTTGAGTCTGACTACCAACGGTTCGCTACTGCTCGAGCAGGCGCGGTCTCTCCGCTCCGCGGGGTTGCAACGAATCAACGTCAGCCTGGATACGCTCGATCCAGTCAAGTTCAAGAAGATGACCCGCCGCGATGACCTCGACAAGGTCCTCGCCGGACTGGAAGAAGCCAAGCTCTGCGGACTGGGTCCAATCAAAATCAACTCGGTGCTCGAGCGAGGCACCAATGACGATGAGATCGTCGAACTCGTCGAGTTCGCGCGGGATCAGGGATTCGCCATCCGCTTCATCGAGTTCATGGACGTCGGTAACGCCAATGGCTGGAAGTCGGAGAGGATGATTCCCAAGGAGGAAGTCCTGGATCGTATCGGCGCACGGTACTCCTTGAAAGAAGTAGGGAGGGACCAGGGGAGCTCTCCGTCGGTCGATTATCAGTTTGCCGACGGCGCCGGGGATATCGGGGTCATTGCTTCGGTAACGGAACCTTTTTGTTCGAGTTGCAGTCGTGCGCGCCTGACGGCGGACGGCAAGCTGGTCACCTGTCTCTTTTCCAGCAGCGGTTTCGATCTCAAGACTCCGATCAGAAGCGGTAGCACCGACGAAGTTCTTGCCAAGATGATTCGTTCGGTTTGGAGTGCGAGAAGCGATCGCTACTCGGAAGAGCGTCTGGAGGCCCTGAACTCGCCCGGAGGATACGAGCCCCGGAGTCGAAAGAAGATAGAGATGATCAGCTTGGGCGGGTGACGGGCGCGCCGCCCGTCACCCGCCCAAGCTGAGCTATCAGCTGTTGGCTTTGCCCCAGAATTCTACTTGTACCCGCCGGTCATTCGCTGAAAGCTGACTGCTGAAAGCTGACTGCTGACCGCTTCTCACTGCCTATCTCTCACGTAGCGGTTCAGAAAGCCCTCCATCTTCTCGATGACGTCCCGCCGTGTTGCCTCCTTTACGAAACCGTGCCCTTCTCCGTCATAAGAAACCAGCTCCGCGATGCCGCCCTTGCGCCGGACGGCTTCGGCGAAGTCCACCGACTGCTGATGCGGGACAACAACGTCTTCCCGGCCATGAAACAGCAAGACCGGCGCCCTTACGTCTTGAACGTGCGTCAGGGGCGACCGCGCTTTCCATAGGGCGCCGGCCTCCGGAAGCCTCCCAATCAAAGACTGCTCGTAGTGAATCTCGAATCGGTGGGAGCCGAGCATGAGGTCGTAGAGCCCGCCAATGCCGTACAATGCCACCCCTGCTGCCCAGAATTCGGGTTTTTGACTGAGGGCCATCAGGGTCGTATAGCCGCCGGAGCTGCCGCCCGTGATCACAATCCGATCGGGGTCCGCCGCTCCGAGGTCGATTAAATGGTTCGCTCCGTCGCAAGCATCGGTAACATCAGCGACGCCCCACTGTCCCTGGAGCATGTCCTGGTATTGGCGCCCGTACCCGGTACTGCCCCGGTGATTGACGACAAGATAGTGCCAGCCCCGGGTCGCGAAGTATTGCGCCTGGGGATCCCATCCCAGTGGACTTTCCGAAGTGGGCCCCCCGTGGATGTAGACCATCAGTGGGCCAGGGGCATCTTTCTTTTTAGTTACTCCTCGGTAGAGAAGTCCCCAGACGGTGGCATTCGATCTGTTCCAGGACAGGATTTCCGGCGTGTGCAGGGCGGCGCGATTTACAAGCCCCACGGAGCTTGTCGCCCGAATCGTGGACTCGACCGTGGCGCGATCGATGGTGATGAGAGACGGGGCCTCGGTCGCGGCCGAGCCGACAAGGACGAGCTGTTTGGAGCCGACTCCAATTGCGTCGAGCACCGTCCATGGAGTCTCGATCTCCCGGAACGTCCCCGCGGGATGACGAATTTCGAGCAAGGTATCCCGGGCGCGGTGTCGCCGGGCGGCATATAGACTATCGCCCTCGGGACTCCATCGCACCCCGATGAGCCCGGGCACCCAATCGGCGCGTCCGATTTCCCCGTCACCCGTGGGCACGATCCGGGCGTCGCCGCCATCGGGATCGGCGATCCACAAGGATCGCCATCCACTCGCGTCACTCGTATAGGCGAGGTGGCTGCCGTCGGGGCTGAATTGCGGGGATCCGTGACTGACCCGATCTTCTGCGATCGTGTGGGTGCTGAACGGGAGCATGTCCGCCAAGGTCTGGCATTGGGGTGTCGGCTCGGCAAACCGGGCAATCCGTATGATCGACTCGTCCCAGGGCATGTCCATTTCGTTCCATTCGAGCCAGGCCAGCCGCGTCCCATCCGGAGAAAACGCTGGATTGAAGCAATACCACAGATCTGTCGAGATCGTGATAGTGCCCACCGGGCCGGAGTCTTCACCCGGGTGGATGCCTGAAAGCAAGACGTTGCACTTGCCGTCTTGTTCGGCGAGAAAAGCGACGAATCTTCCACAGGGGGAGATCTCCGGCGCTGCCACTCCCTCGTAGGCTGCCGTGATCGGCTTCTGGTCCCCGGTCGTCAAATCGATTCGATACAACTTTCCGTCCTTGGCCGCGTAGACCAGCGTGTTTTCATGAACCGAATAGATGGCGCCGCCGTAACCGACGCCGCCCTTCGGCATCGGCTCGGTCGTCACGCTCTGGGCGAGACCGCTGGAGAGAAACTGGCGTACGATGGACCGGCGGCCATCGGCAAGACGCACGTAGAAAAGCTCGTCGGGGGTTGCTCCAAAGGAGGGCTCGGAGATGGTATGGGAAAGATAAATGCGATGGACAGGGAACGGTCCTGGCGACATGGGAGAAGCTTCTATCATAGCTCTTCGTCCGCGGACGGACCGTAGGTCGCCGGAACCGCCACGTCATTGAGGCGTAAGTACACTCCGAGCTGCGCTCGGTGGTGAATGCTGTGGTTCATCACGAAGCTCCGCAGCACGGCGATCCGGGGCAGGGTAAACATTGTTTTGCCGCCCGAAAGAAGAGACCAAGGCTTCACGAGCTGTTCGTCTTTCGCCCCGGCAATGGCCTCGCGTGCCGCGGCAACATTCTTGTCGAAGGATGCCAGAATCTCATCTCGCGATAACCCTTGGGGCGCGTGCGGGAGTGCGGCTCCGTCTGTCGGATCCATGTCGAGAGAATCCTCATGGATCGTTGAAGCAGTCCAGCTCGGAATATTCGCGATGTGGGTCGCAAGGCCTCCCATGCTCCATGACTTTGCATGAGGGGTCCAATCGAGCTTGTCGTCCGGGATGCGCTCGAGTGTCTTGCGCGTGTTGGTCATTTCGTGGTCGAATTCCGGTAGTAACATTTCACTCATTCCCATGTCGTTGCCCTCAGAATATTTGCTAGGTGCCCGGGATCGTCACCCATTGGGGTGCTTGCCTCGGCTGTGATATCCGCAACCAGCTCGAATTCTAGCGCGACCGTCAAGGAGAGACAATTCCGGCGATGTGCGTGGGCTCTGCGGAAGGGCGGAGGCAAATGGAAGCAAACGGGTCAGGACGTGAGTCGGAGATCCAGGGTGAAGCGGGATTTCCTTGTAACTCTGATCCGGGAAGATTCGGATTGCTGGGGGTTCACCAGATAGTTGTCTTCGTCCGGGATCACGGCGGACGGCACTCGGAGGAGCGCAGTGGTCCCCTGGGCGACCCATTCGCCACCGAGCTGCTGTAGCGCCTCAGGAGCGGGATAGTCCCGCCAGTTCGGCGGAAGCTTCTTGCTGTCGATGTCGGTGATTTGCAGATCTTCCGGCACATTGATCTCGACAGAAACGAGATCGTCCGGCATCAAATCCTTGTCTGTATGGACCAAGTACTCGAGCGCCGCAAGCGAGAGCGTCGCGGAGGTATACACGACTCGGGTTCCCCCGGGGTGCCAGCGGCCGCCCGTCAAGAGCCCACCACGCCCGCTGAGGGGGTCGTTGGCGTACTTCCTGCGACAGATTCGCCACAACCTCACTAGCTGTAGATCCCATAGCTCATTCGGTTGAGTAGCTCTTCGACCCTGCGTTCTCCCGGTTCCGTGTCGAGATAGCTGATGGGAGAATGTCCGCCCAGAGCGCGGTTGTTTCTGTGAAGCCACGCCCTGGCTTTTTCGAGCGACCCGAGAGCTTCCGATGCCAGATGGGTGATGTGAGCGATTCGATAGAGCCGGTCGGATTCAATCGGAGAAAGATGGCGCTCGGACCTCCTCCGTGCCAGCGTTCGGGAGGCCACGCCGAGGAGCTCCGCGAGTTTTTTTGAGCGGACTTCGAGCGCCTGCACCAGTGCCTCGAAGGCAGCGTAGGGGAGCCCCTTGCGCAAGGCGCTCCGCATGTCGTCTGAGTCGGCGATCCTCCCTCGAAAGACCTTTGGCCCCCCGAGCAAAGCCACGACCTTTTGAGTTTCCGTACGTGTTGCCATATGGCTACTATTGTAATGCCATATGGCAGAAAAAGTCAACGATCGACTGAAGTTGAAGGGTGGTCAAGATGAGATCGCTGGTTTCGCTCTGGAGCATGTCAGATTCCGTTTGGCGAACAAAAACCGGTGGGTCTACAATGAGCGGCGAGGTATGAGCAGACCATGTCCGGTTCCGAGGTGTCCCTTTTGCTTTCGCCACACCAATCCTCGGACTTTTCTTTCTCCGTTGAGTTGCGACCACCCAGAGCGAATCTCTCCGGACCGGAAAGCATGGACCACTGGATCGATACCTACCACGCGATCCGGCGGTTGACGGCCGCCGGCCGCCCGGTCTTCATCACGGACAACGCCGTCGGACAGCATGAGGAAGAGAACCTACGCCACCTTGTGACCAATCTCGGCCAGGACGTCCGTCGATCCTGGATCGTACCCTTCCTGACGTCCAAGCACCCCTCGGAATACTGTCTGAGATATGCCGAACGCGCCTTCGATCAGGGCTTTGAGACGTTGGTCGTGCTGGGCGGGGACCGCCATGACGGTGTTCCCCGTTGCGTGGAGCATGCGTTCCAGTTGCGGGGCTTGATCCGGAAACACGTGCCGGGGATCAGGTTGGGCGGATGGGCAAACCCGCATCGCGATCCGCGACAACAGGCGCAGTATCTCTCCGAAACGGACAACGAAGCCGATTTCTATCTGACCCAGATCGTTTCTCACCACGATATCCGGTCGATCGAGGGGTTTTTGTCGGAACTGGAAAAGAGCCGGATCCAACTGCCGGGAGTATTCGGCGTTTTCTACTATCGAAGCGGCCGGCAACGAACCCTGGAAGCACTGCGACAGTTCTTCCCGGTTCCTGTGACCGAGTTGCAGAGGGAATTTGAAACCGAACAACTGAGCTCGGATGAAATATGCGCGCGCACGATCCGGCAGCTTCGACGGCTAGGCATACGCCGCATCTACATCAGCAACCTTCCGATTGCCACTGCCGCGATGGACTTCCAGCGGATCGCGGAGCTCTCGCTGAAAGATTGACCCTCATTCGTCCTCCGCTTTCGAACGCCGGCGCGAGCGCTTCAGCCTGGCCCGGCGCTGTTTTTCTTCGAGCCGGCGTGCCTGACTCGCCTTGCTCGGTCCTGTTCGAATGCGTTTTTTGGGCTCGACCATCGCCTTGGCAATCCAGTTGCGGAGCTTTGACTGCGCGTCTTGCAGGTTGCGGGATTGATTGCGGGTGCGCTGGCTGGTGACAATGAGCCGTCCGTCGGCGTCGAGACGGTTGCGCACGATCTTGGCCAGGCGCGCGCGGCTCGGGTCATCCAAACCGGCAATCCTGCCTAGATCAACGGTGAGTATGACCTTGGAGGAAACCTTGTTGACATTTTGACCGCCAGGTCCAGATGATCGAACGGCCTGCAGCGACTGCGCATCGGCAGGGATGACAACGCCGTTGATCACGATCGAATCTGGCATGGCGCCTCTAAGTACTCTCTTAAGTAACTGCTCGCGGATCTGCTGCTATGCGTGTAACTTAGCAAATCGTCAAAAACCACGTTTTTTCACGGTGCGCTGCGCAGTTACGTTCCCAAGCGACTGGCGCGTTGCGCCAGTCAGCGCTGAAGCCAAGAACAGACGAGAAGAAGACGAGAAGACCGATGGGTCATTGCGAGCTGAGGTTCAGTGCTAAAGGTGCATTGCGGAGCGGCCGATAAACACATAGAACGAATCTAGCGCCCCGACCCCCAAAGACATCCCTCCAGAAAGCCGTTTTTCCACGGCGGGATTTGACCATGACCGCACCTATTTCTGGAGACATCCCTCATATCGTTGCGCAACGCTCGGTCTCCCGGCCAACCGCGGCCGGTGCCAAGCGCGCGAGTGATCCTGACGATCTTCGGTCGCCGGAGTCAGCAGCCGAGGGAGACCTACAGGAGCATAGCGCTCCGCAGGCCCCGGATTTCGCGGAGTCGACCCATCCTCGGCCGCACGAATTCGCGGATGACGACCGTCCGGATGCCGGCAACCCCGACAAGTCTGAACTCCAAGCCCAAGCCAACGGTTCCGATCCCATTTCTCCTCCGCGCCCACGAACCCCCTACGATCCCCAGCCTTCGTCTTCTCGCTACCTGGACATCATCGCCTGAGACTCAGTCTCCGTCGATGAGGTTGCCGAGCCCGAAGGTGTGATCGAGGATGGATCCTTCACCCTTGCGGGAACCGCCAGCCCTGGGGATGGCCTTGTATATTCGGTCCGCCAGGCGGCTCAGGGGCAACGACTGCAGCCAGACTTTGCCGGGGCCGGTCAGGCTTGCATGAAACAAGCCTTCCCCACCGAAGAGGGCGGTCTTGATCTTGCCGACAAATTGGATGTCATAGCTCACGCTGGGCTGCAGAGCAACCAGACAGCCCGTATCCACCCGGAGGTTCTGTCCCTCCTTCAATTCCAGCGCCTGAATCGTGCCCCCCGCGTGCACGAAGACCAAGCCGTCACCGTCGAGCCTTTGCATGATGAAGCCTTCCCCTCCGAAGAGGCCGACTCCGATCTTCTTCTGGAATGCGATACCGATCGAGACTCCCCGGGCTGCGCAGAGAAAACTGTCCTTTTGACAGACCAAGGCCCCGCCGATGGTAGAGAGGTCCATGGGGATGATCTTGCCCGCGAAGGGGGCAGCGAAAGCCACCTGTTGTTTCCCGTGCCCCGAGTTGGTGAAGATAGTCATGAAGAGACTTTCGCCAGTGAGAAGCCTCTTGCCGGCGCCCATGAGCCGATCCATGACTCCCTTCGAGACTTTGTTCTCGGAGCCATCGCCAAAGACCGTGTTCATTTCGATTCCCTGCGTCATGTACATCATCGACCCTGCCTCGGCGACTGTGCTTTCGCCCGGATCGAGCTCGACTTCGACGAATTGCATGTCATCTCCGTGAACCTCGAAGTCGATTTCGTGTGCCGTTCTTCCGGGTGCGGTGGGAATGGCCACCCGCCCACCGGAACTGCCCCAATAGGCTGAAAACTCCGTTACTTCGCGGATCGGAGTCCATTCGGTCATGCCGGGTCGAAACACGAGGGTGTCCCTTTGAACGCTTCCGTTCTGTATGTTGGACACGATCTTGTCTCTGGTTACGGGCCCTACTTGATGGCCGCCGAAGGCCATGTACCACTCGTCGGACGTTGCCATGCGCGTTCTCCTACTTTAAGAGTTCATCCCAGCTTCGCTTCCAAGCCTGCTCGTCAGTGTCCCATTTTTATGACATGCGCAGCCATTTTTATATAGAATAAGATAGCCTGTCACGCTCGGGTGACGCTTATCTTTCCGTAAGAAAACCACACGGCCAGGACGAGGAGCAAGCCATGTCGGAGCAGGATCTACAAAAAAACGCCGCGGAACAGGAGGCGAGGGACGTCGCCGAGTCGGCACGCGAAACGGAATGGATCCAACCCAGTTTCTTGAGAGAGCTGTTCATGGGGCGACTGCGACTGGATCTGATCCATCCTCATCCGGAGCAGGACCCGGAGGAGGAAGCCAGGGCCGACGTTTTTCTGGACCAACTCGAGGGCTTTTTGCGCAATCGCGTCGACAGCGAAAGCATCGATCGGGAGGGCGTGATTCCAGAAGAGATCGTGCAGGAGCTCCGTCAAATGGGAGCCTTCGGTATCAAGATTCCCCAGGAGTACGGCGGACTCGGCTTCTCGCAGCTAACCTATAATCGGGCCATGAAGCTCGTGAGCAGCCATGATGCCAACGTCTGCGCTCTGGTCTCGGCACATCAATCGATCGGTGTGCCGCAACCGCTGAAGTTGTTCGGCACCGCGGAGCAGAAGCGCAAGTACTTTCCGCGCCTGGCAAGGGGCGCTATTTCGGCATTCGCGCTCACGGAGGTTCATGCAGGATCAGACCCGGGTAACCTTTCGACGCTGGCGACGCCGACGGAAGACGGAGAGGCGTTTATTCTCAACGGTGAAAAGCTATGGTGTACAAACGGCACCCGTGCCGAGCTCTTGTTGGTTATGGCCCTCACGCCGCCCAAGATGGTCGGGGGGAAGGAAAAGCGGCAGATCACGGCCTTTATCGTCGAGGCAAACTCCCCAGGCGTCGAAGTCGTGCGCCGATGCCACTTCATGGGACTGAAGGCGCTCGAAAACGGAGTCATCCGCTTCAATGACGTACGGGTGCCTCGAGAGAATATCCTCTGGAAGGAGGGCGCCGGCCTGAAGCTGGCGCTCATCACGCTCAATACGGGACGGTTGACCTTGCCCTCGAGCGTCACCGGAGTTTGCAAAACGGTGCTCGAAGTGTGTCGCAACTGGTCCAACGAGCGAGTGCAGTGGGGTGTGCCGATCGGCAAGCATGAAGCGTTGGCGGAAAAGCTCGCCCGCATGGCGTCTACCACGTTTGCAATGGAAGCCATTTCCGAACTGTGCGCATCCATGGTGGACCGCGGCGGCTACGACATTCGACTGGAAGCGGCGGTGGCCAAGATGTTCAATTCCGAGGCCGGCTGGAGGATCGTCGACGATGCCATCCAGGTGCGAGGCGGGAGAGGCTATGAAACCGCAAGCTCACTCGAGGCCCGGGGCGAGGCTCCGATTCCCTTGGAGCGGATGATGCGGGATTACCGAATCAACCTCATCTTCGAAGGATCGAGCGAGATCATGCGGCTGTTTCTCGCTCGCGAGGCAGTCGATTTTCACCTGCAGCTCGCCGGTGATCTCGTGAATCCTGAGGCAGGGTTGGGGCGGAAGCTGGGTGCGTTGGTCAAATCCGGTCTTTACTACGCGGGTTGGTATCCGAGGCTTTGGTTTGGGTCCGGGTATCTTCCCAGTTTCGGGTCCTTTGGCCGTTTGGCCCGGCACTTGCGCTACGTCGAGCGTTCCTGCCGCAAACTTGCCCGTATGTTGCTGTACGCAATCCTTCGCTACGGCCCGAAGCTGGAGCGAAAGCAAATGACGCTGTTTCGCTTCGTCGAGATAGGAGCCGAGCTGTTTGCCATGACCAGCGCGTGCGTCCGGGCCAAAATGTTGGAGAAAAAGGGGTTGGGGGTGGAGTCGGAGGAACTGGCGGATCACTTCTGCCGTCTCTCGAGACTTCGGGTCGCGTCGCTGTTTCATGTAATCTTCCACAACGAGGATGTCGCCACCTACCGTCTTTCCAAGCAAGTCCTGCAGGGAACTCACACCTGGGTCGAGAAGGGGATCGTCGGATTTCCATCCTACGAGGACGCGATTGCGGATGCGGAGGAAACCGAAGCCATCGGCATCCAGTGATAGCTGCTATCCGCCTGCCGCGCCGGGCGACTGACGGCGTTTCCCTTGCAAACACATACGCACGAGGGGTTTGTGCGCCGGTGTCGGCGTTGAGTAGTGCACCGGACTGCAGGGCTAATTCTTTAGCGCTGTGCTGTCGATAAGGCAAGATATCCAAGACGATTAGCAACACGCGGGCACCCAGGGGAACTTTCGTTCGAGGGGGTTGTCGATGCGGAGCTGAAGGTGGTTCGGTCACAATGAAAGATAGAGCGACTCAACAAGCGGCTCGAGAAGCGGCTCAGGAAAAGACAGGCAAGCGCTGGCTGAAGGCGGAGCTTCACTCTCACTGCAGCATGGACCCGGTCGACTACAAGATCTGTCATCAGACTCCGGAGCAATTGATTGAGAAGGCCGCGTGTCTCGGCTACGACGTTCTTGCCATTACATGCCATGACCTCGACATATGGAACCTTCCGCTGGCGGACTATGCGAAGGAACACGGGATCACGCTGATTCCCGCCATGGAGGTTTCGACCGAGGGAATACGCCACACGTTGGTCTACAATTTCCGAGCGGAGGCGGAGGAGATCAATACGATCGCCAAGATTCGCGATCGGAGACGAGAAGACACGTTGGTCGTGGCGGCGCACCCTTACTTTCCGTCACGAAAATGTCTGGGAAAACTGGTGGAAGAGAATATCGACGTCTTCGATGCAATCGAGAATTCGAGCTTCTACGTCCCCGGTTTGGATTTCAATCGCAAAGCTCGTAGAGTCGCCGGAATTCACGAAAAGCCAATGGTGGGAAACGGGGACGTCCACCTGCTCTGGCAGCTTGGACGGACCTTTAGCTGGATTTATGCCGAGCAGAACGTGGTCGACGTTCTTTCTGCGGTAAAAAAAGGACTGGTAAGAGTGGAGACCAGGCCCATTGCCTACTGGGATGTGCCGAGGTTTTGGGGAACGGCGCTGCTCCGGAGTTGGTTTCCTGCCCGTCTTGCCCCAACTCTGTCCCCCTACAAATGGACCACCGCCGAGTGACTCATAGAGAATCGAAGAGGGAAGGGGAGTCCAGTCCGCGCAGCTGATTGTGTAGGCGCACCGCGTCCATGTCGGTCAGCAGCGCCAGGAAATTGCAAATCCCTCGGGCAGCCTCCGTTTCGCCCTTTCCGAGATAGTCCCTTATCAAGGGCCGGTAGTACCTTGGAATGACTTCCCGGTTCTCTCGCTCCACCAGCTCCACCATCAGCAGGTGAAACAAGTCTCGTAGAATTTCCTTTCCGCGTGCGGTCATGGCGGTGACCCTCGGATGGGTGATCATCGCTTCCCAGGCAATCGATTTGTAAAGCGTGGCCAGGATCCGAGCTTCCTCCGGAACGACCAGTTGCCACGCGTAATCGGCTCTGAGGCTTCGGTCGATAGGCCGGAGCGAGACCGCCGTCACGAGCTCGTCGAGAATATCCCGCATCGCCGTCTTCTGGCGTGCATGATCATCACCCAGGCCAGGCTGGCGAATGCGTTCCGCTAGAGAGCGAAGGTGGGCTTGGACGTCCGCGTCGGAGACTGTCGGTGCCCTTTCGGCTTCTTGTGTGGTGCCATAGCGGCCGGCGATACGGTCGACGAAGCTCGGCTCCTGGAGAGTCCCGGCCTCGAGGAAATGGCCCTGCAAGGCATCTTCGACGTCATGGACGGAATACGCGCAGTCATCTGCCCAATTCAGAATCTGGCAATTGATCGACACTCGTGGGCGAATGCCCTGGTTGCTCTTTGTGGTCGTCAGCAACTCGGCTCCGTCTTGAATTGTCCAACGCGCACTCTCACGATCGGATGCAAAGATGAACTTGTCGTGCTCCAGATCCTGCTCATAGGGATATTTCATCACGGCGGCCAGGGTGGCCCGTGTCAGGTTCAACCCGGGGTAGGATGGAGACTTCGGCTCGGCCGAGACGAGGATGTGAAACGTTTGAGCGTTGCCCTCGAAACGAAGTGTCTGACTGCCACTCATCCCGATCTTACGGCTGAACTCCTGCATGCAACCGTCCAGGGTCCGTTCACCGGCGTGTCCAAACGGCGGGTGCCCCAGATCGTGGGCGAGGGCGGCCGCTTCCACGGCTTCCGGCGTCGTGCTACGGGACAGCTGCGTTTCATCCACGATGAGATTGTTGGCGATTGCCCGAGCCAACTGGGACGCCTCGATGCTGTGCGTCAATCGAGTGCGATAAAAATCAGCATGACCAATGCCCAGCACTTGAGTTTTGCCCTGAAGTCGGCGGAATGCCGCACTATGAAGAATTCGATCGCGGTCTCTTTCGGTAGGGTGGCGACGATCGCGAGGCGACTGAGGCTGTTCTTCGTGCTGACGCTCCAGAAGGAAACGGTCCATGCAGAGTTAGCATAAGACGTCTGGCGTCGTGCGTCTAGCGTCTAGCGCTTTGCGTCGAGCGGGATCCGTCTAGCGCTAGACCTTAGTCCAGCGTGATTTTTTGCATGAGGAGGAAGAAAAGCCCTGGAACGTGCGCCGTTACGGGATAAAATGCGTTTGATATATTTACAAGACATCCCGAAAGGAGCACATTCCAGGTGAATAAAAGAAACCACAGAATCCTCCTCCGAGACAAGCAAAATCTTACACGCCGGTTGGAAAGAAATCAGTTTGAGGACCGGTCCGATCCTATGTTCAAGGACTCCAACACCTACTACGAGATCGCCGAGAGAACGCGCGCCATCGGATCTGGTGGTATCGGAGCCATTCACAAGCTCGTGTGTAAGCTTGGATTGGACAAAGATATCAACAGAAACATCGTTTTGCTCAAGTACCACTTTCCTTACTGGGAATCCGATCATGTACTGAACATCGCATACAACGTCTTGTCGGGTGGAACCTGTCTCGAAGATATCGAGCGGTTGCGCCAGGATGAGACCTACATGAACGGACTGGGAGCCGAGAGGATTCCGGATCCCACGACGGCTGGAGATTTCCTCCGTCGTTTCGATGAGGATTGGATCTTCGGACTTCAGGAAACCATCAATGAAACCCGAACCAAGGTGTGGAAGTTGCAGGATGCTTCCTTCCGGAAGGAGGCCATCATCGACGTGGACGGGACCGTCGCCGGAACCTTGGGGGAATGCAAGGAAGGAATGGACATTGCCTACAACGGGATCTGGGGTTACGCACCGTTGATCGTGACCTTGGCCAATACGAATGAGGTCCTCTATCTGATGAATCGGCCGGGCAACCGTCCCTCTTCCGACGGAGCGGCCGAGTGGATGGACCGGGCAATCGATCTGGTGTCGTCGGTGTTTACGAAGGTCTGGCTTCGGGGCGACACGGATTTCTCGCTGACGAGAAACTTCGATCGCTGGGACGAGCGGGTTGGTTTTGTCTTTGGTTATGACGCCAAGCCGAACCTGGTCGGGATGGCCGATGCCCTGCCGGAGAGACAATGGAAACCGCTCGAGCGGCCTCCTCGTTATGAGGTCAAGAGCGAAGAACGGCGCCGTCCGGAAAACGTCAAAGAACAAGTAATCAAGGAGAGAGAATTCAAGAACATCCGCCTGCAGAGCGAGCAGGTCGCCGAGTTTGACTATCGTCCCGGACACTGTAAGAAAACCTATCGCATGGTTGTGGTTCGGAAGAACCTCACGATCGAAAAGGGGGAGCACCGGCTGTTTGATGAGGTCCGGTACTTCTTCTACATCACCAACGATCGGGAGATGACGATGGGAGAAGTGGTCCTTTTTGCCAACGATCGCTGCAACCAGGAAAACGTCATCGGTCAGCTCAAGAGTGGAGTGAACGCCTTGAGGATGCCTTCGGACAGTCTGGTATCGAACTGGGCCTACATGGTCATCGCATCGCTGGCGTGGAATCTGAAGGCCTGGTATGGCCTGGTGACGCAGGCGCCGACAGTACGTCGTGATATCTTGAGGATGGAGTTCAAACGCTTCCTGGTGAACTTTGTGCAAATACCCTGTCAGATTGTAAGAACCGGTCGTCGCCTCGTTTACAGGATATTGGCCTATAGCAAGCATCTCGAAACCTTTTTGGCGACGTTCGACTATATCAGGCAACTCAGGTTTACTTGAAGGCGCCTCGCCGGCGGGTGAGCCCGTACCCCCGGCGGAGCAAGAGTGGCGGGCGAAAGGAAGGGCATAACAGAGACAAACAAGATCAAGTGATCCAGACAACCAATGGAAGGTTTGTCTCTTGTGTTTCTCTTTGCTTTCCCTGTTACGCACAAGGAGCTGAAATCCACGAGATATTCGGAAAAGGCAAACGATTTTCCGAGCGAGCTCATACCTCGCTTATTTTGGGGCTAGACGCACGACGCCAGACGCTAGACGCCACACGGATCCCGCTTTACACTTTGTGGATGCGGATCAGCTCGGTCTTGAGGTACTCGAAGGCTTCACCGGGGTCGTTGGAAACGTGAATGAGATCCAAGTCGCCGGCGGATATGGTTCCCCAGCGAACCATCGCCTCAAGATTCAAGACGTCCTCCCAGTAGGCGGAGCCGTATAGCACGATGGGCATCTTCTTCCGTGTTTTTTCAGTCTGCAGCAAGGTCAGCACTTCGAAAAGCTCATCACAGGTTCCGAATCCGCCGGGAAAGACGACAAGGGCCTTGGCCGGATAGACGAACCAGAACTTTCGCATGAAGAAGTAGTGGAACTCGAAGGCAAGCTCTTTGGGAACGTAGGAATTGATTCCCTGCTCAAAAGGAAGGCTGATGGACAGGCCGATCGACGGCCCGCCTGCCTCGTGCGCGCCGCGATTCGCGGCCTCCATGATCCCGGGCCCCCCGCCAGAGCAGATGAGAAGACGTTTGAAACCTGAGTCCAACGTCTTGGACCAGTCCACCAGCAACCCCGCCAGTTGCTTGGTATCCTCGTAATAACGGGAGAGTTTGTGCCGGCGCTCAGCGGTCTCGAGCTCTGCGCGAAGCTGTTCCTGGGGTTGTTTGCCTTCCTGCAGACGCCGCTTCACTTCCGTCACCTCCTGAGCGGTAATTTCTGCGGGAAGCGCGCGGGCAGAGCCAAAGAAAACAATCGTGTCCTCGACACGCTGCCTCCGTAGGCGGCTGGCAGGTTCCAGGTATTCCGACAGCAGTCGTATGGCCCGTGCGTCCCGCCCGCGAAGAAAGCGGCGATTGAGGTACGCCTTTGGGGGGTTCGCCGGTTTAGATTCTGACATGGGTTTTTACCGTGTGGCTTGTGTACGAATGTCCAATGGCTGTGCGAAAGGGCAGCGGGAAATTCATGATCTTCGGGGTCAATGCCCCATCCCTTCCTCATCGATGGTGATTTGATGACTGACCGGACCCACTCCTTTCCCGATTATGGGATGCTCACGGATGGCCTGGGTAATGAACCGCTTTGCCAGGCTCACGGCGTCGGGCAGGGACTTTCCTTTTGCCAGTTCCGCCGCGATGGTCGCCGAATAGGTACATCCCGTTCCATGCGTATGCGGGGTGTGGATTCGTTCTGCCCGAAACTCGTGCACCTGTTCCCTATAGTAGAGCAGGTCCAAGGCATCATCTTTCAAATGCCCTCCTTTTACCAGCACCGCTTTCGTACCTAAACGAGTTATTCGGCGAGCGGCCTTCTCCATCGTCGACCGATCCTCTACCCGTATATCGGCCAGCGCGCTTGCTTCATGTAGATTCGGCGTGACGAGGAAGGCCTTGGGGAGCAGGAACCGAACAAGATCCTCCACGGCGTCCGGCTCCAGGAGCGCGGTTCCATGCTTGGAGATCATCACCGGATCGACAACCAATGGAAAATCGAAGCGCGACGCTTTCGAGCCGATGGCCCGAATGATCTCACCGTTTCCGAGAGCCCCCGTCTTGGCGGCGGATGGAGGGATGTCCGAGAGAATCGCATCCAGTTGGGCGACAACCAGATCCGTGGACAGGACTTCGACGGTCTCCAACCGTTGCGTATTCTGCACCGTCACCAGTGTGACAACGCTGGTTCCGAAGACCTTGCGCTGGTGAAAGGTCTTCAGATCCGCCTGAATCCCGGCGCCTCCGGAGGGGTCTGACCCTGCAATTGTCATCGCCACAAAGGTCATGCTCTACCTCGATTGTCGCTTGCTTGCTACAGGAGCGTTCCGCGCAGGAGGAAGATGGCGACAGAGAAATACAACAGTACGCCGGCCACATCCACCACCGTGGCGACAAACGGTGCGGAGGACACGGCAGGGTCAAAGCCCATTTTACGCAGCGCGAACGGAAGCATGGAACCCGCGAAGGTCCCAAGCACCACGACCCCCATGAGACTCACCGCAACCGTCAAACCCAGCAGCGCATAGTGTTCTCCGTAGATCTCTTCGGTGTTGGGCCAGAAGAGGATTCGAACCAGCGCAATACTGCCCAGTATCGTACCGAGGGCCAATCCGGCGGCAACCTCCCGGCGCATGATCTTCCACCAGTCGCGCAAGTGGATTTCCTCGACCGCCATTGCCCGAATGATCAGAGACGCGGCCTGTGATCCTGAATTGCCTCCGCTACTGATGATCAGCGGAATGAAGAATGTCAGCACGACGGCGGCGGCGATTTGATGTTCGAAAAAACCCATCGCGGTGGCGGTCAACATCTCGCCGATAAACAGAATCGACAACCAACCACCACGTTTGCGAACCATTTGAAAAAACGGAGTCTCCAGATAGGGGGCATCCAGGGCTTCCATTCCGCCCATCTTCTGGATGTCCTCCGTTGCCTCCTCCTCCGCAACGTCCAGAACGTCATCGCTCGTGACAATGCCCAGCAGGACACCGGCCGAATCAACCACAGGAATCGCAACCCGGTCGTAGTCGCCCATGATTCGTACCGCCTCTTCGCGATCGTCCATTGCCCCAAGTGCCACGAAGTTCCGATCCATCAGCGATTCAACCCGCACCCCGGGATCGGCTAGCAGGATTTGCCTCAAGCGCAGGTCGTCCAAGAGCCTCCAGTTTTCGTCGATGACGTAGATCATGTTGATCGTTTCCGCATCCCGGCCCATCCTGCGCACGTGTTGCATTGCTTGGTGAATTGTCCAGTGGGGCCGGATCGCGACGAAGTCAGGCGTCATCAATCGACCGATGCTTTCCTCTGGATACCCCAAAAGCCTCCGCGCCTCTCTCAGATCTTCCGGGCTCAGGAGGGATAGGAGCCTCTGCGTTACCTCGGCGGGCAACTCTTCCAATAGCGCGGTTCTATCGTCAGGTGTTAGATCCGCCAAGATCTGACGAGCGTCTTCATTCGTCAGGTTCCGGGCCAACTCGTTTTGCTCGGGGGTTTCGAGGTAGGCGAAGACCTCGCTGGCCCGCTCTCGCGGGAGGAGACGGAAAACCAGCATTCGATCCGTGGGTTCCAGAAGCTCGAGGCGATCCGCCAGTTCGGGCGCAAGCAAGCCGCTGAAGTATTCTTTGAGTTGGTTCCATTGACGCTGGGCGATGAGTTCCTTGATGCCCTGATCCGACATTGCTTCGGTCATCCGAAATCCTCCATCGATCCTGGCCGGCTCACGGTAGGGAATCGCTGTGGCAAACTCGACCGGCACTCACAAGTACGCCGGTCGTGGTATCCGTGTTGAATGCTGGGGAGAGTCGTATGCTGTGAATGAAGGGAAACGAGATCGGGTTGTATTACGTACGCTATGCGAGGAACGGCCGGAAACCTCGGCGCGAGGAATACACCGCGTAGGATTGTGCAAAGGTTGGTCGACAACATCGGTAAGCGCCAGTGTCAGGTTCTATCTGCATAAAGCTTTCAGCGCTGACTGGCGCAACGCACCAGTCGCTTGGGAACGTAACTGCACAGCGCACCGTGAAAAACCGTGGTTTTTGACGATTTGCTAAGTTACACCCATAGTAGCAGATCCGCGAGCAGTTACTTAAGAGCCTTCGCCATCAAACCAAAGCACTAAGTATACCGGAAAGGGGACTGAAATCTCCAGCCGGCGAGAGTTCCCCTGCGGGCGCTCAATCCGACGGTTCTGTGCCGGCAGCTGCTTCAGAGGATAGGCGGTCGATCGCATTGAGGAGGTCTTGTGTCTCAATCGGCTTGGAGACGTAGGCGTCCATTCCCGACTCCAGGTACCGTTCCCGATCTCCTTTGATTGCGTGGGCCGTCATGGCAACGATCGGGATTCTCGAAACGCTGGCGGGAGAGCTCGACCGGGAAGACTGATAGGCATAGGTGGACTTCGGATCTGGAGTGACAGTCCCAGAAGCCACCTGGTTTTCATACTGCCGGATGGCAGCCGTGGCCTCCAAGCCGCCCATGATCGGCATTTGCACATCCATGAGCAGGAGATCGAATGTCTCCTGTTGCAGCGCGTCCAGGGCTTCCTGGCCGTTGTTGGTAACAACGACGGCCTGTCCGTATTTCTCCAGAATTCGGACGGCCAGCTTCTGATTCACGATATTGTCCTCGGCTAGAAGGATCTTCAGAGGTTTCCGGCGCGCGCGGACCGAGTGGCGGGTAACCGGAGGCTTGGCTGCGTCCGGAGTCAACGATCGTCCCATGGCAGTCAAGATCACCTGCATGAGCTCGGATTGTTTGAAGGGTTTGCTGAGGTAGGCGTCGACCCCAAGCTCGCGGCAACGAGAGGCGTCCCCGCGCTGGCCTGCCGCCGTCAACATCAGGATTCGAACCGAGGCGAGATGCGGGTCTTGCTTGACCCGGGTCGCCACCTCGAAGCCGTCCATCTCCGGCATTTCGACATCCAAAATCATGAGGGGGATGGGATCTCCGTGATGATAAGCCTCCTGAAGGGCGCCAATGGCAGATCTTCCATCGAACGCCACCCTTGATTTCATTTGCCAATGATCGAGCGTTTCTTTGAGACTTCGGCAGCTACTGGCATTGTCGTCCACAACCAAGACTTGGAGACCCCGGAGTGCCTCGGGGCCCGGAGCATCAGGCTCGACGATCCGGCTGCTCTGCGCTTCAAGCTCGACGGTGAAATGGAACCTGCTGCCCGGTCCTCCGTTCAGAGCCGTAGGATTGTTGTCGCCGGGAGGCCCAGGGAACGCAGGGCTCTCGACCCAGATATCTCCTGCCATGAGATTGACAAGTTGACTGCAAATGGCGAGCCCGAGGCCGGTTCCTCCAAATTGCCGGGTGGTCGATCCGTCCGCCTGGGTGAAGATGTCAAAGATCAGATGCTGCTTTTCCATCGGGATTCCGATTCCTGTGTCAGACACTTCAAAATGAAGGCGCACGGCCGAATCGGAGGTAGAGTTTTCTGCCTTCTCCATCTGCACACGAACGATGATCTCCCCGTATCGAGTGAATTTGATGGCGTTGCCGGCCAGATTGATGAGGACTTGTCGGACACGTCCCGCGTCACCCAGGAGGGCATCGGGCACGTCGTGATCAACGTTAAGAACCATTTCCAGCCCTTTTTCATGTGCCCGCACGGCCAAGGTCCGGAGAGTATCGCCTATCGTATCCCTGAGGTCGAACTCGATCGGGTCCAGCGACAACTTTCCAGCTTCGATCTTCGAGAAATCCAAGATGTCGTTGAGAAGTTCCAGCATGGAATCGGCCGAGTTCTTGACGATTGTCAGGTATTCTCGTTGCTCTCTCGTGAGCTCTGTGTCCAGCGCCAGCTCCGTCATGCCGATGATTCCGTTCATTGGAGTTCGGATTTCATGACTCATGTTGGCGAGGAACTCGCTCTTGGCTCGGCTACCTTGTTCTGCATGCAACTGGGCTTCCCGGATTTCACTCGCTTGCCCGGCCAGCTCCGTGGCTTGCTGCTCGATCTGGTGGCGAGCCTTCTCGACGTCGGACGTATACTGCATCAATTGCTCTTCGGAGCGCTTTCGTTCCGTGATATCCATCAAGAAGCCCCGCAGCACAACGGGCCTTTCGTGCCTGCAAACGACCGTGACAAAGTTGCGCAACCACAGGGTCCGGCCGGCCGCGGTGATCATTCGATATTCGAAATCGAAGTCGCTGGTCGAAGCCGACGATTCCAAGCACAATTTCCTTACGGACTTCCGATCGTCGGGGTGGACGTGCCCACTCCAGAAGTTCTCCTGGTACCAGTCTTCGAGCGGGTAGCCGAGCAGCGGCACGACTTGCGGACCGACATATGTGAATCGACCGTTGGAAAGCTCAGCCTCCCACGGGATTACGGTTGTTGTTTCCGCCAGCTTTCGAAAGCGGGATTCACTTTCTGCCAGTTTATGGGTCCGCGCCTTCACTTCGCGCCGGAGCGATCGGTTCCACACCAGAGCGGCGGTGCCAAGTGTTGCAAGAACGACCATGAAGGCCATCAGGTACCAGCCGAGCCAGGTCGATGCGGGCGCTTGAATCGGTACGGCCAGCAGTTCTTCATCCAGCTGAGCGAGTCTGCCGCTGGACCGAGCCGTCTCGACAGCGGCTTCGAATTCGGCGAACTCGGGACCCCTGCCCTTTTGCGTCATGAAGTGATAGAAGGTCGATTGAATCGGGATCTCGACCAAATCCGTTATTCCGGAACGAGCCGCGGCATGGCGGATCATCAACGCGTTGGATGTCACGACAGTGACCTCGCCATGACGGAGTTGCTGTAATGCGTCGGTAAGCGTCTGAGGAAAGGCCAACTTTGGTCGCGTCGCAGACGGGAGCTGCGCAAGCATTCGATGCAACGTCCCGTTTGCCTTGACGGCGACCGTCTCTTGCTGCAGCTGGTTCAGCTTTTGGGGGTATTCTTGCCGTCCTGGACCAAAGACCAGGGCTCTGTAGAGTGTTAGAATCGGCGAGAGAAAATCATCAGAAGCAGCTCTGTGATCAGAGTACCCATGCGCTATGAGATCGATCTCGCCGGCTTCGAAGCGCATGGCGATATCCGGACCTGCACCAAGCCGAATCTCGATCTCGATTCCCGACAGCTTCTCGATCTCGCGCAGTAGCTCGACTGTAAATCCTCTAGCGTTTCCCTCGGCGTCCAGATACTCGTACGGATAGTGATCCTGGATTCCGCCGTAAACGATTCGCTGATTGGCGATATCCGCGCCGGCCGCTTGTGCTTTGGGATCTGATGAGGTGGCAACGCCCAGCAGGAGGACAACTAGCCATAGGGTGCAAAGCGGCAAAATGCGCAACGGGCAGGTCACTCCGTGGATCGGAGGGGGAAAGGCCGATACCATTCTCCTTGCTTCCGATAGCGGTTTCATGGCGACGATGGCCTGTACGGAGGTTCGATTCGAGTTCGACGCAAGGTACTGCATGATCGAGGCGCGATCATCTGCTTGATCTATCGGCTCTTAGAAGTTTCTGTATGAGGAGAATTGCGGTCGAAAATTGCAGGGCTCGCCGCCGCGGCCAAGGGGATGCAAATAGATGGGAAAAAAGCGTATAACCCACCTCTGCGTCTTCCGAAGGGCAAACCAGAGCTAAGTATTTAGGAACAGGGATACTTAGCTTGTCCAGTCGGTGTGAAACACGCCCTTGCGGTCCACGCGCTCGTAGGTATGGGCACCGAAAAAGTCTCTCTGAGCCTGAATCAGGTTGGCCGGGAGGCGACGGCGTCGGATGGAATCAAAATACGATAATGAGGCGGTCATGGCAGGCATGGCAAGCCCGTGGCTGACGCCGAAGTGCACGGCGGCGCGCCAATCCCCAGCGCGGGCGCGGATCTCCCTGGCGAAGTCTTTGTCCAGTAGAAGGTTTTCCAGCCTCGGGTTTCTTCGGAAAGCCTCATAGATCTGGTCGAGAAAGACCGCCCGGATAATGCAGCCGCCCTTCCAGATTCGAGCCATTTCCGCCAACCGAACCCCGTAGCCGAAGTGCCGGGAGGCATTGGAAAGCAGGTCGAATCCCTGGGCGTAGGAACAGATCTTCGACGCATAGAGCGCCGCCCGGACCTGGCGGACCAGTTCTTTCTTGGATTTTCTCTTGCTTGCGACGGGCATGCGGAACCTGCGTGCGCCGAGCTCACGCAGGGATTTTCGGGATGAGAGCATTCGAGCGTCCACGGCTGCCGTGATTGTTGGAATCGGAACGCCCAGATCCAGGGCCGCTGCAGTCGTCCATCGACCTGTCCCTTTTTGGCCGGCCGTGTCCTGGATCAACTCCAGGAGTGGTTTTTTTCTGCCGAGATCGTCCGGAAAGTCTGCAATCTGGGCCGTGATTTCAATCAAGAAGGACTCTAGCTCGCCGCGGTTCCACTCGGCGAAAGTGTCTGCGATCTCCGAGGAGGACAGGCCGATCCCGTGGCGCAACAGATCGTAGGATTCGGCGATCAGCTGCATATCTCCGTATTCGATGCCGTTGTGAACCATCTTGACAAAGTGACCGGCGCTGCGCGCACCGACGTAGGTTACGCAAGGACCGCTGTCGGTTTTGGCCGCGATCTTCTTGAGCATTGGCGCGAGATGCCGGTAGGTCGACTTTTCACCGCCGGGCATGATGCTCGGTCCCCAGAGGGCTCCTTCCTCACCGCCACTGACCCCCATCCCGAAGAAGCGGATCCCGGTCCCGTCGAGATAGGTGCTCCTTCTCTCGGTGTCGGGAAAATGAGAATTGCCGCCGTCGATGACAATATCCCCATCGTCCAGGTAGGGTCGTAGCTCTTCGATGACGGCATCGACCGGTCGACCGGCTTTGACCATGAGCAGAATTCGCCGCGGGCGCTCGAGACTCGCAACGAGTTTCGAAACGGTGCGAGCACCGAACAGTTGCTTCCCGCCGTCCTGATCGTTCAAGAACTCCTGGGTCTTCTCCCAGGTCCGGTTGTAGACGGACACCGGAATTCCGTTGCGCTCGAGATTCAAGGCGAGGTTTTGACCCATCACGGCCAGTCCGATAACGCCAAACTTTTGCATAGATCCATTCCTTTCCCTAGTAGAACACATCCACGATTATATCGAACGGATGCGCTAGCGCTCACAACAAAATTCACGTGGCAATCGTCAAAGCGCTGTAGTTAGATGGACCAAACGTCGGAGTATTCGTGGATCTCAGGAGGCGCTAGCATGGCAAGGGTCCTTTCGCTTTGGTCTCTTCTTGTTCTCTGGACCGTCGCCGGATTGGCGGCGCGGGAAATCGTCGATTTGACGCATCCCTTCTCGGGCGAGACCATCTACTGGCCGACCGAGGACGGATTCCGATTGAAGGTGGAGTTCGAGGGGACTACCGAAAAAGGATACTACTATGCAGCAAACAGTTTTTGCGCTGCCGAGCACGGGGGTACCCATATCGATGCGCCCATTCACTTTGCCGCAGGAATGCCCACGGTCGACGAAATTGAACTGGAGCGGTTGGTTGCTTCGGGAATCATGATCAACGTTCGTTCGAGCGCCCGGGACGATCCGGATTATCTGATCTCGATCGATGATGTTCTGCAGTGGGAACAGAGAAACGGACCGATTGCGGACGGAAGCATCGTGTTGTTCCAAACGGGGTGGGAACGCTATTACCCGGACCGGAAGAAGTATCTTGGGACCGACCTGCGAGGAGACGCGGCGGTGGCCGAGCTGCATTTCCCTGGATTGTCCCCCGAGGCGGCACGGTGGTTGGTCTCGCATCGGAACCTGGCGGCTGTTGGTCTGGACACGGCGAGCATTGACCGAGGACAGTCGGCGACATTTGAAAGCCATCAAATTCTATTCAAGGCGGGAATTCCGGTACTGGAGAATGTTGCGAGCTTGAGGCTGCTTCCTGAAAAGGGCTTCCAGATCGTCGCCCTTCCCATGAAGATCCAGGGAGGAAGTGGAGCGCCGCTGCGGATCATTGCCATTCTCGATTAGCTTGGAGTGTTTCCATGAGAGACTGGACTTCTCGGTTCCTGCTCGGTGCTGCCTTTCTTGTTGGGTCGATCGGGTGTGACCGATCTGAAGAGAAACTGGTGGCGGACCTCGTGCTCAGAGGCGGGAAAATCGTCACCTTGGATTCATCCAACCCTGAAGTCGAAGCACTTGCAGCTCGGGGCGACCGGATACTGGCATTGGGAAGCAATGCGGCAATCGATCCCTTTGTCGGGGAATCGACGGTGACGATTGACCTGAAGGGAAAACTAGCCATTCCAGGATTCATCGAGGGACATGGTCATCTTCGAAACCTGGGGGTTGCCCGGATGAGCTTGGACCTGACCCGTGCCGAAAACTGGGACGCGGTTGTAGAGCAAGTCAGGATGGCGGTCCTGGAGCGGACAGCCGGCGAATGGATCCTTGGGAGGGGCTGGCATCAGGACAAGTGGTCGGAGCCTCCATCGCCGGCTACCGAGGGTTTTCCCGGTCATCATGCGCTCAGTGCCGTGTCACCCGACAACCCCGTCATTCTTACCCACGCCAGCGGACACGCGACTTTCGGAAATGCTCGGGCCATGGAGCTGGCCGGTGTCGACAGGACGACGCCGGATCCTCCGGGGGGCGAGATTGTTCGGGACCGGGAGGGGAATCCGATTGGCGTTTTTCGAGAAAGAGCATCGGAGATCTTGCGCCGTGGCATGCGCGAGTCAACCTCGAAACAGACTCCAGAGCAGCGTGACATACAGGCACGAAAAGAAATAGAGCTTGCGATGCAAGAGTGCTTGTCCAAGGGAATTACCAGCTTCCAAGATGCCGGATCACGATTCAGCACGATCGATCTGTACAAGACGATGGCGCATGAAGGGAGCTTGCCGTTGCGCCTGTGGGTCATGATAGGGGGGGAACCCAACGAGCAACTGGCGGCCAAGCTTGCGCACTACAAGATACTGAACCTGGGTGACCACCGGCTGACCGTACGGTCTATCAAGAGAAGTATCGACGGGGCGCTCGGTTCTCGCGGTGCCTGGCTGTTGGAACCCTATCGCGATTCTCCTTCGAGTGTGGGTTTAAATACGATGGCGATCGAAGAGCTGGAGAAAACTGCCAGGCTCGCGCTCGAGAACGGCTTCCAGCTTTGTGTGCATGCCATCGGGGATCGGGGAAATCGCGAGACCTTGAATATCTTCGAGCGTGCCTTCGTTGGTCACCCTGATTCGAGAGCGCTTCGTTGGCGCATTGAGCACGCACAGCACCTGAGTGCGCAGGATATTCCGCGCTTCTTCGAGCTCGGTGTCATTGCCTCCATGCAGGGAATTCATTGTACTTCCGATGCTCCCTTTGTGGTGGCGAGGTTGGGAGAACAAAGGGCAGAGGAAGGAGCCTACGCCTGGCGGCAGCTCTTGGAATCGGGAGCGATCGTCACGAACGGCACAGACGCTCCGGTAGAGGATGTCGACCCGATAGCAAGTTACTATGCGAGCGTTACACGAAGGCTTCCCAATGGGTCGGTCTTCTTCGCTGATCAGCGAATGACTCGAATGCAAGCCCTGAAATCCTATACTCTGGATTCGGCCGTTGCGGCCTTCGAGGAAGAACTCAAAGGCTCCCTGATACCCGGAAAGCTTGCCGATCTCACGGTGCTTTCCCAGGACATCCTGACGATTCCCGAGGACCGGATACCACGCACGCAGGTTCTCTACACCATCGTTGGCGGGGAAATCGCCTATCGGCGCTAGTTTGCTCCGCTACCGATGGCCGTGGCGTGCAGAGGAAGTTCTGGTCACCTCCCTGACGCGGGTGTATTCTCAAAAGAAGAGTTGCGAACTCCTCCTCCCAATGAAAGTGATGTTGGTGTTTTGGCTATAAGATCCGCAAGATCCGCAAGATCAGCAAGATCGCCGAGATCACCGAGATTGGCAAGATCAGCGTCGTCTGTTGTTGGGCTCCTGCTGATTCTCACCGTGCCCGGGGTTGCACCAGACGCTCGGGGTTCGGTCCGCTACGACGTCGTAGGCGCCCCGACCGAGGTGATTCACACCGGGCGTTCTGAAGTCACAGGATCGGTCAATCTGATAGTCCGGGGATCGGGCAACGTCACGGGGACATCCACTGGTGGCTCCACTCAAATCGGTCTCTTGTATTCCAATCCACCGATGGAGATAGACAACATCGAAGGGTCCGGAATCCGGCTCTCCTTCAGCGCCGGATTTGCTGCGGCTGCGCCCACCATCGTCGAGATCGGCAACATTGCAATTGGAGCTCACTGTGCCGGATTGCTGACCATCAACCTCCTTGCTGGTGCCGTGCCGGTAGATGGAGACTTTATCCGTATCGAGGGCGTGCGCGGCAGAATCAGCCGCTCGGTCGCAATCGTGCCGGGTTCGGATCTCTTTGTCGACCTTCAATCGGTCAATGATCCAACGGCCAACGGCTTCTTCCCGGATCGCGTTCGGGTGGTCAAATCATTCGACGGACTCAACGTCCACTTAACCTCGACTGCGACGCAGTTCAACATCCACATTGAAGAGGGCTTTGCGAGAGCGTTCGTCGATCTGGACGCCAACAACGATGGATTCAACAGCAACGACCGGACCGACAGTGGCGGAAACCTTCTGGGATCACCTACCGGCTCGACCCTCATCGTGGCGCGCATGGACGGGTTGCCGGACGGTGTATCGGGCGTCCTTTGGCCCGACGCCTCCTCTGTTTCGGAGACCGGGTCCGTGCTCATGCTGATGGAAAGCGACTTCCTGGGGGACCATGCAACGGCCACCTATAGCTTCGAGTCGAGCAATCAGGTGAGCGCCAGCGACCTCGCCGTGGAGAGTTTTGTCATTTCTCCGGGACTGACGTTCGGCGGCGGGCGTACGAACCTGGATGATCTGGTGGCTACGGCGACGTTGGGGCCCCAAGCAACCGATGTGGCGGCCTGCACGCCACCATCGGGTACGCCGTCGCGGCCGCGTTTCCGAGAGGCGTTCGAGCTACTCATCACCAGGCTTTCTCCATCAACTATCGTCAAGGGGAGCTCGGAACTGACTCTGACGGTCCACGGTGCGGGTTTCGTCCCCACGTCGGCTGTTCGGTGGAAGGAGCAGTCACGATCCACCACGTTCTCGAGTTTCTCGAAGCTCAGCGCCACGATCTTGGAAAGCGACGTGGAGAAAGCCGGCGTCGCACCGATAACGGTTCGCAACGACGTTTTCGGAGGCTCGACGTCCAATGAGTTGATCTTCACCATCGGCGATCCGGCTCTGACCCTCTTCTTCCCTCAGATCGTGTCAACAGAAGCAAGCGAGACTGCGCTGGATTTGAGCGAGTTTACCGCTTTCGGCCTGGCGAATCTGAGTGGCGGGATCGCCAACCTGACACTGATGGCCCGGGATGCCAAGGGAATGCAGATCGCCGGCGAACAGATCACGAACCCGGCGTTCTTGAGTCTTGCGGCCGGTGAGCAGGCCCCTCTGATCGACAACCAGATTTTCGGATCCGGGTTCTCGAAGCAAAACTCCGTTGGGTGGGTCCGGTTGGAGAGTAACAACGATCAGGTGGTTGGTTTCTTTCTTTCCTTCAATGCCAGCTTGGAGTCGCTGGACGGAGCCGACGTCTCCCCGGACACTCTGACGTCCTTTGTGCTACCGGAAATACACAATGGATTCACTCGTATTCATGTGGCCAATCCGAACGATATTCCGGCGAAGGTTTCCTTGAACCTGCTCAGAGCAGATGGTGCGCCTCGAGTCACGGCGGTCGATCGCGTTATCGATCCCGACGGGGTCCTCATCGGGTCGATCGAGGAGTTCTTCCCGGGCACGGCCACGTTGGAGAGCGACTATCTGAGAGCAACCGCGGACGTCGGTGTCGTGCCGATCGAGTACTTCGGGGAAGCGCACGGTGACCCCGCGGCCCTCAACGGACAAAACGCTCTGGTTGGGGCCACGACCGTATACTCGCCACAGTACGCCGTGGGTGGAGCATGGCAATCGGTCGTGACGGTAATCAACCTGAGCCCACTGGGCGGAACCGTGATGCTCAAGTTTATTTCCAACGACGGCATCCAGATCGGCGATGCTCAGACCCGTATACTCGCACCGAGAGGGAAGCTTCACGTCACGGAGCAGGATTTCTTTGTGCCGGCGGAAGAGACACTGAGGGAAGGATATCTCACGATTACCAGCCAGGGGATCCAACTGGCCGGGAATGTCGTTTTTGGGGCACGCAGAGGAGAATCATTTTCAGCGGCATTGCCGCTGGTGTCCACCTTGAGGAGCCGAATCGTATTCAGTCAGGTTGCTTCGGATGATACGTACTATACGGGAATTGCGATTCTCAACCCAAACGATGACAACGCAAGCGCCGTCATCCAGGTTTTCGACAGAAACGGCGTAGTCCTTGGGTCGAAGATCGTCGTGATTCCGTCCAAGCGTCGCGTTTCCCTCCTTTTGATCGAGATCTTCCCGGAATTGGCTGGAATGCAGCTTCGTTCCGGCTACGTCAAGATGACCGTCAACCGCAATGTTGCCAGCTTTGCTCTATTTGGGAGTGATGGAGTGCTGTCGGCCATCCCCGCACAGGCGCTTCCGTAG
The DNA here is from genome assembly GCA_965249005.1 of Acidobacteriota bacterium. Lineage (GTDB taxonomy): Bacteria > Acidobacteriota > UBA6911 > UBA6911 > UBA6911 > CBDFLD01. The sequence goes on from CBDFLD010000014.1 coordinate 145,466, forward strand.
ACTGCCCACTCCGTGGGCCGTGGGGGCGATAACTCTTTAACTATCGCGCTGACCGCTTTCCGCTTCCATTTTTTTACATGTAAGAGCAAGCCATTCGTCCCGATGGAGTCTGGCTGTGACCTTCGCGCGCCACGACTGAAAACCTGCGAGAACCTCGTCTTCATCCTCGCGAGTGATACCGGAGATGAGTAGCACACCGCTAGCGATGAGATAATCTCCGAGCCGCGAGGCAAGTGGAAGCAGGCTGTTTCGGTCCAGGTTTGCGGCAATCAAATCGAATCTCCCGGAGCCGGCCTCCGCCAGCGAGCCATGAGCAAGCTCCAGCTCGGATCCAAATCCGTTGACTCGCGCGTAGTCCGCGGCGCAATCAATGGCGACCGGGTCCGTGTCGGTCCCCAGTGCGGAGCGTGCGCCGAGGCGAAGCGCAACCATGGCCAGAATCCCGCTTCCAGTTCCGAGGTCGAGGACGCTCTCATCGCCTCGAACGGTGTCTTCGAGAAGCTCGATCATCATCTGGGTTGTGGCATGGTATCCAGTGCCGAAGGCACGTCTGGGATCGATCACGAGCTCGATTCGATCACTGGGAGGAACCGGGTTCCAGCTCTGGCGAATCAGAACACGATTTCCGATCCGGATCGGGTGCAGCGACTCCGTCCAGGGGAGATTCCAGTCCTGATCCTCGATTCTCTTGACCGAGAGGCTCGGCTCGGCAACGCTTTCAAAAGAAGCTTCTAGTAGCCGTTCGAGGTCTCGTGCCGAGTTGGGGCTCCAGGATGCCTCCGGCCAATAAAGCCGCAAGATCCCCTCGCTTTCCCAGGCTCCGAGCATCTCCCGATCATCGAGCATGCCGACGAACTCTTCCGATCTCTCCGGTGCCCGGATGCTGACTTCGATGAAGGCTCTCATTACTCGGACGGATGTTATGCGATCAGTCCTGAGACTTCCATGGGATTGATCCCCAGAAATCGAAAGCCCCCGGCGTGGATTGTGCGAAAGCTTGGGCATCGAGAAACGGTAGCCACGAGACTGTTCGTTCACCGTGTAAAGGGCTTTTCGGAGCTTGCAACACTTACATCGTCCTTGAACCAATCACCATTCGAGAAGTGAAAGCTTTGGCTTCGAGCATCTGCCGTACTTGTGACCGATGCACATTTAATCGGCGGGGTTGTCAGGGATAATGGGACGCATCGTTGCCGTAATTAAAGGAGACAAGGACTAGACCTTAGTCCAGCGTGATTTTTTGCATGAGGAGGAAGAAAAGCCCTGGAACGTGCGCCGTTACGGGATAAAATGCGTTTGATATATTTACAAGACATCCCGAAAGGAGCACATTCCAGGTGAATAAAAGAAACCACAGAATCCTCCTCCGAGACAAGCAAAATCTTACACGCCGGTTGGAAAGAAATCAGTTTGAGGACCGGTCCGATCCTATGTTCAAGGACTCCAACACCTACTACGAGATCGCCGAGAGAACGCGCGCCATCGGATCTGGTGGTATCGGAGCCATTCACAAGCTCGTGTGTAAGCTTGGATTGGACAAAGATATCAACAGAAACATCGTTTTGCTCAAGTACCACTTTCCTTACTGGGAATCCGATCATGTACTGAACATCGCATACAACGTCTTGTCGGGTGGAACCTGTCTCGAAGATATCGAGCGGTTGCGCCAGGATGAGACCTACATGAACGGACTGGGAGCCGAGAGGATTCCGGATCCCACGACGGCTGGAGATTTCCTCCGTCGTTTCGATGAGGATTGGATCTTCGGACTTCAGGAAACCATCAATGAAACCCGAACCAAGGTGTGGAAGTTGCAGGATGCTTCCTTCCGGAAGGAGGCCATCATCGACGTGGACGGGACCGTCGCCGGAACCTTGGGGGAATGCAAGGAAGGAATGGACATTGCCTACAACGGGATCTGGGGTTACGCACCGTTGATCGTGACCTTGGCCAATACGAATGAGGTCCTCTATCTGATGAATCGGCCGGGCAACCGTCCCTCTTCCGACGGAGCGGCCGAGTGGATGGACCGGGCAATCGATCTGGTGTCGTCGGTGTTTACGAAGGTCTGGCTTCGGGGCGACACGGATTTCTCGCTGACGAGAAACTTCGATCGCTGGGACGAGCGGGTTGGTTTTGTCTTTGGTTATGACGCCAAGCCGAACCTGGTCGGGATGGCCGATGCCCTGCCGGAGAGACAATGGAAACCGCTCGAGCGGCCTCCTCGTTATGAGGTCAAGAGCGAAGAACGGCGCCGTCCGGAAAACGTCAAAGAACAAGTAATCAAGGAGAGAGAATTCAAGAACATCCGCCTGCAGAGCGAGCAGGTCGCCGAGTTTGACTATCGTCCCGGACACTGTAAGAAAACCTATCGCATGGTTGTGGTTCGGAAGAACCTCACGATCGAAAAGGGGGAGCACCGGCTGTTTGATGAGGTCCGGTACTTCTTCTACATCACCAACGATCGGGAGATGACGATGGGAGAAGTGGTCCTTTTTGCCAACGATCGCTGCAACCAGGAAAACGTCATCGGTCAGCTCAAGAGTGGAGTGAACGCCTTGAGGATGCCTTCGGACAGTCTGGTATCGAACTGGGCCTACATGGTCATCGCATCGCTGGCGTGGAATCTGAAGGCCTGGTATGGCCTGGTGACGCAGGCGCCGACAGTACGTCGTGATATCTTGAGGATGGAGTTCAAACGCTTCCTGGTGAACTTTGTGCAAATACCCTGTCAGATTGTAAGAACCGGTCGTCGCCTCGTTTACAGGATATTGGCCTATAGCAAGCATCTCGAAACCTTTTTGGCGACGTTCGACTATATCAGGCAACTCAGGTTTACTTGAAGGCGCCTCGCCGGCGGGTGAGCCCGTACCCCCGGCGGAGCAAGAGTGGCGGGCGAAAGGAAGGGCATAACAGAGACAAACAAGATCAAGTGATCCAGACAACCAATGGAAGGTTTGTCTCTTGTGTTTCTCTTTGCTTTCCCTGTTACGCACAAGGAGCTGAAATCCACGAGATATTCGGAAAAGGCAAACGATTTTCCGAGCGAGCTCATACCTCGCTTATTTTGGGACTAGATGAACAGAATATGCCGTTTCGCAGTAGCCGCCTTGATGCTCGGATTGCTTTTCGGTTCGAGCGCTGCCTTGGGTCGAGGCGAAAAGATCATCCCGCAGCTGGCCGACGGGGCCGGTGCCATCAGGACCAAGATTGACATCAACAACCTGAGCTCGAACGTGAGCATCAGCAAAGTAAAGATATTCTTCTTCCTTCAGGACGGAACCCCGTGGATGGTAACAACGAACCTCGGGACCTTCACCGAGCTGCGACTCGATATCGGTCGGAATCAGACCGTGCGGATCGAAACACTGGCGCAATCTGCGCTGGTGACGGCCGGATACGCGGTCATTCGAAACACGGAAGACAATGCCACCAACACGCACGATTTCCAGATTGCCGTGTCGGTTTTCTATGAAATCCTCAATGGCGCGAACGTGGTGGATGCGATCAGCGTACCGGTGGAAGCTCCGACCAGGCGCTGGGTTTTTCCGGTCGAGATCAACAACATCGCGGGCCTCTACACGGGCTTCGCAATCGTGAATATTTCGGATGAGCCGAACCCGGTCAATTTTCAGCTCTGGACGGCCTTTCCGACTTCCGTTGCGGATGCCTCCGACGGTGGAAGCATCGACTTTACTTTGAATCCGAATGAGCAGCAGGCGCGGTTTCTCAACCAGCAACAGCTGTTCCCAGAGATAGACGATTTTCGCGGAGTCTTGGTTGGAACAGCGGAAAAGCCCGTCGCGGTTTTGGGTTTGCTGCAGACGTCGACTCCCAGCGGCATTCAGTATTCCACACTGGCCGCGCGCCCCACGGATGCGCTGCATTCGGAGTCTACTCTCTATTTGCCTCAAGCAGCGTCGCTGGATGCCGACGTCCCTCTTGTGCCCTACGTGACGCTGGACAACAATGGTTCCCATGACCTGCTCTTTGACGTGGTAAGTGCCAACGTCCGAAACTTCATTGCGCAAAACGGTGCCACGTTTTCCGTTTTGGGCATCAAGACGTTGACGGAGCTGAACAATCTGACGGTGGAAGATCTGAAGAACCTGCCGTACAGTCCGGCGTCGATCGGTATGAGCGATTTCTCGGGCAATCTGGTGGCTGGCTTCACCATTGCGATCTGCACCTCTCAAGGCAGATTCGCCAAGATTCGAATCGCGAAGGTTGTCACCGAGGGTCCCGTGAGGGACGTCGTATTGCAGCTCTACGTCTACCGGTAGTTCCCCGCAGGGCTGTCGCGCTAGAACGACCCTTCGGCCGTCCGGGTATGCCCATCACCGAGAGACGCCCTTCGGGGGTACCCCGCAACCGGGCGTCTCCGCGGTTCCGCCCGGCGTAAAGCCCATCCCGGCGTAAAGCGATATTTTGTTGTCTCTCCCTGTGTGCCGTGGAAGAATTGACCATGGCCTCTTTGGAAACGACATCCTTCAAGGCCGCCAACTTGTTCATGGCGGGGTTGTTCGCAATCTCCGCCGTCATCCAAAGCAATGACCCAGATCCAATCCAGTGGATAGCGATCTATGGATTGGCCGCAGCGATCTGTCTTCTGCGGGGCCGAGTTTCTCGGAAGATCCTGCGACGCTTGGCATGGGTATGCGTCGCAATCGTCGTCGCGTGGATTGCGTTGTTGCTGCCGGATGCGATATCGGTCATGCAGATGTCGGACTTGTTACAACCCATGAACCCCGACCGGCCGGAAATCGAGGTAGGACGTGAGGTCGGCGGTCTCGCCATCGTACTGGTCTGGATGATCGTGATAGCCCTTCGCGCACGCCCCAAAAAGCCGGTAGGGGGGCGCTGACTGTCCACGATTTTGCACCTTTGGAGAAGTACGCCATGAAGACTCGGAGTACTCTCGCTTCTCGATTCGGGCGCTGCCTGACGTGGGCGATGTGTTGGCTTCCTTGCGTCGGATCGGGGTGGGCCCAGGGCGTGATGGACACCGTTGCCGGAAGCGGCGGGCACGAGCTTGGCGCCTCGTCGGGCTCCGCCAGGGAAATCAGTATTTCCCAGCCGTTTGGCGTGGAGTTCGGACCCGACGGTAGCCTCTATATATGCGAGGTGGGAAATCATCGTCTCCTGCGCTTCGATCCGCGCTCGCACATGATTGAAGCAATCGCCGGAACGGGAGTGAAAGGTCTTCCCGTCGATGGAGCTCGCGCCACAGCCGCGCCACTGAGCCAGCCCTATGAGGTGCGGTTCGACGACGAGGGGACTCTCTTTTTCGTGGACATGCGCAACGCGTTGGTGTGCGCGATCGAGGCGGGCACGCAAACTCTGAAGATCGTCGCCGGCACGGGCAAGCAGGGGTTTTCCGGCGACGGAGGAGCAGCGACTGAGGCCGAGCTAGACAGTCCGCACAGTATCGCGCTCGATGGTCGCGGAGGGCTCTATGTGGCCGACATTGGAAACCATCGAATTCGTCGGATTGATCTCGAAAGCGGCAGGATCGAGACCGTGGCGGGGAATGGCGGACTGGAGCTTCCCCGGGACGGCACCGTTGCAACCGGACGGCCGATGCTCGGACCGCGCGCCCTCTTTGTCGTAGGAGATCGCATGTGGATCGCGCTGCGGGAAGGACATAGCGTCTGGAGCATGAACCTCGACTCTCGCCGGTTGACCCACGTCGCCGGAGCCGGGAAGAAGGGATACCAGGACGGTATCGGACGCAATGCCCTGTTCAGCGGTCCCAAAGGCATCGTAGCGGTCCCCGACGGACCCGTGTACGTCGTCGATACCGAGAATCAGGCGATTCGCCGCATAGAACCGGCCACCGGTGAAGTGACCACGGTTGCCGGCGGTGGGCCGCTGGCCAGGGGATACGGCGGTGACGGAGGGGCGGCGTTGAAAGCCAAGCTGGACCGTCCCCACGGGATTGCCGTCGACGCCCGAGGGACTTTGTTTATCGGGGACACCAACAATCATCGCGTGCGACGAGTCACGCGCGCTCGCCGACCGTAGCAATCGAAACCGGCCGTGCGCGACCGGACAAGATAAGCTATCGGGGTAGCTGCCAGACTAGCTTTTGCTTGATCCAGGAAGGGAACAGAAAGTATTGCGGAAGCGGTAGAGCGTGATCTCGGTTTCGACGGGCGCAATGGCTAGATAGTCTTCTTCCTCTACTTTGGCAACGATGAACCAGGGGCCGTCCTCGGCCAGGCTACGCAAGAAAGCAGACTCGAGCTCGTGCTCTTTCCGAACCGTTGCCGCTTGTGCAATCCCGCAGGCGCGCGCCACCTTTTCCAAATCGGTACCGAAGGCCGTGTGACTCACCTGGTGGCCGGTTTGCGCCCACTGCTCGTTGTCCCATACGATCACGATGAGGTTGCCGGGCTTCTCCCGGCCGATCGTGGCGATGGTGCCCATGTTCATCAACAGAGATCCGTCCCCGTCGAGCGAGATGATCTGCTCATCAGTCGAGAGAGCCATTCCGAGGGCGATCGAAGAGCATAGTCCCATCGCTCCGTAGGTGTAGAAATTACGGTCCCGGTGCCCGGCATGCCGCAGCTCGTCGGACGTGGGACCGAGATTTCCCACGATTGCTCGGTCTCCTGCGTGGCGGAGAAGCATCCGGGTAGCGGAAAGTCTATGCAACTTTGCCTCCGTGCAGCAGCGGCGTCAAACACAGGGCCAACGGCTGACGGGAAGCGTAACAAAGCGTCAGCGCTCCGGTGACCTTCTCGAGCAGCCTATCCGTGCCGTCGAGCGTGTAGTGGCAAAGGCCGAGCTGATCCAGGATGGGTCGGGTGGCCTTACCCATGGCCACCTGGGAAATGTTGAATTCACCGAACTCCCCACGAAGGTTGATAAACAGTGGAACTGGAATCCGGCAAGGGATGCACAAGCTTGCAATGGCGTTGACGCTGTTGCCGAATCCGCTCGACTGCATGAACACCGCCGCGTTGCGCCCAACAGCGTAGGCACCGGAAGCGATCCCCACGGCCTCCTCCTCCCGGGTGGCCGAGACCAGATGAAAATAAGGATCCGCATCCAGCAGTTTCGTGACCTGATGAATGTTCGCATCCGGAACGTAGGCGATCAGGGGAATCGACTTCTCTTTCAAGGCTTGTGCGACGGTTTCGGCCCAGCTCACGGTGGTTCTCCCTTGGTAGGAGTAAGTACCGCGGGATTCTATGTCCCTTGTTTTTGTTCTGCAAGCCGGTTTCACTCACGTCAACCCGGGTGGAAGTTGCGAGGGTGGCGAGTAGTTCAGGAACACTGCGGACAGATGATGGGTCGCCTACTTGCGAGCAATGGCAACCCAATCCTGGCGATGGAGGGCACTGTGGGTCTTTGTTGCGTAGACGCATACGACTTGCTCGATCTGAAGTTCGTGGTGACGCATCAAGCGCACGAGCGATTCCCGCGAAAAAAAGAATGGATGCGCCCGTTCACGAAACACTGGGGCCGTGCGCTCTAGCAGCGTCCGCACGAAGGCGAACGCCCGCGGGTGGGTATAGACGCCGAGGACAACGAGGCTGCCGGGCCGCGCGACCCGGGAAAGCTCACTCACAAAATGGGAAGGTGAAATCACATGATCGATCACGTTGAAGGAAAAGACGCCGTCGAAGCTTCCGTCAGCGAAGGGCAACTCCTCCCCGATACAGGTCACGAAGTGACCGTTCAGCGGCTGAGGCGACAAAGGACTATGGACGGTTGCCAGCGGATCCGCAAAGACACGACTCACGTTTGTCATGGCTCTTGTCGCACAGGTGGGCCCACTCCCTACCTCCAGAATGCTCTCTCCTGAGAAACCTCGCTGGTTGATCTCCTGGAGAACCTGCGCGTAACGCGTGTCGACGCGGTTCTCCTGATAGGGAACAGCATTCTGTTTCACCCAGAATCCGGCTTCATGAGCCTGGGCTTGATTCCATCGTTGCTTCTTTACATCACGCAGGGACCAGGGAACCATTTGTCCTCTCTTGGAGCGATTGCGCTGCCGGGATTCCAGGATCATATGCGGTTACAGCTTTTGGCTCAACGTATTTGGCATGGCGGGCCAGACGGGGTATATGTGCGGGAAGTATTTTCATGGTAAGGTCGGTACACAACGACAATAGGAGGGATGTTATGTCCGTTAGGCAGAGATACACCGGGTGGGTTGTGACCGGCATCGTTTTCATGTGCACGATCACATCACCCAGCCTGTCTCGAGATCAGGGGAAGGCGATGGCCCTCGATTCCCTCGATGGCCTCGAGCTACACAACGTGACTGCGGCTCCGGTAACCTTCAAAGGGCGGAAAGCGCTGCGCGTAACGATTGATCCTGAAACCGCCAAGAAGCTGGCAGCGGCAATGAAAAAGTTCCGGAGCGCTCCCCCTCCGGCCGGAGCGGCGGGACCTGCTTTCGAACGTTTTCCCCGATTCGACCATCTGACCATCATCGAGGATCTGGAATTTCAGGATGGTGTGATCGAAGTCGAGCTTGCAGGAGAACCGGCGAAGAATGCTCCGGGATTGGCTCGCGGCTTCGTGGGGGTGGCGTGGCGTGTCCAGCCCGACAGAGAGCAGTACGATTGCATTTACCTGCGGCCGGCCAACGGCCGCGCGGAGGACCAAGAGCGCCGCAACCATTCAGTTCAGTACCTGGCGCATCCCGATCACACCTGGTTCAAGTTGCGCCGTGAGACACCTGGAAAGTATGAATCCTACGTCGATCTCGTTCCGGGCGAGTGGACGAAGGTGAAGATCGAAGTGCGGGGAGACAAGGCCCGTCTCTACGTCCATGGCAACGAACAGCCGACCCTGATCATCAATGATGTGAAGTCCGGACCGGATGGGAAAGGGGCCATCGCGCTCTGGATCGAGGGGACGACCGTCGCGCATTTCTCGAACTTGAGAGTGTCTCCCTAGCGGAGACCAAAGCTATGAGGGTGGGGAATGGTCGGTGTGCCGACTAATGCGCGCTCGGTGCGCTGACTAGTGTGCGGGGCTCTCCCGATCGATCGCCACGAAGTTTCCGGAATGTTCTCCTATCTGCACCCGGTGTTTCTGGACCTCTTGGTAGCCAGGATCGAGCCGTAGGTCGATAACCATGGACAGACTCGGCCAGCCCACGAGAATAAAGACGTCCCAATCGATCTCCCCGAGCAAGTTGTGCTGGACCTGCGCGCGAATGAAAGGCCGCGCTCCGCGCGCTCGCGTATAGGGCACGGCCCCCTGGAAATAGGCTTGGTGGTGTGCCGTTCCATTTTCCACCGCCTCGGCTCCAGCACCGAAATCGTAGAGGTTGAAGAAATAGATCGGCTCGGTACGAAAGCCCTGGTAAGTGGTTTCTGTCTCCAACTGCCCCCGTGTGGGGTCTCCCCCACCGTCGGGATAAAACGCAAGCAACTCCTCGACGAGTTGCTCCGGCGACTTACCGTCCACATTCGGGGTCGGGATCTCCGAGGCCAGTTTCCCTGTTTGATTCAGGTTGAACCGCGCCTCCATGGGGATCACGTTTGGGCCAGTCACGAAGGACAGGACGTCGGCCAGCGCCTCATGCCGTAACTGGCTGGCCGCCTGATACTCATCCGTCAGCAGGGCAGTCATATAGTCTGCCCGCGACGGGTAGTGAACGATGGAGGCCGTACCTCCTGCGCAGTTGAAATCCTCCACATCCCCGACCCCCGGAGTCAGGATATCATTCACTTTCACGACTTTGCCGCCCACACTCTCGATGCCGGGCAGGATCGCGTTCAAGTATGCGTCGTACTGTTTTTTGGCACCTTCGCCAGGCCGCAGCTTCGCTAGCTCCACAACGTAGATCTCCAGGGTCTCGAACGCCCCGTGGTCGTGCACTTCGCGCCAAGCGGACTCGTCCGGATCGAAGCTAGGGTGAGTGTACGCTTGTGCCACCTGCTCAAAGACCAGGGCTGATGCCTTATTGCTGGCCTCTCGGGTACACCCGACGGTCAGCAAGCTGGTTGCAAGTATCAGGACTATCGAGGTGTTGTGTTGCCTTTGCCCGCCAGGTCTGTGGTGCACTCGAGCCAGGTCCCAGAGCCGACGAGTAGATGAAGAAGCGTTAAAAAAGGTGGCTGCCTTTCGTCGTCCCCGCGCGGTGGCGCGCCGGTCGGATTCGAAAAAGTTCACGATTGTTTTTCCCCGTCGATGAGCCCACGCAGGAGTTCGACTACTTTGCCCTAGTGTGCCACAGGAATGCAAGATTGACGGAGCAGATGTCATGCGTCGGGCGGGACCGCTGCAGGGGCGTTGTCAGGGTCCGCGTTAGACGTCGGCGTGTTTCGGCCCGCCGAAATCAGTCCTCGCAACAGCAATGGGAATGGTCTTGCCGATCAGAGCTTGAACTCTTTATCCAAGACAAAAATCTTGACCGTCTCCCGATTGATGCCATCAGAGTCCATCGCTTCTGATGTCGCGGGGGAACCCATGGTTTCCAAAAATTTGTCCAGGTCGTCCGGCTCCACGCAGACAGCGATTTCGTTGCTTTCCGTTACCCCGAAATCGATGGTTTTGGTGACGCTCTGACTCCTGAAGAGGTCACCACGGGTACGGAAGCCTTCTTCCCACCTTGTCGAATCTTCAATCTGGGCTGTGACTACTACCTTAGGCATCTTTGTTCTCCTCCCGTAACGAGATCACTGTAACCCACCGAAAACAAAGGATGGCGGAGGTGCATGGGAATCGAACCCACCGAACCCAGCTTCCGCTGAATCCCACTGGATTTGAAGTCCGAAAACCAATAACCAAGGTCTTCGGTGCAACAGGCACTAAACGATGAACTTGCCGTCACTTATCCCGCGTTTCAGTATATCGTGAAGTTGCCCTGAGTTGCGGCAAATTGCGTTACATTTCGTCCTGATAGCTACAGTTTAGTTACATTCAAAGCCGACCCAGGCCTACCGCCGCCCCCACCCCCATGCTTTGTGTATGGGTCCTATCGCCGCCCCATATCACGGCTTGGTAGATTTGAACATAAAGAGACGTATCATCGCCTTAGAAGCTAATCGTTTTGACGCTCTCCCCTTCGCAACCACGAAGGATCTCGACCACGTTTTAGCCCGTCCACGTGGACGACCACAAACAGATACAGTCCAGCAATGACCGCCAAGAGAATCGGCAATGGAACAAGATCCTTGATGACGTACTCGTAGACCTCATACCACAAGTGGAAAGCCACGATCTCCCTGAGCAAAGTGATCATCCTCAGTCCTCCTAATGGAAACGGAGGGTCCAGAATCCGATTTTTCCGGGTATCATTAAGGTTGGTACTAGCGTACCCGTCGCCGAGGGTGTTAGCGATCGCGTGAAACCGCAGTTTTCTGAACGGGCGCCGGTAGAGAGGTTTTCAGGCGCAGTTTGATTCGAAGATACCTCACGTAGTCTGCCGAGATAGGATTCTGAAGTAATTCCTCAATGACCGGGAGAAAGTAATACAGGGACCGGATAGGCGATAGCCTGCGTGCCTGTGGATCACGGAGTAACCGACGAGCGGAAGTCAGGAGTAAGCTCGATTCTATGACCGAAAGCGGAACCCGACGATCATAGAGCTGATAAGCGAGTTGATAGTCTTGCCGACGAGGCCGTTGTGGAGTCTCAGGCAGCTGGGCGTAGAGATCAACAACAATCTTTACGTATTGAATGCGATTGGACGGCACGGGTTCTAACGTTTCTTTTTCCTCCGCGCGGAGGCTTCCTGCTCGCTCTCTCGAATCCGATAGCTACGTCCTTCAATGACGGTCACATCGGCATGGTGAGTGAGACGATCCAAGAGCGTGGCAATGCAAGCGGCATTGGGAAAGACCTCGTTCCATTCTCGAAAGGCTCTATTTGTACTTATAACGATGGATCGATGCTCATAGCGCCGGTTGACGACTTCGTACAGCAGATCCGCGGCATGGTTGTCATAGGAGAGATACCCGACTTCGTCTACGCACAGAAGGTGAGGGCGGGCGTAGGATTGGAACTTTCTTCTTCGGAGTTCCGGGGAATCACATTGGAGATCTTCGATCAGGTCGGCAGCCGTACGAAACAGGACGGAATAGCCGGCCAGCACAGCAGCGTGGGCAATGTTTTTGGTAATCATGGTCTTGCCCAGACCGTTGGCACCGAGTAGGACAAAGTTGCGACCATCCGGGATGAAATCCAGAGTGAGGGCGCGTTCGATGACCTGGCGATCGATTTTCTTTGGCCAATTCCAATCGAAATCCGCCAGCGGTTTGAAGCGGCCGATGCGGGAGCGTTTCAGGCGGCGCTCGAGACTGCGGCGGCCACGCTCTCGAGCTTCGGCCTGCAACAGCTCCTCGAGCATTACACGAGGACTCCAACGACCCTTGGTAGCCCGGGCGATGAAGTCTTCCAGGGATTCAGAAGTGGCATTCAGACCGATGCCGGCGAGTTGGGTGGCAAGGTTATTCGTCACGGTCGGAGAGGTCATCGTAGGCCTCCAAGTTGTGGGGTTGGACGTTGAGGTTGGCAAGATCGGGACGACGAGTCAGATCGACAGGTAGTAGATGACGACGCTGTTGGGAGCGGCGATGTTTCTGTAGAATGAAGGCAACCGAAGAAGCCCGAGGCGTCTGCCGCTGGAGTGCTTCCCGAACGGCGACTTGTAGTTCCGTGGCTCCATAATCCTCCAAGAGCTGAGATAGCTGAGTGGTTTGCCCGCCGGCGGACTCTCCCCGCTGGAAGGCAGCCGCGATCAAGGCTTCGCTTTCAGGTACCGATTGAGCAAGACGGCCTCCAGGAGTAGCGCCGATGGCTTTGCGCTTCTCTTGTAGCAGTGCTTCTTGATGCGCCGGATCCAGGACGGCGTCATGGCGGTTGTAGGAGCGGCGGTGTCGGGCGATTTCGGTTGCGCCATCGAGAATGCGTACAGTGTCCTGTGATGCTGCCAGAGTGAGTGCTCGACCCACGGCCGTGTGTGGAATCGGGTAGTCGTTGAGATCAAAACGGATATAGATGGTCTTGCGCGATCGAACCGGTACCACCAGATCGGTATCGAAGGAATGCACCGGCAGTGGAAGCAATCGAGGTTTTTCCTCTTCTTCGAAGATTTGCTCAACGGTGCGGGACTGGTCTCCGGGCCAGGGACGTCGATGAGCGATTTCGTCGCGCCACAGAAGCGCTTGACGGTTGAAGTCCTCCAGGGTGGTGAAGCGGCGTGCGGCAAAGAAAGAGTGTCGGATGTACTGGATGGTTCTTTCGACACGCCCTTTCTGATTGCCACGGGCCACTTGGCACGGGCGAGTGGCAAAATGATAGTGAGCACAAAGCTCAATCAGCCGAGGATGAAAGTGCACGGCATCGCCGTGGCGTTCCAGCACGGCCGACTTCAGATTGTCGCTTAATATGACACGAGGGCAGCCCGACCATGAGTCGAAGGCCCGGACGTGACCGCGCAAGAAGTTCTCCAGGGTTTGATCGAAGAAGAACTCCAGATATAGGGCTCGGGAATAAGAAAGTGTAAGAACGAAGCAGGACAACCGACGACGGGCACGGCCGATTGCAACGGCTCCAAAATGTGCCCAATCGACTTGGCCCTGCTCGCCAGGAAATGTTCGCAGCCGTAAGAAGGCTTCTCGGTGAACAGGGCGGAGACGGGCGACGACTCTCCGGAGTATCACGACACTGCCGGTATAGCCTCGATCCCGAATCATCTCATAGATACGAGTCGTTCGTAGGCGCGGATACTTCTCCAAAGTCTCCTTGATAAAGTCGATGTAGGGATCCGTGAGACTGGGACGAAGGATCTTGGCTCGATTGAATCGATCGGTTTGCAGGGCGGTTCGTACCGTATCCCGGTGAAGTCCCAGTTCTTGCGCGATGGTTCCAATCTTCCAATGCTCGGCATAGAACAAGCGACGGATGTGTGCCACGGTCTCGGCTGCAATCATGTTTCATCTCCATCCATGAAACACATCGATGAGCTGGCCCGCTCGACCGCAAACCATGCAGGTGATAGGGCCGGAAATCGTAGATGTGGTGTGTGTTTGAACTTTCTCATCACGTTGTACTTGCGCTTCGCGCGCAGCGATCCTGCCAGAACGAAGCTCGCTTCGGCTACCTGGATCCGTCACGCGGGCCATGGCTCGTCGACGCCGGTACGCTCGCTGACGGTCTCTGTGATCCAATCTTCCTTCGGGGCTTTGTTGATGCAGGCGATTGGCCTTGCGACGTTGCTTCCGGCGCGCTTTGCTACGACAGCGACAACTGCAGTACTGCTGTCCACGGTCACAGCAGCGACAGATCCAGAAAAGCGCCCCGCAGCCGTCAGCTCGGCAAAACCCTTGACGAAAGGTAACTTCGGAGGTGACCGTCATCCCATTCCCAGGGGTGGGAACTGGACAACGGCCACAAATCATGGCAGGCTACGAACATCTGATGGTTTGGTAGCTCTTCCAAAGAGAGCCGCCAACGGACCCCGATTGTTAATGGCGGTCGGGGTCCTCTTCCACACCCGAAAACAGCATAACCTATTGAGAAAAACTTGAGGAGGCGCCTACGGCGCCGATGATGTTGAGGCTTGTTATCTCGGCGTTTGTTCAGAAAAGTGCGGTTTTAAGCGATCAGTAACACCGAGGGACCTGGACCCAGATTTCACGTCCCATGGGCGGCGACAAGCCTCCTGGGTCGGGGCTGTGACCATTTGCGGTGGATTCAGCAACCGACCTGGGAGTGCTTGCAGACCTTCGCCAAAAAAAGCACAAGTGTCTCGGCAAGCCGCGATCTGATTAGATACGGGTTAGTTCGCCGTGGACTTGCTTCTTACACTCGACACCTACGTTATCGTATTCATTCGATGAGGGAATTAAGCCAAGAAGAGCTGATACCCCTTGTCGTCGCGGCTGTCCTTAGCAACGTTCTAAAACAACGTTCTCAAACGTGTTGTCAGATTTGAACATAGCGACGATTGCACTTCGTGCTTCGCTTTGGAACTCGCCCCTGTAGATCTTTTCGTGGCGGCCTAACTCCTTGAGCAACAAAAGGATGAACCGACCCCAAGCAAATGCATTCTCATGTGAATCGTTTTGATGATTCGGAGCGCCCGATTTCAATTCAAGTTTTTGGATCGATTCGTCTCGGTCGCCATGGCGCAGGAAAGGAGGCGGACTTCATGGCCATCAACCTATAGGGTGTCCAGTCGCGAAGGTTGTCAGACAGGGTGGCGGAAGCAATCTCTTGAGGGAGCTTCCGTCTTACCCCTGGCGAATCCGAGCTCATGGACATTCCTGTGGTCAAGATCCGGTCGTGACCGGAAAGATGAAAAAGATGGTCGGCTTCATACTTGAACTTGCTGAGCAGAAATCTTCCGTGATTTGACCTAGGCGCACATATTTTATTGAATAAGAATAGCTTAGAGGCGACTCTGGCCCTTCTCCGTGGAGTGCTTGGACGAGCTTTCTGTGCTCCTCTGTCACTGGAATTCGCGGCCATGAATGTATGCGAATTTCGTTTTTGGAGAGCTTATCCAATTACTCCAATAAAGACATCTTTCCCGAAACGACTTCGGAAATGACATGTTTCAGCCCTGAAATGCTGCCCGGTGCGTTTCTGGAAAAGTCTGTAAATGAATGATTTAGGCCTGCTGGGGGCGGCATCAATCCGCCCCCCAAGAAATACATCTGACCCGCTGCGATGACTCGGAACGTCCGATGTCCATTCAAATCTTTGGATCCGAGCCGGGCTGATAGATTTGGACATTAGGGAACGATGCAGTCCAGAGGGGGCAAAGTACGGCGGCGAGTATAAAAATGACCACAATTTTCTACTTGAACTTGGCTGAGCAGGAACTTTCCTGATCCAGCCCGAAACATGAACCGGGGCTGATCCGTAGGAGTACGAAAAATACCGTCATTACCGTCATCACCGTCACGGACCAAGCAGGACGCGGGTCCGCGAATGACGGCAATGGTGACGATACCGCCGTCGGGGAGCAAATACCGTCATCCCCTAAATCCAATCGTATCAGTGAGTATGACGATAGTGACGATAATGACGATACTTTGCAGTACTTCGTGGAAGGGTGCCGTGACTGTGGGGACCACCTCCAGTGCCTGGCTCCCGACGGCGCCGTCACCTGTGCAAGATGTGGGTCCGTGCCGAAGGCGACAGACCAAACTCCGTAGAGCAGCCGATGAACCCGACGCAAGAAAAGAAATCTCGATCCAATGGAAAGCGCCTGTACTCGATCAAAGAAAGCGCCGAGTACATGGGCCGAACCCCGTGGGCGATCCGACATTTGGTTTGGAATGGGGTGTTGCCATCCGTCCAGATTGGGCGACGGGTGCAGATTGATATTCGGGACATGGATACGTTGATTGAGCGGAACAAGACGGTTGAACACTGAAATGACGGCTACAGTTTGGCTACAGTGCCAATATTTATTCAATAACGACGGGCATTTCATGCACCCGAGTGGATACGCAATCCAGTGGGATTTCGATAAATCGTTGTTAATGTACCCTACCGATGGTAGAGTTACGCTACGCGGGATAATGATGACTAGCAAAGACATCAAACGAGAGCGGGAGAAGTTGAACCTGAGCCAGACAGCCTTGGCGGAGCTTCTCGGTGTTGCCGAGAATACCGTCTGGCGCTGGGAGGCAGGACAGCGGACACCGCACCCTGTTGTGCTGAAGGCCATCGAAACTGTATTCGCTGAAGTCAGAGCAAAGGCTAAGGCGAAGAATAGGAGACGTGGCCTATGAGCAAAAAACGACGAGGTATGGGTACCTGGTATCTGCGCGGCAACGTGTGGTGGATCAAGTACCACAAAGCCGGAAAGCCCTTTTGTGAAAGTAGCGGATCACAAAGGGAAACGGATGCTCGGAACCTCCTGAAGAAGCGTGTTGGTGAGATTGAACAAGGCACTTTCTTTGGGTCGGACTACAGGAAACTGACGTTTGAGAATCTGAGTCAGGACTTCATTGACGACTATAAGGTCAATCAAAAACGATCGCTCTGGAGGGCTAAGCTAAGCGTTGATCACCTCGAGGTCTCCTTTGGAGGTATGAAAGTCGCTGCTATCGACACGCCTTTGATACGGACGTACATCATGAGACGTCAGTCCGAAGGCGCTAAGAACGCGACTATCAACCGGGAACTGTCGGCACTTCGCCGAATGTTTCGTCTGGCCGTCCAGGCCGACAAGATCCAAAGGATTCCGCATGTTCCGATGCTTGAGGAGAACAATGTCAGAAGCGGTTTTCTTGAGCATTCTCAATACGAGATGCTTCTTGAAGCACTCCCTGACTATCTCAAGCCAGTGTTGATCATGGCCTACTGGACAGGTTGCCGGAAATCGGAGATCCTCAGTTTGCGATGGTTGAACGTGGGCTTTCTCAAGCGGAAGATCACTCTTTTGCCCAAGAACACGAAGAACAAGAGATCACGCATCATTCCTCTGCCTGAGGAGCTATGCCAAACGCTGCTGGCTCTGAGGCAGGCTCTTGGAACAGACTGCAAACCGTCCGATCTGGTGTTCACCAACAAGGGTAGACCGATCCGGTATATCTATGACGCTTGGCGAACGGCAACCAAGAAGGTTGGTCTCGAGGGGCTGTACCTTCACGATTGCCGGCGGACGGCTGTGAGAAATCTCGTTCGGAGTGGCGTTCCTGAAAAAGTGGCGCGAACTATCTCAGGCCACAAAACGCGATCGGTTTTTGATCGGTACAACATCGTCGATGAAAGAGACCTCGATGACGCTGCAACCATGTTGGATCGTTACTTGGGATCTGCGATAGCTACAAAACCGTTACAATTTGCCCCTAAAACGGGTGTTTCGGACCCTATTTCACCCATAGATAGCGTGGATGATTTGGGTGCCAAAACGGGGGTAACCCACTGAAAACAAAGGATGGCGGAGGTGCATGGGAATCGAACCCACCGAACCCAGCTTCCGCTGAATCCCACTGGATTTGAAGTCCAGGCCAGCCACCAGACCAGATTCACCTCCGCGGCGGTTGGATTGTAGCAAATTCCTTCGGTAAAGAATGCCCAGCCCGGGATCGGGCGTCAAACTCTGTCGAATAAACTCGCCGGAATCACTTGGACGAGATATTTCTGATTTTTCCTTCGTCGATTCGCGTTAAATATGCGATCGTTGTGCTCGAGAGGATAACACTATGGATAATGACCTATTTAACAGACCCATCAATGTTGATCTGGATCGACTGCGCAAGTTTCAGTTTCAAGGTTCACCGAAGACGATTTTGACCGCCTTGGCCATTATCGTGGGTGTGATTCTGCTTTTCGGTACTGTTTACCAGATCCAGCCCGAAGAAGTGGGCGTGGTGCTGCGATTCGGCGAGTTTGTGCGCACGAGCGATCCGGGCCTCAATTTCAAAATACCGTTGATCGAGACCGTGTTGAAAGTACCGGTGCAGCGCCAGCTGAAGCAGGAATTCGGCTTCAGCACCGAAGAAGCCGGAATCCGGACTCGGTACTCGAAGATGAATTTCGAGAACGAGTCCCGGATGTTGACCGGCGACCTCAACGTCGCCGTGGTGGAATGGATCGTCCAGTACCGGGTTTCGGACCCGTACAAGTATCTCTTCAAGGTGCGCAACGTCACTGAGACCTTCCGGGCCATGAATGAAGCGATGATGCGGGAAGTTGTCGGTGATCGGACCGTTACGGAAGTCCTTACGGTAGGCCGTACCGAGATAGAAACGACCGTTCTGGAGAAGCTTCAAGAGCTATGCAATCAATATGACACGGGAATCACAGTGGATCAGGTCGTGTTGCAGAATGTGACTCCGCCGGATCCGGTCAAGCCCTCCTGGGACGAGGTCAACCAGGCACAGCAGCAGATGGACCGCCTGATCAACGAAGCCCGTGCTGAGTACAATCAGGTGGTTCCCCGCGCCAAGGGAGAGGCGCAACAGACTGTTCTGCAAGCAGAAGGTTACGGTCTGGACCGGGTGAACAGCGCCCAGGGGGATGCCAGCCGCTTCAAGGCGTTGCATGAGGCTTATCGGCGCGCCCCCCAGGTCACCCGGCGCCGCATGTATCTCGAGACCATGCAAAAAGTCTTGCCCCAGCTGGGTGGAAAGCTCTTTCTGGACGACAAGGCCGAGGGCGTTATCCCTTTGCTGCCTCTAGATCAATTCAGAAAAGCTGTAACACGAAGCCAGGAGGTGAATCCATGACCGGGACCAGGATGTTCTTGGCGATCATCGTTTTGGGGTTATTGATCGTGTTCGGCAGCGCAGCCTACACGATTGACGAGACCGAACAAGTCGTCATCACCCAGTTGGGCGCGCCGGTCGACTTGGTTACGGGTCCGGGGTTTCATCTGAAGGTGCCCTTCATTCAAACCGTGAACCGTTTCGAAAAGCGGTTTCTCGAGTGGGACGGCGAGCCGAGCCAAGTTCCTACCAAAGACAAGCGCTTCATTTGGGTCGACACGTACGCGCGCTGGCGAATCAGTGATCCTCTGAAGTTCTTCGAGCGCCTTCGCGATGAACGAGGCGCACAATCTCGGCTCGACGACATCCTGGACGGAGAGACCCGCAGTGCGGTGGCGCGTCATGACCTGGTCGAGATGGTTCGCAGCTCGAACCGGGAGCCGGACGCCTCGATCGTCGAAGAGGAGTCCGCTATTCTGAAGGAGATCATGAAAGGGCGGCCTGCCATAACGAAGAATGTCCTGGATGGGGGGTCGAAGCGCGCGGCAGACCTCGGAATCGAGCTGCTGGACTTTCGCTTCAAGCGCATCAATTATGTCGAAGAGGTGGAGAGAGACGTCTTCGCACGCATGATCGCGGAACGGAAGCGGATTGCTGCCAGGTTTCGCTCGGAAGGGGAAGGGGAGGCCGCCCGCATTCGCGGCGAGAGGGAGCGCGAGCTCAAGCGGATCCAATCCGAAGCCTATCGTAAGGCCCAGGAAGTTCGGGGAACTGCCGATGCCGAAGCAACTCAGATTTATGCAGAGGCCTACAACCGGGACGCCGCCTTTTATTCCTTCACCAAGAGCCTGGAAACCTATGAGCGGACCCTGGATGCCGGCTCGATGATAATCCTTACCACCGACAGTGAGTTGCTGCGGCACCTCAAGGGATCTCCTTGAGGCCGAACAGAGTGAGCCGTCCCGGCAGCCCAAGTTCTTCAGGTCAGTATTTTCATCGCTTCCGGTGAAGATGTGGACCGGACTCATGGTCCGCGCGTAGATTTACCGAACGTGGGCTGTAGCTCAGCTGGGAGGGTGCCTGACTGGCAGTCGATTTGCTCCTACTGATTGAACTTACAGAACTTAGAGCTGTACAATCCTGCACCCTATAGGCTCCCTGATTGCGCTCGAGATTCTCATCTCGACAGCATTTGAATGTGAAAAAATAAATGGCCAAAATCAAAGAAATTCGAGCGAAACTCTACAATTGGACAGGACCGACTGTGCCGCCGCAGGGCAACCTATGCACCAGTGCTTCGGATCTCTTGCATGACAGCGGCGACAAGATGAGTTCGTTTCGATTTCATCAATGGCTGGTCTGCGAGGTGGAAGCCGATGATGGCACCATCGGATACGGTAACGCGGCCCTGGCGCCGGCACTGACAAAGCAAGCCATCGATACCTACTACGCTCCCATCGCCATGGGCGAAGATCCGTTCGACTATGCCTACATCTGGGAAAAAATGTATCGAAGCAGTTTGGCTTGGGGTCGCAAGGGCATTGGCATGACGGCCATCTCGGCAATCGACATCGGCATCTGGGATCTCCTCGGAAAACTGACCGGTAAGCCAGTCTTCAAATTGCTGGGCGGTCGAACGAAAGAAAAGATTCCGGTCTACGCATCCAAACTCTATTCGCAACCAATCGACAAATTGCAAAGCGAAGCGCAGTCCTATGTGGATCAGGGCTTTTTCATGTTCAAGCTGCGTTTTGGCTGGGGACCGAAGGACGGTCCTGCCGGAATGCGCAAGAACCTGGAACTAGTACGAGCGGTCCGCGAGGTCATCGGCGACGATACCGATCTCATGGCCGATGCGTACATGGGTTGGAATCTCGACTATGCGAAGCGTATGATTCCGCTATTGGAGCCATTCCATCTGCGTTGGTTGGAAGAACCCGTCGTCGCGGACGACATCGCCGGTTACGCCGAATTGAACGCGATGGGTCGAATCCCGATCTCAGGCGGCGAACACGAATTCAATCTCTTCGGCATCAAACAGTTGCTGGATGCCAAAGCCGTTAGCTACATTCAGTACGACACGAATCGTGTGGGCGGAATCACGGCAGCTCACAAAATAAACGCACTCGCCGAAGCCCACCAAGTGCCGGTCGTGCCGCATGCCGGTCAAGTGCACAATTATCATTTGACGATGTCCAACCTGAATTGCCCGATATCTGAATTCTTCCCCGTCTTTGACGTCGAGGTTGGAAACGAATTGTTTTATTACATCTTCAAAGGCGATCCAGCACCCGAAAACGGGTTCCTCAACTTAGATGATTCGATTCCGGGTCTGGGGATCGAATTAGATGATAGGCATTTGGCGAATTTTGAAATCGATTGTTAGTCCGTTGCACCATCCGTAACTCATTGACTACAAAGATCGATTGCGAGTACATTTGTTCGCCGTGGGGCTGTAGCTCAGCTGGGAGAGTGCCTGACTGGCAGTCAGGAGGTCACGGGTTCGATCCCCGTCAGCTCCACCATTTATTTTCAATGATTTACAAAGAATTCCGGCCTTCATTTCTCACCCCCGCTGACTTCTACTGACGTTTTACTGACGCCGCGATCCAGGACGTCCACGCCCCTGCTCCCGCTCCCGCCCTCCTCGATCCAGTGCGCGTAGATATTCATCGTCGTGCTCACCCGAGCGTGTCCCAGTTGCTTGGCGACGTAAAGCGGCGAAACGCCGGCCATGAGCAGCTGAGACGCGAAGGTGTGCCGCAGGGTGTGCCAATGCCGGTAGCGCACCCGCGCCGCCGCCAGTGCGCGTCGCCACACTCTCCGGATCAAGTTGCCGTGGTGGATCGGGCGGTCTTTCTCGGAGAGAAAGACCCACTCGGGAATCTCAGGCTTTCCCAAGGACAGGAACCGGGCCTTCCGCCTCGCCCGCAGTTTCTGCAGCGCATGGGACAGTTCGGGGCTCATATCGACTTGGCGGATGCCGGCTCGCGTCTTGGGAGTCGTCATGGTTCGATTGGCCGGCCAGTTGCGCCTCACATGGATCACCCGTCTTCGAAAGTCGATGTCCTCCCACTTCAGAGCCCTCTGCTCCCCGAACCGGAGTCCCGTTCGGACTGAGCACAGGACCCACTCGTAGTACTCGGGCCAGCGCTCGCTGATCTTTTTAAGGATGTCCGAGATTTCCGCTTGGGTGAACGGATCGGGTCGTTCCCTTCCCGCCGAACGAGTTCCGAAGAACTTGCCAAGCGAGGTGACCGGATTGGCCGGGATCAAGCCTTCGCGGACCGCCTCCTTCAGCACGACTCTCAAGGCTGCAATCATCAGACGGACGCTGTGACGACTTCTGCTCTTTGCCTTCTCCAGACAGAAATTCTTTAGAATTGCGTAGTCGATATCTTCCAGGTGGAACCGACCGAAAAACGGAATCAGGTGCACTTTCAGAGACCATGCGTAGCTCTCGATGGTTGAGGGCTTCAGCGAACTGGCAGCAATCTCCTTTAGCCACTTGTCGGCATACTTCTGGAAAGTCCAGGCATCCGGTTTCGGCTCCCGACCCAGCAACCGCATCCCCTCTTCCCCGTGAATCTTCAGGTAAGCGGTCAGATGATCGGCAAATGCTCGGGCCGAGGATTCGTCCCGGAACTTCTTGACCTTCCGCCTGCCCTTCATATGAACGACGACGTACCAGCCATCCTTCCATCTCTGGACCTTCACGCTCACCCGGCCAGAACCTCCTCTCCGAAAGCTCGGACTTGATCTGGGATAAGCCGGTTCTGCCGCTCTCTCGCCTCGGCGAGCTCGTCAAACCAGGTGGTGTGGACGAGAATCTTCCCTCTCGCGGTGGCTCGGAAGTGACGCAGCTCTCCCCGTTTGATCAGCTTCCGAAGGGTACTTTCCGACAGACCACTGTACTTGCTCAGATCTGGATCCTCTTTACGGCGGCTCTTAAGTGGAAGGTAACGGGTATTAGCGCTGACATTGAGGAGGTTCTCTGTGATCTTTTTGCCGACTTCTCCTTCCTTCATCACGTAGGCGATCCGGGCATCCTTCAGATGCGCGTGGTGTTTGCCGATCAGGCTCTCGGCCATGTCTCGGACTCTCGGTGCATCGTTGTACTCAGCCATGTTCTCTCCTTCCATCGCATAACCAGACCCGGAGGAGCTCCGAGGAGGCTCAATTCCTGGCTACTCCTCCACGTTATCGCTTCCCCTCATAACGGAAGCGAATTCGATTGCTTCTCATGCCGCCCCAAAAGGACCCGGCATTGCTTTCCGATTTGCCGATTCTCGGCGCGTATTTTTGCGAGATGCGACGATATTTCCTCCAGGGTAGTCCGACCTAGGGTTTTTAGCTTTTTGTCCGTCAGCGCGTTTAAAACACTTTCCAGGGTTGCGTGAAAGGCAATCGGTCGCCAGTACTCCCGCCCCTTCTTTGTCCTGCGCCTTGTCTCCAGGATGAAGTTGTGGGGATCGCTGGAAATGCAAAAGTCTTCGCTCACCTGAATTCTGCTCCGGTGGCGTTTCATCGTCCCCTTTGGGCCTCCAGCTCCCGGTCCTCGATCCCCTGACGAATCATTTCTTCTTCGCCTTCTGGGTCGCCCGGTAAAGCACCAGAGCCGACTCGAATACCTGCCAGTACTTCTGGAGTTCCCGACCTGATGCATGACGGACGCCAAACCCCTCGTCCTCCGTCCTTCCCACTTGCAGGACCTGCACCCATTCGGGCACATAGCCATGCTCGCACGCCAGCTGGTGATAGGCTGCCACCTGGTACATGTGATCGTCATAGATCGCCTTGGAGGTCTTGATGTCAATCAACCCACGGCCTCCGTCCACGTCCGCCAGAATGTCGAGCGTCCCCCCGTAGCGGTAGACCTCGGACACCAAGGGCTTCTCGGTCTCGATCACCCGGATATCATGCTGGTCGTACCACTCCAAAAACTTCAGGACGCTGTTGGAGGCCATATCCTGCTGCTCCTGGCTCCACTCTGATAAATCCGGGTCCGTTCCCGTCAGCAGAATGCCCTCGACCCAGTAGTGGGCCAGGGTTCCTATGCTGGCCATGCGATTCACATACTTCTGGCTGTCGATTCCCTGAAGTCCAAGCTTGTTGGCCCAGGGAACGAGACCGGGCTTGTTGATTAACCCCAGGACCGTCGTAACCCCAGGCACCCGCTGGCCGTCCTGGGTGAAATACTGGGTGTGGGCTTTGACCCGACTGATCTTCTCCGTAGCGACCGTCATGCCACCGCCTCCCCTGCCAACTCCTCCCTGGTCGGCTCCCGGTTCTCCTGAATGCAGGTGCAAATCAACTCGTAATGCTGGCGCTCGATGTCCTGGGTGCTCTTGTAGCCCCATTGGGCGATGAGCACCTTGATCGAATCTTCATCCCATTTGGCTTCTCTTCCCAGCCCAAACAGCCGACCCCGTTGCGCCTGGGTGATCTTTTGGGCGTTGCGGGATTTCGCTTCATCCGGGTTCTGGGGTTCCTCGACTGAATCATTTCGGGCCTGATCCATCTCCTCATCGGCATAGATCCCCGACAGATCCGCCGGGAAGGCCTTGCGAAGCGCCAGCGCCTCGGCGCATTTGCCCAGCATGAAGTAAGGCATCTTCCGCCACATGAATCCCTCCCGCGCCTTCGTGTCCGGCGCGTACTCGGACCACCGGGCCGAGGCCGTAAACGGGCATCGACCGCTGTCCATCAACCGATACACCGTCACGGTGGCTTTCTGGGGATGGGGTTCGGATTCGTCCACCGGGTCATAAACGGAATCGTCAATCCCGGCCAGGCCTTTGCGGTCCGCCACCACGCGCAGCCCGTCAATGCCCGTCTGGATCGTCCCTTGCCCACCTCTTTTTACAAAATGAATCTGACGGCTCAGCGGGTCCAGGCCCGTCCTCTCGGCCTGGTAGAGAAATATCTTCAGCTCGTCGTCCGTCGCTCCTTTGGCGACCGTCCGTTTCACCAGCTCCACCTGATCGCGGGTAAACGCCAGCGCCGTTTTCGTTTCCTGCTTTACGAGTTGAGTGCTCATCGGCTATACTCCTTTTCGGTTGGTATGGTTAAGAGGGGCTTGGCCGCGATGGTGGCGGCCAGGCCCTTCTTGTTTTCAGCCTCTTGAAACGCAGCAGTGTCGCGCTCCGCTTGCCTTCGATGATCCGAAGCCGCTGACGGCGGGTCGACGGGTCCGCCAGATTAAGCAGCTGGTAAAACTGCGTGCAGGTGCAACTGGGGCAGGCTCGCGCCGATAGAGGAACAAGCTCCTCGCACTCCACGCAGAATTGGGATTCGGAGAGCTTCATGCCTCCGACTCCAGCCAGTTCAACACTTCGACCCTCTCGATCGGCAGTGTCTTGCCCCGCTTCTCCAATGCTTCCCATGTGAATCGTCCCGCTATGACGTGATCCGCGATGGCATAGTAATGATCCAGGCAATTCCCGCGCAGGTAAGGCTCTCTTTCGCACCCAGGCACCAGACACGCCGCCCCGTTTGCTTTCATCGCGATGCCGTTCATCGTTTTCCCCTCCTTGCCGCTTTGGTCCGGAAGGCAAGACGGGTCTGCGTGCCGCCTAGCACCCCACTCAACCGCCAGCCAGGTCAAAACCAAAGCGAAAACAACTAATAAGATCAGCGTCACGAGTCCTAGCGCTTGTTCTCGCAACCGGTAATTGCGGTCCCGCTGCACGTTGCAATCCGCAAACGGGTTGTCTTTTTGCCAGTGGATCATGCCGCGTCACCCCATGGCCAGTCGCGGGACGAGTCGTCCGATTCACTCACCAGTTCCGGCTCCCGGCCACTGTGGTAAGGACACAGATGCTCCTGCCCTCTCTCCTCGCCCGCCTCTGAAACCCAAAGCTCTCTGTGGCACCCGCAAGGCTTCCTCTCCTGTTGCGCCAATTCCCACTGAGGTTCGTCCCCTTCGTAGTAGTAGCGGTCGATCGCATCCTGGGTGACACCGTCGGGAAGGTTGCTCATTTTGCTGCCTCCGAGTCTTTGAAATTCGGCTCACCCTGCATGCCCAGAAAGGCCCGCGTAAACTCCCCTTCGCTCCTCCAGTACTGCATCCAGTCGTGGGCCTGCTTTAGGGACTTTGAGTGCTCGGCGGAGAGAAACTCGGCCAGGATGAAGGCGTCGTCTTCAGGCTTGAGGTTCCCAGGACAGCGTCCTAGCGTTCGGGTGAGGGCTTTCCAGCAGGCAATGATGCGTTGGGCACGTTCGAGTGCCTCAAGCACGGGCGGGCGGGCAATACACATGGGGGCCCCTTGTGTGAAGGTGGGTCTTGCCGTCTCCCCCGCTGTGAAACAGGTGGAGGCGGGTCCGTACGGGTTCACAGACCGGCCACAAGAGAAACCGGCAGCCCCGAAGGGCTCCCGCACAGCCCCGCCGCAAAAACGGCGACGCCATGCGTCCGGACACGAAAAAAAAAGCGCCTTTTTGGAGAGGCGCTGATCGTGCCTCTTGTGGATCTGCAGGCTGTGAAACCCGGCTGCGGTATCTTCCGCAGCAAGGCTATTACACACCAGGTGAGGCGATTTTGTCAAGGGATTTCCGATGTTCTGACGGGCCAGGTCGATCATGCCTCCCTCTTCTCCATGTACCGCTGCATCACCACCTTCAACGTGACAACCTCACCGATTAAGGCCGCAACAAAACCTACCTGATCCTGTGGGCTCAGCTTCTGGTAGTATTCGAGCAAGCGATCGACTGCATCACTGGATGACTCCGGCCCGTATTCCGGGGCCAGCGTCTTGCCGATTTCTTCGATGTGACGTTGGAGGTTTGACATGACTGAAATGGTTCTAGATTGCCCCTACTGCGACCTCAAAGCGGGGTTCAAATTCGTGGCCGAAGATCCAGTTACCGTGCCTCTTCGGCGCACTTCATTGCTCTCTGACTCAAGGGAATCTAAATATTCGCGTGAGGCTCCGTATAACGGAGGGTCCTTCGGGATGCCCATAAACAGGGCGACAAAAGCGCACACCGCAGCCGCGCCATACACAATCAGGAAAGCGATGTCCAGGATGCTCACGCCGCCTCCCCTCCCACCCCATCGGTTTCGATGGACTGTCTGTGAGGGGCTTGGGTATATTCACACTCAGTCGAATTCCTATGAGCCTGGCTGACCCCTACCTGAAGACCACTCGGGCGAAGAAACACTTGGACACGCTCCGGGAGGAGGTGAGCCGATTTATTAAGGGAGATGCCTATCGATTTACCTATGAGGATGATGTTGAGAATCAGCGGTATCTCCTGCGGGTCAAGTTGATGCCCGCTCCGAGCGCAATTCCACTGATCGTTGGAGACTGCTGTTATTGCCTTCGCTCCGCTCTCGATCAACTGGCTTGGAGCCTGGCCAAGATCGCTACCCCGACCCCGCCCAGAACGATTCAATTTCCGATACAGGAACGGAGGAATCAGCGGGTGTTGCAGTTGAGAACCCGGGGAATGCCATCGAGGGCCGTCAGGATCATCAAATCGCTTCAGCCGTACCATCGAAGGGATTCCGTGGCAGACCACCTTTTGTGGAGGCTCAACGCAATATGCAACGTCGACAAGCACCGGAGGATTCCCGTCGACACCACCTTTATTGACTTCAAGCTTCCCCCCGCGATCATGAGAATTGCCAAGCTGGAGACGTTCGATAATGGCGGAATAGTGAGTGTGCCGCTTGGGGCCAAGAGTCAAATGAAGCTCCACCCAACTTGCTCCATTGGCATAACCTTCGGAGACACAGATTCCGGGGTCTGCCTCACTGCTGACGACATCGCCGACATATACAATTTCGTCACTCACGATGTGCTCCCACGATTTGCGGGCTTCTTCCCGGAGTCCAAAGGGGGTCGATGAGGCTTCATCGAGTCGTCGCTTGGTTTCCCGCACGTTCACGCCACCTCCTGCTTCCTTCGGTTGCACACAAAGTTCAGTGTCTCGGCCAGCTTGTTGATCATCTGTCGTTCCTCCACCTTGTCGATCAGGCCATCTTCCCTGGCTGCATGCACTATCTCGACAAGCTCATCCATGAGGGCGTCGAGACGGGGATCATCATGTGTACGAAGTAGACTTTGCGCCCGGATGTGGCGCTGGACTATGGTGCAAATCAGATCGGAGGACGTGGTTCCGTATTGTTCCGCTTCGTCCAAAAGAGCGTCGCGGACTTCCGGTGAGCAGCGAAACGACACGGTATAGAGTCGCTTGCCGTCTAAATCGCATTCAGCCTGTGTTCTCTTCGATGCCCGGCTCATGCTTCGCTCCTTCAGGCCGTCTTGGCCTCCTGGTCGTCGATGTAGATTTCCTCCATGGAAAGGTCCAGGGCGTCCGCCACCTTCTTGATGGTGGGGGCGTACTGGTTCTGCCCATGAAGAATCTCTGTGTAGGTGGTGGGGAAAATGCCAGCCTTCTTAGCGAAGCCAGACTTGCTCAAACCTTTGAGGATGCGGGCTTTATCGATCTTTCGTGTGTCCCACATCATGCGGTCTTCACCTCTTTTCCACCCAAGACCCGCTCCCTGGCCTCGGCAGCCGCCTTTTCCGCCTTCTCTAGGCGGTCTAGGGTGGCGTTCACCTTGGCCTCGAAGTCGGGGGGCGGGGGCCGACGGCCATTGAGGATGCGACTAAGCAGAGACTGGTCAATTCCCATCGCTAGGGCGAGTCTTTCCTGGCTAAGTCCTGAGAGAGCAATCCGGGATTTAATATGACTCTTAGTCATGAGTTGAAGGTACATGACTCCAAGTCATCTGTCAACATAAATTTTGATGTTAGGCTGGCAAAAATGCTTGGCTCACGTCTGGAGAAGTCTCGAAAGAGGGCAGGGTTGTCCCAGCTAGACCTTGCCGTGGAGATGGGAGACCGCTACGACCAGTCCATGATTTCTCACGTCGAAGCCAACCGTCGGGGCCTTTTGTTTGAGGGTGTCATTAATGCGGCACAAGCACTCGGCGTTTCGATTGACTACTTAGCAGGCCTGACCGACAACCCCACGCCTTCCGCTGAACTGTCGGCGAAGGCCAATGACCTGACCGACCCCGAGGCTCTGGTCGCTCCCAAGGGAAAGCTGCTTGAGTTTCCTACTGGCGCGAAGCCCATAGTAGTCCACCGGCTGGCCACCGCTGCTGGAAGCGGAGCCCTGGATCTGGACGAGACGATCAAGACCTACGCCTGGTTCCGTAGCGAATGGCTTTCGCGCAAGGGTCTCGTAGCCGACAAGTGCGCCATCATCAGCGTGATGGGCAAGTCGATGGAGCCCACCCTGCCGGACGGCTGCGTGATCCTGATGGACCGCAACCGGACAAGACGGCGAGAAGGGCACATTTTCGTGGTGCGCACCGAAGACGGGCTGATCGTTAAGCGGGCAGGCAAGGATGAGAAGGACAACTGGCGGCTGGTGAGCGAGCATCCCGAGTGGAAGCCGGTGCCGTGGCCCGAAGACGCCGTGATGATGGGGGAAGTAAAGTGGTCGGCGGTGGAGTGGTGAGGGGGATTCGAATCATTTGTTACAATACACAAGACCACTCTTTCAGAAACGGGCTCTCCTGAGTGGTGGGCTCGGTATCTTTGGAATAGCAGGAGTATTCTACGTGGAACCATTCTTTCCTTTGGGAGATTGGCGCTGGCTTGTCATTGCGGCAAGTGGGCTTCTGATGGCTGCCTCCCCAACCCTATATGAGTATTGGGTCACTTGGCGAAAAAGCGCAGAAGCACGAGACAGGGAACAGCATCAACTCATCTGGTTGCGCATGGATTTTCTTCAAACCCAGCTCGATATTTTGAAGAGTCTCAAGGTAGACCGTGAAGAGTCAAGAGAGCAAAAGAGCAAGAAATAAACCCTTAGAGGAGGAGTAAGAAGCATGTCAAAATCCCTATTAGCCAGTGTTCTCATTTTGTCTTTGTCGTCTGCCTTTACATTGGCAGATGATCGAGTCTTTCCCAGGAATTGCAAGCTCTACATTGAAGAACTGCCCCTTGATCTTCATGTCTACCTCAAAGCAGAAATTATCAAGAAGAAGGTCCCCGTCAAGGTTATGCCGTCAGCCGGGACGGCCGATTACATTCTGAAGGGGACCGCCCAAGGCTCGGAGAAGCGCAAATGGCATGAAGGGTGGCTTACCGCTGAGAAAGACAAGTTCACTGCTGCCGTAGAGATCGTGGACAAGGAAGGCGTTCTTGTCTGGGCTAGTGAAGCCGGAGACCGGTCGGCTTGGTGGGGAGCCCTCAAGAGAGGTGGCCCTAGAAAGGTCGCAGATCGTATTGCCAACAATCTGAAAAAAGCTATCCGAAAGCGTTAACAGGAAGCCACGGTCATTGGCCAGGTGATGTGGGCGGGGAGGACGCTGTGAGGAAGCAGAGAAAAAAGGCATGACCTAAGAAGATACACTCCACAACAAGACCCACCTACTTTGGAGTTCTGCCCATCATCTTAGTCTTGCTGGGCTTGGCATATGCCGGGGTGGCGATTGCCGTAGCTGACGCAACAGCCTACTTGGTCCTGACGCTCGCGGTGGGCGCTGCCGCCGACGCCGACGTGCTCAGCGCCATTCCCGCAATTGGCGCTTCGCTGGACGCCATCGTGGATCAGGTGAGCATCGCGCTCTATGCCGGTGTCATCTCCGTACTCTCCCTGTGGATGTACAACAGGACCTGTGGGCGTTAGACATGACCGAGAAAGGAAAAAATAGGCCAGCGACTAATAGCCGCTAGCCTATCTAACGACCCTGGCCGCCTCCAGAATCGTATTTTCGTGTTGGGAAGGACAAGGAGGGCAACTGGCTCCTAGTCAGCGATAATCCAGAGTGGCGGCCTGTGCCCTGGCCGGAAGACGCCGTGACTATCGGCGAGGTGAAGTGGTCGGCGGTGGAGTGGTGAGGGGCTAGATGGAAACCTGGTCGTGGAGCATGGCAAGAGAAGAGCCCTCGCTAGAAGCTCCTCTCAGGAAGATTGAACGGGCCGATGAACACATTGCGAACCTGAGCGCCAAAATCGACGCCTTTCTTAGTTCTTGTGGCTACAAGGTAAGAAGAGATTTCCAAGGAGATCCGCCCTGGCTTAAAATCACCGTCGAGGAAGTGAACTTCCCTCCGGTCCCCTACGAATTCAGCATCTTGGCCGGTGAGGCGGTATACCATCTCCGCTCCGCGCTTGACTACCTTGTCTTCGAACTGATCAGAGCGAATAAAAACGAACCGTTCCGATCGAGGAAAATAGCTTGGCCCATTTTCTCTCGCACCCCAAAAGACAAGTCTGTCCTCGAAGGGAAAGTAGAGGGCGTCTCCCCGGCCGCTCTCGAACTCATCGAATCGTTTCAACCCTACCGTTTGGGGGCCAGTTACGAGGAACACCCCCTCTGGAGACTTAAAGAGTTCAACGACTGGGACAAGCATAACTTCTTCATTCGCGCCTTTCTTACCCAACCGGGTGGGATCGTCGTCAATTGGATTGACGAGGCCGGGGAGGCGAAGTTTATCAGCGACCAGACCACTGAAGGAATTGACGCAGGCTACGAATTCTCCGTAGGGCCGGGCATGGGCATACGTCCTGAAATGGACATAGAAATTAAGTCCGAACCGAAGGTAATAATCGAGAATATCACTGGCTCCCATAATGAAGCGGTTATCCCAGTCCTGCTGGAGTTGTCGGGCGAAGTTCGCAGCATCCTCCAGAAATTCCGGGGTGAGTTCTCTTGATGCCATGTCGCTCCTATTGTAATCCAATACATGCGTGAACGGAAGATGCCGTGGTGATCGGGCAAGTGATGTGGGCTGGGAGGACGTTATGAGGGGGCAAAATAAGCTGGATACCAGGTCTGCCGTAGACGAGATCTGCGAAGCCATCTCCGAGGTCAATAACAAAGCACGAGAAGCTTCCAGGGAGTTGGCTAAATTCCATGCGGACAGCGGCAAAGAGATCATGAAAGGCATAGAAGCCTATAACGACACCTTGAAAAAGTGTGCGGAACTCGGTGATCAATTCCTTGCTAATCAAAAACAGATGTCGTCTATAATTGAGGCTAGGAACGACAGCATGAAATTGGGCAAGGAATGGGCGAAAACAATAGAGAACTTCCGAGCCTTTCTCCGCCGCAAACCTAGGCACATAGATCCACAGGAAAGACTCTTTGGAACTCATATTCGCGAGGCAATCGAAATAATCAAGGACTGGTCATCTGAGAAAGACCGCTCTAAGAAGCCCCCTGTATGAATGATGAGATCTGGTTTAGACGAG
This sequence comes from Acidobacteriota bacterium, assembly GCA_965249005.1. GTDB lineage: Bacteria > Acidobacteriota > UBA6911 > UBA6911 > UBA6911 > CBDFLD01. The sequence continues at coordinate 177,828 of CBDFLD010000014.1, forward strand.
CGATATTCTTAGTTCGGGTGACGATTAGCTTGATTGTTCTCGTTGCGGCGCTTTTCGTGGTCTTGTCAGCCAGTTACGACGATTCCTTCAACAAGTGGGCCTTCGGAATCATCGGCGTGGTAGTGGGATACTGGCTCCGCTGATTCGTGGTGCGCACGGAAGATGGCTTGGTCGTCAAGCGGGCAGGTAAGGACAAGCGGGGCCACTGGTTGCTGGTCAGCGATCATCCAGACTGGGAGCCTGTACCCTGGCCCGTTGAGGCGAAGATCATCGGCGAGGTGAAGTGGTTGGCGGTGGAGTGGTGTTAACGATCACTGAAAACCGTGCTTTTCTGAACACACGCCGGCATCTTCATCGCTATCTAAGCGAGTTTGATTTCAGGTACAATGCGCGGAGCATCTCGGATCAAGAGCGCCGCGATTTGGCGCTCGGTCGGTAATAGAAATCCCGATTCAGGTCATTGACGAAGAAATGGACATCCCGAGCCTTCCTAGAACGGGTACGCTCCAAGGGAAGGTCATTCGCTTGGGAGGAAAACTGGAAAAGGTGTCCGTGGATATCCAAGACGTTGATGATCATGTTTATTCCTGCAAAGCAACGCGCAATATTGCGAAGAAACTAGCCCATGAGATGTTTGACCGAACGATTCGGGTCCATGGAACTGGCCGTTGGCATCGGGGCGAAGAAGGCTGGCACGTAGAAGGGTTTCAAATCCATGAGTTCGAGATACTGGAAGATGATTCTCTCGTTGATGTAGTTAAAGACCTTCGTGAAGTTCCAAGTCCATGGGACAGCGTGGACGATTCTCTTCATGAGCTTGAGAGCATAAGAAACGGGGAAGCCGAGTAATCCGTGATAGTTCTCTTTGATGCAGATTTCATAACCATCTTGTTTGACAGCAAGGCTCGTGTGCCAAGGGATCCGGATACCAAGAAGCCTATAGATAGGGGGCAAGATCGCATTGATTTCTTGGTCCAGACTCTCAGCAAAAATGGGAAGATAATTTTGCCAGCACCGGCGCTGGCAGAGTTCATTGAGTATTGCGGCGGGAGTGGAAATCGACGCTGGGCAAAAGGGCGAGCTCGTACTCTCTGTGAACGGGTGGTCCGTGCATGAAGTAGTCACCATCGGCGTCGTAGTAGGAGCCGATATCGACCTTGTCGTAGCCGGTGGCATTCATGAGCGTGGCATCGTCAGGGCCGAGAGGGTTGACAGGGTCGGAGGTCCGGTAAAGAGCCTTGACCGTGCCGTTTCCGCGCAAAGACACCCAAGTGTATTTAGACATTAGACTTGCGAATAGTAGACTTTTCCGTAGAGCGTTCCCTGTAATACCCCCGTGGATCGCATCTCGACCTTCAAGCTTGTGAAAAATCGAATCCTTTGGAAATGCAATTCGAACCTGTTGTTGTTGAAATGTTGCGCATAATCCAAGGCAATATCATCTAAATTCGATGTCTGGGCCGTGCCGCCATCGATGGTGAATCGAATCTCGACATAAGTGGGTTTATCCAAAACTCCTACGACTCTCTCAGTAGCTCTTACTTCATGGAGATATCCAGATCCGCTCAGGTTCAGGATGGTGTACCAGGTGTTTTGCGTCGCATTCGCCTGGCCGAGATAGGCTTCCTTGGGATTGGTCTTGGGCGGTTCGAAAGAGAGGGTCGTGTAGGTGCTTCCCATCAGATTGTCTCCTCCAGGACGGACAGATGCGCCGTCGCTGCCGCTGCCGCCGAAGCGCTGGCATCGATCTTATCTCCTGCGGCCAGGAATTGCTGCCAAGTGAATCCCCGGGTTTCCTTCGAGGCCAGGGTGTACTCGGCGATCTGATTGGCCGTGCCCGCCGTGCCGCCGGAAGGCGTGAAATAGATCTTGACCGTGACGGCCGACGTGCTGGAATTGAAAAAATCAATGTGAATGAGGGTGGCTTGCTGACCTGTGGCAATGGTCCGCAAGGTGGTGATTGTGGTGCCAAGCTGCGAGGGATCTCGTTTTTGACGTGCCATGGTGCCTCCAAACCTAGTTTAAATCTGCCGTGGATCGCAGTCTCAGGATGGGTCCGTTGGTGAAGGTCACCAGGTAAGGGTCCCGGTCGAGAGTCGTATAGGTGCGGGGTGTCGAGTAGTCCAGATAATCGAAGAAGTCCGTGGTGAAATCCAGATCTTGAACGATGTCCACGCACTTGATCCGCCCCACCATGCCCTGGTCCCGAAAACTCAGGCCCACCCCGAGCACCCTCATCTCCTCCTTGGTGTAGCCGCCCTCGCCCAGTCCCGCGAAGTGAGTCACGCGAATAAAATCACCGACATCGACCTGGCGGATCACGGCCGGATCAATGCCGATCGTGGCCACAGCCCGCTGCTCCTGGGTGAAGAACAGCTTGTCCTCCACTATGGCGGCAGCCGATGTCGCGTCCCTGACATAGGGCATCTCCTCGTCGATTCGAATTCGCTCTCCGATGCTTGCCTCCTGACGAAGATCCCGCATGAGATCCGTCTTCTCAAATCCCCGGCTGACCCCGTTGTAGGCGTACCGGTAGAGGATTTCCGAGGCCAGTCTTTGGCTGCTCATCAAGGAGAACCCGCCGCGGGCAACCTTTGCCTCGTCCACTTCCGTAAGCGTCGCCGAGGGGGCGGTTCGAACGGCTCCCGTAGCCGTCACTGCGATGACGCCCGAAGGTAGCGTATAGGTGGTCAGGTTGTAGGACTGAGCGGTACGACGCACGACCTGGCGTAGCGTCTCGTTCAGATCGACAAAAATTATCGCCCCGGTGACGTTGCGGCTCGTAAATTCCGTCTGGGCAGAAGTGAAGGACGCGCTATCCACCGAGAGCCCCTGCGACTTCAGAAACGCCTCGTACTGATCCGACGGATTCGTCAGCGAGTTGCCCGTGGACGAGCCGTCGCTGGTCCAGCCATCCCCGTCCCAGGTGATTTCCGTCTCGCTGGCGCGATTCGAGTCTCGTTGATCGGTTGTGAAGTCTATGACGGTAAAGATCTGGCTGACGTAGTTGACCTTTCGGACCGTATAGGCGGAACTGGCCAGTCTCACTCCATAGCGGTAGACGGCCGTCACGGACTTGATGTCTCCATGGGCGGCCGCGTAGCGATATCGACCGGCTTGAGCAGCCGCGGCATCAATCAGATAGGCGGGAAGGGCCCCTGTGGGCGAAGACGCTTGGCCGATCAAAATGGGAACCAGGTGAAGGCCTGTCGTATCGGGCCGGGTTGGAAACCTGGCGAGATCGGTCGTAAATCCGGCTATGACTTCATCCAGCCAGTCGAGGGGCTGATCGACGGCACGGAGGATGAATTGGTCGTCTCTGGATTGCCAGGACTCGATCACCCCCGTGGCGATGGTCTCAAAATCCGATTCTCCCTCATTCATGCGGCCAAGCAGGATTCGGATCTTACGCCGCCGGAAAGGTTCGTCTCTTCTCAGCTGAGAGATGGCCTGATCCGCGTCGGCCAGCGTAATGCTGATGTCCGATGCCCGGAAGCTCTCCGGCAAGACCGATATCTCCCGGTTAATATCGCCAATGGACAGCAGCCGGGGTTCCCAATAATAATTCGCTGAATGGATGCCGTCTCCTGAATAGCGACGAGTTCCCGAATCCAGATGAAGCTCGACGAGGACTTCCAGGCGACTCATTTCTGAATGATTCCCATTAAATCCCGAAACTTTTTCGGAAGGCGGAAGCGAACCAGGACTCCTGGTGGTCCATCCGTCCTGTCATAGGTAGAAGACTCCAGTGCAAGACCTTTCTCCCAAGCATCCAGGAATGGAATCAACAATCTCATCTGAGAACTGCTTGCCCTCCAGGATAGATTGCATCTCATCCAAGGCAGCATGGACCTCGGAGAAGTCGGCCCTTATGGTGTTCTTTACCGTCACGCGATGATCCTCCCCATAGGCTCGGAGATGAAGCTGAGACCTCGGATATGCTCCCGGGCCGTCTCAAACTCTCGTTGCTGAGGTTGGTCCAGTCGGGCAAAGAAAACCTCATCCGAATCCGCTCCGGTCGGGGCAATCAGAACGGGGTGGCGCATCAGATCGAGGTCTTGCAAGAATGCCTCCGTTTCGTCGGCTTCGGATGGGCTCAAATTCTCGAAGGAGAACTCCGCCCGTAGGCTGTCATAGATCGTCTCGCCCACAATCGGAGCCCCCAGCTCTGTTTCGATGTAGCGCTGCCGCTTGATCCTCTGGAGTCGGTAGGGCGAGGCGAACTGGAAGGGAAGCTCCGCCGCGAGTCCCATCAGCAGATAGCCAGCACCTAATTTGTAATCCGTTTCGCCGGTACCTATGGCCAGCGTGAAGGACCAGTACCGATCCGTTACGGCCGCTGAGAAAAAATAAAAGGCCAGCCGGTGATTGTAGAAACTGAACTCCACATCCACTTCATTGGTGCTGCCCGGATTGGACGTGGATCCACGCCGGAGCTTAATCGATCCATCGGGGCTGAGATTATGGGCCAAGACGGCAGCGCAATCGATGGAGTGGGTGCCGTCTCCCAGATCGACCAGCACCCGGGATTCAGAAACGTTTCCCGACGTTCTGTAGGGGAGTGAAATCGGGAGTTTTTCAATGTTGGTCAGGGGAAAATCGGGATCCGCCGTGTTGGTTCCCACCAGGCTCACAGTGGCATCGGGGATCACGTTATCCGCCACCGACAGATAGGTAAAATTCGACACTAGATTTCCCTGATGATTTCCCGAACGCCGCCTTCATCAAGAATGATGATATCCTTCATCACCGTAGCGAATTCCTCGCGCCGCACGACAGTCCTTCGCGGCAAGAATCGAGTCTCCACGCCTTCGTCCGGGTTGATCCCCCGGTTAATGGAGCGAAGCAGCGGAACGACCTGCTCGGCCTGACCCCGGGCCAGTTGCTCGGCGGCTTTCTGAATCGGCAGCAGACCCGAAGCCGACAGACTGGCCAAGGAAGAGGAATCTCCCGAAGAGACCCGGCTCAATCCCCCGGAGACTGCCCGGGTTGTTCCTCCGGAGACGGGCGTTGATCCCCCGAAAGATTGGGAAAGGTTGGGCATCGAGTCAGGCATCGGGTCAGGCATCGGATTCTGGCCTTCGAGCAATCCCCGCTGCCGCCCCCAGTCCACAACGAGTCCCAACAAATCTGGCACATCCAGGCGGTGGGCCTCCAGTTGCGACACGACATTCTGAACCCGCTTGCCGAACTCCGACCAGGCCAGCTGCTGCGCGACTTCGATGTCGTCTGCGAACCGAGGCATGACATCTTCCATCCACCCTTCGAACTCTCCAACCAGAGCAGCCGCCTGGCCCAGGATTTCCTCAGAAGTCCGGGTTCCCTCGATGCGGCCCGCCGCAAACTCCTCGATTTCGCTGGCGGCAATCCCGGCGGCTCGCGCCATGTTCAGAAACTCCTGGGTCAGGCTGTTCAAGTCAGCTCGCGTCATTTCGCTGACGTCCGAAATCCGGTCTGTCTGATAGGCCCACTCCTTGATCATCTCCACCAGACCGCCGATGGCGTTCTCTTGCAAGCCGTAGGATTCGACGTTTTTGAGCGTAAACTCGGTGAACAGATCACTGATCGACGCAATCTCGGAAACAAGCGTGCTACCGGAAATCGCCACCTGCTCCAGCGCTGTCTCCGCCTGCTCGAGCCCCTGTCCGAAATCCAGAATCAGCTGAAGCAGCGGCGGCAATTCCAGACCCAGCTCCTGATAAGCGGCGGCCAGTTCCCGCGCCTGGTCTCCGAATTCTTTCCAGGCCAGATTCTGGATCTGCTCGGTAGTCAGATCCGTTTCCTCGCGCAGCATCTTCTCGAACCCGATGATCGTGCCTGAGAATCCGGCCCAGACATCCTCCAGACCCGCGACAATCCCTTTCTGGCTCTCCATGGCCGCAGCGAAGATATCCAAGTTTTCCTCGGCCACTCCGGCATCCGCCGCGAGTTTTTTGATTTCGTCGGAGTACTGAGTTACGGCTTGCCCGGCCCCTTCCAAGGCCATCTCCGTGCCACCGAGGACCTCAATGAAATTCGGACCGAATTGGCTGACGAGAGCCTGAGAGTGCGAGAAGACCTCTTCCCAGGCTGTGTTGTAGGTTTCGAAGTTCCCGGACTCGATGGCTTCCCGTAAAGGAGCAGAAAGATCAAAAGTGCCCCAGGAAGTCGCGAACTGAGAAAAGCGGGCGATCAGTTCCTCGATCTTGCCTTGGGCTGTGGCTGCGGGTATCAGCAGCTCTTGCAGGAACTTGGGGGATGAGAGAATATCCTTGCGGATGGGCTTGAATTGCTTCTCGGAGAGCCCGACTGTAGGCAGGAACCCCTGAAGATCCTTCTCGCTGATCCCGATTCCGAAGTCTCTTGAAGATTCTTTGCTCCCCGCTTCAATCGGGGTGTTTGTGAAAAGGGCCTTCAATCCCATGACTATTCCCGTGACCGCCGCGATGGCCGCACCGATGGGTCCAGCGAAGGCTCCGAACCACCCTAGAGAACTCAGCATCCCCAGACTTCCGGCAGCGGCCAGCCCCAGGCCTCCGCCGATCAGCCCTCCCTCTACTCCACCCAGGGAGGCCCCGAGTCCAGCCCCAGTGCCGATCAATCCCAGTCCACTGAGCAGCCCTCCGCCTTTCAGACCTGCTAGGGAAAAACCTCCTCCTTCGGCCAGGTTGTCCAGGGAAAAACCTCCTTTGCCCCCGAGGAGCCACTTGCGGATGCTTTGCCCGAGGCCGATCATCAGGTCGCGCAGGGGGGAGAACAGCTCGGCGATGAGCAGCTGCACCAGACCCTTCGCCATCTCCTTGAAGGTCTGCTTCATGCCATCGGCGAAGTTCTTGGCCTCAAATAGCGCATCAGTGAGGTTCTCCGAGATCGAAGCCACCACGTTGCCCATGGTCTCTTCCCAGACGCGGTTGAGGCGTTCGGCTTCCCGGGCGGTTTCATCAATGGCCTCCTGGTGTTTTTTGGCCATGTCTTTGGCCGCATCGCCGACGTCTCCCAGATTCTCCTTGTGCTCGTCCAGCGTCTCATTCATTTGCTCCAGCTGTCCTTCGGACGCCGCCACGACTCTGGCCATGTTTTCGTACTCGACCTGGACTTCGGCCAAAGCAGCCGTTTTTTCGTCGATCGAAGCCTTGATCGCATCCGCCTGCTTTTGGAGTTCTTTCAATTCCTCCTTGGCTAGCCCGCCGGAGCTGATGCGCAGATCCTCGATGCGCTCATTGAAGGCTTCGAACGCCTTCTGGTCGGCTTCGATCGAGCGTTTTAAGTCTTCGGCTCTTTCCTTCAGGTCCGCCATCCGGTCTTTGCCCTCTCTCAGAACCTCTGAGAGACGTTCAATCTCCTGGCGAAGAGCAGACGTCACTGAGGACCACTTCTGGAAGCCTTCGGCGTTCTGACCGGTCGCCTTGGCAACCTTGGCGGCTTCTTTCTCCAGCTTGTCGAGTGTCTTGAGCTTCTCTTTGAGCTTTTTCTCCAACCCGGCGACGGATTTCCCCCAGGAATCGGTGCTCTTGATAAGCTTGTTCACCTCACCGGCTTGGGCCTTGATGTTGTCTGAGAGCCTGCGGACCGACCGATCGAACTGCTTGTTCGCCAACTGCGTCATGCGCTTTTGCTGCTCTTCCAATTCCTTTTGGCGCTTCGCCAGTTCCTCGGTAGCGTCTCCCGCCTCACCGAAACCTTTCGCCAGTTCATTGGCCGATTCCCCCGTCTCTCCGAAACCCGGAATGAGGTTCTTCAGAGACTCTCCGAAACTCTGAGTAGCCTCTTCCGCCGTCGTTGTCTCGACGGTAACTTGTTCAACGACTCCCCCCCACTCCAAGACTGATTTCTTGATGCCTTCCAGACTGGACAACATCTCGGTGCCTGCCACTCGGTCTATGACCTTGGCAATAACCTCCACGCCCGTAAAGATGATGTTGACCACTCCCTCCCACAATGACTGCCAGATTCTCGCGACTCCTTCACTGAACCTCTGCCAGTCTCCCGTGAAGATTCCGACAAAGATAGATACCAGGCCAGAGATGACGCCGAACACTGAACTAATGATAGAAGCGATGTTTGAAAATGCGCCACCGAGGATGTCCATAAAGACACCGCCTATGAAAGAAGCGACGCTGTGAAAGACAGACTTCCACTCTTCCCAGAATGCCGCGAGGCTGTTACGGATAGATGAGAAGGAATCTTTAATCGCGCCCCAAACATTCTCAAGCGATGTCTTCACGTGCTCCCAGACGCTCGATATAATCTCTCTCCCTTTCTCGGTCGTCGCAAGAAATGCGGTTATCCCGGCTACGGCCACGGCAATGACTCCAGCCGGAAATGTAAAGACAGCCGCCAAGACCCCTCCAATCACCTTAATGGCCGGCAACATCAGCCCGAACGCTATGAGCAGGGGTCCCACGACGGCGGAGACGGCGGCAACAGCCCCCGCGACCTTAGTCAGCGTGGGATGAGCTTGGGCGAAGTTGGCGACCCACTCCGCCGTCCGTTCTGCAAAACTTGTCAGCGTATCCAGGAATCCGCTTTCCAATAGCCGATTGATCACGCCCGTGAAGGCCGCCTTGAGTTTCGTCAGCGCATCGTTGAAGCGCTCAGCGGCTTGCGCCGTCTCGGTGGACATAACTTGTCCCAGGCTATCCGCTTCTTTCAGCATCTCCTTGAGTCCCGCCGAGCCTTGATTCAGGAGTGGAATCATATCTTTTCCAGATCGCCCTAATATCTCCATCGCGATCGCCGTCTTCTCGGTACCGTCCTGAACTCCGGAAAATCGGTCCGCGATGTCGAAAAGAATCTTGTCGGTCGAGCGCAGATTCCCGGCAGAGTCCTTCAGCGAAACTCCCAACCGGGCAAGAGACTCCTTGGCCTCCCCGATGCCTTGCGAAGCATCGTTGACGTTGCGGGCAAGCAGCCCTAGGCCATTTTCGACGGATTTGATGTCTGTTCCGGCAAGCTTGGCAGCAAACGAGAGACCGGAGAGCGTTTCCACCGAGATCCCGACCTTGGCGGACATCTTGGCGAAGTTGTCAGCGGCGTCGATAGCCGATTTCGCCACGGCCACAAACGGCACCCCGATTGCGGAAAGAGCAGCCCCTGCCTTCAAGAAGGCAGCCGACAGCTTCTTGGTTTTCTCCCGGGCAGAATCCACATTGGAGTCAAAGGACCCCTTGTCGGTGGAGAGTTCCAGGACGGCTTCGCCCAGACGTTCAGCCATGGCTTACCTTTCCTCCACTTGCAGTCCCATGGACAGGGCGGTGATTTTCAGTTGCTCTTTAGTCATTTTCTTGGGTGTCGTGGACCGTCGGCGTTGGGCCTGCCGCTGCCATTGATTGAGAATGCGTTGCGGCTTCTGCAGCGCTCCGGAGCCCACGGCGGCGACGGTGGCTTGATGCAGGGCTTCCTCAGCTTGTAGCACAGGCATCATGTCCAGATACCCCTGGATGAGTCCCCAGGGCATCTCTAGCCAGTCGGCGGGCTGTCCTCCGTAGAATCTTTGGAGGCGCGGGAGGAGGCCTTGCGTTTCGTCTTCTTCGGCGACTCCTTGGGAGCCGCCTTGGTGAAAACCGCGTTGACGATTTCCATGCGCTGCCCGACACCCAACTGTTCGACAGCGGCGGAAGCTTCATCGGTGAAGTCTACGAATAGCGCTCCCATGGCCTCGACCATGAGCCGGTCCACGCGCTCGTAGCGTGCCTCATACCAGTCATCGGACTCGTCGGGGATTTTGGAAAGGTCCGTCAGCATCCGCCCGAGCCGGGCAATCCGGTGCTGCACGCTGAAAGGCAAGCTATCAGGATGCTTGAGTTGATAGAGAACTCCATCAATCCTGATCGGAATCGACGAAGTGTCGGTGGTGAGTTCAAGTGTTTCTTGAGCCATGAAAAGATTTCCTTTCTTCGCTTTGGATGATGAGTTCAATCCCCAGCCGATCACAGATCTCCTGCAACCGGGCCAGGGACTCCGAGAGAGAGCGGGCCTGGCGTCGATGCCAGCGATAGGCCCGCTTGTGCTGATGGATGGATTGTTGGAGGGCCTCTGCCCCTCGGGCTATGGCCCTTTCAGCTGTATCGTTCAACTTACAGTGCCACGGCGTCCTGGATGGCCAGATGTCCGAAGGGGGAGTCGGCCGAGGCATCCTCCAGGGCCATGAACTCCAGCGCCAGGGCAGCCATGGCGGTCTTGGTGAAGGTCGGCGTCGGGTTGCCCGTCTGCACGGCGATGGGCACCTCGTACTGGCCCTTCATATCAAGACCGTAGACGCCGAACTCTCCCCGGACCAGAAGAGCCGCGCGGTAGACGTCTCTTCCCCGGTGCAGGTTGATATGGCGATAACCGGGCGTGCCGCTTCCCGCCGCCACGTTGGTGACCGCCAAGTTGTTGATGGCGCGGGTATAGTGCTCCAGCGTCAGATCCACCAGGGCAAAGGCGAACGTCAGGTCCTCGGAGGAGCGGGACGCTTTCCGGGGTCCCGTGGAGCCGTAGGTACGGTGCAGGTCCACCTGTTGCGTGTGGGTAACGGTCAATCCTTCTTCTCCCATACTGAGATCTCCGCCGTTTCCCAGCAGGGACCAGTTGCCGCCCGGAATGGCAACGGTATCCGGGAAGGCTTCCCCCACCGGGGCCAGATAGACCTCGAAGGTTGTAATCACGAGTTCCTTGGGTTCGGACATTGTTTTTTTACCTCCAGAATTCAGGCCGCCGTCACTTCGGCGGCGATGACTTGCCAAGATTCAAAAACCAGCGGCCATTTGGTGTCCCCGTCACGCAAGGAAATAGGACCGCCAGATTGCAAACAGGAATGGATCAGGACACCATCCCGGACTTCTCGCTTGATGGACTTGATGACTGGATGTACGGTGCGCTGGAGCCGATTCGCCTCCAAGGGCGTCTCTCCATAGCACCAGACATCGACTCGGGTCGTGCCGACTGGAACATAGCTGCGAGAGCCGATCCCAGTGCCGCCTCCGGCCAGCTTCAGGACGACGGCATGGCGCGGCATGGACTTGGTTTCTTCCTTGTGCAGCTCCAGGGCGAATACCCGCTGCGCGGTCAAGGCCGCGACATCGGCATCCGCACCGAGAATCGCGATCAGGGCTTTCAGGACATCGGGGATGGCGCTCATGATAGGCCTCGCCTAATGCGATCTATCAGCTTGGGATAGGTAGCATCGCCTGCACTACGAAGCGCCGAACCATGCTTGAGTTCCAGCCAGATCATGTAGTCCACGTCCACCGATCCCCACCGGCCCACGGTCCGGCTTCCCTCCCGATGGGCAAAGTCGATGATCCGAATGCTGCCTTCGGCTGTGCCGGTCCGGTTTTTCCAGCCGGGGTGATTCTGCTTGCCGTGGCGTACCGCTTCGGACATGGTCTGGTTGATGGCGTCTTTGGCGGCTTGCCGGAACTTGCGCTTGACGTTGTCTCCATTCCAGCGAAAGCTCATGTGGTCTTCTCCAGCATCAGCTCCTGGTGATGAGGCATCCTTTGCACCGCCTCGATGTCCAAGGGACCGGCAAACAAGGTCCTCTCCAGCCGGTCATGGATGTGGGCTACCCGGTCGGACTCCGTGATGTCGGTGGCGACGGGAACCAAGGCCAGCAGATCCTCGATGACGACGGTCTTGTTGCCATCGGCGAGTTCTTTCCGGGTCCGGCTCCAGGCGTAACAGGGCACGGTTGCCCAGGGGGACCAGACGGGAGGCAAGGGATTGTTGTAGTCGTCCTTGCCCGTCTCGGTGGTGTTCCTCTCGATGACCATCCGCATGGTCATGCGGGACCTCGCGCTCATGCCCACCACCCAAAACCGTGATTCAGGCGCGAGAGAATCTTCCCGCGCTCGGACTCATAGTCGGGAAACTCCACCTCGTAGTTGCCCGACTGCTCGCTTTTTAAGGCGCGGTACTCGATGGCCAGCTTCACCAGGTCCAACTGCACCCGCTTTCTTCGGGCCAGGTCATCCCCTTGCGGGTAGTGCCCGAATCTCAAGACAATCTCCGCCCCTGCATCGTCCAGGTAGAACTGAAGCGCACTGTCTGAAAGATCCGTCTGCAGGAGTTCCTTGAGTTCCTCCAGCGTGAGCAAGGCCACGGTCTACTTCCGGGGCTTCCGGGTGGACTTCTTCTTGTTGGCCGACTGCTCGGCTGCCTTGTTGGGATACGGCTCTGCCGCCTTCTCCTCAGACTTCGGAGTCATCTCTTTCTCCCTTCGGTTCTCAGGGTCTGCCTTCTCCCCTTTCACCAACCCGAAGCGGATAGCGGCCTCTTCGGGAATGCGGGTGCCCACGGAAGCGTAAAGGGTGGCGGCTCGCGGATCGCCGTCTTTGACCACCTCCGTCTGGTCCTCGGTCAGCCACAGGCGCTCGGTGGCGATGTAAAACGTTCCTCCCACGGTTTCCTTCTCCATTTGGTCTCTCCTTGTGTGGATGGTGAACGGCATTAGTCGATCCTCAAGGCCGCCACGGTCAGATCCGTCACCTCCGATACGGTGAAGCTGAGGTTGTCTTTTCCGTCGTTGTAGTGGTACGGCGGGAAGGGTCCCGCAAACACGTCGCCCGTGGTGGCCGGGACAGTGAACGTCAGATCGGCCACGGCCAGGCCATCCACCTCGCGGGGTGTGGTGACCGTCACGGTGCACTCTCCCGCTCCGGTCTTTTTGAAATGCAAGACCACCTTGCCGTCGTTTCTGACCTTGTAGGTGTCCGTCGTGCTCAAGGATCCGGTGTAGCTGGCCTCCAGTTTCTTTCGCGTAATCCTCTGTGGGGTAATGGTTACGTCTGCCATGGGTTTCTCCTCCTTTCTTTAGCTGAGGCTGAGGTATAGGATCAGCAGCTGATCGCCCGTGGTGGCCGTCCCGCTCGCGTTGTTGAGCGTGTCGGCTGCTGAAATGGAAAATTCAGACGTGAGATTGGAAATGGCTCCGCCATCGATATGCCGGATGACGGCCACCAACTGATCCCGCACCTTCACGCCCGTAACGGTGTGATCCCCCGCCGCGTCTCCGTCGATGACGGCGACCTTAATCGCGTCTCTTGGAATCGAACCTTCGATCTTGCTCATCTTCGACCTCCCTTAAATGCCGGCGATGGTAGAGAACGCCGCAGCGCGGTAGATCACCAGAGCCAACCGCATGCCGGCCCGGATGGTCTGCTTGCCTTTGGTAAAGTCGTCATTGACGAATCCCATCCGCACCTCGATCCCTTGACGCTCGAAAAGCTGACAGAAGTTGGGGAAGTCCCCCACCAAGGCCGTGTTCTCGGTCAAGGCATCCGTCTGGACCACCGGCAAGCCCCAGATGCGCTCCGGGCCCGACTCGGACGGAGACCCCCAGATGTAGATCCCATCGGAAGTCGTTAGCAGGCGGATCGCCTGCCAGTCATTCGGGTGAAACAGCACGTGGGACGGCATGGCCCGGCCCGTGACCCGAATCTTGGTCAAAGCCTTGTAGATGGCGTCGGGTACGGAGTCCGACCCTTTGGCCTGGGTCTGAATGCCGGTGGTGTTGAGGATGCCCCTCAGATTGGGAGCCGTGCCATCGCCGTTGAGAATCTGACCATCCAGGCGTTGCCGCACGCCAAAGGCCAGCCGCTGATTCAGGTAGCTTTGCACCTGAGCGACGTCGGCCAGCTGCTCGTCCGTTACCGGAATGCTGTCTCCGATGGAGCGAACCGAAGAGGTCCTCTCCGTCAGCGCGAAGGTGCTCTCGGCATAGGCGGCCGCTTCCGCCCGCTCCGCAGCACTGTGGGTGCGGGTCGTCTCCTCCATGTAGACGATGGATGCCTGACCGGTCTGACCCGACGGAATGATGTCGATCACCTGAATGGGCCGGGTGACGGCATCGACTAACCGGCCAATGCGGGTAGACTCAGGAGCCCAACCCGCCGAGGTCTGAAACAGCGTCTTGAGTTCCTTCAGGCCGAAGCCTTGGACTTCACCCTTTTCCATAGTTCCGGACTTGTGGTTCTTGAAAAGATCCGACGCCACGATGGCGTCTCCCAGGCCCTTGAAGGTGCTTTCCTGCTCCGATGTGGGCGCATCGGAGGTGGGATGGGTGAGGGACGAGGCCGGGTTCTTGATCCGATCTTGCACTTCCTTCACGTCCTGAGCCGCCTTCTCGGCCTGGGCCAGGGTGTACACTTCCTTGCCCAGCTGGGTCAGTTCATCGTTGAGCTTACGGATCTCCTCGGAGATCTGGACCGTGGTGTAGGACTTGGCCTTCACGTCCAGGTCGCCGATCTTTTTGACCTTGGACAGGTCCATCTCCTCGCCTGCCTGCTTAAAGACAGCGGCCAAGACGGCGCTTTTGGCTTCCAACTCTTTGCGTTTTTCAATGAGTTCCTTCATGGGGTTTGCCTCCTTTTTGGGCAACAAAAAAGCCGACCCGTGGAAGGTCGGCCTGTTTTCCTGATTTCGTTAAGTCAGCGAGCGTCTCAGGCGCTCAGGTGTCCTTGAATCTGGGCCAGTGTTCTCTGGTATTGGGCCAACAGGGCCGCCCCGTCGATGACCGGCTCCGGTTCGGGTTGCTTCGTCAGCATCTCGATATCGGATTGGATCTCGGCGAGCTGCTTGGCCAAGCCCTCCAGCCGTCCTCTGTCCTCAGGCGACAGAGGGTGCTTGCGGTCTGATCGGCGCATCTGCAGTATGGCCTTCATCCGGGTGAGGACGGCTCGCGTCTCCACCAGGCCATGCTCGACTTGTTGAAACTGATCGGACAGCTTGATTCCTTTCTCTTTCATGCTCAGCGTCCGGGTGTTGACTCCGGCTCCCACCAGAACGGGGCTGACCTCATGGATTCGCAAGGATTTCAGGAACCTCACCTGCTCTCCCTTGAACTCGCCCCGACTTTCTTCCAGAATGTCAAAGCCATAGGACCATTCCTGCTTGCGCGGCCCCTCGTCCAGGTCGAACTTCAAGGCGCTGTGCCATTCCTTCGCCGTGGGGGAGTCCAGATTCAGCTTGAAATCCACAATGGCCTCGTCTCCCGCTTCCCGCGTCGTGCCCTTGCCCAAAGGGACACTGGACCAGTCGTGGGTGGGGACAACCACCGCGGTTTGCTTCCCGAAGGCTCCCGGCAGGGTCACGTCTCCGTCCTTGTCCACGACGTTGAGGGTGGCAAAGACGGCGCTCCCCGTCCCGTCTCCCTCCAGTTGCTTTACGTAAAACGATTTGTGATTCATGTTTTCCTCAACTAAAAAATAACGAGCGTGCACACATTCCCACGCGGCCCGTTCGGCTTCCTTGCGGCTGAATCCGCCGTCATACTCCATGATCGCCGCCCGCTCCTCGAATTCTTCGTATAGGTCATCGCTTGACATTCCAATTTCCGCTCACGGAATCATGGGCACGAAGTCCCGGGTACCGTTGGGGTGCTCTTGAGAATCCAATTCCGCGGCTTGTTCAAGAGTGACCTCTCGGCCATTCCAGAACGTGCAATCCTCGTCCCCGTAACCCAGACGGTCGTCAAAGACCAGCACACGGGTGACGACCCCGCTTTCCTTGTAGGCGCGAAGCACCGAGATGCGCTGGGCATGCTTGGTCTCGGTCCGGGCGATGACTTTGGCCCGGGTTGCCGCGTCCCGATAGCGTCCCGCCGGGATCCTGTCTCTGATTCGCCGCACCAGTTGCGGGATCCCTTCGCCAGCAGCGCGTCCTTCCGCAAGCTCCCGAAACAACCGATCCCGCGTTTGCTTGCGAAGGTCGATCAGCCCCATGCGCGTCCCGCCTGTGGCCACAATCTCCCGCGCCACCGGGTCGGGCATTCCGATCTGAAGTTCCAAAATGGCTTCGACCCCGGCGAAGGTCTCCTGCGCCACCCGCAAGTGGTGGCGTCCGCCTTTCTCCTGCAGCTTCCGCTGGGCCAAGGCTATCGCAAGAGCCATCTCGTCCAGGATTTGCTGACCCTCGACCTCATCCTCCACTTCCTTGACCGATCCGGGGTGGGCCGACTTGAGTACTTCCCGCGCTATCTGGGCCGCTTCCTTGCCCAGACCGTCGAAGAACTGCTCCAGCTCTTGCTGAAACCGGGCTGAGAGGGCCGTGTAATTCCTCTCGTTCATCTCGACGACCCGCCGTTGCATCGCGTTCGGTCGGCGGCGAGGTGGAGCGTCCCCCGTGGGCAGCAAAGGGTCGGGATCGGCGGCAATCTTGCCATGGATACGCTGATGTCCGTTCACCAGCTGCTTGGGACGCGGCTGGCCCGCCGGAACCTCAACCATGGCGATGGGACGAAGGTAGATCCGGTCCGCATCGGTCACCTCCAGGCCTTTTTTCTCCCGCGCCTCGGCCACTTGCATGTAGCCGCCCTGAACTGCCGTAGTCAGCCGCTCGTTCAACTCGTTCTCGGATTCCTTCAGGGCCTCCACCTCCGAGCGGTCAAACACCACCCGGAACCGCTCCGGGCTCTCTTCGAAATCGGGAAGAAGATACCGCTCGATCGTTTCGGCAAAAAACCGCTGCGTCGGGATCAGGTTGCCTTCCCAGGCCAGACGCTTGAGGGATTGCATCGTGGCCCCCACCTTGGTCTGTTGCAAACCTGTGCCGAATCCCACCACCGCAGCCGGGATATTGATGGCCGAGCACACCCGCTCCTCCGAAAGATTGCGGATCGAGGTCATGTCAAACGACTCCGGCGAGAAGCTCAGCGTGTCCACGTGGATCGGTTCAGAGAGCACCATCGGCTCGCCTCGCCGGTCGCCCGTGAAGTTCCGTCCGAGAAACTTCTTCATCTCCTCCACCGTTTCCTTGCTTGTCGTGACCCCTTTCTCTTTCGGACTGACGATGAATCCGATCAGACCTTGGTTTCGCAGCACCGAGGCCGTGAAGTTGGACGCCTCATCATCGGTGAAGATCTCCCGCATGATCGGGTAAAGAGGGGACATCCCCAACCGGGAATTGTGCGGGTCCAGCCCGTTGCGAAAATGAAGCACGTCCTCGGTCTCGATTCGCTCTCCAAACCCCCGGGGCCGATACTCGTAGTGCGAGATAAAGACGCCTCCATCCTCAGGCCACTTGGGGCGAATCATCCAATGAGGCACGTACCACAACTGAATCGGCTTTTGCTGGGCGTTGCGGACCTTGATCCAGTAGGCGTTGCCGGCCAGCCACCAGGATTGCAGCGTAGCCTGCCAGAGCGTGTTTCCACTGTAAAAATCATTGGGCCGGCCGATCAGTTGCGTCAGCTCATGCTGGGAATCCGCCTCGAATCCTTCCCGCGTTTCTTTTTGGATCTCCAGCGGCGCTTCGGGAAAGGTGCGGGCCACCCAATTGATGGGCGACATGACTACGTTGGACCCATAGCCACTCCCCACCTCCCGCTGGTAATTGAAGCGAGTCCGGGGCAGATTCGCGGAAAAGAGCCCAGACGGCTCCAGATCCAACGAGAGTGGGTGCCGTATTTGCCCCAACGCCTTCCTCATCCATTCCAACATCTCAGAGCAGCCTCAAGGTGTACACCGGCTGCCTCAGCTTGTGGTAAGCCAGCGCCAGGGCACACACGCAATCGTCATGCTGGCCCTCGGGGGCCGAGTAGCGCACGCCCGAGCGGCTGTAGGCGTACTCGAAGGCTTCCAGCTCCAGCCGGATCACGCCTTCCGGGTAACGCACTTCCGCCTTCTGGATGCCTGCGGCCAGTCCCTCCATCAGCTTCTGTTTCGAGGTCGACGTAAAGTGGTACCCCTCGAAGTTGGAGCCGCCTTCCCGCTGCAGCCGTTCCACGATAGGATCTCCCACGCCGGTCGAGTCCACCAGGGCGGGCGTGCCTTTCGTTTCTTGCAGGATCGCCTCGAAGGTCTCCTGCCAGGGTTTCTGAAAGCGATGGAACCGGCACACCGAGCCGTCTTGGGTCAGCCCAATCCCCACGGTCCAGTCCTGGCTTTTGGCCAAATCCCAGCCCCAGGCCACCGGATCTTGATTTGGCATCTCTTCCTGCACACAGTTTTGAATGGCATCGATCCCAAAGGGGTTGCCCTCATCATCGGTGGCCTCAGCCAAGTAGAGTTCCCGAAACACGGAATCGGGCAGCTGGCGCTTGGCGTCCTCGATCTCACTTTGAACCAGCACCCCCGCTTCAATCGCGTCGTGGGCCGTGATCCGGTGATAGGCCATGTCCGCCTCGCCCGTCTCCGCTCGTCTTGCCAGCCGGTAAAACCAGTTCTTGCGCCCCCTGACGTTTCCGATGCAACGCACCGGTCCTCTTGTTGCTGTCAGCGTGGATCTGACCGCATGCCAGGCTTCTTCCCGCATGCGGCTGGCCTCGTCCAGCACGGCGGCGTACACGTCCTCCCCGTACAGGTTGTCCGGCTTCTCGCCTGACTTAAACCCGATCGTCGCCCCGTTGGGAAGGGCAATCGATAGCTCCGTGTCGTTCGGGCGCTGCACGTCGATTGACATGGATCTGCACAAACGCCTGTAGGCAATCTTGGCCTGAGGGTAGACCGGAGCCACCCACCAGTAGTGGCGACCTGGACGGCCCTTGGACCAGGCCTGCTCTGCCAGCCAGGCAATGCAGCCGTGAGTCTTTCCCGATTTGGTAGAAGCCTCGACGATGCCATAGCGAGCCGTGTGAAAGATGGCCTCCCGTTGCTTGGCGTACAGTGGGGGCCTCTTGAATGTGTAATGAATCGTCTTTGCATCGATGCCGACTGCCATGCTCATCAGCGGTTGAGATTCTCCTTGCTCTCCCCCAGATCAAGAGTCACCACCACTGGGCCTCCGTCTTTCCCGTGATGCTCCAGTGCCATGCGATCTCCGTAGACTTGAGGCCTGCGTCGGCTCAGGAACCAGCGGGCGGTTTGCATGTCTCCGTCCAGCGCCGCCTTGGTAACAGCCAGCTCAATGCCGTCTATGGCCTCTTCGATAGCAGCGTCCCACTGGGCACGGAACAAATCGTCCTTGTCCCGTCGTTGGTAGACCGTGGAGCGTCCTACTCCTGCGTCCTTGCAGGCTTGGCTAACGTTGGCGAATTCTGACAACGACTCTAACAATCGGGACTCCCATTTTCGGACGCGAGTCCCTTTACGCGCGCGCGTAGGCATTGTCCTACTTGTGCAGCCGTTTCCTCTCATTTGTGCTTGGTCTCTGGCGGCGAGAGCGCCCGGTCCCCGAACCACCATAGCGCCGCCGTCGAGGCTCACCACGTGATCGCCAGCCCCACGGCAAAACCAGGGGCCCACGTTCCGCTGAACCCTCGTACTGCGCCAACCATAAACGCTGGCCTGAGGCGGAGCCGGCGGCCCGAGAGTTGCTTTATTCGTCCCTCGGCTGCTTCATATCGGCGTTCTGACAATTCCAAGTTATGGGCCAAGGAGAAGTTTTCAGAACGCAGAGCGTCGATCATAGCCTTCTGATCCAAAATGGCGCTGGCCTGAAAATCAGTCACCTTGCGCAACTCGGTGATTTCCTCATGCAGCGCTTCGGTTAGCGCTTCGCTTGCCTGCTCTGCCGCGCGAAGCTCTGCGGACAAATCAAGGCCCGCGTCTTCGATGGACTCTTCCAGAACCCGTTGGGCCTCGCTTGCGGCCTCTTCGGCGGCCCGAGCCTGCTCATGAAGGTCCTGGACCCTCTTCTCAGACTGCTCCCGCTCGACTTCGAGGCGTCGAGAGGTTTCTTTCAGACGTCGAGCAACCTTTTCCCTGTCCTTTTGGACCTTCGACAAATCCCGTCGCGCCCGCTCCTGTTGCTTCTTGAGTTGCTCTTGCAGGGCTTCATACCGCTGCGCGGCTTGCTTTGCCTGCCTGTCCGAGATCCGGGAGACCAGGTCAGCCAAGGCTGCCGGAGAGAGCAGGGAGGGAGCGGCAACCCAGTAGCCGAGCCCGAACCCCAGGGCGGAGGCGGCGATCAGGACGGCGGCCAGTCTCATGCCGCTCCACCTGCTTGACAATCTGTCTCTCTTTGGATACAATGCCTAGTATGAACTACGCGGTTGTTAAGAGCGATACCTTTCGCCGCTGGCTGAATAGGCTGCGTGACAAACAGGCCCAGGCGAGAATCGCCGTTCGCATTGACCGCGTCGAGGATGGCAACTTCGGGGACCACAAAGCGGTCGGCGGTGGGGTCAGCGAACTGCGGATCGATGTGGGCAAGGGATACCGCATATACTACACGATCCGAAACAACACCGTGGTAATCCTGTTGTGTGGCGGCGACAAGTCGAGCCAGCAACAAGACATACAACGTGCCCAGAAAATGACGGGCGAACTGTAAGGAGGCATGATGAACAAAGAGGCTTATACCCACTGGGACAGTGCCGAGTTTCTCGACGATGACGAGGCGCGCATCGAATACTTGAAAGCGGCACTCGAAGAAAACGATCCTGAATTTTTCGTCAAAGCTGTTGGCAACGTCGCGCGCGCCTTGGGCATGACCACTATCGCCCAAGAAACTCAATTGGGCCGGACAAGCTTGTATAAAGCCTTGTCCGGCGAGCGCGATCCACGGATCGGCACTGTGATGAAGGTCCTCGGAGCGCTCGGTGTCCGTCTCACCGTCACGCCAAGAGTGGCCTCCGAAACGGAATTGGGACCTCATGCGTGAGCCCGAATGAAGGAAGGAAAATTGGAATTCCGTGGAAAACTGAAGGGACTGCTCGAGTTACTGTCCCTGCCCCCTCTCGACCCGGAGAAATTGAAAGAGGTCACGGCAAGAGAGGAAGTTGAACTACGATGGACCGCCATGTGTGCAAAAGCCACCTTCGGCGTGATCCGCGTGATCGGTGGCATCATTCTCCTATTCTTGTTCTTCAAATACGACGCGACAGTCATCTATCTCTTCATTGTTACTGTCGTAGCAACGGTATTCATGGTGCTCGTGCTGAGCTGTTGCACATTGCGATTTATCGCCAAGCCTTCTAACGGGCTCCCCCCTGTAGATGCTAACGACGCTATTAAGCACAAAGACAAAGAGGACACCCAATAGGGCAATCCCAAACACATCAATTGGCCCACGCTCTTCGCTCATCAGCTATCTGCTCCGGCCCATCTGTTATCCTCCCATCAACAAAGCCCAACGGGTTCCTTAGCATCACCTGATCCTCCCCAAGATCTTCTTCGGATAGGCTCGATTCTCCCGGCAGGCCCAACCTGCCCGGATGCAGTGACGCTCGACATTGCGCCACCAGCGGGAGGGGTTGCAATTCGGCTTGCGCTTGCACCGGGACTTCTCCCGCGTGATCCATCCTGGGCCACCGTTGTAAGCGGCCCAGGCGAATGCCCAGCGGTCACCTGCGGTTAACGACGACCGGTACCTGCTCAGCAACCGCCGCATGTAAACGATCTGGCTTCTGATTGAGCAAGCCGGGTCTGTTTCCGGCTTGCCGGCGCAGGAGGGGTCCGCGCGGGGCGCGATATCTTGCCAAGTGGCCGGGGTGAACTGGGCCAGGCCAGCCGCGTATTTCGATCTCGCGTCCGGCTTCCAGGCGGATTCCACCTGAATCTGCGCAGCCAGCTGAGGTGACCAGCGCTTGACTCCGGCGCGCGCGAGCTCGGCCTCAAATACCGGCAGCAAGGCCGAGTGATGAGCGCCGACGGGACGACACGCAAAGAGACCGATCAGAACGACAGCCTCGATGATGTGGATGACGTTCTTTGTCACGTTGTTGTTCACGTTGTTCCTCCCCAGGCAAACCCCAGGATCACCGCCGCGAAAACCATGAACCAGCCCAGGATGACGGCCGCTCGAAGGGTGTCCTCGCCCGTCTTGGTCCAACGGCCTTGTCCGAAAAACACTTCCTCGATCTTCAGGAAGGGAAGGAAAACCCGGTCTAGAACCCCAAAGAACAAAACGGCAACCGAGAGCGTCAACAGCTTGCCACCCAAAGCGTGAGCGACCAGGCCATAGTCCGACGCGGAGAGTCCGAGTGGCGTGACCTCCGACATCCATTGCGCGCTGATTCCGATCAGGCCCGCTCCCAAAAGAGCCAGGACCATCAATAGCCAAACGCGAGCGAAGTGTTTCATTTCAAATCCCCCAGGAGGTCCAGGATAATGAGCGCTGCCGCCGAAAGCATGAAGACCCCCGCCACTAGAACCCCAAAGAACAAAACGGCAACCGAGAGCGTCAACAGCTTGCCACCCAAAGCGTGAGCGACCAGGCCATAGTCCGACGCGGAGAGTCCGAGTGGCGTGACCTCCGACATCCATTGCGCGCTGATTCCGATCAGGCCCGCTCCCAAAAGAGCCAGGACCATCAATAGCCAAACGCGAGCGAAGTGTTTCATTTCAAATCCCCCAGGAGGTCCAGGATAATGAGCGCTGCCGCCGAAAGCATGAAGACCCCCGCCAAAAGATCGGCCCAGAATCCGCCAAAGACGACTCCCACGGCAAGGAAAGCGAGCGCGAAGGCCGCAAGCAGACGAATAACTTTCGAGACCAGCCAACCCCGGACGCGAGAGTAAATCCAGGACCGCATTACCTCCTCCTCCCTTCGATCTTGCCCTCCAGGGCCTGCAACCGGAGGGTGATTTCCTGTTGCATGAGGTCGCGCTGACGCGAGGCTTCGACCATCTCCGCGTGAAGATTCTTCAAAGTTGCCGTTACCTCTCTCAAAGTCGCCGTCACGTCGCCAAGAGTCCTGCTGACCTGGGAGCAGTACTTCGTCACCGCCGCCAAGCATCCTCCCAGGGCAATCATCAGCGTCAGGACGGTCAGGATGTTAATGTGTGAAAGCTCAAACATCTCGCAACGTCCCAATCACCCTTGCGTCACGTTGCCCTCACCCGTAGACCCTCGCCCCCATTGCCCCATGGTGACGAGCTCTTTGAGAATGTAATCAGTCATTGAGCAGACCGGCTCATCCCACCTTCCTTCGGTCTCCGACGGGACGCCGCTGCATCACCACCGGCCCGCCGGATCCGGACTGCGCGATCCTCAATTCGTAAAGGCCGCACCCCACCATTACGATCCGCCGGTCCGTGACGCGGACGGCATGACCGCCGTCGATCAGGCGCTTGACAAGGCTCTGCGACCGCGTTCGACGGATCTGCCCGTCGCGCTGGACGATCTCGACTGGTTTAGACACACTGGTAGTGTTTAAGCCTTTGGAAAGGACCCGCGATAAAGGCCGGGTGGCGCCTGTTAATATTAGGCCGCGCTTGTTTGGAAGACACAACCGCGGCCAGAATGACCACGGTACGGTTGCCGGTGGGTCAGTAAGAGAATGCCACAATCAGGCGACAGGATTCAAGTCAAGTTTCTCATCCCTGTACTCTCGCTGAATGGTGCGGATGCGATCTTGTGGGCAACAATTCAAGATGATCCGCTTGATATTAGATAACTTACCCTCATTCCTCATCGCCTGAATCTCCTTGGCCGCTGCCAGGATGTCCGGGTCAAAGCTCTGCTTCACTCTTTTACTCCTGCAATCGATTATACCAGAGTGAGTTTTTAGTCTTTTTTGGGTGGTGGAGGAGGTGGCGGTGGCGGCGCTGGTCTTGGGGGCCGGGGCGGGTTTCCCTTGTCTTCAATCCCACTGCTGTCAGATGGCGAATTCCTGTTTGATGACATCATACGCCTCTGCCGCGCACTCCTCGTTCAGGGCATCGTTGTTAAGTATACCAGCGCTTTCCGGCTTCGACGTTACACGATTCATCTCTTTACATAGATCTTCCCACTTCCGCCTTGCTTCAGCATCATCCAAGGTTTCCAGGCTAAGCCACAAGGCACGTGCGTCTGTTTCGAGTTCCCTGCACCGTTCACCGACACCCCTGGCAACGATCAGTTTTTGAGAGAAATTGTTGACCAGCATCCAGCACGCCAAGATGGCAATCACTGCGTTGGCGACAAGCTCAACCTGCGGGGGAAACAGTTGCAACAGAGACACGACCGCACTGGTGGCAGCAAAGGCAATAACGGCCGTCCCAAGTCTGTGTTTCCTTGCCAAGCCAGAGGCGAGCTTGTTGTAATACCGAGCAAGCCGCTCCAAGTCCAGTACCAGGCTCCATACATGGTTTCGTGCTCCATCAGAGACCATGATTCCATCCTCCCTTCTGTTTCAAACTATATCTTAAAGGTGCATTGAAGTCCAAGCTGACCTGCCGGGATTTAGTCTGACATTTCGGTCAACAAATGCTCAATAGATTTAACGGCTTCGCCCGATTGGATCATCTCGCGAGTAAACCGCAAGATGCTCCACCCCCTCATGACCCCGAGATTGTATTTTTCGATGTCCGACTGAAACCCAAGGGGTCTGTTGTGCCTGCCCTGGATCCAATGACCGCCTTCTACTTCGGCTGCCAATTTCATTGCCGGCCACGCAAAATCGAACCGGAACCTCCTGGGCGGCGCGAACCGATATTCGCGTTCTGGTTCAGCCAGCCCCACCGCGCGGATCTGAAACGCCAACTCTTGCTCGAGGGCGCTCGCTCTCACACCGCAACCACCCGGCGAATGTGCTGGCTCATACCAAACCCTTCTCCTCGGCGTACTTCCGCATGGCTGGGTCTTCCTGGATCAGCTCATGGACCGCATCCACGATCTCGGGAGCCTTCGCAATCATTTTCGAGTACTGCCCGAAGACCCCCAATGAGCCCAACTCCAGCGATGCTTCGGCCTGACCTTGCCATTGCTTCAAAACGGCACCTCCTGTTCTTGCAAGGACACCACCGTGCACATATCGTCGATCCGTCGAACCACCCCAGACGGGATAATGTCTTCATCAACGAGTTCCTTAAGCGTCAGATTCGACGTGATACTCAATCCCTGTTTTCGGCGGTACAAAAGATCGACCAGATGAAAAATCATCTCCCGTCGAAAATCCGTGAGGCGGAGCTTGTCGATGTCATCCCAGAACAAGTGAAACGACTCAGAGCCGTCGATGCGCTGGAAAATCAGCGATTCCTCCTTGAACTCCGCTTGCCGCATCTCCTCCATGAGAGCGTGAGTGGAGCGAAACTCGCAAGCGCGGTCCAGGCACAGTTCCCGGTATTGAGAAACCAACAGGTGCGTCTTGCCCACGCCGTAGTCCCCGCACAGATAAAAATTTCCAGTGACGTTGTCCATCATCCGCTCCAGTGCCTGAGCCTGTTGCTCGCTGTGCGGATGGAAGGTCTCAAAACTCGCCTTCCGAAATCGAAGGTCGATCTTGTTCAGCCGTCGGTCCAGCATGATCCGTCGTCGGCAGGGGCAGGGGGAGGCTCGATTATCGAACCCAATCAGCCAGCCTGTGTCTCTGCAATCTTGGCACTTGTAGGCGTCACTGCTTGGGGGTGTACCGGCGGCCTCCGGTACGGGGTGACTTTCCAATAAGCTCTTGATTGAGCTGATCATAGGTTCCCTCCAAAATGCGACAGACATTGCTGTCATTGGCAACAAACCAGTCAAAACTCGCCCGCCATCCCTGGCGTCCTTCCCCTCGCAGAAAGGGTACTTGCTGAGCTTTTTTTACTGCCTCGGCAAAATCCTTCAGGTATGGTTCAAGGCGTCCCTGCTGCTGGGCCCGGTTAATCCTTGACTGGCACTTTCTCCATCGATCGGAGCCAAATGCCTTCACCTGTGGCAGTATCCGGTTGTGCTTCCGGTAAAGATCCAAAAGCACTTCAGCGCGCACACGACAAGAGTCTCCGTTAGGAGACTCTTTTTCTCTTTCATTTATCCTTCTTTTACTTTGTTCCACTTTGTGTTCCACTTTGTGTTCCACCATAGGGTTATAAACATTGTAATGACAAACCTTTAAGTGTTCCGTTTGGTGTTCCGTTTGGTGTTCCACCCTCTTCAGTTCGCCCTCGGCAATCATCCCCTGTTTCCAGCGGTGGACTTTTGTGCTTCCCCATCTCCATCGTCGAGCTAGAAAACGAACGCTCGCCTCGAACTCGCCCCGTCCAAGATGCCCTTCCGGTTTTCCCCGCGCCAGGTTCATGTATACGTCCACGCGCGCCTCAAAGTCCGTAAAGGACCGCCGCAGGTTCCCCGGCCAGTCCGGCTTCTCGGTGATCTTTCGCCACAGCTTGATATATCCGGCGTTCACGCTGGCCGGTCCCCGTTTCTCCTTTTCAACCACGCGACCACTTCGTCTACAAAGTTTACCCAGGGAATCGAACACTCCGGCCTGGGTCGATCGGGTAGGGAATTTACTGACGTTTTACTGACGTTTTCCGGGGAATTTCGAGCTGACTGCCCCAGAGAATGTAAATTGTAAATGATTGAAAAATAAGGAAAGTGCTGATTTCCTAGAGGTTCGGCTAGGAGCTGAAACGAACTGGCAGTCAGGAGGTCACGGGTTCGATCCCCGTCAGCTCCACCAACTTACCCGCCGCTGTTTTTCACTGTGTCAGTTCGTGTCAGTTTGCTAGGCAGAGGAAATGCTCAAGTAGCGCGTGTTTGTCGACTGGTGTGCCTTGGATGTATTTTGTGCACGGCAAGCAGCTCTAGGGTCTCACCTGTCGGAGCTGAGTCCTGGCATACGAACGAGTATCTATTGTATCGCCGCGGAAGGATGAATCGCTGCAAGAATCCTCATGCGGGAGTGGCACTTCGCACACTGCAGGACGTCCAGCATATCGGACTGGCCCCATTCGAGAGACGCTGCCTTTTCGCGGCGCATGAATACTGATACTCTGAATGTGTCGAAAACAGTAGGTTGTCAGGAGGTCGTCATGAATCTATTCGATGAGATCGTCGGGGGCCGGGGCAATCCGCTCCAGCAGATGGAGCAGAGTTTCGGACTCGACCAGGAAACGGTTGGAAGCGTGATCAAGCAATTCTTGCCGGCGCTGACCAACGGGATGAAGAAGAACGTTTCCCAGGAAGACGGGCTTCAGGGCTTGCTCGGTGCCTTGAGTGGCGGTGGACACGACCGCTATCTCGAAGGTGCTACAAGCTTGAGCCAACAGGAATCCGTGCAGGACGGCAATGGCATTCTGGGACATCTGCTCGGTAGCAAGGACGTGAGCCGGCAGCTCGCCAGCCGAACCTCCGAGAAGACCGGCGTGGACAGTGCGATTCTCAAGAAGATGTTGCCACTGGTCGCTGGACTGGTGATGGGAGCCCTGAACAAGCGCCTGTCCTCCCAGAGTGCCAGTAAGTGGTTCCGGACTGGGAGGTCTGCTCGGCTCCTTGCTCGGAGGGTCGCCCGGCTCCACGAGCTCGACAAGCTCGACGATGGGAACGCTGATGCAGCTGCTGGACGCCGACGGCGAGAGCTCGCCGATCGACGATCTGCTGGGTCTTGCCAAGGGCTTTCTCCGCTGACGCCATCGTAATGCGTGGGCTGGATCTCAATAGGGGCGTTTGGAAGGGCATGCGCGATCATGACGTCAATCTCAAAGACGTGTACGCCAGTTAGGACCCATATGCAAAGCATGGCGGGTAACAGTGGTGGTAGCCCTGGGTGCGTATAGGGTGCAGAAAGTGCAAGATTTTGCAGCTCTGTGCAGGACTATGCGTAGTTGACAAGCAACTGGCAGTCAGGAGGTCACGGGTTCGATCCCCGTCAGCTCCAGCAATCTTTTCAATGACCTGCAATAACCCCCTTCTTCCCGACGAACCATTTTCGTTATTGCCAATGATTGGATTCGCGCTCGGGTATTTGTTTCCAGAGCTAGGCTCGCGCTAGAGGCACTGAAGGTGCGACCTTCTTGGGACGAGATGAAAAAGAGCGGGAGGTAAACGCACCATGATCGACAAGATTATCAGGGGCTTGGGCCACGCATGGAATCTGTTTTACATCGTATCTTCCAGTTTCGGGATGTTCATTGTGATCGCTTCTGTCTTCTACGGCATACGACTAGTCTCCAAGGAGATGGGAATGATCTACACGTTAACGGTTGTAGTTTGGCCCGTGGTTGCGGTTGCGTTTAGGTTTCGCCAGAACTGGCTGCACTGGCACGCGGATTGACCCGTGGGACCCGAGATCCCCGAGAGAACTCTACCTCAAACCTTCCCCGAAGGAGATAGGCAAACTCGTACGCGTGCGCGTACAATGGCGCGCGGCGACATCAAGGGTACGTCAGGAGAGAAAACCATGGCACACGTTCGAGTCATCGGATCTTTGGTCCTTGGGACCTGCTGGCTCTGCACGCAACCAGGCGTGCTTGCCACAGATCGACCCAACGTGGTCGTCATCATGACCGACGATCAAGGAACGTTAGACGCGAATTGCTTCGGATCGACCGATCTTCACACGCCGAACATCGACCGCCTGGCCTCCCGCGGAGTGCGGTTTACGCAGGCCTACGCGCATACCGTTTGTTGTCCGGCACGGGCAGCCTTGATGACTGGACGGCACCCGCAGAGAGGAAACGTCAACACCTGGATGCAGTGGAACATGCACGGAGCGGATGGCGAGAACATGAACCTCGACGAAGTCACTTTGGCCGAAGTCCTACAACAGGCTGGCTATCGTACGGGACTTTTCGGCAAGTGGCATCTGGGCGCTCATCGAGATCATGGACCGACCAGGCAGGGCTTTGACGAGTTCTTTGGCATTCGCGATGGGTTCATCGATAACTACAAACACTTTTTCCTCCATGGTGAAGGCTTTCACGATTTATACGAAGGTATCAATGAAGTGTTTTTCCCAGGAAGGTACTTTCCGGACCTAGGCCCAAAATAAGCGAGGTATGAGCTCGCTCGGAAAATCGTTTGCCTTTTCCGAATATCTCGTGGATTTCAGCTCCTTGTGCGTAACAGGGAAAGCAAAGAGAAACACAAGAGACAAACCTTCCATTGGTTGTCTGGATCACTTGATCTTGTTTGTCTCTGTTATGCCCTTCCTTTCGCCCGCCACTCTTGCTCCGCCGGGGGTACGGGCTCACCCGCCGGCGAGGCGCCTTCAAGTAAACCTGAGTTGCCTGATATAGTCGAACGTCGCCAAAAAGGTTTCGAGATGCTTGCTATAGGCCAATATCCTGTAAACGAGGCGACGACCGGTTCTTACAATCTGACAGGGTATTTGCACAAAGTTCACCAGGAAGCGTTTGAACTCCATCCTCAAGATATCACGACGTACTGTCGGCGCCTGCGTCACCAGGCCATACCAGGCCTTCAGATTCCACGCCAGCGATGCGATGACCATGTAGGCCCAGTTCGATACCAGACTGTCCGAAGGCATCCTCAAGGCGTTCACTCCACTCTTGAGCTGACCGATGACGTTTTCCTGGTTGCAGCGATCGTTGGCAAAAAGGACCACTTCTCCCATCGTCATCTCCCGATCGTTGGTGATGTAGAAGAAGTACCGGACCTCATCAAACAGCCGGTGCTCCCCCTTTTCGATCGTGAGGTTCTTCCGAACCACAACCATGCGATAGGTTTTCTTACAGTGTCCGGGACGATAGTCAAACTCGGCGACCTGCTCGCTCTGCAGGCGGATGTTCTTGAATTCTCTCTCCTTGATTACTTGTTCTTTGACGTTTTCCGGACGGCGCCGTTCTTCGCTCTTGACCTCATAACGAGGAGGCCGCTCGAGCGGTTTCCATTGTCTCTCCGGCAGGGCATCGGCCATCCCGACCAGGTTCGGCTTGGCGTCATAACCAAAGACAAAACCAACCCGCTCGTCCCAGCGATCGAAGTTTCTCGTCAGCGAGAAATCCGTGTCGCCCCGAAGCCAGACCTTCGTAAACACCGACGACACCAGATCGATTGCCCGGTCCATCCACTCGGCCGCTCCGTCGGAAGAGGGACGGTTGCCCGGCCGATTCATCAGATAGAGGACCTCATTCGTATTGGCCAAGGTCACGATCAACGGTGCGTAACCCCAGATCCCGTTGTAGGCAATGTCCATTCCTTCCTTGCATTCCCCCAAGGTTCCGGCGACGGTCCCGTCCACGTCGATGATGGCCTCCTTCCGGAAGGAAGCATCCTGCAACTTCCACACCTTGGTTCGGGTTTCATTGATGGTTTCCTGAAGTCCGAAGATCCAATCCTCATCGAAACGACGGAGGAAATCTCCAGCCGTCGTGGGATCCGGAATCCTCTCGGCTCCCAGTCCGTTCATGTAGGTCTCATCCTGGCGCAACCGCTCGATATCTTCGAGACAGGTTCCACCCGACAAGACGTTGTATGCGATGTTCAGTACATGATCGGATTCCCAGTAAGGAAAGTGGTACTTGAGCAAAACGATGTTTCTGTTGATATCTTTGTCCAATCCAAGCTTACACACGAGCTTGTGAATGGCTCCGATACCACCAGATCCGATGGCGCGCGTTCTCTCGGCGATCTCGTAGTAGGTGTTGGAGTCCTTGAACATAGGATCGGACCGGTCCTCAAACTGATTTCTTTCCAACCGGCGTGTAAGATTTTGCTTGTCTCGGAGGAGGATTCTGTGGTTTCTTTTATTCACCTGGAATGTGCTCCTTTCGGGATGTCTTGTAAATATATCAAACGCATTTTATCCCGTAACGGCGCACGTTCCAGGGCTTTTCTTCCTCCTCATGCAAAAAATCACGCTGGACTAAGGCCTAGTCACGCAACGAGCAATGGAATTCATTGACCGAAATAAAGATCACAACTTCTTTCTTTATCTGGCGTTCAACATTCCGCACTATCCCGAGCAACATCTGAAGGAACACGGCCAACGCTACGCTAAGATGCCCATGCCCCGTCGTACTTATGCCGCCACCATCACGACCACGGATTACTACATCGGCCAAGTGTTGAACCTTTTGGAGTCGAGCGGCCTGCGCGACGATACCGTGATCATCTTTCAGAGTGACAATGGACATTCGGAAGAGAATTTCCAGATCAAGATCGACAACCATAACAGCGGTTTTCCGAAGGGACACGACTACGGGCCCAACCGAGGTGGGGGTAACACGGGCAAGTGGATTGGACACAAAAGCACTTTTTTGGAGGGTGGCATTCGAACTCCCGCGATCCTGAGCTATCCGAAGAAACTACCCCAGAACGTCGTTCGTAATCAGGTTGTCACGATCATGGATTGGTTTCCGACCGTGCTGGAGCTGTGCGGGATCGATATTCCCGATCTTGCGCTTGATGGACGTAGCGTTGTGCCCATCATCCGTTCCGAGGACGCTGCCTCCTCACATTCCGTGTTGCACTTCCAATGGTACAATCGGTGGGCAGTACGGGAAGGGAATTGGAAGCTGATCGCCACACCCAGCACTGCGTCGCCATCGAAGACAATCTACTCGCTGCATCGTTTGGACGACGAGCGACCGGAAGTCCACGACTATGCGTCCGAGCGGCCGGAGCTGGTGGAAAGGCTGCACGCACTCCACGTCCAGTGGGAACAGGAGGTCACCGGGACGACTCGGTAAGCAACAAGGTGAAATCCAACAGTTGCCAAAAGGGGGTCCCCCCTTCTCACCGAGATGGAACTCTGCTCGATGGAGTGGGTGCGTATAGGGTGCAGAGAGTGCAGGATTTTGCCACTCTGGAGTATTGATGGCCTCCGGCCACTGCGTTACTGAGGCCCCATGGTTCGGAGTCGATAGCCCTTGGGAGGCTCGAAGGCGTCGGGGTCCAGGTCCCGCTCTGTGACCGATTCCAGGACGGTTTCGCTCTCCAACTCCCCGCCTTCGAAGCTCCGCGTCACCACCGGAAATCCGTCCACCCCAGTGAACATTTCGACAGGGTTTCCGCTAGCTTCGAAGAAGCCCGGGGCACCGGACGATCCGGAAAATGAGTCCATCAGCTCGCCGTAAAAGCTCGCCATCTCCTTGAAGGAGTCCACCACATCTCTTCCGCCCTTGATGTTGTCCCAATCGGTCACCCACATCTCGCGGACCTTCGCCCCGTCGCGCAGGACGTCGTATCGGACGCAGGGGTAACCCTTCCTGGCAGCGCGCTCGCCCGTACGCCTATACTCGCTGGACGAACGCTTCGGCGCAGTGCCGCCGGCCGCAGCGCCGCCGGCCATGGAGCCCATGCGTCCCTTGAGCATCTTCTCCATCATCTCGCGTTGCTTGGGATCGAGCCCAGCCATACGCTTTTCCAATTCCTTCTGCGCCTGCTCCAACTGACCACCCATTTTCGTTGCAAATTTGCCGTCGATCACCATGTAGGACTTGTCTCGATGATTGACGACCACCATCTGCCGACGGTCGCCGTTGAAGATCACCTCGTCCTTGATCTGGCTGCCGGAGCTTCCAGACTGGATCTCCATCTTCAAATTGGGCTTCTCGACCGACATCTCACTGCTCTCGGCCCCGGGGGAACCGGAATGGTATGTGGTCTCCACCTGAAAAACGACACCTGCCGTCAACGGTGACACGGTTAAAATGACAAGAAACGCTTGCAGTTTCCAAATCAGAGTGGATTTCTTCATCCCTAATCTCCTCGAATGTGCGCAGATAGCACATAGTTCGTAAGCTGGCTGCCTTTTCTCATAAGCACGGTGTGAGATAAAAGTCCTTCTTTAGTTGCCCGGAACCCGCCAAAGAAAAATAATGCCTTCTATACAGTAGCTTGACAAGCCAGTTTTTCTCTCGAGGACACCCTCGTTTTCAGAAGACCGGTAAACGACTGAACTGATCGAGTTGCGCGTCGTCGTCACCGACGAAAACAAACGGCCAGTCGTCGATCTCGAGCAACAAGATTTCACGTTACTGGAAGCCGGCCAACCACAAAAGAATCAGCTTCTCTCTGTCGATGCTGTCGGTCCGGGCCTCGAGGGAGATCGGTGTGTTTCCCTGGTAGTGAGGGGGAGCACACGTGTAGGATTGTGTATATGGCAGGGTCCACGAATCTGCGCATGAGAACTGCGGCGTCGCTCGCGGTGAAGGCTCTGGTTCTCTGCGCTCTGTTGGGTTTCTCAGAGGGGCAAGAGGGAAGCCGCCGCGCCCTGATCATCGGAATCGATGAGTACCTGCCGAAGGGCGCTCCCGGTCCGGCTCCGCGCGGTCTCGAGAACCTCGAGTATGCCGTAAGCGACGCGCTCAAGATGCGTGACGTCCTCGTTGGCAGGTATGGTTTCAAGCCGGAGGAGATCAAACTCCTTCTGGCGCCCATGCGCGCTGGCGACTCGGGCATTGTTCGCCAACTGATTGAAGGGATGTACGAGCCGCCGACCCGCGAAAACATCCTTCGTGTTGTCGACGAGCATCTGATCGATCAAACAGGGCCCGAGGACACCGTCTTCTTCTATTTTTCGGGTCATGGATCCACCGTCGTCAACGCCGATTCTCAAGAAAACGACATGCTGGATGAGACGATCGTTCCCGCTGATGCGTATCATGACGTGCCCGACATCCGTGACAAAGAGCTGCGGGCCAGGTTCAACAGGGTCCTTGACCGTGGCGGTGATCTGACGCTCTTTTTCGATAGTTGCGAAAGTGGCTCCGTGGCCCGTGGGCTGCGGCGCCAGGGACGGGCAACGAAGGGGATCGGGCCATCGGCTGCCGGCGTCTCCGACCCGACTCCCGAGGGCCCGGCACCCGCCGATAGGGGCGCCTTGGTGATCATGTCAACTCAAGAAGGCGGTCAGGCCAAAGACGAGGTCTTCACGGAGGCGTTCCTCGACGCGCTGAGAATGCATCAAGCGGACGAGCCCGTGGAAAGCATCGTGAGACGCACGATTCCTCTCATACGCGGTATTGACCCAACCACGAGGCAGCAGCCTCGGGTCGAAGGCGGCGGAGATGGCTCAGCCCGGTGCCCAGTCCCCAAGCTCGGAGCCCCAGCGAAGGCGGGGGAAGCAAGTGGGAGAGGCGACTCCCAAGTCCCCACCTCCAAAGACGTTCTGGCAGGTAATGTTCCCCTGGTGCCCCTGAGGGTGGTGGCTGCCCGGGAGACGCCCTCGCGGCGGCGACCACCCAGGCTGCCCCAGGAGCAGCGATCGCGAGGCCGCCCATACCTGCGGACTACCCTCTTGTTGGGCTACGTTGAAATCCTGATCAAAGAGATCCAGAAGCTAGAATCCAGTTTTATCGAGACCTATGTTCGAGCGAGCATGGCTTATGCGACCCTGAAATGGGATGCCGCAAGTGAAGGGATGGCCGAATGTTGAGGATCCTGACGGTCGAGGATAACTCCTCTCGAAAGTGTTCGAGGATCATCTCCTTCACGGCGATGCTAATAGTTTTCTGTATCCGTTCGGTGTCTGCCCAGGACTCAGCTCCGATAGGTGAGATCCTAGAGCTGCCAAACTGGCGGGAAAGCAGTCTTCGTGTTGGTGAGAGGACCCGCTGGTATCGGGTTTACGTGCCCGGGTCTCTGCCAGAAAAGACAGCAGTGGTGTTGCTACTACACGGTGGGCGTCAAAGCATGCGCAGAATCTTCAGCACCGGCGCGGTGGCCACCAGCGAGTGGACCGATGTGGCGGAAACGGAGCCTTTTCTGTTGCTGGTCCCCAACGGCACGAACGCCACCACGGGAGATACCCGAGGAGACCACCAGGGTTGGAACGATGGTCGCGTCGTGGACGTGCCGGTCGAAGGCAAGGCGGACGACGTTGCATTCCTGGCGGAGCTTCTGGATCGTATCGAGCGGGACTATTCCATCGACGGGGGTCGCATCTATGTTACCGGGGCATCCAATGGGGGGATGATGGCCTTTCGGCTGCTGATGGAAGTTCCGGAACGATTCGCCGCCGGGGCAGCCTTCATTGCCAATCTGCCCGTGGACGGCCCTGTGATCCAGAAGCCCGCCTTGCCTACGCCCTTGCTGATCGCCAACGGAACCAAGGATCCTGTCGTCAAGTGGGAGGGCGGCGAGATTTTGAAAGGCCACGGGTTCGTCCGCTCAGCGGAAGCCACTGTTGCGTGGTGGGTGGACGCGAATCACGCCCGCCCGGAAAACCCCCTCCGTGAGTACCTTCCTGATTCGGACCCGACCGATCCATGCCGGGTCCTTCGAACAACCTATGCCGCTCAGGAAAACGGTGCCCCGGTCGTGTTCTACACGCTGGAGGGCGGTGGACATGTCATGCCATCCCGAGAGCACGTTATTCCGGAAAGCTTTCCAGACCGGCCTGTTTGTCGGGATGTGGAAGGGGCAAGACTGGCCTGGGATTTCATGAAGGGCCACAGGCGGAACTATAGGTAGATCCCCTCCAGTTACGCTGCGGGAGCTATGGATCGGTCCCTCGCACCTGTATCGGACGCCGGCGGATCGACCAGACTTCTCGAGGGAGACATCGCCTATCGGAAGCTGCACGGAAGCAATCGTTGGTCATTCTTGAAGCTTCCGGAAAGTGAAACACAGGTTAGCCGAAGGAGATCGGATCAAGCTGGCACTTGCCGCCGTTCCCGATTTGAAGTACGTCTACAAGAAAATCAAGTAGACACTGGCCTTTTTTCGAATGCTGGAGATAGAACTCCCTTTCTTGAGGAGGAAGAAGAATGTGTAGGCAATGGACCGTTCTGCTGATCATGGCTCTCAGTCCCGGCTTCGCGGTAGCCGGGGAAGAGGACGAAGTCATTGAAACCCTTACCAACTACGCGGCCGCCATGCAGAACATGAGCATCTCGGAGATGGTGAAGTACGTGGACACGAGCGATGCTTTCACCATTTTCGAAGGCGGCCTGATCAACCGGGGATGGGCGGATTTTCGAGACAACCATGTTGGACCCGAATTCAAAGAGATCCAGAAGCTGCAATACAGCTTTAGCGAGATCAAGCCCTATGTTCGAGGGAGTATGGCCTATGCCACCCTGAAATGGGCTGCCGCCGTGAAGACGCCCGGGCGAGAGGCTTCAGGCGGCGGATTGGGCACGGCCGTCCTCACCAAGCAGGACGGAGCCTGGAGGCTTCGACATCTGCACACGAACGTGGTGCGGAAATAGTCTCCAGCGCCGCACTTCGCCATCAGCCCTTGCGGAAAGATCTGATCCGCGTCGCCGGGAGTGACAGACCACTGGACCGATGGGGTCCCACGAGCCGTTCAATAAAATCGAAAGTGGTTCGCCTGGTTTCCCGCACAGTCCGGAACCCCATGTGGACCCAAACTGGAGAAATCGAATGCGACATAAGATGATTTTAGTGTCGGCCGTAATTCTTTTTATCGCGGCGGTGAGCTGGACCACGGTCAAGTCGACTCTGCAGACCCCACAATCCTCTCTTCCGCAGCGACCGTTTGCTCTACGCATCTCGTTTGGACATGGTGAGAGAGTGCGGGAGCGGTGGACCGGGACGGTCACGGTCCAGGGAGCTGAGATTTCAGAATCCAAGGGCTGGCTGCTTCGTCCCGAAGATCGCCTCTCTCTCCATGCCTTCGATTTACAGACGATCTATGGCCGAGCCCGAAGACCCGAGGAGAAGGGCATTCTGTTGCGGGGCCAGGGAGGTCCTGATTCACGTATCCAGGTCGCCACCAATCGAGGGGATTTTTCATTTCATATCAGTGAGCTCGGGCCTGGTATGGTTCTGGAGTTTCTGGATAAGGGAGTTCGAATTGATGGGCTCCAGTCGACCTCGAAATTGACGGACGACTCTAGAGATGATGGTTATCCGTCGATCGCGGTTCTTGACGAAACCACGGCCTGGGCGGTGTGGCAATCCTACAGTGGGCAGGCCGAGGAGATTAGGCTCTCGAAACATAAGGGAAGCTGGCGAACCTTCACTCGGGTTCCGGGGACCTCGGGAGACGTGTGGAGACCACAGGTCGCCCTGGACAAGGACAAACGGCTGTGGGTTGTGTGGTCCCAGCAAGTAGACGGAAACTTCGATCTCTATGCTCGGGCCCTGGATGAAAAAGAGAATCGCTGGCTGGAATTGATCCGGCTGAGTTCACACCCTCACCCTGACATCGATCATCATCTGATTTCAGACTCGAAAGGGGGCCTTTGGATTGTCTGGCAGGGCTTTCGCGGGGACAACTCCGACATCTTTCTGCGCCGCTCCGAGGGAGCTGACTGGTCGGAGGAAATCCGAGTGACGAATAGCCCCGCCAACGACTGGGAGCCTCAGATTGCTGTCGATGCCGAGGGCCGAGCCCATATCGTTTGGGACAGTTATCGAAACGGAAACTATGACGTCTTCCTTCGCAGCTATGTGAATGGCCATCTGGGCCCGGAGATCGCTGTCGCCGACACGGCCAGGTTCGAAGCTCATGCCTCTGTGGCTGTCGGCCAGGGTCGGGTCTGGGTAGCCTGGGATGAGGGAGGAAGCAACTGGGGGAAAGACAGTGGTCCCACTACCGATCCCCAGTGGCTGGAGCACGGCCGGGAGACCTGGAACACCTGGCTGACACACCCCTCGTCACCAGGGGCTCGCCTCTACGAATCTCGTAGGTTGAAGCTGACAGTCTTCGAAGGGCAACAGAGAAAGGTCCCCGTTCAGGACCTGGAGGCAGCTTTGCTAGAGGTGGGCATACACGACCACGACTCCCCTCAGCTCCTCGTCGATCCAGGATCCGGGCGAGTCGGTGTGTTGTTTCACCTCTGGAATCAGGTGGGCGAGTGGACTCCCACTTTTCCTCATGAGTCTTCCCGGTACTGGGAACAGGCAGTGACGTTTTATGAAGGGGATCACTGGTCGCCGGTGGTGGCGCTGCCGGAGAGTTGGGGCCGGCTTTCCATGCGCTCCGATGGGGCGTGGGCGCCCGACGGAAGCCTGTGGGTCGTGTGGCCGGCGGATGGGCGGCTCTCGAATCGATCTCATGCCCCGGTTGCGGGGAATATTTATACGGCCCGAATCCCCATGCAGACGGGCTCTGGAGCGGCTGAGTTGAAGGCATGGGAAGCACCGGAAGAGATCGAGATAGCTCCGGTCCACCTCAATGAGGCAGACGACGTAGCGACGATCCGTTCCTACCGATCCTTCGTCCATGGGGTCGAGAACCGGATCGTGCGGGGGGACTTCCACCGTCATACAGAACTGTCGGAGGATACCGCCGGAGGCATGATCGAAGGTTCTCTGTTCGATTTCTATCGCTACATGCTGGATGTAGCCGCGATGGACTTCGGCGCCGTCACCGACCACAACGCCGGAGGCGACTACGAGTACTGGTGGTGGCTGACCGAGAAGAGTTGCGATCTCTATAATATCCCACGCCAGTTCACTACTTTTTACGCCTACGAGCGTAGCGTTTCGTTTCCGGGAGGGCATCGAAACGTTTTTCACACACGTCGTGGCGTTCCCGTGGTGTCGTTTTTCACCCGGGCTGACTTCAACCGGCGTCGACCAGCCGGTGCTCGTCATGAGACCCTGGTGGACGACGATACGCGGCTGCTGTATGAATCACTTCGCCAGACCGGAGGTATCTCCATTCCTCACACAACGGCATCGAACATGGGCACCGATTGGCGTGACAACGACCCCGAGGTGGAGCCGGTGGTAGAGATTTTTCAGGGAGACCGGGTTTCCTACGAACACCCGGGAGGGCCGCGGGCTGCACGGTCTGCTGAGGACAGACCCCTCGGAGGCTATCAGGAAGCGGGCTTCGTTTGGAACGCTTATCGAAAGGGCTATCGTATCGGTACCATCGCCAGCTCCGATCACTGGTCCACCCATATTTCCTACGCCATGGTTTTCACGGAGCAGCCGACTCGCGAGGCCATCTTTGAAGCCATTCGGAAACGCCACACGTATGGGGCTACCGACAACATCGTACTCGATGTTCGAATGGCGGATCATTTCATGGGGGATGAGTTTGATGCATCCGAAGTGCCCCCCCTTCAGATTCGGATTGTAGGAACCAGCCCGGTGGCACAGGTGGAAGTGATCAAGAATGAAAAGATCATCTATACGGCAGCTCCCGACCGGCAGGACGTGACGCTGACCTTTCTGGATCAAGAGCCGACCCCTGGAACCAGCTATTACTCTAGGATTTCGCCTGCTTTTTTGTCTGAACATCCGGCTAGAACTAGGCGATATGTCGTATCGAGCTATCCAGACCTGTACACCAAGAGTCAGGCACGAAGAATTGGAGGACTCGTATGCTAAAGAATGTAATCAAGAACATTCCTGGCGCAAGGCGAATGGCGCAAACATTGGGGCTTGTTTCGCCAAACACAAGCGGACGTCAATTCCTGCTCGACCTGCTGCCGAAGCATTCTGTAGGGGCCGAGATAGGAGTTCATATGGGGGATTTCTCCCAGCAACTTATGAGTTTTGCCTTCCCTAAAGAGCTTCATTTGATCGACCCGTGGGTGCACCAGACTTCGGACGTATACAAGGACGCATGGTACGGCGGCAAAGCGAAAGCTCGTCAGAAGGAAATGGATGAACGTTACTCGAATGTTTGTGGCAAATTTGACCAAGAAATACAAGCCCGGCGAGTGAAGGTTCATCGTGGAAACTCAACGGATATTCTCGAACAGTTTCCAGATGAATACTTTCACTGGATCTATATTGATGGAAATCACTTTTACGAATATGTGAAGCAAGACTTGGAATTATCTTTGCGCAAGACTAGACTGGGTGGCCTCATAACAGGCGATGACTACACCGAGGGTGGCTGGTGGGATAGCGGCGTGAAAAAAGCTGTTGATGAGTTTTCAACAAACGAAGCGGTTCAGCTAATTGAGATACAGAAACGTCAGTTCGTTTTTTCGAAAGAAGTGATGCAACCCGCCTAAACTCGCGCTGGCCCTGACCGTTACTCCGCTGCGCTCCATGAAGTCAGGTGAGCCAATTTCAACCAAAATGAGATTGACTCGGCGGCGCTAGAACTTCCTACCAGCCAAAACACTGCTACGTACCGAGTTGCGGTTCGCAAGTCACCGCGAAAACGACAGATATACCACCACTCCCTCCGATCGCCCCGGGAGCGGGCGATACCCGCGCGTCCACTCCAAGTTGTCGCGATCCCAATCCGCCAAGTTCGCCGCTGCCTCACAAGTGCTTTGAAAACAATATCCCACCTGGACGTTGTGGCGCCTTCCGGCCCCCATGCCGCGCGGCGAAGAACACCGAGACCCGGATTCCGCGTCCTAATCACGATCGGAGGTAGGAACAAGTAACCGAGCGATCCGATTCACGAGCAGATTCCAGTCATGTTGTGCAGCTGTTTCTTGCCGCGAGCGAACTTTGTCGTCTGAGTTCTCGTCTGCCGACAGCGCACGATCGACGGCCATTTGCCATTCTGACCCCGAACGTGGCAACCCGATCAACCCGTCGAACTCGCAAAGGGTTCTTATCGGTGTACCGATGACGGGTTTTCCCGAAGCCAGGTATTCATGTAGCTTCAGCGGGTAAATCGCGTTGGTGTAGCTGTTATTCTTGTAGGGCATGATGCAAACATCAAAGTGTTGTGGATAGGTGGCGAGTTCCGCCGGCGATTTGCGGCCAACAAAATGGATATTCTCGAGCTGTTTCAGGGCTTGGATCTTGCCATCCAGTTCGGCATGACTAGAAGTGCCTCCGACCAGCACAAATGACTTGTCCGGATTGTTGCGAGCCAAGTTCTCGATCAGAGTCCAATCAAGCTGTCGCTTTAATACTCCACAATAGCCAATCACTGGTCGGCGAATTTCAGCCATATCGGCTGGCATGGGATGCCGCCGTGAAAACAAGTCAAAGTCGACGCCGTTCGGAATCCAGCATGTTTTCTTGTTGAATCCTCCCTTGCGCTCAACGAGTTCCTTGGAGTGGATGATGACCTGGTCGACGCGCTTCAATAACTTTACTTCAATGGCGCGCAACTTTGCTTGCTCGGCTGAGAACGAGTATTCGTCGTCAATGTGGTAACAACTCAGGTCATGATCGACCAAATCAAGAGCTTCTTCAAACCGTGGCCGCCAGACGTAGAGCACAATCGAAGAGCAGCCGCGATCGGTAAGCATTTTTCTTGCCCGATTCAAATGTCTTTTGTACACGGATCGCCAAAGCCAACTGGGTCGGTGAAATTTTGGGAGGTACCAGGGCGTCGGGCAAACCTGAAATCGTTGTGGCGTTTGCCATTCATCACTGATCGCCGCCGAGCCATGAAGCGAGCGGATCCACCTTTTCCAGTAAAAGGGAGAATCGACCCAACAAACCTCACAATGT
Organism: Acidobacteriota bacterium; assembly: GCA_965249005.1. Lineage (GTDB taxonomy): Bacteria > Acidobacteriota > UBA6911 > UBA6911 > UBA6911 > CBDFLD01. Next base: position 218,615 of record CBDFLD010000014.1, read on the forward strand.
GACGCGAGTCTCGTCAATACTTGATGGCGCGGCATCCAATAGCCTTGGTGCCAACGATCAGCCACCAGTGCTAACACACCAACATCTGACGAGTCTTCAGTGCCTCGTTTACGACGAGATTCGCGTTCAGTAGAATTCATGAGGAATATCCAGAATGAAAGTTTTGTACCCAACGGTGATGTATCTGGCCAATTCCTTGGCAACGCGTTCATAGCTCCCGACCAGATACGGACACATCGTCTTATAATTGTTGAACGGAACCAGCCAATACGGATTGTTTTCCCCCGCCCGATCTAATCGCGAAATCTGCTTGTGCCAAACAGAATCCGACACCTTGTTTGCTAATTGGCGTGTTAGCTGTCCTTTTCGATCTTCAGGGAAGCGCTCGTGAGCGACGCTCCAAGAGTGCTCTTCTCTCGCGCGTGTAATAATGCCCACCCGAATCCCGGAATCTATGCCCTGTGGTCGAGCGCTTTCATCCGAGATGAACGAGAGGATTCTGGTGGGGTTGAGCAAGACCAAACCCAAGCGACTAGGGCCGAAGGCCAAGAGGACGAAGCTTGGCAAGAGGGGCCGCTCCTTTGGAAAAGGAGTCAACCTTGCTACGCCTGTGGAGAAACACTCAGGTGGAAAGTGGCGGACCCCAGAACCCCTTGGATCTGTCCAAGGTGCCATCCGTCTCCTCAATCTGATGGGTCAAAGAAGGCTGCATTGAGGGAAACTGCCTAACGACCCCATGCGATGGAGACAAAGCGCCGCCAAACCCCTAGCAGGAGTCCAGAAACTCAGTCGGCAGGAGCAGGTAATCCGCACGTCGTCGGCGGATAATTTCTGGGATGTCTGGACCTGCGATCCGAAGTTCATTCGCCGGTTTGCCAAGGCCGGCTATGAACCCACCAAGCAGCAACACGGAACAGTGTTCACTGTCCCGCTGAACGGGCTGAGTATTCGAAGCGCGAAGTCTCTGAAACCCATCCGGAAGCTGCTGCAGCATCTACGACAGGTCAACCAACCCGCCACGGAGGCCCCGACAACCTCAGAAAGTTCCACAGGACTGGAGAAATCGAGACTCAAAATCGTCGGCGAATAGTATGACCAAGGGTCGCCTAGATCACGGTCATTTTTCTACACGCGGTGACGAATTGACGCGATACGACGCCATTGTAAAACAATGAATTGCGGTGTCCTGTAAAACAGGCCTTTAACAGGATGCTGAAAAACTCCAACTAAATCGGTTTTCGTGCATCTTCAACCGGAATTTCCAATTTGGATCTCGGTTCCCAACATAATAGTCTCGAGCCACCATGGGAGCAAGAAAATCCCGGCCTCAGACCAACCATGGATCCAGTCAACGCATCCCAATGACCCGTTGTCGCCGTGGTAGTAGACCTTCTCACTCCTGCGTGGGCGATTTTCCAGACACATCGCCACACTCCTTCCATGGCATTCCAATTCCGGACTTGCAAGCCGGGCGGCTAACCGCTTGGCAGCGGCAAGGCCCAGATCCGCCTGAGCATTTCACCAAACAACCGACGGTCCAGATGCCCCTCGGCCAAGAGCAACCAGTAGTACCGCGCGTGCTTGACCAGCCTTCCGCCAGTCTTCATCAACCGGTGCTGCAAGCTCGTGAGCGACCAGCTCTTGATCCGGGGTGGTAGCCCGAGTCGCCGCCATAGGTTGCCTAGGTTGTAGGCGAGCACGCTCAACTGCAGGCGCACTTCATTCGCACGGAAGCGATGGCAGGACAGCCGCGTCCAATGCGTCGCCTGCTTGCCTTCTTTGATCCATTGCTCCGCCGTGCCGCGCTTGTTGTAGAACCTCACCACCGAGCGGCTCGGCAAGCTCATGTTCGTGACAATGAACCCGACCCGCGGGAACAACTCGCCCTGGTGATGCTCGACCTTGGCGACGATCCGTCGCGGCCTCGACCAGCTTTCGGCCTGATAGCGGAAGCTCTTGTAGCGCACCAGTGGCTTGCGGCTGGGCCGACCTGGAGGACGAAACAGGATGTCGGCAATCTCCCACTCCAGGCTCTTGTTGGACGGGATGCGTATGGCATACTGAACGCCGCGCTCTTCCAGGGTCTCGTAAACCTCTGGCTTGGCGAAGGCGGCGTCTGCTCGAAAGACGATCTCTTTGCCTTGCTCCTGTTGAAAATCGATCTCCGGCAACAGAAGCTCGTCCCAGTCCTCGGCGCTATGCACGTTACCCGGCCGCAGCTTGGCCGCCAGACAGTCCCCGTGACTATTGAACAGAAACAGCGGATGGTAACACACGGACTCGAAGTGGCCATTGTAGGCGCTGCCTTCCTGCTGACCATGCACCGGACTCTCGCTTGAGTCCATATCCAACACTACGCGATCAGACTTGTCCAGAGCCTCGGCCTGTGCGAGTGTCTCTCGGTTCAGAGCCATCAGCCCGATCAGATTCTCTTCTCGCGTCAGCAGCTCCGTCTCGAACCAGTGTAACGTCGAGGTCAGCGCCGCACCGCGATCCCAGTTTTTCTTCGAGCCGATCAAGCGAAAGGTCGGATCAACTGAGACCCGCGCGGCATCGTTAAGGTCTTCGTAGCCTGCCAGGCGACTATAGACCGATTGCCGCAGCAGATCGACGAGCGGGAACTGTTTGTTCAAGCCTTGCCGCGTGTCGTTGAGATGCTCGTCTATGAGTCGTCCCATCCCCAGCCGTTCGTCCAACTCGCGGACCAGAATCAGGCCACCCTCGGAGGTGACTCGCGATCCCTGAAAATCAACTTTGAGTAATCCGTTAAAGCTGAGTTGAAACCCCTTTCGTTCTTTTTCACCCATCGGGTGTTGCCCTCCAATGTGTCCTTATCATTCTCCGACGCTTATAAATAGGGATGCCGAAGGCGGCTGAAAGGTTGATATATTTCATTCAAATTGGAAATCCGGGTTACTATGTCCGCATGGTTCAGGAGGACAGTCAGGTGGCCTGGGGAAGTCCAATCTGGGTGAATCTACAGCCGAGTTCTTGACGTGCTTTCCCTCTCTGTTTCTAGATTATCGCCTTCGGTTTTCTAACTAATTGGATCTGAAACGCAAAGGAAACGTTGAACGGTCTTGGCGCGCATCGACCATTCAAGAGGTAGGGCGCAAAGATCTGCAACCAGGGACGCTACGTGGAGTCTATCAGGACGGAGCAAAAGCAGTTCATCTACGAGACGATGATCGAATCTCCACCTTGTGGTCAGATCTAGTCGCAGCCGAGACCCTAGGCCTTAACACACCCTTCTGGAATAACAGCATTCTGACGCTGGCTCGTAACCACGTCCGTAATGAAATGAATGCGGGCGATATGGTTCGGTTCTTATCGAAACACTGGGGATATATTGCGCGTAAGGTGATCCTTTATCGGGAACATGGGACGAATCAGATAAGAACTATTCCAGAACAGTTCTGGTCCCAGCACGGGCCAATAGCGCTATCGGTCACTGGCAATCAAGGTCAGTACTCGCACAGCATCAACGTGTGGCGGACCGATTACGTTCAAATCCTCAGGGATCCTATAGCGACGGAAGAACAATTTGTTCAGGATTTGAAGCAAATGGTTAACTCCGGGTACCAAGGATGCATAAGTATAGATATTCCGAATCAAATTTTTGTCAAAGGGTGCTTCCGCCATCACCATAGCTTTGTAGCCATCCAGCCTTCGTGCCAGCCTCGTCCACCCCCCGGCAGAATCCGCTAGGACGTCAACTATTCTGTTGAGGTCTGATATGGAATCAGAATATTTCGATAGGTCTATCGAGACAGCGTAAGGTGGATACTCGAAATCAACTGGAACAGCACTCATAAAGACGTCGGAAGCCAAGATTGTATCAAAACCGAAATTTACGATGGGGCACGCTGGGTTGAGCTACCGCTGACATCGGACTCCGTCGCTATCTTTCCTAGCAAGTTATTAAGTGAAGAACTTGGCGTCCCGCCTACCTTCCACCGTACCTCCTTCAAAAAGCAAGACGATCGCGAAACCAATTCGTCCACACGGAATGTCTCTTTGGTATTAGGCATCGTCGAACAAAAAACTTTCAAGCACCTCGCCGGACGTTTCGCCTAAATGTGCCAGTTCCTGCGCGGCGAGATCGCCCAGGGCTCTGTTCAAGAATGCGAGCGATGGGGATTCTCTGGCGTAGGGGCAAATCGTTGCTGGCGCAGTAGTCGCGGTCGATCGTTTCGAGTGTGTCATCGAGGGCGGTCTGATCGACGACGTCTTCCGATGGGAGGACGCTCACCGGAGTCTCGGCGAAATTCAGATCACACACGTCAACGACCGGCGGATTGACCAGGGCGACGTCTCCGCGGTGACGCAACGGCGCTCCGTAGCTGCGGCAGATCAGTGGCCGAAAGGCGTAGACCCCGCAGCGGCCGTCCGGGTCGAGCGCCGGACACATCTCGCGATGTGGCTCCAGGGTACGGGCCGCAAGCTCGGCACGCCTCTCGTCCGACAATGTTGCCAGTCCGCGACGAAGAAATGCCGCCTCGACCTGGGTGATCGAGAGCCGCGCCCGGCAACAGGCACTACATCCGGCGCGACACTGCATCTGGATAGCGTGGCGCTCGTGGATGACTGCGAAATCCACATCCACTCTCTCCGCCAGCACCGAAAGGCGCTGGATGGGCTCGTCGTTCTGCTTCATGATGAACCAGCTCGATCTGGCGGCGTTGTCTCAGGCTCACGGACTCCCATCTCAGCCCCAGCACTTCGATTCTTGCATTCCCCGCTTAGGTTTCATGACACACATACTAACTTAACCTGCAGAAAAACTTGGTAAACGTGGGGAACGTCCCTTGACCGCATCGAGAAACCTACAGGCTGATCCGAGGAGCAACTTAAACTCTTCGTAGCTGTTTAACGTACCAGTGACTGCGTATATGAGCTTGTCGTCATAGTTCCGAATGTCGCTAATCCGGTTTTCCTTGTTTCCGGCCGCCCAGAACAATAGATCCGCTTGAATGCGCTCAGAAAGTACAGATTTCATCAGCCGGTCGTCGTTCATATAGATGACCAGGTGCTTCTTGAGCCTGCCTACTTCAGTAGCCATCGGCTTCTTAAACCCAGTCCACTCATCTACGACCGCCTGTAGAGAACGCGGGAGTATTCGGAACTCGAAATTCGTCGGCGCTTGCCCTTTGAATACCGCATAGGTGTAACGGATAGATTCTCCATCTATTCCCGTCGATGCGCTGGAAACTTCCACATCCATTCCGGAGTAGGAAAACATTAATTTGGGCATTATGAACGGGGTTTGTGATTGAACCACACCGTTTACTTCCGCTGCCAACCGTCTCAGAATGGGTGTCATATGGCGCACGGAGCGGCGGTGTAATACCCACCCCAGGCTCATCCCTCCCAAGATTATGGCGCCAATGAGTAAAGCGACATTCATCCCTGTTTCCCGTCTTCTCTTCTCCGCAATGTTTTTCACACTACGCTGCCACACCAGCACGTGAACAAGCGCAGTCGCGACAACCCCAAGACAGTTCCGGGAATTTCCAGCTACATCCACTTGAAGCTGATGCCGTACCAGATTCCCTTGCCGATGGCCTTGAAGCCACTACCGCATTTCTTCATCTGGACATCCCGCACGTCTTCGTTCGATAGCATGCTGCGATAGTCGTGTGAGTTCCATGCCGGGAAATAAACCGTTCTCAGAAGTCGCAAGTGGAGCTCTTTCATGACCTGGCCGGACATGCGGTCCATGATGTGTTTGTCTTGCTCGAATTCGGGATCGAGCTCCTTCAAGATACCGGAGATGGTCAGCTGGGACTTGATGAAGATAGTGGTCTCGTATCGGATGGAATAACCTTCGCGAGCCAACGCCGTGATGAGCTTGTTGAGCACGGCAAAGGCCTCGTCGCCTTGATACTCGGAGATGAGCTCCTCGACCAGGTCGCGCATCTGTTGCCGTTGATCGGGAGACCGGGGTTCCCAATCGACCAATACACTGATGTTATTCGTGAGCCGCTTGCCGTCCCGCAAGGTAAGACCCAGCAACAGTTGGATGAGCTGTTCGCGGTCGCGGCGGGAGAACTCGGCACTGATTCCCCAGTCCAGGAGAGCGATGCGATATGGGTCGCTACCGCCGTTGGCGACGTGGAACACGTTCCCGGCGTGCGGGTCACCATGAAAGAGGGCCGGGTCCTGGGGTGAGAACAAGACGTCGAAGGTCAAGGCATCGCTGAGACGGCGCGCGAGCTCGGCGCGCTCCCTGGGTTGACCGGGAAAGGCTTCCGTGATCTTCGTGCCGGTGATGAACGTCATACAGGTAACGTTGGAGCTCGAGAACGGATAGACCTCAGGGATGATGATCTTGGAATTCTGTTGGTAGTACTCGCCGGCCCTGAAGAGGTTTCGCCGTTCGTCCTCGACGAGAGTTTCACGAGATAAAGCTTCGCGAATCTCTTTGAAGATTTCCACGAGAGGGGTGTCGCCAAGATGGTAAAAATCGTTGTGTTTTTCGAGGTAGGCGAGGACATCATCGATAATCTGCAGATCCTCTTTGAGTGCCGTGACCGCATGGGGTTTGAGAACCTTGCAGGCAGCCGAAGCAGGTTTGCCCGTTTCTGGGATTTCAAACTTGGCCCGAACCACAGCCCCGACACTCGCCTCGGCGAGGATCTTGCCTGAAAACTCGAGCTTGTAGCGGTCGAATGTTTCCTTGTCGATCTCCGATTCGATCTGCGCCAGTACCGTTTCGTAGGTCATCGTGGAGAGAGAGTTCTCGACCGTTTGTAAAGCTTGACGTATGTCGGGCGCGAAGATCTGGTTTCGGGCCAAGATTTGAGCCAGCTTCTGCAAACTCGGTGTCCTGGCGATGAAGGCCAGAATACGGTCGCCACGGCCGGCATCTGGCGGCAAATTCAATTGTTCCACGATGCGCTCGACGAAGCGCTCTTCGCTCAGACGGTCCAGAAACAACAGGAGAGAGTCATGGACCAGGGGCAGCCAATTCTGGTAGGGCCCTGGCACGACCTCGAGAACTCGCGAGGAATGGAGAAACAACTCCAACACTTCGGGCCGCCATCGCTTCCAGTCGATCAGCTCCAGGATTTGACGCGCTTCCTCGACAGAGGTCTTCCGTGTGGGGTCACCCTGGGCCGATTGAAAGAGCGCGAGCACGCGAGCGCGCGTCTGTTCTGGAAGCTCCGCCATGACCTGGAGTAATAGCGCCTGGCCGGCTTTCTCGGGATCGTAGCTCTCGTAATGGTCGACGGGGGCGGGAAGCTCGATCTGCGCTGAAGCGGGAGCTGCGACGAGCCACAAAAGGACACTAAGACCTGTGAGACGGAGGATTTGGCGACACCTCCAGAAGCGGATCCAAATCAGTTGGTTTCTCATCCGATCTTCTTTGGTTGCTGCACGGGAGCGCGGACTAAAACGTCGCTGTTCTAGCCAGGTCGATTTTCACGCCGGCCTTGCTTTCAGCGGCCCTTATAATTTTTGCCAGGAGACCTTGAGAGACGGCTTCGCCCACCCGGATGATCAGAAGCTGCTTTTTGCCGGAGGCTTCGGTCCTGGAATGGATGCTCTCGATGTTGACCTCGTTTTTGCCGAGCACGGTGGCGATTGCACCGATGACCCCGGGTTTGTCCTTGTAGATGAAATAGGCCTGGCTGCCCACCGGCCGCACCCTCAGTTCAATGTAGTTGTCAATGCGGACAATCGCCGGTTCGCCCTCGATCAGTTTGCCGCGCACGGACACTTCCTCGGTTTTCCTGCCTTTTTTCATGACGACGTCCACCGTGACCGATTCCCCGTAGCCCTTGGAATCGTCGGGCTCGCGCTTGATCATGCGGGTGCCCAGGTCCTTGGCCACGTTCTCGGCGTTGATCAGGGTGACCCGCTCCGCGAGCAGTTGGTTGAGGACGCCCTTGATTGCCGGCTGGACCAGAATATCGGCGTGGTTGTTGAACTTGCCGTAGCAGGTGATGCGAATTTCCTGGAGCTGTCCCTTTCCTGAAAGAAAGGTGCTGCCCAGATGGCCCAGTGCCTCGGCCAGGTCCAGGGCGGCCTGGTCGAGTTCGTCGGGGATCTTGACGAAGTTGACCAGGTTGATGAGCTTGTTTTCCTTGAGCGCGCTGATGACGATGTCTGCCATGGTTTCCGCGATTTCCAGTTGACCTTCGAGCGAGTTCCCGGCGATGTGCGGAGTCATGAGCACCCGATCGGAGAATTCAGCCAGGGGCTTGTCCCCGGGTTTTTCAACCCGGTGGACGTCGATCCCGGCCCTGAGCGTATCGTGGGCTGCCAGAGCGTCTTCAAGGGCGTTTTCCGCCAGAACCGCGCTTCTGGCCGTGTTGATGAAGATGGCGTTCCTCTTCATGGAACAGAGAATATCCTTCGTGATGCTGCCGGTGGTCTCGGGTGTGACCGGCATGTGAAGCGTGACGATGTCGCATTTCTTGAACAGGTTCTTGATGTCTGAAGCCAGCGTGATGCCCATGTCCTCGGCCATGGTTGCAGCCAGGAAGGGGTCGTAGGCCATGATCTGCATGCCGTAGCCCTTGGCCATGGTGAGCACCCGGCGGCCGACGGCGCCCATGCCTGCGATGCCGATGGTCTTGCCTCTTAGTTCGTTGATCTGGAACTTGTCCTTGTCCCAGCCGCCGTCTTTGGTGGAGCGGTCGTAGGGAACGGCGCTCTTGTACAGTGCGTGCACGTAGGTGAAGACCAGTTCGGCCACCGAGTTGCTGTTGAGGCCCGGGGCGTTGGTTACCGGGATGCCCATCTGGGTGGCTTTGGCCAGGTCCACGTTGTCCACCCCGGCGCCGGCGCGGGAAATCACTTTCAGCTTCTTTGCCACTTCCAGCACGTCAGCAGGGAGCTTGACATTGCTCTTGACGATGATGGCGTCGCTGTCCTCGAGCTCCTTTTTGACTTCATCCACGTCGGGTCTGGGTATCACGACGACGTCGAAATCCGATTGGGCTTTGAGTTTTTTGAGTCCGATGTCTTCGAGTTTGCAGGCAACGAATACTTTGTGTTTCATTTCTGTTCTTACCCACATAGACCGTGCATCAAAATGAGAGTATCGTCGCTTTACCGGACCGATTCCGGGTTTATGCCCTGTCACCCTGTTCCGTGAAGCGAAGCGTCACGATCTCCCCTGCGCCCAAATCGAAGCGGACGATGTCCCCGGAAAGCGCCAATTGTGGTCTTGGCCACGGCCTCCCGTTGAAATCGACCGACCGGCAGCTGGCGGCTCTGAAGGGAAGGCGCAGTTGCGCCTGCGCGGGCTGACCGTTGGACTCGTACAGTCGCAGTTGATGGCTGCCCCCTTCCTGGAGCCAACTCGACACCACGACTGTCCCGGGGGTCAGACGGAACAGGCTCTGTTCGAGCGGCAGGTCGGCGCCCGCCCGCGGGTGTGCGTCCACCCAACGAATCGGATAGACGTTTTCCTGTGCTCGGAAAAGGCTTCGGGCTGTGCGCCAGTCACCGGCGTGTGGAAGCAAGGAGTATTGGAATCGGTGTTTCCCGGTACCCGGGAAGAACCGGTTCGAGAAGTAACTTTCCATCTCGCCCCTTGTCCGGGGACTGCGGTTTGGCTTCTCCGGGGGATGCGGAACGAGCGTGAGAAGCAGTATGTGACCCAGAACCCGAAGCGCCGGATCGTAATGAAAACCGCGCTTCCCCTCGGCGGCGATGCAGGTCAGACCCTTGGCGCCGTCGCTGTAATCGACCCAGTGATGAGCATAGAACACGTTTTCGCGCAGGCGTTCGAAGCCCGCCTCCGGGCCGAAGGGCTCCGCGGCGAGATCGCGGACCTCTGCGCCGAAGGGCACTCCCGCCTGAAGGGTGCCCGCATACGGAAAGGGAACCTCGACAGCCAGGTATCCGTCCCCCCCTTTGCTGTCGACCGAGAGGTCGAAATCCACCCGGTCGGAGTGATGATCGAGCGAAGCCAGCATGGAGATCTTGTGCGGGCCCAGCCGGGCCTCCATACGCGCCGAGCTGCGCATGGGACCACGCTCGATCACCGTCCAGCGTGCCCCCCTGATCTTCTCGCTTCCCGTGACGGGTCCGCCCCGGCCTTTCCACATGTCGTTGACCCAATAGAAGGCAGGGTTCCCGGCTCCGGCGTAGTGCACTCCGTGGACCTTGTCCTCGAGGAATACGATCCCTTCACTCCCCAGCCGAATACGTAGGCTGTCGCTCTCGATGGAGTCGGCACGACCTTCAATTTGCAGGGGTTCCTCGATTCCTTCGGCCGGCTCGATGAATAGTGTTGTGTAACCGAGTGCGGGAACCTCGACCCGAACCAGCAGGTGAGCTTCCTTGTAGTAGAGCTTCTCCTTTCCCATGTGGCGAACTCTCAGGAGTTGATGGGGGATCTCGCGGCCCTTCGAGTCCAGCACGCGGACGCGGTTGGTTCCCGGGAGGGCAAAGATCGGGCGGATCTCGAGGGTCTCGGTACGGTGCCAGCTCATCGGGTTGAACAAGACGACGGACTGGCGCTTGGCGTCGACGGCGATGTGCCGGCTGATATGTCGGCGAACCTGCTCCCCCAACCGGTTGCATTCGTACGTTACGTGGCGGCCGAGCGCGATCAGTTCCATGACGTCCTCTTCGCCGACGTAAAGTCCATCGTGGGGGTCGAGCGTGAGCTTTTCCCGCCAGAGAGATTCGATCCGGGCGGAGGGGTAGGGAATTCCAAACAAGCTGCCCAGCGAGCACCAGATCTCCGCCTCGACGAGGTCGCGAGCGTTGCGGTCGCGCCAGTTGTCGAGGCCTCGGCTGCCGCAGGAGCCGTACCAGAATGGCCAGCCCACAGAATCCACGATCCCCCGAACCTTCGGCAGCTTCGAACGAACCTTCTCGAGCTCTCGAAAGTAGTCGATCGGAGTTGCGAACTGGATGGGAACGGATTCCCGCTTCCGCCATTCCCGAGCAAAACCAGCCATGTCCAGATACGGTTCATCGGAGGCTTCCTCTAGATACACTCGCAACTAGATACACTCGCAACGGGCGGCAGTAATCGCCGCCCAGGGGTAGCCAGACATAGCCTGTCGCGCTGTTGGCAAGCATATCCCGCAGGGTAGATTCGAAGAGAGCCGTTACGGCCGCGGGCCAGTCCCGACTACACTCGTTGATGGCCTCGTAGACCCGGCGGTCTCCCACACGCTGATGACCCTGCCAAAAGTAGGGCCCGTAGCTTAGCACGACCTCGCTCCCGTCGAGCCCTTCCCAGAGAAACTCGCGCCGGTAGCCCTTCCGGTCCAGGCCCTGAACCGGACGAGTGATGCGATAGTAGCGATACCCCGCCTTGCTCAGCAGTTGGGGCATCTGGCTGTGGCCGGGGTGGATGTCGATGAACGTGGCGACTTCGAGATTGACCCCCGGAAATAGCTTCTCGAAATAGGCGCGGCCCAGGACCATATTGCGAATCGTGGTCTCGGCATCCATGAAGGGATTGTCCGGGTTGCAGAAGGTTCCGCCGGCGACGCCGAAGCGTCCTTCGGCCACGCGTTGCGCTAGTTCCTCTTGCATCTCCGGATGTCGGTCCAAAAACCACTCTATCGCTTCGAACGCTACATCCACATACCACTTGAACTCCTTGTCGCGGCGCATGATCTCGAGCGCTTCCTTGTGCGCAAGGGGAGTTCTTTCGCGATCCCAGCGGTTCGAGGCGAGCCAGCCGTAGTCGTTGTGGGCGTACGGAACAATGAACAGCCGCGTCCCGGCCAGCTTGGAGCGGATCTCTTCGTACTTCGCGAAGAGATCCGCGGCGGACTGGCCGTGCACCGGTCGGGTTGCCGCAGTTCCCGCGGCAGCGGCTCCCAGCATGTGCAAAAAGCGACGGCGCTCGAGTCTCATTGAATTCTAAGCCTCCTGCCTTGAAGCGCGGAACGGGTTCTTCAGGGGGTCGTACCACGCAAACAGCCGATCGTGCAGGTCATCCCGGGTTGCTTTCATCGCGGGCTCATCGATCAGGTTGACCATCTCGCCAGGATCCGCTTCTTCATCGTACAGCTCATGAGTGGAGCCGTCGTTGTAGACGTACTTGTACCGGTGAGTGCGAACCATGTACTCGGGCAATCGAGTGTAGCGATTCTTGAACTTCGCACCGCGGCTAGCCAAGGCGTACTCGCAGAAGGCAGCCTCGGGACCCTTCAGGCCCGGGTTCATCAGCACCGAGGCGAAGCTCTTGCCGTCGATCTTTCCGGAAGTTTTGCCCCCAGCCAACTCGATCAAAGTCGGATAGAGCCCGACCTGTTCGATCAGCGCATGGGCGACTTTGCCCTGAGGAATCTTCGCGGGATAGCTCACGATCAGCGGCACTCCGATCGACGGCTCGAACATGCACATCTTCTCGAACAGTCCATGGTCGCCCCCCATCTCCCCGTGGTCGGAGGTGTAGACCACGATCGTGTTATCGAGCAAACCGGCATTCTCGAGTGCCTGGTAGACCATGCCGATGCAGGTGTCGACGAACGCGAGATTGCCCAGGTAGCCGGCGCGATGAGCCCTGTGACGTGCCTCCCCCAGGCTCTGGTCATAGTTGATCCGTTCCAGATCAGAACATTCGGTTTCTGCGACTGTGCCTCTGTCGGATTGGTGGCGGGATCCCCTTGCTGCGCGTCTCCAGACCAACGTCCTCCGAACGCCGCAACTCCGGCTCCGGCTGCCAGGCCCTGGCGTAACAATCTGCGGCGCGACCACCTCCGGTTTCCCTTCATGAATCTCCTCCGCAGAACGTCAGGACGGAACACATTTTCGCTCTGGCCGAGCCTCTCCAAGCATGTGGCCGGAAGTTTAACACACGCATGAGCTCGATTTGGCGCTGTCCGTCCCAGGAGCAAAAAGCGCACGGTGCCCAAGGACATGCTCGTTTTGACTTACCTCGAAAACGAAAGATCGCGCGGATCTATCACACGGGGGACAAGCGGGAGGAACAGCTATGTGGTGTTTGCTCTACTCGATCGTGATCCATGACTGGTTGCGTGGAGTCAAAAAATGGGGTCCACTACCTTGTTCCGCTTGTTTGAGCGTTCGACGGTCGGCCAGTACTTGTTGTCCGTGCGTGCGGTTTCCATGTACGCGGCGATCTTTTTCACGACATCCCGATGCTGTTTGGCGATGTCTTTGGTCTCGCCCTCGTCGGTCGTCAGATCATAGAGCTCGATCGGGTTTTTCGTGCCGAAGCGCACGGCCTTGAAATCGCCCGTACGAACGGCCTGATGAAACAGGCTGTGAATCTCCCAGTAGATGAACTCGTGCGGCTTCTGCTTGTTGCCCAGCAGCGTGGGCAAGACACTCATGCCGTCGAGATTCTCGGGAACCGGCGCGCCGGTCAACTCGAGGGCAGTCGGCATGAAGTCGATGTGGGTCCAGACGAAATCGCTGACCGCCCCCGCGGCGACCTTGCCGGGCCAGCGCACGATCATCGGCGCACGGATGCCGCCTTCGTAGAGGTCGCGCTTGAATCCGCGCAGACCCGCGGCACTGCCGAACTGCTTCACGAACGGTAGATTCGGCCCATTGTCCGATGTGAAGAAGACGATGGTCTTTTCATCGAGGCCCAGTTCCTTCAGCAACTTCATCATGCGGCCCAGATCGCGATCGGCGCGCGTGATCATCGCCGCATAATTCTTCAACGTCTGTGACCACGGCTGATCGGAATACGGGGCGTCATCGGGCACCTCGAAGTCGCCGTGCGGCACCGTCCACGGCAGGTAGAGGAAAAACGGCTGATCGTGGTGAGCGCGAATAAACTCCAGCGTGGCATCGGCGAACAGGTCATGGCTGTAGACACGTCGTTTGCCATCGGCGTTTTCGGGGATGGGCACCATGCGGTCGTTGAGCCACAGTTCGTCGGTGTAATACGTATGGGCGTGAAGCTGATCGAGGTAGCCGTAGAAGTAGTCGAAGCCGTGGAGGCTTGGCACACCAGCTGAGCCGGGATTGCCGAGGCCCCATTTGCCTATACCGCCGGTGGCGTAACCGGCTTTCTTGAGCAGCGTCGCGACGGTCACGTCCTTGGAACCGAGGAACACAAGCGGCCGATCGGGCAGAAAATCATCCCGATGTGCGGAAACGAGATTGTCGCGGCGCGTGCAGTGTCCGGTGTGCATGCCGGTCATCAGGGCGCAGCGCGTTGGTGCGCAGACGGCGCTGCCGGAGTAGCACTGTGTATATCGCGTACCTTCGGCGGCGAGACGGTCGACGTTGGGCGTGCGGATCAGCTTTTGGCCATAGCAGCCGAAGTCACCGACCCCGGCGTCGTCGATCATCAGGAAGATGATGTTGGGCCGGTCCTGCCGGTTTGGCGTCTGGGCGAGCGCGAGTGCCGCGGGGAGCATCGCCACAGCGAGAATCAGGGCAATTCGTCGCATTCGTCGGCCTCTCTGACAGAAGGTCAATGATAACACAAGGGCCGCGTCGCGTCGGCCGGCGGATCCGGCTGAAAAATTCTAGAGCTCTCGTGGATCTGTGGAGATGAGACCGTTGAGTTGCAGCACCGCTTCATGAGATCTCCCGGCCCAAAGCCATTGGGTCTCTATCCTCATCGACGCCGAATCTCTTGCTGTTTACTACGGTGGTTGCGCAGATAGCTGCCACGCTTCTGAATATTCGTTGTGAGGATGGTCGAATAGTATCAGAGCCAGGAAACAGTGTATATCAGGGAATCCCTGATGTTGGGGGTTCGAGAGCCCCTGCCAGAAGCGGGGTTAGCGGATATTGGCCCAGCCACCGGAGAGAGGCCTTTTCTGCTCTCACCCGCATGGACGGCGCATCAACAATGACACGTTCCGGTCAGTTGGACCGGTCCGCCAACTTCCTGTAAACAGCGCGGGCGACGTCGAGTTGGCGCTGAACGTGTGTCCGTGCCTCCGGGGTTGGCAGGCGTTTTCGTTTCTCGATCTGCGACTCGAGTTTTTCGATCCAGTCCAGGAAGAACCGAGCGTCGTCGGGGGACGCGGCCAGACGACCCTCCAGTTCGACATAGACCGGACTGGCGTGGGCTTCGGTTCCGTCGTTGGCGGTGACGCGCAGTCCGATCCAGCCGCTGCGCTCGATGGAGAGCGACGCGTCCAGGGTCGCGCGGCGTTGACCCGGATTGACTGCGACCGTTTGCGCCACCTTGCCGTTGACGATGATCTCGACCAGCGCCAGTGGTTTTCGATATTCGGCCCAGCCCGTGACCCGTACCATGCGCGGTGTGGACAGCTGGAGACGGGACCCGGATCGCAGGTTCTCGACCGCCAGTTCCAGCACTGGCCCGTTGGTCACGAATGAGCGCCCTGCCTGCAGCGCGGCCACCCAGTCCACATAGGTGAAAGCCTTGCCGTCCAGAAATACGTAGGCGCGCGAGGAGCCCAGCATTCTTCTGGCAAAAACCCTGTCCAGAAAACAATCGCTGCCGGCTGAGGCGGGCAGGTGAAACCCAAGGTTCAAGAATCGGTGCCACAGCGGCACCGCGTACTTGAATGCCGGTGGATCGGGATAGTTGATGTCGAGCGTATCAATCTTCCCCAGCGCCACGTCGATCGGCAGACCCTTTGCGGAAAATGTCTCCGCGAAAGCGTCCGCCGTGGCCTGGGGATGGGTGTAGCTGACGAGGCCGCCCTGAATGTGAACCTGGTCGGCGACATCGCCGTTTGTCGGTACGTCCCAGGGTTGGGGCGTGTCCTTGAAACCTGTGAACATGGGCTCCACCAGGTACTTGAGGTTCCACAGGGACATGTGGCCCCACAGGGTCGAACGGAACTCCTGGTTCCAGTACATGGTGTGTCGGTCGGTCGAATGCCAGTCGGGTTGTCCCCGAAAGCGCTCCCGGTCGAAGACGCGATGTCCGATGGCGTTGGCGATCACGAAGTTGGCAGCGTTGAGATCTTCCCCAGCGATCTGGGGCAAGGCGCTCTCGGGGGTGACGTTCCAGACGCCCGTAAGATAGTTGGCGTGAATGTGGCTTTCTCCGGCGAACCAGGACCGGTCCGCCATATCGATCCAGCGCTGCAGTGCAATGGAAGCCGTCGTGGTTTGCCCGGCCACGATGTCCAGGTTTTTTTCGACTGGAAGGTATTCGATGCCGCGCTTGACCCGGAGTTGGTAGCGTCCTTCGGGCACCGTGAGGGTGATGGGCCGGCCGGGGTAGAAGTACGGGGTGCCATGCGGACCCGGCGTGTTCGATGAGATGCGAAAGGGCGCGCCTGGAAGCGCGGCCAGTTTCCCGGTCGTGTTGTAGAGCGAGACGCGCGCGATCAGGAACTGATTCGTCTTTGCATCCGTGGTTTCCAGGGCTAGACGACCCACGGGGCGTCCAAAATCGACTGCGTCGATCACGAGCCGCGTGTGCGCTGCCGCGTCATCGTCTCGGACGACAACGCCCGTGGCACCTTCTTGATTGTCGGTGTAAGCGATCCAGCGGCCGTCGTGGGTGGCGCTGGGCATGGTCTCGTCGGCCTGTCCGTGGGTCAGCTTTCGCGGGGCCTTGTCGCCGTCAGGCAAGACGATCCAGAGATCCTGGTGATCGGTGGCAACCGCGCTGGAAAACAAGATGCCCCGTGCGCTCCAGAACAGGTCGTAGATCTGTGCCGGCCAGGTTCGTAGCTGTCGATTGGATTTCGTTTTCAGATCGTGCAGCCACAGACCCGATCTGGGTCCGTTGAAACCGTTTTGTTCGCCGTCGTCGGTATTCCGTGTGGAAAACACAATTCGAGATCCATCCGGGGATAGTGCGTGCGAGACCACGCCCATGCCAGGCACCTCGATCGGTTCGACCGCGTTTGATTGCAAATCCAGCCAGGCCAGCTTGTGGTCGCCGGATGCGTTCCCGCGTCCGATGCGCCCCAGCATACGGCGGCCGGTTGGGTCGAAGGACGTTCTGCCCACGGTGGTTTCGGGTTCAAACCGGGTCACCTCCCCCGAAGCCAGGTCGACGAAGTGCAGGGTGGGTTCACCTGTCTGCAGGCGTCGTGAAAACGCGATTCGCCCTCCATCCGGTGTCCACGTGGGTTGGTCATCGTAACCGGGGTTGTGCGTGATTCGCCGCATCCGTCCGGCATCCCGACCGGTTCGCTGCAGTATCCAGATGGCGCCGTGGTAGGAAACCGCAATGCGGTCGCCATTGGGCGATATGTTAGGGGATAGCACCCCCAGATCGTGTCGAGGGAGCCTGGGTTCCGGGCTCTGAACGCTCACGACGGCAACGCAGGCGAGGGCGGACAATCCCAGCGCCCGGAGGAGCAGGAGCGGTCCTGTCATCGGCGCCGCGCCCTTCCGTGGTGTCGTGCGCTTCGCATGGAGAGCATCGTATCCTCCCTAAAACCCAAAGCGACTAACGATTCGCCCGTATGGCCCGGCCGGGCATGACTCCTTCGACCAACTCACCTTCGCTGAGCACCGTGACGCCATGGACCAGCACGTGACGAATGCCAACAGGGCTCTGGGCCGGATCTTCGAACGTGCCTTTGTCCATGATCCGATCGGGGTCGAAAACCACGATATCGGCGTCAGCCCCCTCGGCAACTCTGCCCTTGTTTCGCATCGAAGGAACCCTCCGCTCGAGCCGCTTGGCCGGCCGCAGGCTCATCTTGGCAAGCGCATCCATGAGGGAAAGGGCCTTTTGCTCCCGCACGTATCGGCCCAGAATGCGCGCGTAGGTGCCGAACGAACGGGGGTGGGCGCGACCCTTCCTGAGCCACATGCCGTCGCTGGCGATCATCGTCAGCGGGCTGGCGACGGCCGCGCGAACCATCTCCTCGGAGTAAGCGGGCTGGGTGATCAGGATCCCTCCTCGTTCGCGATAGCGGCCGAAACTCTCCCGCGACAGGTGCTCACCGGTCTCGATCCAAATGTGCTGCCCGAGTTTTTCGTCCGAGTAGGTTTCCCAGTCATCGAACAGGTGAGATTCGATGAAAGTCGAGCCGCGGTTGTAGGGATAGCATTCCGTGGTCACATCGACGCCGCTCTCCTGAGCCTTGCGAATGACTTCCAGATAGTGGGGAATCAGATCCCGTCCGCTGCTGTTGATGTGCACGATGTGAAGCGGGGCGCCGCTGCGCCGCGAATAGTCCAACACCTCTTCGACGTTGCTGGCATCGCCCGTGGTGGTTCGAATATGCACATGGCAGTTGGCATTGAACTTGGCGGCCAGCCGGAACAGCTCGACGATTTCTTCCGAGGTTGCCCCCGGCGAATAGGCGAGTCCGAAGCCCACCGCCACCGCGCCGCTGTCGAGCCCGCGGGAAATCCTCTGCTTGAGCCTTTGCATTTGCTCGGGGGTGAGCGCCTGGGTCAGGGCCTCGCCCTCGAGACCGGGGTTTTTGCCCGTCATCACAATGTTGCGGGAGTAGGGATGGCTAATACTGGTTCCGTGGTTGACCAGCGATTTTCCCTCACGCTCGGCATACCAGGCACTGACGTCCTCGACGCCTATTTCCAGCTCCAGCGCCGATGTGATGCCGTCACGGATCTGGGCACGGTAGTTCTCTGGACCGTGACCGTGCTGGTGCAGGTCGATGAATCCGGCCGTGACAACGTGGCCCGAAGCATCCAGCACTTCCAGGCC
This sequence comes from Acidobacteriota bacterium, assembly GCA_965249005.1. Taxonomy (GTDB): domain Bacteria; phylum Acidobacteriota; class UBA6911; order UBA6911; family UBA6911; genus CBDFLD01. The sequence continues at coordinate 237,150 of CBDFLD010000014.1, forward strand.
CGAGAGAGCCCGTTCGGAGATGGCGGCAATCTTTCCCTCGCGAATTCCAACATGACGTATCGCGTCAAGTCCGGAAGCGGGATCCATGACGCGGCCGTTTTCGACGACGATGTCAAACGCAGCCTGGGCGGAAACGATCAGCGGAAGACTGGCAAGAATAGCTTTCAACATGGGGTCTGTATGGTACCAGCAACCCCGCGGGACGACAAACCGCCCGACGCAAAGGGCTGACGATGTGGCAGGGCGGGTAATCCTGAGCGAGCGGAGTCCGGGAGCCCATCAAGGCATATGTTAGGACCTTCGCCCGGGATACACGTCCACATGCACGAGCGTTGTAACCTTGCATCTTTTTCTTCCGGACGGTACGCTCCAGGTGGCCTCAGTCCACAGCGGACGTGGATTATTGGGGAAGTGCCCGGAGGATGCGATTGACGAAGGAGAACGGTCAGACCTTTCACCTGTTTTTGATCAGGCCCACCCACTATGACGACGACGGCTACGTCATCCAATGGATGCGTTCCGCTATCCCGTCAAACTCCTTGGCGACTCTGAACGGGCTGGCCAAAGACGGTGCCAGACGCGAGATCCTTGGCAGCGATGTGAGGATCGTTATTCACACGCTGGACGAAACCAATGCCCGCATTCGGCCGCAACACATCGTCCGAGAGATCCGCCGGGACGGTGGCCACGGCTTGGTCTGTCTTGTCGGGGTGCAGTCCAACCAGTTCCCGCGCGCGATGGATCTCGCACGTCCTCTCCGAGCCGCCGGCGTTGCAGTTTGCATTGGCGGCTTCCACGTCTCGGGTTGTCTGTCCATGCTGCCGGAGATCCCGGACGACATCCGGGAAGCGCAAAAAATAGGGATTTCCATTTTTGCCGGTGAGGCGGAGGAGGGACGCCTCGATACCGTTCTGAGGGACGCCTATCACGGGGAACTCAAGCCGCTCTACAACTTTGTGGCTGATCTCCCGAATTTGGCGGGCGCCGTTACCCCAATCCTGTCGCAAACTCGGGTCAAGCGCACTGCTGGTGCGCCCAGCACCTTCGATGCCGGGCGGGGATGTCCGTTTCTGTGTTCCTTTTGCACTATCATCAATGTGCAAGGACGCAAATCTCGCGCCCGCAGCGCCGCTGACGTCGAGCACATCATTCGTGAGAACGTTGCCCAGGGCATTACCCACTTTTTCGTGACCGACGATAATTTCGCGCGCAACAAGGAATGGGAGGCCATCTTCGACCGGCTGAGCGAGCTGCGTCAAGACGATGGGCTCTCCGTGAATATCACCATCCAGGTCGACACCTTGTGCCACAAAATTCCGCGCTTCATTGACAAAGCCAAACGCGCAGGGGTCAACAAGGTGTTCATCGGCCTCGAGAACATCAACCCTGAAAGCCTCGTGAACGCCAGGAAGCCCCAGAACCTCATCACAGAATACCGCGCGATGCTGCAAGCATGGAAGAGCATTGGCGTGATCACGTATGCGGGATATATCATCGGTTTCCCGGCCGACACTCCGGAGAGCATTGTTCGGGATATTCGCATCATCCAGAAAGAGCTGCCGCTCGACATGCTCGAGTTTTTTATCCTCACTCCGCTCCCAGGCTCGGAGGACCACAAGACCTTGCTGGACAAGGGACAGTGGATGGACCCCGACATGAACAAGTACGATGTGACCCATCCCACCACCGGCCATGCACGTATGTCGACACAGGAATGGGAACATGCCTATCGGCTCGCCTGGGAAACGTATTATACGGTTGAGCATATGGAAACCGTCATGCGCCGCGCAGCGGCCTACGGTATCAGCCCGGGGAAATTCATATTTCTGCTGGTTTGGTTCTACATCAGCATCAGCTATGAAAAAGTCCACCCCATGGAAAGCGGGTTCTTCCGGCTCAAGTTTCGAAAAGAGCGCAGACCAGGTCTCCCAATTGAATCCGTACCCGCCTTCTATGCGCGGTACGGTTGGGAAATTCTCACCAAACACCTCGGAGCGTTACGGCTTGCCTGGAGACTCGGGAGAATACGCCGGCGGATCAAGAAGGATCCCGAGAAAAAGGCCTACACAGACCTCGCGCTCTCGCCGGTAAACGAGAGCGAGTTCGAGACCTTGGCGCTCTACACCGTGACCGATACGGCGAGGGCCGCCGTCCAGAAAAAACGCCGCAAGCGCTTCCAAACGGCCCGGGTCAAAACTCCAGATCAGTCGGAGCTGTCGAAGGGCGCGTGACACTCCGGTTCGGAGGCCCCAGCGACGCTCTCAGCAGGGATAAACTCCTAGAAAGCCACTTATCTTTTCTATCGGTATCCGCGGCTGCCATGGCGAAAAGCCAGGGCCAGCATTCACTTCGGCCGCCGTTGGGCGCCAACGCCGAGGCTGGCTAACAGTTATCTGGGGTTCTCTGGAAGCGGGGCTATGCTATGCGGAGTTTCTCACTTCTGGGCGCTTTCGTCCCTGGGCAGTCGGATGTGAACTTCTGTAGTCGGCAATATCCATTCCGGTAACGCGCACGCTTGCGGGTAAAGGCGCGTGTGCGGTTTCGTTGCTCAGATCCATCAGCATCTTCTGATAGCAAAGATCGGGGGCTTCCTGAAACTTCAGGTGGTGATCTTGGAAAAGATGGTTGTCAATTGTCAGGATAATCTGCCGTACATTCTTGTCGTCCCTGTCCTCGATGCGGAAGACATATTCGCGGTAATTCTTTCTTGGAATCGCACCAAGATACCGCAATTGGGGAATGAGACCCATGGAATTCTCCCTTTCTGGGAAAGACAGGGTTAAGAAATGCGAAGCTCGAATGTGCGGATGAGTGCTGTTGGATCCGGAGGGCGAGATTCGTAAGACTAAAGTATACGCCTACCCCGAACCGATTGCCAGTCCCTTTTGCTTTCCTACTGCACCTTGTACTCCATTGAGGCGAACCAGCGCCGGCACCTGCAGCTGCGGTATTGGACGAGCGGAAAAGAGATAGCGGCAGGGCTTGGCAAGCCAGCGCGCCCAGCGCGTCGACCTTGCGATCCGCGCGCTGTCGGTGGCTATTCCGGTGTCTGCATACATCTGCCGGTAGATCTTCGAAATCAAAACGAAGGTCAACCGGCTCCGCAGGGATTTGAGGAACCGGGACCGTTTCCAGATGTAGCCCATGGAATAAAAGCGCTCCCAAACAGATTGCGTGCGCAGACGGATTTCCTCGGCAGACATGGCGGGGTGAGGAGAATAGAGTTTTGGGCGAAGGGCCTGCGGGATCAGCCAGTGCCGGGTAAGCGGGATGCCCTCTATCCGCCTGGGATCGTTTTCCATTAGTTTTTCCCAGCGCCCGAAATCCACCGTTCCAGGGAACGGTGTGAGCGTGACGAATTGTGCAAACGTGAGACCGGCACTTTGGGCAACTTCGACAGTAGCATCGAAGGTCTCCGGCCGGTCGCTGGGCAGGCCGAAGATGAACGAACCCAATATGTGTATGCCATGCTTTCGGAACGTCTTTAGGCGATCAACCAGGCCCTGTCCCGACAGATTGAACTCCTTGTAGACGTCTTTGAGCCCCTCTGGCGTCACGGATTCAACCCCAACCAGTGCCCCCTTGATGTTCGCCTCTCGCATCGCGTCGAGAAAGGCCGGATCCTCCGCCGCCTCCATTGTAATCTGGGTGAAAAAAACCGTGTCCGAAGGAAGTTGGGCTAGCCGAGCCATCAGCTCGAAGCGTTCTGCGCGCATGGCGCTCAGCTCCTCGATGTGACGGGGGTCGCCTCGTCGGGAGGCCTGCTGGAGGTCGGTGAGGGTGACGGGATAGAAGTTATCATCTGCCAGCGCCACGTATCGAAACCCGAGCCGTCGCAACTCGACAATCTCTTCTACTACCGCGTCTGATGTGTGCTGACGGGGAGTCTGCCCATCTGTCCGCCAAACCGAACAGAAGGAGCAATGCTTCGGACACCCACGGACGGTCTGTACCGAAGCCCACATATAACGGTGGCGCGGCACGAGATCCCAGCGCGCTCGAGCAAAATCAGACGCGCCGACCCGTCCACCAGAGTATACGGACTCGGGAGCTCCCCTGTGACAATCCCTCAGAGCAGTCGCCCATATGATGTCGCCATCTCCCTGGACTACTGCATGTGCCCTTCCAACGCTGTGCGATTCCTCCGGATAGAGTGTCGCATGAATTCCGCCGAACACCACGGAGGCGCCACGCTGCCGCGCCAGTCTGCCAATTTCATATCCGCGCAACGCATTACCGGAGTGTATTCCTATGCCCACGATATCTCCACGCTTGATGCTCCGCGGATCCAGAGGAACGAGCATTTCATCGACGATTTTGGGGTCGCCAAAAGACGCCGGCGTGGCGCCTGCGAGAACATACAGCCAGCGCGGGGTAATGACAGAAGTGCCAAAGGAAAGATGACTTGGGTTGACGAGGTGGACTGTCATGGGCGCTGCCCCAGACTGGAAATTGTTTGCACGGGACATCGGCTGCGACATTTCATGTTTGACTCTTTCCTAACATTTAGGCTCGACACAAATAGCGGTGTGTTTCTTAGCTAGACGCCCGAGTGTGGACTGCCATTCTACTCGCGGACGTATCCGCTTGTCCAATCAGTATTGCGCTCTCGTGTGTCCCATACTGCTCGTGAGGTGATTCGCTTGCCTGGATTGTCATCCTTCAACGACGATCGACAGTCGTTCAATCGCGGCATGGCCCGATTTTCGGAACGGGCGCGGTAGCGGCTGGGCTATGCCATTTGCGTCGATGGTGCGGCTGCGGAACGTGTACTCGCCCGCGGGAACGCCCGGCAGCACCGCGGCCCAATGAGCGATGGTGCAACGCATCGGCCAGGTCTTCGGCCGGCCCGTTTCCGGTTCGAAACCAATGGTGGGATTGGGGATGCGGTTGTCGGAGATATCGCCTCCCCAGACCTTCGGAGCAGGGAGGATCTTGGCGTCGCGCCAGGGGGCCTGAGCATAGTACGGGTCTGCTGCCGGGAGTTCGTCCTTGTCGTTGTGCATCCACACCTGGACGTTCTTGAGTCCCGAGATTCCGGCCTGGGCGTAGCCAGTGATCGGGATTGGCTGATGCGGCCTGGCTCGCTCGGGAATGGAAAGCGTCGCACAGAACGTTTTCAATGGGCTGTCCACGTCGTTGTCTTGCTCGCCATAGGTGTCGTTGGCGTGCGCGAGATTGGAAAGGAATACGTGGGTGAGCCATTTGATGGATTTGAAGCCGTAGCCTTCGGGAAAGACGATGCGGACCGGTCCTCCGCGTTCGGGCGTCAGCCATCGACCGTTCAGTTTGTAGCAGAGAATGACGGGCGGCAAGTCGAAAGGATCCTCGAGAACGCGGCCGATGGGCAGAGAGCTGCGAAACATCTGCTTGGGGTCGTCGTTGTGGTAGCCGTGGTAGAACACGCGGCGCAGCTTCGCGCTTGGCTGCGTGCGCCAAATCACCGTTTGCAGCGGGACCCCTTCCCAGATACCGTTCCCCAGCGGCGGACCGATGTTCAAGCACGTCATGATCTTGGGGAAACGGACCGCGTTTGTCTCGGCGAGTTGCATCAAACCCTGAAAATCGAGAGCAGTGTTTCGCTCCTGCGTGAATGGACGTCGGACCTTCGCCGGGTTGTCTGGATCGCTGATGACTTCAAGCTTCCACGTCTCGCGGGTCAGGCCAACCTCCCTGCGCTTTTCGATCGGCAGCAAGTGCGGTTTGGGGTTCCCGCGCGATACATCTCGGAAGTCGTCCGGGCGCGTCAACCAGGTTTCAAGGGTGTCGAGCGCCTTCTGGGTTCGGGGGTCGCGCTTTCGGCTTTGCGGCAGAACCGGTTTTGCACCGAACGCGGCCAGCCCGACCGTGCCGCAGAAAAGGAAGTGGCGGCGTGTGAGGGTTGCGTGTTCCCTGAGGAAGTTCGCCAGTTTGGAGTTCATTCGTGGATTCTCCGTTATCTGTCTTGGTTGCCAACCGAAAGCCGGGAACCCGTCGCTAGTGGCGTGTAACAGTTGAATTGCTATTACGTGTTGCACACTGTCGTACGCATGGAAGCACGTTCAACGGAGCTAATCAACGAATCATTACTACGAATTCACGTGTTACAGGCCACTAGTGAGGCGCTAACTCACGCAACACGGAGCGATACCGGTCAGTCTTTTCTTCATCTTCCAGGGCCTCGTACAGTTCGACCAGATGGCGCAGCGTGCGTTTGGTGTCGCGCGCCTGCTTGCCTCGTCCGGTACGAAGGACTTCGTAGCTCTCCAGAAGGAAGGACTCGGCCTCGCCGTATGCGCCGGTCCGAGTCCGTTGCGCTCCGAGCCAGCTTTTGGTGTCGGCTGTGGTCCGGTGGTTCTTCTGGTAAACCTCCAGATGGATGTCCAAGGCTTCACTCAGCGGATCGCCGGCTTGCGCGGGATTGCCGCTCAGAAGATGAACCGATCCCAGGCCCACGAGAGCCGTGGCCACGTCGATATGACGGTCCCCCAGAGTCTGCTTCGCTAACGTGGACGCCTCTTGGTACAGAGCCAAGGCTCGCTCATAGTTTCCTCGCTCTTTTTCCAGAGCGGCCATAGCGATGAGAGTGCGCGCAATGTCAGGATGCGTCTCGCCGACTGTCGTCCGGTACACGCGCAGCGCATTTCTGAGGAGGTCTTCGGCCTCTTCCAGTTTCCCCGCACTCTCGAGGGTTCGGGCAAGGTTCATCATGACGGTGGCCACGGAAGGGTGGCTCTCTCCATGAATTCTTTGGAATTGGGCCAGAGAGGAGCGATAGGCAGTCTCGGCCTCTTCAAGGTCGCCTTTCCTTTGAAGTAGACTCGCCAGGTTGTTCAGTCCCGCCGCAATGCGGGGATGCTGGTCACCGTAAAGTTTGCGGTTGATCTCCTCGGTCTTCCGCAACAAAGCCTCCGCTTCCTCGAGATTCCCAGTATGGCGCAAGACAATTGCCAGGTTGTTCATCATTGCGGCGACGATGGGGTGATCCGGCCCATGAACCCGCTCCATTCTCGGCAGAGCATCCCGGTAGAGCCGTTCCGCCTCCTCGAACTTGCTCTGTTCCTTGAGGGAGTTTGCGAGGTTGCTCACCGTTCCCAAAAGCTCGGGGTCGTCGGGTTCCAGGAGCTCGCGCCTCATGGAAAGCGCCTGGCGCAGCAACGCCTCGCCCTCGGCCGGATCGCCTTTGTCCGCGACGACCAGCGCCAGATTGTTCAGAGAGCGAGCGACGCCAAGGTGTTTACTCCCATACAGCTCCGTTCTCATCTTCAGAGACTTCCGGAAGAGCTCTTCGGCCTCATCCAGGCGACCGCGGTCTTGAAGAATCGAGGCCAGGCCGGAAAGAGAGCCTGCTAGATCAGGATGAGGATTGGGCAAGTGCCTCGACAGAAGCTTGTGCGCTCCCTCCAGGAGCTCGAGAGATTCATCTAGGAACCCAAGGCTCCGGTAGACGTTTCCCATCGTTGCCATCAAGCGAGCCTTCACCAGAGGCTGGTTCGCGAGCTCGGTCGAGACCTCCTCCGCTCCACGGTCGAGGATTTCCCTCGCCGTGATCGTGTTACCCCTTGCCTCGCTTGGATCCGATACCTTGAAGAGCCCCTGGAGGAACTCCGAAACCTGGCGTGCTGTCTCGGCTTCCTGGTTGGCTCGATCGCGCTCGGTTGCGATTCGGCCCGCCAGGACTGTCATCGTGATGGCAACGGCCACGAGAAGGAGAATAAACGCCGCGCTGGCGGCGACCGCCGCTCGATGCCGCTGTACGAACTTCCGCATGCGGTAGAGGGCGCCGGGCGGCCCGGCCGCCACTGGCTCGTCGGCGAGGTGATGGCCGATGTCGGCAGCCAGATCCGCCGGGGAGCCATAGCGCCTCGTCCGGTCCTTCTCCAGCGCCTTCATGGTGATCCAATCGAGATCGCCGCGGAGGTAGCGTGTCAACGACTCCGGTTCTGCGCGGCGAGCCTGCGCGATGTCCGTTTTTGCCTCACCCAGCTTGGAAGCGCGAGTACTCGGGCGAGAAGGCTGATCTTCGCGAATGAGTCGGCGAATCTCTTCGAACCCCGCCACGCGAACCCGCCCCGCATCGAAAACTTGCACGCCGACGAGCAGCTCGTAGAGAACGGCGCCCAGCGAGTACACGTCGGACCGGGTGTCGATGTCGAGATTCGACATATCCGCCTGTTCGGGTGACATGTACTCGGGCGTTCCCACCCATTGACCAAACTGCGTGAAGAGGGTGTGTTCGGTGAGTTTCTGCTGGGTTGCCTTGGCGATTCCGAAATCGATCAGCTTCGGCACCGGCCTGTCGTCTTCAACCTTGACCAGGATGTTCGACGGCTTGATGTCCCGATGGATGATGGCCTTTTGGTGGGCGTGCTGGACCCCGTCGCAGACTTGCGTGAACAGCTCGAGACGCTGCCGGTTCGAGAGCCGGTGTCTGTCGCAATATTCCGTGATGGGCAATCCCCGGACGAGCTCCATCACGAAATAAGGACGTCCCTCCTCGGTGGCGCCGGCGTCGTACACACGGGCGATGTTCGGATGGTTCATGAGAGCCAGCGCCTGACGCTCCGACTCGAAACGGGCGACAACCTGTTTCGTGTCCATCCCGAATTTGATCAGCTTCAGTGCAACCTGGCGGCGGATCGGTTTTTCCTGCTCGGCCTCGAAGACCTCGCCCATGCCGCCTTCGCCTATTTGTTGCAGAATCTTGTAATTGCCGATCCTTTCCGGAGCTTGAAGGCTCGGCACATCGATCGTGCGTGCTTGGAACTCTTGGGGCGGAGTGTCTCGAGGCTCGTCCGGCGGCATAATTTCGTTGTCCGAGCAATTCCCGTATTTGCGAACAGCGGCACCAAGGGTTCGATGCCCGCGGAAAGAATAGCAAAGCGCAGGAACTATTTGGAGGGATTAGACTCTCGCGATGGTTTCGTGGCAGGTCCCCCCGCCGGCGCCGTCAGCGAATGGCCAAAGGCCGTGCCGGAGAGCCGGTGGCACCCTTGAAACGGATGGGTGTCACGACGAAAAGAAACTCCGAGGCACTGTCGCTGGCCAGCTCTTCCAGATTCATATTCTCGAGATTCCAGACACCGTTTTTCATGATCAGCTCTTGATGTACGGGGAAAGCGAGTTCGGGGTCTGGATTCGGAACTACCTCGGTGGTCCAGCTATCGGACCCGACCATCGAAGCTTTCTTTTCGATCACCCAGCCAGCGACCTGCAGTCCAATGCCTGGTGGATCGGTATTGTATTCCTCGGCTTTGCGCCAGAGTTTCGCCCACCCGTAGCGGAACAGCAGCGCATCACCGCTCTTGATGGAAGATTCCGGGATTCCTTGCTTGCGGAGCGCACCGCGGACATCCGCCACCGTGACCTCGTAGCCATGGGGCAACATTTCTCTTCCCTTGTATCCGGCGATGTCGATGAGAATTCCCCGGGTGATGATCGGTTTGAGATTTTCGATCCCGAGTTTCTCGAGTCCGTAGCCACCGCCCATTTCGTCCTTGGTCACGCCGTTGTAGAAGACAAACTGCTTGCTGCCGTCGGACATCTCTACCTGTTGCCCGATGTGTCCCGGCCCGTCAAATTGAGTGCCCACCTGACCGATTTCCGCACAAAGGAACTCATCGTGCCCTACGATTCGGTTCTTGCCGGTTGGGCTGTTTGATGGCCATCCTGGAATCACCATGGCATAAGTTCTCTCACCATAGAGCGGCATGCCACGCTCGTATATTTGACCGACCTCGTACACTTGGCCGGTCTTCACGAGTTGCATCGCTTCGAGTATCTTGGCGGGCGTGATCCAGTTCGATCCTCCGGCCTGATCGGCGGCGCCCCAGATCGGATGCGGCCACCACGGGCCTTTATCCCTTGTTTGACAAAAGACAGAGTTTGGCAGCGCCGCAAGCGTTGCTGCCAGGAAGCTGCCGAGAATCTTGCTCCGATATTTCACCATACCCTCCCCCTTTTGGCGGCACAGCTCCGCCGTGCACGGTGTTGCACTTCGTTATCCCTTGGCAATCCGGGATCCATTGCATGCGGCATCGAGTCATAAATCCTAGACCGTGGGAGTATTCCAGACAATCGTAAACTTCTGGTGCGAAAGCTAAAGGGCTTTGCACAGGAATGCCGATATGTCCCTGGGGAAAAGGATGAGCTCGATCAAGTTTTTTGGTGCCTATCTCGTAGAGCAGGGCCTGGTGAGTAGAGAGCAGGTGTGCAACGCGCTCGACCAGCAGTACGCTCGCCGAACGCCTATTGGCGTTATTGCCCTTCGCGAAGGGGTCCTATCGGTCAAAGGATTGTCGGAGATCCTGTCTTGGCAGAATGACAGCGATCTGCGCTTCGGAGAGACAGCCGTCCAGCTAGGGCACCTGCAGCGCGAAGAATTCACACGCCTCATCAATATCCAGGCCGCGGAGACTCCTCCTATCGGAGAGGTTCTGGTCGACATGGGGATCCTCGATCGCGAGACCCTGGAGGCGGCGCTGGATGAGTACGACGCACGCCACTTCCCAAAAACTCATCCGGTGGTCCAAAGAGTCTGACCCTTCTGAGTCCCATCCGCTTTTCATTCGAACGTTTCGAGTACCAACAAACCGCTCTGCGGTTCCCGAAGGTCGGCTGCACGCCTGGCGGAAGCCGCCGGCATTTTCCGACAATTCGATAAGCATGAAGGTTTCCGGGTCGATAGAGCTAACGGGACAGCCAAGCTGTGGCGATGTTTCTAGCGCGAGGGAAACCATTTAGCCATCTAAGTCATGCCTGGCTGTCCTGCCCTCCTACGTACGCTAATCCCGGCGCCCAGAAAAACATCTTCTCCTCTGCATTTTACTGTCCTTCGAAGTTCGGCGGCGATGCGCCATCCCTCGCTCCCAATGCGGCGATTCCCCAGAGCGTCACGCGCCCGACGGCTTGCGGGCTACCATCAGGCCGGTTATTCCGGGGATGAGATCTTGCGTCCGTATGTCGGCAAACCCTCTCGCGACCAGAATGCTGCGCAGTTTGCCGGGAGTCAGGGATGAGGCCTCGGGGTTGAGCGAGAGCGCCACGAACCAGAGAGCGGCCAGGGTCGGACCGGTCCGATCGTCTGCGACCATGAAGTCATGGATGATGATTTTTCCTCCTGGTTCGAGTGCGCTCGCCGGCACGGCAGACAACAGATACGACATGAGGACGACGTCGCACCCTCGGGGCCATGCAATCTCCAGCGCGTTTCCCTCAATGTAGTCGATGCGAGATTCCAGGCCGGCTTCGGCAACAAACGTCCGCGCACTCTCAATCACGCTGGGAAAGTCCAAGATGGTGGACCTCACGTCGGGGTGCCGCTGACAGATTTTGATGCTGAAGGCTCCGCTTCCGCCTGCGACATCGAGTAGGCTCCGGCAGCCCTGAAAGCTGATGGACTTCGCCAATACGTGAGCTGGGCCGAGAGAGCCGGAATGCTGCGCGCGACTGAAATGTTCGGCTTCTTCTTTGTCGTTCTCGACCAGTTCATACAGAGAGCTCGTTTTCTTTCCTGCCAGGGATGCGTCCAGCTGCTCGAGCAGTGGGTAAACCTGACGGTCGATCTGAAATCGGTAGTAGTCGCCGAAGTATTGGGGCGCGCCGCGCACAAGGTAGGAAGCACTGCCGGCAGCGTTGGAGTACGCGTTTTTCTCTTTGGTCACGAGCCCGAGGCTAGTGCACGCCGTAAGGAGCGTGAGAAGTCGATTCGCTTGGATGTGTGTTTGCTGGCTCAGTTCCTCGATCGATTTCGGGCCCGACGCGAGGCGGGTAAAAAGATCGATGTGAAGAGCAGCAAATAGCACCTTGGACGCCATGAAGCCATAGGCGATTCCCGAAATCTCATGAACGCTCTTTACGGGATGCGTCATTTCGTCTCCCTGGCCGAGTGGTGCAGCTGACAAAACGGAACCTTGCATGAGCGTACCCGACGCGAACCTTGCGAAGTCGAGCCGCACCCCGACCAATTCGTTTGCTTTGTAATCGGACCGCGATGGATGCGCGGTCTGATTGACAACTTACCCTTCCGTCTCTATCCTAACCGATCGAACCACACCATCGGTCTGAAGATGATCTTTTTGTCATTGGGTGCCATCTTTGCGTTGATCAGCGTCGGGGCAGGCGCATTCGGCGCACATGCGCTGAAAGCGACACTGCCGGCGGATCGGCTGGACATCTTCGACACCGCGGCGAAGTACCAGATGTACCATGCTCTTGCCTTGTGCGTCGTCGGTTGGGCCGAGCAGCACTTCGCCCGGGGCAGCTTTGGAGTTTCGGGCTGGATGTTTGTTGCCGGTATTGTTCTCTTCTCGGGTAGCCTCTACATACTGAGTCTTTCCGGTGTTCGGTGGTGGGGTGCGGTCACCCCGCTGGGAGGCGTGGCCTTTCTGATCGGCTGGGCAACACTGGCATGGCAGTTCCTCCGGCGACCGTAGAAGGGAAAAAATGGGAGATAGCCATGAGCATTGTGCTGGTAGTTGCTGGGGTTCTCGTCCTGGGAGCCGTACACGGTGACGCGGCGGCCCGGGAGTTGAAGCAATCGCCCTCCACGGTTGCCGCTGCAGAGAGAGCGGCGCTGGAGAAACATTTCGAGGACACGATGTCGGGAGCTTCCCTGGTCGGTCAGTTCACGATCGAGGGGCAGAGGCTGAGAGACCCGCAAGAAGAAAGCTATCGTGTTTCAAAGATCACGCGCGAGCCAGACGGCCGATGGATGTTCACGGCGCGGATGCGGTTCGGTGACAATGACATCACGCTCCCGATGCCCTTTGTCGTGGAATGGGCGGGGGATACTCCCGTCATAACGTTGACTGATCAGACAATTGAGGGGGTGGGGACCTTTACCGCCAGGGTCTTGATCTATGGGGATCGTTACGCGGGAACCTGGCAGCACGGTCCGGTCGGCGGTCACATGTGGGGGAAGGTCACGCGGCCCGACCGCGAAGAGAACCCGTAGAGCCCGGCGCATTCGGTTGGGAAGGGCGGCGAGGATTTGCTGATGCGAAGAAGATTCCATGATGGACGCGAAGATGGTCTCGAGCCAGTCGTTTCACTGAATCCCGATGAAATTCACTCCTTCTCGGATCTTATGGAGGCGATGGGACGCACCTCCTTCGGGGGGCGGCGGCTAGGAGAGGCCTTCGAGGTCATGAAGCAGATGATTCTGGATCCGGACTGTACCGTTGTGGCTACCTTCTCCGGTGCGATGACGATCGCAAAGATGGGAACGATCATCTGCAGAATGATCGATCACGGGATGATCCAGGCTGTGGTTTCAACCGGTGCACTCGTGGCGCACGGCTTCAGTGAGTCCATCGGCGGCGTGCACTACAAGGTTGCCCCCGGGTTCGATGATCAAGACTTGTGGGCCAAGGGATACAATCGGGTCTACGATACCGTGGAGATGGAGGCCAATCTCAATCAAGTGGAGACCGTTGTCGGTAAGACTCTCGAACGGATGGCCCCCGCCGATGATGCGCTCTGTTCTGAATCACTGACCCGTGAGCTGGGTAGGACCCTTGCCGAGGACTATCCTGACGAGGGAATTCTCAAGAGCGCCTATCAAAAAAGGGTGCCGGTATTCATCCCTGCGTTCACGGATTCGGAACTCGGTTTGGATCTGGCGATCTGGACTGTGGTCGAGGGGCTGAAACGAGAGAACAAAACCCTAGGCGGCGACAGTCTCGAGGACGTCGTCGACCCCTGGAACCGCAATATTCCAAACTTCAATCCCTATCTCGACTTGAACAGCTATACCCAACTGTTGATCCGGTCGAAGGTGCTGGGGATCTTTACTGTCGGGGGAGGTGTGCCGCGCAATTGGGCGCAACAGGTCGGTCCGTATCTGGACATAACGAACGAACGGCTCGGGACATCTTTCAATATACCCCGTTTCAAGTACGGGGTGCGGATTTGCCCGGAGCCGGATTACTGGGGTGGCCTCAGCGGCTGCAACTACTCGGAAGGCGTATCGTGGGGCAAGTTTATTGCTCCCGAAGACGGAGGACGATTTGCCGAAGTTCTATCCGACGCCACAGTCGTCTGGCCCCTGCTGGTACAGGGCCTCCTGGAGACCGTCAAAAAGGAGAGAAAAGAGCAGACGACTCTTTCCGAGAGCGGTCGCAAAAGCTGAGAGCGGACCCGCCCGATGGATCCCTTATGAAACCCAGTCATCATGTTGTGCTCAGTGCCAGCTCCGGCGCGATTCTTGGACTGATGCTGCAATCATGGATCGCCGGGGCATCCTGCTTCTTGATGGGTATTTTCATCGACCTCGACCACTATTTCGATTTCTGGCTCAATCGCGGTTTCTCGCTGAGTCCCAAAAGATTTTTCGATTTTTGCTACCGTGGGACCTCTCGCAAGTTCTACGATATACTGCACGGCTACGAGTTTATCCCCTTTTATTGGCTTCTGACGATGGTACCCGAATTGTCTGATTTTGGTTGGGGACTGACCGTAGGTTATACACTCCATCTCCTGGGCGACCAGCTCTTCAACAGACACCTACATCGATGGACTTATTTCTTGACCTTTCGGATCTATCATCGCTTCGAATCTTCCAAAATCGTCCTGTTCAACCCCTTCCTCCAGTCGGAGTCGCGGATGGCGACACCCCATGGAGGCTCCGCCCAGTAGCAGCAACTGCTTCCTTTGTGCCTGAAATCACTATTGGTTAACCCTATCCGGTGGACGGACGATAAAAGTTAGGAAACCCCGTGAACTTCTTGTCCTCGCTCACCGGTGTAGAATGACGATGTCGGAGAATGCCTTCCTTGTACGATCCAGCCAGGTGGATGGCCGTTACGTTTTCTTCTGATGGGCGCATTGCATCTGTTTCTTCCAGCGCGGAGTCATTAATCGGATATGCTCCCAGTGAGCTAATGGGAAAGCCTGTCACCCAGATCCTTGCGGATCGGAGCGTGTTCGCCATCCCGCAGATGATGGATGCTGCAAACGAGCGCGGTGGGTGGGATGGTGAGATCGTATTCCGCGGCAGAAACGGCCAGGCGGTGGAAAGTCGAGGTACGGTCTCCCTGCTCATCGGAGAACAGACCATTTCTTCCTATTCGATGATGACCTTTCTGCGGGAGACGAATGAAGCGTGGCCGCCGGAAGGTGACGAAGCCCTCTATGAAATAGGAACCAGGCTCCGTTCTTTTGCTCACGAAATGAACAATCCGCTTGCAGTCAGTATGGGTTTCGCGCAGCTGATCCTGATGGACGCCGGCTGCCAGGGAAAGACCCGTGACGACGTGGGAAAACTGTTTGGCGAAATCCAGCGGATCATTCAAGTTGTGGAGCGTCTGCACGGTTTTGCCACTTCGTTGCAATCAGAACCGGAAAAAACCACCGTCGGCCGCCCTTGACCCGCTCTGTCCGTTGACACGGTCACTGTTGTCAGTGACTCTCTGACAGTGTTAGGATTCCCCGCGATGCGCCGCCCGTTTTCCGAGTATCTTCAAACAAACATCATCGTCTCCGACGGTGCCATGGGCACCGAGCTTTATTCCAAGGGAGTCTTTCTCAATCGCTGTTTCGATGAGCTCAATCTGAGCCACCCGGAACTCGTGCAGCAGGTGCATCACGACTATTTGATCGCCGGCGCCGAAGTCATCGAGACGAATACCTTTGGGGCGAACCGCATCAAGCTGGAGCCTCATGGGCTGGCAGACCGGCTGGAAGACATCATCCGCGCCGGAGTTCGGATCGCGAGAGAGGTGGCTGGCGACAAGGCTTATGTGGGCGGATCGATCGGGCCCCTGGGGGTTCGGGTCCATCCTTACGGCAAGATATCGATGGAGGAGGCGAAGCAAATATTCTCCGAGCAAGTGAACCTCTTGTTGGAAGAAGGTGTCGATCTCGTCTGCCTCGAGACATTCGTCGACCGCCACGAAATACAGGCGGCGATTCTTGCTGCAAGAGAGGTGGGCGATCTTCCGGTGATGGCGATGTTCACGCTCGATGACGACGGGAACAGTCAGGACGGATCTCCACCCGAGGAGTTCGCACTCAGGCTACAGGAATGGGGGGCGGATATTATCGGGGTCAACTGCGGGGTTGGGCCGCAGGTGATGCTCGAGAGTCTCGAGCGAATCGCAAGTACGGTCCAGAGCCGGCTTGTCGCACAGCCCAATGCAGGAAAGCCGCGGAACTTCGAAGGGCGAAACCTCTATCTCTCCTCCCCGGAGTATCTGGCCAACTATGCGCGCCGCTTCGTGCAGAGTGGCGTTCACGTCGTGGGGGGATGTTGCGGCACCACCCCTGCTCATATCCATGCGATTCGAACCGCGGTGCAGGAGCTTGGACCGGGAAAGCGAAGACCTTCGGTTACCTCGGTTCGAAAAGAAGGTCCGACTCCCACGGTAATCCCTCCGCCGCGCCGCAGTCCATTCGCCGCGCGGCTGTATGAGAAAAAAACGGTTGAGGTGGTTCATATCGTGCCATCCCGGGGAGTCGACCCCGCCACGGTCATGGACAAGCTGCAGTTGCTAAAGGAGGGAGGCGTCGATGCTGTCCGAATTTCTGAGGCGCCTCGATCGAGCGCTTCCATGGGTGCGCTCGCGCTCGCAGTCCTTGCCACTCGGGAATCCGGAGTCAACTCCATTCTTCATTACACCTGCCGGGATCGTGATCTTCTGGTGATGCAATCGGAGCTGCTCGGAGCGCATGCCCTGGGAGTGAGGAACCTCTTTCTTTCGACCGGAGAACCCATTCGGGTCGGCGCATATTTTGATGCGACCGCGGTGATGGATGTCGACGCGATTGGACTTACCCGTTTGATTGCCGAGCTCAACGAGGGTAGGGACCTTGGGGGCAAACCACTCAACCAAACAGCGCGATTCTTCGTGGGTGTATCGGTCAACGCCGAGGCCGCGAAACTGAAGGAAGAGGTTGCGCGGCTGGCAAGGAAAGTGGCGGTAGGGGCCCACTATGTCGTCACGGAGCCGGTTGTTGGAATCGAGCGACTCGAGCCCTTCCTGAGAAAGGTCGAGGAGCTGTCCATTCCAGTCATTGTCGGGGTGCGGCCCCTGACGAGCCTTCAGGACATGGAGTTTCTGGTCAACGAAATTTCGGGCGTGCATATCCCGGATTGGGTCGCTGCCAGGATGCGCGAGGCTTCCAGCCCGGAATCGCAGAAGGAAACGGGAATCGAGGTGGCCCGCAAGACGGCGGCAGCAGCGCGAAAAATCGGGCTCGGCGTCGAGGTCGTCATTTCCGACGACGACTACGCCACGGCGCTGAAGATATTGAGCTGAGGCTCCGGGCCACGGGCCCGGAGCGCTTACCGCTTTCCGCAAGTTCGGCTAAAGCATACACTCCGTGTGCGAAGGGGGCGTTGCAGTAAGGTGATCCAGGCCGGCCAAGTGTTTCACATTGCCAAGCAGGATCAAGAAGCGGTGAGCGGACGGCGGTAAGCAGATTCACCCGGTCAGCTGGTCGATTGCTCGGTTGTTGATGATTATTTTTCCCGCACTATCGAGATCGTCGCGGATCTTCTTGATGTAGTTGTCGAAGTAGGCGTCCTGCCATGAATTCAGCAGACGAGCCATGATGCCGTCTCGTTGACTCTTGAATGCATCCTCGTCCAGCTCAGTTCTGGATTTGACCTGAAGAACGGCAAAGCGGTTGCCGTCACTCAGCCGAATAGGCTTGCTCACCCCGTTGATCGGTAGATAGAAGGCTGCGGCGCTGAACTCTGGTGAGCTGCCAATGAGCGGATCCGGCCTCCCGTCGCGCGAGAACAACTGAGTGGTTCGTACGGTGAGTTCCTGTTTGTGGGCGAGCCCTTCGAAGTCCTCGGGGGTGTCCGCCTGCGACGAAAAGTCTCCTGCCTCCTCTTCTAGCAACGCCAGTGCTTTCACGTCTAGGAGGTCGTCCCGGGCGTCGCCGCTGGAAACGTCGTAGTCGGCAGGCTGCGCGAGCTTGATTTCGGTGAGCCTGGCAACAGCACGTCCTTGAGGGTGATCCACCGGGTTTCCAAACTCCCCGATTTCCTTGAGCGTGAAAATGTCGTCGATCAGCTGTTGAGACATTCTTTCGGCGAAAGGATCGGCCTCCCGATTGAAGAACGCGGTTTCCCGGATTTCAAACGGAATCTCGAGCGCCTTTCCAATGTCCTGCAGTTCCCGATGCGTTTCTGCGAGTTCCGAGGCCTGTGCGGCTTTCTCGTCTAGAATCTTGGATGCCCTGTTCAGCCTCGCGGCCTGCATGATTTGTGGTCGCCTGTCTTCCAGATTGGGAACGTCGTGACGAAAGACCTTGATGATATGGAACCCGTATTGCGTACGAACCAGGTCTGAGATTTGACCAGGTTCGAGTGCGAAGGCCGCTTCAGTGAAGGGAGCGACCATGCGGTCGCGCCCGAATTGCCCCAGACTTCCTCCCTGAGTGGCAGAGCCGGAGTCATCGGAGTTGTTTCGAGCCAGCTCGGCAAAGTCCTCTCCCGCCCTTGCCCGGCGCAGCAGATCCTCTGCTTTGAGACGAGCCTCCTCATCGTCGTCGTCGCTGTCGACGGAGACCAGTATGTGGCTTGCGTCCACTGTTTCTTTGGGAGCTTGGCGTGCCCATTCTGCCAGAACATCCTCTTCCGTCATTTCCACGGTCTCCGCGACGCTCGACAGGGTCAATAGCAGATACTGGGCTTTTCGTTGTTCTTTGATCGCATAGTCGGACTTGTTTTCGTCAAAGAAGGCGCGCAACTCATCCTCGGGCAGCTTGATCCTCGGCTTGTACGTTTCCTTGTCCAGGATTACAAATCGGGCCTCGGCCTGTTGATTCGTGCGCAGAAACTCGCGGCGAATGTCTTCATCGGTCACCTGAATCGAATCGGTGACGACCCAGCGCAGCTTCTCCATGAGTGCTTGAAACCGCATCCCTTCCTCGAACTCTGAGACAACGATCCGGTTGGCGGCGAGTAAATTCCGGTACTTTTCCAAGCCGATAAACACCCCTTTGTCCTGAAGACTGGGGTTGTTGACGATCAGTTGCCGCACTTCCTCGGGAGAAACCTCGAGCCCCACTTCGTCGGCGGCATGCCGAATCACTTCCAGCTCGATCAGCGCATCCAGAGCTTGTTTCTCCAGGCCGAGCATCTTCAACATTTCGGGATCGATCCGGTTCGTTCCCTGGGTGTATCGATTCACGAAATTCTGGTAGGTGTTGACGAAATCTCGAATCGAAATCTCCTCGTCGCCGACGAGCGCCACGTGGCTCTCGACGTTGCCGCCCATGTTTGAGCCAGGCACGAAAAAGAGCAACATGCCCAGTCCCAGACTGATGATGACGAGCCACAAGAGCCACTTCAGCCGGCTTTTGCGGCGCATTAGATCAAGCATATGGCACCCTTCCTTCTTTCGTCGGTAACGCGCAAGTATAGCACAGGGCGAAAACCCCCTTGCTCACAATAATACGGCGCCAAGCCCCACGCGTTCCCTTTGTCTCGGCAGGGTTTTCTTGCTCAACGGAAGTTGGAAAATGCGGTCGCGGATCGGTCCGGGTTCAGGCGGGCAGCAGCAAAGGTGGGTCACGCTATGCACCATGATGGAGGACCTGGACGTATTTTGCCGTTCCAAGATGCAGTTGCCTATAATACGAAGTTTTGAGCGGTCCGATGAGTAAGGTGCGCGCCGATTGGCGGGCGGAGATTTGCGTATTCGTTTTCCCCACCTCACAGGCCTGTAATTGCCTGCGGGTCAGCCAAAGACAAAGAAACGAGATGGCACTGCAGCAAGGTGCAAAAACCCAGCCAGAGCGGATTCCGATCCAGAAATCACGCGGCCGGTCTTCCTCGGAGAGTTTCCGGCTCGGGATCGTCTACAACACCGGGATCCCGAAGTTCATCAGCGACTTAGCCGACGACGCGGTTCCTTGGAGACTGGAGTGCTTTGAGGAAGAGTCCATACTTTCGGGCTCGGTAAGGCCGTTTCGGGGTTTCTTGATTGTCTTTGTCCCCCAAGAGCTCCTCTGCGCTGAGACTCTGCGTCTTCTGGTGCGGGTGTTTCCTGGAGCGGAATTCTTTGGTTACAGCGTCGGAAGTTCGGCGGCCGGGTCGATTACAGCGCAACACGGGAATCTCTACGTGGTCGAGTTCCCTATGAGCTTTGCGTTTGCCAAGTACCTGGTCGATGGGGCTGCCTCCCGCCACGATTTTCGTTCCGGCATGACCGAGATCGGACGCCGGGCGGACGAAGCGACCGAGTTCTTCCAGGCTTTTGTGAACCTGGTCGAGTCCTCCTGGAGCGTTGAGGATCGCAAGCTGGGGATCAGCCTGTTGATCCATCGAATTCTGTCCCGCATGGACGCGGAGGAGTGCTCCATCTACCGTGCCGCTGAGACCGGTTCGGCTCTGGAGCGTTCCTACTGCGCGGGCAACATCCCGAATTTGGATGTTTTCGATTACCACGCAAACCGGGAGATTGTAAGGCAGGTCTTGGAGACGGGCGAGCCGTACATAAACAACGACTACCTATTCGAGATCAAGATGCCGTTCAACAAGGACAGTATCATTATCCGTTCGGTTCTCTGCTTACCCTTGCATCGGAGAGGGGAGACGGTCGGAGCGATCCAGGTACTCAACAAGCGAGGCATCGGCGGATTCAGCCTGGAGGACCGGGACACGCTCGAGCTGCTGGTAAATCCCTTGAGCGTAGCTATCAAGGGCGTGAGCATGTTCGAACACTCTGAACGCTTGACGATAACCGATGATTTGACGAAGTTGTACAACTACCGGTACCTGACCCAGTACCTGCAACACGAAGTGCGCCGGTCGATGAGGTACAAGAAAAAAGTCTCGCTTCTCTTTATCGATGTGGACGGATTCAAGAAGATCAACGATACTTTTGGGCATCTGGTGGGAAGCCGAGCTTTGTCGGAAATGGGAGGGGTCTTTCGTGGTACCTTACGGGAGACCGATATCGTCGGACGCTACGGTGGGGATGAATTTGTTATCGTGTTGCCTGAGACGCCTCTGAACGGTGCGATGGTCATCGCGGAGCGAATCCGAAAAAAAGTAGAAGATTATGAATTCGTCGCGCACAAAGCTAAGATACGTTTGACCGTGAGCCTCGGGGTCGCCAATTGCCCAAAGCACACGCTGACAGCGGAAGGTTTGATCAAAAAGGCCGATGCCGCGATGTATCGAGCCAAGGAACTTTCAAAGAACAGCATCAAGGTGGCGGTGTAGTTCATGAATCTGCGTTCACTATTTAGCGTTTTCTCCAGCGATCTCGCAATCGACCTCGGCACGGCAAACACGCTGGTATATGCCAAGAGCCGGGGGATCGTCGTAAACGAGCCTTCCATCGTCGCCATTGACAGGAACACCAAGAAACCTCTCGCCGTTGGCAGGGAGGCCAAAGACATGCTGGGCCGGACTCCCGGTGACATCGTCGCGATCAAGCCGATGAAGGACGGCGTGATCGCCGATTTCGACGTGACGGAAGTCATGCTCAAATACTTTATTAAGCAAGCCCACAGCCGGAACCACCTTATAAGCCCCCGCATCGTTATCGGCATCCCATCGGAAATAACTCAGGTGGAAAAACGGGCAGTCCAGGAATCCGCGCTCCGTGCCAAGGCCAGCGAGGTCTTTCTGGTAGAACAAGCGATGGTGGCTGCCATCGGCGCCGGACTCCCGATCACGGAGGCAGGCGGCAATCTGATTGTGGACATCGGTGGCGGAACCAGCGATATTGCCGTGATATCTCTGTCGGGCATCGTCTACAGCAGATCCGTGCGAGTCGCGGGCAACGAAATGGATGAGGCGATCATCCAGTACATCAAGAGAAGGCACAACTTGCTCATCGGAGAGCGTACCGCGGAAGCCATCAAGATCCAACTTGGATCGGCACAGTCTCTGGATCGCCCTCTTACTATGGAAATCAAGGGTCGCAACCTCATCGAAGGCGTTCCTAAAACCGCTACCATTACCGATGAAGAAGTACGGGATGCGCTGGGCGACAGCATAGGAATCATCATCAATGCCATCAAGGTTGCGTTGGAGAGAACGCCGCCCGAGCTTTCTGCGGATATCATGGACCGGGGGATCGTATTGACAGGCGGAGGAGCCCTGCTGAAGCGTTTTGACAAGCGGCTTTCCGAAGACACGGGACTTCCGGTGTTTGTCGCTGAGGACCCTCTTTCCTCTGTAGTCCTGGGAACGGGGGAAATGCTAACCGACTTCAAGCTGCTACGTAAAATCTGTGTCCACTGATTTCTCGGCAAGGCTAAGAGAAGGGCGAGGTGCCCACTCCCTGATACCTCTACTGATTGTTCACCTTGTCCTTTTATCGATCCAGATCGAAGATCCATCCGGAACCACGGTTTTCAGAAAATGGGTCATCGCCGTCGCTTCGCCGTTTGTCAATCTCTCGGACGCTATGGAACACGGTGTCGTCGGTACCTGGCGGAGCTACATATGGCTCCGCGGCGCCCGTGAGGAAAACACGCTCCTGAAGAAACAAGTGAATGAGCTGGCCCTGCGACGCCATGACTGGAACCAAGTCAAGGCGGAGAATGCCCGTCTTCGCGATCTTCTGGGCCTCCGCTCGAAGGTGCCAATCGAGACGATCGGAGCCCGGGTCGTCAGCCGCACCCCGAACTATCTGTCCAACGTCCTCTACCTGAACCGCGGGTCGTCGCATGGCGTAGACGAGGACGATGTCGTCATGGAGGGGAGTGGAGTTCTTGGCAGAGTCGTTGTTGTGTCTCCCAATGGCTCCCAGGTTCAGCTCATTACAAATTCCGATGCGTCGGTCGGCGTCATGGTGGACCGAACGAGATCGCCGGGAGTTCTGTCCGGGAACGGTAGCTTTCTATTGGATCTCCGTTATATGAGCAACAACGAACCTGTGGAAACTGGGGATCTCATCGTGACCTCGGGATTGGATGGTATATATCCCAAGGGCATTCCGATTGGAAAAGTAGTAGAATCCTACAAGGGCAAGTCGGCATTTAGGGAGATTCGTGTGGAGCCTCTCGCACAGTTGGTTCGCGTTGAAGAAGTTGTGATTCTTGTGGATACGCGAGACGCTTCATAATTTTCCGGCGGCGGTCTCAGCAGCCCGGATACCCGGGGGTTGCCGATTGCTGCTGCTCAACGGCTGGCATGAAGTACGTACTCCTCGTTGCCTTTTCGTTTGTGGCCATTCTGGTTCAGATGGTCGTCGGGTACAAGTATATCCTATCCAATTTTTTGGACTTGTCGTTGATCCTGGTCGCCTACTGGGCTATCTACCGGAGTCGCACGCAAGCCCTGTTCGTGGGTTCGCTGACGGGACTGCTCCTGGATGCCGTTCTGGGATGGCCTCTTGGCTACAACGGATTTGCCAAGACCTTTTCTGCCTATATCATCGGGCAGGCAGACCGGAAATTCAACGTCGACGGAAGTCCTGCCCGATTTGCCTTGTTGATTACCTGCTCCCTTTTGAGCTCCGGGAGCATCTATATGCTCTTCAGGCTTTTCCAGCGCGACTACAACCGAATTTTTCTGGAAGCATCACTCCTGCAGGCATTGATCACCGCGGGCGTTGGAGTCTTGGGCCTTTCGTTCTTGGATCGTTACCAATCGAGAGTCAGTTAGGGATCGGCCATGCTTTTTTTCAGTCCGGTGGAGCGCGTCTAATGGCTTCGTTTCAGTCAGACTCCAGCAAGACCCCACTGCAACAGCGTTTGCTCTGGCTCTATGGGCTGCTGGGCCTCGTTTTTCTAATACTGGTCGTCCGGCTCTGGCAGCTTCAGATCTTGCAGGGCGCGGAATTCACGCTGCTGGCGGAAAGAAACCGTGTCCGGACCATTCAACTAGTTGCGCCTCGAGGAACGGTTTTGGACCGAAACGGGATGCCTTTGGTGGAGAACCGGTCCGCCTTCAATATATTGCTCTATCGGGATGCCCGAAGCAATTCCGAGGAGACCCGCGACTTCATTCTCGAGAAACTGGGTGTGATGCCCGAGGATCTCGATGCGCGCCTGCGCCGCGGCAACCGAATGGGTTTGTATCGGCCTCTCGTTGTCAAGGAAGACGTTGGGATCGACGACATTTCGGTGGTCGAAGCAAACAGGAGGGATCATCCGGAAATCCAGATCGGTTCCGAACCCCGGCGTTTTTATCGGTACGGCAAATTGGCTGGCCATGTTCTGGGTTATGTCGGCGAGGTCTCGGACGAAGAACTGAAATCAGGGTCGTTTCCGGGCTCCAAGCCGGGCGATCTGATCGGTAAAGCGGGTACGGAGAGAATCTACAATCGTCAATTGACCGGAATCGACGGAAGCAAACAGGTCCTCGTCGACAGTATCGGCCGGGAGGTTGGGGTTTACAAAGAGCAGCAAAGCATCCCTGGCGGAAATCTGCGGCTCACTCTCGATCTGAGACTTCAGCGGCGAGCCACGAAGCTCCTGGACGGCAAGGTGGGTGCGATCGTGGCCATGGATCCGAGGAACGGCGAGGTGCTGGTCATGGAAAGCGCCCCTTCCTTTGACCCCAACAGTTTCTCCGCGAGAATCTCTGCCGCGCAATGGAAGACGCTCATCAACGACCCGGATCATCCGCTCCAGAATCGGGCGATTCAAAACAGCCATTCTCCCGGATCGATCTTCAAGGTTGTGATGGCGATTGCCGGGCTGGAGGAAGGCGTTCTTCAAGAGAGTACCCGGGTCTTCTGTAGCGGATCCTCCGTGTTCTATAACCGGGCGTTTCGCTGCTACGCTCGTCAGGGACACGGATACATGGATCTGGAGAGTGCGATTGCCAAATCGTGCAATATCTTTTTCTATGAGCTGGGCCGAAAGATGGGGATTTCTAAGATTGCCAAGCATGCCCAGGAGCTTGGCTTTGGGCACGTGACAGGTCTCGATCTTCCCGCTGAGCGAACCGGGATCATGCCGACTCCCGAGTGGAAGAGGAAGGCCCGTGGAACACAGTGGTATGCGGGCGAAACGATTTCCGTTTCCATCGGCCAGGGAGCGGTGACAGCGACTCCGATACAGCTCTTGAGAGCGGTCAGCGCCATTGCCATGGATGGCCAACTCGCCACGCCGCACCTCCTCCTTGGGTTGGGCAATCAATTTGGCGGCGAGGATTGGAAACTCCGGACAGTTGAGATTCGACCCGAGTTCGCCAGGAGGATTCGAGAGGGAATGTGGAACAGCGTGAACAACTGGGGAACCGGGTTTCGAGCGGCGGTTCCAGGAGCGGATGTGTGTGGGAAGACAGGCACGGTTCAGGTCATCGGCAGGGAGAGGAAGCGAGAACTGGCACTCGACTCCGAGACCCTGAAGGACCATGCGTGGTTTGTCGGGTTCGCGCCCAAGGACAATCCGGAAATCGCAGTGGCCGCCTTTCTAGAGCACGCGGGCGGTGGCGGGGTGGCGGCAGCGCCCCTGGCGAAGGAGATCTTCCGTGCCTACTTCGAGAGCCAGCGGAAGAGAGAGTTTGATATGACCGTGAATCAGAAGATCGCGAGTCTACGACCGTGAGCCTCGATCGCCGCTTCATCATCAGCTTTGACTGGATGTGGTTTCTGGCACTTCTCGCGCTGACGGGAGGCGGTCTGGTTACGATTTGGAGCACGACGGAAGGGACTGGAATCGATTCCTATTTCGGCAAGCAGTTTCTGTATCTAGGCTTGGCACTCCTGGCCTTCCTGGTGCTTTTGTATATCGATTATCACGCGATCTCGGATTACATCACGCTTCTGTACATTGGAGGACTGATCTTTCTGGTCCTGGTGCTTTTCTGGGGGTACAGCATTCATGGCGCCAGGAGCTGGTTGCCGTTGGGCCCGGTGGCATTTCAGCCGTCGGAAATAATGAAGATCCTTGTAATCGTCGCCTTGGCGAAATACTACTCCGAGACGGAGCGCGAGCACCTCGAGGCAAACGAACTCCTGGTCGGAGCGTTTATCGTGATCGTCCCGGTTGTTTTGATCGTCATCCAGGGGGATCTCGGGACCGCCGTGACCCTGGTGCCGATCTTTGTTGCGCTCTCCTTCCTGGGAGGACTCAAACGCAAATACGCCATCGTACTTCTGTTGATCTTGCTTCTTGCGTCGCCCGTCGGCTGGTTGATGTTGGAAGACTATCAGAAAGGGCGAATTCAAACGATTTTCAACCTTTCCGATGATCCCCATCACTTTGGCTACCAGACCATACAATCCAAGATCGCCATCGGCTCGGGAAGGTTCCTGGGCAAGGGCTTCAAACAAGGCTCGCAGAGCCAGCTCGGGTTTCTTCCAGCTCGGCACACCGATTTCATCTTCGCGGCCCTATCAGAAGAAAAAGGATTCCTGGGAAGTACCATCATCCTCGGGATCTTTCTTTTTGTCTTCTTGCGGCTGCTGCGAACCGCAAGTGAGGCCAAAGATCGGATTGGATCGATGATCGTGGTAGGTGTGCTGTCGCTATTACTCTTCCACGTAACTATCAACATTGGCATGGTTGTTGGATTGTTGCCCATTCTGGGTATTCCCCTTCCATTTATCAGCGCCGGAGGCTCCTCGTTGATCTCCTCTGTGGTTGCTATGGGGTTGTGTATGAACGTGAGGATGCGGCGCTACGTGAACTGAAGTTGGCGTAGAGCGCTATCCGCTGGGTGTCGAGCGCTTTGCGTCTACCGCTTGGCGAATTTCGTCGCAGGACATAGGTAACGCAATACAACCCGCAACCAGTGTCACGGCCTCGTCAATGTTTCATTGGCCAGACAGAGACTGTAGGCGGAAAGCGCTCGACGGAAAGCGCACGACGCAAAGCGGATAGCGCTCTACGGAATGCCTTTTATTTGCATTTCACATTTTTACTATTATCATAGGGGGGATGGGTCGATCAGTTTTCGGTCCATCTAGAAAAGCGAGTTTTCAGCTCGCTCTTGCGCTTGCTTACATCGGCTTTCACAGGTGCATGACAGAGCCCGCGACGCCGGCAAGTGACTCTGCTGCTATGGGGTTGCCTATAGCCAGGAAAATGTCTGTCATCAAAGATAAAAGGAAAAAACTGAATTACGTGGACTGAAAAGGACTTTCCGGAGCACGGGAGAGTCGTGAATTCGAGGCACGTGTCAGTAACAGGGAATTGATTTGAATTCCAGCGCCTCGCTCCTTAGAATCGGCAGTCTCGAGTAAGTGAGCGAAGACGCAAGGCAAAGTTTTCATTGGCATCGAAACGAGTTAAAAAGAGTGCTTCAGCGCGCGCCCTGGGTCTGTATTTCGTGCGTCAGCTCGCCCGTTATCAGGTGGAGTTCCGTCGTAGGTTGGTCGACGGAATACTCTGATTGATGAACACTTGCAATGGGAGATGACCGTTTTGCATGCCCGTGGCGCATTGTAGAGTTTCAAGCGAAACGTTACGCTTGCGCCTGACGATTGCCTGAATTCCCGTCTCCTCGAATCTCCGACGCGGCACCAGATTCCGATTCGATTGCCTCCCAAAGGCAGGCCGCAGGGCCAAGTTGGATGTGTCCGGTGCACTCGCCGCTACTGTGGCCCCCCCTTTTCAGTTTCCCGCAATTGTTGCCCCGAAGGGGAGAACTTCTGAATGATCAAGGAAATGGTTGTCACTGCCACTCCGCTTGAAACCAAAGTCGCAATCTTGGAGAACGACGAAATTGCCGAGCTATATATCGAGCGCAACCTTCATAGGGGAATCTTGGGGAACATCTACAAAGGAAGAGTGACCAAGGTTCTGCCTGGAATGCAGTCCTCATTCGTCAATGTCGGACTGGAAAAGGACGCGTTTCTGTATGTATCCGATTTCATCG
Organism: Acidobacteriota bacterium; assembly: GCA_965249005.1. Taxonomy (GTDB): domain Bacteria; phylum Acidobacteriota; class UBA6911; order UBA6911; family UBA6911; genus CBDFLD01. The sequence goes on from CBDFLD010000014.1 coordinate 264,877, forward strand.
AAGACTCGGAGGAATACGAGAAGGTAATCAGCGACGCGGAAGAGAAGGTGGTAGATGCCTTGGAAGGGGTCGAGGAAACGGAAAAGCCCGCCCGACGACCACGTCGCTCCAGGTGGAGGGACCGCGGCCGCGACCGTCCGTTGGTGAAAGCCGCTGCGACTTTCCCAACGGATCCTGATATCGGAGAACGGTGGTCGCTGGGTGCGGAGACCGAGAGAGAGACCGAGGCCGTTGTGGGTCCATTCTCTTCCATTCCCGCTCCGTCGAATCTCGAAACCCATTCGTCGGACCCGAATTCGATGGATCCAGCGGCGGTGGGTGAGGGGGTGGCGCACCGCGAAAGCGCTTCCCTCCGCGATGACGGGAAGGTGGCTCCCCTGGCCCAGGAAAAGAGTGGGCCGCCGACCGGCGCCACCAGACGTCGTGGAACAGGCGCACGGCACAAACGATATACAGCTGCGAGACACCGTCGGACGGACCAACAATCAATCGGGGACATGCTGCAGGAAGGACAGGAAATTTTGGTGCAAGTGGCCAAGGAACCCATCGCCAAGAAGGGCGCGCGGGTGACGAGCCATATAGCGCTTCCCGGTCGATACCTCGTTTACATGCCGACCGTCGATCACGTGGGCGTATCCAGAAAAATCGGATCGGAAGCGGAAAGGATGCGCCTCCGCGACGTCATCCTCAAGCAGCGGCCACAGTTCCCAGGCGGCGTGATCATTCGCACTGCCGCTGAAGGACACAGTGAGGAGGATATTGTCAGCGACCTCACGTATTTGGTTCGACTCTGGGAGGATATTCGAAGCCGTTCGGAAAAAAGCACGGCTCCGGAGTTGATTCACGGTGAGCTGAATCTGGTCCAACGTATTCTTCGTGACCAGTTTTCCTTCGAGTATACGGCGATCCGGGTGGATGATGAAGAGGAGTATGCGCGAGTCATTGAATTCGTCGACAAGATATACCCGAATCTGGTCCATCGAGTGAAGCTCTACACCAAGGAAACGGACATTTTCGACGACTACGGAGTCAACGCTGAAGTCGACAAGCTGATTCAGCCGAAAATTTGGCTCAAGAGCGGCGGGTATATTGTAATAAACCAGACGGAAGCACTTGTCAGTATCGACATCAATACCGGCAAGTTTGTCGGTCGAGGCACCAGTCTGGAAGAAACCATTACCCGGACCAATATCGAGGCCGTAAAGGAGATCATTCGACAGCTCCGTCTGCGAGACCTGGGCGGCATTATCGTGATTGACTTCATCGATATGGACGAGCGCAAAAACCGCAAGCGGGTCATGGAAGCCCTTTTTCAGGAAATGTCCCACGACAAGGCGCCCAGCAAGATTCTCGAGTTCAATGAGTTTGGCCTGGTTGCGATTACGAGGAAGCGGACCAAGCAATCACTGGAACGAACCCTGTGCCAGCCTTGCAATTACTGCAGTGGTTCAGGCCTGGTCAAGTCCGTTGCGACCACCTGCTACAATATTTATCATGAATTCGAGAAGATGAAAGACCAGGTCACCAACGGTGGTGAGATCATGATCCGAGTCCATCCCGAGGTTGCACGGGCGTTCCGTGAGTCCGCATCGGTCGTCCTGGGTGAAATTCACAGGTTGGTGCACAGTAATGTCGCAGTAAAGTCCGATTCATCCTTACATATCGAGCACTACAACATCGTGACCTGAGCGCTGCGCATCCGCCATCCGCTCGCCGATTGCATCTGGGCCGACCGGAGCCGGTGGCTCGCGTGAGCAAGAGCTGCTACGAGTTTGCTTCCATATCCTTGGCTTCATTCCACAGGGAGTCCATCTCGGCCAGCGTGGAGTCCTTGCGCTGGCGGCCCTGGCCTTTGATCTGGCTTTCTACATAACGGAATCGGCGATCGAATTTCGAATTGCTTTTTTCCAATGCCGTTTCCGGGTCGATGCCAAGGAAACGGGCCACGTTGACCATTACAAACAGGAGATCTCCGACTTCTTCCCTCATCGCTTCTGCGCTGCCGCGTGCTTCCAGTAACTCGTTGGTTTCTTCCTGGAGCTTGGCCAGAATATCTTCCAGTTTCTCCCAATCGAAACCGACCCGAGACGCCTTGGCGGTCATCTGAAAAGCCCTATAGATGGCAGGGATTTGCGAAGGGATCCCATCGAGAATGGATCTCTTGCTGTCCGGCTTCGATGTGGACGGCACTCCCTTCTCGGCCGCTTTGAGGTCCTCCCAGCTTCGGAGAACATCAGCCGAGGTTTTGAGATCCGTCTCGCCAAAGACGTGAGGGTGGCGGCGGACCATCTTCTCGTGGAGCTGATCGATCACCTCGCATAGGTCGAACTCGCGTTTCTCGAACGAGATCTGGGCGTGAAATAGGATCTGAAACAGTAGGTCTCCCAATTCCTCCCGCAGTTCCATCGGATCTTCTGAATCCAGGGCTTCGAGGACCTCATAGGCTTCCTCTATCAACATGGGTTTCAGGGTTTCTCTCGTTTGCTCCCGATCCCACGGGCAACCGATGTCGCTGCGAAGATGCGCTACCAGGTCCACTAGTCCTTAGTCCAGCGTGATTTTTTGCATGAGGAGGAAGAAAAGCCCTGGAACGTGCGCCGTTACGGGATAAAATGCGTTTGATATATTTACAAGACATCCCGAAAGGAGCACATTCCAGGTGAATAAAAGAAACCACAGAATCCTCCTCCGAGACAAGCAAAATCTTACACGCCGGTTGGAAAGAAATCAGTTTGAGGACCGGTCCGATCCTATGTTCAAGGACTCCAACACCTACTACGAGATCGCCGAGAGAACGCGCGCCATCGGATCTGGTGGTATCGGAGCCATTCACAAGCTCGTGTGTAAGCTTGGATTGGACAAAGATATCAACAGAAACATCGTTTTGCTCAAGTACCACTTTCCTTACTGGGAATCCGATCATGTACTGAACATCGCATACAACGTCTTGTCGGGTGGAACCTGTCTCGAAGATATCGAGCGGTTGCGCCAGGATGAGACCTACATGAACGGACTGGGAGCCGAGAGGATTCCGGATCCCACGACGGCTGGAGATTTCCTCCGTCGTTTCGATGAGGATTGGATCTTCGGACTTCAGGAAACCATCAATGAAACCCGAACCAAGGTGTGGAAGTTGCAGGATGCTTCCTTCCGGAAGGAGGCCATCATCGACGTGGACGGGACCGTCGCCGGAACCTTGGGGGAATGCAAGGAAGGAATGGACATTGCCTACAACGGGATCTGGGGTTACGCACCGTTGATCGTGACCTTGGCCAATACGAATGAGGTCCTCTATCTGATGAATCGGCCGGGCAACCGTCCCTCTTCCGACGGAGCGGCCGAGTGGATGGACCGGGCAATCGATCTGGTGTCGTCGGTGTTTACGAAGGTCTGGCTTCGGGGCGACACGGATTTCTCGCTGACGAGAAACTTCGATCGCTGGGACGAGCGGGTTGGTTTTGTCTTTGGTTATGACGCCAAGCCGAACCTGGTCGGGATGGCCGATGCCCTGCCGGAGAGACAATGGAAACCGCTCGAGCGGCCTCCTCGTTATGAGGTCAAGAGCGAAGAACGGCGCCGTCCGGAAAACGTCAAAGAACAAGTAATCAAGGAGAGAGAATTCAAGAACATCCGCCTGCAGAGCGAGCAGGTCGCCGAGTTTGACTATCGTCCCGGACACTGTAAGAAAACCTATCGCATGGTTGTGGTTCGGAAGAACCTCACGATCGAAAAGGGGGAGCACCGGCTGTTTGATGAGGTCCGGTACTTCTTCTACATCACCAACGATCGGGAGATGACGATGGGAGAAGTGGTCCTTTTTGCCAACGATCGCTGCAACCAGGAAAACGTCATCGGTCAGCTCAAGAGTGGAGTGAACGCCTTGAGGATGCCTTCGGACAGTCTGGTATCGAACTGGGCCTACATGGTCATCGCATCGCTGGCGTGGAATCTGAAGGCCTGGTATGGCCTGGTGACGCAGGCGCCGACAGTACGTCGTGATATCTTGAGGATGGAGTTCAAACGCTTCCTGGTGAACTTTGTGCAAATACCCTGTCAGATTGTAAGAACCGGTCGTCGCCTCGTTTACAGGATATTGGCCTATAGCAAGCATCTCGAAACCTTTTTGGCGACGTTCGACTATATCAGGCAACTCAGGTTTACTTGAAGGCGCCTCGCCGGCGGGTGAGCCCGTACCCCCGGCGGAGCAAGAGTGGCGGGCGAAAGGAAGGGCATAACAGAGACAAACAAGATCAAGTGATCCAGACAACCAATGGAAGGTTTGTCTCTTGTGTTTCTCTTTGCTTTCCCTGTTACGCACAAGGAGCTGAAATCCACGAGATATTCGGAAAAGGCAAACGATTTTCCGAGCGAGCTCATACCTCGCTTATTTTGGGTCTAGACCACGCAAAACTAGGTAAACGTGGGGGACGTCCCTACTTTACACACTTTCGGAGCTCCAATAGACTGGCTTGCAACAAGACGCTGGAGAGCTGCGAAAGATGAAACGAATCATCGTAACCGGAGCCAGGGGAGGCACCGGGAGGAGCATTGTCAAGGTCCTGAAGGCCGCCGGCTTTGATGTTGTGCCTGTCGACATCCTGCCGCCGGGACCGGACGATTTCCCGTACGTCCAGTTCGATCTGGTCAGAAACTCCGGATTGAACGACGTCTTCGCCGGTGCCGACTGCGTCGTACACATGGGCAGCGTGCCCTGCGACGCCTTCTGGTCGCGCACCATGGTGTTCGAGAACGTAGTCAACGGTGGCTTCAACGTCTTGCAGGCGTGCGCCAACACTGGAATCAAACGCCTCGTCGTCGCCTCGAGCATGGAGGTGTACGGCAGCATGCAGAAGATGCAGAGACTGCCGGTCACCGAATCGTCGCCGTTGCGGGCCGACAACATCTATGCCTCCGCCAAGATCGCGCTGGAAAAAGTAGCCGAGGACTTCACGCGCTGGCACGACCTCTCGATTGCCGCCTTCAGGCTCGGGCGGATCGTTTACGAGGGCTCCTACGAAGAGCGCTTCAAGGGACATCTGGAAACACCTGCGCGTGGTACGGACGTGCTGTGGAATTATGTGGACGGCCGTGACGTCGCCACGGCGTGTTTGCTGTGGCTCGAATCGGACATCGAGGGTTTTCATCCTTTCAACGTGGCGGCGCCCGACATCTATCTCGAGACTCCGGTGCGCGACCTCATCGCCGAATATCTGCCACAGGTCACCGAAATTGACGAGGTCGTAAACGGCAATGTCTGCCCATATATGAGCACGCCGCTGCGGGAGGCTCTAGGATGGACCGTGGAGTACGACTGGCGGCGCATCCGCGATGAAGCTTGAAGCTCACCGGTATCCACTGTCATCTACATGCCCCCTGGCCGGGCACGGGTGATGCAGGTGAACGAGAGAGGTAAAGGATGAACGACGAGCAGGACAGACAGTTGAGGGCCGGGCCGGTGCGGCTCGAGCTCGCCAACGGTGAGCTTCGGTATCTGCGAGTCAACGGCCGGGAGGTTCTGCGGCGGGCGTATTTCGGAGTCCGGGATGCGCGCTGGGGCACGGCACCCGCCACGATCGAGCAAATGGACCTCAACAACAGCGGGGAGGAGTTCACGGCCGAGCTCCGGGTCCGCTGCCGTAACGAGATTGCAGACTTCGCATGGAACGGCCGGATCGAGGGGCGACGCGACGGCTCGATCAGGTTCACGATCGAGGGGAAAGCCCTCACCGACTTCGAATCTCCGCGTATCGGCTTCTGCGTGCTGTTCGGCGCCGAGGCATTCGCCGGTCAGGCATACGAGCTGGTGAAGGCGGACGGCGGGCACGAAAGGAAAACGTTTCCCCGCTTCATCTCACCGCATCAGATTGCTCAGCGCTTCACCTCCCTGAGCGTCACCACGAGGGAGGAGGTGCGCGTGGTCGTCGCCGTTCCCGGGACCCAGATGGACATGGAGGACCAGCGCAACTACGGCGACAGCTCGTACAAAGCGTTTATCGAAGGCACCGCCTTCTCCAGCCAGCGCCTCGACATTGCCGTGGACACATCGTCGACCGAGGTCCTCCCTGAGGAGCCGCCGGCAGCTCCCATCACCATCGGTGATCCGGGCGAGGCTCGGCTACCACGCCTGACACGTACGGACACGACGACGGCAACCCACCCATACACGCACTACAATCGTAACCGTGAAGCGTTTGCCGACGCGGCCACGATCGACCTGGCGTTCAATCCAGGGGTCCATCTCGCAGACGATGAGGCCCTGATGGAAAACCTTTCCGCCATCGTCGACCAGGCGGCAACGATCCGGACGTTCGCGCCGACCGCCACCCTGCATGCGGCGCCGGTGCTGTTCGACGCGCCTCATCCGAGTGCGACCCGCGACCCGCGGAACGGTACAGCGTTTGCCACGGCATGGCTGGCGAGATTTGTAAAATTCGCAGCCCACGCCGGCATCGTGGAGGCCGGGATCGCATTGGCGGACGGCCCGTGGACGGTGTTGTATGAAGCTCTGTCGGCGCTGGCCGGTTCCCGACTGCTGCGTACCGGCACCGACCCGCATGCGGCCGTGGACGTGCTGGCGGTCGAGCGTGGCAGCATTTGGGTCGTCAACTACTCATCGAGGTCACGGACCGCCACGGTCCAAAGTCGCGACCGAGAGCACGTGCTGGTCTTGGAACCCTATGAAGTGCGTCTACTGCCGGCGGTGGCAGACGCATGAGCGGTAAGAAGGGACGTCAGATTTCAGCCCCAACCGACGAGCTCACGAAAAAGACACCTCTCTATTGACCGAGAACCCTTCGAGGATTGTCGATCAGGATGCGGTCCACCTGCTCGTCCGAAAGGCCGACCTCGCGCAGAAGTGGCGCGAAACAATCCATGAGGTAGGCATAGCCGTGACCGCCGTATTTCTTGAGGTGGTACCTGCGGGTCATGTCCATCGAGACGACGATCTGGTCGACATGGCCCCACTCGACGAACGTCTTGATGAGCTGGGCCTGGCCATGTTCGAAGAAGTCTACGAGGTCGCGTTCCCCGTACCCAATCGAATCGATCGCCACGTAAACACCCTGGTCGAGGATCCAGCGCGCGTGGTCCAGATCCGGAGGTCCCATCCCCATGTGCCCGATGATGATCTTTGCGACTCCCACTCCTTCCTCTTTGAGCACCTCGATTTCCCATTCGGCACCCACGCCTCGGGGGCAATGGGTTGTCACAGGCAGGCCGGTAGCACAATGGGTCCGACCGGCAGCGCGGAAAACCTTTTCGACGTCCTCATTCGGCGGCTCGAAATCGAGATGGCCAGGCGACCCGGGCGCCTTTGAGTCGTGCGAGGCGAACTCGCCGAGCATTCCCGGACGGACATCGGTACCATCTATCCCATCTTCGCATTCGCCGATCATGCGGGAAGCGAGTTGGTCGATGGAACACGCAGACACGTAGTCGGGATACACGATATAGCGATAAAAACCAACCGACGCGACGATGTGGATCCCGGACGCATCGGCGATTCGTTTGAGCGCGGCCGGATCGGGACCAAGTCCCGAACACGTCACTTCGACCATTGTACGGCCTCCGGCCCGCAGTACGTCCTTCATCTCCCAGATCGCAACATCCTCTTCGCTCAGGCTCTTGTCGGGGTTGTTTCCACTGAACTTGTTGTTGACGATGACATGCTCGTGCATGTAGGTCGGACCGAGCTCATGGGCAGATACGGGCCCGAGCACCGTCATCACTCGTGACTCTTCTGAAGTCGTCATCTTGCCATCTCCAATGCTTCCCGAAGACTCTTGTCAATAAGCTCGCACAGCTCGTCGATGTCTGATTCTTCCGCAATCAGTGGCGGCGAAACGGCGAACCAGCTTGGATCGATACGCATAATCAAACCGTTGCTCAAGGCGGTCTGCTTGAGAGCCTTGCCCAGCGCCGGAAACGGTTCCATGGTTGCTGTGTCTCTGACGAGCTCGACCCCACGGAGTACACCCATGCCTCGTACCTCACGCACCACGCCGTATTGCTCGAGGCTCTCCAGCTTCCCCACCAGATAGTCGCCGAGGCGGGTGGCCTTTTCGGGCATCTTCTTCTCGACAAGCTCATCGATCATGGCGACGCCTGCGGCACACGCCAGTGGGTTGCCGGCAAAGGTGTTCCCGTGGGCAAACTCGAGCTCGTCTTCAGCCTTCCCGAGGAACGCTTCCTGCATGTTTTCCCGCGCGATCATCGCGCCCATGGGAATGTGGCCGCCGGCCAGACCCTTGCCGCTGCAGATGATGTCGGGGGTGACACCGTAGGACTGAGCGGCGAACATGGAGCCTGTCTTGGCAAAGCCGGTGATGACCTCGTCAAAGATGAGCAGCACGTTGTGACGATCGCAGATATCGCGAATGATCCGGTAGTACTCCGCGGTGGGAGTGATGATTCCGCCTGTATTTCCGATCGGCTCGAGGATCACCGCGGCAACGGTCTCGGGATCTTCGTGCACGATCACATCCTCGACGGATTTCGCCGCAAAGCGATTGCACTGCTCCCATGAGTCGAACTGATCGCGGTAGTGGTTGGGCGGAAAGACCCTCAGCGTGCCGGTCAGCAGGGGCTCGAACTTGGTCTTGCGCTTGCCCGTTCCGCTGGCCGACATGGCGCCGAATGTGCTGCCGTGATAGCCGAGGTATCGGGCGATGAACTTGAATTTTCCGGGATGTCCGGTCTGCCGATGGTATTGCCTGGCATACTTCAAGGCGGACTCGGTGGACTCCGATCCGCCGCTATAGGGTTTGACAAAGTTGAGATTGTCTGGCGTGACCGAGCCGAGTTTTTCGATGAACTCGAGCGTCGCATCACTGAGCCCGTGCAGCGGCGGCGCAAAGGTCATCTTCTGCATCTGCCGGTGCATGGCCTCGAGAATGCGCGGATGACGGTGGCCCAGTGTCGCCACGAAAATGCCGCCAATCGCGTCGAAGTAGCGTTTGCCTGCCTTGTCGTAGCAGTAGAGCCCCTCGGCTCTGTCGAAGATCACGGGGTTTTTGAGAAACTCCGTGGTTTGGGTCAGGTCCAGAAATGTGTTTCTGATCAGCTTCTCTTCACGTTGTGTTATGGATCCCAACAGAAGCCCTCCAGTGAATCACGATGGATTACTGCCATAATGTGTGCTGGTCACTTGATAAATCCGTGTATGCGGGCCGTGTCCCATACTTCCTCATTGAGTATATGCGATGGTTTCTTGCCGGCAAATAGATCGATGATCTGGGTCACGTTCATCTCGGTTGCCTGGATCATGGTGGTTGTCGTGTCACCGGCCAGATGCGGGGAGAGAAGCACGTTCGACATGGCAAGCAGTGGGTTGTCGGCACGGACCGGCTCTTTTTCAAACACGTCCAGCGCCGCGCCCGCAATATGGCCGGAGTTGAGGGCATCGACCAGGTCGGCTTCCACAACAATCTCACCCCGGGAGGTGTTGAGGAAGTAGGAACCCTTTTTCATCCCAGCGAATCTTTCGGCCGAGAAGAAAGCTCTGGTCTCGGGCGTGTGGCGCAGGTGAACGCTGACGATATCGGATTGCGAAAGCAGTTCATCCAGCGACACGACACGGACGCTTCCGGCCCGGGCTGCTTCCGAGACATCCCCTCGGTTGTGGATCAGCAGCTTCATCCCCATGGCCGTGGCGCGGCTCGCCACCTGCCGGCCGACCAGCCCGAAACCGACGATGCCCAACGTCATACCAGTGAGATCCGGACAGAGAAACGAGGAACGGTCCCCCCAACGGTCGTCACGCACTGCTCGGTCGGCAAACGGTATTCCGCGAACAAGGGCGATCATCAGACCGATCGTCAGGTTGGCGGTTGCGTCGATTACAACCGGTGCGCGTGTGACGACGACGCCGTGTTCGGTCGCGGCTGCCAGGTCGATCTTGTCATAGCCCGCTCCGTCACGGGCCACGATGAGCAGATCGTCGGCAGCGGTGAATACCTCACGCGGGTACGGTTCATCGGCGGCGACAATCGCGTGGATTCCCGGAACGGCCGCGCGGATTTCTTCCAGAGTGAAATTCCGGTTGCGATTGCCGTCGATCACCTCGGCAAACCGGTACAGTGGCTTCAACGCGTGGCCAACCACCGCTCGGTCATAGTAGTTCGCCATCAATACCTGAGGGTTCTCTTTCAGCGACACCGAAGTATCTCCTCCTAAATCTGAATGTTATCTATTATACTGACACTGCCGATCAGTCCCGCTTGCCGAAGCTTCATTGTACATAGGGGTACTCCTTTGCGGGAGTGTTCCGCAAACATTAGGAAGATGTTTCGTGAGCCTCAAGAACGGGGAGCAAAACCCAACAGAAGCGTCCGAAGCGTCCGGAGCGACCTTGACCGCCCCGTCCATCTGGAAAGACCCGCTGGTTTGGTTCGTTCTGGCCATCTATTTCCTTAGTACCTCGATCATGAATTTCATGCCGGTCACCTTCCCGGTCTTCAGGCGCGTCTTCAACGCCAACTTGGAGCAAATGGGCCGAATTCAGATGTGCTATTACATCAGTGCGGTGGCCTTTACTTTCGGGGGCGGCTGGTTCATGGGCCGCGTGGGGTATAAACGTGCCATTGCCATTGCGTTGATAGTCATCGCATCGTCCCTGGTTCTGATTGGCACCGCTCAATCGTACCTCATCGTAGTCGTGGGCGCTTTTTTCTTCGGGCTGGGCGTTTTGCCACTGGCGGTCACGACCGTGTCGATCATCGGGGAGCACTTCGGCCCGATTCGGCAACGTCTCTTCTTCATCCACGGGATGGTCGGGTCCGCGGGGAGTGTGGTAGGGCCTGCCGCGCTGGGGTGGTTTCTGGGTAATGTGGAGCGGCTCGGTCAGAGCTGGAGAACGGGCTACTTCGCTACCGCGACGGTCATTGGCTCGTTCGTTCTTTATCCGCTTTTGCTGCGGTCGAAGACCCTGGCCGTAAAGAGCGACGCTGAAGAAGCCAAGCCTGGTGCGGCGGAGGCCTTCAGGTACACCCTCCGGCAACCTGCGATCCACATGCTTTTTCTCCTGACCACCCTCCACGGACTGACCGAAGCAGGAATGATCTCGTTTGTCGGACAGTTGTACCAGAGAAGGCTCGGTGTGGACGCGGCCCAGGCGGCATATTTCCTCAGTTCCCATGCCGGCGGATTCCTGGCGGGCCGAGCGCTGCTCAGTGTGATCACGGGGCGTTGGAAGATTCCCGACTTGATCCTACTGTCGGCCTGCGCGGCAGGCGGAGCCGTGTTCTTCGCAGCGACTATTATGGGGCCCAGCTACCTGTGGGGAATGATCTTCATGTTTGTGGCCGGCATTTTCGTCTCAGGCAACGGCCCGTCCATCAATTCTTATCTGGGGATGCGTTTTGAAACCTACGCCAAAACGGCGTACGCGTTCATGGTCGGAATCAGCTACATCGGAGCGGCTCTAGGCCCGTACCTGGTTGGCTTGCTGGGTTCTCGCTATGGCTTGGAGCGGAGTATGTGGATCGATCCCCTGTTCAGCCTCTGCCTGGCCGCGATTGCCCTGCTCTGGTTCTCGAAAGACAAGGCAAGGACAGGGAAGATCACCCCTGGTCAACTCGGAGAAGATCCGTGAGCCAGTTGGACTCGACTGGGCTCATCATCGGCGACGCACCACAGTTTTTCTTCGATGACGGCATCATCGAAGAGGTGCAACACGTCACGCGCCGGCTCCATCGGCCTGCCAGCGTCGACGCCAGTCCCCTCATTCAGCGTGACCGGCCCTGGGAACACGTGCCGTATTTTACGGGTATGGACTGCAGCCTCTGGCGGGATCATGAGACGGGTCGGTTCCACTGCACCTACACCGATCTCCGTGTGGACCGCGAGCGGCTGGCGCGCGAAGGTGGCACCTTCATCGACTGGGACAACGGCCGGATGCGCATCTGCTATGCGTACTCCGACGACGGCTTCAGTTGGGTCAAGCCGCCGCTCGGCCTGGTCCACGAAGGGGGCCACGATACGAACATCATCCTCGGCAGCGAGACCTACGGCAGTGTTTGGGGCCTCTCGGTATTCGAAGACCCGCTGGAGGAGGATCCTGCCCGCCGCTACAAGGGTTTTCACGTCATGGTGCCGCCCGGATACGCCGTGGCAAACGAACAGCCGGGTGCGCACGTGCGCTTGGGATATTCGCCTGACGGCGTGCACTGGACGGTGGCGAGCGAGAGGCCGACGGTCGGCCGGGGGGGCACGCGCATCGGCGATTCGGCAGTGCCCGCGTTTGACCCGGGCACCGGCACCTATCTAATGTTCACGCGCCATCCCTGGATGGGGTTGCCGCCTCGGACGCGTCCGCTCCACGCCGCGGAACTGGGGGGGGCATCCAATCTTCGACACGGTTGCCGGCGCGTCCAATCGCCGCGCACGGCGCCGCGTCTTTCTCGCCGAAAGCCGTGACTACTTGCAATGGAGCGAACCGCGGCTGATCCTGGCGCCGGATCCCGTGCTCGACAACCTGGACGACTCGTTCTACGCCATGAGCGCGATGTGGCTTGGAGGCCAGTGGATCGGGTTCCTGCAAGTGTTCCACATGGTCGAGAACACGCTCGACGTGCAGCTCGTCCACAGTCGTGACGGACGCACATGGCACCGGCTCTTTCCGGGGCAGGCCTGGCTGCCGACGGGCCCAGAGGGCTCCTGGAATCAGTTCTATTCGGGCCTGCCGCGCATCCCGGAGGTCGACGGAGACGAGTGGCTCGTCTTCCATGGTGGCAGCATCTGCCACCATGACTGGTGGCAACACGGCCAGCAAGAGGGGTTGGATGCGCCGGAGGCCTGGGACTGGGACCTGGTCGGCTTCGGCATGGGGCTGGCGAAATTGCGGAAGTACGGGTTCGTCTCGCTCGACGCCGATCGGATGCGTGAAGGCATGATCCTTACGCAGCCCTGGGTGGCCCCCGGCGATCGGGTGGTCATCAATGCCGCGTGCGGACCGGAGGGTTACGTGAAAGTCGAGGCGATGGACGTGTATGACAACGTGCTCCCAGGACGGGGCCGCGACGACTCCGACGTGTTCACGGGCGACGCAATCGAACACACCCTGACGTGGGGAGGAGACCCCACACTCCCGATCGATACAGCGGCCTCGGGAGGCGAGGTGTACAGCAATCGACTGCCGCACCGGCGGCTGCGTTTCATTTTGCGGGACGCAGCGCTCTACTCGTTTCAGATCATCGAGTCGAACGGCGCCGGATAGGCGGCGGGCACGGTTGGTCCCGGCAAAAGACACCCGGGTTGCTCAGGGTTACTTCGGACCTCAATGGCTCAGTTCGGCTATCTTCGCTTTCAACGCACGGCAGCCGTACTCGTTGAGCACCGCAATGGCTCCCAGGTCGGTGCGGGTACGGGCCACGCGTGCATAGGATTCGATTGCTTCAGTGAGGATTTGCAGCGCTTTCTTTGCCTGCTTCAGACTTTCAGCGCCTTTTTTAGCGGCCTCCGCCTGGGCGGCTCGATGGATCGCTTCGACCGTATTCGCATAGCCGAGCGCAAACTCCAGCCGGCCTACCCAGAAGTCGGGATACCAGCGCCCCTCCGGGTTTGACTTGGCGGCTGCCCGGCGGGCCGCGTCCAACGCTTGCCCATAGTCTCGTTGCACGCTAACCAGGTAGGCCGGAATCGGCTGCGGTCGCCAGAATTTCATCAGCATTCCCGGCACGTAGAAGGCGAAGGGGACATCGAGACGCTCCTTCCAGACCTCACCCTCACGCACGGGACCGTCGTCCCTCCCGGTTGCCAGACGAAGGGTAGCCGATTCCACGAGACGGAGTGCTGCCACCATGTCCTGCACGGAGCCCTCCCCGCAAACCGCTCGGACCTGGTCGCGCGTCACAGCATCCGGGGTCGCCTCCCGGTCCCAACCCGCGCGGGACAGGTACGCCAGGACGGCGTCATGGTCCCCTGGAAAGCGCTCGCGGGCCACAAACCCGGTCCATCCATGGCGATGGAGCTCCTGAATCATCTTGTGCAGGATCGTGGGCCGGAGTTGAGGGACGAGGCCAACCACATCATCGTCGAGCGTTATATGCATGAAGCCCGGCACTTTTTCCGTGTTGAGGGTCGAGAGGAGCTCCGCACGCGCCAGGAAGTGTTCGGTCTGGTTTTCCGGGTGAATCCCGACTTCGGATCCGCTCGGGAGAATCCGGTCCAAGATCGGGAACAGCTCCTCGGCAGGTTCCCCGTATACAAACTTGATCTCCGGGCGCAAGGTGCCCTTTAGAATCTCAGGATCATTCAGCAGGCGATCGTAAAAATAGAGAGAGGTGAGATCCCCTTTGACCTGCTCCACGCCGAGTTTTCCAGGCCAGCGGCCAGATCCCTTGCGCCGCCCGGCTGCGGCCACTATATCCGACAGGGAGAGTACTTCGCTGACTCCGTATTTGGCGTCGAGCATTTGCCAGGCGCGTTCATACTCGGCCAGCCACTGTTTTTCTTCCGGCATGTTCACGCCCAGGCGATCCGCTTCCGGATAGGTGTTGACCGTCGCGCGCAGGATGGCGGCCGACATTTCAAATATGACTGGATCGTCCACGGGCGTGTTATCACTGGGCCGGACCGCGAGTTGAAATGATTTTGCCGCTCCTTTCAAGAGCGGCGCAAATTCCGGTGGAAAATCGTTCGTGGGAGCCGTGACATCGCACTCCATTCCCCGACGGTGCGCATACTCGATGATGTTGTGCGCCTGGCGCTCACCGGCGGCCATCAACTCCTCATAACTGCCTCCCAGCGGCAGATCCGGATTCCAGAACTCGTCGGCATCCTCGAACAATTCCCGCCCGATCATGTCGGGGGTAATCGGATAGTGATGGTCGTACCAAAGCGAGGCAGAACTGCGCTTTATCCCCTTGTGCTCCCAGTGCAGGTAGGGTTGGTACATGTAAGTGGATACGTGCAAGCGATTGAATTTTAGCTTGGCGAGCTGGTCGATCAGAACACGGAAGTCCGCCATGCCCCACGATTCCCCACTCGGGGCAAAGTCCTGCAGACTCGGGTGTGCCCGGATGCGGAAGATCGGTTCCGCTACCACATCCAGACTCGGCACCTGGAAGTCACTCCTGTCCCTCGGTAAAACGTCCCGGTCTATCAGGTACCGCACCCCCCATCGCTCCGCCAGCTCATACACGGCCCACAGCGTCGCCCGCGGGCTGCCCCCGGCTACAATCAATGCGGGGCGACCCTCGAGTTCCGTCCGCCTCAGCACGATTCCCTGATCGCTCAGCTTCGGAAACGCCTTGCGCGCTGTCGCTTGTTTCACCGTCGCGTTGGTCTTTGGACTGCCGATCAGAAACACCGCCTCGGAGGACCCCGAGGGGCGTCGCGCCGGGTGGGTCTGGATTCCGTAAAGCTTTGCCAGGTAGTCACACAGCTCGCGCGCCGCAAACCGCTCCAGATCCGGCGCCGCACTGCCCACTACAACGTCCACGTGAGCGCGCTCCTTCGCAAACGCCCATACGGGCAGAATCCAGAGCAAAAACATCGCGGCCACACGCACACGGCACGATCGAACGTTCATGGGGTTTCTCCCTAAACCTTGTCTGACGCACAGACCACCACCTCGCGAGTGGTGATCCCTACTCGAGAACATTTTTTAGCCGGGTCCACGAGTATCATTCACACAATGATGCAAAATCAAGGCAAAGGTGGGATTTATGATTCGGGCTAAGGCTGCTGTTCGGTTTTGCCTTTACTCGACAGTGTCAGTAGCATTCTAATTGTCACCTGGCAAACAGAGAAGGTGAGGAACATGACGAATGCTTCTGCTGGCGTTGCAAGTCCGAACACGATTTTCCACAGGATCAAAAAGGAACGCTGGCCCGTGATCTCACACGGGAAAGGTGTTTACCTCTACGATACCGACGGCAACCGCTACCTGGACGCCTGCGCCGGCGTCCACGTCGTCAGCATCGGCCACGGAGTCGCGGAGGTCGCGGAGGCGATGTACGAACAGGCCGGCAAGGTCAGCTTCGCCTACGGGAAGTTCCTGTCGGAGCCTCAAATCGAGCTGGCCGAAAAGATCGCTTCGATGACGCCGGAGGGGCTGTCGCGCGTGTTCTTCGTCTCCGGCGGGTCCGAGGCGACCGAATCGGCGCTAAAGATGGCGCGCAAGTACCACGTCGAGACCGGAAACCCGAAAAAGCAGAAGGTCATCACGCGCTGGCAGAGCTGGCATGGCAACACCATCGGCGCTCTGTCGATGTCCGGACGCAGCCCGTGGAGGGCCGACTACGTTCCTTACCTTCTTGATTTCCCGCACATCTCCCCATGCTACCCGTATCGCTGCGCCTATTGCCGGGACGAGGGTACCTGCCAGCTGTCCTGCGCCGAAGAGCTCGAGCGCGTGATCCAGCAGGAGGGCAGCGAATACGTCTCGGCCTTCATCGCCGAGCCCATTCTGGGAACCTCCGTGTGCGGTGTGACGCCGCCACCCGACTATTTTCCCATGATCCGGGACATCTGTGACCGACACAACGTTCTCATGATCGTCGATGAGGTCGTGACCGGGTTCGGCCGCACGGGCCTCGATTTTGGCATCCAGCACTGGGACGTGGTGCCGGACATCTTGTGCACGGGCAAGGGACTCAGCAGCGGCTACACGCCAATCGCGGCCACCGTCGCGCATGAGAGAATCTACGACGCCATCTACGCCACGGCACCGGCCTTCGTGCACGGGCACACATTTGGCGGCAATCCGCTCAGCTGTGCCACGGCGCTGGCGGTCCAAAACTACGTGGACAAGCACGATCTGGTGAAGCGATGCGCGGAGATGGGGGACCTGATGCTGGAGAGGCTGCTGCCGCTCGAGGAGCTGCCGATCGTCGCGGAAGTACGCGGCAAGGGTTTGCTCATCGGCGTCGAGTTCGTCGCCGACAAGAGCACACGCATGCCGTTCGAACCGTCGCGGGGGGTTACCGCCAGGCTTGTGGAAAGCGTATTCGAGAAAGGTGTCGCTATCATGCCGGGTGCCCCCGGATTGATCGACGGCGTCGGCGGAGACCACATTGCGATCAGCCCACCCTACACGATAACACCCGAGGAAGCGGACATCACGGTCGACGCCATCACGACGTCCGTGCATGCGCTGGCCAATGAGTTGGGTTGAGAGGGAACGCTTCAGAAAACCCTTCATGGAGGAGTTCGGATGTCCATCAACCAAGACACGCTCGACAATCTGAAGCGTTTCGACACCCCGACCATTTCCAACGTGATCGAACTGTTCGATGTGCGCCCTCGAAATGATGGCTACATGGACGGTCGCATCCAGAGCAACTTCCATGAGTTTCCACCCATGGTCGGTTTCGCCGCGACGGTACAGTATGGCTCGGATGCACCGGGTTCGGCTGACGTGTATCAGGCATTTCAGGACTTACTGGAGGGCTTCTCGTCGCTACCCGGACCTGCTGTCCCGGTGATCAGGGATGTCGATGATCCGCCGGTAGCCGCCGTCTTTGGCGAAGTGATGTGCTCTTCATTTCAAGCATTCGGCTCAACCGGCCTGGTGACCAACGGCGCGGGCCGAGATTTGGAGCAGGTAAGGGGCCTGGGTTATCCCGTCTTCACCGGTTCGACAATCTGCTCGCACGGATACGGTCACTTGATGCAGCTCGGCATACCGGTACGCGTTGGGGGACTCATGGTTTACCAAGGCGATCTGCTCCATGGGGACGCAAACGGGGTAACGAACATCCCGATCGATGTAGCGACCGAAGTGGCAGAGGTGGCGGATGAATATGTCGCTGCCGAAGAGATCATAATTGGTTACATGAAGACCGATGGTGCCAAGTCGTTGGACAAGCTAGCCGAATTGAATGCGGCTGTGGGTGAAGAGATGGGTAAACTACGCCGCCGCGTGTCGCGGAAATCCTGAAGTCGATTGTCATAGAAAAGCAAACAGCCCCCCCCGCTGGTCATTGCGGCGGTTCGAAGGAGTATCCGTAAAGAAACGCACGTTTCAGATAAAAGCGTGCTTTCCGTGCGGCTTCAGGAGCCACGCGGCCGCCCTTCCAGATCACGCGAAGTTTCGCATGATCTCCTTTCAGAGGCGCGCAGTCCTCGCGCGTGAACCCAGCCAGCGCCTTGTCCGATTCGTCGAGCAGTTCAATCTGTAGTACTCCCTCGTCGACGCCCGGCCGGGCTGACTTCTTGGGAGGGCGTGTCCTGAGATTCACGCTCATACCGTTTCCTCCGAGAGGCTGCGCATGAGTCGTGGCCACCCCGATCGTGGGACCACCGGCGGTCGACGCCAGCGCGTAAAGACGATCCAGGCGCCAGGACGAGCGGCACAAGGCGGCCGTGAAGGGGAGAAAATGGGCTCCGTGATCGATCACCGTCTCCAGATAATTTACAACGACGGACGGCGCCCGAGTATCAGAGATCTGCCGATGCAGGCTCTCGGTAGCCCCATAGTAGACATGCAGTTTTTCGTCCTCGGCAATCAGGTACTGACTCTGCCACATCTGGCCCCCGCCGTAATCACCCAGCGATCCATTGTCCAGGCAGGCTCGCCGATCGGGAAACCACCACCGGCTGGCGTCGCGGGACACGGCCATTCTGAGATTCGACGTCTGCGTGATCGGGTGGTACATGGATACCATTGCGATGTAGCCGCCCGGAACTTTCAGGGGAATGCATTCCTGGTACTGCGTGTCGCGGTGGTCGCGCTCGTCGCAGGTCAGGATCATCTGTTCATCTTTGGTCCATTTCTGTCCGTCCACGCTGGTGGCGCGGTAAACCGTGCGGCGATAACAGTCCTCGTACATCGGCCTGTGATCCGTCGGTTGCACCTCGCCCACTTCACGATAATAGGCAACGTACTTTGTCTCAGGGTGTGACTCCCTCGGCGCGACCGCGAACGGCGTCAGCGGTCCGCCGACTCGATAAAAGAAACAGATATCGAATCCGGTGGGTTCCGGCATGCGTCCGCCTTCGCGGTGCCACGATCGACCGTCACGCGATCGATAGAGATAGTATCCGTTTCCCTCCGGGGTCGTCGGCCAATCCGGCAGCCAGCTTTCTCGCAGGACGCGCATTTCATAAGGAAATGCCTCGTTCTCGGGATCGATCAGTATAGAGGCATAGCCGCTCGTTCCCTCGTCGATATCAAAGATCAGGTTCGTGGTCGGGTGGTCTTCGAACGACACATTGCTGAGCTGTGGTCTGCTCCAGTGAACTCCGTCGTCGCTTTCGAAAAGGCTGATGCGGCGGTACGCGTGGTTCTCGGAAGCCCACGGCTTACCTCGATTTTCGGGCTGTTTTTCCGGGAACTCCTCTGCCGGCGTGCACTCCAGATACGCCTTCCAGCGCCCGTCCAGCGGATCCTTGAAGACGGAGCTATGGTCGCCCACCCCGCCTCGGTCCCACGGCATGTCGCCCTCGATCAAGGGATTGTTCGGGTCCGGATTCCCGAGCTCCACCCGCCAGGCGCAGAGGTGTAGCTCGCTGAAGTCGTCTGGCATCAGCAACGGCATCCGGGATGCAATGGTGATAGTTTCGGACATCAAGTTCTCTCCTTACTCATAGCTCGAGCAACCCTAGTATCATTCCTGCTTCTGTTCTTGTAGGCGGATCATTTCGGCTGCGAATGCCTTTCCCATACGGGCTTGCGATGGGGCGTCGATGTGCGCGTGGTCACCGATGTGATCGAGTCCTTCAACCCCCACGAATCCGACGCGGGGCGTATCCTTGGCAATGGTAACAAGGATGTCGTTGATGATTTGATAGTACTTGAAATCGGGATGACGAAACTGGCAGATCTCGCCCATCACAAATGGCACGTCCCGTGATGCGAGATCCTCCCGGAAGTCGCGGATCATTCGGACGAGCTTTCCCTTGTAGGATCGGGCGAGTGGCTCCGTGTAGGAATCGGACTCCCCTTGTTGCCAGAGAATACCCTTGAGTGTCCCGTGTGTTTGCGCCGCCCTGGCGCGCATGACGGCCTTTTCGTAGAGATCGGCTCCCTTGCTCCAGCGCTTGATCGGTGTAGCGCCCCATGCGGATGCGACCAGCCCGATGGTAATGGAGGGGTCACGCTCGACCATGATTCGGGCGAAGCTCATACCGGGTCCTACCCCGACGTGGCTGCCTCCGTCCTCATGCGGCAACGGGTCCGCTGCCGGCACCCAGGACAGTTCCACGTCCAGCATGAGGATGCGCGGATGCGTTTGCTTGTCTTGCGGCCTCGGCTTATCCCGGCCGACCATGTTCGATTGGCCGATGAGCAGGTACAGATGAAACTTGTCTTTCGACGGCACTTGGACGTTCCTGGTCGCTACCAGCTCTTCACTTGGCGCTGGAGAAGCAAGCGCAACAACCGCCAATACACCAGCCAGAACACGCACCGATGGACTCGCCTCGCGCATACATTCCCTGTGGGATCCCTTGAACCAAGGGAGAGTATCACATGCAACGGGATAAGTGACTCCCCACTTCGCTAACACGAAATTGGAAAGCAGGTGATTTCGCGTTAGCATAATGCGCACTGGAAAGGAGCCTGCCATGAAGACCACATTCACTTCGGCGACGCTGATCGTCGCCATTGGTTGCGGATTGGCACTGGTGGAAACAGCAGCGCAGGGTGGAGCAATCCGCAACGGTCAGGGCGAAATGGCGGGCGAAGTAACCGACAGCAGCGTGATTCTGCAATCCCGGCTCACGAAAGGGAATGGGCTTGTTGATGGGGATTTGTCTGGCAGTCCGGGGGTCGCTAGGTTCGAAATTGCGACCGAAGAGAACTTTCAGAATGTCCAACCCACCGACTGGATCGAAGCGACTTCCCACTATGACTACATCATCAAGACGAAGGTCTCGGGGCTAAAACCGGGCACCCGCTATTTCTATCGTTTGCGCTATGGAGCAAGCAAGCAGAGCACGCAGCTTGGTCGAATCTGTTCGTTCAAGACAATGGAAGGGTCGGAGAAAAGTGCCCCCGTCAGTTTTGTCGTCGTTACCGGTATGAACTATGCATTCTTCCATTACGGATCGGACGGCCGCGGCCTGCGAATGTACACGGGACCGGACAAGCATCTGGGCTATCCCGCGCTAGGCACCATACTGGAAATGAAACCGGACTTCCTCGTCGGAACCGGCGACAACGTCTATTACGATCACCCGATGGCGACGCGTGCACGCACGCAAGCGGAGCTGCGACGAAAATGGCATGAACAGTTCGTCCAGCCGCGTTTTATTGAACTGTTCTCCCAGGTGCCCGCCTATTGGGAGAAAGACGATCACGACCACCGCTTCAACGATTGTGATCCGCGTACCCCGGTGCGCGGAGTTCACGAGACCGCCGAGGACCGTGCAAATCCCGAAATGGCCAAACAGCCCTCCAACCAGTTGGGAATTCGCACGTTTTGGGAACAAGTGCCGGTGGTTGATCTGCGGGAGAAAGAGCCGGCCACCTATCGTACGCATCGCATCAGTCGTGACTTGCAGATCTGGCTGGTCGAAGGCCGCGACTATCGGAGCCCTAACGAGACGCATGACGGACCGAAAAAAACGCTTTGGGGTAAACAGCAAATGGCCTGGTTAAAAAGGACACTGCTGGCGTCCGACGCCACTTTCAAGATCCTCATTTCACCAACTCCGTTGGTCGGTCCGGACAGCGCCCTCAAGCGAGACAATCATGCCAACATCGGCGGGTTTCAACACGAAGCGGGTGATTTTTTTGCCTGGCTATCCAAACACGGCTTCCTCGACAAGCAATTCTATCTGATCTGCGGCGACCGACACTGGCAATACCAAGCGGTCCATCCGAGCGGCTTCGAAGAGTTCTCATGCGGGGCCATCTGCGACGCCAATGCCGGCCGCGCTGTAGTGCCAGGCCAACTCGGGTCGACAGATCCCGAAGGTAAGATCACGCACAAGTACACCCAGCGCGAGCCATCCGGTGGTTTCCTGAAAGTGGATATCACGCCGTCCAGTGAAGGTTCTCCTGACCGGGCCGAGTTCTCGTTCTACGATGAACGTGGCAGCCTCCTGTATCGGACACGCAAGACAGCGAAGTAGCACAAGAATTAGTTCGGCTCTGAGAGGGCGGAAGCGGCGGCCGTAGCGGAAAGAGACAGCGGACGTTCAGCCCTTCGAGGTGCCAGCCGCCATGATCTCGTCCCA
Organism: Acidobacteriota bacterium; assembly: GCA_965249005.1. Lineage (GTDB taxonomy): Bacteria > Acidobacteriota > UBA6911 > UBA6911 > UBA6911 > CBDFLD01. Next base: position 287,005 of record CBDFLD010000014.1, read on the forward strand.
CTGCGCGACGCTCGTGCAGACCGAGCCGGGGGAAGCAGAGCTGCGGGCGATAAAGCCAGCAACGGTGGCGCGGCCGGTCGGCATGGCCGGGTCGCTGTAGCGCAGATCGAGGCTCCAGCGCACGTGGTCGGAGAGATTGGGCAGAGCTCGGTGCACGGTCCTGTGCATGATCAGGAGTACGCCCCCGACAACAAGCGGGCAGAGAACCCGCTCTCCGGGCGGCAGGTGCTCGTCGGCAATACCCTTGAAATTGCCTCCCGGTCCCATGCCCTGCACGTGATCGATGAGTGGCGCTCTGTGACTGCCGGCGATCACCTCTACACAGCCATTCTCTGGGTTGGCGTCGACGAGGGGTATCCAGAAATTGACCATGAATGTGTCGGAGGCCGCTGGCTCCAGATAGCCGAGGTCCTGATGCCACGGTGCGACGGCTTCATCGTAGCGTGGCAGCTTGGCGCGGGAGTTGAACTGAGGGTGCGCAAGAATCTCGGGGCCAATGACGGACTCGACGATGTCGAGGATGGCCTCATGGGTGAAGATTTTGAACATGCCCGGTGTGTGCAGCTTGCCCTCAAACAGCTCCAGGAGCGCATCGGGATGGTCCAGAGCCTCGGCCACGCACGCCAGGCGGCGCGCGAACGGTTCATTTTCGAAAGGCTCGGCAAGAAGGCCCTCGGCATGAGCCTTCTTCGCGTAGACTTCGAGCTTGTGATCGAATTCGTTTTTCAGGGTGTCCAGCAACGATGGATCGAAGACATGGCCGAGAAGCAGGTATCCCTGATTCCTGAAGAATTCGAGCTGATCCTTACTGAGCCCGGGCATGACGCGATCCTGTTCAGGACCCGAAGGTGAACGAGTAAAGCGAGGCGTTCTTCATGAAAAAGCGCAGCCGCACGCTGCCTTGGTGCTTGATTTCGCTGGACCCTTTCCACGTCAGCACCGCCCGCGTGCTGTCCCCGGTGAAGGTGTCGCACTCCTCGAGAGCGCATCCCGGCAGCGCACGCTCGTCTCCGTCGGTGGCCTCTACCCGAATGTAGCCGCCATCGCCGCAGGCGGCGTTCAGCTCCAACCGGTTTCCGTCAGTCCGCATTACACGCGTAACCACCACACCTTCGCGCACGGGGCCAGCGTCGATGGAGACGAAACCGTCACGGCGCAATTTTGCCAGGCCGAGGCCATAGCGGACCTCGTCTAGGCTGCGGGCTTCCGGCACATCGAGCCCTTCCTTGAGTCCGCTGATCCACCAGTCGTGGTGATTCTTTGCCCCGCCGTGAAATACGTAATGCTCCTCGCCAACCACGATGGGAGGGCTCGAGACGTTCACCATGTTGCAATCCCAGGCGCCAGGGGTGGTGGTCAGCCATGGCTGGCGCTTGTTCAGGTGATGCCAGGTCCAGCCGTCGCGGCTGTACACCAGCCGGACGCTCAAGGTGTTGGGCACTTCACGGATGGTGTTGAGAAACCCCAGGTACCCCTGCCCCAAGTTCATCTGGCACATACCATAGAAGGTCTCGTCCAGGTTATCGATGTCGTCGTCGGGCGTGATGATGCATTGCGGCGTGGACCAATGGACCAGATCCCGGCTGACGGCCTGAAAGATCCTGCGTTTGTTGGCACGGGCAGCGTCACGGGGAAAGGTGGGGTGAAAAAATACGCTGCTCGTCGCTGGCCGCCGCTCGTCGTGATAGACGGCGAGGATTCCCTTATGCCGGCAGGTGCAGCGGTAGGTGCGCGAGTCCATATCGGTGGTCACCACATAGAGGTCGCCCAGCCCTTCGCCCAAGTGACCGTACGTCGGCGTCTCCTCACTCGGTGTCCAGGTCAACCCGTCCGGCGAATAGGCCAGCGACACCACGTGGCCGCTCGGCGCATGGTAGCCGTAGAACGTCTTGAATCGCTTCGTGGGGTCGGTTTCCAGCGGGTCTTCGAACACCGATGAGGATTCGGAGCGTTGATACGACCCGTCGCCAAACACGATATTCGTCTTGCGGCCATCCTGCTCGAGATAATCCAATTCGGGCTTGTTCCAGCGAAGGCCGTCCTCCGAACGCGCATACGCCAGGCGGGAGGTCAGTATGGCGCCCAACGTTGGTTGCTTCCTGCCGGGGGCCGCGGCCGCCGGGTCTATGATTCCCGGGTCGACCTGCCAATCCTCATACCAGCATTTGAACTCATCGGTTACGCTGTCGTGGATGACGGTCCACCCGTTCACTGTGAAGTAGGGCGTACTCTCCCAGGGTTTGTCCTTCTGAATGATGGGACCCGGCTCCTTTACCGGACTGTGCACCGTCTTGGTCACATCCTGAATCTGCTCGAGGACTACGTTGTCGAAAAAGTATTGGGTCATCTGCCCGATCAACAGCATCGTGCTGTCCATGAAGTTCATGACTTTGGTCTCCTTGCGCGAGTCCAGTGTTTACCCGGTACTTCGCGTCCCCGGGTGCCCGAATCTCAGGGTTGTCCGTGCGTTCGCCTGTTGTTGCCAGGTAGGAGTCTGCTGATCAGGCTACGCCTATAGAAATATCCATGCGATGGCGAGGAATCAAGGGAAAATCGGTTCGGCAAGCAATGGATGACACAACGAGCAGCCCATAAAACCCCGCGCAGGGTGTTCCCTCCCAAACCTAAAATCGTGCCGGCCACGGTTCCGCCACAGAGCTGTACAGCCAAGGAGATCAGCAAGAAGCCTGTGTTATGATGATGGCTGACTCGGACCAAATGACGAGTGAGTCAGGCCTCGTTTTCAACCACCATTCAGAGAGGATTCCAGAATCAAGAAATGGCAAAGAAGCGAAAGATCGTTGTGCTCGACGGCTACACATTGAATCCCGGCGACAATCCCTGGACCAAGCTCGAGGAGCACGGGCGAGTCGTCGTTCACGAACGGACGCCCGAGAACAGCCTCGTGGAGCGCTCCCTCGGCACAGAGGTCCTCATTGTCAACAAGGTAAAGTTGACGCGGGACGTCCTGGAGCAGCTTCCGGAGCTCAAGCTGATCGCCGTCACCGCCACGGGCTTTGACTGCGTCGACATACAGGCGGCTCGCGAGCGCGACGTTGCCGTCTGCAACGTGCCCGTCTACGGCACCGACTCGGTGGCTCAGTTCGTCTTCGCGCACCTTCTGCACCACTGCCACAACGTGGCCCTGCACGATCGCGAGGTGCGGGCGGGAGAGTGGGCGCGTGCCGGGGATTTCTCTTTCTGGAAGACCCCGCAAGTCGAACTGGTCGGCATGACGATGGGCATTGTCGGCTTCGGGCGAATCGGCCGACGCGTCGGCGAACTGGCGCACGCCTTCGGCATGAAGGTGATCGCTCATGACGTCGTCCGGGGCCCGGAACCCGCCTACCAGCCCTTCGAGTGGTCAGAGCTCGAGGAGCTCGTCCGCAGGGCCGACGTCGTCAGCTTGCACTGCCTGTTGACAAGCGAGAACACGGGCATGGTCAACAGCGATCTCCTCGCATGCTTCAAAGAAGGCGCTTTTTTGATCAACGCCTCACGTGGAGGGCTGGTCAACGAAGAGGATCTCGCTGGGGCCCTGCAGAGTGGCAAGTTGTCCGGCGCGGCGCTCGACGTCGTCTCCACTGAACCGATCATGCCCGACAACCCACTCCTGCAAGCGGACAACTGCACCATCAGCCCCCACATGGCCTGGTCGACGCTGGCCGCCAGGCGGCGGCTTCTGGAGACGACGGCAGAAAACGTGCGAGACTTCTGCGCCGGCAAGTCGACGAACGTGGTGAATTGAATGATGAGGAGCACTATGCACAACCCAATCCTCGACACCCTCCGCTCCGGCGAAGCCTCGGTTGGTTCCTGGCTCAACCTGGCCTCGCCCCTGTCGGCCGAGGTAATGGCTGCCGCCGGTTTTCCCTGGCTAGCGCTCGACGCCGAGCATTCACCCTACGATATAGAACTGATCGCCCACACGTTCCGCGCCGTCGAAGCCCGCGGGGCCATTCCTTTGGTCCGCACCTGGGACCACGATCCCGTATCCATCGGCCGGCTGCTCGACGCCGGCGCCTGGGGCCTGGTTTTCCCGCACGTCAGGACTCCCGCGCAGGCCGAAGCCGTCGTCCGGGCCATGCGCTACCCTCCGGAAGGCACCCGTTCGCTGGGCACTGGCCGCTGCGTCACGCTATCGCCCGACTACCGCAGCAGAGCCAATGGCCAACTGCTGTGCGTTGCGCAGATAGAGGATATGGAAGGTATAGAAAATGCCGAGGCTATCGTCCGGGTCGAGGGGGTCGACATCGGCTTTTTAGGGCCAGCCGACCTGGCTCTGTCGATGGGCGTCGAAGCCGGCACCCCCGAACACGAAGAGGCGTTGCAGCGTTTCAAAGCATGCTGTGAACGCGCCGGCAAGCCCAGCGGTATCCCAGTGCGCGATGCGGCCGACGCCCGCCGGCGCATCGAGCAGGGTTTTCTCTTTATCGATCTAAACAGCGACCTGCGCTTTTTGGACACCGCCGTCAAACAAGCTCTGGCCGCCCTGAAAGAGTGATTTGGGCGACCGTTTTCCTTATCTTTCCCGCCACCTATCCGGGGCCTCGATGAGCTCGCGGACCGTGCCGAGAAACTCGGCAGCGGGCGCCCCATCAACGGCACGGTGGTCGAAGGTAAGGCTGAGCGCCATCCTGCTGCGGGGTACGACGCGATCTTCATGGACCGCCGGTTCGAGACGGATGCGCCCGATCCCCAGAATGGCGCATTGATTCGCGTTGATGATCGGAGTGAATGCGTCGATGCCGTACGTGCCCAGGTTGGTGATGGTAAACGTCCCGCCTCTCAGGTCATCCGGGCCGAGCTTTTGCGACCGAGCTTTATCCCCTAGGGACCGCGATTCCTTCGCAATCGCCGTGAGATCCTTCTTGGCAACGTCTCGCAGTACGGGAGCGACGAGGCCCTTGTCGGTCTCGACGGCAATGGCGATGTGGATGTCGTCGAAGATCACGAGCGCATCCTCTGTAAAGTGGGCGTTGAGGGCCTCGTGCTTGTTCAGGGCCACCTGAGTGAGCTTGACGATCAAGTCCGTATAGGTCGGAATAGCCTCGCCCGGCGACGGCTCAGCTTTGAGTTCGTCGCGAAGTTTGACCAACTCGGTTGCGTCCGCTTCCGTGGTGAGGGTTACGGCTGCGGTAGAGTGGGCGCTCGCGGCCATGTGCTCCGCGATGAGTCGCCGCATCCGGCTGTGTGGCACGGGGCGTCCCCCTGCAGCAGCCGACTCCTCGGTGGGATGCGTCCTCTCGGCTGCGACTCGCACGTCGCGCTCCTCGATGCGACCCGTGCGCCCGCTTCCGCGGAGCCTTTTCCAGTCGACCCCGAGTTCGCGCGCAATGCGGCGAGCTCGGGGGCTGATCGACGCTCGACTTGCGGCTTCGCGCGCAGTCTCCTCGACAGCTCGTGGACTCTCCGCAGAAGCTCGCTCTTTGGTTTCTCCCGGCAGCTCTTTTGTCGCTCCGGGCACTTCCCGTGATCCTCCGTCGGGCTCCGGCTCGTCGGGCTGCAAGATGTACCCGAGCAGGTCTCCCACCTCGACGACGGCCCCGGAAGCAGGCGAGTCGTCCGGGATGCGCAAGATTCCGCTCTCGATCGCCTCTACTTCCTGCGTCGCCTTCTCGCTCTCGAGCGCGAACAGAGGCTCGCCCTCCTTCACCACGTCCCCGTTGTTTTTGAGCCAGCCGCCGAAAGTGCCCTCCTCCATCGTCCATCCGAGCCGCGGCACCAGCACTTCGATCGCCATCACTCCTCCTTCCTAGTCCAAAAGCCGGCGGACGGCTGCCACAATACCGTCCATTGCAAAATCGGCGAACATCCACCTCCAAGCTGTTACGGAGTTGCGGAAGGGAGGTCGGTGCTGCTAGACAGGATGTGCACCTTCATGGCGTGTTGCGCACGCTCGGCGTCGCCACCTCGGATCGCTTGAAAGATCGTTTTGTGCTGCTGTAAGGAAAGCTTTGTCCGCTTCACGACCTCGCCGATCGGACGACCCAGCGTTCCCTTGACCCATTCGTGGAGATAGCCTCTCGTCATGCTGAGCAGGCTATAGAGGATCGTGTTCTGAGTCGCCTGGGCGACGAGGAGATGGAACTCCAGGTCGCATTCCAGGAATTGGTCCGGCTCCTCGAGTAAGTCTTCCATGCTTTCGAGATTCCGTTCCACCATCGAGAGATTTTCCTCGGTACGGCGTTGCGCGGCCAGGCCAGCGTTCTGGGATTCCAGCATGAGCCGGGTCTCCACAAGGTCCTGCACCCTTTTTGGATCCAGCAGCAGACTCCACTGAAGCGTCTTCTTGAGGTACCCGTTGCTGTTGATCGCGACAAAGGTGCCTTCGCCTACTCGACCTTCCAGGATTCCCATGACCGAAAGAGAGCGCAGAGCCTCACGAAGGGATGTGCGTCCAACGCCGAATCTCTTGCAGAGATCCCTTTCTCCAGGCAACCGCTCCCCCGGTTTGAGAACATCTCTGGAGATCAATTCGATGATCTGCTCGACAATCTCGTCGCTCAGGGATTTGCGGTTGACAGGCCGCAATTCCTCCACGGCCGCGTTTTTCTCACGCGCCATCGGTCAGACCTCGATCAGTGAACAATCATGATTCCCACATAAGTATTGTCAATGAAATGTTTATGTCACAATAGCCGCCGACAACGACCGTAAGTCTCAATTTTTCCTTTGCAATCGAGCCAACAATCGCTATCATCATGCCGATGGTCAGACCATCAGCACAATAAAAATAGGGCAACTTCACCTCCGGTGTCAAGCAGAATCAGGGGAGGGCAAGACATGGGGCAGACGGTTGATATAGGAGCGCGAATCGAGCTGGTCCCGATGGACCCGCATTTTCACGACGTCACGATTTCTCTCTACCGTCAGGAAACGGAGTCCGGATCGGCATTTTTGTTGCACACCTACAGCAGATTCGAGGGGGTCGAGGGGCGTCTCCAGTCGGTGAAGCAGACGATGGTTGCCCTGGGTGGACTGGAGGAAGTTCCGGATAGCAGGTTGCTGCGCTTTCCCTGCGGGACGGGGCACGAGTTTGCGTGCAAGCGGCTCTTCCTGGAGTCGATCAAGGCAGACCCCGATGGGCCGATTGAAATCCGACCTTTGACAACACTCGACAAGAAGTCGGGTCTGAGTATCCAAGTGGTCAGTCCGGGGAAGGGTGTCTACCGGGTCGTTGCTGAAGGCAACCACAAGGACAAGGAGCGTCGCGTTGCAGTGATCGTAAATGGCCTCAGGAAACTGGGCGAAATGTTGGGCGTGGAAGGGAGCCCTGATCAGGTGGCCTTTCCGTGCGGCTGCCCGCACGACGCCCTGGTCGGCGTGCTGCTCGTACGGGCTCCGAACGTACGCGCGATCGTCAGGGAGGAGGAGATGGCCGCGACTCGAGGTGTTTTGGCAGCCCCGAGTCAACAAGAATGAAGATGCATTCCGAAAGTGGAAAGCTACCTTTCGAGGAGATAGCTATGAATGATCAGGCAGTGGGACCCATGACCGGACGCGAGCGTGTTCTTGCCGCTCTGAGAAGAGAGAGGGTTGATCGGACGCCTGTCTGCAATCCGACCTCGGTCGCAACGGTCGAACTGATGGACCTGGTAGACGCCCCCTTCCCTCAGGCCAACCGGGAGCCCGAGCTGATGGCCAGGCTCGCCGCGACGGGATACACGGAACTGGGGTTCGATACGATCATGCCGGTTTTCACGATCATACAGGAGTCCTCTGCGCTGGGCTGCAAGATCCAGTGGGAGCAGAAGGACAACTGGCCGACGGTCAAGATGCGCGAGCCGATCTGGGAGCATCTGGATGATATCAAAGTCCCGTCGGACCTGCTGACGCATCAGGACACGAAGTGTGTGCTCGAGGCGATCAAGATTCTCAAGAAGGAGTACGGGGATGAGGTGGCCATCATCGGCAAGACGATGGGGCCCTGGTCACTGGGTTATCACTGCTTCGGCGTCGAGCCCTTTCTCCTCATGTCTCGGGACGACCCGGACAAGACCAAGGCCTGTCTGGATAGGATGAAGGAAATCACAGTCGAGTTCGGGGTGGCTCAGATCGAGGCGGGAGCAGATGCGCTGACGCTGCCAGATCACGCAACAGGGGACCTGGTCAGTGGAGAGTATTACGAACGGTTTCTTCGTGAGCTACACATCGAGTTCGTAGATCGAATTCCCATCCCTTTGATCCTTCACATCTGTGGGCGGACGGTGGACCGGATGGAATACATCGCGCAGACGGGGATGGCTGCCTTCCACTACGATTCCAAAAACAAGCCCGCGGAATCCATGGAGGTCGTGAAAAATCGGATTTCTCTGGTCGGGAACATCAACAATCCCGAGACGCTGTTTTCAAAGGGTCCAGAGGTTGTGAGGCAGGAAGTTTACGAGAACCTGGACTCGGGCGTCCAGCTTGTGGGCCCGGAGTGCGCGATTCCGCTCCAGACGACGATCGAGAACTTGAAGGAGATTCCCAGGGCCGTGCGGGATTGGCACCAGGAACACGCCTCCACGAACTAGCGCGCTTTCCCATCCTGAGGTTTTGAGATATGGCAGAGCTATTTGACATACAGAACGAATTTATCCGGAACGAGATCGAAGAGTTCATCGAACGCCCCGAAGAGATCGAGCGCTTGGTCAACACATTCGCAGGGGTGAGCGCAGAAATGCAGGCTATCGCAGCTGCGCTGATTGACGGAGAAAACCATACCGTGGATCGGTTGACGAAAGAAGCACTCGATGCGGGTACGGAGGCCCTGGAGATCATGGACGACGGGCTCGTCGCGGGGATGGGCATCGTGGGAATCAAGTTTCGCGAAAACTTCATCTTCGTCCCCGAGGTCCTGGCCTGTGCCCGCGCGATGAAGGCCGGGATGGCCTACATCGAGCCGATTCTGTCCGCTTCAGGGGTGAAACCGATCGGGACCGTGGTTATGGGCACGGTGAAGGGAGACCTGCACGACATCGGCAAGAATCTCTGCATTATGATGCTGAGGGGTTCCGGCTTCATCGTCCACGACCTCAGCGTAGACACCTCAGCGGACGAATTCATCGAGGCGGTACAGAAACATCAGGCCCCGCTGATGGGCATGTCCGCCCTTTTGACGACCACCATGCCGAACATGGGGAGAACGATCGAGGCCTTTATCGATGAGGATCTGCGTGATGATGTGAAGATCATGGTGGGCGGCGCACCCGTCACCCAGGAGTTTGCCGACGACATGGGCGCTGATGGATATGGAAAAGATGCCATGGCGTGCGTGGAGCTGGCAAAAAGACTGATCGAAGAGCACAAGGCCGAAGTGGAATCCTGAGTCCCAAGTGAAAAAGATCGTCAAGGAAGAATATCAAAAGCGGCTGGATAAGATCACCGAGTTGTTCTCGGACATGGTCCGGCACGCGGATGAACTGTCCAGGCATCGGTGTCCGTACAGGAATCGGCTCGACGAGTGCACTGCGAAGTTCGGGTGCCGGAACCAGCGTAAACCCAGTGGGGAGGGTAAGCTGCTGATCTGTGCGGGAGATGACAAACTGGATTACCGAAGCGCCTGGGAGATGGATCCGGCAGACGACACAGACAATTGGATGAGGAACAAGCCGTCAGATGGGGACGATATCTCACAACGGTAAGACCCGCACACTAACGACCGGGAAGACGGTTTTTGATTACGCCGACGAGCTTGTCGTCTCTGTCCCCACTTCCTGTGGCAGAACTGGACACTGCCACGAATGCGTGGTCGAGATCAAAAAGGGCATGGATGCGCTCTGCCCACGAACCGAAGCCGAGTCCTTCTTGAGGGAAGGGTTCCGTTTGGCCTGCCAGGCGGAAATCCGGGAGATCGAGGCAGAGGTCGAGTTTTCACCCCTCCGCAGGACCCCCAAGATTCTCACACTTTCAGACGAAAGGTCCGTGGACCCGAATCCCATGGTCACACGCCAGGGTGAATCCGTCTGCTACGACGGTGAAGTGATTGACAAGTTTCGAGGGCATATCTATGGCCTTGCGATCGATCTTGGCACAACAACCGTGGTCGCGGATCTGGTGGACCTGGAAACCGGAAGGAGCGTCCACACGAGCTCGTTTTTGAATCCTCAAGCATTCGGCGGAAGCGACGTCATGCACCGCATTTCCTATGACGGCGGGGAATTTCAAGGTGAGCTCCAGAAGGCGATCGTGAGCACAGTCAATCACGAGATTCAGGTGATGGGTGAGCGTCTCGGATTCGCTCGCCAGGAAGTTTACGAGATTGTGGTCGTAGGAAACTCGACGATGCGCGATATCCTCTTCAAGCTGGATGTGCAGAGCATCGGCCAAAAACCTTACAAGTCGATCATCGAGCACGAGTACCTGGCGGGCAAACGCGACACGACGTCGCTCCTTCAAAGCACCCGGCGGCTTGGGCTTCGAGCCAATCCCAGGGCGAAGATATACGCGTTGCCCCTGATCGGAAGCCACGTGGGAGGTGACGTGGCTGCAGATCTCGCGGCCATCGACATGGAGAAGCAGCAGGATGTTGTCATGGTCGTGGACGTGGGAACGAACACAGAGGTCGTCTTAGGACACGCGGGCCGGATGATGGCGGCCTCCTGTCCGGCTGGACCTGCCTTTGAGGGCGGGGTCATCAAGTACGGTATGCCCGGCTTCGAAGGGGCAATCGAGTCTATCCGGCTGGGACAGAACAGTCATTTCGACTATCAGACCATTGGAGATTTGGAACCGGAAGGGATTTGCGGTTCGGGGTTCATAGACCTGCTTGCGGAACTCCGACGCAGCGGCGGCATGACGCCAAAAGGAGTGTTTGCGGACAAGTCATATGAGCTGACCATCGTTCCCGAGTACGGAATCACCTTCTCCCGGGAGGATGCGAGCAACCTCGCGCAGGCAAAGGCAGCCAACTACTGCGGCCAGTTTATCGTGATGCGGAACTATGGCGTGGACCCGTCGGAGATAAGCAGACTTTATCTCGCGGGCGGGTTCGCAAACTATGTGGATGTCGAAAACGCGATCGAGATCGGTTTCCTGGCCCCGGTTCCGAAAGACCGTATTTTCAAAGTCGGGAACGCGGCCCTGCAGGGGGCGAGAGAGGTTCTACTTTCGCGGCGAAGACGGGACACGATCGAGCGTCTCGTAAAAGGGATCGAACACATCGAGCTCGAAACGACGCCCGACTTCTTCGAGGTGTTCGTAGAAGCCTGTCAGTTCAAACCGATGCCGGCAAAACTCAGACCGAACGCAGCTTGAGCACTTAGTTAGAATGCACGACGCTCCAAAACGAACGCGACCAGTCTTAACTCCGTGGACCAAACAATCCCTGCGCCATCTCCTGCAGGAGACGGACACCTTCATTACCTGCGTGGAACTCGTCACTTCAAGGGGCGTTATTACGGAGCACCGCGTGAGCCGGGTTCTCGAGCTGGCGCGCGGGCTTGCAGAGCACCCACGCATCCACGGGTTGAGCATCACCGACAACCCGGGTGGGAACGCCTCGGTGAGCGCGGATACACTGGGGATCGATCTGATCTCGCGCGGCCAGGAAGTGATTATCCATATCTCCTGCAAGGACTGGAATAGAAACGCACTCCAGAGCCAGGGCTGGTCCATGGCCAGCAAGGGATTCAACAATATCCTGGCCTTGTCCGGCGACTATCCCATTGACGGTTACGAGGGCCTCGCAGGCGGCGTGTTCGATATCGACTCCGTTGGGCTGCTCAAGATGCTTTCCGATATGAACGAGGGCCTCGAGGTCAACCAAAATGGCAAGGCAGCCGAGGTCCTGGAGCGCACGAGATTCTTCCTGGGTGCTGTGGTGAACAACTACAAGATGCACGAACGGGAGGTCATGCCCCAGTACTTCAAACTGGCGAAGAAGATCGAAACCGGAGCAGAATTCATCATCAATCAAATAGGATATGATTCCCGCAAGCAAGATGAATTGATCAAATACATGAAGCTACACGATCTCGATGTGCCCCTGATCGGAAATGTCTACGTGCTGAGCCGGCCGGCTGCCCGTTACTTCAACTCCGGTCGTATTCCAGGCGTGACGGTGACCGATGACTTGCTGAAGGTCGCGGAAGAGTACGGAAAGTCCAAAGACAAGGGGAAGGCGTTTTTCCTTGAATTCGCTGCCAAACAATGTGCCATCGCAAAGGGGCTTGGCTATCGTGGCATTTATCTGGGAGGCCAACTTGGCTACAAAGACTATGAACGGATTCTGGAGATTGCCGATGGCTTCGGTGAGACAGACTGGAAGGGGTTTGCGAAGGAAATCCGGTATCAGCTCCCAGGAGAATTCTACTATTTCGAGCCCGATCCGGAAACCGATCTGAGTTCCGTCGAAGTCAGCCGCAAGTACCTTCAGTCCAAGGACCCTGAGGCCCTGCGCGCTTCCCGGCAAAAGCTCCCATTCAGTTACAAGCTGAACCGAATCGTTCACGACGCTGTATTCGAGAAGGGGAGCAAGGGCTTCGGCATCGGTCGAAGGTTGTCGGAGGCCATTTCCAACGCGGGAGGCAGATTGGAGAAGGTTGCACACACGATCGAGCAGGTGGTGAAATTACCAGCGTTCGATTGCCGGGACTGTGGGGATTGTTCCCTGCCTGATATCGCCTTTCTTTGCCCTGAGTCCCAGTGTGTCAAGAATCAGCGCAATGGACCCTGCGGGGGGACGCAGCAGGGCAAATGCGAGATTGGAGACAAGGAGTGCATCTGGGCCCGCGCCTATGAACGACTGAAGGCTTGCGGGAAAGAACAGGATATGCTGGACCGCCCGGTCATATTCAAAGACGGCTCCCTGAAGGGCACGAGCGCCTGGGTGAATACCTTTCTGGAACGTGATCATCATTCGAAGGAAAAATGAAAACCTTCCTGGAGAGACTGGAGGATCCGAAGCCCCTGCTCTATGACGGCGGTTTCGCCACGGAGCTTTTCCGCAGAGGGATACAGCTTCCGAATTCCGCCGTCGCCAGCGTATCGCACCCGGACGCAGTTGTGGATATCCACGCCAACTACCTCGATGCCGGGTCCGACGTGCTCGGGACCAACACCTTCGTAGCTTCGGTCCTACACCTCGAGATGGCGGGGAAGGATTCGTCAGAGGCGGACGAGATTGTAAGAAGCTCTGCGGAACACGCCAGGCGGGCAGTTGAGCGGGTCGAGAGGGACGCTTATGTGGCCGGGGTGATCGGGCCCTCCCCTGGGGCGCTGGAAGCCGACAGCGGGGACACCGAATTCGGGATCCCAGATTTGAAGGCACGCGATGCTCACGCGCGAGTTGCCGAGGGTCTGGCCGACGGAGGGGTCGATTTTTTTGTTCTTGAAACCATGTTCTCCGCCAAGGAGGCGGCGATTGCCATAGATTCGATCAGGGGGATTGGTCTGCCTATCGCCGTGAATCTGACCTATAAGTACACGAAAGACCGGAAAACGGGTGAATGCGTCTACAAGACAGATTGGGGGCATTCCGCGCTGGATATGCTCGAGATTCTTCAGTCGGGAAAGTTCTCGGGCGGAGACGACCTACTCGAGGTTGTTCAGATTCTTGGTCTCAACTGCGGCGCAGAACAGACACGCGAGGAACACACCGGGATGCCCTACGCGAAGATCGGAATCCGGCAGCTCGGTGTTGCGATGAAGGAGAGGGGGATCCAGAGCAAACGGATGATGTGCTTTCCGAATGCCGGGATACCCGGTTTGGATAAGCATGGAGCGGCGACTTACACTCAGACACCGGAGGTGATGGCCCCGCACCTGCCGAACCTGATTGAAGAGGGCGCCTATTTCATCGGCGGTTGCTGCGGCACTCAACCCGCCCACATCAGGGCATTTCGAGAGATGCTGGACTCTTGTTGGAAGGCGTAAGGACACGCCATGAAACTGAGCGGACTTGAAAGAGAATTCATCGTCATAGGGGAGAACATCCATACCACGAGGGTGCTGCTGCGGAAGGGAAAGCTCGTCACGACTGATCCCGATGGCGACGACGCTGTTCTCTTCCATGACACAGACAAGAAGCTCCGATACCTCAAGATTCCGGAGAAAGCAAAAAAGGCACAGGATTTTCAGGAAGGTCGCGTCAAACACATCATGGTCGCGGTAGACGCGGCGATGTCAGGACAGCAACCGCAGGCGAGTATTGGGATGGCTTACATAAAGCGGCTCGTCACACGCCAGGTGGAAGCCGGTGCAGACTTCCTGGACCTGAACGTGGATGAGATTTCCCTGAAACTCGACGCGCAGAAGGCTGCAATGAAGTGGCTGGTCGAGACCGTCGAGGAACTGTCCTCGGTTCCGCTGTCCATCGATTCGTCCAATGCTGAGATCATCGAGGCGGGGCTCAGCGCCTGCAAGGCGAAGGCAGGGCGGATGATGCTGAACTCGGCCTCGCTCGAGCGGTTGGATGCGCTGGATCTGGTAAAGGATTTCAACACGAATGTCGTCGTCACTGCGGCGGGAGAATCAGGGATGCCCGGAGGTGAACAGGAGCGTGTCGCCAACGCGTCCCGTATGGTCGAGGCTGCCCTGGCAAAGGAAATCGCGATTCAGGATATTTACATCGATCCTCTGGTGTTCCCGATCTCGGTGAACGACGAATTCGGAAATCACTGTTTCAAGGCCATACAAACCCTCAGGGAGCGCTTCGGGCCCGATATTCACATTACGGGCGGATTCAGCAATATCTCTTTCGGAATTCCGAGCCGCCGCCTGGTGAACGACGTGTTCTTGAACCTCGCCGTGGAGGCGGGGGCCGACAGCGGGATCATCGATCCCGTGACCAGCCATCTGGAACAGGTCTTTGCTATGGACCGGGAGACCAGGCCCTTCAAGCTCGCCGAGAACATACTTCTTGGGCGCGATCAATACTGCCAGATTTTTTTGACGGCCTATCGCAACGGTGAGTTGGAATGAGCGAGTGAGACATGGCCGAATATAAGGTGCTCTACTGGAAGGGAATTCCCGCTCAGGTGAAGGTTTATGAGGGCAAAAAGTCCATTTCGGCTAAAATGCCCGATCGTTTTCAGGAAGAGATCGATCAGATCGCAATGGAAGAAGGGCTCCAGCAGAGTGGGGCCTATCTGGACGAATGGAAATGGACCGAAAAGCTCGAGCGACCCGGGGATGCGCAGACGGTACTGAACGAGCTGCTTCAGGAACTGGAATCCCAGTTCGATGCCAAGGCTCGGAAAAAGGAATGAATCCTCCTCCTTACGAGTCCAAAAGCCGGCGCACGGCGTCCACGATCTCACCCGTTTGCGGCGTTACGGCTTTCTCGAGCGGTGGGCTGTAAGGGGTCGGCGTGTGCGCCCCGTTCAGACGAGCAACGGGAGCATCGAGGTCGTCGAACCCTCGCTCCATGACCTGCGCCCCCATCTCGGCACCAATGCCGCACGGCGAAAAACACTCATCCACGATCAGCAAACGCCCCGTCTTGTGGACCGAGGTCAGAATCGTCTCCATATCAAGAGGGGCCAGCGTTCGCGGATCGATGATCTCGAGCGAGACTCCGTCCGCTGAAAGCTCCTCGGCAGCTTTCTGCGTTCTCGGCACCATGCCCCCGATGGCGACGACCGTCGCATCGCCACCTTCCCGCACGACGGCGGCCTCTCCAAACGGGAGGTAGTACTCTTGTTCCGGAACGGGGCCCTTGGTGGCAAGGAGGGATTTGTGTTCGAGGAAGAGAACAGGATCGTCACTTCGGATCGAGGTCTTCAACAGTCCCTTCGCATCGTACGGGTTCGTCGGGACGACGACACGAAAGCCGGGGACCTGGACGAAGATCGGGTAATAGCTTCCAGAATGATGCGTCGCAACGGAGTGCCCGATGCCGATACAACCCCGAAGCACGATGGGCATCTTCACGCGGCCGCTGCTCATGTACTGCATCTTCGAGATCTGGTTGAGCATTTCTCCCATGCCGTCCAGGGCAAAATCAGCAAACATGAAATCCACGATGGGACGGGATCCGGTCATGGCCGCGCCGGCGCACAAGCCTATGAATCCCCGCTCGCAGATTGGCGTGTCGCACAGGCGCTCGGGTCCGAAGCGTTCGTAGAGGCCAATCGTCGTGTTGAAGTTTCCACCACGGGCCCCGATGCCTTCGCCCATGACGAAAATCGTCGGGTCCTTTTCCATCTCCTCAGCCAGCCCTTCCCGGGCCGCGTCCACGAAGTTTAGTTCTCGCATGTATCGTCCGCCTTTACTGCTCGCTGAATATGAAGT
The DNA here is from genome assembly GCA_965249005.1 of Acidobacteriota bacterium. Taxonomy (GTDB): domain Bacteria; phylum Acidobacteriota; class UBA6911; order UBA6911; family UBA6911; genus CBDFLD01. Next base: position 303,223 of record CBDFLD010000014.1, read on the forward strand.
CCGTGGCCGTGTCGGGCTCGGGCCAGGGGCTATTTTTTGCAAACTCGAAGTCTTCGTCGATCTGTGACTGGATTGCCTTCTCAATGGCGTCCAGGTCTTGTTCGGTCGCCGCGGCGTCGGCCACGAGCTTTCGACGCAAGGTGTCGATCGGATCCTTTTCCTTCCACTCAGCCACTTCCTCTGGTGTCCGGTAGCCGGCGTCGAGCATCCCTTCCGCGTGGGGCCGCGTGCGGTAGGTCTTACATTCGAGCAGCGTCGGGCCTCCGCCCTCCCTTACGCTGCGGATGGCCTTGCCGGCAGTTTGATACACGGCGAGGACGTCGTTGCCATCCACGGCGATCCCCTCGATTCCGTAGCAGCCCGCTCGCTCTGCAACGTTCGGATTCTTGGTGGCGTAGTGAAACGGCACCTCCGTTGCGTACTGGTTGTTCTCGCAGACGAAGAGCACAGGCAAATTCCAGATGGCGGCCATGTTGACCCCTTCGTGGAAAGCGCCGTTGCTTACGGCGCCGTCTCCAAAAAAGGCCACGCTGACTCGGTCGCTCTTCAAGAGCTTGAAGGTATAGCCCGCGCCGGCCGCCTGCAGGAGGTTGGGACCGACGATTCCACTGGTTCCCATCAGCCCCACCTCGGGAGCGAACAGGTGCATGCTGCCCCCACGACCTCGAGAGCAGCCGGTCTTGCGTCCGAAAAGCTCAGCCATGACTTCTCGGGGCTCGACCCCTTTCGCCAGCGCGTGACCGTGTCCGCGGTGCGTGCTGAAAACTACGTCGTCTTTTCCGAGATGCGCGCAAACGCCCGTGGCAACCGCCTCCTGTCCTACGTAGGTATGGCAAGGACCCGGGATCAGTCCCAGCTGGTACGCCTTGACCATCTGCTCCTCCAAACGCCGGATGACGTACATTTGGCGGTGCAGCGAGAGCAATAGGTCCTTGTCCACTTTGACCTCCGTGTATCGTCAAAAATCCCGCGTGTATCCCGCCGTCCAGCCACCGTCGACGGTCAGGACATGGCCGTGGACGTATTTGGTCTCGGGCGCGGCCAGAAAGAGCGCCGCGTGAGCAATCTCTTCGGGCTGACCGGGTCGTCCCAAGGGGATGTGGTCGATGAGTCTCTGCGTCGACTCCTTGAACTCCCCGTCTTTCCCGTAGAAAAGTTTTTTGGTCACCTCGGTCACGATGGAGCCCGGCGCGATCGCATTGACCAGGATGCCATGCGCGCCCAGCTCAAGCGCCATGGCTTTCGTGAGGTTGACCACACCGCTTTTTGCCGCCACGTAGGCACACTGGAGGCGCGCGGGCACCAGACCCAAAGCGGAGGCGATGTTGATGATATTCCCCGAGCCCTGCTTGCGCATCACACGGCCCGCGGCCTTGCTGACCAGGTAGAGGCCGGTCAAATCCACGTCGAGAACCCGGTTCCACTCCTCGGCAGGAAACTCATCGATGGGAACGCGGTGCTCCAGAGGGACGACGCCGGCGTTGTTGACCAGGATGTCCAGCCGGCCGAGCTCACGGACCGTCGCTTCGATGACCTCATCGACTTGGCTCTCGCGGGTAACGTCCAATTCCTTGGCAGTGCAGCCGGGCCAGCGTTCAGCCGCTTCGAGCGCCGGCTGCAGGTCCACGTCCGTGAAAACGACTCTGGCGCCGTTCGCGGCGAAAGCATCCCCGATCGCCTTGCCGATCCCGCGGGCCGCACCCGTTACCAGCGCTATCTGGTTCGTCAAATTTATTTCCATGGGTGGTCTTTCTGCTCCGTGGCAGTATCAAGCAAATAACGAATGGTCGTGGTCAGCCAAGGGAAAACTGGGCACGACTTCCCCGTTGACCAGGTTCTCGGGCTGTGGCCAGTGACCGCTCAGGACGGAGACCGCGTTCTCGATTCCGCCGCGGTTCGCGTCTCGGCGGGACTCTACCGAGTACGAAGCGACGTGAGGCGTCAGAATGACGTTGTCCAGGGATAAGAGCGGGTGGTCCGGCGGCCCTTCGGCCTCTCCGAAAAGGTCGATGAACTCGAAGGTGTCCAGGGCGGCGCCCGCGATCTTTCCCTCCCTCAGGAAATCGGCCAGCGCCGTTTCATCGACGATGGCACCGCGCGCAGTATTGATCAGGTAGGCTTCTGGCTTCATCTGCGCTAGCCTCGACGCGTCCATGAGGTGCCGTGTTTCAGCGTTCAAGGGAACGTGCAGGGAGACGTAGTCGGACTCGTGAAGAAGCGTGTCGAGGGGCACGATCTGCACGCCGAGCGTCTTCGCCTCCTGTGGGGGATCATCCATTCGCCTCCTCGTGGCGATCACCCGCATGCCAAACGCCAGAGCCCTTCTGGCGACGGCCCGAGCTGAGCCGCCAAAGCCGACCAACCCCAGAACGCGACCCGTAAGACGTCGATTCCCAATCGCAAGATGCCGGCTCGCCGCCCATGCCCCTTCCTTCATAGCCGCGATCATCTTCGGGAGCTTCCTCGCCAGGGCGAGAAGGAGGGCCATGGTGTGGTCCGCTTGCTCTTCGATGCAAAAGTACGGGACGTTGGCGACGACGATACCCTTGCGCGTGGCCGCCGCCACGTCGATCTTGTCCATACCCGCCCCGATTCTCGAAATGACTCGGCAGCAGGTCAGGTTCTCGATCACTTCCTTGGGGAGTGACATAGAGATCCCAAGGATCGCATCGGAGTCGGCGGCATAGATTAGGATTTCCTTCGGTGTGTGCGCTTCGGCCTCGGTGAAGTTCAGTCCGTATTTGCGATAGAGCTCGACTTCGAAGTCACCCACCGGGTAAAGTTGGGCATTGAGGCGCACCGCGCGAAAAGTCTCAAGGATGCCTGGCTTCCACGTCATTACTTATACTGTAATCTCGAGAGATTCCTCTTATAGTTCAATCCAGAGCTTTTGAAAAGAAGAAAGGCAATGCAACGCAGAGCCTTCGAGCGCGTACGAGAGACGGAATCAGTAAAGAGATCGCCAGCGCTATCGGTGCTGCCACATGGGAGAACAATCAATGCTCGTGGATATGGATCAATTCGAGGTGTCGCGGCTGAGCGAAGCGGACCGGCTTCCGACAGACAAAACGGCACTCATCATCGTGGACATGATCAATCGATTCTGTGACCTGGATTGGTGGGCACAGGGGAACACCGGGCTAAAAGACGCCGAAGGCCAGCAGGTGCGTCGGGCGTTTTTCGAGACGGAACTGGCCGAGATCATCCCGAGAATCAGGGTCGTCCTGAAGGCCTTTCGCGAGGTGGGGGGCACCGTGGTTCACATAGAGACGGCGAGGCATACGACCGACGGGCGCGACCTGGTCGCGTACATGCAGGATCGGGACTACGGCCTGATCGGTAGCGAACCGATGTCGGTGATCGACGAGCTGGCTCCGATCGAGGGCGAGATCATGATCCGGAAGCCGGCGAGTTCTTCGTTCACGGGAACCGGGCTGGACTTTCTGTTGCGCAACGCGGGAATCGAACAGGTCGTGCTCTGCGGACAGTTCGGCGACGCCTGCGTGTTTTACACGCTGATTCAGAGTCGAGAATTCGGATATGGGAATAGCTGGGTGGAAGATGCGGTTCTTTACCAGTCACAGGGGATGAAGGACGTCATGCCCCGTCTGATCGGGTCGCGATGGGCCAACCTCGTGAGGGCGGAGCAGCTCTCCGTCATATTGAAGTAGCCGTCGCTCGTCCGACACCGACGAGGACATCCCATCAGGTTGTAGGCAGACCTTTTTCGTGCGGATTGGAGAATCGAACATGCCTCTACCCCATCAGCCCCTTCGTAGCTTGATTATCTGGCAATTGACCCTGATGGTCCTCTTGTCGTGGAATGCGGCCCGAGTCGCGCTCGCCTCCGATGAAACGGTGCCCGAGCAGCACGTCAAGATTGCCGAGCTCTTTGACCAGCACTATCCCTCACTGCGCAACCTCTACTTTCACATTCACAGCCATCCGGAGCTTTCCTTCCACGAAGAGCAGACCAGTGAACGATTGGCGACCGAACTGGAGAAGTTGGGTATGGAAGTCACCAAGCGAGTTGGCGGTTTCGGTGTGGTCGGGGTCTTCCGCAACGGAGACGGACCCACAGTCATGATTCGAACGGACATGGACGGGTTGCCGGTTCGCGAAGAGACCGGAGTGCCCTATGCCAGCACGGTCCAAACCACCGACGACAACGGAAACGAAGTCTATGTCATGCACGCCTGTGGGCACGATATACATATGACGGTCTGGACCGGAGCGGCGCGTTTGCTGGTCGAGACGAAGGACCAATGGAAAGGCACACTGGTCGCCATAGCTCAGCCGGCTGAGGAGCGCGGAACTGGAGCCAGAGCCATGCTTCGCGACGGACTCTACCGACGTTTTCCGCGACCCGACTTTGCCCTGGCGCTGCACTGCGACGCGGGGTTGCCGGCAGGACAGATCGGGTATCGGGAAGGATTCGCCATGGCCAACGTCAACAGCGTCGATATCACGGTGCGCGGCTATGGCGGGCACGGGGCCTATCCTCATCGGACCAAAGACCCCATCGTCATCGCGGCGCAGACGGTACTCGCCCTTCAAACCATTGTCAGTCGTGAGGTCCCACCCGTCGAGCCGGCGGTCATCACCGTGGGATCGTTCCACGGCGGGACGAAACACAACATCATTCCCAACGAAGTCAAAATGCAGTTGACGGTGCGTTCCTACGCGGACAGTGTCCGAGAATTGTTGCTGTCGTCCATCCGCCGAGTATGCCGGGGGACGGCCGAGGCGGCGGGGGTGCCGGACGACTTGCAGCCCATCGTGGAGGTGCTCGACGAATCCACACCGGCCACCTTCAACTCTCCCGAACTGGTGGATCGAGCGATCGTGGTCATGCGGCATCTGCTGGGAAAAAACAATGTGGTGCGGCTGGAACAAAAAACCTGGGGTGAGGATTTCGGGCGCTACGGTCGAGTCGAGCCGCGCGTTCCTATCTTCATGTTCACCCTGGGTACCGTCGCACAGCAAGTGTACCTGGCCCGGCAGAAACCCGGAGCTCGGCCCTTGCCCTCGCTGCACTCGAGCCAATTTGCGCCCGATTACGAAGCCGCGATCAGGACCGGTGTGAAGGCAATGACCGCTTCGGTGCTGGAGTTAATGGATTAGACAGACGTCACAAGTTTCTACCTCTCATGCCATCTGTTTGCGTGGTTCGCGGCCGGGCGCTGGCAGCTCGCGGACGTCGTGACCCTGGGGCGTTCAGGTCTCGGATAACTGCCTGTGCGGCGTTGTGACCGGGCACCCCGCTGACCCCGCCGCCCGGATGGCAGCCCGAGCCGCAGAGGTACAGCCCGTCGAGCGGCGTGCGGTAAGCCGAGCACCCGGCCAGCGGCCGCGCGCCCAGCATGTGATCGATCGTCATGTCGACGTGGTGCATGTTCCCCCGGGTCATCCCGGCACGGGCCTCGATCTCCGGCGGTCCGTGCACGTAAGCGTCGCTCACGATGTCGGGGAAGTTGGGGGCGTAGCGCGCGACCTGCGCAATCAGATCGTCGGTGATCCGAGGGCGTTGCGCGTCCCACTCCGCAGGTGGAATGTCCAGGGGCGCGTACTCCGCCCAGATCGAGATGGTGTGAGAACCGGCAGGCGCGACGGAGTCATCGTAGACGGAAGGGCAGACCAACCCCAGGACCGCCTGCCGAGACATCCGGCCGGCCAGCGATTCCGCCCAGGCCTGGTCGATCCATTCGAGGGATTCACAGATGCGCACGTTGGCCCGGTTCTGTGGTCCATCCCCGGGGAGCGCCACCCAGTCCGGCAGGCCGCTGGTGGCGCAGTGCAGCTTCATGTAGCCGGCCTTCATGCGCAGGCGACGGGCGGACTCCAAGAATGGTTTCGGAAGATGGTCCGCTGCAACGAGCCGCGTGAGGGTGCGGTGAGGATCGGCGTTCGAGAGCACCACGCGGGCGGTGATGACGGTGCCGTCCCCCAGAGCAACGCCACAGGCGCGTTTGTCGGCCACGTGCACCTGGGTCACCGGTGTTGCGGTGCGCACCTCGACCCCCGCCGCTTCGGCCGATTCCCGCAGCTTCTGCGTGACGGCGCCCATACCGCCCCGCGGGAACCCCGTGAGCCCGCGCCCGCCCAGCCGCGACGAGAGCGCCGTGGCGAAGGCGAAGTACAACAAACCGCCGGCGGCGTCCGTGTAGCCAACGTCAAAGGTCGTGCCCACCGAGGCCTTGACCAAGGGCGATTCGAAGAACTCGTCCAGGAGCTGCCGGCGGGTACCGGTGACCAGCGTGTGTGCGATCGACTCGTTGGCCGTGCCCTCGGCGGCCTGTAAGAACTCGCCTAGCGTGGGCGGCTCCGACATGAGATAAGGATCGAACAGCTCGCCCGCGCGCCGCCAGAACTCGACATAACTCGGATATGAAGCGGCGTCCTGGCGTGAGACCGAGGCAATCGACTCCTGGGTTTGCCCCATGTCGCCCCACGCGAACAGGTAGCGGCCGTCGGCGAACGGGTGAAACTGCTCCGGATCGCGCTGGAATACATGCAGGCCGCGCTCTACGAGCTGCATGTCGTCGAGGATCTGCGGGTGGAAGAGCACGAAGCTGTGGGCGCAGGTGGAGAAGTGAAACCCCGGGAACAGCTCGTCGGTTGTCGCCGCACCGCCGACATTCGGACCCCGCTCCAGCGCCAGTACCCGCAGGCCCGCCCGCGCCAGATAAAATGCCGCCACCAGGCCGTTATGGCCGCACCCGATGATGATCGCGTCGTAGTCCATCGCGGCCTCCGGTTTCTTCATATGTAATCCTCGTTATCTCCCCCGCTTCACTCCGACCAAACTGTGTTGCGCGGAGGCGGATTGTCCCAGCACCAGTCCGTTTGCTAATATATCCGATGTGATCGTCTGAATCTTGGCCCGCGACAAGAATGTTTTTTCGCTCTGCGGTATCAGCGATCGTGCCTGGCCGAAGGAACATGCCGGAGGTTGGCTGCTCATTGTTTGTGAGTTCTTCAGAATGCCTGGTAAACAGATCACATTACTCGACGACGACCAGTGGCCCGTAGAGGGGTTTGCTTTCGATCTGCCCATTCGGCGCGAGTCCACTGCTCTCGGCGTGATTGACGTGCAGCGCTACTGCATCGATCCCGAGTCTGATCTGGCCTGCGTCGTCAAGGCGCACAATCCGGAGCTTTTTGAGGACTACAGCTCGCGCGTTCAGGAAATGATTGGGAATGTTCAGAAACTCCAGAGCACGTTCCGTGAAGCCACAGGAAAAGTTTTTTTCACCCGCCACGGGGCTCAGACCGAGGATGGAAGCGATCTGATTCTTCGCCGACGCCACCGGGAGAAAGTCGCGCGCGCCGCAACCGATGAGGGTCACATGCCCAGGAACGGAGATCCCGGCTACGAGATCCTGGATGCCGTTAAGCCCTGTGACGGTGAACTCATGCTGGACAAGAATACCAGCAGCGCCTTTCACTCGACTCCTATCGATCTTTTTCTACGTAACATGGAAATCGATACGCTGGTGCTGGCGGGCGTCGCGGCGGACATGTGCGTTTTGACTACCGCTCTGGATGCCACGGATCGTGGATTTCATGTCATCATCGCCTCGGACGCGTGCGCGACCTTCGATGCGGGGAGCGCGGAAGCAACACAGATTCTCTTCGGACGCGTCTTCGGTTACGTCATGCAGACAGAGGAGATCATCGGGTGGCTGAAGACCGGCACAGTTCCCTCTGCCAGGAGGATTGAAGCGAAATGAGAGCGGCGATCTGATTGGAAAGGTCGTGGCTTTCGATGCGACGTTTGGAATCGACCAAGAAATGTCTATCCGGCAAGCAAATTTGGAGATGTTATGAAACACCGTGCAATACACGGGCTCAGCCCGTCCTCTCTTAGCGACACTTCTTTCAATCGACGGGATTTTCTCAAGCGGTTGGGAATTACAGTTCCCGCCGCTGGAACACTCGGCTCCGCAGCTACCCTGCTCGGAGCGGTGACTCGGCAATCAGACGAGCAGCTCCAGAGAAGTAAATTCGGGGATGTGGTACTCGGTAAATTCGAGGAGGTCATTTCGATTCCGGGCAAATACCTCAACGACCACTGTCTCATACGACACAACGATCTCTGGCATTTTTTCGGCATCTTGGGAATCGTCGGGAAGGGAATGTCTGGTCGGAGCGAAGTGTCGCTGGCTCATGCTACGAGTAAGGATCTGAAAGGTTGGACGTTGCATCCCGAGATACTGCAGATGAGCGGGAAGTGGCCCGAGATCCTCCACGTCTACGCCCCCCACGTCATAGAGCACGACGGTACCTTCTACATGCTCTACTGTGCCAGTGATGAACAAAAGACCCAGTACATCTGTCTGGCCACTTCCAAAGACCTTTTCCAATGGGAGCGACATCCCTTCAACCCTGTGATTGTCCCTTCGGCCTTTTGGTCCAAGTGGCCCGGCTTCGGTCTCGATGCTCCGGATGGCGGCACCTTCGGCGGCTGCCGCGATCCTCATATCAATAAACTCGACGATGGACGATTCATCGCCTACTGGGTATCGAGGGTGCAGGAGAGGTTCGGTCATAACTTGACCTGTGTCGCGGCGTCGATCTCGCGCGATCTGATTCTCTGGCAGGACATAGGACCCGTGTTCTATATAAAGGCCTGGCACATGGAAGAGCAGCCGAGCCTGGAGGCGGAGTCCCCCTGTGTACTCTACAAAGATGGAAAGTACTGGTTGTTCTTCAAGCACGGCTGGTGGACGCACTACGTGGTGTCGGACTCGCCCTTCGACTTCCAGGGGTATGAGCCGATCCGGCTCGGCTTCTGCCACGCATCCGAGGTTTTCCATTGGAAGGAAAAGTGGTGGATCACCCACTGCTCCGCGGATCCACAGGACTACAAGTATCGAGAATCCAATCGGACGAGGGGATTGTTCATTGGCAATCTCGATTGGCCCGACGGCAAGTATCCCAGGCTGATCACTGCTTGACCTCTTCCAACGCAGCCAGCGTCGATGCTGACGGGGGACTCGCTGGTTCTGGTAACGTCAGCCCAAAAGAACGCGTCCGCCGGGCCGTAGGATCATGACGTCCGTGCGTGGCACCTCATATTCCCGAGTCAACAAGACCGTAAGATATTCTACCGGATGGCCGCCCTGCCACCCGGTGGGCGGATCGAACATCCCATAGTGGCAAGGGATCACGACCCTGGGCTGGAGCTTTGCCGTCAAGTGCGCGGCCCACGAGGTGCCGAGATTGTTCTCACTGAGGGGCAACAGTAGATAGTCCACCTCGAGCTTGGTCATCTCACTCAGGTAATAGGTGTCTCCCGGATGGTAGATGTTCCCGTACCGCGTCTTGATCAGGTAGCCATTGACGCACGCGTCCTTGTCCTTTACATCCGGGTAGCTATCGAGCTGGTTCATGATATTGCCGTGCCTTGCCCGCGCGGCTTCGATCGTGTAGCCGTCGCCTTGCAGCGACTCGCCGGCACGCAAGACCTGGATCTGATCTTCTCCCACTCCTTCGGCCAGGATGAATGATTTGCTGTGGGCGGGGGCCACGATCTTCGTTTTCAACTCTCGCAGCCGGGGAAACAGGCCCGGGTCCATGTGGTCGTCGTGTTCGTGGGTATACATCACATGATCGGCGCGCTTGACCTCGGGCGGTTCGAGCGGATACTCGTGGACCCGCCACATCTTCCAGTAGGATTCGATCTTCGCCACGGAATTCTCGGTCATGACCGGGTCGATCATGAGATAACGTTCGCCGATACGGATCGCGAACCCGACCTGACCCAGCCACCAGATGCCGTCGGGCCCTCCCGGCGCATAGAGCTCTTGATGGATCTTCCTGACGGGTTGCAGTTTTCTTTCGTCGGCCGTCGCACGATTCTTGTCAGCAGCTATCGCCATCGTGCCGAGGGCTGCCCCGGAACCCGCGGCGAATTGACCGAAAAACTGACGGCGGCTTGCAAACTTCATGAGCACTCCTTTCTTCGAGCAGCCAGAGCTGTCTTCTTCAGATATTCCTGGCGCATCGGCAACCGCACCCTTCACTGGTTCTCAATGGGATCGAAGAACGTGAGGTCAGCGCCAAAATCATCCATCGCCACAACCTGATCGCCGCGAAACCGCGCGCGGATGTCGCGAGTCCGGTGTTTCATCACGATCGTAGAAACGGGCAGATCGTATCGAACCGTCACAGGCTGACCAACGGGTTGCTGGATCACGAGCAGCGTGTCCGCGGTGACCCGTGGCTCGGTGACGGCCCCGTCAATTAGCATTTCCCGCCGATCCACCCAGGATGGCACGCGTATCCAAAGAGTCCCTGGCTTTTTCAACGTGACTCGCAAGTGGGGGTGCGTGTACGGGGATTCGAGCTTGATCCGGTCCGTTTCGTGGTCGAATAACAGATTGACGTGATGCCCTGCCTCATCGAATGTCGCCACGCTACGATAGGCTTCACAAAGTGAAGCGACGACACCACCGACAATATCCAGGGTGAACATGACCCCGGGGAATCCCTCCAGTTCCAGAGGCTCATGTCCATAAGGTGCGGCGTGACCCCAGCCCCCGCGAACACGACGGGCTACGTCTCGTCTCTTGTCTTCGTTCTCTGGATTGGGCGCGGCCTCGATGAATCCGATATCCCTCAGCTGTGAAGGTAAGACATGACTCCGGATAATCCGCTCCGCATCCTCGAAGTAATCGGAGTAGCCGTATCGGCCAAGAATCAACCCGCTCTCGACTAGGTCGCCGCTGGAGTTGCCCTCGCCAACGTCCGGACGCAGCACGGCCGACTCCCCTGTCTTTTCGACGACCCAGCCCACTTGATCGCGAAGCTTCCACATGCCGTTGTCGAGGAACTTCTTCACCCGATTCAGCAGAACAACATCCTGCGTCAGCTCGGCCAGCTGGGCCAAAGACGACAGGACACAGGCGATCGAGTGCGTGTGGGTGCCCTGAACCGAGATGTCATAAGTGCCATCTTCGCCAAAGTGTTCCGCCAGCAGCTTATCCTTCAAGACCACGGCAAGCTCCAGGGCAGGTCCGTATCCGGTTGTGCGGTAGTACTTGACCAGCGGCCCGATGACACGAGGCAGTGTTCGAACGAAGTTCGCTTTCCTGTCGAGATGGACGATGCCGTGGCGCTCGAACTGCTTCGCATCCCAACCATGCTCGGGATTCCACAACTCGAAAACCGCTGCGATACAAGACTCCGCTATCCGACGCGCCTTATCGTCATTACGGTATTTGACTAAAGGGTACAGCGCGTGGAGTCCTTCGCGTACGTTGTGCGCCCCAAAATTAATTCGCGGCCCCCCAATGGAGGTGCGATTCAGGGGAAGCGCCACCGGTCCGCTGAACGAGAGAAAAGCGGCGCGACGATGTCGCTCGATCGCCTCTTCGTTCAAAGAAACACCCGCGGCGGCTTCCGCGTTGAGCAGGGCGTTGAGGTGGCGACCGGGAAGATTGGCGTCGCTGTAGGAAGAGTTGAAGTCGAAGTACGCGTCCGGCCTGACATGCGCCATCATGTAGGGGAAGTTGTCGTCATCGGAATTGAAGATGTTCTCCATGGTGCGACAACCCAGTCGAATCGCGTCTCGGATGTCGGTGGTATTCACGTTCTTGAGCCGACCGTACCTGGACGTTCCTGCTTTGGACCCTTGTCCTCTCGGGTTGGTGCTCCCCACCGCCTGAAATCCCCGCGCGATTCCCGCGGTCAGACCGAGAGCCCCGCCTATGAACTGACGACGCGAATTCAATGCCATTATTGCTAGCCTCCATAGGTTGGACGAGACATCATTGCAAGCCTATATCAGTTCAGTGTCAAGCGAATTAGGTTCTCGTTCACACCGCACCGCCGCTTGGCTTATCCCTCGTGTGTAACCCCGTAGGTCACGCCACGACACTGAAAGGCGAGGGCTTCACCCCTGCACTCGTCCAATGCTGAAGCGTAGTAGTGCACATCATCGACATCGATCCCCACGTAAATTGCATTCCGAATCTGCATTGTCGCATGCTGCAGCGGTCGAGTGGTAAGATGAAGCCTGCGTGGTCGAAATAGGTCTTTTTCGGAGACGACAGTTCATGGGCTCTTGCAGATCCCATCGCCTTATCACCCTCTACTTATCCGCCGTGGTCCTCCTTCCATCCTCGGGAATGTCGCAGCCGGTGACGACTTCGGATCTGGAGAATGCCGCAGCCGACGATTCCTCCTGGCTCATGTACGGCCGCGACTACTATGGCCAGCGCTTTGTCCGGCTGAACCAGATCAATGCCGACAACATCCACCGGCTCCACCCGGTTTGGGTATTTTCCACCGGCGGCGGGAACCAGGGCCTGGAGGCCACCCCGCTGCTACACAAAGGCGTGCTCTACGTCTCGGCCGATGGATCACGTGTGTTCGCGCTCGATGCGCGCACCGGGGCAAGGAAATGGAGCTACGATCCGAAGATCTCCGACGATGTGGGACGCGTCTACTGCTGTGGATCGATCAACCGAGGCGTGGCGCTCTCGGGCGAACTGGTGTTTGTCGGCACCATGGACGCCCGTCTGGTGGCCCTGGACAAGACCAGTGGCAAGGTCGTCTGGGAGACCAAGGTGATCGAATGGGAACAGGGCTATAGCATTACCGGAGCGCCACTCGTGGTGAAGGACATGGTGCTGACGGGCGTGGCAGGCGGAGAGTTCGGCATCCGCGGCTTCGTCAAGGCGTTCGACGTCAGAACCGGAGCCTTGCGCTGGACCGCGTATACCATTCCCGGTCCGGGCGCGCCGGGTAATGAAACGTGGCCTGGGGACACCTGGAAAAATGGAGGAGGCTCCACCTGGACCACCGGTGTCTACGATCCTAAACTGAATCTCGTCTACTGGAATACGGGCAACGCCGCACCCTGGAACTGCCAGGTGCGCAAGGGCGACAATCAGTGGACCGCCGCGACCATCGCGATCCATGCCGACAGCGGCAAGATCGCCTGGGGCTTTCAGTACACACCGTGGGATTGCTGGGATTATGACGCCGTGAGCACGCCGGTGCTGGCGGACGTGGTTCTCGGGGACCAAGGGCTGGTCCAGGCCCTGTTTCACCACGACAAGAACGGTTTCTTCTATGCTCTGGACCGCACGAACGGCAAGTTTCTCTATGGCGTGCCGATCGTTCCGGGCATCAACTGGGCCTTCGGGCTCGATCCCGAGACCGGGCGTCCGGACGTGAATCCCGACATGGTGGCGGAATCGGGGGGGCCGGAGGTCGGCCCGATAATTCCCAGTCTCGAGGGCGCGATTGACTGGCAGCCCCTGGCTTACAACCCGGACCTCGGCTGCCTCTATTTCGCATCCAACCAGTGGGCGATGGGTTACAAGTTCTGGGCCGAGGACAAGTTCGAACCCCCTACTCGAGGTGAATGGTACCTGGGCGCCGACTATCAGCAGTACCTGACCAGTGAGAATCCCGGCAACTTCCTGGCCTTCGACCTGGCCAAGCGGAAAGTGCTGTGGCGCGCGGTGAGTCCGGCACCCTTCTGGGCCGGTGCCGTGGCCACCTCGGCCGGGCTCGTCTTCACGGGAGATATGCGCGGGTACTTCATGGCCTTCGACGCACGCAGCGGGGACTTGCTGTGGCAGTTTCAGACCGGCTCAGGCATCATCGGAAGCCCCATTGCATACGAACTCGATGGCAAGCAGTACCTCGCCGTTCCTTCCGGGGGCATCGGGGGCGACATGACCTTCTACTACTCGGAACCCAAGGCCGGAAATATCTGGGTGTTCGCCCTGGATGGGGCAGGTCCGGCGGCCGTGCCAGCGGGGACGAATCTGACCACTCTGGAGGGCAGCTTGCCCAGAGTGGGCGAGCCCGGCCATACCCTCGGCGGTCGGGTCCTCCCCGGCTACGGCTTCCCGCCCACCGAAGGCAGCGAGCCGCTCAAGGGGATCTCCCCGCCCCAGCCGACCGGACAGACAGCATCATCAGCCCCCGTTCTCCGGGAAGAGGATGCGATGGCGCGCGGCGAATGGACTTATCGGGCCCGCTGTGTCGGCTGCCACAAGGCTGGCGGCGGCAGCGGTCCGAATCTGTTTCGGACCCGCCTTCGTCCGATGCGGTTCTTCGACGACGTCGCCAGGGGTCGCGCGGGGACGGACATGCCATCCTTCGAGTCCATACTGTCGGCCGATCAGATATGGGAGATCTATGCCTTTGTAGTTTCTCGAGACCGACTTTGATATGATACTATTTATGATACTATTGAAGAGGTTCCTTTGAGAATGCCTTGCTTTCTTCTCCATTCAAGAAACGTAGTCTCCATAAGAGGCGAGACTGTTATGAGAAAGTCCGAGACCCCAAATCGGAGATTCAGACTCGTGAGCACCTCCATCGTTTTGTTCCTCGTCCTCAATGTCCTCTTTGCCGGCAGCAGCAGTCTTCTTTTCTCCCAAGATGGTTCCAAAGACGGTTACACAGACGGCTTCAGGGACGGCTTCAGGGACGGTTGGCTGGTTCGCCAGGACGTGGATCCGCAAACAGGCGAAGACCTGCGTATGCCGCTCCTCATGCCCGATGACTTCAGCGAATTGCACCTGGTTGGCTGGCGGGTGGAGCGCGGCACCCAGGATCCAAACAATCCGCTCATCGAAGGAGACATGCCATGGGACTCCGGTGGTGTGGGAATTCATGGGTCCGTGCTGCGAGATCCGATCGATTCCCTCTGGAAAGCGTATCTCGTCTCTACGGAACCCGAGGTCACCACGGAGAACAACGAAAGGCCCTGGACCTCGAAGAATTCTAGGACCCGCCGTATGTGTCTTTTTGAGAGCACCGACGGAGTCCACTGGTCGAGACCGGAATTGTCGAACTTCACTTTCGCGGGGCACAACAAGACCAACATCATTTTTGACACCGACGAAGGGGTCTCGAGCTACGCCTCGGTCTTCGTCGATCCTGAGAATCATGAGTGGCCCTACGAGATGTTCGCACTTCGTTCTGGCAAGCAGACACTCGAAGGTATGGGCTACTACCGCTATCGCTCCAAGGACGGCCGGAAATGGGAAAGCGCGGGAGGCAAGGTCAAGGGTCCTATGACCGGGGATCTTTCCTACTTCTATCGCGACCCGGACTTCGGCTACGTAGCCTATTACCGGTTGGGGGCGCCGGGTAAGCCTACCGACCACGTCCCCATCTGGGAGGATTTTCAGCGCCGGAGCTGTTACCGGGCCGTGAGCAAGGATGGAGACAACTGGAAGAAAGACCATTTGATGATGCTGACGGCGGACGAGCGCGATCACCGCGATACGCAGTACCAGGAATGCGTGCCGCTGAAAGTGAAGGGCGGATATATCGCGATCGTCAATATGTACAACCCGATCATCCAGACGTTTTATTTTCGCACGGCCGCATCCCGGGATGGCCGCCGCTGGTGGTTTCCCGACCGCCGCCCCTGCCTCGACAACGGGCCGCTCGGCGACTACGGGGGAGGACAGCTCTGGCAGAGCCAGAATCTCATTGTCCAGGGCGACACGCTTTACGTCTATTACGGTGGTGGGGAGGGCCCGCATCGGCAAGTATCGGACACCCGCGCGCCCTCAAAGCAGATCGGCTACCAGGAGACGGTGGTCGACCACGGCGCCCATTTCCTAGCCGTCAACTCGGCTCTCTGCCGCGCTTCCTGGCGATTGGATCGCACGTACGCGCTCGCCGCATCCGCCGGTGGACCCACCATCGGCGCGGCCGTCACAACGGCACGAGACCTGGGCGGCAAGAGTTTGTTCGTGAATCTGGTGACCCGACCGCCGAAGAAATCCAGCAAGCTCGGCTTCGACGAGGGCTACTTGCAAGTCGAGCTTCTCGACCAAGATGGTCAGCCGATTCCTGGTTTCACGCGGGACGATTGTCTTCCGCTCAAGGGAGATCACAAGAACCTCCAGGTGAAATGGATTGGCGGTGACGAGGCCTCGAAACTTGCCCGGAAGGCCAAATTCTATCTGAAGCGGGCGTTCCTCTACGGCTTCGACTTCCGCGACGGTAAGACGAAGACGGCGCGGAAGATCGAGCTCAGACCGGCTAGAGGCTAAGATATGTGCCCATCTGAGCAGCAGTTGGCTTGGGATGCCAAACCGTACATGCGCGGAAGCGCTTGGCAGTGGCTGAACCGTCGCAGACGCGACGCAGGCCTATGCTTTTCTACCTTCCTCGTTCTGTCCTTTTCAGTTCTTTCACCTCCGATAACCCCAGCAAAAGATCCGCCAGCGGTCGCTGAACCGAAGCTGTTGTCGGTTTTCCCTTTGGGAGGACGGCAGGGTTCAACGGTTCAGGCGGAGGTTCGGGGTAACTTTCTGGAGGGAGCTTATGCCGTATGGTTCGATGCCGGTAGCTTGAGCGGTCGGCTTCTCGAGGTGGATGAGGCGAAAGAGCAGGTCAAAGAAAAGGGATACGCTCTCCAAGAAGCGCCGGAGAAGCCGCCGGCTGTTTATCGGGTGCGGATCGAGGTGGAGGTCCCGCGGACGGCCCACTTGGGAGTTCACTCCTTGCGGCTGGTCAGCCCTGGTGGGATCTCGGACACCGTGCCCTTTCGCGTGGTGAATGAACCGGTCGTAAGCGGGGAAGGTGAACCCCACCCAAGCGTGGGCCAGGCCCAGCCTGTGAAATTTCCGGTGATCATTTATGGGAAGCTGGAGAAGGCCGGCGAGCTCGATTATTACTCGTTTCACGCTGGGGCTGGCCAAGAACTCTCGTTTCAGGCCTTGGCTCAAAATTGCGCGCCGCGATTGGCTCTGTACCGTGCGGGCGGAAGCTGGTTTGATCCGGAGCGGCCCACCCGACTCCTGATGCAGGAAGAACGATCTTCAGACCTCGTAAGATCGATCCAGGGGCGGAGGACTTATCGAGTGCCGCAAGACGGCGAGTATTTTCTGGAGGTTTCTTCACTTTTCGGCCGAGGGACTCCGGACAGTGGGTATCAGGTGCGGATTGCTTCTGGGGAAGGGGCTCCCCGATACGAAGAGCAGCTCCCAGGCGCATGGCAGGAGCGAAGCTTCAGCCGGAAGCTGGAAGACGGTTGGACGACGAATCTTGAAGCTCGAGCCATCAGGGCGGGCGAGGAATCACCGGCGCGGGCCAGGGACGGGTTTCCGACCCAGGGGAGCGACCCCGGCTCCAGCGCGGAGCGAGAGCCGAATCAAGTGCTCGACCCACCCAGCCCTCCTTCGTCGGTGGCGGAACACGAGCCTAACGACCGTGCTTCACAGGCGCAGCACGTCTCGATTCCCTTCGTAATCAAAGGCACCATCGAACACCCCGGCGACATGGACAGTTTCAAGTTCAAGGTTGAGCCGGGCCAGAAGCTGGCGTTTGAGATCGAGACTCCGGATGCCAAACGGCCTTACTTCAATCCAAGAGTGGGGATTGTGGACAGCCAGGATCGGGAGCTCTTCTCGAATGTGGAGCGGCGCATATCGATGTACAACAACCTTTCCTACGTATTTGTTTACCTCAACAGATTGGAGCCCAAGGCGATTTACACCTTTGAGCGCGCGGGAGAATACGTTCTGCAGGTTCGCGACATCACGGCTCGGTATGGCAGCCCTAATTATCGCTACAAAATCCTGGTACGCGCGCAGATTCCCCACGTGGGAGAGGTGAGGGTCACGGGCTCCCCGAGAGTTGGCTTCGAAAAGAAAGCTGATCCTGGGGATCACATCAACCTGATGCGTGGGGAGCCCAAGAGGCTGACCGTTACGGCCTTGTATGAGGAGGGATTCACCGGCGATGTGTCATTCGCCTTTAGCGGATTGCCCGAGGGCGTGCAGACATTTCCGGCAGCACAATTCAACGACGACCCGGCGCCGTCCGAAGTAGCGGAGAACTCAGACATTATCGAGCCCAAGCAGCAAAAGGCAACCATTGTTCTGCTGGCGAGTCCCGAAGCACAGCTTACCTCCAAACCCACGATCGTGCAGCTTCACTGTCGGCCAATCGCCCAGGGCAAGCTGGGTCCGAGCCTGCTGGTTCGTGAAATGCCCCTGATGGTGGTAGGGGGTTCGCAGCAAAAGCAGAAAGAAAAACCGCAGTCAGGGAGATGATGCGGAGCGGGAGCGTTCTATCTGTATGAAGATTAGATTGGTTAGTGTCAAGTTCCTTGTACCCTTTGTCATCTTGCTGGCTGCCCCTCCGGCACGCCTTGCGGAACGAAAGCAAACGTCGGCGGCTCTCGTTTCACTCCGAGTGATCCCTGAGGGCGCAACGCTTTGGGGTGCTCAGGCCTCGCAGCATTTTCTGGCGCTGGCAGAGTACGCCGACGGTCTGGAGCGGGACGTGACGACCCGCGCTCATTTCTCGCTGTCGGAGGCCGATAAAGGTGAAATCGAGGAGTCGGGAAAGTTCATTGCGCGGGCCTCAGGAGAGGTTGTGCTGGCCGCTAAATTTGGCGGCCTCTTGGCCAAAACAGCCGTTCACATCGAAGACGCAGATAAGCCGCGTCCTTTCACTTTCGCTCGCGAGATTGGTGGAATCCTGACCAAGAGGGGCTGCAACGACACGTCGTGCCATGGTGGCGTCAAGGGCAGAGGGGGATTCAAGCCCTCGGTCAACGCCCTATATCCCCGAAAGGATTACAAGTGGATCGTGGAAGGCGGAACCTTCAGGGTCCTGACCAGCGACACGGACCCCAAGATTCCGCGTATCAACCTGAAGGAGCCGGAAAAGAGCCTGTTGCTGCTGAAGCCCACGTTTAGTGTGCCTCACGGCGGGGGGGTGCGCTTCGAGGTGGGGTCCGCTGACTACCAAACGATTCTGAAGTGGATTCGCGCCGGAGCGCCCTACGGAGAAGAGGCGGAACAACGAGGCGTCTCGGTGGAACGGGTGGAAGTGTTTCCCAAGGAAGTGGTGCTCGATGCCGGCAGTCGGCAGCAACTGTTAGTGACGGCTTACCATTCCAATGGTCGCCGGGAGGATATCACCGAGCAGGTGCGTTACCTGTCGGATAGCTCCGGGGTGGTAGAGGTGAACGAGACGGGGCTTATCCAGGCGAAAAAGACCGGGCAAACAAGCGTCTCGATTCGAGCTACGGGCGGGCATGCGCTGAGCGCGACCGTGGGAGTGATCGAGAAGCCGAGTGCAAACTACCCCAAGCTCGAGGCGCGAAATTACATCGACCGATTCATCTTTGCAAAACTCCGCAAGTTCCAGATCCTTCCCTCAGAACTCTCGAGCGACCAAGAGTTCCTGCGGCGGATGTGTCTGGATTTGACGGGCACCTTGCCTCCACCCAAACGAACCCGTGAGTTCCTGGCGGACAAGAATCCGCGCAAACGAGACCGGTTGATGGAGGTCCTGCTAAATTCTCCCGAGTACGTGGACTACTGGGGATTTCGGTTCAGCGATCTGATGCGGGTGACGTATACATCACCGGGCGCGGACTTCGAGATGACGAAGGCCTATGAAGACTGGGTGATCGACAGCATTGCCTCGAACAAGCCCTACGACCAGATGGCGCGAGAGAAGATTGCCGCCCAGGGTTACAGCGCTCCGGCACGAAATTACCTCTTCCACACAGAGGTGGTGCCGCCGGAAGTAGTCATGCCCGAGTTGATGCAGGTGTTCATGGGCCGGCGCATCGAGTGCGCCCAGTGCCATGACCACCCGTTCGAAGCCTGGAGCCAGAACCAGTTTTGGGGCCTGGCGGCCTTCTTCGGTGGCACGACGGAACTGAGGGATAACCAATTTTCTGACCGTCGTCCTGTTCCTCTTATCATCGATGTGCTGGGTGGGGGTCACGTGGACCAGCCTAAGGAAATGACAGTCGTCAACCCCCGCACCAAGGAAAAAGTGGTCCCCGCATTTCTCGATGGTAGGAAGCTGCCGGAGAATCGGTGGATGGACCCGCGAATGCGGCTAGCGGAGTGGGTCACTTCTCATCCATACTTTGCCGAAGCAACGGTGAACCGTATCTGGGGCTACTTTTTTGGCCGAGGGATAGTGGACCCCGTCGACGACTTCCGGAGCACCAATCCACCCACGCATCCGGAACTTCTGGAGGCGCTGGCGAAGGATTTCCGAGACAGTGGCTACAACCTGAAGCACCTAATGAGAACCATCGTGCATTCCCGGACCTACCAGTTGTCTGCAACGCCGAATGAAAGCAATAAAGAGGACAGGATCGACTACTCTCACGCCCAGCCGCGGCCCCTGGAAGCGGCTGTCTTGCTGGATGCTATCACGAGCGTGACCGGCGTGCCGGAAAGGTTCGAGTTCGTTGGAATAGAGTATGCCGGCGAAACTGAACCACGCCCTGGGGCACGGGCGATGCAGATGATTCCTGACGCTTGTCAATCGCAGTTCATGGATGCTTTTGGGCGGTCGATGCGGAAAGTTCTGCCCGTAGGGCCTCCCCAGCCAAACTTGTTGGAGGAGTTGCACATGCTGGCCGGGCCAACCTACACCAGCAAAATCTCTCGGGAGGGAGGAAGGTTGGACCGGCTGCTGAAGAAAGGCGCTTCCGATGAGCAGATCATCGAAGAATTTTACCTGGCGGCGTTGACACGCTTATCGACGCCGCGGGAAAAGGCGGAACTGCTGAAATTCCTTGATCAGCGGTCCTCGCGCCGTCAAGAAACCTTGGCAGGGCTGGTGTGGGCGATCATCAGCTCACGAGAGTTTGCGTATAACCACTAGGAGAGGGCAATGAAGAAATCCGAATGTTATCATTGCCGGCAGGCTGCTTCGACCCGTCGCGACTTTTTACGGGCTGGTACGCTGGGCTTTCTCGGCATCAGTCTCAGTGACTTTCTGAGGCTGGAGAGCGCCCAAGCCCTTGCAGCAACCCAGGGTAGCGCGGCGCCAACCAAGGCTTCCGCGGTGATCTTGCTGATGCTGGAGGGGGGAGCCAGCCAGATGGATACCTGGGACGTGAAGGGTAACAGCGGCTTTAAGCCCATTTCGACAAACGTTCCCGGAATCCAGATCTCCGAGCTCCTTCCCAACATCGCAAAGCACATGGACAAGCTGTCCATCATCCGCTCCATGAAAACCTATGAGAGGAATCACCCGCAGGCAACGATTGAGACGTTGACGGGCCATCGCCCCAATCTTGCCTTGAAGTTCCCCAGTTTTGGGTCGATCGTCTCGAAAGAATTGGGTCCTCGCAATAACATGCCTCCCTTCGTGGCCGTGCCCAAGCCTCGTGGAAACCTATTCTTCGACTACAAGCAGGCTTACCAAGCATCTTTCATCGGGTCCGAATACGATGGGATGATCCTACCGGACCCCAGCAAGCCGGACTTCAGGGTGCCGGATCTGAGCCTGCCGAAATCGATTTCTGCCGAGGCCATCGAGCACCGTCGCACCATGCTGAAAATCGTGGATCGTTTCTATCGCGAGAAAGTAGAAATGGCCGAGTTTGCAAAGATGGATGCGTTCGAGGAGCAGGCGCTGCGGATCGTCCTGTCTCCGCAGGTCAGGGAGGCCTTTGATCTCTCTCGAGAGGTTGCTCTTGGTCGCTTTCCCGCCGAGACGGAGCGGGTCGGACAGGAACGGATGTTTCGCGGACGGCCTCGTCAGGAAGCTGCGGAAGATTTGCTTTGGGCCCTTGTGACGTCGCGGGAATTTTCCGAGAATCATTGAGGTTGCCATGAATCGCACTCCTATAAAGAATCTGCCGACTCCCTGGACCCGCCGCTCCATCCTGCGAGTCGGTTCGCTGGGATTTTTGGGCCTCACGCTGGGCCGTTATCTGCGACTGCAGCAGGCCATGGCTGCGACCGGGCGAGCGCCCCAGGCCAAGGCTCAGGGGGTCATCCTCCTGTGGCTCAACGGCGGCCCCAGCCACGTGGACACTTGGGATCCCAAAGCCAATAGCTCGTTTGACCCCATCTCCACCAACGTCCCCGGCATCCAGGTCTCGGAACTGTTGCCCCTCATGGCGCGGCAGATGGACAAGATCTCCATCATCCGCTCGATGCACACTGAGGAGAACAACCACGGCGTGGCCCACCATTACGCCATGACCGGACATCGTCCCAATCCGGCCACGAACTTTCCCTCCTTGGGCTCCATGGTCTCCAGGGAGCTGCGCCAGCAGCGGGAAATGCCTCCCTATGTCATGGTGCCCAGCATTGGAGCTGGATACAGGCAGTACTTCCGGGCTCATATGCTGGGAGCCCGATATGACCCCATGGAGGTTCCCGACCCGGTTCATGAGGACTTCCGGGTTCCCGACCTGAGCCTGCCCGAGTCGATCACGGTCGAGCGCATCGAGAACCGCCGCGCTGTTGCCCGGCTGGTGGACTCCATGTACCGGGAGCAGGTCCGAAGCGCCGAGCACGCCAGTCTCGACGAGTTCCAGGGGCAGGCGCTGGAGATGATCCTGTCACCTACAGTCCGTCAGGCCTTCGATCTCTCCGGCGAGTCCGAGAAGCTGAAGGACCGCTACGGTCGCCACACGGTGGGCCAAAGTGCCCTGATCGCCCGCCGGCTCATGGAGGCCGGCAGCCGCTTTGTGACCGTGGTCGACAGATACCGCCGGGGGACGACGGGTGACTGGGACACCCATGACAACAATGATGAACGACACCGAGACGTGTTGGTCCCGGTGCTGGACCAGGTGCTCTCGACGCTGCTGGCGGATCTGGCCGAGCGCGGACTGCTCTCGTCCACCATCGTCATCGCCATGGGTGAGTTCGGCCGGACGCCCGACATCAATCCAAAGGCGGGACGCGATCACTGGCCTCACTGCTGGTCCCTGGTTCTGGGCGGGGGCGGAATCCCCGGTGGGGTGGTGGTGGGAGAAAGCGACGAGCGGGGCGCCTACGTGAAGGATCGCATGGTGACCATCGGCGACCTCTTCGCCACCCTCTACAAGGCCCTGGGCATCGACTGGACCAAGGAGTACATGCACCCCATCGGCCGTCCCCTCAAGATCGCCAACTCCATCGACGACGAAACCGGAGAGCCGATCCGGGAGCTGGTCTAGGAATACTCCCTATGGATACGGCCATTCTCGGACTCGAGTTGCAGGAAGATATCCGACCGAACCGGCCCCAGTTGCAAGGAATCTGGCACGGAAGCGGGAGCATCTCCCGATCCAGGAGGCACTTCAGACCGGTTGGGATTTGGTGCTTGGGATTTGAGATTCCTCTCCTCCACCGCTGGGCTGGTGTCACTACGGCGATTTGTCTCGTCGCCGGGATCTCGACGCCCGATACTGCAGTGTCCGCGGCCGTTCGTCCCCCCGCTGTGCAGCCCAACGTGATTCTCGTGATGACGGATGACCAGGGCTATGGTGACTTCTCATGCCATGGTCACCCTACCTTGAAGACGCCCAACATGGACCGGCTCTCTCGAGAGAGCACGCGGTTGGTCAACTATCACGTCGACCCCACGTGTTCACCGACCCGTGCGGCGCTGATGACCGGTCGCTACGCGTTTCGCACCGGAGTCTGGCACACGGTGATGGGCCGGGCGAATCTGCGTCGAGACGAGGTGACCATGGCCGACGTGTTTGCTGCGTCCGGCTACCGGACCGCCATCTTCGGCAAATGGCATCTGGGCCACAATTATCCCCATCGTCCAGAGTACCGTGGTTTTCACGAATCGCTCGTAATCGGCGACGGCGGGCTGGGCACGCCGAACGATTACTGGGGCAACGATCGCTACGACGATACCTACTACCGTGACGGCAAGCTGGAGAAGACGGAAGGGCACTGCACCGACGTCTTTTTCGACAACGCGAGTAAGTTCATACGTCGCCATCGGGATGTGCCGTTTTTCCTTTACCTTCCCTTGAACGTCTCTCACGCCCCGTGGAGCGTCCCCGACCGCTACATCGACCCGTTTCGGAAAGCCGGTATCGAAGGTGTGGAGGCCGCCTTCTACGGCACGATCCTCAAGACCGACGAACGGCTCGGTCGTCTTCTGGAACTTCTCGACAAGGAACGCTTGGCCGACAACACCATCGTGATTCTCACGACGGATAACGGTACCGCCGGTCCCGGCCGTTACAACGCCGGGATGCGGGCGAAAAAGGGATCCGAATACGATGGAGGACACCGCGTCCCGTTCTTCATCCGATGGTCTGCCGGGAGTATCAAGGCCGGCGTCGATATCGATCGACTGACGGCGCATATCGACGTGCTGCCGACGTTGATTGAGCTCTGCAACTTGAAGAAGCCCGAGCGTGTGAAGTTGGACGGAAGAAGTCTGGTTCCCCTCCTGCGCGGCCAGCGCGACGATTGGCCTTCGCGTACCCTCTGCGTCCAGGTGGGCCGGACCGATTTCCTGGTCAAGGGACGGAAGTACGCGGCCATGACCGATCGCTGGCGACTGGTGAACCACGATGAGCTCTACGACATTCGCCGTGATCCCGGTCAGCGGAAGAATCTGGCTTTCCGGCACCCTCAAGTCGTAGAACAACTTCGCGCCGCCTACGATCAATGGTGGAACAGTATCTCGACGCGGTTCGATGAATTCTGCGAAGTGATTCTCGGCGCCGAGGAACGCAACTTCGCTATGCTGACCATCATGGATTGGCACGGGCCGGGAGGCAAGCGTACGGCTTCTTCCAGGCAACGCGATGTACGAGACGGCCTGCGGACCAATGGATTCTGGGCAGTCCAGGTCGCGCGTAAAGGACTGTACGAAGTGGAGCTGAGGCGTTGGCCTCGCGAGCTGAATGCTCCTATGACAGCGAGCGTTGATGGTGGGAAAGCGCTTGCGCTGAAACAGGCCCGACTGAAGGTCGGAGATGTCGACGTCAGCCAGCCCATCGGTCATGATGCCAGCGCCGTCATCTTCCGCGTGCAACTCGAGCCCGGGAAGACGAAGATGCAAACCTGGCTCAGCGACGAGAATGGTGGCACTCGCGGCGCCTATTATGTCTATGTAAAACTTACCGATGACATTGACCGCAAGCATGCGGCCAACTTCATCGAATGACTCCGCTCGCGCAGGACTCCTCATTGCGACATTGAAGCGGGTCACCGAGCGAGCTCGGCGGCAATCTTGGCTAACATTTCCCCGCGACTTCGAAAAAAGATCGCTTGGAATGCAAGTACGGAAAAGTGGACTGAGATCTAAAATGGAGAAGCATCCAATGATTAAGACCGCTTTCCAACAGATCGTGATCGCCCTGAGCGTTTGCCTCTGGCTGCTGGCATCACCGGCCAGGGCCGACAACCCGAATGGGTTGACGGGAGAAGAGAAGAACGCCGGCTTCAGCGTGCTGTTCAATGGCCGAGACTTCGAGGGTTGGCAGCAGAACGGCAACTGGGTGATCCAGGACGGTGCGATGTTTCGCGCCAGCAATGGCGGCAACATGACATACCGGGCAACGAAGCTCCCCGACGACTTCGAACTTCGATTCCAGTGGAAGGTGGCCAGGGGAAGCAACAGCGGTGTGTACTACCGTCCCGGCCAGTACGAATACCAGATCCTCGATAACGCGGTTCATCGGGACGGCAAGAACCCACGTACCAGCGCGGCGTCGTTGTACTTCTGCATGGCCCCGTCCCACGACGCGACCATGCCAGTCGGCCAATGGAACAGCGGCCGCATTATCGGCAAAGGGACGGTCATTCAGCACTGGCTAAACGGCAAGAAGGTGATTGACTTCGACTACGCTGACCCGCAGTGGGCGTGGAATGTCGAATTGATTCGCAAACGTGGAGCCGATCTTTCCGCTCGGGGTGCGGTCTTGTACCTGCAAGACCACGGTGATCCCGTCTGGTATCGTGGGATTAAACTGCGCGCGCTCAGCCCGGACCACGAGCTCGACGGCACCCCCGTGGCTCCGGCGAAAATCCCCGCGGCCGTGTTGAAGGCAGAGCAGCAAAAGCTTGAGCAGATCATCAAAAGGCGTAAACAACGCCGGAACTGAAACCTTGCCATATCCTTGGAGAGATCATGTGCCCTATTCTTATGGGGAATACCATCCGGGACTAGCATCCTCATATTAGAGGTATCCATCTTCGATGGGAGCCCTCGGGTCAAGAGGGGCTGTCTACGTCTTCTATCCGTCGGTGGGACCTTGCAAAAGACTAACCGGATATCGTTTGTGCAAGATCAACGACATTGATCGCTTCGATGTCTCGCGACAGGGCAAACCGCTCCTTGCCCGGGTACACGACAAACTTCGAGCCCGGTTTCACGTCGGCACAGGCGCTGTGAAACCCTCTGGTCAGTTTCGGTTCCAAGCTTCGCTTGATCTCGATCGCCCACGGCTTGCGGCCGGGCAATTCGAGGATCAAATCAATCTCCGCACCACCGACTGCCCGATAAAAACTGGCCGATGTACCATCCGGGGAAAGCGACCACAAATTTTCGATCACAAAGCCTTCCCAGCTTTGTCCAACCACGGGATGGCCGAGAATGTCTTCCTTGCTTTCCAACCCGAGTAAGACATGCACAATGCCGCTGTCACGCACGTAGACTTTTGGGGACTTGACCAGGCGTTTGCCGACGTTTCGATGCCACGGCATCAACCGCCTCACCAGCAACAAGTCCACCATGAGATCCAGATATCGCGCAATGGTCTTACCATCGACACCGAGACCACGCGCCAGCAGCGCCGCGTTCAGAAGGCCGCCTTGAGTATGCGCCAGCATTACCCAAAACCGCCTCAGTGTTTCCGCCGGGATACGTGGTCCCAGTTGGGGGACATCGCGTTCGAGGTAGGTACGAACGAAGTGTTGTCGCCAGGTCAAACTTCGGCTGTCATCTTTCGCGAGAAAGCTATCCGGGAATCCGCCTCTCACCCAAAGTCGGTCCAGATCGCTACGCTCGATCTCAAGTCCATCGAATGGCGATAGCTCCAGATACGCGACGCGACCAGCCAGCGTCTCGCCCGATTGCTTGAGCAATTCCACAGACGCTGAACCGAGTAACAGGAACCGGCCTGCCCGTTTCCCCTGTCGTCGACCGCGATCGATGATCCCCCGCAGGCTCTGGAACAACTCCGGAACCCGATGAACCTCGTCGAGAATCACCAGTCTGTCGATGTGGTCGGCGAGGTAGAGCTCCGTATCGGAGAGCTTGGCACGATCAGCCGGCGACTCGAGGTCGAGATAGACTGTGGGATAGCGCTTTGCTACCTCTAGGGCCAGCGTCGTCTTGCCCGCCTGGCGCGGCCCGAGCAACGCCACCGCCGGGTATTCGCCAATCAGATCTGTTAGCCGTGATTGCAGACGGCGCTCTATCATCATTGTAATTATGGCTCATCATTCCAGAATTACAAGGATAAAACTTTACAAGACCCCGAGCAGGGACGAAGTCAAGGTGCAGCGACGCTCGGGAAGCTGGGGCGATGAGGTGAACATCTCGTCTCGATCACGCTCAAGTCAAAGACCCCGTAGTCGAAGCTGAAGGGAACGCATTCCAGGCGAGACAAACTCCAAAAAGAGCATCTTGTTTTTCTTCTATCCGTCGCAGTCTTCATCCGAACACCGAAACCGGATCACCAAATCCCATGCATGTCCCAGGCTTGCACCAAACGAACTTCGACGTCGCCGTCAGAGGCGAACAGGCTAACACCTAGGCTGTCACTCCGGGTGGGATATATCCTCTGCGTCAGGCATTGCCGGCTATTTGCATACACCTCCAGAACGGAGCGATCCAGGAACACCCGCAGCTTGAGCGGCTCTGCAGGGTTCAACTCAAACGGCGCCACCTGGGCCCTTGGCGTGCCGGTGTATCGCTCATGGCCGGTCCGGCCCATACCGCCGGCTATTCCTTTTCCCGGGTAGCTCAGATTCGTGTCCAGGCTGGACTTGCCGAAGTCCACCGACAGCGTGCCGGCGGCGGGGTCGCAGACGATGCGGGTCCGCTCTTCACCGCCTGGAGAGCATCGCACATTCACACCGAACTGCCGTGCGCTGCCCGGACGCATCTCGACGGCAAGCTCGAGGCAGTCTTCACGGATCTCTTCCAAGATGAGTTCTGCGCCCCCCGACAGAGGTATGCTTTTCCTGCTGCGGTGGTTGTACCTGAGAATCTCCAGCTCCGGCACGGGGTCGATGCGCAAGTTCCCGTCTTCGCCTAATGTTAGAACCCTGGGAATCGTCAGCGCTCCGGCCCAGCCGAACGCCCGCTGAACGTCAGCCATCCGGTTCTCCGCCATCCATGCGAACATCAGCCGGCGCCCCTTATCGTCAAGGATGGTATTTGGCGCCAGGACGCCGCATCCTCCGGGCCAGACCATCCGGCCGTGGCGCTCGGGGTAGAACCGCTCGTCCTGGTACCGTCCGATGTAGTACTGAGCGCCTAACGTGTGGCTTGAGAAAAGCAGCATGTGCTTGTTGCCCAGCGGGAAGAAGTTCGGTACGGCGCAGTCCTCGAAGGGTTCCGTCCACCGCCTCTCCGACTTATAGAAGGGACCCAGGTACTCCCAGTGGACCATGTCAGGCGATTTCAAGAGGCGCGCCACATCGCCGCCACCGTCTTTTTCGCGCGAGCCACAGAGGGCATAAAAGAACTCGCCGTGCTTCCAGACGCACGGATCCTGGTAGAACGGCCAGTCGTGGATCCCAAAGTCATCCCCGAACGTTTCGTTGTTGATAACGGGGTTCTCCGGGGACTTGGTCCAGGTGAGAAGTTCATCGTCACGGCTCGTCGCGATGTAGATTCCACCGCTGCCCTGTTTCCAGTTCCCGCCTCGTCCGTAGTACATCACTGTCGGCACGCCGTCGTTTACGACACCACCACCGCTCCAGACTCCGACGTGGTCCCCACCGGGCGTCGGCGCCAGCGCGATAGGATGGTGTACCCAGTGGACCAGATCGGCGCTCGACGCGTGGCCCCACTGCATCTCCGGTACCCAGTAGGCCCCCTGAGGGTTATGCTGGTAGAGTACGTGGTATCTTCCCTTCCAGTAGAATGAACCGTTCGGATCGTTCAGCCAAGCATCCGGCGCCATGAAGTGGTACCGGGGTCGCTGCGGATCGGTCCAGAACTTCTCCCGCAACTGCCTCGCGCTCCCGATCAGCTCCTCAACATTTTTCGGATCTTGTCCTCGAGCGGGGGCGACCAGGCTCAAGGCGGGTGCTGCGCCAAACAGTCCCGCTCCGACCACAGTGACCCGCTGCAAGCACTCTCGTCTGGTTGTCCCATTATCAGCCATTTGCATGACTCCCTTCGCAGTTTTTCATGACCGCCTTACGTCATCCGACTCGGCGATCGTCTTGATGAGAGTTTTCCACTTGCTCTTGTTGTGATAGGCGGGGCGCACTGATTAGCACCACCCTGGGATCCCTACGCCCGACCTGTACCCGCGCGCCCAGGGCGAGCCGGCCGCATTCCCAATGCACCGCGCAACGCTATAACCGCTCGTTGGAGACAAAACGCTCGATTTTGCGCCAGCGGGTACTATTGTCCCGGTAGTGTCCGCGTTGGAAGAAGGGGCATGTCCGGCCCGGCGGATCGATGGCCACAACCGTGTTGCCCTTCACGAGTAGGGTGTACTTCTGCCCCTGCTTTTCGAAATCCTGCGGGTGCCAGACTGTCTCCGTATGCTCGGCGATGGGGAAGGTCAGCGTGACCACATCCCGCGGCTTTACCGCTCCCACCTGCGCATAGCGTCCCTCAAACCTCAATGCGCGTTTCGTCCCGGAGACCAGGCAGCGGGTTGCGCCGGGTTTTACCCACTCCGGGATGCGTACCGCCAGGTCCACGGCCTTTTTGATCTTCACATCCACCTGCCCCGTATACGGAATGTGGCTGTCCACATCCGCCCAGGGCGACGCCCGATTCAGAAGCAGGTTCACGTGAAGCTTGCCGTCGGCATAGGTAAGGATATGATCCCAGATGTAGTAGAGGGTGCGCGTACCGTTGCCCGTGCAGCAGTGCATGATGCCGGGGGTGCCCCAGTCATTGAGCTGCGTCCAGCCGGCGAAACCGCCTATATTGCGCTCGATAACCCGATCGGTCGTCTCGTAGCCGGACGGTAGTGAGCGGTCAGGCATCAGCATGTCATGATCCACAGGTGTGACAGGCAGGGAGGAAACATAGCGTTCCAGTAGCACGGCTTTTGCCGGGGTCAACTGCCCCTCGGCAAAGATGTTGCGTATCCAACGATCCACGTCGTCCCAGTAGTCGCCGGCCCCCGCTGCGCTAAGCTTAAGCCCCAGGGCGATCATGTCGGCCACCTCGCAGAGCTCCGTGGTCTGCATCCCATAAAGTTTTATGAAGGCGTCACCGGTGTTCTCGGGGAAGTAGCCCAGCAACACATCGCCGTTGGCTTTGCCATGCTCGAACCCGCGACGAGACAGTTCCAGCATCTTGTCGTCGCCTGTCCCCAGCGCGTACTCCAGCATGGCCAGCAGGCTGTAGGTATGCATGTGAAAG
The DNA here is from genome assembly GCA_965249005.1 of Acidobacteriota bacterium. GTDB lineage: Bacteria > Acidobacteriota > UBA6911 > UBA6911 > UBA6911 > CBDFLD01. Next base: position 333,517 of record CBDFLD010000014.1, read on the forward strand.
TGCTTGCGATCCTGGGCGGCCGGCCCGAAACTCCCGTCGGGTTCAATGTAGTGAAGCACATCTACAACGTAGTTCAGCAGCTTGCCGGCCAAGGTCCTGGCCGGCTCGTAGCCGATCTCGCGGTACACGTGCGCCAACCCCAGGGCCACAAAGGCCGCATGGGCCGACCAGCCTGGGTGCCCCGACATGCCAAGGTCGTCGGTAGGGCCCTTCTCAGCATAAAGGTTCGATGGATGAAAGAAGGCATAGCTGCCTCGGTCCACGGCGAGATCGACCAGTCCGTCGACCATGCGCTCGGCTTCCTTCTTCCATAGGGAAGCATCGCCCCTGCGCGCATAGTTCATCATGGCAGATAGAGTGCGCCCGCTCGAAATGGGCACGATAATCTGATCTTTACCCCTGATCCTATCTTCCGAGCCGCCCGCCGCCTCGAGCCAGGGCCCATGAACCGCCCAGGGCCGTCCACCCAGCGGGTAGTAGTACGTGCCATCCGGCGCCAGGTTGCGCAGTGCGCTCTCCATCCAGCGACGATCCACCTCCTCCAGGTTGAGCTCACTGCCGCTGACCATGCGCATCAGGGGCAGTGCCTCCATGAACTTGGCTTGACAAATACTGGAGCCGTTGTGGCACATGAGTGGCGGGTTCCTGTTCATAGCGACAGAAAAATACATCTCATAATCCGCCTGCGGGTCCACTGACTCGGTCAAAACGTTCACGGCCAGCGTGGCCCGCTCCTGTATATCCAGCGTGTCGGGCACCAACGCCTCGTAACGCTCCCCCGTGTAGGGGGGCATGGCGAACCCGGGGATCTCCGAGCGCATGTAACCAATAGGATCGCCCGGCTTCCAGTCTGCGGGTTCAACAGCCTCTGGTTTCACCTGAATCATTGTTTCTGACAACGTTTTGCGATCCTGTTCTCCTTGCACGCAGCCGACGAGGCTCAAGGCGACTGCCGCACTAAACAGTACCGCCCCAACCACAGGGACCCCCTCCGAGCACTCTCGTCCGGTTGTCTGATCATCAGCCATTTCTATTTCACCTGCCGAAATATTCCATATTCAAACTCCGTCATTGCTTTTTAGTATTCACACTTCGGAGGATCGTACAAGGTCATTGGTCAAATTCTGGTCCGATGGCCCAGTGGCAAAGAACAAAGGCTGACCAAAGTCCTCGGTAATGGAATATTGGAAATCGAAGAAGACGACTAGTGCCCGCGGCGAGCTAAAATGCTTCGAGGGTCGATTGCCACATTCTACTTGCTGAACCTCAGCGCGACTTCCGCACGCCCATCAAAAGGGTCGATCGTCACATGCTCCTTCGAGGAGAGGATAGTAAAAACAAGCTGCATCTCGGAAGTACGTCTCTGCTGAGATGCCTTGCCTGATAGGTTCCGATACGGTGTTGTTATGTCTCCTTGACAACACCTAATTTCCCCAATTAGAGCGACGGCGAGACAGCCTGGACGAGTCCCGTTTGGATCGGAGAATAGAGAGATCCTCCCCACGTTTGCCTGGTTTTCGTCCTGCCCCTTTTCGAAGAACTAAAAAAACGTGGGAAAGGTCCCTAATGCTCTCTCTCGACCCAGACCCGCTCCCCTAGCAGACGGAAGAGTTGTGTCTTCCCTTCTCACGTACTCGATCGTAATCAGGTAAAAACGACACTCTACAGGGAGAATCGCTGATTGGAAGTGCTACTCGCACCGTCTCTAGGCGTGTTGATGAGTTCCAATACTTCTTCCCATGGTGTCGTCCATGTATAGAGACCGTTTAGGAAGGAACGGAGTTTCACCTCGCCCACGATGCTACGCCTGCCCGATTGTCCCTTGACGTGTCTGTATTTCTTAAGCGAGGGCTTGTTGTGCGACGACACCGTGGCACACGCTCTGCTTATCCCGTGAGCACGACAATAGTCGTACAATACTTCAGTCATGACCCGCCAGATCCGCTGACCACGGTACTTAGGTAACACTTCGACATCGGAGAGAAATATGATGTCAGACGGAATCTCGCCTTGAATCATTTCACACCACATCGCAGTGAAATAACCACGCTGGCACGTCTCATAAGCGACTGTTTTTCGACCAGTATCGGTCGGGCGGCGGGCCAGCAGGACCAGGCTGTTTGGGATATCCGACAGGTGTTTGCTGAGACGCTTCATGGGAATGCCAGCCGGGGTTTCATCTCGAATGTTGTCCAATTCCTCGACGGACTCGATGACTATGCAATCGGTGCCGTTCTTGTCCACGACGCGGTCTCCGGGAACACACGGACTTTGCGTATCGATATAGTGAATGACAACACAGGCAACTTGCCACCGGTAGATTGGGGCGACGGCATTGCGAGCGACAACCAGTAAGGTTCTCCACAGTCCGATGCCGCGGTAAAAGTAAGAGATACGCTGCCAAATCCTCGGGAGGGCATCATGCAGCTTTTCGAAGCCACTGTAATGGAAGATGCTCGTTCCGTTCATGTTCTCCTCCACTGACGAGACAATTCGCTTAGGCTAATTCGCTCTGGGACGGTGATCATGATGTTGCGGTGAGGATAGATGGATCATATCAAGATGCGAAGGAAAATGCATCTTGGCCTGTCCGGCGTCATTGAGCCCGGCCGACAGTCCTGCACGGGGATCGTCAGAAAGTCTGACCAGGAGCGCATTCATCCGCTCGATCTCGGTAGCCTGGTCGTTGACGACATTCGTGACGAACTCGAACAGTACGGGATCGTACGCTGAACCCGGTTGTTCGAGGAGTTCCTTGACCATTGTTACCGCGCCTTCGTGGGAGAGCTGTCCACGGTGAGTATCTAATAGATGTCTGGCACAGTTTGACCGGAAGTATCGTCGGTTTCGAACTGAGTTTCATAATCTATAGCGAAATAGACGCCGACAAAAAAGTAACGCTCAAGCACGGCACGATAACGAGGCAAGACAGCGCGGAGATCCAACGTTGGGTGAGGCCCTTCAAATCAAGAAAAAGGGTCAGACAATAAAAGTATGTCTTGACATTTGAGTTGCCATAGACGTTCTATGGGGGTTAGTTCTGGTCACCTTCCGGCTGCCCAGATCGCCCACGGGGCTCTGATGTCGATGGCGGAGCGACGGCATATTAAGGCCTCCGAGGTTGTCTAATTTTAGCTGCCTTCGAGGTGGGCTATGATGACAATTCAGCAATCGACTGCAAAACGACAGTCCGCTCCTAAACCATCTCGACGCCACTTTATTAGAACCACCACGCTGGGAACGCTGGCTGTCGGTGCCACTTCTTTCAGCCCTTCTGTAAAGCCTCAGGAAAGGAACGCAAGAGCCCAGCGAATCCCTTTGAAGATCGGGCACCGGGCGGCGAGCATGAAGATGGTGGGGAATTTCCACGTCTTTAAACTGGCCCGGCAGATCCCGGGGTTGTTGGGTGTGGAATTGCAGGTCGCTGCGGGAGATCCCAATCTCCGGGACTGGGATGCGGTGCGCCGTTACAAGAAAGAAGCGAATCGGTGGGGTATTGCGATCCCCTCACTGGCCGGCGTCTGGGATCGGGGCGTATCCATCAGACGGTCTCCTGTGGCGGGGATTAATCTCCTTCAGTCGATTCGGGCGGCTGAACTTCTGGGGTCAAGCGTCATTCTGGTCGCCTTTTTCGGGGACAACGCCCCGGACATGAACGATGAATCTTCCTTCGGTCCGGTGGCAGAGCTTTTGCGGGCCGCGGCCCCTTCTGCGGCAGATGCCGGTGTGACCCTAGGGCTGGAGAATTCCCTGAGCCCCGCCGACAATAAAAGACTGGTCGATCTGGCAGACAGTCCCAGTGTCAAAGTCTATTACGATGCCTACAATATGGCCCACTACGGGCACGGAGACCAGGCAGTCGCGGGAATCAAGTTACTGGGAAAGGAGCGAATCTGTCAGGTACACGTGAAGAACGGGGAGAAACTCATCGAGCAGCCGGGCCCGATTGATTGGCGAGCGGCCTTTGAGGCATTCAATGAGATTGGGTACGAGGGATGGTACATTCTCGAATCCCGCCATACCGATCACACCCAGGTCATTGAGGCCACCACCAGGAACATCGAATTCCTGACAAAAGTCTGCCAGATGCCGTCTGGATAAGATCGAAGGGTGTCCGGTTCGAAGTGAGAGTTATGGAGAGAAGGGATTTACCTCCCGCGGGGGAAGCGCCTCGAGGTCGGGAAGAATCTATGAATAAGCATCGAGACCCGAGCAAGACGAAGACAGATGCTTGTCAAGACAAAGGGCGGAATATTTCACGGCGCGTCTTTGCAAAACGTGTCAGCGCCAGCGTAGCAGCCACAAGCGTCGGGGCTACCTTACTGAGCGGCTGCGAAAGCAGGCAAACGACTTTGACGTCGGAGATGACTCCCACTAATAAAGGGGCTGAGTGGCCCTATTGGGGTGGCAACCAAGAAGGGACGCGTTTCTCTCCCTTAAAGCAGATTAACAAAGACAACGTCCACCGACTGCAACACGCCTGGACCTACCATACGGGTGACATTAGTGACGGTACCACCAACCCCACAAGGACGGCCTTTGAGTGCACGCCCATTGTGGTGGACGGTCGTATGTTCATCGTTACCCCCTTTGGACGTGCTGTGGCCCTCGATCCGGAGACGGGAAAGGAACTGTGGGTCTATGATCCCCAGCTCGACCTGAACAAAAGGTACAATCTTTGGGCCAACCGGGGCGCCGTCTATTGGCGCTTGGGCAATGAGCGGCGGCTTTTGTACGGGACCCTGGATGGGCGGTTAATCGCTTTGAACGCAGAAACGGGCAGACCCTGTCCGGACTTTGGTCAGCAGGGAACGGTCTATGTCAATGCCGTGATTACCTCTCCTCCCACCATTTATCGAGACTTGGTTATTGTCGGAGGAAACAAGCCTGTCTTAAACGCATACCATGTGCGTAATGGTCAATTGGCGTGGACCTTTCACAAAGTGCCTCCCACCGACGAAAGAGCAAAGTCTACTTGGGCGGGTGATTCTTGGAAGCACCGGCGCGGCAGCGTGGCATGGGCCCCCTTGAGTGTGGATGAAGAGCGCGGGATACTTTTTGTCCCAACCGATTCACCGACCTACGATTACTATGGAGGCGATCGTGCCGGTGACAATTTATACGCCAATTGTGTGCTTGCCTTGGAGGTGACAACCGGCAAACTTATTTGGCATTTTCAGACCAGCCATCACGACATCTGGGACTATGATCTGCCCGCCCAACCCGTTCTGATCCAGGTACGGCGAGGAACTCAACAGATCCCGGCGGTGGCCCAGATCACCAAACAAGGATTTGTCTTTGTACTGGATCGCCTCACCGGCGAACCCTTGTTTCCCGTAGAAGAACGCTCCGTACCCGCAAGCCACCTCCCTGCAGAAGTCACCTCGCCCACCCAGCCTTTTCCCACCAAGCCGGCTCCCTTTGCACGGCAGTCGATGACCCTCGACGAACTCAGCACCGTTACCGCCGAGCATCATGCCTGGGCGCGTGAGCTCGCTGACAAGTACCCCTTGGGTTCGCTGTACCACCCAGGCACCTTAGAAGGTGTCATTATTTTTCCGAGCAACCAAGGCGGCGGTGAGTGGGGCGGTGCAGCGTTCGATCCCCAGACACAAAGACTCTATGTCAACGGCACGAACCTGGCTGACATTCTCGCCATGGAAAATACTTACCGGCGTCGCCAGATCGGCATTCGTCAAAACAAGTTTTGGGATCCGAAAAAACTCTGGCCCTGTCAGCAACCGCCCTGGGGAACCCTGACTGCGTTCGACACCAGTAGCGGCGAGACAGTCTGGCAAGTGCCTCTGGGTGTTGTTGAAGAGCTGGTGGAAAAGGGCATCCCTCCCACTGGAACCATCAACATTGGCGGCCCTATTGTGACGGCGGGAGGACTCGTCTTCATTGGCGCCAGCAATGACAGCCGTTTTCGCGCCTTTGATCGGGACACGGGTAAAGAACTGTGGGTCGCCAAGATGGACGGAAGTGGCCACGCTGTCCCGATGACTTATCAGGGACCCAAGAGTGGAAGGCAGTACGTGGTCATCGCCGCCGGCGGCGGAAATAAACTAAGCCATAGATTTACCGACGCGCTCGTCGCTTTTGCATTGCCCTAGAATTGTTATTCGGAGGATATCGCGACTCGCCATGCAAGGTTCAAAGGAGCGTTTTTCATACAATCAAAGGCTCGTAGAGAGACCCGGTGGGCCGTCTCCGATTTCATGTATAGCCAAATTTTCACACCTTCTGAGGACATAGGAGGAGAAATCGGTATGCGAGCAAGAGTCTTAGCTGTCGTCTTTTGGATGCTCGTTCTTTTCGGGTGCTCTGGGCCCGCGCAACACGACGCCGCGTCTTTCCAAAACGAGGCGACATGGGAGCCCCTCTTTAATGGAAAGGACCTTGCAGGCTGGGAAGTAGTGGGCGCTGGCGAGTGGACTGTCGAAGACGGCGAGATCGTAGTGAGACGTAATCCCAATCAGTCCGGCGCCGGCTGGCTGGTGACAAAAAAAGACTATGACGATTTTAAACTCAAACTGAAATTTAAGACGCGGTTCGAAAATTTCAACAGTGGGATTTTGGTGCGGGATCCCGGCCATGCCAAGATCTTCCGGCCCGCCTTTAATGGCTATGAGATCCAGATTTACCAAGGCCAGGGCGGGAGTGAGAGAAATACTAATGGTGCGATTTATGACTTGGCTCGCTCCTACCCTAAAAAGATGGATCGGGATGCGTGGACTGAGTTTGAGATTCACTGTATTGGAGATCATGTTGTGACCTTCATGAACGGTGAAAAAATGGCTGATGTCCACAGTCGTCGCTCCTATATGGGGGGCATTGGTCTTCAGTTGCATGGAGGACGGGAGGAAGTTGAGTTTCGGTGGAAAGACCTGGACATCATGGAGCTGCCAGAGACGCCGCGAGACTTTCAGCTGCTGGAAGAGCAATTGGAGCAGGCACCCGGTGAGTTTGTGGCCCTGCTGCATGGCAAGAGTCTCGAGGAGGACTTCGAGATGTACTGGGAGGGGGGCGCCAACTGGTCGTTGAGAGACGGCGTGCTGCGCGGAGAGAGCCCGGAGAAGATTTCCTGGATCTTTACCAAAGCGAGCTATTCTGACTTTGTGCTGGCGTTCGATTTCAGAATCAATCGGGGAGGCAATGCCGGTGTTTGTATCCGATTCCCTTGGCCGAAAGACGGCAATACCAGTAAGGGGCCAGCCTTCCTTGGCTACGAGTGTCAAATCGAGGAGACTGGAGTCACGAATCCCACCGGATCCATTTATGAGCTGGCTCGAGCCTACACCACCGACTTGTGGCATCGGAAAATCCACAGGCCAGAAGCCTGGAATCACTATCGAATCTATGCCAAAGGAGACCAGATCACCGTTTACGTTAACCGAAGAAAAACGGCTGAAACACATACAGAACGAAGCTTTGCAGGGAGGATTGGTTTCCAGGTACACGAGCCGGCCGAGTGGGTCGAATACCGGAATGTTCAAATCAAAGTCATTCGATGAGATAGCATCCCCGCAGCGCGATGAGACACCTCCCCAGCGGGGATTTTCAGGAGTCGTCCGCGGTCTGCAGATCCGTTACCGGCCAATCCATTGAGAGGATAGTACTATCCTCTCTACCATTTTGCCATGCCGACCCCATTGCTTGGAAGTTCGGTGAGCTTTCCGCTGTAAGTGGAACGCCAATTCCGACTCGGTCTGCTGGCCTTCGGAATTGCTTCCGTCGAAGAGACACCGCTTGCGCGTTCGCGGCTCTCAAGAACAGCGTATGTCATGGGTGCCCCAAGTGCCCATGCTGGCCGCCGCGAGGAACCGACTGACCATCGAGTTGAAGGCGGTTGCTTCCTCCAAGTTCAACATATGTCCGGAGCGCGGAAGGACATAAAGGCCGGCCGAAGGTGCCGCCTGTTTAAGGTAAATCGTTGCGGAGATGCTTGGCGCATCGTCGTCACCGGCCACGAGCAACATCGGCGTCTCGATCGCGCGGAGCTGATCTTCGAGACCATCGAAGGCGGGTCGTTTCGCCTGGATCGCTCGCAGCGTATGAGCTGAGCCAGGACTGGAGTGAGTAGCAAGCCGGCGCTCGAAGGCACGGAACGCCGCAGGGTCCTTGCGAGCAAAAGACGCGCGCGTTGGACTTGCGGCGATGTCCACGAATACTTTCTCCATGCCTTCCGAATCAAGCCTGTCGGCAAGGGCCCGGGCCTGTGCTTGAAACTCCGCACGCTCCCCGCTCGCCGCCAGCGCCCCGTAACCGGTTCCAGCGAGCGTAAGGGAGAGCGCTCTGCGGGGATGGGTCAGGCCGAAGTAGAGCGTTGTGAACGAGCTTGGGACATGCCCAAGCACAGCTTCGGCCACAACCAAGGTTGTAACACTCGTCCTCGTCCTCGACGAGCAGGACAAAGAGGTCACGACGCCATCCGCGCGGTGATTGGCATGGAGGAAAGAGTAACACTAGTTGATGAATTCACATAGATCGCGCTTACGAGGTGATTGCGTGGTTCGGGTGCGCTGGAAATTTGGGCAGGCAGCGTTGCACGTTTTCGTGAAAGTTGAGACCGATGACGGGATCGTGGGGTGGGGTGAGGCAACCCTGGAAGGTAAAGCCCGCTCGGTCGAGAAGGCGATCGAAGATTGCAAAGATCTGATCATCGGCTGGGATCCCCGCGACATCGAAAAGATCTGGCGCCGCCTCTACCGGCATAGTTTCTGGGTGGGCGGGCCACTTCAGATGAGCGCCATCGGCGGAATCGAAACTGCGTGCTGGGACATCCTGGGGAAAAGCCTCGACCAACCAGTCTGGCGGCTGCTTGGCGGGAGGTTGCGCGACAAAGTTCTGGCCTATGTCAACGGATGGTATCTCGGCGCCCAATCGCCGGACGAATACGCCGAGCGCGCCAGAGAAGTCATCAAGCAAGGATACCGTGCCCTGAAATGGGACCCGTTCGGCCCGGCCGATCTTACTCTCGATATCGACGCTGAAAAAGAGGCGCTCGAGCAGATCAAGGCCATCCGTTCGGCGGTGGGACCGGACGTCCATCTTCTGATCGAGGCGCACGCCCGCTTCAATGTTTTTACTGCGGTTCGGCTGGCAAAGAAAATGGCGCCGTACGACATCTACTTCTTCGAGGAACCGGTGCCGCCCGAAAATGAAGACGCCATGAGGCGCGTGGCGGATCTATCTCCGGTCCAGATCGCAACAGGCGAACACCTCTGTTCCCGCCACGATGTCCGGCGGTTGCTGGAACGGCATGCCGTCGGAATACTGCAGGCGGACCTGATCCATGTCGGAGGAATCTTCGAGCTGAAAAAAATCGCGGCGATGGCTGAAGCCTACTACGTGGGATTGGCTCCTCACCTACCCAATGGGTTCATCAGCGGCGCGGCCACCCTTCAGGTCGACGCCACCAGCCCCTCGTTCGTGATCCAGGAGTTTCTTCCCCCACCCCACGAGTGGCAGTACGATCTGGTCGACAAACCGTTGCGCGCGGAGGGTGGGTACCTTGCCATTCCCGACGGCCCCGGAATCGGCATCAACCTCAACGAAGCCGTCGCCGCCGAACACCCGTATCAGCCGGTCGAGGTCAACCTTTACAAAACCGACTGGGTCGAGTCCTTCGGCAAAGAGTAGGCTCCCGTAGGCGCCTTTCTCCGAAAGGCGCAGTCCTCACACGCCGCCCACGGAGGGAGTCGTCTACACGAGCCCTTCGCGCGCCTCGACAAAAGTGCCGATTTCCTCAGTTGCCAAAAGTCCAACAAATGCGGTCCGACTCCCTTTCCCCCCTTGTCACAATGGGAGAGGATAGTAAAAACAAGCTGCATCTCGGAAGTACGTCTCTGCTGAGATGCCTTCCCTGCAGCTTCTGATATGGTGTTGTTGAACTAAACCGCTGCGCGGTAGCTCACTGCACGACGGCTTCGGCAGTAGAAATAAGCACATTTCTGCTTCCGATTCGCATTCACAGTTAATCCAAACTTTAGTGTAGAAGACAAGGGCTCCTCTCTGAGGCAGGATGTTGGTGTCGAATCAACATTCACGCCAAGAAAGGAGCCTTGCTATGACCCCCCTACGTCAACGAATGGTCGAAGACATGAGGGTACGCAACCTCGCCCGGAACACCCAGGTCATTTATGTGGCTCAAGTCACGCGGTTTGCCAAGTACTTCGGCAAATCCCCTGAGCTGCTGGGACCGGAGGAGGTTCGCGCCTACCAAGTATACCTCGTCAACGAGAAAGGTGTCTCCTGGAGCCTGTTCAACCAAACCGTCTGTGCATTGCGTTTTTTGTACCGAGTCACCCTCAGGAAAGATTGGGCGATCGAGCAAATTCCTTATCCGAGACAGGAAAAGAAACTCCCCGTTGCCTTGAGTCCGTCGGAAGTCACTCGCTTTTTCGAAGGCATCTCCAATATCAAACATCGGACGATTCTGATGACGGCATACGCGGGTGGGTTGCGCACGTCCGAGGTTGCCCAGCTGCGAGTCAGCGACATTGACAGTCAACGGATGGTGATCCGGATCCGGCAGAGCAAGGGGCACAAGGACCGCTATGTGATGCTTTCGCCCAAGCTGCTGGAATTGCTGAGGGATTACTGGAAGATTGCCCGACCGAAAGGTTGGTTGTTTCCGGGCAAGGACCGCAAACGTCCCATAGGCACCGAGATGATCCAGCGCGCCGCTCAGAAGGCCAGACGAGTCGCAGGCATCAACAAGCAGGTAACCGTTCGTATGTTGCGACACAGCTTCGCAACCCACTTGCTGGAAGCCGGTTCCAACGTCAGGATCATCCAGGTACTGCTCGGCCATCGCAGCTTGCAGACGACGACGCGCTACACCCATGTCTCGGCCAAGACGGTTTGCGCCACATCCAGCCCCTTTGATCTTCTGCCCGATTCGACCCAGTCGTAATCGGCAGCCGTGTCCAGACCTTCGTTAGAGGTAGCGGACATTTTCCGCCGCCACGGCGCACGATACCGACAAGTTCATGGCCGGACTATGTCGTGTGGGCAACGACGTGTCATGCACGCCATCGAGCTCTGCCGGACAGCAGTACTGGGCGGCCATAGGGATCAGTGTAACCACTGTGGCCATCAAAGCATCTCCTATAACTCGTGCCGCAACCGGCATTGTCCAAAATGCCAATCTCTGGCCAAAGCCAAGTGGCTCGAGGCTCGTCAAGCAGAACTACTGCCGGTCGAGTATTTTCATATCGTCTTCACTGTGCCGGAAGCAGTCGCCTCCGTTGCCCTCCAGAACAAGAAGGTCGTCTACGGCATTCTGTTCAGAGCCGTTTCGGAGACCCTCCGCACGATTGCTGCGGATCCGAAACACCTGGGTGCAAAGATCGGCTTCCTCGCCGTGCTTCATACCTGGGGACAAAACCTGATGCATCATCCGCACCTGCATTGCGTCGTTCCTGGCGGCGGCTTGTCCCCCGATGGCAGTTGCTGGATCTCCTGCCGTCGAGGATTCTTCCTTCCGGTCCGGATACTGTCTCGAATGTTCCGCGGGAAGTTCCTCGCCTACCTCAAGGAAGCCTTCGAGGACGGGAAATTGCAGTTCCATGGCAAGCTGGCACGCTTGGCCGAGAAGCAGAGATTCGGCGGTTTCGTCCGAGCCATGCGTAAGACCGAGTGGATCGTATACTCCAAAACACCTTTCGGCGGACCTGCGCAGGTGCTCGACTACCTAGGCCGTTACACGCACCGAGTGGCCATTTCCAACCACCGCCTGATGGAAGCCGACGAGAACAGTGTTACTTTCCGCTGGAAGGACTACCGGCGGGGAAACCGTGCCGCGTTGATGACTCTCGATACGGGAGAGTTCATTCGCCGTTTCCTTCTGCACGTCTTGCCGCCCAGATTTACCCGGATACGACAGTACGGGTTCACTCGTTCACGCGACCGCGCTCAGAAACTGGCCAGGTGCCGGCAGTTGTTCGATCAAGCCGGCTCTATCCCCGCTCAGCAGCTGGATATCCCAGATTGGAAGTCGCGCTATGAAGCCCTGACAGGCCAGTCCGTGGATACTTGCCCTTGGTGTCATCTGGGGCGGATGGTCTGTATTGAAGTCCTTCCGTCGATCCACCGATGGCGTCAACGATCCCGACGGGCCCCACCGACAATGGATTCCTCCTGAGGCGCACCGATGTATCCTTCGAGACGAATGTTGCCCCAAGGTCAAGATTCAATATCCGACCTCTGTCCGCATCAAGAATTCAGACCCGCAACAACCTTGTCTTTGTCATCGAATCGCGGGTGCAGCAGTGTACTTCCAGCAGGTCGCACTCCCGTCGGCACCCTCATCTCGGCCACCATCCCCATCACCCTGCACAGAGCCGTGATAGAATCCCCATAATCTGGTAAAGCGGTTTGTCCAACAGTTTCTTTCCAGAGCCTCTCGACATCACTCGCTAATCCCGCTCTCGGCGGGAGGCTCCGGAAAGAAACTTATTTGTTATGTCTCCTTGACAACGCGCGGTCACGGATCGAACCAAGGTGATTCACTTTTGCCACATCACCAATTTGACGGTCAGATCTTTCCGGTGCGCGACATCTGCCGGATGGCAAGAGATAGGGGCATTCGATCGATTATCGACGGGGCCCACGCGTTTGGCCAGTTTCCCTTCAAGTTGTCGGACCTCGGGTGCGACTACTATGGGACGAGCCTGCACAAGTGGTTGCTCGCCCCTGTGGGCACGGGATTTCTGTATGTGCGTTCCGGAGCGGATCGTCTCCACCTGGCCGCTGCAGCCGGCGCCGCCTGCAATGACCGATATTCGAAAATTCGAGGAGATCGGGACCCATCCAGCGGCCAACCACAATGCGATCGCCGAGGCGCTGGATTTTCATCAGAGCAGCCTCTCGTATCAGTAACGTCACCTCCTCAGCTCGTCTTTGAAACCGTTCTAATCCCTTCGGAAGAAAGTTCTTGTTCCGACTCCGGGCAATCCGCAACCGTAACGTCCCAAATCGCGTCACAAAGTCTCGCTCGTAGTACCCATTGCGGTACTCTCTCTTTTTCCGCCCGCCCCTTTCATACCATCCAAAGCCACAATACCGGTCTCTCTGTCTCTGTGATTCAGTCTCGAAATACCGCTTCCACGCTAGCTTTGTCTTGTTGTACACATCTCCCCAGAAGTCCTCTCTGACCTCGTCACGGAAATGTTGGAATTGTTCGGTCATTGGTGTTAATTTCGCCATTGGGTGTAAGCTCCTTTCTGGGAGTTGGTTTTTGCCACACAGCAAAAAAACCAAACTTACACCCTCTTTCTTTTTACACAAGCGAAGTTACATCACCCTGCGCCCAAGAGGAAGGGTCAGTCGGACATCGCCCTGCGAGCCCCTTCGGCCGCCACCTGGAGACACTCGTTGATGTCCGGGAGGGGGTTTCTGGGGTTCTCCTCGTTGGGTCCAAAGAAAAATACAAGGTGCCGTCCGTGGGACGTGCCTTTGAAATACTCGACCTGTTGTCGATGAGTAGCGTTGGGTCTCACAAAAACGCAAATCGCGAAAGAGCTCCGAATTCCCTACAGCACGACCTTCAATCTACTGCAGACAATGGAGCAATTTGGGTACGTACGGCGCCTGGAACAGCTGGGGAGCTATGTGCTAGGACTCAAGCTCCTCAATCTCGGCAGTCTCTTGCACCAGAACTTCGGCCTGAAGGATTCCACGGCTCCTAATCTCGAACGCCTCGTGCGCGTGACCGGCCTTACGGCGCACCTGGCGATCCTGGAGCAGAGGGACGCCGTCTATATTCAAAAGAAGGAGCCCATGGGATACTTCAAGATCAACTCTTGGATTGGGAAAAGAAACTATGCCCACTCTTCCGCCGTAGGGAAAGCCCTGCTTTCCCGGAGTTCGCAGACCGAGTTGCGAGCACTGTGCGAGAAGGGCCTCCCCAAAAGGACGCCGAAGACCATTACCTCGTATGAAGAGCTTCGCAAGGAGCTCGCCAAGGTCCGGAAAGCAGGCTATGCCGTCGATGACGAGGAAGATGAGTTAGGGGGGCGATGCGCAGCCTCGCCCATCCTGGACGCTTTTGGGACTGTCATTGCGGCTGTGGGACTCTCCGGACTCACCGCTCAGGTGCCGAAAGAGGACTTACCGAGACTCGGGGAGCTCGTGAAGGAGTCTGCGACCGAAATCTCCCGTCAGCAGGGGTACGTCCGAGAACCTGAGTGATTTGTGATCTAGGGTCGTACGGTTGCGCTCCCTCGCGTGGACGAGGGTCCTCGAATAAGTGTTTGCCATTTCCTCAATTCCCTGACCCCGAGATCAAGAGAACTACTCGCTGGCTGCCCAGGTCGTGAGGACCCATTTTGTTCTTGACAGAAAGTTATGGATCGGCCATCATCGCTCACACGACGAAGATGTCAGTATACTGATACCGATAACCGAATGACGGCGTAATGACGGCCTGATGATCAGGAGGTTTCTCGCAAAAAAAACTTGACTTGTCTAAATTCTGCGCTTATTAATTGTACTATAAATTTGGAATTTTGTCTTATAATGTGAGACATGCAATCCTTGGCATCGCGAGCGTGAAAGATAGCGTGAAAGATAATGAGTGAGCTGGCGGAGAGTTGGGCTCCACTGGCAAACCTATAGTTTGATAGCAACGGAGCATATCCAAATGAACACGAAATCTTTTCGCTTAGGACGCATTTTCGGATGCTTGGTCTGTTTGGTCTTTCTAGCCGGAAACCTGCAGGCACAAAAATCAGACGCCGGCAGCATTAGCGGCCGAGTTCTCGATCAATCCGGCGCAGTGGTCCCGGGAGCCGACGTGGTCGCGGCCGATTCAAGTACCGGCTTCAGTCAAGCCGCCGTCTCGGACGATATTGGCTTGTACCATTTCAGCGCCTTGCGCGTTGGCGCTTATTCGGTCTCGGCCAGCCTCGTGGGTTTCCAGACGGTGAAGCAGGACAATATCACCGTGTCTGCGGGTGCGCAGGTTAGTTTGGACTTTACCCTTTCGCCGGGCCAGATTACGGAAACTGTTGAGGTCAGGGCGACAACGCTGCGGCTTCAGACCCAAGAGAACACAGTGAAGGGAAAGATCTTCCTCGATCAGGTCGAAAACCTGCCTCTCAATAGCAGGAGCCTATTTGAGCTGGCCCTTTTGAACCCCTCGGTTTATACCTCCTTGCAGAAGAGCAACGGTGCCGGCATGCTGTACAATATGAATGGCCAGAATGCGATGGGCTATTACCTCATGCATGATGGTGTCGAGGCCGGGATCGGAGGCGACGGAACGTACTATGCCGGGAACAACTTTTTCATGTCCGTCATGAGCGTGGATGCCATCCAAGAGTACGACATTGCAACCAGTAACTACTCTGCGGATATCAAGGGCTCGAGCGGATATGTGAATATTGTTTCAAAGACCGGGACAAACGACTTCCATGGTACCGGAGTCTACTTTGGGCGCAACAGTACTCTCGGTGCCCGTAACTTTTTTGCGGCGGAAAAGGGCGACCGTACGTTGAACAATTTAGGGGGCACGGTTACTGGTCCAATCAAGCAGGACAAAGTCTTCTTCATGGTTAGCTACGAAACGCAACAAATCCGTGATAACACGGCCATATTTGCGCAAGTTCCGACCCAATTTTTGCGAGACAGGATGGATCCTGCCTTTTTGCAATTCGTCAAGAACACTCCCCTTCCCAACGAAGCTATCCCTGGGAACCCCGACGTAGGGAATTTGAGGCGTAACGAGCCAATCCACCACTCGCAACATCTCGTGACTGGTCGGGTCGATATCAATTTGTCGGAGTCAAGCCGGGTTTTTGTACAGTACACCTTTAACCACGGGGAAAGAACGGGTGGGAGTTTATTTGGGGGGGAGGCTTACGAGCTCAGCCAACCTGAAAGGCACCAGACGGCTGCATTAGGCTGGACTAAGACTTTTTCGCCACACCTCGTCAATAACCTCAAGCTCGGACTCAATCGCTTTCTGCAAGGAAGAGTTAGAGGGGTAACCGACCCAGCCGATGCCCTATTGCCCGGGGTTTCGATCCCCGGGGTGACACTCTTTCAACCGAGGAACCTAAAGAAGCTTGGCAATACCCAACCCCAGCTTTCCAATAAGACCACATGGGTCAAAGGGAGACATACACTGTCGTTTGGAGGGAGTTACGTCTTCTTGCTGAGTGGCCAGAACCAATTCAATCCGTTGGGGATAAGATTTGATAGCATCGATGATTTCGTTGCTAATACTGCGAGCTCGCTTGGCAGTAGCTTTGGGGTAGACGGAACCCAAAACGGGGAGCACCTTAGCTACCACCAGAGGGCTTTCTACATACAGGATGATATTCGAGTTACCCCCACCCTCACGCTAAACCTTGGGCTGCGTTACGACAACTTTGGAGTCTTTAGCGACTCACATGGAAATGCGGTGAACGTTATCAGATTCCCTGATGACCCAATTCGGCCCCCGGGTGCGCCCCTGTATGAAACCAACCACGACTTTGGACCGCGCGTTGGGTTAGCTTGGAGGCCATCAACCGATCGGCCTATGGTCATACGAGCTGGCTTCGGCCAGTTTTTCGGTAAACGCATCAGTGGCCAAATGGGCGACGTCCTTGCTCTCAATAGTGTCATGCCGTTTCGTATAAACCCAACCGATTTTTCGCCCATATCCTTCCCGTTTTCGCCGGAGCTCTTGGCAGCGGGCAGGTTTGGAGCCCTAGGCCGATTTACCTTCGATCCCTTTTCAAAGGATTATTACTCCTTGCAGTGGAACCTTACGGGCGAGTACCAGTTTGGTGAAGCCACCACCCTCAGCATCGGGTATGTGGGCAATCGCGGTGTCCACGTACCCCGCACTGCCCGGCCGAACACTTTCGATCCCCGCATAGGAAGCCGTCCGAATACGGATTTCGGTACGATCTTCGCGGTAGAAAACCAAGACAATACACACTACCATGGGCTACAAGCTTCTCTCAGACGCCGATTTTCGGACAAGTTGGCTTTTGATCTGCATTATGCTTGGGCACACTCGACTGGTACTTCGACTGGATTTCTGGAGATCAGTGCTGCTGTAGGTTTCGATGACAACCAAATCCAGACCCACCAAAACACAAGTCTTTCTCGGGGTAATTTACCAAACGACATAAGGCATAACTTTTCAAGCAGTTTTGTCTACGACCTGCCCTATCTTTCCAATGCAAACCCGTTTGCCCAACACGTTTTAGGCGGGTGGAAAATGTCTAGTATCGTCAGAATAAATTCAGGGCTTCCCTTCAACGTTAGAACTGGAGAGAGCACCGGTGATGGGGACCGCCGACAAGTGCCAGATGTTGTACCGGGCGCTAGTCTTACGTTGTCTGGCGTATCGCCCGCCGATGGGATTGTCAACCGGGCCGCATTCACGATACCTACAAGGGTGGACCCCACCCTTCAGCTGGTGTTGGGGAACTATGGAAACAATTCTCTCAATATGCCCACCGCTTTTGCGGCTGATTGGATGCTCGGGAAGCGAATCTTCGGTGCGGAAGATTGGAATATCGACTTTCGTGCCGAGTTCTTTAATGTATTCAACCACCCCATCTTCAGCCCACCTCGATCCGGTCGTGCGGGTACCAGCTTTTTGTCTCCAAATTTTGGAAAAAGCACGAGTGCCAGTCAGGAGAGACAGATCCAGTTTAGTGTTAGGTTCAGCTTCTGATTCGGCTTCCCTTTGATTGGAGCTGATGCTCCAGCGCCACATCGGACGGCTGGGGGGGTAAATTACTTCCCTCCCAGCCGTTTTTTTGTTGAGGTTGAGAACTGGGACTAGAGTTTCGACGAACCTTGCAGGCGCTGGAAGCCGCAGACACCGGCCGTGCAGCATCGGGATTCGAGTAAGACCTCTTTAAGACTTCTCAATCGGACATTTCAGACACGAGGAGAATGGACTGATGCCAAAGGGTGCTCAGAGTAAACGGAAATCAAAGCCGTCACCTTTACCGCCTTACGTGGCCAATGAAAAGACTCAATTCTCATTTCTCATGAGTGAGGACTTTCTCGAGAGGCGCAACGTCGCCTGGCGCGTAGTTCGCCCACCACGATGGGCGGGCTCGAGACGTTCACCATGTTACGATCCCAGGCGCCGGGAGTGGTGCTCAGCCACGCCTGCCGTTTGTTCAGGTGATGCCAGGTCCAGCCGTCGCGGCTGTATACCAGCCGGACGCTCAAGGTGTTGGGCACTTCCCGGATGGTGTTGAGGAACCCCAGGTACCCCTGCCCCAGCTTCATCTGGCACATACCATAAAAGGTTTCGTCCAGATTATCGATGTCATCGTCGGGCGTGAGGATGCACTGCGGCGCGGACCAATGGACCAGATCCCGGCTGACGGCCTGAAAGATCCTGCGCTTGTTGGCGCGGGCGGCATCGCGGGGAAACGTGGGGTGAAAGAACACGCTGTTCGTCGCTGGCCGCCGCTCGTCGTGATAGACGGCGAGGATTCCCTTATGCCGGCAGGTGCAGCGGTAGGTGCGGGAGTCCAGATCGGTGGCCACCACATAGACATCGCCCAGCCCTTCGCCCAGGTGCCCATAGCTGGGCGTCTCCTCATTCTGTGTCCAGCTCAACCCGTCCGGCGAATAGGCCAGCGATACCACGTGGCCACCAGGGGCGTGGTAGCCGTAGAACGTCTTGAATCGCTTCGCGGGGTCGGTTTCCAGCGGGTCTTCGAACACCGATGAGGATTCGGAGCGTTGATACGACCCGTCGCCGAACACAATATTCGTCTTCCGGCCACCCTCCTCGAGATAATCCAATTCGGGTTTGTTCCAGCGAAGGCCATCCTCGGAGTGGGCATACGCCAGGCGGGACGTCAGTATGGCGCCCAACGTTGGCTGCTTTCTGCCGGGGGCTGCCGCGGACGGGTCAATAATCTGCGGATCCACGTGCCAATCCTCATACCAGCATTTGAACTCACCGGTCACGCTGTCGCGGATGACGGTCCAGCCGTTCACCGTGAAATAAGGGACACTCTCCCAGGGCCGGTCCTTCTGAATGATGGGACCTGGTTCCTTGACCGGACTGTGCACCGTCTTGGTCACATCCTGAATCTGCTCCAGGACTACGTTGTCGAAAAAGTATTGGGGCATCTGCCCGATCAGCAGCATCGTGCTGTCCATGAAGTTCATGACCTAGGTCTCCTGATACGAGTCCAGCGTTTACAAGGTGCTTACCGGATCCGGGTTCCGTTGTTTCCGAGTCATCTTTACGAGTTCTTGCCGAGTCGGAGTCCGCTGATTTAACCACAGTTTTTAGAAATCTCCACGCGATTGTTATCAATCACGGGGAAATCGATGGCTCGAGGTCAGGGAAGCGATCATGACCGAAAGCGGACAGGAAAGAAGCCTGTGTTATGATGATGCGCGACTGGGACCGAATAACAACTTTGATCCGAACCTCGTTTCACCTACACGCATTCAGAGAGGATTCCAGAATCAAGAAATGGCAAAGAAGCGAAAGATCGTTGTGCTCGACGGCTACACATTGAATCCCGGCGACAATCCCTGGACCAAGCTCGAGGAGCACGGGCGAGTCGTCGTTCACGACCGGACGCCCGAGAACAGCGTCGTGGAGCGCTCCCTCGGCACAGAGGTCCTCATTGTCAACAAGGTAAAGCTGACGCGGGACGTCCTGGAGCAGCTTCCGGAGCTCAAGCTGATCGCCGTCACCGCCACGGGCTTTGACTGCGTCGACATACAGGCGGCTCGCGAGCGCGACGTTGCCGTCTGCAACGTGCCCGTCTACGGCACCGACTCGGTGGCTCAGTTCGTCTTCGCGCACCTTCTGCACCACTGCCACAACGTGGCTCGTCACGATCGCGAGGTGCGGGCGGGAGAGTGGGCTCGTGCCGGGGATTTCTCTTTCTGGAAGACCCCGCAAGTCGAACTGGTGGGCATGACGATGGGCATTGTCGGCTTCGGGCGAATCGGCCGGCGCGTCGGCGAACTGGCGCACGCCTTCGGCATGAAGGTGATCGCTCATGACGTCGTCCGGGGCCCGGAACCCGCCTACCAGCCCTTCGAGTGGTCAGAGCTCGAGGAGCTCGTCCGCAGGGCCGACGTCGTCAGCTTGCACTGCCTGTTGACAAGCGAGAACACGGGCATGGTCAACAGCGATCTCCTCGCATGCTTCAAAGAAGGCGCTTTTTTGATCAACGCCTCACGTGGAGGGCTGGTCAACGAAGAGGATCTCGCTGGGGCCTTGCAGAGTGGCAAGTTGTCCGGCGCGGCGCTCGACGTCGTCTCCACCGAACCGATCATGCCCGACAACCCACTCCTGCAAGCGGACAACTGCACCATCAGCCCCCACATGGCCTGGTCGACGCTGGCCGCCAGGCGGCGGCTTCTGGAGACGACGGCAGAAAACGTGAGGGACTTCTACGCCGGCAAGTCGACGAACGTGGTGAATTGAATGATGAGGAGCACTATGCACAACCCAATCCTCGACACCCTCCGCTCCGGCGAAGCCTCGGTTGGTTCCTGGCTCAACCTGGCCTCGCCCCTGTCGGCCGAGGTAATGGCTGCCGCCGGTTTTCCCTGGCTCGCGCTCGACGCCGAGCATTCACCCTACGATATAGAACTGATCGCCCACACGTTCCGCGCCGTCGAAGCCCGCGGGGCCATTCCCCTGGTCCGCACCTGGGACCACGATCCCGTATCCATCGGCCGGCTGCTCGACGCCGGCGCCTGGGGCCTGGTTTTCCCGCACGTTAGGACTCCCGCGCAGGCCGAAGCCATCGTCCGGGCCATGCGCTACCCCCCGGAAGGCACCCGTTCGCTGGGCACTGGCCGCTGCGTCACGCTATCGCCCGACTACCGCAGCAGAGCCAATGGCCAACTGCTGTGCGTTGCGCAGATAGAGGATATGGAAGGTATAGAAAATGCCGAGGCGATCGTCCGGGTCGAGGGGGTCGACATCGGCTTTTTAGGGCCGGCCGACCTGGCTCTGTCGATGGGCGTCGAAGCCGGCGCCCCCGAACACGAAGAGGCGTTGCAGCGTTTCAAAGCATGCTGTGAACGCGCCGGCAAGCCCAGCGGTATCCCAGTGCGCGATGCGGCCGACGCCCGCCGGCGCATCGAGCAGGGTTTTCTCTTTATCGATCTAAACAGCGACCTGCGCTTTTTGGACGCCGCCGCCAAACAGGCGTTGGCCACTGTCCGGGGCTGATCTAGCCGGATCTCATCCTCAAGCCTGCCACTTGTCCGGGGCCTCGATGAGCTCGCGGACCGTGCCGAGAAATTCGGCAGCGGGCGCCCCATCGACGGCGCGGTGGTCGAAGGTAAGGCTGAGAGCTATCCTGTTACGGGGCACGACGCGATCTTCATGGACCGCGGGCTCGAGGCGGATGCGCCCGATCCCCAGGATCGCGCATTGATTTGCGTTGATGATCGGAGTGAACGCGTCGATGCCGTACGTGCCGAGGTTGGTGATGGTAAACGTCCCGCCCTGCAACTCATCCGGGCCGAGCTTTTGAGACCGAGCCCTGTCCCTCAGGGACTGAGATTCCTTCGCAATCGCAGTGAGATCCTTTTTGGCAACGTCTCGCAGTACAGGAGCTACGAGGCCCTTGCCGGTCTCGACGGCAATAGCGATGTGGATGTCGTCGAAGATCACGAGTGCATCGTCTGTGAAGTGGGCGTTGAGGGACTCGTGCTGGTTCAGGGCCATTTGAGTGAGCTTGACGATCAGGTCCGTATAGGTTGGAGTAGCCTCACCTGGGGACGCCCCCGCTTTGAGCTCGTCGCGCAGTTGGACCAACTCGGTTGCGTCCGCTTCCGTCGTGAGGGTCACGGCCGCGGTAGAGTGGGCGCTCGCGGCCACATGCTCCGCGATCAGTCGTCGCATACGGCTGTGTGGCACGGCGCGGCCTGCTGCGGTCGACGCCTCGGCAGGATGAGCCCCCTCGGCTGCGAGTCGCACGTCGCGCTCCTCGATGCGGCCGCTGCGCCCGCTTCCCTTCAGCGTTGTCCAGTCGACGCCGAGCTCACCTGCAACGCGGCGCGCTCGGGGGCTGATCGCCGCTCGACTTCCGGCTGAGGGAGGCGTTTCCTGTGCGGCTCGCGGGCCCTTCGCCAAAGGTCGCCCTTCGGTTTCGGCCGCCCGCTCTCTCGTCGCGCTGGAAGTCGCCCTCGCTCCTGCATCAGGCTCCGGCTCGCCGGTCTGCAAGATGTATCCGAGAAGGTCTCCCACCTCGACAACAGCCCCGGAGGGAGGCGAGTCGTTTGGGATGCGCAAGAATCCGCTCTCGATCGCTTCCACTTCCTGTGTCGCCTTCTCGCTTTCGAGCGCGAACAGGGGCTCGCCCTCCAGCACCGCGTCCCCGTCATTCTTGAGCCAGCCGCCGAACGTTCCTTCCTCCATCGTCCATCCGAGCCGCGGCACCAGCACTTCGATCGCCATCATTCCCCCTTACGACTATAAAAGTCGGCGCACGGCTTCCACGCTCTCATCCGGCGCCCCGCCCCCGGGTGTCGCTCGTGTCCGAACCGAAAACCTCCAAGGGCCGCCACAAACGGGATAAAGAAGATGTGCAGACTTCGCTTCGCGTTGTTTCATTGAGTTTTAATGTTACGGAGTTGCGGAAGGGAGGTCGGTGCTGCTAGACAGGATGTGCACCTTCATGGCGTGTTGCGCACGCTCGGCGTCGCCACCTCGGATCGCTTGAAAGATCGTTTTGTGCTGCTGTAAGGAAAGCTTTGTCCGCTTCACGACCTCGCCGATCGGACGACCCAGCGTTCCCTTGACCCATTCGTGGAGATAGCCTCTCGTCATGCTGAGCAGGCTATAGAGGATCGTGTTCTGAGTCGCCTGGGCGACGAGGAGATGGAACTCCAGGTCGCATTCCAGGAATTGGTCCGGCTCCTCGAGTAAGTCTTCCATGCTTTCGAGATTCCGTTCCACCATCGAGAGATTTTCCTCGGTACGGCGTTGCGCGGCCAGGCCAGCGTTCTGGGATTCCAGCATGAGCCGGGTCTCCACAAGGTCCTGCACCCTTTTTGGATCCAGCAGCAGACTCCACTGAAGCGTCTTCTTGAGGTACCCGTTGCTGTTGATCGCGACAAAGGTGCCTTCGCCTACTCGACCTTCCAGGATTCCCATGACCGAAAGAGAGCGCAGAGCCTCACGAAGGGATGTGCGTCCAACGCCGAATCTCTTGCAGAGATCCCTTTCTCCAGGCAACCGCTCCCCGGGTTTGAGAACATCTCTGGAGATCAATTCGATGATCTGCTCGACAATCTCGTCGCTCAGGGATTTGCGGTTGACAGGCCGCAATTCCTCCACGGCCGCGTTTTTCTCACGCGCCATCGGTCAGACCTCGATCAGTGAACAATCATGATTCCCACATAAGTATTGTCAATGAAATATTTATGTCACAATAGCCGCCGACAACGACCGTAAGTCTCAATTTTTCCTTTGCAATCGAGCCAACAATCGCTATCATCATGCCGATGGTCAGACCATCAGCACAATAAAAATAGGGCAACTTCACCTCCGGTGTCAAGCAGAATCAGGGGAGGGCAAGACATGGGGCAGACGGTTGATATAGGAGCGCGAATCGAGCTGGTCCCGATGGACCCGCATTTTCACGACGTCACGATTTCTCTCTACCGTCAGGAAACGGAGTCCGGATCGGCATTTTTGTTGCACACCTACAGCAGATTCGAGGGGGTCGAGGGGCGTCTCCAGTCGGTGAAGCAGACGATGGTTGCCCTGGGTGGGCTGGAGGAAGTTCCGGATAGCAGGTTGCTGCGCTTTCCCTGCGGGACGGGGCACGAGTTTGCGTGCAAGCGGCTCTTCCTGGAGTCGATCAAGGCAGACCCCGATGGGCCGATTGAAATCCGACCTTTGACAACACTCGACAAGAAGTCGGGTCTGAGTATCCAAGTGGTCAGTCCGGGGAAGGGTGTCTACCGGGTCGTTGCTGAAGGCAACCACAAGGACAAGGAGCGTCGCGTTGCAGTGATCGTAAATGGCCTCAGGAAACTGGGCGAAATGTTGGGCGTGGAAGGGAGCCCTGATCAGGTGGCCTTTCCGTGCGGCTGCCCGCACGACGCCCTGGTCGGCGTGCTGCTCGTACGGGCTCCGAACGTACGCGCGATCGTCAGGGAGGAGGAGATGGCCGCGACTCGAGGTGTTTTGGCAGCCCCGAGTCAACAAGAATGAAGATGCATTCCGAAAGTGGAAAGCTACCTTTCGAGGAGATAGCTATGAATGATCAGGCAGTGGGACCCATGACCGGACGCGAGCGTGTTCTTGCCGCTCTGAGAAGAGAGAGGGTTGATCGGACGCCTGTCTGCAATCCGACCTCGGTCGCAACGGTCGAACTGATGGACCTGGTAGACGCCCCCTTCCCTCAGGCCAACCGGGAGCCCGAGCTGATGGCCAGGCTCGCCGCGACGGGATACACGGAACTGGGGTTCGATACGATCATGCCGGTTTTCACGATCATACAGGAGTCCTCTGCGCTGGGCTGCAAGATCCAGTGGGAGCAGAAGGACAACTGGCCGACGGTCAAGATGCGCGAGCCGATCTGGGAGCATCTGGATGATATCAAAGTCCCGTCGGACCTGCTGACGCATCAGGACACGAAGTGTGTGCTCGAGGCGATCAAGATTCTCAAGAAGGAGTACGGGGATGAGGTGGCCATCATCGGCAAGACGATGGGGCCCTGGTCACTGGGTTATCACTGCTTCGGCGTCGAGCCCTTTCTCCTCATGTCTCGGGACGACCCGGACAAGACCAAGGCCTGTCTGGATAGGATGAAGGAAATCACAGTCGAGTTCGGGGTGGCTCAGATCGAGGCGGGAGCAGATGCGCTGACGCTGCCAGATCACGCAACAGGGGACCTGGTCAGTGGAGAGTATTACGAACGGTTTCTTCGTGAGCTACACATCGAGTTCGTAGATCGAATTCCCATCCCTTTGATCCTTCACATCTGTGGGCGGACGGTGGACCGGATGGAATACATCGCGCAGACGGGGATGGCTGCCTTCCACTACGATTCCAAAAACAAGCCCGCGGAATCCATGGAGGTCGTGAAAAATCGGATTTCTCTGGTCGGGAACATCAACAATCCCGAGACGCTGTTTTCAAAGGGTCCAGAGGTTGTGAGGCAGGAAGTTTACGAGAACCTGGACTCGGGCGTCCAGCTTGTGGGCCCGGAGTGCGCGATTCCGCTCCAGACGACGATCGAGAACTTGAAGGAGATTCCCAGGGCCGTGCGGGATTGGCACCAGGAACACGCCTCCACGAACTAGCGCGCTTTCCCATCCTGAGGTTTTGAGATATGGCAGAGCTATTTGACATACAGAACGAATTTATCCGGAACGAGATCGAAGAGTTCATCGAACGCCCCGAAGAGATCGAGCGCTTGGTCAACACATTCGCAGGGGTGAGCGCAGAAATGCAGGCTATCGCAGCTGCGCTGATTGACGGAGAAAACCATACCGTGGATCGGTTGACGAAAGAAGCACTCGATGCGGGTACGGAGGCCCTGGAGATCATGGACGACGGGCTCGTCGCGGGGATGGGCATCGTGGGAATCAAGTTTCGCGAAAACTTCATCTTCGTCCCCGAGGTCCTGGCCTGTGCCCGCGCGATGAAGGCCGGGATGGCCTACATCGAGCCGATTCTGTCCGCTTCAGGGGTGAAACCGATCGGGACCGTGGTTATGGGCACGGTGAAGGGAGACCTGCACGACATCGGCAAGAATCTCTGCATTATGATGCTGAGGGGTTCCGGCTTCATCGTCCACGACCTCAGCGTAGACACCTCAGCGGACGAATTCATCGAGGCGGTACAGAAACATCAGGCCCCGCTGATGGGCATGTCCGCCCTTTTGACGACCACCATGCCGAACATGGGGAGAACGATCGAGGCCTTTATCGATGAGGATCTGCGTGATGATGTGAAGATCATGGTGGGCGGCGCACCCGTCACCCAGGAGTTTGCCGACGACATGGGCGCTGATGGATATGGAAAAGATGCCATGGCGTGCGTGGAGCTGGCAAAAAGACTGATCGAAGAGCACAAGGCCGAAGTGGAATCCTGAGTCCCAAGTGAAAAAGATCGTCAAGGAAGAATATCAAAAGCGGCTGGATAAGATCACCGAGTTGTTCTCGGACATGGTCCGGCACGCGGATGAACTGTCCAGGCATCGGTGTCCGTACAGGAATCGGCTCGACGAGTGCACTGCGAAGTTCGGGTGCCGGAACCAGCGTAAACCCAGTGGGGAGGGTAAGCTGCTGATCTGTGCGGGAGATGACAAACTGGATTACCGAAGCGCCTGGGAGATGGATCCGGCAGACGACACAGACAATTGGATGAGGAACAAGCCGTCAGATGGGGACGATATCTCACAACGGTAAGACCCGCACACTAACGACCGGGAAGACGGTTTTTGATTACGCCGACGAGCTTGTCGTCTCTGTCCCCACTTCCTGTGGCAGAACTGGACACTGCCACGAATGCGTGGTCGAGATCAAAAAGGGCATGGATGCGCTCTGCCCACGAACCGAAGCCGAGTCCTTCTTGAGGGAAGGGTTCCGTTTGGCCTGCCAGGCGGAAATCCGGGAGATCGAGGCAGAGGTCGAGTTTTCACCCCTCCGCAGGACCCCCAAGATTCTCACACTTTCAGACGAAAGGTCCGTGGACCCGAATCCCATGGTCACACGCCAGGGTGAATCCGTCTGCTACGACGGTGAAGTGATTGACAAGTTTCGAGGGCATATCTATGGCCTTGCGATCGATCTTGGCACAACAACCGTGGTCGCGGATCTGGTGGACCTGGAAACCGGAAGGAGCGTCCACACGAGCTCGTTTTTGAATCCTCAAGCATTCGGCGGAAGCGACGTCATGCACCGCATTTCCTATGACGGCGGGGAATTTCAAGGTGAGCTCCAGAAGGCGATCGTGAGCACAGTCAATCACGAGATTCAGGTGATGGGTGAGCGTCTCGGATTCGCTCGCCAGGAAGTTTACGAGATTGTGGTCGTAGGAAACTCGACGATGCGCGATATCCTCTTCAAGCTGGATGTGCAGAGCATCGGCCAAAAACCTTACAAGTCGATCATCGAGCACGAGTACCTGGCGGGCAAACGCGACACGACGTCGCTCCTTCAAAGCACCCGGCGGCTTGGGCTTCGAGCCAATCCCAGGGCGAAGATATACGCGTTGCCCCTGATCGGAAGCCACGTGGGAGGTGACGTGGCTGCAGATCTCGCGGCCATCGACATGGAGAAGCAGCAGGATGTTGTCATGGTCGTGGACGTGGGAACGAACACAGAGGTCGTCTTAGGACACGCGGGCCGGATGATGGCGGCCTCCTGTCCGGCTGGACCTGCCTTTGAGGGCGGGGTCATCAAGTACGGTATGCCCGGCTTCGAAGGGGCAATCGAGTCTATCCGGCTGGGACAGAACAGTCATTTCGACTATCAGACCATTGGAGATTTGGAACCGGAAGGGATTTGCGGTTCGGGGTTCATAGACCTGCTTGCGGAACTCCGACGCAGCGGCGGCATGACGCCAAAAGGAGTGTTTGCGGACAAGTCATATGAGCTGACCATCGTTCCCGAGTACGGAATCACCTTCTCCCGGGAGGATGCGAGCAACCTCGCGCAGGCAAAGGCAGCCAACTACTGCGGCCAGTTTATCGTGATGCGGAACTATGGCGTGGACCCGTCGGAGATAAGCAGACTTTATCTCGCGGGCGGGTTCGCAAACTATGTGGATGTCGAAAACGCGATCGAGATCGGTTTCCTGGCCCCGGTTCCGAAAGACCGTATTTTCAAAGTCGGGAACGCGGCCCTGCAGGGGGCGAGAGAGGTTCTACTTTCGCGGCGAAGACGGGACACGATCGAGCGTCTCGTAAAAGGGATCGAACACATCGAGCTCGAAACGACGCCCGACTTCTTCGAGGTGTTCGTAGAAGCCTGTCAGTTCAAACCGATGCCGGCAAAACTCAGACCGAACGCAGCTTGAGCACTTAGTTAGAATGCACGACGCTCCAAAACGAACGCGACCAGTCTTAACTCCGTGGACCAAACAATCCCTGCGCCATCTCCTGCAGGAGACGGACACCTTCATTACCTGCGTGGAACTCGTCACTTCAAGGGGCGTTATTACGGAGCACCGCGTGAGCCGGGTTCTCGAGCTGGCGCGCGGGCTTGCAGAGCACCCACGCATCCACGGGTTGAGCATCACCGACAACCCGGGTGGGAACGCCTCGGTGAGCGCGGATACACTGGGGATCGATCTGATCTCGCGCGGCCAGGAAGTGATTATCCATATCTCCTGCAAGGACTGGAATAGAAACGCACTCCAGAGCCAGGGCTGGTCCATGGCCAGCAAGGGATTCAACAATATCCTGGCCTTGTCCGGCGACTATCCCATTGACGGTTACGAGGGCCTCGCAGGCGGCGTGTTCGATATCGACTCCGTTGGGCTGCTCAAGATGCTTTCCGATATGAACGAGGGCCTCGAGGTCAACCAAAATGGCAAGGCAGCCGAGGTCCTGGAGCGCACGAGATTCTTCCTGGGTGCTGTGGTGAACAACTACAAGATGCACGAACGGGAGGTCATGCCCCAGTACTTCAAACTGGCGAAGAAGATCGAAACCGGAGCAGAATTCATCATCAATCAAATAGGATATGATTCCCGCAAGCAAGATGAATTGATCAAATACATGAAGCTACACGA
>CBDFLD010000015.1:0-350914 GCA_965249005.1 Acidobacteriota bacterium
CCGACAAATTGTTCCAGGATTCCCGCAGCACCCTTCCGATGATCCATTGAGCCAGAATCGACAGCCAACGAACGGTACTGGCAAAAGAGTTTTGTCCCGAAATGTCGAGAAAGGCAATGCGGAGGTACTCTCGGCGCTTGAACGCCCGAAGTCGATTCAAAGATGAAGGGGAACCTTGGCCCGGGGGCCACCGCCGCCACTGCTCGTCCAGGTCTGCTAGATCCGGCACGCGCTGGGGCACCGTCGTTGCGCTCGATCGAAGCCAGGACAACCACTCGGGGTGTCGTCGGAGGGAGTCCTCCATTGGGGGAGCCAAAACTAGCAGCTGTACCAACGGTACCAGAAAAGGCGCGGGCGCCTTCTCCAGCAAGTCCTTGGAATCCGGTGAGCGCTCGCAGAGGTCCTGCAGAATTCGAAAAGCCTCATCGGGGGCAAAACTCGCACGAGCAATCGAAGTCAGACGATCCGACAACCCCACGTTCACTCGACGTCCATTCCTTTGAGTAGTCGCGTAATGTGATCGCTCCACTGGGAAAGCTCTTCGTTGGGAATCTGCCCGCCCGTGAGTGTCGTGACGTAGAAATTGTTCTCGGCTTTCCCTGCCCAGGTCGCCACTCGAGCGGAATGGACGGACAGTCCGTTGCGTGATAGAGTGCGAGTGATCAAATAGAGTAGGCCTTGCAGGTCTCGGGCGACGATATGGACTACGGTCCGCTCTTCGGAAAGATCGTTGCGAAGCTCCACGCTCTCCAGTGATATGGACTTGGGCGGGTGCTTCCCGATACTACTCAAATAAGCGTCCACCGTCTTGGCGCCGCTCAGCACCTCGGTCAGCGCGCTTCGCACCTTCTTGGCGCGGTGCTCGGAGATCTGCATTCCGGAGGAGCGGATCCAGAGAGTATCGAGAACCAGCGGGCGTTCTCTTTCCATGGTATGGACTTGAGCTTTGTGAATGTCGGCGCCGCAGCCGTAGAGAACACCCGCGAGCTTGGCCAGCAACCCAGGCTGTGGATCATCGTAGGAACAGACCGTTAGCTCAGAGTAGTCGTCTCCCGGTCGATTGTAAATGTCCACTACCACCCTTTCTTGTTCAAGTCGGCCAATCAGCTCGATGTGCAGCGTGATCTCGTCCAGCGGCGTATTCAGGACATAGCTAGCAGGCATGGCATCACAGTGTTCCCGCACGGGGGCCTCGTCTTGCGGGTTGTTCGAGGCGGCCAGACGTCGCCGAATCTGTCCGATCCTGCTTTCCAGAGCCGCGCTGCTCTCGACTTCCGCAGACTCGCCTGCTAGCATGGAAGATACTCGCCGGTATAGTTCTTCCAGATCACGATAGTCCATCGAAGTCCAGTTCCGCTCTGCCACCGATTGTGTATCCACATAGGTAAACACGTAGAGATGCCTCAATGCGTCCAGACTGGGTAGCTTCTGTGCTACGTTCTCTATTACCGCCGGGGACTGCAGATCTTCCAACCGGCCTGTCCGGACCAACAAAAGATGGTGCAGGACTAGGATTTCCAGGAGCTCGCGCTTTTCGGGAGCCAGTTCCAGCCGGTCGGCTATATCCATCGCGATTCTCGTCCCCGTTTCACTGTGCGGCACGTCAGGAATGATCTTCCCCGCATCGTGTACCAGAGCGGCCAGGCAAAGAACATCATGGTGGGAACACTGATGCATGAGGTCCGCAAACCGGCTTGATCGTGGGTCTGGATTGGATCTCAGCGCCTCCAATTCCTCGATCACCCGGAAGGAGTGTTCTCCCACCGTGTAGCGATGCGTGGGGTCAGGCGGGATGAAGCGCATGAGTTCGCTGAAACGAGGCACGAAGCGGTCCAGATACCCATAGCGAGCCAGCGCTCGTAAGGTTCGCGCGACGTCGCGTCCCTCGTTCAGGATACTGAGAAAGGACCAGCATTCGTTCGCTGTTACGTCCTTGTCTTTGACGGCTGCAGATCTGGACTCTGCCAGCATGGTGATGTCGCGGCTACTGATGGGGATGGAGTACCGTTGTGACAGGTGGAAGAGACCAACCGCGGAAGACCCAGACGGGCCCAGCACGGCCTTTGTGTGCAGATACCCCGCCTGCAACCGTAGCTCTTCAATGTCGACGGGTCCTTCAAAAGTCTTTCTGACCGCAAACTCCCGAAAACGCACCAAGCTCTCCGCGTGGGTGTAGTGCACAGCGAACCATTCTTGCGCGGACAGGTCACCCAGTTCCCGAGCGATTCGGTCCTGATAGTTGTTCATCAATACCTCGGAGCGCTTTCTCGCCACGAGGTGCAGCCAGTTCCGCGCTCGCCAGAACCACTCCGCGGCCCGATGAATCTCTTGTAGCGTGGCCGCGGACATCCCGGCGAGACGCAAGAGTGCGGGCTCCAATTGCTGTCGATCCACTCCCAGAAGTAATTCGAGAATCCAGCGGCCACGATGCAGGTCCCGCAGCGCGCCGGGGCCCTCTTTGAGGTTTGGTTCGACCGAGTACACGGAATGGCCGCGGCCCGTCCCTCCACGCCACGACTCACGCTGGAGCTCCAGGCTCAAGTCGAGCGGAGAGAGGTTTCGACGTAGCTCTATTCCCAACGCTTCCGTCAAAAACGGATTTCCGCATAAATGGCGTGCGTCGAGCAGGGCGGTCTTCGTAGCAAGATCCCAGGTGGCGGCTTCCGACACAGGACGGTAGCTATACCCCACTCGAATCTCCCGAAAAGAAAGGAAGACGTCCATCACGAGTTTAAAGGCACTGTGAACGATCGCCTCGACCCACGCATCTTGTTCTTCGGAAAGAACAAACGCGATATCGATATCGGAAAATGGACTGAGCTCCTGCCGCCCGTATCCACCCGTGGCTACAATCGAAAGTCCCGCGTGACGGGACCGTGGAGATTCTGGACCTACCGCTTCGCAAGAATACTTGTAGATTTCCTGTACGATTCCGTCCGCAAGATCGCTGTGCTTCTTCATCAGCTCAGCGAAAAAGGCCGTCTCAGCGCCTTTCGGGAAGAGCGCAGCTCTCCCGTCGTGGAACTGGTTCCGAAGTCGTCCAATTACGTTTCGCATGGTGGATCAACTTCGATTGGAATCCATCGTCACTCGATGCGAGAATGTCGTCGCGGCCCTCGCAGAGGGCCGCGACGTTTATCTCGAGGCAGGACCCGTAAGGCCACTCACACCGTCGACGAACTAGATGTCGTAATAGAGAAAAAACTCATGAGGGTGAGGACGGAGCCGGACCGGATCTACTTCGTGCTCGGTCTTGTATTGAATCCAAGTGTCAATGACGTCCTTGGTAAAGACATCCCCCTTTAGCAAGAACTCATGATCGCTAGCAAGCTTTTCCAGAACCTCGACCAGAGAGGATGGCGTCGATGTCAGCTCCGCCAACTCCTCAGGTGGGAGATCATAGACGTTCTTATCCATTGGGTCGCCGGGATCGATCTTGTTTTGGATCCCGTCGAGACCGGCCATCAATAGGGCCGCAAAGGTCAAATAAGGATTACATGATGGATCCGGGCACCGGAATTCCAAGCGCTTGGCACCGGCGCTCTTGGAGTAGGTAGGAATACGTATTGCAGCGCTTCTATTCCTCTGCGAGTAGACGAGATTCACCGGAGCCTCGAACCCGGGAACCAGGCGTCGGTAGCTATTGGTGCTGGGAGCGGCAAAAGCGAGTACGGCAGGGGCATGCTTGAGAAGCCCGCCAATATAGTATCGAGCAGTCTCGCTCAACCCCGCGTACCCTCGTTCGTCGTAAAACGTATTCGTGTCCCCTTTCCAAATTGACTGGTGAACGTGCATGCCGGAACCGTTGTCTTGAAAGAGAGGCTTCGGCATGAAAGTGACCGTAAACCCTGCCTTTCGGCAGATGTTCTTCACCAGGTATTTGAATGTCAGCAGCTTGTCCGCCATCTTGACCAGGCTGTCGTACTTCATGTCGATCTCTGCCTGACCTGCCGTACCCACTTCATGGTGATGGACCTCCCCTTCGATCCCCAACTCGTGCATCGTCAGCATGATCGTGCTTCGCAGATCTTGAAAAGTGTCCATGGGAGGGACAGGAAAGTAACCTTCCTTGTGCCGCGGCCGATAACCGAAGTTCGGCTTGTCCTCGCTCCCCGAGTTCCATATCCCCTCTCTCGAATCAACTTCGTAGTAGGAGAAGTTGGCTCCGTGATCAAAGCGAACACTATCGAAAATGTAGAATTCCGCCTCCGGGCCCCAATACGATATATCTCCCAGGCCGAGCGAGACCAAATACTTCTCCGCCTTTTGCGCAACGTAGCGCGGATCCCGGCTGAAAGGCTCCAGGGTCAACGGGTCACGGATATTGCATATCATGCTCAAGGTTGGTACCTCGAGCATGGGATCCATCCACGCGCTATCCGGATCCGGAAACACAAGCATGTCACTCTCTTGGATCTGCTGGAACCCGCGTATGCTCGATCCGTCAAAGCCTAGCCCCTCTTCAAAAAGGGACTCTTCAAGCCGATGGGCGGGGATAGAGTAATGCTGCCAGACCCCAGGAAGATCGACGAACTTGAAATCAACCATCTTTGCGTTCTCGTCCTTGGCCATCTTTACAACTTCTTTAGGGGTACGTGCCATACCGATCTCCTCGTTTGAATTATGATTGACTATTCTCGCTCTTCCACCCTAAAGCGAATCCTCCCCTCGCTCTCCCGTGCGAACGCGAACGGAATCCTCGAGAGGAAGTACAAAGATCTTGCCGTCTCCAATCTCTCCGGTGTAGGCAGCTTCCGAAATCGCGCGGACTACGTCTTCCTTTTGATCATCAAACACGGCGATTTCCAGCTTTATCTTGGCTAGCAAATCAATGGTGTACTCAGAGCCACGATACCGTTCCACCTGGCCTTTTTGTCTTCCCGCGCCCCGGACGTCGGAGACCGTCATCCCGACGACCCCAACGTTTGCGAGTGCTTCTTTGACCTCCTGCAGACGATGCGGCCTGATGATGGCAAAAACCAATTTCATCGCACGGCTCCACCTATTGCGGAGCCAATCCAACGGCCATTTGCGATCATCGGCAGACTATACTTTCGGGATCTCCCCTTGTCAATCTGCGCCCCAAGGACGTTGCCTGGAGCCTAAATTGCCATGTAAAAATCGCATCGTGCGTTAGCCGTACCGGGCGAAAACACCAGTACACCACCTCAAACCACGGGTAGTGGGCAAATCAGCGCGCACCGCCTAAGAACGGGAACAGCCTAGTACTTGGGTACCGTAGGATCAACTTTGTCGGACCAGGCAAGGATCCCGCCAGTCAGGTTCTTGATCTTCCGAAACCCTGCTTTCTTTAGCAAATCCACCGCCTTACCGCTCCGAACCCCACTGCGGCAATAGGCCACGATATTATCGGCGGTATCGAGCTCATTCAAGCGAGACGGAAGTTGTCCCAGTGGGATGAGGTGCGCCCCGGGTATCTGACAAATGTCCCATTCGTGAGTTTCCCTGACGTCCAGTAGGTAAAGATCTTCTTTGCCATCGAGCGCTGCTTTGAGCTCTGTTGGATCCATTTCCCAATCGGTCGGAAGTGTCGAGGCTGGTTCCTCAGAGATACCACAGAACTGATTGTAATCGATCAGTTCGTGGATAGTCCGATTTTCACCGCAGATCGGACACTGTGGGTCCTTTCGAAGCTTCAACTCACGAAAGTGCATCTGTAGTGCATCGTACAGCACGAGCCTTCCAACCAGCGGTTTTCCGACACCGAGGATTAACTTTACCGTTTCGGTGGCCTGAATGACCCCGATTGTCCCGGGCAGAATCCCCAGAACGCCACCTTCCGCACAGCTTGGAACTAATCCGGGTGGAGGTGGTTCTGGATAGAGGCAGCGATAACAAGGGCCGTCAGGTAGTCCAAAAACAGAGGCCTGCCCCTCGAAGCGAAAGATGCTGCCATAGACGTTCGGCTTCCCCAACAGAACGCAAGCGTCATTGACCAAATACCGTGTTGGAAAATTATCCGTTCCATCCACCACAATGTCATAATCCTTGAAGATATCGAGGGCGTTTTCAGAGGAGAGACGGGTTTCGAAGAGATCGATCTGAATCTGTGGATTCAGAGCTTCCAGGCGCTGCTTTGCAGATTGGAGTTTCGAGACTCCAACGGATTCCGTGGAATGGAGTACTTGCCGCTGTAGGTTCGTCATGTCGACAACGTCGAAATCCACGATTCCAATACGGCCTACGCCAGCAGCTGCCAGGTAGAGCGCCAACGGAGATCCGAGTCCGCCGGCCCCGATCGTGAGCACCTTCGCAGCCTTCAGCTTGAGTTGGCCGGCCATCCCGACCTCTGGCATGATCAGATGCCGACTGTACCGCAGAATCTCGGACTGGTCGAGCTGGACTGAAGTTGTTGCCCCACCCGCAATGGACGGAATCAACCGAATCTCATCGGAGGCCTTGATCGGTGTTTCGGCTTTGTCGAGGAAGCGAACGTCTTCGTCATTGACGTATACATTGATAAAGCTTCGTACCCTTCCCTCATCATTGAAAATATGCTTCTTGAGATCGGGGTACCGGCTTGTCACTTCTGACAACGCCTCGCCAACCGTGCTACCCTCGACTGTCAAGGTTTCTTTGTTGCTCACGTACTGTCGAAGCGGGGTCGGAATGTGGACCATGACCGACATGACACTCTCCTTTGCTATGGGCCAATGATGAGTTCTTCGCTATCGAAAGCGGATCGGTCTTCCTGTAGTGTCCAGGAAGTCAGATCAGCCGGTTCCCCTTTTGCAACGCTCACAATGATGTAGGACCACCACGGGAAGGCGTGGTCCCGATCGAAGTCAGAGGGTCTAGCCGGGTGATCGGGATGGGAATGATACGTACCGAGGATATCCCGTCCCTGCTGTCGCGCTTGTTTCTCCGCCTCCATGATCCCCGCGGAATCCATGAGATAGCGAGTGGTTTGAGAGTCTTCTCTTACGTTACGCATCGATTTCAACTCCTCCACCACCTTGATGTCATTGGAAATCGTACCGAGCAGGAGCCCGCAACACTCGTTGGGATAGCTCCGCTTTCCGTGTTCTCTAATCTGATCAAGGAAGGACGCCGATATCTGCAAGCTCATTCAGTACTCCTGCCAAAAGCTCTCACTCAGATATCGATCCCCTCCATCCGGGAAGACTGTGACGACAACACCTCGATCCAGGCTGCCGGCAACGCGAAGCGCGCAGACGGCAGCGGCGCCGGACGAAATCCCTGCCAGTAGCCCCTCCTTGCGCGCGAGCTGGACCACCATCGCGTAGGCTTCCTCCGTGTCAATTTCCATGTTCCGATCCGCGAGCTCCGCATCGTAAATCCCGGGAATGATGGCTGTGGGCATATGTTTCAATCCCTCCAGTCCATGGAAGCCGGAGTCCGGCTGAAAAGAGACCGCTTGAACGGCCTGGTTGTATGCCTTGAGCCGTCTCGCGGTACCCACGAATGTTCCGCTCGTCCCAAGGCCGGCAACGAAGTGTGTCACCCGCTTGCCGGTCTGGGAGTATATCTCCGGTCCTGTGCTTTCAAAGTGGGCCTGCCAATTCGCTTCATTGTTGTACTGGTCGGGATAGAAGAATTTCTCCGGGGACTCCGCGTAGAGCTCCCTGGCCCGGCGGATCGCGCCGTCGGAGCTCTCGTTGGGGTCAGTCAAGATCAGTTCCGCCCCGTAAGAACGGAGGATTTTCTTTCGCTCGGGACTAATGTTTTCCGACACGCACAGGAGAACTTGATATCCCTTGGCGGCGGCGATCATGGCGTAGGCGATTCCCGTATTGCCGGAAGTAGCGTCGAGAATGGTCTTGTCTTGACTCAGGTGCCCCGACTGCTCGCCGTGCTCGATCATGCTGAGCGCGGCCCTATCCTTGACGGACCCGCCAGGGTTGAACCATTCAAGCTTGGCGTAAAGTTCGACCTGTTCAGGAAGCGAACCAGCGATACTACGGAGCCGAACGAGAGGAGTGTTCCCGATGCGGGACAAAAGACCGTTGGAGCCTTTGCCGGATGCAAAACTCGAATGAGATGCCATCGATTCTACACTCACCCTTGACCCTCAAAATGCGTTCCCCCTGGGCCCGGCACCATGCTCAGGCAATAGATGCATTGGCAAACACGTAATATAGCAATTCTGTACATACCTGTAAATCCGGAAACCGAACATTTTGGGCGCCCTGCCCATTCCACCCATCCATTCAGATTGAGAAACATCCAGCGATCACTGCGTCGAAAGATACTGGAGGCCCCGCAGGCACTTCAGTCTCACCACCGCCATAGCTGTGCCTACTTCACCCTAGTCCAGCGTCCGAGTCGTCGACTCGAAAGAATCGCCTCGCGCGGGCATTCCGAAAATCGGAGCAACTGGGTTTGTGTCACCGGTGCTGAAATGGGAGAGTTGGCGACGACGGGTGCACCTGGGCCGCATCACCTCATGCCGGGCGGCTACCCGGATCGGGTGCCTATCGGCTTTTCGTACGGTATATCTCAGCATAGATGCGTCGAAGTGGGGCGACGCAGTAATGTTGGATCGCATCCATAAGGACATTTGCATCCGCGACGATCTCATCGACGTGCTCCTTCCTGACGCGAAAGGCAACGCGGACGATGTCTGCCCTGCCCTGTCGCTCTTCCACCGTGATGCTATTGTCCTGCGTGGGATTCAAATCAAATATGTCACAGTTCCGAACACCGTCGAGTTTCTTGCCCTCTCCCACCTGTTCTTCGCGAACTCCTTCGTAGTAATGTGCGAGTCGATGGACCAACTCATCGTAGTCGAACTCCGCTACCTTATTATTGACGCTGACTTCCAACAGGCACCCCCCCCCATCCAGTTCCACCGAAAGGCCGTACGTGAAGTCGAGGTCTCCTTTGTTGAACTTGATTCGGTGCCCTGACTCATCATGAAACCGTTTGAGTTCTTCCGGGATCTTGATCGATGGGTCCTCCGCCATACGTTCGCTCGTGATATAGTAATCGCTCACGCTGAGGTACCACTGGTCGATAATGGATGCCAATGCATCGTCTATGAGATTCTTGTGCTTCTGAAAGATTTTCGTGCCAGCCAACGTAATAGACCCTCTCGTTTGAACCAGTTAGACCCATAGTGCCGCCCACTCTCTCCGACAAGTAAGGTCCTACCGACTACAGGAAACGTGCGTGCATTGACGAATAAGGATGCTTAGTATACCACGTAAGAAGGTTAGTCCGGAGTACTTACGGCACGGATCGTCTGCAGCTGCCGCCTGGCATAAAGGCATCGTCGTTTGTACCGGGACGCGGTGGTTCTCTTGCAGCGAGATTCATTTCAGAGTAATTTTAGACCTACGGTTCGGACTAGATCGGGGCGATCGCAAACCGATCGCAAACCATGGAGGTGCTTTGAAACGGTTCCTTGCGGGCTGTCTTGCCAGCCTGACCCTGATCGCGTCTGTACCATATTCGATGGCGAACCCTCGGCCTGCAAGGGTTCGCATCGTTGATGAAAACGATAAACCCGTGTCCTTTGCTCACGTTCAGATTCTGCAGGCCGACGGCACGACGCTCAACCTCCGAGCGAATGATGTCGGTGAATTCTCGCTAGATGGGGATTGGCGAGCCACACTGCCAGCCGAGATTAGGATTTTCGCCGCTGGCTACACCATCGGCAGTCTCAGGATCGCGGAGGAATCGGCGCTCAGTTCTCCGATCGTTCTTCGAACCGCGCGCGTGGGAGATTCCGTAACCGTCACTGCCGCGCGGGCCGAGCTGCCCCTGACACGATCCACCAATAGCGTGATCCTGCTCTCCAGCCACGAGCAACGGGTGAGTCCCGCCCAAACGCTCGACGATCTGCTACGGAAGATTCCAGGCTTCACACTCTTTCGACGTTCGAGCAGTTTGGTGGCCCATCCTACGTCGCAGGGCGTTTCGTTGCGCGGGGTGGGACCCAGTGGGGTTAGCCGGAGTCTCGTGCTTGCCGACGGGATTCCGCTGAGCGATCCGTTTGGTGGATGGGTGCACTGGGCGCGTGTTCCCCGGATTTCGCTGGAACGGGTCGAGATTCTCAGGGGTGGCGCATCGGAGCTCTACGGAACCGGTGCCCTGGGGGGTGTGATTCAGCTGCTCCGGCGCGACCCAGCTCCGAAGACCCTCCGGGCCACCGCCTCTTGGGGCTCCTTCCGAGACAGCGAATACGCACTCTACGCCTCTCACCAAACCGGCCACCATTCGATGGCCCTCTCCGGTCAGTTCTTTCGCACAGAGGGCTTCGTTCAAGTACCCGAGTCGCAGAGGGGTGCCATTGACATCGCTGCACGGAGTAAGTCGCTTGCCATGGAAGCCGAATGGCGTTACCAGTGGAAGGAGCACCGAGAGCTGTTTGCGCGGGTTTCGATGTTTTCAGAAAAAAGAGGCAACGGAACTCCGTTGCAGAACAACGACACCCAGATTCGATCCATGGTGCTAGGAACCCGCTTCCTTACCGGCGCGAGCAACGAATGGAGCATTCAGAGCTTTCTACAGGGTGAGACCTTCGATTCGACGTTCTCGGCAATCCGTGGCGGGCGAGAGGTCGAATTTCTCACTCGGGCACAGCGGGTGCCGTCCACCAGCCTGGGAGTCCAAGGACTGTGGAAAAGGGGAATCGGGGACAGTCATTTACTTCTAGCCGGGATCGATTACCAGCACATCAAGGGCGCCAGTGACGAACGATCCTTCTTTGGGGAGCGAGCGACCGGAGCGACGCGTATTGATGGACGCCAAGATCTATCGGGATATTACATCCAAGACCTTTTTCAACCCACACGCAGGCTGCAACTCGTTTTCGGTGCCCGTTTCGATCACTGGAAAAACCACGACGCGTTCTTTTTCGACCAGCGCTTCTCGACGGGAAACGTCACCAGCCAGTCGCTCCCTCCCCGGAACCACTACGCAGCCAGTCCAAAAGCAGGGGCAAGGCTAGAATGGAACTCTGAGCTTTCTCTTCGTTCATCTGTTTCCTGGTCCTTTCGGGCACCGACGCTCAACGAGCTTTATCGTCCATTCCGCGTAGGAAACGTCGTGACAAACGCGAACCCGGATCTGGACCCTGAGCGAGCAGCGACCGCAGAGTTCGGGATCGATTATGGCCTGACCCAGCCACTTGCTATCCGTGGTACCTTCTTCTGGACCGAAATCGCCAACAGCATCGCGAACGTGACGACCTCGATCCAGACTGATTTGATCATCCGGCAGCGTCAGAACCTGGGCACCACACGCAGCCGCGGGATCGAGTTGGATGTGTCCTATCAACTCAGTCCTACTTGGCTGTTGTCTGCCGGTTACTTCCTGTCTGATTCACGAGTCCTAGACGCACCCCAAAGTCCCGAACTGGCCGGTCTGAGAATCCCTCAGGTGCCCAGGCACCAAGGGGTACTGGAGGCCCTCTATCAAGATCAGGGCCGATTCTACGTCAACGTTCTACTCCGAATAACCGGAGAACAATTCGATGACGATTTGAACCAGTTTCCGCTGAGCGGCTATCCGCTGATGGATTTTGGAGTGGGCAAGTCCGTGAACAGCATAGCGGAGATTTTCGTCGCCGTGGAGAACCTATTCGATCGCGAATACCCGGTCGGACGGACACCGGTTGAGAGAATCGGTACACCGCGCCGCATCCACGGGGGCATCCGGATCCGGGTGAACTAATTACCCTCGTTCTTGTCCGGACGTGAAGTGGTGGAGACAGGCTGTTATGGTCTACGATCCAGGGTGCGCAATACCGCGTCGTGCAGCAGACCATTGGTCGCCACCACGCCACGATTCGCTACCAGTAGCGAGCCCTGTCCAAAGTCGAGAGGCTTCCCAAGAGTGTCACTCACGCGGCCCCCGGCTTCCAACACAATAAGAGCACCGGGTGCATGGTCCCATATCCTTTCCTGGTAAGACTCGTCGGTCGGCAGGCGCAAATAGATCTCAGCATCTCCGCGCGCCACCACTGCGTATTTAGCCTGGCTGTCCATCCGCACCGATGCGGATTCGACCTTCAGTTCCCTTGCCACTCTCTGGAATTCGGAATGTGAGCTATGTCCGGACTCGACGGACTCGCAAAACCGGGCGAGGGCTGAATTCCCTTGAGGACTCACCTGGATGCGAGTTGTCGGCGCATCGGCGAACAGCGACGTCACGTACGCCCCTTGATCCTTCACCGCGTAGAACAACGCGCCGCTCGATCCATCTGCGACAGGTATGTTGGGGCATCCAAGTGCCGCCACCACAACCTTGCCTTCCTCCACAAGGGCCAAGGAAATCGCATATTGCTCTCTACGCAAGAATCCTTTGGTGCCATCGATCGGATCCAACGTCCAGAATCGATTCTCTCCCTCTTCGGTAGTGCCCAAATCAATCCATTCGAGCACGTCGCTTTCGGGGGCATCGCGCCGGGTTGTCTCCTGGACTGCACTGACGACTCGACTCCGGAGATCCTCATTTTCCGCTTGCCTCAGCGACTCGCTGTCTTCTTCGGCGATGATCGGGTCGCTTGGGAACGAAGCACGTATATGACGACAGATCAGGGCTTGGGCTCCAAAGTCCGCCACCGTCGCTGGGCTTCGATCCCTCTTTTCGAGAACGGCAATATCTATCTGATGCTGAACGAACCTGCACAGCGGTGCTGCTTCCCGAAGTGCATCTCGAGCCAGTTGCAGCTCGTTTTTGTAATGACTCTTCATCAATCGATCTATCGTCCTCTTCTCCGGGGTGCTTTAGAGGCATGAATCAACTTACGGCACCTGCTGAGCTGGGACGGCCGAAAGAACGGACAAGTTCGTCGTCCCAAAGAGAGCGAAGCTCAAGAGTCCAGTTGCAGAGGTAATGCGAAAGTAGCCCGCGCTCATACTGGGCAGGTTTGGCAGGTATTCCGTCAATAACCGAGATGTCCTCTCCTTGCCTCCCAGTTGGACCGTTGTCGATTGGATGAGGTTTCCCGATGAGTCGAACACCTCCAGCAAGAAACTGCTGGCGGTCATCGTGGGATTCAAAACCGCCAATCCCGTAAAAAAGGTCCCGTTGCTAGCAACTTGACTGAAAACCGCATTCGTGGTCAACGTCGCCACCAAAGGCAACACCGCCGCAAAGGTCGTGCGATTCGGATCCCCAAACACGACACTGCCTCCGATCTCAGCTGTATCACTCGTGATCTCCAAGTAGCCTTGAATCAGGTTTTCTGGATCTGGGACCACCAGGAAATCTTGCGCATCAATGAACACCTTGCCGCCTTTGTCCAGCCCCATGATGCGCGTGCCCAAAGTGTTCCCGTCGTCACCGATGAATCGAAACAGGAGGGTCGCATCCACATTGGTGAAGTTGATGACCGTCACGGTAGATCTCCACGGTCCCCCCACCACATACTGTGGTGAGTAGATGATTTTGGTCCCCTTCGTAACATCCTGTCCGTTGACGCCCTCGACGAACTCCCCGACCTTCCCGAGATACTCAAAAGCCACAACGGGATTATCCGCGGAACCGCGCACGTGCATGTCGCTGCTGAAAACCTCAGTTCCCGGGTAGAGCGACGAGAGCGCCTCTACAATGGCTCCGTTGGGGGCCAGGCTCCGCGCCGCCGTAGCCTGCACGGAACCGTCACCCGCAACCAAATCAAGTGTAACCAAGGTCGAACTCTCGTCCGGGTTCGCGACGTGCACTTGCGTAAACCCCTCGTGTTCGACCTCCGGGAGCACAAAGTCGGTCACGCGATCGGAAGATACGGTTGCCCCGTCCAGGACACTCAGAGTGCTGTTGAAGACCAGGAAGAACCCTACGGTTTCGGCAACTGTGCTCTGGACACTAAACCAACCCCTCGGATTCAGTACGGTCAGACCACTTCCAAAGACTTCCGAATCAATCATGGCCAGCTGGTTTTTGGCAGCCAAGTTCTTCAACACAGGATTCGCAACTCCTGGACCCGAGATCAAAGATCCGTCGGCATGGAACGCGGTGAAACCGAGAAACCCGTCGGTGTTGGAAAGATTGGCGACCGCTATTCCAGTAAACTCGCTGGTGTCCAGGCTGTTATTGACGCTCTCGGTGGTAACGAGACGGGGGAAGAAGAGTGTAGAAGTGAATTCCGGTTCAAAGGGATCGATACGGACAAAAAAGCCATCTGTGGCACCGCCTCCGAAAGCAGTCTGGACCGGTTCGACGATAGGAAAGTCGGTCGATCGAGTTTCCCCGGAGAGATAGATGTTTCCCATCGCGTCGACCGACAACCCGAGGGCCGTATCGTCGGATGTTCCCCCCAGGTAAGTCGAGAAGATCAGCGTCTGCCCTCCAGACGAGAATCGCGTGACAAACACATCCGTCAGACCAAACGCCGATGCCTGGATTGCATTCGCGACCGGGAAATCCACGGACGTCGTGGACCCAGCCAAATAGCAGTCCCCGTTTGAATCAACGGAAATGGCATTGGCCTCGTCATCGCCACTACCGCCAAGATAGGTCGATCGGGTAACCGCAGGTGCTGCGCTGGAAAAGGAGGTGAGAAAGGCGTCCAGCCTGCCGTTGTTCGAGGACTGGAACGCGTTGGCGGTGACCGGGAAATCGGCCGAGCGGGTACGGCCCGTCACGTGGGCGGTTCCCATATTGTCCACCACCAAGGCATTGGCGGTATCGTCATCGCTACCACCCAGGTAGGTTGCAAACACGAAACCGCTCCCGTCCGCGGAAAGCCCGAGCACGAAAGCGTCGGTGTTTCCGGCAAGACGCTCCTGGAATGGATTGAAGGTGGGAAAGTTCAGCGAGCTCGTAAAACCCGTCACATAGGCCCGCCCGGCGGCATCAATCTCAACGGCCTGGGCTCCGTCCAGGTCGCTTCCGCCGAGGTAGGTGGAGTAGCGGAGGCTCTGTCCCCCGGCGGCGAGTCGGGTGACAAAAGCATCGGAGACTCCCCGAAGCACCGGCTGAAGCGCAGATTGAAGTGGAAAATCGATCGACGAGGTCTGTCCGGCAACGTGGATGGAGCCACCGACATCGACGTCGATACCCGTAATCACGTCAAAATCATTCCCTCCCAGGTACGTCGCATAGTTCACCGAATCACCGTCTGTCGAGATCTGTGCGATGAAACCGTCCCCGCCGCCCGAGTTCATGTTGCGGATCGGGGAAACCAGCGGAAAGTTCTGAGAGAATGTCCACCCCGCCAAAAACACTTCTCCTGAGTTCTCGTCCACAAAGATCGACGACGCAGAGTCAAATTCACTTCCACCCAGATACGTGGAGTACAACAGCGTCGTACCGTCGGCGGAAAGCTTTGACACGAACGTATCCCCCTTGCCCGCCGGATTGGGAAACAGGGATGACTCGACCGGAAAGTCCGTGGAGAAGGTCTGGCCCGCTAAATACAATTCGCCCTTTGCGTTGACTGCTGAAGCCGCCACGCTGTCGCTGGCGGCGCCTCCGAGGTACGAAGAGAAACCAATGATGGGATCAATCACCAGTGCATACTCGGGATCATACGGTCCATCCAGGGCAAACCCATACCGCTTTGCAACGGGATCCAGGGTAAAACGGCAGGCGACTTCACGTCGGCCTTGGTCGGTCTGCTGAAACGCCAGAGGCTTTGTCTCTAGAAGCTGACCACGGGCCGTTTCGATGACGAGATTTCCTTCTTCATCGAGAC
Source organism: Acidobacteriota bacterium (assembly GCA_965249005.1). Lineage (GTDB taxonomy): Bacteria > Acidobacteriota > UBA6911 > UBA6911 > UBA6911 > CBDFLD01. Next base: position 15,629 of record CBDFLD010000015.1, read on the forward strand.
GGAGCCATCGCGCGCCATCGAGCGCGACCGATATAGTATCGACGTCCCCGCCGCGCTTCACGGTATAGATGGACTCCAACATTCCCTTGGTCCCGGAAAAGGTCACATCCACATGGTCGTAGATTTCTCGATAAACCACGGAAGCATAGGACGGAACTGCCGTCTGCCACTGTGACGGATCTTCACCAAGACAATAATTGAAGCGCGCCGGCATCAAACTGCCGCCCAGTATCTGGACCGTCCGATTGGATTCATGGAAGCTGAGGCGTAGCTCCGGCCCCCGGGACCCCGAATCTCTCGCCAGATCCACGGGGCCAGCCAGGGCGATCCACACCTCGCTTTTTAGGAAATAGATGCTCTCCCGGTTCGTTTTGACCGTATATCGAACGAGCGGATCCAACTGGCCGAGGTTCGGAACGAAATGAATTGCGCCCGGCTCGAACGGATGGATTCCCTGGGGCAGCGTCGTTGCGGAGCCAAACAATCGTTCCCGGGCCGGCACAGGAGATGAGCAACCGAGCGATCCCAGGACAAGAATTGCTAACAAGTAAACGCAAACGAGGTATTGAGTTGGGCGTGGCATGATCTACATCAGACTCAGGTCTATCAAACTTCCTCGAGGTCCATCGGCAGGAAAAAAAAAGCGACGGGCTAGAGCCCGCCGCCTGGTGTATCTGAAGCCTCCTCTTAGGACATCACAAGTTGATCTGCACGAGATCTTCTTGCTTTTCTCCCAGCACCATCTCGCGGTACATGCGACGGGCCACCAACTCCTCCTCGTGCGCGTTTTCCGGGGAATCCTGCTTCTCACGCACTCGGGCTGCGGCTACTGGGTCGATCTTCAGATTGTGTTCGAAGTTTTCGAGCTCCACCGGCTTGTTGTTGGCGTAGATGGCATGCCGTCCTTTTTCCTTGTACCACTTGGACACGGTGGCATTCGCATGCATTTTCTCGATAATATTCCGCCAGCCAACGCCGGTGTTGTAGGCACAAAAAGAGATTTCTCCCTCCTGCGTCCCGTAGGGAATAATGCACATTTCCGTCCTGCGGAAGTCGTAGTTGAAGAGATCCTGAAACCACATGCCGGCCACAAAGAGGAAATTCCATGGATCTTTGCGGCGGTCGACCCCATCGCCATAACTTCGCCCGGTAGCCGCGAACGTCTTGTCGAACTTCTTGAGCATATCGAGGAAGCTGAAGCTCCGAGGTGCCTTGAAGGAATTGAAATTCTTGATCAAAGCCAACGCCATTAGGGCGTTCGTGAAGGACTTTTTCCGTGCCGCGTCGGTTATTTTCTGCATGTCTTTGACGAGGCCAGGAATGTTGATGAATTCCGACACCGCGGCTCGTTCCTTTGTCTCTTTGTTGATCATGATCGCGGTCCCAACCCCGCAGTTGGGATGGCAGCCGCAACTCATTTGGCCCCAGTCTGCCTGCGGCCCGTGAACAAGATCCGCATAGTCGGAAAACGCACTCATGAGCGAGATCGGAAACCAATCACGTGTCGGCTCGGTGATGCCTACCTGATCCTTGACGTCACGTGCCATGTGCGACAGCGTATAACGCTGCCGATGCCGCCTCTCGTCAGTGATCTCCTCATCCCGACCCGTGAAAGACACGGGCTGAAAAGAAACGAACGCGATCTTTTTGGGATTATCCATGGCGAATTCAATGACCGGTCCCACCTGGTCGTTGTTGATCGAATTCACAAGGGTCGTAACCAGCACGATCTCTATCCCCGCCGCGTGAAGATTGTTGATCGCGCGAAGCTTGATATCGAACAGATTCCCAATTTTTCGGTGTCCGTTGGCATCGTTGCCTATCCCATCAAATTGCAGGTACGCATAGCGAAGTCCGGCCTCGTACGCTCGGCGCGCAAAATCCAGGTCCTTCGCGAATTCTATCCCGTTGGTCGCACATTGAACACTGTTGTAGCCAACCTTCCGCGAATAGGATATCGCATCGAAAAAGTAAGGGGACAGCGTGGGTTCACCCCCGGAGAACTGAATGGACATCTGCCTCCGCGGCTTGATAGAGATTGCATTGTCTAGGATTTCTTTGATGTCCTCCCAGCTGAGTTCGTGGACGAAGCCAACCTGGTTGGCGTCCATGAAGCAAGGATCGCACATCATGTTGCAGCGATTTGTCAGGTCAACCGTAAGCACCGATCCTCGGCCGTACTTGATCGTGCTCGAACCGTGATTGTGCAACCGTTCGTCATTGTGGGCATCGATGTCTCGACCTGGATACATCGCCTCCACGTGTTCGAGGAACTTCTTGTCTACCGCCATCATATCCTCGAAACGTCCGTGCTTCGGGCACTCTTTGACCATCCATACCTGGCCGTCACGCTCTATGATGGTTGCCTTGATCTCGCCTACTTTTTCATTGATGAGAATCTTATAGTCGACCTCTCCATCGAGGATCTTCTTTCTCACCTCAATCACGCATTTTGGGCAAAGGGAATCTGTACTTCGAGGCCATCCCAGGGGTGGCTTCGACTTCTGCCAGGACTTCTGAAGGGGCTTGTCGGACCACTTTGGGATAAATGACGGGTTTGGCTTGTACTTATTGAAGAACTGAATCACACCGAAAGCGCTTGCGGCTGTGACCGACATTGCCTTCTCAAAGTATTTCACTGGTCGATACATAGATGCATTTCTCCTTTGAATGGGTTGCTTCCACCCGCCCTTGAACACACGGCGGTGGAGACCCTGCAGCCCCTTGGACTCTCGCGCTCGAAGTCACTATGAGTCCCCTAGGTCTCGCTGTAAACCACCCTAACTAAGCCACAAACTGCATCATAGACATAGGCAGACTAAGGCGATTATCGCACGATTATATCATGAACAAGATGAAAGTAGAAATATTATTCGACAGCGGTGAGCCTACTCTTTGTCTCTTTCCAGACCTTGGGATAAGAAGCTTTCTTTCAGTGCTTTAGGTTTACTTGGGGGAACGCGTCCGCAGCCTTCCAAGCTTCCCAATCTGCAGTTACTTCTCTCCGCAATCCGGAGCCCACAAATACCGGGATCTGCCAGAAGGTCCGCTCCTGTCGACCGCTCGGGGGTCGCGCAGTCACTGATTCTTGAGATCAGACTCGGTTGATTGTAGTCGTGGCGCATCAATTCGATGAACGAGTACGGAACGTCTTGGCGAAAGACAAGTGAATGCATCGTGCCCGTTCAATAAAGGTGGGGTGATCGAAATAGAGGTCTTTGTCCGTCTGCGGCGGGGTCGAATCGCCAGCGAGCGGAAGGCCGACTGTTAGGCCAATCCGGCGATCCTGAGGGGTCGGCTCAGAATTGTCGTCTCATATGGTCCACGGAGCGTGGAGATTTGGGAACTCGATAGCTTTCCGCGTCCGGCTCGAAACGGCGGCGCATGGCATCAGAGCCGAATAGCCGTTTGAAGATGCCGATGGGAGTGACCACAAGGAAGAATATGACTCCGAGAATGATTCTCGTGTTGACCCACCCCAAGGCCTCTCCAAGCGCCATCCATCCACGATACAACGGCAGAAGCAGGCGGGGGATCAGTACTCCGCCCAAAACGAGCATGACCGACAAAGTCAGCGCCCAGAGTCGTGGTGTCTCCTGACGAAAAAGAAGCGGCCACATTCCAATAATCGAAAATCCTGCGCCCACCAAGAATCCAAACGACCTAAGCGTTCGTGGAGGGATTGACTCTTGCATTGTCACCTACCCTTTCCTAGTCCAACTCGAATTCGGTGCGCCAATCGCCCTCCTCCGTCCACTCCCCTTGTTCCGATTTTTGCAGAACACAGTTTTCAAGCACCAGTACATCCATCTCCGTCCGCATGAAACACCGATGGGCATCTTCCGGCGTGCAAACGATGGGCTCCCCCCGAACGTTGAAGGATGTGTTTACGATAACGCCGCAACCCGTCTTTGCCTCGAAGGCCTGCAGCAATCTGTAGTAGCGCGGGTTCGTCTCCAGGTGCACGGTCTGAATCCTGGCGGAGTAGTCGACGTGGGTAACTGCCGGGATGCTCGAACGAGGAACGTTGAGCGATTCGATACCCCAGAGAGCCTTTTGCTCTTCTGTCAGAGTGGTGCGAATTTCATCCTGGACCGGAGCGACCAGAAGCATGTAGGGGCTATCGGTATCCATCTTGAAATAATCGGACACGCGCTCTCTCAGCACGGAAGGGGCAAATGGACGAAAGGACTCGCGATATTTGATCTTGAGGTTCATGACCGATTGCATCTTCACGCTTCGGGGGTCACCCAAGATGCTCCGCCCCCCCAGGGACCTGGGGCCAAACTCCATGCGGCCTTGGAACCACCCGACGACCTTCTCGGACGCCAACTCGCCCGCAACTTGGTCGAACAACTCCTGGTCACCGAGACGAACGTACGAAGCCTTCCTCGTGTTCAAGTATCGCTCGATCTCCTCGTTCGAGAACGCAGGACCCAGGTAGCTTCCCTGCGTGGCGTCGCCCGCACAAACCTTACGGGGCCGCTGCATCTCCTCGTGCCACACGGAGAACGCCGCACCCACCGCGCCGCCCGCATCACCCGCAGCGGGTTGAATCCAAAGGTGCTTGAATGGGCCCTCCCTCAGAATCCGTCCATTCGCGACACAATTGAGCGCCACCCCACCGGCCAGACAGAGATTCTCGGTTTTCGTGTCCTGGGCGAGCGTCTTTGCCAGCCTCAGCATGGCTTCTTCGACGACTTCCTGAATCGACCGAGCGAGGTCCATCTCTCGCTGCGTCACCGGGGTCTCCGGCTTTCGCGGGGGACCGTCGAATATGCTCTCGAACCGGCGACTCGTCATCGTCAAGCCAGTACAGTAATTGAAGTAATCCATGTTGAGACGAAATGTCCCATCGGCCTTGAGGTCTACCACGTTGTCGTAAATAGCCTGGACATACTTTGGTCTACCATAAGGCGCCAGCCCCATGACCTTGTATTCGCCGGAATTCACCTTGAATCCCGTAAAGTAGGTGAAGGCGGAGTAGAGTAATCCGAGCGAGTGAGGAAAGTCTATCTCCCATAAGGGAGTCATCTTGTTGTCTTCCCCCAGCCAGGCGGAGGTTGTCGCCCACTCTCCGACACCATCGACACAGAGCACGGCGGCCTTGTGGAACGGGGAAGGATAGAACGCGGATGCGGCATGAGACTCATGATGCTCGCCGAACAGGATCGGGGGAAGATCGGCCTTTTTTCTGCCCGCCTCGATCTTTACCAGGTCCTTCTGTAAGAGATCCTTCAGCATGAGTTTTTCCTTCAGCCACACCGGCATCGCCACCATGAAGGAGTGAATGCCCATAGGGACAAAGGAAAGGTAGGTCTCTAGCAAACGCTCGAACTTCAGCAGAGGTTTATCGTAGAAGGAGATATACGAAAGATCTCGCAGACCGATCCCCTGATTCTCGAGACAATATCGAACGGCATGAGCAGGAAACCCAGCGTCCTGCTTCTTACGACTGAAGCGCTCCTCCTGGGCCGCGGCCACTATCCGGCCGTTCTTCAGCAGCGCGGCGGCACTATCATGGTAGAACGCGGCGATCCCGAGGACCCACTCCGACTTCGCTGACTCCTCGCCAGCCACTTGGCGCTCCCTTTCCTGCATAAGCTCATCCCTTCTGGCGATGGACTATTTCCGGAGAAAACCTCCATGTCGTCCACCCGAAGCGTTCTATCCATCGGAAAGTGTTGCGACCTCTGAGGGAGCCTCCTTCAGAAGTAGAGCGGAAGCAATACGCTCGGCCGCACGCCCGTCCCATAACGGTGGAATCGCAGCACCGCTTTTCTTTGATGCCAGCACTTGAAGGGCCGTTTTCACGATCGCGTTCGGATCCGTCCCCACAAGCTGATTCGTACCGATTTCGATGGTCGAGGGTCGCTCGGTGTTGTTTCTCAGTGTGAGGCAAGGGATGGACAAGGCTGTCGTCTCCTCTTGCACTCCACCGGAGTCAGTTAACACGATGCGAGCGTTGCGCATCAGCTCGAGGAACTCAAGGTAGCCAACCGGTGCAGTCCCGTACAATCCCTGCTGTTTAGGCGTGGCATCCAGGGTGCCTTCGCGGTTCGCAAAAAAACTCGCCAACTCCTCGTCCCGCACCCTTTCCTGCGTGCGCGGATGTAGCGGGAAGATCAAAGCGACTTCCCGGGACACCCGTTCGAGCGCCTGAAGAACCCCCTTGAAAACCGGGAGGTGGTCGACGTTCGAGGGCCGGTGTAGCGTCACAAGTCCGAATTGTCCTGGGGTCAAGCCATATCGCTGAAGCACGTCTGAGTGGGAAGCCAGGTCGAGCTGTTTTCGCAGTGAATCGATCATTACGTTTCCCACAAAATGGATCTTCTCCGCACTGATGCCCTCACGGAGAAGGTTCTTGCGACCGCTCTCTTCCGTCACAAACAACAGGTCCGAAAGATGATCTGTCAGGACACGGTTGATTTCCTCCGGCATGCTGCGATCGAAGCTCCGCAGTCCGGCTTCGACATGAATTACGCCGATACCTAGCTTCGACGCCGTGAGGGCGCAAGCGAGTGTCGAGTTCACGTCGCCGACCACAAGGACATAGTCAGGCTTGTAATCCTGCAGAATCGGCTCGAATCGCTTCATGATTTCGCCGGTCTGCTGCGCATGCGAGGCGGAGCCGACTTCGAGTGAGATATTCGGCGCGGGTATACTCAGATCTCGAAAAAAGGAGTCTGACATAGCCTCATCGTAATGCTGGCCAGTATGCACGAGGGTCGTTCGAAAGGATTCGCAGCTTCTTTGAAACTGGGCCACAATGGGCGCAACCTTTACAAAATTTGGTCTGGCACCAGAAACAACAACTATCTTGAGCATGATCAACCCACGTAGAGTTTCAATGGTTTTCTAGATTTTACCGTCAGGATCCCTTTCGAACCAGAACAGTTTTTGCAGTCTCGAACACAATCAGCGAGTCGAGAAGCCAGGATGTATGCTTGATGTAGAAAAGATCGTACTGGAGCTTCTCCACCGCGTCCCGCACGGAATTTCCATACTCGTAATTGATCTGGGCCCAGCCGGTGACTCCCGGTTTGACGCTGTGACGAAGTTGATAAAAAGGAATGATTCCGGAGAGTTCCCGGACAAACATGGGACGCTCTGGACGGGGGCCAACCAGACTCATGTCCCCGCGAAGAACGTTGAGTAGCTGGGGAAGCTCATCCAGTCGGGTACGCCGCAGGAGCCGACCCACGGGCGTCACACGGCTATCTCCGTCCTTCGCCCAAACAGGCCCCGTCTTTTGTTCGGCGTCTTCGTACATGGATCTAAATTTCCAGATCGTAAAGGCGTGACCATTTTGACCAACCCTCTCTTGCCGATGAAAGACCGGCCCAGGAGAATTGAGTTTTATCATGGCCATGACAATCAAGATCACGGGAGAGAATAGCAAAATCAGTACGAATGAGACGACGAGCGAGAGGATTCGCTTCTGCAGCTGCCGAGCTGTCGATACTTCGAATCCTGAATTGAAGATCATCCAACTTGGCTTGAGGTTCTCTATCGCGATCTTTCCGGTGATGCGCTCATACAGACTCGTGGCATCTTCAATGGCAACCCCTTTGATCTTGAGCAGAAGCAATTCTTCTATCGGCAGGCGGCCACGACGATCTTGCAGTTCCACGACGATGCGATCCACTTGCTTCTGATCCACTAGTCCTTAGTCCAGCGTGATTTTTTGCATGAGGAGGAAGAAAAGCCCTGGAACGTGCGCCGTTACGGGATAAAATGCGTTTGATATATTTACAAGACATCCCGAAAGGAGCACATTCCAGGTGAATAAAAGAAACCACAGAATCCTTCCTCCGAGACAAGCAAAATCTTACACGCCGGTTGGAAAGAAATCAGTTTGAGGACCGGTCCGATCCTATGTTCAAGGACTCCAACACCTACTACGAGATCGCCGAGAGAACGCGCGCCATCGGATCTGGTGGTATCGGAGCCATTCACAAGCTCGTGTGTAAGCTTGGATTGGACAAAGATATCAACAGAAACATCGTTTTGCTCAAGTACCACTTTCCTTACTGGGAATCCGATCATGTACTGAACATCGCATACAACGTCTTGTCGGGTGGAACCTGTCTCGAAGATATCGAGCGGTTGCGCCAGGATGAGACCTACATGAACGGACTGGGAGCCGAGAGGATTCCGGATCCCACGACGGCTGGAGATTTCCTCCGTCGTTTCGATGAGGATTGGATCTTCGGACTTCAGGAAACCATCAATGAAACCCGAACCAAGGTGTGGAAGTTGCAGGATGCTTCCTTCCGGAAGGAGGCCATCATCGACGTGGACGGGACCGTCGCCGGAACCTTGGGGGAATGCAAGGAAGGAATGGACATTGCCTACAACGGGATCTGGGGTTACGCACCGTTGATCGTGACCTTGGCCAATACGAATGAGGTCCTCTATCTGATGAATCGGCCGGGCAACCGTCCCTCTTCCGACGGAGCGGCCGAGTGGATGGACCGGGCAATCGATCTGGTGTCGTCGGTGTTTACGAAGGTCTGGCTTCGGGGCGACACGGATTTCTCGCTGACGAGAAACTTCGATCGCTGGGACGAGCGGGTTGGTTTTGTCTTTGGTTATGACGCCAAGCCGAACCTGGTCGGGATGGCCGATGCCCTGCCGGAGAGACAATGGAAACCGCTCGAGCGGCCTCCTCATTATGAGGTCAAGAGCGAAGAACGGCGCCGTCCGGAAAACGTCAAAGAACAAGTAATCAAGGAGAGAGAATTCAAGAACATCCGCCTGCAGAGCGAGCAGGTCGCCGAGTTTGACTATCGTCCCGGACACTGTAAGAAAACCTATCGCATGGTTGTGGTTCGGAAGAACCTCACGATCGAAAAGGGGGAGCACCGGCTGTTTGATGAGGTCCGGTACTTCTTCTACATCACCAACGATCGGGAGATGACGATGGGAGAAGTGGTCCTTTTTGCCAACGATCGCTGCAACCAGGAAAACGTCATCGGTCAGCTCAAGAGTGGAGTGAACGCCTTGAGGATGCCTTCGGACAGTCTGGTATCGAACTGGGCCTACATGGTCATCGCATCGCTGGCGTGGAATCTGAAGGCCTGGTATGGCCTGGTGACGCAGGCGCCGACAGTACGTCGTGATATCTTGAGGATGGAGTTCAAACGCTTCCTGGTGAACTTTGTGCAAATACCCTGTCAGATTGTAAGAACCGGTCGTCGCCTCGTTTACAGGATATTGGCCTATAGCAAGCATCTCGAAACCTTTTTGGCGACGTTCGACTATATCAGGCAACTCAGGTTTACTTGAAGGCGCCTCGCCGGCGGGTGAGCCCGTACCCCCGGCGGAGCAAGAGTGGCGGGCGAAAGGAAGGGCATAACAGAGACAAACAAGATCAAGTGATCCAGACAACCAATGGAAGGTTTGTCTCTTGTGTTTCTCTTTGCTTTCCCTGTTACGCACAAGGAGCTGAAATCCACGAGATATTCGGAAAAGGCAAACGATTTTCCGAGCGAGCTCATACCTCGCTTATTTTGGGGCTAGTGCAGGCAAATCCCTGTGCACTCCAATGACCTTGGGATTGACGATCGAGCTGCCGACCAGAGCTGGATTGTCATCTACGAAACCGGAAACCCCGAGCCGCAAGGCAGGATGACGGAGGATTTCACCCACCAGCTCGCGCGCCAAACGTCCGGTTCCTATGAGTAGTAGGTTTGATTTGGGAGCCCCCAGCGTATGGTAGGAGTTCCAAATTCCTTGCCATAGGATCAAAAAAATCGAAACCAGAAGGACGCGGCGTTCCAGTGTCGCCGGATACGCCGTCAGACGCGGGAAGAAGTGCTGGACCGACAACAGGAGAACAGATGCCAAACAGATAGCTTGGCTGACTCGGAACAGGGATGATAGCAAAGACCTTTTCCCGCGCAAATCATACGCGTCTCTGAGGTGAAGAGCCCCTTGAAAGAGGACGGCTATGACCAATGCCTCCAGAACAGTCCGCGCATAGTCTACTGGCTGCTCGAAGCGTCCGGCTCCGATATGGACGGAGAAGAAAGCGCACGCTACCAGGCAAACGTGCTCGACTGCTACGGCACCTAGTTTTCTAAAGGCCACATAACGTAAGAAAACCTCCCACATAGGATGGTACCATCAATTCGAATGGAGTCGACGAAGGTCGCTCTTTTTTTGATAGTATCCGGAGTCCCTTGAACGCCGGACGCGGTTCACCATGAGACCGCAGAAGTTTTCTCGCCCGATTCTGTGAATCGATTCATTGATGATTTTTGCGGGAGTTCGGTTGGCGGCCACGACCAAGAGCGTAGCATCGCAGACCGGAGCCAACAGACTGGTGTCCGCAAGCGCGAAGATCGGCGGTGAGTCGACAACGATCCAGTCAAAGGCGTCGGCGAGAGATCGGAGTGTTGCTTCTAAGGATGGAGAGCTCAAAAGCTCGGACGGGTTGTCGGGAACCTGGCCTGCCGACACGATATAAAAATCGGCGTCGTTGCACTTCACAAACGTATCCTCTACCTTTGCTGTGCCTTGAAGCACTTCGCTCAGACCCCGGTGGTTCTGAACCCCATTTTTCCCGAAATACTGCAGAAGATTGGGCTTGCGGAGGTCCGCTTCTACTAACGCGACCCTCTTGCCCGGCTCTTGCGCGAGAACCCCAGCCAGACAGCACGCCGTGTACGTTTTCCCTTCCCCGGCGACTGCACTCGTTACCAATAGTGTCTTCAGTCCATGCTCTTTCTGCGCTAATGAAAGCTTCGCCCGAAGAAGCCTAAACTTCTCACCTACAACGGTCTTTGGCTCGAGCACGATTCGAACGAGGTCGCTGGCCGACCGGAGGTCAAAGGTGGAGGCACTGGAGAGCGGCCCTCGAGTAACGGTAAGCGGAACTGGCGCGCTTTGCGCTTCCGTCGCCGGCTCGTCGGAAATGATCGCGTGATCTTGTCCTTCAGATTCGTTCAAGATCTCGGGGAGATCTTTTCGGCGTTCGTTTTCGGCACGTTTAAGCCAGCTGAATATTTCGCTCATTATCTCACTTACCTTGGTTGGCCGCACGTTTTCGTCTGGCAAAAACGCTGCGGTTGTTTAAGAAGGAAACCCGTGCGCCGGATCTCCTCACACCTTGAAATGGAGGACTGAATCCCACAGCGAACCGTTCCTCTAACCTGATCCCGTTCCTTGATGGGGTGACCAATGCACGCCATTCTGCTTTACGGTAACGTCTGGGATCGACACCAGGGTCGGCATCTGCAAAATATTTGAGGCCTCATACTCGTCACGAATGGTGGGGTCGAAGGACTCTCGCGCAAAAGCCAATCCAATTCCGAGAGCCAGACCGACAATCACCCCGACGGACGCAATCATCGGCCGATCCGGGCCGATGGGAAACTCAGGAAGATTGGCGATGTCGATGATTCTGAAGGTGGGGTTTCTATTGTTCACCTCCAGGCTGGCCAACATCCGGGTGTTGAACTTCTGCTGCTGCAGGTTCCCGTGGCGTTGCCCCAGCGCGTCGTGCTGGCGAGTCAGAGACAGGAGTTCCTGCTCAAGCTGCGGAGCGAGGGTCAGGCGACGTTGGTAGCTCTGAACCTGTGCAAAGATACTCTCCCTCTCATTCTCCCTCCTCGCAATTTCTTGGTTCAGCTCTTGGATCTCGCCTCTCGCTTCTGCAAGCCGGACTTCGTTCAGAATCGAGCTTGCCGCGCTGTTCTCCGTGCTCGCCATCTGGCCGCCAGCCACACTGACCGGAGTCCCGCCAACCGGCATCCGGTTGATTCGCGCGGCCAGATCTCTGACTTCTCGCGTTAGACGAACGACGTCCGGGTGTTCAGCCGTGTATTTGGCGGCGAGCTGCGCAAGAAGAGCACCGCGCGCCTCGAGTTCAGCACGGAGTCTCAGAACCTCTTCCCCTACGACCGGCTCGTTGGGCGACCCCGTGGTCAGGGTCGCGGCGGCTCCTGGTAGAGTTTGATACAAGAGAGCCAAACGTTTTTCCTCTTGCAACTTGCGCTCCAGCAAGGAGCGTTGGTCATGCGATCGTTGCAAGGCGTTTTCGGCTGCCGCGAGTTGTGCATTCAACGCGGTCAGAGCGTTGAGGTTTGCGCCCCCTTCTGCAGGCAACTCCCCGAGATGCTTCACCTTGAAGGCGCTGATTTGCTTTTCGATTGCTACCAACTCTTGCTCGGACTGGCGAACCTGCTCGTCGAGAAACTGATCCGCGAGAGTTGCTTGAGCCTCTCTCATGGAATCATTCATCCGAATGACCTCCTCGGCAAGCCTCTTGGTCACGTCTCGCGTGAACACGGGATCCGTCGAGCTAAAAGACAACCCAAAGGTGTTGCGTTGCGTGAACTCCACGTTGATTCTCTTGTTGAGCCACAGAACGGCACGCTCGATCGAACCTGTCCGACTCACTAACTCGAACTCCTCAGCCAGCCTCTCGAGTATAGTGCGGCTGTTCAGCTGCTCCCGAACCATGTTGATCTCGTTGTCGATGTTGCTGTTGCGTGCACCCACGAGACTTCCTCTGATACCTGGCGCATCGACTACGATCTTTGTCTCAGATCGATAAATGGCTGGCAACTGGTAGGCGTAGTAGCCAACCCCGGCGCCAATCACCAAAGTTGTAATGACGAAATACCAAATCTGCCTTCGAAGTATCCTGAGATAATCCTCAAAGGCCAGGTCACTAAAACTCTTCATGTGTGAATTCCTCCGAGACACGACTCATGGGAGACTGGGTGCGGGAGTCACGGCTTCCCGCCGGCCCGTTCTAGGCCTGGGCCACAGGTAATGCAGCCCTGCATAGACCACGTAACGACTAATTTGAGGCAGATTCTTGAGCACATCACCCCGCTGACCGACGTAACCAGCGTTCGCGTTGACAACCAAGTTGGGATGCAGAGCAAATTCGAAGCCGGTCCCACCGGACCAAGTCTTAACAGGCTGATGAAAAATCCGGTTTTGTGCCGAGATTGTTTCCAAACATAAACTTCGGGATCGATTGACTCTATTTTGGCAGGGGATATGAGGGTCTGGATTGGCACGGCGCATGCGTTAGGCCGCTCATCAAATGCTCGGACGAAGTCCACCCTGCTCCAATCACGGCTTTGCCTCCATCAGGTTTCTCATCCGGACAAGGTTGTAGGCAGCCACTCCGAAAGTGAACATCCAGCCGACACGGTCCACACCACGATGTCTTGTCTTACGCAACATACCCACAGTTTTCAGCCAACCAAAGATCTCCTCAACCCGCTTGCGTTTTCTCTGACTGACGGCGTAGCCCGGATGGCGGGTCGTTCTCTCGTCAATGGCGCTCCTACGGTTTTTGTTATTCTGCGCCACGTGTGGAGTCACCTTGCGACGTCGACTCTCTCTGATAAATGCTTTCGTGTCGTAGGCCTTGTCTGCACCTACGGTAATTTGATTTCTGCCGGGCAGATCGTCAAGCATATCCAGCGCAGCTTCCCGTTCTGCTGTTCCCGTTGCCCGCGTGACCCGCACATTCACCGCAAGACCGTTTCGGTTTTCCATCGTGACATGGCCCAGGTAGCACAACTTCGACTGCTGGCCTTTGGCCTTTTTGTACAGACGGGCATCTGGATCCGTCGTCGACTGATGCGTATCATTCGATCTCTTCTCACCCTTGAAATCCACCGTTGGATTTCCAGAACCATCCGTCGGCTTGCTGGGGCGGCTACCTTTCTTCTTGAAGCTTTTCTGTCCCGCCCATGCCTCTACCAGGGTCCCATCCACGGTGAAATGCTCGTCCGACAGGATGCTCTGAGCACGGGCGTGGCAAAGGACGCGTTCAAAGAAGGCTCTGGCGATGTCTCCCTCCAGAAGTCGGTCCCGATTCTTGCTAAAGACGGTCGCGTCCCAGATCGGATCGTCCATGCTCAAACCAACGAACCAACGGTACAGAAGATTGTAGTCCAACTGCTCCATGAGCATCCGTTCGCTCCGGACCGAGTACAAGACCTGAAGCAACAAGGCTCGGAGCAACTTCTCCGGGGCCACCGAGGGACGGCCGACTCTTGCGTAAAGACCCTCGAATCGAGGAGACAGTTCTTGCAGAATGACATCGACCATGGTCCGAATGGATCTCAGCGGGTGATCGTTCGGCACTCGTTTCTCGGCCGAGATGTAGCTGAACATCCCGTCTTGCTTTTCGTCCGGTCCGCGCATCGGTTTCTCCTCGAAGGAATCATCAATAAGAGGGTTCATATTGAAGATGCACAAAAACCGATTTAGTTGGAGTTTTTCAGCATCCTGTTAAGCTCTCGCGACTCGAACAAGGCGCGGCCCTGCTCGAAAGCAGATACGAGCTGAAAGTTCAAACGTCGCGAGAGTCGTTGAACAAGGTACGCCGTCACCAAATTGGTTCTCAGCGTGCTCCGCGTGCCGTCCACCGGCCGGAACCCACGCTGATATTCAAAGACGAGATTTGTCGACGGCGATTTGCGCATCACACCGGCTCTGACGGTGGCATTCGAGCGCACGTCCGAATTCTGCTCCGCGAAGTCCATGCCCCCAGCTGCAAAAATCGTCCATGTGGGACTAAAGGGGATCATGTAGTCGAGGCCCAGCAATTCCAATCGATGCAGCCGACTCCGTCCCACTTCATCATCATTGTAGTGATCGAACGCAATGCGGTAATTGTTCCTCAAGGTTACCCATTCGCTGATCGAGTATCGGTAATCGATTCGGATCCTCGATTCGTTCTTGGTCGTCCGATCCGGCTGGTCCGTATAATCCATATAGCGATGGTCGAACGCCAGTCCGATACCCGACTGGCGGGTTAACCGGTAATTCATCCCCGCATTGAACCCATTCCGGAGCACCGGTTCGCGACTGAATATGATGTTGTTGGCGAAGGTTCGGTTCCTCAATCTGCGCACACTGCGCACAATCGGGGAGTTCGTACCTGTCAGATTGTCATTCGGCAGCCGGGAGATGTCATTGCCAATTGAGAATCCGAGCCGTCGGGACTGACGGTAACGGTAAAACACAACCGCCTCATGCTCGAGGTCATCAAGAGTCGTTGCGTTTTGGTACAGCCGGTATCCGGCCCTGTAGTCCATGTGAAACTCAGACCTGGGCGTGAGAGCGTTCTTGAACACTCGCGCTTCCATCAGCGTAAAGATGTCCGACGGGGACCCATCTTCCAAGACACTGCTGTCGTAGATTCCAGAAGTTCCAACTGAGAAGCCGCCCTTCCTTCTCAAGTCCCCCGAGACGCTTTCGGAGAATGTCACCATTGCGGTAGCCACGTCTGGGGTGGCTTGATAGTAAGGATCGATGTAGGAATCGATGTTTTCGACGTTTCCTTCCCGCGATGTGCTTTCTGCGGCTGCGGCTTCCTGTCGGTCTTTCTCCCGGACTTGATCACGGGAGTCTCCAAACGCAAGAGCCGAAAATACGAACATGACCAAAACGGCAATCTCGCTACTGACGATCGTTTTCATACCGAATAGCCCATTCCTAGAGAGGAGTTTGCGAAAAAGCTTACGGCACGATCACTACGTCGCCGTTTTCCAGGGTGATATTGTGATGTTGGTCTTTCCCGTCAATGAATCACTTATAGTTGAATCTGAACTGTTGGGTCTGCGTGCTGCCCTTTCGAACGATGCGGACCTTCTTCTGATTGGCAAACTCTCTAAAGCCGCCCGCCCTAGCCAGCAGCTCTACGACTGTTATGGGAGATCCCAACGGATAGGCGCCGGGCCTGGAGACGTGCCCAATTACGGAAACGATTTGACTGTTTATTTCGCTGACGACCACCGTTACGGTGGGAGCCGTGACGTACTTCTTCAGTTTCTCGGTAATCACGTCCTTGAGGTTTTTGCTGGTTAGCCCGCTGGCATCGAGTTCATCGATCAGGGGCATCGTGATCTTGCCGTCGGGACGCACCACGACCTGGACCGACAATTCCGGCTCACGCCAAACGTTAATCAAGAGGACGTCTTGCAATCCGATGACGTAATCTTCCCCGGCCTCCCCCGCTTGGGTCTGTGTTATATCCGATCCAGCAGTCGGCGTCACAGTGGTTTCATTCTGTGCCGTCGCAGCAGGGATGAGAAATAGAAACAAAGTGAGTGAAAGCTTGCGCACGGTTCTCTCCTTGATAGGTTGCGTACCGGGCATGAAAAGACTTTGCCCACGGACACTCATCGTCACAAAACAACAATCCCTTATCAGGAATCTTCAATGATTCTGAGTAGATAGTCCGTAGGTAGCAGAGCTGGCGTGTCGGGGCAGCTACTTGCGCCGTAGACGGGGCTTTATAGAACGTAGGAGGATCTAATCGTGGGGGAGATGTTACAATTTACCACCAGTCCGTCCGTTAAGTCAACTGAAATATACGGACCATGCCCCCCTGCCTTCAACAGATGTCTCCAAGTACTGCAGGCGCGAGCCAGCACCGCAAGTTGAAGAAGGTGAGATCAAATCGAATATGAGGATTGCAACATCTATTAGACAGACGCAGCAAGCATTCGCATCGGGCTGATTCAACCGGAATATCCGATTCGAGGGTGTGGAATATGGGCGATCTCACCCGCTCGAGGCACTCCCGGAATAATAGGTCATCATCCAGCCTCCGAGAGACCAGCCTGCATCACATCAAATCCTTAATGATCCTTCGTTTCCGTGCGATAAGAAACGTAATTTGAGTGAGAAATAGGTTCGTAACCTGTTATTCCCAAAGTACTACATCCTCCCACTGGTTGGGAGTTGTATGTGCTCCACAAGAAAAGCGAGTGGAAAACCGGTGAGTACGGACCATAACCTATTTCTTTCAAATCAGTTATAGGCCTATTGGCGATGTAACTGAGGAAGCGGAGCTGCGGGAATTTTGGGTGTTAGCCCGCGGGTGATTCAACAGTCCGAGATAGCGCTGACACCTCAGTTCAGTTGCGCGTTATTGTCAAACAGCGCCATTGCCAATACCGGTATAAAGACGCCGTGTTTGCGGCGAAGAACCCACACCACTTGACCAGCAAGTCCTTGCCTGTTAGCGATCGCGTGAAACCGCAGTTTTCTGAACGGGCGCCGGTAGAGAGGTTTTCAGGCGCAGTTTGATTCGAAGATACCTCACGTAGTCTGCCGAGATAGGATTCTGAAGTAATTCCTCAATGACCGGGAGAAAGTAATACAGGGACCGGATAGGCGATAGCCTGCGTGCCTGTGGATCACGGAGTAACCGACGAGCGGAAGTCAGGAGTAAGCTCGATTCTATGACCGAAAGCGGAACCCGACGATCATAGAGCTGATAAGCAAGTTGATAGTCTTGCCGACGAGGCCGTTGTGGAGTCTCAGGCAGCTGGGCGTAGAGATCAACAACAATCTTTACGTATTGAATGCGATTGGACGGCACGGGTTCTAACGTTTCTTTTTCCTCCGCGCGGAGGCTTCCTGCTCGCTCTCTCGAATCCGATAGCTACGTCCTTCAATGACGGTCACATCGGCATGGTGAGTGAGACGATCCAAGAGCGTGGCAATGCAAGCGGCATTGGGAAAGACCTCGTTCCATTCTCGAAAGGCTCTATTTGTACTTATAACGATGGATCGATGCTCATAGCGCCGGTTGACGACTTCGTACAGCAGATCCGCGGCATGGTTGTCATAGGAGAGATACCCGACTTCGTCTACGCACAGAAGGTGAGGGCGGGCGTAGGATTGGAACTTTCTTCTTCGGAGTTCCGGGGAATCACATTGGAGATCTTCGATCAGGTCGGCAGCCGTACGAAACAGGACGGAATAGCCGGCCAGCACAGCAGCGTGGGCAATGTTTTTGGTAATCATGGTCTTGCCCAGACCGTTGGCACCGAGTAGGACAAAGTTGCGACCATCCGGGATGAAATCCAGAGTGAGGGCGCGTTCGATGACCTGGCGATCGATTTTCTTTGGCCAATTCCAATCGAAATCCGCCAGCGGTTTGAAGCGGCCGATGCGGGAGCGTTTCAGGCGGCGCTCGAGACTGCGGCGGCCACGCTCTCGAGCTTCGGCCTGCAACAGCTCCTCGAGCATTACACGAGGACTCCAACGACCCTTGGTAGCCCGGGCGATGAAGTCTTCCAGGGATTCAGAAGTGGCATTCAGACCGATGCCGGCGAGTTGGGTGGCAAGGTTATTCGTCACGGTCGGAGAGGTCATCGTAGGCCTCCAAGTTGTGGGGTTGGACGTTGAGGTTGGCAAGATCGGGACGACGAGTCAGATCGACAGGTAGTAGATGACGACGCTGTTGGGAGCGGCGATGTTTCTGTAGAATGAAGGCAACCGAAGAAGCCCGAGGCGTCTGCCGCTGGAGTGCTTCCCGAACGGCGACTTGTAGTTCCGTGGCTCCATAATCCTCCAAGAGCTGAGATAGCTGAGTGGTTTGCCCGCCGCCGGACTCTCCCCGCTGGAAGGCAGCCGCGATCAAGGCTTCGCTTTCAGGTACCGATTGAGCAAGACGGCCTCCAGGAGTAGCGCCGATGGCTTTGCGCTTCTCTTGTAGCAGTGCTTCTTGATGCGCCGGATCCAGGACGGCGTCATGGCGGTTGTAGGAGCGGCGGTGTCGGGCGATTTCGGTTGCGCCATCGAGAATGCGTACAGTGTCCTGTGATGCTGCCAGAGTGAGTGCTCGACCCACGGCCGTGTGTGGAATCGAGTAGTCGTTGAGATCAAAACGGATATAGATGGTCTTGCGCGATCGAACCGGTACCACCAGATCGGTATCGAAGGAATGCACCGGCAGTGGAAGCAATCGAGGTTTTTCCTCTTCTTCGAAGATTTGCTCAACGGTGCGGGACTGGTCTCCGGGCCAGGGACGTCGATGAGCGATTTCGTCGCGCCACAGAAGCGCTTGACGGTTGAAGTCCTCCAGGGTGGTGAAGCGGCGTGCGGCAAAGAAAGAGTGTCGGATGTACTGGATGGTTCTTTCGACACGCCCTTTCTGATTGCCACGGGCCACTTGGCACGGGCGAGTGGCAAAATGATAGTGAGCACAAAGCTCAATCAGCCGAGGATGAAAGTGCACGGCATCGCCGTGGCGTTCCAGCACGGCCGACTTCAGATTGTCGCTTAATATGACACGAGGGCAGCCCGACCATGAGTCGAAGGCCCGGACGTGACCGCGCAAGAAGTTCTCCAGGGTTTGATCGAAGAAGAACTCCAGATATAGGGCTCGGGAATAAGAAAGTGTAAGAACGAAGCAGGACAACCGACGACGGGCACGGCCGATTGCAACGGCTCCAAAATGTGCCCAATCGACTTGGCCCTGCTCGCCAGGAAATGTTCGCAGCCGTAAGAAGGCTTCTCGGTGAACAGGGCGGAGACGGGCGACGACTCTCCGGAGTATCACGACACTGCCGGTATAGCCTCGATCCCGAATCATCTCATAGATACGAGTCGTTCGTAGGCGCGGATACTTCTCCAAAGTCTCCTTGATAAAGTCGATGTAGGGATCCGTGAGACTGGGACGAAGGATCTTGGCTCGATTGAATCGATCGGTTTGCAGGGCGGTTCGTACCGTATCCCGGTGAAGTCCCAGTTCTTGCGCGATGGTTCCAATCTTCCAATGCTCGGCATAGAACAAGCGACGGATGTGTGCCACGGTCTCGGCTGCAATCATGTTTCATCTCCATCCATGAAACACATCGATGAGCTGGCCCGCTCGACCGCAAACCATGCAGGTGATAGGGCCGGAAATCGTAGATGTGGTGTGTGTTTGAACTTTCTCATCACGTTGTACTTGCGCTTCGCGCGCAGCGATCCTGCCAGAACGAAGCTCGCTTCGGCTACCTGGATCCGTCACGCGGGCCATGGCTCGTCGACGCCGGTACGCTCGCTGACGGTCTCTGTGATCCAATCTTCCTTCGGGGCTTTGTTGATGCAGGCGATTGGCCTTGCGACGTTGCTTCCGGCGCGCTTTGCTACGACAGCGACAACTGCAGTACTGCTGTCCACGGTCACAGCAGCGACAGATCCAGAAAAGCGCCCCGCAGCCGTCAGCTCGGCAAAACCCTTGACGAAAGGTAACTTCGGAGGTGACCGTCATCCCATTCCCAGGGGTGGGAACTGGACAACGGCCACAAATCATGGCAGGCTACGAACATCTGATGGTTTGGTAGCTCTTCCAAAGAGAGCCGCCAACGGACCCCGATTGTTAATGGCGGTCGGGGTCCTCTTCCACACCCGAAAACAGCATAACCTATTGAGAAAAACTTGAGGAGGCGCCTACGGCGCCGATGATGTTGAGGCTTGTTATCTCGGCGT
Organism: Acidobacteriota bacterium; assembly: GCA_965249005.1. GTDB lineage: Bacteria > Acidobacteriota > UBA6911 > UBA6911 > UBA6911 > CBDFLD01. The sequence goes on from CBDFLD010000015.1 coordinate 35,882, forward strand.
TTGTTCAGAAAAGTGCGGTTTTAAGCGATCAGTAACACCCAAGACCGGATCCTGGCTCGATCCTGTTCGCCGAGCCTGAAATCCAGGCTCTCTGATTCCGACGAGCCGCCGGAGAACCGGGTATAGATATCCACGAGGTTCAATCGGTTTTGCTGACGAAAACGGTGCAGACTCAAACAGTAGATCCCCCAGGGATCACTAACCCGAATCCTCCCGTCGTCGCTCGCAAAAGTTCCGTATACCCGCTGCGGTTTCAGCCAGGACACCAGCCACGCGGAGTCGGAATCGTGAGTCAGATTGACCACATTCGCATACGATGGACCAAGGGATTGCATCCAGTTGCGCACAGCCGTGAGCTTCTCCATGGGACTCGCAACGGGATCGGACAAAAGGGACAGAGGAGGGGCATACACGACGACTTGATCTACGTTTGGATTCTTCTCGAATACCGTGCGATAAGCGTCGTGTGTCAAGATGGCAATTGAATCCTCAGGATAGCGCTTCCGCCACGACGCTAGCAGCGGTGTGGACTGAAGGCAGTCGCCCAAACGCCCTAACTGAATGAAGAGTGTTCCCTTCATGAACGGTAACGCTCCCGCAAGTTCTGCGTCACGTTGCACAGTATCGTGGTTGGAGTCACACGGGGGGAGTGGAGAAAGTGCTGCAAGACATCGTCGAGAGTCAGTTCCATTCTAGATGGAAGCGTGGACAACCAACGCTCGATTTCTGGAAACTCCCGAGCCCCCAGCATCGCCTCGACCCTGGTAAACTCCCGCGAAACCTCGGGGGCTACCAGTGAACGGTCGTTCATCAGCTCCAAGTAGAGCCGATGCGCGGGACCAGTGATCCACTTGCTCCAAAAGCTCCGGTAGTCTTGAAGAAGAATCACTTTCTGATCCCCAGACGGCTGCGCACTGGACCCGATCTTATGATAAACGTAGGAATCGCAGCCCGCATATCCGATCTGGTGGCCTCCGGCCCGCACACGAAGCGAGTAGTCGCTGTCACTGTAGTAGTTGATGAAGGACTCATCCAGAGTCCCGATTTGATCTACGACCTCCGCCTTGAGCAAGACGCTGCAGAACGACAGCCACGTCTGGGGCTCCGGAAACTGCCAGTCCCCACGGCGGCAAGAACCGGACTTGTGTTGCCCAGCCGGAAAACAGGCTCTGGCTCCGCCGAAGACGATTTGGTCCCGAAACGAATAGTTCCGGACTTGCTGGCCGACGAGACCCCAGCCCCGCTCCTCCGAAAGCTGCTGCATCCGGTGCAATGATTGGGAAAACTGCACTGGAGAATCGAAGACCGTATCGTTGTTGAGGAACCAGACAAAGCCATGGGACCCGTCCAAATGCGCGAGTCCCAGATTGCACGCCGCGGTAAACCCTCGGTTTAGCTCGTTGTTGTTGACCACGAGGAGCAAAACGTCCGGGTCTGCGGATTCGAACGAGGTCACCTCGGACCCCGGGCGGACTGAAGAAAAAGCAACGCCAATCGAAGCAAACAGCTCCGCCAGAAGTGAGTCGGACCCGTAATGTGGAATGACGACGAGGGTCTTCTTCATGAAAGGGTCAGGACTCCCAGCGGCATCCGTCCGCGGGGGGTACTCCAGAGTCACAATGCAGGTTTCCCTCGGAGAGGAAAATTCAGGTGAGTTATCGACGAATGGTTCAGAGTACTTTATAGCGGGACATCGATTACTATTGTTCAGAAATACGTAGCGCTTGTGCGTGGGACGCGTGAGGCTCACGAAGAGGGGACCAGAAAGCAACATCGCTCCACCAGCAACGGGGCGCCCACGAAAAAAGGCGCTTCGTCCCGGACACGTCTCACCAATTCTACCGGGGAACTCCTAGGGAAACCGGCCGGTATCCGCGGCGGACGATCAACCCTGAACCCTCTTCTCTTTTCCCTTCCAGTACTTTTCCCGCAAGGCAAACTTCTGAGTCTTCCCCGTTGCTGTTTTGGGCAGGGTTTCGACGAACTCGACCCCCTTGGGCGCCTTGAAATGAGCCATCTGATCGCGACAGTACTGAATGATTTCCCGCTCGGTGGTGGCAACATCCGGTCGCAATACGATGACCGCTTGCGGAACTTCTCCCCATTTTAGATCCGGGACGCCGATCACCGCCACCTCCAGCACCGAGGGGTGCTGGTAGAGTACTCCTTCCAGTTCCACGGATGAAATATTCTCCCCTCCGGAAATAATAACGTCCTTCTTTCGATCCACGATCTCGATGTATCCATCGGGATGGACCACGGCAAGGTCACCCGAGTGAAACCAGCCTCCGGCAAACGCTTTTTCCGTCTCCTCCGGTTGATTGTAATACCCTGTCATCAAGACATGGCCGCGGGCGCAGATCTCACCCACCGTGCTGCCGTCATGAGGGACTTCCTCCAGTTTTTCGTTCAACACCCTCGTGTCCGCCAACAGCTGGCTGATTCCCTGGCGTGCCTTCAAGCGTGCCCTGGTGGCATCATCGAAGGAGTCGAACTCCGGTTTCCATTCACAAACCGTCAGAAAAGGTCCGGTCTCGGTAAGCCCATAAACGTGGATCACCGTCGCCCCAAGAGCTTCCATCCTCTGAATCACCGCGGCAGGTGGCGGGGCCCCCGCGGTACCAAAACGGAAATCACGGAGGCATCCGGGAGTGGCCTCCGAAGCGTTTGCCAAAGTCACAAGTACCGTCGGTGCCGCACAGCAAAACGTGCCACCGTACTTCTTGATGTGTCCGTAGAACTCGGTCGCGTCAACATTCCTCATGCAAACATGCGTAGCCCCCATCCCGGTCAGCGCCCAGATCCCCCCCCATCCATTGGCGTGAAACATCGGTAGCGTGTGAAGGCAAACGTCTCTGTAGCTCACACCGAGATGCACCGTGTAATCGAGCGCATTACAGACTAGAGATCTATGACTCAGCATGACACCTTTTGGGCGAGCCGTGGTACCACTCGTGTAATTCAGAGTACAGGTGTCGAGTTCATCTATTTCCACGACCTCCGGGTCGTCCGACGAGTTGCTCTGGAGCAGCGGCTCGATATCGATCCCCTCGAGTTCCGGAGTCACGGACTGGCCATCTCGCAAAACAACTATCCGCTCTAGAGCCGACAGCTGGCTCCGGATCTCCTGAATGGGTGATACGTATTCCCAATCCAGAAGCAGGACCTTCGCACCCGAGTGTTCCAGTATGAAGCAGAAGTCTTCATCCGACAGTCGGTAATTCATGGGAACGAGAACCGCGCCGATCCGAGCAACTCCAAAGAAGCTCTCCAGCATCCAGTGCGTATTGGGCGACAGGATGGCAACTCGATCGCCTTTCTCGACGCCCAGCGAAAGCAAACCGTGACTCCACTGGTTCGCCCGACTCTGAAGTTCTTTGTAGGTGAAGTGCTTTGGCTCATCCACCACTGCAAGCTTGTCGGGAAAGTGACGCGCCGCTCGCTTCAGAAAATCGTGAGGAAGCATTGCTTGAAACATGTGTCGAATACCCCAATGAAACCGGCCCTACGGCCGCGACCCAACGCGCATCGCTGCTACAGCAGTCGAAGCGAATGGTTGGGTTCTCGTTTTAGGTCTCGATGCTTTTGCCAGGAACTCTTGAAGTCATTCCAACCACAAAGCGCAGTCGTCACGCATGGAAAAGTCTCCAAACCTACCGGTTGCACCCGAGCCCAGGGCAAGTATTGCAGACCCTGACAGGGGCCGCAATACTCCACTAGACCTTAGTCCAGCGTGATTTTTTGCATGAGGAGGAAGAAAAGCCCTGGAACGTGCGCCGTTACGGGATAAAATGCGTTTGATATATTTACAAGACATCCCGAAAGGAGCACATTCCAGGTGAATAAAAGAAACCACAGAATCCTTCCTCCGAGACAAGCAAAATCTTACACGCCGGTTGGAAAGAAATCAGTTTGAGGACCGGTCCGATCCTATGTTCAAGGACTCCAACACCTACTACGAGATCGCCGAGAGAACGCGCGCCATCGGATCTGGTGGTATCGGAGCCATTCACAAGCTCGTGTGTAAGCTTGGATTGGACAAAGATATCAACAGAAACATCGTTTTGCTCAAGTACCACTTTCCTTACTGGGAATCCGATCATGTACTGAACATCGCATACAACGTCTTGTCGGGTGGAACCTGTCTCGAAGATATCGAGCGGTTGCGCCAGGATGAGACCTACATGAACGGACTGGGAGCCGAGAGGATTCCGGATCCCACGACGGCTGGAGATTTCCTCCGTCGTTTCGATGAGGATTGGATCTTCGGACTTCAGGAAACCATCAATGAAACCCGAACCAAGGTGTGGAAGTTGCAGGATGCTTCCTTCCGGAAGGAGGCCATCATCGACGTGGACGGGACCGTCGCCGGAACCTTGGGGGAATGCAAGGAAGGAATGGACATTGCCTACAACGGGATCTGGGGTTACGCACCGTTGATCGTGACCTTGGCCAATACGAATGAGGTCCTCTATCTGATGAATCGGCCGGGCAACCGTCCCTCTTCCGACGGAGCGGCCGAGTGGATGGACCGGGCAATCGATCTGGTGTCGTCGGTGTTTACGAAGGTCTGGCTTCGGGGCGACACGGATTTCTCGCTGACGAGAAACTTCGATCGCTGGGACGAGCGGGTTGGTTTTGTCTTTGGTTATGACGCCAAGCCGAACCTGGTCGGGATGGCCGATGCCCTGCCGGAGAGACAATGGAAACCGCTCGAGCGGCCTCCTCGTTATGAGGTCAAGAGCGAAGAACGGCGCCGTCCGGAAAACGTCAAAGAACAAGTAATCAAGGAGAGAGAATTCAAGAACATCCGCCTGCAGAGCGAGCAGGTCGCCGAGTTTGACTATCGTCCCGGACACTGTAAGAAAACCTATCGCATGGTTGTGGTTCGGAAGAACCTCACGATCGAAAAGGGGGAGCACCGGCTGTTTGATGAGGTCCGGTACTTCTTCTACATCACCAACGATCGGGAGATGACGATGGGAGAAGTGGTCCTTTTTGCCAACGATCGCTGCAACCAGGAAAACGTCATCGGTCAGCTCAAGAGTGGAGTGAACGCCTTGAGGATGCCTTCGGACAGTCTGGTATCGAACTGGGCCTACATGGTCATCGCATCGCTGGCGTGGAATCTGAAGGCCTGGTATGGCCTGGTGACGCAGGCGCCGACAGTACGTCGTGATATCTTGAGGATGGAGTTCAAACGCTTCCTGGTGAACTTTGTGCAAATACCCTGTCAGATTGTAAGAACCGGTCGTCGCCTCGTTTACAGGATATTGGCCTATAGCAAGCATCTCGAAACCTTTTTGGCGACGTTCGACTATATCAGGCAACTCAGGTTTACTTGAAGGCGCCTCGCCGGCGGGTGAGCCCGTACCCCCGGCGGAGCAAGAGTGGCGGGCGAAAGGAAGGGCATAACAGAGACAAACAAGATCAAGTGATCCAGACAACCAATGGAAGGTTTGTCTCTTGTGTTTCTCTTTGCTTTCCCTGTTACGCACAAGGAGCTGAAATCCACGAGATATTCGGAAAAGGCAAACGATTTTCCGAGCGAGCTCATACCTCGCTTATTTTGGGTCTAGACGGAAAAACCGCAGTGTGCCTCGCCCTTTTCTCGCAACATGCCAGCGCTGTACCGATACTCCCAGTCGTGAGAGTATGCTACGCTGGCTCTATTGTCAGCCTATGATCGTGTCGGAGGGAAATGCTTCGCTGGTCTGACGTTCGAGTCCTATATTGGCGCGAGCTCCGTTCTGCAATGCGGGAGCGCAACATCGTGATCAATAGTATTCTACTTCCCATATTCCTCTATCCACTCATACTCTGGCTAGTCTACTCGGGAATCACCTTTGTCGAGGGTCAGACTGAGGGGTTCAAGTCGAGGATAATGCTCCGCGGGCTATCGCAGGCCCACGAAGCGTTCAGGCTCGTACTCGAGGAAGATGACTCCGTCCTTGTCCGTTCGTCGACTCAGCCAAAAGAGGAATTGCGGGCCGGAACACTCGACCTACTGGCGGAATTCCTGCCGCCCACGCACGGCCGCAATAGCTCGATCGACAACTTTCATGTGCGGCTTGTTACGGACCGTTCCAAAGATCGCAGTCGAATTGCCCGCAATCGGATCATGGAACATCTCGATCACTACCGTGAGCAGTTTCTGGAAGCTGAAGGACAACTGCGCGGCCTGAGTCCCTCAGCGCTCCAGCAATTCTGGATCGAGACCCAGAACATCTCCTCGCGCCGACAGATGGGGCAGTTCATTCTCGGGCTAATCCTGCCGCTGTTCTTAGTGATCATGCTATGCGTAGGATCCATGTACCCCGCTATCGACAGCACAGCCGGAGAAAGAGAGAAGTTGACCTGGGAGACTCTTTTGACAACAGCGGCGTCCAGAACAAGCATCGTCGTAGCAAAGTATCTTTATGTCGCCACCATGGCCTCCATTGCCGGAATCCTCAACATCACGGCCATGGCACTTTCGATGAGAACGGTGCTGGCACCTTTGCTCGGAGGCCGTATCGAGGATATGAGTTTTCAAGTCCACCTCGGCGCCATTCCGCTCATTCTGTTGGTCACAGCCCTTCTGGCCCTATTCATCGCGGCCGGGATGATGATTCTAGCTTCCTTCGCTAGAACCTTCAAAGAGGGGCAATCCATGGTAACACCGTTCTATATCGCGGCGTTCTTGCCTGCGATGTTTCTCCAGGTTCCCGGGCTAAAGCTGACTCCGTTGCTTGCCTCGATTCCTGTGGTAAACGTGACAATGGTCTTCCGGGAGGCAATGGCAGGGACCTTCCAGTGGCCGCTGATCGGATTGACTCTGCTGACTGAGCTTCTTTCCATTCTGGGAGCCTTATGGCTAGCAGCAAATGTTCTTCGATATGAGGACTTCCTTTTGGGTACCTTTGAAGGCAGCTTCGGCAAGTTCTTGAAGAACCGTATTTGGGTTCGACCACGAAACGACACTCGAGGAGGGTCCGATGCCGGATCCCGTTGAAGTGAGAGGCCTCACGAAGACATTCGCCGATGAGTCCAGGGGAGAGGTACACGCCGTTCGGGGGATTGATTTCGAGTGTCGCGCCGGCGAGATCTTCGGTCTGCTCGGCTCCAACGGAGCCGGGAAAACCACAACCTTGCGCATGCTCTCCACGGTTCTGCGGCCCACGGGTGGCCACGCCACTGTACTGGGATACGATGTCGCCAGACAACCGGAAATGGTTCGCCGATGCCTGGGGTTTTTTTCCGCCTCCACCGCGCTTTACCCAAGGCTGACTGCGAGAGAGACAGTCGAGTTCTTCGCACGTATCAATCGGTATCCAAGCAAACGTATTACCGAGAGAGTGAACTACCTGATCGATCGTTTCGGCCTTCGTCAATACGCCGACGCGCGCGTAGAAAAACTGTCGTCCGGCATGAAGCAAAAGGTATCGATTGCAAGAACGGTAGCTCACGACCCTCCACTCTTGATATTCGACGAGCCAACGGTCGGGCTCGATGTCCTCAACGCATTGGAGATGCAGGAGGTTATCGAGGAATTTCGATCCCAGGGGAAGACGATTCTTTTCTCCACTCACATCATGAGTGAAGCCGAAAAACTCTGCAGCCGCATTGCCATCATTCAAGATGGTCGGATTCTCGCGTGTGACACCCTACAAAACTTGCGTGACGACACGGGTAAGCATTATCTGGAGGATATCTTCGTAAGGTTTGTGCGTGAAAGACCATGAACAGTGAACTGATACAGACACTTCTCGGTCACGAGTTGAGAATGTTGATTCGTGACCGGAGAGCCGTGTTTCTGGCAGTCGTCCTCCCTCTGGTTACCACCCCGATCATTCTTGTCTCCATGAACTTCATGAGCGAACGGCGGGATAGGATATTGCAGGGCACCGTCTACCAATATGCGGTTGTGGGATCCGATCGGGATCAGGTCAGGAAGATGATTCAGAAGGAAAAAGCGGCAATGTCTCGTCAAGCAGTCGGTGTGGACGACGCCCCGGAAGGACTTGCCTCGTTTCAATTCGAAGAGCTCGATCTTACGAAACCGGACAAGAGCCTCGAAAGCGAAGCAATCCACTTTTACCTATCTACCTACAACGGCAGAGAGGCGGACCTCTTGAGGAATACGCCAAGCCAAGAGACCGAGTCAGAACCGGGAGCAGGCTCGCAGCGACGTCGTCGTCTCCAGACAGCAAGGCTGCCGGGAGTCCCGCTGGTACGAATTCACTACCAAGGGGACCGAGATAGTTCCCAGTCCGGTCGCACCCTTATGAGCCGTCTGCTCCGCCAGGCCCGAACGCGGGCAAGAGACGACCTCTTGCATAACCGTGGGTTCGTCATTGAACCGGCAAGTTTATTCACCGTCGAAGAAGAGTCTCTGGCCACCCCGGCGCAGGTAGGCGGAGCCACCGCCGGAAAACTGTTGACCTTCTTCCTCTTGATGCTGATGTTGAGTGGTGGCTCGGTTGTCGCGCTCGACAGTGTCGCCGGCGAGAAGGAAAGAGGGTCCCTCGAAACAATTCTGACAACTGGCGTGAAAAGGACGGAGATCGTGGCCGCCAAGCAGATCGTAATCGCGGGAGTGGCCGTCCTGATCACGATCATTCAAGTTGCGAACATCTTGATCTATGTCCACTTTCGTGCCATCGAGCTGCCTGATGACTTTGCAATGGACGTAGGGCCAACTACCCTGGCGGTCTTACTCATCCTCTTCATTCCGTTGGCAGCCCTGATCGGTGCGGTTTTGTTGCTGCTATCTGCTTATGCCAAGTCCTACAAAGAAGCCCAGCTCTACTTCTTCCCCACGTTCCTCATCAGCCTCGTCCCGGCGTTGGCCGCCGCGTTGCCCGGCATTCGGTTGCGTTCCGCAATTGCGCTGGTTCCAATCGCCAATGTCAGCGTCGCAGTCCGCGACCTTCTGGTAGGCCAATTTGATTGGGTCATGCTCGGAGTAACCTGTATGGTCACATCAGGCGCAGCCATCTGGACGGTACGCGCGACCGCCAGGATCTTGTCGACGGAGCAACTGATCACGTCCAGTCAAGGCGATATCAGTCCACTTTCTTCAAAGACTTCCCTGTTCCAGAGACACGTCCTGAAATGGTACGCGGTCATGGGTGCCGTCCTGTTTGCCATTGCGGCCAATTTCCCCCAACTGGCGACCTTTCGCAGGCAGCTGATTCTGAATGAAGTGGGCATCTTCTTGCTCGTTCCCTTTTTCATGATATGGAAATATCGTCTACCGATCCGGGAAGCACTTGCGCTACGGACGGTTCGTCCTGCCGTTTGGCTCGGAGTTTTGCTGATCATTCCTTCCGGCCATCTAGTCGGCATTGCCGTCTTTCGCTTGGCCAATTCGGTCTTTCCGGTACCTGAAACAATGCTGGAGGAGTTCGGTCGTCAAATTGTTCCCGAGAATGTACCCATATGGCAGATGATCCTCTTTATCTCCATCCTGCCTGGAATCTGCGAAGAAATTGCTTTTCGGGGCACGCTGTTGTTCGGCCTGCACAGGAGGCTCCGTCCCATCGCATTGGCATTGACGGTTGGGGTAATCTTCGGCTTGTTTCACGTCAGTCTGTTTCGCATTATTCCCACCGCTTTTTTGGGTGTAATCCTGACCGCCGTCGCTTTACTGACCGGCTCCATTCTCCCGTGTATCGTTATTCACGCGGGAAACAACGCAGTCGCACTCTGGGCAGATCACGCCGAGTTACCCATGGCATCTCTCGCTCCTTGGCACTACGTTGTTGCAGGAATCACTTTTTGCGGCAGCCTTGTCGTCTTCTATCGCTCCGGCGAACGCTACCCGGGATTGCGCACCTTTCGGGTCCGGTAAGCAGGCACCTCGGCGGACGCTGCAGGGCGATCTCGCGATCCAAGCAACTCTATTGACCGCAATTGCTACTGTGTTTAGGATTGTGCCTTGGAACAACATATTGTGCCAAGGCACAGCGTATTGTGCCAAGGCACAGCGTGTGGAACGCACGAACGCACCTGTCGACGAGTCCCCGAAAACCATGTTATTCGTTGGGGTAGCCTTTGAGCCCAAAGCAACATCAAAAACCGCGCATCGCCCTGATCGACGACGAAGAGATGATCTTGACCTCTCTTCATGCACTGTTCAGTATGGAGACGGATTACGAAATCCTCCGTTTCGACGACCCGCTGACCGCCGTGAAAACCCTGGAGCACCAACCCGTTGACCTCGTCATTTCCGACTACCTGATGCCCGGACTGAGCGGGATCGACCTTCTCAACGCGATCAAAGAGGTGCATCCCGAAGCCCCGCGCATACTCCTAACCGGGTTTGCTGACAAGCAGAATGCGATCCGAGGCATCAACGAAGTAGGGCTCTATCAGTACATCGAAAAGCCATGGGACAATCAGCAGCTTCTACTCGTGGTGCGCAACGCTTTGCACCAAGAGAACCTCCGCCGTCAACTGGCAGAGAAGATATCCGCGTTCAACCGATTGCTGCGGGAACACGACGAGTTGTCCCGACAGCAAATGCACCTAGAACAGGAACTCGAGATGGCAGCCGCGATTCAGCGAAGTCTTTTGCCACAGCAAGCTCCGATTGTGGACGGATATCAGTTCCACAGCATCTATCGCCCGACCCAGATGCTCGGTGGAGACTACTATGACGCCGTCCGTAGCGGGAACAGCTCAGTCACCATTGTCTCCGACGTGAGCGGTCATGGGGTTGCCGCCGCTCTAACAAGCATGCTCTTGAAATCGATTTTTCAAGAGTCCGCCACGACCGCAGCTGATCCGGTAGACCTACTGATTCAGATGAATTCCAAGCTGCACCGCTTTCTGCCAGATACCATGTATGTGGCCGCGGCGATCCTATGGATCGCGCCGACGGGGATTCTCCTGGCGAACGCAGGACTGCCGTACCCGTGGATTCTGCGATCGTCAGAGCCAAAATCTTATGCCCTGCCCCTGACTGGCGTTCCTCTGGGCCTGCTAAAAGGACGAGGAAGAAAAGATTTTGACGTCCGTGGTGTGAATCTAACGCACGGAGACACTCTGCTGCTTGCATCCGACGGATTGGGAGACGTCACGAGCCGCGATGACGAGTACTTCATGGACAGCGAGATGCCAAAGGTGCTCAGGGAGCTGCATGGCGCGGACGGCTCCCAGGTCATCGGTGCGTTACTGGACCGTGCGACCCAGTTCAGCAACGGGCGACCCTTTCCGGATGACGTCACCTTGCTGTCGATCACCAGACTCTAGTTTCAGCTAGCCACAGAGCCGCAACCGGCATGCGGGCTATTTGCGGAACCCAGAGCACGGAGATCCGCGTGGTCTACACAGTCGCCTGCCGGCACCATCAGACGCGACCAATTGACGATCTCCCCGAGTCCCATTTTTGTGTTATCGTCTACCCACACAAAATTGGAACCGCCGCGGGAACCGCCAGGATGGGTGAGAGTCACAATCGTAGAGGGAGCTTCATTGCATGGACGCGGCGGGATCTGTTCCAATGGTGTACGCTCGGTCTGGGCCTGTGCCTGCAGCCGGTCCAACCTCTGCAGGGCCGTGCGTCTTCCCTGAAGATCAGCGACCTTTTCAGCCCGCAAAACCGAAAGAGGCCCAACCGGCCCAAGACAAAGTACATCGTGCTCCACACAACTGAGGGTGGAGACAAAGGATCCTTGGCCAAAATCCGACGACGCGGAGAAGCACACTATTTCGTCACCTCGTCCGGCCGGGTCTACCGCGTGATCGCAAAGTCGAAGATTGCGCGACACGCCGGGCGCAGCATGTGGGAAGGCAACCGCTCCATCGATAATTACTCCATCGGAATCGAGGTTGTGGGTTACCACAACCGAGAGATCTCGGAGCACCAATCCTCGGCTCTGCGCGAACTACTCCGTCAGTTGATAAGTTTATACGGGATCTCTCCCGACAACGTGCTGACTCATTCGATGGTTGCATACGGGCGGCCAAACCGTTTCCATCCGTACAATCATCGAGGACGGAAGCGATGCGGTATGATTTTCGCGCACAATGAGGTTCGGGCCAGGCTGGGTCTGGAATCCAAGGTCACCCAGGATTCCGATGTGGAGAACGGAACACTCAAGGTCGCCGACCCCGAACTGCACGACTACCTGTTTGCTCAAACCCCGGCCGCTGGCCCCGGACCGAGCGATTCGGACGTTATCGAAGATGGCAGAAGTGCCTGGTATATCGCGCGAGAGCGTTACGACCAGACCTCGACGATTTATACCTTTCCCGACGGCCGCCACATCGCGGGGGATAAAATCAAGAATTGGAGTAAAATTCCTGCCGGCACCCAGGTCCGGTTCGAGGAGGAGGACGACAATCCCCGTTTCGAAGGATTCCTGGAAGTCGGCAAAGACGGAGATACAGCACAAACACTCGCGGGTGATGCCTACGACGACCGCTCCACGATCTATTTTTTCCCTAGCGGACTGGTCCGAACCGGAAGGGACCTAATACAGGACAAGGGCGCCCGAGCCTTGCTCAGTGTTCTCCCACAGGGCACCCGCGTGCTCGTCGGCTACGTCTACGGGGGCCATATCAAACCAAACCGGCCCCCATTGCGAATCGCCGGGGTCAAGTGGAACTATCCGTCGACCTTCTATCGGTTTCCCGACGGCTCGATCCAGACAGGAGACGACGTCGACGATCGCGTCATCCCAGCAAAAACTCTCATCTTTTACCAAAATTGACGCCCGCCAGAGATCGTACAGGAAGGAATTGCCAATGAACGGATTCTCCCGGATCAGTTTGCATTTGACGTTGTTCTGCAGCGCCTTCGTCGCATCCTTGCAGACTATCGCTCGCAACCCTTCGCCCAGTGACTGGCCTCAATGGAGAGGACCCGATCGAAATGGCAAGTCAGAGGAAACCGGTTTGCTGCAGAGCTGGCCATCATCCGGCCTGAAGAAGGCCTGGACGAATACACAGCTGGGAGATGGCTATGGCAGTACCGCTATTTACCAAAATCGCGTTTATGTTCAGGGAACAACAAATCAGGATGAGAGCATGGTCCTCTGCTTGGACAGGGAAACAGGGCGACGGCTATGGATGCAACCGATCGGTCCCGGCCTTGATCATGGTCGTGGCGGCGGCCCGCGGGGCACACCAACAGTGCAAGGAGAATTTCTCTATGCACTCTCGGAAACCGGCGAACTGGCATGTTTACGCTCAGCAGACGGTACACCGCTATGGAGCCGCAACCTCCGGAGCGACTTCGAAGCGCAAAACATCGCATGGCACTTCAGTGAGTCCCCTCTTATCGACCGGGATCGCGTCATCGTGACGCCGGGAGGATCGAGGGCTACCATTGTGTCACTGGACAAGGAAGCGGGCCACACGGTTTGGAAGACGGAGGAATTGAGCGATCCCGCGGGGTATGCATCGTGCGTGATTGCAGAGATCCAAGGCATCCGCACCGTGACCACCCTGACCGCCCGCGCCGCCGTTGGGGTACGGGCCGACGACGGAAAACTGATGTGGCGGTACGAAAAGGTTGCCAACCGGACGGCCAACGTCAGCACCCCCATTGTCGACGGCAACAAGATATTCTACACATCGGCCTACGGAACAGGATGCGCCCTCCTCAGCCTACACCGCGACGGCTCGATCCTTAAGGCGGAGGAAGTCTATTTCAATCAAAACATGATGAACCATCACGGCGGGGTCGTTTTGCACAACGGATATCTCTATGGATTCTCCAACTCCATCTTGACCTGCATGGAGTTTCAATCCGGTCAGGTCATCTGGAAGGACCGCAGCGTTGGCAAAGGCTCCGTGATCTACGCTGACAACCGCCTCTACCTCCTGGGGGAACGCAACCTTGTGGCCCTTGCGAACGCAGCTCCGGACAGCTATCAGGAAATGGGGCGTTTCCCCATAGAAGACCGGGGCCTTCCTACCTGGGCACACCCTGTGGTGAGTGACGGTCGTCTCTACATCCGAAATCGAGGGTCGCTCGCTTGCTACGATCTGGCTGCAAAAGAACACTGATCCATCCGGACCGACGCGCTAGTTGATCAATCGGCCAGCGAATCCTTCACTGTGCGTGCCCACACGTCCGGGCATGATTCGGGACGCAACAGCGACGGTTCGGCCGAGATAATCGATTGAGCAGGACCCCGGCTTTGCGCGCTCCATGGCCTCAGGCAATGCGGTCTTTCTCGTACGATGACCGTCTCGAGAACCATCGCCGCCAACAAAGTGATCGATGATCACAGCATCGGCAACCTCGGCGATTCGCCTGAAAAATCGCTCGGCATCGACAATCGGAAGCAGCGGCGCCACCGTAACAAACACGGTCAGGCCGAAACTGCGCAAGTGCCCGGCGGCTTGCAACCTTTCTTCAACGCTGCTTGCCGGCGGTGGCAAACCTGGAATTCGATCTCGATCGCACTCGATGGAGATGTGAAACCGAAGATTGCATCGGCGTTGCAGCTCGCCATACAGCTCCAGGTAATTGAGCACTCGGTGCGAATGCGTTTGCAGAATCAAGGCATCCGGTGGCAAGACCAGCATCGTTTGAAGAATGCGATGGCTGACCTGATAGGTATCTTCCTGCGGCAAGAATGGATCCGTGGAACTGGACATGAAGATGCCAAAGCACCCACGGTTTTTCCTTGCCCATCGCCGCTCCGAGCGGAATTGGCCGGCGTAGACGTACGCAGCGTTCGGTCGAACTTCCAAGAACGTGCCCCAGGGGCTACCGCGCGTCACTGCGTGATTGTGCTGCACGTAACACCCTACCCCGCACATGGACTTGCCAAAACTGCACCCTCGATAGGGTTGCAACGAATGAGAGACAACCCCTCGGAGAAATCCACCTGTTCGGGTAAGAATGCCCCTAACTTCATGGGTTGTGATCTTCAGGGACATCGAACACCGTTCGTTTGGATCGCACAAGGCTGCCCGGTTGCCTTGCCCCACCCTAGATCGTCATCGGCTCACGGATGTCGTCTTGCTTTCCATGTGGCTTCTCCAAGATCACCCACACTCGCTGTGCCCTGCATCACGTCTTCTTCGATCGTGCCAGTGTAGACCACGGTGCCCTCGATCCCTTGTCCGCTGATCGGAAAGGAGAAGCGAATTTCGTTGCCCTGGACCTTGCCCTGGAGTTCAGACTGTCCAAAGATCCCGCTGTAAGTACCTCTCAAGCTCTCGCCCTCCTGAATCAATTTAAAGACCGGGGATCCAGAGCCCAAGTCTGTCTCGACTTCAAAAATCCACTCTCCCGTCACATCAGCAGCCGAGTTCAAGTTCCCATTGCCCGCATCCATTACGCCCGCGGACCGGGCAGCACTCCAGTTGCCCTGGGCAAAACCACCAAAGTCAGCTTCCCCCTCCATGGTGTCGCCTTTCACTTCACCAGTAATCGTAATCGGCAACTGATTGTCCTGGAACTGTATCACGTAAGAGAACCGAATCTGGTTCCCATCGATCATCCCTTCTAAGGGAACCTCTCCATTGTCCCCAACCAGGGTCCCCGTCAGCCTTGCGCCCCCGGAATGCAACATCGCCCTCACTTCGTGCCTTCCTTGTGGCGAATGAATGGTCACGTCCCAAGAGCCAGAAAGGTCCGGGACAGTTTCAGGACTCTCGAGCCGCTGCCCCGTCCATTCCCCTTGGGCCAGGCCGCCGAAATCCGCGTCGCCGGTCATCTCGTCTCCTTCCACGATACCGCTCATCGTGATCGGAACCTCGTTGTCTTGAAACTGGATGACGTAGGAAAACTCGACCTGATTCCCCGTAAGCGTTCCAGCGAACGGTAGCTCTCCTAGTGGACTCATCAGCTTTCCACTGAGCTGCTCGCCCTCCGATTCGAAGCTTGCGCGCACATCTCGACTTCCCTGAGGCGAGTTGATGGTCAGTTCCCACTCTCCGGAAAGGTCTACTGTTGGGACCGCGACCCCGGCCAGTCGAATCCCGGTCCAATCGCCCTCAGCCAGGCCCCCAAAATCTGCGGTTCCTGTCATACTATCTTCGTGCACGGTACCGCTCATCGTGATCGGCAATTCATTGTCCTGAAATTGGATAACGTAGGAGAACTCGACCTGATTCCCCGTAAGCGTTCCAGCGAACGGTAGCTCTCCGAGTGGACTCATCAACTTTCCACTGAGCTGCTCGCCCTCCGATTCAAACATGGCGCGCACTTCCCGCGTCCCCTGAGGGGTCTGAACTTTCAGATCCCACTCCCCGGGTATATTGACAGCCGAGGCTTCTTTGATGACTGGCAGTCGGGCGGTTCTGTTCCCACTCCAGTCGAACTTCGCGAAACCACCGAAGTCCCCTTGTCCACGGACGTCCTCACCCTCCACTTCACCGGTCATCATAATGGTGATCTCGTTGCCGCCGAAATCGACGGTGTAGGAAACCATGATCGTGCTTCCGGTGATTTTCCCCTCGAACGGTAGCTCGCCTCGCTCCCCTTTGAACACGCCTTGGAGAGTCTCTCCGTCTTGCCGTAAGGTCATCCCCGCGCGCCGGAATCCCTGCGGAGTCTCGATGCTGAGATCCCACTCACCGGCAACATCGTGCGTCTGGGCCGGCGAGGAGGCGGCCAGAGTAATGAAAAGCGCTAAGCCGCTTGTGCAAGTCATTCCATACCTCATAGGAGTTGTCCTTTCCGCAGAGGGAACCCGCGCGTTCCCAATTGGGAGCCTCTCAACAGGGTCCGGTCCGCCCTGTGTAACAACAAGAGGTAAGTGTCCTATCAAACTTGATGGCAAGCAACGCAAATTTCCAAACGCCCGTTCCGCCACGGTATTGGGTCGAGCCTTGCCAGACAATGTCACCTTGATCCACAGGCACCGCCATGGTTACCATGAGCCCGTCGACGGAAGCGGCAGGCGAACAATCCTGGAGGAACAATGAAAACTTTGGGGAACACATGCTGAGACGCCAGACAACGGGCTCTGTCCTTTGCAGCGCCTGTGGAAAACTCGTGGGGGTTCGGGACGATGTATGCTCGTATTGCGGTCGCCGTAATCCTGGGATGTGGGGGTTTTCGGGCATCCTACGACGCCTGGGAAACGATCTCGGCTTTGTGCAACTCGTGATCTTGGCGTGTTCGGCCATCTACGTCGCGACGCTCCTCGTCCGACCCGAGGATGTTCGGACGACCGGCGTAATGTCTTTTCTCGCTCCCGGGACTCTCAGTCTCATTCTGTTTGGCGCCAGCGGATCGGTCCCCGTGTTCGGTTACGGCCGCTGGTGGACTCTCTTGAGTGCGGCTTGGCTCCACGGTGGTTTGTTGCACATCGGTTTCAATATGATGTGGGTACGTCAACTCGGGCCCGCGGTCGCCGACGCGTTTGGCCCTGCACGCATGGTCATCATCTATACAATTTCAGGAGTCTCAGGATTTTCCCTCAGCACTCTTTTCGGCGCATTTCCGTTGTTCTTCTTCCGGGGTGCCGGCTTCACGGTGGGAGCCTCCGCTCCAATTCTGGGATTGCTGGGCGCACTCATGCTCTACGGGCGCCGGCGCGGAAGCAGCGAAATGACTCGTCAGGCTGGAATGTATGCAGGCATTCTCATCCTTTTCGGATTTGCCATACCCGGCGTCGATAACTTTGCCCACCTCGGTGGGTTTATCGGAGGGTATCTCACCGCCAAATGGCTCGACCCATTCGAACCCGAGAGAACAGATCACATGATTGCCGCGCTGATCTGCCTGGCCTCGAGTTTTTTATCGATCATTGCTTCGATTGTACACGGCGCATCGATACTCCCGTAGAGCCGATCCCTGTGCCCGCCAGCGCTAATCCGGCATCACCACGGTTTCCGCGCGCTGGGCGGCCGCGGTTTTGGACTTGTTCATGCGCAAGCGAAAAGGATGTAGCATGAATCGCCCTTCGATCACCCATATCATTTATGATCTGGATGGAATCCTCCTCGACACGGAGCGCTACTACACGGAGGCGACACAGATAATCGTTCAGCGATATGGCAAAGAATTCGATTGGTCGTTAAAATCACGCATGATCGGCAAAAAGGAACACGATTCCGCGCGCGTTCTGACCGAGACCCTCCAGCTTCCAATCTCGCCGGAGGAGTATCTGGCGCAACGGAAACCGATTCTGGAAAGCATGTTCCGAAACGCCTTACCAATGCCGGGTGCCGTGTCCTTTACGGCCCACATGAGGCGCCATCGAATTCCGCAGGCGGTGGCGAGCAGTTCCAACCGCCACACGTTTGCAATCAAGACGAGCTCTCACCAATCCTGGTTCAGAGACTTCGAGCTCGTCGTTCTTGGGGACGATCCGATGGTGAAGGCGGGTAAGCCCGCTCCGGACATATTCTTGCTGGCAGCCACGCGACTGGCCGTATCGCCGATCCAGTGTCTCGTATTCGAAGATTCGCCGGCAGGTGTGCTTGCCGCCAAGGCGGCAGGAATGGCAGCCGTCGCCATCCCGGATGCGCATCTCGAGAAGGATGCAGTCCGGAATGCAGACCAGATCATTCCTTCGTTTCGGCACTTTGTGCCATCCGAATGGGGATTACCGAATCAATGAACGCAGGCGTGACCCACAGACAACAGGAAGGGTTCTTCAACAAGGGTCCCATGGCCAATCTTTCGGGTGCCATACGGTTGAGTGTTTGTGGTCTCACGCTAATCTTTTGTACTCCGAGTACACAGGCGCAAGAGGTTTTCGAGCTGCGTGGAAAGATCGTGGGCCAGGATGGGAAGCCGCTGTCTCGAGTGCCACCCGCCGTGTACCTTCACGGATCCTTGACACCGTTTCAGGCAGGAACCCGGGCGAACCTTGACGGTGGCTTCAAATTCAAGAAATTGCGGGCTGGAACGTACACAATCGTGGTGGATGCCTTCAAGCTGGGCTCCATGCGTCAGACGGTCGTTGTTTCGTCGAGCCTTTCGGACAGCAATGGTCGTATCGAACATACTCTGGTCTTCAAAAACCAGCAGACGGGTCAGACCGACAGCGCCGTTTCTGTTGCGCAGTTGAGGATCTCGACCGATGCCCGCCGCGCGTACCGCCAAGCACAACGAGAGCTCGAAAATCGGGACGTCGACTCCGCCATCGAACATTTGAAGCGGGCCCTGGACATCTCTCCACAGTTTGCACATGCCTGGAATCTGCTCGGGACGATTGCCTACCAATCCAAGGATTTCGCTGCAGCCGAGCGGCACTTTCGCCAAGCCCTCGAGCAAGACCCACAGGACTACCTTCCACTCGTAAACCTCGGGGGTGTCTTGCTTTCCCTCAAGAGACCGCAGGAGGCCCTGCCGATCAACAGGAAGGCCGCCGCCCGAAAGCCCCTCGATCCCCTTGCCCACGCACAGCTCGGTCAGAACTACTACCAGATTGGCCTAGTTGAAAAGGCGCAGTTCCACCTCGAAAAGGCCAAACGCCTCGATCCGAGTCACTTCTCGATGCCGCAGCTCTTTCTGGCCGAAATACACGTGCTCCGTCGCAACTGGGCCAACGCTCGGAAAGAGCTACATCAAGTTCTCTCCCTTCATCCCGATTCCCCCAATGCCGCCTTCGTAAAAGACTGGATACAAAGAGTTTCAGAAAAAGAGACGATGGAGTCCGATCCACCGTAACGCCCTGAGCGCCTACAGTGATATTGCGGCGCGGGAGCTCGAGCGGGGTCGCAAAGAGAAGACGCGCGTACGCCAGGGGTTGGCAGCAACTGGGAGGCGCCGGCAACCGAGATACCCGAGGCAATGTTCAGCCCCGATCCCTCGAATACGGACCTATTGCGCCGCCGCATGGCACAGTCTGGTGATCGGAAATGGGAAGTGGGGCTATCCGGACTGGAGAGATTGGAGCGCTTCTTCAAGCGCCTTCAGTTCGTCGTCAAGCTCCCGCCAGACGATCATTGCGTTGTCGAAATCGCTTTCCCTCCCGAGGGCTTCGAGCTGCCCGGCGGCATCGAACGCTCTTTTCCCAGCCAGATTTCCAACCACTCCCTTCAGGGTGTGGGCCGATCGTTCGAGACCTTGGGAATCCCGTTCGTCGATGGCTTGCCGGACGCTTTCCATCTGGCGCGGATGATCGTCGAGAAAGAGAGCGACAAGTTCCCCGAGCAGTTCCAGGTCGTGATCTACCCGCTCCAGCAGCTCAGTTTCGTCCAGGACTTCCGTTGTTTCGGTTGCTTCGCGCATGATACGACCTCCCGACAAGAATCTCGGTGCCGCCCCTCAGAGACAGCCCACCGGGTAATGATTTCTTTTGGCACATCGGCCAATGGCGAGGAATCCTTGAGAACGAAAAAACCCTAGGCGCCAAAACCCAAGGCTTGCTGCCGCCGGCCGGGGAGTCGCCCGGGCTGCCTGAGGGCAGTTATGGATTTGCGCCGTTTCCAGGACAGATGATATCCTTCCTGGCTGCAACAAATATGGGCGACTTGCAGATAGGGCGCTCACGTCGGGGTCTTGACACCAACCCTTCGTGAGGCTCCATACCAGGCATGGCCATGGACAGCAGAGATCCTGTACGAATTGGCGTGGACGTAGGGGGCACAAAAATCGAGGCCATCGCGCTCGATCCGGATGGAAACACGCTCCTGCGTCGCCGAGTGGACACCCCACGAAACGACTACCAAAGGACGGTCCAGGCGATTTACAATCTGGTCACAAGCCTAGAGCACACGTTGGGTCGGTCTGGTGCCGTCGGGATCGGGATACCGGGAGCATTGTCTCACGCAACCCGCCGTGTCAAGAACGCAAACTCCGTATGGCTCAACGATCGCCCCCTCTCCGAAGATCTGACCCGATTACTTGCAAGACCTCTGAGGTTCGCCAACGACGCCAACTGTTTCGCACTTTCAGAAGCGACCGACGGTGCAGCACGGGGAGCATCCTCGGTCTTTGGAGCTATCATTGGGACGGGAGTTGGAGGCGGCGTGGTAGTCGAAGGGCGAGTGTTGAACGGCCCAAACTCAATCGCCGGAGAATGGGGCCATAATCCCCTGCCCTGGCCTAACTCGGAGGAATCCCCGGGCCCTTCCTGCTATTGCGGCAAAACCGCATGCATCGAGACGTTTCTGTCCGGGCCCGGTTTTCGGAGGGACTTCGCAGCACACACCGGCATTCAAGAAAGCCCGTCTGAAATCATCGTCAGAGCGGATCGTGGAGAGCCCGAAGCCGAAGCTGCCGTTCTGCGCTACGAGGATCGAATGGCACGTGCATTGAGCCTGGTCATCAACATCTTCGATCCTGATGTCATTGTACTGGGAGGAGGAATGTCGAACTTGAAGCGCCTGTATTCAAACGTGCCAAAGGCTTGGGGACAATTTGTCTTCTCGGATCGAGTGGATACGGGCCTTGTCCCTCCAAATCATGGCGATTCCAGCGGCGTTCGCGGCGCCGCATGGCTGTGGGCACTCGAGGAATGTAGCGGGCTAGGCGAACAAGATTGAAGAATCTGAGATGGATTCTACGCCGCCGAAAAAAGCAACCAAAGCGAGTACAACGGCTCCATTGAAGGTGCCTAATCTAAGGGCGCCTGCACGCCGATATAGAACAGTATGGAAAAACGCCGGGCGGACCGAAATCTTTGCGCGGATCTTGTCCAGATCCGATGGAAAGACGAATCTGGAAACAGCCAGCAGGATGTTGCCATCCTGGAGGACATATCCAGCGGAGGCATCTGTCTCAAGTCCGAACGCCCCATTTCTCCAGACGCGGCCGTAACCGTCTCCTACCCGAACGGGACGTATCAGGGTCGCGTCCGATACTGTCGAGAACACGAAACCGGTTTCGATGTTGGAATTCAGTTCGAGCCCGGCTATCGCTGGTCGAAGCCTGATCACACACCGGCACACCTGTTGGAGTTCTCATCAGACCCCACCGATTGATCTCTCTTCCCAGTCAAGACTAAGTCTGGCTATGCTCCTGTATTTACGATCGGCTGAGTCGCACGGTCACTGCACAAGACCACGAGAAGATTGCTGACCATGGAGGCCTTGCTCACCTCGTCCAGCCGAACGATCTCTTTGCCCGACAGTTGATCCAGTGCCATTTCCACCATCCCCACCGCCCCCTCGACGATCTTCTGTCTCGCCGCGATAATGGCAGCCGCCTGCTGCCGTTGCAACATCGCTGCGGCGATTTCGGGAGCGTAGGCCAGATGACTGATCCGGGACTCGATGACCTCGACTCCCGCCTTAGTCAACCGCTCCTGAATCTCCTTCTTCAGATGCGAGGCCACCATCGACGTGTGGCCGCGAAGAGAGGTCTCGGCGGCCTCGTAAGAATCATAGGGATATGCCGTCGCCAGGTTTCGCAGCGCCGCTTCACTCTGTACGTGAACATACTCCTCGTAGTCGTCCACTTCAAACACCGCCTCGGCCGTATCTACGACTCTCCACACGACTACAGCGGCAATTTCAACCGGGTTGCCGTTGCTGTCGTTCACTTTGAGGTGACCCGTTTCGAAGTTTCGCACACGAAGCGAAACCTTCCGCTTACTGTAGAAAGGGTTCGACCATCGAAGTCCGGGAACCCGGGCGGTGCCGACATACTTGCCGAAAAGCTGCAAGACAACCCCCTGGTTCGGATGCACCACGAAAAAACCGCCCAGCAAGATCGAGACGAAGACGATAGCGAAACCATGAAGGACAAACACCAAGACGTCCGCCTGTTGGATCGACTGGATCATCTTGACCAGACTGAATACGCACAATCCCAGCAACAAGAGCAAGACCGGGAGCATCAACAAGCCGGACACTGGAAATCTTTCGTTTTCTTTAATCATTCGGTTCTCCCTGTTAATCACCCATATCGTATAGTTTTAAACCCCAACTCCAGTAATATTCGGGCTTTTCGACAAACTGAAAAGGCAGGAGGGGCCCTTCGCAAATGGGAGATGCGTAGCTGTGGCAGAGGCTCTTGTTACTGATTTAAGTGAATTACCCTCGCCTGAAGGCGAGGGCTTCGGTCGTCGGCTGAAGCCGACTAAAGGCCTCGCCTCATAGAATGGCCTATTCCGTTATCTTAAAGTCCCGGTCCTCCTGGGGCTCGACACCTTGTTGCTCAATGTACTGCTTGATCACTTCGTCCGTCACATTTCCTGTCGTACACACAAAGTACCCTCGTGCCCACAGGTGCCGGCCCCAGAACTCCCTTTGCACCGACCTATATTCCCTCATTAGATGGTGACTGCTCTTCCCCTTCACGGCCTGCATGATTCGGCTCGGCGACACCTGCGGCGGCATGCTCAACATCAAGTGCACATGATCTGGACTCACATTCCCTTTCACAATCACCACATCCTCAGATGCACAGATCTCTCGGATCAGCTCTCTTGTCCTTCTGGCTATGTCCCCCTTCAGGACCGGCTTGCGGTACTTCGCGATAAACACAAAGTGATATTGCAGCTCATAGACTGTGTGCGATCCTTTCCGGTATCTCGGCATGCATCATTGTACCGCAAGCCTCCTAAAGGCTTCGCCTGAAGGCGAGGGATTTCACCCATCCCCGAGTGGGACATTAATCTTAGGTCACTATCCCGCGAGGTTGTCCTCATCCATGCGCCTAGCGCTGATACGCCTGGAAGCTGCGAGACCGGAAGTTCTACGTTATGACCCCAAATTGAGCAATCGCTTGTTTCTCGAAAAATTGGAGGTTGCAATGATGCCTTTACGTCTCCCCTTCCTGCTTCTGCTCATCGCCGGTTCACATCCTTCAGTTCATGCGCAGGGTCGTCGCGACATCCAGATCGAAGTGTCACAGGTGAGCGAGGGTACCTACATGCTGACGGGATCCGGAGGAAACATCGGCCTTTCCGTGGGAGAGGATTGTGCTTTTATCGTCGACGATCAATTCGCTCCGTTGACAGAGAAGATCCGGAAAGCGGTTGCCTCCGTTAGCAATCGTCCGATCAAGTTTGTCCTGAACACACACTGGCACGGCGACCACACGGGAGGGAACGAAAACTTTGGAAAGGCGGGGGTCCTCATCGTCGCTCACGAAAACGTTCGTAAGCGGATGAGCTCAGAACAATTCACCGCCGCATTCGGACGACAAACGCCACCGTCTCCAAAAGAAGCCTTGCCGGTGGTAACCTTCACCGATGGAGTGACCTTTCACCTCAACGGAGAGGAGGTTCAAGTGTTTCACGTGCCTCCCGCACATACAGATGGGGACGCCGTGGTCCATTTTCGGCGCCAGAACGTAGTCCATATGGGAGACCTGTTTTTCAATGGGATCTATCCCTTCATAGATCGCAGCAGCGGGGGTTCCGTAGACGGCATGATCGCCGCATGCGAACGTGTCCTGTCGATGATTGACAACCAAACTAAAATAATCCCGGGACATGGGCCGCTAGGAGGCCGGGCAGAGCTTCAAACCTTCAGAGATATGCTGGAGATGGTGCGAAATCGAATGCAATCGATGATTCGCTCCAGGAAAAGCCTAGCAGAGATTCAACAGGCCAAACCGACCAAAGAGTTCGACGAGCATTGGGGGAAGGGCTTCATGGCCCCCGATAGATTCGTCGAATTGATCCACGATCTTCTGACACATTGATTTTCCGGAGCACGACGACTCGCGAGCGAAGCCACGCGACAAGAAACCGCGTCTCGGCATAGCTAGCGTGTTCGGGCGGGACGGGATTTCAAAAACGCTTCAATCTCCTCGACGGTTCTGGGCACAGCGGCCGAAAGGCGTTCCGCGCCACTATCGGTCATGAGAAACGAATCCTCGATCCGAACTCCGATACCTTTGTATTCTCTAAATGCGGTTTGAATTCTCTGCGTCCAGCGATTCTCCGGCGTCTGGGGAAGCGATACCAGAGCCTCTCGACGAATGTAAATTCCCGGTTCGATGACAAAAGCCATCCCTGGCATCAAGACCTTCGACTGATCGCCCACATCGTGCACGTCCATCCCGATGAAGTGAAAGGACCCGTGGGTGTACCAGAGACGGTACTGATCTCCGGATGTATCCGTTATCAGCCCGAGTTTCAGCAGTCCCGCCTTTATCACTTCGACGGTCTTTTGATGGAGCTCCCGTGGGCTCTTTCCGGGAACCGCTATTTGCATGGCCGCATCCTGGGCCGACAGAACGACTCGGTAGATATCACTTTGCGCTTTGGTAAAGGTGCCGTTGACCGGGAAGGTTCGCGTGATGTCACCCGTTAGATACTCGTAGTGACAGGCCGAATCGATGAGAAGCAGGTCTCCGTCCCTCATCCGGCGATTGGCGGCCGTGTAATGGAGAATCATCGCGTTGGGACCGCTACCGACGATGGGCGGGTAGCTCCACCCTGACGCCCCCATCGAGCGGTAAACATATGAAAGCTCGGCTTCGACTTCGTACTCGTGTATGCCGCCCCGCGCCTTGTTCATCGCCGCGAGATGCGCCCGCGAGGCGATTCCAACGCTGCGTCGTAGGATTTGACTTTCATATTCTGTTTTGATTTGCCTGGCGTCTCGAAAGACGGAGGAAACATCCTCAATTACGATTCCCGGATATCGATCTTGCATCCGCTGAGCGAAATCGCGGGTCGGGGGCGTGGAATTCCCTGGTGCCTTTCCCTTGTCCAGGTCGAGCAGGAGTCGAGCTATCGGGAATTCTTTCAGCTGCTCCGTCAAGGGGCGAACCGCCGCCGATCTCTTTGACTCTCGATCGAGCAGCGAATCCAGGAAATCCTCGAGACGGGCTTGATAGTACACAGAAGTGATTCCACTTCGCAGCTTCGCTTCGTCCCTCGTAAGCACCTTGCCGTCCCAATGCTCCCGCGCGTGCGAGCCCGAGGCGACGAACAGAAGCTCACGATTGTCGTCGTTGCCGGGCATCAGCACCAGTGTGGTACCGGGTTGATCGACACCTGTGAGGTAGTACAGATTGTGGTCCTGTCGGTACCGGTAATCCACATCTCTAGAGTAAACCCGGCGCGGGGCACTCAGAAGGATCACGACGGTGTCCGCCCCGAGCGCCTCCATCACCCGAACCCGGCGTTGTTTCAGGTCGCGTGCCAACTCGCTGTCGTTTCCCATCATGGGGGTGGCCGACAGCAACGCAAACGCCACTGTCGCCGCTTGTAGCAAACTTCGCACTGGTCGCATGCAAGTGCAAGTCCCCCCCCTCGGTTGACGAACCTCCAACGCACCCTCTGTGTTGTCCGGATCGTCGACCAAGCAGAAAGCCTGTGCCTTTCTACGCACTATCAGGAGGCGGCGGTTCTTCCGAAGCATAGATCCTCTTGGTTCGCGGAAGCAGCCCCGCGTAACCGCAACCAAAGAAACAAGCACTTGTGAGCAGGAAAAATACGAGACGAATCTGGCCGAGTTCAACATTCGAGAAATCATACCTGCCAGCCAACCGCCAGACGCCCCAAATGACGACTTGGGCAGATACCACGGTCCAAAGCGATACATAGAACCAACCCTTCTCGACTCCCTCGTATTGGGTGGAGCGGCGGGCGCGAGGAGTCCAGTTCAGAATAGTTCCGACAACAACCGCCAACACCAGGGGATAGTACAGAACACCGTACAGCTGTTCCAGAGTCCACTGGCCCGTGGCCGCTGCCACGACCAATCCTATGAGATTCACCGTAAACGGCACCAGCATTGCGATCCATGCGGCGCTATAACACACCACCCGGTAGGGCAAGTTGGGCTGATCCAATCCGTAATGGGTCACGTAAGGTTTGGGCTCAACCCCGGGCAGCCGACCTGCCCATCCTCTCCACGCACAAAAAAAACAGACCACACCCAGCCACACCCAGTGGCGAGAATCAGGGCCGTGGAGATAAAGCGCGTAAGTAATGTGTCCGGGAAAAATAAAAAATACCCAGATCCAGATTGGAAGGTGAAGGACTCGATAGTAGGTCTTGTTTTTTTTGCGACGAACAACCCTTTTCATTCTTCCTCGAGACCTCCCCTTCAGGCGCCGAACAAACCAAGCCAAGAAGCACTCACCTTGCAACCACCCATGGCCATGCATCCCCACGCTACGAGGTCTTGTCCTGGCTCAAAAGCGACACGCAACGTTCAAGATCCTTGGCAATGGACTCCGAATCCTCGCCCGAACCATACATCCTGGCCGATCCGATCCTGACCCGCACCGAGCCGGGTCTGGCCCACCTCTTCGATGCCTGCTTGAGGGCGAATAGCCCACTGATATGCATGGGGATCACGGGAATGCTGAGTTTTTGAACCAGCAAGCCGATACCTCGCCGGAACGCTGTCATTTTTCCGTCCTTGGTACGTCGTCCCTCTGGGAAAACCAGCACGTTGCACCCGGAATCCACCAAACTTCCGATATGAGAAAAACTGTCCCGGAAACCCGTCCTTTGGGGGAGCGGAAAAACGTTGAACAACGCGACAACCAACGCGTATTTGATCTTCTCGACGAGGCGAATACCAAACCACACGGTCTTCGCGGGTCGTCGCATCGCCTGGAGCCGTTCGCCTTCCATGGCCACGGCAATCCGGTTTCGAATGCGAGCCGGGAGCGCAGCCAAGACGAAGCCGACATCCACACTCGTCACATGATTGGACACAACAAGAAGCGGCCCTCGAACATTGTGAACGTTCTCGCGCCCCGTGATCTCGGGATATGCGAGGAGAAAAGTCGCTGGCCGGACCAAGCAGTAGTGAACGGCAGCCCGAATTATCCGAATCACGAGACGATTGGACCAGCGTGGAAAATGATATTCGGTTTTCTGAAAATTCGGATTCCGCACCATCTCTTCGAGTTCGGAAACCGTTGTTGCATTCGAAAACTGCGTTTCGTTCAGATCGATCTGATAACGATCTTCGAGGACGCTCATTAATTCGACGCGATCCACCGAACTCAGGTTGAGATCCTTCGCCAGGTTCGCATCGGGAGAGGGAAAATCGAGTCGTCTTCCCGCGATGCGTTCGATGATCCCTGAGATAGCACCCTCACCGACGGAAGCGCGCCGGCCTTCCGGGTTGGCCTGGATCCGATCAAGAATTACATTCGTCCGCGGCTTTTGAGTGGACGTGCGTGGAAAATCCTTATCGGGCCAAACCTGCCATCGTCGTATCTGTTGATACTCAGCGAGGGATCGATTGACTCGCTGAATCACAGCACTCGAATCCGCACTTTCATGTTCGAGAATGAGTACCGCGCAAGGCTCCTCGTTGCCGTTCTTTCGCATACCGACAACAACGCAATCGCGAACCTCAGGGTCGTGACGCAGCGCCTCTTCCAGATCATTCGGATATATATTCATGCCCTCAGCCGTGACGATGACGTTCTTCTTTCTCCCCTTGAAGTATAGGTTGCCATCGTCGCGCAGCTCACCCATATCGCCGGTCGAAAACCAGCCGTCGCCGCGCTGCACCGACTTCAGCCGTCTACCCTGCCAATACCCCTCCGCGACGCTTTCGCCGCGAACGAGTATCTCTCCGTTTTTGTCGAGACGAATCTCACGACCCGGCAGAACCTTTCCGATCGATCCTTTCCCAAGCCGAAAGGGATGATTGACACTGATCAGCGAAGTCGTCTCGGTGAGCCCATATCCCTGAATGACGACGAAACTCAACCGTCCCCAAAATTTTTCCGTCTCTGAATCCAATGCCGCGCCACCGCAAATGAACCCCCAGAACTTCCAGCCGAACTGATTGTGAATCCGCCGAAAACGCCACCATCGCCGTGCGAAGTGCTCGTCGCTGGCGGCCTCAAATTGTTGCTTGAAGATCTCTCCTTGTCCATTGCCCTCGAGATCTCGTTGAATCTTGTGGCGCAAGGTCTCGAGCAACCTGGGAACCGCCACCAGCACAGAAATCCTCTCCCGCCGGACCGTTTGAATGATCTCTGAGGGGTTCAACGTGTCGAGGAATGCAACACACCCGGACATCAACCGCGGAACCCAGATGCCCAGGAACTGACCAAAGACATGACTGAGCGGCAACAAATCCAAGAACCGGATCGGATGAACCAATCGCTCATATTTCAGATACTTTTCGATTTCCGATTCGAGAGGTTCCAGATTGGCCAGAATGTTCTTGTGGGTAAGAACTACTCCCTTTGGCTCTGCAGTCGTTCCAGACGTGAAGATAATCTCGACCACATCATCCGGGTTTACCGAATTCACCGCGTAGAAAGACGTAGGATGGCTTGAAACCAAGTCGAGCAAGGACTCGAAGGTGATCCGCGGTGCGGGAAGCTCGACCCCGCCCAGCGCATGCGAACAAATAGCCAGGCGGACACCGGCTTCATGACAAACGCGAACAACGAAGTCAACGGAGGCGATGCGGTCCATCGGCACCGCAACTGCACCGCGCAGCAGACAGCCAAAGAACGCGGCCACCCATTCCGCGGTGTTCTCCCCCCAGAGAAGAACGGCGTCTCCCTTTCCGATCCCGCGCGCCTCCAGCTCTCGAGCAATTCGAAAGGACGTTTCCGCAACTCTGCGATACGACCAACGTGATACCCGATAGCCGCGGCGTTGAATATAAGCGATGTCTTTGTCGGCCGCCCTATGGTGCAGATACTCGATCAGAGAACGACGTCGCATTCATCATCCGGATTAGAGTCACGGGGTCAAAGGGGGCGTACGTCCGAGGCATCGATCTCAACAGATATCGCCTGGCGGATGAGGTCTACTTGCAGGATGAAGCGGAAGCGGCCCTTCTTTTGCACGAGCACTCCTTGGACCCCCTTGAGGGACCCCGCAATGATCTCGCAGCGGCGGCCTACCTTGGCGTACGGGTAAGGATCCACGGAGATCTTCGTTTCCAGGAACCGCCGAACGGCACGGATCTGGTCGTCCGGTATCTCCTGGGCTCTTCCTTCGAACCCGATAAACCGAACCGCGCCCGTAATATTCAAAACCTTGTACCGATTGACAGCAGTATCTTCATGGTTGACAAATACATAGCTGGGAAACAGTGGGATCCATATCTTTTTTTTTCTGTCTTTCCACCGACTCAACACTTCTCTCATTGGCAGAAAGACATCAATAGAACGATCTGCTAGCTCACTAAAAACCTTCTTCTCAAAGCGGCTGCGCGTGTACAGGGCGAACCAAGAGCCCTCCTTGGATCCATGAGCCGGCTCCGCCAAGGGGTCTTCATCGGGCCGAATGATTCGACTAGCCTCTTCCGCGTCAGCCACTTCCGGCGAAATCGAATCTTTGTTGCTTTGGTCCATTGTTTCCCCTATAGCCCGTGGATTTTCGCCCAGTCGGCTCCAGCCGTCTGCGCAAGGGGCCGCGTACTCGACGGCGACCCAGAGAATGACCGATAAACCAAGGTCTGTCAAGACGACAAGCGAAGGCCAGCCACAGATTCACTTGTCGCAAGCCCCCTTTCCAGTCATACTCGGATGCGGGCCAAGGGAACTTCGATCGAAACGAGCAAACTGTGCAGAAAGCTAGAATAAGGGCGGTGTTTCAGCCCGGAGCTCTGGACGAAGCCGCATCCATTATTCGCCAAGGAGGGCTTGTCGCCTTCCCGACGGAGACGGTTTACGGTCTGGGCGCCGATGCCTGCAACCCGGAGGCCGTCGCTAGGGTGTTCGAGGCGAAGCGTCGCCCGGACTTCGATCCAATCATCGTGCATATTGCGTCTGCCTCCGAAGGGCATCGCTATGGTGATTTTGATAGTCGAACGGCCGATCTTCTCATGGACCGATTCTGGCCGGGCCCCCTGACCCTGGTTGTACGAAAGAAGGAAATCGTACCTTCGATCGTGACGGCGGGTCTGCCCACTGTCGGCCTGCGAGTTCCGGCCAATGCGAGCGCACGCGAATTGATCCGACGTGCGGGTTGCGCGCTGGCAGCTCCTAGCGCCAATCCATTTGGGTACGTGAGCCCCACGGAGGCAAGCCACGTTGCGTCTCAGCTGTCCCGTGAGGTGAACTTGATACTGGACGGTGGAAAATGTCCAATTGGAGTGGAATCGACAATCCTATCGATTGCCGGCGAGATTCCGCGTCTCCTTCGAAGCGGTGGAACTCCGATCGAGGAGTTAGAGAGTATTCTCGGTTCGATCGAGACACAGACGGATCCCGTCCTCACCCCTCAGGCCCCTGGCCAGCTTGCACGTCACTACGCCACGAAGACCCCATTGCAGTTGCTGCCGGGAAACGGCGCCGAAATGGCTCCAGCATCGGGGGAGAGAGTCGGGCTTCTAGCCCTTGGAGCTCCAGTTGTTGACAAAGGCTTTGCCCATGTGGAGGTGCTCTCCCGGTCCAGAGACCTCCGAGAGGCGGCGACCAACTTGTTCTCAGCACTGAGAAGACTCGATGAGGCCGGCCTCGATCGCGTGGTTGCGGAAAGGGTTCCGGAAACGGGGCTGGGTCGTACCATCATGGACCGGTTGCGACGATGCGCCGCAAGACCTTAGATAGGTTTAGCTAGTCTTTCGGAGGCGAGAGCGTGATATTCGACTGCAATGAGGTAATCTCGGAAAGATTGTGGGTCGGCCGATACGTCGAGCCGGAAAACGTGCGGCACCTTACGCAACTCGGGATTACAACGGTCGTGAGTCTTCAGAGTGACGAAGACCTCAGGGGCAATCGCATCCGGATCAAAAAAATGCAGAAGGCATACCTGGATGCCGGGATCGAGCTGATTCGCTCCTCCACGCCGGACTTCGATGTGGAGTCGCTCTTGCTCGATCTGCCCCGCTGCGTCGAGGCACTCGAGGCGGCCATGGCCCCACGTGGGTCGCGCGTATATCTTCACTGCACCGCGGGGATGAATCGGTCTCCTACGGTTGCGGCTGCTTTCCTGATGCGAGCGAACGGGTTCCACGCCAAGGAGGCCTACCAGTATGTCAAGGCTCGTCGCCACTGCATGCCCTATCTTCATGTCCTAGAAAGATATGAGACTTCAGTCCGTGACGTGTCCTCGTAACAGGGAGCGCCCCGCGCTGGACTTCCACTCTCTCCCCCGGTATATTCGCTTGCCGCGACAGGAAAGCAGTCCGGTCCCTTCATCGCTGGACCCCAAAGAAACCTGAGACCAAGGTCGGCAAAATGGCAGAATCGATCGGAACTCCTTCTTTTCTCGTCGGCTTCATCGCTGTAGTGCTGCTACTGTTGGCCCTCGATCTTGGGGTCTTTCACCGCGCCGCCCATACGGTAACCCTCCGTGAAGCGCTCACATGGACCGTCGTGTGGGTGGGCCTTTCGGTCGGATTCGGTGTTTGGATCCTCACTCGGTTCGGATCTGAAAAAGGGTTGGCCTTCTTTACCGGCTACCTCATCGAATGGGCGCTCAGCGTCGACAACGTCTTTGTCTTCATTCTTATTTTTTCTTACTTCGCGGTGCCGCCGACACTGCATCATCGGGTGCTGTTCTGGGGAATCCTCGGGGCGCTGATCATGCGCGCGTTCTTCATTGTTGTCGGATCCGCGCTGATTGAACACTTTCACTGGATTCTCTATATCTTTGGTGCGTTTCTAGTCTTCACGGGGACAAAGGTTCTGCGTCAGGGAGACACGGAGATTGATCCTGATCGGAACCCAGTAGTCCGTTGGTTTCGACGCTTCGTGCCCATGGTCGCCGGCTACGATAGTGATCGCTTTTGGGTCCGAAAAGACAACCAACTCCGAGCCACGCCCCTGGCCCTGGTATTGCTGACCGTTGAAACAACCGACCTGATCTTCGCCGTCGACTCGATTCCAGCGATCTTCGCCATCACGTTGGATCCTTTTATCATCTACACCTCGAACGTTTGTGCCATTCTGGGATTACGGGCTCTATACTTTCTTCTTTCTGCAGTGTTCCGGCGATTTTCCTACTTGAATGTCGGCCTTGGCATCGTGCTGATTTTCGTGGGAATCAAGATGATTTGCGCCGACATCTATCCCATTCCAATCGGCGCGTCACTCATGTTCGTCGGGATCGTCCTCACGGGATCAATCTTGCTATCAGTTTGGAAGCTATCCGGCAGCCCAAAACCCACGGAGAACCGAAAAGCTGATGCAGAGTAATCTTTTATTCACCTGGGAACTCTGCTAATCTTCTTTCTTGAGGTATAGATATAGATAGGAGTCCTCGGTTTGCCCCTTTTCGAATATGAATGTCGTGATTGCCGGAGCCGATTTGAGTTGCTGGTGCTTGCCGATCAACAGGATGTAGTATGTCGCAACTGCGACGGCACGGATGTGGCTCAGCTATTGTCGACCTTTTCCGTTTCCACTGGTTCCGCTTCGGGGTTAGAACCCGGGCCTTGTGGAGCCTGCGGCGCACCGGAACGCGGCTCTTGCAACACGAACTAGCGTCGGTTGAAACAAGGAGAGGCCACATGAGGCCGGCTGTGGTTTCTTGCCGAGAGATTCCGGGTGCTGCGTGACACAGGGCTTCACCTTCCCGCTTTGAACTCAAAATTCGAAACCACCAATGGAGCCAATATCCCAATACTACTACTCCCATCGCCTCAAACTGCACTTCTGGGATTGGGGAGACAATGGGAAACCAAATCTCCTCTTGGTCCACGGAGGAAGGGATCATGCTCGGAGTTGGGACCGCGTTGCGGAGGAATTCTCAAGCGATTTCCGGATCATCGCGCCTGATCTCCGGGGGCATGGCGACAGCAGTTGGGCGACCGGAGCCATGTACAGCGTGCCCGAGTACGTTGTGGACCTCTCGGCCCTGATTGACATCGTCGGAAGATCCCCCGTCTATCTGGTTGGGCACTCGCTCGGCGGCTCCGTTGTTCTCATGTACACCGGGGTATATCCGGACCGAGTCAAGAAACTCGTATCGATCGAAGGTTACGGTCCTCCTTCGGAAAAGTTGGTTCCCCGCGACATTCCGGAACGTCTGCGAAAATGGATCGAAAACGTGCGCGAGTGTGAAACGCGTAGCTCCAAGCGCTACCCGAACCTGGAAGCCGCGGTCACAAGAATGAAGGGAGCAAATTCCCACCTCACCGACACTGTCGCGCGACATTTGACCTTGCTGGGTTCCAATTGGAACCCGGATGGAACGCTACAGTGGAAATTCGACAACTATATTCGCGCGTTTCCGCCTTTCGGCTTCAATCTGGAACTTGCCCGGGAGCTCTGGGGACGCATTGAATGCCCCACGCTGCTGGTCCGAGGAGAAGAAAGCTGGGTCCCTACCCCCGAAAGTTCCCCTGGGGTCGACGCAATCCGCGACCGTACCTGTCTCAACGTTCCCAACGCTGGTCACTGGGTGCATCATGACCAGGCGGAGATCTTCATCCGCGAGACAAAGAAGTTCCTCGCGCAGCCCTGATGCCGATTATCTCTTCAGAGGCTTCTTCGGTTACTTCGGGCAGAACTACCACGCGTGGGCTTCACAAGTCCACATCAGGAAAAGTATTCCCGGGTCAGCTTCCGGACCGTGCCGAGCAACAAGAGTAGTCCCATGAGATTCGGGAATGCCATGAACCCGTTGAGCAGAGTGCCGACGGCCCAAACAAAGGGAACCGATACGACAGAGCCAACCATGATGAGGGCTATGAATAGAACCCGGTACAATAGAATCATCTTAGACCCAAGGATGAACTCGAAGCACTTCTCTCCATAGTAGTACCACCCGATCAGGGTGGAAAAACCGAACAGAAACGAACAGAGGGCCACGATGGCCGACGCGAACGGTATGCTCGTGCCCAGGGCTGCGGCCGTCAGGTCACCGCTCGCCTGCTGATAGCTCGCGTCGGTCCATAATCCTGAGGACAGTATGACGAAGGCCGTGAGCGAACAGACAACGATCGTATCCATGAATACTTCGAAAATACCGACCACCCCTTGCTCAGCCGGATGGTCCACCTTGGCAATCCCATGGGCAATCGGCGCACTCCCAAGGCCTGCTTCATTCGACAAAACACCTCGGCTCATACCGGCTGCGATGGTTTGGAAAACCGACGTTCCGACGAACCCTCCCGCAGCCGCCGATGGAGAAAAAGCTTGCTCGAAGATCATGCGGAAAACCAAGGGTATCTTGTCCATGTTGATCACGATGTAGGCGGAGGCAGCAACGAGATACACCAGTATCATGAATGGAACCAGCCTCTCGGCAACTATAGCAATCCGTTGAATCCCTCCCAGCAGCACTGACCCGACCGCTAGGGTTATCAGCATCCCGGGAAACCATAGAGGTACCGTCAGCCCGAAGATCTGATCGCAGGCCTGAACAAAGGTTCGTGCCACGGTATTGGACTGGGCCATGTTCCCTGTTCCGAGGAGCGCCGCGCACGCCCCGAAAAACGCAAAAAGATGAGCCAATCCCTGAGCGATCAAACGATTCGAAACTCCGCCGCCGATGTAGTACATGGGACCGCTGGCAAGTTCGCCGTTCTCTCGGCGAACTCGGTAATGCACCCCGAGAACGGCTTCGGCATACTTCGTAGCCATGCCCATCGCAGCGCACACCCATATCCAGAAAACAGCACCGGCCCCGCCAAGCAAGATGGCCGTGGCGACGCCCCCAATGTTGCCATTACCAACCGTCGAGGCCAGCGCCGTAGAAAGAGCTTGAAAAGGAGTAATGGCACCCTCGCCGTGGGCATCCCGACTGAAGGCACCTTTCAGGACCGTCTTGAGTGCTCGTGGAAACTGCCGAATCTGGACGAAGCCGGTCACCCCCGTGATCAGCGCTCCGACAGACAACAACACCAGCGGCATGTGGCTCGGTTTCCATACCCAACCATCGATCTCACCAATCGTAACCGTCAAACCGCTCAAATCCACGAATCATCCTCCCATCGTGGCAAACGTGACCCACTCGCCAAGGACTGGCGGCGGGCCGGATCAGAGTCAGCTATCAAGGGGATAGCGTGCGTCCTTCCATGCCTTGTAGCCTCCCGCCATCGAATGAACGTTGTGATACCCCATACGCTGAAGCGCGTCCGCCGCTAGCGCGGAACGATACCCGCCACCGCAGTATAGAACGATCTCCGCCCCGTTTTCCGGAACGGCTTGCTCGATATCCCTTTCTATGACCCCTTTGCCCAAATGGACGGATCCCGCGATACGGCTCCTTTCCCACTCATTGTCCTCTCTCACATCCACCAAGTGGAATACCTCTCCTAACTTCTGCTTTTGGACGACTTCATCGACCGACACCTCATGAATTCGGACTTTCGAATCCTCGACCAACTTCAAGAAAGCTTCGCTATGGTTCATTTTCTCCTCCGGCAATCGTTTATACAGAAAAGTATGGCCATATGAAACCTGTGCGTCCCACAGCAGCCCATGGCAAGCTGGTTTCGATTCGGTAGAAGCGACCGGTTTGTGGTGTGTCGATGCAGCCAGATTACAGATCGCGTGCAGGAATCTCGAGTTGAAGGGCTGGGAGCGGAGGTCTGGGCTTAGCCGTCCGATCGTAGAAGGAGGCTCTAGCACCCAGCATCAAGCACTTTTTCTCAATTCTACAAGGACTTGACGGGCAACTGCTTTAAGTGTTCCTTGAACCCCTTCGCCGGTCGTAGCCACAGCTTCGAAGACAGGTTCGTTCTTGAGCAACAACGACTTCTTGAGCTCATCCACCGGGAGGACGTTCGGCAGGTCCCGCTTGTTGAGCTGCAGAACATAGGGCAGCTTTTTGAGATCAAAGCCCTGCTCCCTGAGATTCTGATTCAGGTTGTTCAAGGACTCGATATTGGCGTCTAGACGTTCCTGTTGCGAGTCGGCCACAAAAACGACCCCATCCACACCCTTGAGAATGAGCTTCCGGCTCGCATCATAGAACACTTGGCCAGGAACCGTGTACAAGTGGAATCGGGTCCCAAAGCCCCGGATCTGGCCGAGATCGATGGGCAGAAAGTCGAAGAAGAGGGTTCGCTCCGCTTCCGTGGCCAAAGAAATCAGCTTGCCCTTGTTCTCGGAATTCGTCGCTTCATAGATCTGCTGAAGGTTGGTGGTTTTGCCGCCCAAACCCGGACCGTAGTAGACAATCTTACAGTTTATTTCGCGTGCAACGTAGTTTATGAATGTCAACGGCTTACACTCCCCCAAATGACAGGTCCGGCTTAACTACCGAACAACTTTTCAATCTCCTCGTCCGAAAAATCCAGGGGGGGATGAGGTCGAAGATTGGCCTGTCTTCTCTGTTTCCCTGGCCAGTTTCCGCTGAAAGATCCGGAATACCTCTTCCAAATAGGCTGTCGCGTGCTTGACCCGGAGCCTAACCAGACCCAACGAGACGGTTTCATCAAACACCAATACGAGAGAAAACCTGTCCGAAACCGCCGACATATGGATGTTGCGATGCTTGCCTTGGTGGTACAGCACCGAGAACTCAGGCTCCCCGACCAGCTGGGCAAGCCCATCGGTAGCGGCGAGATTCGCCGAGGCCAAGGATGCCAGCGATGTCAGATCGATGTCGCGAGCCGACCCCTCGGATGCAATCTGATGCCCGTCTCGATCGATGAGCAAAACCAGATCTGCTCGCAACTCGCCCTGGGCCCTGGACAGGATGGCCTTTACCCTTGAGTACTCGGCTTCATATAGGACGATACTGCCCGAATTCATCGGAGGCCCCTCAAGGGCGCGGAGCTTGCGCAAAGCTACACTATATACCACGATAGGTCAGGCGTCGGCAGTAACGAAATTGACAGCACAAAACCCGAAACAGCAAAGCTCACTGGCTCTGAGCCTTTCCCCTCTTGGCGCTTGACTTATCGACAGATTTCTCCTAATAATAACTCTCAATTTCATGGAGTCTTTTCCTTCATTTCTTCAAATAGTCATACTACAATAGTTTAGGCGCTAAATGGCAACGAGAGGTTTGGCGGGCAAAAGGGGGCGCATGACCAACTCAGCGAAGGCCAAAAAGCGTTCTTCCGCAAAGCCGAAAGTATCGAGGCCAGTCAAGAAATCCCCTGCACGACACAGTAAGACCGTGGCGAATCCAAGGGCGCAGTCGCCGTCTGCAAGGAAGGTGTCTCGTCCTGTCAAGAAATCTGCTCAGCTAGGAAGGTCCATGACGTCGGAGAAGAAACTCAGAACCTCGACCGCAAAACAAGGAACACCGCGCAACCGCTTATTGAGCGACTCCAAGAGTACGTCTGCCGCACTGGCGCGATTGGAGAAAGGAATTCGGTTCGTCTACAAGAAGGACTACAAACGAGCCAGAAACGAATTCGAGTCCATTGCGGATTCCTATCCTAGCGAATCCGAGATCATTGCCCGGTCCAAAAGCTATCTCCAAATCTGTGATCGCGAGGAACTTAGTCAAACAAAGGTGTCCATCTCGAACGACCAACTCTATTCGCTGGGTGTCGTGGAGCACAATCGCGGCCACTATGAAAAAGCGATCCGATACTTTCATGACTATCTCGAGAAGAACCCGGACAAGGACTATGTTCACTATTCCGTTGCCGCGTCTCAGGCACTCATGGCAGATTTTGACGAGGCGATAAAGAGCCTCCACCAAGCGATTGCTCTGAACGAAGACAACCGGATCTACGCCAAAAACGACCAGGATTTCTTTTCACTTCACGAACGCAAGGAATTTTCAGAGCTAGTGGGATTGTCCCCCGCCACTACACCCGAATCAGCACAGTCATGAGTTCAACTCGAAACCTGCCCAACGTGGTCTCACTTGGCGGGGGCAGCGGCTTGTCCTGCCTTCTTAAAGGACTCAAGTACGCCGTGGCGGATGCACCACCACTTGGACGCAACCGCGTCATGCCTTGGATCGCAAAACTGACAGCAGTGGTCACGGTTACCGATGATGGGGGAAGTTCTGGACGGCTGCGGGATGAGCTCCAGGTACTTCCGCCGGGCGACATTCGGAACTGTCTCGTCGCGTTGAGTACCGACGAGTCGCTGCTTTCACGATTGTTCCAGTATCGCTTTCCCGGTTCCGGAGATCTCAAGGGCCACAGTTTCGGAAACTTGCTTTTGACGGCACTAACCGGGGTAACCGGCGATTTCTTGAAGGCGATTCGTTTCAGCTCGCAGGTCTTAGCCATCCGCGGCCAGATATACCCCTCCACGCTACAGGACGTCCGGTTAGAAGCGGAACTGCATGATGGGAAGCGCGTCCGAGGTGAGTCCGCCATCTCGTGCACAAGCAGTCCAATCCGCCGGCTAAGACTCTCCCCCCGGAATTGCCGGCCGGTGGGTGCGGTCCTGCAGGCCATTCGAGCTGCCGACATTATCACGGTGGGTCCCGGCTCGCTGTTCACGAGCCTGTTACCCAACCTGCTCGTTACACGTATCGCCGACGAAATAAGAAACTCGAGAGCGCTGCGGATATACATCTGTAACCTCATGACCCAGCCCGGAGAAACCAATGGGTTCAACGCATCCCATCATCTCGAGTCGATATACCAGCACACGAAACCCCCGCTCTTCGACGCGATCATCCTCAACAGTACGAGAGCAGATTCCAGCCGGCTCGCCCTGTATCGGAAAAAAGATTCCGTCCCGGTCGTATCGGATCGGACAAAGCTGAGAAAGATGGGTATCGCCATCTACGAAAGAGAGCTATTGTCGCAGACGAAGGTCGTGCGGCACGATCCCAAACTATTGGCAGCCGCAGTCTACGATGCCTACGAACTCTGGAAGACCCACGACGGCAAACCGGACCTCAAAATAGTATCTGCCTGAAGTCAGTCCTTGCCCTTGCGCACGACCACCGGCTGGGGGTTAGCAAAGCAAATGCACTAAAGAGAGAGGTTGACATGATGCACGACAGAGCCAAGTTCACGGACCTGGCATCACAAAAAAACCATGATCGTACCGGATCTACGCATCAGGGTCCCCGGCCATGAAGGATCTTAACGTTCTCATATTGGCCGCGGGAAAGGGCACGCGGATGGTCAGCGACCAAGCCAAGGTATTGCATCAGGTTTGCGGGAAGCCCATGATCCAACTTGTCTACCGTGCCGCGGCGGAGCTCGGACCAGATAGAACCTTGATCGTCATAGGTCAGGATGCGGAAAACGTGCGCTCGACCATGACCGATTATCCCTCGGAGTTTGTTCTTCAAGAAGAACAATTCGGAACCGGGCACGCGGTCATGTCGGCGCGATCACAACTGGAGCAAATGCGAGGTGACCTACTGGTTCTTGTCGGAGACGCACCCCGGATACAACCCCAATCCCTCGAGAAGCTCGTTCACTTCCACCGCGACCGGGGCGGCGTCACAACGATTCTGACAGCCCACGCGTCGGACCCGTTCGGATATGGGAGAATCATGCGCGGCTCCCAGGGCGAGATCCAGGCGGTCGTCGAGGAAAAGGACGCGACTCCGGAGATCCGTACAATCCAGGAAATCAATCCAGGATTCTACTGTTTCCAGATCCGGGCCCTTCTGGATGGTCTGGTGGAACTCTCCAACGACAACGCCCAGAACGAGTATTACTTGACGGATCTCATCGGAATCCACAACAAACAGGGACTCAAGGTCGAGGGTACTCTACACGACGATTTCGACGAGTTGCAGGGCATCAACACACGGCGTCAACTCGCGGATGCGGCCAGAGCACTCAGGATCCGAAAGAACAACCAGTTGATGGAAGGTGGAGTCACATTGATAGATCCGGATCGGACATATGTCGATCTGGATGTAGAGATCGGAAAAGACGTGATCCTCTATCCCATGGTCACTATCGAGGGGACAACAAGGATAGGAGCGGGGACTGTCGTTCGCTCCGGAACTCGGATCAGCAGCAGCCTGATCGGTTCGAACGTGAAGATTCTCGATTCCTGCCTGGTCACGGACTCCGAGATTGGTGCGGGTGCATCGGTAGGCCCAAGTGCTCGCCTGCGCAACCATACGTCCGTCGGCGAGGGCTGTCGGATCGGGAACTTCGTAGAATTGAAAAAAAGTACTCTGGCCGCAGGAACAAAGGCAGCCCACCTCACCTATCTTGGGGATGCCAAGATAGGTGAGGACGTCAATATTGGAGCGGGGACGATTACCTGCAACTATGACGGCAGCAAAAAAAGCGAAACGATTATCGAGGATGGCGTCTTCATCGGAAGCGATTCCCAGCTTGTCGCGCCCGTTCATATTGGCCGAGGGGCCTATGTCGCTGCGGGAAGCACGATTACCCGCGACGTACCGGCGGGATCACTAGCCATCGCCCGGGGACGTCAAGAAGTAAAGGAAAACTGGGCCAGGGACCGAAAGCGTAAACGCTGACCCATGAAGAAAAAGCAACCACCCTCATCGAAGATCAACTGCCGGACCTGTATCAACTGGATCGACGAGAGCCTCGATCAGATCGAACAAAAAGGCGATCCAATGTTCATGGGGTGCCGGGTGTTCGGATACGTAAAGAACAGCACCGCGCTCGACGAATGTTCCCATTTCACTCAAAGTGAGAACCTCTTTGCGATCTGCGCCAGGTGCAAGACCACCGTCCCGAAAGTCTGCTTGTCTCTTGGTGAGTGTGTCAACTGCACCGATACGGACTTGTACTGTGTGGATCACTGCCATGGTGGAGTGGAGCGGAAGTACTGTACCCACTTTGTTCGATTGCATACGGAAGGAGCACATCTCATCCGGGACGATCGTGTATTTGATCTTTTCCCATCGCTGGGCATGCCAGCAAGCGAAAAGAGCGAAAAGAAGGACGGGAACGACGAAGGACCGGCGAGCTAGAAAAGTTCAGACCTGCTTCAGGACCGGAGTCCGGACAAGCCCATGATATTCCTGCAGGCTCCGAACGGTCAGCTTTTCTGTATGCAGCGCACGAATTCCATTCGCAGCCGCCGCCGCGCCCGAAAGCGTGGTAATGCAGGGCACACGATGCTGGGTTGCAGCGCGCCGAATCGCCTTCTCGTCAAAACGAGACTGGCGCCCCAGAGGCGTGTTGATGATGAGGCTGACCTTCTGACTCTTGATGAGATCCACAACATTGGGGCGGCCTTCCCCGACCTTGTAGACAAAATCAGCTCTCACTCCCTGAGATTGAAGGAGGCGCTGCGTGCCTGAAGTTGCGATAATCCTGAAACCCAATTCTTCAAAATCTCTTGCGATCGCCACCGAAGTGGGTTTGTCACCATCGGTCACACTGATGAAAAGCGTTCCTTGGCGGGGCAACGTGACGCCCGCAGACATCTGCGCCTTCGCATACGCACCGCCAAAGCTATCGGCCACACCCATCACTTCCCCGGTGGACTTCATCTCCGGGCCCAAGATCGAATCTACGCCTTGGAACTTTTGAAACGGAAACACGGGCGATTTGACGTAGCAGTGCCGCACCCTTATCTCATCGTCGATTCCGAGATCTTTGAGTTTTTCGCCAGTCATGACACGCGCTGCGAGTTTGGCCAACGGAACCCCGGTGGCCTTGCTGACGTAAGGGATCGTGCGAGAGGCCCGCGGATTGACTTCCAGAACATACACGGACTCTCCCTGCACCGCATACTGGATATTCATGAGTCCGACAACTCCGAGAGCTTTGCCAAGCTTCTCGGTATACTCCTTCATCCGTTCTAGCAAATCGGGACTGATGACGATCGGGGGCAGCATGCAGGTGCTGTCCCCGCTATGGATTCCCGCCTCCTCCACGTGTTCCATGACTCCCGCAGTAATGACCGTGTCACCATCGCATATGGCATCCACATCGTATTCGAAAGCGCGCTCCAGAAACTTGTCGACCAGAACCGGATGTTTGGGCGAAGCCGCCACAGCCGTCGCCATATAGTGGTCCAGTCCCTCTTCATCGTACACGATGGACATCGCTCTTCCCCCCAAGACATAGGAAGGGCGAACGAGTACGGGGTAACCAACTTGTGACGCTACTTGCCGAGACTCTTCCAAAGAACTGGCAGTCCCATTCGTCGTCTGCGGTATTTGTAACTCTTGCAGCAGCTTGCCGAACCTCTTTCGATCCTCGGCAAGATCAATGCGATCGGGAGTCGTTCCCACGATTGGAATACCAGCCTCATGAAGCCGCATGGCCAGATTCAGCGGCGTCTGTCCTCCAAACTGGACGATGACTCCCTCTGGCTTCTCAACGTGGAGTATCTCTACCACGTCTTCGAAGGTAAGCGGCTCAAAGTACAATCGATCGGACGTGTCGTAATCGGTGGAGACCGTTTCGGGATTGCAATTGATCATGATCGTCTCGTAGCCAGCCTCCTTTAGCGCAAACGAGGCATGACAACAGCAATAGTCAAATTCTATTCCCTGACCGATTCGGTTGGGCCCGCTGCCCAGAACAACGATTTTTCTCTTATCGGAGGGCTCCGCCTCCGACTCCCCTTCATAGGTCGAGTATAGGTATGGAGTATAGGACTCGAATTCGGCCGCGCACGTATCCACCCTCTTGAACACGGGTCTGATACCGAGCTCATGCCGACGCCGCATGACCGCTGCCTCATCGCAGGTCTCGCCTTCGACGGAAGACAAGAGTTCCGCTATACCGTAATCCGACAGCCCTGCGCGCTTGGCTTCTCTGATCAGGTCCTCGGAGAGACTGTCAATCGTATAATTCTGCAAGCGTTTCTCGATCTCGACCACCTGTCGTAGTTGGTCTAGGAACCAGGGGTCCATTTTCGTCAGATCGTGAAGCTCGGCGACACTATGTCCTTCCATCAGCGCGAAGTGGATATACGCGAGCCGTTCGGGAACTGGTGTCACTAGATTGTGGGTCAGCCGCTCAGCATCGATGCTCGTGTCAGAGAGACTGTTGCCCTGCTCCAGCGACCGGATTCCCTTGAAAAGTGCCTCCTTGAAGGTCCTGCCGATTGCCATGGCCTCGCCAACGGACTTCATTTGCGTGCCCAGGGTAGGGTCAGCCTCCGGAAATTTTTCGAAGTTCCACTTGGGTATTTTGGCAACCACGTAGTCGATTGTTGGCTCAAAGCTGGCGGGAGTCTTTCGGGTAATGTCGTTCGGGATTTCGTCGAGTGTGTAGCCGACCGCCAGTTTGGCCGCGATCTTGGCGATCGGGAATCCCGTGGCCTTTGAAGCCAGCGCCGAACTGCGAGACACTCTCGGGTTCATCTCTATCACCACGAGCTCCCCGTCGGCAGGATTCACGGCAAACTGGATGTTCGATCCCCCCGTTTCCACGCCAACCTTGCGAATGACCTGAATCGCAGCGTTTCGCATCGCCTGATATTCTTTGTCCGTCAGGGTTTGTGCCGGGGCCACGGTGATCGAGTCCCCCGTGTGCACACCCATGGGATCGAAGTTCTCGATCGAGCAAATCACGACCACGTTGTCTGCCAGATCCCGCATGAGCTCCAGTTCGAATTCCTTCCAACCCAGCAGAGACTGTTCGATAAGAACCTCGTGAACCGGAGAGAGAGAGATTCCGTGCTGCACAATGGCGTCGAATTCTTCATTGTTGAAGGCGATGCCTCCACCGGATCCTCCCATCGTGAAACTGGGGCGCATGATGCACGGGAGTCCTACCTCATTGAGAAACTCTCTTCCCTCTTCGAGTGTCCGGACGACCTGAGATCGAGCACTCCGCAGACCTATTTCCGTCATGGCCTCCTTGAACATTTGCCGATCTTCAGCAATTTCTACCGCGGCGAGCTTCGCGCCGATCATTTCAACCCCGTAGTGATCCAGCACGCCCGACTTCGCGAGTTCCACCGAAAGGTTCAAGCCGGTTTGTCCCCCAACCGTAGGGAGCAACGCATCGGGCCTTTCTCGAGCGATGATGGCCGCAACGGCATCGGGGGTTAAGGGCTCAATGTAGGTACGATCCGCAAGCTCGGGATCGGTCATGATCGTAGCAGGGTTGGAGTTGACCAGGACAACCTCGAAACCCTCGCTACGTAAGGCCCGACACGCTTGAGTGCCCGAGTAGTCGAACTCGCACGCCTGCCCAATCACAATCGGGCCGGACCCGATGATCAATATCTTGTGAATATCGTTTCTCTTCGGCATCGCTAGTTCTTTGAAACTGATATCAAATCCAGAAAGTCCGTAA
Organism: Acidobacteriota bacterium; assembly: GCA_965249005.1. Classification (GTDB taxonomy): domain Bacteria; phylum Acidobacteriota; class UBA6911; order UBA6911; family UBA6911; genus CBDFLD01. The sequence continues at coordinate 80,666 of CBDFLD010000015.1, forward strand.
ACAGGTAGTGCGAATCATGGGGACCGGGAGACGCCTCCGGGTGGTACTGCACGGAAAAAGCTGGGATGTTTCGGTGTCTGAGCCCCTCCAGTGTCTGGTCGTTCAGATTGATGTGGCTCAGCAGAATTTGATTCTCATCGATGGAGTCCGGATCTACCGCAAAACCGTGGTTTTGTGCCGTGATTTCTACTTTTCCCGTCATCAGGTTCTTTACCGGCTGATTCCCTCCTCGGTGACCGAACTTCAGCTTGAAGGTCTTCCCACCGAGAGCTAAGCCCATCAGTTGATGCCCCAAGCATATGCCGAATATAGGGACTCTTCCAAGAAGGCTCTTGATGATATCCACGGCATAACCCAAAGGCTCCGGGTCCCCCGGGCCATTAGAGAGAAAAACCCCATCGGGCTTTAGTGCGAGAACATCTTCCGCTTTCGTATGACCGGGTACCACGGTGACGCGACTGCAGGCCCGTCTTAGGTTGTTGAGTATATTGAACTTGATACCATAGTCGTAAGCGACGACATGATACGGTTTCGCCCCCACGGGTTCGGACCCTTCCTTCCACAGGTATGGTTTGTCACAGGTTACCTTCGACGCGAGATCGAAGCCGAGCATGCTGGGAACCGCTCGCGTTCGCTCGACCAGGATCTTCGAATCAAGTTCCGCCGAGCTGATGATCCCGCGCAGGGCGCCACGAGTCCGGATATGGCGCACCAATGCGCGAGTGTCGATCTCGGAAATCGCGACGATGTTGTGTCGTGCGAAGTACTCTTCCAAAGACAGCTCGGAACGCCAATTTGATCGGATCGCACTGAACTCACGCGCTACGAATCCCTCGATAAACGGCCGTCTAGACTCCTCGTCCTCGAGGTTGGTCCCGTAGTTTCCAATATGAGGGTAGGTCATCACGACGATCTGACCCGCATACGAAGGGTCTGTCAGGATTTCCTGATAGCCGGTCATGGATGTATTGAATACCACTTCGCCCGATGTCTCTCCTCGAGCGCCGAAGCCGCGCCCTTCAAAGAGCCGCCCATCTTCAAGTGCTAGAATCGCTCGCATTTTTCCTCTGTTGGCTCAGGTCTGAATTGGCAGCAGCAGGATACGGTGGAGGATTACTCCAGGGGACCAACCCTTGTAACGGGCCAATAACGAAACATCGCCTTTCCGTAAATCAGCTCTCTCGGCACGAAGCCCCAGTTGCGACTGTCATTGCTCGAGTTTCGATGGTCCCCAAGAACGAAGTACATTTGGTCCGGAACGCTGGTCTTGCCAAGCGAATCTCGATCCTTGAACCTTTGATCCAGATACGGTTCCAGCAGGACCCGACCGTTGACATAAACGGCCCCATCGCGAATTTCCACCACGTCTCCGGGAGTGGCAAGTACTCTTTTGATAAAGGACTTGGACGTATCTTTCGGGTACCAAAACACGATGATGTCACCCCGATGGATCGCCGAGAAGCGGTATATGAACCGATTCACGAAGATTCGTTCCTGGTCCACCAGCCGCGGTTGCATGCTGTTCCCTTCGACTTTGACGGGTTGAATCACGAATAACACGACAAAGATCGCGGTGGCGAAAGCGAACAGGATATCCCTGAACCAGGATTTGAGCTCCACACTCGATCCAAAGAGAGAACCGGAAGCAGAAACTGACCTATCCGCCATTGACGAGGCATCGGGGGTGTTCGTGTTCTTCATATCTGGCTCAACCTGCATGGCTGTCCTTTTCATTTCAGGTCAAGGACTTAAGGCTACCAGAGCCCCCGAGGAAACTCAACCGTTTATCGTTCAAGCTGGGTCTGCTGGCGCGCCCTTGTTCGAGGCAGCCACCCCATCGTGAAGTCTATCGTCAAGGTTCCTCGCGCCGAAAAGAACTCTTTGCCATCCCTTTCACCCGGTCGAAACGGCAGTCGCGAGTTCGATCCAAAAGACGACCCACTTCTGCTATAATTCCTTGAAGAAAGGTCCTCGTTGCCATGGAGCTAACCAGGTTACGGATGGCCATAGCGCTGGTATGGGCTCTATTGGCTCCCTGTTGGACGGTCAGCGCCGCCGGCAAAACTCCCGTATACGTAACGGCAAGCCTAACGGACAGAAACCGTCTGTACATCGAAGACTTGACGAAACAGGAGATCCAGGTATTCGAAAACGGTACGGCCCGAGAAATTGAGTTTCTGGCAGGGCCCGAACTACCGACGGCGTACGGTGTGCTATTTCAGCAGGCGTTGCTGCCAAAACACTGGGAAGATGACCGCCTGGCCGGATCCGGGGGACTATCTGTTCGGGACGTGCTCTACGAGCTAATCGACAAACACTTGGCCAAGCAATCGATCTGGGTTGCAACCTACGACCGCGAGCTCAAAATGGCACTGGAGCCGACCGTCGGCAGGGATCGAGTCAAGGAGTCCATCCAACAACTCTATTCCCGGCGGAAGGGTGCGAACCCTTTTCTGTACGGTGCCCTGTTTGAAGCCGTTCAAATAATGGCACAGAGAAGCGAAAAACGGCGCGTGATATTGCTCTTCCTGGACTCTCTGGATGCAGAGAGCGCGGGAAGGTCGAAAGCTATCAAGAATCTCCTGTCAGTGTCGAACGTGGAGCTTTTTATCGTCAGTTTCGCGACGAAGCTCCACCAGGCGAGCTGGGGAACGCCCTACGCCGTGAACCGGGCCAGCCTGAAGGGACTCGCGCGATCAACCGCGGGAGATGCATACTTCGCACTCGAATACGGGCCTCATTCGACCGACCTCAGCCGGCGGCTGTACAATCATATCCGGACGCTTTACACCCTCGGTTTTACCTCGACCAGTTCTGAAGAGAAGCCAACGCCGTTGAGAATCGAATGCATCCGACCCGGTTCGAAGGTGAACGGACACACCTCACTCTTCCCCGTGCATTGAGGACTCTAACGCGCATCGATAAAGGTTTGATTCGCGGGGGTCGATAAGACATTCGTCCATTGAGCTGAACGGGATGCTATCCAAATGGAGATTTGGGCCCTATGCGGGCACCGAGGTGCTGGGAAAAGCCTGTGTGCCTCACTGTTGGCCTCCGTCATCGCCAGCCTGAATAGATCCGTCCTCCTTGTCGGAAACGAGTCCGACTCCGAAGCAGTTGTCCAGCCCGCCGACGATAGGCAAAGGCAAACACTCCACGACTTAATCCAGGAGAAGACGAAGCTGGATCAGAGTCCCAGAGCAAAAACCCAAGATCTCGTCCGTCGGTTGAGGGGGCACGAAGACCTACTCGACCTGGCAAGCCCCGATCGATCCAAGAGCGATGGGATTCGGGACTCTCTCCTGAGGATGTCGAGCGATTACGTTTTGGTGGAGCTCGAAATGGAATCATCGGCACGGGTGCTCGACTTCTTCAACCTCGCCAATCGATCTATTGCCGTGTTGTCCCCGGACATCGCATCGATGCAGCTGTCTTACAAGTTCGTCGAAGCCGCGGTGTTCCGAAGACTGCAGCTAGAGCTCGGAGTCGACGTCCCGGCGCCCTTTTTCTCGACCCAGGTGCCCAGGAGTAAAAGCGTGATGGAACTCTATGAACATCTCTGCGATCGGCGCCCTGACCTGGCTGATAAACTCGCTGGTGTGATTGACGCCTACCGTCCGTTCCTCCTTCTCAATGGCGTTCGATCGCCAAGGGATGTCCGCATCGTTCAGATGATCCAGTCTGTTGCCAAGAGACTCCTCAACGTCGACCTCCAACTATCAGGCTCGTTGCCTCGCGACTCTGACGCGATCCACAACGGCAACCGATCGTCTCGACTTGGCTCGAGCGGCTGCGAGCTCATTGGGCGGATGGAAGACATTGCTGCGAAGATCATGTCGTCCCGGGCAGGCACAGCATCGCTCGAACACGCTGCGACAGAGTCCCGACCGTTGGCACCGGTAACCGGGCTCAACGACAACGTGCCTTGGGATGATCACGAACTCCACGTCCAGACGGAGGACCTCGGTTCGCCAAGCTGCATCGTCACCCAGGTCTTTCTCAGCGGCCATATCGTTCACTCCATAAAGAGCACCTATCCGTCCGAACTTCGCTCGTCTCAAACGCAGCAACACATCGCAAACCTGATGAGGAAACAACACTTTCAGGTGATCCAAGAGATTCTACGTCGCAAGGTAAAAATACTTCTTCCTGCCTGAGGCTCCGATGTCCAACCGTAATTCGAACAGCAGAATCCTCATTGTTGATGACGAAGAGAACGTCCGCTCTCTTCTATCGAACCACCTGCGACAGCTCGGCTACGATTGCGGCACCGCCCAAAATGCTTTTGAAGCCCTGAAAAAGCTCAAGAAAACTCGATTCTCTGTGGTGATTAGTGATCTCGGGATGCCTGGCATGACCGGGATGGAGCTCCTCCGCTTGGTTCGGAAAAACGATCCGGAGATTTCCATTATCATGATTACGGGTGTCACCGACGTCACGACAGCGGTGGACTGCCTAAGAATCGGAGCCTGCGATTACATCACCAAACCTTTTGACTTGCCCTCAGTGCAGGAGTCGGTCGAACGGGCTTTGGAACGCCGGCGACTCCTGATGGAAAATCGGTATTATCAGAAAGAGCTGGAGAAGATTGTTCTCGAGCGAACGCTCGAACTCAACGGAGCCTTGCGTGAGGTGGAAGATAGTTACAGAATTACCCTTGAGGCGCTTGTCACGGCTCTGGATGCGAGGGAGCATGAGACGCATGCACATTCTCAGAGAGTTCAAGAGTATACCCTCACGCTGGCGAGGGAGCTCGGCTGCCAAGGAGAGGACCTGATTCACATCGGGCGGGGCGCGCTCTTTCACGATGTAGGCAAGATCGGAGTGAGAGACAGCATACTTCTCAAGCCAGGTCGGCTCACGAGTGAGGAATGGGTGGAAATGCGAAAACATCCGCAAATTGGCTACGAGATCCTCCAGGGAATAAACTTCTTGTCGCCCGCGGCAGAAATCGTGCTGGCGCACCAAGAAAGATGGGATGGGAGAGGATACCCGAATCGGCTCGGCCGGATGGATATTCCGATCGGAGCGCGTATCTTCGCGGTCGTCGATACGCTGGATGCAATGACGAGCAACCGCCCGTATCGCAAAGCCATGTCCTTTTCGGTAGCGCGAGAAGAAATTCAACGCTGTTCCGGTACACAGTTCGATCCGCGTGCGGTGGAAGCGTTCCTAAGTCTCAGTCCCGACACGTGGATTCGCATTCACGACTCCGTCAATGAAAAGCATCAAGATCTAGAGCCAGACAATGTACTATGCCAAACTTGACACTTCTACCCCTCAGCCACGCCGAGCGCAAGCAAGTGATGGCACTCATGGACGAAGAAGTGCGGGCATGGAGATCAGAACTAGGCTGGGATTACTCACCGGTCAAGCAGGTCCTCATCTCGTTCATGGACCAGAACCTGCTACCCGGCTACGTGGCCTGTGACGGCGAAAAGGCCCTTGGCTATGGGTACTTCCTGATTCACCGCAACAAGGGCGTGATAGGCACACTCTACGTCTCAGAGTGCGAATCGGCCCAGGAGGTTGCGAACCGAATCCTGGCCAAGTCCATAGAAGCACTGATCGACCAGTCAAAGATCGAGCGAATAGAATCTCAGCTCTTCCCTTTTCATCGCTTGAGCCTGAGCTCGCCCTTTCTGCACCAGGGATTTGCAAACTACCCCAGAGTCTACCTGGAGCTGGACCTGGTCTCCTACCATCCAGATCTCGATTCAGTACAGGATGGAGCGATCAGCCAATGGGACTCTCGCTTTGTCACCCAGGCAGCATGGATCGTTCAAAAGAGCTACGAAAAGGAGCTCGACGCTGTAATCTGTGAGGACTATTGCACGGTTGCCGGATGCGAGGGCTATCTTCGCAGTCTGCTGGCCAACCCCGGATGCGGAGTCTTCATTCCCGAAGCCTCCTTCATGGGGTGGGACCATGGCGGCAAGCCCAACGGCTTCGTGCTGACTTCATGCATCTCCAAGGCGGGCGCCATGATACCGCAGATCTCGATTCTACCAACCTACCAGGGACTCGGCCTAGGCGGGGCCCTGATGGGCAAGACTCTACGAACTTTGAAAGCGGCCGGCTATAGAAAGGTCAGTTTGACTGTGACCCGAGAGAATACTAGGGCCTTGGAGTGGTACCAAAGGCTGGGATTTAGGGTTCGCAAGGATTTCTGCGCCTACATATGGCAGAGAGCCTGATGGCGTCTCAACGGGGCTCGCGCATTCCGAACAACGGATCCAAGACGACGATATCAACGCGCCGATTTCGAGCACGGCCTTTCTGGGTATCGTTCGCAGCGATGGGACGGTGCTCCCCATATCCCGAGGCGGAGAGACGCGTGGGGGAAAACGAATACTTTTCAATCATGTACGAAACGATGGACGTCGCCCGAGCGGTTGACAGCTCCCAGTTCGACGGAAAACGAGCGCTCTTCATCGGAACGTTGTCGGTGTGACCCTCGATCCGAACATGATTGTGTACCGCCGTTAGGCTGGTCGCAAGAACGTCGAGCAACGCCTTCCCTTCCGGTTTGAGCCGATCGGAGCCTGAAGCAAAGAATCCTTCCTCTCCCAAACTGATTACCAATCCTCTCTTCTCTAGGCGCGTGCCGAGTAGTTCCGCTTCCAATTCATGGTCCAGCGCCGATTCTACGACGTCCAGCAGCCCACGAAGTGGCTGTTCCGCTCCATCCTTCGGAGTCAAGGTGACATTCAAATCTAGCAGTTTCCCCACCGCGTTCTCACGAAACCCCTTCTCTTCGGCTTGAATCACTCTTTCGGTGACTTCGGTTTTTCCGCGACTGGAGCTCTGCTGACCTTCGAAAAGAGTCAATCGGTCCTTGCCCATGGGAAAAAACGAGTTGTCGAACGACGCCTGCATCGACATCACCATCTTCCCCATCTTCTTGGCGTCGACCGTTGAGATTGCATACAGGGTCGTGAAGAAGGCAAACAGCAAGGTAATGAAATCAGCGTAGGAGACCAGCCAGCGCTCGTGATTCACATGTTCGGGCGGCTTCTTCTTACGTGCCAAGGTTCGCACTCCAGCAACAATATAGAGTCATCAGGCAGCCTTCTTCCTCTCTGCTTCCGCGGCAGCGGATAATTCTTCCTGGTCCTTTTGGCTCAGGAAGCTCTTCATCTTCTCCTCGATGAATCTGGGGTTCTCGCCTTCCAGAATCGAAACGACTCCGAGGAGGATTATTTCCTTTGAAAGTATTTCGGCCTTCGCCTTCCCTTTCAACTTACCTGATATCGGAAGGAAAACGACGTTGGCCAACGTCACTCCGTAAACCGTTGCCACAAAAGCTACCGCAATACCGCCGCCCAGTTTACTGGGATCGCTCAGATTCTCCATGACGTGAATAAGCCCCAAGACCGCTCCGATGATCCCGATGGTAGGAGAATAGCCGCCGGCGGCTTCCCAGAACTTCACTGGATGCTCCGCCTCCTCCTCCATCTGGGTAATTTCCATCTCCATTGTTTCCCGCAGTACTTTGGGCTCCACGCCGTCGACCGCAAACGTAAGAGCCTTTGCCAAAAAGGGATCCGAGGCCTCTTTCGTCTCCGCCTCCAGGGAAATGATGCCTTCCTTGCGAGCCTTGATGGCAAATCGAATAATCTCCGACATGATCCCCTTATGACTTACCTTGGACTCGAAGAAAGCCTTCGACACCGATTTGAAGCTTTGAATAACGACCGACATCGGAAATTGGACGAAAAGGGCACCAAAAGTTCCACCAAGCACGATGATGGCAGCCGTGTGCACCATCAGTGAACTGGCGTGGCCTCCTTCGAGCGCCTGCCCCACGAGAATCGCGCCAAAGGCCATGACCAGACCGATGATTGTTGCTATATCCATAGTGCGTCACGCCGCCGGGGGCTCGGTGCATCAAGCTCTCTGTAGCGGGTTCAATTCTGGGACGTCTCCGACAGATATCCGGTGTTTGAAGTCGACAACCCGTCGCACGACTTCATGCATGCCCTCCCGAACGACGATCTTCTCGTGATTGCTGAGAGTAAGGACGGTATCAGGCGTTTCTTCAATGAACTGGATCAGATCGCAGTTCACGGCGATGGGAGCGTCGTTCAAACGGGTCAACAGAATCATCCATGAATCCTATTGTGAGGGCTCGGCAACCATATCGGCATCTCGATGCTCGTTCCTTACACTCGCTCACGGGGAAGGATCGACGCCACATCCAGATACATTTCCGTTGGCGCAGGACTTGAGGATTCCGGCAGGCTATCCATCAAGGTTTCCATGAAAATAAAATCCTCAGGTGTATCGATGGTAAGACGGAGGTGAGGCTTCTTGAGTCGGTCCGGCGGACTCAAATACGCGAGGCGGAACCGCTCGGGGTGCTCCTTTACGAAAACGGTCACGTGCTCGCGATCTCGAGGATCGCGGGTCAGTCGGTCCACCTTCTCCAGTGCCCGCCGGGTAATAGCCTCCGTCGCGGCTCCCACCGGGAGACCGCTCTCCATACAAAAATCCAGGTCGCTGCAGGACAGGGCACGGACAATCCGGTCTACCGAACCAACGTCGATCAGGGGGTTGTCTGCGGTCGCCCGAACGATGATTTCCGGACACAGGAGATCCGAGGCTTCGCGATAGCGGGCGAGGACGTCCGTCTCGGGGCCCCTGTAAACCTCGGCTTGCACCCTCTTCGCCTCTTCTTCTATCTGGTCGTCCTCGGGAAGTCGTGTCGTCACGACCACTACTTTGTTGACTGTCTCGGTTGCCTGCAAACGCAGGATCGCGCGCTCGAGGATGGATTTCCCTCCAATCCGGAGCAGTACTTTTCCTGGAAGTCGTTGGCTACCCATCCTCGCCTGCAGGAAAGCCAGAGCCGTTGGCACTTAGACCCATCCCCCTTGTTCAAGTGAAAGCTGCGGGAGGCTGCCGAGGAACTAGGGTGCAGCCCGGACTGCGAGCGATCTATCCACGGCGTCGCAGACCGTCTCGACTTGATTCCGACTCATTCCCGGAAACAGGGGAAGAGTCAGAATGCGCTCCGCGAGGGCCTCCGTATGTTTCAGATCGGTCACTGGAAGGGAAAGCTTACGGTAGAACGAGAACTGATGGATGGGAGGATAGTGGATGCTCGATTGTATTCCTTCCGCCTTCAATGCCCGTATCACCTTCTCTCGGTCGCCACTCGACCGGAAAACGACAACAAAAAGGTGATTGGCAGACTCTCCCGGATGGGACAGGAACGGAATGGACCATCGAGCGTCGTCGCCTAGGATCGCACGATACCAGTCGACGCGTTCAGCTCGTGCGCGGTTGTAATCGCCGATCGAGTTCAACTGACATTGTAGAATCGCCGCCCGCACGTCATCCATCCGGAAGTTAAAACCGGCGGCTGTCACGTCGTAGCTATGAGCGTGACCCCGGTATCGGTCCCAGCTCAGGGAGCTCATGCCGTGCGAGCGCAACTCTCGGATTCTTCCGGCAACGTCATCCCGTCGTGTGACAATCATGCCTCCCTCGGCACATGTCATATTCTTGTTCCCGAAAAAGCTAAAGCAGGCGACGTCGCCCCAAGATCCACAGGGAATGCCTTGCCATCGCGCTCCCGGTGCGTGGGCCGCATCCTCGATCACCCACAATCCATGGTCGCGCGCAAAATCCATAATCGTGTCCATGGCACAGGGAAAACCGCCATAGTGCATGACACAGATTCCTCTCGTCTTTGGCGTGACTGCGCGATCCAGAGTGTCGACGCTAACAACTGGGGTTTCCCGATCTGCAACATCGACAAAGACCGGTACCCCGCCGCAATGAAGCACCGCGTTGGCCGCAGCCACGAAGCTCAAAGCTGGCATCAACACCTCATCGTCGGGGCGCAAGTCGAGAGCGTGGCAGGCCAACTGTAGCGCCGAGGAACCGCTGGAGACCGCGAAAGCGTAGCGCGAACTCACCCATAACGCGAAACGCTCCTCTAGCGCTTCCGTCACCGGACCATAGGTCCACCAGTCGGACCTCAGAACTTCCGAAACAGCGTCGATCTCGTTCCCGTTGGGGCGAACTTCAGCTAGTGGAATGCGCCAGAGCGCACTCCTGGAAAGGGAAGCTACCGGACTGGATTTCCTGGAGGGCGAGCTCATAATCCTCCCGACGGCCAATATCAAGCCAATAGTCGTTCGAAGGGAACCCAGCAACTTTCTCCCCGGCCTCGAGCAACCGCACCACTAGCTCCGGAAAGTCAAGGTGTTCCCCTCGATCAATATAAGAAATTACATGAGGTTGGTAGATATAAATACCCATGCTTACATTACATTCATATCTGGGTTTCTCGCTGTAAGCAACCAAGCTTCCTTGCCCGTCGGTCTCCAGAACACCGAGGTCAATTTGGACTGTCTTCTGTCTGGTAGCAATGGTTAACGCAGCTTCCCGCCGGCGATGAAAATCCAGTAGTTTCGCGTAGTTCAATGTTGTTAGCACGTCGCCATTCATTGCCAAGAAGGTCTCATTCAGTCCCGGAATCAGGGCCAGGGGGCCGGCCGTTCCCAAAGGCTCGGATTCCTGGAAGTACTTCATATCCAACTCCGGCAATCGAGCATGGCCATTCTTGAAATAGGCTTCAATAAGTTCCCCTAAATAGCCGGTGGAAAGAAGAATTTCGTGGATGCCGGCTTGCGCTAACTGCCGCACGATGATTTCCAGTATGGGTCGATCCCCGATCGGCACCAGTGGCTTGGGCAGAATCGTAGTGTAAGGTGCCAATCGCGTTCCCATGCCACCCGCAAGAATCACCGCTTTCATGGGGTCCCCTTCCGCGCCTCCATCCATGGACCGGTGGCAACGACCGTTTCCGCCTTAGCGTCGGCGTCGTCCGATTCCGTCGGGGCCGCGCTATTGTTTTTCCCAGCGTCGGCGTCTGCTTCGCTGGCCAAAAATATCGCGGTCTCGTAGCAGGCCATGACCAGACCGTCCACGAACTCACCGATGCGAGAGCGAACCTTCTGTCCGAGCCTCATTTGCACCAGCCAGGAAGGAAAGTCCGCCCCGGCTGCGATTGTCAGCGGGATACCACCGGAGAATCTGGGGTTCACCTCGAAGACCTTGGCCTCTTCGTCGTCCCACATGACCTGAATATTGGCGGGACCGACGATCGATAGTGCCCGAGCGGCGCGTTCACCGAGAGAGATTAGGGATGGACTCTTCCATGTCTTTCCCCGGTCCGTGACACCGGAGCGAATGACCATGCGTTCCCTCGGAACGACGCTGATCAGATTCCCGTTGAAATCCGCCAACACGTCGAGCGTGAATTCGCGACCAGGAAGAAACTCCTGTACCACGGGATCGTCCACCTTCTGAAGGTAGAACCTCAGCTCCTTCTCGTCCGCAATCGGATGAGCGCCGACACTTCCGCGTCCGCACCGCGGTTTGAGAAAAAGCGGGTAGCCCAAGGCAGAGAATTCCAACTCGGACGGCATCCATGTGCTTGCGGCAGCAATACCCTGTTCAGCCAGGAATCGTGTCGTCCGATACTTGTCGGCACAGATAGAGCCCACCCGATGACCCGAGACTGCCACCCAGACTCCCATCTCCCGAAATGCATCCGAATGCATTCCAAACAGGGGTATCTCGTCGTCTATTGTAGGAATCAAGAGATGAATTCGTTCCTTGAAGCAAATGGACTTGATGATCGGTATGTAACGGGGGTCCGTGGTCAAGGGCACAATGTAATGGCGATCACTGAAGAACAAGCCCGGACTGAACGGATTCATGTCGGTCGTAATGACGTGTCCCACGATTCCGAGCCGCTCCAGTGCCTAGCAAAAGCCCGAATGAGCGGAACTCTACGACTAGCAGCCGTGATCAGGACGTTGATCTCACGCATTGGACTCTCCCGATTCCGACGCCACCGCCGGAGCCCGAGACGATTCCTCTGGCGTGTCCTCGTGGCGGGAATTGCCTAGGTTATGCGGGCCATCCGGATAGCCCACGGGACTCAGCTGATCCCAATCCAGGACGGTATCCCGGCCGATATCTCCGCGCGCCCTCATCCCGACCACCCGGTCGAGTTGGTGCGGCTCCAACCCATGATCCGCACGCTTGAAAGTCAGCATCCACGGCAAAATCTCTTCATGGGCTCGAATATCCACCTGTGCGACGATTCGACGGCGACTATTTCGGCGGTTTTCTTCCTCTGCTGCGGACGGACATTTCCTGCCATCACCCAGACCTGCCTCCACTGATCTCAAGCGCTGGATCAGCTCAGCCAGATCCGCGGGATCCATGCTAGACCCGTGATCCGGTCCCTCCGCATCCTTGTCGAGTGTGAAGTGCTTTTCCAGTACTACCGCTCCGAGTGCGACGGCCAAGAGAGGAAACAAAACACCCAGACTATGGTCCGAATACCCGATCGGAAGGTCGAACTTCTCATGCATCGTCTGTATGGCCCGCAGGTTCAGAGACTCCGGTGGCGCTGGATAACTGGAGACGCAATGCATCGGTACGATATCTTGCACGCCGGAGGACTTGATCGTCCAAATCGCATCCGCGACCTCATTCAAATAGGACATGCCGGTCGAGAGCAGGACCGGTTTTTCTTTCGAGGCAATGTGACGTAACAACGGTAGATGGGTGAGGTCGGCGCTGGCAACCTTGAAGGCAGATACTCCGAGAGAGTCCAGGAAATCGACACACTCGTTATCGAAAGGCGTCGAGAGAAACAACATACCTAGGCTGTCCGCGTGCGCCTTTAGTTTCTCCTGGTCCTTCCATGTCAATTCCGTGCGACGGAATAATTGAAACAACGAATCGAGGCTGGAATCGACGTAGGGCCGCGCCATCAAGTGGTCGGTCCTGAAGCTCTGGAACTTGACCGCGTCGACCCCGCATTCCGCCGCCGCATCGATTAGCTTCTTGGCTTCGACGACGCTTCCATTGTGGTTAATACCGATTTCGGCAACCACGAGCACGGGATCATAGGGTCCTATACAACGGTCGCCCAGAAGTATTTCTCTTCGTTGCATTCTCCAGTTCCTCGAGGATTAGAGGCAACTCGTTCAGCGACTTGATTTCAAAGTCGGCTGTCTTGTCTTCCTCGGTTGCAACATACCTGCACCCGCGGATTCGAACAGATTTCATCCCCACTCGATGGGCCCCGTAGCAATCCTTGATCGGGTGGTCTCCAACAAAGAGAGAGTTCGACGGCTCCGCACACAGCAGCTGCGCCATCAGCAGGAATGGGTAAGGGTGGGGCTTTTCACGCTCTATGCCGTGCGACCAGGAGTAGACGATCTGATCCACCATCTCTTGCAGGCCGAGGGCCTCGACCTTCCGCTGTTGTACGTCCGGTTGGCCGTCGGTGACGATCCCGAGTCGATAACGAACCCGCAACGCTCCGAGGAGCTCGGAGCAGCCTGGATACAGGTTTATCTCGGGCTGGTGCCTGCGATAAACCTGGACCAGTTCTGCTATTGCACAGTCCTGCTCCAGACGGCCCAAAACCATGGGCAGGACGTGTTCCCGGCCTTGAAGTTGAAGCGTCTCCATCATTTCCCGATGGAGACGCCGAGGCTCCGGCGCTCCGGATCCGTAGCGTTGCTCGAGGTGTTTGGCAATTTCCCAGTATCCGCTGGAGACGAAATCTCTTTCGGCATACAGGGTGTCGTCCAGATCGAACATCAGAGCTTCGAGCATCCGGCCCCCTGACCCGCTCGATGAATCTCTTTTCTGAGAATCGTAGCCACTCGCTCCGCACCCAGACCGTCGACCAGCTCCCGTCCCGCGTGCGACAACTCTCGCCTCCGGTCTTCGTTTTCGTTCAATGTACAAACAAGCGTCTTCAATACACCGGGGTCCAGGTTTTCGTCGGCGTGCCAACCCAGCACCGCGCCACCGCGGGCGAGCGTCTTTACCGTCACCTCCTGGAATGAATCACGCGCCATAGCAATCACCGGAGCTCCAACGCACATGGCTTCGTAACAGGAGACGCCTGCGGCTGTTATTATCAAGTCCGCGTCGAAAAACAGATCTGCAATGGATTCGTTCCTGTCTGCCCAACGGAAAAGGAGATGATCCCAAGGCCCCCTGCCCAGTCGATCCTGTCCCCAATTTGTAAATCCGGATAGACCGGTCACTTCCAAGTCGTCGTTGCAACGGGCTAGACCCTCAAGCACCACTTCAAAGAAAGGGCGACAATCCCCGCCGCCAAGATTCACTACGATCTTTTTGATCCTTTTCGAAATCGGTTTTGTTAATCGATGCATGCGCCGAAAATCAGGATTAATCACTTGATATGAAGGTCCGGCATAGACTCGATCGGGTCCATGGATCCAGTCGTTCGTCAAAGAGGGCTGCACGCTCCCGTCAATCACGATATCGGAAGGGAGTCGCGCAAGTCCCAGGTCATGGATACTGGCGACCGGTATTTTTCTTTCTCTCGCGTCCTCCACCAACAAGGTGGCGCGATCAGTTTCTCTAGTGTCCACGAGAAGGCCAACCGGTTCGTGCTCCCCTCGCCAGAGGTCTGCGGAATCCAAATCCTTCGTATCCCAAATCCCCCGAACTTGCTCGCGCGTCCAGCGGTCCCCGGGTCCTAACACAAAGACCGGTGCAACCTCGTCACTCAGCATCCGGGCCAACACGATCGCTCGGCGAACATGTCCAAATCCGATAGACGGTCCGGAACAGGTATGAACCCACAAATGAGGCAAGTTCATTCGTTGGTTGGCCGTCGACGCACCTCTGGCCAGACGTTCCGAACCATTTCTCACCCGTTTCTTGTCAAGCTTTTGGCGGCTCGCCACTCGAAATGACATTGCATTGACGGGGGGAACGCTTACGGGACGGCCGCGATTCGATCACCGATGGCCGCATACATGTCTTTCCAAACCGTCACCAGGGGCAAGACCTCATACTCCAGCAGATCCGCCACCAGCACATAGTCCTCCCTCTCCTGCGAGGAAACCATTTCCTTCAAAACGCCTGCCAGCTTGACATGCTGCGCGTGTACGGCAACTCCCTGCACTTCGAAGGATGCCACATCGAATTCGAGGGTGGTTTCCAGCCGGTCCAGAAGCAGGTTCAGCCAGTAGAAGCCTTCGTACAACTGCCTCAAGCTCTCAAAGGCCTCGGGACCAGGTGTGGAACGAAAGCCGGAGATCAGCGCTGGAACGGACGATTCCACACGCTTCAGATAGTCGATCGCCTCGTAGACTGATTCCTCGGCCACCTCTCCGATGGAGCCGGTAAAAACCTCGATCTTCTCCTTCTCTGCAACTTGCGCCAGCACATCCGACGGCTCGTTCGCGAAATCCTCGGCTAACAGTGGGGTGCCGTCCACGTGGATCTGCCGGATCACGGTATTGGGAGGCAGGTGCTCGTCTTCGATTTCTTTCAGGATTTGCTCCAGAGAGTTTGCCTCACCGCTGGAGACCTGGATCTCTTGCTCATCAAGATAGAGTCTTGGCATGCAATCTCCTTTTCGCTGCTGCTGCCGCAACATGGCGCCGCCACGAGAATGACGCAATAATCGTGCCAATCTGAATCCGGGAGAATTTGGATTAAACTGAGAGTGCATCTTCGCCGATACGTCAGGTGTGCTGCCCTTCGGGGCAATCTGCAGGAAATAAATCCAGGTTATTTCCCCTAAAAAATCGACTCCGACAGAATAGCCGGCTCACGAGCAGGGACGCCCAATCGCGTGTGTGTGGCCTAGAGCGTCGGCGAGAATCCGTGGAATTCATGGAGGAATTCAATCATGGGATCGTTCAGCATCCTCAACAATATCGCGGGCATCCAGGCCCAAAACCAGCTTAACATCAACAACGTCAACCTTTCGCGTACGTTGCTTCGGCTGTCTTCGGGCAAACGGGTCAATTCCGGGGCGGATGATGCTGCCGGATTGCAGATCGCTGACAGCCTTCGGGCAAACATCCGGGCACTCGACCAAGCGGTACGGAACGCCAGTGACGGAATTTCCGTGGCCCAGATCGCCGATGGTGCCCTCCAAGAGATCACGAATCTGATAACTCGAGCCTTCACGCTAGCGGAAGCAGCTGCAACCGAAACCGTCGACTCCACTTCTCGGGCATCGCTAAATGCAGAGTTTACCTCAATCGAATCGGAAGTCGCCAGGATTGCGGTTCAGACAAACTTCAACGGCGTTGGCATATTCACGACGGGGGGCCTGAACGGTTCACTCAACGTATTTGTCGGCGACACGTCGGGCAGCAGCTCCATCGCGGTCACCATCAGTACGATCACGGTGAGCGGAAGCACCGTCACTTCTCTGGGCGGCCAGAGTATGACCGGGATCGACCTGTCGACACAGATCGGTGCTTCCACGGCTCTGAGCGCGCTGAGGACGTCCTGAATGGCGTTTCCAACGACCGGGCCGACATTGGCGCCGGAATAAACCGACTTCAATCCGCCGTATCCGTTCTGGGCATCCAATCCCAAAACACTCTCGCCGCGGAATCCACCATTCGGGACGCCAACATCGCTCAAGAGGTAGCAAACCTGACCCGGTTTCAAATCTTGGCGCAATCGGGCATTGCCGCTCTAGCACAAGCGAATTCCAACAGCCAAAACGTCCTTTCTCTTCTCCGATCCTAAGCGTACCGAAGAAGCAGCAGGATCGCTTCATTCATTTTGTGGCGGGCTCAAGGCGGACCTCCTCGGGGGTTCGCCTTGCCATTTTCGAAACTAGCCCAGCCCAGCACCCGCCCACCTTACAGACCAGCCCGTCCCTTCCAACAAATTCTAATCTTTGTTTGGCAACCGTCGATAAGCACTGCGATACCAAATTTAAAGAACCCTAATCGCGGATATCACAGCGAGCTTCTCCTCTGGCTGTGGTAGCTGGTTGACTCTTCCGGCACCTCTTTTTAGGGAAACACTCTAGAATTCAAGGAGGAATTCACTCATGGGATCTTTTAGTATCCTAAACAACATCGCGGGCGTACAAGCTCAGAACCAACTTAACATCAACAATGTCAACCTTTCGCGTACGTTGCTTCGACTGTCATCCGGAAAGCGGGTCAATTCGGGTGCGGACGATGCGGCCGGTCTGCAAATTGCCGACAGCTTGCGCGCGAACATACGTGCTCTGGATCAGGCAGTCCGTAACGCCAACGACGGAATCTCCGTATCCCAGATCGCGGACGGTGCGCTCGCAGAGGTCTCGAACCTCTTGATTCGCGCCTTCACCCTCGCGGAATCCGCGGCAACGGAAACCGTGGACTCCACTTCGCGGGCATCACTGAACGCGGAGTTCACGTCGATCGAAGCGGAGATCGCCCGTATCGCAACACAGACCAACTTCAATGGTCAGGGGATTTTCACCACCGCGGGACTGAACGGATCCCTGAGTGTGTTCGTCGGTGATACAAGTGGGAGCAGTTCGATCTCGGTCACGATCAATACGATCACGACCAGTGGTTCCACCGTCACCGCCCTGGGCGGACAGAACCTCACGACCATCGACCTGACCACGCAGGCCGCCGCCGCTACCGCTCTCGACGCGCTCAAGAACGTCCTAGACGGTGTGGCCAACAATCGTGCGGACATTGGCGCCGGCATCAACCGACTCCAATCTTCGGTAGCGGTTCTGCAGTCCCAATCACAAAACACGCAAGCGGCGGAATCAACCATCCGAGACGCCAACATTGCAGAGGAAGTGGCCAACCTGACCAGATTCCAGATTCTAGCTCAGTCTGGAATCGCGGCCCTGGCACAGGCCAACGGCAGCGCTCAGAACGTGTTGTCCCTGCTCCGGGCCTAAACCTAGTCCCATCGAGTCAGGAAACTCAAAAAAGGGACACGGCCCGCCTTTAGGCGGCCGTGTCCTCCCTTGATTTCATTAAACCCAAGGCATCCAGAGCCGATATGAAAAAGGAGACTCGGCCCAGGTGACGGATTCACGAATATCGTAATCCTCATTGCCAGTCTATGTGAGGCCAATTGCCGTAAGGAGGAAACCATGAGTGGTGACATCTCCCTCCTAGCAGCCTCCCCTCCGCTAAGGAATCAGATGGATCCCGGCGCGCCCAAACGCGATTCAGCCGTTAAGTTTGGTGAGGATCGCCTTCGTGCCGCTAGCACGAGTATCGACGGACCGGAACCGAGCGCGCAGAATCTTGAAGAATCCCCCAAAGAAGCAGCGGAGACAAGGCCCCCCTCTGCCCGGTCGGATTCACCGGGTGATCTACGAAACAACAGGACGGGAATCTCGTTCACGCGAAACCTGGAAACCGGAAAGATGTACCTCGAAATAACCGACAGGAAAACCGGAGAGGTCATCCATAAGATTCCCAAGCAGTATCTCGAATCTGCGGATGGGAGCGGGTCCTCAGGAAATCAACTGAACGAGCTTGTTTAAACGGGCTTGTTTAAACGGGCTTGTTTAAACGGGCTTGTTTAAACGGGAAGGAACGCGACCTTATTATGTCATCGGTGAACTTCGTCGGCGGCGGATTGGATGTGCTGGGAATCGTCGACAATCTCATCTTCGTCGAACGAGAGCCCATACGAAGACTCGAAAAACAGAGTCAGAGTTTTCAGAGCAGGGTCTCCGCATTCCAGGACTTCAATTCGAAACTGCTGGCGCTCAAGACGAGTATCGACAGCGCGCTTTTCAAGGACGAAACAGTCCCGCTGAACTTACCCACCAGTTTCGCCAACCGTCTCCAAAAGAGCGTTTTCACCCTGCGAACGGCGTCCTCTTCAGACGAAACCATCTTGACGGCGGCGGCGGACAAAGGGGCCACGGCTGGCAACTATTCCGTAACAGTAAGCGCGCTTGCGAGTTTCGATGCTCACGCTTCCAACAACTTTGCTTCCGATACCACAACAACGTCCAAGGAAGGGACGTTGATCATACAGAAGGGTACGGAGACGGCCGTTACCATCACGGTGGATTCCACGAACAATACCCTTCAGGGAATCAAGAGCGCAATCAACAATGAGAACGCGGGTTTCACGGCCAGCATCATCAACGACGGCAGTGCGACCCCCTATAAACTCGTGCTCACAAGCGATGATTCCGGAACCGCAAATGCTCTGACGATCACCAATAATCTTACGTCGGGCTCGGGACAAGACCTGACCCTGGCGGAAACCGTCACGGCGGCGGACGCCTCGCTCACCGTCAACGGAGTCAGTATTACGAAGAGCTCCAACACAGTCTCGGACGCGATTGAAGGTGTCACTCTGAATCTGGAGACGGTGTCCGCTACAACGGTCACTGTCTCGGTAGACCGAGATCTGGATTCCGTGGTAGAGGGCATCAAGGACGTCGTCGAGAAATTTAACGCGGTCAATTCGTTCATAGGTGCCCAATTCAGTTTCGATGCCAGCAAGGAAACGTCAGGGGTTCTCTCCGGAGACAGTACCTTGCGGAGTGCGCAATCCGAGCTCCAATCTCTCATCACAAAGTCGATCAGCAACAGCCTGGGAAGCCTGGAGATCATTGGACAGGTCGGCATCTCCTTCAACAGTGATGGCAGTCTCAGTTTGGATGAAACTGAACTTCGAGATGCATTGGAATCGAACTTTCAAGACGTGCCCGCGCTTCTTCTCGGCGAGGATGCCACGGGGAGCATTTTTTTTGAGCTGCAAGCCGCTTTGAAGAACCTCACCGATCCTTTGGACGGGGCGGTCTTTCGAGCTCAGAACGGAGTCCAAAAAAACATAGACCAACTTGCAGAGCAGATCGCCGATATGGATGAGCGACTGGAGGTTCGGAGAGAATTGCTGACCCTGGAGTTTGCTCGGGCCGATGCCGCCCTCAAGCAGCTCAGTACCCTTCAAGCCAGCCTCTCCAACCAGCTAGCCGCGATCCCTAGTTAAGGGCCAACTACAAACAAAGGAGCGTTGGATGTCGAACAAGCGCCAGGCCAGTCAATACCAGGAGGTGGAGATCAAGACATCCACTCCGACCGAACTCGTGGTTCTTCTCTACGACGCATCGCTCGCAAATTTGCAAGAAGCGCGAAACTACATTCGAGAAGGGAGTATTGCCGATCGCGGCCGTTGTTTGAACAAGGTAATGGCGATCTTGACGGAGCTACAAGCAACACTCAATTTCGAGGCCGGTGGCGAAATCGCGATGGCACTGGATCAATTGTACGCCTACATCAAGGATCGCGTGTTCCAGGCCAACCTCCACCAGGATCCCGAACCCCTGTCGGAGGTCTCAAAGCTCATGGATGGTTTACGCGAGGCTTGGGTAGAAGTCGCTCGGTCCGAGCGCCATGCCAGAGCTACCGAATCCACCGCTCAGAGCAAGTCTCTGGCCATGAGCCTACCGAAGCTTGATAGCGCCGTGAACACTCAAACCGAAGGGGTCAATATCACGGGATAACCCCGGAAAACGCAGGATAACCCCCGGGCAAGCCTGTGGACGAACGATGGACCAGGCGATAGGCGAAATACAGCGGGCGCAGCAACTTTACCAGGATCTCGAGGCTCGCCTCCAATCGCAGCAGAAGCGACTGCGATCACGATGGGCTGATCCGGACGATGCCGGTGAGATACCTCTCATTGAGGACATCGCGCCGATCTTGGAGTTGGAGTCCCGGCTAGCTCACCTGGTGCGCGCCGCTTCCACCGCAGCACCGGATGTGGCCCGTACACAGGCTCTGCACACGTGCTTCGAGCGGCTGCGTACTCAAATCCAGCGCTTGCTGGCAATCAGCTTGGAAAACGAGTCGATTTTGAGGGAAGCTCGAACCGTCAGTCATCGATTGATCCAGGAGCTAAACCGAGGCGCAAAGTACATCCAGAGCGTGCGCGGTCCACGGGAAACGCAACCTCGATTCGTGGACTCCCAGCTGTAGGTCTCTCCAACCGCAATTCGACAAACCAGGTTCTTTCCTTGGTCGGATCCAAACAACATTTGGCAGCCAATCTCAATCTGCTCCACGGCAGCCAGCCGAAACTGGCCGAGGCGCTGGAACGGTTGTCTCCCTCGGGTGTGGAGATCATCCCTGCCGTTTCTGGACACCCCACGGCAAGTGTTCGCACGGATCCAGCGGGCTCGGCTCGGACTCTTCACAGTCGATTCGATCCAGTCAAGGAAGCCTCAGAGTTGATCGCCAAGACCGACCTCGACGGAGCCGACTACTTTGTTTTCTTGGGATTCGGGTTGGGTTATGGGCCAGACGCTCTATTGGACCTGCGGAGCTATCGAGAAGCTAGAATCTTTGTCGTCGAGTCCAATCTGTCTATTCTCCGGGCCGCCTTCGAGCACCGGGATCTTCACAGGATTCTCACACAGCCCGGCCTCCACTTTGCCTGGCCCCTGTCCACGAGCGCACTGTCGGAACAGTGGCGTCAGTTCTTCGATCCCGTCCACGCACGCAAAAATGTTTTTCTCGTCCACCCGCCGGCTCTGGCCCTGGACCCTGCACGTTATCGTCTGGTCGCGGAAGTCATACAAAGCGAAACGTTTCAGATATTCACCGACATCAATACGCTCTTGGAAAAGCAGGGATCCTTTCTCGACAATTTTGCCGACAACATTCCCCGGGCGCTGCGATCTCCGGGCGTGAGAGACTTCGAAGGTGCTTTCTCGAACATACCCGCCATCCTCGTCTCCGCAGGTCCTTCGCTCGATCGCAACATCCAAGAGATGCGCCGAGCTGAGAATCGAGCGCTCGTCATCTCTACCGATACGGCGCTGCGGCCCCTCAGAGATGCCGGGATTGTGCCACATTTCGTTGTTACGGCGGATCCTTCTCACGAGAACTATCGCCACCTGAAAGAGTCCCGCAGTACGGGTTCTCTTCTGATTGCCGAGGTCACCGCGTTTCCGGAATCATTTTCGCTCTTCGAAGGCCGGACCGTCACTTGCACTTTCGAGAACAGCAGCCTTCGGACTCTGACCGAGCTCCTGGGAAACAAGGGTTCGCTGAAGGCTTGGGGATCGGTTGCGACCATGGCTCTCGACTTTGCGCTAAAAACAAAGTGCGACCCTATCATTCTCGTGGGTCAGGATCTTGCCTATTCCAAGGGTCGGTCCTATTGTTCTGGTGTGTATTTTCTGGATCAATGGTTTGCAGAGACGACACTGCCCGATACCTGGGATCAAAGGTGGAAAGAATTGGCCCGCCGCTGCAAGACCCTGCAGAGCTCGGATATTTTTGGACGAGAAGTAGAAACGACGGACAAGCTGACTGCTTACTGGCATTGGATCACCCGCGAGCTCGAATGCCATCGAGCGGTTCGTTTCATCAACGCCACGGAAGGGGGAATCGTAGCCAACGGACCGGACATCATGAGCCTCCGAGATACGCTGCATCATCTTCCCACCCAACGTTCACTGCGACAAATGGTGGATGAGATCTTCGAAGCTGCTCGTGCCGATAGGCCGCACCCTGGTTCGGAGCTTCTGGTCACCGCCCGAAAGGAAGCTTCCGCCATCCGCCGGATTCTCGAACTGGGACTGAGGCAGTGTCGCGCGACCCCGGGCAAGCCACAGAGCCATGTTTTGAAGGATCTCGATTCCTTCAAGGAGTCTATCTACAGGCACCGGACTGTCGCGCCTTTGCTGGACTGCATGAACCAGTCGGGCAACATCCATTTTCTTCGTGGCAGGCCGAGCCTGAAGGCGACCCCGCACGGCGGCGTCGATCCGAGTGAGGAGATTAGTCGTCTATACCGGGAGTACTTTGAAAGTGTAGGGGGGGCGTTGAACAAGCTGCAGGCTATCCTAGAAAGACTCGACACAGGATCTCAACCTTCCGATCGCCCGGCCTCCGAGTCCTCTCCCGTCGCAGACCGGATTGTCTCCAGCAACTGACTTGCCTTAATGGGTTTCGTCACGTACGCATCCATACCTGCGTCGAGGCAGCGCTCTCGATCCCCTTTCATGGCATGGGCCGTCATCGCGATGATTGGAATGTGCTCCTGCGTACTCCGTTCGTTGTCTCGGATAGCCTGAGTGGTCTCCAATCCTCCCAGTTCCGGCATTTGCACATCCATCAGGATGACGTCGAATACACTCGCTTCTAGTGCCTCGAGTGCCAGTCGTCCATTGTCGGCCACCTCGACCGTGTGCCCTGCCTTCTCTAGAATGCGCACAGCCAGCTTCTGATTGACAAGATTGTCTTCGGCCAGCAAAATCCGGAGACTCCTTTGTTGTTCCCTCAGAGAGTGACGCGTGATCAGCGGCGTACTCTCCTGACTCTCCGCCCCGGCGCTCAACGCCATCAGCAGGATTCGCTTGAGCTCCGACGGCTTCACCGGCTTGGTGAGGTACGCCTCAACTCCCAGTTTCCGACATCGAGCGGCATCGCCCCTGGAACCGGTTGACGTTAGAAGGACGATCTTTGCGCCCTCGAGCTCGCGTTCCTTCCTGATCGATTCGGCCAGGGCGAACCCATCCGGTTCTCCCATATGAACGTCGATGAGGGCCAGCGAAAATGGATCTCCCGCCTTCGCGGCCAGGCGCAGTTGGTTCACACACTCGTTCGCATCGCCCACCGGCGTCGGCTGCGTTCCCCACGATTGCAAGGTCTCGGTAAAGAATCTCCTTGTCGTGGCATGGCTCTCCGCGACCAGGACCCGTCTATTGACCAGCAATGGAGATTCCAAGACGATGGGTGCCGCTTCGGCCAACTTGGGAAGCGCAAACTCGACCTTGAAATGAAACGTGCTGCCTTCGCCCACCTGGCTCTCGACCCACAGGTTTCCCTGCATCAGCTCTACCAACTGGGTGGAAATGGCCAGGCCGAGTCCGGTGCCGCCATACTTTCGCGTTGTGGAACCGTCCGATTGAGTAAAGGGTTCGAAGATCAGGCTCAGCTTCTGCGCGTCAATGCCGATGCCTGTGTCGGCAACCTTGAAGTGCAAGCACACCTTTGATCCGGTCTGCGACAACACGTCCACCTGCACGATCACTTCGCCCTTCGCGGTGAACTTGATGGCGTTTCCAACCAAATTGAAGATGATCTGTCGGAGCCGTCCGGGGTCCCCTGTGAGAATCGAAGGCACTTCCGGTTGTACCCGGTAGGCTAACTCCAATCCTTTTTCGTGCGCCCGCACGCCCAGCGTCTTGAGTGTGTCACCGAGATTGTCACGCAAGTCGAAATCAATGGGGTCCAACGTCAGTTTCCCTGCTTCGATTTTGGAGAAGTCCAAGATGTCGTTTATCAAGGACAACAGTGAATCGGCAGAGAGTTTGACCGTGTTCAAATACTCTGCTTGCTCCGGCGTCAGATCGGTGTCTAGCGCCAGGTCGGTCATCCCCATGATCCCGTTCATGGGAGTCCGAATCTCATGGCTCATGTTGGCCAGAAACTCACTCTTGGCTTGATTTGCCGATTCGGCATCCTTGCGTGCCTTTTCGAGTTCCCCGGTCCTGATCTCAACCAATCGCTCGAGGTTCTGGTTCTGGCTCCGGATCTTTTGATGTAAAACACTGCCTTCCATTGCATAGGCGATGTTTCGGACAAGGATGGAAAGCAAGCTCTTGGATACTTCTCCGACGCTGCGGCGGTCTCGGTTGAGTAGTCCAACGAACATGCCCAGAATGCTAGAGCGTGTGGACAGGACGTGCAAAACACCGGTTTGACTTTGCTCCCGGCATGGGATCAAAACCGTGCGCTTTTCTCGGACAGCCCAGCCAAAGTTACCTTCCGCTATTTCACCATCCACGAGTTCCTGGATTAGTTCGCGTTTGGATTCGGGTTGGCACGCCGTCAGGACAAAGTCCGCGTCCATTTCGTTGACCATTAGCAGCGCCATTGCCTCAAACGGCATCAGCCTCTCGAGGCACATCCGAGTTGTCGTGAGGATGTCGTTGGAATCCTGACCTGCATCCACGTTACCCCGAATATTGCCAAGCGATGCCACCATCTCCAGAGAGTCCAGTATCCACTGGTTGATTTCTTCAAGATACTCGACACGGACTTCCAGATCGCACAGATGGCCCATGTTGGAAGTTGTTGACGGCATGTTTCAGTCGCTCTCGAAGATCATTTGGACAGCATCTCTGTATTGACGTTCGGCTTGCTTGAGAGCGGGAGACAGAACACTGGTAGAAAGCGTGAGCTGATCCCAGGCGAGGGGATCCATGGGAGGCACGAACTTCTCCCCGCTGCTTCCCAACTCCATCGTGTGCGCCACGATGTCGGCCACGTGAACAATTGATACGTCAATAGGAAACTTCTTCGCCTGACCCGGCGTATGATGAAACGCCACGACTTCATCCAAATGAGGCGGCAGTTTCCACGCCCGCATCAAGGCAGCCCCAACTGCCGAATGCGTATAACCGAATTCTTCCCCTTCGACCTTGTGCAGCAGCTCACCTGTGGCGCGGCACCGATGCAGAGCCGTGCGGGCATTCGCGGGTTTCTTGATGTAAAGTAGCAGGCGACCGATATCGTGCAGCATCCCAGCCACAAAGAAGCGTTCGACATTCGCCTCCTGGTGGTACGTCGCAAGAATTCGAGCTATGACTCCGCACGCGACACTGTGACGCCAGAAACTCTCCATCGTGATCAGGTTTTCAGGGATTTGCTTGAATACGGAGGTCACGGTCGTCGCCAGAGCCAGGTCCCGGATCTGCTGCGTTCCCACAACAGTGATCGCCCGCGGAATGGAATCCACAGGGGAAGAGAAATTGAAGAACGAGCTGTTGGCAATACTCAATAGTCGGGCACAAAGACCCGGATCTTCGCTCAGAATGGCTGCTATGTCCGCCATGGAAGTATTCGGGCTATTTACGGCTTCGTTGATCCGGGCGAACAATACCGGCAAAGACGGTACTTCGATGGACCCCGTGGCTACTGGGGGGGCTTCAACGGGCATCGGCTCCTGTCCTGTTCTTTTCCTCGACGGATCTGAGAATGCATAGCCGGATCAACTCACGAATGACAGGATTGCGCTGATCCGTATGGCGGAACAATCGGCTTGCGTGGGCTTTGGCCTTGCTGAGATCCTCGGGATCATCGGAATCGAACTCGTTTCTTGCTTCGTCGCTTTGGCTTCCTGCCACGTTGGCTTCGGTGATTCCCCACGTCTTGAAGATCTTCAAGTGCCTCTCATTGATGACCGTTCCGGCGCTGAGAAGGACCCGTCCACTCGACTCCATGACGTCGCCAACGAGCTTCATCCCCGGTTTCAAATGCTCTAGGTTCAGGACAGACACGACGCACCCCAGCCGATCCAAACCAGGCATCCGTACCGCCGGGTCTCCTGCAGCAAGAAAGGGTTCACCCCTCCGATTGCGGTCATGGGAGTCACACATCGGTAAACGCACGCCGAATTCTGCATTAGGTTCTCACCTATGATTGATTCGGCCAATCCGGCCGCAAATCTTAGTGAAAATTCGACTAATCTGCGAATCAGCTTCCCACGACGTGCGGTTCATGGACGAGTTCGGCGGCAAGCGACTGCCAGCAGTGGCGAAACCTTTTTACAGGAAACGCTCGCTTTACCTTCTCGAGTGCCGCCCTCCCCATCTCGAGGGCCTGATCCGGACGATCCAGGAGTTGAACAATCCTGGCCCGGAGCTGCGTTGAGGTCGAGGCGACGATTCCATCGACCCCATCCTCGATTGGACTCGTCGGGTGAGTGAGAGTTGCTATCGGCATACCTGAAGCCATTGCTTCCAGCATGGCCAGGTTGTATCCGTCTTCGTGAGGAAAGATCGAGCTGTGCAGGTAGACTCGATAAGCCCTGTAGTAATCCTTGAGGGCATCCCAATCATTGGCCATCACCGCATCACCCAGGCCTGGATTCTTGCCCACCACCTTCGTAGGAAGACCGTGACAGGCATCTCTTCGAACCTCGTATCCCAGCAAACCCCCTCTTTCGACGAGATGATTGCACACCTGTAATACCCCGCGAACATTCCCGAGATGCCCGCCGTACCAGCTCGGATCGACCGCCGAAGAAATGACACATCCCGGCATCGCCCAGTCTCGTTGTTTCAGCTCCGAGATGTACACGACCTTGCAGCCGTGATAGTCGAGCAGGCTGGACAAAGACGACACATATTGGTGGTGATCGACGCGCGCGCCGTCTTGTAGAACCCTGCCAGAAAGTGTCCCATGAACCAGGAAGACTTTGGGAACCGGAACAACCCGTGAGTCGATCAAATCAGAAACGTTGTGTGCCAGCACCCAGTCCCACGACTGTTCCGCGACTGCCTGCGAAACGGTCGAGTAGAGTTTCACGTTGTCCGGTCTTGGACGAACGCGATCATCCCACCGGAGCACTCCACCACGAGGCATGCGAGGGGCCACGACGCCAATCGTCCAAGGCAAGGAGCTTGCTAACAGATGGAGGTAAGGTTGGTGGGAGTTGAATGTCAGAACGTGCAACGGTGATGCTATCCCAGCAGTTTCTTCAACGCATCCGGTTCAGGGATTTGCGATCGTGCCGCGGCCAGATTCTCCCGCTTGATCGCTTCGAACACCTCTTGTCGATGAACCGAAATATGCAGGCGTGCTCGAATGCCGACTTTGACATTCCCGGTGCCCACATTCAAGATTGTGACCTCGATCTCGTTTCCGATCACGAGGCTTTCCCCCTTCTTTCGGGTGAATATCAGCATTGCAGTATCTTGCCTGTGGGCCCACCGCCTAGGGAGATTCTGACTCCTCGGCCTTGTTCCCGGACTTCTTCGAAGCCGCGCCGGGTTTCGAACCCTTGATCTTGTACAGAGGATGCCGAACGGAATACTCGCTATCACGCAGGATTACCTGCTTCCCACAATGATCTTGGTTGTTGACCAACACGGGGGCCCTGAGGTTCACGGTTGCTTGCTCCGGCTGCTCGGGAATCGTCGCCACGACATATACCGACACGTTTTCGGTACTCTGAACTCGAATGTCACGCATGTCAGACTCAGAAATATGAAAGTTGTAACCAGAATCAATCAAAAACGGGCTGATCAGCAACAGGCTTACTGGAGGCTCCCCCAGAGCTTGAAGATAACAGAACGGATCCAGGGACTCGACTTCCACTATCGCAAAACTTCGCAACTGGGGAAAGCCAGGCACCCCCTCCTTGAACGAAATGATCTTTTCGTCCGGCACTTCCAACTCGCCGAAGTTCACCGTGTCTATCACCCTACCTTGGGCTTGTTTCATGGCTGACTTACGCTCGGACGGGGTCTTCAACTCGCCTCGACTTCCCTCGAAAATGTCCGACCCTCAGCCGAGGAAGTCGAAGAGACTTCTTTGGCCGACGAATGAATGAGAGCCATACGCGGCATCCACAGCCGCACTGAGCGCCCTCAATTGTGAAATGGACTTCGGCAAATCGGCATCCGCGATACCGCTCATTCTCCCCCGAATTCCGAGTTCCCGGGCGTCGTATTCCGCGTCGAGGTTCTGCAGCGTGCTCAGATCGATTCCAACCTGCGCACGCGTCTGGCCGACACCGGCCAGCACAGACGAAAACTGGTCCAGGGCCGTGCCGATTCCCGCACGATCCCCCGCATCGAGAGCTGTCACCAAAGTCTCGATGAGATCAAATATCGGAGTAAAAACGTCGGACCCAATTACATTCCCGCGAACCGTAAGACCGTCGGAAACCTGAACTTGGTTGACCAAGCCGTCCCCCTGATAGGTGACCGTGTCGCCGGCAAGTGTAAAAGAAGCCGTCGTCACCTGCGATCCGGAAAAGATGTACCGATCTCTTACTTTCGTATTCGCGAAATCCAAAAGCTGATCGCGAATAGTCCGGATCTCCCTCGCCGTCGCATCCAAAACTTCCTGCTCATGAAAATTCGAAACTACTTGGCTTGCACGCGAAAAAATAGCCGTGACGCTATTCTGAACCGAGTTGAGCGTGGAGTCCGCAATCGCAACAAAAAAAGTGGCGACATCCGAATTCTTCCTGAACTGATCGATCTCCGCCAGATCGTCGCGAAGCTTGACCAGTTCTGCGCTGCCCGCAGGTGCGTCCTGGAGGTTGTTCACCTTCTTGCCAGACGCAATTTCGAGGTTTCGCCGCTGAAGCCTTTCGTTCAGAGATGCGACATGGTCCAAAAATTCTCTATTCGTTTGCAAAGGGGTCACGCGCATCAAGGGCCACCCAACAGTCGAACCAGTTCTTCCGTTAGTTCATCGATCGTCCGGGCAAATCTCGCACTCGCTTCGTATGCTTTCTGAAACCGAATGATGTTGACCGCTTCTTCGTCCAGATTTACTGCAGAAATCGAGTCACGCCGGTTCCGTAGCTGTGTCAACACTTGTTGCTCGATTGAGAACTCGTTTTCCGAGGTCTGCAAGTCTGAGCCGACATCGAAAACAAGATCTGCGTAGAACTCATGGACATCGGCCGTTGTCGAGGAAAAGAGCTTCTGCTCTGCTATTGCAGCCAATAGAGCCGCATTGGTATTGTCGCCGGGTCCTGCTCCAGGTCCGGCCGCCGCAATCGCATTCGGATCTGTTATCGCCACCGTCATGCTTCGGGCCGCCCCTGTGTTCGACCCCGGAATGATCGGAACAAAGGGAACGAAAAAGTCCCCGCCCGCAGTTCCCGACAAATCCACCCCCAGAGCATGCTGTGCGTTCACCTCCGCCGTGATGGTGGCCGCCAAGTCATCCAACGCCCCGAGGTAACCCGCGATCTTGTTGTCTCGGAGATCGAGCAGTCCCGCCAATTTGCCTGAGTCGATCGTCCCCGTTATATCAATGTTGGAGGCCGAAATGCCAAGGAAATTGCCTCCGGCGGCCTGGTTCACTTGGAGTGGTTGGCTCTCGTCGCCAACCACCAGAGTCGGCCCTTTGCCGGTAATAATCGTAACGGATCCCGACTCCGTTTCAAAAAAGGAGATCCCAATCAGTTCGGCAAGCCTCTCGATCTGGATTTGCCGTTGGTCCTCCATCACGGACGCGTCCGCAGCCGCCGAGGCCTTCGCATGGGCGACCTCCACGTTCAAACGCGCAATCGAATCGGTCAGAGAGTTTACTTCGTCGACCGTGGTGGAAACGGCCTCATCTTGAAACGCTTGTACTGATTGAAGTTGCTCGTACACGTGCCCGATTTCCCGGGTGAGGCGATTGGACTCCGCCAGCACCTGTTGCCTAAGGGCCGAGTCCTCAGGGGAAACCGACAGCGAACTGAAGCTATTGAAAAAGCTCGATAGAGCCAAACCCAGCCCGCGATTCTCGTTTTCGTTCAGGAAAGTCTCGACCTGCCGCAAACCTTCGGCGATGGATTCGAATTTCCCCTTGGCATGCAGTTCCTGAACGACGCGCTGATTGCCGAATCGATCCCGGAAGGACTCGATCGACACCCCTGCGGGTCCCGTACCCTGGGGAATAAACCCGAAGCTCGGTTCGTTCCCGGGCACCAGGTTCGCCCTCTGTCGACTGTATCCAGGCGTGGCCGCGTTGGAGATATTTCTTTGCGTAACCTCCAAACCGGTCTGTTGCGCCTGCAGGCTCCGGAACGCGATTCCCAGGCTATCAAACAAGGACGGCATCTTCAGTCAATCTTTCTGTTTCTGAGGACCTTCGATTGTTCCCCGACGGCCTCGCTGTGTCCATCGGCCCCGATCACCTTTCCCTGCTCACCCAATCTGCTCGTGCGGGGGTGCTGGCGCGCCCCCCAGGTCAGGCGTGACGGGACAGAGTTGTTTGGACCAACTTATGCGGCCTGAGGAGGCCTGTTCCCTGATAGGAACTCGTCGCGTTGGATATGAAATCCAGCCAACCTCTCGAGTAGTCCAGGGAGCTTTCGATCAGCTTCTGGTTGCGCTGATTGGCTGTCTGAAGCCGCCGCACCAACCCGAGAAACACCTTTGACTGCGACCGGATCTCAAGCGCCAGTGGGGGCTCCAGAGCTCGAGCAAGCCTCGACAGCGAGAATTCCTTCCGGGAAATCCCGATCCGCTCGCAGAGATCAAGGCTAATTCGGGCGAATTCCTCCTCCAGCAGTCGAAGCTTGATGCTGTAGGTGTCCTCCGCCTTGTTGCTCTCGAGCACAGCGTCGAGCGATCCGTTCATCAGGAGACGCGTCTTACTTCGAGAATGCTCGATCAATTCCCGATACAGATCGATTTCCTTGCGGACAATCTCGATGAGGTCTCGAACGGTCTCGTTCATTCGTCAGACTCTGACGTCGATCCTATGGGGAGGCAACGATACATCCTCGTCGGTGGACGGCGCATCCTGATCTTCATCCTGGTGCGCATTCTTCCTGTTCCGCTGTCGGCGGGCTTGGCCGTCTCTGTGCTGATCTTCGCGCAAAATACCTTCTAGGATCGGAGGGGCCGTTGGATTCAATCGTCCTAAAAGATCAGACATGATCGCCTGCAATCAATTGGAGCTAGGATATTTCGTCGAGCAGGTCTCCGGTGATGATTTTCTCAGCCACGTGTTCCGCTTTCACGTTGTACGTGCCATTTTCAATGGCCTGGCGAGCCGCTTCGACTTTTGCATACCGGCTATCTGGCACCGCCTGGATGAGTTCATTCAGCTTCTGAACTTCCCGGCCCTGTACAGATAACTCGACGCGATCTGTTTGGCTTTCGCCGCTCGTTTCGTGGGGTTGATGGGGGTTTGGACGGCCCTTTTGCGTGTCCGGTTTTTGAACTTCGCTGTTCGGGCCTAAAATCGAGTGATTGCCGTTAATCTCCATATGATGTCCTCAGGGGATGCTCTCTTGATCAATCCTCTTATCGTCCCCCTAAGGATAACACTTTAAAGATTCCCACCTCAATCCCGAGAAACAGAACCCAGATTCAATTCGTCAACCGTTTCCTCCAATTGCAGTCATTCAGAAGAAGCCGGTGCGGGATCGATTTTGTTCCCCTGGCGGCTGATTTCAAAATGCAAATGTGGTCCCGTGGAACGACCCGTGCTACCAACCAATCCGAGCAACTGATCGTTTTTGAGGACTTCGCCCTCGCGCACGAGAGCACTATCCAAATGGGCGTAGCGGGTCTGAAAGCCTCCTGGGTGCTTCAGGACGACCGTGTTCCCGTACGAGGAGTCATAGCCCGCAAATACGACCGTCCCCGCAGAGGCGGCCCGAACCTTCGTCCCCTTCGGGGCGGCAAGGTCGACACCCTGGTGAAACCGTCTATGAGCCGTGATCGGGTCCTTTCTCCAACCGAAGTTCGAGCTAATAGGGCCCGCCACCGGCAACTGGAAATCTGGAATTGGCTCGGGCGTCGCCTTTCCCGGCAGATGACTGCCCTGCGAATCTTGTTCACCCAGTGGACCTGGCGCACTCGGTTCACCCGGTTCACCCGGCTCACTCGTTGGATCCTGGTCGAGGCGATCCAACAGCATGTCCGCGATACCGAGCCCGCCATGTCGGGAGAGAATCCTGGAAAGCTCCTGATCAAACAACTCCGTGTAAATTCCCTTGCCTGGCCCGCCATCAAAAAGGCTATTTTCTTCGATGCTTTCACGCATAACCTTCAGAAGATGGTTGATGAAGAGCGATTCGAATTCCACAGCGGCATTGCGGAGCTCTTCCGTACGCTCCGCCCCACTCTTTTGGCCTGCGCGGGTCAATCTATCGGAAACTCCCTGCCCCGAGCGTGATAGCAGGTCTCGGGCCTGAAGACTCATGTAAGTCCCGAACGTGTCGTCCATCTAGATGACTTCCAGATCTGCCTGCAAGGCTCCGTGCTTCTTCAGGGCAATGAGAATGGCAATGATGTCCCTGGGACCTGCTCCGATCGAGTTCAACGCCTGAACCACTTCCTCGACGCTGGCACCCTCTTTCAGAGTGACCGTGCTTGGAGCCTCTTCCTGCACCGAGATTGTGGTTTCGGGGACCACGGTCGTTTCACCCTCCGAAAACGGCGCTGGCTGGGATACAGCGAAGGCCGTTCCCACCTGCAAGGAAAGGCTCCCTTGGATTATGGAGATTTTTCCGATACGCACGTCTTTGCCGAGAATGATGGTTCCAGTCTTTTCATTTACGACCACCTTAGCGCGAATATCCACCTCGGCTCTGGCATTCTCGACCAACGCCATGAACTCAACGGTTCGGCCCAGGTAGTTCGAAGGTACTTCAATAGAAATGGTTCGGCCGTCGACGGCCTGAGCCACCGTGCTGCCCACGGTTTCATTGATGGCATGCATGGAGCGAGTTGCAGTTGTAAAGTCGCTGTTGTACAAAACCAGGGTCAGCTGACGCTTCCCGGCAATTTCAAAGGGCACCGTCTGCTCGACCAAGCCCCCGTTCGGAATTCGACCCACGGTAGGATGGTTGAGCTGAACCGTACTTTGCCCCGAGGAGGCGCTGAAGCCGCCCAAAACGACTTGCCCCTGGGCCGAGACGTAGACCTGGTTGTTCGGCGCCTTCATGGGAGTCATCAGCAGAATACCTCCCTGAAGGTTCTGGGCGTCTCCGATGGAGCTGACGGTGACATCGATACGGCTGCCGAAACGAGCAAAGGGAGGGAGAGCTGCCGTCACCATGACCGCGGCCGTATTCTTCACCCGAATCTGTGTTGCCGAAACCGTTATTCCACTTCGCTCAAGAAGGTTCGCCAAAGTTTGAGTCGTAAAGAACGTCTGACTGCGATCGCCGCTACCGTTGAGACCCACCACGAGCCCATAGCCCAGCAGTTGGTTGTCGCGAACCCCCTCGAAGGCCGCAACGTCTTTGATCCGGCTCTCTCCAAACCCAGAGAGCGGCAAGGCACACAACATTCCCATCAGAATTTTTGAAACGGTCCGAAAATGCACAGAAATCCCTGTTCTTTCTAAAATGGCAAGATACCGCTCAAAATCTTGTACAGCCATCCCGGCTGCAGCGGCTGGCTCACGATTCCCTTGCCCTCCAGACTCACTTGCATCTGAGCTACGGAAGCAGAAGCGATGATATTCGAAGGGGTAACATCCTGAGGGCGGATCACACCGGTAATTCGAACAATCTGATCTTCATCATTGATGCGGACGGAGCGGACGCCCTCGATCACCAGATAGCCGTTCGGAAGAACTTCGATGACCCTTGCGGTCAAGGTCGTGGTAAGGATGTTGCTGCGCGTCGTGGAACCCTCGCCCTCAAAGCCCGACTCAGACGTTCCGTTCACCAGGTTCCCAAGCTCGGATACCTTGCTCTCGATCCCGAACAGATTACTGAATCCAGCTTCCACTGAAGACGAGCGGGTGTTCGACGCGTTCGCGCTCGCACTCGCCTCGGTTCTCTCGAAGACTTGAATCGTGACGATGTCGTTGAGATCCCTCGCCTTGAAATCGCGATAGACGTTCGATTGCGGACCCCGGGCCACCCATAGTGAACCCTCCGAGGCTGATGGCGGTGTATCACGTCTTGCATCGGCCACAAACTCCTCCAGGTTTCGAGCCGGATTCGTTTGGACGCCTTTGCGCTGGCATGCCCCGCAAAGGGTTGCAGCAAACACCAGGACGAGGCCGCAAAGCGTGCGACAACGAGGATGGGAAAGCTTCATAATCATCCTTAGTGATGGACTCGCACTTCACCGTCTCCCGCAACCTCCGCGCGGATCGATCGATTGAATTCGAGGTTCTTTACCAAAATAACGTCCCCCAGTCGGCCGTTTTGCCTTGCTCTTCCTTGGCTGGACATATGGACGCGATGCCTGTCGTATATCACACGAACGGTATCCCCACTGCGAACGAGATAATCCTCCCTCAAGTGCTTTGCCGTCAGAGGCTCTCCGGTCGTGAGCGCACGCCTGACGATCTTCCCGATGGCAGCCTCGACACTCCGAAAATGCTCTCGTCGGGGATCCTTCAAGTTGACTGCGGCCTCGGCCAGATCATCGCTCTCTAGCTTCTTTCCATACGGGACGCTCCGGCGAGCTCGCACAACGCGGGCATGGACACGTATCTGGCTCTTGATCCAAAAGGTTCGCACGGACTTTCCCGAAAGCACAGCTTCTACAGGGACAACCAGGTGACGATATGTGTGAGGCGGGTCCGACTTCAGGATTCGGTACGAAATATCACCATAGGGCAGGTCGATCGTTTCCAGACTACCCACAGAAACTATTTCAACCTCTGCATCTGTCCAGGGAGTGGTCTCAACCACATAACCCTTCACAGCAGCGCGAACCTCAGCCACCTCCGGACTCCGCACACTCCGCCGGACGCGCGTACGCAAGGAACCGCGAACGTTGATCCCGGAGCCATTGAGTTTCGCACGATAAAGCACCTGCTTCGCACTCAGAACGAGAATGCGGCCCACGGCGGGAGCCTGTGCCACAATCCGTTCGCCCAGGCTTTCCACCATCGACGAGTCGGACCCTTTCAGAAGCGCCACATCGACCAGCCGTACTTCGGATCCACGAACGGTTGCCGATTCGCGCAGAACCAACGTGATGGTTCCCGGAGCGGCACTGCCGGCGGAAACGAACCCTACAACAAGAGTTGCAACAAACAAGATCGCAGCCAAGCTTCGAACACTCCCCTCACCCTCAAGGCGGAATATATGGTGTGGCGGGCGTGACAAGTCCAGGATCCGTCGAAACTTGTTCAACGGATCCTGGAGGTTATGGAAGTAGCTGAGGAGACGACAGGATATCCCTGACAAAGATCCAGGCAATGCCAGAATATCCAATCGTTGGATACTGCTGAAGGGTCTCAGGGTGAGGAGAGAGTTCAAAGCTTGGCTCATTCTCTTACCGAACGATACTGTTGGCCGTGTTGAACATCTCGTCGGCGGTACGCATGACTCTAGAATTCGCTTCATACGCGCGCTGCGAGACGATCATGCTGACCATCTCTTCTACAACACTTACATTAGACTGCTCGACGAAACCGGAGAGTATCGTGCCCAACCCGTTCTCCCCAGGTGTCCCCGTGATCGGATCACCGGAGGCCTGGGTCTGAAGGAGAAGGTTCTTTCCGACATTCTGCAAACCCGCGGCATTCTGAAAGGTGGCGATTTCTACCCGTCCCACCTGCTGTGGCTCATTTTGTCCAGATTGAAGAACAGACACCGTGCCATCGGCTCCGATCGTGATGCCGATTTGGTCAGGCGGAATCGTTAGCTGCGGCTCCAGCAGGTCGCCATCAGCCGTCACCAGATTCCCATCCCTGTTGAGATGGAAGCTTCCGTTTCTTGTATAGGCGGTCTGCCCATTCGTCAGCTGCACCTGGAAGAATCCCAGTCCTTCGATGGCCATGTCTAGCGGGTTGCCGGTCGACGCAAAATCCCCCAGTGTGAGTATCATCTCTGTCGCGACCGGTCTGGTTCCAAGTCCAACCTGCAAACCGGCTCCGATCTCCGTGCTCGCCGTGTTGGAAGCCCCCGCTATTCGAACGGTCTGATAGAGCAAGTCTTGAAAATGGGCTCTACGCTGTTTGAATCCGCCAGTATTGATATTCGCAAGATTGTGAGCGATGGTATCTATGTTGAGCTGTTGAGCCTCCATACCGCTGGCGGCAGTGTAAAGAGCGCGTAGCATAAGATCTCCTAACGGCTGAGCCGTTCGATTGATTTCGAGTTTACGTCGTGCATCAGGAGGTTGATGCCCTTTTGCATCGCCTCGAATTGGCGCAGGACTCCGATCATCTGCACTGTGGCCGCCACTGGATTCACGTTCGATTGCTCCAGGGAGCCTTGTCTAATCTTGATGCCAGGTGTGGACTTTGGCGAACCACTGTCCTTTCCCGGCAAAAACAGGGAGTTCCCTTCTTTCTGGAGAGTCAAAGGATTGTCGAACGTGACAAGTTTCAGTCGGTCGACGGCAACACCGTTGACTGAAATGGCACCCGCGTCGCTGATTCGGATTTCCCCTGGACCCAGTTCAATAGTCCCATCCTCGCCGAGAACCGGGAGGCCATCCTGAGTCGAGAGGACTGACTTGTCGTTCAAGGAAAGGCTTCCATTGCGAGTATACCGTTCACCTCCGGGCGCCCGAACGACCAGGAAACCGTTTCCCTCCAGGGCGACGTCGAGCGTGCGGTTCGTTGTAACCATCGAACCCTCATTCAAATTCAAGACGCCCTGCGCTAGTACCGAGTGATTGTTGATCGTGGCGTTGAGCTCGCGCGCATCCAGGGAGTCGGCCGTTCTGTTGAGCAACGTGTAAAACGCCTTCTGCTCCTTGAACCCGGGGGTATTCAGATTCGCCAGGTTGTTCGCCAGCATTTCCAGCGCGTTCATTTGAGCAGAGAGTCCGGAAAAGCCGGTATACAGTCCGCTGTTCACGATGTCGGTGCCTCCCCAAATAACGGTGTTCTGGGTTCACTCATTGTTCTTGAAATATCAGATGCAAGTTCTATGCCAGACCAGCGATCCTTTGTTTCGTGCGTCTCGCGAATGTAGGAGGAAACCGAGTAGGCAAAAAATGTCAAGTTCTCGTACCCTCCTGGTAATTCTTTCCCATCAAGACAGGCCTCTTCACGATACATCGCTCGCGCGATAAGACAGTGCGGCAGAGAGTTGATCCATTCCCGCGAACCGATGCTGGCTTTGGTTCGAGTAACGATAGAAGGCCTCCTGCCCTCGCTTGCTGGAGTCCCAGCGAGCCCACAAGTAAATCTCCATGAGCTCGACTCGAATGTTCCGGGCTTTCCGGCGAGCAGCGGTACTCAGGAACTTTTCGGAAATGCGCAAGAGCTCGTCCAAATTGTGAAAACAGATATCAGACGACAGATCGATCTCCTCCGACCTGTAGTTCTCCCGATGGAGTCGCTCGATCGCAGACTTGTCGCCCGAGCAATCTTGCCCGGTATCATCCGCACAACCCCTCGACTCGCGCGAACGTCTGCTATGTTGAGCACCGGAATGCCAAACTGTTTTGACAGTGCGATCGTAATATGATGTTCAGGTAGGAAACCGAGTTTTTGCAGCCACTCACCAATGAGCCCGTATCCTGTCTCTTGCTGCGCTCGAAGTGCGGAGGCAAGCTGCCTGGAGCTGATCGCTCCGTTCTGAACCAGAATCGTTCCAAGCTTCGGCCGGCGAACGCCTCCGACCCCATCGGTGTGAAACCGTCTCCAGCGGGAAGCCAGAACTTCATTAACATCGGCCTCCATGCAATGAAGACTGCAGTACGAAGAGCCGTCAAAGCGCGGAACCCGTCGCGTGCCTCCCCAAAACGTCATTTGGGGAAAGAGCTGAAGACATCCGCGACGCCGGCAACTACGCTTGCGCATAATTTCTGCCGCCTTCTCCGACGCTCGCCAATCTCGGGTCGCTCCGATCTCCGTACTTGCGGAGGGTCAACGTCAATTCGACTTCGCCTCTGGGGATTTTCAGCCGCCTGGCTATCTCTCCAACCTCCATGCCCTTTCGCGCAAGCACCAAAATATTGTGCCGACGATCAAGAGACGTCCGGGACTCCGAAACGGGAGTCGTCATGTCCGTCATTCTTTCCTCGATGTCCTCTATGTTCCCCGTCAGCCTCCGGTAAGCTTTGACCTGATGTTCGGCCATCTTCAAGAGCGTTTCCGAGACATCCCGTAGCTCCTTCTCCAGTGCCTTCACCTTTCGCCTCCACCGCCGAACATAGTAGTAGGAGACTCCTCCACAAGCCGGGAGAACGAGCAGTACAAAGATTCCGATCAAGAGAATCAAGACCGCGGAATTATTTAGCATGAGAGCCCCTCCGAACAGAGATGGATTCAAGAATGCGGAATCAAGAGGGCAATCCCTCAACCATCTTTGGGTCTAACTCCTCGATTAGGCCATTCATCGCCGCTTCATCAAGGCCCAGATATTCCGCGGAAGGCTGCTTTGCGAGCTCGAGCTCTCCGTCCCGCTCGAACCCAACCTCCCTTTTCACCATGATGAGATTTCCCAGATTCACTATAGCCGCGAGTTTCGTATGAACCGGGGCTGCAAGAGGATCGTGATGATAGAGAATCGCCTCGGCAAGCTGCTGCGGGAAGTTCCACTTCGCAGAAAGAACTGCTCCGACGTGAGCGTGACTGTAGCCGAACAGCTCCAGCTCCGCTTCCACAAACGTGCCTCGTCCGGCATACACGGTGCTAACGATCTCCGCGTATTCCTGAGACCTATTCTTGGACAATACAACCTTGCCCATATCGTGTATCAGGCCACACAAGAACGCCTCCTCGGGACTGGGATATCGAACTCGCTCGGCTACGATGCGGGCTGCAATAGCTGCGCCCCAAGAGTGGTCGCCGAGCAGTTTGGACTCCAGATCCTTCGCGCGGACAGAGTTAAAGAGGTGCTGAAGAGAAGTGCCCAGAACAACCGAACGTACTGTCTCCATTCCCAAGATCGCCACGGCATGAGACACGGTGGATACCTCGCGCTGAAGGCAGTACATGGCCGAGTTGACCACTTTTAGGATCTTCGTAGTCAAAGCCTGATCTTGAGAAATAAGTTTCTGGACGTCCTTGGCTGAAGCGTCCGGATCACGGCTCAATTCGAGAATCTGCATCGCAATCGCGGGCAAAGGAGGCAGATCACCGACGTTGCCTGCGATCTTGGTAAGGTCCGTGACCACTTCGGGAGCCTCGTTTTCTGCGACGGGAGTCTGGGTTGTCTCTGTCATAGTCTTTTCCTACTGGGCCAAAGAGCGAATTCGGTCTGCCGTACTCTCGACTTCCCTGATTCGAACACCGTAGTTGCCGTCCACCATGACGACCTCGCCTCGGGCTACAGTCTTTTGATTTACAATGATTGTCACAGGATCGTTCACGGATTTATTCAATTCGATCACCGACCCAACACCTAGCTTCAAAATATCCCTCAAGGGCATCTCCGCCTCTCCAAAGGAAACCGAAATGGGCAGCTCTACATCCAGAATAAGATCGATGTTCCAGGACGACGAGTCTCGGACGGGGCCCGACGCTTCAGCGAACTCCAAGGTTTCGGGAGTCGAAGGACTGTCTTCCTTCCCACGGGCATCACCAGCATCGCTGCTCGATGCCACGTCCTCAACGGTCGAGGTTGAAACATAACCGGGCAACAACTCGCGGAGCGACGCCAGCAGTTCTTCATGAACAAGAAAATGTAAGCTGACATCGAACGTTGATTCCGCCACAACTCGAAATGTCATCCGGTATCCAGACTCGTAGGATTCGCGGAGGGCATCCATTGCCTTTGCCGGATCATCACTCCCCACCAGCTCAGGAGGAGCGGAATCGATCTTCTTCTCAAAACGTCTCGCGAACTCCCGATTCGCCCCCTGGACCACCTTCCCGAGAAACTCGGAGTAGAGCTCTTTGACTTCAGCCGATATCGTTCCATCGGACTTGTCTTCGATGCCCGAAAGAAATTCTCCTAGATGGGTAGTGGTTGAGCGCGAGGCCAGGGACACAACGGTCCCAATAATTCCGCTGAAATAGTGAACTTCAAAACCCAGAGTTCCTTCCCCCAGTTCATCCAGCACTGCGCCCAGACTCAACTTCTGTAGCGCTTGGGACTCAACCGCGATCCCCCTGCTACGGACAGCAACCACAGCTTCCGTTAGGCCTGCTTCAAAACAAATCGCCAGGCTTTCGAGAACTCGCTCACGTTCAGAAATATCAATACTTGGAACCGATCCCGCCACGGTCACCTCGTTGGCACTTTTATTCGCCTAGCAGCCCGTGGCTAAAACCGGATGGAGCACAGATCCACGGACAACGATGATCCTGGTGCATACTGGATGGAATTCATCTACAGATGTCTTCCTCGGCCAAAAAGTGGCCGAGATCGACCTCGACCATCTGAAAAAGGCCAAGATACGCGTCAGAAAGGCGCAGAGACGCCCCTGCAGACTCCGCGGCGTGCCCACGCCATACAGCTGTCGCATCAGCAGTCCGAGATTCAATGCACCGACATGAAGCAGCAACCGTTTGAGGATGTTCGGATGCCCTCGCAGGTATACCCGCCGCATTGCACCTGTTTCATAGAGGTGTGCACAAGGTCGTTCCAGTCGTTCTCCCCGTTGGCGAAGCAGGCGCTTTCCCCGTTCTCCTCGGATACGTCTACGATTTCGGTACACGGCATCCCGCGCACGGGTGTTCCCGTGCCACCGCCGTTTACCCCGCTTTGGTTCGGAAATGTAGCTTCGGATCTCCAGTTGCTCGAGATCTTCTACCAGTTGCGTGCTGTGATATCCCTTGTCGGTCACAAGCTCCTGCAGTCTATCGCTTTCAGGCAGCACACCCTCGAGTTGTTCGGCCGCTTCAATGAGCGTCTTCTTGATCGTCGTCGTATCGCCCTGGTTGGCTCCCTGAACCGTGATGCCAACCACCGCTCCGGTTTCCAGATCCACGGCGTGTTCGGCCTTGTGAGCCAGATGCGTGCGGCCGTCCTTCATCTTGGTGATGCGGGCGTCCGGATCCTGCGGGTGCTGCCAGTCATCGTTGGAACCCTTCTTCGGCCGCTTGCGATCTATGCGCGCCAGATCCTCCCGGGTCGGTGTCTCAATACCCGATTCCTGTGCCAGTTTCGTCAAGTAGGTCTCGTAACTGTCTCCGGTATCCCGCCGTACAATGCTGCGCAAAGCCGCGTTGGCTTCCAGAGTGGTCGCATCCACCCCGAGGGTCTTGCCCTTCACCAGGTCCGCCTCAGCGAGCCGGCTCAGGATCCAGGCAAAGACTGCGCTATGCGTCTCCACATCCATGCGCCGTCGCGTGCGGGAGATCGTCGAATGATCCGACGGATCCTCGCCCCACTCGAGTCCCAAGAACCCGCGCAGGCTCAGCGAATCGGCAGCACGCCAGGCGATAGCTCGCTCCGAATCCAGTCCCTCGAAGTATCCGATCATCAAAAGACGGAAGTATCGACCAGGTGCCAGACTTGGGCGACCCATCTTGGGTGCATAAAAACACGCACATCGCTGCTCGACAAACTCGTCAAACCCGGCTTCGTCGAGCACCTGATTCAATCGCTGGTAGAAAGGGTGGGATGCACTCCTGGGGAGATGTTGAGTCGGCACCCACATGCTTTTCTGCTTCGACTTGCGTTTCTTTTTTCCCATGGCCATGCGTCGATTTTAGTCGAAGCGCAGTAGAGAGTCGATTGCGAACAAAAGGATTTACCAGACTTTTACCACGGACTGCTAGGTTCTCTATGATTTCAAATGACCTCTTGCCCCTCTTCAACATGACGCTACCGGAGAATTTCGGCACGCCGTTGACACACAGGCTCAGAGGGTCATCTATGCGATGGTTGAGTTGAATCGTGTCCCCGA
Organism: Acidobacteriota bacterium; assembly: GCA_965249005.1. Classification (GTDB taxonomy): domain Bacteria; phylum Acidobacteriota; class UBA6911; order UBA6911; family UBA6911; genus CBDFLD01. The sequence continues at coordinate 122,700 of CBDFLD010000015.1, forward strand.
CGGATACGTTCAATAGGTCCGCAACCGTAAAATGATTGTCGCTTACTACGGCCCGGAGCGACATGCGCGCCGGATGCAAGAGCCTTAGAACCTTCTTCGCGTCACTCCCGACTAATCGTTTGTTTCTGGCATTCCATTGTTGATCGAAACGGTTTCGAATGACCTTGAGCATTCTGGAGGGGATCGACACGTTCATCATTCCGGAGTTGTCCGCCAGTTTCACTTCGAAGCAGACAGCCACCACTGTCTCGGCCGGAGAAACGATCTGAAACATTTGAGGCTTGGTCCCGGACCCTTCCAGGCTCAGCTCCATTTCCATCACCGGCCTCCATGCATCCCGAAGGTCGCGCATCGCCAATCGAATGACCGCGTCGATGATGTTCATCTCGATCTCGGTGAGGTTTCGGTCCCCAACCAGGCCTTCTCCTGTCCCACCCAGGAGAATATCGATCATGGGGAACACGATCGACGGATTGATCTCCAAAGCCATATTCGCATCCATCGGTCGCATCCCGAGGCTGGAAAAAAGCGTGGGATCGGGGAGCAACTTCAGGAATTCTGCGTACGCAACCTGGTCAATCGATATCAAATTGACCTGGACAAATGCGCGTAGGTACGCGGAGAGTGAGGAGGAGAGATTTCGGCTAAAATAATCATGTAGCAGCGTCAACGAGCGTATCTGATCCTGAGAGATACGATCCGCACGGTGAAAATCGTAGTTTATGACCTTGCGCGCGTCGCCGCCCTGTTCGCTCGCCTCGAGGTCCAAGTCCTCGGACGACATGGCAGAAAACAGGGCGTTGATTTCATCTTGGGATAGAATCTTTTCCATATTGAATCAGCTGTGACATTCCTTGACTTTTCGAAGCTTGGTTCGCAGTCGCAACATTGCTTTGGTATGAAGTTGGGAGACTCTGGACTCGTTGACTCCCAGTACCTTTCCGATCTCCTTCATCGTCAGCTCGTCGTAGTAGTACAGAGAAACCACAAGGCGTTCCTTCTTGGGCAGGGTGTCGATTGCTCCTGACAGGATGTTTCGAATCTCAGACTTCCGAAACAGGAAAAAGGGATCCAGCTGCGGAGAGTCAGGGACATATTTGACCAGGGGCTCCCCGTTTCGATCGTCGTCCTGAGAGGTCAAATCCTGAAAGCTTCCCAGGTTTAGTCCCTTGATTTGATCCACCAGCTCATAGAATTCCTCGAGAGAAATGCCGAGCTCGTCGCTCACTTCCTTGTCTGTCGCCGGACGCCCCAGTTTTTGCTCGAGTTCCTTGTATACTTTCTCGAGATCCTTGCTCTTCTTCCTCAAAGATCGCGGAGCCCAGTCCAGATTGCGCAAACTATCCAGAATCGCCCCCTTGATCCGAAGCTCTGCATAGGTCTTGAACTTCACCCCTCTCGAGGGGTCGAACTTCTCGATCGCGTCCAGGAGTCCTAGCACACCCGCGCTCACCAGGTCGTTCAATTCCACGTGCGAGGGAAGCTTGGTTGAAATCCGCTGCGCGATATACTTGATTTGAGGAAGATGCTCGAGTATCAGATGCTCCCGCTCGGACGATTGCTGAACGGTCGCTTCATAGGCCCTCACCTGTTGTGCAGATTCGTGCATGGTTGTTCCTCACTGGGAGCAGAGCCGAGATGGACAAGATGTCCGCCCTGCAGGCTATTCCGATACGTTTCCAACGTCGAGAGAACGGAGGAAACCGGCTATTTGCAAAAATCCATTCGAGATACGCTAGTTGACCCACTCATTGACGAGCTTTTCCCACACGACCCGGCTGGGAACGCTCGTGCCCATTTGCTGAACCAGGCTCTGGCCAAGCTTTCTAAAACAACGACTGGATGACGAGTTGGGATATCGGTGCGTGACCAGAACCTGACTGCGCACTGCCTGAGACAAGTGCGGATCACGCTCTATATATCCGAGAAAACCAACATCCCGCTTAAGAAACCTTTTGATGACCGAGTTGATCTGGTTGAATACCTCGTATGCTTAATCTTCTCTTGCGACGGAATTCATCAACACTTTCACATCCTTTTCCGGGTCTTCGGTTAGAAGGATCTTGATAACGGCGTACGCATCCACGATTGCGGTCGGCTCCGGAGCACTCACGACAATGACCTCATGAGCTGGCAACAAGAAATGAATGACGTTCCGAGATACTCCTGCGGCTGTATCGATGATGAGGTAGTCGATGTCGGAGTCCAGCTCGGAAAAACTGTCAACGAGGTGATTTCTCTGCTCGTTTGTTATCTCGGTCAGTCCCTGGATCCCCGAGCTGGCTGGAATGATGCGCATCCCTTTGGGACCGGGAACAATGATTTCCGACAGAGCTTTCTTGCCTATCAGCACGTGCCCAAGGTGAAACCGCGGAGCGAGTCCGAGCAATACGTCTATGTTCGCCAGACCAAGGTCAGCGTCGAACACCAACACTTTTTTCCCGAGGTCCGAGAGGACTGCTGCGAGATTCGCTACGACATTCGTCTTGCCCACACCCCCCTTCCCGCTGGTCACCGCCACGATATGGGTGCCCGTTGATGTGGTCACGGCGCGGGATTCCGACTGATCCTTCGTTCTGGCGTCGCGAATGGTCGATGCTTGATCGCCTCTCGAAGAAGTCATCGTACCGGAGAGAGAAAGAGGCTGCTTTTTATCCATGAATGTTTCCATATCTACTTTCTTGGAGCACTATGTCTACGATTTGATCCTTCATCGCGCTGTGAAAATCCTCGGGCACTCGCTGTCCGTCCGCCACATACGAAAGTGTCTTCTGCGTCCGAACCATCTCGTTGAAGATGGGACCGAAGGTCGAAGTCTCATCCAGCTTGGTAAAAAGAAGGTAGTCGGGATCGCAGATATCGAAGTGGTCCACGATATCTTCCAGATCCCCCGGCTTCGTCGTTGCGCTGAGTACAAGATGACACTCCACTTCATCGGACTCCTTCAAAAAGCCCAGAACCTCACCCATGGAGCTAAGGTCCCGAGGCGCCCGGCCGGCGGTGTCGATTAGCACATGATCTCGATTGACGTGCTCCTCCAAGACCCGGTCCAGCTCAGAGAGCTGTGAGACAAACCGGAAGGGGACCCCCAATAAACTGGCGTACGTCCGCAGCTGTTCCGCCGCGCCGATACGGTAGCCGTCTAGCGACAGCAAAAGCACCTTCTTCCCCTGTTCGAGAGTGAGTCGCGCAGCAAGCTTCGCCAATGAGGTCGTCTTTCCCACGCCGGTCGGACCTACGAAAGCGACAACTCTCTTTCCCGGTATTTGCGACTTTGGAGGAGGATCACTCAACATATCCCGGGCGACGTCAGCCACGCTTCGGAGCAAGACATTGCGCTCGACGCGCTGGAGGTCCTGGAGATCGCTCTGCGCCTCGTCGAGCAACTTGTAGGCCAACCAGTCACTAATTCCATTGGAAAGTAGGTTTCGATAGAGAATCGTCGCCTCGCCTCCTGCGAATCGAACATTGCGGGCGGGAAAATTGCTCGTGCCAGTATCTCGTCCACGCTGCTCGCGCGCTTCCGAGTCCCGGTTCTGGCCTGTCCGTCCGCTGCTGAGAGCGGGGACTGAACCTTTTGACCAGCTTGGCGCCGTGAAGTCTCCTTCTGGTTTTCCGGAGGTGTTGCGCTCGGCGTACGGATGGACGGGCGCCGCGTCCGCCGGTTGCGGTAGAACCTCGTCAATGGCGGCAACTACTTCAAATCCGGAAGCCAAATGCGCTCCAACCGCGGACCGGCGTGGTGTTTCCTTTGTGGAAAGGATAAGGGCGTCTGTACCGAGCTCCGCCTTGATGCTTTCGAGGGCTTCGGCCATCGTGGACGCGTAGAATGTCTTGATCCGCATGTTAGTTCACCATCCCGACAGAGTTGACCCTTATGTTAGGTGGTATCTCGCTATGCGAGAGGATCGGTACGGCTGGAAGATACCTTTCGAGAAGTTGCCTCACATACATTCGTATGTTCGGAGAGCACAGAATAACCGGGCTTCCCCCCGCGGCAGGTGTATCTACGGCTTCCCGGAACCGATTCATGATCTCGCGCGCCCGATTCGGCTCGAGCGCCAGATACGATCCCTGGTCCGTATTGACGACCCCGTCCGCAATGTTTTTTTCCAGGTCCGGATTGAGGGTAAACACCATGAGCTCGTTCTGTGGATTCTGATATTGCTTGCAGAGCGAGCGTCCGAGAGCCTGTCGGCAGTATTCCGTTAGGAGTCCCACGTTCTTGGTGTAGGTGGCATAATCGGCCAGCGTCTCAAAAACGGTGACCGCATCACGAATACTCACTCTCTCCTTCAACAAATTCTGGAGGACTTTCTGCACCTCACCAATGGAAAGCACCTTCGGCACGAGCTCTTCCACGACTTTCGGATGCGTCTCCGCGACCGTGTCCAGTAGCTTTTTCGTTTCTTGTCGGCCGAGCAACTCGTAGGCGTGAGACTTGACAATCTCAGTCAGGTGGGTGGCCAGGACCGTGGTAGGATCCACCACCGTATATCCCGCTAGCTGTGCTTTTTCTCTCTCATGGGCCTTGATCCAGCTCGCAGGCAATCCGAAAGCAGGCTCCCGTGTTTCGATGCCCTCGATGGGTTCCTTCGCTGTGCCAGGATTGATCGCAAGAAAGTGATCCTGCATCAACTCCCCTCGTGCAATCTCAACCCCTTTCAACAGGATCGAATACTCCCGAGCGCTCAACTGCAAATTGTCCGTGATATGAATGGGAGGAACGATAACACCAATATCCAGAGCTATCTGTCGCCGGATCGACTTAATCCGACCGAGAAAATCTCCCCCCTGGCTCGAGTCCACGTACCTAATGAGGCCGTAACCCACTTCCAGTCCCAATGGGTCAACCTTCAGCAGCCCCTCGATCTTTTCCTTTGGTCTCTGCGACTCTATCTTTTCCGCCTGACGCTGCTCCGATAACTTCCGTTCTTCGTTTCGGCTCTTGTTCATTTTGTATGCCAGATACCCCAGCACCCCGGATAGAACCAAGAAAGGCGCTCCGGGCAGACCTGGAATCACAGCGAACAGAAGAAGAAAACCGCTCCCGATCGACAGCGGAACCGGGTTGAACAACAACTGCGAAGCCACTTCCTCACCCAGATTCGATTCCTATGCGGCTCGCGTCGCAATGATTCCGCCCGCAACAGAGATGAGCAACGACGGAATCACAGTCACCAGTCCATCGCCGACCGTAAGAATCGTAAACCTCTGAGCCGCATCGACGAGTTCCATATCGAATTGGACGACCCCGATCAGAAAGCCCCCGATAATGTTGATTGCAAGAATAATGAAACTCGCGATGGCGTCTCTGGACGTAAATCGGACCGCCCCGTCCATTGCCCCGTAGAATTCTGCCTCCTGGCTGATGGTTTCGCGGCGCCGCCTCGCCTCTCGTTCATCGATGAAGCCCGCGTTCAGGTCGGCGTCGATGCTCATCTGCTTTCCCGGCATGGCATCCAATGTAAACCGTGCCGTCACCTCCGAAATTCGGACCGCGCCATGATTGATCACCAGGTACTGAATTGCGATAAGAACCAAAAACACCACTACTCCAACGAAGTAGTTTCCGCCGACCACGAACTGACCGAACGACTCGATTACACGTCCGGCCGCATCGGCCCCCTCGGAACCATGAAGCAGAATCAATCGAGTCGAAGCGACATTCAGCGACAGGCGAAAGAGGGTCACGATGAGCAGAAGGGAGGGGAAAACCGAGAAGTTGACCGGTTGCATCACGTACATCGCAACCAGCAACACCACGATAGATATTGTGATGTTGCAGCTAATCAATAGATCCATCATCAATGGTGGCAACGGCAACACCATGATGATCAAGATACTAAGCACCGCTATCGGAAGCAGGACATGTGCTTTCTCGAGTATCTGATTCACGGTTGGTAACGCCACTCTATCTGCAACACTCATGAGCTTCTATTATCGCCTCCAAGTCCAGTCGATCGAACGCAACGAAAACGCAATTTCCGTTCCAGGCTCGCGCTCTGGACGAACCTGCCATCAGATCGTTCAATATTCGAGTATTCAAAAGCGCAGCGAACCTGGCATACCAACGCGCCTCATCCCCGGAAGTTCTCCCGGGCCTTGTAGATATAGGCAAGTATCTCGGCTACTGCCTGGTAGAGATGGGAAGGAATGATTTGACCAACCTCGACGGACTTGTACAACGTTTGAGCCAATACCTTGTTCTCCACCCTGGGAACCCGGTGCTCCTGTGCCAACTCCTTTATCTTGATAGCCAAAAAACCGACACCCTTGGCGACTACTTTGGGAGCTTCCATCGATTCGAGTTTGTAAGATAGTGCCACCGCATAGTGTGTCGGGTTCGTGACGATTACATCTGCATTGGGAACTTCCGCCATCATTCGCTTTCGAGACATTTCCACCTGAATCCGCCTTATCCGACTTCGAGTTCTCGGATCCCCTTCCGCATCCTTCAGCTCGTCTTTGACATCCTGCTTTGTCATCTTGAGCTGTTCCAGAAAGCGATATCGCTGGAAAGCGTAATCGGCGATCGCAACGAGAACAAAAAAGATCGCGACACGTATCAGCACCTGGAAGCCAATCGTCGTGACCCAGTGAAGAAGCTGACGCGTGTCCATCAAGACAAGCCGTGGATACGTGGTAAAATGCTCTCCAATCACCTGATAGCTCAGATACGCGACCACACTCAACAACAGGACTCCCTTGACGAGTTCAGCCAGTCCATTCTTCGAAAAGATTTTCGAGACCCCCTGCTTCGGGTTCAGCTTCTCGAACTTGAAACTCAGGGCATCCGATGATACAGCGATCCCCCCTTGCGAGACATTCGCGGTGATCGCAAGCAGTAGCATGGTCAACATGAATGGCCCGACGACCAGTGCCAGCGCGACGGCCGTCTCTCGCAGAATTTCGGCGACGTATGGCAAGGTCATCTCTGCAGGAACGCTGAGATCAAGAACGCTCCGCATCCGGAGCTGTAACGCCACCAAGAAGCCGTGACCGCCGTAGTAGAGAAAGAGAACACCGCCAAGGAGGACAAAGGCGGCCGATACCTCCTTGCTCCTCGCGATCTGCCCCTTCTCACGAGCTTTTTGCAGCTTGCGACTTGTAGGTTTTTCGGTGCGGCTCTGCTTTTCGCCTGCCATGAGAGTGCTCTAGTATTCCCCGTTAGTGTGTTGGCGAACTGGGATACTACGCCATTCGATGCAACAGACCCACAATGTCTCGCACCATCTCGCCGTAGCGGGTTCCCAACAACTGTGGAAGAAAGTAAAACCCGAAGCTCATGAACGAGAGCCCGACCAGAGTCTTCAAAGGCATACCAACAATGAGTACATTGATCTGTGGCGTGGACCGCCCAATGACGCCCAGGACAACATCCGTGAGGATCGTGACGGCGAGGACCGGTCCTGCCATCTGAAGCCCCGACACCAAAATTTGAGCAGAAAGCCGAATCACTTCCCGGACAACGGGCCCGCTCAAATGAGCCGCCCCGACCGGCAGGTAGTCAAAACTGTCGCTCACCGCGTAGAAGAAGAAATGGTGCCCGTTCATCAGAAGGAAAAACATCGTTCCAATGAAGTTGTGAATCAGCGCGGGTACTGTTCCCTCGACCTGGCTCTGCGGATCGATCATTTTGGCGAGTGAAAAGCCCAGCTGAAACCCAACAATCTGGCCTGCCAGCTGGAGTCCTGCGAAAAGAAATGATGTCGTCAAACCTAAGACCAGGCCTATGAGAGATTCACTAAACGCTAGCGGCAGCAAGTCTTCCAGGACGAGATCTTCCGGAATGACCGAGAGAGGGAAAGTGGGAGTCAGTGACAATGACAGGACAAGAGCTAAAACAATCTTAATTCGGATCGCTATGGCATTGCTCCCGAAGAACGGCGCAAAAACCATGATCCCGCCAACGCGGAGAAAGACAATGGCAAAGCGAACAACTTCGGGAATGCTGACGGTTAGAGATTCCAAATTACCGGGCAAACTGGGAGAGGTTACCCAACAGATAGGTAGTAAAGGAGAGCATTGTCTTCATTATCCAGGGAAAAATGAGGAGAAACGCAATGAAAACCGCAATGATCCTTGGGACAAACGAAAGGGTCATATCCTGAATCGAAGTGACCACCTGGGCGATACTCACACTGATTCCTACAACCAGGGACACTACCAGCAACGGCCCGGCAATCATGAATACGGTTGAAAGTGCATCCTTGGCCAGTTTTAGTACAATATCCTCGCTCATCCGGGACTCCTGCTCAATAAAAGCTCTTCACGAGTGACCCCACGACGAGGTTCCATCCATCCACCATCACAAACAACAGAATCTTGAACGGCGTCGAAATTATGACCGGGGGTAACTGCAACATACCCATGGACAACAGAACCGCAGCCACGACCATGTCGATAACCAGGAACGGGATAAACAATACAAAGCCAATCTGGAAGGCCGTCTTCAGCTCCGAGATCATGTAACTGGGAATCACGACGTGAAGGGGGAGCTCATTTGCCGTCGCGGGCCGGGGCTCTCTGGAGATGTCTAGAAAAAGGGCAAGATCCTTTTCACGCGTATAACGGAGCATGAACTCCCGCAGGGGGATGCCGGCCTGACCGAGCGCTTCCATCTCAGTGAGTTCGCCATTGAGCATCGGTTGCAGTGCTGTCTGATTGATCCGTTCTCCCACCGGTTGCATGATGAAAAACGTCAAGAAGAGGGATAGACCCACCAGTACCTGATTCGGCGGCATTGTCTGCGTCCCCATCGCTTGTCTCAAAAAGTGCGACACGACGATCAGGCGCGTGAACGAAGTCACGGAAATCAGCATGGCGGGCACCAATGTCAGAACGGTCATCAAGACCAGGATCTGCATTGGCGTTGTCAGTCCGCTCTTGCCGGAACCTCCGATCCGGAGTTCTACCCCCGAGAAATCGTTGTCACCGTCCTGCGCATGGCTATACACAGGAAGAAAAGCGAGAACTATCAAGATGGGAACTGCCCAGAATCTCATTGCCGTACCGAAACCGAAACTGTGGATCTCTAGGCCTCCAGGGCCGCTCTCAATTCCCGCATTTTGTTCCTTACGTCGTCGGGAATCGGTTTGAGACGTGAGGAGCCTCTCCGGACTGCATCCTGCTCGACTTTATAGACTTGCTGGAAGTCATGCACCCCGGATTGAGAGGCCGTCTTTTCGATGCTCGAGACGACATCCCCTCTCGACTGCTTCGATAAAGACGAACCCAATGCGGCGAGCAGCGTGATCTCTTGCGTCGTATTGCCTAGCAGAAAACGATCTTCTCCCACTTCGACCAGCACAAGGCTCCGCTTATCTCCCATGGAAATCGTTTCGATCAGTTTCATTGACTTGGCCCCCACCCGCGGCGGAAAGAACTGCGGAGCAAACTTCTTGGTGGCAAGAAATCCGCCAACGATTAGCACCAGAACGATACCGAACCCTCCCACAGCTTTAACGGTTGACAAGAACCAGTTCGTCTGTGAGGACGCATCGGAGGAATCATCGGCGGTGAGGGACACAACAGGGGGATCTTCGCCGTCGACAGCGGTTGGCGTTGCAGTTTGGCCCAATACTCCGCCGGCGAGTAGAAAAAAACCACCAACAAGATACACTTTGTCAGTCCGCTGAACTTCATGTGGTTCATGCTCCCCTATTGATTGATCAAAAGATCCGTGATTCGAATGCCCGCGCTCCCTTCCAAATCCAGCACTTCTCCGTATGCGAGCAACGTACCGTTGACGTAGATGTCGATATTCTCTCCCGCTGATTTCGGTATCTCGACCACGCTATTCTCCTTTAGCTGCAGGATCTCGCGGACGGGCATGTTGAGCTTTCCCATTTGTATTGTGATCCGCATCGGAAGATCGGTAAATCGCGAGATTTCAGCGAGCAGTTCCTCGTACGGCGACTGCTCGGTAAGTTCCGGAACGTCGGCCATGACCTTGCCTCTTCAGAGTTGGATAACGAGATCGACGATGAACACGTGTCGGACCTTTCCCTGGGGAAGGACGGTGTTTACTTGTTGCTTGATTTCCTGCTTCAATGTGTCTTTGCCCTCAGGGGTAAGAATCTCGTCGGAAAACTTCGAACTGAGAATCGAAAGGATGCTATCTCGAGCGACGGCCATCGCGATTGGGTCGCCCTTGAGGACCTCGCCCAGTCCTTCCTGATCAAGACCGAGAGAAAACGTCGCCTTCACGAATCGAACGTCGTCTTGATCTGCTAGATTGACCAAGAACGGCTCCAAACTGAGGGCCGACTTTACTTGCAGCCGACGTGGAGCGTACTCATCCTCCGGCTCTTCCTCGGCTTCCTCTTCGTAGTGCTCGTCTTCGGCGGTGGTCGCATGATCCCCATCTCCAGAACCTCCAAGGAACCCAACACCGAAATATGTGGTCGCGCCGCCCAAGACCAAAGCCCCCATGGCAATGATGATCAGCTTCTTGTTCTGTGAACTCTTGGGTGTTTCTTCTGGATTCTCTTCAGCCATCGCGAACTTCTCCTTTGTAGATCAAGGTCGTCGACATCCTTGGAAGCTATGCAACTCAGATACCAAGTCTCCAGAGACAGGACCCAATTTCGCTCCCGGACACGGGGGCGGGCTCCGGCGCACCGGCTCACTAGCAATCTTTACGTTAATTGGCTTTATGCCGCAGAATCGCGGCTCGGCAGGGAGAGTCTAGGAAGGAGACGGCTGTATCCCGGCGTCGAGAGTCGGCCGAGTGTCAAGAGGAGGTCCGGCGATTGACGGATAATTGACTCGGTCCGCCGGCGAGAGGTGCAGCAGTCTCCCTCCGGCGACCGGTTACGGGGTGCCTATCGCTTCAACGCGATCGCTTCTTGCATCAGCTCATCGCTGGTGGTGATGACCCGGGAGTTGGCCTGGAACCCTCTCTGCGCCAAGATCAAGTGAGTAAATTCCTCTGCAATATCCACGTTTGACTGTTCCAGGGAGTTTCCCGTGATGTTGCCTCGACCTCCAACTCCGGCAACGCCGACAGCAGGCTGCCCGGAAGCAATCCCGGTTACGAATGTCGAACCTCGGAACTTGACGAGCCCTTCCACGTTCGCAAAGGTCGACATGGCCAATTGGGCGAGGGGCTGGACTTGACCGCTGTCGAAGATCCCTGCAATCACGCCGTCGGTTTGAAACGTGATGTCCCTCAGAACACTGGAGGCATATCCGTTTTGTGACGTATTGGACACCGACGAAGAGGAAGAGTTGCCTGTAAATCGGGGGACGCCATTAGTATCGAAGATATCGAAACTGACGTCAAAATCAGCCGCCCCGTTTATAAGTCCAGCAATGCTTAGTGTTTCGTTGGCGGTGGGACTCGTCAGCGCGCCCGTGCCATCGAATGCAAAACTGCCCGTTCCGATCGATACGGCGGCGTCGGTGGGGAGGCCTCCCGTATCCACCGCGGGAATGGTCGCATCGTAGTCCCATGCCAGGGCTGCCGTCTTCGTGAAGGTCATCGTGACAGTGTGGGACGCGCCGAGGGTGTCGAAAACTTGCACGGAAGCCGAGAATGTATCGTTGACCGCCGCCTGACTATCCAGGTTTGCACTAACGTTCATGTTCGTTGTCGCCTTCGGCTGCAATGTTCCGCCGAGTAGGATGCGAATTGGGGCCAAGGCACCGCTGGTGTCGATCACGCCGTTTGACGCGGGAAACCCCAACACCTTGAAACCGTCGCTGTTGATCAAGTCGCCTTCAGCCGAAAAGTGAAAGTTTCCCGCCCTCGTATAACCCTGACCGGCGTCCGTGTCGACAACGAAGAAGCCCTTACCGCTGATGGCCGCGTCGGTAGACTTGCCCGTGAAACCAATCGATCCCTGCGTGAAAGTCGGCGAAACACTGGGATTGTGAACACCAATTCCAATTTGAACCGGATTGCCCGTGGTCGAATTGCTGAAGAAGCCCCCGAGCAATTCCGAGAACTGAGTCCTGCTGCCCTTGTAGGCGGTCGTATTGATGTTGGCCAGGTTGTGACCCACGACATTGATCGCAAGACTCATGCTGTCAAGGCCGGTAATGGCCGTAAAAAAGGATGTCGTCATGCTGTGTTCCCTCTCTGTTCAAGGTTTATTGGATTCAGACTCTGGCTCTCGGTGTCCGTGTTTGCAAGAGTCGTCACCGCGTCGTTGATCGAGACCAGTTGTTCCAACGAACTAAAAGTTGCCAGCTGGGCGATAAAGTTCTCGTTCTTCAATGGACTCAATGGATCCTGGTGCTCGAGCTGAACGACGAGTAACTTCAAGAACTCGTTTCTTCCCAAATTATCGAGCGGATCCTGCCGCTCAACGCCCGAGCCACCCTGCGTCCCGTTGGTCGCAGGGGCGACCAGCGGGCCCAGCGGATTTACGCTACCCATTAGGTGATCTCCTTTGTAGATTGGTATTGATGACTCGGAACTGGCCGACCGTCACTCTCCAGAGGTACATGCGTTTTCCATACCGGATCGACATGATCGGGCACGGTTCCTGTCCAGTCGAGCGTGGTCAATGCAATCTTGCCGTAGATCTCCGCAAATTTGTCGCGCGACGACGCATCGTAGACCCACTCCGCCGGCTGATGAGTCTTGAAGTAGGCCTCCCACTCCGACGTGGTTCCCACATCGATGACCCGCCGATTTACATTCAGCGGATCAAAGACCCCAAAGGGTGTCACTAACACCCCATTGTCTCGGGGGGGGCGTCCTGATGCAGTTCGCTCTGCGTGATCGTCCCCTACGAGCGTACCTTGCACGGGGTTCTTGCCAATTCTCTCCGAATTCTCCGACGCTCCGATCACTGTCGGCGCGGTTGTGCTGCGAGCTACTTGCCCGGCGGAGTCCGGATCCCTATTTTCCAAGCGGGCTACCATGGACTGGAAATTCTCTCCGTCCGGTAGCGCCCTCGTTTCGATCGATGCGGCCTGCCTCGAACGAGCATCGGGGGTTGGGTTCACCTCAAAGTCTATTCTCAAGGTTAGACACCCTCCTTTCAACGGGTTGTGTTTCATCGGCCCTAGGCGCGCAGTCTCTCACGCCTCAATGAGCCACGTCCGTTATTCACTTATGCACGCGCCGTGCCACCGCAAGGCTCACGCCAGCGCTTGTGTGGGCCTACCCCGAAGTTCAATGGGCAGAATCTTTGAGGGCTCGCCGTGAAAGACCGCCCATGCGCTCTAGGGAGGGATGACCTGGAATTATTTGCCGAGTGGGAAAATTATGCGATAGTGTGAAACCCGCCGGGGACCCGCGAGTCGGATGAAGTCTCTTCCGGCGCCGCGGACGATTCGGATGTCGCATCGTGGCTGGATCCCGGTTGCTCTGGATCACTTTCCCGGGAGTGAGATTGAGACTGCTGAAACTGTCCGCCGGATCCGGGGGAGGAAGTCGCTTGATCACCTTGGAAAATGATCTGGAGCTTGTCGAATCTCAGGCCTTGATCCGCAAGACTCTGCTGCAGTATGTGCAGTCGATTCTCCAGAAAGCCCCGGACTGTCTCGGACTCGAGGATAATCTGCGCCACAATGCCGCGAACGCCCTGCTGTGCGCGAATCTCCATCCGACCAAAATCTGCCGGTTCGAGTTGAACCCTTAGCAGTCCTTGCCTATTGGCTACCATGGATCGGATGCGTCCAGCCAGCCGCGTGATGAATTCCATTTCAGGTGCTGGCGTAGAGATTAACTGAGTTGGGGAACCCTTTACACTTTGGACCTGACGGACGGACCCGTCGATACGACCCGGCACACTACTTGCAGCGGGAGATTTGCTTTCGCGGCTCTGCGCCGGCATCTGTTCGACGGAACGTCCGAGTTCCTTCATCCCCTGAGCTTGGCGCTGCGTGCTCGGTTTTGGTTGCTGGATGGGCTCGGAAGCTTCAGTCTCGAACTTCGCGGATATCCTCCTGGCGGACTCATTGCTCTGCGGTCCGCGTTGATCCCTCTTGGGTCGTTCGAGAACAAATTCGGGACCCTCCTCTGATTCTAGCGGCTTTTCCGACCGGGCGTTTCTTGCTTCGTCCCCACGGGTGCTTCTGAAATCTTCCTCTTCAGATACGCCAGTGCCGTTATTCGGAGAACTGGACTCGAAGCGAAATTCTTGCGCGACATACCTCGCGTTCGGCAGCGACGCGGAAGGCATCGCGCTTGCCGGCGTGCTCTTGTAGCTGGGATCCTTCCCTGGTAATGGAGGAGTCTCGACAAACCCTGGTTTTTCATTCAACCGCCCTGCTTCTCCGACTATTTCTGAGCCCCGCCGAACATCCTGCGTAACGATGCGGCGAGTATCGGATTCGATGGAGGCCGGCCTATCATTACCGCCCGATGAATCAGATTCTGTTGGGAAAGACAACGCCGAAAGGGTCCTCGTCCCGGACCGTGACGCTCCCTCCTGGCCCGGATTGATCGGCGATGCTTCGACCCGTGAACTCTTTGCTGAAGCCGCCGGTACCACTTCCGATCGGACCCGCAACGGAATTTGTTTTGATCGTACATCGTGTCCTCGAGCCACATCCTGAGACTCGTTTTTCCCATCGGGACCGGGACGGATCGCCTCACCCGATCGTTTCGAACCGGAATCGACGTCGTAGTCCATCCTCAACGATTCCACGCTCGTCCGCCCAGCTTTTCCCTTCGAGCCATGAGAAGAGTGAACCGGGATTCTTCGCTCCCCCTCGGCAGTCGAACCGACGGATTCGGCATTCGACTCGGAGGGTCGAGAATGTATTGAGGCTGGCCCCGACTCTATCGTCCCGGTGCGATTTTTAACCCGCAATGCGGCAGAGTGGAGATTCGAGAATTCGTCGTTTGATCGCGCATCCGCCACTTCCCCTCGAGAGAGAGCGCGCGCGGGATCGACCCGCGATCGTCCTTGAGCGGCCTGGGGAGGGGCGCCCCATTCCACTTTCGCTTCTTCGCTTCTCCCAGATTCCGGCCTCGGCACCGAAGTCTTGCTCGGATCCTGGAACTGAGATTCAGACCCGATGGCTCGCGGCACATTCTCGAGCGGATCCTTGCCCTTGGCCTCCACGCTAGATCCAGACGGATCCTGATCAACAACGTGATCGTCAAGGAAGTTCACGATCCACAACTCGTTACCGGAGGACGTAGGGACAGGACTAGAGCTAATGGGAACCGGGTTGTCGAGAGCGGCAGGTGCGACAGAATCAGAGTCAGGAGCGGAAACCCGCGTCACAGCCGGAGCCGCTTCACTTTTCGACGCCGCTAGAACATCCCTGTAGCCCTCGAATAGGAGGCCTTCGCGCACGCGTTCCGATCCCGACTGTTGTCGCTGACTGACCTCAACTCCAGATTCGGGTCCTGATTTCTGGCTGGATTCGGCGGGTCGCTGTTCGGCCCCGGACAACGCCGGATCCGCAAACTCTTCCAAATCATTGTTGTTACCGGCGAGCCTGGAACCGGTCTCTCCGCGCGGGCGACCGGACGATTCCGCCGCGGCGCCCTTGATCTCCGCAATGATCGACCAGAAATCTACCGAACCTTCTGTTTCCGAAACCCGATCGGTCTCCGGGCCGATTTGAGAATCAGGCTGACTCACAAATATGATCTTCATTCAGTTCCCTCGAAGGATTCCGTCGCCGCTTCGCTCCTAGTCCTTAGTCCAGCGTGATTTTTTGCATGAGGAGGAAGAAAAGCCCTGGAACGTGCGCCGTTACGGGATAAAATGCGTTTGATATATTTACAAGACATCCCGAAAGGAGCACATTCCAGGTGAATAAAAGAAACCACAGAATCCTCCTCCGAGACAAGCAAAATCTTACACGCCGGTTGGAAAGAAATCAGTTTGAGGACCGGTCCGATCCTATGTTCAAGGACTCCAACACCTACTACGAGATCGCCGAGAGAACGCGCGCCATCGGATCTGGTGGTATCGGAGCCATTCACAAGCTCGTGTGTAAGCTTGGATTGGACAAAGATATCAACAGAAACATCGTTTTGCTCAAGTACCACTTTCCTTACTGGGAATCCGATCATGTACTGAACATCGCATACAACGTCTTGTCGGGTGGAACCTGTCTCGAAGATATCGAGCGGTTGCGCCAGGATGAGACCTACATGAACGGACTGGGAGCCGAGAGGATTCCGGATCCCACGACGGCTGGAGATTTCCTCCGTCGTTTCGATGAGGATTGGATCTTCGGACTTCAGGAAACCATCAATGAAACCCGAACCAAGGTGTGGAAGTTGCAGGATGCTTCCTTCCGGAAGGAGGCCATCATCGACGTGGACGGGACCGTCGCCGGAACCTTGGGGGAATGCAAGGAAGGAATGGACATTGCCTACAACGGGATCTGGGGTTACGCACCGTTGATCGTGACCTTGGCCAATACGAATGAGGTCCTCTATCTGATGAATCGGCCGGGCAACCGTCCCTCTTCCGACGGAGCGGCCGAGTGGATGGACCGGGCAATCGATCTGGTGTCGTCGGTGTTTACGAAGGTCTGGCTTCGGGGCGACACGGATTTCTCGCTGACGAGAAACTTCGATCGCTGGGACGAGCGGGTTGGTTTTGTCTTTGGTTATGACGCCAAGCCGAACCTGGTCGGGATGGCCGATGCCCTGCCGGAGAGACAATGGAAACCGCTCGAGCGGCCTCCTCGTTATGAGGTCAAGAGCGAAGAACGGCGCCGTCCGGAAAACGTCAAAGAACAAGTAATCAAGGAGAGAGAATTCAAGAACATCCGCCTGCAGAGCGAGCAGGTCGCCGAGTTTGACTATCGTCCCGGACACTGTAAGAAAACCTATCGCATGGTTGTGGTTCGGAAGAACCTCACGATCGAAAAGGGGGAGCACCGGCTGTTTGATGAGGTCCGGTACTTCTTCTACATCACCAACGATCGGGAGATGACGATGGGAGAAGTGGTCCTTTTTGCCAACGATCGCTGCAACCAGGAAAACGTCATCGGTCAGCTCAAGAGTGGAGTGAACGCCTTGAGGATGCCTTCGGACAGTCTGGTATCGAACTGGGCCTACATGGTCATCGCATCGCTGGCGTGGAATCTGAAGGCCTGGTATGGCCTGGTGACGCAGGCGCCGACAGTACGTCGTGATATCTTGAGGATGGAGTTCAAACGCTTCCTGGTGAACTTTGTGCAAATACCCTGTCAGATTGTAAGAACCGGTCGTCGCCTCGTTTACAGGATATTGGCCTATAGCAAGCATCTCGAAACCTTTTTGGCGACGTTCGACTATATCAGGCAACTCAGGTTTACTTGAAGGCGCCTCGCCGGCGGGTGAGCCCGTACCCCCGGCGGAGCAAGAGTGGCGGGCGAAAGGAAGGGCATAACAGAGACAAACAAGATCAAGTGATCCAGACAACCAATGGAAGGTTTGTCTCTTGTGTTTCTCTTTGCTTTCCCTGTTACGCACAAGGAGCTGAAATCCACGAGATATTCGGAAAAGGCAAACGATTTTCCGAGCGAGCTCATACCTCGCTTATTTTGGGACTAGGGCCGCCGATAGCGCGTAATCACCAACTCGTCAAGTATCTTTGCGTCTTCCTTCTCGACGCGCACTCGATATTCCTTCTCCCGTCTTACCTTCAGCACTTCCAACACCTTGGTCTTTCTGGAGGCTTCGACCAAGGTCTCTTTCTGCTCCACCAACTTTTGCTCGGCTTCCACAATCCGGCTACGAGATCGGCCGATCTCCTCCGACAGCCGGTCGATGTACTTCTGGAACCATTGAACCTCGCTCTGCTCCACCCCGTGCTTGTGATTGGTGGACAATTCGTTCAAAGTGTCGTTGTAGCTCCTCTGCAACTGCTTCTGGTGTTGCTGCTCGTTGTGTAGTCTCTTGTGAATCTGAAACAGTGCCGAGCGTTCGTTGTCCTCCAAAGTCTTTCGATGCTTCAGAAGTGGTTCGAGCCCAAAGACAAATCGCCTCACGTTCTGTTATTCTCCGTTATCGCTTCGAAAGTTCGTCGAGCGTCTTCGCCGCCTACCTGCTGAGCGGTCTCCTGACGTAAAGCGGAATTCATGGCATCGATCTTTTCGAGGGCGAGGTCGATTTTCGGGTTCGCTCCCTTCACGTACGCGCCGATGTTGATCATATCCTCGGCCTTTTGGTACGTAGACAGCCACTCCCTCACCAGGCCCGATCTTCTGAGATAATCGCTCGAGACCAAGTCGGGCATCAGCCGGCTGACACTGGAGAGAACGTCGATACATGGATAGTGATTACGCCAGGCAAGCTCACGACTCAGTATGATGTGCCCGTCGAGCAGTGAGCGAACCGAATCCGATACGGGCTCGCTCATGTCGTCCCCCTCGACCAAGACTGTGTAGAATCCTGTAATACTCCCACCTGTCTCGAAATTACCGGCTCGCTCTACAAGCCGTGGCAGAAGAGAGAATACCGAAGGGGTATACCCCTTCGCCGATGGGGGTTCACCCGCTGCAAGCCCCACTTCACGTTGCGCCATTGCAAACCGCGTCAGGGAATCCATGACGAGAAGAACATTTTTGCCCAGATTCCGAAAGTACTCCGCCAGGGTCGCCGCGGCCAGGGCAGCCCGAATTCTCAGGAGTGGTGGTTGGTCGGATGTCGATACCACGACGACCGATCGCTTCAAGCCCTCCTCTCCAAGGTCCTTCTCGATAAAGGATCGCACCTCCCGACCACGCTCCCCTACCAGGCCAATTACATTGACGTCGGCAGATGTGTATCGAGCCATCATGCCGAGGAGTGTACTCTTACCCACGCCGCTACCACCGAAGATTCCGATTCGTTGTCCTTGGCCGCAAGTCAACAAACCATCGATGGCTCGAATCCCTGTGCTCAAAGGTTTGTCAATGGGTGCTCGTTGCAGCGGATTTACGCTTTCTGCATGTATGGGACATTCGATCTCCCCCGCAATCGATCCTCCACCATCGATGGGGCTTCCGAGCGCATCCACGACTCGACCCAGAATCGCCGGGGACAGCCACAACGAGGGAACCCTTCTGCGGCATACGATCTTGTCTCCGAGCTTTACTCCATTGACTTTGAACAGCGGCATCGAGAGCACATAGTTGTCTCGAAATCCAATGACCTCCGCTGGAGTCGTGGTACGCTCATCTCCATCGAGGATGTCGCAGAGTTGACCGACGGAAACAGGAGGACCCTTCGACTCGACCACCAGACCGACGGCTCGCTTGACTGTGCCAACCGTCTTGATCGCGCTCAAGTTGTTGAGTTTCTTGAAGTAGCCGTCAAGGTCGATACGCACCGTCATCCCTAGTTCAAACTCTCGAAAAAGCCCCGTTGGATTTCCCTGAAACCCTCTTCAATCCGTGCATCCACGTCGCCGCAATCCGTTTGAATCAAGCAACCGCCTCGCTGCATCGACTTGTCAGCCTTGAGCTCGAGATCAGGTTCGGCCCCCTCTTGGAGCTCCTTGTAAGTCTGAGCCAAGGCTTCATGATCTGATGGATGCAACAGAATCGTGGCCGAGCCCGTCTCGGCAACGTGGCTCAGCGCAACGTTCACGAGCGTCTGGATGATCTGCGGGTCAGCTTGGATTTCCCGATGCACTATCTTTTTCGCAACTTCGATCGCGAGTTGGACCACCTCACGCTCGGCTTGAGCAAACAGCTTCTCCCTCAGCCCCTGAATCTCGGCGATCGATGCCGCATAGTTCCGCATCGGTTCTTCCAGTTCCCTTTCGGCCGCCTCTCGCCCCGACTGCTCTCCCTCTCGGAATCCGTTCTCGTAGGCCGCCTTTTCGATGGCCTCCAGGTCGACATCCGACAGGGGCGCTTCCTCCGCCACTTCTTCCGTCGTCGCCTCGACTCCGTCTTCCCCCAAGGGCGGTCCCATCAAGTCTTCCACATTCGCCTCGGCGAGTGGGGACAACGGGGCGCTTCGATACGCAAACTGTTCGACTTGAATCGATTCAGGAGAGTTTTTCTTGATGATTTTCATAAACCATCAACGGGAAGCGCCGCCAGGATTCCGCTAGGTGACGTATTCGTCCCCGCCTCCGCCCTTGAGACTGATGATCTCGTCCTCTTCGAGTTTTCGCACGATCGCGACAATCTGTTGCTGGGACATTTCCACGTCTCGCACCCGAACCGGACCCTCAGCATCCATATCTTCTCTGAACATCTCAACTGCCCGCGAGGACATATTGCGGAAGAACTGCTCGCGCATCTCGTCGCTGGCTCCTTTCAGTGCGACAGTGAGACTCTTCTTGTCCACGCGCTGGATGATCTCTCGCATTCCGGCATCGTCGATCAAGATGATGTCGTCGAATACGAACATCAGATTGCGAATACTCAAGGCCAGAGCGGGGTCACCGTTTTCAATCTCCTCCAACATCGTGGATGCGGCTTTCGTCTCCATCCGGTTTACCAACTCGGCCACGGCTCGGATTCCACCGTAAGATTCCCGGCTGAAATCTCCGAGCGACTCGAGCTTCTGCTCGAGTATGGACGCGATCTTGTTGATGATCTCCGGCGAGATTTGCTCCAACGTAGCCATTCGGGTCACCACATCCGCGCGGTATTCGGGCGGAAGTGAACTGAGAAGCGCAGCCGCTTGAGAGGAATTCAGGTGCGCGAGAACCAGAGCGATGGTCTGGGGCTGCTCCGATTGGATGAACTTGGAAAGTTGCGCTGGATCTGCTTTTTGGAGGCTATCAAAACCGGCCGCCGTGCGCTTGATCATGATGTTGAGACGGTCCAACAACTTCTTGGATGCCTTTGCGCCGAAGGCTTTGACCAGCAGCTTCTTCGCAAAATCGGTACCACCGCGTGCAAGGTAGCTCTGTGCGAGAGTCAGTTTGTGGAACTCCTCCAGAACGGACTCTGCAACCTCCGTGTCGATCTTGTCCAGTCGGGAGATCTCCTTGGTAATCTCGTTGACCTCATCCTCCTGCAGATGGCGGAAAACGGCCGCACTCGCCTCGTCTCCGAGCAGAATCGTCAAGATCGCGACCTTTCGAACGCCAGAAACCTGCATCTACACTTCCTCGTCGTACATCCACGACCGGATGAGCTGGGAGATCTCTTCTGGCTCCTTCAATGCATGATCCGAAAGCTTTCTCTTCAGTACCATGTATTTTCTTCCTTCCATCCCCACATTCTGGGCATCTTTGATGAACTCTCTTTCGATCTGTGTATCGAACTCTTCGAGTGAGAGCAAAGGCTCGTCAGGCAGCGGCGCTTCCATTGGCTCATCAAGCCGGACAGTTTCCGGCTCTGCAGCGGTAGACTCTACTGTGGAAGGAGCACCGGACAGAACTTTCGCTTCCGGCTCAGCCGGAAGCGAATGGGCCTCACGCCTTGGGGCGGCAGGCAGTTGCAGCGCGATTCCTTCGAACACACGCTTGGAGATCGGCCGGAACAACACAAAATAGACCATCAAGAACAGTGCGAGAAAAGCGGTGTATTTGATCGCTGGAAGCAAATACGACTGCCATTTCACATACCATGGAAGTGGCGGAAGTTCCTCTTCCGGCGGAACATCGCTGAAGAAGGCGACGTTCTCCAACGTCACTATGTCTCCGCGATCCGGATCGAAGCCGACGGCCGCCAAGACCATGTTCCTCATCGATTCGAGCTGCTCCGGCGTGCGGGATTCCGAGGTTTGCGAAACCGTTCCATCCTCGGCCTTTGAATAGATCGTCCGGTGATCCACCAACACCGCAACGGAGATTCGGCGGATCTGACCCTTGGGTTTGATCGTATGGCGAGTCCTCTTGCTGACCCTAAAGTCGGTCGCTTCGGTCTCTCGAGTCCTCTCGGGAACAGTGCCCGGTGAGCCCTGTGCTGCTCCCTGATTGGACTGTGCCCCGGGTATTCCACCTGTCGACGGGGCGCTTCCTATTAGCTCTGCGGTTCTCTCCTGGCTGGCTACCACCGAGGTATTCGGATCATACGTCTCCTCGGTTTGCTCCGTGCTGTCGAAATCCACTTCCACCGAAGCCATGGCCTGAACTTTCTCCCGCCCCACCAACGGCACGATGATGGTTTTTACCTTTTCAACCAGCTCCTTTTCGTATGCCGCTCGGTACTCCAGTTCGATTTCCGTTCGCCGCCCGTCGCCCGACCGGATCGATTTGGACAGGAGTTTCCCTGCGAGATCAATAACCGATACATTCTCCGGCTCGAGCCCTTCCACGGCGCTGGCTACCATTTGAACCACCCCGTCGATATTCGACAACTCGCTGCCGCGTTTCAGACGCACCATCACTGCCGCCTTGGCGGCTTTCCTTTCGTCAGCAAACAACGTGTCCTTGGGAAGCACCAGGTGCACTCTCGCCGAGGCGACCTCGCTCAACACCGAAATGGTCCGAGACAGCTCGCCTTCGAGGGCACGGGTGATGTAACTTTGCTTGTGTAAAAAGAAAGAGGGTGTAAGTTTGGTTTTTTCGCTGCGATGGCAAAAACCAACTCCAAGAAAGGAGCTTACACCCAATGGCGAAATTAACACCGATGACCGAACAATTCCAACATTTCCTTGATGAGGTAAAAGAAGACTTTTGGGGAGATGTGTATAGCAAGACAAAGCTGGCGTGGAAACGGTATTTCGAGACTGAATCACAGCGGCAGAGAGACCGTTATTGTGGCTTTGGATGGTATGAAAGAGGTGGGCAGAGAAAGAGAGAGTACCGCAATGGATACTATGAACGGGACTTTGTGACCCGCTTTGGAACGTTACGGTTGCGGATTGCCCGGAGCCGGAACAAGAATTTTCTCCCGAAGGGATTACAACGGTTTCAACGACGAGCTGACGAGGTAACGTTGCTGATACGAGAGGCGTTTCTCAGAGGAATCAGCACACGGACGGTGGGACGGATTGTGGCGATCATGACGGGAGAAGTTGTCAGTGCACAGACGGTATCGCAGCTGACACGAGAGCTAGATGAAGCAGTACAGCGATTTCACCGAGCTCGGTTGAGTGACGAATGGAAGACACTGTTTCTGGACGGAGTGAGTCTGAGGGTAAGACGTCCGAGTGGGCGGAAACGGGTGCAGATGCTGGTGGCCTACGGGGTGAGAGCGGATGGTAGCCGGCAGCTTTTGGCATTTATGCGCAGCAGTGGAGAGAGTCAAGCTGCCTGGGAAGGACTCTTAGGAGATCTGTACCGGCGTGGTATAGAGGGAGATAACCTCGAGCTGATTGTGACCGACGGCTGTGCAGGTCTGGCAGCGGCCATTGAAACGATCTATCCGAGAGCTCAGCACCAACGCTGCTGGGCACATAAGATGCGAAACATCGTCAATTCAGTCCGAAAGTGCGATCGAGACCAGATCAAGCAGGATGCACGGGCCATCTACCAGGCCGATAGCCGTCGGGATGCACTGACAGCTTTCAGGAGGCTGAAGCGTTGCTGGCACAAGGATTATCCGAAGATGGTGAATCGATTGGAGAAGGATCTCCCTGAGTTACTGGCCTTTTACAGCTTCCCACGGCCTCTGTGGAAGAAGCTACGAACCACCAACGTCATCGAACGCTGCTTCGTTGAGGTTCGACGGAGAACGCGTCCGATGGTTTGCTTTGTTAATGTCCAGAGTGTCGACAGAATCATTTACTCGATCTTCCATCGATTCAATCTCGATTGGAAGGAACAACGACCAACTCGTACCCTCGACCTTTTTACACAAGCAGCTTGACATGACCGAGGGCACGCCTGTAGTTGACGTTCTCCGTAAAGTCCGTCATCGTGATCGGCGCCTCGTCGAATAGCTGCCAGCCGATCTGTCCACTGCTGATGAGCCCCGAACCAGCAATGTCGAGCCGGAGCTTGTCTAGTTCGGTCGGGGAAAGTGCCACGGAAATGGAGGATCCCTCCGCGTTCGTCTGAAAAGGAACCTGGTCTGTCTCCAACTTCGCAGCGATTGCCTGCGCATCTTCGGCCGCCAAATCCCTGTATAGAACCCGGTACTCCACTTGATTCATGAAGTAGACCAACCCGCCCAACGTGCACAGGACCGCTAGTGAAAGCGCAACGATACTCAATCGCTGCGTAGACTCTAGTCGGGACCATATATCGGCGAGCTGTTGCCAGGCCCCACGCCGTTCTTCCGCCATGTTTGTCGCTTACCCAGTGACCAACGCGAGTGTGTTCCGGTTTCGTGAATTTGGGCCGACACTGCTGCCTAGACAGGCGTCCGTATGATCTCCTGGTAGGCCTGGACAATCTTGTTGCGAACTTGCATCAACATCTGAAAGGAGAGATCCGCCCTTTGCACTGCGATGATCGTATTATGGAGATCTTGCGATTCACCCGACATCAGCTTCTGGATCTCAAGATTCGACTCTTTTTGAAGCCCGTCGACGGTCGCGATGGCATCCTTCAGCATGTCTCCAAAGTCCGCTCCCTCTTCTTTAATCGGCCCGTCGTTTGACGGCTTACGAATCTCGGGCACACGAAGATTCGGGTTCAGCGAAGGCAGAAACAAGTCATTCATAATGGCTCCTCAACGAAGCATTTCTATCGCTTTTTCCAGCATTTCCTTGGTAGCGCTAACCGCTTTGAGATTGGCCTCATACGAACGAGTAGCAGACATCAAGTTAACCATCTCTTCCATCGGATTGATGTTTGGGTACGAAACATATCCGTCGGGATCCGCATGGGGATGTCCGGGCTCGTACTTCTTGACAGGTTCCCGAGAATCCACATCAACGCTGGAGATCTTGACGCCCCTTGCTTGGACCATGGCCTCTTCCAATGACCGTCCAGAACTTCGGTCGGTCGGGGTCGCTTCGAAAACCACATCCCGCCGTCGATAAGGCTCCTGGCCGGGAGCACTCGTGGTATGCGCGTTTACCAGATTGCTGATCAGCACTTCAAGTCTTCTGCGCTGTGCCGTGAGCCCAGACGCACTTATCTCCATAGCCGAACCCATACTCATTAACCAATTCTCCCTTCGTTGATGCTGTTGGAAAGTGTGCGGAATTTGAGACGGAGGAGCTGGGCCATCAACCCAAATCGCCCAGACGTCTTGCCCAGATTGAGCATTTCTCTGTCGATATCAACGTTGTTCTGATCGGGTCGCATTGGCAAGCCCCGAACTTCGAACACGTCCGGTTGCATGAAAGTGAAGTTCGAACCCTCGACCACGCTATCGTCGGGACGGCGGATACCATCCTCCACGGAACTCCCGGCAAGAAGCTCCGCCATGGTTGCGTGGAATGGGGCATCCTTCGTCTTGTAGCCAGGCGTGTCGATGTTGGCAATGTTTGAGGCAACGATTTGCTGCCGGTTCGACAGACGATCCATGTACTTGGACATCGCATGGATCAACGGATCTTGCAGAAGGTCAATCATTGACAGGGCGCCTCCCTGAAAACAGCCAAACTCGAAAAGTAAAGCAATAACAGGACCACAGGGACGGCTTCCCACAGCAGGGGCAACCCGGCTCCTGGCACTGGTGCACGCTGTTTGCGGGGGATCGTTTGGCCGACATTACACCCCCCGGTAGGCAACTTTTGCCTGCTTGTCCTGGAGTCCGAACTCATTGAGCTTGTTGCGCAGCGTCCGCAGGCTGATTCCCAGAATCTGCGCCGCTCGCGTCCGGTTCCCTTCGGTGTCGTTCAGTGTTTGAATGATCAGCTGCTTTTCCATTTCCCGTACCGTCCTACCCCCCCGGCGGGACAAAGCCGTGGTGGGCGCATCGGAAAGAGTGAGATCTAATGCCTCTATGACAGAGCCATTGCACAGGGCAATGGCACGCTGGATCGTATTCTCGAGCTCCCGCACGTTTCCGGGCCACGGTTGCTCGGCAAGTTTCTGCTGGGCTTGATCGCTGCAGCCGATATCGGGCTTACTGAACTCTTTCCCGTATCGTTTGCAGAACAGATCGGTCAGCAGCGGAATGTCTCCCGGGCGTTCGCGAAGCGGAGGAATCGTCAGTGGTATGACATTCAAGCGATAATAGAGATCCTCGCGGAATTCGCCCGTACGGATAAGCGAAGCAAGATCGCGGTTCGTCGTGGCAATGACCCGCACGTCTATACGGACCGGATCTCGACCACCGATACGATCCACTTCTCCCTCCTGCAATACCCTGAGGAGCTTTGCTTGCAGAATGGGTGCCATCTCACCGATCTCGTCCAGAAGCAGTGTTCCTCCATGCGCTCGCTCGAATTTTCCCGGTTTCGACTGTACCGCACCCGTGAAGGCCCCTTTTTCAAACCCAAACAGCTCGCTCTCGAGCAAATTCTCCGGCAATGCGGCGCAATTGACCGCAACGAACGGCCCCCCAGAACGCTCGCTCTTGTGGTGGATCATGCGGGCGAGCAGCTCTTTTCCGGTCCCACTTTCGGCCTCCACCAATATCGTGGCAGTGCTGATCGCAGCATGAGTCCCTTTTTTCAGAACCCCCATGAAGACGGGGTCCTGCGTAACGATCTCATGGTGGCTCTCGCGGCGACCGTCAGCGTTGGTGGCCATGGCTCGTCGAATCACTCGTTCCACAGCTTCGGCGCTAAAGGGTTTGAGCAAATAATCGAACGCACCGTATCGCATAGCGTCTACTGCGTTCTCGATCGTTCCGTGCGCGGTTAGCAGAATGACCCTCAGCTGTGGTGCCAAAGACTGGACCTTTCTCAACAAGTCGATACCCGTGACGCCAGGCATGCGCAGATCGGTAATGACCAACCGAAATGCTCTTTCTCCGATCCGGCACAACGCCTCACTGCCGCTACTGGCCGTCGCGACGGAGTACCCCAGCAGACGAATCGATTCTTGCAGCGCAACGAGCATCTGAGGATCGTCATCCACCACCAAGATCTCTTCCGGCATTGCCACCACCCCCGCTAGACCTTAAGCCGCGCCCTGCCCGATCCGGGAACTTGGCAGCACGATGGTAAACTGGGTACCGACACCGACCTCACTCTCGACGTGAATCGACCCGGAATGCTGTTCGACTATTTGATGCACGACAGAGAGCCCCAGCCCCGTCCCTTTTCGATGGGTCGTGAAGAACGGATCGAATATCCGGCCCAGATTCTCCTTGGAAATACCGAGCCCGCTGTCTTGAATCCTCAGCTGCAACCCCTTGCAAGGGACACCTCCCGGCAAGGCGTCCAGTTCCCGGCTCGAAATCTTGACAAATCCATGTGAGGGCAAGGCTTGCATGGAATTCAGAATCAGGTTCAGTAGCATCTGCTTGAGGAGTTCTCGGTCACCGTAGAGTGTATCCTCCGTCGCTTCCAGATTCTTCTCAACCTGGATATCCCGCTGTCGCAGAATCGCGTTGGCAAACCCCAGTATTTCGTCGACCAGCGCGTGCACCTGCACTGCTTCAAAATTTGGATTGAAGGGGTTCGCAAACTGCAACATGTTGGAAACAATGTTGTTCAGAGAACGGCTGCCAGCTCGAATACTCTCCGCCCACCTTTTGGGGTCCGTGTCGTCGGCCAGTTCGCGCTCGAGCAGCGATGCAAAGAGCTCAATACTGCCCAATGGATTTCTGATCTCGTGTGCCAATTCGACAGCCATTTCGCCCATTGCCGAAAGACGCTCGCACCGTCTCGTCTGCTCCTGTAAGGACTTGACCTCGCTTACATCCCGCATGATGTGGAGGGTACCAATCGATTGCCCCTCGCTATCGGCAAGCGGTGTCCCGGAGGTCGCCAATGTCCGCACGCCCTCCCTCCTCATCAATGGGATCTCCAACTCCTCTGTACCTTTGCGGTCTGAAACCGCGCTCATCAGCCTATCTCGTACCTCCGAGAGCCTGTCCTGCTGCCCAGTTCCGGGCTCGTCCAAGTGTAAGAGGTCGTTGGCCACAGGGTTTGACAGTGTCACGCTCCCTCGCCCGTCCAGGACCAGCACACCGCACGGTAGACTCTCCAGGATATTCTTCAAGTAATGCTCGACCTTGTCTTTTGCGGCCAAGCTCTGCTCGAGTTCAACATTCTTCTCTTCCAGCTCGAGCGACAAGCGTCGAATACGATCTTGCAGTCGTTGAAAGGTCGATTCTAGCGAATGAGATGCCTGTGAGAACCGGTCAAACGCCTCGATCAACAGACGGGCTTCTGCAGAAGCGTGAGGGGCAAGGGGAGAATCCGGACCCCCCGGGGCCTGCTTCAAAACAAACGGACTTTGCATAAAGATACACACTCTCTCGTAACCTAATGGATCTTGGAGGGGATTTGCCGGTGCATAAGATCCAGACAGACGTCATAGCCGAATGGGGGCAGCGCTCGACCTGACTTCAAAGCGCGAGGGATTCAGTACAAAAGGTCACGGCTCGTGCACCCAGGCAGAAACGAATAATGCAAAACTCGTGCCATCTGTGACGAAGGCGGGCCTGGTGGCGCATGGGCAACTTTATCCGTTGATTCTAAGAAGCTTCCGTCGATCGTTTCCCGGTGGATAGGTCAGGAGTCTTTGGCCGAAGAGATTGCGTGTCGTCAATAATTCGACAGAACGTTCGGTTCGTTTTGACGGATTTCCACGCGCGCAGCACGACAAAGACCATTCACTTGCCCCGAAGCGATCGAGACTTTCTCCACGCTCGGCGACGAACCCAAGTCCGAAAAGATTCTTGTTTTCCTAGTGCTGTCAGTAAGTTACTAACTATTCACAAACTCAGTGCTAAGGAATCTTCCTTTAAGTTTGATTTTTTAGTTTGCTGAAATATGAAAAGTATGAGATATATTAAAAACCTGTTCGGTGATGAACTACGGCAGAGCAGCACTACCAATTGTCTGACACTGGTAGCCGTATCGCCGGGCATGAACCCCCTCAGAGCGATCTTTAGTGTCATATTTGTGGCAATCTTTTGTCTTGGATGGATTTCTATGACCAGTAGCCTCGGAGATGATGTCAAGATTTTGGTAGTTGACGATGAAGACTACATGAGGGAAATCGTCCGCCAAGCACTTCAAGACGCGAACTACGGTGTCGACGAAGCGACGGATGGGAAAAAGGCCCTGGAGAAGATTCGACAGTATCCCTACGATGTGATCATTACCGACCTGAGAATGCCTGGCCTATCCGGAGAAAAAGTACTATCCGAGGCTCTCGAGATCTTTCCAGAAACGATTGTGATTATCATGACGGGCTACGGACACATCCAGGGTGCCGTCAATGCGATCCGCCGTGGGGCCCATGACTACGTGCCCAAGCCTTTTCAACTGGATGAGATGGTCATGCGGGTCGAGAAGGCCTTGCACGAACGACAGCTCAAGTCCGAGAACACACAGCTGCGATCAGAGCTCCAATCCAAGTATCATTTCTCCAACCTGGTGGGGAACAGTCGGGCAATGGAGCAAATATACTCTATGATCAACATGGTCTCCAACAAGTCAAGCACGGTCCTCATCACCGGGGAAACAGGGACCGGCAAGGAGCTTATCGCTCGCGCGATCCACTACAACAGTCTGAGAAGGAATCAACCGCTGGTGTCTGTCAACTGCGGCGCCATTCCTGGAAGTCTCCTCGAGGACGAGCTTTTTGGACACGTAAAAGGAGCATTCACCGGAGCCTATCAGCACCGAATTGGACGTTTCGAGCAGGCCAATCATGGCACACTCTTCCTAGATGAACTTGGTAGCATGCCGCTGGACCTCCAGGTCAAGCTTCTCCGGGTCATACAGGAACGAGAGTTCCAGAAGCTGGGTGGCAACAGCACAGTAAAGCTGGACGTGCGCATCATCGCCGCAACAAACGGAGACTTGCTTGACCAGGTGTCCAAGGGTGAGTTTCGCGAGGATCTGTTCTATCGGGTCAATGTCATTCCGATGCACATTCTGCCTTTGCGACAGCGGCGCGACGACGTTCCACTACTTGTGGGTCACTTCGTGCGCAAATTCTGCGATGAGCAGGACCTTCCGCTCAAGAGGGTATCGCACGTGGCGATGAAGCAACTCCTGGCTCACGATTGGCCCGGGAACGTCCGACAGATCGAGAATGCACTCGAAATGGCCGTGGCATTGTCGGGAGAACGCGACTTTCTGGACCTGCCTGATTTTCCGCTCATCGCCGGGCCTCCTAACGATGATCAGTTGTTCAAAAACCTCAACATTCCAGAGGAAGGAATATACTTCAACACCCTGGTATCAGAGCTCGAAAAGCGACTCATTCTTCAGAGCCTTCGTGTTTCCGGCGGCAACAAGAAGCGTGCGGCATCCCTGCTGCACCTGAAACGGACGACCTTTGTCGAGAAGCTCAAGCGAATGGGGCTCGAATCGGAGGCAACACTGGAGAGCGGAGAGGAATCCTTCATCTGAGAGCTCCTCGACGGACCGAATTGGGCTAACAACCGCTAGACCCTACCGATAAACCGGCAGA
The DNA here is from genome assembly GCA_965249005.1 of Acidobacteriota bacterium. Taxonomy (GTDB): domain Bacteria; phylum Acidobacteriota; class UBA6911; order UBA6911; family UBA6911; genus CBDFLD01. The sequence goes on from CBDFLD010000015.1 coordinate 152,954, forward strand.
CCATTCCGCACGACCCACCATAACAAGCTTCGGAAACGCCAGAAATCCTCGTCGCATCTTGGAACTTCTCTGTATACTTCCAGTGACCCATGAATTTGACCGCCCTTGTACTGGGTCTATAAAATGACCGGCCAAGGAGAAACAGGTCGAAAACAGGTTATCGCCCAGCATCGAGGCCCTATGCCCAACCAAAGGAAGAAAAGAGCGGCGACGCCGCCGTCCCAGTCCAAGCGCACTGCCGGGACTACGATGTGGGGAGGTCGCTTCACGTCCGCGCCGCACCGTTTTTTTTCGGAATTCAACGATTCGCTCGCGTTCGATCATGTCCTGCTCGAAACCGATATCGAGGGCAGCATTGCGTACGCACGAGCCTTGGAACGGGCCGGTGTCCTGAGGCAACGCGATCGTCGTCGGATCGAACGCGCACTGCGAGAGATTCTCAAGGAATGTCAGCAGAGTCCTGTTGTCTCCGGCAGCGGGGTGGAGGACGTACACACCTTCGTCGAGCGGTCGCTGCAGCAGCGAATCGGTAGCCTTGCACTCAAGCTGCATACGGGAAGGAGCCGGAATGATCAAGTTGCAACTGATCTGCGGCTATTCTTGTTGAAGAAGGGAGCACAACTCGAAGCGCGTGTCACTCAGTTGCTTCAAGTGATTGCCGAGTTGGCGGAGCGTCATACCGGCCTGGTTCTGCCGGGTTACACACATCTCCAGCGGGCGCAGCCGGTCCTTTTCTCCCACTACCTACTTGCGTATGGGGAGATGTTCTTACGGGACCGGGCCCGCTTTCGAGATGCCATGAAGCGGACCTCGGTCTGCCCGCTCGGGTCCGGAGCCCTCTCCGGAACGCCCTATTTGATCGACCGCAAGGCGCTTGCGCAAGAGCTAGGTTTTCGTGCGGTGTCACAGAACAGTCTCGATGCCGTTTCTGACCGAGACTTTGTTCTAGACTTTCTCTATGGGTGCAGTGTGCTTTTGATACACCTCAGCAGGCTGTCTGAGGATTTGGTGCTCTACAGTTCTACCGAGTTCGGTTTCGTACAAATGGACGAAACGGTAAGCTCGGGCAGTAGTCTGATGCCGCAGAAACAAAACCCAGACGCTGTCGAACTCATCCGCGGCAAGAGCGGCCGCGTCCTTGGACACCTGCTGTCACTGTTGACGGTGCTCAAGGGATTGCCCATGACTTACAACAAAGACCTTCAGGAGGACAAAGAGGGCCTCTTCGATTGCTTGCAAACCTCCGAGTCTTGTCTGCGCATGATGACACTGGTGCTTCAGACCATGAAAGTCGTGCCCGAGAGGATGCGCGCGGCAGCGCAGGGAGGCTTCGTCAACGCGACGGAACTAGCCGACTATCTGGTCGCCAGGAATGTTCCCTTCCGAGAAGCGCATGAGATCGTGGGTCGAATTGTCCTCTATGCATTGAAGCACAAGGTCTCCCTCGAGGAAGTGCCGTTGGACATATACTCAAGCCATTCCGCTTTCTTCCGGCAGGATCTCTACCAATGGATCCAGCTCGAGCAAAGCATGGCGAGAAAGAAAGAAATCGGGGGAACCGCTCTGACTCAGGTTCGTAGAGCGATTCGGTCGTTTCACAAAAGGATTGGTTCCTAGAAAGTTGCGACCATAAGGCAAATTTCACTCTTGGGAATCGAGCTGCGGTACTCCACCTAGCGCGGAACCATGAAGTAGGCCATACCCGCTCGCCACGGGTCGGTCAAGCGAGGTCTTCTTCCAGATAGGTGTAGCTATCCAGGGTGGTTTGGTAGGAATCGATCATGGCCTGACTTTCTTGCTCCGTGATTTGGGACTGGCTCTGCATGGATCTCAACACACCCTGAAAGTCATCGACAAGGTCCCCGGCATAATACCCCGCCGAGGCTAGGACCTGGGCGAGTGACTCCCCCCGGACCACCCGGTCCAAATGGGGCCGGCCCAGATCATCAACCACAAACTGAGCTTCGTTGACAGAACCCAGAAGATTATGCTTCATCCCAAGAGACTCTTGATAGGCACCGACGAGAGGTATTGCAAGATAGTACGGATCCGCGCCGACCGGATGCAGCTCCAGCGCCTGCTTGACCTCGCGAGGATCCACGAACTTGTCGATCTGTCCGTCTGAATCGCACGTGATATCACAGAGCGTCGCGTGTACAGATGGTTCCTCATTGAGTCTTATCACGGGAATGATCGGGAAGAGATGATCCAGGGCCCAGGTATCGGGGGCTGACTGAAACACGGAAAAGTTACAGATGTACTTGCTGGCCAGAATGTTCTCCAGATCGTTGAACTCCTCCGGGCGCTCCTTCATCGAGCGCGAGAATCGAATCGCCTTGCGACAGATTTCCCAGAAAAGCCATTCGCCGTGTGCACGATTTTGCAGGTTCAAATATCCCAAGTTGAACAGGGACTGGAGCTCTTCGCGGTGCTGCAACGCATCATGGTAGTACTCGCGGAAGTTCTTCGGGTTGATATCCTTGTGAATGTCCATCATTTCACGAACGACTTCCGATTCGACTTTTGAAGCGCTGATCTCGCCTCCACCGAAACCCGGATTCAAAGTTCTAATCACGTTTGTCACGAAGATCGCATGATGGGCGACAACGGCACGACCGCTTTCGGTCACGATGGTAGGCGTTGGGACGTTCTCGGAAAAGCAGATTTCATTGATTGTATAGACAATATCGTTCGCGAACTCTTGCATCGTATAGTTCACGCTGAAATCCGACGCAGTACCACTGCCATCGTAATCAACCCCGAGTCCACCGCCGACATTGAGGAAGTCGATAGAATAGCCCATCTTGTGCACCTTCGCGTATACGCGCGCGGCTTCCTTGATGGCGTTTTTTATGCGTCGGATGTCCGTAATCTGAGAACCAATATGAAAATGCAGCATTCGGATTTTGTCCGCCAAACCATGGTTCTTCGCAAGCTCGAGACAGTCGAGAAGCTGAATCGTGCTTATTCCAAACTTAGAGGTCTCCCCTCCCGATTCCTCCCACTTTCCGGCTCCCTTTGAAAACACCCGCACGCGAATACCCAAGGTTGGCGTCTCTCCCAGCGCCATGCTGACTTCCACAATCTTCTTTAGATCTGATACCTCCTCGACGACGAGAACCGGATTCTTGCCGAGTTTCGCGGCGGTAATCGCCCACTCGATATACCGTCGATCCTTCACTCCGTTACAGATCATCAGCGCTCTGGGATTCATTTTCAGCGTGATCGCAGCCGCCAGTTCTGCTTTCGTGCCGACCTCCAACCCATAGTCATACCGGTGACCCGCGGCGAGGAGTCTCTCCACCACGTTGCGCTTCTGATTCACTTTCATTGGAAAGACGCCTTGATGCCGCGCGCTGTAGCTGTACTCAGCGATCGAATTACGAAACGCTTCGTGAAAGCGCTGCACCTGGGTATCGATAATTTGCGGGAATCTCAAAAGAAACGGAGCTGCCAATCTCCGCTGGGCCAGGCTATCAAGGAGAGCCATCACATCCACTCCCACCAGTGGATTTCGAGTGGGATGCACGGTCAACCTTCCCTGCTCACTTACCCCAAAGTAGCCGTCTCCCCAGTTTTCTATTCCATATACGCGCTGAGGAATCTCGCTGGGAGACCTGCGAATCGCATGGGTCAACTCTCTCATCCTCGTCCGTACTCCTAAGATCTCCGCTCACAGGCATTGGGTTTCGATCGCTCAAAGTTAACAAACCCAAGAAGTGAAATCAACACACCCGGGTGATACCGTCTTGCGACCATCAGGCGAGTTCGAGGCCACTAGCCCCAAAATAAGCGAGGTATGAGCTCGCTCGGAAAATCGTTTGCCTTTTCCGAATATCTCGTGGATTTCAGCTCCTTGTGCGTAACAGGGAAAGCAAAGAGAAACACAAGAGACAAACCTTCCATTGGTTGTCTGGATCACTTGATCTTGTTTGTCTCTGTTATGCCCTTCCTTTCGCCCGCCACTCTTGCTCCGCCGGGGGTACGGGCTCACCCGCCGGCGAGGCGCCTTCAAGTAAACCTGAGTTGCCTGATATAGTCGAACGTCGCCAAAAAGGTTTCGAGATGCTTGCTATAGGCCAATATCCTGTAAACGAGGCGACGACCGGTTCTTACAATCTGACAGGGTATTTGCACAAAGTTCACCAGGAAGCGTTTGAACTCCATCCTCAAGATATCACGACGTACTGTCGGCGCCTGCGTCACCAGGCCATACCAGGCCTTCAGATTCCACGCCAGCGATGCGATGACCATGTAGGCCCAGTTCGATACCAGACTGTCCGAAGGCATCCTCAAGGCGTTCACTCCACTCTTGAGCTGACCGATGACGTTTTCCTGGTTGCAGCGATCGTTGGCAAAAAGGACCACTTCTCCCATCGTCATCTCCCGATCGTTGGTGATGTAGAAGAAGTACCGGACCTCATCAAACAGCCGGTGCTCCCCCTTTTCGATCGTGAGGTTCTTCCGAACCACAACCATGCGATAGGTTTTCTTACAGTGTCCGGGACGATAGTCAAACTCGGCGACCTGCTCGCTCTGCAGGCGGATGTTCTTGAATTCTCTCTCCTTGATTACTTGTTCTTTGACGTTTTCCGGACGGCGCCGTTCTTCGCTCTTGACCTCATAACGAGGAGGCCGCTCGAGCGGTTTCCATTGTCTCTCCGGCAGGGCATCGGCCATCCCGACCAGGTTCGGCTTGGCGTCATAACCAAAGACAAAACCAACCCGCTCGTCCCAGCGATCGAAGTTTCTCGTCAGCGAGAAATCCGTGTCGCCCCGAAGCCAGACCTTCGTAAACACCGACGACACCAGATCGATTGCCCGGTCCATCCACTCGGCCGCTCCGTCGGAAGAGGGACGGTTGCCCGGCCGATTCATCAGATAGAGGACCTCATTCGTATTGGCCAAGGTCACGATCAACGGTGCGTAACCCCAGATCCCGTTGTAGGCAATGTCCATTCCTTCCTTGCATTCCCCCAAGGTTCCGGCGACGGTCCCGTCCACGTCGATGATGGCCTCCTTCCGGAAGGAAGCATCCTGCAACTTCCACACCTTGGTTCGGGTTTCATTGATGGTTTCCTGAAGTCCGAAGATCCAATCCTCATCGAAACGACGGAGGAAATCTCCAGCCGTCGTGGGATCCGGAATCCTCTCGGCTCCCAGTCCGTTCATGTAGGTCTCATCCTGGCGCAACCGCTCGATATCTTCGAGACAGGTTCCACCCGACAAGACGTTGTATGCGATGTTCAGTACATGATCGGATTCCCAGTAAGGAAAGTGGTACTTGAGCAAAACGATGTTTCTGTTGATATCTTTGTCCAATCCAAGCTTACACACGAGCTTGTGAATGGCTCCGATACCACCAGATCCGATGGCGCGCGTTCTCTCGGCGATCTCGTAGTAGGTGTTGGAGTCCTTGAACATAGGATCGGACCGGTCCTCAAACTGATTTCTTTCCAACCGGCGTGTAAGATTTTGCTTGTCTCGGAGGAGGATTCTGTGGTTTCTTTTATTCACCTGGAATGTGCTCCTTTCGGGATGTCTTGTAAATATATCAAACGCATTTTATCCCGTAACGGCGCACGTTCCAGGGCTTTTCTTCCTCCTCATGCAAAAAATCACGCTGGACTAAGGCCTAGCCTTTGACCCGCTCCATATAACGGCTTTCCGTGGTATCGACGCGGATAGTCTCACCCTGGTTGATAAAAGGAGGTACCTGGATGACCAAACCCGTCTCGAGCGTGGCAGGCTTAGTGACGTTGCTGACCGTGGCCCCTTTTATGGAGGGTTCCGTCTCTACAACCTGGAGGTCCACCGATGCCGGCAGATCTATCCCAAGGGGGCTACCGTCGTGAAACTGAATCTGCAGCTTGAGGTTGGCGGCCAGAAAGGACACGGCATCACCCAACACGTCCGGGGAAAGTTGGATCTGCTCGAACGTCTCGGTATTCATGAAGTGGTAATCGTCCCCATCGGCGTAGATAAACTCCATTTCCTGGTTCTCCAGATACGCCTGTTCGATACGATCCTCCGAACGGAACCGGTGATCGATGATGGAACCGGATCGAAGCGACTTGAGGTTCGTCTGGACCATGCCACGCTTGTTGCCCGGGGTTAGGTGCTGGAGGGAGAATACGCGATAGAGCTCCCCGTTGAGCTTGATTGTCATCCCCTTCTTGAGTTGTGTAGCTGAAATCATGATGGCCGACCTCACTCGCACTATTCGGTACAGATCCACGGCCCGTCGAGTGAACTGGATCTGCCCGCCCTCGAGCCTGATCAGATCTCGAGGATCTCAGCTTCCTTTTTCGTCAGCAGCGCGTCCACTTTGGCAATAAACTCGTTGGTGAACTCCTGCACTTTCTTGAGCGCATCTCTTTCTTCATCTTCCGAAATCTGTTTATCCTTCAGGTTGGCCTTGAGACGATCATTGGCCTCGTGTCGGACCTGACGTACCGCCACCCGGTGCTGCTCCGCAATGTGCCCTACAGCCTTTGCAAGTTGCTTGCGCCTTTCTTCTGTCAAAGGTGGAATGGGCAACCGGACAACCTTCCCATCGTTGGTCGGGTTCAATCCCAAATCAGAGGCCAGAATTGCTTTTTCGATATCCTCGATGGTCGAGGGATCCCACGGTTGAATGACTATGGTTGCTGCGTCGGGAGTCGAGAGGGACGCCATTTGTCCCAGCGGCGAAACGGTACCATAGTAATTCGCCTGAATATTGTCCAGGATGCCAACCGAAGCACGACCGGTTCGGATCGTAGTCAATTCCCGCTGCATGTCGTCCAAACACTTGCTCATTCCGGTTCTTGCGGTGTCGAGTAACTCGCGTATCATTCGTTGCCCTCTCTTTTGGAAGCAGGCACACTCTTCTCTCGACGATCAGCTCACTCAGACTCCGTCCGGAAAACCCACGACGGATCCAACGTCGTCACCAAGAATTACGTTCTTGATATTGCCGTGTTCTAGAAGGTTGAACACAATGATCGGCAGTTTATTGTCCATACACAGCGTGATGGCAGTCGTATCCATAACCTTGAGCTGCTTTTCCAGGACCTCCAGGTACGAGAGCTTTCGTATCAACCGAGCGGTCGGCACCTTGACTGGGTCTGCGTCGTAAATGCCGTCGACCTTGGTCGCCTTGAGAATCACGTCCGCGCTTATTTCCGCAGCGCGCAACGCTGCTGCCGTGTCGGTCGAGAAATAGGGATTTCCCGTGCCGGCCGCGAAAATGACCGCCCGTCCCTTTTCGAGGTGACGGATGGCTCGCCGACGGATGTAAGGCTCCGCCAGTTCTTGCATTTCAATAGCAGAGAGAACCCGCGTGAAAACGTTACGCTTTTCGAGAGCGTTCTGCAATGCAAGTGCGTTGATCACGGTGGCGAGCATTCCCATGTAGTCACCACTGACACGATCCATACCCGCCTCACTCACAGAAATACCGCGGACGATATTCCCCCCGCCCACGGTAGCAGCCACTTCGACGCCGAGTCCGTGAATCTCTTGGATCTCCAGGGCAATGCGATCTGCCATAACGGGATCGACGCCGAACCCCTGTGATCCCATCAGCGCTTGTCCGCTCAACTTCAGCAACACTCGCTTGAACCGTGGTTTTTGCTTAGCAGTCAACTGCGCCTCCCTTTCGATAAACCAACGCTCAACTCGGTCCGGGCGCAGCCCCAAAGACAGCAAACGCGCACCTTACCGCGGACAACGCTGGCGGATCAGCTCGACTCCCCCAGCATGTAACGAACAAATCGGCGCACTTGTATGTTTTCCCCAAATTTCTGCACATGGGCCGCAATATGGTCGTTGACGGTAAGGTCCGGATTTCGCACGAAAGGTTGCTCTAAAAGGCAAGCTTCCGCGTAGAACTTGATCAAACGACCTTCGACGATTCGATCGATGACGTTGTCGGGTTTTCCCGTCGTGCGGGCCTGTTCGCGGTATATTTCTCTCTCTTGGGCCAAGACCTCATCTGTTATGTCTTCCTTGCGGACAAATCTCGGCTCGCTCGCCGCAACGTGCATCGCAACGTCTTTGACAAGATGCTGAAATTCGTCGCTTCGGGCCACAAAATCTGTCTCGCAATTCACTTCTACCATGACCCCAATCTTGCCAAGATGAACATAGGTCCCAATGAGTCCCTCCTCAGCTACCCGACCAGATTTTTTACTCATGGACGCCATGCCCCGCTTGCGAAGGACAGTGACGGCTTCGTCCAGATCGCCGTTCGCCTCCGAGAGCGCGCTTTTGCACTCCATGATGCCCACACCCGTCTTTTCCCGAAGCTGCTTAACCAAAGTTGCTGGAATCGTCATTCGTCCTGTTTACCTCGTATCCATTCGAGTTGACTACGCAATATCCATCGGCTTGAAGCGGTGCCTTACGAGACCGCTCGTCCCAAATGTTAAAAGCAGTTCGGAGTTACGCGATTGTGAGATAATACGCGCAAAGTACCTCACGGTCTAACCGCCAGAGGCACCCTGGTTTTCTTGCGCGCCAGATCCTTCGGGCAAAGGATCTTCCTTGGCTTTGTCTTGCCCTGCGGGTGACTCGGAATGCTCGGCAGGCTCCGCACTCTGGCCTTCGGATTGTGGCGCTTCAACCGTTTTCGGAGAAGGATCGGCTTCCGCCTCGGCCTGGGCCTCCACCTTCTTGGTTTTGGACTTGGGCCTGCGTTGCAGTGTCTTTCTAACCTTTGTCCGCGACTTTGAGGCACTCTCTCCATCCGCAGACGCATCCTCGGAGGGTGCTGTCGCCTGCCCTGAGCCCTCAGTCTCCACGGCCGCTTTTCGCGCGGCTGCCTGCGCTGCGGCCACTGCCGCGGCCTTCTCCCTGGCTGCGGCGGCCTGTTCTGCTTGACGCTGCCGCTCCTTTTCCATTTGTTCAGCTAGTTCTTTTTGACGCGCATCATGAACCGCACGCCCGTCCATATATGCCTGTGCGATTGTCCCGGTGATGAGTCGTATAGCTCGGAGCGCGTCGTCATTTCCTGGAATGATATAATCGATCTCATCCGGGTTACAATTCGTGTCTGCGATTCCGATGATTGGAATGTTCAGCTTCCTTGCCTCTTGCACGGCAATCGATTCTTTGCGTGTATCGATCACAAAAAGTGCGTCGGGCAGGCTCGCCATGTCTTTGATTCCGGAGAGGTTTCTTTCCAGCTTCTTTCGTTCCCGCTCGTAGCGTGCCACCTCTTTCTTGGAAAAGAGATCGTACTGACCGTCGGCGCGCATGGTTTCAAGATCGCGAAACCGCTTGATGCTCTTCTGGATAGTCACGAAATTCGTGAGGAGCCCACCCAGCCATCGCTGGTTCACATAAAACATGCCGCAACGCTGCGATTCTTCATGCACTGCTTCCTGTGCCTGGCGTTTCGTACCCAAAAAGAGCAGCGTTTTCCCTTCAGATCCTAGATCGTGAACGAACTGTATCGCCGCTCGAAATAGACGGAGGGTTTTCTGAAGATTGATGATATAAATGCCGTTTCTCTCCCCAAAGATATAATTCTTCATCTTCGGGTTCCACCGACGCGTCTGGTGTCCAAAATGAACACCGGCTTCCAGAAGTTGCTTCATGCTAACCGAAACCAAATAAAACCTCCTGCGCTAGCGCTTTGAGAACTGGAATCTCGCCCGAGCTCCCTTTTGACCGTACTTCTTCCTTTCCTTGATTCGGGAGTCCCGAGTCAGCAGCCCCGCCCGTTTTAACGTCTGCCTGAGTTCACCGTTGAACTCAAGCAGTGCCTTGGCGATTCCAAGTCGTATGGCGCCGGCCTGTCCTGTCATCCCGCCACCCCGTACATTCACTCGAACGTCGAACTTTCCTAAGCTGTCAGTGATAGCGAGCGGAGTGCGAATGATCGTTCTTTGAGTTTCCCTATTAAAGTAATCTGTGATTTCGCGCTTATTTACGAGCATTTGCCCGTCACCCGGAATCAGACGCACCCTCGCCGTCGACTTCTTCCGCTTGCCGGTTCCGTAGTACTGAACGCCTTCCACCTAACCCTCCAATCCTGCGGGCTCCACCATCATGGCCTGCTCTTTCTCCAGGGTCCTTCTACAGATTCAACGCCACCGGCTTCTGTGCCTGGTGAGGGTGATCCGGACCCCGATATACTTTTAGCTTCTTTCCCATCGCCCGACCCAACCTAGTCTTGGGCAACATGCCCACAACTGCGCTTCGTACAACACGCTCTGGATTCTTAGCCAAGAGATCCTGAGCCGCAATCTCACTCAGGCCACCGGGATAGCCGCTGTGACGGCGATAGAACTTCTGAGTGCCCTTGTTCCCGGTCAGCTTAATCTTTTCCGCATTGATCACGATGACAGGGTCACCGGTGTCGAGAAAGCTCGTATAGCTGGGCTTGTCTTTTCCAGAAAGGATTCTGGCAACCCTCGTCGCGAGACGACCCAGTACTCGGCCATTAGCGTCGATCACCTGCCAGTTCCGCTGGATCTCGTCAGACTTTGGCACGAAGCTTCTCATCATCCATCCTAAAAGGGAAGTCCCTTGAAAAACAAACCTTTAGGCTAATCAAAGATAGGGGAGCCTGTCAAGAGGATTTACCGTAATTGTATACTTAAGAAACCATCAGGTGGGTATCGTCGGCTTGAGGGGCACTTTGACCTATGACTTACTCTTGGTCTGCTTTGCGCTTTTCTTTCGGCGCTTTTTGGGTTGCGCCTGTGGCTTTATCTTTAGTAGATCCTCCACTGCCTCGTCGAATTTCAGTGGCGACAGACTGATCTTTTTCTTTCTCTTTTTTGAGTCCATTTTGCTTCTCTGTCTCAACTAAGGTTAGTTGTTGTGGTGGCGGCAAGGGAAGATCGGTTAGGCCATAGCAATCGATCTTCATTTCGGCCGCTAGTTTGTGCAGATCGTTGTCTGTGGAATAAATTGCCTTAACCCGGCGCGTCTGCGCAATCGCTGCAATTTGCCGATCGTACTTCAGTTTTGCCCAAGTATCCACGCCACTTCGCCGTAGTTTGCCACGTCCACTTTTTTTCCAGTGTGCGACAAGCTCGGTGGCTTCTTGAAGGTCGAAGCCAGCTATTTCGAAAACAGCCTTCTTCCGTATGATTGTTAGATACTGATCCCAGTTATCCGCAATGATCATAAACTCTGCCAGCGCCGGTGCTGGCAAAATTATCTTCCCATTTTTGCTGAGAGTCTGGACCAAGAAATCAATGCGATCTTGCCCCCTATCTATAGGCTTCTTGGTATCCGGATCCCTTGGCACACGAGCCTTGCTGTCAAACAAGATGGTTATGAAATCTGCATCAAAGAGAACTATCACGGATTACTCGGCTTCCCCGTTTCTTATGCTCTCAAGCTCATGAAGAGAATCGTCCACGCTGTCCCATGGACTTGGAACTTCACGAAGGTCTTTAACTACATCAACGAGAGAATCATCTTCCAGTATCTCGAACTCATGGATTTGAAACCCTTCTACGTGCCAGCCTTCTTCGCCCCGATGCCAACGGCCAGTTCCATGGACCCGAATCGTTCGGTCAAACATCTCATGGGCTAGTTTCTTCGCAATATTGCGCGTTGCTTTGCAGGAATAAACATGATCATCAACGTCTTGGATATCCACGGACACCTTTTCCAGTTTTCCTCCCAAGCGAATGACCTTCCCTTGGAGCGTACCCGTTCTAGGAAGGCTCGGGATGTCCATTTCTTCGTCAATGACCTGAATCGGGATTTCTATTACCTTCGCTCTTGTAGAATCAAACAGCGTGGCTTCCTTTGCCCGATGGACTCCAAGTCGCCTAGAAAGTCTTTCGCGGGCGCGGACTGCATCCTCTGGAGCGTCCCCGGTTCTCAGTTGAAAGCCACGATTCCTTACATCGACTTCGCTTTCTGCCGGAACCTTGGCCGCTAGCGTAAGACTGCCTCTCTTAATGCTATGGTATCTGGGGCTGGAATCCTTTCCTAGAAGAAGAGCTAAGTCTTCGAGGTACCCTGCGATATCTTCAAGGGCCACATTGTCGATATTTAAACCCTTAACATGAAGCGTGAACACTTTGAATCGATGGCTAGTCATGTCTGCCTCCCTGTGCTATGTTTTGGCGTTGATACATGTCTAGCGTTCGACCTAAGGGTGATCGCTGTGTGAGGATGCGAGATGTAAAAAGCGCCCGTCTGGCAACGGGCTTCACTTTTTGACAATGGCTTCGCTCGATTCTTTTATTCTGCCACTGCGTTTGAGTCCTTGTACTTGAGTCGTTTCCCTCCAACCTGACCGAGCGCCAAATCGCGGCGCTCTTGATCCGAGATGCTCCGCGCATTGTACCTGAAATCAAACTCGCTTAGATAGCGATGAAGATGCCGTTTTCCCACGTGATGGTAAACCCCGTTGATTCCACGCTTTAGAATGCTGAAGTACCCTTCAACACTGTTGGTTGTAATGCACACCCCGTCCTCATAGCGAACATACTCTTTCGCCTTGTGGTTTACTCGGTCGTGTCTGTATTCCTTTTTTGCGAACGATAAGATTGTGCTGCTATCCGTCATGAGGTGTGCGGATTTGTCCACCATTTGCCGCACAATAGGCTTTAGATTTTTGCCAGTAACGCGTTCAACGTGCTTCGACTGGACACGACCACCGCGCTGCAAAACGGACACAACGGCGGCCTTGTTGGATACCGGATTCTTGAAATCTCTTGGCCTGGCGTGTCGTGGCTGCGCATACGAACCTACGCGCAGTTTTCCGCCAACGTAAGTCTCGTCTACTTCTACGATCCCGTTGAGCTTCGATGACAAAGGCTCCTGGGTCATCGCATACCGGATTCTATGCGCCATGAACCACGCACTTTTGTATGTCAATCCAAGCATTCGATGGAGCTGGTGAGCGCTCATGCCTTTCTTGCTGGCACACATTAGGTGAACGGCGAGAAGCCACTTGTGCAGTGGTATATGGGATCGTTCGAAGATCGTTCCTACTGTAACGCTGAATTGCTTTCTACAGGCACGGCATTTCCAAGCGCCCTTACGTACATGCGTCCTGCTTCCGTTTCGCGCTTGCAACCTCGCGGCTTCGCCAATCACTCCACAATGTGGGCAGATTGCGCCATCTGGCCAACGCTTGGATTCCAGAAATTCTCTCGCGGCATCTTCATTCGTAAAGTGTTTGTCTAGTAGGGTTTCTTTCTGTTTCATCGGCATCTCCATTTAACATGCCCATGATAACGAAACCTACCTTGGTTTGTCAAGTATATAATTCCGGGATTTACCCCAAAATGGTCGCCAATCGTGCCGACAAAGGTAGCAATGCAACTTTCCCCGCAAATCGTCACCGCATCCAAAATAACGAGTCGCGTAGGTAAACATGTAGCTGTCGGGACAGGCGATCTCTCCATCCGGCTCGCTATCGGGCCGGAGGCCACCTCCCTGCCAATTTCTCTCGCGTCTTGAGGGGAAAGTCTAGGTGAAAGCCTAGGAGTAGGCACATCAACTCCTCATTGGGGAGGGTAAAAAAAAGAGAAGGTATGTTCCAACTTGGTACGATAAGAGAGTCTGAGAGGATTATAACCCCCTCGGCATTGTCGTGCCCCCAGGTAAGGGGCATCGTGGCTGACAAGGATGTTGGAGTCCTATGGCTCGAAACATACATGAAGTTTGCCCCCAGTGTCTTTCGCCATACCTTTCACTAACTCAAAATCGATCAATTTGACTGCAACATGCCGTTTAAACTACTGAATCGTAACAAGAACGTCGTTGGACTGGACATCGGTTCGAGCTGTGTCAAAGCCGCAGAACTGCGCCCACTTCGCACAGGAGAGTATGAACTCGTCGGCCTTGGAATGGAACAGATTTCGCCGGATTGCATCGTCGATGGTGTGATTATTTCCAAGATACCTGTCGCAGACACCATCAACCGGATATTCATAGAACAGAGCCTCAAGAACCGTCGCGTCGCAACATCGATTTCCGGACATTCCGTCATCGTCAAGAAAATCGCCTTGCCGATTCAGACCGATGAGGATCTCGCTGAGTCGATTCGCTGGGAGGCCGAACAGTACATTCCCTTCGACATCGCCGATGTCAACCTAGATTATCAAATCCTGGGAGAGAGCTCGGCGACCGGGAATCTCGACGTGTTGCTCGTGGCCGTGAAGAAGGAGAAAATCACGGACCACACCAGCGTGATCAGCATGTCCGGGAAAAATCCCGTTATCGTCGATGTAGATGCCTTTGCTCTACAGAACGCGTACGAGGCGAACTACGGAGCGCCGCCCAAGACCACCGTAGCCCTCCTCGACATTGGTGCTAGCACGATGACCATCAACATAGTCGACGGGAGTGACTTCCTATTCACCCGCGACGTGGGGGTCGGGGGCCATCAGTACACGGACTTCATCCAGAAGGAGTTCAATCTGAACTACGATCAGGCCCAGGGATTAAAACACGGCGAGGCCCTCGATGGAGTGCAGCCCTCGGAGGCAAACCACATCGTCGACTCGGTGACGGAGATTATCTGCCTGGAAATCCAAAAGACCTTTGATTTCTTCAAGAGCACAATTACGGGTGGCCACATCGACAAGATGCTGGTTAGCGGCGGCGTGGCACACACTCCAAGTTTGATGGAGACTCTAGAGAGCAAGTTCGAGGTTCCCGCGGAAAAGTTCGACGCTTTCAAAAACATCGCCTACGACCCAAAGCGGTTCCCCGCATCCCTCCTGGCGGATCGTGCTCCGGACCTGGCCATCGCCATCGGTCTCGCCTTGCGCAGCGTGGAGGATTAGAGGGATATGATCAAAGTCAACCTGCTCAGAGATCAGGCAACTCAAACAAAAAGAGCCGTTTATGCCCCAGAAGTCTCGAACATGGGTATTTTGCTGTTTTCTGCTTTGGGCATCATCGGGCTGTGTCTCTGGCTTTGGTGGTTCTACTTGGACTCTTCGATTTCTGAGCTAACGGTCCGGCGTGAGCAGCTGCAGGAAGAGAGTCAACGGCTGCAAGCATTGCACCAAGAAATCGATAAGTATGAAAAACTCAAGCAGTTAACCGAAAGCCGGATCGATATCATCGAAACGCTCAAGGAAAACCAGACCGGTCCTGTATTACTCATGAATCATGTGATCCGGAGCATACCGCGCGAAACCTCGATATGGTTAAATCTCCTGAACCAAAAGGGAGACCAGGTTGAAATCAAAGGATATGCCTTGAAGAGCGAGTCCATCCCTGATTTTATGACCAACCTTGGCCGTACGGGGATCTTTGAGACTGTCGATCTCGAGGTGATCGAGGACAATCAGGATGCGCAGCGTTTCGCTCTGCGCTGCAAGACAAAGCAGAAGGAAATCCCGGCTGCACTCCCTCAAAGGATAGGTGATGGCGCTAGTTGATTTTCAGTTACAGTCGCTTCCACGTTCCACCCAGCTGATGATTTTCGGCGGATTGGTGGTAGCCCTGATTGCGGTCGCTTACTTCTTTTACTTGGAGGGAGCGATCGAGGAGCTCGACGCTCTCGAGGTCGAGGTTGAACAGCTCGAAACAACGGTCGCTCAGGCCACCGCCGTCGAGAGCCAGTTAAACCGCTTCAAAAGCGAACTAGCGCAGCTTCAGGCCCGGCTCGACGAACTGAGCAGCATCCTTCCGGCCGAGAAGGAGACTCCAATTGTCGTTCGAAGTGTTCAGCAGATGGCATCATCCAGCAATCTGCTCATCAAGAAGTTCGAGCCTCAACCAGAAGGGCCGAGAGAATTCTTCACCGACGTACCTATTCTCCTGGAACTCCAAGGTTCCTATAACTCCTTAGGATTGTTCTTTGAAAAGATCAGCCGCTTTACCAGGATTGTCAACGTAGACAACATAACCGTCACGGGAATTGAAGCGTCTACAGATCCCATGAGGACGCTGACTGCAGTCTGCACCGCGATAACTTTTATTTATCGATCGGAAGAACCAACGGGGGAGTTTGGCACACAGCTCGACTAAGCTTGGCAATGATACGAAAGACGATTTATCCACTGCTCATTCTTACCCTCGGGTCGATTTCGCTTGCGCAAGATCTTGAACCGATGAACCGGGATACCGGTTCTGTCTTGAGATCGCCCGAAATCCAGTCGCGTCCGGCTGCGGTAAAGTACCAGTCAGACAGCAGGCGCGATCCGTTTCTGAACTTGATTATCTTGCGACAGCAGTTGCTGGACAATAACCAGGAAATTTCCCGCGGCGCACCTCCCCCGGGAATTGCTGGAGCCTACATTGCGCAGGTGGTCTTTAAGGGAACTTCGCTAAGGGAAAGAGGACGAACGGCCGTTTTTCAAGGCCCCGACAAGCGAGCGTACTTCCTCGAAGAGGGAGATCGCTTCTTCGACGGATACCTCAAACGGATAGACGAAGACTCGGTCCTGATGGTCCGAGAAACGCATATGCGCTCCGGTGAAGTCCGAACCGAAGACGTGATCCAGACGCTACGAACGCCCTAGCGGATCAAGAAGGAACATCTCTATGTCTATGAAGATTCACGCTATTGATATACCAAAGGTCTGCGGACGATCCTTCAGGTTGTTGGTCGGCATCGCAGCGTTAGCCGTTTGTGGACTCACCGCGGACTCTACCCGCGACATTCCAATGGAGAATTCTAGCGACGATCTCGCTGGAATTTTGACCGATATCAAGACGGATCGAACCGGAGATGATCTGATTGTTCGGGTTCTGGCAAACAGAAGTTCGTCGCCCCAAGCCTTCGTGCTCGAGGATCCACCGAGGCTCGTTTTAGATTTTCATGACTTCGAAAACCAGGTGCCCTTTCTGAACCTGCCCATCAGGGGTGCGAGCGTTCAGCGAATTCGTGTTCGCCAATACCAGTCAACCGAGCCAAAGATCGCTCGACTCGTGTTTGATTTGATTAGCAAGAAGGACCAATACGATATACAAACGGAAGGACGGGGCGTAAGAATTACATTTCGCGAGTCGTTCGCGCAAGTGAACGAAACGTCGCCGCCACTCATAGCCAGTAGCCAACCCATCGCGATCGCTGCAATGCCAGATCGCAGCAACTCCCCGCCGGCGTTTCCCCAATTCAAGCGTTCCAATCCGTACGGGCATTCCCCGGCAAAGCAGATTCTGCAGCCGATCATCAACGACCTTGCCGCCTCGGAGATTCCAATGAGCGCACTCGCTCAACTGCCGGCGCCGGCCGCTTCCCAGCCCTTGCCCTTGATTCCGGTCGCCCCGAGACCCCGGCCCCGATCCAAACTTCCGCTGGTCATGACGCCTCCGGCACCATTATCTTCGAGCTCGACCCTGGTTCTGACCGCGAGAGACTTCAGTTACAATGGCGAACCCTTGACCTTGGATCTGGTTGATATTCCATTGGTCGATTTCTTTCGCCTCATGGCCGAAGAGGGAGGAATCAACATCGTGATGGATCCCGAAATACGCGGCACGACATCCATCAAGGTGGTCAAGGTCCCCTGGGATCAGATCTTTGATTCTGTACTGATAAACAACGGACTGGACAAGGACATCGCGGGAAATCTGGTGCGGATCGCGAGCAAGACAACACTGCAAGAGGAAGCCAAACAGGCCGAGGCACTCAAGCGTGCCAAGCTCTTGGCCGCCGATGTAGAGACGAGAATTCGCAGACTCAACTACGCGAAAGCGGAGGCGTTCATTCCTCATCTCCAGGATCTCAAAACAGTTCGTGGAACCGTCGTGGCGGATGAGGCGTCTAATTCGTTGATCATGACGGACCTGCCGGAATCGATTAAGAAGATGGAGGATCTCGTCGCCGCCCTGGACATTCCACAGCCGCAGGTCGAGATCGAGGCGAGAATTGTTTCGGCCACTCGAGATTTCGCGCGCGACATCGGCGTTCAGTTTGGTTTCGTTCAGGGCAACCTCGAGCGCGTTTCCATTGGCGGGCCAAACACATTTGGGACGATCGGCGGAACTCGACCCACGGCTACTCCGATCAGTACCTTCGCCGCTGGAGATTCCCGTAGTGGCCGCGGCGCAGCCGATGGCACGTCGTCCCAATCCGCCGGCGTCAGCACAGGCTCGTCATCACAAAATGCTGGAAACCTGAACGTCAACCTGCCTTCACAAAAGGCTTTTGGGGGCGTCGGAATCTCAGTAGGAAACATCTTTGATACCTTCCTCCTCGACGCCGCGATAACGGCCGGAGAGAGCAAAGGACTCGCAAAGCTCATTTCGCAGCCCAAAGTCACGGCCCAAAACAACGCGCCGGCCACCGTCATGCAGGGTCTGCGCTTCCCGGTCCAGATCATCGCCAACAACACTGTGACGGTTCAGTTTCAGAACGCAGCCTTGACCCTGACGGTCACACCACAGATCACGTACGAGGGAAACATCGTTCTCGATTTGAAGATCGAGAACAACACCCCGGATTTCGGCCGGCAGGTGAACGGCATTCCTTCGATTCGAATTAGTGAATCACAGACGAGAGTATTGGTGAGCGACGGCGGTACCACGGTAATCGGTGGTATCTTGATGGACACCGAATCGACGACCGAAGAGCGAGTCCCGGGCCTGTCATCTCTCCCGATTATTGGCTATGCATTCAAGAGAAAGGCCGTCAACCGCAGCGTACAGGAAGTCATCTTCTTCATTACTCCCAGGATCGTCAAATAATCTACCCGATGTTCAGCGGCGCCTTGGACGATTTGTTGGCTCGCATCGACGGCGCCCAATGGATTACCCTGGCCGCGGCCGATGGAATTCCGGTCCATACCGTGGTCTGCGTCCACGCCGAAACCGTCGAGTCTTCGGCAGCTGAGTTTGCCGCCTTGCTTTGTTCTTGTCGCGAAACTACACGCCAAGCGGGCCTGGGCCCCATTCAACACCTGGTCTTGACAACCCCGGATACCAAGGTCGTGATCTACTCTCTCACCTCGGACTATTTCCTGCTCGCCAGGTTGAACCTGCAGGGCAATTCAGGACAAGCCCGTTTCGAAATGGCGGAGGCTTCAGAGAAACTCCGGCAGATGGTTCTGGAGCTCGAGCCAATCCACTTTCCCCATTCACTTTGAAGGCCAGGGCCCAAAACCCTCAACTTGGGCTCAGCCACACCCAGCCCCTCGGCCCGATCGTCGACTCTGTAAGCTATCGTTGAACGAACGCCTGGCCCTTTCTTGACATCCAAATCCACGGTGCTATGATCGCGCGTCCTCTTGGGGTTCGCGAGTCGAGTTGAGTGGTTACTCAATTCTCCGGGGTGTGATTGGTGATGTAACTTTGCTTGTGTAAAAAGAAAGAGGGTGTAAGTTTGGTTTTTTTGCTGCGATGGCAAAAACCAACTCCAAGAAAGGAGCTTACACCCAATGGCGAAATTAACACCGATGACCGAACAATTCCAACATTTCCTTGATGAGGTAAAAGAAGACTTTTGGGGAGATGTGTATAGCAAGACAAAGCTGGCGTGGAAACGGTATTTCGAGACTGAATCACAGCGGCAGAGAGACCGTTATTGTGGCTTTGGATGGTATGAAAGAGGTGGGCAGAGAAAGAGAGAGTACCGCAATGGATACTATGAACGGGACTTTGTGACCCGCTTTGGAACGTTACGGTTGCGGATTGCCCGGAGCCGGAACAAGAATTTTCTCCCGAAGGGATTACAACGGTTTCAACGACGAGCTGACGAGGTAACGTTGCTGATACGAGAGGCGTTTCTCAGAGGAATCAGCACACGGACGGTGGGACGGATTGTGGCGATCATGACGGGAGAAGTTGTCAGTGCACAGACGGTATCGCAGCTGACACGAGAGCTAGATGAAGCAGTACAGCGATTTCACCGAGCTCGGTTGAGTGACGAATGGAAGACACTGTTTCTGGACGGAGTGAGTCTGAGGGTAAGACGTCCGAGTGGGCGGAAACGGGTGCAGATGCTGGTGGCCTACGGGGTGAGAGCGGATGGTAGCCGGCAGCTTTTGGCATTTATGCGCAGCAGTGGAGAGAGTCAAGCTGCCTGGGAAGGACTCTTAGGAGATCTGTACCGGCGTGGTATAGAGGGAGATAACCTCGAGCTGATTGTGACCGACGGCTGTGCAGGTCTGGCAGCGGCCATTGAAACGATCTATCCGAGAGCTCAGCACCAACGCTGCTGGGCACATAAGATGCGAAACATCGTCAATTCAGTCCGAAAGTGCGATCGAGACCAGATCAAGCAGGATGCACGGGCCATCTACCAGGCCGATAGCCGTCGGGATGCACTGACAGCTTTCAGGAGGCTGAAGCGTTGCTGGCACAAGGATTATCCGAAGATGGTGAATCGATTGGAGAAGGATCTCCCTGAGTTACTGGCCTTTTACAGCTTCCCACGGCCTCTGTGGAAGAAGCTACGAACCACCAACGTCATCGAACGCTGCTTCGTTGAGGTTCGACGGAGAACGCGTCCGATGGTTTGCTTTGTTAATGTCCAGAGTGTCGACAGAATCATTTACTCGATCTTCCATCGATTCAATCTCGATTGGAAGGAACAACGACCAACTCGTACCCTCGACCTTTTTACACAAGCAGCTTGACATGACCGGGGTGATTGCATCCATTGCAGTGGGGACGTATTCTGGCCTAGAATGCATCACGTGTAATCGGCGACCATGAGACGAGGGAGAAAATGGGCGCGCGAGTAGTGGACCAAGGATAGGATAAACTTCATGAACATGAAGGAAGTAAAAGACCTCATTCAGGAGATCCTTCAAAGCGATATCAGTGAGTTCGAGCTAGAGCACACTGGAACCAAGGTTCGGCTGAAGCGGGGCTTCGACGCAGACAATTCGCATTCGCAGGCCTCCCATGAATCCGTGGCGGAAAACCATTCGCCCTCGCGGAAACCCTCGAGCGAAACACAGAGCCTCCCCAGCCCGCCGGAAGAACCGCTCAAGCGTCAAGATCATGGGCTACACCTCATAACCTCACCGATAGTCGGAACTTTTTATCGCGCACCCTCGCCCGAGGCGGCAACCTACGTTGAAGTTGGTGACAAGGTCAGCAAGGGTTCGACTCTCTGCGTGGTCGAGGCCATGAAGTTGATGAACGAGATTCCGTCCGATGTATCCGGCCTGATCGAGGAGGCTTACGTGGACAACGCTCACCCTGTAGAATTCGGGCAGAAACTTTTCGGCATCCGTCTGCCATAGCGAGAACACCTCCAGACCATGTTTCGGAAACTACTCGTTGCGAATCGCGGCGAGATTGCACTAAGAATCATATGCGCCTGCAAGGAACTCGGGATCTCGACCGTCGCCGTGTATTCCACCGCGGATCAGAACTCATTGCACGTTCGATTTGCCGACGAGGCGATCTGTATCGGACCCCCTCCGAGTTCAGCTAGCTATTTGAACATCCCTGCCGTGATCAGCGCCGCCGAAATCAGCAACGCGGACGCGATTCATCCCGGTTACGGGTTTCTGGCCGAGAGCCATCACTTCGCGGAAGTGTGCCAGGCTTGTGGATTGACATTCGTGGGTCCATCTCCGGAAGTCATCCGTCTCATGGGAAGCAAGGATACCGCAAGGAAAACTCTGGAGAACGCCGGAGTTCCAGTCCTCCCCGGGACCGAAAAGATCGAAGGATCGGCAAGTTCCATCCTTCAACGGGCTGAGGAAGTGGGCTACCCCTTGATCCTGAAGGCCTCCGCGGGGGGAGGCGGAAAGGGGATGCGGATTGTCAACAAAGCCGAAGAGTTGGTCCCGTCGCTCGAAATAGCGCGAAGAGAATCTCAAGCCGCGTTTTCGTCATCGGAACTTTACCTGGAAAAGTATCTGCCTTCCGCCCGGCACATCGAAGTCCAGGTGATCGCGGACAATCACGGAAACGTCGTTCACCTCGGAGAGAGGGAATGCTCCATTCAGCGCCGTTATCAGAAGCTGCTCGAAGAAACTCCCTCAACACTGTTGACGGGAAAAACACGCGCCGAACTCGGTCGCGTGGCAGTGGCGGCAGCAAAGAAGGTTGGCTACACCAATGCAGGCACACTGGAGTTCCTGTTTGATCCCGACGGCCGCTATTACTTCATGGAGATGAACACGCGCATCCAAGTAGAACATCCCGTCACCGAAATGGTCACGGGGCTAGACCTGGTGAAAGAGCAGATACGTATCGCAGCCGGTGAATCGTTGAGCGTCGGCCAGGGAGACATCGCGCTGCGCGGCCACGCGATCGAGTGTCGGATCAACGCGGAATGTCCGGAAACCTTCTTGCCCCAACCGGGCCAGATTACAGCCTTTCACCCGCCAAGCGGTGTCGGCGTAAGGACCGACACCGCGGCCCATACGGAATATCAAGTCGAGCCCCACTACGACTCTCTGGTCGCAAAGATCTGCAGTTACGGTGGAAGCAGAGACGAGGCCATTTCGAGAATGAGGCGGGCCCTGGAGATGACCGTCATCGAAGGAGTGAAGACAACCATCCCTGTTCATCAGCGTATTCTGAACGATCGAGACTTTTGCGAAGGAAAGATTAACACTCGTTTCCTCGACCGTTGGTACCGCTCGTAGCGTCTGTGGACATCACAATTCCTCCTATCTATCCAATCACGGACAAGCGGCTCTCTCAAAAAAACAGCCACTTTGGTATCGTGCAAGAGCTTGTCCGTGGCGGAGCCACCTGGGTACAGATTCGAGACAAGGAGACGCCTGTCCAAGAGCTCCTCCTGGACATTCAGCGATGCGTCGACTTCGCTACTCGCAACGATGTGGTAGTCGTTGTCAACGACCGATCCGACCTCGTTCTTTCGTCCGGCGCCGCAGGGGTACATTTGGGTCAAGACGACCTTCCCCCTGGCAACGTACGCGACGTTCTGGGTCCAGCTAGGATCGTCGGCTACTCCACCCATTCCTTGGCGCAGGTCCGGCAGAGCGCGCGGCTACCGGTCAACTACATTGGTTTTGGCCCCATCTACAGCACCAAGACGAAGGAAAAGCCGTCGCCCGTAGTCGGCCTGACTTTGCTCGGTCGTGCGTGCAAGCTTTCAACAAAACCGGTGGTCGCCATCGGGGGGATTCAGAGATTCCAGATCCAGAGTGTCTTACGAGCGGGCGCTGCAAGCGTCGCGATTATATCTGCCTTGATGAGGTCTAGGAATCTGGCTCGCGAGATGGAGGAACTGTTGAAGTGTTCCATGGAGACGAGATAGAACGGGAGTATTCAGGGTACGCTTCCAATACGAGGTCCGGAGCAAGAAAAAGTCTTCTGGAAATGGTGAATCGCGGTGCCTCCGCAACCGTCGGAAAACCTCGACCGGCGGCAACAGGAACCGTCGGGGGACCACCGAGTAGGATGGGCGCCACGATGAAATAGAACTTGTCGATCAGCCGCCGTCTCAGAAACGAACCGTGAATCTGGCTTCCTCCCTCGATGAGAACACTGGTCACTTCCCGTGCCCCAAGCTCCTTCATGACTCGCTGGAGATCAAGTGCCGAAGCCCTTCGTGCTACCGGAACCACCTCCACCTTGCGGGCCTCGAGTTTCCTTCTGCGCGCCGAGGATGCATCTGTACGACAGAAAACGATAATGGGAGAAGGGTCGTCGAATAGTCGGGCGTCAGCGGGAATGCGCAGCCTGCCGTCCAGAATCACCCTGCGAAGGGGACGCGACTTCGAAGCTCTCCCTCGATACGTCAGCCGAGGGTTATCGGTGAGCACGGTACCGATGCCCACGAGAATCGCATCCATCTCGTACCGAAGTCGCTGAACAAAAGCACGGGCACGTTTCGACGTGATCCATTCACTGCGGCGGGACGAGGCTGCGATCCGCCCGTCGAGTGTCATGGCTGCCTTGCCGACGGCCAACGGGTAGCGCGACGTTATGAAACGAGCAAAAGACTCATTCAGTTGTTTCGCGCGACGCTCGTGCAGACCGACCTCCACGGGGAGCCCTCCGCGCCGAAGAGTCCGGATACCGCGACCCGACACCCTGGGATTCGGATCCTCCATCGCCACGACCACTCGACCAACACCCGCTCGCACGAGCTCGGGCGCACAGGGCGGCGTTCGCCCGTAGTGGGCGCATGGTTCGAGCGTTACATAGACTGTGGCACCTGAAGCAAGTCCTCTTGCTTGCTGCAAGGCTCTTATTTCTGCATGAACGGCTGATGGATAATGGTGCGTTCCTTGACCGACGATTTTACCACGCTTGACGATAACGCAACCGACCGTCGGATTCGGGTTGGCTTTTCCCTTAGACCTCCGTGCCAGCGAGAGAGCTCTACTCATGTACACACGATCTTGATCGCGATTCATCTTGTCGCGCTCCACATGCGGGCTGGTCCGTTCAATGGCCATATTGTAGACCCAAACCGTTTGCGGTAATATACATCGTCCATGCAAGCACCGCAGCATGAGGAAAAGAGATGAGCAAGGGTATCCAGCGAACAATCCTGACCAGCTTCATGCTTGTGGGCATGAATCTCACTGATGCCGTTTCCTGGTTCACACCCAGTCCGCAGGCACTTGGACGAAAAGAATCGGGCGCATCACTACTCCAGGGATATTTGGTCGAAGGAACTGTTTTCCTCCCTTTGAAGAAGTTTGCCGACGAAACCGGCTTTCATACTTGGATCAGTCCCACTGGCCGAAACATCATGGTCGTCGCTGGAACAAGGTCGGCGATGGTTGGCTACAGAAAGACCGCCACCCTTGGCAACCAAGACTTCTCTCTTTCGATGGAACCTTTCAAGCGGGATGCCGATACATATGTTCCACTTGACTTCTATGAGAGAGTGTTCCCCGCAGTCTTCAAGTATGATCCCAAGCGTCAGACGGTTCTGGTGGAACTTCCAGCAAGGACACTCAGGATCTTGATCCTACCTCTCGTGAATGAAGAATCGTCGAACCTACCTCGACCCTAGTGAGCCAACTGGGGCAAATGAACCCTAATGCGATGGATTCTCTTGCGGTCTGAGTCCAGGATCTGAATCCGCAAGCCCTCGAGATCGAACTCTTCGCCCGGCAATGGAACACGCCCCAAGTAGCTTACAATGAGCCCGGCCACAGTCGCGCAATCCAGGCCCTCGAACTTTCTTCCGGCCAACTCCTCGAGCCGATAAAGCTCCGTGCTCCCACGAAACACAAAACTGAGCGGACTTTCCTCCAGTATCTCGCTTACGTTGGCCTGATCCTCGTCTCGAATTTCCCCTACGATTTCCTCGAGAAGGTCTTCAATGGTCACCAACCCGGACACGCCACCAAATTCATCGATCACGATCGCTGTATAGTCCCCACGGGACTGTAGCTCCTTCAGTAGGGTAGACACCGGCTTTGTTTCCGGCACGAAAGTCGCGGGAAGGATGAAGTTGGAAATCGGATCCGACTCCCGGCCCAGTGAGTAGTGGGCCAGCAGGTGCCTGATGTATACAACTCCGATAATGTGATCCATGTCCTCATGATAGACGGGAATTCGAGAGTGTCGATGACCGACCATGATATCGCGGAGTTGGCCAATGGTTGCAGTATCCTGACACGCCACGATTTTCGTTCGCGGAGTCATCACCTCGCGGACCAGCGTGTCGCCAAACGCGACCACGGACTGGATAAGCTGGCTGTCTTCCTTCTCTAGAATCCCCTCGTCCTCGCCAATGTCGAGATAAGCTTGGATCTCTTCCTCGGTAGCCTCTGACGTCGAACGCTCCGTCGAGGCGTCTCCGTCCTCGTGAAGTCGCTTCGAGAAGCGAAGGATGCTCGAAAGTGGCAATGCCAGAGAACGCAGCGCTCGGTAAAACGGTGCAAATGGGACTAGCAGTGAGACAAGTTTTCTCTCCGGCTCGTTTTGCGTCAGCAGCCTGGGCAGAAGCTGTCGAAACGCCAGAGACAAGCACACAAGAACGAGAAAGGCCATAGGCCCTCCCCAAACAAAGGAAGTGCGGATGCAAAGGTGTGTCGTCAGCACGGCGATGGCGATCATGAAACCCTGTGTCCCGAGATGGAGCGGCACCAAGAACTGAGATCGGTCTTCCAAGATAAGGGACTGCATGGGGGATTGTTTCGTTTCGTCTCGCTCCAACATCATACGAAGAGTCAGGGGATTGGACTGAGACAAGGCACTCTCGACCGAGGATAGAAACACCATAAAGCTCAGACATACTATGATGGAGAGTATCTCCAGATAGAACATCAAGATCTCGTCGATCATAGGGCCAATGGCGGGAGGCCTCGCAGTTTCTTGTGGCGAGACAAGCGTGCCTCGAGCTTCTCCATTTCACCGTCGTCGGTCTCGTGATCGAAACCCAACAGATGCAGGATGCCGTGAATGAGTAGAGTCCTTATCTCAGGCTCGAATTCATCCGGTCTGTGTGCAAAAGCGATCGTGGGCCCCAGGACGACTTCACCTAGAAACGAGTGTCGATTGAAAGTCTCGCCTGTATACGCAAAACTTAGCACATCGGTGGCTCGGTCCAGTCCTCGGTATGTTTTGTTCAGTTCACGGATGCGTTTGGCGCTGACGAACACGATACTCAAAGCCGATCGACGCTTCCCAAGTATGCTCAACGCCTCGCTACAAAATCGCTGGACCACAACAGGAGCGAATTCAAATCGTCTCTGCTTGTTCAACACGTCTACTATGGGCAAAGCTCTTTTCGGTTTCTCCGTCTAGTTCCTTGAAGTTGAAACCCGGATAGTCGATACGACGGTGATAGATACCCTTCAAGATCTTGCAGAAGCTGTCCTTGACGACGTCGATTTCCCGCAGCGTAATATCGCACTGTTCGAATTGATTGTCCGATATGATCGCGTCGGTGATTCGGTCGATCATGCCCTGAATCTGCGCTGGGGTCGGATTGGTCAGGGTCCGCGATGCAGCCTCCACTGAATCAGCCATCATCATGATGGCCGCTTCTTTAGACTGGGGCTTGGGCCCCGGGTACCGAAAATCCGTCTCGATGATTTCTTGATTCTTGGAGTCCAGAGACTCCTTCGCTTTGTTGTAAAAATACGTCATGATCCGGGTCCCGTGATGCTGTGGGATCATGTCCCGGATCCGTTCGGCAAGTCCGATTTCCTTCGCAAGCTCCAAGCCATCCTTGACATGGCTGGCAATGATAAGGCAGCTCATACTCGGGGAAAGGTTTTCATGCTTGTTGACGCCATAGATCTGGTTCTCGACAAAATACTCGGGTTTGAGCATTTTCCCCAAATCGTGATAATAGGCTGCAACGCGCACCAAAAGAGGATTGGCGCCAATCCCTTCGGCCCCGGCTTCCGCGAGAGTTCCAACCATGAGTGAATGATGATAGGTGCCCGGAGCTTCGACAGACAGTTTTCGGAGAATCGGCGCGTTCAGATTGGACAACTCCAGGAGACGAATGTCGGTGGTGATCTTGAAAATCGTTTCCAGAGCCGGGAGAAGGATCGAAACGAGCGTGGAAGCCAAGATGCCACTCGCGAAGGCCATCGAAATCTGAAACGTCGCATCACTCAGGCTCGGCCAGTCTTGGCGAAGAAAGTCGATCCCGAAGTAGGCAATGCAGTTTACCACCGCAATCGTGATCCCCGCCTTGAGAATCGCCGCCCGGTCTTTATACTGCCGGATGCTGTAGATCCCAGATAAACTGCTCACCACCACGTATACAGTGAGATACACATCACCATAGAACAGGCCCACCAGGGAAGCGGTGGTCAGCGTGAAATAGACGCTCACGCTGGTATCCACCAAGAGAGTCACCAAGATGGCGCCAAAGGCAAAAGGGATGGCGTAATAAAGGTTGAACGGGTCCTGGAATCCAGGAATGGCCATGCGCTCGCTCAGGATGTCCGCCAGGCCGGTCATCAGTCGAGTGACACACAAGACACTGGTCAAGATCAACAAGATAAGCACTGTGTGGGATCGAATCGCCCGATGCCGGCTCTGATGATGCACGAAGTACCGCCAAAGGACGTAAACAAAAATGAGTGCATACAACAGGAAACCCAGAAAACGCCCCAGAACGGACTGCGGCTTCTGTAGGCTTCGGAGCGCCTCCAGCTGCGTCAGCACCGTCGAAGTTATTTCATCGCCGTTTCTTACAACGGTCTTGCCCTGCTTGATCTGAATCTCCACCGCAGGAATGGCCGCTGCCGCCTCCTCACGCCGGGCACTTGTTTCCTCCACGTTCAAGACCAGCGTCGGAACGATCCTTGTCTCGAGAAATGCCGCCAATTGCTCCCTTTCCGATGACGTGAGTTCCGTGATCTCGAGCTGCAGTCGGCTCAAGTAGTTCCGAGCACGCAGCACGTCGCGAGGCACATAGGTGTCCGGGAGCAGCTGCTCAACGGAAGTGAGCAAGTCTCGCAGCACGATTCCCGCACGCTGGTCTCTCAGGAAGCGCGAGTGATTATCGACGACCCCGCTCCTCGATACTGCATCGAACACCTGTATCAATTGGCCTTCTAACATTAGACCGAAGCGATACTTGAGCAGCAACGGCATGATTTTGTGTGGGATCGAGGCCTCGATCTTCTCTCTCAAGGCCTGCAAAACTCGGCGCTCGAGCTGGCCCTCCAGCTGTCCTTCTGTGGGCACGTTGTTCTGCTCGAGAATCTGTCTGGCCGCTTCGAATGACTGGCTAATCTCCGATTCGACGTTTGATATCAGGTCGGTTTTGAAATCATAAACGGAGGGGACCGTCGCTCGGGCAGCTTCGCGTGCCCTCGCGGTGGCTCCACCGTCCTCGTATGAAAGATCCTGTAGCGCTCGAACTTCTTGGGCGGCGATCTCGCCAAGTTCATACTCTGGCACGGCTTGGGTCCGGAATCCGGTCAGCAGGAAGGCCACAACCAATGAAGCAACAATCCCAATCAGAAAATCAGTCCAGGTGAGCTGACTTCGCAGATTCTTCACCACTGGACCATACCAGGTCTTACTGGGCCGTTCGCGCTTGGATCTCGGTGAGGTGGGCATAGGTAAGTGGCGAGATTATATCATAGGACCAACCACCCCCCGAGGATCAAATGGGAGCTGGGATTGGCAGAAAGCGGGTGCGGGAGATTCTTAGGCAGGCAAGCCACGTGGGTCGGTTTCTGGCTACTCTAGCCGACAGTACGCCCATAAGCTATTAAATAAAGGCACTCTATGTCCACGTTGCCCTTACTCGGACTTGATCTTTCTCACTTCTTGGGCCAGAGCAGGCACAACGGTAAAGAGGTCTCCAACGATCCCAAAGTCGGCTAGTTTGAAAATGGGAGCCTCGGGATCCTTATTGATCGCCACGATGTACTTCGAGGAAGACATTCCCGCAAGGTGCTGGATTGCACCACTTATGCCGCAAGCCACGTAAAGCGTCGGGGACACGGTCTTCCCTGTCTGACCCACCTGGTGGCGATGGTCGATCCAGCCCGCGTCCACAGCGGCACGCGAGGCGCCAAGAGCACCTCCCAGGGCATCCGCAAGGTCTGCAACCACGGCAAAGTTCTCTGGGGCCTTCAGGCCTCTCCCACCCGAAACGACAATGTTTGCTTCGGTTAACTCCAGCTTGAGTCCAGTGGAAGCCTCGGTTCCTGTAACGCGTGCCCGAATGCGTTCCTCTGCAATGTTCGGCGTGAATGGAATGGCCTCGGCCGTTCGCGCCGTGTCCTCGGCACAAGGAGAGAAGACGTTGGGTCGAAGCGTCGCCATGGCAGGTGTGCGCGTCAACTGGACCTTCTCGAACGCCTTGCCTGCAAAGATCGGCCGGGTGCACTCCAGCTTCCCTTCCGTTGCGATCTCAATCCCGATGCAGTCTTGAGCGAGGGCCACTCGCAGTCGAGCCGCTACCCGAGGCAGCAGGTCCCGGCCCATCGCAGTCGCCGCGCCGAGAATGGCCCGAGGCTGTACCTCATCCGTTACTTGAGAAATTGCATCTGTATATCCCTCTGTGGAGTAGAAATCAAGCAGGTCATGGGTCAAAGCAACCGTTTGATCTGCACCCGCGCGTGCTAAGACCTTCGCATCATGATCCCCGATCGTTACCGTCGTCACCGGTTCGCCCAGAGAGTCGGCGATCGCTCGTGCAGCTCCCACAGCCTCGAGTGAGGACTTCTTAATGGCCCCCTGCCGCACTTCAACAAAGACCAGGACCCCTTGAGACATCCGGAACCTCCCTTAAATGATCTTGGCTTCTTCGTGAAGGAGACGAACCAGTTCTGGAACTGTTTCCGATACTTCCCCGGTGAGTATCTTCCCGCCTTTGCGCGGTGGCGGCAGCCCTACCTCTTGCACGATCCGTCGGGTAGCCAGATCTTCATCGGACAGTCCGAGAGCATCCAGGGAGACAATCTCCGTCTTCTTCTTCTTGGCAGCCATGATACCCTTCAATGAAGCGTACCTCGGTTCATTGAGACCTTTCTGGGCGGTAACGACCGCGGGAAGAGTCCCCTCGATGACTTCACGAGCCCCTTCGATCTCCCTTTTTGCACGGAACTTGCCGTCTTCGACCTGCAGCTCGATCACGGTCGACACCTGGGGGAAGTCTAGCAATTCGGCAACCACGGCCGGAACTTGACCATTATCGACTCCGATGGCGTGCTTGCCGAAAAGGACGATATCCGGGTTCAATCCCGTGCACACTTTTGCCAAGGCGCTCCCCACCGCGAATGAATCCGCGTCTTCCAGCCGATCGCTTTGGATCAAAACGGCCGAGTCGGCACCCATGGCCAAGCAGGTCCTGAGACCGGAAGCCACTTGCTGGGATCCGGCACTCACAACCACGACCTCTCCGCCGGCCTGCTCCTTGAGTCGCAGGGCCTCTTCCACGGCAAACTCGTCATAAGGATTCACGACGAAGGACACGTCCGTATAGTCGACTTGCTTGCCGCTCTCCGCGATCCTAACCTTGGTCGCCGTATCGGGGACATATTTAACACAAACAACAATCTTCATGGGCGTTTACTCCAGACGCGGACAAGGAAACCTCCGGGCGGCATCGACCCTTCGTCTCATCCATCGAAGCGCTTCAAGAGGAGGCACGCGTTGGTGCCGCCAAAGCCGAAGCTATTCGAGAGGGCATAGCGGACGTCCGCATCTTGGCTTTGGTTGGGAACGTAGTTCAGATCGCAGTCTGGATCCGGAAGTTCCTGGTTGATCGTCGGATGGAGAACCTGTTGCTGGATCGACAGCGCCGTGACACCCGCCTCGACCGCTCCGGCTGCGCCTAGCAAATGCCCCACCATCGACTTAGTGGAGCTTATCTTCAGTTTGTAGGCATGATTGCCGAACACTTCCTTCAAGGCGGCCGTCTCGGTCCGGTCATTGGGAGGGGTGGAAGTCCCATGGGCATTAACATAGTCGACTTGATCCGGCGAGATGCCAGAGTCCCTCAAGGCCCATCTCATCGCGCGGACAGCACCCTCCCCGTCGACACTCGGCGCGGTGATGTGGTAGGCATCACCGGACATTCCATAGCCCGCCATCTCTGCAT
This sequence comes from Acidobacteriota bacterium, assembly GCA_965249005.1. Classification (GTDB taxonomy): domain Bacteria; phylum Acidobacteriota; class UBA6911; order UBA6911; family UBA6911; genus CBDFLD01. The sequence continues at coordinate 184,302 of CBDFLD010000015.1, forward strand.
AAATCTTCGCTCCGCGACGCCGTGCATGTTCCAATTCTTCCAGAATGAGAATACCCGCTCCATCGCCAACCACAAACCCATCTCGTTCTTTATCAAAAGGCCGACTCGCGTGTTCTGGGTCGTCGTTACGCGTCGACAGAGCCTTTAGGGCTGCAAATCCCCCGACTCCCATCGGCGTAATGGCAGCCTCGCTCCCGCCAGTGATCATGACGTCGGCTTCATCTCGTTCGATTATTCGGAATGAGTCTCCGATGGCATGACTGCCGGCCGAGCAAGCCGTACAAGGGGCGGAATTCGGGCCTTTTGCCCCGAATCGAATCGAAACGCGACCGGCGGCCAGATTGACGATGCTCGATGGAATGAAAAACGGTGAGATTCGTTTCGGTCCCTTGGTAAGCTGGATCTCATGTTCACGTTCGATGGTGGCGAAACCCCCAATCCCAGAGCCGATTATGACGCCGGTTCGCTCGTGCATAGGCCCGCTGATCTCAACGTCCGCATCATCGACGGCAAACTGAGAGGCGGCCAAAGCATAGTGAATGAAGGTATCCATCTTCCGAATCTCTTTTTTTTCGCAGAACCGGGAAGGATCAAAGTTCTTTACCTCAGCGGCGATGGTCGTGGGAAAACCGCTTGAGTCAAACCGTGTTATGGGCCCGACCCCGGATCGCCCCTTCAGGAGGTTTTGCCAGGTTTCCAGCGTCCCCACCCCCAGGGCTGTCACCAACCCGATCCCGGTCACAACTACACGCCGCTTCAAGATTGACTCCGCTTTCCAGGCTACTGAACGTGGGTGTCGATATAGTTGGTTGCATCCTTGACGGTTTTGATCTTTTCGGCATCTTCATCGGGAATCTCTATTCCGAAGGCTTCTTCGAATGCCATGACCAACTCAATGGTATCCAGGGAATCCGCGCCCAGATCATCCACGAATGAAGCCTCCGGCTTTACCTCCGGCTCGCCGACCCCTAACTGATCAACGATAATAGATCGCACCTTTTCTTCTACGGCCATGGCCTATCCTCCTTTAGGTTTTTCGCCAAACACAGAATCCCAGCAACCGGCGCAGAAAACGTCACATTTTAGCACCCATCCAATGAGAAGCAAGCGCTTCCATCTCATGAATGCCACAAACTTGTTGCCTCTTAGACTGAGGAGAGATTTTTCGGATCAAGCCACTAAGTACCTTGCCCGGGCCGACTTCCACGAAATTATCCACTCCGGCTTCCACCATGCGTCCAACCACCTCCACCCAGCGAACGGGTGCACACACCTGACGTCGGAAAGAATCTGAAACCTCCGCTGCCTGAGTGATTCTTTTGGCATCCACGTTGTTGAACAACGGAATCTCGAGATCCCGAAACGGGACCTGCTCCAACTCCACAGAAAGACGCCTGGCCGCCGGCGCCATGAGGTCGCAATGAAACGGGGCGCTCAGCGACAAAGGGATGGCGCGCTTGGCTCCCTGTTGCAGCGCTAGTTCCGATGCGCGTTCGACGGCGGCGGAGGCGCCCGAGATCACGATTTGGTCCGCCGCGTTGAGATTCGCGGGGCTCACGACGCCCAAGGAGACAGCGGACCTGCAAATGGATTCCACCAACTCAATGTTTAGTCCAATGATTGCCGCCATTGCGCCCTCACCGAGCGGAACCGACTCCTGCATGAATTGCCCCCGCTTCCGCACCAGGCAAACAGCATCCTCGAGGCTCACTCCCCCGGCACTTACCACGGCAGAGTACTCTCCGAGGCTGTGTCCCGCCACATAGTCCGGTTTCATACCCCAGCCCTTCAATACCCTTTCTATCGCCACGCTTACCGCTACAATGGCGGGCTGTGTATTCTCCGTCAAACGAAGCACTTCTTCTGGCCCATCAAAGCACATCTCACTAAGGGGAAACGACAGTGCCTGGTCCACACGCTCGAAGGTATCCCGAGCAACCGGGAAAGTGTCGTAGAGGTCTCTTCCCATCCCAACCGTCTGGGCACCTTGCCCAGGGAAAACAAACGCACTTTTACCCATCGCACTCACGCTCGAAGGGGATCTCGGGCCGAGTTTGCTGCTCGCCTCAGCTCGTTTTCCAGGTTCTCGTTCAAGTGGTTCTCGCTATAGTCTTTCGCGACCAGCACCGCATTCTTGATGGCGTGGGAACTGGAGCGCCCATGGCAGATGATCGTGACACCGCGGAGACCAATAAGGGGCGCGCCTCCGTATTCGGCATAATCGAGCCTCTTTTTCAAACGCCGGAACGACTGCTGACTCAGGAGTGCCCCTACCTTTGCCTGCAGGTTGCTCGACAACTCATCCTGGAGCAATCTCAAGATCGTCTCGATGAGGCCCTCGCTCGTCTTCAAAGCCACGTTCCCCGTAAACCCATCACAGACGACTACATCCACACTGCCTCGGTACAGGTCGCGACCTTCGACGTTTCCAATGAAATTCACGGAGACCTTTTTTAGCGCCTTGTACGCCTCCTTGGTAAGCTCGTTTCCTTTGCTCTCCTCTTCCCCGATTGAAAGCAGACCAACCCGCGGAGTCGCAACTCCGATAATTTTGCGGCTGAAGAGATCCCCCATGATTGCAAACTGAAGAAGATGATGGGGTTTGCAGGTTACGTTGGCTCCAACGTCCAGCAGCACCGCGTGGCCCGAGAGTGTAGGCAAGACCGCCGCCAGCGCGGGCCGGTCCACCCCCGGAACGACTCCCATCACGGTCTTCGAAATCGCCATCACGGCACCAGTGTTGCCGGCACTCACCAAGCCGCTGGCGAAGCCGTCGCGGACCAATTCAGCGGCGACGCGGAGCGAAGAGTCTCGCTTGCGGCGCAAAGCCATTGCAGGCTGTTCATCCATCGAGATAATCTCGGAGGCGTGACGAATCTCGATCGGCAGATCGCCACCCCCCTTCTCACGAAGCAATGGCGCAAGTACTGGTTCCTGCCCCACGAGGACAATACCAACGTCAAAGCTCTTCGCTGCCTCAATGACGCCTTCGACTTCGCTTCGTGGGGAGCCGTCGCTCCCCATGGCATCCACCGCGATTTTTTGCATGTGTAGAGAAGATCTGGAGAAGGAATCTGTTGAAAAAGCGTGCTAGATCTCTTCTTCGGCTTCCATGACCTGGCGGCCCTTGTAATAGCCGCACTTGGTGCACGCCTGATGTGGCGCCTTGGGCTCCAGACACTGGGGACATACCCCGGGTGTCACTTGCCTCAAAAAGTCATGAGCTCGCCGCTTTCCGCGGCGCGCCTTAGAATGTCTACGTTTCGGATTTGGCATCTGACAGCCTCACTGCTAAACTCTCGCCAAAGATTCAGGTGTTCATTTTCTTTCGAAACTGCGCCAGCACTGCGAACCGAGAGTCTATCGCCTCGGACTTACACGAGCATGATTCCAGATTCATGTCGGCCCCACATCCAAAGCAAAGCCCACGGCATTCCGGACGGCACACGAACTTCATGGGAAGCGCCAACTCGATCTGCTCGAGCGCAACCAAGTCGACATCTAGTCGAACCCCGTCATAATAGCCGACCGCCATGTCCTCATACTTTAGCTCGATCTCTTCATCCTTTGAGGACGATTGAGGCTGGGGAAGGTAGAACAAGTCGAAGCCGGTCGAAATCTCCTCGGAGACCTCCCTCAAGCAACGCGAGCATAGCAGAATCACACTCGTCGTCACACGACCTACCAGCCGCAACGCACCTTCCGCGTTGCCCACAACAAAGGCTAGCTGAACAGGCTCTCGAAGAAAGGCATCCTCGTGGCGAAATGGAAGATCTCCCTCACCGTAAAGGTGTTGCACGTGGAGCGGATCATCCTCGAGATCTTCAATTTCAATAAACACGGACGACTCCTCGCCCAGGCAAAGCCGATAATTATACTAGTTTCACGACACTTGTCAAGGTTAGTAACGCAAAACAAAGGATTTACGGCGCGGCGTCCTAGTTCGAAGGACTCTCCTGGCCTGAATCCTCTCCGGTACCCCCGGCCTCGAACTGCAAACGATTGAGTTCGTCGCTGAACAAGGTCTCGAGCGCGCGCCCGCCTGCCGAAGCCTTCGCTTCCGTCAGTACCTCTATCGCTCGTTCTCGCTCGCCTTGCCCCGCTAGGGCGCGTGAAAGTTCAAGCTGTAAGTCGTGCTTTGGAAGGTCAGACTCCTCGAGCATACTCTCGAGTAGGACACGTGCGCGATCGTAGTTTCCCTCCTCACGATGATACTTCGCCAGCAGCTTCTGCCCAAGATGGGCGATGGTGCGGTTGCGGGTATTCTGGGAAACCGATTCGAATGATTGGCGGGCTTCCTCGCTCTTGCCCTGTTGTTGCTGAATCAGGCCGAGATAATAGCGAGCGATTGTTGCAGATTCAGAAGAGCCCCCATCCGCGATGAGCGAATCGAATTCTTTCTGGGCTGCCTCATACTTGGCTTCGCTGGTCCTAAACACCGGCTGAGGTCCCTTTCCATAGGGGTCGTCGGGAGCATCGTCACTGATCGAGGCATGGAAAAAAGCCAGCCCCCGACTCAGTGACTCCTGGGAAGCCAACCCCTGCTCTTGGAAGTACTGGATAGCGAGGTAGATCCCCACCCCGATAAGAATGACAATCAGAAGGGCCGCGACCAAGAACCTCGTCTGATCCCGAATGAGCGCCACCGCGGAAATCAACGCGTCCTTGACCGGATCATCACCCACAATCTCTTTTCGTGTCAGCTTAGTCCTGGCCATACTGGTCCTCGTTTGCGGTCGCGGAGAAAATAGCACACACCGCTACTGTGGTGCAATCCGAACGAATTCGAAAGGTGGAGCGAAGGGTTGAGACAGGGGTTTTTGACGGCCCTATCTTCTGGAGAAATGGAAGGTCAGCTGGCCGAGACAAACCGATCTTGGGCGAAGCTGCGGAGTGCATCGACCTGTTCTTTGCGGGATCGAGACAAGGGCACGGTCTTTCGAATCTCTTCTAGTATCTGATCTGTCGTGACCGACTTTCCGTTTGCTTCCAGTACACTGTAGAGTGACGCGATGACCACTTGCTCGATTTCCGCTCCGCTGAACCCGGCGGATTCCCGAACAAGTCGGGCCAGGTCTATGCCTTTGATCGGCAGATTGCGCTTCTGCAGATGGATGCGGAGAATGTCCAATCGTTCTTTGTCGTTCGGTAAATCTATAAAGAAGACCTCGTCAAAGCGTCCTTTTCGCTGGAATTCCGGGGGTAATTTCGCCCACTCGTTGGCAGTGGCGGTCACGAAAACACCATCCTTCTTTTCTTGCATCCAGGTAAGAAAGGAACCAAAGATCCTTCGACCCAGGCCTCCATCCCCGTCGTTTCCCGAAGCGTTGGAAAACGCCTTCTCGATCTCGTCAATCCAGAGAACAACGGGAGCAACGGATTCCACGATCTCAAAAACGTGTCGCAGGTTCTTCTCAGATTCACCGACGTACTTGTTCAAAATCTGCGAGGGATCCAGTCGAACTAAAGGCAGGTGCCACTGCCGCGCGATCGTCTTGGCGGCCAGGCTTTTTCCGCATCCCTGCACACCAACGAAAAGAACGCCGCGGGGCGGCCGCAATCCAAGCTTGCGGGCCTGGTCGCTGAATCCCGCACTATAACGGCGCAGCCAGCCCTTCAGAGACGCGAGCCCACCGAGGTGCGTCTCTTCCTCCCCTAGGCCTACACATTCCAAGAGCCCGGACTTTTCAATATGCTGCTTTTTTCGTTCCAACGCGGCTTCGATATCCTTGGCGTCAAGTATGTCGTCGTCGAGCACGCAACGGCTCACTACACGTTGTGCCTCAGCGAGAGTAAGCCCCTTCAGGTTACGCACCAACAGGGCGAACTCCGCCTCCTGTAAGCGATACGCGCGTTTCCCTCCCCGGTTTCAGATCGCGAAAAGTCTCACGCACCACCTGCGCCAATTCAGCCTCCTCGGGAAGACTCAACCGGTAAGAGGCGGCATGCTCCAGCAATTCCCCCGGAAGTTCGATGGACCGGGAGGCAAAAATGAGGGTCAGGTTTAGCAAGTCGGCCCTTTGCAGGATTTCCCGAAGCAGGCGCACCACCCGTGGCTCATCGAGGTATGGGTGGAAGTCAAGCATGAGGTAGACCGCCGGTATGGAAGCGATGGATATGTGCTTGAGGGCCTTGACCGGCTCTTGCGTATCGTAGACCGACTGCGACCCGCCTGAACGCTGTAGTCCCTTTGTAACTGACCAACGAAATGGCACCCGAGCCAACTCAAGACAGATTTCATCGACTACGCGGCATACCCTTTCCTCTTCCCGAGTTTCGATCGTCACAAGAGGATATCTGGATTTTATCAGCAGCCCAAGATCATCCATGTCAGATTTATCGACGGCAAGGAGGTGGGCCTTAAACCCTTAAATTGTCGCCATTGGGGCACTGGGTCTAGAGCGCTAGCCCCGAAACGGGACTGGAAGTCGCCAGCGCACCAGTGGCTTGCCGCTGGGTCCGCGCAGTACGCAAGAACAGATCTCGACTCAGCCGAGCTCCCTCTTTCTGGCCTCGGCCTTCTGAAGCCAGCCGCGCCGCAGTTGCGCCTCGGGCACGCTGGAAAGATACGGCTTGATATCGACGACGGGGGTTCCGTCGAGCATATCCACTCCCTTCAGTAGGAGCCTTCTACCTCGCCGTTGCGCTAGCTCCACGACGGTAAGACCAATGGGGTTCGGTCGTTGAGGAGAACGGGTTGCAAATACTCCGTGTGGCTGATCGTCAGATGGAGGCCGCGCTTGCAGGTCCGAGCCGTGGGACAGGTGAAACACCCACAAAATGTACAGGTGAGAGAAGCCCTCAATATCGGCCAGTCCGGCTTCGTAGTGAGGCAGTACGTCCAACTCACCAGTGGCCGTATGACGCGCACCCAGACCCTTCGGGATATTGGCCGTGTCCTTGAAGGGGCTACGGATGTAGCCGATGGGATCGATTGTCCAAGACTTCATTGCGTTTCGAACCGGCGTCCCTTTTCACCAAGAGCCTCCATTTCTACCTCATCCATCCGACGAGCCGTCGAACAAGTCGCTGATCCATTACACGCGTCATCGCTCGGCCGTCATCGCAAACTGGCGCTTGTCCTCAACGAACCAGGGTAGCTCGCGCCTTTTCCTCCAACACGCGGGACCGCAATCCCGCCGCCTTCGCTTCATTGACGGCTTCCTCCACAGCGAGATCGTCGCGCAACATTCGAAACAGGGCCCAAACATATCCCACCCGGTTCGAGCTGGCGCAGTGAATCAACACCGGGTGCCGATCGGACTCTCTCAGCTTTTGTGCAATCTCACCGAACCCGTCCCGGCTCAGTTCTCCCGCGGCCACCGGCACATGCATGTAGGCCATCCCTTCCCGACGGACAACCTCGCCTTCATCGAAAGAAAGCTCCTCAACTTCTTGATCGGTGCGGAGGTTGATGACCGTGCGAACGCCACGCTGAGCAAATAGACCAAAGTCATCCTCTCCCGGCTGACCTGCGAAAAAGATACGCTGGCCGATTCTGGCCAGGTTGGGCGTCTTCCCCAAATGATCGGATACAATCCTGACTCTTTCGCTGCCTTGGCTTCGACCATGATCCAGTTGCCAACACAGCAGAATCCCAACCAGTGTGATCCAACCAAAGCCGCGCCGGTATGGCACACCTGGACCGGACTTCATTCACGTTCTCCGATTGTGGGGCGAATCGCTTCGCAGTACCGAATTCCAAAACGGGTTGCCAGTTTCATTCGCGATCGCTGCTCGAAGCAATCCATCAGGCCGTGACATGCAGGGTTCCAGAATCCAAGTCTTCATCCTGCCGGGCCACAAAACCATCAGGCATTTCCCCAGTGTCAGGCCGCAGGTACTTCCAGTAGTGGGGCCGGACGCTATCCAGCAACTCTTTTCGAGTCTTGGTCTTCAGGGGTTTGCCGAGGTAGATCTTACCCACTCGCCCCAACGCGCTCTCAGGAATGGCGCTGGAGAACATCCACATCGGCCAAGTGAAACTGGGCCCGTTGAGTTTTCGGAGCTTTGCGAGCCAGAGGCCGATGCTACCTAAACGCCAAGCCGTGGGAGCCCACCAGCTGTACTGCCCGGGCCTGAGATTCAGTTTCCAGCACTTCATCATGAGTTGCCATTGGAGTGGTGTGAGCTCACGGGTTTCCATTACCCCTTTCTGGTTTTCCATCCGGGTATCGTGCAGTGGCGTAAAAATGGAGGGAACAAGAAAGGCAAAGAGTCCGCGACGCTCGATTTCGTAGACGAGATCCAGGGTGTCTTGAACGTCTTCGTCCGTTTCACCGGGATTCCCGATAATCAACGTCATAACAGGAAACCAGTTGTTACGATTCAACACCTTGAGACCCTCCAGCACAACGCTGGGCCAGTTTTCAATCGGGAACGGGACTCCTTTGCTCGGCATGATAGCCTTGGCCATGCGAACCGACCCGGTCTCAAGTCCGATGAGCGGTGTGAGCGCTTTGTGTTGGGGGTGACTACTCAAATAGGGTAGGTGAAGCGGGCTCTTCGGAAGAAGAATCTCAGACAGGCGCTCGATCAAAAGGGGATCCACTACTGCAGGCGCAATGGTACAGTGGCTAAGCACGTGATGTTCCACCCCTTCGGTCTCGACGATATCAGAATACAGGCCCAGAAGCGCTTCACGGTTGGGAAAAAAGAATGGGGTGTTTGTCCGAACCTGACCCCAAATGAACATATCTTCCGTAGCAAGAGATATCTGATTGTTTCCACCCTCGACGTTGCACCGAACAGCGTGCATGATCTTCTCTTTTGGAATGTCGATCTGCGGATTCAGGTCAGGAACGCAGAATTGACAGCGACGGCCACATCCCGTGGTCATCTCGACGACTCCAAAAGTCGTGCGCTTGTCGGGAATCAGAATGGATTCCTGAGTCAGTGGATGTCCCACCTCAATTGTTCTGGGCAACGACTCACCGGCCATGGCTTTGGAGAAAAGCTCTCTCGTGTCTTCGGATTCGGCACGGCCCTCGATAACGCAATCGACTCCGAGCTCATCGAACGTATCCGTTTGGATGATCTGCCAACCGCCCGAACCGCCGACCAAAACCTTGAAGTCACGCCTCCAGCGATTGGCCTTCAGCGAGGCGAACAGCTCACGTGAATAGTGAGAGTTGATCGGCTCTTTGGAAGAACCAAATATCGACGTGTACACCCCGGCTGCGAAGGTCACTCCCAGAGGATTATGCGTTGAGACCGCCACTACTTTCGTGTTCGGTCCGATAAACTTGCCTACGTCGTGGGGGTAACAAGCAACGATATCATCTTCCGGGTAATCCCGAAGCAGCGCTTTCTCAGCCACCCGCACTCCGGCCGGCATATAGCCGGCAGAGCCATCGGCGTTGTACTCCAACTGTCGCTACTTTGGGTATTTTCGGTTCAGAATCCACTCCAACCACAAGGGAAGGGACGCCATTGCCATCTGGATAAAATACCCGGCATGATCAATGATCTCGGTCAGCGGGGCCGTTAGGACAATCCGCTTTCCTTCACCAGAAGAAAACTCGAGCTTCGAGTCGGGTGCGGCAACAGTCGAGTGGCCGTTGACCTTACCGCGCGGAGCCGCATCTTGCTGATCTGTCGCAACGTTCATTAAATCTTCACCCTCCGCAATCAGACCCTAGAGAAAAAACCAGGGATCGCCAACCCGGCGCAACCGGGGGCAAGCCCCAAAAGCATCACAGGTTACAGAAAGTAGGTATCAAAAGCTATAGTCTTCCCCAACTTTGCCCCAGCAATCGTTAGAACTCGGTAGCTCCGGGCCAAACGCACGCTCCCGATTACGCACCCAGCACCTATTCGTGTCGAATGAGCTGGTCTCGATCCAACATAGCCAGCAACGAGTCCAACGCGGCCTCCAAAGCGGGGGCGTTCTTGGACTCCAGCGTCAGCTTCACTCGGTATCCTGACTCCGATAGACTCGGATAGGACCCCACCTGGACTTCGGGATGCTCTCGGACAACCGTCCTCAAGCGGCTGGACACATCGAACTCGTCCTCCATGGTATAGAGGATCTTGACGAAGAAAGGCGTCTCGCGAAAACGATCACGGATCGCGAGGAACTTCTGTCGAAAGAGCTCCGGGGGACCTGGCAAGACATATACGTTCTCGCAAACCAGCACCGGCCACCTTAGATCAGGCGACTCAATCAATTCCGATTGTTCCGGAACATCTGCCATTCTAAAATGAGACTCACCCGCATTTTCACCAAGAAAGGACCGAATTCGTGATTTCAGCTCCGGATGCCGAACGATTTCACGATCAAAGGCACGAGCCACCCCGGCAATTGTCACGTCATCATGAGTTGGACCCACTCCACCCGACGTAAAGATGTGGTCGAGACGCGGCGACAGATCACGAACGACTCGAGCAATCCACTCTGGATCGTCGGGAACGGTGAGAATACTGACCAGCGCCACCCCGAGGCCCCTCAGTTGTTCGATCATGAAGGGAGAGTTGAGATCCTCCGTCTTGCCGCTGAGAATCTCGTCGCCGATGATCACTAGCGCTGCAGTGCTCGTCATGTTCGCTGTCGATATCACTGTGGTTGACGTCCCCTAGACCTCGACGCCTCCTAGCGCATTATAGTACGCCCTCCCGCTGCAGTCACTGCGAACTCTGAATTTCCAGGATTCAAATGACTTGCTGCATCGTCCATCTACAACCGGAAATTGCGGGTAACAGGGGAGCCAATGGGGCTTTCCCAGACACCGCAAGAGCCTCTAGGACGCAGATCATATCCTGGCCCGTCGCCGAAGGAGGGGTCCATGCAGCCTCGAGAACTTGCGCACTCTCCGCATCTGGTGCCACAAGAAGGAGACCTTGAAATTGCACAAGCGGCTCGAACGCGAGGACAAGGAGACGGAAGCGTAGTGGCGCCACACGTGTCAGGACGTCGGGCTTCTGACTCTGCGGCTCCGGGGTTGAGTTGTGAAATCCGAACAGCCAGGCAGGAGATGTTCCGTAACTCTCACTTCAGGCGGGCACAGTATCGATGGCGAAAACAGCTTACGACATGATCGTTGACCATTCCGACCGCTTGCATGTGGGCGTAGACGATAGTCGTTCCCACAAATTTGAATCCCCGCTGCTTGAGATCCCGGCTGAGGGCGTCTGACTCCTTCGATCGCGACGGGATCTCTTCCATGCAACTCCAGTGGTTGATGATCGGCCTTCCCGAAACGAACTGCCATACGTAGTCATCGAAGCTCCCATATTCTCGCTGGATCTGCAGGAACCTCTCGGCGTTGGAAACGGCGGCATGGATCTTGAGGCGATTTCGAACAATATCGGGATTTACCAGCAAGCGATCGATTTTCGCCTGCCCGAAGCGCGCCACTGCCCGAAGATCGAAGCCCGCAAACGCCTTTCTGTAGCCATCCCGCTTGTTCAGAATAGTAGCCCAGCTCAAACCGGCCTGGGCGCCTTCCAGGATGAGAAACTCGAACTGGCGCAGGTCTTCGTGTACGGGCACACCCCACTCGACGTCATGGTACTCGAGATACCGTTCGTTGACTCCGTCCGCCCACTCACAGCGAATGGGAGCCTTTCGACCCTCTCCGATCGCCTTGTTAGTCATCACCCAAATGAAGCTCCGACCCTGCGGGTCACACGCATGCGCTGCTTTGGAGGACTTGCGCGCTGCCAAAGATCAGGATCCAGTCCACTGACCGCAACGTGCTGAGTGCTGAGTGCCGAGCGCCATGCAGCTCACGTAACGCTGAACTGCTTACCTATCCGAACAAGAATATTGAACACACGCACGGTATCCTCAGCCATCAGATCGGACAGATACTTCACCGCTGCGGGTCGGACCTTCGGATCCTCAACCCCCATCTCCCACAAAATCTCCTCAGCGACCCGGCACTCCGGTGCGCCACGTGAATTCGAAGAATCTTGCCACAGGCGGACAAGCCGTTTCGCCTTGTAGAAAGCAGCCGGCACTTTTATCGTGACTCCCGCTCCGTTGGTCAGTTTCGCGTATGGTTGACTGGATACGGCAAAGGCAAGAAATTCCGAAAGTATGCTGTTCAGGACCTTGTGCTTGTATACGGCCAAGAGTCGGTCCGAGGCGATGGCGCGATGGAAACTGAAGGTTTGCAAGTCCAGGAGTGCAAAGTAGACCGCCTCTGACTCGGAGTGGATTCCCAGATCCCGAAGTGCCCGGATCATCGAAGGCACAGCTTCATTGAAGGACGTGGCCATTTGCTTTCCGACCACTGCGGCCGAGATTTGCTTCTTAACAGACATGCCAGCCCTTGGTCTCTGAGGACGATTCCCTGCCATTTCATGCGTCATATACCGCTCGCGGCGGACACCAAGAACTATTCTCCAGCCCTTGGCCCAGCCGATTATACAATGCCGAGAGAAAGTAACGTGCCGGATTGATTGGGTCTTGGTCGCTGAAAGACCTGCTGCAACGGCCGCAGCCCCTGAGATCCCTGAGGGGCGAGATCACTTTTCAGAGCCGCGGATCATGACCAAACAACTCAAACGCTCACCCGCATCAAGCGGAGAATGTGTTCCGTTGGTACGCCTGGCAGGACTCGAACCTGCGGCCTACGGTTTAGGAAACCGTTGCTCTATCCAGCTGAGCTACAGGCGCATTTTCCTGTACATCATAAACGATACGTCCCTCGAAATAAAAGAAAGAAGCGCCTGGATGTTGTCGACGGTCCTCGACTAGGGCGCTTCGCCCCTGTGCTCGCAAAGTATCCGCTCGACGTTTCCAATAACTCGGTCGACATCCGCCTCTGACATCTTGGGATAAATCGGAAGACTCACGCTTACGATCCATTCTGGCTTGGACCCTTTGGGGTCCACTCCAAACGAACGGGGAGGCATATCCTTTGAAACGTGCTTGGTTCCGAGAAAGGAAGACTCACGGCCCCAATCTAGAGGAGTCGATTCTCCGGTTATAGTGATACAAAACAGCGCCTCTTTTCAATTCTCCAAAGGACGTAACCAAAATGACTAGTCCCTTCGGATGGCGTGGTTGTTGGTGCTTTATCCTGTATCTCAGCGGCTGCTCCTCCGCCGGCCTCGTCCCTAATGTTGTGATCACGGAACTTGGTTGACTACATACCCCGGCCTGTTTTTTGCCGACCATCGAGGAACGCGGGGCACGAGGCGAGACCAAGAGCCCGGTGGCAAGCGCTACCAGAGGACATTCACCCCTTGAATGATCGCGTAGCGTGACGAAACCGGCCACCTACTGGCGCGGATAAGAACCTAGAAGAGGATACACCGGAAGCCCGAAATCGCATGGGGGTGCGACCGCCAGCACAGGCTCAATCCGTAACCTCGGCATTTTGGGGAACGGACATCAACATCTTTCCGACTATGCCGGATCGAGTAGACGTACCCATCTTGACCTTGATCAGCCTGAGAAAGGCCTTCACAGTGTTGGGACTAATACTCATTCGATCGGCGATTTCCTTGGTAGTCAGTCCCTGAATGAGAGAGCTCACAATCTCCTGCTCTCTCGGAGTGAGACGATACTGCTCCACCATGATCGACCGAACGGATTGGGACTGCTGAATTCTCTCGATGATCAGCGCAACATTGGCGCGACGGCGCGCGCGGCCGGCATTCGAGGAAACAGGGAAAGAGCGGCACGAATATCGTCGGCTGCCAGACTGAAACTCCGTCACAAATCCAGAACGAGGAGAACCTGGAATTTTGAGCAGCACCTGCGAGATCTTCTCGATGAGAAAATGTTCTGCCGATTCAATACCGTCAGGATCATGGGGAAAGGCCAATATGCAAAGCACACCAGGACTCGCATACAGTGGACTAAGTCCAGCGCCAACTAGAATGAATCCTCCCGTGGCGGACCGAGCAGTTGAATCCATTGCCTCATCATTCCGATCTAGCAGTTCAGGAGTGTGGCTGCGCTGTCCGGTCCGCTGAGTGACGTCGTCCCAGCGCCCTGAACTGCCTCAGAACTCGACCACCATGCTCCAGGGGTCTCGCAAGAATCCGAAGACCTGGGCGGAACTGCCAATATGCTTATCGGCCCGTGCGCTCCGATAGTTTGGTCTAAGTCACCCTTGCTTTGTTGACCGACTCGGCCGCGGCGCTGTATCCATGGCAAACATTGCATCACCAAATACTTACAAGGAATTTGCGTAGCGCTCTCCGATTCGATAACAAGGCGTTACCCTTCGGCCGATCCTGGTGGTACACTGACATTCATGACTGCAGGATTCGACCACAGGCTCCGCTCTATTTCCCCGCCCGTGGCGAAGCGAACCCCCGCTACAGCATCGCTGCACCAGGATTCGATCACGGACGCCTACCACTGGTTGAGGAAACGCGACGACGTAGAAGTTCGGAACTACCTCGATGAGGAACAACACTACGCCGATACCGTGCTCAAATCTGTGGCGGCGACTCAAGAAACCCTGTACAGAGAAATGCGGGGACGCATCCAAGAAACGGACAGGAGCGTCCCATACAAGTCGGGTCGGTACTGGTATTACACACGCACGGAGGAAGGCAAACAGTACCCGATCTACTGCCGCAAGGAGGACCGAGCGGGAGCCAAAGAGCACATCACCCTCGACCTCAATATACTTGCTCAGGGCATAGAGTTCACTTCGCTCGGCGTCTACGAAGTCAGCGACAACAACGAGTTATTGGCGTACTCGATTGACATCACGGGAGCGAGAGACTACACGCTCTATATAAAGGACCTTCGCAACAACCGCTTACTGCCGGATCAGATCAAAAATGTGGATGGAGTGATTTGGGCAACGGACAACCAAACGCTCTTCTACACAACGGAGGATGCGGCCAAGCGGCCTCATCGACTCATCCGGTATGGCCTCGGGGGTCGTGATCACGAAGTCCTTTACGAAGAAACAGACGAACTTTTTAGCCTCTGGATATACCGTTCCCAAGACAGAAAGTACATTTTTTTTGTGTCCAGCAGCGCCGACACGAACGAGGTGCGGATTGTGGAGAGCGACCGCCCAAGCGGACCCATCCGAACACTACTCCCGCGTCTGGATCAGCACGAGTACTACGTGGAACACCATCAAGGACGTTTCTACATCCGCACCAACAAAGAAGCCCAGAACTTTCGCATCATCAGCACGCCCGTGAACGATCTGCGAGAAGATCAATGGAGAGACTTCGTCCGCCACAGTCCGGACGTCATGCTGGAAGAAATGCAATTCTTTGCCGGACAGGCGATAGTATGGTCGCGCAGAGTCGGTCTTCCATACCTTCTTGTCGTCGATACTAAAACGAACCAATCACACGAGATCGAATTGCCCGAGTCCCCGCATGCGCTTTCCGGCGATCACAACCCGGACTTCGACACATCTGTGTTTCGCTTTCGGTTCGAATCCATGGTCACCCCCCCATGCACATTCGATTATGACATGGAGAAACGTCAGCTGAAGCTCTTGAAGAAGGAGAGCGTTCTGGGAGGATATCGCTCAGATCGTTATCAATCGGAGCGCAGGTTCGCAGTGGCGCTGGATGGGTCCCGGATCCCGATCTCTCTGGTTTACCGTAAAGGGATCACGTTGGACGGAAAGCAACCGTTGCTTCTCTACGGATACGGTGCATACGGAATATCGATCGCGGCATCCTTCTCGACCACCCTTCTGAGTCTCTTGGATCGTGGCGTGATCTACGCCATCGCACATGTACGTGGAGGCGGCGAATTGGGAAAGGCCTGGCACGACCAAGGTAAGATGCTCAAGAAGAAGACAACGTTCGAGGACTTCATTACCTGCGCAGAGTTCCTTATCCGAGAGAACTACACGAGTCGAGACAAGCTGGTCATCGAAGGTAGTAGCGCAGGCGGCCTACTCGTGGGCGCGGTTCTGAACATGCGACCCGATTTGTGTTTCGCCGCCATCCTCAATGTTCCGTTTGTGGACGTGATAAACACGATGTTCGATCCTTCACTCCCGTTGACCGTGGGAGAGTATCGTGAATGGGGAAACCCGCGCAATCGGAACGAATATGATTATATGAAGTCCTATTGTCCGTATTCGAATCTGGAACACAAGGAGTATCCGACCATGCTGGTCCGCACCTCTTTCCATGATACGCAAGTCATGTACTGGGAACCGACCAAGTACGTTGCGAAACTGCGGTCGTGCAAGGCGGACAATAATCTGTTGTTGCTCAATACGAATATGAATGCCGGACATGGGGGGCCGTCCGGCCGGTACGACGAGCTACGCGAAACCGCATTGGACTTTGCCTTCATCCTTTCTCTGTTTCAAGATGAAACCGAGTCGTGGAAATCAGGAGATGACTCAACGAAATAGCAGGATCACTGTGGCGCCTTGACTGTTGAAGAAATCAAAGTGCAACGTTCCCGCGGCACCCGTGGTGTTGAGACCGATAATCTGAGTCTGATATCCGCCTCCGTTTACAAACTGCGGAATGAACAATCTCCCCATTAGTGGAACAGTTAGGTCTGCCACGGGCAAGGTCGAATAGATGCTGTCCCCTCGTTGATTGATCGTGAGTCTCAAGGTCAGCGGGGAAAAAGGAGTCGCGCTCGTCATCGTGAGGACACCCTGAAGGTCCGGGGGCAGATCGTCAAACAGCTGATCTACGAACAGTGCTCGGTGTCCGTTGGCTCCCATCTCCAGTTTTCCTACTCGTGTGCTCCCGTCAAAGCCAACCAGCGTGACATTGATCGTGGCCGCGGCCCCACTGCGAATGACAACCGCAATTCCGGTATTGCGAAAGAGGGGAGAGGAAGAAACCTCCACGAAAAGCCTTGCGTTGGTGGTCAGGGGAACGCTCGGCACCCCCGCTTGTGAGCTGAAACCACCCCCCTCGATAATCGAGAATATTGCACTTCCGATTGGGGAAGGGCCAGCGGTGGGAGTCACAACAGCATAGCCCGCCTGAAGCGGACCCAGTCCAGTCGTCTCGAACTTGACCATACCGTTAGGATTGATCGAATACTGTAAGCTGGATTGCGGGCCTGAGCCAAAATCGAGCGCCAATGCGTTTCCGGAGCCATCGAACAGATCGATCCTTCCCGTGCTGACGACGGTGCCGGACGCACTCATCAGAAGAATTTGGGTCGGGAAGCCACCACCATCGACAATCTGCGGAAAAATCAGAGCGACCGCCAGCGCGGCCGCATCCAAATTCGCAACTGGAAGCGCACTGAACAAGATCTCCTGCCGCTTGTTTGTGGCGGAGCTAAGGTTCACGGCCACGAAATCATCAGCGCTCGAGAGAGTCAGGGTGCCGAGAAATTGATCCCCTAAATCCGAGACAATCTGGGTGGCAAATAAGGCCGAGTGTGCGCCGGCTTCCAAGTCAATATTGCCGGAAGTTATATCATTCGCGTCCGGATCCTTGAAGTCCGCCCTTACGGAAATCTTGGTGGCACCCGGATTGACCACTGCGACTCCCCCGTTGATGGGGTTCCCGATTTTCGCCGCGGCTACCCCATTCACTGTTTCCGTCGCGAAGTCGACAAACATGCGGACATTCTTCGTCAGGGTGCTTACACCAATGCCGGCTTCGGTGATGAGGGCGCCGTCATCCACGGAAGTGAGTCCAAAATTCGCCAAAGCCATCGGCAGAGCCGGAGTGGTAGCGGTCAGCTCACCATAGCCTACGGCTGTGCCCCCTTCGCCCAAAGAGGTCCGGGAGATTCCATTATCGGCGGACAGGGTAACCTCGAACTCATCCGTCGCAAGTTCATAGGCACCACGCCCATAGGTCCCCGCGATGATTCGACCGGCCGCGCTTACGGCAAAGTCGTTGACGATCACCGGAGGCATTCCCTGATTGAACGGCGCCCAGCTCGCGCCGGCATCCGTAGACCGGAAGACACCAATGTCCGTTCCAACGAACAACGAATCAGGATCCGAGGGATCCATCAAGAAGGCGCTGGATGGAACATCGGGGAGATTCGCGCTCATGTCGTTCCAGGTAGCCCCTGTATCTGTCGTCTTGAAGACGTGGCCGGATCCATAGCCGGAAACTGTCAGATAAGCCGTCGCCGAGCTGGAAGGATGGACATTGACGCTCGTAATGAACCGGTCGGGAAGTCCTACCGTGATGTCGGTCCAATTCTGACCGCCGTCGGTAGAAACCATAGCTCGCCCCCGCTCGGATCCAGTGTAGATGACTTTGGAATCACTGGGACTCACCCGGATCTCTGAAAGAACGTCATCGCCGCCCGGCTTGGTCCAGTTATCTCCGAGATCGGTACTCACGAAGAGACGCCAAGTCCCAAAATAGAGCGTCTTGTCGACGCCATTGCCGGCAAACGGGGCGATGAAGGGCATCCGACCACCAAAAGGCGGCTCTCCGAAGGTGCTGTTGTCGGACAAGGTGGCTTCAAACCTGTTTCCATTCTCGCTCCAACGGTCGATTCGTCCCCCTACGTAGTTCGTAAACACCATGCTCTGGTCTTCCGCGTTTATGACCGGACGACCGCCGTCTCCCGTGTTCATTTCCTTCCAGAACCCCGAGTCGACGGTGCGTCTCAGTATTCCGTTGTCCTGGGCACCCCCATAGGTAAGCAGCGGATCGTTGGGATGTGCGGTTATGGCATAGAACTGTGTCAGCGAAAGGCTTGAGTTGAAGGACTGAAAAGACTGCCCGCCGTCGGTGGACCGGGAAAGGCCACCGTCGTTTCCGAGGAAAAAGGCGTGAGCATCCCCAGGGATAAAACACAACGCGTGCTGGTCCACGTGGGTCGCCGAGTCGGCAGGAGTAAATACCAAAGAGGGACTATAGTTGTTGGTAAGGTTGGTCCAGCTCAAACCCCCGTCGGTACTTTTGAACAGATCGGGCGTTCCGACGTAGACCACGTTGGCATTGGTGGGATCTACAGAGATAAACGTATTGTAGCCAAACTGAAGTGAGCTGAGCGCCCCTCTGCCGCGGTTGACGAAGCTCGCCCCTCCGTCGGTGCTGACTTCCACCCGAATATCGAAGACCCCGCCGGAAAACCCTCCAATGTAAACGTAGACTAGATTCGGATCTGCTTGGGTGATCCCAACTTTGACATCAGTCGTCGAGTCGAACGGCGTGGCATAGAGGCTTTCCCAACTCTGTCCGCCATCCAATGACCGTAGCACGCCTGCCGGCAGGCTACTCCCTCCGTCCACACGGCTAATCCCCAAGTAGAGCATCTGGGGATCGTTGGGATTCAAAGCCAGATCTTCCGTTGGACCCTGGACTGTTCGAACCCAGCTCACGCCTCCATTGATAGACCGGTAAAACCCGCTCGCGAAGCGTGTCCCGCCGTCCAGGTTTACCCTTTGGGCAACATAGACCAGCGAGGCGTTGGTAGGGTCCACAACGATTCTTGCAATCTCGCCCGGGGATGGCAGACTCTGATCGTTGACGCGAACCCAGCTCTGGCCAGCGTCCATTGATTTCAGGACACCCGATCCCACATACCCTTGTTTCGGATCCCCCATTCCCGCGTAGACCGTGGCGGGACTGCTGGGGGAAAAAGCAATGGAACCCACGGCCAAATCGACCTGGTCGTCGCTGACGGGAATGAAGTTGACGCCGCCATCCGATGAGCGCCAGATGCCTCCGGTAGAGGCTCCAATCAATACGATCTTTGAATCGGCCGGAGAGATCGCAATCGTATTGATTCTTCCGCTCGTCAGGCCCCAGTTACCGGAGAATCTCGATGCCGTCGGCGATGGGCCCAAGCTCCGCCAGGCGGGTCCGGCGGAGACTCGCCCCGGCGCCGGCGTCGCTAGCGCCTGCTGCCAGGCTATCCGCCTTGCATCTCTCGGGATCGACTGAAAGGGATAGCTTCGCTGAAAGAGAAACCACTTTTTTCGCAGGTCTGGATTCTCAGGTGACCGAGACGATAGATCCTCTCCCCAACAAATCGCCGAGAACGCCACAGAAGCCAGGAGACAAATCATCAAGCCAGCAACTCTTTGTCGAATGGAGATTTGCACCCCGACCCCATCTATGCCAGAGAGTTGACGCCAATGATCTCAGGCTATCCCGCCGCCGCAGGAGGACCCTGCTCCGGCCGTACACCCATAACAGTGGTTGTTTGTGACGATCTGACGGTGATCCAGATCGGCCGAGTTGAACTGGAGAATATGCCGAGGCGCCCCGTTGGTGGTCTGCAGATTCAACATCTGATTGAAATCGCAGTCGTAAAGGGCTCCATCCCAACCCACCGAAAGCGTATAACGGCACATGACGCCGTCCGCAGCCACTGGATTGAAGGCGTTTGCAAGGCGCTCCATGTACCCCTCATAGTTCCCGGACTCGATCAGAAAGTCCAGGAACCTGCTGATGGGAAGGTTCGTGATCGTGTAGAGCTCATTGAACACAACATCGTGGTTCCTGCTGAGCTGTCGTCTGAAGACCGACTCGATCGCCTCCTGCCGGGGTGGCAGGAACGCGCCGACCGGGTTGAAGACCAGATTGAGACGCAATTCGGATCCTTCGACCCCGTACCCAACTTGATTGAGTTTCCGAATGGCCTCGATCGACTTGTCAAACACGCCTGTGCCCCGCTGCGCGTCAGTCTGCGCCGCCTGGTAATAGGGAAGAGAGGCGATGACTTCGACTTGGTGGCTGGCAAGAAAATCAACCAGGTCCGACTGTTTGGCCAGTAAGAGAACCGTCAGATTGCAACGGTCGATCACGTGGCGCCCCAGGTCCTTGGACCGCTCTACCAAGTATCGGAAGTGTGGGGTGAGCTCGGGTGCCCCCCCCGTAATATCAACGGTCGGAATCATGGTTTGCTCCAGCGCGCGGATACAGGCGCGCGCGATATCCTCCGTCATGATTTCTCGACGATCCGGCCCGGCGTCCACATGACAATGATTGCAGGTCTGATTACACAACTTTCCCACATTTATCTGAAACACGGTGATGCCGGTGGCGCGTAGTGGAGCCAGCCCCGCAGCGCGGAGCTTTTCCTCGAACGGGAGGATCCCTGGGGGCCGCTGCGCGAGTACGCGCAGCTGCTCGTCGGTCGAAGCGAGTGGGGCTCCCCGGGCACTCAAGCTATGGCCCATAAACGACCATCCTCTCGATGTTTTGAGGCGGTTGCTTCACATGGATAGCTTCTTGGCTACATTTTTCATCTGGACCCCGTGAACCAGGGATGCACCGCCCCGAATCGCGCAAGCCACGTGAATGGCCTCGGTCATCTCCTCCTGATTGGAACCCTTTTCGAGACATGATTGGGTGTAGGCGTCGATACAGTACGGACACTGCACCGCGTGGGCGACAGCCAGAGCAATCAAAGCCTTCTCTCGTTCGGTGAGGGAGCCCTCAGAAAATACCGCGGCGTAGTAGTCGCTGAATTTCTCCCACAGCTCTCGGTTTCCCTCTGCCATTTCAGCAAACTTGGGAAGATCTGCGGGATGGTAATAGCTATCCATCGTTTTCTCCTATGACAGGCGCTGCGATCCCAGTCCTCTGCCTCCGCCCTAAACCTCTCTTCACCCCCAACCTTGATTCGGCCGTTTTATTCCAAAGTGAAGTAATGCAATCAAGAGTAGAGGATGCACAGGCAGAATTCAATCCTGAGCGACTGGCGGATTCTTCGGCAAGTTCGCTCCATTGCGCGCGGCGCCGCATGCCATGGAGTCCATGTCGAGGCCGATGCAGGCATCAGTAGGTCAAGATGCTGGTAACCTCTTGTCCCTTGAGCATCTCTCTGCCATTGAGAAACCCAAGCTCTATCAAGAAAGCCAGCCCGACCACATGTCCTCCGAGTTCTTCCACCAGATCCACTACAGCCCGCGCCGTCCCGCCAGTCGCAATCAAGTCATCTACGATCAAGACCTTCTGCCCTGGAGTCACGGCATCCTTGTGGATCTCGACACTATCGGTACCGTACTCTAGGTCGTATGTGACTTTTTGAGTGGCCGCCGGGAGCTTGCCAGGCTTGCGTACCGGAACGAATCCTGCATCCAGTGCGTAGGCCACGGTCGGCGCAAAAATATACCCCCGAGCCTCGACGCCAACGACAATATCGACGCCTGTGTCCCTGTAGGGCGCAATAAGGGCCTGCACCGACTGTCGGAACCCCGCCGCGTCTTTGAGTAATGTGGTGATATCGTAAAAAAGTATGCCTTTTTGGGGCCAGTCGGGAATCTCTCGAATGATCTTCTTTAGCTCCTCCATCTCTTGTCCTCTCCTACCATCCATCGATCGTGAAGTTCGTCTTGTTCAGCATAGGTACGTCGTCGAGTTCCAGTTTGACAACCCTTGCGTGGGAGGGTCCCGCACGCACAACCTCTATGAACTGATCCAGTCGCTCCTCTTCCCCTTGCGCCACGACCTCTACGGTGGAATCCGCTTGATTCCGAACGCTTCCTACCAAACCGAGCCGTTCGGCCTCCCGCTGGACGAAAAACCGGAATCCGACCCCCTGTACGCAACCGTGCACAATGACTCGCTTCGCGCTTAGCGACATAGTTCGTCTGTTAATGGAAGCTGGCGATAGGAGCTTCCTATGAGGCAGGGTCGATTATGGTCACGGTGTAACTGAACGCCGTTGGGCTTCCACCGACCAGGACATTGCTCACGGATACTACGTAAGCGGTATCGGATGTCGGCGCCGTGGCCGGTATCCCGCCAGGCTCCCAGACTATCGTGTTATCGCCGAATCCGTTCTCGACCGGCAAGATCGTTACGGGCACATCGCTGCCATTTTGGGTCATGGTTACCATCGCCTGCGAGACATCTGCGCCTGGCGAGGAAAAGGACCATCTGGCGTAAACAATCTGGTACGGGACGAAGCCTGCAGGTGGCCAGGAGTGATTCCGATCTGGACCGCCACTGGTCGGGCCTATGACCCAAAGACAGTTGGCCGTGGTGGTGGGATCGGAAGCGGTGCCGGTGCCCATGGTAGTTTGCCGCCCGAAGAGAATCCATCGGCGATGCCCCACACCTGCGTTAAATACCCCCGTATCCCGTATGTATCCGTCGATCATATCGGCTCCCGGCGGAATATTGATAGCTAGATGCAGGTTGGACTTCTCAGCGGCCTCCGCACCGTCCGCGGTATAACAAGCCCAGGAAGTAGGTGGCATATGAGACAGCGAACGCTGAGCGGCCATAATCAAGGCTGCCGCATGGCACTTTTGGTTGAACACATCGTCGAGCACAATGTTGGCCAGCAGGCCAGCCATGGCGCGGAAGAAATTGATTCGACGCAGAATGGCCAGCTTGAACGCGGCGCTCGTAGTCCCAGGCACACAGGCGCTAACATCGCCAGTGAAGCCTGAAGCCACCGCCTCAGACGCCATATAGATAGCATTATAAAAGTCTATGACGGCTTGCCGCTTCTGTGTGTCTACGCTTAGATTGGTTACCGGAATATCAATATCAATACGCGCCGGATTAGCACTGAACTGCGGATTCTGAGATTCCGGAGGCGCAACAAAACCGAGCGTTACGACATACAGTTTCTCAGGAGATCGAAGTGTCAGTTGCGCCACTCGCAACCCAGTCTGGAGACCCTGGATCACTTGAAAGGGGAAAAGGGCTCTCTGCCCAGAATTGCTTCCGCCCAGAATGAGTATGCCCGATGCCTCGCTTCCGTCGATAAATATCGCGGTGAAAGTAACCGGCACCTCATCCAACACGGCCAGCCCAGCTCCTTGCTGGAGCGCTTTTTCGGCAACCAGGGCAATCCCTACATTGCTGGTGTCGGTATTGGTGATCATTACACGAAAACCTGTGGCGGGTTCCCGGACTCCCTCGATACCTATGATGTCAATCACCGTGCCACCCTGCCCTAGCAGCTTGTAGTAAAAAGAAGGGACTAGGTCGTCGAGCGCGGAGCTCAGGGCTTCTATCACCAAAACTCCGGCCTGGAATGTTGAACTGCTCATCCGATAGAAGCGAGAGCTGCTTTTGGGTATGGAAACGTCGATTTGCCCGGAACTGACAACGGTCTCGGCTCCATTCTCATCGACAACGTTGATGGAGGAAAAACCCGTGAGGTCGTCGCTTCGCAGTAGGTGAATGACACCGTTCCACGCTTCATCCTCGTTCTTATTTCCAAGAAACAGTTCTATTTCGTAGGTCTCGGATTCGAAAGGCCCGACGACCGCCTGGGGATACACAATGCGCTCGGCACCCACGGCACCGGTTGCGCAAACGGCGCTAACTGTCACCAGGGCAACAAAAACAGGCAGCTTCCATCTCATTGAGCAACTCCGCAACAATCGGTTTAGACGCATGCTCATTATAGTGGTTTTGAGCAATCCTGTCGTCAGGAATTTGCCCTCGGTTTTCGTCGGGTCATGCCCGCGATCCAACCCAGAGCGAATGGCCTAACAAAGCAGATTAGGCGGACTACAAGTTATTGGGGGAATTGGTCGGGGCGAGAGGATTTGAACCTCCGACCTTACGGTCCCGAACCGTACGCGCTACCAAGCTGCGCCACGCCCCGTATCATGATCGACGCAAATCCTAGCGTAAGGAGGTTACGACGATCAACTCTATTCAGCGAATAATCCTGCTGGCGCTCGCTCACACACCCGTCAGTCATCGGCACCCGACGGAATCTGAGCGACGGTGGACCGAAGAGCATCGAGCGCCGAATAGTCCGTTTGGTCATGATGGAGCGGCGTAATCGAAATGTGCTGATCGACAATCGCCTGAAAGTCCAGCACCGTCTTGTTTTTCGCCCTATCCTGCCTCGAGACACCGAACAATCGTCGCGGCCTCCGGTCTAGCGCGTTGAAATGCTTGAAATAAGAGGACGATCCCTGTCGGGTTATCTTGACGCCCCTGATGCGATCCACAGGAATGTTCACATTGAGGCAGAGGCTGCTTCTAGGTCGCTGGTGCAATAGCGTCTGGACCAGTGCGCGCGCAAAACGCGCACCCTGCTCGAACTCAATCTCGGATTTGTCGTAGGCCTGAGAAAAGGCAATGGCGGGGATTCCGTTCTTTGACGCCTCCCTGGCGCCGGCAACAGTTCCAGAGTAGATCACATCATCGCCTAGATTCGCACCATGATTGATTCCGGAAACCACCAACGCCGGGGGTTGTGCGAGAATTCTTCTAATAGAGTAGATTACACAATCGGCCGGCGTCCCGTTGACGCTGTATCGATTGGGGCCACGTTCCGTATGCTCGATGGGGGACTTCAGGGTGAGGGCATGACTGATTGCGCTTCGTTCGGTGTCCGGGGCGACAACGATCAAATCGGCCAAACCGCGAAGGTTCTCCTCGAGGCATCTCAAGCCCTCCGCGTCGATCCCATCATCATTGGTAAGGAGAATCAGCGTCACTGAGTCAACGAGGTTTGGTCGGGACGAGTGGATTTGAACCACCGACCACACGCACCCCAAGCGTGTGCGCTACCAGGCTGCGCCACGTCCCGATAAACTTGAGACAGTATCATTGACGATCAAGCAAAGTCAATATGTTCTCCAACTCGCCACGGATCTGTCTGATGCGCGCCGCCTTGGGTTCCCCGGCTTTTGACCCCGTACCGTCCCGCACGGAATTGCTCCTGCCTGAAGAGGATTTGTGCCCGGACCGTGACTCAGCCAGCTGCTTTCGGGCTCCGGCGATGGTGAATCCATCTTCATACAACAGCTTACGGATATCGAGCAAAAGCTCGATATCCGTGGGACGGTAGGTTCGCTGTCCTGCCTGGTTCTTGGGCGGGGCTAGACGCGAAAACTCGGTTTCCCAGTACCGCAGAACGTGAGGCTCCACTTCGAGAATCTCACAGACTTCACCGATCTTGTAATAGAGTTTCGTGGGATGGAACTTCATTCGTATCTAGATCGTCTTAAGGTATTTAGACGGTTTGAAAACGATTGTATTTCTCGCAGCGATCGTCATAGGAGCCCCCGTTTGAGGATTGACACCCTTTTTGTCCTTTCGGCGTACGACTCGAAACGAACCAAAGCCGCTAATCAGCACCTTTTCGCCGTTGGCGAGGCGCTGTTTGATGATGCTCAGGACCCGATCGACGATGTCCTCTGCCTTCACAAAGGAAATCCCCCCGTGTGCAGCGTGGACGGCATGTGCTATGTCATTTTTTTTCACGTGGCGACTCAGCCTGATCTTAGCGTGGGAACAACCTTGCTCCGTATACTAGAGATGCATAGAACTGTCAATCTTTTCGGTACGGTTCACGAACGTGACTTGAACCGCTGTCGAATTCGGATCGGAGATGCAAAGAAGTGAAACCGCCGGCGCAGCTCGTTGACCAGATACCTTTCATCAGAAAAATGTAAAGGTTTGGATCTCCCTGTGAATACGATAAATGTAGGCTGTCTCGACTGGACCTGTGTGATGTAACGGATATCGAGGCCTCGGCGCTCACTACCCGCAGGCGGCCTCGAGAGGTCAGGCACGAAAGTATTGTTGAGTGTCCCGGTGGCAACCCTGAGACGGCTGCCCTCGTGCGCTCTTTGGATCAGTCGAAACAACGGCCTCACATTCTGCCCGGTTTTCGCAGACATCTCGATGATGGGCGCGTAGCTCAAGTATTTCATCTTTCGGTGGATGGAATCTGTATGCTCCTTCAACGCCCGCCCCTTGTTGGAGATTTTGTCCCATTTGTTCAGGACGATGATCAACGCGCGCCCCGATTCGTGCGCGTACCCCCCAACAGCAGCATCCGTTTTGGTCACGCCTTCCTCGGCGTCAAGAAGAAGAAGAACTACGTCTGCAAGACCGACGCTCTTTTGGGCCAGAACGACGCTTACCCGCTCGGCATGACCGCGAGGCTTGCCTCGCTTTCGAATCCCGGCAGTATCAATGATGCGGTAGTGCGCTCCGTCGTGTTTCAGTATCGAGTCCACAGAATCTCTCGTCGTACCAGGCGTCTCACTGACTATAGACCGCTCATCACCCAAGAGCCGGTTCACCAGCGAAGACTTTCCAACGTTGGGCCGTCCGATAACCGCAATGCTGATCTCCGCCGCCTTGGTCCCAACCGATTCTTGCAGCTCACCATGTTGGGCAACAAGGGCGTTCTTCAATTCTTCCACGCCAAGATTGTGCTCCGCCGAAACCGGAAAGACTTCGGGAAAACCCAAGACATGAAACGTGAGTGCCTCCTGGCGCTTTTCTTCAGAATCCAGTTTGTTCACCACAAGCCAAACCGGACGATCGGACCTGCGCACCAGTTCGGCAAGTTGCTGGTCCAGACCCGTTGGACCAACGAGACCATCGACGACAAGCAAGAGAAGTCTCGCACCATCAACGGCGGATAAAGCCTGCTCACGCACCTTTGATGGAATCAGCTCGCGGCTGTCGGGGACGATCCCGCCTGTGTCGGTCAGCCCAAGCCAGTGGCCATCCCAATTCACGGTCCCATCGATTCGATCTCTCGTGATCCCTTCCTCGTTTCCCACGATGGACTTTCTCAGCCCGCATAGGCGATTGAACAAGGTGGATTTCCCGACGTTCGGTCGACCAACAATGGCAACTTGGAACATGGTGGATCACACCCCGATAAAACGCGATGAACAATGCCGTCCTGAATCGCGGCCAGCAAGCTGTTGGGGGCCGGATTGTTGAGGAGCACACAGGATCAAAGAACTGTACTCTTGGGGGTTAGTTCTCCAAGAAGTAGTACCCATCCTCGTCGACGTAACCTCGGTCGCCGGTATGAAGCCATCCGTTTCTGATCACCTTGGAGGTTGCGTCCGGATCGTTGAAATACCCTGTCATAATATTTGGTCCACGAGTCAAGATCTCACCAACCATACCGGTTCCCACGGCTTGCCCATGCTCATCGACGATTCGACATTCCTGTCCTTGAAGAGGCAGGCCCAACGCGCCGCTCTTTCGTACTCCGGTATACGGATTACTACAAATGATGCAGGTCGCCTCTAGCAGGCCATAGCTCTCCACGAGAAACGCCGCATAATTCTTTTCGAAGCGTCTCAGCACGTCGGGCTTCACGGCCCCCGAGCTGCAAATCGCCAGTCGTAGAGACGATAGATCGTCCTTTCTGGAAGAGTCTGCGTCAGCCAGCCGTTCGTGGAATTCGGGCGGGCCCGCGATGACAGTGATTCCGTGCGCCGCAACCCGTCGAAGAATATCCTCCGGCGTTTGTTCCTCTCCGAGCACACATGAAGCACCGGCGGTCCATGGAGACAATACCTGGAGTACCAGTGTGCTCGCATTGAAAAGCGGCTGGACGCACAAAAAGCGATCCGTATCGTTGATCCGATAAGGTTGAACCGTCTGAGTGCAGTTGCTCACAAAATTGCGATGACTGAGTACGACTCTCTTGCGGGGCCCCGAGGTTCCACGCGTAAAGAGGATCGCGGCCGGCTGGGATGGATCCAGGTCGGGCCAAAACTGAAGGATCGGGACGTCGACGAAAGGCGAAAGCGAGCCGGAATGTACTCCTTCATCCTCCAGGTGGATCCAATGGCGGACCTGAGGCAAGTCATTTGCGAACGGACGAATTCGATCGAGAAACTGCGACTCGGTAACGACAGCCGCGACCGCCGTATCTTTGAGCGTCTGAACCAACGTTTCCGATGGTAAGTCCGGATCACACGGCACGACAACGATTCCAGTCTTCGGAGCCCCCATGAGGAAGAACACGAACTCAGGCCTGTTCGAGAGCAACAACGCAATTCGATCCCCGTGGCGCAAACCGGAACGGTTCAACCCCGACGCAACGCGATCGGTCCAGAGATCCATATCCTTGAAGGAATAGCTCTCCTCACCATAATGCAGAAATGTCCTCCTGCCGAACTTGCGAACACCATCCGAAACCATCTCGCGAATCGTCTTCCCGCTACCGCTCAAGAGAGTCTCCTTATGAATCTTTCCGGCCCAAATGATAGGCATCGCAGATGGAGCGGTCAAGCGTGATCTCCTTCTGGTGACAACCTGAGATCACAGTCCCTCCCCGGTACCCCCGCTCGGAAGCATGGTGAGGCATGGCGCGCGGCTAACGAAAGACCTGGGGGAGGGGAGCGGAGACGCTGACAGTCTGGATCTATCCCGGCATTCGCGAACAGAAAACCCTCAGGAACCTGTGCGGGCCTTGGGCACAATGAGTGGAAAAGTTGAAGATGCGACGCCAACATCGATGGGTAGCGGCCCGATGAGATCTCCATCTGCCTGCACGAAAAGTTCGCTCGATCCCTCGACCCGTACAGACGGGCTTTTGATCCGCTCGACCCATGGGAATGACAAGCTTCGGCCAAGCCACGCCGCAAACACATATCGGACGAAGTCCAAACGGGAACCCTTGTTGAAGCTGACAATGCTCAGAACGCCATCATTCAGGTCTGCATCAGTTGCAAGAACCAGGCCGCCCCCGTATCCCCGGGCGTTAGAAACAATGCACGACACCGACTTGATTGTCCTGTTGGCAAGCGAGACCTCAAACTCGCGAAACGGGTAGTCAATGAGGGCTCGAAGTGTCTCCACGTAAAAGGCTGCCATCCCCAATCTCCTTTTCATCTGAAACGGCACCCTGGAAACGATATAAGCATCCAGCCCGACTCCAATCATCAGAAGAAACCGTCTCGAGACGCGCTCTTGAGCAACGCCCAGGTCCACCCTTTTCACCGTTCCATCGAGACAGGCATCCAAAGCCCGAATGGGGTCGGGATGGACACCAATCTCTTTCGCCAGCACATTGGCCGTACCACCAGGCAACACGGCAACAGGATAAGGGGGAGACGGGACGCTCGTCGCCACTTCCCGGATCGTGCCGTCCCCACCATAAACAGCAACGAGATCCGGCGCATCCCTCACAAGTGTAACAGCGATCTCGCCTGCGTGGCCAGGCCCCTTCGTTTCGTGAACGTCGACGCGCCAGCCTCTGTGCGGCCAAGTACTCAGGTAACGCCTCAACCTCTTGTACGAGCGCCCGCGACCCGACGCCGGGTTGACGATCACGGCGAGCCTCATGGTTCGCGCTCCGGTTCCAGTCCGTAGTTTGCTCTTTTACCGAGAAGGAGACACGAGCTCAGCATTTCTCAATCAGAACAAACTTTTCAGCTTTCCAGATTCTTCAGTTTGTATTGCAGGATTCGGCTGATGAAGACCCATTGCGTTTGCTGCTTCGCTGATATCCGCGCTCAAAATGTGATTTTCTCCAGCTCATCCTGAAGGGAATCTCGCACACTGACGAAATGCTCGAGAGAATCAGACGGCACCGGAGGCGAAGGGGGATACACGACCTTGGAAGGATTCAGATATTTCCCATGTTTCTTGACTCGAAAATCCAGATGCGGGCCTGTTGCCAGACCCGTGGCGCCAACGTAACCTATGACCTCGCCCTGCTCCACCTTTTGTCCTCGACGGACCTTCATCCGGGATAGATGCAAGTAGAACGTTCGATAATTGTTGCGATGGCGGACCTTTACTACATTGCCCGCGCCGCGTTCCCGACCGGCGAATTCCACAATACCCTTGCCTACCGACACGACCGGTGTTCCCACTGGCGCACCGTAGTCCACACCGAGATGGGGACGCCGAATCTTGAGAATCGGGTGATAGCGTGAGTAGCTGAAACGGGACGTGATCCGGCCGAACTTTAACGGTGACTTTAGAAACGATTTCTTGAGGGACCTCCCTTCCGGGTCAAAGTAGCCCGAAACGTCGCCCTCGTCCTCAAACAAATATCCCGTGTAGGTCCGTCCTTGGTTCGTAATACTTGCAGCCCGGATCGAGCCGTACTGGACGAAGCTCCCATCGAGATACCGCTTCTCTATCAGAGCACGAAAGCAATCCCCCTTCCGAATCTCGGTATAGAAGTCGATATCCCACATGAAAATCTCCGCGAGATTCAGGGCAAGTTGATCCGTCTCTCCAATAGAATAGACCGTAGAAAAGAGGGACCCCTCGATGGTCCCGCCAACTGGCTCGATACGAGTGTCAAAGCGCCTTGCTTTGACAGCGGCAAGATACTCGTTGTCGCTTTGGTAGACGGTCAGGTACTTCTCTTTGTCCAGATCATAACGAAAGGTTCGGAGACTCCCGTCCGGCGCAAATAGGATACTAAACGACCTCCCAGCCTTGACCCTGTGAAGATCGTACACAGGGCGCACACTCCGCACCAGCGCATCGACTTGAGCCGCTCCGACACTATGTTGATCGAACACGTCGGCAACCGTTTGATGGCGCGCGAAGGTTCCCGTCACTTCCTTCCAAGGGATCCGAGTGGAGGCCGGCACCACCGTTGCGACACTTGGGGTCGGGCTTTCCCTTGCGAACCAATGACGACCGATCGAAGGAAAGCAAACGACACCTGCGAGCACCGCAAGAAGGAACGCATGATGCACTCGGACTCTTCCGAGAATCGCTGGAATCCGAATCTTGTCATCGGGAATCACAAAGTTCTCCGAGCGCTAGCCAAACTGGGCACCCTATTCACAAATACACTAACGCATGTTGCGACCGGCAAGTCTAGCCTCCGTACCACCGCCGCAGCGCGGATAGATAACCGCGCCCACAACAAGCCAACGTCGTGCTCTCACCCACAACCTTCAACCGGGCGGCCGTTGCGGGCAATCGCTGAGCCGGTCCACGACGACGCTGTTGCACATCGCCTCCTTGCTGGCAGCCCTGTCTCCGGGGCCTGCCGCAAAGCCCACACCGCAAGGGCTCGCGTACTCACGAACAGGGGTGCTTAGTCAAGAACCCGCCAATGCGACGAACCGCCTCTTCGAGATCCTGGTATGCTGCCGCATAGGAAATTCGAATGAATCCGTCGGTCCCGAATCCGGCACCTGGAGTCACCGCCACGCGGGCATCCTCGAGAAGACGGGCGGCAAAATCGTCAGAATCCTTGAAGTCCGCCCCCAGGTACGAACGAATATCAGGGAAGACGTAGAAGGCTCCCTGAGGATTCGAGCAGCGAACACCGGCAAGTTCATTGAGCGCCGGCACAAGAAAGTCTCGGCGTCGCTGATACTCGCGCATCATCTCCCGAACGGAGTCCTGCGAACCCGTGAGAGCCTCTATCCCCGCCGCTTGTGAAATCGTCGTCGGATTCGACGTCTGGTGCCCCTGTATTTTGGCGATTTGAGCAACGATCTCAGCAGCCGCAATTGTGAAGCCCAGCCTCCACCCCGTCATCGCGTAGGTCTTCGATAGAGAAACAGATACAATGGTCCATGGACGGATAGACGGCTCGACCTGAACTCCTGAGTATGGACTCAGTCCGTCGTAAAGAAATCGCTGGTAGCATTCATCTGAAAGAACATAGACCCCGTGCTCCGCCGCAAGGGCACAGAGGGAGAAAAACTCATCCCTCGGAATGACGGTTCCACTCGGGTTGCTCGGAGAATTTATGATCAGCAGCTTGGTGCGCTCGGTCATGCACTCTCTGACTCTCTCGACGGAAAGTCGAAATCCCTCATCGGGGTCCGTCTCAACCGTGACCGGGATACCACCGCAGAGGTGCACGGCCTGCGGAAACGTCACCCAGTAGGGAGCCGGTATCAGAACCTCGTCCCCGGGATTCAGCAAAGCTAGCAAGACGTTGAAAATCGATTGTTTGCCTCCTACATTCGCCATTACCTCTTCTCGGAGAAGTTCTACATCGAAGTCGCGCCTGAAGCGACCGACTACTGCGTCCCTCAGCTCTGGGACACCAACGGCCGCCGTGTACCGTGTGAAATCGGCATCGATGGCCTTCTTTGCCGCTTCCTTGATGTTCGGCGGCGTAGTAAAATCTGGTTCTCCTGCACCCAAGTCGACCACGTCGAGTCCCTCTGCCTTCATCCTCTGGGCAGCGATCATGACTCGTTGCGTGCTGGACTCGTTCACATTGTTCAGCCTTTCGGCAAAAAGATGCGTTGGCTGCGGGAAGGCCATCCGTTTCATTCCTATGTCATGATGAACGGCCAGGTTCGTATCTGGCCTTCAACCGCCGCTCTACCGAACGAGGCACAAGCCCGCGAACCGATCCGCCAAACTGTGAGACTTCTTTGACGAGTTTTGAGCTCAAGTAACTGTAGGTCTCGTGGGGCATCAAAAACACCGTTTCGACCTGGGACGACAGTCGACGATTCATCAACGCCATTTGCAGCTCGTACTCATAATCCGAAATAGCACGAATCCCACGGACGATAACGGACGCATCATTGCGCGCGGCAAACTCAACAAGCAAACCATCGAAGCTCGTAACGGAAAGGTTGTTCAGCTTACGGGTCGATTCCTTTAGCATCTCCTTGCGCTCTGCCAGAGAAAACATAGGGCTTTTTTCGGCATTCTTGAGAACAGCTACGGTCACGTGATCGAAGAGCCTGGCGCTTCGCTCTATCAAGTCCACATGCCCATTCGTTACCGGGTCAAAAGTTCCAGGATATACCGCTCGAATCTTCGCCACAAGAACACCACATAACTCTTCATCGTTTTTTTGATCTGCTTGCGAAGTAGCAAGCGACGGCGCTATCCCTTCGGCCTGCATACAAAAAACCGTTTAGCAGGATCCAAAAAGGAAGGCGTATTATAGGTTTCCGATGTCAATAATTCAAGCAGCGCCAGGGCTGTCGAAAAGGAACTCACGACGCCGATAAACGAACCGTGTCTATGACTTGCCATTCTCTCCGTTGACAGGGAGCGTCGCCGGACCACTCAAACAATGCCCCCGATTGAACGCGGTTTCGTTTAGCGCTGCCAGCACGCCGTGGATCTCCTCGCAAAGGGCCCTTGCCTGAGCATCACGAGGATTCGAATCAAGCTTCCGTGAGAGAATGCACTGGAGCGTATCCGCAATCTCGACCCACACTCGCGGGGCAGGCTGCCCGGACTGGTAATCCGCCTGCAAGCGCATGATGCCTCGAAGCATCAAATCTTCAGTTTCCTGGTAGTAACGCCAAACATCCAAAGAAGTGTGCTTCCTTTCAGCAGCGATCCTCACCGCCAAGATCCCTCGTGTCCGTTGAAGCTGAATGAGGCATTTGCCGTAGACCGATGATCGCCCCATTTTCCGAAAACTGACCCATCTCGCCATCCAGCGCTCCGCTAGCTACGATTCGGGCAGCCCGAACACAATATCTGATACGTCCCGCCACGGTCCACAATCCGAACTGATTGAGTGAAATACACGCGACCCTCCGGAAACATTCATCTCGTCACGACAGTCTGTCTCTCTTTAAACAGTCTCCTCCTACGATTGAGCAATCCAATGACGTACCCGGACACACTTGAGTCTTCCGACCTCAAATCGCATATTGCCTCACTGGTCCTTCACCACCGACAGAAGTGGCTGAGATTCGTGCTCAGAGTGGTTCAGGACTACGAGGATGCCGAGGACGTGTTGCAAGAGGCGATACAACGGGTCTTGGCCCGCAATCGCGTCTTCGGATCCGAGGATGAAACGCGGATGTATCTGGGAAGAGCCATCAGCAACACGGCAATAGAACTCTATCATTCCCGCAGACGGGAGCGAAAAAGGAGGATTCCAATCAACGACGAGGTTGCAACAATTCTCGAGACTACCGATCCTCACGTCGTGCTCGAGGCCAGGGAATCATCTCGCGAGCAGACCCTTCTCATCCGCCATCTCCAAGAAGGACTGACGCGCCTTCCGGCGAATCAATACGAGGCGCTACGCATAACGATCCTGCAACCCGAAACCGTTTCGATTCGTGAGGCGGGGTCCCGCCACGGCATTCCCTACTCCACATTAAGGCATCGAAGCATGCAAGGTTTACGGAGACTCAGGAGGCATTTGCGCAAGGCAACCAAGTCGACGAAAAAGGTCGCCGGCCCTTCCACGCGACCGCCTTAAGTACCTCTCAACCCACGCAGTCCCACTTTCTAAATGGTGTCACGTTGGTAAAAGCCGAGGCATTTGTCCCCTTGGCGCCTCATCCGTGTGCGTTGATATCCCGTCCCAGACAATGGTGGCGTTGTTCTCCTGTCGTGTTCGATAATCACGAGGGAGTCATTTCGTACGATGCTTGACTCGAAAACCGCACGCATCATCTCCTCGTAGGAGTGCCAACCATAAGGAGGGTCCATAAAGAGCACATCCCATGTCGACGACTCCTCCATGGAGAGTTCTCTGATCGCACGAAAGAAATCGTGGGGTAGGACCCGGCAGCCTCGTTCGACTGATAGCGACCGAAGGTTTTCGAAAAGAAGTCGGCATGCGGCAGCAGAGGACTCGACGAAAACTACCTCTCGAGCGCCACGGCTCAGGGCCTCCAGCCCGATGGATCCGGTACCGGCAAATGCATCAAGAAATCTGGCATCCCGAACACGAGCGCCCAAGATATCGAACAGGGCCTCCTTCATTCTGTCGCTCGTGGGCCGGATTGCTCGTCCTCTGGGGCCCTTGAGTCTTCTTCCTCCTAACTGGCCGGCGATGATCCTCATCGGTTCTGCTCCTGCCCGCTGTCTTTTGGACCAAGCCAGAGGCTCCTGCCCAGCCGCGGATCATCCTCCTGCAGTTCGCTGGTTACAACGTACGGTTGCAGTTGTCACACCTCAACCTACCAGGCTGCGGCTCCCGCAAACGTCTAAACCCCGGATTAGATCCGCGGCTCGACGGACCTCGCCCTCTTTGCCCGTTTTCAACCGATTCACGAACGCCTTGGCCTCTGCTCGCGCCAACTCGATTGCCTTACGGTCTCGTATGAGATCCGCAAACCGGAACAGCGGCACTCCGGATTGTCTCGTGCCGAGAACCTCACCCGGCCCACGGATTTGGAGATCCATCTCCGCAATCCGAAAACCGTCCGAGGTCTCACATAACGCTTTCAGGCGACGCTCCGCATCACCCTTGGCGGCATCCGCAATCAGAAAGCAGCGGGCTGCGAAGGAACCTCGTCCGACTCGCCCTCGCAACTGGTGTAGCTGAGCCAGCCCGAATCGTTCTGCGTGCTCGATGATCATGATGCTGGCATTGGCAACGTCCACGCCCACCTCGATCACCGTGGTCGCTACCAAGACGTTTGTGCTACCATCCACAAAAGCCCTCATCGTTTCTTCCTTCTCGACTGCAGGCATTCGGCCGTGGATCAAACCTACGGAAAGATCTGGGAATACCTTCTCTCTGAGGTATGCGGCCATCTCGACAGCGGCTTTCAAATCTGACTTCTCGGACTCCTCCACCAAGGGCAACACAATATAGGCTTGCTGACCTTCCGAGACGAACCTGCGGACTTCCTGATAAGCGATATCCCTCTCGCGGGATCGCAGCCACTTTGTTTGCGGCGGTCTTCTTCCAGGCGGCAGCTGGTCAATTACCGACACCTCCAAATCGCCATAGCAAGTCATCGCCAGTGTGCGCGGGATGGGAGTCGCGGTCATCACCAAGAAATCTGGTTCTGCCCCTTTCTCCGTGAGCACACTGCGCTGCGAAACCCCGAAACGATGCTGTTCATCGACAACAACCAGCGCCAGGTTCCGAAAAACAACACTCTCCTGGATTAGCGCATGCGTCCCAATAACAATCTGGACCTCGCCGGAACGAATCCTGCTCAGGGTTTTCCTCTTTTCTTGCGACGATTGACTCCCTTTGAGCAAGCCCACCCGGCAGGAAATCGGGTCGGTCAACCTCCGGAAATTGTAAAAGTGTTGTTCTGCAAGAATTTCCGTCGGAGCCATTAGGGCCGCCTGGTATCCATTTTCGACCGCGATAATGGCAGCCTGCGCCGCAACAATCGTTTTCCCCGATCCGACGTCTCCTTGAAGTAAACGATTCATGGGCTGCCGGGCACACATGTCGTGGACGATCTCGCCCAGCACCCGCTTCTGGGCCTCTGACGGATGAAACGGCAGCACCTTCTTGACGGTGTCGCGGACACTTTGGTCTATTAGAATTTTGAACGCCTTCTCGACACCGGACCGTGCCTCCCGCATCATTGCAATTCGGACTTGATGCTGGAACAACTCGTCGAAGATCATTCGCTTGTGTGCAGGCGACCGCCCGCCGTTGAGAGAATCCAGTTTTTCCGCCCTTTGCTCGAGTTTCGTTTTCGAAACAACCGGGAAATGAACTGCGGCAATGGCGTCTCTCTTCGACATGAGATTCAACTTGCGCCTCAGATAGAAAGGCAGAGGATCCTCCATGTCCGACGGCAGACGCGAGATGAGGTCAAACAGAATTTGTCGGAGTCGGCGGGTTCGCAAGTCAGCCAGCTTCCGGTAGACGGGAACGATACGCCCGGTGTGGATGCTGGGACCCGATTCGATTTTGACCGGTTCGCATTCCGGATTAATCAGGCAGAGGCCCCTTCCCCCATGCTCATCTCGCCTCACCTGGCCGTACATTACGATCTCCACGCCCGGTAATAGCACCTTGCCCAGGTATGCTTGATTGAAGAATTTTACACGCACTCCGGCCGACTCATCCGCCACAAGTATTTCAAGCACCCGCCTTCCTCGACCAGTTCTCGAACCCGCCGCAACACTCCGCACCTTGCCTCTCGTCAGTACCCACTCGCCTTCTTGCAGAGAGCGAATGGGCAGGTACCGAGACCGATCCTCGTATCGGAAGGGAACATAGTCCAGAAGCTGGCCGACGGTTTGGATTCCAGCCGACGACAAACGTTCGGCCCTACGCGGTCCAATCCCCTTGACAAACTGAATGGGGGTCGAGTGGTCCAGGACCTGAGGCCGATGATGAACCAGACTCCGAGGCATGGCCTCATTATATCGGCTTCGTTGCAATGCCATACCCTGTTTGTTATAAATTGAAACTATGGACGGTAGCTGGAAACGCCGGATAACCCTTGGAACTCTAGCGGTCGTTCTCGCTCTTTGCGGGTGCTCCGGAAGCAAGCCAATCCGCAAGCTGAAGGTACGCGATTTGGTAGTTCAACTCCCTGATGGGGTATTTGATCGAGAAGACATAACAGTTGATACAGTAAACCAGGTTGGAGGGGGAGACGCGATTGCCGTCGTGAATATCCGAACCGCTCTCAAACTGAGAAAAACCGGCAAGGACTGGAGAATTCAGGAGATTCGAATCGGGAATCACCGCTGGGAACGCTTGGAGGACATCCTGCAGGCTCTCGACGACATCAAAACACAACGCACGCGGGAAGCACTGCTAGAGGTACTTGCTGCAACCGAACAATACCGGAGGAAGAAAGGGGCGCTCCCTGACTTCACGGATTATGTATCTCTTTCCGATATGCTGTCGCCGCAGTATCTGCCTCGCGTTGTTCGCGTGGATGGATGGCAAAATCCCTTCATGGCCCGTCGCACGGGGCCGAGCACGTTGCTCTTGTTTTCGGCAGGACCGGATGGACAGTTCGGATCGAGCGATGACATTACCAAAACTAAGACGTTCCAGTAGTCCGCCAGGCCCCCGCAAGTCTCCGCCCGGGCACCCCGTCACACCCCGGACAGCAAATGCCCCAACTTCTTTTTCTTTGTCTCAAGATACACTTTGGTCGCCGAGTTCGGACTGATCTCAAGCGGAAGCATTTCCAATACCGAAATCCCCTCGTTCTCCAGCCCTCGCTTCTTTTCCGGGTTATTGGAAAGGAGTTGGATGTTCAGGATCCCGAGGTACTTGAGGATTCTCGCTGGCAGCTGATAGTCCCTTTGATCGGCAGGAAAGCCAAGTTTCTCGTTGGCAGATACAGTATCCAACCCCCGATCCTGAAGCTCGTAGGCGTGAATCTTGTTGACCAACCCGATGCCCCGCCCCTCTTGCTGTTGATACACAATTATGCCAGCAGCCGAACTCGCGACAAGGCGCATCGCGGCATGCAGCTGATCGCGACAGTCGCACCGTTGCGATCCAAACACGTCTCCGGTCAAACACTGAGAGTGGATCCGAGTTAGAACCGTCGCTTCCGGACCTGGATCTCCGTTCACCAGCGCAACAGCTTCTTCGCCGGATTCCTCATCCTGGAAACCGAAAAGCGTAAAAACTCCGTACCGGGTCGGCAGCCTTGTCCGGGGCACCTTTTTGAAGCCCATAGAACCAAACCTCTTGGAATGAAAGCCTCGGAACTGATATTGGACTCAACCAGTGTAACGCATCGCGGGTATCACGTCACGGCCAACCCCGTCGATGCTAGAAATTCTACCGATCGGGCAAAAAAGCGGTTCGAGCAAAAAGGGACATCCGCGCGGCACACTTGCGGTACCTTGTTGCCCACCCTCGGGCCCTTCTCTTACGTTTTTGAACCCTTTTTGTCTTCTGACTTAGAGGATTTCGGCGGAGTGTATTCGCTTCCAACGAGTTCCAGAATAGCCATTGGCGCCCCGTCCCCGTCGCGAAAGCCTAACCGGATGATTCTGGTGTATCCACCGCTGCGTTCGGCGAAGCGCGGCGCCAGCGTGTCAAAAAGCTTCGAAACCACCGAAGGGTCTCGAATGAAAGACAGCGCTTGCCGCCGTGCGTGCAAGCTCTCACGTTTCCCCAGGGTGATCATACGCTCCGCGATGGGGCGCAATTCCTTCGCTTTCGGTAGCGTCGTCCTTATCCGCTCTTTTTCGAAGAACGAGGTCACCATGTTTCGAAACATGGATCTCCGGTGCGCTGTCTTGCGACCCAGCTTGCGGCCAGCCATACGATGTCTCATCAACCTGCTCCGATTTCAGCTCTCCGGCTCTAGTCCAGTTTCGGTGGGGGAACGGGCTTTCCATCGTCGCTCAACTTCATGCCAAAAGAAAGTCCCATCTCCGAAAGGATTTCCTTGATCTCGTTGAGCGACTTTCGCCCGAAGTTCTTGGTCTTTAGCATTTCCCCTTCGGTCTTCTGCACCAACTCACCGATGGTCTTGATATCTGCGTTTTTCAAGCAGTTATAGGACCGAACGGACAGTTCAAGCTCTTCAACAGACCGCTTTAGATTATCGTACATCCGCTCGGCGTCCCGATCCACTTCTTCCTCTTGTTCCTCCGGCTGCTCCTCGAAGTTGATGAAGATCATCATGTGATCTTTTAGAATCTTCGACGCTTGCGCAACCGCGTCTTGTGGCGGAACGCAGCCGTTTGTCCATACATCCAAGACGAGGCGATCGTAGTCCGTGGTTTGACCGAGTCGCGCAGCCTCCACTTCATAGTTGACCCGCTTGATGGGCGAGTGAACGCTGTCTAAGGGGATGTACCCGATCGGAAGATCTTCTTCGAAATTCTCATCGGCCTGAACGTAACCACGACCGTTCTTCAGCAGCATCTCTATGTCCAGGTTGCCACCATCTCCAACGGTCGCAATATGAACGTTCCGGTCCAAGATCTCCACGTCGGGATCCCCTACGATGTCACCGGACTTCACCTCACCAGGCTGATCGGCCTTTAGTTGAATAGTTTTGGGATGATCGACGTTCAAACGGAAGGGGACCTGCTTCAGATTCATAATAATGTTCGTCGCGTCCTCTGTCACGTTTGGAATTGGAGTGAATTCGTGCAGCACGCCCTCGATCTTGACGGCGGTGATTGCGGCCCCCTCGATAGATGATAGAAGAACACGGCGCAATGCATTTCCAATCGTCGTACCAAACCCTCGCTCGAAAGGCTGAGCATAAAAGTGCCCGTAAGTTAGACTCAGCGTCTCCGAGTCGCAGATTAATCTCTTCGGTTTTTGAAAACCCTTGGTCATAGATCCTGTCTCCCCGATAGGATTGGAGCCTCGATCCCGGCTTCCTGGGTCATTTGGAATAGAGCTCGACGATCAACTGTTCGTCAATCGGCATTTGAATGTCGTCGCGCTTCGGCAGACTCAATACTGTCCCTTTGACACCCTCGGCATCGAGCTCTAGCCAATGGGGCACCCCCCCGCGTCCGGATACCGATGCCACCGAGTCAAGCACCGTTTCAACCTTGCCCGTCTTCTCCCGGAGCGTAATCACATCACCCGATTTTACCCTGTACGACGCAATATCGACTCTGGTGTCATTAATCCGGACGTGCCCATGATTGACGAGCTGACGAGCCTGAGCCCGCGACGTCGAAAGCCCAAGGCGATAGACAACGTTGTCAATTCTTAGTTCCAGGTTGAGCAACAGGTTTTCGCCTGTAATACCCTTCTTCTTCTCTGCGCTCTTGAAATAATTGGAAAACTGCCTCTCCAAGATTCCGTA
The DNA here is from genome assembly GCA_965249005.1 of Acidobacteriota bacterium. Lineage (GTDB taxonomy): Bacteria > Acidobacteriota > UBA6911 > UBA6911 > UBA6911 > CBDFLD01. The sequence goes on from CBDFLD010000015.1 coordinate 225,281, forward strand.
GATACGCTTGACCTTCTGCTTCTCACGGAGTTGAACGCCGTAACCAACAACCTTCTTCCTTGGACGGCGAGAGCGCCCGTGCTGCCCTGGAGGGTAATTTCGTTTCTCGATCGCGCAGGACTCCTTGAAACACCTATCGCCCTTCAGAAAGAGCTTCATGCCCTCTCGGCGACAAAGCCTGCAAACAGATGCTCGATATCTAGCCAAGTCCGACTCTCCCGTTCATGAATCCGTTGATTTCCTCTGCAAACCCTAGACCCTACGCCGCTTCGGAGGGCGGCAACCATTGTGAGGAATAGGCGTGATATCTCGTATCGACTTCACTGCAATCCCCGATGCCTGAAGGGCTCGGATGGCCGATTCCCTGCCGGCGCCCGGGCCCTTTAGCTTAACCGACACAGTACGCATCCCGACTTCCCTGGCCTTGCTTGCGGCGCGCGAAGCAGCCTGCTGCGCGGCAAAAGGGGTTCCCTTCCGTGACCCTTTGAACCCGACGGCGCCAGCACTCGACGCACAAACGAGGTTTCCCTCGGGATCCGTAATGCTAATGATCGTGTTATTGAAAGTCGCAAGAATATGTGCGACCCCAATTGGCACGTTCACCTTTTCTTTTCGTCGGGTCGACTTTTTCTTTCCTGTCTTCTTCCTTTCAGCCATATCCCCTCTTTATTTCTTTCGGCCCACCGTACGCCGTGGACCTTTTCGTGTGCGCGCGTTCGTATGCGTTCTCTGTCCCCGGACGGGCAAACCTCGCCGATGACGAAACCCACGGTAGGAGCCGATGTCCATGAGACGTTTGATCTCCATCGAGATGGACTTGCGCAAGTCCCCCTCGACCATGCCGTCGCGCTGAATAATCTCCCGAATCCGCACCGCTTCCTCTTCCGTGAGATCCCGAACCTTGGTGGAAACGTCCACCTTCGCTTCTCCACAGATCTTGGCGGCGCGACTATCCCCGATTCCAAAAATATATGTCAGCCCCACGACCACCCGCTTGTTCAAAGGGAGATCAACTCCGGCGATTCTAGCCATCACTCATCCTCAGGTTTTGCTGCATGAACTCAACCCTATCCTTGCCGCTGTTTGTGCTTGGCAACCGTGCAACGAACAATGACGACTCCCTTTCGGCGCATAACCTTGCACTTGTTGCATATCTTTTTGACCGAGGCCCGGACCTTCATAGCTGTTGCCCTCCTGATCTCCCTACTTGTAACGATAGACGATTCGCCCTCGGGTCAGATCGTACGGTGACAGCTCGACCAAGATCTTATCGCCGGGAAGAATCCGGATGAAGTTTTTACGCATCTTCCCTGAAATGTGCGCCAAGACCCGGTGCTTGTTCTCGAGCTCGACCCGGAACATTGCATTCGGCAGAGTCTCCAAGACAGTCCCCGTTACTTCAATCGCATCCTCTTTTGGCATGGTCGTCCTAGTTGGACTCCTCTGATCGTTCGTTGCAATTGCTTCCAGGCGAGGCTTTACGTCTCTCTTCGTGTACCCGCAGGATGAGACTGAAAATCTCTTCTAGCGAGCCCTCGCCATTTACCGGCTGGTATATCCCGTGTTTCTCGAAATACTCTATGAGCGGCTCCGTATCTCGACTGTATACCTCGAGTCGCTCGGCCACCACGCGCACCTGATCATCCTTTCGATGCTCGAGGATCGAGCCGCAAGAATCGCACATGTCTCCGCCGTCGCTTGGGCTCCACTTCGTGCTGAACACCTTCTCGCAATTGGGGCAAGTCCTTCTAGCAGCCAGCCGTTCCAGGAGGACTTCATCGCGGACCTGAATTCCTATGGCAAGAGCCTGCGTATCGTCCATTTCGAGCATTGCAGAAAGAAAACGTGCCTGTTCGAGGTTACGAGGATAACCGTCCAAAATGAACCCGCGTTGGCAATCCTTCCGGGCCAAACGCTCCTCCACAATAGCATTCACCAGGGAATCCGGCACCAAATCACCAGATTCCATGAAGCCGTTTGCCTTCTGTCCCAAATCGCTGTCCTCCCTCACTGCCTCACGCAAGATATCCCCAGTTGAGATTCGGGCAAGGAAAAGATACTTCCCCAACCTTCTGGCTTGCGTACCTTTTCCGGCACCTGGCGGACCCATCAGAATTAGCGCTACTCTCGACATAAAAGCTCGCTCGGCTCGCCAAACCTTTACGCGCGCACCTCAGAATCGTCCTTCCCGGCGATTGCCTAACCACGCCGGCCACGAACCCGGCCCTTCTTCAAAAACCCATCATAATGTCGCATGATCAATTGCGACTCGATCTGTTGCACCGTATCCATAGCAACCCCGACAACGATCAACAACGACGTTCCGCCAAAATAGAAGGTGACGCCCAAACCCGTCGTGATCCAGCTCATCCCTACGGAAGTGAGAAAGTCATCCAGGCTGGGACCGATAAACGGAATGGGTTGAACCTTAAAACCCGTAATCAGGAACTCAGGAATCAAGCAGACCAAGACAAGATAGATGGCACCCGCGAAGGTCAGCCGGCTCAGGATTCGATCCAGGTATTCGGCCGTCCTCTTGCCCGGCCGAATACCTGGAATGTACCCACCGTACTTTCGAATGTTGTCAGCCACCTCCATCGGGTTGAATATGATGCTGACGTAAAAAAAACAGAAGAAGATGATTCCGACAACATAGATGACATTGTAAAGAGGCATCCCTTGCGCCAACGCGCTCGCCAAAAAAGCAAGTCCCGGGAAAACGGCGGCCAACGTCGAGGGAATGGAAACGATCGAGGCGGCAAAGATCACGGGAATCACGCCTCCCGAGTTTACCTTCAAGGGCAGATGCGTGGCCTGACCGCCATAGACCTTCCTTCCGACCACTCTCTTGGCGTACTGGACCGGGATCTTCCTCTGTCCCCGTTCGACGAACACGACCGCCGCAACGACTACAACCATAGCAATTATCAGAATTCCCACAGTAAAGATAGACCAGGTACGCTGGTCCACGAAAATGTAGATCTCGCCCATTGCAGGGACTAATCCCGCCACGATACCGGCAAAGATGATCAGGCTGATCCCGTTTCCAATTCCCCGCTCGGTGATCTGCTCACCAATCCACATGATGAAGGCGGTGCCTGTCGTCAGGGTGATGACGACCATAAATGTAAAATACCAGCCCGGTTCGGGCACAATTTGCGGCCCCGTGCCGCCACCGGAGCGCTCCAGTGCCGCAGCCGTCATGAACGACTGAAAAACCGTGAGCACAACCGTCAAGTAACGCGTATACTGCGTAATCTTCTTCCGACCTAGCTCCCCTTCCTTCGAGAGCTTCTCCAAATAGGGCACGACAACCGTGGCCAACTGAAGAATAATGGACGATGTGATGTAGGGCATGATGCCCAACGCAAAAATGCTGAAACGTCGAAGATTCCCACCCGAAAATATGTCCAAGAAGCCAAAAATCGTTCCTGCTTGAGACTCGAAGAGTTGCGCCAACGCCTCGGCATTCACGCCGGGTGTGGGAATAAAAGCCCCTACCCTGTAAACAGCCAACAGGCCCAGCATGAAAAAAACGCGCCTGCGCAAGTCAGGAATGCTGAAAATATTCTTTATAGAGCTGAGAATTGCGTTCTTTTCTTCAGCCATTCTTCAACACCCTTTGAGCGCCGGCTCCCGATCCGCTAGCGCTCAATAATTTCGGCGCTCCCTCCAGCTTCTTCGATTTTTCGTATCGCGCTCTTGCTGAACTTGTGGGCATGAACCGTTAAGCTCTGCTGCAAAGCTCCATCTCCCAAGATCTTGATTCCTGCTTTGACCTGCTTCACGATGCCCTTTTTCTTTAGAACATCTGGATCGACCTTGGTGCCTACCTCAAAAACAGCGAGATCGTCCAAGTTGACGATCGCATATTCCTTTCGGAATATGTTCGTAAACCCCCTCTTTGGGAGACGACGATGCAAGGGCATCTGGCCCCCTTCAAACCCCGGTCGCATGGAAGCTCCCGACCGCGACTTTTGTCCGTTTGATCCGCGCGTGGAGGTCTTTCCTCGACCGCTTCCCATGCCCCGTCCGACCCGCTTCGGCTTTTTTGTAGCACCCTTCGCCGGTCCCAAGTTACTCAAAGAATTAGTCATTGCTCTCTAGAATTGTCACCAAATGCGGGATCCTCGCAACCATCCCCCTGACGGCTGGCGTATCTTCCCGAGTTACGATCTGGTTCAACCGCTTAAACCCCAGACCTTTGATCAGCAACTTGTGCTCTTTCTGTGACCCAATAGCACTCTTGTAGTACTGGATTCTGATCTGTCCCTTGGCCTTGCTCTTTCCCGGCATGGATCAAAGCTCCTCGACTTGTTTCCCGCGCATCTTGGCGACCTGGCCGGGTTCCTGGAGGCGCATCAATCCGTCAAAAGTGGCTTTCACCACATTGTGAGGATTGGTGCTGCCCAGCGACTTGGTCAAAATGTTGGAGATTCCAGCCGACTCCACGACCGCGCGAACCGGCCCTCCGGCAATCACGCCCGTTCCCTCCGACGCCGGCTTTAGCATGACTCTTCCAGCGCCGTAACGCCCGAGAATTGCATGCGGTATCGTGCGACCCTTCAAAGGAACGCGTATCAGGTTCTTGCGCGCCTGATCCACACCCTTGCGAATAGCTTGGGGCACCTCCTTGGCTTTTCCCATCCCAAAACCCACCACACCGTTTTGATCACCCACCACCACGAGGGCGCTGAAACTCATATTCTTTCCGCCTTTCACCACTTTGGTGACTCGGTTGATCGAAACGACTTGGTCCTTCAGCTCCATTCCACTAGATTCGATTTTTCCCAATCTTCCCCCAGCCCAAGAAAGTGCCATGAATCAAAAAATCAAGCCGGCCGCCCGTGCCGCCTCGGCGAGTGCTCGGATGCGCCCATGATAGAGACAACCCCCGCGATCAAAAACAACTGCGTCGATTCCCTTTTCCTTGACACGCTCGCCAATCACTTTTCCGACGGCCTTGGCGGAATCGACATTACCTCGATTTTTGGCACCACCCGTACCGGATTCCCTGCTCGAAGCCGACGCAAGCGTTACCCCCAGATGATCGTCGATGGCTTGAGCATAAATATGATTCAAGCTCCGATACACACAGAGTCGCGGCCTCGAGGCTGTGCCAGCGATCTTTCGCCGGATTCTCCGGTGCACGGTCTTGCGATCACGGACTCGGTTGACAGGCGTAATCATTATGCCCCCTTCTTCCCCACCTTCAGGCGAACCACCTCATTTGTGTAGCGAATCCCCTTGCCTTTGTACGCATCCGGTTTGCGCAGAGATCGAATATCCGCCGCCATTTGCCCAACCTGCTGTTTGTCTGCACCCTTGATCACCACTGTCGTCACATAGTTTTGAATCGGCCGGGTTTGCTTTTCTATCCCGATTTCGACCCCGTCCGGGATCCGCATTTCGATAGGATGAGAATACCCCAGGGAAAAAGTAATGTACTTGGACTTGATCTCGGCCTTGTACCCGATCCCGACTATGTCCAGCTGCCGGGAGAACCCTTCCGTCACACCCCTCACACAGTTCGCTGCAAGGGCCCTCGCCAGCCCGTGGTAGGCGGGATACGGCTTTTCGTCAGAGTTCCGCGAAGCGAGCAGGGTATCGCCCTGCATTTCAAACTTCACACCGGGAGGGATCGGGCTCGAAAGGGTGGTTTTCTTGGTACGGAACTCGACCACCCCTTCCTTTATCTCCACTTGAACCCCGCTCGGCACCTGGATCGGTTGCCTTCCAATTCGCGACATAAGACTTCACCTTTGTAGGCTCGGATCGAGCCAATCCTCAGCTGACAGCACAGAGCACTTCGCCTCCAACTCCTCGCGCGGTGGCCTGTTTCCCGGTCAGCACGCCCCCGGAGGTCGAGACGATGCAAATACCCATCCCCCCCAACACGGTGGGAACCTCCGATTTCTTCGCGTAGACCCGGCACCCCGGACGGCTCACTCGGCCCAGAGAGGTAATTACCGACTTCTTGCTGGCCGTGTAGCGCAGTTGAACTCGCAGCATTCCTTGTTTGTTGTCTTCCGAAAAAGAGTAGCTCTCGATAAACCCCTCTTCCTTCAGTATGCGGACGATTTCTCGCTTCATATTCGAGGCCGGGATGTCAACCGACTGATGCTTCGCGCGAATACCATTTCGTATTCGCGTCAGTAGGTCCGCGATCGGATCTGTCATGCTCATAATTCTACACTCCAGAATGAAGAGCTGGCGTCACCAATCTCCATCACCAGCTCGACTTCGTGACACCCGGAATATCTCCCGACAGCGCCAGGCTACGAAAACATATGCGACAAAGCCTAAACTTCCGCAGATACCCTCTCGGCCGTCCGCAGCGCTGACAACGTGAATAGGCGCGGACCTTGAACTTGGGCTTACGGCGCGACTTCGCTATGAGTGAGACTTTTGCCACAGCAACTCCTTGCCCGAACCGAAAAAGTGCGTCAGGCTAGTTTTGGGCATCCGACTGCCTCGTAAACGGCATTCCCAGCAGCTTCAACAAATGAAACGCCTCGTTGTCCGACTTTGCGGTCGTTACTATCGTGATGTTCATTCCCCGCGACTTGTCCGCCCTGGAATAGTCGATCTCCGGGAAAAGAAGCTGGTCTCGAAGTCCGATTGTATAATTCCCGCGGCCGTCAAAGGCACGTGACGGTACACCACGGAAATCCCGTACCCTCGGGAGAGCAATGTTCATCAACCGGTCAAGAAACTCATACATGCGTTCGGAACGAAGCGTGACCGTGATCCCGATCGGCATTCCTTGCCGCAGTTTGAAGGCGGCAATCGATTTTTTCGCCTTCGTGACCACCGGTCGCTGTCCCGTAATGCTCGAAAGCTCGTCCGCGGCGAGGTCCAGCACTTTCGAGTTCGTGATAGCCTCGCCTAGCCCCATATTGACGTTGACTTTGACCAGGCGGGGAACGGCCATCACGTTCGAGTACTGAAACTCCTTCATCAAACCCGGCACGATATCCTTCTTGTACAACTCCTTCAGTCGACTCATGAGTGATTCTCGAAATCTCTGCCGCTATTCATCCATAAGCTCGTCGCAGTTCTTGCAGACACGGACCTTGCGACCATCCTGGGTTCGGCTGCGGCCAACGCGGGTCCGCTCGTTACACCTGCGGCAGACAAGCATCAGGTTCGACACGGCAATGGGGGATTCCTTTGGAAGGATTCCACCCTTCACGTTTTGTTGTGGGTTGGCTCGAGTGTGCGTCTGAATAAAATTCAGGCCTTCGACGATGGCCACCCCTTTGGACTTGAAAATTCGAAGCACCTTTCCAGTCTTTCCCCGGTCTTTTCCGGAGAGCACCCACACTTGGTCATTCCTCTTCAAATTAATCCTGGCCACCGGACTTACTTTCTTCGACATGTTCAGATCACCTCGGGCGCCAAAGAAACGATCTTCAGAAATGCTCTTTCTCTGAGTTCACGGCTAACGGGACCGAAAACCCGGGTCCCGACCGGCTCTCGCGCATCATTGATCAAGACTGCGGCGTTATCGTCAAACCGAATATAAGATCCATCTCTTCGCCGGCACTCCTTCTTTGTGCGAACAATGACCGCCTTCACAACCTCCCCCTTCTTCACGCTTCCATCGGGAGTTGCTTCCTTCACGCTTGCGGTAATGACGTCCCCCAATCTAGCGATACGGCCCACCCGGCTACCCAAGGGAAGAATGCACGATATCTTTCTCGCGCCTGAGTTGTCCGCCACGTCCAACACCGTTCGCATCTGTATCATGGCATCCCCTTTGGGAACCTCCTCACTTCGGTTCTGGCGGAGCAAACGCTACAGGGCTTCAATGGGCCCTCATGAGAATCTCCTGAACGCGCCACCTCTTACGTGCGCTCAGGGGCCTGGTTTCGACGATACGAACCCGGTCTCCGATCTGACAATCATTCTCGTCGTCGTGCACGAGGAATCGGCTCGTCCTCCGCATCGTCTTCTTGTAGAGCTTGTGCTGAACGAACCTGTCGACGGCCACCGTGACTGTCTTTTTCATGGCAGTCTTCATTACGATTCCTACCTGACTCTTACGATGCCCCCGTTGATGCTCCGTAACACTCATCTGCACCCTCTTTGTCTTGGCCGGAAACCCGCCCAAATGCCGGCTCGGCCCCACTCTACGGCTGCGCCTTTTCCTTACCTATCTCCATCTCCCGCAACACCGTTTGAACGCGAGCAATATCTCGGCGCACACTTTTCATACGCCCGGCGCTCTCGCTCTGTCCGGTCGCCGACTGAAACCGGAGCTTGAAGAGCTGCTCGCGCAGATCCTGATCTTCCTTCGAAAGCTCCTCGTTCGACAGCTCCCTCAATTTCGAGGCCTTCATCTCGACTCCTTCCCGAACCGAGTCACGAACTTCGATCTCACCGACAGCTTGTGAGATGCGAGGCGCAACGCCTCCTGCGCCACATCTTCCGCCACCCCCTCCATCTCATAGATGATTTTTCCCGGCCGAATGACGGCAACCCAGCCCTCGGGAGATCCTTTCCCTTTTCCCATACGCGTCTCTGCCGGCTTCTTGGTAATCGGCTTGTCGGGAAAGACTCGAATCCAGACCTTTCCGCCCCTTTTTATGAAGCGTGTAATCGCGACACGACCCGCTTCAATCTGCCGATCCGTGATCCACCCGGACTCCAGTGCCTTCAGCCCGTAGTCGCCAAAGCTAACGCTGGAGCCCCTCCAGGCCTTCCCCCGACGCTTGCCCTTTTGCTGCTTTCTGTACTTGACCTTCTTGGGCATCAACATGGGACGCTTCTCTCCGAGGCCTGCCTAGCGCGGCCGCTCCATTCCCTGCATCTCAAAGACCTCACCCTTATAGATCCAAACCTTGACGCCGATCACTCCATATGTGGTAAAGGCCTCTGCAAAACCATAGTCCACGTCCGCACGAATCGTGTGAAGCGGCAGCTGTCCGTGGAGATACCATTCCGATCGCGCGATTTCCGCACCGTTCAGCCGACCGGCCGTCCGGACCCTAATCCCCTTGGCACCAAAACGTAGCGTACTATCAACAGCTCGGCGCATGGCCCGGCGGAAGGCAATTCTTTTCACCAACTGCTGAGCAATACCCTCCGCAACCAGCTGGGCGTCGAGCTCCGGCTTGCTCACCTCTTGGATCTTGAGATTGACTTCACGCCCGGTCAGACCCTGAAGATCCTTCTTCAACTTCTCTATTTCCGTCCCTTTCTTCCCAACAATGATCCCGGGGCGAGATGTAAAAATCACGACGGTCAGCTTGTTGGCGGCGCGTTCGACCTCGATGCGAGATATCCCGGCATGACTGAACTTCTTCTTCAACATGGACTTCAGGTAGAGATCCTCGTGGAGCAGCGCACCATAGTCCTTGCGTGCAAACCACCTGGATCGCCACGTTCGGTTTACACCGAGACGAAATCCGTATGGATGTACCTTCTGACCCAAGCTTCCCCCTCTCTGGCTACTCGACTTCCGCTTCCTTGCCTCGAATCGAGATAGTAATGTGCTTGTAGTGCCGCTGCTCTTTGAACGCCCGTCCCATCGGAGCGGGGCGGACTCTGCGCCGCCACTTCGTCGGGCCGAGATCTACAACTGCCTTTTCCACAACGAACTGATCCACATCCGCAGTTGCAAATTTTTCACGGGCATTCGCAACCGCCGACAGCAGGACCTTCTCGATGGGACGCGTCGCACGCTTGTTCGTGAAACGAAGAATGGCCAAGGCCTCCTGGACGTTCTTTCCCCGAATCAAATCGATAACCAGCCGAGCCTTCTGTGAAGAACCCTTCAAGTAACGGCCCCGGGCCAACGCTTCCATGACTCCCATCTCTCCTTAGGCTTATAGATCCTCCGGTTTCTATCCGGACCGGACCGATGTCGCCCGCTCCGCAACCTTCGTCCTATGCCCCTTGAAAACCCGCGTCGGCGCAAATTCGCCTAACTTGTGGCTTACCATGTTCTCAGAAATATAGAGGGGAACGAACTTCTTGCCGTTGTGGATGGCCAGGGTATGCCCCACCATAGCCGGCGTAATGGTAGACCGCCTCGACCACGTCTTGATCAGCTTCCGGCCACCGCTGGTACCCACGGTTCTAAGCTTGTTTTCCAAATGTTCGTCGACAAAAGGGCCTTTCTTTACCGATCGTGGCATCTTCGCAGCCTCCTATTTCTTACCGCGCCTCTTGATAATGAAACGCTGGGTACGCTTGTTGTTCCGAGTCTTGTAGCCTTTGGTCGGGACACCCCAGGGACTGACGGGATCCCGACCTCCTGAGGTCCGTCCCTCACCGCCTCCGTGAGGATGATCCACTGGGTTCATAGCCACACCGCGCACGGTTGGCCTTTTCCCCAACCAGCGCGTCCTTCCTGCCTTGCCCAGCGAGACGTTCTCGTGATCAAGGTTTCCTACCTGACCGATGGTTGCATAGCAATCGAGGTGGACGATCCGGGTCTCACCGGATGGAATTTTGATCTGAGCGTAGCGCCCTTCCTTTGCCAACAATTGGGCAGCCGACCCAGCAGATCTGGCGATTTGCCCGCCCTTTCCCTTCTTGAGTTCCACGTTGTGGATCATCGTTCCCAATGGGATCTTTTTCAATGGCAGCGCATTTCCCGCCAATATGTCGGCGCCCTCGCCGGCAACAACCGTGGTTCCGACCTGCAAACCGTTCGGGGCCAGTATGTACCGCTTTTCCCCGTCTGTGTATATCAGCAACGCAATTCTGGCAGATCGATTGGGATCGTACTCGATCGAGGAAACTCGTGCCTGAATATCCCGCTTGTCGCGTCTGAAATCGATCAGGCGAAGCAATCTCTTGTGCCCACCCCCACGATGCCGGATCGTCAAACGACCTTTGTTGTTTCGGCCCGAAATTCTACGCTTGGGCTTGGTGAGCCTCTTTAGCGGACGCTCGGTAGACAGCCCCTCTCCAGTCAACGTGGTTCGGAAACGAGTCGTCGGAGTCGTCGGTCGGTAAGTCTTCAGCGCCATGTGAATTCAAAACTCCCGTTCGGAGACTATGTCGCCTCGAAGAATTCCACCATTTTCTCGCCCTTCTTCAGGGTAACGTAGGCCTTTTTCCAATCTGGCCTTCTTCCGGAATATCTGCCCTGCCGGCGTAGCTTCCCATGAAAATTGGCTGTCCGGACACTCTGAACCTTGACCTTGAAAATATTTTCAACCGCATCTTTTATCTCGTGCTTGTTCGCATTGGTGGCCACCTTGAACGTAAGCGTGCGGAGACTATCCTTGATGTGGGTGCTCTTTTCGGTGACGATCGGAACTCTCAGCACCTCGTGTCGGCGGTTCATGAGGCCAGGCCCTCCTGCACTTGAAGGATCGCGTCTCGAGAGAACAGAACTGTGGAGTAGTGGACCAGATCCCCGATGTTGACCCTGGATCGGGGCACGACTTTCACCTCAACGAGATTTCGACAGGAAAGCTCTAGGTTCCGGTTGGCGGAGGAATCGACGATCAAGGTCCGTCCCGTGACTCCGAGCCCATCGAGGACCTTTCGAAAGTCCTTCGTCTTGTGCGACTTCAGCTCAAGCGACTCGACCACCGAAAGAGAGTCGTCCGCAAACCGGGCGGCCAGAGCGGAGCGCAGAGCGCCACGAAGCTTCTTCCTCGGGAAACGATAGCCATAACTTCGAGGCTGCGGACCGTGCACCGTGCCTCCATGACGCCACAAGGGGCTTCGAATACTCCCGACTCTTGCCCGGCCGGTACCTTTCTGGCGCCAAGGCTTTTTCCCACTGCCACTGACGCGCGCCCGCGTCTTAGTCGCCGCAGTCCCACTCCTCAAACTGTCGGCGTAGTGCTTCAATGCCTCCCAGATTAAAACCCTATTGACTTCGACCTTGAACACAGAATCCGACAGATCGATCTTGCCGACGATCTTGTTATCGAGGTCTTTTACATCGATTTCGGCCATGACTCAATTCCGATCTCGCTCCAGGGATCCATCCCATGTATGCGATTTCACGCCCTCCGGCTGTTCCTTTGGATCAAGAGGTACCCCCCATTGCTGCCTGGTACGGCCCCCCGAACCACGAGAAGGTTCTCTGCGTTAATCACCTGCACCACCCGAAGGTTTTTTACGGTGGTCCTGGCATTCCCCATATGACCGGCGCCGCGCAGGCCGGGCAAAACACGACTTGGAAACGCCGCCGCGCCAATCGAACCCGGAGCTCGATGAAACATCGAGCCATGGGTCGCTCGGCCTCCGCTAAAGTTGTGCCGTTTCATCACTCCCGCAAAGCCCTTTCCCTTGCTCGTGCCTATGATGTCGATTCGATCGTCGGTCTGGAACACCTGCTCGGCCAGTATCTGATCCCCCACTTCCGGAGGCTTCTCGTCCCCGAAGTTGAACTCCCTGAGAATTCTTACCGGAGGGACCTCTGCCTTCTTGAAATGACCGGTCCGGGGTCTATTCACTCGAGAAGGGCGCACGAACTCCACGAGACCGATTTGCACTGCGTTGTATCCGTCGCTCTCTCGAACTTTCTTCTGCACCACCACGCAGGGCCCGGCCTGAATAACCGTCGCGGGGATGACGATCCCATTCTCGTTGAACAGCTGCGTCATTCCCACCTTCCTGCCGATCAGACCGTTGATCATGATGCGCCCTCTACTTGTGTTCCGTCCCGAATGCCTTGATCTCGACGTCGATTGCTGCGGGGAGGTCGAGCTTCATCAGGGCATCTACCGTTTCGGGAGTTGGTTCCAAAATATCCACCAAACGCTTGTGCGTACGAATCTCAAACTGTTCCCTGGACTTCTTGTCCACGTGAGGAGATCTCAAAACGCAGAACTTGTTCTTCACCGTCGGAAGGGGAATCGGACCCGAGACTCTCGAGCCTGTCCTCTTGGCGATCTCAACGATCTCCGTGGTCGACTGATCCAGCACCCTGTAGTCGTAGGCCTTTAACCGAATTCGGATCTTTTCATTCAACATTGCTTTTTTATTCCAAGATTTCAGAGATTGTGCCAGCCCCCACGGTTCGTCCCCCTTCTCGGATCGCAAACCGTAACCCTTTTTCCATCGCTATCGGCGTGATCAACTTCACCGTCAACCCTACATTGTCCCCGGGCATCACCATCTCTGTCCCTGCCTCCAACTCCGCCACTCCCGTCACATCCGTCGTCCGAAAGTAAAACTGCGGCCGGTACCCATTGAAAAACGGTGTGTGCCTCCCTCCCTCTTCCTTCGTCAATACATACGCCTGCGCCTTGAAGTGCGTGTGCGGCGTGATCGTCCCCGGTGCCGCTATCACCTGCCCCCTCTGCACGTCCTTCTTGTCCGTCCCTCTCAGCAGCAACCCCACATTGTCTCCCGCCATCCCTGCATCCAACAACTTCTTGAACATCTCCACGCCCGTCACCACTCGCTTCACCGTCTCCTTCATCCCTACTATCTCTATCTCTCCTCCTACGTTGATCTTCCCTCGCTCCACTCGCCCCGTCGCCACCGTCCCTCGACCCGATATCGTGAATATATCTTCCACCGGCATCAAAAATGGACGATCTATATCTCGCTCCGGCATCGGTATATAATCATCCACCGCCGCCATCAGCTCCAGCACCTGCCCCTCTCCGTCCGTGTCTCCCTCCAACGCCTTCAACGCACTCCCTCTCACCACCGGTATGTCGTCCCCAGGAAACTCGTAGCTCGTCAACAACTCCCTCACTTCCAACTCCACCAAATCCAGCAATTCCGGATCATCCACCATGTCACACTTGTTCAAAAACACCACTATACTCGGCACCCCCACCTGCCGCGCCAGCAGGATATGCTCTCGCGTCTGCGGCATCGGCCCATCCGCCGCCGATACCACCAGTATCGCTCCATCCATCTGCGCCGCCCCTGTGATCATGTTCTTGATGTAATCCGCGTGCCCCGGACAATCCACATGCGCATAATGCCGGTTATCGGTCGTATACTCCACGTGCGCCGTCGCTATCGTGATCCCTCGCTCCCTCTCCTCCGGCGCATTGTCTATCGAGTCAAAACTCCGCACCAGCACCTTCCCGTCCCCTTTGTTGAGCACCTGCGTGATCGCTGCCGTCAACGTCGTCTTCCCATGATCCACGTGTCCTATCGTCCCTACATTCACGTGCGGCTTGCTTCGATCAAATTTCTCCTTCGCCATGAGTTCCTCCGTGGATTTCGCTACTTGCTAACCAGCTTTCCCTGCACTCTGGCCATCACTTCTTCGCTGATCGCCTTAGGCGCCTGTTCATAATGTGAAAAATGCATGGAATAGGTGGCACGGCCCTGCGTGGCCGATCGAAGGTCCGTGGCATAACCAAACATCTCTGAGAGAGGAGCCTTGCACTGAATAATCACAGAACTGAGTCTGGTCTCGGTGGACTCAACTCGTCCTCGCCGGGAACTGAGGTCGCCAATCACATCCCCGATGTATTCTTCGGGCGCCACGACCTCTACACGCATCGTCGGCTCCAAGAGAACCGGTTTAGCCGCACGGACAGCATCCTTGATCGCCATAGAGGCAGCAATCTTGAAAGCGATTTCCGAGGAATCCACCTCGTGATAGGAGCCATCCAGCAAGTGCACTCCAACATCCACCATCTCGAAGCCAGCAAGAATGCCCGTCTCGAGAGCCTCCCGGATACCATGTTCCACAGGCCCAATATACTCTCTCGGGATAGCCCCACCGACGATCTGATTCGAGAATTCGAAACCGGATCCGGACGCGAGCGGCTCCACGGAGATTTTCACATGACCATACTGACCTCGCCCGCCTGTCTGTCGAATAAATTTGCCTTCTGCGCGTGCGGATTGAAGGATCGTCTCGCGGTAGGCTACCTGCGGCTTGCCGACGTTTGCGGATACCCCGAATTCCCGCACCATTCTGTCTACCAGAATCTCGAGATGGAGCTCGCCCATTCCAGAAATAATCGTTTGGCCGGTGTCCCTGTCCGTGTAGACCTTGAAGGTGGGATCCTCACGTATCAGCTTGTCCAAGGAGATCCCCAATTTTTCTTGATCCGCCTTGGTCTTCGGCTCGATCGCCACCGAAATCACCGGCGCCGGAAACTCGATGGCCTCCAGAACTATCGTCCGATTACGATCGCAAATCGTGTCGCCCGTATTGACCTTCTTCAACCCTACGGCTGCTGCTATGTCGCCGCAATAGACCTCCTTGACCTCCTCCCGCTTGTCGGCATGCATCTTCAGCAACCGCCCGACCCGCTCCGACGAATCCCGGGTGGAGTTGAAGACCGACGTTCCGGAACTCAATCGCCCGGAATAGACGCGGAAGAACGCCAGCTGCCCGACGAACGGATCAGTCATGATCTTGAACACAAGACCGCTGAACGACTCATCATCGGAAACCTTGCGCAACGGCGATTCTTCGCCGGCTTTGGACACTCCAGTCACCGGAGGCACATCCAGAGGCGAGGGAAGGTAGGCCACCACTGCATCGAGCAACTGCTGAATTCCCTTGTTCTTGAATGCCGATCCGCAGAGCACCGGAACAAACTTGAGAGCGGTGGTCCCGATCCTGAGCGCCGATCTTATTTCCTCGCCGGAAACCTCCTCCCCGGCAACATATTTCGCCATCACCCCATCGTCGACATCGGCGGCGATTTCGACCAACTTGTCGCGATACTCCAAGGCAGATTCTTGATATTCGGAGGGGATTTCGGTGGTTTCGAAAGCGGCCCCAAGAGTCTCGTCCTTGAACCAGATTGCCTTTTGGTCTACAAGATCAACCACCCCCCTAAAGGCGTCCTCACTTCCCAATGGAATCTGCACCGCAACGGGCCTGGTGTGCAGGCGCTCTCGCATCATATCCAGTACGCGCGGAAAATCGGCACCTGGGCGGTCCATTTTGTTCACAAACGCAATTCGCGGCACGCTGTACTTGTCAGCCTGCCGCCAAACCGTCTCGGATTGGGGCTCGACCCCCTCGACAGATGCGAACAAGGCCACAACGCCATCCAATACGCGCAGGCTACGCTCTACCTCCGCCGTAAAGTCCACATGCCCGGGAGTATCGATAATATTGATCCGATAGGGCCCCCACATGCAGGTGGTTGCCGCAGAAGTAATGGTGATGCCGCGCTCTTGCTCTTGCTGCATCCAGTCCATCGTGGCAGTTCCCTCGTGGACCTCCCCCAGTTTGTGCGTGATGCCCGTATAGTAGAGGATACGCTCCGTCGCAGTCGTCTTCCCCGCGTCAATATGGGCCATAATCCCAATGTTTCGTGTGTGTTCCAGCGATATCTGACGTCCCACACCTAACCTCAATACAACGCCCGCCTCTACCCCGCAGAGTAAGACCGACAATTACCACCGATAATGTGCGAAAGCCTTGTTTGCCTCTGCCATCCGGTGGGTATCTTCCTTCTTCTTGACAGCCCCACCTCGGCTGTTGATGGCATCCATGAATTCGCCCGCCAGGCGCTCTCGCATTGTTTTCTCGCTCCGGGCGCGGGCATACGAGATGATCCAACGGATCGCCAACGACGTTCTTCGATCGAAGGCAACCTCGATGGGAACCTGATATGTAGCACCACCAACACGGCGCGACTTCACCTCGAGAACGGGCTTGACGTTATCGATCGCCTTTCTAAAGGACTTCACCGGGTCTTCCGGCACTCGATCCTTCACTGCATCCAGGGCTCCGTAGAATATGCGCTCCGAGACGCTCTTCTTCCCATCGGACATCATGCAGTTGATAAACTTGGTCACCAACGTACTCCCGTAAATGGGATCTGGCAAAGTCTCGCGTTTGGGTACTTCCCGCCGCCTTGGCATCGAGATACTCTCCTTCAGAGTCTTCGAGTAGCTGTGCAGCAACTACACCTGAACAGGGTCTGGCAAATAGCCCTGACGAATCGGCTCAGGGATCCGCGCTCTTGCTTCGAGCAATTCCGATAAAAGGGGAGTCTTTAGCTTTTGGGTCGCTTGGCACCGTATTTCGAACGGGATTTCTTCCGATCCTGCACCCCAACTGCATCGAGTGTGCCACGAACTACGTGATAGCGAACCCCAGGTAGGTCTTTGACACGACCACCGCGGATCAACACGATGGAGTGCTCCTGCAGATTGTGCCCGATTCCAGGAATGTATGTTGTCACTTCGATTCCGTTCGTGAGTCGAACTCGGGCAACTTTTCGTAGTGCGGAGTTTGGTTTCTTGGGTGTAGATGTATACACCCTCGTACATACCCCTCTACGCTGCGGACTCCCCTGCAAAGCCGGACTCTTAGTCTTCTCGTGAATCTTGCTTCGGCCAATTCGAACCAGCTGGTTGAAGGTCGGCAACTATCATCTCCTCTTTCCATTTACCGCCGCTACAACGCTAGCGACTCCTTCTCTGACAGCTCTCGGTGAAAAACCGAGCGAATATAGCAAAGGGGTGCCCCTCTGTCAAGCTTCTGTACGGATACTTTTTTGGCTCAATTCCCTGCGGGACTGTTATTTAGACCGAGGATTCCCTCATCGGATCACCTCGGCGGCTTCGAGACACAACATGGACCGCGTCAAGCAAAGGTCAAGCAAAGAAAGCGAGCCCAAATACATGGGAACCATGAACAAAGTGATCCTGGTTGGAAGACTCGGCTCAGAGCCTGAAGAGCGACGAACGACCAAGGGCGTAGAAGTGTCCCAATTCCCCATTGCGACAAACGATTACCGGCGCGCGTCACCGAACGCCACGGAAGCGAAACCAGAGTGGCACCGGGTGGTCGTTTACGGAAAGGCGGCTGCGCAATGCAACCGGTATCTTTCCAAAGGGAGGCCGGTCTGCATCGACGGATCGCTCAAAACACGAAGTTGGGCAAACCAATCGGTGAAAAACGTTTCTCTACAGAGGTTATCGTCAATCGAATCAGTTTCTGGATGGCACAAGCAAAGGTGAGGGGCGGGAAAGATCGGAAGGATGATGGGCAAAGGGAGGTCGGAGCCGCCCCAGGAGGAGATTCAAGCGATGCGTGACCTGTGCGCGAAGACTACTCCGTCCGCCTGACAAACGGTGCCGGGATAGCCGACGAATTGGCGGAGATGCTATAATTTTTGTGATTATGACGCTCTTTCGTTCGCAAAGTCGTGCTAGGTCCGAACATCGGCTCCCCCGCTGGCTGCTGGTTCTCTACGCCTGCTGCATCGTGGGCTTCGTCATGATCGGGATCCTGACGGGCGTTTTCTTAGGGTATGCCTCCAATCTTCCCAATATTCAAAAACTAGAAGACTATCGACCCGACGTCATCACCGACATCTACTCCGACGACGACAAGGTAATTGGTGAGTTCGCGATCGAGCGCCGCATCATCGTTCCGTATGATGACATCCCGCCCAGCCTCCAGAACGCGCTACTGGCCGCTGAGGACGACCAATTCTTCCACCATTCCGGAATCAATCTTTTCGCCATTCTGCGAGCCGTTTACCGTGATCTCATAACCATGAGCAAAGCGGAAGGTGCCAGCACCATTACGCAGCAACTGGCCCGCATGCTGCTGTTGACTCCAGAAAAGCAGTTCGATCGCAAGATCAAAGAGATTCTTCTCGCCCGGCAAATCGAAAGACGCTATTCGAAGCAGCAGATCCTAACACTGTACTGTAACCAACACTATATGGGGGATGGAGCCTACGGATTCGCTGCGGCTGCAGATGCCTACTTTGGCAAGAAGTTGCAAGACCTTAGCCTGGCACAGTCCGCGCTCCTTGCTGGGCTGCCGCGGAATCCGTCACTGTACTCGCCGCGCCTGAGGCCAAAGTCCGCGCTGTCCCGTCGCAACTATATCCTGGAGCGAATGGTGTCGGAAGGAATGATCTCCGAGCGGGCATCCAAGGCCGCGAAATCGGAACCCTTGGTGCTGAAGCTTCGCTCTCCGAGTGTGAGTCCAGCCCCGTATTTCATGGAATGGGTAAGACAGTCCCTCACCGACCGCTACAGCACCGACGACATATGGCGCAAAGGGCTCCGAGTGCACACGACTCTTAACCGTGACATGCAAGCGATGGCCGTGCGAGCGTTGAGAGACGGCTTGCGAGCCTACGACAAGAGGTATGGGTGGCGGGGACCGATCCGCAACCTTGCGGAAAACAAGGAGGATCTAAGCAAATACTCTCACCCTGAGTGGCGCCTGCCGCCTCGCTCTGGGGACCACACCGTCGGACTCGTGATGAAGTTGCAGGCATCCAACGAAGCGATTGTTCGTATCGGAGATTATCGGGCGATCCTGACACCCAACGACATGCAGTGGACCAAAAGGCGCTCGCCGGCTGAGATCCTCGAGGTCGGAGACCTAGCGACGTTTAAAGTAATTTCCGTCGACAGTGCGAAAAAAACAGCGAAGCTAGCGCTGGACCAAATCCCTCAGGTCCAGGGCGCCCTGATTAGCCTGGAGAATGCAACCGGGAAAATCAAAACGATGGTGGGAGGTTATGACTTCAGAACCAGTGAGTTCAATCGAGCCACGCAAGCAAGACGCCAAATCGGATCCACCGTCAAAGCCTTCGTATACACAGCCGCAATGGAATCGGGGCTGACACAGGAGGATACGATACTCGATGATCCTATCAGTTACACAGATGGTCTGGGCCGTTCGTGGACGCCAAGGAATTACGACGGCGCATTCAAAGGCGAGATTACCGTCCGGGAGGCGTTCGTCTCATCTAGAAATATTCCTGCCATCAAAGTCGCTTCGCTCGTCGGCATCAAGAATGTGATCGTCATGGCGCGTAGATTCGGCTTGTCCGGCCCGATGCAACCGTATCTGCCGCTCGCCGTCGGAGCATGCGAAGCGACGCCGTTGGAAATGGCTTCGGCTTTCTCCGTTTTCCCAAACCTGGGAGAATTGCCAAAACCATACTTTATTCGACGGATCGACGACTATGATGGGCTCACAAGAGAGGAGGTCTTCCCAAGCACACAAAAAGTGCTGGACCCCGAAACGGCGGCTCAAATGCTAGGGCTCCTCATTGCGGTTGTAGATGAGGGGACCGGGAAGGCGGCCAAGTCCTTGAACCGGCAGGTGGGAGGCAAGACGGGTACGACGAACGACTATACCGATGCATGGTTCGTTGGATTCACCCCTTCTCTGACGACGGCCGTTTGGGTTGGGTTCGAGATGAAGAAGTCACTCGGAGACAAGGAAGTTGGAAGCTCGGTGGCGCTTCCGATATGGACTCGCTATATGGCAGAAATCCTCGAGGGTCAGGCCGTCGAGAAGTTCCCGGTCACCGAGACCATCGATGACATTGTCATTACCGAAGGTACGGACTCGGACTCCACTCGCAGGAAGAAATTGTTTGTGGAAGACCTACCTCCCCTTCCGACGAGCAACCGAGAGCCTTAGTATTCCTACTCGTAAACAGGGCGCTCGGGCGTTCCAGCTCATTCAGAAAAGTTCAAATCGCGAGAAGAGGATCCTGGGACGGCTTGGCTCATTGATCAATAGTCGCGAGCAATGACGTAGTCGGGCACTGTCAACAGGGCCTCTCGCGCCTTGCAGTCCGGAAAGTCCGATAATTGATCCTTTGCCTTCCTGGCGTAGACCTGCGCTTGATCGAGTACCCGATCCACGGTTCCATACTCACGCACGAGCTTCACGATCGTATCCTCTTTTACGCTCCCAAAACCGTTTTCCTGAAAGACAGTGCGGACCAACTCCTGATGCTCTGGCTCACCGTCCTGCATGATATATATCAGCGGAAGGGTCAGCTTACCCTCTTTCAGGTCATTGACCACGGGTTTGCCGAGAGTCCATTCATTGGAGGTGAAATCCAAAACGTCATCAACCATCTGAAATGCAAGCCCCACGAACAGCCCGTAATTCCGCAAAGACTCTTGCTGCTCGCCGCTCACCGACCCCAAAATGCCTCCAATCTGAGAACAGGCCGAGAACAAGAATGCCGTCTTGCGCTTTGAAATATCCAAATGTTGCTCTTCGGTTATGTCCAAGCTTCCGTTGAGGCTGAGCTGAATGAGTTCACCCTCGATCATTTTCCGCGTCACATCCGTCAAGATATCCAATATTTCAAAGTGACGCTCTCCCAGAGCGAGGTTGAACGAGGTCATGTAGAGCCAATCGCCCATCAAGACGGTGATCTCATTCCCAAACTCCGCGTTGACCGACGCTCGCCCTCTTCGAACATTGGCATCATCGATGATGTCGTCATGAACGAGGGTTGCAGCGTGAATGAGTTCGACGACCGCGCCCAATCGATGGGACACCGTCCCTCTATAGCCACACATCTGAGAGACGAGTAGCAGAAGCGCGGGCCGTAAGCGCTTTCCCCCACTGACTTGAATGTATTGGCTGATTCGGTCGACGAGGTGGACGTTGGAGCATGAGTGCTTAGCTATTTCAGCTTCCACTTCGAAGAGGTCCTTCTCGACTAGCCTAAAGATCTCCTGGGGATTCAATTCGCGCCCTTATTCTAATCGATTATCCTGAAAACAACTCACGCGCTACGGTTGCGACTGGATATTAGCACAGGTGCGCCACAATAAAACCAACTACGGCACGGCTTCGAGGCCGAGAACCTTGCGCAGGTTTCGAGATACACTTTGCGTCAAACTCTCAAAAGAAACGTCCATGGTATCGGCAAGACTTCGGGCAACGTCCGAAACGAATGCTGGTTCGTTTCGTCGGCCGCGATGCGGTACCGGCGCAAGATATGGGGCATCCGTTTCTATCAGGATCTGGTCGATTAAGAGCTCTCGTGCAACATCTCTCAGACCAGAAGCATTCTTAAACGTCACGATCCCCGAAAAAGAAATAAAGAAACCCCTCGATACGCACCGCCGTGCATCTTCCTTGGATCCTGTGAAGCTATGCAGAATGCCCCTCGGGCCGGTCCTGTCACACTCCGCGTCCAAGATCTCCATAAGGTCGGGCCAGGCGTCCCGACAATGAATGGATACCGGTAAGCCTCGCTCACTGGCAATCTTCAGTTGCCTGCGGAATACCTCTCGCTGGCAATCCCGTGGAGAGTGGTCATAGTAATAATCCAATCCTATTTCTCCCCAAAGAACAATTTTGGGATTGTCCGACCAGGTCTGCAATTTCTGCAGGTACGATGCATCCACGTGCCTGGCGTCATGCGGATGAACGCCAACCGCTCCGTAAATGAAATCATGGCCCTGCAGAAGCTCCAAGGTCCTTTGGATCGAGAACTCTGCCGGTCTGGCCGTGGCAATGTTGATCAGCAAGTCCAGGCTTGAATCTCTCGCTCGCTGAATGACCTCTTCGCGATCATCATCGAATTCGGGTGCATCGAGGTGCGTGTGGGAATCGACTAGCATTCCAAACAGTCGTATGGGCGTCCAAGTACCATATTTCCAAACATGCGTACTAAGTTAGCAACGCCCCGTTCGGAACTTCCTCGTTAAAGGTAGCCAGAACCGCCCTGTCTCCGACCACAGCTGCCACAATCATCCCGTCTGATTGCACACCCATCAGCTTCGCGGGCTTCAGATTAGACACCAGCACAACCTTACGGTTTAGAAGGGTCGGCGCGTCATACTCTCCCGCGATTCCCGCGACCACCTGGCGTACCTCCGAACCGATGTCCACGAGCAGTTTCATCAGTTTCCTCGAGCCTTCGATCTTTTCAGCCTCGACGATTTGCCCTACGAGAAGCTTTACCTTCTTGAAGTCCTCAAGCGTGATCCTTCGATCCGGCTCAACATCGGCCTTGCGGGTTTCTTGTTCCGGCTGCTCACTCATCTTTGAATTCTCTCGTCGTTATTCCGATTCCCGCTCTTGTTGCAAGTAGGCCTGCGTCGCCCCTGCCTGCACCAGCTTGAGCGCGACCTTTTTGTCTGAAGCCAGCCGCCAACAGTCTTCATACTCCGGAACAAAATTCACGACCCTGCCGTCCAGCAACGACACCTTGACTCTTACGCGGCCAAACTGTGTGTCGACAGAGACGTGCCTTCTCTGGAGCGTCTTGCGATAGGCATGGCTGTATCTTATACCAATGGTTGTTGTCTCGGCAAATATCAAACGAGCCATGGCGTCGACATCGACAGGATCGCACATCACGGTCAGCTTTACAGCAGGACGATTCTTCTTCATCTGTATGGCGGTAAAGTAAACGTCAAGGGCGCCTTGATCAAGAGCCCGTTTCTGGAAGTAGGAATAGATCTGAGGATTCATGTCATCGATGCTCGCCTCGATCACCGCGACCTCCGTGCCACTGTCGGATAGATCCTCACCCACAGAACACTGTTCCCCCAGGGTGATTCGCAATACGTTCGGTGCGTTGGACAAGTCCCTCGACCCGGATCCGTAACCGGTCGCAAGGATCTTCATCGGGGGCCGAGGCCCAAAACTTGCTCCCAGCGCAGTCAAAAGTAGCGCCCCGGTAGGTGTTGTGAGCTCGCCAGACAGCTGATTCGAGTACGACGGAATCCCTTTCAAAAGCTCCTGCGTCGCCGGCCCGGGAACTGGGTACAGACCATGAGCACATTCAAAGACACCTCGCCCGACGTTGACGGGAGAGGAACTGAACGTCGCGGGCAAAAACTGCTCCAATGCTATGAACGAGCCCACGGTATCCACGATCGAGTCCACGGCTCCGATCTCGTGGAAGTGCACCTCCTCGGCAGATTGGCCATGAACCTTCCCCTCGACTTGTGCCAAGCGAGAAAAGGCATCCACCGACGCACGTTTTACCCAGTCACTCAACCCACTCCCGACTATCATTTCGCGGATCGCCCCGAGGTTTCGCGGAGATTCATCCGGGACATTCTCGGCCGTCTTCTTGAGAAGAAATTTCGTGGCTCGGATGCCAGCCTTCGTCCGTTTCTCCGAGGCCAACTCGTAATTCAACAACGGGCTTGTGTGCAAGGAGTCCAGTTGCGCCTTCAATATGGACAGGTCCGCCCCGAGGTCTAGCAATGCCCCTAGAAACATGTCCCCGCTGATGCCGGCGAAAGGTTCAATATGTATGAAGTTCATATGTTTCTTCGCTGGTACTCATAGAAACCGTTCCGCCATCCCCGCAAAAATTTCAAACATGAACGTTTCTCCTGAGCCGTTGGTCACGAACGAATAGATCGTAAATCTGAAGCTACTATTCTTCAACGCCAAAACTGTGATCTCCCAGGATCGGACACCGAAGATCCGCCGGTTGATTTGGACGGGCTCATGAGGTATGTTTCATCTTTGATCGCAAATGCATGAGAGGCATGATGTTATCCGAAGTCACGCACAAGATCGAAGAGATCTTGCTCGCTTACATTCGCCAGGCATACGCGGTGGATTATCCTGGGCTCAGCTTTTCCACACCTCCCAAAATAGAGCTTGGAGAACTGGCGATACCCGTTGCGTTCGAGCTCGCACGGACGATCAAACGGCCTCCGCGCGACATCGCGCAAGAGCTAGCGATTCAGATCCGAGAAGTTCCCGGCATTTGGAAGGTGGACGTGGCTGGCGGCGGTTTTTTAAACCTCTACCTCGCTCGAGCAGACTGGGCGCTGCGGCTGAGGGAGAGTATATCTCAGGGACTCTACGGTAGACTTGAAAAGACAGCAGTGTCCGGGAAAGTCATCGTCGAGCACACGAATATCAATCCGAACAAGGCGGCGCACATTGGACACCTGCGCAATGCATCCCTTGGTGACTCGTTCATTCGATGTCTGCGCTTTCTCGGTGAAAAAGTGGAGGCGCAGAATTATCTCGACAACACAGGCGTTCAGGTCGCCGACGTAGTGGTGGGGTTGCAACAAATCGAGGGGAAAACAGCCAGCGAGGTTGCCGACATTGGCGGGAAGTTCGACTATTACTGCTGGGACGTTTATGCCAAGGTCGCAGGCTTCTACCAACAATCGCCGGAAAACCTGGGTTGGCGCAGCAAGACCCTGCAAGCCATAGAGGCCGGGAGCAATCCGACGGCTGACCTTGCACAACATGTAGCGATGCGGGTCGTGCAGGCCCATCTACAAACAATGAAGCGAATCAACGTTCGTTACGATTTGCTGCCAAGAGAAAGCGAAATCTTACACCTTCGATTTTGGGACAAGGCTTTCGGATTGCTCAAAGAAAAACAGGCAATTCATCAGCCCAGTTCGGGAAAAAATCTGGGATGCTGGGTGATGAAACTGCAATCTAAAGGTCATAAAGAAAGACCGGCGGAGGAGGACGAAAAGGTAATCGTCCGGTCCAATGGGACGGTCACGTATGTAGGCAAGGATCTGGCCTATCAATTATGGAAATTCGGCCTTCTGGGCCTGGACTTCCATTATCGCCCTTTTCAGGGTGACACGGCGTGGGTCACCACCATGGACCAGACAGACGATATGCCGTCCCCCGAGTTTGGCCATGCGGAACAGGTCTACAACGTGATCGACGCGAGACAATCTTACCTTCAAACTGTTGTATTACAAGGCCTTCAATCTCTGGGATACGCGCAGGCGGCCCGCAACTCGATACACTTCTCCTATGAGATGGTCGCCTTGACTCCTGCGTGCTGTGAAGAACTCGGTTTCCCACTCACGGACGAAGATCGAAAGCGTCCCTACGTAGAGGTCTCCGGGCGCAAGGGACTGGGAGTCAAAGCAGACGACCTTCTGGACACTCTCGTCAACAAAGCACTCTTGGAAGTTCAGTCGCGGCATGAGATTCCGCAGTCGGAAGCAGAAAGCATCGCGAACACCATTGCGGTCGGCGCCCTGAGGTACTTCATGCTTCGCTTTTCCCGCAATACCGTGATCGCGTTCGACTTCGATGAGGCTCTCAGTTTCGAGGGGGAGACAGGTCCGTACGTTCAGTATGCCGTGGTGAGGGCGAACAACATTTTTCGCAAGCTCTCGGAATCGAATCCGGGAAACAATTTCTCCGCACCTGCGCCCGAGAGCCTGAACGCTTTTTTAACCAATCAAAACGACATCTGGGAACTCGTCTACAACGCCGTCCGGCTCCCGGACATCGTCCGTCAGGTTCAGCAGACCCTCGAGCTATCCCAGTTAGCCAAGTACGCATTCCATCAGGCGCAGCGATTCAATCTCTTCTATCACAACTATCATATTCTTTCGGAACCGGATCCCGAGCGAAAGCAAAACCTGACTTTCGTAACCGACCTGGTCAGGATACAATTGCAAAAGGCGTTGGACTTGCTGGGCTGTAGCGTTCCGCCAAAGATGTGATCGTGTCACAATTGCTCGTATTCATTCTCGTAGTTGGATTCTCGACTGTGCCGTTGACCGAGGAGGCTTCGTCTCCCAGGGGTGGACTGACAGCGTTGGAGTGGGCAAAGCTTCAGCGGGAAAAGGAAGTCAAGAAACGGATAAAGATCTACAAAACTGCTTCCGACCGAATTTTCGCGGGTTGCCAGCGTAGCCTTCGCAGAAGCGATTACGAGGTCTTTCAGGAAGGTCTGTCAACTTGGAACGAACTACTCACTATGAGCGTCGACGATATTGACGGAAACTTCGAACGCGGGAAAAAGTCAAAAGAGCTGATCCGCTATGAGATTCACCTTCGAAAGTCCATATCGGAACTGGAGGACTGGAGGTATAGACTGCCGGGCGTGACAGGCAGCCGATTGGAGCAATGGCTCAAGCGAGCAGACGACGTGCATTCGAAACTCGTGGACATCCTCTTTCAACGAGAATAGTCCGATGAACTCCGTCGAAAAAAGAACCGGCCTGCCCCTAGTATCCATCGTGGGACTGATCTTCCTTCTGGTGCACGCCCCGGTGCATGTCGATGCCAAAGAGTTTTTGACCCCTGAAGAGATCGAGAAAGTCCAGAACGCCCGTGAGATCGGTGCACGGGTCGAGGTCTATCTGGAAGCCGCATCGCTACGGCTACAATCCGCGGAGAATCGGCTTGCTGGCAAGGAATCAGAGCCGGGAGACCCGCTCGAGTTTGCAACACCGCAGGAAATGATCGGCGCTTACTATCGAATCATCCGCAGTATCATGTTCAATGTGGAAGAGGCGTTTGAGCGCCCGGACACGGATCCAGAGAGCCTGTCACAAGCTCTGAAGAATCTAAAAAAAGGGGGCGAAAAAGCTGCGAAGGATCTGAACGTGTTGAGGAAGCTCTGCGAAGAAAAGCGGGACGCCGAGGCATGGAACGCAGTCGCCGACTGCACCAAGATCACAAGCGCCGCAGTGGAGGGTGCCAAGCTAGGAATCTCGAAACTGGACGGCAAGAAAGGTCTGCCCCCCCCAAGAACTAATCAGTACGGGTTTCTTCAAGAATCCCGGCTGCAACCGCCCCCTCCATCGCTTGGATCACGACTCGCGCTGAGGAATGATTCCAGTCGATCGATTCTTTCGGAGCCCAGACAATCCCCGCGTGAGAACCGACAGCCCTGTAATCGACCATTCTTGCTTCCCCATCCAGGATGACGGTTATGACGATCTCCGTTGCAAAAGCGTTCACGTTCACGACCCAAATCTGAATTCGCTGTTGCTCAAGCCGGAAATAGGCTCCCGGGAATTCCCATGACTCTCGAGCCCCTTCCGGCTCCAACATTGAGCCCGAGCGAGATCCCGCCTGTTTCGCTCCCCGACCGCGCAAGAATTCATCACTCACGGTTTCCCAGTGACTCCCTGCCGGAACGGGATTCTCGGAAAGGCCCAGCGGGCTCACGCGCTGCTGAGGACTCCCGTCCATCTCGATCACATCCTCGAAGATCAAGCTGCCAATCGAGTCGTAAAGCCTCCATTGAGTCGCCATCGGCAATCTGGCCGGATTGTAGATCGCGTACTCGAGCGGGGTGTCGACCTTCGGGATCACCGGCCAGATGAGGCGCCAGGTCCCGATTCGTCCGTCGGCTCCAACATCAGATTCTTCCTCTGGATCGATGAGATCACCCCCAACCTCCATCTCGGCGGAATGATCGGAAACAAGATTTTGGGCTTCCACCAATGGAGAATTCGAGGACTCCGGTCTCATATCAAGAATGTTCCATAGTGATCCGCGAATCGAGACAGGATCACCCCACAGGGCGGAGCGCTCTGGAACGCTCGAGCGTCGAGGACGTCGCCGCTGGGGCGACAGGTTTTCCGAAGGCTCGTTCTTCGGCGACGTCATGCCGTCGGCGTTACCTGAGGTACAGCATTGATTCGGATCGACTCCGTTCGGAGCTCTGAGCAGAGCTTCCGGGAGAAGGTCCCCTGCCAGATTCACATCCAATTCAGCCACTTCGACAGACTGCTCCGCTTCGTATCTCTCGAAAACAAGCTCGTTATCGAGCCACGACCAGATTTGGTCGGACGGTAGCCCAACAGCCCGAATGGAAACAACGGCATCCCGACTCCGGTCCGACAGGTACGGGAGTACAATCTCATAACGCCTGAGGGATTCGAACACGTCGATCGCTCTCGTATTAAGAAACTCGAAGGATATCTCTCCCGCGGCGGAGCGCTCGATGGAGAACCTAGAGGTTTCAGCTTCTATCCCCAGGGAGCTCTGATCTTTGAGCGAGACCGTCTCGGCCCGGAAAACTTGGCGCCTCGTAATGATTCGCAACCCGAGGTTGTCAGCCACTGCGGCGATCACTGAGCTTGGGGAGGTACCCGGAGCGTACTCCAACTCCCCGTTGACGAGGGGAACATCCTCTGTGAGAAAGCGATGTCCCGTTGTCCATTCGACAACCGTCGACAATGGAATGGACTTGATGCTCACCCGGATCTTGGTGCCGTGCTTGTCGGTGATTAGCTGGGAACTCATTTCTCCTGGGCCCACCGTCGCTTCAACGGACAAGTCGGAACGGATCCTTGATTCTTGCTCCCCGGATGCGGCCACCGAGGCCAACCCTGATGGGGTCATGAGGGCGCGACTTCCAGCTTGCATCGGGGACATCTCGTTCGAGGTTGTAACATTCACCATCCCTTCTTCCACCGCGACATCGGTGAGCTCTATACTCTCTCCCTGTACCCGCTCCCTCCCCTGAATTCGTGTTACGGTCGGTAACACAAGCCTCTGGACCCTGACCCGAAACTGCGCCTCGGCACTGACAATCCTGCCAGTGGAGGTGAGAATCTCAATGGGCTCATCTCGGCCATAGGTTTTGGACAGGACTCCCCCCCGATACAGCGCCACTTCATTGCTATCTTGGTCCACGGCCAGTCGAAGCATGGCGTTGCGCTCCAAGGATACCTCCGCCCGATCCGAGATTTGAATGCGAGCCGGTGCATGGCCTCGATTTCGAATCCAGTCACCGTTCCACAGCCGAGCTCCAGCAGTGGCATTGATCCAAGATTGCGAGGTGGCCCGTCTCACCTCCACCCCATGCTCGGTATGGACCACCTGTGCCAGACTGAGGCTTGTTTTCGGAACAAACCACTGCATCGTCACGAAAACGACAACCAACGCAGCCGCGGCCACCTTCAGCCAGCTCTGCAAACCCCAACTAGACCAAAAACCAGGTAGAGCCCTGGTGACCTCGGCGTCTGACTCAACAAGTCGCCCCGCACTCATCACGCCCGCGTGCGAATTCCCGACTTTCTGGACAAAGTCTTCCCCCAAGGCGTGCCTATCAAAGAAACCCTTCAGCACGCTGCCGTCACGGCGCCAGGATTCCAGGGTGGAGTCACAGTTCTGGCAGGCGCGGAGGTGATCCTCGAGAAGTTCTTGCTCCGAACCATGCAACTCTCTGTCGAGGAGTCTAGAGATCAGGGGGGACATGCTCTGGCAATTCATAAATCGCTCCCAGGGTTCTCTCTTAGCCGTTCCCGGATTATCGCGCGGACTCGATATAGCTTCTCACCGACCGCGGTCACGCTCATCCCCAAAAGTTGCGAGATCTCCTTGTAGGACAGGTTGTCAATGTGTTTCATCGTGAAGATCTCTCGATAATCCGCCCTAATAGATTGAAGGACCGACAGAAGTGCGGCCTCTGAGACCGATGCTTCCGAGGGTGGTGGGGTCGAGGTCTGCGCAGAGGCCGCATCGACTTCACGGCGTAGCTGATCGTCGTCGTCGATGGAAATCCACTTGGGATTTCGCCGAATGTGGTCGATGCACTTGTTGCGAGCTATTCGAAGTAGCCAGACCTTGAAACGATCGATGTCCCGAAGCCGATCGAGGGACTGGAAGGCCTGAACGAACGTTTCCTGAGCTAAGTCCTCTGCAGTGTGGAAGTTACCTACGTAGTTATAGGCAAGACCCAGTACGGTATTCATGTATGTCCGAACCAGGCCGTCAAAGGCACCGGAATCACCGCTTCGGCAGCGACGCACAAGTTCTGAAGTGGGGTCCATTCCCTACACCTTTGGGGATAGGCTGCGCTCGATAGTTAAGTCGACAGCAGGATTCCAATATTAGAAAAAAACTAGAACTTTTCGGGGGATGAGACTTCTCTAGAGGTTAGATTCTTACCTTGACGCTTTTTCTCAAAAAAAGTCATTCGGGGGCATCTTCATTTGCTGAAACATCCGGATACCGGCCATTCCTGCGGCCCCCGACTCCAGCATGCGGGGATACTGGTCGGGGTTCATCCCGCCAATCGCGAAAACGGGGATCGACACCGCTCTACAGGCTTTCTTTAGATAGGCCACGCCAAGCGGGGCGCCATAATTTACCTTGGATGGGGTGCTAAACACAGGACCAAGAATCACGTAGTCTACTTTTTGGGACTCAGCTCTCTTTGCTTCTCGAATTGAGTGAACTGAAACCCCAACGAGAAACCCATCCGGGAGCTCTGCTTTGATTTGTTCTGCTCGGATACCGTCGGCCGGCAGATGCACGCCGCTGGCTTGGGCTGCCAGCGCCACGTCGGCGCGCCCATTGACCAGAATCTTACAATTTGTTTCTCCAGCCAGATTCACCGCGCGTCTTACCAAATCGAACAAGGCCTTGTCGGGCAAATCTTTCTCACGAATCTGAATGTAGTCTATTCCGAGCTTTATCGATCTACGGATTAGACCCAGAATGGACCCTCGTGCCACCTGCATTCGATCTGTAACGTGGTAGAGCATAGCCGGAGAAGGTCAGTCCGGGCTCGAGGAGTTTCGTCGGAAGCGGCCAATCTCCTGAAGCCCTATCAGAAGATTCACGATGCCCAGGCCGAGAATTGCACCCTTGAGATACGGGTTGGCGGCCATGGAGCGAAACTCTGGGTACCGAAAGAGGAAATAGTTGTTTTCCCAGAGACCCAGCCAAGGCAGAAAGAGGAGAAAGGTACCGACTTCGAGGCAGAAAAGAATGTACAAGATACGCCAGATCAAGAACACCCTACTCTCGGATTGCAGCCGATCTCGTTCGAAGATACGAAGGCCCCCGGGCGAGCATGCCACGACACGGTCCTTACACCGATCGTCTCTTGAGCGCATGCAGACGCTGGGCTACGTCTCGGTATTCCGGATCGACCCCGTAGATAAAGTTGAAGCATTCTTCAGCCTGCTCGGACTCACCATTGAGGGCATGCGCGATGCCCATGTCGTACCTCAATGCCAGAGCTTCGTGCGCGGACACCTCGGGAACTCTCAATCCGGTTTGACACCAACGAATGGCAAATCGTGGCATTCCCTTTTCCAAAAAGCAAGTACTCAGCATGCCGCAGCATTGAACAACTTCTCTAGGTGATTTCGATGGGTTGAGTGTCTTGATGGCTCCCTGAAACTCATTGATCGCGTCCTCCAGCAGGTCCATCTCTCGGTATGCAATCCCCATACTGAAGTGGGTCTCGTAATCCTCCTGATTGATCTCGTTATCAGAAATCGAATTCACTTCGTCTATCAAATCGGCGAACATGAGGTTCACTTTGCCGTCGCCATTGTTGTTACCCGTGGACTCCTGGGCCGAAACCGCATGCTCGACGGCCTCATCTGTTTCCTCTGAACCCGCGACAATACGAGCCACCTCCGCTTCGACCTGGGCTTCAGATTCTCTCGGCATGGGTAGAGGGGACTCTATTCGAGTCAAGAGATCCTCGGTGGATCCCAGGTCCAAAGGCTCTCCATCCGACTCCCCAGGCCCCAGAGCAATCACGTCATCTAGAGCGGAACCACTCTGTTGTTCGAGTTGTTCCAGGCGGGGAAGAATCTCCGGGTGGTCCGGGAAGCGGTTGACAGCCTCCGCCAGCTTCGACTTTGCCTCATCGTGAAAACCAAGCCTGAGGTAGAAATCGACCTCTTGCATCAGCTCAGAAATAGCATCCCCCGGGGCCTTCGGAACCGGAGCGGGAACAAACTCTTCCACTGCCTCGTCCGACTCATGTCTCCCGGCAATCGTCTCCTCGGAGAGTTCTGGTTCCCCGCCGTCTTTGAAGAAGATCTCGGTTAGATCTCCGGACAGATCCAACTCCATATCCGGACCAGTCTCTTGCCGCCGCGACTGCATCTGGGGCTGAGACTCCTCTAAGGGAATGCCTCGCTCCTGGGCAAAATGCACGAGGTTGAACTCTGGGTCTTGTACCAACTCCGGGCACATTTTTTCCGACTCTTCCAGGAACCTTTGTGCAGCTTCTTCATTCTGAGACTTTCGATGAATAGCGGCTAGAGCCAAGCATTGCTCTGCAGCCTTTCGATCTTCCCTGAGATCCTTGTAGAAGGACAGCAGGCGAGACCGCACTTCCTTATCGGTGGGGCTTTCGGTCTCCATGGCGAGTAGCAAGCTCAGAGCCTTGTCTCGCATGTCATAGTTCAGAAGCAGGTCTACCTCAATCAGCTTGGAATTTGATACTTTCGGTTCAGGCTCTCCTTCCTCCTCGTGCCCGGTTCTTTCCTGCTTTTCGGTACTGGCCTTGGCCGGGGGCTCATAGGGCGTGCCAGGGTACGCTTCGGCGTGCGCCCGGCGATGAAGGTCCAGGTGTTTCTCGCTCTCCGGATGGATCTGGAGAATCCGCAACAGATATTCCAGAGACTCGCTCGGGTTTTGATGCTCAAGATGGTAGACCGCCAATCGGTCGAGGACCTCGAGTTGACGATCGTGGTCATTCGTGGTCGATAGGATGTCGGCCATTTTGGTCAACGTGGGGAGATGATCAGGACGCTGACTCAAGATCTCTTCCAGTGAGACCGTTACCTTGTCCGTCTCTTTTCGAGAAATGACAATCGGGACGATCGGGTCCAAGCAGTGGGACGCGCGATCGAGATCTTCCAACTCCAGCAGAGCATGGCACAAAAGGAGCAGGTTTTCGTAGCGAGAGTTGTCAGAGGAGAGCACAGCGTTGAATGCCTGCTTCGCCTCCTCATACTCTTTGTTTGCCAGATGAGCCTTGCCTTTCATTTCCAGCAAGTCCAAGCTCTCCGGATCCTCGGCCACCGCATCGTTCAGAATAGGAAGAATCTCGGAAACGTCCCCCGCCGATAAACAGGCCTCAAGGTAACTTCGCAGCACGTCGGGGCTCTTCGAGCCCAATTCAATCGCGCGCTTGAAGGAAGCAAGCGACGCTTGTGCGTTGCCCACTTTGACTTGTGCCCTGGCCGCGCTGACAAAGAAGTCACCGGCTCGGTCGGTGTTTCCTGCTTCGACGTGGGATTCCGCCAACTTCAAATGGCTCAAATAGTCCCTCGGATCCAGGGTAACCGCTTGCTCCAAAGCCTCTAGGGACTCCTTTTTTCTTCCACTCTGAGCCAAGAGATCCGCGACACACATGTACTGATTCCGTGCATCGACGTTGAGCCCCTGTTTCGCCAAGAGGGATGCTAGGGTGGTATTGATCTCGAGATTTTGAGGATCGACATTAAGGATCTTCTTATAAACTGCGATCGCTTTGAGGAGAAAATTGTTCCGAACGTAGGACTCTGCCACCTGCGCAAACACCTTGTTAGCCTCTTCGACCCTCCCCTGGCGCAGGTACAAGTCTCCAATCGTATTCAGAGTCAGAATGTCGCTAGGGTCGCTCCGGACAATCTTCAAGTACTCAGCAATGGCCTGAGGAATGCGCCCTTGAAGGACAAACCTCTCTGCACCCCGGAGTGTTTTGGTCTTATCGTCAACCACCATAGCCCTTCTTGCCA
The DNA here is from genome assembly GCA_965249005.1 of Acidobacteriota bacterium. Classification (GTDB taxonomy): domain Bacteria; phylum Acidobacteriota; class UBA6911; order UBA6911; family UBA6911; genus CBDFLD01. The sequence goes on from CBDFLD010000015.1 coordinate 259,178, forward strand.
AACGAAATCAGATATAGGTCTGCACTAAACACGTGGAGCCAACGTAGGAGTATAGAGATGGTGGCTTTGTTACCTGTCGTACGGTCACCTGCTTTGCTGCTACCCAGGGGGGGAATCTCTTCACGAACGCGTTTCCAATACGGGCAGAATTGCACGCTTTTACTGAACTCCTATCCCGTCGGCGCACTGGATCGGCGACTATCCCGTCCGATCTCTTTCAATCGTGCTGACTTGCCGCGACGTTCCCGAAGGAAATATAAGCGTGCTCGACGGACCTTACCGCTACGCACAACCTCCAACTTATCGATGATCGGAGAGTTCAAGGGGAAGATCCTCTCGATTCCGCACCCGAAGGAGACTTTTCGCACGGTAAAAGTCGAGGAAACGCCATTTCTCTTGATCGCGATGACAACACCTTCGAAGATCTGGATCCGGTCCTTTTCTCCTTCCTTGATCTTGACATGCACCCGAACCGTGTTCCCGGGCCGGAAATCTATTAAATCCTTACGGATCTGGGAATCAGTGGCCTTCCGCATCACGTCCATCATCTACTCGCTCCTGCAATTGTGGGTGAGCTTCTTTAGAATATCCGGTCGATTCTTTCTAGTCGCTTCAACGGCACGCTCCGTTCGCCACTTCTTCACCTCGGCGTGATTTCCGGAAAGCAGTATCTCGGGCACTTTCCACCCTCGAAAACTCCTAGGTCGCGTATACTGGGGATGGTCCAGTAACCCACTTGTAAAGCTTTCATTTACGGCGGAGTCCGCGGCCCCAAGTGCTCCTGGCAGGAGGCGAGTTACGCAATCTAGCATTACCATGGCTGGGATCTCGCCTCCCGAGAGCACATAGTCCCCAATGGATACCTTGGTATCCACTAGATGATCCGCAACTCTCTGATCCACTCCTTCATATCGGCCACAGATGAGGATAATGTGCTGATTTGTAGCAATCTCAGCAGCCATTTCCTGATTCCACGTTTCCCCCTGCGGCGTCAGGAGTACGGTCCGGGTCCCGGGCCTCGTGCCGCAGGCCTCCACGGCTCTAAAGAGAGGACCGGGCATGAGAACCATCCCTTCCCCTCCGCCGTATGGGCGGTCGTCCACCGAGAGATGCCGATCCTCGGCAAAATCCCTCAGGTTAACAACCTGCACTTCAATCAACCCTGATTGGCGGGCGCGGCGGACAATGCCGCAATCGATCACACGGTCGAAAACCTCCGGGAAAATTGTAATGATATCAAATCTCATTTATTGAGGTCCATCAAACCATCTGGAAGATCAACGATGATTCGCCCCTTTTTGACGTCGATCTGACGGCAGATCGGAGATGTCGCAGGAACCCAATACTCTCCATTCGGACCTTCTACGACAAGCTGGTCGTTCCCGCTGATGTGCAATACGCCGCTCACGATACCTAGGTCGCAACCTGCCGGATCCTGCAACCGACAACCCACGAGATCGAAATCATAATAGGTTCCCTCGGGCAAAGGAACGGTCTGATCTGCCTCGACTTCTACCCATGCGCCCACGAGGGAAGAAGCTTCCTCGATCGTGCAAATCCCGACGAATTTGAGGACCGGGCGGTTGTTGTGAACCCAAGTGGTCTCCAGGGACACCCTTCGGCGCTCGCCGCCGGTGAACTCAAGCCAGACTTCTGATAAATTTTCGAATCGACGCGGGAAATCAGTATGTGGATCTGCCAGGACCTCACCCTTATTGCCTCTTGTCCTGACAATCTTCGCAATGGTTACAAATGCGGGGCGCGCGGCTGGGTCCACTATTCGAGGATTTCTAATACAAATCTTTTCCGGAGCTTCATACCAGCCGCCCCGAGGAGCGTTCGTATACATCGAGCAGTCCGTCCCTGCTTGCCTATGACCTTACCCAGATCCGAGGGAGCCACTCGAAGCTCCAAAACGGTAGTCTGTTCCCCTTCGACCTCTGTTACCACCACCTCTTCAGGATTGTCAACGAGCGCTTTGGCGATCAGTTCAACAAGCTCTTTCACTGCACTCCTCCCCTCTGGACTACACATGGACAACGCATCTACAATTGTGGAGGTGCCGTGATGGGATACCGGGCTTTAACCCGCCTCGGATTGAGAGCGCGTCTTGTGGATCAACGAGTTTACTGTTTCCGAAGGCTTCGCTCCCTTTGCTACCCAATGCTGTACCCGATCCATGTTCAGGGTGGCGGCTGGCGGATCTGTCCTCGGGTTGTAGTGCCCGAGGATCTCGACAAAACGGCCATCACGAGCCCCTCTTCGCTCTGTAACCACAACTCTATAAAACGGCTTTTTTTTTTGCACCCATACGGGTCAGTCTGATTCGTAACAACACTCCTCCAATCTATTACTGCCTAACTGCTTACAATTCTGTCACATAAAGAGACCGGTTGCAATATCACACGCAAAACTGCGATCTGACGAGAATTACCCCCGCAGGAGCTAGAAATCGTGGTCAGGGAAATCTCATTCCCTTCATCATCTTTGGTACGATCCCCCGGCTGAGACGTTTCATCATCTTTCGCATCTCAACATACTGCTTGAGAAGGCGATTGATCTCCTGAACCGGCCTCCCACTACCGCGAGCAATCCTCTTCCTTCGGCTGCCATTGATAACGTTGTGGCGACGGCGCTCGGTGGCGGTCATGGAATCGATGATTGCTTCGATGTGGACAAGTTCCTTTTCCTCGACCCGAAGCCGGTTCATGCCCTTCATTGCTCCCATATTAGGAAGCATCGCGAGAATCTCATCGAGCGGGCCCATGCTTCGAATCTGACGGAGCTGATCCCTGAAGTCCTCCAGGGTAAATTCGTCTTTGCGGAGCTTTTCGGCTAGCTCCGCCGCCTGATCCTGCTCGACCGTTTTTTCGGCCTTCTCGATCAAGGATAGGACGTCACCCATGCCCAGGATACGATTCGCCATTCGATCCGGGTAAAAAGGCTCAAGTGCCTCTGCACGCTCCCCGGTCCCAACGAACTTGATGGCCTGGCCCGTCGCCGACTTGATGGATAGGGCCGCACCGCCGCGGGCGTCGCCGTCCATTTTCGTCAGAATCACCCCGGTCAGATCTAGCCGGTGGTGAAAGTCTTGTGCGCTCCGCACCGCATCCTGGCCGGTCATCGAATCGGCAACCAGAAGCACCTCGGTCGGAGAAGAAACCTCCTTGATTCTCTCCAGTTCGACCATCATGTTCTCGTCGACATGCAACCGTCCAGCAGTATCGATCAACACCACATCAAAACCACCATTGCGCGCGTGACGAATCCCATGTTCGGCACGGAAGACAGGATCTTCGTTTCCCTCCACATCGAAGTAGCGGAGATTGTTCGCCTGACAGAGCACTCTCAATTGTTCAATCGCCGCGGGACGGTGTACGTCCACTGACATCAAAAGCGGGGTGCGATTCTGGGTGGTCAACCACCGCCCCAGCTTCGCCGAGGTCGTGGTCTTGCCGGACCCTTGGAGACCAACCATCAGGAAAACAGACGGGGGCGAACCTGCAAAACTCAACGGCGACTGGTTCCCCCCCATCAGCTCTACCAGCTCGTCCCGGACGATCTTGATGACCTGCTGCTCCGGACTGAGAGCGCCCGTCACTTCCTGTCCAAGCGCACGTTCCCGGATGCGACCGACAAATTCCTTGGCGAGCTTGAGATTTACGTCGGCTTCAAGCAATGCATCCCGAAGCTCCCTGGCAGTATGGTCGACGTGTCGCTCCGTGACCCGACCCTGACCGCGCAAATCCTTGAGGATCCTCTGCAACCTGTTCGACAAACTCTCAAGCATAATTCGCCCTTCCTCACCGCCCGGATTCAGCTAGTCAATCTGGTTTGCCTGCACTAAGATATTGCTGTCGGCTCCCTGCATTTCAAAAATTTTAGGCTACTGGGCTACGCGGGCATCCGTCAAGCCATTTCCCACGACTCACAATTTCGGAACCGGACGTCGAGTATGCGACATGTCATCGTTGGGACTGCAGGCCATATCGATCATGGCAAGAGTGCTCTTGTCAGAATGATTACCGGCACGGATCCAGACAGGCTGAAGGAAGAAAAACTACGAGGAATCACGATTGATCTCGGATTCGCCCACCTCGACCTCGGGGACGTACAGATCGGATTTGTGGACGTACCTGGCCACGAGAAATTTGTCAAGAACATGCTGGCCGGTGTCGGCGGGATCGACCTTGTCCTGCTGGTCGTGGCCGCTGACGCATCAATCATGCCTCAGACACGAGAGCATTTCGACATTTGCCGTCTCCTGGGGGTACGCGACGGAATCATCGTCATCACCAAGACGGACCTGGTCGACTCTGAAATCGTGGAGGTTGTGGCTGAGGAGGTCCGGGAACTTGCCCAGGGTTCTTTTCTCGAGGGGTGCAAAATACTGACGGCAAGCTCCAAGACGGGTGATGGAATTGCCGAGATCAAAGAGGCTCTGTACCAAAGAGCATCCACTCTTGCCGTTCGACCCAACCACCAGGTGTTCAGGTTACCGATTGATCGCGCATTCAGCGTTCGAGGTTTCGGTACGGTCGTGACGGGAACGCTCACTTCGGGGGAGATCTTCAAAGATCAGGAGATCGAGCTCATCCCGGGACCGTTTCCCTCGAGGATACGGGGAATCCAGGTTCACAATGCGTCGACGAACGGGGCGCAAGCGGGCCAGCGGACCGCAGTGAATATTCAGGGGATAGACTTGGATCAAGTCCGTCGCGGAATGGTCTTGACCGCTCCGCGCATTTTTCATCCAAGCCAGCTCCTGGATGTCACGCTGAGGTTGTTGCCAACGGCTCCACGCCCGCTCAAAAACTTTATCAAGGTTCGATTCCATCAGGGAACGTCCGAGGTTCTGGCTCGCGTGGCGCTGATGGACTGCGCCAATCTTCGTCCAGGAGAGAGCTCCACCGCACAGCTGCGCCTGGACACGGAAATATTCACCCTGCATGGCGACACCTTCATCATTCGCCAATTCTCCCCTGCAGTCACGATAGGAGGCGGAACGGTCCTCAATCCTCGACCTAGAAAACATCGTACGACCGACCGGCGTGCGACGGCTACACTGGACTCACTGACCCGCGGGTCCGTGGCCGAGAGAATCCCGGTTCTCGTGGCTGCTCACCCCGGGCGCTATCTGACCGTGCGGGAACTGAACGGCCTGCTTGGATTGGCAGAACCGACTCTGAGGACGGAATGCTCCACCGCCGAGCACACGGGTCAGATTGTGGTCATCGAGGCGCCTGATCCTTTTATTTTGCTAAGCTCCACCAAGAGAGAATTGCAAGAAAGCTCGGTTGCGTTGGTCAAAGGTTTTCATAAAGCCAACCCGCTCCTGAGAGGGATCTCGCGTGAAGAGCTCCGCCGGAAAGTGTTCGATGATTTACCGGTGGAAGTGTTCAAGTACTGTCTCGACGACCTCGTTTCGCAAGAAAGTGTGGCTCTCCATGAGGACGCGGTCGCGCTGCACGGCCGGACGATCGAGTTGTCGGCCGCGAACAAACATGTCCAAGACCTGATCGAGACAGCCTATCACCGTTCAGGGTACCAGCCGCCCCTGTTGTCCGAACTATCCTCTCTGATCGATGTGGATCCTCTCCAAATTCGCGAGGTATCCTTCTGGATGATCAAGGAGAAAGTCCTGGTGAAGATAGCGGAAGATCTTGCCTACCATCAGAAGACCCTGTCGGAAATGAAGAGTGTCGTGCGCTCAAACTACCGGCCAGGGGCAAGATTTGGCGTGGGAGATTTCAAGTCGCTGTTCACCCTGACACGAAAGCATGCGATTCCGCTCCTCGAGTTCCTTGATCGAGAGAAATTCACCAAGCGCCAGGGAAACGAGCGAATTCTCATTTGATGAGATACGCTAAAAAGAGGCGGCGGCGGCGGTCGCCACATGGTCATTGACTTCAACGGAGGGTCAACGTAACATTCTGTCTAGTCTAGGGTTTTCGAACGATCGGAGGTCGCCATGGGCGGTTTTGGCATGCAGGAGCTCCTAGTTATCCTGCTGATTATAGTGGTTATATTCGGAGCGAGTAAGATTCCGCAGCTAGGCCGCGGTCTCGGCGAGGGAATTCGCAACTTCAAGTCGTCACTGAAGGAAGGTCAAGAAGAGACAGAAAAAGCTGACGAAAACAAGTAAGCCGTGCCTGCCCCATACACTTCCACGCTGGGAGCAATGGAGAATTCGCGATTTGTAGGATTCGATACCTTTGATGACTGGGTCCGTCTCACACTCAAGCGACCACCTCTCAACTTCCTCAACCTCACGATGCTTCAGGAGATGGAAGACTGCCTGACGAGTGTCGAGAATTCTACCCGGCTTCGCGCACTCGTGATCGACTCAGGGGTAGCAGCTTTTACCGGTGGCCTCGACTTAACCGAACACACACGAGAGCAAGTTTTTCTGCTCATCGAGAAGTTCCACAGGATCGTCACACTCCTGAATACAATACCGGTTCCCACCATAGCTACAGTGAGAGGGCTTGCGCTCGGCGCGGGGAACGAGATCGTAGCCTGTTGTGATTTTGTCCTGGCAACGGAAAAGGCAATGTTCGGCCAACCGGAGATCAAGATGGGATCCATCCCTTCTCTCGCCCCGATCCTGCTTCCAAGAATCATCGGACACCGGCACGCGTCCGAACTGATCTTGACCGGCAATATCGTCAGTGCCGCAGAGGCACGGAATATGGGGTTGATCCACCGCCTGATCAACGAGGACGAGGTCAGCGTCAAGCTCGATGAACTTCTACAGACGATCCGAAGCTTATCCACTTCCGTCACAGCACTAGCCCTGCAATCCACACGTGCGCTCAGGGTCCGTGATCTGGAAACCTATTTGCGCGAAGTCCAGTCGCTGTATTTCGACCAGCTTATGGACCTGGAAGATTCTAGCGAAGGCGTGCAGGCCTTTTTGCAAAAGCGGGCGCCTAAATGGAAGCACCAGTAGTCTCGCCCGGCATCGGAGCATGCCGGGTCCCCTTCAACATTGCTCCCGCAACCATTTCAGATACTCGGGATCGGATTTCGAGATCGCTACGGAAATGATCTCGGGCACGTCATAAGAATGAAGCCGTTTGATCTCGGCGCGCACCTTCTCGAAATTTTCTTGCCTTGTTTTGATCAGAAGCATGAACTCGGACTCGTCGCAAACTTTTCCTTCCCAACAGTAAATGGAACGAACTTGAGGAAGGATATTGACACAGCCCGCCGTGCGGCCGTCGACAAGTGTCAACGCAATCTGGCGGGCCAACTCCAACGTATCGGCAGTCGTCACCATCAGAATCGGTTTTGACCGATTGTTGCCAGCAGACATCATTGGTACCGCGTGCTCTGCGATTTCTTGGAAATGTGCAGCCCTCAAGTCAACGTTTGCTTTGGCCCGGGGCGTCGAGTATACTCATGCGCGTTTTAAGGAGTCCATTCACCTACCTTACGGCGGCACTATGATACAGCAATACTGGAGTGTGCTTTGCCGTCACCGTGAGCTTCACTACATCCTGCTGATCATTCTCGTTTTCGCCGTGGGCGCCCTGAGTATTTGGGGGCCCGGGGGTTACCTCGACGTGAAGCGGGCTCAACTTGACCTCTACGGACTACGGTCCCAGGTGCGAGACTTGAATCGGAGCAACGAAGTCAAGATGAATCGCATTCGCGCGTTACGAGACAGCAAAGACACACTGGAAGAGTACGCCCGGGACAAGGGGTACGCCAGAAAAGACGAGATCATTCTGCACCTGCCGTCGCAAGACGCTCCAGACACCAACTCCGGCCGATAGGCGGGCCCTCTAGCGGGACCATACCACACGGCCTCCCACGATCGTCATCACAGGCCCTCCTTTGAGCTTCCAGCCTTCAAAGGGCGTGTTCCGGCTTCTAGAGGCAAACGCGCGACTTTGCACTTCCCACTGCCATTCCGGATCGATAACGGTAATATCCGCCTTGGACCCTCTGTGTAGCGTTCCGCGATCGAGGTTGAGGATCTTCGCAGGGTTCGTGGACAGGGTGCGCACCATACGATCGAGGGTGATCTTGCCCGATTGAACCAGCCGGTCCAGCATGAGCCCTACAGCTGTTTCGAGACCGACGACACCGAACGGAGCTTGATCGAACTCGATCATCTTGTCATTGATATTATGGGGGGCATGGTCCGTAGCAATCGCATCAATAACCCCGGAGTTTAAACCACGAATAAGAGCGTTGACATCCGCGTGAGACCGCAGCGGTGGACTCATCTTCAGATTCGTATCGTAGTTCACGGTCTCCGCATCGGTAAGCAACAAGTGATGCGGGGCAACTTCGCACGTAACGCGCAGTCTTTCTCTCTTTGCGCGTTTTACGATCTCCAGGGATTCCTTGGTCGATAAATGGGCGATATGAACGTGCGCCGTCGTCTGTCGCGCCAAGATGACGTCGCGGGCGACGTGAATCTCTTCGGCAGCCGGATTCATTCCCCTGAGTCCCAGCAAAGTGGAGTAGTAGCCTTCATTCATGCAACCATCGGCCGCTAGGTCCAAGTCTTGGCAATGATCGATGACGGGCAACCCGAAATTCGAAGAGTATTCCATTGCTCGGCGCATTATCTGGTTGTTCTGAACGGGGCGTCCATCGTCACTGATGCCGACGATTCCGGCGCGGTGCATCTCACCTATCTCGGCTAGCACTTCTCCGAGGCTGCCTTTCGTGATTGCACCGATCGGATAGACGGCTATTCGAGAGACTTCCCGGGCTCTCTCGAGAATGAATGCTGTCACCGCCTCGCAGTCGTTCACCGGCTGGGTATTGGGCATGCACGCCACTCCGGTGAAACCACCTTTCATGGCTGCGGCCGCACCGCTTTCGATGGTTTCTGCATCTTCCCGACCGGGCTCACGCAGATGCACATGCATATCAATGAATCCGGGAGCGACGATCAGCCCTCGTGCGTCAATTTCCTTCTTACCCTTCTTGCGGATTCTACGAGCCAACTCCACGACTTGTCCGTTTTCGACGGCCAGATCCGCAATTCGATCCATCTTCTGAGACGGGTCTATGATTCTTCCCTGGCGCAGTATGAGCTGCATAGATCAACGCTGCTTTCTTCGACGTCTGGGCTTGAGTCCTGCCTTGCCGCCGAGGAGATACAGGATTGCCATTCGCACAGCGACTCCGTTGGCCACCTGATCCAAAATGACAGAGAAGGGACCGTCCGCAACCGAAGAGTCTATTTCCACTCCGCGATTCATGGGACCGGGATGCATGACTATCGTGTCCTTCTTTGTTGCTTTCATGCGTTCCATGGTCAATCCGTAGAAATTGAAATATTCTCTTGTCGTCGGCACGAAGCCCTCGTTCTGCCGTTCCTTTTGTACTCGGAGCATCATAACGACATCGGCTCCATCCAGCGCTGCATCAATGTGTCCCGTAGTCCGCGCACCCAGTTTTTCGTACTCCCAGGGAATCAACGTCGTCGGGCCACAGGTCCAAACCTCCGCGCCCATCTTCTTGAACAACATCGTATCGGACCGGGCAACCCGGCTATGCATGATATCCCCAATGATCGCTATTTTCAGGCCTTCCATCCGCCCCTTGGACTCGCGAACGGTCAGGGCGTCGAGAAGCGCTTGGGTCGGATGCTCGTGCATCCCGTCTCCTGCATTGACGATCGACGCTTGGCACGCCCGACTCAGCAAATGCGAGGATCCCGCGGAGGGGTGCCGAATCACGATGATATCTGGAGCCATGGCCTCGAGATTATGAGCCGTGTCCAGGAGCGTTTCCCCCTTGGATACACTACTCATGGGTGCCGTGAAGTTCACGATGTCGGCGCTCAGACGTTTTTCGGCAAGTTCGAAGGAAGATCGAGTCCGGGTCGACGGTTCGAAGAACAAGTTAATGACGGTCTTGCCACGCAGGGTCGGGACCTTCTTGACGGGACGAGTCGCAATCTCCTTGAAAGCGCTCGCCGTATCTAATACAAGGCGAATATCTTCGACGGAAAGCTGCTCGATGCCGAGGAGATCTTTGTGGCTGAGTGAGGACATGTACTAATCAGGTCTCTTGACAAGGACGACACGCTCCTCCTTGTCCTCTTCATGCACTCGGACTTCGACGATCTCATCCTCTGTCGTCTGCACCAGCTTTCCGACATAGTCGGCCTGGATAGGGAACTCCCGGTGCCCGCGATCGATGAGAACGGCCAATAGCACCCGGTTGGGTCGACCCAGATCGACGAGTCCGTCGAGTGCAGACCGAATCGTGCGCCCGGTGTAGAGTACGTCGTCGACCAGAACCAGGTTCATTTCGTTGATATCAAACTCGATGATGGTCTGGCGCAACAATGGCCGCGCCCCGATGGTCGTCAGATCGTCTCGGTACAGCGTAATATCCAAAACACCAAAAGGAATGGAGCGTTTGAGAGTGGCTTCCACTTTAGTGGAAATCCTTTGGGCGAGAGGTACTCCTCTCCGGCGAATGCCAATGATCCCAAAATCACCGCGATGACTGAGTTCCTCGATGATCTCGGCCGCGATCCGAGTGAGGCTCAGATCCATCTCTGCCGCGGTCATTATGAGCTTGCCATCGGACTTTCGTGTCATTCTTCTTTAGATCGGGATTCTCGTCTTAGGATATTCAGAAGCCGCGGGATCATACCACACGGAAAAATCCGTTGCAAAGCGAGATCCAGAATCTATACTGGGCCGAAATGCTCGACAGAAAGGTCAAAGTCAATGGGATCCAAGATCTCGGGGCCCGTAACTATTTACTCACCTTGAAGGCAACCGAACAGGCTCGTTTGACACGCCCGGGCCAGTTCGTCATGATCAAGTGTTCCCCGGTTGTTACGGAGGAACCCTTGCTACGGCGCCCATTTAGCGTCTTCCAACTCCAGCGCAACCCAAAGTCGGGACGATTATCGGGCCTTGAAGTCCTGGTGAAGGATGTTGGTTCCGGCACTCACAAGCTGGCTCGAATGCGGCGAGGAGAGTACCTTGATGTACTGGGACCCCAGGGGCGCCCGTTCGAGCTCTCCCCTGATGCGCGTATGGATATTCGCCTGGCTTGCCTCGTCGCGGGAGGAGTGGGAATCGCGGCCTTGTTTCTCTTGGCGCAAGAACTCCTGAAAAAGAAGATCACGCCAGTTCTGATCTACGGGGGTCGGAGCTCCACCGATCTCGTCCTGCGCGAACAGTTCGAGGGTCTAGGCATCCAGACGTTTTATGCAACGGAAGACGGTTCCTTGGGGGAAACCGGACTGGTAACAGCAATGCTTGATCGGTTCCTTCGTCCGATCGGCAAAGAGAAGGTGAAGATCTACTCATGCGGCCCCTGGCGTATGATGCAAGCAACGCATGAGATCGCAACCAGATACAAAATCCCTTGCGAGGTAAGTCTAGAAGCACGGATGGGGTGTTCCCTCGGCGCCTGCATGGGATGCGTGGTACATGGCTGGGAACCTTCAGGCGAGGAGCAGTACTTCAGGGTCTGTACTGAGGGTGCCGTCATGAACAGCCAGAATGTCGACTGGACAGTACCCCCGCTATGAGGACATCTCGCTCTGGAGTTTCGCATCCAATGAACATGTCCGTTGAAATTGCGGGAGTTCGCTTCAAGAATCCCGTCATGACTGCAAGCGGCACGTTCGCCTATGGATTGGAATTCGCACATCTAATGGATCTGTCCTCCATCGGGGGCATTGTCGTCAAGGGCATCTCCATGAAGCCGATCAAGGGCAATCCTCCACCTCGAATCTACGAGACTCCCTCAGGAATGCTCAATTCCATCGGATGGCACAACATTGGCGCTACTGAGTTCGTTACCCAAAAACTGCCAGGCCTGAGAACCTATGATACGAATGTTATCGTCAACATAGTTGGCTTCAACTTGTCCGACTACATAGAAGTTGCCCAGTTCTTCAACGATTGCCCCGGAATCTCAGCCTTGGAACTCAACATCTCCTGCCCTAACGTCGACGAGGGAGGGTTCCACTTCAACAAGGATCCAAGGGACACGTACAAGGTAACCCAGGCGACAAAGCAGGCCTCGAGACGCCTCCCCGTCTGGGTCAAACTATCACCCAACGTCACCGATATTCGCGAGTTTGCGAAAGCGTGTGAAGACGCCGGTGCCGATGCACTGTCGGTGGTCAATACCTTTGTCGGAATGGCTGTGGATATCGAAGGACGCCGGCCACGGTTGAAGTACGTAACCGGAGGGCTCTCTGGGCCAGCCATAAAGCCCTTGGCCCTGCACATGGTTTGGGAAGCTTCTCGCCAGGTCCGAATACCGGTCATCGGAATGGGAGGAATCTGCACAACGGAGGACGCTTTGGAATTCATCATCGCCGGCGCGAGTGCCGTTCAGATAGGCACCGCAAACTTCTACAAGCCCGCGGCCTCTCAGGAAATTGCCGCGGGGATTCGGGAATTCTGTCTAAGTCGGAGCATCAACGACGTCAATCAGCTAGTTGGGAGCCTTCGGGTATGAAGGACGCTCGATCCTTTCTGATCGTCGCTTTGGATGTACCGGACAAGGCCACAGCATGGTCTATGATCGACCGCCTCTCGGGGCACGTCGGGTTGTTCAAGATCGGATTTCAGCTTTTTGTGCAGGAAGGTCCGGACCTAGTTCGGTCATTGGTCGAGAGGGGAGAGAGGGTTTTCTTGGATCTCAAGCTTCACGACATCCCGAATACGGTCGGACGCGCGGTGCAGTCAGCATCACAGCTCGGGATACACATGCTGACGATCCATGCGGCCGGTGGCCGTCCCATGATTGAAAGCGCTCTTGAAGCTGCAGCGGCGGCGCCGGTCCCGTTGACACTGGTAGGAGTTACTGCGCTGACGAGTCTCTCCGAGCCGGAGTTACGCGAAATCGGCATCGAGGGCACCGTCGCAGATTGGGTAGAGAAGCTTGCCGACGTGGCGGTAGGTTCAGGACTCTCTGCCCTAGTTGCGTCGACACACGAATGCCCAACCCTGAGGCGACGGTACGGAAAGGACTTGACCCTGGTTGTCCCCGGAATACGTCCAAAACGGATGCAAGACGATCAAGCGCGAGTTGCCACCCCGGCGGATGCTGTTCGCCAGGGGGCAGACTATCTTGTCGTCGGACGCCCGATCCTCCAAGCGCGAGATCCACGTGCGGCAGCGGACAGTATCGTGGGAGAGCTAGGACCGATCGACCGGTGAGCGTCGTTTGGGAATACGCCGGGAAGTCCTTTTCAGGCCGAACACGCCGCAACAACCTCAGAACACGAATCTTCGAGCTCGATATCTGCGCAAGATTCGGCTCGCGTATCGCGCCGTACTCGGATAATCCACATAGGATAGGGAAAAGGACTCCAGCGAGGCACGCCCAGGCACTACTTGCGCTTGGACTAGTTCCAGCCAGTGATCCGTGCGGGTCTCCCCAGCATTATATCGCAGCAGAGCGAATAGCTCCGGTGCTGGCGAATCTGCGTATCGAACCAAAGATTGCTTGAAGTACCACGTGCCAATCTCCACATTCAGCGCAGGTTCCAGAATGCGTTCTTCCCAAAAAGGCAACAACCCTCGGCTTCTAGCAAAATCATTGGCGACGCCGACGGATACCTGCATGAGCCCAAGTTCTCCATGCGACCCTTTGATATTGGGACGAAACCAGCTCTCCTCGTAAATGATCGCTTTGATAAGATAAAAGTCGACACCATAGCGCGCTGCGGACCGCGCGATATCATGATCGAATAGACCGGCCCGGTGGTGAAGCCACCCCACCGGAACCAAAATCAACAACGACGCAACCAGAATGATGATCAGCAAAACGCGAAGCATCATCTACCCTCGTGAACCTTGAGGAGTGAATTACCCTCGCCTGAAGGCGAGGGCTTCGGTCGTCGGCTGAAGCCGACTAAAGGCCTCGCCTCATAGAATGGCCTATTCCGTTATCTTAAAGTCCCGGTCCTCCTGGGGCTCGACACCTTGTTGCTCAATGTACTGCTTGATCACTTCGTCCGTCACATTTCCTGTCGTACACACAAAGTACCCTCGTGCCCACAGGTGCCGGCCCCAGAACTCCCTTTGCACCGACCTATATTCCCTTATTAGATGGTGACTGCTCTTCCCCTTCACGGCCTGCATGATTCGGCTCGGCGACACCTGCGGCGGCATGCTCAACATCAAGTGCACATGATCTGGACTCACATTCCCTTTCACAATCACCACATCCTCAGATGCACAGATCTCTCGGATCAGCTCTCTTGTCCTTCTGGCTATGTCCCCCTTCAGGACCGGCTTGCGGTACTTCGTGATAAACACAAAGTGATATTGCAGCTCATAGACTGTGTGCGATCCTTTCCGGTATCTCGGCATGCATCATTGTACCGCAAGCCTCCTAAAGGCTTCGCCTGAAGGCGAGGGATTTCACCCATCCCCGAGTGGGACATTAACATCGTGATATCGTCGTTTTGGTGCGAAGCGTCTTCCATGAAATCCTCCACGTCCGCCATGACCGCTCCCAGGATCTCCCGCGCGGGTCTCGCCGATGCCTGCATTAATATCCGAGAGAGTCGTTCCTTGCCGAGTTCCTCACCAGTAGCATTGGTCGCTTCGACAACACCATCGGTATAAAAGCACAACACATCACCTGGATCGAGCTGGGTCGTTGCCGCCACATACCTGGAGCGATCAAAAAGGGCCACCGGGACCCCACCCTTGCTGAGCTCTTCGAGAGTTCCGTCTTTTCTAAGAAGCATCGGGGGGAAGTGCCCGGCGTTGCTCCAGCGGATCATTCTCGTCGCCACATCCAGAACAGCGTAGAATAGGGTCACGTACGTGCGCTTCTTTACGTCCCGGTAGAGTCGTCGGTTCACGTGATATAGAACCTGGGAGGGAGACGAGTGTAGCCTGGCAGCAAAACGAAGGGCGCTTCGCGTTGCAGCCATTGTCATCGCTGCAGCAACACCCTTTCCTGACACATCCCCAATGGCCATCGCCAATTGTTTCGGTTCCAGCCAAACGAAATCATAGTAGTCGCCGCCTAGACTTTCCGCCGACTTGTAAGCTGCCGCAACCTCGAAGTTTTCCAAAGACGGCATCGAAATCGGCAACATGCTGAATTGGAGGTCCCGTGCAAGGGCGAAGTCCGATTCCAGCTTTTGCTCTTTGACGCGAACCTCCTCGAACAAACGAGCGTTATCAATGCTCACAGCGATATGGCTGGCCATCGCCTCCAAGATATCCACATGTTCCGCCTTGAAGTACCCGGCGTCACGACTCTCGACAGCCAGTCCTCCGAGTAATCGATCCTGGCTGATGATGGGGACAGCAAGTTCCGATTCGGTCCACGTCCCGTCAGCGGTCCTACCCCTGACGGCCTCCGGGTCGTCCGATTGCCTGCTTGACAGGATGGTGCGACGTTCCTTGCACGCGCGGCCAAGCACGCCGACACCGAGAGGTAGCCTCCGGTACCGACTTATCGTGTCCTGGCCGTAGCCAATCGAAACCTTCAGTTGTAACGCATCGGTCTCGGTGTCGTACAGAAATATTGCGAGCACTTCGTACTCGATCACGCGCTGGAGGAGAGTGTCGACTCGATGCAGCAGATCATCGAGGTCGAGGATAGCTGTCATTTCCTTGGCGATCTCGATCAACAGCTGCTTGATCTTTAGATTACGCTCCATATCCGATTGGGCTCGAATCTTCTCGGTAACATCCCGAATGATGCCGGAGATTCCTATGACGTCGCCAGCGGGATCACGAACAGGCGCCATGGACAGTTCGAGCGTCTGCAACGCCCCATCCGCCCCGTGATTTTTCATCTGAAGGCTGTCGATGACTTCGCCGGACAAGACTCGTTCTTGAATGCTGCGCAATCCTTCGATCGGGCTCTGGATCAGGTCCGCTACATTGCGCCACATCACCGTTCCCCTCGGACGACCGAAGACTCGCTCGGCCGCACTGTTCCAAGTGAGGATTCTCCCCTGCGTATCGAATGTCACGATCGCGTCGCCGGCGTTCTCTATCACCGATTCAATGTAGTGCTTGGATGCATTGAGTTCTTGCCGAAGTTGGGTATTTCGAATCGCCTGGCCAAGAAAACTTCCGACCGCCTCGAAGAACTCAACGTCCACCCGGTCAAAGGCCCCCACAAGATCGCTCTCGAGGTTCAAGAAACCCAGCCGCTGTTCCCGGACCTTGAGCGGAATGCACATTTCGGAGCGAGTTGTAGGAATTACCCTGACGTATCGGCTCGACTTCAGAACATCGTTGACAACAACGCTCCTACCTTCATCGATCGCTTGGCCGATGATGCCCTCCCGAAGACTCAACGCCTTCTTCCGATCGATCAGCACCGGATCGACGCCCGCTGCTTTCCGAATGGACACCTCTCCTTTTTTGTGATCAATCGTCCCGATCATCACGTACTGCAAACCAAGCGTCTCATGAAAGAGATTCGCCAAGCCGCCAAGGAGCCCGTCAAGGTCTGTTGAGGAAAGCACCATGCTGCCGACTTCGTTCAAGAGCGCCACCTTGTCTTCAGACGATAGCGAACTCAAAGATGTCGATTCTGGCGCCGATTTTCGTTTCATAGGTCCAGTCTCGTGACCAGAAGCGCTTGTTGCCGACGCATGGGATCCTTGCAAGACGGAATCCCGCTTTGCAGGAACGGGAGCCTTAGGGTTAGGATCAACGGCGAGGCAGGGCGAGGACAGATACCATCGGCCAAAAACCAACTCATCCTCGGGAGATAATCCGACCCACGATGCCTCGAACCCGGCGCCCGCCCAGATCCTCTGGCACAGCGACCTGCTCAAAAAGAAACTAAATGATATCTTCGAATAGTCGATATGTCCAACAGAGCCACATAGCAGACAAGAAAACGGAAGGGGCGCCAGCCCCGTTTCGTCTTCAATATGCGCGGGGCATGCGAGTTCTGATCGGAGAAGCGCTCGGTTTACGAGGATACGGGTGAGGGGACCGTTCAGGCTTTTATGTTCCGCGCACTCTTTTGCTTGCTCTGCCTATCCCCAACACATCTCGGCGCAAAGGCTAACTCTATAACTGACCGTCAAATCGGTCTACTTTCCCACGAAACCCATGCTTGTACGCAGGATTCCATTGGGGTGGATAACACGAGCAGGCCACCCCTTTGGGCCAAACCCCGTTGGGTCTTGCCATGTTTCCCGGCAGAATCCGGACAGAATCGCCCAGATGAAAACCGTTAGCGTGACATAAGCCCGTACGAAAAGGACCAAAGCTGATACTATGACTCGAGGAAGGGATAGGTTGAAATTTGGCAAATCGCGATAGCGGCATCCTTTGAGGGCGACATGCAAGATCAGGATTACGGCCCGGTCGCGAATTGGAAGGTTCTCGAGAACGTTGCAATCAACCTTGGCTCCCGCATGGTGGATTTGGACTCGGACAACCCGTCGAAGAATACGCACACCGCCTACGTGCTGCTTTCCACCTGGCCTTTTACCAATAACTTCGATCAGTTCTCCAGCGGATTGGGGCAGGACGTCCTAGCCGCAGGCGCCGCCTTGCAATGAAAACCGTCGACTTATTCGGAGTGCCCTTGGACTTGGGTGCCGGACGCAGAGGGGTAGACATGGGCCCATCCGCGTTCCGGATTGCCGGGGTCGCGAAATCAATTCAAGCACTAGGATATCAAGTCCGCGATTGCGGCAACATGGAAGTTCCGATACCGGAGTCAATCGGAGTGTCCGACAACCGTTCGCGTTATGCAAAAGAAATTGCAAAGGTCTGCGAATCCCTTTGTGTCGATGTTCAACGAAGCGTAGAGTCGAGTCACCTTCCAATCTCGCTCGGCGGCGATCATAGTCTGGCTGCCGGTTCGATCGCCGGGACAGCCGCCGCATCTGAGAGGATGGGACGTGCGCTGGCAGTGCTTTGGGTTGACGCACACGCCGACATGAATACGCCAGAAACGACTTCGAGCGGCAATGTCCACGGCATGCCACTTGCATGTCTGCTGGGAAGAGGCGAGCGAGAGCTTGTCCATGTCGGAGGTTTTAGTCCGAAAATTTCCCCTGAGAGATGTGCCGTCGTGGGGCTAAGGAACCTCGACGAACGGGAAAAGGACCAGGTCCGTCAATCTGGGGTGCGTGCCTTCACGATGAAAGATATCGATCGGTCTGGTATGGCATCCATCATGGAGGAGGCACTTTCGTTGATCTGCACGGACAACGCGGGGCTACACGTGTCTTTCGACATGGATGGCGTGGACCCGTCGATCTCACCTGGCGTGGGCACCCCGGTCCGCGGTGGACTGTCTTATCGAGAAGCGCATCTCCTCATGGAGATGGTTGCCGATTCTCAGCGGTTGCTCGCTCTAGACATCGTGGAGGTAAACCCGATCCTGGACAATCACAATTCGACAGCCTCCCTCGCCATCGAGCTCATATTATCGGCTCTCGGGAAGAAAATCCTCTAGCCTCCCAAGGTCGGCAAAGATACGATACGGGATACGGGTCTTGCTCATGCAGCGGATGAACTCACAAGGGATGAACTCACAAGAAAGTAGCAACTCCGGTTTTAGTCTCGCCCCTTGTGGCAAACGAAATCATCAAAATCGAGAATGAATCAAAAACTTTCATTCGCAATAGCAATGATGACGCTCTTGACACTTTTGGCCGTAACCACAGATGCCTGTTCCACCTATCGATCCGTTGCTTCAGGAAACGGAAACTCCGGATCACGTTCACCCGGTGACGACGCGACCCTGCGTGCGCGCCAACGAATGGTCCACGAGCAGCTCGAGCGAAGAGGAATTCGTGACGCCAAAGTTCTCGATGCGATGCTACGTGTTCCGAGACATGATTTTGTCCCGGAGGATCTACGATCTTCGGCTTACGAGGACGGAGCCCTTCCCATCGGCCTCAAACAGACCATCTCGCAACCCTTCATCGTAGCTTTCATGACTCAGTCGCTTCAGCTGGATGGAAGCGAGCGCGTTCTGGAAATTGGGACAGGGTCAGGCTACCAGGCAGCGATCCTGGCCGAAATCGCAGATCAGGTCTATACGATCGAAATCATTCCGGAGCTAGCGTCACAGGCAAAGTCGATTCTGGATAGACTCAACTATACCAACATCCATTACATGACGGGAGACGGATACATGGGGTGGCCGGAATTCCAGCCGTTCGATTGCATCATAGTCACTGCGGCACCCGATCATATACCAGAATCTCTTTTGAGCCAGCTCCGCACGGGGGGACGGATGATCCTACCCGTCGGCCGAGGTGATCAAGAACTCATCTTGCTGGAGAAGCGATCTGACAGGATAACCCGTCGCTCGACGATACCGGTTCGGTTCGTCCCCATGACCGGCAAAGCAATGCGCAAATAGCCACGGTGAAGACTCACGGGATCTCTCGGTTCAACATGAGCTCTTTCTGCCGCCAGAGTTTTTCCGTCAATCCCACCTTGTATTCGTGGGCGTTGCGAAGACGACGGTAACTCTCATGCAGACATTCGAGCTGGTCGCGACGCCGCGAACACGCAGTCACCAAGGGCGGGAACTCGCGCACGAGTTTTCCCTCTATCACCACATCGGCGAGAAGGTCCTCTCTTTGCCGTGCATCGAGACGCGTTCGACGGAGAGGGTTTACCGGATCAACGATCACAACCCCTTCGTCACCGAGAACCTCCGCGTCCTGCGCCAAGGCATCCCCCTGCATCAGGTTATTCTCATCCTTGAAACGGACGATCCGTTTCAGGCCTGGGCTCGTCATCTTGTCGGGATTACTGCTCAGCTTGATCTTGGGTTCTCCGTTGTGAATCACGATCTTGTAAACACCGCCCAGCGACCCGCCGCCTTCACCGGAAGCCGTGACCAACTTTGTTCCAACTCCCCAAAGATCGATTCTTCCCCCCTGAGCCAATATGTCGGCGATTAGGTATTCGTCCAGATCATTGGATGCAACGATCTGGACGTAGCCCAGCCCGGCTCGATCCAGCATTTGCCGAGCCATACGACTGAGAAATGCGAGATCTCCACTGTCGATTCGGATTCCAAAAAGCTTCTGCGAGTTTGCTTGGAGCTCACAACCCACCTTGATCGCATTTGGAACTCCACTTCCCAGAACGTCGTACGTGTCCACCAACAAAGTGCAGTCATTCGGAAAGGAGCGTGCGTACGCGCGAAAAGCCTCGAGTTCCGTCGGAAAGGCCTGCACCCAGCTGTGCGCGTGTGTTCCCTTCGCTGGCAAACCGAAGAGTGCGGAACCCAGAACGTTGGAGGTTGCTTCGACACCGCCGATGTATGCCGCCCGGCAGGCACTCACGGCTCCATCGGGGCCATGAGCCCTCCGCAGACCGAACTCGACGATTGTCCCCTGGCGCGAAGCCTGCCACAACCGACTGGCTTTCGTAGCAATCAGGGTTTGGTAATTGACATGGCAAAGAAGGATGCTTTCTGCCAGCTGGCAGTCAACCAATTCCCCGCTAACCCGCAAAATAGGCTCGTTTGGAAAGACAACCGTGCCCTCCGCGATACCCCGCATGTTACCGCGGAACCTATGCTTGGATATATACCTCAAGAAATCTTCGGAGAAGAGAGCGGCGCCGGAAGAAGAACGCATCGACCTTAAATGTTCAATGTCTTCCCTCTCGAATTTTGTTTCGATGACCGATCGTACAGCGGTTTCCAGACCTGCCGCGATCGCATAGCCGCCATGAAAAGGATTTCGTCTGAAGTAGAGCTCAAATGCGGCCGTGTCGTTGCCCCGACCCTGCTCGAGATAAGCCTGGGCCATTGTCAGTTGGTAAAGGTCGGTAAGCAGGGCATTGCTGACCATCGCATTGCTCAGAAGCGGTACTTCATGGCGATCGGCATTCTGCGCCCGCTGCCGAAGGCGCGAATAGAGACCTTCAAACCTGGGGCAGCTTGCCGGCGTTTATACTCATTCCGGTACACCCTTCCGGCAATATCTTTGACGAGGTTCTCGTCGTATCCCTTCCTTATGACCTCGCTGGGACTCAATTGTCGCTCGACCAGCATCGCTAGAATGGGATCCAAAACTTCGTAGTCCGGCAGAGTATCCTGGTCCTTCTGATCCGGCCGCAGCTCGGCGGAAGGCGCACGCTCAATTGTATATTCGGGAATGACGTTGCCGCGCCTGTTTATGTGCCGTGCCAGCTGGTAGACCCTCGTCTTGGGTACATCCGAGATTACCGCCAACCCACCCGCCATGTCGCCGTATAGAGTACAGTAACCAACGCTCAACTCTGATTTGTTACCGGTACTCAGGACAAGGTGACCGTGCTTGTTTGAAAGAGCCATCAAGAGATTACCTCGAATGCGTGCCTGGAGATTTTCTTCGGTTATATCTTCGGGAAGGCCTTCGAATTCCTTGCTCAAGATCCTCTTGTATTCGCCGAACGTCTTTTCGATCGGCAGAACGACGAAGCGCATGCCAAGGTTTTCGGCCAGAAGTCTGGCGTCGCTTTCACTTTCGGCGGCGGAGTACACCGAGGGCATCGAGACGCCAAGAACGTTCTCCTTCCCTAGCGCTCGAACGGCAATGCAGGCCGTTATGGCGGAGTCGATCCCGCCGCTCAGTCCCAGCACCGCCGATTGAAATCCACACTTATGCGCATAGTCGCGCGTTCCTAGGACCAGCGCCTTGAAGAGGTTCTCAAGGGCGTCTTCTTGCCGGTAACTCTTTCCGGTCGTTTCATCCGTATCCACGACCAAGAGTTGTTCCTGGAAGGACATCCCCTGAGCGATAACAGATCCGTCGCTACCCAAGAAAAAACTATTCCCATCGAAAACAAGATCGTCATTCCCACCGACCAGATTCAAGTAGAGACTCGGAACACGGTGCGTCTCAACGTGGCTCGAGAGCATTTCATAGCGAAATCGAGGCTTCTCGACTTCAAAAGGGGAGGCGGAGATGTTAATCAAAAAGTCCGCTCCTTTTTCAACCTGCTTTCTAACAGGATCAAGATGATATCTGCGTTTAGGCCAGAAGTCCTTAGGGTTCCACGAATCCTCGCAGATGGAAATGCCAATCCTCCTTCCATGAAACGTTATGATCGGGGACTCGCGTCCTCTCTCAAAGTAACGGTCTTCGTCGAAGACGTCGTAGGTCGGCAGAAGAGTCTTGTGCACCACGGCCTGCACCCTTCCCTGATCGAGGAAGGCTGCCGCGTTGTAGAATTCTTTGCCCCGCTCTGCCCGGTTTCGGTCGACAAAACCAACAATGGCTGCGACCTGGCGCGCCTGGGATGCAACTTCGTGCAGGATGTCAATATTCTGATCCACAAATCCATGCAGACCCAGAACATCCCGGGGCGGATAACCAGTCAAGCACAGCTCGGGAAAAACCACGAGATCCGCGCCTTCTTGTGCAGCCTTGCCCAACACCTCGAGAACAAGAGTCCGATTCCCCTCGAGATCCCCTACAGTCGTGTTAACCTGAGCCATGGCTATTTTCATAAATGCCTCATCTCGCGACCAGAGTCCATCCAGAGAGATTAAATGACAAGAGGACTGTCCAACAACATCGAAATGCTTCCGACTGCCTAGCCGTATGGGGATAGACTCTGGAGCAGATCCTCCGCAAAATTGTAGATGGCTTTCTGATGCTGTGGGGGGGTATCTTGAAACGTCGCACGTTCCAAAGCTAGCCGGAGCAATCGGATCTCATCGCGGGTCAGGGTCAAGACAAGGGACCCTTGGTCATCGGACAGAGTCTCGGTTTTCATCTGCAACCTCTTGGAAGATGGGACTACATGACACGCCTTGTACCTGATCCAACGCCTTCGCTCGGCGCACCCATTCGATTGATAATATTCCCGGCCTGATTGCTTCTAACACAATACCTATCCATTGCATATACTATCCTGAGACCTGCACGTCGGCCAGCTAGACGGCAACCACGCCCCCTTTCGGGCAGGTCATTTGCGGTGATCGCTTCGTGCTGAACTCGTCACCTAAGCAGTGACCGCAAGGCTCAGGACGTTCATGGTTCGCAGGACTACATGATTCATGCCAGTCATCTTTGGCCTCTGAGAATCAGGAGTTGTCGGTGAACTCAGAAGTGCGAGAATTCGGTCAGATTCAAAAAGCTATCGTCCACTGCCGGCTCTGTCCTCGCCTAGTGCGCTGGCGCGAGAAGGTTGCAAAGGACAAAGTTCGCCGATTCCGGCAGGAAAGCTACTGGGGCAAACCCCTACCATCCTTCGGTCATCCCAGCGCAAGACTAGCTATAGTGGGGTTGGCGCCAGCTGCCCATGGAGCGAACCGAACTGGCAGAGTCTTCACGGGGGACTCGAGTGGCGAATGGCTCTACGATGCACTCCATCGCTTTGGTTTTGCGAATCAGAGAGCCTCCGTTCATCGTAACGATGGTCTGTTGCTTCAGGACACGATCATAACGTGCACCGTGCGCTGCGCGCCGCCGCAGAACAAACCCAACCGGGACGAAAGAGAGAATTGCCGACGTTTTCTCCGAAGAGAACTCTTGCTCCTGAAGGATACCACCGTAGTTGTGGCTCTCGGTCAAGTAGCGTTTCACGCGTTTCTAAAAGCCGTCCGAGAGAATGGAGCCGTCCTGAACGCTCCCCTTCCGAGATTCAAGCACGGAGGCGAGTGGCAACTGCCCTCGGGGACGATTCTCATTTCCTCCTACCACCCGAGCCAACAGAACACACGCACGGGCAGACTTACCCGTTCGATGTTCTATGGAGTGTTTCGGAAGGCTCGCGCTGCATTAGACGGCGCTGCAAGTCCATCAAGAAAAGGTGGTGAACGGGATCCTCTGTGAGGTGCGAGAAGACCTAGTATGTTCTCAGTCGCATGTGGCAGAATGAGCCATCATTCTAATGAAGAGGCAGCAACGCACACACCCGGGGTTCCGCCATCGGAGCACTCACGATAAGGCTGCTATTCTGCGAAAAGCCATGAGAATGAAAACTATTACTATCCTAGCCGCACTGATTACTTTCCTCGCGCCCGCACTGGGGACAACAATTGTAGACGATCTTTCTGGAGTCTGGATCGCGCGGGCAGTGACACCACAGGGGCCCCTGGAACTGGAATTGGAGTTGGAAAACGAAAACGGCGAGTTGATCGGGTCGATTGCGGCCTTCGATGTCAGTATGCCGCTCACCAACCTCAATTTTGACCACCCGAATCTCTCACTCAAAATGAATCTGGCCGGAATGGACTTCGAACTCAGCGGTGTCCTGACAGATGGGAAATTCTCCGGCACCTGGCGCCAGGTTGCAGGCGAGATGCAAGGAACCTGGACAGCGGAGCGAAAAGCTGAGCAGCCACCGATCGAGAAAAAGGATATCACGGGCGTCTGGGATGCACTTGCAGAGACCCCCGCCGGGGAGCTAGAAATGGTCCTCGACGTTGTTGTGAAAGACGGCAAGATCAGCGGCACGCTAAGTTCAGATCTTGGCTCCCTTCCGATTCAGAGTGCCTCCCTGCACGGGACGACCCTAACGTTTGAAATCGATCTTGCCGGCACGGTTTATCGCACTTCTTCGGAACTCGGCAACGACACTCTCACGGGAGAGTGGGTCTCCTCGGAACTTGGTGATGGCGGCGCCTGGAGCGCCACGAAAAGGGCTGCAATCGGAAAGACCGATGAGGCTGAGATCGCCGGCGTTTGGGATAGCATTGCCGTCACCCCGGGCGGGGATCTGAAAATGGTTCTGGAAATCGAACGATCAGGTGAATCGCTGACCGGCACGTTAGGATCCGAAGTCGGCACAGCGCCGATTCAATCCGCCACCTTCACGGGCAACGAACTCAGGTTCGAAATAGATCTCGGAGGGATCCTCTACCATACCGAAGCTAAGCTGATAGACAACAGACTGTCAGGCCGGTGGTCGGATGCGGACGGCGTCCAGGGTGGGCAGTGGCATGCGACTCGCAGGCAGGAGAGCCTCGATCTTTCCAGCATCGCGGGAACTTGGAGCTCGATCGCAGCCACCGCCAACGGAGACGTGCCCTTTGAACTCGTCTTCGAGAGCAATTCTGGAGGGATTTCGGGAAACACCGTATTGCCAGAGGGTGACCGCCTCAGATTGAACGAGTGTACTTTCAAGGGAGGTCGGATCAGTTTTGAGGTCAACTATTTCGGCACCAAGTTTCGACTCCAAGCCACCCTTTCGAGGGATAAGCTGGCCGGCACATGGGAGGACTTGAGCAGTTTTGATTCCGGCAAATGGTCAGCAGAACGCAGTCGGCCTTGAGCTCTGATTTTGCCGCCGTACTACCCGACCCTCCTCCTCCTCGGCTATATTGAACACCATGAATGCACCTGTAGCACAGGAGAACGAATGTTTGCAATTTGAGACGGAATCTGCATGATAGGCATTTCAGCGAACGCGCCTTCATCATCCCGGATTCCATGTCGACGGGCAGGATCTGAGAATGCGCTTCACTGATTCGCATGTCTCGAATTTTCACTGCAGACTATTCGTTCTCTGAACTTCTTTTCTTTGTCGCATCGAGAATGGAATACGTCAAACACTTTGTATCATTCATCTTATTGATCCCCGTTGTTGTCGGCGCTGCTTATGGAATACTCAGCCTCGTAGCAATTTTTGTTCACAGGAATCAATTTCGACGGGCTCCCACTCAGAGATTTCGCCAGTGGCCTGCGGTTTCGCTCCTCAAACCAGTTTGCGGCCTGGAGAAGAACCTGAGGTACAACCTCCGAAGCGCATGCCTCCAAGATTACCCCGAGTTCCAGGTGGTGTTCTCCGTGCAGGATGAATGCGATCCCGCACTCCCAATACTGAAAGAACTCCAAGAAGAATTCAGTTCCGCGCGTATCACCGTGGCGATCGAGGACTGCCTGATTGGCACCAATGGCAAGGTTACGAATCTCGCAGGCGGTTTGCGCCATGCGACGCACGAATTCCTGGTGATCAGTGACAGCGATGTGCAGCTCCCAGCTGATTACTTGAAGACGATCATCGCCCCGCTCGCCGATGAAAGCGTCGGTTGCGTATGCACGTTATACAAGGCCGCTCGCGCCGACTCCTGGTTCGAGAAACTCGAATTGCTCACTCTAAACATCGACTTTATCCCGAATGTCGTTTTCGCTGACGTCACCGGGGCATCGATGGTGTGCCTTGGAGCCTCGACCGCTTTGAGACGCCCGACTCTCGACCATATTGGCGGATTGGAGGCCCTGGCGGACTACCTGGTCGAAGACTATGAAATGGGTCGACGAGTGTGGAAATCTGGGAAGCAGGTCGTCACGGTTCCCTATTTGGTAGATACCATGGTTGATCTCAAGACCCCTTCTCAGTGGTGGACGCACCAAGTTTACTGGGATCAGAATACCCGAGCGGCCCGACCATGGGCATTCCTTTCGACCGGGCTCATTCGCAGTGTCCCATTCGCACTCATATTTGCTTCTTTCCGACTCTTCGATCCGCTGGGGATCATCGTTCTTCTTGGCGCGTTGTCTCTGCGACTGATCACTTCAACGTTCATCTTGAAGTGGGGCCTCCGCGATACCGAAGGTCTTAAAGCTCTTCATTTGTTGCCCCTGAGGGATATTCTGGCACTGGCGTCTTGGGTATCGGCATTCACGCAACGAACGACAACCTGGCGGGGCGCGGAATTCACGTTGACTCGCGACGGAAGACTCGTAGCCAAGGAATCGGGATCGTGAAAAGGGTGATTGTAACCGGAGATGATTTCGGGCTCGCTAAACCAGTTAACGAAGCAATCGAACTGGCGCACCGCGACGGGATACTCACAACTACCAGCCTCATGGTTGGCGCTCCACATGCAACCGACGCGGTAGAAAGAGCCCGAAGACTCCCTTCACTTCGGGTGGGACTCCATCTGGTACTGGTTGAAGGCCGTCCGGTCCTTCCAACCGAGCAGATTCCGGCCCTCGCTGGCCCGGACGGGCAATTCTCTAATCACCTTGCAAGAGCAGGATTCTCATTTTTCTTCAAACCCGGAATCCGGAGCCAATTGGAAGCCGAGATTGAGGCGCAGTTCCAAGAGTTCTCAGAGACCGGGCTCAAACTCGACCATGTAAACGCGCATAACCATATGCATCTGCACCCAACCGTACTGCGGCTCATCCTCAAGGTCGGCAGACGCCACGGACTCGCCGCTGTTCGTCTACCGAAGGAACCCCCATTACGCTCCTGGCGCGCATCCCAAGGAAAGAGCTTGGTTTCACGGCTGGCCAAATGGCTCTGTCTCTATCCCTGGAACGCTCTCATGAGAGGAAAACTCAGGATTCAGGGAATCTCGTCCAACGACCAGATCTTCGGGCTCCACGATAGCGGCTTCATGAACGCGGAGCTACTACTCCGAATTCTTCATGAGATACCGGATGGAGTGACGGAGATATACTTTCACCCGGCTACCCGGCGTAGCCGCGAAACCGACGAGACAATGAGCCATTACCAACACCGAGAAGAATTTAGAACGCTGATAAACCCCCTCGTCCGAGAGGCTTTCGATAATCTGGGCCTACTGAGAATCGGGTTCTCCGACATCTGACCGCGCGTGGGTTCATAATAACTCGCAATCCCGTTACGAACCCGTGCCTACTATCGCTTCATCGGCGGTTGACAGCGCGTCCTAGAAAAACGGCGGGTGGCCTTTTTCCAGGGCTCTTTCTAGCGCCCAACGGTGCCCGCAACCCGATTCTTTATGCACCCTTTTCTCCTTGGCTATGCAAGCCTAAATCGGTTATCTTATTGGCCTTGCATGCTTCTTCAACTCTCTGGAGTCGTAGACAGCGAACTTTTTCAGAGTTTTGAATCTTTACGGTAGGCTGCTTCTCGCGCTTCAACAAGCTCCTCAAAAGGGAGATTCATGACCCGAGTGAGTGAACCAGCGAGTGGCGCTCGTGGAATCTTAGAGATCGAATGTTTAAAGACCCCGAGCGGCGCGAAAGAAGAAAAACAGTTGTCGGACTTAACAATTCCGGCTGCCCAAGTCGAGTTTCAAAAAGAGGATCGTTTCTGGATAGCGGAACAGATCCAAGAAGTGCTCTCCAATGGCCGCCTCACCCTGGGTAAGTACGGGGCTGCATTCGAAAAAAACTTCGCCGCGTTTTGTGGAACACAACACGGCATTGCTGTGAATAGCGGAACCGGTTCGCTTGAAATCATTCTGCGCATTATGGGCGTAGCGGATCGTGACGTGCTTTTGCCCACCAACACTTTTTTTGCCACGGCGGCTTCTCTTATCCACGCTGGTGGACGTCCAGTTTTTGTCGATATCGAACAGGAGTCTTTGGGGATCGATCCAGAGAGGTTGGAAGAGGCCCTCACTCCGAACACCGCTGGAATAATCGTGGTTCACATTGGCGGAGTCGTTTCTCGACGTATTTCAGACATTCAGGAGTTCGCCCAAAAAAAAGGGCTCTGGGTAGTTGAAGATGCCGCGCACGCGCACGGCTCGTCTCATAATGGTGTGCTGGCAGGTAACTTCGGAACTGCAGCTTCTTTTAGCTTCTATCCGACCAAGGTGATGACGTGTGCCGAGGGAGGAATCATCCTTACCAGTGATCCCGAGATCGCCGAGGAAGCGCGCATATTTCGTGACCAGGGAAAGGCGGGGTTCTCCCAGAACGCTCACATCCGCCTCGGCTACAATTGGCGGCTATCGGAACCACACGCTATTATCGGGCTGAAGCATCTGGAACGACTGCCCTCGATGATCTCAGCACGGCAAGAGGCCGCGGCAATTTACGATGAGTCTTTACAGGGATCAAGAAACCTGCGTCCCCTCGAGATGCCCCTTGGGTCGATAAGCAATTATTACAAATACATCGTCATTCTTCGTGATGCCATTGATCGAGGACAACTCAAGCAGAAGTTGCGGGACAGTTATTCAGTCTCTTTGTCAGGGGAAGTTTATGACATCCCATTGCACAAGCAGTCAATATTTGCGGAGTATGCTGCGGGCCCCCTTCCGGTTGCGGAGGACCTGTGTGCGCGGCACATCTGTCTCCCCGTATTCTCGAACATGGAGAAGCGGCAAATCGAACGCGTTGTGCACTCGTTGAGGCAAATCCTAGAATAAGAGGCAACAGAGATGGCAAGAGTGGTGGTCACTGGCGGAAGCGGATTCATAGGATCTCATGTCGTAGATGCCCTTGTCGAAGCGGGGCATGGCGTTACGGTGCTCGACTACAGGGTCCAACCACATCGGGTCGACGTCGAATTGGAAAACGTCGACCTCATGGACCTGTCGTCGGTGCTATCCGCAACCAAGGGAGCGGAACATATTTTTCACCTGGCTGCCGTCTCCAACGTCAATTACGCCCTGAAGTACCCCGTTCACACGACTTCACTGAATGTCGTTGGCACTGCTAACGTATTGGAGGCCGCCCGCATCAACGGAGCCAAGCGCGTATACATGGCATCGACGGTGTGGGTTTACAATGGAGCCCCGAACGGGAATCCAGTCGACGAATCTATGCCGTTTTACCTGGACGGCGCTGGTCACATTTATACCTCAACCAAGATGGCCTGTGAGATGATTTGCCACAATTACAGCCAACTCTATGACGTGCCCTTTACAGTGCTTCGTCTGGGAATTCCCTACGGTCCTCGAATGCGGGAAGAGCTCCTTATCCCTGTCTTCATCAAGAAGGCTCTCCAAAACAAGCCATTGACGGTTGCCGGCGCCGGGGACCAATATCGCAATTTCGTCTATGTGCGAGACCTCGCAGAGGCGCACGTGCTGGCTATGGCCGATTCGGCTGCAAATCAAACGTACAATCTCGAGGGGACTCGAAAGATAACCGTGCTGGAAGTCGCCGAGGAGATCCGAGTCAACATCGGAGAGCATGTCAGGATAGAGTTTGTTCCCGAACGGCCGGGGGACTTCCCGGGCAAGGAGGTCTCAGCCGACAAGGCCAAACGTGAGCTAGAGTGGAACCCGAGTGTGAACTTCGAGGACGGACTGCGTTGGACGGTGGATTGGTTCCGCGGAAAGTGGCACAAGAATGATAACATCCTGCGAGCCGGCTTTGGTCGCCACGTTGCAGGCAGCTCACGCTGATCGCCCGCGAGCCAACCTCTCGTCGCGCCTCACGGACCGTTCAAACTGCTGATGAGGTTTGTATCACGACTTTCCTCTGACTGAGTCCGTCTCGCACGAATCTGAAAACCGGTCCACCCAGTGGAGCAAGGGCCCGCGAGCCCAACCAGCATGGAACAAGCCGACGGATTCTCGACGAGGGCCGTGGGTTTCCTATTGCGTCACTGGCCCTCGACCGCGCTAGTTACGGTCACCGTCGTAATATTGATGACTCCTCACGCTTTGGAACGCTTCTTCGTCTACTACCCCGTTCGTGAGCTGGATCTTGATCCATCTGCCGTCGGGCTTGATTTTAAAGATGTCTTGTTGACTACAGAGGACGGCGTACAGCTCCACGGGTGGCATATCCCTCATAAAGGATCAAGCAAACACATGATCATTTTCCACGGGAATGCCGGTAACATCGGACACCGGGTCGCTTGGATCGAGATACTACATGGGGTCGGCAGCAATCTTCTTATTGTTGACTACCGTGGTTATGGAAAAAGCGAAGGGAAACCGTTCGAGCAAGGGTTGTACATGGACGCGCGGGCTGCATACCTATGGTGGAAATCCCGATACTCGTCGAGTGGGGAGGTCATCTTGTTTGGTGAGTCGCTCGGTGGTGCGGTAGCCGTACAACTGGCATCGGAGTTTCCCGTCTCGGGACTCATACTCCAATCTACGTTTACCACGGCATGGGACATGGCGAAGACGCTGATGCCGATCGGTCTCCTGCAACCGTTGTCGGGGGTACAATTTGATTCCGCCGCCAAAATCACGACCGTGTTCTCACCAAAATTATTCATCCACGGCCGCAAAGATGAGATTGTCCCGTACCATCTAGGAAAGAAACTCTTCGATCTAGCTCCCGGGCAGAAAGACTTTTATGAGGTAAAAGAAGCTCATCACAACGACCTCCCCTGGGTGGCAGGCGACGATTACACTCAAAGGATTCGGGAGTTCGTAAGCAGCCTCGAAGGGCCCCGATCCAAGGCCAAGATCCCAAAACAAAAACAGGACCAGAAGTAAACCCATGATGATGGACCCATACGAGATTACCAACGAGGGCAGACCCGCTCCAACAACGTTGCGCCGTAGGCTGTCCTGGCTGGGCCCTGGCTTGATCATCAGCGCCTCCATCGTTGGGTCAGGGGAATTGATCGCAACCACGACACTCGGCGCTCAAGTAGGCTTCGTTGCGCTTTGGATCGTCCTTTTCTCCTGTCTCGTCAAGGTGATCATTCAGGCAGAACTCAGCCGCTACACCATTTCGACTGGGAAACCATCGCTTCAAGCTCTGGCAGAAGTCCCAGGCCCTCGCTTCCACGCTTCGTGGGCGCTCTGGTGCTGGGTCGTAATGGCGGCCGTCGTCATCCTTCAGATTGGTGGAATCGTCGGCGCGGCAGCTCAAGCTCTGGCTCTTCTTTTCCCGTTTCTTTCTGATCACATCTGGGTCTTCGTCATTGCGGGCGCAACGGCGCTATTCCTGATGAGAGGAAGATACCAGCTCGTTGAAAAGGCTTCGGCCCTTATGGTCGTAACCTTTACCGCCGCCACGGTTATCTGCGCAATCTCCCTTCAATGGACCCCCTACCGCGTTCTATGGCCGCAGTTCGTGACGGGTTTGACGTTCGATCTTCCCGTCGGGGGCTTCGCGACTGCCGTGGCCGTGTTCGGAATAACAGGCGTTGGTGCATCTGAACTGATTTCGTATCCCTATTGGTGTATCGAGAAGGGTTATGCGCGATTCGTTGGTCGTGCGGACGACACACCGGAATGGGCAGATCGAGCCAGGGGTTGGATTCGGGTGATGCAGCTTGACGTAACGCTGAGCATGATTGTCTATACCGTCGCGACAATAGCATTCTTCGTGTTGGGCGCGAGCATCTTGTTCAAGCATGGAACCATCCCGAGGGGATTTAATTTGGTAAACGATATCTCCCTAATCTACACGGAGACTCTTGGTCCCTGGGCATTCCGATTGTTCGCTGTCGGCGCCTTTGTCGTGCTCTACTCGACTTACTTCACATCGATCGCGATTCTGTCACGTTTGATCACAGATGCGGCAAGGATCCTGCAAGGAAGAGAGTCACAACCACAAAGCGAACGCTTGAAGTGGACGCAACGAATGGTCGTGAGCTTATCCTGCGTTGCACCCCTCATCTACTTCTTCTTCGCGGCCCCCCTAGTTCTTGTCATTATCGGTGGAATCGTGCAGGCAATGATGCTCCCCATTCTCGGGGCCGTTGCACTCTACTTGAGGTACAAGAAAGTCGACAAGCGCATAGCACCGTCAGCGGGAACCGACCTCCTTCTCTGGAGCAGTGTCGGCATAATTTTTGCCTTAACTCTCGCAACCGTAATCTATCAGTTTTCATAGGAAACAAGGCGTCATCTTGAAGACGCCGGCAAGGACTGAAAGCAAAGCAGATTTCGCTACGCTTGACTGCGATGGAACCGCTGCGATTCATTCGACCTGGGACTTTCAGCGTCTATCGAGATCAACCCCCATCACTGGGCTGGTAGGCCAGATTCGGGGACAGCCAGCGCTCGACGATGTGCGCGTCCATTGCCTTCCTCACCGAGTAGTCGATAACTTGATCGCGGCCGATCTTTCCAACCGAGAAGTATCTTGCCTCGGGCAACGCAAAATAAAAACCGCTCACGGAACTGGCTGGAGTCATCGCATAGCTCTCGGTAAGCTCAATCCCCGCGTTCTTTTCGGCCTCCAGTAGATCAAAGAGAATTCGTTTCTCTGTATGGTCCGGACAAGCGGGGTATCCCGGTGCCGGACGAATACCGCGATAGCGCGTATGAAGAATATCCTCTAGATTTAGCTGTTCGTTGCTTCCGAATCCCCAGTCGTCACGAGCAATCTTGTGCAGGCATTCGGCGAATCCCTCGGCAAGACGATCCGCAAGCGCCTTGGCAAGAATCACGCTGTAATCGTCGTAATCTCTCTCGAATTCATCGCACAGAGCCTCCAGTCCATGACCGGCCGTCACTGCAAACGCGCCAAGATAATCTTCGCGCTGCGTAGCTCTTGGTGCAACAAAGTCCGCTAGTGCGTAATAGACCTTGTCCCCAGCCTTTCTCGACTGCTGACGAAGCGAATGAACGACGGCCCGCACCTGCGATCGAGAAGAGTCCTCGTATATCTCAATATCATCATCGACGCCGTTGGCCGGGAAGAAACCGTAGACAGCCGTCGCCTTCAACGACCTTTCGTTGATTATTCGAGCAAGAAGTTCCTGGGCATCATCATAGAGTTCCGCGGCCTTGGAACCAAAAGTAGGATCTTTCAAGATTCTTGGATAAGTCCCGCGAAGCTCCCACGTGTGAAAGAACGGGGTCCAATCAATGTACGGCGCAATTTCCGACAGGGGAAAATCATTCAGGACTCGGTTGCCCGTGAAGGACGGACGAGAAATATCGGCCCTTGACCAGTCGACCGTGGGCCTCCCGTCCCTGGCCGCCTCGAGCGAGACAAGTGAAATCTGCGCTGCTCTGCCATGATGCCGCTTTCGTGCCCTTTCCTGCTCGAGTCGAACGGTCTCTTGATACTCGCTTCGCAGCTCAGGCGTTACTAACTTAGAAGCTACGTTGGCTGCTCGCGAAGCGTCGGACACGTGAACAACACATCGATCGTACGCGGGTGCAATCTTGACCGCAGTATGAATCTGGCTCGTCGTGGCGCCACCGATCAGAAGAGGCTGGGTCAGCCCCTGTCGTTGCATTTCGCCTGCAACATGGACCATTTCGTCCAGCGAAGGTGTAATGAGACCGCTCAAGCCGACAATATCAGCGCTTTTCTCGCGAGCCGCTGTTATGATCTTGTCGCAGGAGACCATCACCCCAAGATCGATGATTTCATAGTTATTGCACCCGAGGACGACACCAACGATGTTCTTTCCAATATCGTGAACGTCGCCCTTGACCGTGGCCATGACAATCGTTCCCCGAGAGGTTTTCCCGCCCCCGGACTCCCGATCTCCTTCCATGAAAGGCAACAGATAGGCAACGGCCTTCTTCATCACGCGAGCACTCTTGACGACCTGCGGCAAGAACATCTTGCCGGATCCGAAAAGCTCGCCCACTACGTTCATCCCGCCCATAAGGGGGCCCTCAATTATGTCCAGCGGCCTCTCGTACTTTTGAAGAGCCTCTTCCACGTCAGCTTCGATGAAGTCGACGACTCCGTCTACCAGCGCGTGCGAGAGCCTCTCCTCGAGGCTGGCTTTTCTCCAGCTGGCCTCCTTCTTGGGAGTCGTCTCCTTCTGCTCGAGGGTTGCCGCAAACTGAACCAGACGGTCTGTTGCGTCGGAACGCCGATTGAGAATGACATCCTCAACAAGTTCCAGGAGATCGGGCGGAATTTCTTCGTAGATCGTGAGCTGCCCGGCATTCACGATTCCCATTTCCAGACCAGATGACACGGCATGAAAGAGAAACACGGAATGCATCGCTTCCCTCACCACCTGGTTTCCGCGAAAGGAGAACGAGACATTACTGATGCCACCACTCACCTTGGTCCGAGGGAACAACAGTTTTAGTTGTTGTGTGGCCTCAATGAAATTGACTGCGTAGTTATTGTGTTCGTCTATTCCCGTCGCAACCGTCAGCACATTGGTATCAAAGATAATGTCTTGTGGAAAAAACCCAATTTCTTCCGTCAAGATTCGATAGGCGCGCTCACAAATCTCCACTTTTCGCTCCACGGTGTCCGCCTGGCCTGACTCGTCAAAAGCCATGACCAGGACCGCGCCGCCGTATCGCTTGACCAGACCGGCTTGTCGTCTGAAGACTTCCTCTCCTTCTTTCAGACTGATCGAATTCACGATCGCCTTCCCCTGAACCTGCTTCAAACCCGCTTCGAGCACCGACCATTTCGAGCTATCAATCATCACGGGAACCCTGGCAATGTCCGGTTCCGAACCAATCAGATTCAGAAATCGAACCATCGCGGCTTCGGAATCCAACATCCCCTCGTCCATGTTCACATCTATGATTTGTGCGCCACCTTCAACCTGTTGTCGCGCGATCCCCACGGCCTGATCATACTCGTTGCTCAATACCAGTTTGGCGAACTTAGGGGATCCCGTGACATTCGTGCGTTCGCCTATATTTACAAAATTTGTCTCAGGTCGTATCGTCAGTGGCTCTAGACCGCTCAATCGTGTCAACGTATCGCGCCTTGCGGGAACGCGTGGTTCGAAACTTTTGACAGCCTGATCGATTGCTCTTATATGATCCGGCGTTGTGCCACAACACCCTCCCACCATGTTCAACCAACCATTGGCGGCAAATCCTTCGATCATCGCAGCCATCTCTCCCGGAGACTCATCGTATTCGCCGAAAGCGTTCGGGAGACCCGCATTGGGATAACAACTAACAAACACAGGAGCCAGACGGGACAGCTCCTCTAGATAGGGCTCCATTTCACCCGCTCCGAGCGAGCAGTTGATACCGATGGCAAGAAGCTCCGCATGAGATACGGAAACCCAGAATGCCTCCAGCGTCTGACCCGAAAGGGTTCGGCCGCTAGCATCGGCCACCGTCACCGACACCACTACTGGGACCCGCCAACCTCTATCGGTGAAGCATTGA
Source organism: Acidobacteriota bacterium (assembly GCA_965249005.1). Lineage (GTDB taxonomy): Bacteria > Acidobacteriota > UBA6911 > UBA6911 > UBA6911 > CBDFLD01. The sequence continues at coordinate 294,806 of CBDFLD010000015.1, forward strand.
TCAATCGCAAAGATGGCAGCTTTACAGTTTAAAGTGTCGAAGACTGTTTCTACGATCAGCAAATCGACGCCGCCATCCAGCAAGCCACGAGCCTGCTCTGAATACGCCTCGACCAGTTGATCGAAGGTCACACCTCGCAATGCTGGATTGTTCACGTCGGGTGAGATTGACGCGGTGGAACTGGTTGGTCCGATGGCTCCAGCTACAAAACGCGGCGGCCCAGGATTCTTTGATTCGGCTGCCTCCACCGCGTGGCACGCAATCCGGGCACCGTTCAGATTCAACTCGTAGACAAGCTCCTGCATACCGTAATCGGCCATCGAAATGATGGATGAGTTGAAGGTGTTGGTCTCGATAATGCTGGCACCTGCCTCTAGATACTGCCGATGTATTCCTTCAATGAGGCTAGGCTGGGTGAGCGTCAACAGGTCGTTGTTGCCCTTCAAATCAACCGGGTGATCTGCAAACCGATCGCTCCGGAACTCGGCCTCGTCCAAACCCGCTCGCTGAATCATCGTTCCCATTGCGCCATCAATTACCAGGATCTTTTCCGCGAGAAGTTTCGGAAGTAGTTTTCTCTTTCTGGTCCGGCGGATCTGAGAATCTGTCATTTTTCACGGCCCTCGTAGCTCCCCAGCGGAGCCGACCCGCACGCCGACAACCCGCTGAGAGCCCATATGCTCTTCGTCATCAGAAGATCGAATCTTGACGAATATGGGTGTGCTCTCTCGATCCGCAACGAACCGATATCCGGGCAACTCAATGAAAAGACAAGACTACCGTTTTTCACCCATCCCCCCAAAGGACAACTTACACCTCGAACGATCCCGGCTTGTTTCCGAGCATCACGGCAGGTGGATCTAGACCAGCGGGCAGACATTTAGAACAGGGACAGAGCTTCCTCAGGTACTCGAAAGTGAAGATCCCTGTGCTGTGCCCGTCACTCCAGCGAAATCCTATGGCATAGTTCCCTACAGCCTGGACATCAAGGCGTTGCAGGTCCGCGCCTATGCTACCGCGGAGGATCTTCCTTTCTCCTGTGAACTCTTCCACACAGGAAGCGCACGGACAGTTTTCTCTCAGGTGCCATGACGGGTATGAACTAAAGTGCCCGTCGTTCCATGTGACATCGGTCTGCGTCGGACTCACCCGCTTTATCAAGCTAGGACTTGGGTATGCCAAGTGATCCCCCTTACGGTTATGCTTGTTCTTTTAAGCCAGGGCTTAGTTGCCACCAGCGCCCCCTGAATTATCGCACACTGCACGCCTTACCGACCCATGGAACGATGCCGGCCGCGCCGAGAGCGACCTGCCTTGCCCCGCGATCACACGATATGCTAATCTCTCGTCGATTTGAACCTGGAGGCCTCTGTGGAGTTCCAGAAGTCCACGCTGCGTGAGTATTTCGAGTCGATCGTCATTACGGCAATCATCGCTCTGTTTGCAACATCCTTTGTGGTTCAGGCATTCAAGATTCCGACGGGTAGCATGGAACCGAATCTCTTGATAGGGGATCACTTGCTCGTCAACAAGTTCGTGTACGGCCTGTCGGGAGACTGGCTTTCGCGTTTTCTGCCCTATAGAGTACTGGCGCGAGGCGATGTAATCGTGTTCAAGTACCCGAACAATCCTGAAGTGGCGTACGTGAAGCGGCTGATCGGCTTGCCTGGAGAGAAGGTGGAGATGATCGGTCGGACGGTGTATATAGATGGAGAGGCGCTCGAGGAAGACTACACTCAGTACATTGACTCCGGCAGCATATACGAGCGATACGGCCCATTCGAGGTACCCGAAAGACAGTTTTTCGCGATGGGTGACAACCGAGATAACAGTCAAGATAGCCGTTTTTGGGGGTTCGTGCCGAGGAACCATATCATAGGAAAGGCGCTGACCATTTATTGGTCTTTTGAGACTCCCCGCGACGAATATCTTCGAACCGGCTTCGGCGAGCGAATGAGGCAGTTTGGCGATGTCATACTCAACTTTTTCACGAAGACTCGCTGGAGCAGAACGCTGAAGATAATCCGCTAGCAGTTTGGGTGTCGATGAACGTCTATACAAGGCTGCATCCAGGGCTTCTCGGCGGCCTACTTTTACTCCTCCTAACTCAAGCAAGCGGCCGCCAAAGTCAACTGGCTCCCGCAGTTCCGGAGCAGTCTGGCGAAAGAGAGCCGACCGTACAGTTGGCGGATCAGTGCAGCGCCAAGGTCAAGCGCATGATGACCAATGCGAACCTGGTGGAGCTCCCCAATCCGACGGTTTATCGGTTCTCGGAAGCAGAAGTGAATTCATATCTTGAATTCGAGTTAAGGCAATACTTTCACGCAAGCCTGAAGAGTCTATCGTTTGACTTCGAGCAACAACGGCTGATCAGCATAGCAGCTCTGGACTTCGATGCCTTGGGTCTGCACTCGGACTCCGTGTTGACCGCACTGCTGAGCAAGATCTGGAGCGGCGTACACATCCTTCTCATTAAAGGAAACTTGATCGCTGATGCCGGCAAAGTCCGGCTCGAGCTTTTGGAAGCCAAGTTTGACCAAGCGGATTTACCCAGAACCCTGGTGAAGCAAATCATCTCCGCTGTAGGAAAGAATCAAAATCCTCCCTTTGATCCCATGGAGCTTTCCGCGCTACCGTATCGGATACGACAGGTCGACGTGCACAAAGAGTACATACTCATCCACCAATAGAGAGCACCCCCCCCCATTGCATGTTCATTGAAAACGCGAGAGCGAGAGCACTCCCCGGGAGGATCTAGCTTTCGCTCCGTCAAACCATGGTCGGGCGAACGACTGATGTCGGCCCGTACCTTGTTTTTGGGGGGCGCGAAAGGCAAGCGCGTGACAACCTCAGATAGCTGAAATTCCCCTTGGCCTTGTGCTAGGATAGGTCCTTGTTTTGATCTGGTTTCGACGATTGGAAGGACTTCCTCAACGATGAATGACAACGAGTTCCAGAAAAAGTATGCACAGCTCAGATCGGCCGACGAAAAAATATCCCTCCTCGACTCCTACGCAGAGGAGCTCTTTGAAGGGGAAAAGTATACAGAAGCCAATGGGTATTATCTGAAAGCGCTCAATCTCGAAAAACGTGCGAACGTCCGAGCCTATTTCGCAGGTCAAAGCGGAATCTGTCACTACAATGAAGGAAAGGACAAAGAGGCGCTCAAGCAGCTTCTCAAATCATCTCGTCTGTTCGACCCCGATCTTCCGGAATTCATGCCCGACATGTACGGATTCGTCCATTTCCACCTTGGATCGCTGTTCGAATATCATGGCAAGCCGGCAAAGGCCCTGGAAGCACGGCGAGTATGCGAGCAGTACATTGACAGTCAAGAAAAAGACACTCAGTGGATGCTCTACGCTGGAATTAGTCGAAGCTATGAATCAATGCGGAAGCACGGCGAATCCATTCGGTATTCTCAGAAGGCAATACAAGTGCTGAGTGATAACGACCCAGGTCTCGGCTATCTTTACGAGAGCATGGGAAACAACTACATGAACCTGAAGCAGTATCCGGAGGCGATCAAGTACTTTTCAAAGGTCCTCGAACTGGATCCAAATTTCGAAAGACTCGATGAGATCCATCTCAAGATGGCAGATTGTTACCACCATCTCACAAATGATCAAATGGCGCTCGAGACGTACCAGAAGATCCTTGAACTCAAACAAATAACAGGCCGGAGACGGAACCTAACGTGGCTCTATATAAAGATTGCGCACTGTCATTTTCGCCTGGAACAGAATGAAAAATCGCTTTTGATAACTCTCGAGGCATTGCGTCGGCCCATCAGAGACAAGATAGAAAAGCAAGAAGTTCGAAGCCTCTTGACCAACAACTACTACGAATTGGGTCGTTATCATGAAGCGGTATACGAGGGCGAAGCGACGCTGAAAGCCGCCAAGGACTTTCCCCAAAACAATCTCTTCTACTACCGCCTGGCCCTTAGCTACTTCAAGTTGGGTGACAAAAAGAGTTTCACGAAGTATCGCACAATCTGCCGCAAGAAGTTTCCAAAGGATAGCTGGAACAAGTATCTCGAGAAGCTCATGAAGTAGTCTTCGATGGGCTCAGATCCCTCTCCGACAGAGATTGCATTACATCCTTGCTCTGCGCGTCGGCATCGTAGACGGTTGCTACTTTGGTCGAGCTTTGAAGCTTATGAGAAAATCTGCACAAAGAATCGTCCAGAAACTCAGAGACAACGGACACGAGGCTTTCTTCGCCGGCGGATGGGTGCGAGACTTGCTGCTTGGAAGACCTCCCAAGGACATCGACATTGCCACGAGCGCGTTGCCGGACCAGGTTGGGCGGCTTTTCGAGCACTCTACCGCGATCGGCGCCCAATTTGGCGTGGTGCAGGTCCGATTCTACGGTCATCCCTTTGAAGTCACGACATTCCGCAGTGAACGCGACTATCTGGACGGAAGACACCCGTCAAAGGTTCGGTTCTCCGATCCACAGCAAGACGCCTTGCGCCGGGATTTCACGATAAACGGTCTCTTCTTCGATCCCATTGAAAACACGCTAATTGACTACGTGGGCGGCCGCACAGATATCGAAAAAAGGATCCTTCGAACCATCGGTGATCCGTTAGAAAGATTCGGCGAGGATCGCCTCCGAATGCTTCGCGCCGTGAGGTTGGCCTGTACTCTAGAACTTGAAATAGAGGACGGCACTTGGCGTGGACTCTGCGCATTGGCCGGTGAGGTTCTGTGCGTGAGTTGGGAACGCATAAGAGATGAGATCCTAGGCATATTGACGGGGCCCAACCCTGCCCGTGGACTGGAACTACTGCATCAGAGTGGGCTCCTAGCAAGGACGCTACCCGAAGTTGAAGCCATGATCGGAGTTGAACAGCCTCCTGAATTTCACCCGGAAGGAGATGTATACATACACACGCGCATGATGTTGAGTATGCTGACCCATCCGTCCCCCTCCCTGGCACTGGGGGTACTCCTGCACGATGTCGGAAAACCTCCTACCTATGTCGTCAGAGAACGGATCCGATTTGACGGACACGTGGATATCGGAGCCAAGCTCTCGAGACAGATTTGCGCACGCCTCCGTCTACCTCGCGCCACCACCGAGGAGATAATCGACCTCGTAGCCTGCCACCTGAAGTTCATAGAAGTCAAACGTATGCGAGAGAGTACACTCCGTAGGTTCTTGACGAAGTCAAACTTCGATGACCATCTGGAACTCCACCGCGTGGATTGTCTGAGCAGCCATGGAGACCTGGAAAGCTACGATTTCTGCAAGAAAAAGCTGCAAGCGTACAGCGCAGAACCAACTCCCGGCCCCCCGCTGCTGACCGGCCACGATCTGATCCACATGGGTTATGAACCCGGTCCGGTCTTCAGTCAAATCCTGCGTGCCGTGGAAGACTTGCACATGGAGCGGCGGTTGTGCTCACGGAAGGAAGCTCTGCAGTTCACCAAAGAAACTTTTCCCCTTCCAGAAGAGCGTTGACAAAGGTTCACTACAGCCATCGGCTTTCAGCGGCCGACAAAGGTGGGAGCATTGCAGTTATCCGCGCCCGAAGCAACGGTTACGATTTCATCCGGCGGCGTCGACCGCCTCCGTCGAGGACACCTATGGGTCTATCGGTCGGACGTTATCCAGAATCAAGCGGCAGATGAACTTCCTTTTGTGCGCGTTATCGATGCCGCTCAAAACACGCTTGGATACGCTCTGTTCAGCCAGTTTTCGCAGATTCAACTCCGTCTGTTCACGCGCGGAGACATCGCACCGACTGTGCAACTTCTCGAGAACCGATTGACGGATTCGATCCATAGACGGACTTCGCTAGCGGCATTGGGAAACGCGTGTCGACTCGTTTACTCCGAGGCCGACCTCTTGCCATCCATCATCGTGGATCGCTACGACGACGTCCTGGTGGTCCAGACACTGTCCGCCGGAGCAGATCGCCTAAAGCCTTTGATCTTGGACATCTTGTTGCAGTCACTTCGCCCAAGGATCGTCGTAGAACGAAACGATGTTGCAGCTCGCAAGCTGGAGGGTCTTGAAGAGACCAAATCGGTCTTGTTTGGGGATGCGCCTGGCGAAATATGGATCGAAGAAAACGGAATGCACTTTCTGGTGGACCCCCTGCACGGACAGAAAACGGGGTTTTATCTCGATCAGCGAGGAAACAGAATCCGTGGCAGCCAGTACGCGCATGGCACCGCACTCGATTGCTTCACCAATTCGGGTGCCTTCGCCGTTCACTTCGCCTCCCGATGCAGCCAAGTATTCGCGGTAGACATTTCAGAGCCGTCTCTTAGGTTAGCCGCACGAAATGCCGATCGAAACAACGTCGAGAACATTACGTTCATTCATCAGAATGTCTTCGATCACCTCCGTGCGCTCGAAGCATCTGGTGAGAAGTACGACACGATATGCATAGACCCACCGGCGTTCGCCAAGAACCGAAACAGTTTGAAGGGAGCGATTCGAGGCTACAAAGAGGTCAACCTGAGAGCAATGAAGCTGCTAAGATCAGGCGGGATTCTAATCACGTCGAGCTGCAGCTACCAACTGGACGAATCATCATTTCTACGACTTTTGTGCAGAGCGGCACGCGACGCACACCGTTACCTGCAAATTGTGGAAAGAGGGTCACAGCCGAGTGACCATCCGATTCTGGCGACGATGCCCGAGACTAACTACTTGAAGTGTTTCGTAATGCGAGTGATATAGCCTAGTCCTTAGTCCAGCGTGATTTTTTGCATGAGGAGGAAGAAAAGCCCTGGAACGTGCGCCGTTACGGGATAAAATGCGTTTGATATATTTACAAGCCATCCCGAAAGGAGCACATTCCAGGTGAATAAAAGAAACCACAGAATCCTCCTCCGAGACAAGCAAAATCTTACACGCCGGTTGGAAAGAAATCAGTTTGAGGACCGGTCCGATCCTATGTTCAAGGACTCCAACACCTACTACGAGATCGCCGAGAGAACGCGCGCCATCGGATCTGGTGGTATCGGAGCCATTCACAAGCTCGTGTGTAAGCTTGGATTGGACAAAGATATCAACAGAAACATCGTTTTGCTCAAGTACCACTTTCCTTACTGGGAATCCGATCATGTACTGAACATCGCATACAACGTCTTGTCGGGTGGAACCTGTCTCGAAGATATCGAGCGGTTGCGCCAGGATGAGACCTACATGAACGGACTGGGAGCCGAGAGGATTCCGGATCCCACGACGGCTGGAGATTTCCTCCGTCGTTTCGATGAGGATTGGATCTTCGGACTTCAGGAAACCATCAATGAAACCCGAACCAAGGTGTGGAAGTTGCAGGATGCTTCCTTCCGGAAGGAGGCCATCATCGACGTGGACGGGACCGTCGCCGGAACCTTGGGGGAATGCAAGGAAGGAATGGACATTGCCTACAACGGGATCTGGGGTTACGCACCGTTGATCGTGACCTTGGCCAATACGAATGAGGTCCTCTATCTGATGAATCGGCCGGGCAACCGTCCCTCTTCCGACGGAGCGGCCGAGTGGATGGACCGGGCAATCGATCTGGTGTCGTCGGTGTTTACGAAGGTCTGGCTTCGGGGCGACACGGATTTCTCGCTGACGAGAAACTTCGATCGCTGGGACGAGCGGGTTGGTTTTGTCTTTGGTTATGACGCCAAGCCGAACCTGGTCGGGATGGCCGATGCCCTGCCGGAGAGACAATGGAAACCGCTCGAGCGGCCTCCTCGTTATGAGGTCAAGAGCGAAGAACGGCGCCGTCCGGAAAACGTCAAAGAACAAGTAATCAAGGAGAGAGAATTCAAGAACATCCGCCTGCAGAGCGAGCAGGTCGCCGAGTTTGACTATCGTCCCGGACACTGTAAGAAAACCTATCGCATGGTTGTGGTTCGGAAGAACCTCACGATCGAAAAGGGGGAGCACCGGCTGTTTGATGAGGTCCGGTACTTCTTCTACATCACCAACGATCGGGAGATGACGATGGGAGAAGTGGTCCTTTTTGCCAACGATCGCTGCAACCAGGAAAACGTCATCGGTCAGCTCAAGAGTGGAGTGAACGCCTTGAGGATGCCTTCGGACAGTCTGGTATCGAACTGGGCCTACATGGTCATCGCATCGCTGGCGTGGAATCTGAAGGCCTGGTATGGCCTGGTGACGCAGGCGCCGACAGTACGTCGTGATATCTTGAGGATGGAGTTCAAACGCTTCCTGGTGAACTTTGTGCAAATACCCTGTCAGATTGTAAGAACCGGTCGTCGCCTCGTTTACAGGATATTGGCCTATAGCAAGCATCTCGAAACCTTTTTGGCGACGTTCGACTATATCAGGCAACTCAGGTTTACTTGAAGGCGCCTCGCCGGCGGGTGAGCCCGTACCCCCGGCGGAGCAAGAGTGGCGGGCGAAAGGAAGGGCATAACAGAGACAAACAAGATCAAGTGATCCAGACAACCAATGGAAGGTTTGTCTCTTGTGTTTCTCTTTGCTTTCCCTGTTACGCACAAGGAGCTGAAATCCACGAGATATTCGGAAAAGGCAAACGATTTTCCGAGCGAGCTCATACCTCGCTTATTTTGGGCCTAGTCGTCGGTCACTGGCCAGTTTTTTCATCCGATGCGTCTCTCGCGCAACGACAACCAAATCCATACAGCGCCTTCGGGAGATATGCAGATCTGGTCCAAATGGGAGTTCTACTTCCGTATATACTGTGATTCAGGCCTCTCACGACTCGATAGCGCTCTCCGAAATTTCGATCCTTCTTGGTATTTCCCTTGTACGCCTTATACCAGGTAGACGTCCACTCCTGCACGTTCCCGAGCATATCGTGAATCTCGAACGCACTCACGTCGTTGTAGAGTCCGATCTCCGCGGCGTCCCGGATCCCTTCTTCGTACGTGTTGGTTCGGCCGGGTTCCCACTCATTTCCCCACGGGTAACGGAACCCTTCGTTACCTCGTGCCGCCTTTTCCCATTCTTGTTCTGTAAGCAGTCTCTTCCCCGCCCACTTGCAATAGGCCTCGGAGTCGGCATAGGTGATGTTCATGACCGGGTAGTTCGCCTTCGCGGCCGTGAAGTGCAATCGCCAGTTCTTTCCCTCGCTCGCGTAACTATTCTTGATCGAAAAGTCCAAATACTCCGCGTTGGTAACTTCGTACTTGTCGATCCAGAATGCCGGAAGCAACACCTTTTGTTCCGGGTAAGCACTGGATTCCTCGTTTTGCTCGCCGAAAGTAAACTCCCCCTCTGGAATGAGTACCATCTCCCCAGGTATAACCCGAGGAACCTCTACCTCCGGCAAGTCTTCGTCAGCGGGCTCTAGCTCGACATCCGAAGACTGAGAGCAAGCGGCAAGACACATACCAGATGAGACCACTGCAAGCCGTATCAACCGATCCCAACCCATACTTCCTCCACGGGACCCTATGCCCTTGTTATCATTGAACGTAATCCACAATTGGGAGGCGATTATATACGCGGAAAGCCGAAACAGTCAATTTCGAGCTTGAACTTGTCTAGAGCCGTAACCTGCGCCCGCGCAAATTCAATTCTATTGAAATTGCTTAGGGTGAGCCGCTATCATGCTTTCCCCTACGAAATCAAAGGATGACTATCCCTCGAGAGATGCCATGCCACAGACGCACCCTAGCAGCCCGTGGCTAAAACCGGATGGAGCACAGATCCACGGACAACGATGATCCTGGTGCATACTGGATGGAAGTCATCTACAGATGTCTTCCTCGGCCAAAAAGTGGCCGAGGAAGACCTCGACCATCTGAAAAAGGCCAAGATACGCGTCAGAAAGGCGCAGAGACGCCCCTGCAGACTCCGCGGCGTGCCCACGCCATACAGCTGTCGCATCAGCAGTCCGAGATTCAATGCACCGACATGAAGCAGCAACCGTTTGAGGATGTTTGGATGACCACGGAGATATGTCCGCCGCATTGCACCTGTTTCATAGAGGTGTGCACAAGGTCGTTCCAGTCGTTCTCCCCGTTGGCGAAGCAGGCGCTTTCCCCGTTCTCCTCGGATACGTCTACGATTTCGGTACACGGCATCCCGCGCACGGGTGTTCCCGTGCCACCGCCGTTTACCCCGCTTTGGTTCGGAAATGTAGCTTCGGATCTCCAGTTGCTCGAGATCTTCTACCAGTTGCGTGCTGTGATATCCCTTGTCGGTCACAAGCTCCTGCAGTCTATCGCTTTCAGGCAGCACACCCTCGAGTTGTTCGGCCGCTTCAATGAGCGTCTTCTTGATCGTCGTCGTATCGCCCTGGTTGGCTCCCTGAACCGTGATGCCAACCACCGCTCCGGTTTCCAGATCCACGGCGTGTTCGGCCTTGTGAGCCAGATGCGTGCGGCCGTCCTTCATCTTGGTGATGCGGGCGTCCGGATCCTGCGGGTGCTGCCAGTCATCGTTGGAACCCTTCTTCGGCCGCTTGCGATCTATGCGCGCCAGATCCTCCCGGGTCGGTGTCTCAATACCCGATTCCTGTGCCAGTTTCGTCAAGTAGGTCTCGTAACTGTCTCCGGTATCCCGCCGTACAATGCTGCGCAAAGCCGCGTTGGCTTCCAGAGTGGTCGCATCCACCCCGAGGGTCTTGCCCTTCACCAGGTCCGCCTCAGCGAGCCGGCTCAGGATCCAGGCAAAGACTGCGCTATGCGTCTCCACATCCATGCGCCGTCGCGTGCGGGAGATCGTCGAATGATCCGACGGATCCTCGCCCCACTCGAGTCCCAAGAACCCGCGCAGGCTCAGCGAATCGGCAGCACGCCAGGCGATAGCTCGCTCCGAATCCAGTCCCTCGAAGTATCCGATCATCAAAAGACGGAAGTATCGACCAGGTGCCAGACTTGGGCGACCCATCTTGGGTGCATAAAAACACGCACATCGCTGCTCGACAAACTCGTCAAACCCGGCTTCGTCGAGCACCTGATTCAATCGCTGGTAGAAAGGGTGGGATGCACTCCTGGGGAGATGTTGAGTCGGCACCCACATGCTTTTCTGCTTCGACTTGCGTTTCTTTTTTCCCATGGCCATGCGTCGATTTTAGTCGAAGCGCAGTAGAGAGTCGATTGCGAACAAAAGGATTTACCAGACTTTTACCACGGACTGCTAAGGCTGAGGTCGGACTTGGAGATTCGTGCAGAGAGTGCCGAGCAGGACTCCGCAATCGTTGTAAAAGACCCGGTTCTCGGTAAGTTCTACAGGTTCACGGCGGTTCAAGGAGCCGTACTGGGCAGGCTCGATGGATCACAGGATTTCCCGTCGATAGCTCGCAAGGTTTCACTGAGCCATCACACGCCGGTTGAAACCGACCAGATAACGAGTTTCGCCGAAAAGCTTCTTCAACTGTTGTTGCTCGACGATCCGGCAACATGGGCCAAACTAGAGACCATCGACAGGAAACCGAGAAGATTCCTCGGCAATACACTATCCATCAAGATCAACACCTTCGACCCGGACGACCTTGTCACCCGCTTGGAGAGAGGCTTCCGTTTCTGCTTCACGCCGACCTTTGTATCTATAGTCTGCATCGCGATTTTTGCGGCTATGGTGCTCTCTGTTCTCAACTGGAATACGCTTTTCGTTTCCTTCCAATCGCTCCTGACCATCTCTTCTGTTCCGCTGATTCTCATCGTAGCTTGCTGCATCCTGACTCTCCATGAACTCGCCCACGCCGTGACGCTGAAGCACTTCGGGGGCAAAGTCAACGAGATGGGATTTTTGATCCTCTATTTCATGCCCGCGTTCTACTGCAACGTCAGCGATGCATGGATGTTGAAGAAGGGTGAACGGATGTGGGTCACCTTCGCGGGCGGCTTCTTTCAGCTTTTTCTCTGGTCGCTCGCAACCGTAGCGTGGCGGCTCCTGGCCCCGGAGACGCTCCTGAGCGAATTTTGCCTCGTTGCCGTGGCCTTTGCCGGAATCCAGACACTGTTCAATTTCAATCCTCTAATCAAACTGGACGGCTATTACATGTTGAGCGATTGGCTGGAGGTGCCGAATCTTCGTGCTAAGTCCTTCTCGTACATACGATCCCTCTTGCTACAAAAACTCCTCGGACTCAAGGACAGGGCGCGATCTCGAAGCATCTCGAAAAGAGAGAAGAGGGTTCTCAGGTTCTATGGCTGGACGTCCGTTGTTTTCACTACTGGACTGGTCGGTATCCTACTCCATCGAATCGGGGGTTGGCTCCTGGAGGAACATCAGACCTGGGGGCTTGTTCTCTTTTGCTTTGTGCTGGTGTTCATGATTGCGCCGATTGCCGGTAGCGGTGACATGAAGGCATCGTCCAGAGCATGGCCGACCCTTGTGGTCAGGCTGAGAAGAATTCCACTGATCTGGATACTGCTCGCTGTCGCGGTGGTTGTCAGTTTTTTCCCGTGGGAGCTCAGGATTGCCGGCGACTTTGTCGTCTGGTCCATCGATCGCCGGGAGATCAGCCCAAAAGTCAGCGGAAATCTCCAGGACGTCTATGTAGCACGGAACTCCGCCTTGAGATCATTGGAAGCCTTGGGCCCAAACCCTCGAAGACTCTCGTTATCGATTCACAACAGTCGTTGCAAGCAAACATTTCAGTCCGGATTCTCAGCGGTCGATCCGATGCGAGTATCGCTTTTGGAGAACTGTGCAATCTGCTGAACTGGCTCGGTTTTCAAGAGCATGTGCGTGGCGGTCATCATCTTTTCCGGCGCGACGGCGTGCCAGAGATGATCAACTTGCAGCGCGAGGGGAACAAAGCCAAATCGTACCAGGTTCGGCAGGTGAGGACGGTAATAGTCAATAACCAGCTAGGAGTAATCGACTAATGTACAAGTATGAAGTCATCATCTACTGGAGCGACGAGGATCAGTTGTTCGTTGCCGATGTACCCGAATTGCCGGGCTGCTCGGCTCATGGCAATTCACAGGAATCCGCTCTTCGTAATGCCCAAGATGCGGTTGCCCTGTGGATTGATACAGCAAAGCAGCACGGCGATGACGTGCCGGTTCCAAAGGGCAAGCGTCTACTCTTCGCCTAATGTTGGGGCCCCCTTAACACCCGCCGCTGAAGCTGGCGGGGCTTTATGTCATACCAGTTGCGCGGAGTCGCAATCGCCGCCCGACGCGGGCCGCCCCCAGCCTAATCCGCGCCGAGAAGAAACTCCTTCTTCTCGTACTCTGGTTCCGGATAGTCGTAGAAGCCCTTCCCTGTTTTCCAACCGAGATCGCCGCGTTCGATAAAGGGTCGCAGGAAATCGGCCACCCGCTTCATGTCTGGGTCGTTGTGTCGTTCCGACTGGGCTTGGCAGACGTCCAGACAGACATCGAGCCCAACCCGGTCCATACCGCTAAAGGGTCCCACGGGATGTCCGATGGCGGCCATGAAGCTGCGGTCCACGTCTCGGAAATCCGCGTAGCCGTCTATTACCAGAAGGAATGCTTCTTTGCACATGGCCATGAACATGCTGTTGAAGAGGTAGCCGTCCTTCTCTTTCTTCCCCACGACGGGAGTTTGCTGGAGGCTTCGGACGAATCGTTTCAGGGTATCGATGGTCTCTGCAGATGTACGTCGGCCTCCGACGATATCGACCAAGGCACCGCCCAGATGAAAGTGCATCGCCGCAAATCGGTCGCCTCGGCCCACGACATCTTCGATCTCGGATACGAGCAGGTATGAAGTATTGGTCGTCAGAATCGTCCTCGAGGGACAAACCGCATCGAGTTGCTTGTGGACCTCCCGTTTGAGCTTTAGTCGTTCCGGCACCGCTTCGCTCAACAGATCTGCCCCTGCGACGGCTTCCTCGATATGATTCGTATAGGCCGGAATTTCCAATTTGGATCTCGGTTCCCAACATAATAGTCTCGAGCCACCATGGGAGCAAGAAAATCCCGGCCTCAGACCAACCATGGATCCAGTCAACGCATCCCAATGACCCGTTGTCGCCGTGGTAGTAGACCTTCTCACTCCTGCGTGGGCGATTTTCCAGACACATCGCCACACTCCTTCCATGGCATTCCAATTCCGGACTTGCAAGCCGGGCGGCTAACCGCTTGGCAGCGGCAAGGCCCAGATCCGCCTGAGCATTTCACCAAACAACCGACGGTCCAGATGCCCCTCGGCCAAGAGCAACCAGTAGTACCGCGCGTGCTTGACCAGCCTTCCGCCAGTCTTCATCAACCGGTGCTGCAAGCTCGTGAGCGACCAGCTCTTGATCCGGGGTGGTAGCCCGAGTCGCCGCCATAGGTTGCCTAGGTTGTAGGCGAGCACGCTCAACTGCAGGCGCACTTCATTCGCACGGAAGCGATGGCAGGACAGCCGCGTCCAATGCGTCGCCTGCTTGCCTTCTTTGATCCATTGCTCCGCCGTGCCGCGCTTGTTGTAGAACCTCACCACCGAGCGGCTCGGCAAGCTCATGTTCGTGACAATGAACCCGACCCGCGGGAACAACTCGCCCTGGTGATGCTCGACCTTGGCGACGATCCGTCGCGGCCTCGACCAGCTTTCGGCCTGATAGCGGAAGCTCTTGTAGCGCACCAGTGGCTTGCGGCTGGGCCGACCTGGAGGACGAAACAGGATGTCGGCAATCTCCCACTCCAGGCTCTTGTTGGACGGGATGCGTATGGCATACTGAACGCCGCGCTCTTCCAGGGTCTCGTAAACCTCTGGCTTGGCGAAGGCGGCGTCTGCTCGAAAGACGATCTCTTTGCCTTGCTCCTGTTGAAAATCGATCTCCGGCAACAGAAGCTCGTCCCAGTCCTCGGCGCTATGCACGTTACCCGGCCGCAGCTTGGCCGCCAGACAGTCCCCGTGACTATTGAACAGAAACAGCGGATGGTAACACACGGACTCGAAGTGGCCATTGTAGGCGCTGCCTTCCTGCTGACCATGCACCGGACTCTCGCTTGAGTCCATATCCAACACTACGCGATCAGACTTGTCCAGAGCCTCGGCCTGTGCGAGTGTCTCTCGGTTCAGAGCCATCAGCCCGATCAGATTCTCTTCTCGCGTCAGCAGCTCCGTCTCGAACCAGTGTAACGTCGAGGTCAGCGCCGCACCGCGATCCCAGTTTTTCTTCGAGCCGATCAAGCGAAAGGTCGGATCAACTGAGACCCGCGCGGCATCGTTAAGGTCTTCGTAGCCTGCCAGGCGACTATAGACCGATTGCCGCAGCAGATCGACGAGCGGGAACTGTTTGTTCAAGCCTTGCCGCGTGTCGTTGAGATGCTCGTCTATGAGTCGTCCCATCCCCAGCCGTTCGTCCAACTCGCGGACCAGAATCAGGCCACCCTCGGAGGTGACTCGCGATCCCTGAAAATCAACTTTGAGTAATCCGTTAAAGCTGAGTTGAAACCCCTTTCGTTCTTTTTCACCCATCGGGTGTTGCCCTCCAATGTGTCCTTATCATTCTCCGACGCTTATAAATAGGGATGCCGAAGGCGGCTGAAAGGTTGCTATATTTCATTCAAATTGGAAATCCGGGATGTAGACCAAGGCGACCAGGTCGCCAGGGGTCAGGTGTTGGCCAGGTTACAGAATCTGGACCTGCATCGCGAGTACGAGGAGACAAAAGGAGATTTGGAATCGCAGCGCGCCACTTTGCGATTGTTGCAGGCAGGTCCTCGGGAAGAAGAAATCGACCGGATGAGGAGTCGCTTGGACACAAAGAAAACCGAGTTGGAAAATGCTAGCCGAATTGATGAAGAAAGAAAGTTGCTAGAGGAAAAAATCGAGAGAAAACGCGCCGAGATGGACAACGCACTCAGAACCTATCAAAGGAACGAACAGCTGCATAAAGAAGGACTGATCTCCGATCTCTTTCTTGACCAGCTTGCAACCGATTATGAAGTTCGCAAGCAGGAGCTTTCCGAGGCCCAAACAAGTTCGAGAGTCCTCAGTGAGACACTGGGACGAAAAACCGAGGTTTTGGCAAAAGAAGTCGATCAATCCGAAAGCGAGTTGCGCCTACTCCTCGCGGGTGCCCGGGAGGAAGAAATCACAGCCGCTGAAGCCGTTGTCGACAAGTTGTCCGAAAAGCTCAAGCTTCTTGAACAGGAGCTGAAGTATCTGGAAATCAGAAGTCCGATCGAGGGAACTGTCATAACGCCTAATCTCAAGGACCGAGCCGGCGACTTCCTCGATAGAAACGCAGTATTATGCGAAATCGTCAATTCCGACAAGGTGAAGATCGATATGGCCGTGCCGGAAAAGGAAATCGCGGATGTCGAAATCGGGTTTCCTCTCGTAATGAAAGTGCGGGGGTACCCCAGAGACGACTTCGTCGCACACGTCACTGAAATTGCGCCGGTGGCCATCCCGGACGGCTTCCAGAACATGTTCTTGGTTCGCAGCGAGCTGGAGAACCCGGGGCAGATCTTGAAAGAAGGAATGACGGGGGTCGGCAAGATCGAATGCGGCCAACGACTGATTGCCAATTTAATGACACGCCGGTTGCGGCGTTGGCTTCGAACAGAGTTCTGGGAGTATCTCCCGTGACGGGCTGACTGACAGAAGTCGCGCAAACTATGATTTATATGAGTTTTACGAAACTTCTGGATTTCCTTTTTTTCGTGATTTAGTATTGACTCCATCGGCCCAGAGAATATAATTCTCCAGTATTAGGGTTGGGGGACTGTCGCTTGAAGAGCGGCAATCCTATTTCGTAGACCTGTTGGAGCTGTAATCTGTCGACGGAGCGATAGAAAGCTGCGGCAGAGCACCGAAGACTAGCGACCCTTGGCGGCCGCAGGTCCTCGGCACCAGATTCTCGAATGGCTCTTCCCGCCTGGATGAGGTGGTGTCTTTGTAAGGCCCACTCCTCGCTATCGATTCTTCCAACAGTCTCAGTTTTCATGGCAACTAACTGCGTGTGAGTTATTTACGCACACGTGAGGGCACGCTCACGACAGGTTCAAAATCCGCTTACCTGGAAAGCAGTCATGAATAAAACAACACAAAGGCGGGCATTCGATGGACAGTACGAGCGCCATTCTTTGGCTTTAGCGGCTTTGGAACAACCATTCTTTTGGATGCGTTATTCATTCACTGAACAAACAAACGAAAGGAGCAACCAGATGCGAGCAAACAAAGCGATTCTCTGGCTGTAAGCAACTAAACAATAACCACTTAAAATAATCTCTCTACACGGAGCAACAAAAATGCAGACCGAAATAGAAATCCTGGAAGACCGCGAAACTCCTTTTGTTCCAGTGATTCTCTGGACCTAGGCTTTTTCGAAAAGGTAGCGTCGCCACACCGTGTGTCTTTGCCGCGTTTAGGGTTTGTACTATTGCCGTAAGCGGAACGTAAAACGGCTTGGTTCAGCTAAAGTGCGCCGCGATAGACGACAACTGCCCGTCAGGATCGTCCCAAAACCCGCATTTCAGAACTGGAAAGCCTTTCCCACAAAGGGTTTTGCTTCTAAAGTGGGTTTTATGTTTTTTCGCACAGAACTTCGACGGGTGACGATAAGTACATCTAGCTTAACTACATCTAGCTGGAGACCCTCTTTTACATCAGATTCGAGCAACTAAACGATCATGGCAACCTGGACCGAACTCCCGGGAAAAGTCAGAGTCTATATCGGTGCAATCGTTCTACTCGCGATTCCAATCGCTGTCATAGCTATTAGAGACGTAAGCACGGGAGATTATCCGCACTCGGAGCAACACTCTTACTACTGGCTGATTCTCACCGCGATAACACTTGTAACCGTTCCTGTCTTCATTTTCCTGCCCAGTGTATCAACAACAGTCGGCATTGGAGACGCATTTGTCATTTGCATCTCAATGATGTTCGGGCCATCTCCGGCAGTTGTTGCAAACATTCTATATATTACTTTCCAATCGATTCTCTTGCGACACAAACACAATATCATCATGCATCGTGCGGTCTTCAACGTTTCGTCGGCCGTGCTAAACGTCTGGCTTTATAGCCGAGTTTATCAGCTGCTGAATCCTAGTGGGTCGCCTCAACTCGAAGACATGATAGTCCCGACGTTTGGTTTGGCCTTATCATTTTTCGTTTCAAATTCCTGCATGGTTGCGACAGCAATAGGACTTTCAACCGGCACGAACATATTGGACTTCTGGTATCAGAACTACAGATTTCTCTTTTTAGACTTTCTCGTTTCGGCGTCAGCAGGCGCGTTCATTACTCTGTTCTCCGAATTCAACCTGGTAGCCCCGATCCTTGTCGCGCCCTTCGTTGGGGCGGTCTGGGGCATCAACAAGATTAACAAAGCCAAAACGATTGAAGCGGAGCAGCACCTGAAGGAACAAGAGCAGCTCTACCTGCGAACCGTTGAATCTCTAGCTCTTGCGGTAGACGCGAAGGACCAAACGACGTACGGCCACATTCGCAGAGTTCGGGCGTATGCGATGGGCCTCGCTCGCCACTCCGGCATCACTGACCTCAATGAGCTAATGGCAATCGAGACCGGCTCATTGCTGCACGACATCGGGAAGCTCGCCATCGACGACTATATCCTCAACAAGCCGGGTAGACTCAGCAAGCAAGAATTCGAGTAGATGAAGATGCATGCACCCGCCGGAGGTGAGATATTGGAGCAGATTCAATTCCCTTTTCCGGTGGCGCAGTACGTCCGGTACCATCACGAACGTTGGGATGGAAGTGGCTATCCAGACGGTCTCAAACGCGAGGAAATTCCACTTGGCGCACGGATTCTTGCCGTTGCCGACGCGTTCGACGCGATTCGCTCCTCCAGACCATACAAGATGGCGTTTGGGATTGAAGATTCGATTGACTTGCTCAAGGCACAATCGGGAACCATGTACGATCCGAGCCTCGTGGAGTTGTTCGTCGAAAACATAGATGAGCTCGAGGCATCGGCCGAGGCAGCATCGCAAGACGTGCCCCAGCTGTCGTTCCGGCAGTACTTTGAAAAAGTCGATCGAGCGCTGACCACCGAGCAAGCGTCGGTAAACCATTCCATTCTCCCCCACAGCGCCTCCGTGGAGTTGGTATCGTTGTACGAGTT
Source organism: Acidobacteriota bacterium (assembly GCA_965249005.1). Classification (GTDB taxonomy): domain Bacteria; phylum Acidobacteriota; class UBA6911; order UBA6911; family UBA6911; genus CBDFLD01. The sequence goes on from CBDFLD010000015.1 coordinate 313,767, forward strand.
TTGCAACAGCCTGGGAAAGCACCTTGAAATGGCCGATATACTGCCGATTCTTTCTCGTCGACTCAAACGAATGCTGCCCTTCAGCACTTGCGCGTTCTTCCTCAACAAGGGCGACGACTCGCTGCAAGCAAGATTCGTCACCGGTGACTTTGCAGACCAGCTAAGAAACCTCACCATTGGGTTGGGAAAGGGAATTAGCGGTTGGGTGGCCGCCTATCGAAAACCCATGGTCAATACAGGTCCCGCGTTGGAGTTCCAAGAAATCGAAGGTGATTTTACCTCTCTCACCGATGCCCTCATCGTACCGCTACTCGCCGGCGGTGAATGCATCGGGACTCTCTCTGTACGCCAAAGCTCCAGTCTTTTACTCGCAGGCCCATCTGGCTCTGCTGCAGAGCGTTGCCCGACAGGCGGGTCCGTTGATAGCGGAGGCCAAAACCCGAGCAAACGCCCCTTCGCCTCAGGAAATCCTCGAACCTGTCACACGAACCTATCGCGCAAACTACCTATGGGTCGCCGGGTCCCAGATGCTGGCCACAGCGGAAAGGGCTTCGTCGCCCTTGTCCCTTCTTTCCTTGGAACTGAAGAACCTGACCTATCTCGTCAGTCTTTACGGAGTTCACGCCGGGGACACGATCCTGCAAAAGGTCTCCGAGATCCTCAAGGGTGACCTGCGAGAGACTGACATTCTGGTGAGATTTGGAAACGAAGGTTTCGTTGCGTTGCTGCCCGGTGTGGGCAAAGACCAGGCAAAACGATACGCATTGCGCCTGCAACAACTAATCCGTAGCGCCTCGATTGGCAATGTGGTTGGGCAAAACTTGTTCATCACCACAGAAGCAGCTGTCGGATCCTTCCCTGAGGACGGCTCCACAATCTACGAGCTTCTGGAATCTACAAAGCACTCGATTGTCGAGAGGGTCGGATCGATGCAGAAAGAAATCGAAGACGCGGACAAAAATATTCTGGAGTTCCCTCCGCGCTGACGGTTCTTGCCGCCTCGATGCTACCGGGATGCGCTTCGAGAATCACGAAACTCTCGGAAGTCCAGATAGCACCCATGTCGTTTCAGGAAGACGAGCGTTCTCGAGTAATCTGCGTCCGCGACACCAATCAGCTTGAACGCGCCTCGATATCGGCCCTTGGCCTCCTTCAACGCAATCCGGATTGTCTCTCGGACACAGCTGGAATCGATCTCTCGTTTGAGAAAAGGCTCCTTAACGATTTCTTCGAAGGTGCCCTCACGCCGAACTAGCCGACGATACATCCACGCCGGATCCCGAAGCCTTGGCGACTCGTCCGTTCCGGAACTCACCTCCTTGATCTCATCGGGCAACAAGGCCGACTTCATCATCGATCCGGAGCAGAAGTAATATGACCGGCGGACTGCGTTCTCCAGTTCACGAATGTTCCCTGGATATGGATAGCGGCATAGTAACTCAAGGGCTTCTTTCGAGAATCTCTTCGCCTGTCCTTGCTCTGTCCTCGCTACCTGTCTCGAGAAATGCTCGATGAGTAAAGGAATGTCCTCTGACCTCTCGCGTAAAGGCGGCACCCAAATCTCGATGGCGTTGAGTCTATAGAACAAGTCTTGACGAAACTCGCCCTTCTTGGCTGCGATCCGGAGATTTCGGTTCGTGGCGGCCAACACCTGAACGTTCAGCTTCCTGGATCGAGTCTCACCAAGACGGCGGATCTCTCGTTCTTGAAGCACCCGTAGGAGCTTGCCTTGTAATCCGCCCGTAAGATTCCCGACTTCGTCGAGGAAAACAACTCCGCCTTCAGCCGCCTCGAGCAAGCCCATACGATTCTCGAACGCTCCAGTAAAGGCTCCCCGACGATAGCCAAAGAACTCGCTTTCAGCGATGCTTTCTGAAAGCGATCCACAATCGACGGCAACGAACGGCTGTGCGGCTCGTCGTCCTGTTTGGTGGAGCGCTCTGGCGATTAGTTCCTTCCCGGTTCCACTCTCGCCGGTTATCAGAATATCCATTGGAGAAGACGCGGCAAGAGACACCTGCTGGAGCAAGTGCTTGACCGCTTCGCTTCGGCCCACGATCTCCGGATACTCGCTCTCGAGGTTCCGCGTTTCCTGTAGCTCCAACTTCTCCGATAGCAGTTGCTCGTGCACAAGGGCGTTCTCGATGGCCAGCGAGGACAAGTGAGAGTATGCGGCAAACAAGCTGATCGTCGATTCATCAATGGACTCGAGCCGATCCGTTCTATCCACATACAACGCGCCAAGAACCCTTTCTCCTACCTTCAGAGGAGCACACATGACCGCGCCATTGCCCGACACGCCTTCCTTGCTCAACCTCGGATCTATCGATGGATCTGAACTGACGAAGGGCTTCCTCCGGTCGCACACGTCCTTGACGATTTTCATGAACGCCCATTCGGGATTCCGCTGCACGAAGCATCCCCGTTCGGATGCACCCGAGAAGACCAGAGCGCCCGTTTCCTCCTCCCTCAAGAATACCTGCGCGCGCTCGAAGTCAATGGCATTGCACAGCAATCGCACCGTTGTCTCCAGGAGTTGGTCCAGATTGCGGATTCCGGTGACCGAACAGCTCACGCGGTACAGGATCCTCAATTGATTCTCTGCCATGTTGGTTGCCAGCGCATTCGTGCCGCCGTGGGTTCGCAGCCGCTGGAGCCGATCTTCACAATCTTCCCGCACCTCCGCACGATCGTTTGACTGACGAAAGGCGTTCCTCATGTTATGGGGGACTAGCCGCTCTAGAGCCAACAGCTCATCCAGGGCCGTCCCGGCGTGCTCTAGTCCTTAGTCCAGCGTGATTTTTTGCATGAGGAGGAAGAAAAGCCCTGGAACGTGCGCCGTTACGGGATAAAATGCGTTTGATATATTTACAAGACATCCCGAAAGGAGCACATTCCAGGTGAATAAAAGAAACCACAGAATCCTCCTCCGAGACAAGCAAAATCTTACACGCCGGTTGGAAAGAAATCAGTTTGAGGACCGGTCCGATCCTATGTTCAAGGACTCCAACACCTACTACGAGATCGCCGAGAGAACGCGCGCCATCGGATCTGGTGGTATCGGAGCCATTCACAAGCTCGTGTGTAAGCTTGGATTGGACAAAGATATCAACAGAAACATCGTTTTGCTCAAGTACCACTTTCCTTACTGGGAATCCGATCATGTACTGAACATCGCATACAACGTCTTGTCGGGTGGAACCTGTCTCGAAGATATCGAGCGGTTGCGCCAGGATGAGACCTACATGAACGGACTGGGAGCCGAGAGGATTCCGGATCCCACGACGGCTGGAGATTTCCTCCGTCGTTTCGATGAGGATTGGATCTTCGGACTTCAGGAAACCATCAATGAAACCCGAACCAAGGTGTGGAAGTTGCAGGATGCTTCCTTCCGGAAGGAGGCCATCATCGACGTGGACGGGACCGTCGCCGGAACCTTGGGGGAATGCAAGGAAGGAATGGACATTGCCTACAACGGGATCTGGGGTTACGCACCGTTGATCGTGACCTTGGCCAATACGAATGAGGTCCTCTATCTGATGAATCGGCCGGGCAACCGTCCCTCTTCCGACGGAGCGGCCGAGTGGATGGACCGGGCAATCGATCTGGTGTCGTCGGTGTTTACGAAGGTCTGGCTTCGGGGCGACACGGATTTCTCGCTGACGAGAAACTTCGATCGCTGGGACGAGCGGGTTGGTTTTGTCTTTGGTTATGACGCCAAGCCGAACCTGGTCGGGATGGCCGATGCCCTGCCGGAGAGACAATGGAAACCGCTCGAGCGGCCTCCTCGTTATGAGGTCAAGAGCGAAGAACGGCGCCGTCCGGAAAACGTCAAAGAACAAGTAATCAAGGAGAGAGAATTCAAGAACATCCGCCTGCAGAGCGAGCAGGTCGCCGAGTTTGACTATCGTCCCGGACACTGTAAGAAAACCTATCGCATGGTTGTGGTTCGGAAGAACCTCACGATCGAAAAGGGGGAGCACCGGCTGTTTGATGAGGTCCGGTACTTCTTCTACATCACCAACGATCGGGAGATGACGATGGGAGAAGTGGTCCTTTTTGCCAACGATCGCTGCAACCAGGAAAACGTCATCGGTCAGCTCAAGAGTGGAGTGAACGCCTTGAGGATGCCTTCGGACAGTCTGGTATCGAACTGGGCCTACATGGTCATCGCATCGCTGGCGTGGAATCTGAAGGCCTGGTATGGCCTGGTGACGCAGGCGCCGACAGTACGTCGTGATATCTTGAGGATGGAGTTCAAACGCTTCCTGGTGAACTTTGTGCAAATACCCTGTCAGATTGTAAGAACCGGTCGTCGCCTCGTTTACAGGATATTGGCCTATAGCAAGCATCTCGAAACCTTTTTGGCGACGTTCGACTATATCAGGCAACTCAGGTTTACTTGAAGGCGCCTCGCCGGCGGGTGAGCCCGTACCCCCGGCGGAGCAAGAGTGGCGGGCGAAAGGAAGGGCATAACAGAGACAAACAAGATCAAGTGATCCAGACAACCAATGGAAGGTTTGTCTCTTGTGTTTCTCTTTGCTTTCCCTGTTACGCACAAGGAGCTGAAATCCACGAGATATTCGGAAAAGGCAAACGATTTTCCGAGCGAGCTCATACCTCGCTTATTTTGGGACTAGGGCAAAGAGGGCAACCGACCAGATAGCGAGGAAGATCCGGAACCACATTGAATAGCCTCCCGAATTATAGTTCTAACTTTACAACCCGTTGGATAGAATCGTCAATCAGCCGAAGCGCCGCGACATTCAGCAGTCTCTTCCGACAGCCCCCCCGGGGTCCTGGCTCTATCCACAATAGATTCCACCAATAACAAGCTCCGACGGAACCGGTTAGCCAACCCATTATCAATATTAATCGTCAGCCCGAGTGCGAAGAATTATCATTGTGTCGGCTGGGTCGGATTTTGCTTCTTCGAGCCACAGTCTTTGGGGGTCACAGCTCAAGAATTCGATTTTGGGGTGATATTGCTTCCCGACTGCTCCGGTTTGAGCAAAAAGCCTAGCTATGAGTCTACGAACAAGTATAATCTCTTGTCCTAACCTAGTCTGAATATTGTGCTGGTAGCCCGGCAGGAACCCATCCTTCCGGTTGCGAAGCATAAAAGTCAGGACCGACCGGTTTACTAAATCGTTCAGAGGAGGCCCGTATGAAAAAGGTCGTTCTGCTTGTCGGAGCAATCGCTATCGTCGTCCTGGGTGTGTTGGCTTTTTATGACGGCTTTGATGTGGTTGAAGTGGAGCTGTCGAAGGCGCCACCGGGTCGGCAAATCGAACCGTCGGATTATTCATCCGAAACCGTGGAAGAGGGACACACGATCTTGAGATATCCGTTGAGCACGACTTTCGGATTGAAGCCAAACAACGTCGTGCTGGGACTGGGAAGCAAGCTGGGCGGAGATGGCGTTTTCGTCAAAATAGACCGCGACAGGAGCGAAGACAACGAAGCCACTCTGGTTATTGTCGAGGGCTCTGAATTCTCCAACGGAGTGATAGAGGTAGAAGTAAACGGCAGCGTGTCCTCGAAAGCCTCTCTACTGACCCGGATGTTCGCGCGAGGGTTTATCGGCATCGCTTTTCGGATCAAAGAGGACATCTCGACCTTCGAGTCCTTCTACATAAGACCCGAAAACGGCCCCACGGATGACCCGGAAAGAAAGACCCACGCGGTGCAGTACTTCTGCTATCCCGATTGGAATTATGCACAGCTTCGTGAAGTCGCGCCGGAACAGTATGAAGCCGCGGCTCCGATAGCTCCCGGTGTCTGGGAAAAGATGAGAATCGAAGTAAGCGCCAACACGGGCAAGCTGTTCATCAATGATGGTCCCGAACCAGTGCTGGCTGTCAGTGATCTGAAACTGGGAAGCAATGCAACCGGGAAAGTAGGTCTATGGGTAGGGATGGGAACAAGCGGATTGTTTCGTGACCTGAAGATCACCAGACACTGAAGTCTACCTGATCGTCATGTTATCGAGCTCCGTGCCGCCAGGCGACAGTTCGGCAGTGCCCGGCTCGAACCCATTGACATCAAGTACATAGGCGACGATGTTGGCGTAGGTATCGTCTGGCAGTGAAGCGGGAGCGGCTGGCGGCATGGCCTTGGTATGGTCGTAAAAGGCCCGAACCGACCGTCCGAACCATGCGTTCTTGAAGTACTCGCCCGCGAGCGGCGTTCCGAACGTACCGTTGGTCATCGTACTGCCATGGCAGACGGCGCAGGTGGAATCGTAGGCGGTCTTGCCGGCCCGTGCCTGTTCGGTGGTGAACTGCGGTGGCATACCGGCCGCTGTCCCATCGCCTGCCGCAACCGTCTGCGTTTCGTCCGTAGTTTGCTCTTTGCTTATCTTTCGCTCGTCGGTTGCCGCAGGGCCGCCCTCGCCCTCGTAGGTATAGGCGAGAATCGCCCCCGGATTCTTCACTCTCCATGCCACGCCTCCTCCAGGTGCCTCTGCGGGCCCGCGCGGATCGGTCGCGATGTAGATCGTTTCGCCGTCGGGGCTGAAGGCAGTGTCGCGAAAACGGTTCCCGAACTGGAAGTAACGGTGAGGGTTGCCCGCTGCGGCCTGTCGCTCGGCTGTGAGCGGCACGACATAAAGCGAGCCGCGCTTGAGCGTCGTGACCAACAGAACGCCGTCCCAGCCGGGGATTGCTTCCCTCTTTGACTGGTAGTACTCGATGCTGGAAGCGCCAACTGTCGGCCAGCAGAGGAAGTCGACACCTTTGCAAACCGGGTCGTGGAAATCGTAATCGCTCGGCACCGTGAACATCGTCGCGATGGGTTCCACGAACGGTTTAGTGAAAGCCGACTCTGGCTCGCGAGGCACCGACGGATGGATTGCGAGATCGCTGAACCTCAGCTCCGAGCATGGCGTGGAGGCGTCCGCCCAGCGCGCGTATTCATAGGCCATGTTATCTTGACGGCCGGCGACATGCGGCCAGCCATAGTTGGCACCCGGCTTGAGAATATTGACCTCGTCATCCGTCTTCGGCCCGTGCTCGGAGGAATAGAGCGTGCCGTCCGGACCGAAGTCGATGCCCTGCGGGTTGCGGTAACCATAGGTATAGACATGGCTAACAACGCCCGCGAGCCTCGGATTGTCCTCCGGCACGGAACCATCGAGGTTCAGACGCAGCGATTTGCCCACATAGGCGACGTAATTCTTGTCATCGAGCTCCTCCTGCGTCGGAAGGCGCTGGGCCTCGATGGGGAAGCAATAATTGCCGAGCTGATTGTGTCCTTGGTCGCCGATCGTGAAGTAGAGCTTCCCATCCGGACCAAACTTGAGGCGTCCCGCCACGTGGTCGTTGCCGGCAGGCAGGCCGGTGATGAGGCCGACCGGATCGGACAGCGTCCCATCCGGCTCGTTGTAAGCGAGCCGTACGATCTTGCCGTAAAGGTAGCGATAGCGACTGCTCGCGTGGCTGATATTCGCATCTGCCCCCTCGCCTTCATCCACAGAGGTGTAGGCGACGTAGACGTAATCGTTGCCAGTTCCCTGCAGCAGTTCCGGGTGCAACGCCATACCCAGCAGTCCGTCCTGACCGCCGGGCGCGGAAACCTCGTCGATGGTGATCGCCACGGCACGCTCGCCGCTGGTGGGATCGATGCGCGTGACGCGCTTGCCGGTGCGCTCGGTCACCCACAGCATGCCGTCGGGCCCCAAGGTCAGCTCCCAGGGCCCCGCTAGTCCAGAGACCAGCATACTCTGGCGGAATTGTTTGGTTCCTCGCACGGCAGAATCCGGCGCCTCCTGCGCCAGGACCAGCCCGAAGAACACAACAGGCGTCATTAGAATCGACATAACGTAACGATGTTGGGGGTCACAGCTGAATATTTACTTTTTCCAGTATGCGCTGCTGACTACTCCCGGGGAACCCAAATCCTAGACTATTAAGTCACGGGCTCTTTTTCTAGGATGCAATGCGCCCCAGCATCGGACCGTGCAGCGGCACCCGGTTCTCGAGCCACACACAAAGCTCGCTCGCTGTGACGAACTCCGCACCGTCGACGTCACGCAGACGGATCAAGTTCTCGCGCACATTGGCAATGCCCGTGTCGTCCAGCTCCTCGGGATGGAAATAGAAGGCCATGCAGTCGTGAGTCGGTTCCGGCGGCGCAGGCCAGTGTGCCGTCAGAAGTCGGGTGCGGTTACCCAGTCCCAGGGCAGACGGCATGCCGTGTAGCGTTCGCCAGGCGGCGCGCTTTGCCAGCTCTGAAAGACTGGCGCGAAACTGTGTGATGGGCACCTCGATCAGCGAGATCGGAGAGAGGCCGTGACGGCGGTAGTCGCTGCTGCTGGGTCGGTAGGGTCCGCGCGGCGTAACGAGCCAGTCGACCTGGATAACGTCCCCGATCGAACGTATCCAGCTATACGCCCCCGGCAGCGCGGAGAAATCGATGCGTATGCCCAACCGCGCAAGACGTCCCATCAGCCTTCGGTCCGCGTAGTCCCAGCCTGTTCGTGTCGAACGGATCGTGAGGTGTTCCGACAACGCGGCGTGCGCTTCCTCCAGCCACGGGGAGTCCGCGTCGAATGCGAACCGGCCCTGCGCTCGGTCGAACGTCATCAGATGCATGTGCCAACCCAGCTCGTGCCCACGGCCAAGCAGCCCATCCCACATCGATTTGCGGTTGTTGTAGCCGGAAGCGTAGTCGCTGGTGCAGAAACGCACCGAAGCATCGGCACGTACCAGCCAGGTTATGGGCGGCATCTCAGAACCGAGTTCTTCGACCAACAGGGGAATGTGATCGAGACAGGCCCACACGTCTCCCTCGGGCACCTCACTCAGGATCGTTGGCAGCACTGGGTCGACGTCGCAGCCGATCAAGATCTTCATATTTTTTGGATGAGCCAGAAAAGCGTGGGCGACAGCGATAGCCGACCGGCCACGCCCGCCAGGGAAAGCGGCGTGTAGAGCACTCCCGCCAGTGCTGGTGCGCGATCGACGATCTTTCCCAGCAGGCCGACGCCATAACGCGCTTCGACCGACATTCCCACGTCGTGGACCACCCCCTGCATGAATACGGGGTGATGGCCGAAGAGCACCTCACCATAGCGCTCCACATCGGCGGTAAACGGATCGTTGCCGCCCCCCGCCAAGAACCGGATCACCCGGCCCAGGTTCCGCTTGTTGCTGTAACTGAAGAGCAGAACTCCGCGAGGTTTGAGGACGCGGCGGAGTTCGGTGAGAGCAGCATGAGGATCGGTCAGATGGTGCATCACCCGAACCATCAAGAGCGCATCGAGGCTGTCGTCATCGAACGGAAGCCGGTAGACGCTCGCGTCGACACATTCGACCGCATTACCGTAGGTCTCGGCCGCCTGCGCCCGGAGGTTGTGAGCCGGTTCCACAAGGAAGACCCGATCGTAGCGCTGGAGATAGCAGGTGGCGAGTCGCCCGTAACCAGCGCCCACCTCCGCCACAGCTTCGCCGCCCCGCAGGAGTCTGCGGACGATCCGTTGCTCGATGGAGTTTATGTGGTCCTTGGTCGGACCGGTCCAGAACTCCTTGTAGTCTGCACCGTGGTAGCGCGTGGAGTCCTTCTCGGCGGCCATCTCCATTGTCTGTTCACCCGGAGGGATTAGCTCGGCCTTGCCGTTGTCAAAGTCTGTCGTAGAAGGGTTTGTCATGTCTGAGGCACCAATCTGGGTGGGTGGCGTCGGTGACATTCTCGACACCAAAATGTGAATAATATGAGATTCACCCCGGAGGTGCAAGGCAAAAGGGGAGGGGTTGGGACAGGCTAGAAACTTCAAACTTTTGGATGGTTTCGCTTGCGGATTCCTCCTGATTAGCCGAAAAAGATGAGCCCAAAAAGTAAATTTTCAAGCTGTGACCCCATTTCCTGATGATAGAGTGTTTGGGTCGGCGTTTTTGGAACTCCACAATGACAAGATTCCATGAGGGCACTGACCGGGGCTCATCGCTGCATGTCAAAGCAGCCGTCGTCGTACTCACGGTGTGCTTTTCTTTAGCGATTCTGGCGTCGTCAAATCACGATCGCGGACGCTCCACGGTCGAACGCCAATGGCCCCAGTGGCGTGGCCCGATGGGCACCGGCGTCGCACCCGACGCCAACCCGCCGGTGCAGTGGAGCGAGAGCCAAAACATCCGCTGGAAGATCCCGCTTCCCGGCAAAGGACATTCGACACCAGTCATCTGGGGCGATCGCCTGTTCATCACCACGGCCATACCGTCGCGTAAGCTCGAAGCACCCGTTCCCAGCCAATCTCCAGGAGGGCACGACAACCTGCCGGTCACGCACCACCAGAGATTCGTGGTCCTCGCCGTCAGCCGCCTCGACGGAAGGATCGTCTGGCAGAAGCAGGTACATGAGGAATTGCCTCACGAAAGCGGTCACTACAGCGGCACGTTCGCCTCCGGTTCACCCGTCACCGACGGCGAGCATCTTCTTGCCTTCTTCGGCTCGCACGGGCTTTACTGTCTCGACCTGGATGGCGGACTCAAATGGGAAAAGGATCTTGGCAATATGCGGGTCAAACACGGACATGGAGAGGGCAGCTCACCGGCACTGCATGGAGACACGGTCGTCATCAACTGGGATCACGAGAACCAGTCGTTTCTGGTCGCGCTCGACAAGACAACCGGTACAGAGCGTTGGAAAGTATTACGCAACGAGGTCACCTCGTGGGCAACCCCGATCGTCGTCGAGCACGACGACCAACCGCAGCTCATCGTCAGCGGGACGAATCGTGTGCGGGCTTACGATCTTGCGAGCGGCAGCGTGATCTGGGAATGCGGCGGCTTGTCACGAAACGTGGTCGCGTCACCGGTGGGAGCCCACGGAATGGTGTACGTCGGCAGCAGCTACGACAAGCAGGCGATGCTGGCCATTCGGATTGCCGGTGCCAGGGGTGACATTACCGGAACCGACCGGGTCGCCTGGACCCGCAGGCGAAGCACGCCCTATGTACCGTCGCCGCTGCTGTACGGGGACTCGCTGTATTTCCTGCGCCACTACCAGGGGATCCTCTCGCGGGTCCACGCCAAGACGGGCGAAGAGCGGGGCGGACCATTCCGGCTTGACGGCATCGGCAACGTGTATTCCTCTCCGGTAGGCGCCGCCGACCGCGTCTACGTCACGGACCGGAGCGGCACGACGCTGGTCATCAGCCACAGCGACACGCCGGAGGTACTGGCACGAAACCGTCTGGACGACAGCTTTAGCGCCTCGGCCGCAATCGCCGGTCGGGAGCTGTTCCTGCGTGGGGAGAAGTATCTCTACTGTATTGCGGAAGAGGAGAGTGGTCAGCCCTGAGTCATTTCAGTTGGAGCTGCTCACGCGGATCTTGATCCACTCGGCTTCATCCGTGCGGGTTTTGCCATCGTAGGCGTACTTGATCTCGCACTGGCGTCCGATCTTGCAGTCTGCCTCCGAGCCAGGCGCGTTGGTCTTGCTCAACTCGTGCTTGTCCAGCCAGATTTTGGTCTTCTCGGTGATCTTGGCACTGTGCTTTCCCGCATCCCCGGTGATCGTCACGATCCGAGCGGCTCCGTCAACAGAATCGATCTTTCCGATCACCGAGTACTTGCCAGACGCACCCGGCGACTTGCCGATGGGAATGAAGATCTCCGTGCTCTTCTGCGCGTAGATGGAGAGAACCATAACGGTGCTCAGGACAAAACCGACGACGCAAAGACGTTTGAGCATTGTTAAGCCTCCGCTAGATTGTTCAAGGTGATTCCACAAGGAGAGCCCGGGCTCGCTCGAGCTCGGTAATGGCCTTGCGCGCGAGTTCCCTGCTCTTCTTCGATTGGGCACCTGCTTGGATACTCAGATCTCGCGCGGAGCTCAAGTGGGCAACAGCGTCGGGATGCAAGCCGCCTCCGCTAAGAACCATGATCGCATCCTCGATCTCATCCACCGCCCGGCCGAAGAGCGCATCGAAGCTCTCGTGAGGCAGGATCTTATGATCCGCTTTTGCCTGGAGCATCTCGATGCTCTGGCGGATATTCTCCAGGGCATTGATGACTCTGAGAAACGCCGCCACGGCGACCACCTGGGTGGCGTCGAGATTGATGCCGCTGCCAGTGGCGCCAACAAGCAGTTGACCTGCCGGCGAGTTGTTGAAAGCGTCGCCGTTGTAAAAGGCAACCGCCCCCTCGATGGTTTCGACCGAGTTGTTGTGGAAGAACGGGCCGGTATCGGCGGCCTCGACGACAGAAGGTGTGTTGAAGGCTCCGTCACCCGGAGTGCCGCGTCCATCGTCCGGTGGATTCTTTTCTCCCAGCAGATCGGCCGGCTGATCCGGCAAATCCTCCACGCCCGTGTTGAAGTTCAGGTTGCCCGCGTCCGGGCCGAAGATCTGTGGCGACCCGTTGGCGCCGGCGTTGAAGTGACAGGCGAAACACTTGCCCTCGGTCTGAGAGTTGAACAGCTCCTGCCCACGGACCGCGATCGCATTCTTGAAGTTCAACGGAAGCTCGAGCTCCTCCCGACGTCCCAGTGCAAACTGAAAAGCCTCCAGGGCGTCGAGTTCCTCGTCGCTGGGGAGCCGAAAGTCCACCCCGGCCACGCGATTCAAGGTTTTCGTGAAGTGCTGGATCACGGCACCGGTGGCAAAGGAGCGGAGCGAGCCGTCGCCGGGAGAACCATCACCAGACCAGCCCAGCTGCGGCCCCTGCGCACTGTCGACGGAAACACCAAGGCCGAGGGTGTGCGGAACGCCTCGCATGTTGAAATTGTTCTCGAGATCGTCGAAACCGTCCTGGTTTTCCAGAATCAGCCCAACGCCTCGAATTAGTTTGTTGTTTTCGAAGTTGGGCCCGAGCTCGGGCGTCGTATCGGCGACGAAGAGCGGATCGTCGGCCGCCAATGTGGCAACGGACGGAGGATCAATGGTGAAGTTGTTGTTCGCAGGGTGACAGCTGCCACAGGTGCGACCATTCCCGGCAAAGGTCTCCTCGAAGAACAACCGCCTGCCTTCGACAATCAACTCCGAACCCGGTACGGGGGTCGGCTTGCGCGGCACGCAGGCCGCCTGCATGAGAAACATCAGCGATAAGCAAACCAACAAAACGCTTCGCATCCACATCCTTTACCACCTTTCACTCGATTACTCTTCAAACATTACCGGTTGTGGCGCACTCGAACAAGGGACGTCCCCCACGTTTCCCGGTTTTCTTCTCAGAACGCGGAGTTGGCAAAAACCAGGAAACGTGGGGGACGTCCCTATTGCAAGAAACGGAGAATGAGTTTGTTGGTTTCCTCCGGCTTTTCCATCTGCAGCCAATGGGCTGTGCCTTCGATGAGCTCGATGAACCGTAGGTCCTCGAACCAGTTGGGCATGTTTTTGCGCCAGTTCGGGGAAAATAGAAGCACGTCGTCGTTCGAACCAGCGATGAAGGCGGCGGGCTGGCGGATCTTCTTCGCATGGAGCTCCGGGGTGATCGCGTTGTTGGCAGCAATATTGCGATACCAGTTGACAGGCCCACGGAAGCCGCTCTTCCGAAACTGGGCGACATAGTAATCGAGGTCCTGCTGCGTGAGCCACGAGGGCAATGTCTCTGGTTCCAAAATCACATCGTAGAACGTCGCGGTCTTGGGCTGCTCGAGCTGGCGCATGAAGGCGTGTGCAGGAGCATCTGAGGACGCCGTGTAGTACATTGCGCGCAGGGTCCTCTCAACATCACTCTCCATCTCCGCTTCCGCCACACCGGGTTGCTGGAAGTAGCGGATATACCAGAAGCGATCGTCCATGCCGGGTGGATTGATGAATAGATCCGGGTCCACTCCACGCGCGTATGGCACGGAGAGCCCAAGAACGGCCTTGCACGTGTCCTCATAAAGCAGGGCGGTGTTCCAGGCAACCACGCATCCCCAGTCGTGCCCTATTACCGTGAACTCATCATAGCCAAGCGCCGAGGCAATCCCCGCGACATCCCCCGTCAGTTTCCGGATATCGTAATCCGCGACGTCGGGCGGGCAGCTACTACCCCCATAGCCGCGCTGATCGGGAACTGCCACCCGGTAGCCGGCCGCAACCAGAGGGTCGATCTGGTGCCGCCACAGATACCAGCACTGTGGAAAGCCATGAAGAAGGATCAAGAGCGGACCCTCCCCCTCGACCACCGTACGCAAAGTGACGCCATTGGTCTCGATCATCTCGAAGTTGCGCTCGATCATTGCCCTCTCCCCGGTGCGGCTAGCTGAGTGCTGTACACTCGCAGCCTAACGTTTCGCAACGGCCGGGGAAACAGATTTTTCCCTTCTCACTAATTGAAAAGCCTCCGGAAATGTGATCTGATGACTAAAATTCACGTCCCAGTCCAAGTTGGTAGTCACAGCCAAATCTCTGTTCCCGTGGATCTCTATCCATTTCGATACCTTTCAAAACGGAGAATAGGTCATGTCAGAAGCAAACAAAGCAACCTGTCGTCGCATCATTGATGAGATCTGGAACCAAGGAAACCTTTCCGCAATTGACGAGCTTCTATCGCCCGAGTATGCCGGAGTCGCTCCACCGGAAACCATGCACGGTCCAGAGGGGTACAGAGCGCTAGTCACGAAATACCGGGCCGCTTTCCCTGATATTCAAATGACAATCGAGGAGATGGTAGCGGAAGGAGACAAAGTCAGCCTCCGATGGTCCGCTACGTTTACTCACACGGGCGCTCTCGATAACATCGCGGCAACCGGCAGACGTGGAACGACCTCCGGTGTTGCCATCATTCGTTTCGCGGACGGAAAAAGCGTGGAAGAGCGAGGAAGCTATGACGCCCTAGGCATGTTACAACAGCTGGGCGTCGTGACCCTTCCGGGCCAAGCGAAGAGCCAGTCCTCGGGCTGATGCGGTCAGGCTTTGAGAAATAGTGAGGAGGTGACTCAGGTATTGGTCACCTCCCTTTTCTTTCCTTTTCGGCAAAAGCAAAGGAGATTCCCGGTGCCACGGAGCCCTGTTTCTATCCCACTCGTCTGCAGCTTCTTGCTTGTTGTCGCCTGCCAGGTCGATCCGGAAACACGAACCAAAGCTACGTTAAACATCGACGATACCGCTCTAAAGACTGTCGAGGAGCGCGTCGGCGATTGGCTGTTGCATGGACGCACTCATTCCGAACAGCGATACAGCCCGCTAAATCAGATCGACGCGGACAACGTGGGTTCGTTAGGCCTCGCCTGGGCCTTCGACACTCATACCAATAGAGGCCTCGAAGCCACTCCAATCGTTGTCGACGGCGTTCTTTTCACCACGGGCTCATGGAGCGTCGTCTTTGCCATCGACGCTCGCACTGGAGAGCAACTCTGGAAATGGGATCCTCGAGTCCCCGCCTCCTACGGCCAGCGGGCGTGCTGCGATGTCGTCAACCGCGGTGTTGCCATATATAAAGGTAGGGTCTACGTCGGGGTTCTCGACGGGCGACTGGTCGCACTCGATGCAGAAACCGGAAGCGTCGTCTGGGAAACAATCACGGTCGACCAGAGCCTTCCCTACACCATCACGGGCGCCCCACGGATCGTAAAAGGCAAGGTGATCATCGGCAATGGCGGCAGCGAGTTCGGGGTCCGGGGGTATGTCTCTGCCTTCGATGCGGAGACCGGCGAGCTTGTTTGGCGCTTCTACACCGTGCCGGGAGACCCTTCCCTACCCTTCGAGACCGAAGCCATGAAGCGAGCCGCCCCAACCTGGAAGGGAGGCGAGTGGTGGAAGATCGGCGGGGGTGGCACGGTCTGGGATTCTCTGGCCTATGATCCGGAGCTGGACCTTCTCTATGTGGGGACCGGCAACGGATCGCCCTGGAACCAGCAGATCCGCAGTCCGGGAGGAGGAGACAACCTTTATCTTTGCTCGATCCTCGCGTTGCGTCCCGATTCTGGAGAGCTCGTCTGGCACTACCAAACCACACCCGGAGACACCTGGGACTACACCTCGACTCAGCATATGCTTTTAGCCGAGCTCGAGATCGGAGGTGAAGAGCGAAAAGTCCTGCTACAGGCGCCAAAGAACGGATTCTTCTATGTGCTCGACCGCGCAACTGGAGAATTGCTCTCTGCAGAGGCTTTCGCCGAGGTGACCTGGGCAACGGGCGTCGACATGACGACGGGTCGCCCGATTCCGGTGCCCGGAGCTCACTACCGGCATCAAGCCACCGTGGTCCAACCAAGCCCTTTTGGTGCCCACAACTGGCAGCCGATGTCCTACAACCCCCAGACGGGCCTCGTCTATATTCCTGCTCAGGAAGTCCCTTTTGTTTTCGCTCACGATCCGAAGTTCGAGTACCGACCGGGGACCTGGAATCTCGGGCTTGATCACAGTGTTGTCACAGGACTTCCCAGAGAGCTGGCAACCGGTCATCTCCTGGCCTGGGATCCGGTCAACCAGCGTGAGCGCTGGCGCGTTCAGTATGACAGCCCCTGGAATGGCGGAACGCTCACAACAGCTGGAAACCTCGTCTTTCAGGGTACGGCCGACGGTCACTTCGTAGCGTATCGGGCCGACAACGGCGAAAAGTTGTGGTCAACCTGGGCGGGGACCGGCATCATTGCCGCTCCAGTGACTTACCAGGTCGACGGCAAACAATACGTTTCGATTATGGCAGGCTGGGGCGGAGCTTTCGCGTTAGTGGGAGGCGATGCGGCGGCCGCGAATCAAGTTACAAGCGTCGGCAAACTGCTCACCTTCACGCTCGACGCAACCGAACAACTCCCACCGCGGACCCTACCACAGCTTCCCCGAGTGACGGCCATCGCATCCAGCGCGTCGCCCGAAACCGTCAAGCAGGGATCTCAGCTGTACGCTCGGTGGTGCGTGGTCTGCCATGGAGCGGGAGCCGTAGGCGGTGGCGTGATTTCTGATCTGCGATACTCCACCCCCCAGGTTTTTGAAAGGTATCAAGAGATTGTTCTTGAAGGGATGCTGTCGCAGCTGGGGATGCCTTCGCTCGAGAAATGGCTCGACGGGGACGACATCACTGCCATCCGCTCGTACGTAATAAGCCGCCGAGCGGAGATAGCATCGGCCGAAGCGGCCCCCGACTAGTGCGACGCCGCCAACTGAGTCAGTGCCAGCTGAGTCAGTGCGACGATGCGGTCCTTTCGAACTTGCGGATGAAGAAATCGGCGGTCGAGGCGTACGTCGGCTTCGCACCCGGATACATCAAGTCGGCCTCGATCCCCAGCGCGTCCATCTGCTGCTTGAGCCGAACGCCGAAGTTGACGTGGTGTATCATCCAGCCTCGGGCTCGTGCGCCATCAGGAATCGGGTCATCCGGCGCCATCCCGTAGCGCATATGGATCGGCGGATCATCGGCAGATATATTCGCCTGCGCCGAGATTCTGCGGACGATCTCCGTCGCCTTCTCCCGATCGTCCGTACCCAAAGTTTCCTTCCAATTGTCGCTTGGCTCCGTGTAGCCCGGGATGTTGTTCAGCAACCACTCCAAATCCATCGTCGTCTGACCACCACTGGTTGCGACATAGCTCAGGCGGGTCGACTCGCGAGCGATCGGGTCGGTGCTCGATGAGTCGGCCATCTCGTCGTGAAACGCCAGCCACATGCAGATCTGCGCACCGGCCGACCCGCCAAAGGCTCCAACACGAGTCTTGTCGAAGTTCCATTCATTGGCTCTCGAACGCAGGTACTGCAGGGCGCGACGCGAGTCGTGAAAGGCCGCGGGAAGCGGTTTGTGCTTCACGAAGCGATAGTGAATCGCCGCCACGGAGATGCCCGCATCCAGAAGCTGCGTCAAGGTCTGGGCATTGATGCGCTCCTTGCTGCCGTTACGGAAACCTCCGCCGTGGATATAAACAACAAGCGGAGTCGGCGCAGCCGAGTCTGCTTTGTAAAAGTCGAGCACGTGTCGCTCATGCTCTCCGTACGCGACGTTTTTGTGCGTTGGAGATGGCTTGTCAGCATTTCGCTGAGCGATTACAGGCGAAGCCGTCAGAAGTACGCTCAAGACAGCGCAGGAAATAGTGATATGCAGTTTCATGGTGGCCTCGTAGGCATCTCACGCCGTGAGATGCAAATAATACCGTCGCAGCCGCTCACGGCGTGAGCGGCCTACAGTTCCATACCGAACTTCTGCTCATACCATTCGGCAAACTCTTCCTTTGTCATCTTCCGGCCGGCTTCGACGTATTCTTCATCCGACATTCTGTCCCGGCCCGCGGCCCACAGCTCGGCGTCATCGCCGACCAGATAACGCAGGCTCGGCTGATCGGTTTCGATCGCATGGCGGATCGCTCTGGCGACGAGCTCGGGACGTGACGGATCTTCGAGTCGCTTCGTAAAGAGAGCCGTCAGCCGATCGTAACACCCCACGTACGCCGAGTCTGCCGGCAGCTCGCGGCTTCTTGCCTTCTCGACCATCGGAGTCAGGATCACACCGGGCTCGATGACGGAAACGCGCACGTTGTACCGAAAGGCCTCCTGGGCGAGGGCTTCGCTTGCCGCCTCGAGCGCAAACTTCGACGTGGAGTAAGGTCCATGACAGCCAAGCACGAAGCGCCCGGACACCGAGGTCACGTTTACAATTTGCCCGCCGCCCTGCGCCCGCATCCCGGGCAACACGAGCTGCATCATGCGCCAAGGACCGAAGAAATTCGTCTCCATCATGCCGCGCAGGTCCTCGTCGCTCGTCTCCTCGATCGACCCTAGCGCAACGATCCCAGCGTTGTTTACTAGAATATCGATTCGGCCAGCCGAATCGATAACGCGTGTCACGGCTGATTCCATCGAAGCGTTCTCATCGACATCGAGCGGAACTACCTCCACCTGTCCCGCCGAAACCATTTCCGGATCCGCCGCATCCGGATTGCGCATCGAAGCGAAGACGTGATAGCCGTTTTTGGCCAACTCGATCGCCGTAAACCGGCCGATACCTGTGCTCGTTCCCGTTATAAGCGCGACACTCATGTTTTTCTCCCGGTAGGCACCTCACTCCGTGAGTGGCCTACAGTTCCATCCCGAACTTTTCTTCGTGCCACTTTTTGAACTCGTCAAGACTCATTTCCCGGCCAGCTTCGACGTATTCTTCATCAGACATTTTTGCGCGGCCTGCGCTCCACAGCTCGGCGTCCTCACCCACCAGATAGTGCAGCGTTGGCTGATCGGTCTCGATAGCGTGCCGGATCGTCTCGGCAACCAATTCCGGCGGCGAAGGATCTTCGAGACGCTTGTTCAGAATGGTCGTGAGCCGAGTGTAAGACTCCATATAGGGTGATTTCGTCGGCGCCTCGCGATCCGCCGCCTTCTCGAAAATCGGCGTCTTGATCGCGCCGGGCTCGATGATGGAAACCCGCACGTTGTATCGAAAGGCCTCCTGGGCAAGGGCCTCGCTTGCGGCCTCGAGCGCGAACTTCGACGCCGCGTAGGGTCCGTGAAAGCCCATGACAAATCGCCCAGCCACAGACGTGACGTTCACAATGTGCCCGCCGCCCTGAACCCGCATGCCGGGCAGCACGAGCTGCATCATCCGCCAGGCGCCAAAGAAGTTCGTCTCCATCGTGTCGCGCAGGTCTTTTTCGGTCGTCTCCTCGATCGACCCCCCGATACCGATCCCAGCGTTGTTTACCAGAATATCGATTCGGCCAGCCGAACCGAGAACGCCCTCCACGGCGGATTCCATCGATGGGTTGTCGTTCACGTCCAGTGGAACGACGTCCACGTGTCCCGCCGAGATCATTTTTGGGTCCGCCGCATCCGGATTCCGCATCGAAGCAAATACGTGATAGCCGTTTTTCGCCAGCTCGATCGCTGTCGAGCGACCAATGCCCGTACTCGTTCCGGTGATAAGAGCAACACTCATGTTTCCTCCCAAATAGGCACCTCACTCCGTGAGGTGCCGGATGCTCACGGAGTGAGCGGGCTAAGTAAACGCAAAACCCTCGTACCCCTTCGCCACCACGTCGTTACACTTTTCCACATAAGGCGGAAAGCCGAGGTACGGCATAACAACGCGTGGCTTACCCGGAATATTTGCCCCGACATACCACGAGTTACAAGTGGTAAGGAGCGTTTGCCCCGCGACTTCGTTCACGTGGGACACCCACGCATCCTCCGCCTCCAGGGTGGGTTCGATACAACCGAGATCGCGCTCCTTCATATACCCGATACAATCCGCAATCCAGTTTACGTGTTGCTCGATGGACGGAAGCATGTTGGTAAGGACCGAGGGGCTGCCGGGTCCCGTGATGGTAAACATATTCGGAAAGCCGGCGGAGCCGAGGCCCAGATAAGTGCGCGGACCGGCGGACCACTTCTCTTTGAGCTTTTCATCTCCCCTGCCCCGGATATCGATGTTGAGCAAGGCTCCCGTCATCGCATCGAACCCGGTGGCAAAGACAATACAGTCCAGCTTGAACGCTTGTCCCTTCGCCCGGAGTCCCTCTCGCGTGATCGCCTCGATGGGCGAGTCGCTGACATCGACCAATGTGACCTTGGGCCGATTAAAGGTCTCGTAGTAGCCCGTATCCAGACACAGCCGCTTGCAGCCGAGGACCTGTCGCGGCGACAAAGCCTCCGCGACCGCTGGATCGTCGACCACCTCGCGAATCTTGTCCCGTACAAACTCGGCTGCCGTATCGTTGGCTTCTTTACTGAAGACGAGATCGTTGAAGGAGGCCAGAAAGCCCAGGCCTCCCTTTTCCCACCGTGCCTCATATTCGCGATTGAGCTCGTCCGCCGTCACTTCCAAAGCTGCTTGGTCGTTGTGGTCGAGGTCCATCGCGGCCAGCATCTGGCTGTTTCTTTCTCGAAAACCCGCATAGTCCGCTTTGATCTCTTGCTGCAGTTCGGGATCGAGAGCGCGATTGTGTGCCGGTACGGAATAACTCGCAGTCCGCTGAAACACAAGGAGGTGTTCCGCCTCCTTTGCGATGACTGGGATAGCCTGAACACCGGAAGAGCCTGTCCCGATGACGCCGACCCGTTTTCCAGAAAAGTCGACCCCCTCGTGCGGCCAGTTTCCGGTGTGGTAGGACTCGCCGGCAAACATATCCAGGCCCTTGAACTTGGGCGTGTTCCGCGAAGACAGACAACCCGTCGCCATGACGCAAAACTGTGCTGATACCCTGTCACCGTGGTCCGTCTCAACGGACCATCGGTTTACGGATTCGTCGAAAACAATCGACTCGACCCGTGTGTTGAGTTGTATGTCCGGACGCAGCTCGAACCGATCCGCCACGTGATTGATGTAGCGCAGGATCTCCGACTGCGAAGGATACCGTTCCGTCCAAACCCATTCTTGCTGCAGCTCTTCAGAGAACTGATACGAATACTGCATGCTTTCGACATCACAACGCGCGCCTGGATATCGGTTCCAGAACCATGTTCCACCCAGGCCGCTGCCCGCTTCGAATACGCGTGTGGAGAGCCCTAGCCCCCGAAGTCGGTACAGCATGTACAGTCCGGCGAACCCCGCGCCGACAACTACTGCATCGAGCTTCTTTTGTCCTTCAATCATACTATCGCTCCGGAAAGTTCATGCGGTGTAGCAGCTCCTAGAAGCGTGGGTCATCACGGATGGGGTCCATCATCGGGTGGACACCTATCGATGGGAGCAGAGCATCCTTCTCCTCATATCCCGTTTGGAGCCATTCAAACGCCTGATCCGTCTCACCAAGGAATGAAGCAACGATAGCTATCAAAAACGGTGGGAAGTATTCTCGCTCCCTCTGCTCTATTAATTTTTCTAGGGTATTGGCGTCTTGCTTTCGTCCCATCAAGGCATAGATACTGGCCACCAACGCTTGACTAATCGGACTACCTTCGTCTAGATCGTAACCGCGCTCAAACGCTGCAAGGGCGGCATCGTAATCACCTTTTGCAATGTGGTTCATTCCGAGGAACCAGTAGATCATCATGTAATTGGAGTCGAGGAGGATCGTCTTATTGCACTGCTCGATGGAATCATCGTACCGCCGCGTGTAGTAAAAGCCCAGTGCTAAGGTCCGGTTTGTTTCAAGGGAAATGGGATCAAGCTGTACGGCCTTCTCGGCCTCGCTAATTGCGTCCTCGAATTTGCTCAGATGCAACAGATGCTCCGCGTACCCGGTCCGAACCAAAGGGTCGCTGGGGCTGAGGCTAATGGCTTTCCTAAACTCGTCCCCAGCACGTTCCCAATCCCAATCGTACCAGTGCAGGATTCCTCCCAACATCGAATGAGCTTCGGCGAGATCTGCATCCAGATCGAGCGCTTGACGCACTTTCTCCTTGGCTTTAGGTATGACTTGTCGCGCTGGTTCCAAGCCCAATGTGGCAAGTACGGCGTAGCCAAGTGCCAATCCCGCATGGGCCAGCGCGTAGTCGGCGTCTAACGATAGAGCCAGCTCGCAATATTGGATGCCCCCGTTGATTCCGTCACGTGTAAACTCGTACAACCGGTCTCGCCCCTTCAGGTACAAGCCGTAGGCTTCATTACTCGCGGTATAACGCTTGGTCAGCTGATCTTTCTCTACGTCAGTAAACTGCACTCCCAAAGCGTCGGCGATAGCCTCAGCGTAGTACTCCTCCGTTTCAAACACTGCCGAACGCGCCCTTGTGAAGCGGTCACCCCAGATATTGGTACTGTCGTGAGCATTGACCAGTTCCACGCTCACCGCCACCTCTTCGCCTCGCAATGTCATATCTCCCAGTAAGACTGCGCGGACCCCGAGTTCCTCCGCCACGCTTTGAGCGTCTGTATTCTTGCCCTTGTATTGCCGGACGGTTGACCAAGCAATCACCTTCTCCAGACCGGACAACTGGGAAAGTCGATTGATGATTCCTTGCGCGATCCCGTCGCTCAGGTACTCCAGTTCCGGATCACCGCTCCGATTCTCCAGCGGCAGGACGGCGATGGAATCGAAGACTTCGTCCGTCGCGGGAGCAGTCGGCCAGTGCCACAATAGTGCGACCGCGACAAGCAACACGACTCCAGCAGCCGCCGTTGCCCAAACCAGCGCACGACTCGTCTGCCGAGCCGGAGGGGCAACGACGGTACTCGCGGCAGACTTCCCAGAGTCGGTATCCCGTTTCAAGCGCATCAAGTCCGTACGCACGTCCGATGCGGACTGGTACCGGAGCTTGCAATCCTTCTCCAGCGCCTTGTTGATAATGTTTTCCAGATCATGTGGGATTTCAGGTTTCAAACGCCCCGGCGATACCGGGGCTTTGTTGAGGATCTCATTGAAAACCACGGCCGTGGTGGTCCCACTGAAGGGCTGTTTTCCGGTGGTCGCTTCGTATAAGACCACCCCCAAGGAAAACAAATCCGTCGCCGGCCCCAGCTCCTCACCCCGGGCTTGCTCCGGAGACATATAGGCCACGGTTCCCATGGCCATTCCTGGCGTGGTCAACTGCTCGTCTGCAACAGTGGGCATGGCGGAACCGGCTTCCCGGGGTGACTCCGTAAGCTTCGCCAGTCCGAAGTCGAGCACCTTGGCCTGACCTCGTTCCGTGATGAAGATATTGGCGGGTTTGATATCCCGGTGCACGATGCCCTTGGTGTGCGCCACGTCCAGGGCATCCGCAATTTGGACGCCCAGCTCCAATAGCTCGTCCGTTCCGAGCGGCCCGACTTGAACTCGATGCTTCAGAGTCTGCCCTTCCAAGTACTGCATCACGATGTAGGGTTGGCCGTCGTACTCACCTACATCATGGATGGCACATATATTGGGATGGTCCAGCGCCGAGGCCGCCCGGGCTTCACGCTGGAACCGCTCCAGGGCTTGACGATCCTGGGACAGCTTCTCGGGCAAAAACTTCAAAGCCACATGGCGCCCCAACCGAGTGTCTTCGGCCTTGTAGACCACACCCATACCCCCGCCACCGAGCTTCTCCACAATCTTGTAGTGAGCGATCGTGTTGCCGATCATGTCATCTATCACTCATCATCGTTCAGGGACCGAGAAAGCCAACAATACGTTCCCGGGCATTCCCCCCCAGAAGCCGTAGCCCGAATTCACGTAAACCATCCCCCCGACCACCGTGGGTCCTGCAGAATCTAGAGATCCTCCCCGTGCTGCCACGCCGTTGGTCGTTTCGTACTCGCGAACGGTATCGAAATCCCAGATAACGCCGCCGTCTTGGCTCGAATAAGCTCTCAGATGACCATCGATCGAACCCGAGAAGACAACGCCCGGGATCGCGGTAACAGCCGCCGATTGAGCCGGGCTGCACCTTTCCCTGCCGTCACAGCCGACAGGGGCGGCGTACCAGATGCGCTTTCCTGTCTCGATATCGAGGGCAAACAACCCGCCGCCTTTGTTGGGGTCGGGGACGGCTTGAAACCCGCGCTTGGCGTCCTTCTTTATCTTTCCTTCGATATCCGAGATCGCCACATAGATCTTCTGCTCATCCGCGGCGGGCCCCCACTGGATTCCTCCCAGCTTGCCGCCCTTTCCGACGCGCACCTGCCAGAGGATTTCACCCGCCCGATCCGGATCGAATGCGTGGACGAGGCCTGATTTCTGTCCGGCCAAAAGGGCTCTTTTGCCGTTCGGGAGCGAAACCAGAATTGGGGAAGTTCCAAAGTCGAAGTCCGGGCCGGCGGCCTCTGGACAATTGCTCTTGTCCGGGAGATCGCAAGCCATGTTGTAAGCATCCCCCTCGGTAACCTGTTTCGACCAGACGATCTTTCCCGTTTCTAGATCGAGCGCCAGCACCGCGTCACTGGTTTCGTTGGGTGGGTCTGAGTAGTTGTCGCCTGTGGCGACGTAAAGAACGCCTAGTTTTGGATCGATGGTGGGCGCCGACCAGATACCGGCTCCGGAGGGACCCCAGAGTTGCACCCCCAACCTGTTCTTGCGAACAGGTTGCGGTTCTTCCTCGATCGTATACGTTTTCCACCGTCGCGATCCCGAGCTCGCTTCGAGCGCCACCACGCTGCCGCGAAAGCGGCAACACTGATATCTTGGATTTGCGCCAATCCCCTCTTCGGATGACGACACCGGTACGTACAGCGTTCCCTCGTAAAGCTGAGGCGACCCAGTGATCCTGGCACTCTGGTGCTCCTCCACGGGAACTTTCCACAACAACTCTCCCGTGACCGCATCCACTGCATAGACCCTAGCCCGGGTGTCCCCGAAGAACGCAGCGTAACGAGCAGGGTTCGTTCTTGATATAGGCCCAATGCTAATCGCACAACGAACCGGATCCGATGCCCGAAAGCTCCAGTAGACACACCCACTCCTTGAGTCCAAGCAGTAGACGGTACTATTCGCACTCCCAACAAACACCCGCCCCGCAACAACGGTAGGCTGCGAAAAGGCCATGATGGCATCCGGAAATCCAAATGCCCACTCGAGCTCGAGCTTGCCCACCTGTTCGGCCATGAGATCCGCCATCGCTTCGGGCTGAAACCGACGGTTCGTCAAATCGACCCCCCATCCATTCCAGTGCGGTTGGTCAAAGGGCGCATCAAACCGGATCGGTCTCTTCACGCACCGACCGACATCTTCACGGGAGGTCGCGTTGCCGGCTCCCATTGGCTCTCCCGCCACAAACTCGGCGATCAGCCTCCGCTCCTCGTCCGTCCGAAACACACCCATCCGCGCCATCGTTCCAATTTCCAGTGAACGGAGGACAGCCTCTGCAGACATGCCTCTGAGCACGCTAAGCCGCGGCGCCCGCGCCACACCGCTGTCATGACAGCTCGCGCAGTGCTCGGCGTAGAGGGAGGCACCGTTTTGCACTCGTGCCGCCGACGCAGTCGGCAACGCAACAACAAGAAAGATCATTGCCCTGGGCAGGAATCTGAGTGTCATCCTTTGACACCAGATTTGTGCGGCAACTGCGGAAAGTTCATGCGCCGTAGCAGCTCTTGAAAGCGAGGGTCATCACGCACGGGTTCCCAGAATTGAAGGGCGTTCACAGCTGCAAGAAGACAGTCCTTTTCCTCGTATGCTCTATTGAGCCATTCAAAGGTCTGATCCCGATCGCCAAGGGAGGACGTAATCATCGCCAACTGGACGGTCGAGCAGTACTCTCGCTGCCGCCTTTCCTTTATCTCGTTCAGTATTGCTAGCGCATTCTCTTGTCTTCCCATCAAAGCATAGGCGGAAGCGAGGTATGTCTGACTGAAGGGATCGTTTTTTTCTAGACTCAAGCCGCGTTCTGACGCTTCAACAGCAGAAGCATATTCGCCCTTCGCAATGTACGCCAACGCAAGTTTCCAGTACTGCCCAACACGACTCGGATCCAGCTCGATTGCCTTGCGAGACTGCCCGAGCGAAGCATCGTACTGCCCAGCGTAATATAAGACTAAGGCCAGAACCCGGTTCGCTTCGGGCGAAACGGGATCCAGCGCAAGAGCTTTCTCAGCTTCAGATATGGCATCGCCGGGCCGATTCATTTCTCCCAGAAACTCCGCATACATAGCACGAAGCAAAGCGTCGTCAGGATGCATCCGGATCGCTCTCTTGTATTCCGTTTCCGCGCCTTCCCAATCCCATTCATACCAATGTAAGATCATTGCCAGCGAGTAGTGGGCCTCGGCGATCGTGTCGTCGAGACGCAGAGCTTTTTCGGCTTCCCTCTTACCTATGGGCATCACTTCCCGTGGTGGCTTCAAACCCAAAACCCCCAGTACTGCATAGGGGAAAGCCAAACCTGCGTGAGCAAGCACATAGTCTTCATCCAGTGCCAAGGCTCGCTCGAAGTATTCGATGCCCTTGTGAACTCCGTCGCGGGTAAACTTGTACGCGTGGTGTCGCCCTTGCAGATAAAGATTATAGGCTTCGGCATTTTCGGTAGGGCGCTTTGCCAGGATCTTTTCTTGATCCCCCACGAGCCTGATCCTGAGCGCATCCACAATCTTCAGGGTAATGTCATCCTGAATATCGAAGATATCCTCCATCTCACGATCGTATCGTTCGGACCACAGATGATATCCGTCAGCCACGTCGATGAGCTGGGCCGTGATACGGAGGCGATTCCCTGCCTTGCGCAGACTGCCTTCTAGTACCGTCTTCACGTCGAGCTTCCGGCCAATGTCCCGAACATCCAATCCTTTGTCTTTGAACGAAAACGCCGAAGTGCGAGCCGCGACTCGCAAGTGTTCTAGCTTGGTCAGGGCGTTGATCAGTTCTTCCGCCAGGCCATCGCAGAAGTACTCTTCTTCTTTGTCACGGCTCATGTCTACAAAAGGTAGAACGGCGATTGAGGGCCCTCCTTCCGTTTCCGCCACGGAAACGGAAGCAGTGCCCCCAGATTCCAGCCGCCGCTTGAGCTGGCGGAGATCCACGTTCAGGCCCCGCGCCGTTTGATATCGTTCATCGGGGGCTTTGGCCAGGGTCTTTGCAATGATGCGTTCGAGCTCTTCGGACGCTACCTGAATGTTGCGACTCACCGGATTTGGAACCTTGTTGATAATGGAGTTCAACGTATCGGTAGACGAGTCGCCGCGAAACGGATGCTTCCCCGTGACCATTTCATACAGAACGACCCCGAAAGAAAAGAGATCCGTCCGGTGGTCCAGGGACCGACCAATCGCCTGCTCGGGTGACATGTAGTCCACCGTTCCAATCAATACCCCGGATTCGGTCAGATCCTGAGTAACGCCGTCCGAGTCGGCCGCCGTAATAGACTTTGCCAACCCGAAGTCCAAAACCTTGGCCTGTCCCAGTGTTGTAATAAAGATGTTGGCAGGTTTGATATCCCGGTGCACAATCGACTTCGTGTGCGCCGCATCCAGAGCACCGACCACTTGAACCCCTAGCAGCCTGTGGATAAAAGCGGATGGAACACAGATCCACGGACAACGATGATCCTGGTGCATACTGGATGGAATTCGTCTGCAGATGTCTGACTCGGCCAAAAAGCGGCCCAGATCGACCTCGACCATCTGAAAAAGGCCAAAATACGGAGCAGAAAGGCGCAGAGACGCCCCTGCAGACTCCGCGGCGTGCCCACGCCATACAGCTGTCGCATCAGCAGTCCGAGATTCAATGCACCGACATGAAGCAGCAACCGTTTGAGGATGTTCGGATGCCCTCGCAGGTATACCCGCCGCATTGCACCTGTTTCATAGAGGTGTGCACAAGGTCGTTCCAGTCGTTCTCCCCGTTGGCGAAGCAGGCGCTTTCCCCGTTCTCCTCGGATACGTCTACGATTTCGGTACACGGCATCCCGCGCACGGGTGTTCCCGTGCCACCGCCGTTTACCCCGCTTTGGTTCGGAAATGTAGCTTCGGATCTCCAGTTGCTCGAGATCTTCTACCAGTTGCGTGCTGTGATATCCCTTGTCGGTCACAAGCTCCTGCAGTCTATCGCTTTCAGGCAGCACACCCTCGAGTTGTTCGGCCGCTTCAATGAGCGTCTTCTTGATCGTCGTCGTATCGCCCTGGTTGGCTCCCTGAACCGTGATGCCAACCACCGCTCCGGTTTCCAGATCCACGGCGTGTTCGGCCTTGTGAGCCAGATGCGTGCGGCCGTCCTTCATCTTGGTGATGCGGGCGTCCGGATCCTGCGGGTGCTGCCAGTCATCGTTGGAACCCTTCTTCGGCCGCTTGCGATCTATGCGCGCCAGATCCTCCCGGGTCGGTGTCTCAATACCCGATTCCTGTGCCAGTTTCGTCAAGTAGGTCTCGTAACTGTCTCCGGTATCCCGCCGTACAATGCTGCGCAAAGCCGCGTTGGCTTCCAGAGTGGTCGCATCCACCCCGAGGGTCTTGCCCTTCACCAGGTCCGCCTCAGCGAGCCGGCTCAGGATCCAGGCAAAGACTGCGCTATGCGTCTCCACATCCATGCGCCGTCGCGTGCGGGAGATCGTCGAATGATCCGACGGATCCTCGCCCCACTCGAGTCCCAAGAACCCGCGCAGGCTCAGCGAATCGGCAGCACGCCAGGCGATAGCTCGCTCCGAATCCAGTCCCTCGAAGTATCCGATCATCAAAAGACGGAAGTATCGACCAGGTGCCAGACTTGGGCGACCCATCTTGGGTGCATAAAAACACGCACATCGCTGCTCGACAAACTCGTCAAACCCGGCTTCGTCGAGCACCTGATTCAATCGCTGGTAGAAAGGGTGGGATGCACTCCTGGGGAGATGTTGAGTCGGCACCCACATGCTTTTCTGCTTCGACTTGCGTTTCTTTTTTCCCATGGCCATGCGTCGATTTTAGTCGAAGCGCAGTAGAGAGTCGATTCGTGCGGCAAAGAATTTACCGGAGTTTTACCACAGGCTGCTAGTTCCAACACCTCGTCCGTATCCAGGATCTTGTCCTCGATCCGGTGCTTCAGCGTCTGTCCTTCGAGCATCTCCATAACAATGAACGGTTGGCTCTCGTGTTCTCCAATGTCGTGGATGGTACAGATGTTGGGATGATCGAGGGCCGACGCGGTACGCGCTTCCCGCTGGAACCGTTCGAGCGCCTGACGATCGTCGGCCAGCTTGTCTGGCAGGAACTTCAAGGCGACGTGACGACCCAGGCGAGCATCTTCAGCCTTGTAGACCACACCCATACCACCGCCACCGAGCTTCTCCAAAATCTTGTAGTGCGAGATGGTAGTCCCAATCATGTCCGCTGCCTGTTCACGGCGATGCGTTCGATTTCGGCCAATGAATTCTGGACCCGAGCTAACGATTTGGTGGATTCAAAGCTGGCGGTAGGATAGCAGAGAATGAAGGTGCTCGCGCAGAAAAATTGGGAAAGTCGCTTCTATTCCGGAAAGTTCATGCGGCGCAGCAGGTCTTGGAAACGAGGGTCGTCGCGTATGGGGTCCCAGAAATGATACGTGTTCAGCATTACAAGAAGACCGTCGTTTTCCTCGTATGCTTTTTTGAGCCATTCAAAGGTTTGACCCTTATCACCAAGGGCGGACGTGAGTATTGCTATCAGCACGGCAGAGAAATACTCTCTCTGTTTTCTTTCCTTGAACTCGCTCAGTATCTTCAGCGCATTCTCTTTTCTCCCCATCAACGCATAGGCGCAAGCGAGGTACGTTTGACTTAACGGATTGTTGTTGTCCAGATTCAAGCCGGCTTCAGACGCTTTAACCGCGGAAGGATACTCTCCCTTAGCAATGTGTGCGGGGGCGAGGGTCCAGTAGAGCCCAATCGCCGGATCCAGCTCGATTGCCTTACGGGACTGTCGGAGTGAAGCGTCGTACTGCCTGGTGTAATACAAAACCGCGGCCAGCGCACGGTTCGCTTCGGGCGAAACGGGATCCAGCGCAAGGGCTTCGTTGGCTTCAGATGTGGCATCGCCGGACCGATTCATGTGTGCCAAGAATTCCGCATACATAGTACGGAGTATAACTTCGGCAGGATGCAAGCGAATCGCTCTCATATATTCCCTTTCCGCGCCTTCCCAATCCCGTTCGTACCAATGCAAGATCATACCCATAGAGTAGTGAGCCTCAGCGATAGTGTCGTCAATGTTCAGAGCTCTTCGTGCTTCCTCCTTGCCTTTAGGCATCACTTCCCGTGGTGGTTTCCATCCCAAAATCCCCAGTGCCGCGTAGGAGAAACCCAAACCTGCGTGAGCAAGTGCATAGTCTTCATCCAATGCCAAGGACTGCTCGAAGTATTCAATGCCCTTGGTTATTCCGTCACCGGTTAACTTGTAAGCATGATGCTGACCTTTGAGATACAGATTATAGGCATCGACGTTCTCGGTATGCCGTTTGGTCACGATATCTTCTTGATCCCCCACAAGCCGAATCCTTAGCGCATCCACGATCTTCAACGTAATATCGTCTTGGATGTCAAAAATATCCTCCATCTCGCGATCGTATCGCTCGGACCAGAGATGATAGCCATCCACCACATTAATGAGCTGAGCCGTGATCCGCAGCCGATCGCCGGCCTTGCGCAGACTTCCTTCTAGTACCGTCCTTACCTTCAGCTTCCGGCCAATCTCGCCGACGTCGAGTCCTTTGCCTTTGAACGAAAAAGCCGACGTGCGAGCCACGACCCGTAGGTTTTCCAACTTGGTCAGGGCATTGATCAGCTCTTCTGCCAATCCGTCGCAGAAGTACTCTTCTTCCTTGTCGCGGCTCATGTCTACGAAGGGAAGAACGGCGATTGAGGGCCGTCCTTCCGTTTCCGCCACGGAAACGGAAGTAGTACCACCAGACTCCATCCGCCGCTTGAGCTGGCGCAGATCCACGTTCAGGCCACGCGCCGTTTGATATCGTTCATCCGGGGCTTTGGCCAACGTCTTTTCAATAATCCGTCCCAGTTCGCCCGGGGCGTCCTGCGCGTAGCGAGCGAGTGAAGTGGGAGTTTGCTTGATAATCGAGGCTAACGTGTCGGTCGGAGAGCTACCACGAAACGGATGCCGCCCGGTCGCCATTTCGTAAAGAACAACCCCGAAAGAAAAAATGTCCGTCCGGTGATCTAGCGGCTGACCAATCGCCTGCTCGGGTGACATGTAATCCACCGTTCCAATCAATGCTCCTGATTCGGTCAGATCCTGAGTAACGCCGTCCGAGTCGGCCGCCGTAATAGACTTTGCCAACCCAAAGTCCAAAACCTTGGCCTGTCCCAGTGTTGTAATAAAGATGTTGGCAGGTTTGATATCCCGGTGCACAATCGACTTCGTGTGCGCCGCATCCAGAGCACCGACCATCTGAATCCCTAGTTCCAACACCTCGTCCGTATCCAGGGGCTTGTCCTCGATCCGGTACTTCAGCGTCTGTCCTTCGAGCATCTCCATGACAATGAACGGTCGGTTCTCGTGCTCTCCAATGTCATGGATAGCGCAGATGTTGGGATGATTGAGGGCCGAGGCAGCACGCGCTTCCCGCTGGAAGCGTTCGAGCGGCTGACGATCGTCGGCCAGCTTGTCTGGCAGGAACTTCAAGGCAACATGACGACCTAGTCGTGAATCTTCAGCCTTGTAGACCACACCCATCCCTCCGCCGCCCAGCTTCTCCAGAATCCTGTAATGAGAGATGGTTGTACCGATCATGTACGCTGCCTGTTCACGGCAAGACGTCCGGTTTCGTCCAATCGGTCCCGGACCCGAGCTAACGATTTAGTGGATTCAAAGCTGGCCGTAGGATAGCAGAGAACGGAGTCAAGCGCGCAGAAAAGTTGGGGGAGTCGTCTACTCCTCACTTCGGGAAGTTCAAGCGGCGCAGCAGGTCATGGAAGCGGGGGTCGTCACGGATGCGATCGAAAAGGACTGGGAAGACACCCAGGGTTGCGAGCAGACAATCACGTTCCCCATAAGCAGTCTCAAGCCAATCGAATGTCAGATTTTCCTCACCCAGAGAGCCAGTAACCCATGCAACCAAAACAGCGGGGAAATATTCTCGCGTCCTCCTAGCCTCCAAATCGCGAAGGATCTCTCGCGCCTTCCCGCTCTCTCCGGTCAAGGCGTAACCCGAAGCAACGCATGCTTGGCATACCGGATTGTCCGGGTCGAGGCTTAGGGCTCGATTATATGCCTCGAGAGCGGCATCGTATTGACGCCTGGCAACATAAACAAGACCGAGAAAGAGGGGACCCGACATGTAACTGGAATCCATATTGATGATCTCATGCTGCTGTTTTAGTGCAGCGTCATAATGCGACGCATAGATCAAAACTAAGCCCAGCATACGATTTGTTTCAAGTGAGAAAGGATCAAGATCCAGTGCCATTTTGGCTTCGGCAATGGCCTCGTCTTGTCGCTTCAAGAGCGACAAGAATTCAGCGTAGAAAACGTGAGCTAGCCCCAAAATAAGCGAGGTATGAGCTCGCTCGGAAAATCGTTTGCCTTTTCCGAATATCTCGTGGATTTCAGCTCCTTGTGCGTAACAGGGAAAGCAAAGAGAAACACAAGAGACAAACCTTCCATTGGTTGTCTGGATCACTTGATCTTGTTTGTCTCTGTTATGCCCTTCCTTTCGCCCGCCACTCTTGCTCCGCCGGGGGTACGGGCTCACCCGCCGGCGAGGCGCCTTCAAGTAAACCTGAGTTGCCTGATATAGTCGAACGTCGCCAAAAAGGTTTCGAGATGCTTGCTATAGGCCAATATCCTGTAAACGAGGCGACGACCGGTTCTTACAATCTGACAGGGTATTTGCACAAAGTTCACCAGGAAGCGTTTGAACTCCATCCTCAAGATATCACGACGTACTGTCGGCGCCTGCGTCACCAGGCCATACCAGGCCTTCAGATTCCACGCCAGCGATGCGATGACCATGTAGGCCCAGTTCGATACCAGACTGTCCGAAGGCATCCTCAAGGCGTTCACTCCACTCTTGAGCTGACCGATGACGTTTTCCTGGTTGCAGCGATCGTTGGCAAAAAGGACCACTTCTCCCATCGTCATCTCCCGATCGTTGGTGATGTAGAAGAAGTACCGGACCTCATCAAACAGCCGGTGCTCCCCCTTTTCGATCGTGAGGTTCTTCCGAACCACAACCATGCGATAGGTTTTCTTACAGTGTCCGGGACGATAGTCAAACTCGGCGACCTGCTCGCTCTGCAGGCGGATGTTCTTGAATTCTCTCTCCTTGATTACTTGTTCTTTGACGTTTTCCGGACGGCGCCGTTCTTCGCTCTTGACCTCATAACGAGGAGGCCGCTCGAGCGGTTTCCATTGTCTCTCCGGCAGGGCATCGGCCATCCCGACCAGGTTCGGCTTGGCGTCATAACCAAAGACAAAACCAACCCGCTCGTCCCAGCGATCGAAGTTTCTCGTCAGCGAGAAATCCGTGTCGCCCCGAAGCCAGACCTTCGTAAACACCGACGACACCAGATCGATTGCCCGGTCCATCCACTCGGCCGCTCCGTCGGAAGAGGGACGGTTGCCCGGCCGATTCATCAGATAGAGGACCTCATTCGTATTGGCCAAGGTCACGATCAACGGTGCGT
This sequence comes from Acidobacteriota bacterium, assembly GCA_965249005.1. Lineage (GTDB taxonomy): Bacteria > Acidobacteriota > UBA6911 > UBA6911 > UBA6911 > CBDFLD01. The sequence goes on from CBDFLD010000015.1 coordinate 347,536, forward strand.
AACCCCAGATCCCGTTGTAGGCAATGTCCATTCCTTCCTTGCATTCCCCCAAGGTTCCGGCGACGGTCCCGTCCACGTCGATGATGGCCTCCTTCCGGAAGGAAGCATCCTGCAACTTCCACACCTTGGTTCGGGTTTCATTGATGGTTTCCTGAAGTCCGAAGATCCAATCCTCATCGAAACGACGGAGGAAATCTCCAGCCGTCGTGGGATCCGGAATCCTCTCGGCTCCCAGTCCGTTCATGTAGGTCTCATCCTGGCGCAACCGCTCGATATCTTCGAGACAGGTTCCACCCGACAAGACGTTGTATGCGATGTTCAGTACATGATCGGATTCCCAGTAAGGAAAGTGGTACTTGAGCAAAACGATGTTTCTGTTGATATCTTTGTCCAATCCAAGCTTACACACGAGCTTGTGAATGGCTCCGATACCACCAGATCCGATGGCGCGCGTTCTCTCGGCGATCTCGTAGTAGGTGTTGGAGTCCTTGAACATAGGATCGGACCGGTCCTCAAACTGATTTCTTTCCAACCGGCGTGTAAGATTTTGCTTGTCTCGGAGGAGGATTCTGTGGTTTCTTTTATTCACCTGGAATGTGCTCCTTTCGGGATGTCTTGTAAATATATCAAACGCATTTTATCCCGTAACGGCGCACGTTCCAGGGCTTTTCTTCCTCCTCATGCAAAAAATCACGCTGGACTAAGGGCTAGCGCTTCTTTAGGATTCAGGTCAATCGCTCTTCTGAATGCCCTCTCGGCAGCCTCCCAATCCCAACCGTAATATTCCGAGATCAATCCCAAAAGCCAGTGACCGTCGACGATACTGTCATCTATGCTTATGGCCTTCAGCACTTCGCTTTTGGCCTTGGGCATCACTTTCAATGCTGGCTCCCAACCCCAAACGCCCAAGATTGTGTTTGACATGCCCAAACCGACGCGGGCTAGAGCATAGTCAGGTTCCAAGGCAAGCACCTCGTCGAAGTGCGCCATCCCTTTCCGAATCCCCTCCGATGTAAGCTTCAACAATTGGTGCCTCCCCTTCAAATAGAGACGATACGCTTCGAGATTCTCCGTACCGCGTTTTGGGAGAGCTTGATTTTGATCCCCGACCAGCCGGATCCTGAGTGCATCCACAATCTTCAGGGTTATGTCATCTTGGATATCGAAGATATCCTCCATTTCACGATCGTATCGTTCGGACCACAGATGATATCCGTCAGCGACGCTGATCAGCTGGGCGGTAATGCGGAGCCGGTTTCCAGCTTTACGGAGACTCCCCTCCAGAACCGTCTTCACCTTCAGCTTCCGGCCAATCTCACTGACATCCAGTCCTTTGTCTTTGAATGAAAATGCTGAGGTCCGAGCCACGACGCGCAGGTCTTCTAACTTGGTCAGAGCGTTGATCAGCTCTTCCGCCAATCCGTCGCAGAAGTACTCTTCTTCTTTGTCGCGGCTCATGTCTACGAAAGGAAGAACGGCGATTGATCGCCCTTCCGTTTCTGTCACGGAAACGGAAGCAGCACCACCGGACTCCAACTGCCGCTTGAGCTGGCGTAAATCTGCGTTGAGGCCCTTGGCCGTTTGATAGCGGTCGTCGGGAGATTTTGCCAACGCCTTCTCAATGATGCGTCCAAGTTCGTCGGATGACGTCTGAATGTAACGACTCACCGGGTTTGGAGACTTGTTGATGATGGAGTTCAGGGTATCGGTAGACGAGCCCCCGCGAAATGGGTGTTGCCCGGTGGCCATCTCGTAAAGGGTGATGCCAAACGAGAAAAGGTCAGTCCGATGATCCAATGGCTTACCGATTGCCTGCTCAGGAGACATGTAATCGACTGTTCCAAGCAACGTTCCAGACTGCGTCAGGTCTTGAGTAATCCCATCCGAGTCGGCAGCGGCTGATGTGATGGACTTGGCCAACCCAAAGTCCAGAATCTTGGCCTGCCCTCGTTCTGTAATGAAGATATTCGCCGGCTTGATGTCGCGGTGGACAATCCCCCTAGAGTGGGCGATATCGAGTGCATCCGCAATCTGACTTCCCAGATCCAATAGCTCGTCCGTCTCTAGAGACTTGCTCTCGATGTGGTCGCGGAGGGTCTGCCCTTCGAAATACTGCATCACAATGTAGGGTTGACCTTCATGCTCACCCACATCGTGAATAGCGCATATGTTGGGATGATCCAACGCCGATGCCGCCTTGGCTTCGCGCCGGAACCGCTCCAGTGCCTGAGGGTCTTGAGCCAACTTCTCAGGCAGGAACTTCAAGGCAACATGTCGACCCAATCGCACGTCCTCGGCCTTGTAGACCACACCCATCCCACCGCCACCTAGCCCTTAGTCCAGCGTGATTTTTTGCATGAGGAGGAAGAAAAGCCCTGGAACGTGCGCCGTTACGGGATAAAATGCGTTTGATATATTTACAAGACATCCCGAAAGGAGCACATTCCAGGTGAATAAAAGAAACCACAGAATCCTCCTCCGAGACAAGCAAAATCTTACACGCCGGTTGGAAAGAAATCAGTTTGAGGACCGGTCCGATCCTATGTTCAAGGACTCCAACACCTACTACGAGATCGCCGAGAGAACGCGCGCCATCGGATCTGGTGGTATCGGAGCCATTCACAAGCTCGTGTGTAAGCTTGGATTGGACAAAGATATCAACAGAAACATCGTTTTGCTCAAGTACCACTTTCCTTACTGGGAATCCGATCATGTACTGAACATCGCATACAACGTCTTGTCGGGTGGAACCTGTCTCGAAGATATCGAGCGGTTGCGCCAGGATGAGACCTACATGAACGGACTGGGAGCCGAGAGGATTCCGGATCCCACGACGGCTGGAGATTTCCTCCGTCGTTTCGATGAGGATTGGATCTTCGGACTTCAGGAAACCATCAATGAAACCCGAACCAAGGTGTGGAAGTTGCAGGATGCTTCCTTCCGGAAGGAGGCCATCATCGACGTGGACGGACCGTCGCCGGAACCTTGGGGGAATGCAAGGAAGGAATGGACATTGCCTACAACGGGATCTGGGGTTACGCACCGTTGATCGTGACCTTGGCCAATACGAATGAGGTCCTCTATCTGATGAATCGGCCGGGCAACCGTCCCTCTTCCGACGGAGCGGCCGAGTGGATGGACCGGGCAATCGATCTGGTGTCGTCGGTGTTTACGAAGGTCTGGCTTCGGGGCGACACGGATTTCTCGCTGACGAGAAACTTCGATCGCTGGGACGAGCGGGTTGGTTTTGTCTTTGGTTATGACGCCAAGCCGAACCTGGTCGGGATGGCCGATGCCCTGCCGGAGAGACAATGGAAACCGCTCGAGCGGCCTCCTCGTTATGAGGTCAAGAGCGAAGAACGGCGCCGTCCGGAAAACG
>CBDFLD010000016.1:0-427328 GCA_965249005.1 Acidobacteriota bacterium
CGATCGCTGGGACGAGCGGGTTGGTTTTGTCTTTGGTTATGACGCCAAGCCGAACCTGGTCGGGATGGCCGATGCCCTGCCGGAGAGACAATGGAAACCGCTCGAGCGGCCTCCTCGTTATGAGGTCAAGAGCGAAGAACGGCGCCGTCCGGAAAACGTCAAAGAACAAGTAATCAAGGAGAGAGAATTCAAGAACATCCGCCTGCAGAGCGAGCAGGTCGCCGAGTTTGACTATCGTCCCGGACACTGTAAGAAAACCTATCGCATGGTTGTGGTTCGGAAGAACCTCACGATCGAAAAGGGGGAGCACCGGCTGTTTGATGAGGTCCGGTACTTCTTCTACATCACCAACGATCGGGAGATGACGATGGGAGAAGTGGTCCTTTTTGCCAACGATCGCTGCAACCAGGAAAACGTCATCGGTCAGCTCAAGAGTGGAGTGAACGCCTTGAGGATGCCTTCGGACAGTCTGGTATCGAACTGGGCCTACATGGTCATCGCATCGCTGGCGTGGAATCTGAAGGCCTGGTATGGCCTGGTGACGCAGGCGCCGACAGTACGTCGTGATATCTTGAGGATGGAGTTCAAACGCTTCCTGGTGAACTTTGTGCAAATACCCTGTCAGATTGTAAGAACCGGTCGTCGCCTCGTTTACAGGATATTGGCCTATAGCAAGCATCTCGAAACCTTTTTGGCGACGTTCGACTATATCAGGCAACTCAGGTTTACTTGAAGGCGCCTCGCCGGCGGGTGAGCCCGTACCCCCGGCGGAGCAAGAGTGGCGGGCGAAAGGAAGGGCATAACAGAGACAAACAAGATCAAGTGATCCAGACAACCAATGGAAGGTTTGTCTCTTGTGTTTCTCTTTGCTTTCCCTGTTACGCACAAGGAGCTGAAATCCACGAGATATTCGGAAAAGGCAAACGATTTTCCGAGCGAGCTCATACCTCGCTTATTTTGGGCCTAGCTTCTCCAGGATCTTGTAATGGGAGATGGTAGTGCCGATCATGTCAGTGCCCATGGTGAGGAGGGGCCCCATTTCACTTGGGAAAATTCATCCGGCGCAGCAAGTCCTGGAAACGAGGGTCGTCGCGGACGGGGTCCCAGGCCGGGTGGACATTCAAGAATACAACGAACGGGTCTTTCTCCTCGTTTGCCCTTTCAAGCCACTCAAAGGTTAAATCTTTTTCACCTAGAGAGGCGGTGACCATAGAAATATAAGTCGCAGGGACGTATTCTTGTTTCCTCTTCTCTTCTAGCTGGCAAAGAATCGTACGTGCTTCTTCTTTTCTTCCCATTTGGGCATAGGTAGAGGCAAGCATTGCGTTGCCCAACCGGTCTCCTTTGTCAATGTTCAAACCCTGCTGAAACATTGCGACGGCTTTGCCGTATTCATGCTTTGCAACGTAGACCATGCCAAGAAAAAGCAAACCTGTCATGTAGTTCGGGTCCAGATTGAGAGTCTCTTGGTACCGCTGCACGGCGGCATCGTAGTGCCTGGCGAAATGCAACGCCTGGCCGAGCTGACGATTTGTTTCAAGCGAAATGGGGTCTAAAGCTACTGCGACCTCGGCCTCAGAGATAGCTTCCTCGTGCCGTCCCATAGGAGAAAGAAACTCCGAGTAATACACGTGAGACAACGGATTCTTGGAGTTGAGATCAATTGCTTTCTTGAATTCCCTCTCCGCCGTCGCCCAATCCCAATCGAACCATTGTAGAACCTGTCCTAACAACCGATGTGCATCCGGCAAGCTGTCGTCAATCCTCAAAGCCGTCTGCACCCTCTTCTTACATTTCGGTATTGCTTCCCGCGCCGGGGTCCAACCATAATACGCAGCCACACCGAACGAAAATGCCAAACCCAAGTGAGCCATGGCATAGTTTTCTTCCAACGCGAGCGCTTGCTCAAAATACTGGATGCTCTTCTCAAAAGCCTTGCTGGTGAATCTGTAAGTTTGGTGACGTCCCTTGAGATAGAGACTGTACGCCTCAAGATTCTCTGTGCCGCGCTCTGCGAGAGCGCTGTCTCGCTCCCCGACTGTTAGCGATCGCGTGAAACCGCAGTTTTCTGAACGGGCGCCGGTAGAGAGGTTTTCAGGCGCAGTTTGATTCGAAGATACCTCACGTAGTCTGCCGAGATAGGATTCTGAAGTAATTCCTCAATGACCGGGAGAAAGTAATACAGGGACCGGATAGGCGATAGCCTGCGTGCCTGTGGATCACGGAGTAACCGACGAGCGGAAGTCAGGAGTAAGCTCGATTCTATGACCGAAAGCGGAACCCGACGATCATAGAGCTGATAAGCGAGTTGATAGTCTTGCCGACGAGGCCGTTGTGGAGTCTCAGGCAGCTGGGCGTAGAGATCAACAACAATCTTTACGTATTGAATGCGATTGGACGGCACGGGTTCTAACGTTTCTTTTTCCTCCGCGCGGAGGCTTCCTGCTCGCTCTCTCGAATCCGATAGCTACGTCCTTCAATGACGGTCACATCGGCATGGTGAGTGAGACGATCCAAGAGCGTGGCAATGCAAGCGGCATTGGGAAAGACCTCGTTCCATTCTCGAAAGGCTCTATTTGTACTTATAACGATGGATCGATGCTCATAGCGCCGGTTGACGACTTCGTACAGCAGATCCGCGGCATGGTTGTCATAGGAGAGATACCCGACTTCGTCTACGCACAGAAGGTGAGGGCGGGCGTAGGATTGGAACTTTCTTCTTCGGAGTTCCGGGGAATCACATTGGAGATCTTCGATCAGGTCGGCAGCCGTACGAAACAGGACGGAATAGCCGGCCAGCACAGCAGCGTGGGCAATGTTTTTGGTAATCATGGTCTTGCCCAGACCGTTGGCACCGAGTAGGACAAAGTTGCGACCATCCGGGATGAAATCCAGAGTGAGGGCGCGTTCGATGACCTGGCGATCGATTTTCTTTGGCCAATTCCAATCGAAATCCGCCAGCGGTTTGAAGCGGCCGATGCGGGAGCGTTTCAGGCGGCGCTCGAGACTGCGGCGGCCACGCTCTCGAGCTTCGGCCTGCAACAGCTCCTCGAGCATTACACGAGGACTCCAACGACCCTTGGTAGCCCGGGCGATGAAGTCTTCCAGGGATTCAGAAGTGGCATTCAGACCGATGCCGGCGAGTTGGGTGGCAAGGTTATTCGTCACGGTCGGAGAGGTCATCGTAGGCCTCCAAGTTGTGGGGTTGGACGTTGAGGTTGGCAAGATCGGGACGACGAGTCAGATCGACAGGTAGTAGATGACGACGCTGTTGGGAGCGGCGATGTTTCTGTAGAATGAAGGCAACCGAAGAAGCCCGAGGCGTCTGCCGCTGGAGTGCTTCCCGAACGGCGACTTGTAGTTCCGTGGCTCCATAATCCTCCAAGAGCTGAGATAGCTGAGTGGTTTGCCCGCCGCCGGACTCTCCCCGCTGGAAGGCAGCCGCGATCAAGGCTTCGCTTTCAGGTACCGATTGAGCAAGACGGCCTCCAGGAGTAGCGCCGATGGCTTTGCGCTTCTCTTGTAGCAGTGCTTCTTGATGCGCCGGATCCAGGACGGCGTCATGGCGGTTGTAGGAGCGGCGGTGTCGGGCGATTTCGGTTGCGCCATCGAGAATGCGTACAGTGTCCTGTGATGCTGCCAGAGTGAGTGCTCGACCCACGGCCGTGTGTGGAATCGAGTAGTCGTTGAGATCAAAACGGATATAGATGGTCTTGCGCGATCGAACCGGTACCACCAGATCGGTATCGAAGGAATGCACCGGCAGTGGAAGCAATCGAGGTTTTTCCTCTTCTTCGAAGATTTGCTCAACGGTGCGGGACTGGTCTCCGGGCCAGGGACGTCGATGAGCGATTTCGTCGCGCCACAGAAGCGCTTGACGGTTGAAGTCCTCCAGGGTGGTGAAGCGGCGTGCGGCAAAGAAAGAGTGTCGGATGTACTGGATGGTTCTTTCGACACGCCCTTTCTGATTGCCACGGGCCACTTGGCACGGGCGAGTGGCAAAATGATAGTGAGCACAAAGCTCAATCAGCCGAGGATGAAAGTGCACGGCATCGCCGTGGCGTTCCAGCACGGCCGACTTCAGATTGTCGCTTAATATGACACGAGGGCAGCCCGACCATGAGTCGAAGGCCCGGACGTGACCGCGCAAGAAGTTCTCCAGGGTTTGATCGAAGAAGAACTCCAGATATAGGGCTCGGGAATAAGAAAGTGTAAGAACGAAGCAGGACAACCGACGACGGGCACGGCCGATTGCAACGGCTCCAAAATGTGCCCAATCGACTTGGCCCTGCTCGCCAGGAAATGTTCGCAGCCGTAAGAAGGCTTCTCGGTGAACAGGGCGGAGACGGGCGACGACTCTCCGGAGTATCACGACACTGCCGGTATAGCCTCGATCCCGAATCATCTCATAGATACGAGTCGTTCGTAGGCGCGGATACTTCTCCAAAGTCTCCTTGATAAAGTCGATGTAGGGATCCGTGAGACTGGGACGAAGGATCTTGGCTCGATTGAATCGATCGGTTTGCAGGGCGGTTCGTACCGTATCCCGGTGAAGTCCCAGTTCTTGCGCGATGGTTCCAATCTTCCAATGCTCGGCATAGAACAAGCGACGGATGTGTGCCACGGTCTCGGCTGCAATCATGTTTCATCTCCATCCATGAAACACATCGATGAGCTGGCCCGCTCGACCGCAAACCATGCAGGTGATAGGGCCGGAAATCGTAGATGTGGTGTGTGTTTGAACTTTCTCATCACGTTGTACTTGCGCTTCGCGCGCAGCGATCCTGCCAGAACGAAGCTCGCTTCGGCTACCTGGATCCGTCACGCGGGCCATGGCTCGTCGACGCCGGTACGCTCGCTGACGGTCTCTGTGATCCAATCTTCCTTCGGGGCTTTGTTGATGCAGGCGATTGGCCTTGCGACGTTGCTTCCGGCGCGCTTTGCTACGACAGCGACAACTGCAGTACTGCTGTCCACGGTCACAGCAGCGACAGATCCAGAAAAGCGCCCCGCAGCCGTCAGCTCGGCAAAACCCTTGACGAAAGGTAACTTCGGAGGTGACCGTCATCCCATTCCCAGGGGTGGGAACTGGACAACGGCCACAAATCATGGCAGGCTACGAACATCTGATGGTTTGGTAGCTCTTCCAAAGAGAGCCGCCAACGGACCCCGATTGTTAATGGCGGTCGGGGTCCTCTTCCACACCCGAAAACAGCATAACCTATTGAGAAAAACTTGAGGAGGCGCCTACGGCGCCGATGATGTTGAGGCTTGTTATCTCGGCGTTTGTTCAGAAAAGTGCGGTTTTAAGCGATCAGTAACACTTTCCAGACTCGACGTGTGCGGCACGCCAGGAGACGGTCACGCGCACCCATGCGGTCTCGCGACAGAAACGTCTTGCTTCTCGTCTGGACACGTTCTTGTTTGGTAGGGTCAGGTCTGCACTCCATCCCCTATCAATGTTTCGAGGACGCTCCAATGACAAAAATCAAACCCGCAGACAATGACATCGTCCGAGCGATCGCACCGCAAACAGAGGCGGATCCTGTCGCCATTCTTCTCCAACTCTTGTGTGCGTTTGGTAACGCGGTAGGTCGCGGCCCTCATTTTTGCGTGGAAGCAACCACGCATCACACGAACCTGTTCGTGCTTCTTGTCGGAGACAGCGCGAAAGCAAAGGAAGGGCACCTCTTTAGATTGGGTCCTGAAGATCTTCGAAGAGGCAGACTATTCGATCCCTTACGAAAAAGCTCTCGAGATAACCCGGGATGCTGTGGATCGCGTAATCAAAGATCTTCTGAAAGACGTTCCCGCAAGGGTGATCAATCTCGACTATGGCCCGGGGGCGTATGCGGACGGTCGAACCCTGCCAATGGCTAATCTGCAGGTCCAAGCGCCGATCGGATCAGTTAGAGTGCTTGTGGATAGCATCGGATATCTTCTGGATCTGAATGAAGTGAGGGTGATGCGACAAAATGGTATCGATGGATTTTACGCTGTTGATATAGTCCGGACCGACAGGCAACGAGACTTCCCATTTCTGAAGGCTAGTACTGGGTACTGCACCACTGTTTCGCGATAGTCAGGATTCTGGAAATCCAGAATAAGTCCACACTGAGGGTTGTCAATACGGGTTCACTCTGGTTGGCTGACAGCTTTCCCTTGCTACTGATAGCTGCCAAGATAGCGTCCATGGGGCTCGGCATGGATATCGCTATCGATCTTCTGCTGGTTCCATCTGTAGAATGTCATGGTATGTAATACTTGGTCTAACCCTATCGGATGTAACAAGCTTTTACCGGGGTTGAAAGAAGGCGAAGGGTTTCTTGTATCTCTAGTCGGTCGTGGCGGGTCTTGGCGCAAAGGTCACGAGTCGTTTAAATAGACCACGCTGATGCGTGGCCTTGAACGTATCAAACTCTTTATAGCGTAGTTCTTGGGTCTCGGAAATTAGCCTGGGGCAGCCCCATCTGGGTCACTTAGGAATGATAGGAAGCAGGATATGGGAAGGATGTTCTGGGTCGTGAAAGACTCGTTGGCGCGCCGTGAGCATGGCACTATCCCTGCCGAGAGGCTTCCCCGTATTGAGGTTGCGATCGAAGCGCGGGAAATTACTGCTTGAGACTTCCAACCGAACTCGATGGCCCTGCTTGAAGACGTTACTCGTGGCCACCAGATCGATCTGGAAGCGGTAGATTTGGCCCGGCTCCAGCAGAGATGGCTCTCGTGAGGATTCCCGGTACCGAGCCCGGACGATCCCATCAGCCAGATTTAATGCCCGGCCATCAGGATAAACATCCACGAGTTTGGCGGTGAAGTCGGTGTCGCTGGCGGAGGAAGCAGCGTAAAGCGTCACTACCAGAGGACCCGTGACCTCGAGGTCTTCCTCGAGCGGTTGTGAGCTATAGACGAGAACATCCCGGCGGGCCTCGATCTCACCCTGATCGAGGGGCCCCTGAGCAAAGCCCGGGACACCGGCCAAATTTCCACCACGAGTTGGAACCGGGTCCCTAGGGTCATAGTCGTAGCGATCGAAGGGTTCGTCGCCAGGCATCCTCGGACTCAGGATCCCGTTGCCTCCCGACGAGTTCGCTCCCCCCTGACTGTGCAGGTAATAGGGCCGGTATTCGACCTTTTCGGGTGGCCAAGTCTGCTCCGAACGCCATCGATTCTCTCCCATGACGAACAGTTGGACCGGGGCTTCGCCACCGATGGCGTTGTCAGACTCCTTGAGCCAATAATCTATCCAGGAGAGTGTCAGACGGTCGAACTCGACGATCGCCTCCGGCCCGAAGTCAATAGCCCCTGTTTTTCGACTTGGGTTTTTATTGTGCGGCCAGGGACCTATGATGAGCTTTTGACGCGGCCGTTCCAACTCCGTGCGCGCCTGCAGCAGTTCATGACCGCGCAGGGTTCCGGCAAGCCAGGCATCGAACCATCCTCCGATGCTGAAGACCGGGATTTTCATCTTCCCGATCCTGGTCTCCATGTCGATGTCCTCCCAGTAGGCATCGTAGCTCACGCGGCGAACCCAATCCTTCCAAAAGGGAATCTGGTAGCCAATGGCCTCATCGAGAGTTTCGACTGGAAGATGCCAAAAATACTCGCTCCAGTCGTGCGACTGCGTCTGTCCCGTGCGGCCGGCGTGTCTCAAAGCCCATGCAGCCTGTCCAAGCAGAAGGGCACCGCCCGGGTGAAATTCTCGATAGGGATTGACTGCTGTCTGTCTCGGAACAATAGTCTTGAGATAGGGACTTCCCCTGCTGGCAGCTTGCCACTGATCGAGACCCATGTAGGACCCCCCAATCATGGCCACCTTGCCATTGGACCAGGTTTGCTCCCCCGCCCAGCGCAGCGTGTCTTGTCCGTCGCGGGCCTCGTAAATCACCGGGTACCAGGCGCCCTCGGAATCATAACGGCCGCGCACATCTTGATAGAGATAGGCATAACCATGGGAAACCCAGAAGTGAGCGCTCCGGACATTGTCTTCCTCCGACCCGTTTCCGTAGGGATTCCGGGTCAAGATCACCGGGTAGTTTCCGCTAGCATTCGGGCGATAGACATCGGTCGCCAGGCGGACTCCGTCCCTCATGGCCACCATTACGTTGTACTCCACCACGATATCTTCCGCCGCGAAGGCATGCGCGGGGGGCCAGGCTGGATAGGAAGAGGCGCATAGCAGCGTGAGGAGCAAAGCCCGGGTCTGATTCCATCGCTGCATTTGTACCCTTAATTTCCGATTTGGGGCCTCAGAATCTTTATATTATAGTCTCGTGTGCAGTAGAGGCAAGGAATTTGGCAACGGGACGTTTGGACTGTCCAGGATTCTCTAGATTGTACCCTCTTAAAGTAGTCGGCTTCAAACTGCACAGGAGACACACCGCCGACATGGCTGTGTCTCCGTTTCGAATTGTAGAACAACTCGATGAAATCAAAAATGTCGGACCGGGGGGGCATGCCCGCTTTCCTAACGCCTCCCTTCCTCGATTTCCCCCTTGATTCCCCAGCATCGCATGGATAAAAACGACTATAAGTTCGGAAAAAACGGATTCGTCGTCTATTATTCAGTGCCCCGTGGATTTCTTGTTACCTCTCATGACGGTTTCCAAATCAAAATCCAAGGATGTGATCTTAAATCGCGTATTTGGCTTGGGGTCTTTTCTTCATGCAGTTATTTTCCTTCCAACGTCCGTGACTGCCGACTTTAATTTTCCCGAATGGCACTATTACAGTGAGGGTTCCGGGGAGCAACTACAACGCCACAGCTACCGAATGCGAGAAGGGGCCCCTCCCCCAGAATAAGGAGTTTTTGTGCTACTGGATTCTCTTATTATTTTAGGTTACTTCGCGGTCGTGTTTTTCTTAGGCGTCACATCACGCTCCAAAAAGACTGAGACGGCCGATGAGTACTTTCTAAAATCCAAGTCGCTCAACTGGTGGTCCGTAGCCGCTTCCACCATAGCAACAAACATCCACTCAGGCCACTTTCTAGGTATGACCGGAGCCGCCTATGCTATTGGCTTGGCCCAAGCCAATTTAGAAATCAATGCCATTGAGGGCATTTTGATATCCACTTTCTTTTTTGTACCACTCTATTTGCGCCTCAAGGTCACTACGATCACTCAGTTTTTTGAAGGCAAATTTGGCCCCCAAGTCGCCCTTGTTTTTTCGATATTCACTATGATCCTGTATGCCTTTCTCTACCTCGGTACGACCTTGTTTTGGGGGGCCTATGCCGTCAACGCCATTTTTGGCGAGGCGTTGGGATTCATCAGTTCGGATCCCATGACGCGCATTTTTGTCATTAGCTGTTCACTGGGCGTATTTTCAGCAATCTACACCTATCTGGGTGGAATGGCTGCTGTCGTGAGAACAGACATCATTCAATTTGTCCTCCTCGTCGTTGGTGGTGTGATCCTCACGGTGCTCGCCTTGGATCGGCTTGGAGGCATTGGTATGCTGTTTGAAAAAACAGGCCATATGATGCATCTCCACCTGCCTGCGGACCACAACATCATGCCTTGGCCAGCCCTCCTGGGAATGCTGATGCTCAACCTCAACTACTGGGGTGTTAATCAAGTGATTTTACAGCGAGCTCTGGCCGCTAAAGACCTCCGTCAAGCTCAAATTGGCCTGCTGGTCGGTGGATTCTTTAAATATGTCATGGCGATTATCATAATCATCCCTGGTGTCGCCTTGATTGGGATACTGTCTGAACAACCCCTCACCGATCCCGACATGGCCTACCCCACGCTTATACAAATGTTGCTCCCCGCCGGCCTGAGAGGCCTTATCCTCTGCGGGCTTTTTGCGTCCCTCATGAGCAGCGTCGATTCGATGTTTCATTCCGTTTCGACGCTTTGGACAATTGATATTTACAAAAGGCATTTGCGACCCAAAGCCACGGATGCGGAGATGGTGGGCATGGCCCGTTGGGTGATCGTGCTGACCTTGGCCGCCGGAATAATCTTCACATGGGTGAATTCTTATGTGAAATTTGACAATCCTGAATTCCCGTTGACCCACTGGTTTAATTCAATGTCCTATTACGTCAAGAATGGTTTTGTCTTTCTCATATTGGCCGCTGTTCTCCTTGTGGGGACGTCAAAAAGACTGGTTTTAGGGACTCTAGTATTCAGCATCCCACTCACTTATTTTTTCGCCATCCAGTTCCCCAAATTCAACTACTTCAATCGGTCCAGCGTCGTGATCGCGCTGACATTCCTCATTGTAGCCGTTCCCACCATCTTGAGAAATGGCTGGCCGCTTTCTTTCAACGACCTAGCCACCTCAGCCCATCCTCGAATTACCCGGTTGGGATGGCTTTTGCTCCTCTCCCTGATAGGCTGCCACATTGCTTTCCACTGACCGGAAATAAGAGCTATCGGTCGTCGATTTTAGACAGCAACGTCCCATCCTAAGACGGTGATTAGGAGGCACCAGCGTTGAATTGCTCGATGGCTCTCTCGAGCAAGGACGAAAGTTCGTCCCGGATCGCGACGGCCTCGACACCAGGCCGTCGCAATCCAATATTCTGCGAATCACTCCAAGAGGATGAATTGCGGACAGGATCCGCAATTCGGCCGGAACAACGGGAACATTCCAGCACAAACTCGATCCGGACTAGTGGGACCCCACCGGCTTCGGCTGGCGGGCCCGTGTTCGTCTGTCCGTTTCGGGGCATCGTTGCTTCTCGCGAGGTCGCCCCTTCCGCCGTGCCCTACGTGGGGTGTGCTAGGTCTCCAAACCGTATGCCAGGTCTCCGAACCCGATGAGCTGTCGGCGGTCCTCGTCCCACAGGCGATATCTCAGGGAACGGAAGCTCGAGAGCAGGGTGATCTCCTTTGTTCTGCGAAACAGGGGTTGCTCGTGGTGGCACCTCTCCAAGAAGTAGTTGGGAATACGGGGACTCAGGTGGTGAACGTGATGGAAGCCAATGTTGCCTGAGAACCACTGCAGGATCCTCGGCAGTTTGTAGAACGAGCTGCCCTCGAGTGCCTGGGTGGCGTAGTTCCATCGTGGCGTACACTCCCAGTAGACACCTTCGAACTGATGCTGCACGTAGAATAGCCAGGCTCCGGCGGTACCGGCGAACATGACGATCGGCAGTTGGATCATCAGATACGCCTTGAGGCCAATGGTCATGGATGCCAGGAAAATGATGGCCGCGAGGGCGAGGTTCGTGTGAAGAACGCTTCGACGGGCCAGGTTCGTGGTGTTTCGCCGAGGAAAGCGACTTGATATGAGGAAATAGAAGAGAGGTCCGATCACGAACAAGACCAGTGGGTTCCGGTAGAACCGGTAGGACAAGCGTCTCCAGAACGGGGCCCTCAGATACTCTTTGGCGGTGAGGGTCCAGACATCCCCCATGCCCCGCTTGTCGAGGTCGCCGGCGGTGGCATGGTGCACCGCATGCCGGTAGCGCCAGTCGTTGTAGGCGGAGAACGTAATCGTAGCCGCAATCGGTCCGACGACGCTGTTGCCTCTTTGTGAACGGAAAAAGGAGCCGTGGCCGCAGTCATGGGAGATGATGAAGATGCGCACCAGAAAGGCTGCAGCCAATGGCGCCATCGCAAGGGTGAGCCAGTAGGAAACCGACAAGCTGAAGTACATGATGCAGCATAACGCCAGGTAGGGGACGAAGGAATTGGCGAGCTGCCAGAGACTACGTCGGAGATCCGGGCGCTCGTATCCCACCACAGCGGTCCGCCAACTCTCATCAACTGTTGGATAGTATTTCGAATCCGGCCTCTGATTCATCGTGGATCTCCAGATTGATCGGTCTCCCTACTGGTTTTCAGGCTCTTCGGAGAGGACGGGAGAAACTCATTACTCACCGAGCTCGGGTGCATTTGCCCTTGCCTATGCCAATCCGCGACACACGTTCTCTCAGGAGGTAGAGAGCATGCAGCTCGCGAAACCCGTCAGCCCATGAACTGCGCTTGCCAGACCTGCCGTAGCGTGTGTCAAATCTTGCTCGTGTCAGCAACCCCCGACCTTCCCGACAAAGTTGAAGGTGCGGGGCAATATAAAGTTGGGAGGGATGCGGGGTTTCGTCCGCCTGCCGCAACCTCATGCTGATCACTCTGGTTGAATCATAGAGCAAGAGCTAGGATTCGTACCGCCGGATGATCAGTAGAATGTTTCCGTCCTCCCACGTAACGTTGACGTGGTCCGAGTATACTCTACAAATGTTGGCCTGGAACAGCTCCATGGCTGCCTCGAATTCTTGGGGTTCATACAATGCAAATGTGGAATAGTGGTAATTCCTTGCCTGCTCGCAAAGCCAGTCAAGTGAGGCCAAACGATCGTATCTGAATGACTTAATTTCCTCGAGCTCCAACCCGGGGGTTTTTTCGATGAATGATTTCAATTGATCTAGCTCGAGTATGCGGTTCTCCTTCTCGGTAAAATAGGGAAAGTGCTGTCCCCAAACACTCCTTTCATTCTGGGCGCGAGTTCGCGTGTAAATAAACAATTTTCCAAAAGGCTGTATCGTGCGAGCACTCTCGCTTAAGAAGCCGCCGGTTTCAAAGTGGTGTATTGCATTGCATGTAATAATGCAATCGAGCGAGTTATCTGCAAAAGGTAAGTTGTCCGCCATTGCTTGAAACACATGGTATCGACTAAATTCGCGCATCCTCAACTCGTTATTCAACTGGCGAAGCATCGCCAAATTGTTATCGACACAGAACAGATGGATGGAGTCTCCGAGTTCGTGAAGGAGTTCGATGTCGTACCTGCCACTGCCGCATCCGACATCGGCAACGCGTTGCAGTTGATGGATCTGCAATTGCGCACTGAGCGACGCGACCAGTTCGGGGTCAGTTGTGCGCAAATCGTTGTATCGAGGTGCGATATCAGAGAAGTGTTCGTAAATGCTACTCGACATGGCGAGCCTGTCCTCATCCTATCAATGATTAAGCGGTTAGGGAGCGCCCTGGCCACAACCGATGGGCTAAACCGACATTCCTCATATCAACTTCGGATATCGGTTCCCCTAGCTTTCTCGTGAAGAATGATCGAAGTCTATCACTATCCCAATTTTGGAGCAATGTTTACTGAGGCCAGGGGCGGACTCGAACCGCCGACCTACTATTTACGAATTGCCTCTGAGGCAAATCAGGGGATATCAGCAGACACCAAGACCGCATAAACAGCGGGAATCTGCAGACTCAACCTTCTTGTGGTACTGGTATCGGATGGTTTGGTAGCAAAGTGGTAGCAATCGTCAGGGTCAAGGAATCCTGTTCCTCGTCGGAATGTGATCATTGTAGCTTCACAAGGACGCAAACGGGTCCCATCTGGAAAAGATTTTGAAATCTTTCGGGGAAGTTCAGGCTTTACGTGGCTCGGCTTCCCAGATCGGAGTGAACTCGACTGTGGGCCGGTAGTAGAGTATGGCCGCAATCGTGATCACAAGTGCCAAGACGAGCACCACGACGAGAATGATTAAGACGACGTTGGATCTTTGCACAGTCATGGCGAGGATCGATCCACTTCTCTTGAGCCCAGGATATCACGTTTTGCCGTACTCAGAACACAGCTCTAGCAGGCTGATGAAAAATCCGGTTTTGTGCCGAGATTGTTTCCAAACATAAACTTCGGGATCGATTGACTCTATTTTGGCAGGGGATATGAGGGTCTGGATTGGCACGGCGCATGCGTTAGGCCGCTCATCAAATGCTCGGACGAAGTCCACCCTGCTCCAATCACGGCTTTGCCTCCATCAGGTTTCTCATCCGGACAAGGTTGTAGGCAGCCACTCCGAAAGTGAACATCCAGCCGACACGGTCCACACCACGATGTCTTGTCTTACGCAACATACCCACAGTTTTCAGCCAACCAAAGATCTCCTCAACCCGCTTGCGTTTTCTCTGACTAACGGCATATCCGGGATGGCGGGTCGTTCTCTGGTCAATGGCACTGCGGCGGTTTTGGTCATTCTGCGTAACGTGTGGCGTCACGTTGCGCTGTCGAACCTCCCTGACAAATGCTTTCGTGTCGTAGGCCTTGTCCGCACCTACGGTAATTTGATCTCTGCTAGGCAGCTCTTCAAGCATATCCAGCGCAGCGTCCCGTTCTGCTGTTCCCGTTGCCCGCGTGACCCGCACATTCACCGCAAGACCGTTCCGGTTTTCCATCGTGACGTGACCCAGATAGCACAACTTCGACTGCTGGCCTTTGGCCTTCTTGTAGAGACGTGCATCCGGATCCGTCGTCGACTGATGCGTATCATTCGATCTCTTCTCACCCTTGAAATCCACCGTTGGATTTCCAGAACCATCCGTCGGCTTGCTGGGGCGGCTACCTTTCTTCTTGAAGCTCTTCTGTCCTGCCCATGCCTCTACCAGGGTCCCATCCACTGTAAAATGCTCGTCCGACAGGATGCTCTGAGCACGGGCGTGGCAAAGGACGCGTTCAAAGAAGGCCCTGGCGATGTCTCCCTCCAGAAGTCGGTCCCGATTCTTGCTGAAGACGGTCGCGTCCCAGATCGGATCATCCATGCTCAAACCAACGAACCAACGGTACAGAAGATTGTAGTCCAACTGCTCCATGAGCATCCGTTCGCTCCGGACCGAGTACAAGACCTGAAGCAACAAGGCTCGGAGCAACTTCTCCGGAGCCACCGAAGGACGGCCGACTTTTGCGTAAAGAACCTCGAATCGAGGCGACAGTTCTTGCAGAATGACATCGACCATGGTTCGAATGGATCTCAGCGGGTGTTCGTTCGGCACTCGTTTCTCGGCCGAGATGTAGCTGAACATCCCGTCTTGCTTTTCGTCCGGTCCGCGCATCGGTTTCTCCTCGAAGGAATCATCAATAAGAGGGTTCATATTGAAGATGCACGAAAACCGATTTAGTTGGAGTTTTTCAGCATCCTGCTAGGTCCTTCGTGTTGATGATCATCAGAAAACGTAGTTTTTTGATTTCAGGCGAGAAAACTGCAGACAAGACCGGACGCCCCACGGTCGCAACATTGGACGTCCGGCCCAGAGCGAGGAGCAGTTGACATGAGGTATCCCCTCCCTAAATGGCTCTCAGAACCCACCTTTTTACTTTACAGCCCCCTGCTGCGGCGATTCCGGGATCCAAACTGAATATCAATGGTAAAGAGCTATGGGTATTGGGGCGACGACTTTCTTTTGTACTTGTGCGGTGTCGGACGAGCACTCGACCTTGAGGCGCACGTGAACAGTTCCGTTGCTCACATTCTGCTCCCGGTATGATGAACGAGTCAATGGGAATGTTGGCATCCCAAAAACGCTGGTTTCTGCCATTCGGAGCGTCGCTCATAATGCCCGTTTTTGCTCTCCAGCCCGGGACTATATGGGGTTTCTAAAGTCAAAATGGAAAACGAATGGTAGGAGTAGGGGGGTGAGTAAAACTCACGCGATGGAAGATGGCTCAAATAACTTGCTCAAAAAACGGACCAAGGATCTCCTTGGCAATCTCATTCTTTGGAATGGATCGCTTTTCGTCAAGCAGTTCGATGCCCTTTTCTCCGACGTGCATGTAGGTCCGGTTGTGCGACTGCGGCATGTCGTCCGGACTCCTCGAATACGAATAGGAACAGATGAGCATCCGTTTCCTCTTGCTTCATCCGGATGGTCAGCAGGCCAGCCGGGAAGGAGTTCTTTTTCTGCAATCAAAACTACGTGGGGAGGGGTATGAGCCAGGATTTGGTGATTCGGAGGCACCCGAGCGTTGAATCCCTCTATGGCTTTCGTAAGCAGAGACGAAAGTCCATCCCGGGCCTGATTGGCTACGGCCTCGAATCTCTGTCGCTGTTCAAATTCGCTCTGATACAGATGATCCCATGATTTCTTCTGTTGTTTCTTGAGATCGACAGCGTCTACGACCCGGTCGTCTTCCAAAACGAGAACCCTCCTAATGTTCTTAAAAGGAAATGTTGGAATTGTTCCGTCATCGGTGTTAATTTCGCCATTGGGTGTAAGCTCCTTTCTGGGAGGTGGGTTTTGCCTACGCAGCAAAAAACCAAACTTTTACACCCTCTTTCTTTTTACACAAGCAAACTTACATCACCAGGAAATTTATCTAAGACCGTCCTTATGGAATAGGCCAGCCAGCCACACCTCTACCTACAGATGATCGCGCCCAGCCGCGTGCGCCCATGTCGTTTCACTGATCTATCTTGTTCCCCGCCAAGGCCACTGGTACCATTCGGCCGGCATGTCCGCGCCGCGACTGCGGACCGTGTTCGGGACCGGACGCCCAGTCCTTCGGCACAGTTAATTCTACGGGTTGTCGACTTCCAGGATGAGCTCAAGGGTGGGTCGTGGTGTTGGCCCGCTACCTGTGCCGCACGGCCCACCCGCAGAATCGGTTTCGACGATGGATCAGCCCAATGCAGAAGAACCACGACCATATTGCCGCCATTGCTCGTGAATTCGGGCTGGCGGAACGCCAGGTCGAGGCCACCATCAAACTGCTGGAAGAAGGTGGCACGGTTCCGTTCATTGCGCGGTATCGCAAAGAGGCTACCGGCATGCTCGACGAGGTGGCGATTGCTGCAGTGCGGGATCGCCTCGAGGAGCTCATCGAGTTGGACAAACGCAGGGATGCGGTGCTCAAGTCGCTCAAAGAGCGTGGCTTGCTGACGGACAAGCTCGAACAGGACCTCGAAGCGGCAGCCACGCTGGCTGAGGTCGAAGACATCTATCTGCCCTACAAGCCAAAGCGCCGCACACGGGCGACCATTGCGCGCGAGAAGGGTCTCGAGTGTCTGGCCAGTATGCTGTTGGCGCAACACGCGGACAAGCCCATCGACCCCGTGATCGAGGCGGCCGCGTTCGTGAATGAAGAGAAGGGCGTGGCCACGGTGGAAGAGGCGTTGGCCGGGGCGCGTGACATTCTCGCCGAGGCGGCTTCGGAGCAGGCGACGGTGCGCGCCGCGATGCGCGAGCTGTATACCCGCCAGGCGGACATGACCTCCAGGCTACGCAAGGGCAAGGAGCAGGAGGGCGCTACCTACCGCGACTACTTCGAGAGGACCGAACGGATTGCCCGGGCGCCGTCGCATCGTGTCCTGGCCATGCTCCGCGGCGAGAAGGAGGGCGTACTGGCGGTCCGCATCGCCCCGAAGGAGGACGCCGCTGTTCGGGTATTCCTCCGCACGTTCGTGAAGAACGACACGCCTGCTGCGCGACAGGTCACCGCAGCGCTGCACGATGGCTACAAACGCTTGCTCGGTCCATCGATTGAAAACGAGATCCGGGCCGAGATGAAACGCCGCGCCGACGAGTATGCCATTTGTGTGTTCGTCGAGAACCTGCGCGAGTTGTTATTGGCCCCGCCGCTGGGGCAGAAGAATGTCTTGGCTCTCGATCCCGGTTTTCGTACCGGGTGCAAGCTCGTCTGCCTCGACGCTCAGGGGCAGCTGCTGCACGACGACACGATCTATCCACACTCGGGCAAGGACGGCTATGCGCGGGCCAGGCAGACCATGGCAGACCTGTTCGCGCAGTTCGCGATCGAAGCGATTGCCATAGGCAACGGCACAGCAGGGCGAGAGACCGAGGCCTTCGTGCGTGAACTCGGATTGGACAAGACGATCTTGACCGTGATGGTCAACGAATCGGGTGCGTCGGTGTATTCGGCATCCGAGGTCGCCCGTGATGAGTTCCCCAAGCATGACGTCACTGTTCGTGGTGCGGTGTCGATCGGCCGCCGGCTGATGGATCCGCTGGCCGAGCTGGTCAAGATCGATCCCAAGTCGATCGGCGTGGGGCAGTACCAACATGATGTCGACCAGGCCGCACTACGGCGCAGCCTGGATGATACAGTCATGAGCTGTGTGAACAACGTCGGTGTGGATCTCAATACGGCGAGTAAGCAACTCCTGACCTATGTGTCTGGCCTGGGCCCGCAGTTGGCGGCAAACATCGTCGCTTATCGCGACGAATATGGTCCATTCGCCGCGCGCTCCCAACTCAAGAAGGTGCCGCGCCTGGGCGACAAGGCGTTCCTGCAAGCGGCGGGCTTCTTGAGGATCCGTGGTGGGCGCAATCCACTCGACAGCAGCGCCGTACACCCCGAGAGCTACCATGTCGTCGATGCCATGGCCGCGGATCTCGATTGCACGGTTGGTGATCTGCTGAGCGATGAAACGCGGCGTGCGGCGATCAAGCTGGACGACTACGTGAGCGAAACCGTCGGGCTCCCCACCCTCCGCGACATCGTTGCGGAACTGGCCAGGCCAGGGCGCGATCCACGCCAGGAGTTCGAGGCATTCAGTTTCGCCGAAGGCATCAACGCCCTCGGCGACGTCGAGGTCGGCATGGTGTTGCCGGGTATCGTGACCAATGTCACCGCCTTCGGCGCGTTCGTCGACATCGGCGTGCACCAGGACGGTCTCGTCCATATCAGCCAGATGGCGGATACGTTCGTGAAGGATCCTGCCGACGTCGTTAAGGTGCAGCAGTGGGTGACCGTGATGGTATTGGAGGTGGATCACGAGCGGAAGCGCATTGGATTGTCGATGAAGAACTGATCTCCCCTTTACCCTTACCCTTACCTCCGGACCCATTACCCCCCACCCAAATCTGGGGAGGGCCGAGATGTAGCTGAACATCCAGTCCTGCTTTTCGTCCGCTCCGCGCATCGGTTTTTCCTCGAAGGAATCATCAATAAAAGGGTTCATATCGAAGATGCACGAAAAGCGATTTAGTTGGAGTTTTTCAGCATCCTGTTAATCGACCTGGATCGTAAAAGCGAATCGCTCATGCGCGTTTATTCTTCTTTTCTTTTTTCAATTTTCTTTTTTCCTTTGGACTCAGCTGGGCCTTTTTCTGTTGTTCCTTTTTGCCTTTATCTTTACTTCCCCTATCACCCATATCGGTTTCTCCGTGATTGAAAACGAATGTTCCTCTCAGCTCCGCGAGACCGGCTTGACATTTTCGGCTCTTGGCCCTTTCGGTCCACGTCCTTCGGTGAATGACACTCGTTGTCCTTCTTGGAGTTCTTCGTAGCTCACCCCTTCGAGGTTTGACGAGTGAAAAAACAGGTCCTTGTCGCTCCCGGTATCGATAAACCCGAAGCCCTTGTCCGTGAGTCGCTTGATGGTGCCTTCTGCCATTTGTCCAATTCCTCAAAAAGTGTCCTGCAGCGTTGCCCGAAAACACCATGTTCCGGCTGCTCCAGTGCAAAATGCCACTCTACCGGTTGATTTGGCTACAATCAACTGGCAGCAGGCAATGGTAGGTGCCAGAGAGCGAATCTGGAGCGCAGGCGGCGTGAAGGTTCAGCACGTCGCTCCAAGGGGTAAATATGGAACTGTCAGCACTTTGCTCTGCACCAAGAAAGCGTCAGGGACAATGAAGCTGTGTAACTTTTGCAATCAAGAGCGTCGGGGTGAGGCTGAGACAGCGAGGTTCTTGTCGAGAAACTCTTATTTGACTGTGGACGCGGTGCGGCCATTCGACTGGCTCAGCTCGGCGTGTCGTTTGAGGACGTAGACAAGCTGTTCATCACGCATATGCACTCTGACCATCTTGTCGGCATTCCGGACGTCTGGCTGACCAGCTGGATCATGGGACGCCGAACCAGACCGTTTCAGGTATGGGGTCCCGAAGGCACCCAAGCGATGATGTCGTATCTCGAAAAGGCCTTTGCGGAAGATATCCGTTTGCGGCGTGACGTATTGGAACGCTTTCCCGATGCCGGAATCTCTGTTCAAGCCTATGACATCACTGAAGGCGTGATCTACGAGCAAAACGGTGTCAGGATCACCGCGTTTCTCGTAGATCATGGACCGATCAAGCCCTCGTTGGGGTTCCGGCTCGACTGGGCAAGTTCTCGGTCTGTCTTTCAGGCGATACGAAGCCCTCTGAAAACCTGATCCGGCATTGCGAAGGTGTGGATGTACTGATTCACGAGGGTTCACCGCTTGAATGGTTCTACAAGCATGGTCCCGCGACGATCTCCGACGAGTTGAAACGGTAGATCGTTCGCACTCTGCACACGACTCCTGAAGAGGCGGGCCAGATCTTCAAGCGAGTTAATCCGAGGCTCGCGGTCTTCTCCCACACCGAAAACGATGAGGAAGCCTCGGAAGAGCTATTGGCCGGCGCTCGCAAGCATTACTCCGGGCCCGTAGTTGTGGGGCAGGATCTGACGCAGATCGAAATTGGAAAAGAGATTGTCGTTCGCAAAGGCAACGAAGTTCTGCTGAAGAAGGACTGATGCAACTTGCCACAAGCTCGGGACGATTATTTACGAGGATTTGCCGATAGTTCCAGAAGTGCTCAAGCTACATGGCGAGACGCAAGAACAGAGGTTGGTCCTTGAAGGTTAAGCGAGATAACACTTACAAGGCTCCCTGAGGTCAAGAGGCACAATTGTCCTTGCCGCGCACCCGATTGTACGCAGAATCATTTTTATATCGGCGCTCTGACTTGGTTTTCGCGTCCTGGTACAGCACGAAGTTACTCTGCACCAAACACTTATTGAGACTCCGGTGCCGGGATGCCGGCAGGTTTGTCTCGACCCCAATCTCGTCCGATTGGTCCACGCAGACGTACATCGTCCGTGCGGGGAGATCGATCCCTAAAAACTGATATTGCTTGCTGTATAATCTCATCTCAGAGGCCCTCCTGCATGGGAATGGGTTGATCGGACTCCAGCCTACACAAGTGTGTGGGTACAGGGCGGCCTTCATGAGCAAAGTGGTTGCAGCGGACGACGCTGGACCGTAGCGTTGGGCCGCGAAGGGTGTAGAACCGTGACTCAGGTAGTTGCATCAGGTGAGCGCGCGCAATCGCTGGGGGAGGAGATCGCGAACAGTGTAAGTCACGGCGTCGGATTGCTCGCGACTGTGGCGGCTGCCCCAGTTCTCATCGTGGATGCAGTCCAGCGGGGTGGGGCGATGGGCGTCGTTGGCGCAAGCGTCTTCGCCTCCACCGCATGCTTGTTGTACTTGGCATCCGTGCTCTACCACGCCCTCCCTCCAAACCGGGCCAAACGGGTATTCCAGGTGCTCGACCACAGTGCGATCTTCCTCTTGATAGCCGGCACGTATACACCATTCATGCTGGGAGTTCTCCACGGCGCGTGGGCCTGGAGTCTCTTGATGCTCGTGTGGAGCCTCGCCCTAGTGGGTGTCGTCTTCAAGGCAATCTTCGGTGTCCGCTACCCAAGGTTCTCGGTGGGCCTCTATCTGGCTATGGGCTGGGTCGTCGTTATCGTGGTCAAGCAGCTCTGGCTTCTCATGCCTGGGGCGGGACTCTTCTGGCTCCTCTCGGGAGGCATCGCATATACGGCGGGAGTCGCATTTTTCGCATCCGAGCGTGTCCGGTACAGCCACTTCGTCTGGCACTTGTTCGTCCTCGCAGGCACGGCGTGTCACTTTATCGCGGTGCTGCGTTACGCGGCCTAAGTGGGAATTGTTGTAACGGCAAGCGCGACAAAATCCGGGGTTGGACTGGATCCGAGGCATGCTCTCCTTGGCAGTATATGCTTCTTGCGCTTTTTCGCACCCTTCCTCAAGCATCCACCACGCTAGCTCGGAGATTGACTTCCGGCAGAGAGTTCCCGGTGAACCTGAAGAAGACCAACCGCAACATTCACGTTCATCACTTTCATGATCTTCATGATGAGGTAGATTTTTTGGCGCGTTCGATCCACTTCCTAACCACGGACGCGCAACCAGTACGCACACGATTCACAGGCTTTCTCCTCTATTTTCGCGTTCCCTGCTTCCGTCATGCACCATTTTGAGTTTTCTCGCATAATTCGCTTATTTCTCTATCTAACCCATCCCGTACACTTCCTGAGAACGCTTTTGAGGATTCGCGGAAGACGAGCACGGAGGGACCGGATTCATTACTTTTTCAACTAAAGGATCAGGATGTTAGACTTACTCACCATCGACGTCAGCTTGGACCCCAAGGGACAAAGCGGGCCGCAGACCGTGAGAAGAGGTGAGCCATGAAAGTCGTGTCGCAGCAGCAGATCTTTCGGATTTTTGAAGTCACCGACTCTATGTCCATCCACAGGGAGGCGATCGTGATTCCCTTGGGGCCACAGGGTTCAGGAAAGGTGGAGCTCTCCAACAACAAGATTCAGATTACGGTTCCGGACGAAGGCGATTTTGACTCCTGGATTTCCGGGCTTCGGGAGCAGATAAACAAGCTCGACCCGTCAGGGGTGAAGAAAACCGAAGAGTGACTTCAACAAGATAAGGGCGGTCTCAAGAAACACGCGGCGGCAACCGCGCCGATAAACTGGAGCTCGTTGGTCGCAAGGCGAACTGCAAACCTCATCTTCATGATCTTCATGATGCCGTTGATTTTTCGGCGCGTTTGATCCACGCCCTAACCACGAAGCCGCGACCAGTACGCACACGATTCCTGGAAACGTGCTAGACCGCTCTCCTCTTTCTTCGCTTTTTCGCGTTCGCGATCCACATCGAGCCTCGTGAGGCTTTGGACACACACGAGATAGCCTATCTAGTGGGCATACGGAAACTATTGCTATCATGATAGCTACAGCGCACTGTGCCTATTTTGTGCCCATCAAAAGGGTAGTGCCTAGGAAATGGAACGCGTGGCGCGAAGCGCCGCGAGTGCCGTTCTCGCACTCGCGGGTCTCCGAATTCGCTCAGCTTCCTATCCTTTTCAAGGATTTACTGGTGGTTCGAAATCTTCCTATCGTTCTCAGGGAAGGTAGTGCAGAAGTGAATAGTGAGCGAGGCCTCATCGAGGTAAATCAGTCACCTTCTCTTTGAGCAAAGCCTCCTGCGCGTGGAGGTAGCTCTACAGCATTTGCGAAGCCTGCTGGATGTCCCGTTCGTCTACGATGTTGTAGCAATCAAACACGCTGCGCGTCTTGTGACCAGAGATCTCCATTGCAACTGCCTCGGGAACGCCGGCGCGCACCAGGTTTCGCACCCCAGTACGGCGAAAATCGTGGAAGACTCTTCCCTGCAGCCCACACCTTTGAGTCGCTGCCTCCCACGCGTGGCGGAAATCTCGGATCCGATCTCCCTTGTCGTAGCTGAAAAAGACAAAAGGACAGCTCGGGGAATCGCTCATTTCTAAGTTTCTGCTGCCGGAGGATTTCGTCAAAACGATCGGGCACCAGAGGTATAACGCGGGGTTCGTCGTTCTTGGTCGTCCCCGCTTCCAGCCTCACGGTCCGGTCGGCAAAGTTGATCTGCAACCAACGCAACGAGAGAATCTCGCCTTTGCGCATACCCGTGTGATAGGCGAGGGCCACAACCGGCCGGAGATACTCGGGCAGCTCCTCCCGTAGCTGGAGGTATTCGTGATGATTGAAAAAGCCGCGGCGAACGTTGTTTTCTTTCAGTTTCTCGATGTGTGGGACTCGGTCGAGCTTTCGGGCTTGGATGGCCAAGTTGAACATCCTCTTCAGGGCAGAGAGATCCCGGTTGATCGTCGCGTTCGCTGGAACTTTCCCGTAGTGCGTTTTTTCCTGCTTTCTCGAGGCGACGTAAGTACGGACCGTGTCGGCAGTAATGTTCTTGGCCTTCATCCCCTGAAAGTAACTGCGGAGGTGCTGTCAAGCCGAAAAATCCGAGCATACAAGTTCCCCGGCAAGGCCCGTCGGGTGCCCTTTAGGCACAATTAAGGCACAACCACTGATTTTGTCGAAGGGATGGATTTCGGGAGGAGCTTCTAAAGCATTGATTCTATTGGTGCCGAAGGGGGGAGTCGAACCCCCACGAGCGTAAGCCCACTAGACCCTGAACCTAGCGCGTCTGCCAATTCCGCCACTTCGGCACCGACCAACCGGTATCTTATCAAGGGGACCTACCCTGCGCAACTCGTTACCCAAGGAGCCCCCAGAGCAGTCCGAAACCAGTTTAATCTTGGCCCCGTGACGGACCATCCTCTTCCCAATTCAAAACGACCGTGAGACAACTCTCGGGCTCTTGTCCTGCCAACTCAAAGCCCAACTCGACGGCTTTGGCAGAATCTCTTTCGGCTTCTTGAAGATTCCCGTTCGCCCTTTGAACAACACTTCGAAGATAGTACATTTCGCCGGTGCCCTCATCCTCGACCATATGGGTTGTCAGAAGCGCAAGCGCTGCCTCGTGATTCGCCTCCAGATGGCGTACGACGGCCAGGTTTTTGGCAACGATGGGAACCGCAGACGTTTCATACGCCGCCAGAAGATGTTGAATTCCCAGGGCGATGTCGCCCTGCCGCACCCTGGCTACCCCTAGATTGTTCAACACCGCGACTGGCTGGCTGCGCTGAAGAACGGCACGATACGCCGCCACTGCATCTTCCAGTTGCGCCTTCCCCAGAAAACACGTACCCCGCATGAATTGGGCCTCCTGAGGCAGCAGAAGCGGGCCCTCGTGATCCGACCACAGCTTCATCACCGTGTCACAGCTCCCGTCGCGATAGTAGAGACGTGACAACATGAGGCGAGCCTCGATGAAGTCGTCCGCGGCTTCGAGCGCCTTCCTCAAAAGCTTTATCTTTCCGGCGCGTCCTTTCACCCGTTGCGCGTAGATGTAGTTCGAAAAGGCCCGGTTTGGAATCGTGCGCATCCTTTCCTGATACTTCGTCCGAGAATAGATTTGATTCAAGCCCGTCTGAGACAGTACTTCAAAAGCAAGATGGTTCTCGATCTGCGGCAAGGCTTCCAGTGGCCCGTCGGCCACGATTGGAGCCAAGATCTTCATCGTATTCAGGTTCAGCGTCTGAACGTTCCATCGTAGGGTCTGGGTGGATCCTTCATACCATCCGCTGACGAGATAGTCTGCCTTTGCCTTGCGCGCAATTCTTATCATGCTGGCCCGGCTCAGAGCAGAACCCGGCGGTAGGTCCGCGTCCTCAACCAATCGGACTCTGGCATTTCGGCCCACTGCGTCGACACCAGGGATTTTCAGTTGCTTCGATACCGACACTGCACACGCTTCGCCGACCCAGGACAGAGAATGCAACTCTGTCCGATTTTCCAAGGGAAATACCACGCAGGTACGGGCTAAGCCCATGGCCGAAGGCGCCGAGAGAAACAGCATACTCAACACGGATAGAGTCCCCACAACGTTCCTCGGAGTCTGAACCACACCCACCCCGCTTAAGCGTTAACTCGCCTCGGCTGACCTCAATCCCGAAACCGGCGCGTCTCCCTTACTGTTTCAGAACAAACTCCTTCTTGCTGAACATGAAGCATGCCGCACCAAGAAAGAGCAACGAAACAAGAAGCAACGTAACGACCGATTCCCAGACCCCGCTCTTGTCTCCGATCACCATTGCAATCCCTGTGGCCCGGTCATCATAAGGGAGGATCGACTGGATATAATGAGTGATCGTCAGCCTCCGTGTAAAGCCGGGAAGGTAGGAAACGATCCCTTCCCAGCCAAAGGCGTACACTAGCCCGGCTAGAACCGAATGCTTCAGCCACGCTCCCAAGAAGCTGAAAAACGCACCGTAGGAAAGGAGCGCGAGACTCAACACCCAAAGATCCAATGCGAGCATTTTGGTATTCTCGAAGAACGCAGACAGGTCCACCCTCAGATACAGGATCATGTAACTCAGAATGATCGTCGGCATCATCAACATGGTGCCGATCCATAGTAGCGCAACGTACTTCCCGATCATTATGATCGGCTTCGGTATCGGTCGAGTGAATAGGTAGGTCAACGTTTTTCCTTCAACCTCATCAGAAACGAGCGCCGTTCCATAAAACAAAGCGACCAGGACGACCAGAAAATGGACCATCACCGTGGATACCAGCACCCCGAACAGCCGGTCCGCAGTGGCGGCTGATTGAATCCAGCGATGGTCCAGTCCCAGACGTGCAATCAACGCCAAGGAAACAACGCAACACGAAACCGCTGCTACGAGAACTGTCTTGCGACTCCAGAACAAGGTATCCAACGTCAGAAACAAAACTGTTCGAAGCTCCCTCCAAGTTCCGACCTTGCTCTTCACTTCCCAAGCCTCCTAGTCGACCAAGTAGTCAAAAACCGCTTGCAGGTTGTCATCGGGGGAATAGATTTCTTCCAGATTCACATCATGTTCCAGCATGATGGACGGAAGCCTTTCGTAGAACTCGTCCGGCTGCCGCGATTCGACCACAACGGATTTACCCTCGGACGTAAAACGGACGCTCACGACGTCGGGAAATTGCACCAGTGACGCCGCCAGTCGCCGCGAATCCGAGCAACGAATAAATATATGGTGTGGGTGCCCATCTATCAGGTCACGAACATGATGGACGTCTCCCATGGCCACGACCCCGCCGTTGTGAAGCAATAATATATCACTGGTCATCGCTTCAATTTCGTGCAGTATGTGGCTCGAGACAATGACGCACTTTCCGAGATCACCCCACCCACGAATGGCCTCGATCATGTCGCGCCGGCCCCGCGGATCCATTCCCGCGAGCGGTTCATCGAGTATCAACAGATCAGGATCATGAGCAATCGCCTGCGCAATCTTTATGCGTTGACGCATACCCTTGCTGTAGGCCCCAATTTTCTTGTTCCCAGCAGCCTGGAGTCCAACCCGTTCCAGGGCCAAGTCGGTGCGCTGCGGTACCGTGGAGTCCGGTACGCCGTGCATTCGGAGCAAGGTGCGGACAAACTCCCAACCCGTCATACGGTCGTAAAAACTATCTTGCTCGGGACAAAATCCGATCTGGTGAAACATTCGATAGTTGTTCCATATGGGCTCCCCGAACAAGTGTAGCTCACCCTGACTTGGCTTCAGTTGACCCGCGACGAGCTTCAGCAAGGTCGATTTACCGGCGCCGTTCGGTCCAAGCAGGCCCATCACGCCATTCCCGATGGAGAATGATATTTTGTTTACCGCAATGACCTGCCCGTACCATTTAGACAAGCCCCGGGCTTCGATAATAGGCGTCACGAGACAATCTCCACAGCGGCCACGCGACGATGAACTATCGTGACGCTCGTCGTCATCCAAAGCAACAGCGCCAGAATCGAAATCCAAGGTGAAAACTCAAAACCAGGCGTTCCGCCAAAAAGCAGATCCCCGAGGTGACTCAGATTATTCGCGGGAGAAAGCCAGGCAAAGCGGTCAGAGCGCAGTATCTGTTGCAGGACGACTGCAACAACTTGGCTGAAGAAAAACACCGCGGCAAAGCAAATCCCTGCAAAGCGACTGCTCTTGGTCAATGACGAGAGGGCCAACACGATAGTGCTATAGACCAGAATGATCGCCAAGGAGTAAACAAGAATCGCGCCCACAACCCAGAAATATTCCTTCAGGAAACCGAGATTGGAGTGAAAGGCGACGGCCAAGCCGAAGAGGGCCAACCCCGGTATCAAAGTAGGCAAGGCAAGAAAAAAAGTCAAAACGCCCAGTTTTCCAAGAATATAGTCCGATTTGGTAATCGGCTTGGAAAAATATATTTGCAGAGCGTTTGCTTTCAGATCGTTGGCGACCAGCCCAGCCCCCGCATATATGGCAATGGCAAACACGAAAAACATCTGCTGGTTCAAGAAACTCTCGAAGAACCCGGCATCGACGTTGAGGAATCGGACGGCACCAAGTACCGTGGATAGATATATCATTACACTTCTGACCAGAAATGGTATTGCGGACAGAAGCACGAGCACGACGAAAGCCTTCTTTTGAACGAGCACACGAATTCCCTGCCGAGAAATGACCCACCATCGGTACGGACGGGATGTCGATTCTCCCGACCAGTGAGCGTACCCTCGATCGTAGACGGGCACCTAGAACCTCCAAGTCGCTTCTGGAGTGCTGGGACTTCCTGTCCCGTTGCGCATCAGGTAGGCCTCCTCGAAACCCCTCGCTCGCCTTGTGTCATCCTCAGGAATACCTCTTCCAATGATTGCCGAAGCGGCACAAGACGCCGGATCTGCACGCGATGATCCCGGGCAACACGCAACAACGCCTGTGGAGTCAGTCCATCCTTTAAGTGAATTCGAAGGCCTCCCTTGCCATCTTCCTCCCATCGAAAGCCCAGCATGCCCAGCTTTTCGCCGAACTCACGCGCGCTCCCCTTGACCCGGCACTCCAAAACGGGCCTACCATCTCTTCGCAGCTCCTCAATGTTGCCGCAACCGAGAATCCGTCCTTCGTGAATGACCGTCACTTCACGGCAGACCCACTCAACATCCGGGAGCAAATGCGAAGAGAAAATAATGTGAATCCCTTTCGAAGTGGAAACGTCCCGGATCAGATCCAGCATCTCGACCCGACCTCGAGGATCCAGACCATTGGTCGGTTCATCCAGAAGAACGAGTTCGGGATCGTGCACAAGGGCCTGAGCCAGCTTGATCCGTTGTTTCATCCCGGTGGAATATGTCTCCATTGATCGATACCGTGCCTCACCCAAGCCGACGTAGAACAGCGCCTCGTGAGCTCTCTGCATTGCATCCTTAGGCTTCATTCCTGCAAGCTGTCCAGCGTAGGACACAAAGCTCACGGCATTCATATCGGGAATGTGACAATCGCTTTCGGGCATGTACCCGGTTTTCCGAAGAATCCCCAGTTTGTTGCTTCGCATATCCAGGCCTAGAATTGTTCCTTCTCCCTCGTCAGGTAATATGAATCCCAACAAGGCCTTGAGAAGCGTGCTCTTTCCCGCCCCATTCGGGCCCAACAGCCCCATGGCACCCCCAAGGGATTGGAAGCTCACCGCATCGAGAACCTTGTGTTCTCCATAATTCACCGTCAAGTTTCGAAGATCGATCATCCTTTTCCAACGCCTTTCCCCACTAATACGACTGCCGCTCGCGATTCGTTCGCCCAATCAGCGCCGCTGTGTGCCTGTTGCACTAAGATACCTCGATAAAGGCTTGTCACAGACGACTCCTACCCCTAAAATACCGGAGGGAGTACTCGCCCTATGCCGAAACTCTGTGAGAAGTGTGGGAAACTCAACCTTCACCAATCGCGTCCGAAGAATCTGGTTGAAGCTCTATCTGCCTGGATGCTGATTCGCCCCTATCGGTGCACTCATTGCAATATTCGTACCTTTAAATTCGCGTGGTGGTGGGAACGAAAGGTAAAGTCCCGCCGGCCTCACAGCGGAAGGTCCAATGATGACATCTCGATCGGAGAATCTGTCCCGCTGGATGAAGTTCGCTCTGCGATCAAGCAGCGAGAAGAAAACAAGAAAGCTGCCGTCACGGAAAGTATCCATGACGGCAGCTAGCAGGCAGGTATTGTTTGCTTTCGTGCTTGCAACCTGTCTCCCGCAGCCGGCCCTGCCGGTCGAGGATGGGATCTTCCGCCTTCTCTCTGTGGCAGAAAGCAGCAAGCTGATCCTCGTATCCCGTATCCCGGACAAAGCCAAATACGTGTTGGATGCTTCCGCGGCAAAAATCACGGTGGATGGAAAACCTGCCGAGTTTGGCACCTTGTCACTCTATGTGGTCGTTCAAGTCAAATTCGAGCCGAAAAAGATCAAGAAGGACAAAATTGAACTCGACGGGGCAGCAACCGAAATCAGCATTACGACCCCGGATAAGGACAAAGGGGGAACCGAGCATTGAATTCCGACACACATTGCAGACCAGCGATATCCCTCGGCCACACGACAAACCCTTCGTAGAACGCGCCCAGCCAGTGGGCTACCGCTCCCCGCGCACGCTTCCCTCCACGAGTTCCCCGATACTGAGATCAAACCCTCCATGCGCTGGATTTGGTGCGTACCCACGGTAGATGGAGTTACACACATAGCATACGGTAACTTCAGGCAAACGCTTGTACAGGAACCAGTCCAGTGCCGCCGCAACCAGTAAGCTGAGCCCGTAGGTATAGACACTCGCCACGGCCCCGACGGTCAAGATGACGCATCCCAATGTACGGTTGAAGTCCTTCTGGATGAAGAAGAGTTCCTTCCCGCACACGATACACGAATCGATGATCCTCTGCGATCGGATGGAATCGGAGACCTTCAATTGCAGACGACTGGAGCAATGCTCGCACGCAAAGTCCGGCTCATCCACACCCGTTTCGAATATATTCTCATTCTCGCAAGAGGGACACAAAAAGTTGATTCGCATTCCAGATGTTCACGAACAGGGGTACTTAGAACGGATACCCCGTGGCTACCAGCAGGTAGTGAGCGAGAAACTCCCCGAAGATCACGAAAACGACGGCCACGTAAAGAATACCGGTCGCCGATTGGGTCGACCGAATCTTCACCGTCTGCCAGATCATCCAAGAAAGCGCGAGTGGCAAGACGAGCCCGAACAACACGCGCTGGCAATAAAACAGCAGATTCATGAAAAGGTCGTTCGAGAACCATTCCGTCCCGGACACCGTCACTTCCTCCCATACGAGAAAAGCGGTGTATCCCCCCAAGAGCGACCTCACGATAACTCCCAAAATGAAGATCAAGGACATGACCTTCAAGGGTCCGATCGGCATCCCCGGTTCTACGAGGTACCAATGTCCCAGAATCATACAGATGGTAACGGAGCCGAGCATCAAAGCCGAGACGAGAAAACCGAAGGAAAAAACAAAGCCGACCGATTCCGGGACCGCTGGGCTTGTCCATCCTCGAGGCAACAAGACTACGGCAGCGCAGCCACCTACAGAAGCAGCAATCAATAGAACCCGGCTCAGAATGTACCGTCTGAACGGGAGAGTGACGAGGTAGACCAGCGTGAGCAGGGCCACACCAATGAGCCATGGGGCAACCGCTTGCATCTGGCCGATCCAGAATGCAACCGCAGGGCTGAGGCTTTCCGTTACTGCCCGTCGTTGATACAAATCCACCGCAACCGCGAGGGTCAACAAAACCAGAGCGATAACAGCGTTGAAACGAAAGAACTTCTCCCCTAACCGCTTTTGTGACAGGGAGACAAGGCTCACGAGCATTCCCACGCTCAGGTGCACCGTCACCAAAAAAAGCAATACTATGCCAATCATGTCTAGGAGTAGCGAGGTTTAGTCAAGACCATCGAGGACCACGTAGATATCAGAATCCTCGACTGTTACGGGCAAGGTTTTTATCGCGCTGTTCGGGTTCATCGGACAGATGCCGGTCGTGACGTCGTACGTCCAGGCATGCCATGGACAGGTTACAATCTTACCACTCAGCGTCCCTTCTCCCAGAGGTCCCCCTTGATGTGGACACATATTGTCGGTGGCATAAATGTCACCCGCAATATTGTAAAGCGCAATATCGGACCCCTGAGCTCGCACCACCTTGCAGTGGCCCGGTCGGAGTTCCTTCTGCGATGCTACGCGTACAGAGTTGTCCACGAACCCTCTGGGACGGGGAGGGGGCACAGGCTCAAGGAACTGAAGCCGGCTCCTTCTCGGGGAGCACTGCTTCGTAAAGGTACATATCTATCGTCTCCCAGGGGCAGTACTTGGCGCACAGAGTGCATCCGATACAGCGATCGTAATCGACGACGCAGATTCTGTCGACCTCCATGTGCTTCGGGCCCTTCACCAGATCGATGCAGTCCACCGGACAGAATACGATGCACGCCTCGCATCCGGTACACCCCTCCGCGTGAATGACGGCAAGCTGCTTCGGCTGCTTTCGTCTCGGTGGCTTCGGTTTCGTGACACCCTCCGGCATGGTTGCTTCTCCCGAGTGAATTACCCTCGCCTGAAGGCGAGGGCTTCGGTCGTCGGCTGAAGCCGACTAAAGGCCTCGCCTCATAGAATGGCCTATTCCGTTATCTTAAAGTCCCGGTCCTCCTGGGGCTCGACACCTTGTTGCTCAATGTACTGCTTGATCACTTCGTCCGTCACATTTCCTGTCGTACACACAAAGTACCCTCGTGCCCACAGGTGCCGGCCCCAGAACTCCCTTTGCACCGACCTATATTCCCTCATTAGATGGTGACTGCTCTTCCCCTTCACGGCCTGCATGATTCGGCTCGGCGACACCTGCGGCGGCATGCTCAACATCAAGTGCACATGATCTGGACTCACATTCCCTTTCACAATCACCACATCCTCAGATGCACAGATCTCTCGGATCAGCTCTCTTGTCCTTCTGGCTATGTCCCCCTTCAGGACCGGCTTGCGGTACTTCGTGATAAACACAAAGTGATATTGCAGCTCATAGACTGTGTGCGATCCTTTCCGGTATCTCGGCATGCATCATTGTACCGCAAGCCTCCTAAAGGCTTCGCCTGAAGGCGAGGGATTTCACCCATCCCCGAGTGGGACATTAAAGAGGTTCAAGCATTGGCGTCGTCGGCAGAGACTATCCTGAACCGACGAAAAACCTCATCGAATCGCCTGTCAGTTTTTGAATCACATCCCAAAAGAGCATCATTCCAAGAGTCGGCAGCATCATCGCCCACAGCAGCGCCTGACTCGTCCACGATAGAGAGATGCTCGATACGTCGTCTCCTTCCTCGATCACCATCGCCTTCACAACCCGGGCGTAGTAGTAGACGGCAACGACACTATTCAACGCTCCAACCACCGCAAACCAAGCAAGGTCCCGATTCACGGCGGCGGCGAAAACGAAAAACTTTCCGAAGAAACCCGCCAGCGGAGGAATCCCCATCAACGACAGCAGGAACACGGTCATGGCAATGGATAAAAACGGAGAGCGCTTGTAAAGTCCGTTATAGTCTTTCACTTCGAAACTGCCTGTTCGGTTGTGGATCTCGATAACAATAAAGAAGGCGCCCAGATTCATGAAGAGATAGGTTACAAAATAGATCAAGACGGACTGAATGCCCTGATAGGACAAGACTACGGCCCCCATCAATGCATATCCGGCATGCGCGATTGACGAGTACGCAAGCAGACGTTTCATGTTTTCTTGGCGCAGTGCCGCGATGTTGCCCAGCGTCATGGTCATGATAGAAATGATCAACACGAGTACCGTCCAGTCCAGACCGCCTACCGGCGTCCACTCAGCCTGCCCCGCACTTGCATCAGATAATCCCGTAAAGAAAAAACGGATCAATGTCGCGAAGCCCGCAGCCTTCGGCGCCACACTCAAAAACGCCGTCACCGGCGTCGGTGCTCCGGTATAAACGTCCGGACACCAAAAGTGAAAAGGTACCGCAGCCGTCTTGAAGCCAAACCCGGCGAGAATGAGTGTAATCGCAACCAAGAGCGTGAGACCATTCGCCCCGGAAGCAGCCCCCTCCAACAAAGACAGGCGAATTGCCGCCATGTCCGCACTGCCCGTCAGACCGAAAAGAAGGGTGATCCCGTAGAGCATCGCACCCGTGGATACAGCGCCAAAGAGAATGTATTTCAACGACGCTTCGTTCGATTGTCGGTCGTTACGAAGATATCCGACCATGACGTAGCTGCCGAGCGAGACCATTTCCAACGAAAGGTACAGCATCAACATGTGGTGGCTGGCAACGAGAAAAAGCATTCCCAGCGTCACACCGAGGAGCAACGCATAAAACTCTCCCATTGGGGATCGAGATAGCTCTCTTGAACCGGGCGTTGCCGCGAGCACGATCAACGATGTCAGAATCAAAAATGACTTGAAGAAAACAGCAAGCGGGTCCAGCGCCACCATTCCGAAGAAAAGTGTTGCAGCGTCAGTACCAAACAGACTCAGGCTGGAAGCAAAAGCCAGCATCAACCCGATGGCCGTCAACGCAAACGTCACGCGGTTCTGTTCGCTTGGAACCAGAAGATCTGCAATCACCACCAGCAGTAAGGTCGCGGTTAGTATGATCTCCGGCTGCAAGAGATTCAGATCTTGCAGGATCTGCGGATTCATGCGTTATCCCTTTAGCGTACTCGCTCTATCGAGGTTCACGGACTTCACAATCCTGTACATGGAAAGAACAATAGCCAGAGCAACCGCGGCTTCAGCTGCCGCTATCACAATCACGAAAACCGCGAAGAGATGCCCATCCAAACTAGCAGAAGAGTACCTTGAGAACGCCACCAAATTGATGTTGCTTGAATTCAGGATCAACTCGATGCCCATCAAAACATTGACTGCGTTCTTTCTCGTCAAGACCGCAAGAACACCAAGGGAAAAAAGGGCCGCGCTGACAAACAAATAATGCCCCAGTCCCACACGCAGTACGTCTTCCATCACTGCAATCCTCGTTTTCGGACAATCATGGCGGCGCCGATAAGCGCGAGCAATAAGAATACCGAGGCCACCTCGAAAGGAAGGATGTACTCGCCCATGAACAACTTCCCAATCTGCTCCGTGGTGGGCTCGATCGATCGTTCACCCCCCTGGTGCCAGGTCGTACCCGCAATGACAGTCGCGAGCGTCAAAAAGATCACGGCCGCGATCAACCTGCCCGGAAAGCGCTGATAGACTTGGGTTTTCAAGTTCAAGTCGTAAAGCTTGTGCGTCAGCATGACACCAAAGAGAAGCAGAACGAGAATACCTCCAACGTAAATGATCAATTGCGTCGCGGCGAGGAAGTCCGCCCCCAGGAGCACATAAAACACGGCCACGCCGAAAAACGTGAACAACAGCGAAAAGACGGAGTAAATGAGGCTCCGCGAAAAAACTACAACGGTCGCCGAACCTACCGTCAAGATCGCAAACAGATAGAAAATCACGTCACCGACCATCGATGAATCCCAGCTCACTCCTTGGGGCCTCCAACCGGCGCCGCATCCTGATACAACGGCTTGTCTATCGCGAAATGATATACATGATCCTTTTTATCGTAGACCGCGTATTCGTATTCCTTGGTCATGACCAAACAGTGCGTCGGGCACGGGAACGTACACAACGCGCAGTAACAGCAGAGCGTCATGTCGATGTCAAAAACGAATGTTCTCAACTTGATCGGCGTGCCATCCGAAGCCTTGATGGCCGGCTCGTCCTTGGCTCGCTTCTCCGTTTCGATGATGATGCAGTCGGTGGGGCACGCGCGTACACATTGGCCACACCCTATGCAATCTTCAATCTTGTTGAAGAGTCGCGCTCTGGCACGTTCCGGCAAATCCCACTTGACCGTGGGATACTGTAGCGTCACTGAACGGGTGAACAGGTGTGGCAAGGTCATCCTCATCGACACAAACGTGGTTATGACCCCGAACCATATTCCTTTGAAGTACTGGCGCATCGCAAACCCCAAAATTACCAAACCGACTGAAATCCCACTCCCAAAAGCAAGGCCAGAGAGATTGGCAGCATAACCTTCCAGCACATGTACATGAGCTGATCGACGCGCAGCCGCGGCAACGACCAGCGCATCCACATTTGGACAAACACCAAAAGCAAGGCCTTGAGCACGAACCAGACCGGCCCCGGGATGATCGCATTCCCGCCGAACGGCGAAGACCACCCACCGAGAAACAACGTGGTGGCTAGGGCGGACACCACGAACATGCTGGCGTATTCGGAAAGCATGAAGAAGGCAAAACGCATCCCTGAATACTCGGTGTGATAGCCAGCCACCAGCTCCGATTCCGCCTCCGGGATATCGAACGGCGTTCGATTGACTTCGGCCAGCGCGCAGGTGAAGAACACAAAGAAAGCAAGGAAGGTAAACGGGCTTCGAAAGAGAAACCACTTCCAAAACGGACCCTCCTGGGCCGCGACGATCTCCTGCATGCTCAAGCTCCCGGCCAGCACAATGACCGTCATGATCGATATGGCGGCCGGGATCTCATAGCTGATGACCTGCGCAGCGGCTCGCATGCCGCCGTAAAGCGCGTACTTGTTGTTGGATGCCCATCCTCCCATGATGATTCCAACCACTCCGAGGCTGGCAACCGCGAGGATGTAGAATACTCCGATGTCGAGGTCTGCCACAATCGAGGACGCACCAAACGGAATGGCCACGAAGGCGGAGAACGCGCCGATAAAAACCACGATTGGGGCCAAGCGAAAGAGGAGCGGTTCCGCAGCCGCTGGAATCATGTCCTCTTTGAGCAGCAATTTGATCCCGTCGGCAAGGGACTGGGCCCAACCATGCCAGCCGCCAACGTACATGGGGCCCAGGCGATCCTGCATGTGAGCCGACACCTTGCGCTCGAGCCACACTAGAAACATACCAAGCACGGCAACAAAGCCCAGAACGATAGCAGCACTCACCAGCATGGGGATAAATGCTTGAAGCCCTTCTGGAAGTTCCGAGTACTGGGGAATCAGGTGGAGCAGATCTGCGATCGATTCCATCTTTGTGGCTCGCTCCTATCGGTCGATCTCTCCAAGGACGATATCGATGCTGCCGATAATGGCCACAACATCCGAGATCATCGCGTTTCGGCTCATTTCCTTGAAGGCACTCATCACCGTAAAGCAGGGCGACTTCACCTTGACGCGGTACGGCTTCAAGCTTCCGTCGCTCACGATGTAGTAGCCGAGCTCTCCCCGGGGGCACTCCGTTCGCATGTACACCTCCCCCGCCGGGGGTTTGACTCGCTTGGGAACATGCTCCTGCACGTCGCCCGCGGGTAGCTTTCCAATGGCTTGCCGGACGAGCCGGCAACTCTGCAGAACCTCGCGGATCCGAACAATGTAACGATCATAGCAAGAGCCAACGGGACCGTGCTCACCGGTTCCCACCGGAACTTCGAAGTCGAAGTCCTCATACCCCAGATAGGGTTCGTCCTTTCGAACATCGAACGCAACGCCGCTTCCGCGGAGGTTTGGGCCCGTGATTCCATAGCTGACCGCCAGCTCTGGAGAGAGGACTCCAACGTGCGCCGTACGCTCGATAAAGATGTAGTTGTAGGAAAGCAATCGGTTGAGATCACCCACGACTGGCTCGAACCTATCCAGGAACTTGAGCACTCGGTCCGTCCATCCTTCAGGTACGTCATACATGAGCCCGCCTACCCAGTTATAGTTATAGAGTAGACGAGCACCGCATACTTCCTCGAACAGATCGAGAATCGTCTCGCGGTCACGAAAACAATGTAGAAAAGGAGTGTAGGAACCCATGTCGATACCGTAGGTCCCCGCGGCCAGCAAGTGACTCGCGATGCGGTTCAGCTCTGCCATGATGATCCGAAGATGGCGCACCCGATCATTGACTTCGATCCCCATCATCTTCTCGATCGTGAGCGCGTATCCGAGGTTGTTATTCATCGAAGCGACGTAGTCCATCCGATCGGTAAAAGGGATAACACCGGGATAGTCCACGTTTTCGGCGTGTTTCTCGAAACAGCGATGAAGATAACCAATGTGGGGTGTCGCCGAATGCACCACTTCGCCGTCTGTCTCGAGCTCCAGGCGCAGGACTCCGTGAGTCGATGGATGCTGTGGTCCCATGTTGAGCGTCATGACGTCGCCGTCTATATCGACTTCCATATCTCACCGTCGCATATGCAGTGGTAACGCTTCATACAGGCATTCCGCGATACTGCGTCGGAAACTTGTAGTCCTTCTTCAGAGGATGACCTTCCCAATCATCCGGGCACAGAATCCGGCGTAGATCCGAGTGCCCTTCGAAGAAGACCCCAAACATGTCGTACACTTCACGCTCGTGCCAGTTTGCCACCCTCCAAACGGACTCCACCGTCTGGATTGTCGCGGATTCCCGCGGCAGCTGGCACTTGAGCGTAAATCGATGTCTATGCTTCATCGAATAGGTGATGTAGACGACCTGCATGTGTTCCTGGTAATCTACCCCGCCAAGAAGCTCCAAATGATCCATGAGAAGGCGCTCATCATTCTTCAAAAACTCGCACACCTCAAGCACCGAAGTGGGATCGATCTGGCTCCATGGGCTGACCACGT
This sequence comes from Acidobacteriota bacterium, assembly GCA_965249005.1. Lineage (GTDB taxonomy): Bacteria > Acidobacteriota > UBA6911 > UBA6911 > UBA6911 > CBDFLD01. The sequence goes on from CBDFLD010000016.1 coordinate 37,615, forward strand.
CCAGCTTGGACTCCACAACCTTTTCTCCAAAGGTCTCCGCCATCAGCGCCGCAATCTCCCCCGGGTTCATGCCGCGCCCTCGTCTTCTTTCTTCGCCAAAGTCTCGCGCTCGACCTTTCTCTTCAGTTGAATCAACCCTTCGATGAGAGATTCCGGCCTGGGAGGACACCCGGGCACGTATACGTCGACCGGAATGATCTCGTCGACTCCCTTGAGCACGTGGTATCCGTGTTGCCAGTACGGGCCACCGTTGTTGGCGCAACTCCCCATCGAGATGACGTACTTCGGTTCGGGCATCTGCTCGTACAACCGCTTGATCCGGCTGGCCATTTTTAGGGTTACCGTGCCGGCCACGATCATGACGTCGGATTGCCGTGGAGTTGCGCGAAAGGCTCCCGCCCCAAAGCGGTCCAAATCGTACCGGGAGGCCCCGGTTGCCATCATCTCAATGGCACAGCACGCCAGGCCGAAAGTCATGGGCCACAGGGAAGACGATCTGGCCCAGTTGAAGAGCCAGTCGAGGGAAGTGATAACCACGTTCTCTTCAAACTTCCCTTCTATCACTCCCATCCTTGTTCCTCCCCGAAAACTGCGCCTCAGGCAACTCAGCCTATACGCGGTCGCGTCTCCTGCTCCCTCAGATCTTCAGGCTTCACCCAGGCCAGATCTCCCTTAGCCCAGAGATAGGCGAGGCCGACCACCAGGATTGCGATGAAGATCAGACCCTCAACGAATGCAAACATGCCCAATTCCTTGAAAACAACCGCCCAAGGAAACAGAAAAACCACTTCCACGTCGAAGATGATGAAGATCAAAGCGAAAACGTAAAAACGAATGTTGAACTGGATCCAGGCGTTGCCTGTGGGGTTTTCACCACATTCGTAGGAAATGAACCTTTCCTCGCCTTTGCTACCTGTGTATCGAAAAAGCCGAGACATGAACAAGCTCACAACAAGAAATAAGATAGCAACTACTATAAAAATCAACACGTTAGCGAATTCGGCGAGCATCAATACCCTCCTTCGACCACAAACCCGATAGCTTACCGTACCAGACGAATGCACTTCAATCGAATTCTCGGCATGAGTTGTTTTCCGGAGATAGCCACTCAATCGAGTGTAAATGCAAAAATTACAATAACCTATGCCAACCCAAGCGTCAATTCTCCTTGCCAGAGCGACGCGAACGTATTTGCGAATTCTACCTTAGATGATTCAATTCTCGCAGCAGGGCGTTTACACCGATCAAAAACGGGTCCCAAACGCGCGAGTACGGAGGAGCGTAGGCCAGGTCGAGTTGCGCAGCGTCCTCGATGGTCATGCCACTTGTCAGCACCGCGGCCCCAACGTCGATCCTCTTATCCGCACCGGCGCCTACGGCTTGTACTCCGAGCAACTTCCGGGAATTCCCATCAGCGGTTAGTCGTATGACCAGGGGCGTGGCGCCGGAGAGATAGGGGGCCTGGGCAGGCGACGTAACTTGCACACTCACGGGACGAAAGCCCGCCTCCAAGGCTTGCGCCTGGCTAAGCCCTGTGCGCGCCACACACAAGCCGAAGACCCGGACCACCCATGTATCGAGGACGCCTCGGAACGTGCTTCGGATCCCGGCCAGGTTTTCGCCCGCCACCCGACCTTGCTTGCTGGCCACCGTGCCCGTGGCACTGACGATCGCACGGTCGGAGATCAGGTGCAAACACTCGGCACAGTTGCCGGCGGCATAGACGCCCGGGGCCGAGGTCTCCATTTGGGGGCTCACTCCGATAGCTCCCGAAGTGCCGATGCTGATCCCCGCTCTTTTTGCAAGTTCAACAGCCGGACGAATTCCGATATCGACCATCACGATCTCGGCGGGAATCGGATTGGAGCTTGTATCAAGCAGGACCGATCGCACCCTACCGCGATCATCGCCCAACAAAGAACGAACCGTACACTCTTTGACCAGCCGCACTTCGTTTCGCTGCAGTTCATCCTCGACCAGAATGGAAAGCTCCGGGTCCAAGTCAGAAAGCACGTGGCTTCCCTTTTCCACAAGCGTGACGCGCACTCCCCTCTTGCGAAAACTTTCCGACAACTCCATGTTGACCAGCCCACCACCGACAAGAAGCCCATCCCGCGGGGAAGTCTCCAAGGTATCGCGTATCGCCTGCGCATCGCTCAAATTGGCCAGCGTGAATACATTCGCGAGGTTGCTTCCGGGAACATCGATCCTCACAGGGCGGTACCCGGTTGCGATCAGGAGGCGATCGTAGTGGAAAGAAACCTGGCTCCCGGTTGCCACCTCGCGCGCAACAACGCGGCGCTGCGAGGGCAGCACCGCCTCGACGCGCACCCCGGTGCGCACCCCTACCCCGTACTTCTCGTAGAAGCTCTCCGGTGTGTACCGGATCAGCGGCTCCGGAACCGGAATTTCACCCGAAATGTAATGAGGAGAGCCGCAAATACTGTAGGAAACCTGAGGCCCTTGTTCAATAACCGTCAATTTCAGACGAGGATCGAGTCGTGCAACTCGCCCGGCAGCGCTCATGCCGGCGGCGTTGCCCCCCAAGATTAAGATTTCAGTCATGTCAACCGAACGGCGCTCGCTTTTCGTTGGTCGCCGGACAATTTCTGCAAACCGGAACACTCACCCGTTTCGTCCGGGGATCGGGAATCTCAGGCAACCCAATCCGTCCATGCTTGGAGTCGACCTTTCACCGCGGCCATGAATTGATCCGCGACCGCTCCATCGATAACCCTATGGTCGAAGCTCAACGACAGATATACCATGGACCGAATAGCGATCGCGTTGTCCATCACAACCGGCCGCTTTTCGATGCTGCCAACCCCCATGATGGCAACCTGCGGCTGATTGATAATGGGTGTGCCAAACAATGCTCCGAAGGGCCCCGGATTCGTGATCGTAACGGTACCATTCTGAACCTCCTCGGGTTTCAACTTCTTCGTCCGGGCACGTTCAGCCAGATCTGCAATCGAAAGAGCGAGTCCCGTGAAGGACTTCAGGTGCGCATCCTTCACGACCGGAACAATGAGCCCACCAGCAAGGGCCACCGCGATTCCAAGATGGACCCCTCTGTGGTACACGACTTCATCCCCGGAGACTGAGCTATTCACAATGGGGAACTCCCGCACGGAATCGACTAGTGCCTTGCCGATAAACGGAGTGTAGGTCAGCTTGACCCCTTCGGTCCTTTCGAACACTTCTTTGTGCCCTTCGCGCAAGTCAACGATCGAGGTCATGTCCACCTCGAACAAAGTGCTGACATGAGCCGACGTCTGTCGGCTGCGCGTCATGTGCTCGGCAATCGCACGTCGCATCGCCGACATGGGTACTCGTTCCAATGGAGTGTCCGCTGAGAAAATGGTCTGGGGCGGGCTCGCAGGCTTCGCAACCGCAGAGGGAGGTCTCGCGGCCGGAACTGCTGCGACGGGGGCAGCTTGGGCCTCCGTCGGGGACTCGATCGGACTACTAGTCTCGATATAACGGAGCAAGTCCTGTTTGGTTATCCTTCCTCCCGAGCCTGTTCCTGGAACCTCCGACAAATCGATATTGTTTTCCCGGGCGAGCCTCCGAACCAGTGGCGATGTCCGAATCTCAGTCGCATCTGCGCGCGGCTTCGTCTCCGACCACGACGGGGGCCGGGCTTCCCCCACCGGGGCCTTCTCCATGAGATCCGGGGGTTCAATAGGATTTTGTGATGCGACAGGCTCCGGCGCGACGATATCCGGCTCGCTCGTCACTGAGGTCTCTTCCCTAGCAGCCGTCGAACTTGGCGCAGACGATCCCGCAGCAGCGTCTGACCCATCAATTACCGCGACAACCGTGTCGATTTGCACGGTTTCGCCTTCCGGAACCAAGATCTCACTCAGAATTCCCTCTGCTGGAGAAGGAATCTCGGAGTCCACCTTGTCGGTCGAGATCTCGAAAAGGGGTTCATCCCGAGCGACAGCATCTCCGATTTGCTTCAACCATTTGGTGATGGTCCCTTCAAGAATTGACTCCCCCATCTGGGGCATTATGACTTTAGTCGCCATGAGTAACCTCGATACTTTGAATCCGTCCACCAACGGGGTTGCAGCCCGCATTCTTCTGCCGCTCCTTACCCCTTTGCCAAGCACCGGCAAGAAGATAGCTCGCTTCAGCAGTTCAACGGACTATGATCCAGTCAACAAGAGCCCTCGCGAAAACGCCGACACTTCGAGATTGAGTTCCGGGGCCGTAACGGGGACCACTTTCCTGTGAAACACATCTGCAAAATCGTTCACGAAATCCCCCGCGACGGTCCGGACGTCAATCCTCCGATCGAGAATCGCCTGCATCGAAGTGACGGAATCATGGATGCCGCAGGGAACGATGAAGTCGAAAAACGAAAGATCTGTGTGCACGTTCAGGGCAACACCGTGGCGCGTAATCCACCGCGCGATATGAACTCCCATGGCGGCGATCTTCCCCCGCTTGGTCCAAACGCCGGTCCGGCTGTCCTCACGTCCACTCGCTACGCCATATCGCTCTAGAACTCGGATCAGTACCTCCTCTAGATTTCTCATATAACGCCGAACGTCGCGCTCGCGATCTGCGAGCGCCAGCAGTGGGTAACACACCAACTGTCCGGGCCCGTGGAATGTAACGTCCCCGCCACGGTCCACTTCACAGATACTTACACCTTTCGCCTCCAGCGTGTCGATCGAGGCCAGAACATTTTTCCACTCGGCATTACGGCCCAAGGTAATGGTGGGAGGATGCTCCAGAAGGAGCAGGATGTCCGAATCGAAACCTTGCTTCTTCATTTCGCAAATCTGATACTGCAGCTGCAGGATTTCAGAGTACTCCCGTAGCCCTAAGTAGACAGCGTAGCAAATTTTGTTCCTCGGCATCGCCCTCACCCTGCTCGTCCTAGTAGTGGATTGCAGCCCCGTAAATGCCATGTGCCGCTTCCATGATTCCCTCCGAGACCGTTGGATGGGCATGAATCAGGTGAGAAACATCGACAGCCGCCGCTTCCAGTCCAATAAGAGCGGTTCCCTCGCCAATGAGCTCCGTAACGTGCGGACCGATCATATGCACGCCCAGTAGCTCCCCATGTTGCCGGTCGCAAACCAGTTTGACAAATCCCTCGTTCTCTCCCAGAATGGCGGCCTTTCCGACGGCTGCGAACGGAAACCGACTCGTGAGGACGTCGTAACCCTGTTCCCTCGCGCGGCCCTCCGTCAAACCGACGCTGGCAACCTCTGGATGACAATACGTGCAGTTCGGAACCAAATCGTAGTTCAAGGGTCTTGTCTCGTTTCCAGCAACGTGAGTCATGGCCTGAATGCCCTCGTGAGAGGCAAGATGGGCCAGCTGCTGGGTCGGAACGACATCGCCGATCGCGTAAATTCCCGGGACGTTACTCTCCATATGGTCATCGACGGGGATGAAACCGCGACTCAAGGTAACTCCGAGCGACTCGAGTCCTAGACCAGCTGTGATCGGCTCCCGTCCGACAGCGATCAATGCCTTTTCGGTTTCTATCGTTTGAGATGAGCCATCGACAAGCGAAATCACGGAGCGCACCTTCTCGTCGACGACCTCCATGTTCTGCAGCTTCGCTTCCGTGAGGATCTTTATCTTACTTTTCGCCAGGCATTTGCGTAGCTCATCCGACACATCGGGGTCCTCGACGGGAAGAATCCTCGGCAACATCTCTATCACGGTAACATCGCACCCGAATCGGGAAAAAATCGACGCGAACTCTATTCCAACAGCTCCCGCTCCGACCACGAGCAGTGAGGAAGGAATCTTCTCCATTGCCAGAATCTCCTTGTTGCTCAGTATGAAACGGCCGTCCAGTTGAAGCCCCGGGAAGACCTTTGCCTCAGATCCCGTCGCGACGACTATGTTTCGCGCGGATATTTCCGTCGATTCGGCACCTTCCACCCGTACGCGGCCCGCAGATGAAATGGTTCCTGTGCCACGGAAGGTCTCGACCTTGTTTTTCTTCATGAGAAAGTCCGTGCCCATTGCAAGTTTCTTGACGATCTTGTCTTTCCTTGCCGCCACTCGACCGTAGTCCAAGTTTATGTCTGTGTAGAGTATTCCAAACTCCTTGCCGCGGAGCGCCTTCGCGTAGAGGTCGGCGTTCAACAACAATGCCTTCGTAGGGATGCATCCCCAGTGGAGGCAGGTCCCTCCAAACTTCTCGTACTTTTCGATCAGGCAAACTCTCAGACCCAGTTGCCTTGCCTTGATGGCGGCAACGTATCCGCCCGGTCCGCTTCCGATGATCGCGACGTCGAAAACAACATTCTTTGTAATCAATTTCGTCCCTCTTCTACTTGTTGCCGGATGTGCCCGGCCGCTGGGCGCTAGCGGGTGCGCCTCCACTGCCGGAGCGCGACCGTCGTTTATCACGTTTTGGCACGGTCGGTTGGCCCTCGGCCCCGAACACACACCTATTCGGGAGCTGGAATGCAGGTGAATCTTGCCACAGAGACCTCGACAGATCAAAAAAGTATTTCTCTCGACCAGGGGGCAGACGCCAAAAGACACGCCTCGCTTTTTAAATCAAACCCGTGGACAATTTCGGACGGCTTCTGTTACACTGCGGAGCCTAAAGGGTTCGTTCAAAAACAACTTCACAGAATTGGCGCTCAGGCTGCGCCAGGTTTTTCGACGCTCGATTGAGCGACTGGGCCATGTCCAGCAAAAGGCGGGTCGGCCCGCATCGAAGGTTCGCGATTGAAGCGTGGGCAGAGATGGCACTATGGTGCGATGAAAAGATGTGAAGTTACTTTTGAGCGAGCCCTTAGCGCGCAACCTAGTATTTTTCGGGCGATCAGGGAGAGCCAAGCGGCACAGCCTATCTGCTTGGAGTGTTCTATGGCGTCGATGACAGGAGGGGAATAAGATGGAAGATTTCTCATCGGGATTGGAAGCGATCTTTCGGTGGATGCACATACTTGCTGGTATCGTGTGGATCGGACACCTGTACTTCTTCAATTTCGTCAACGGACCCTTCGTAGCCAAATTGGATGGTCCAACCAAAAAGACGGTGGTGCCGGAACTCATGCCCCGCGCCCTTTTTTGGTTCCGTTGGGGTGCTGCCTGGACGTGGATTACCGGACTGCTGCTTCTGCTGCTCGTGTACTACATGAACAAGCTGGCGGTGGAATCAGAAGAGTTCGTCACGGGCAGCTACGTCATGCTCGCCGTAACGTTGTTGGGCGTGTTCGTCTATGACTTTCTGTTCAACAGCGGCTTGGCGAAGAACATCAAAGTCGCATCGACAATCGCATTCGTGCTGCTCGCGGTCATCGTCTATCTTTACATTAGCGTCGGGAACTACAGCTACCGCGGAACTCTTATCCACACCGGGGCCCTGTTTGGGACCATTATGGCATTCAACGTGTGGATTCGTATTTGGCCCGCGCAGCAGAAGATCATTCGCGCCGTGAAGGAGGGAGCTGCCCCAGAGGGAGACCTGGTAAAGCTCGCCGGCTTGAGATCCAGGCACAACACCTATCTTTCCGTTCCTCTGTTCTGGGCGATGATGGCCCAGCACACAACGTTCTTTGCGGGTGGAAATTTAGGAGTCCCCAGCGACTATTACTGGGTCGCATGGCTCTTGATCATTTTGGTCGGCTGGCATATCGTCTACCTTTGCTACAAGAAGGCCGGCAAGGTCCCCGGATTCTGAACGGTTTCGGACTGCTCTGAACAGCCCAGCATGCACAGGACCTGGGCGCCTTTTCCGCCTGCGCGGCATCGTGAGGCATAGTTGAAACGGTCGTATGAGACGGGATATTTACGAAGAAATCGTCGAAGCCCGACGTAGCGGAAAGCGAGCCGCACTGGCCACAATCGTGGCCCAAAAGGGGTCCACACCCAGACGCGATCCCGCCAAAATGTTGGTTTTCCAGACGGGACAACAGATCGGGAGCATCGGTGGCGGATGCGTAGAGGCGGAAGTCTGTCGCGAAGCGCTCTTGGTGATGGCGTCGGAGAAGCCGAGACTCATGAGCTTCGAACTCAAAGACGACGATACGCAGGAAAGCGGACTTTTGTGTGGCGGAACGATGGAAGTGTACGTGGAACCCATTCTGCCGATTCCCAACCTCGTCATTCTCGGAGCGGGGCACGTGGGTCAATGTGTCGCTTCAATCGCGACAACGATCGGCTTCGAGCTCACCATTGTCGATGACCGGATCAAATACGCAAGCAAAGACCGCTTTCCGGAGGCAGAGTCCCTAATCGTGGACCCTTGGGAAAGTGCACTCCAGCGACTCGAGATTACGGAGTCCTCCTACATTCTCATCGCCACCCGTGGGCACCAGTACGACCTCTGTTGCCTGCGTTTCGCAGTTCAGTCGTCCGCCAAGTACGTTGGCCTCCTCGGCAGCCGACGAAAAACCCGTTTGCTCTTCGAAACGCTCGAACGTGAGGGACTGGATCCCTCCCTATTCAAGAAGGTGTTTGCACCCGTCGGACTCGAGGTCGGATCTGAGACACCGGAGGAGATTGCCATCAGCATCGCGGCAGAGCTCGTTGCAATTCGAAAGAATCTTGATGTTCAACCGCTGAAGAAGTCGCTGCGTCACTTGAGGCCGGCGGAGAGACTGAAGAGGCTAGGGGTCTCCTAATCGAGCAGTTGTTCCATCCGGTACAGCATCCCTTCACGCGTATAGGAAGCCAACTCCACAATCCCGGTGTCCATTCGGATCGCATCCTCCGGGCAGGCCTCAACGCAGAAGCCACAAAACACGCAAACTCCCAAGTCGATATCAAATACCGCAGGCATCTTCTCGACGTTGGGATCCGGGTGTTCCTTGGCCACGATATGGATACACCGTGCCGGACAAACAGTCTCGCACATCATGCAAGCGACACACCGCGGCGTACGATCGTTTCTTCGGACGAGGCGATGGCGGGTGCGGAGTCTCCGGGCATAGGGCCGCCGCTCCTCGGGGTATTCATAGGTTACGGTTTGTCCTTTGCCGACGTTGAATCCAAGGGCGCGCAGAAAATGCCGGGAAAAATTGCTCGCAAAATGCCGAGCCGTGAGTCCCAGACCTTGTGCCACTGAGACAACATATATTCTCTCGAGAAAACTCAACGGTTTCTGGGTTATCATCGCTGTCGGATTCTATTCAATCGAGGATAGGATGTCCAGGGAGCCCCATGACCGAATCGGAAGCAAACGGAAGCCTGTTGCGAGCACTGGAAGAAATCGTCGGTGCCGATCGGATGTTGAACGATCCTGATGAGCTCCTGGCCTACGAATGTGACGGCTTGACCTTCCACCGCTCTCTCCCTCATCTTGTCGTCATCGTGAACAGCTCAGATGAGGTTTCTCGCCTGGTCAAACTGGCGCGAAAGTACCAGTTCCCGTTCTTGGCAAGAGGTGCCGGCACCGGCTTGAGCGGAGGCGCCACGGCCGTCGAAGGCGGAATGGTCATCGAGACTTCGAGAATGCGCTCCATCGGACCCGTCGATCGGGAGAATCGATTCGCCGCCGTCGAACCTGGGGTGGTCAACGCTGAAGTCACCCGCAACGTTAGCCGAGAAGGGTTTTTTTATGCTCCGGATCCATCGAGTCAGGTGGCGTGCACACTAGGTGGAAACGTCGCCGAGAACAGCGGCGGCCCTCATTGCCTGAAGTATGGAACAACAGTCAATCACATCCTCGCGCTATCGATTGTCCTCAGTTCGGGCGAGACCCTGCAGTTGGGAACACCCGCCCCGGATTGCCCCGGATATGATCTTTGCGGGCTTTTCGTCGGCAGTGAGGGCACCTTCGGGATCGCCACAGAGATATGGATTCGCCTCATACCCATGACTCCCGCCGTCCGGACCTTGATGGTTGCGTTTCCCGACGTCGATTCTGCCATTGAATCCGTGAGCGACGTCGTCGCCCGGGGTATCATCCCAGTGGCGCTCGAAATGATGGATCAGACCATCATTCAAGCGATCGAAGACTCGCACTACCATGCAGGGTATCCGCGCGACGCGCAAGCAATTCTGTTGATCGAACTCGATGGGGTTGACGCCGGCCTCGACGTCCGCGAACAACAAATACGGGAAATCTGTGGCGCTCGAAACTGTTCCGAGATCCGCTCCGCGCAGGACCCCTCGGAACGCGATGCGCTTTGGGCCGGACGCAAAGGGGCGTTCGGAGCCTGCGGTCGCCTCAGCCCGAACATGTATCTGTCGGACACCGTCGTCCCGCGCAACCGTCTTCCCCAAGTCCTTCGTCGTGTATACGAAATCGCTCAGAAACAGAGAATCCGGGTTGCGAACGTCTTCCACGCAGGGGACGGCAATCTGCATCCGATCCTCCTGTACGACGAAAAAGACGAAGACGAGACGGAACGCATGCTCGCCGCCTGCCGGGAGATTGTCGAGGAATCTGTCCGGGCCGGCGGCTGTCTGAGCGGGGAGCATGGAATCGGCCTGGACAAGAAGGAGTTCATGCAGCAGCAGTTTTCACAGCAAGACTTGGAGGTCATGCTGCAGGTGAAGAGAGCCTTTGACCCCTATGGACTTTGCAATCCGCAGAAAATTCTGCCCCACCGGCCCACCTGTGGGGAGCGAGCCCGATGGGACCCGGATAGTCTACCTGCCGGGGTATGGATATGATGAAGTGGAAACCGTATACGTGGCTCGAGAATCACGGCGAATGAGACACCTTTGCCTCACTCGCTCTGCGGCTAATGGCTTCCAGGTGTTTCTGCTCTTCGTCTGCGAAATGCTTGAGAATACGTTTTCCCTGCGTCTCCCTGAATTTCTCGGCGTACGCGTGAAAGAAATTGGCCGAATGGCGCTCGAAGACCATGGCGAGTTCAAAGGCGTCGCGTGGATCAAGCGAAAGCTTGCCATTCTGCTCGTAGTCAGAGAGATTGGGAACCAGACGCTCGAGTTCGCCGGGATCGAAGTGCAGGAATACAGGGGCCCTTTCCAATCCCTTCGAGGCGTGCATGATCTGCGCTAGCTCCGACTTTAGCTCTTCCAGGTGTCGCTGTTCTTCTTCTGCGATCCTGGCAAGTACCCGACTGCCGTCCTGATCGACGTTCTGCGACGCCGCCTTACGATAGAACTGAATCCCGCGAGTCTCCATACTGATAGCCATCATGATCGCGTCTCTGGCGAACACTTTTTCCGTGTCCTGCTCCGGGGCTGGCAAGGCAGGGCGGTTCTCCCGGCAGTTTTCGCAGAGGCCAAAGATCTGAAGCCGGTGATGCACCGGTTGGAACCGATACCTTCGTACAATCTGATCCTGGATGCTCTCTAGTTCCGGGGAAATGAACTCGATAGCCTTGTTGCATTCCGTACAAACGATATGATGGTGGTGGGGGTGATGGTAGCTGTGCTCGAACCGGGTCAACCCGTCTCCAAGATTGATCTCCCTCGCGATACCGCATGCCGTCAAAGACTTCAGCGTGCGGAATACCGTCACGATCCCAATTTTTTTGTCCTTCGTCTTGACGAGTTCGTACAAATCCTCGACACTCAGATGTCCCTCGGTCTTGAGAAACGTGTCTAGGATCAAATCCTTTTGATGCGTTTTCTTCAGACGATTTTGGCGCAGATAGCCGTAAAAGAGTTTCTTCTCTGCGCTCAAGTCCCGCTCACTCATCCCTAACCCCTGATCCGCTCTCGGTGAATCCTGCCCCCTAATGGACTTTCGTCAGGATTTCGGGACCTTCCTCTGTGATGGCGATCGTGTGCTCGAAGTGTGCCGACGGCTTGCCATCCAGGGTCACCACGGTCCAACCATCGGGTTGAATCCGCACACCATCTTTGCCGATATTGACCATCGGCTCGATGGCGAGGACGAGCCCAGGCTTTAGCTTGATGCCTCGACCGTTCCCATGAACCACATAGTTCAAGACCATCGGCTCTTCGTGGAGCCGCCTCCCGATCCCGTGTCCTCCGAATTCCTTCACTAGAGAGTATCCGTGAGATTCCGCATGCGCTTGAATCGCCCGCGAGATATCCAATAGGTGGTTTCCAGGTTTCATTTCCTCGATGCCCAGAAACAAGCACTCCTCGGTCACCCGTACTAGATCCGCCAGCTCACCCGAGATCGGACCGATGGGAATAGTGACCGCAGAATCTCCATAATACCCCTCATAGATCACACCGAAATCCAGTCCGAGAATATCGCCTTCACTCAGCACTCGATTCCCCGGGATACCGTGAACCACTTCCTGGTTGATCGACGTGCACAGAGTCTTTGGGAAACCGCGATAGCCCTTGAAGGCTGGGAGCGCACCCCGCTGCTTCGTTTTCTCTTCGGCTAACCGGTCCAAATCTACGGTCGTGATCCCCGGCTGGCAAAATGGCTTCAGCTCCGAGAGTATTTCCCCGACAATCCTGTTTGCCGACCGCATGATGTCCAACTCCCGCTTCGATTTCAGCGTAATCATGGAATTGCCTCACCGCTATGCCAAATCCCAGCCCTTGCCCTAATGAACCCACCTGAGATGATCGCTTGGACCCTCCGGCCCCGACTTCATGGGACGCCGGTGCGCAAAGTTTTCCCAGACCTTGTGTGTGTAGGCGATCTGATCTTCGCCGTACGTCCAGCAGTAGAGCAACTCAGGATCAATGGATTGAAAATCCACGGTGAAATATCCCTTCGGCGAAATACCCAGCGTCGATATCTTGTCGGCCCATTCCTCTAGTGTGCGCTGCACATCCATGAGGGCCGACTCCGGCACGTCGACCTCCGGAGCATCCGAATCAACATGATAGAGATTTCGAATTCGCTCGAGCTCTTCGACCGTTTCAGCGGTCAAGCTCGAGACAGTCGGCACCAAATCATTGGCCTCTGCCAGACTAAAAGCCTTCACGGGATCTCCAAGGATCGGGCGTCTTCCTTACCTCAAGGTTTCAAAAACAGATATGTTTCTGATCTGGGCCATGCGCTCGAAAAACGGAATCGCTTTTCTTACGGTATGGGTGTTGATCAAAAAACTCGCAAAAGTCACAGCCTGCATCGGCCGGGCTGCCGGGCAATTCTGGCAAGCATGGTAATCGGACAACTCTCCCCGGATGTGGGCCTCTCGCAACGCCACCATTTTCTCCGAGTTCCAGATCTCCATCAGAGACGTGTCGGTTACATTTCCGATGGGGTGTTCCGGATATATATAGCAACAAGGGAAAACGGTCCCGTCATAGTGAATGTACATCGGACCCCGCCACAGCAAGTAACAAGGATGCTTCATCGGGGGGCGACCGTCGTTGTCCCCGGGAATCGCACTGCCCTCGTTGTGAACCTCGTCCTTCTTGATGCGAATCTCGTCGACCCCCTCGAGGCGCCACATACGCACCATATCGGAGACCTCATGCCGGTTTTCCTTCAACCGGACCATCTGAATGATGCAGAAAATTCGCGACCCGAGTTCCTTTTTTGTCTTCAAAAAGCTTCGAATGTTCTCGCGAACAACATTGAAGTCCGCTCCTTTTCGATACTTCTCGAATGTCTCCTTCGTGGCACCATCGAAGGCGAATATAATGTAATCCAACCCAGCTTCGATCAGCCTTCGACCGGCCTCTTGGGTGAGAACGGTTGCATTCGTGGAGATTCCGCTTGGAACGCCCATCTGCCGGCAATAGGCGATCATATCGTATATCTCAGGATTCAGCAGGGGTTCCCCTACCCCGTAGGGAACGGCAAATTCCAGAAAGTCCTTTCCCTCATCGATGATCTTTTTGAACACCGATAGCTTCATGTCCCGCGGAGGAAAGTAAATGTTCTCGCGCGGGCACATCGGACAAAACAAGTTGCACTTGGCCGTACTTTCAATTGCCAACGTCAGAGGACCACCCGCAACGTGCGACCGCCGAAAAACGTAGCTCTTGAGCAGATCGATTCGATTGCGAAATTGCGAAGCGAGGCTCGTCATTTGGTTGTTCCCTTTGGGTCCACCGCTACCGGTCCAGTTCCCCCGCGATCATGTTGATCGAGCCGAAGGTCGGCACAATATCGGCAACCATATATCCTTCCAACATCTTGTGAAGAACAGTCATGGAAAAGAAGCAGGGGGCACGGACCCTGACTCTATACGGCCGATCGCGGCCGTCACTGGCCACATAGAAACCCAACTCTCCGTTTGCCCCCTCGACCGCGAAGTAGGTCTCTCCTTTGGGAGGACGAATGCCGTGGTAGTCCATGATGATCTTGAAATGATTCATCAACCCCTCGATATTCCCATAGGTGTCTTCTTTCGCGGGGAGCACGATGTTTCTCTCTCGGGACAACACCCTTTCGTGGAATCTTCGTTCCGTTCCCTCCAGCGTCGGTTCGACGATCGTGTCCGTGCCCACGAAGCCTGCCGTGCGTCCCATCTTAGCCTGGTCGATCAGGTCGAAAGACTCAACCGCCCTTCCCTCCCCATCAACGTTGACCGGGCCACCCGGCAAATCGCGGACCGACTGTCGGACGATCCGAAGGCTCTGGCGCATTTCCTCCATCCGCACGATATATCTATCATAGTTGTCGCCACGCTCGCCCGTGGGGACATCGAACTCCATCCGCTCATACACAAAATACGGGAAGGCCTTCCTCACGTCATAGTCCATTCCCGACCCGCGCGCCATCGGTCCCGTCACGCCATAACTCACTGCATCTTCTTTGGTTAGAACTCCCACGTCGCGCATTCGATCGTAGAAAATACGATTCCGGGTCAAGAGCTTGTCGACCTCAACAATCTCGCGCTCGACCGCCTCGAGCGCTTTCTTCAGTTCGTCCTCGAAGCCCGGGGTCAGGTCGGCCTTCACCCCTCCGATACGCCCGTAAGAAATCGTCAACCGAGCTCCAGTCACCTCCTCCACGATCTCGTACAAGGCCTCGCGCGCCTTCATGAGATACAAGAATGCGGTCATGGCTCCCAGTTCCATTGCCGACGCTGCAATGCAGGTCAGATGATCCGTCAGTCTGGAGATCTCACTCATCAAGACGCGAATATAATCGCACCTTTCGGTTACTTCGATTCCGAGAAGTTTCTCGACAGCTGCACAATAGCCGAAGTTGTTGATCAACGGAGAGACATAGTTCAGTCGGTCCGTATAAGGAATGGCTTGGGCCCAGGTAGAGTTTTCACAGCTCTTCTCGAACGCACGGTGGAGATAGCCGATCTCGGCGTCGACCTTGCGAACCGTCTCTCCTTCCAATTCGGTCTCTAGACGGATCACTCCATGCATTGCGGGATGCGAGGGTCCCACGTTCAGGAGCATGTTCCGTTTCTCATTTGGTGCGGGAGAGGCCATCAGAGATCCCTAAGCAAGCTGACTCTCATGCTCGATCTTCGTTTGTAGTTTCATGAGTCCGTCGAGAACAGCCTCGGGGCGGGGGGGGCAGCCGGGGATATACACGTCCACCGGGATTATCGTGTCGATGCCCTGTACCGTGGCATAGTTGTCGTAAAAGCCACCCGTGCAGGTACAGACACCGAAAGCCACGACCCATTTGGGCTCGCACATCTGATCGTGAATCCGTTTGAGCACGGGAGCCATCTTGTGGCTGATCGTTCCCACCACGAACAACACATCAGCCTGACGGGGAGAAAAACGCGGCAGACCCGCACCGAAACGGTCTACATCGTAATGGCCCGACGACGTGGACATGTACTCCATGCCGCAGCATGCTGTCACAAACGGATATTGAAAGATTGAATACCGTCGAGCCCAACCGATAACCCGCTCCAAGCGTGAGGTAAAAAACCCTGGACCTTCACCCTGCATCTCCGACATGAACACCTCTATCGACCTTCAATCAACGTTCCACGGCCCGGCTCCTACGGTTGCCGAGACAGTATAGAGGAAATCGGGTAGGCGCGCCACAGACCAAACAGATCAATTATGCGGGCCCATCGCTCCTGTTCCGGACAGCAACCCTGGCTGGTTCCCCGGTTGGCAATGTCCCAGTTTCCGGCTGCCCAGTCCTGTCTCCGCGACCTCGCCCGCAAACGTCCTCGGATCGATTAACAGGAGTACTCAAGGACTCACCGTCAAGCCACGAAGACAAAACCTCAACTTGTCTGTCATCTCCAACACCGTCATGTTTGCCGTAACCTGGGTCTGGCAGGCCAGAACCCTTTCGCTGATTCCGCTTCCCTTCTGAACCAACACCTCGCAAGTGTGACAATCATCGTTCCAGCAGAAACCTCCCATCGAGATGGCATAGGCTTGGAGGTACTGGAAACAATTGAGCAGACTCGTATCGGCCGGCACTTGCCAGTCGACGCCATCGATGGAAACCATTACGAATCGTGACGCTTGCCCGAGCTCTTGGTCCATATCAGGCTCTCATACTATACTTGGCCCGACTCGAATGGTGAGACAGTCACGAAAAGCGTAACCACCCGTTCCACAAGCGGCTACTCGGCGATCATCTCCACTTCGATGCATTTCACTTTTTCCCGGATGGTAGATGGACGCTTGCGAACTCGGACTCCTACCCGCTCGGCAGGATAGGCTTCCAAGACTCGCTTGGCAAGCCCGTACGCGAGTGTCTCCACAAGGTTGAATTCCTCAGAGTGCGCCGTTTCGAGTATGGTCTTCAACACCTGACTGTAGTCTATCGCCTGATCGAGAGCATCGCTCGCGGCCGCCGCTGTGAAATCACCCCAAAGCGTTACATCCGCTTCGCAGGACTGCGGCTGTCTACGTTCGCCCTTCGTGACGCCGATTCTGGGTCGGAGATTGATCCCCACCAGCGTCATGCGATCGTTCTGGATCTTGGAGGAAGAGGGAGGCACCACTACCCCATTTGGTTCGTTCAAAAAAGAAAAACGCGGGCCATCCATCAGCCCGCGTACGAGAAAAAGCCTATCTCAGCACCTTGCCGTCTAAACGTAAAAGGATTCTCCGCAGCCACAGGAACCCTTCGAGTTGGGGTTTTCAAACTTGAAGCCGGAACCGTTCAATCCATCCACATAATCTACTTGAGTGCCATTCAAATGCAGTAGTGAACTCGAATCCACGTATACCTTCAGACCGTCTAGTTCGATAACCTGATCGCCGGCACCCGCTTCTTTGTCCAGTGACATCTGGTATTGAAAACCGGAGCACCCTCCACCTACCACGGAAATGCGAAGCCCGGACTCTTCGGTTCTCTCGGCAAGGAGAGATTTCACTTTGGTAACGGCTGTTGGGGTCAAAGTCAGCATTGATACTCCCTTCTGAGTTTCCTTGTAACTTCTGCTATAAGATCACTTGCCTTCTAACATTCCCTTGGGTACACAGATACCATTAAAGTACCAATTAGTACCAATAAGGTACACAAAGCGTTGCCAAAAGTCAAGGGTGCCACGGCTGTAGATGGTACCATCCAGAAACGGTCGGCCTCAACTCCCCTTTTTTGGGTATCGAGCGAATGATTCTCAGAACTCTTATCGCGGCATGGATCGCCCTCGTTACATTTTGCGCCTCTTCATCCATTCTGCAGAAGCACGATCGAATCCCGCTTGCCGAACTGCGCCGACTCTGGGTGGAGTTATCGGAATCGGAAGGATACTTCGATAGCGACAACTTTATTTCCAATGAAGCTACATATTTACGCGTTTTGCCGAGTCTGGAACGTCTGCAAGTTCGAGGGGGAGCTTACCTGGGAGTTGGCCCGGACCAAAACTACAGCTACGTTGCTCAAATCCAGCCCGAAATCGTGATCCTCATGGACATCCGCAGGCAGAACGCCCTTCAGCATTTCTACTACAAAGCCCTGATGCAACTGAGCCGCGACCGGCGGGAATACCTGGAGCGGCTTTTTGGCCGGCCGCTCCACTCACCGGCACAAGGAAATGAAGCGGGGTCGATCTTTTCGCTCTTGAAGGAAGTCGACGCAGCCCCGATCAACGAAGCTTTCGCCAGAGAGAAGGTACGCGAGGCGCAAGCACTCATGCGCCGATGGGACCTGAGGCTCTCTTCCGAAGACGAACGTACCGTGCAGTACCTCGCCCAGGCCTTCGTCAGGGCCCGTCCGGAGATGCGCTTCACGAGCTTCGGACGGCCGCCAAGGTCCCACCATCCGACCTATCGAACGCTCTTGACCGAAACGGACGGCCGAGGAAAGCAAGCGAATTTCCTAGCCAACAGCAGCAGGTTCCATATCGTGAAGGATCTTCATGAAAAGAACCGCATCATCCCGGTAGTTGGGGACCTTGGAGGAGAACGGGCCATGCAGAATGTGGCTCGCGAGATCGGTCGCAGAGGAATTCTTCTGAAGACGCTCTACTCGTCCAACGTCGAGTTCTACCTCTTCAACACCGGCCGCTGGACAAGATACCTCAAAAACTTGAGGTCCCTCCCGATGGCTCCTCATGCATACGTTATCCGAACTTTCGCAGACCGGCACGGGTACCATCCCGCGCATATACCCGGATACTATATGACAACAATCCTGCAACCGATGAAGTCCTTTCTCGATGCAACACTTGCGGGCAGAATCCTGACCTACTGGGATCTGCTGTCCATTGATCACATCGTCGAATATCCGGCCCCCGGGGCCAAACCGCGCTGACAGACTTTTATTCGTAGTGGAGGCATTCGATCGGATCCAGATTCGAGGCCTGAACAGCGGGATAGATTCCGAAAATCAGACCAACCACGGAGCTGACACCGAAGGACAGGGCAATCGACTCGGGCGTAATAATCGTACTCCATCCGGAATATGCCGCGACGAGTCGTGAGATCGCAAAACCGAATCCAACGCCGATGATTCCGCCGGCAAGACTGAGACCGAGTGCCTCGGCAATGAATTGCTCTCGAATGTCTCGCTTCCGGGCGCCAATGGCACGCCTCAAACCAATTTCACTTGTTCTCTCCAGCACCGACGCCAGCATGATGTTCATGATGCCGATCCCTCCAACGAGCAAGGAAATACTCGCGATGGCACCCATCACGATATTGAAGATACCCTGGGTTCTTTGGTTCTGCACCAAGAGTTTTTCCGGAACAATGAGCGAATAATCGTCGATAAACGCGTGCATCGTGGCCATCAGGTTACTGATGGCTGCGGACTGCTCCCGGAGGTCGCCATCGGCACCCACTTGAATGACCGCTTCATTCAGCTCGTTTTCCAAGGGGTCTACGTTGAACTTCTTCAGTGAGGTCGTGATCGGAATGTAAATGTCGTTGTTCGGATTCTGGATCTTCACGCCCTCAAACTCCTGCCGCCCTAGATTGGCGTCACCGAGCACGCCAATGACCATCATCCATTGATCGTTGATCTTGATCCGTTTGCCGATGACGTCTCCAAACCCGAAGAGCTTGTGCTTGGCGGTGATGCCGAGCACGCAAACCTGGCTCACGGCATCTTCGTCAAAGGGCATAAAGAAGGAACCCTGCAGCAGCACGAGATTGTTGATATCCGGATACGAACTGCTCACCCCCAGAACACGGCTGTCGCTTCGGCCCTTTTCACTAAAAATCTGGAAGACCTTGACCTCCCGTTTAGCCGAGACAAGAGGTGTCGGTATCAACACGGACTGAATTGCCTCCAGATCGCGTAAGGAAAGACCGAGCGACTCCGATCGAATCTGCATCAACTCTTCCGGCTTGAACTCCTTGCTTTGAATGATGATGTTTCGGATGCCGAAATTCTCGATGATCCGCAAGCTCTCCTGCTCTGCCCCGGCTCCGATCGAGAGCATCGCGATCACCGCCGCCACACCGAAGATCATGCCGAGCATGGTCAAAAACGACCGCATCTTACGGCGACCGAGATTCTGGAGCGCTACTCGTAGCGCTTCGACCCTAAACATCGTTCCCTACCTGTACTCTTGTTTATGGATACGTTTGACATTTGCTGGTGGAGCTTTGGGTAGGCCTAGTGTCTGATGACCATTCTCTTGTATCCCATCCCGCCCCGCATACGCATCTGTGAGCTATGCTTGGCTCCAGCCTTGCTGAAATCGGGCAGGTGTGCCTTTCTCGTCTCAAAAGGGTTCCGCATGGCAAGAATCTCGCCCACTTTCACTCCCTCGAGTACTGTTGTCTGACCGTGCGAACCGGCCCCAATCTTCACCGCTCGTGGCACGAAACGCTCCCCCTGACGTATGTAAACCAAGATTTCCGTGTCTTTGAACTCAATCGCGCTCGCCGGCACCACAAAACAGTCGTCGTAGAGCTCCAAGACGACTTCCGCCTCGAGTGACATTCCGGGTTTGATCCGCAGGATGTCTTCATAGCCATCGTCGACGAGCACCTCGCAAACAAAATATTTGAGCGGCGACTTGCGATCGAGCGGCTGCGCCAAGGTCGACACTGAAGAGATCGTTCCGTGAAAATCCCGCTCCGGAATCGAATCGAGGCGAATCCTCACACCTTTTCCCCGCTTCAGACTTCCAGCATCACGTTCCAGCACGTAGATCCGGGCCTGAAGCGCATTCAGGTCTACGATTTCGATCAGTGTATCTCCTGGGTACGATTCGTCGCCGATCTGGGGCTCCCGCATTCGATAGGATCTGCGGTTATAAATAACCAGGCCGTCTCGAGGGGCGCTCAGCTCCAGAGAATCTAGTGTTTGCTGGGCGATGGCTTGCTCTGATACCGCCTTGTTCTTCTCGATAGCCAGTATCTGCTTGTCGGATCTTGCAATACGTCTCTGTACCCGTCCCTTGTTTTTGAGAAAGTCAATCCGTTCTTCCGCAAGGTGGGCGTTGATTTGGGCCTCGATGATTTCCCACTTCGAGAAGATCGTTTCGTCCTGCGGCATCACCGTCATCGCATACTCGTATTCTTTTCTAGCATCCGTTAGATCAATCCCCAGAATGGTCTTGTCCGTTGCTTGATCGCCGACGGCAATCCGGTATCGCTCCTGGTTTGCATCGAGAGTATTCTGTTGTTTTTCCAACTCCAAAGCCGCATCCGTGCTATCGAAGCGAACGACGCTCTGTCCACGCTCGACGAGACTTCCTTCAAGGATCAACCAGGACACCTTCAAACCGCCGGAGCGAGTTCTGGGCGTCGTGACGGGGACGCTCTTCAGGCCTACGATTTCTCCCTCGGCCTCGACTTTCAACTCAAAAGGGCCCCGGGCGAGAACCTGAAGTGGGATGGGGTCTTCCTCGACATCGGCCAGGACACCACTCACCGAGTTCCAGAGACTTTCCCTGTTTGCTAGAATGGCAATTCCGATTCCGATCAGAAACAACAGGAAGACAATTCTCATTAGGCGGGCCAGAACCCCCGAACGGATGGGCCTGTTTGCATGTGCGCGATTATTCATAGTTACACTTCTCGCGGAGCCAGGCGGATTCTCTCTTGCACCGCGAGCCCCTCGGAAACGACAGCCGATTGACCATCGTGACGCATGATTTGGATCTCGCGCCAATCGAATCGGTCCTTCGTAGCATTCCAAACCTGAACAAAGGAGCGGCCTTCCCGCTCTTCTATACTCGAGAACGGTACAACAATGGCGTCGGGATAGCTGCCGACCTTGATTTGCACCCGCGCATTCATGCCCGGCCGCAACATCTCTACGTTCGCCCCTTCCAGTTCGATCAAGTTCTCGGCCACCTTCTGCGCAATATCGTATTGGACCTGTTTGAGGATCGCTCCCGTTGCAGCAACCTTGCCGGCAAACACCCTTCCTTTGACCGCATCCACTATAACTCGCGCCTCTTGGCCGACATGAATCTTACTTACATCCACTTCGTCTACATAGACACGGACCTGCAACATGGAAAGATCGGGAATGTCGAGGACGGTCTCGAGCAAATACACATTGCTCCCGACTTGCTTAGGTTCATTGTTCCAGTCACGTTTGTAGATCACTACACCGGAGACCGGAGCCGTTACGGTCAAATCATCCATCGCGTCGAGAAGAGCATCCATCCGATCTTTGTAGTGTTTCTCATTGCTCCTCGAGATCTGCAAATCGAGACGTCCTCCCTTGGTTGCATGCTCGATCTTTTGGGTCATGAATGCGACGCGCTTTCGGGCAGCCGATAAACGAATCCGAGTCTCCTCGATGGCTATGGCGCTTTCCAGCTCGACCTGCTGATCGAGTTTCGTCTCCAGCTTTTCGAGGTCGGCCTGCGCCTGATCCAGTTGAAGTCTCAGCTCTCTGATCCGGATATCGAAATCCGATCTCTTCTTCTGGTATTCCTCTTGGACCCTTTGAAAATTGCTGGTTTCCTGCCGGAGTCGACGGCTCACGTCGGATCCGTCGAATTCCATGAGAAAGTCGCCCTCCGAAACGTACTTCCCCTCATCTACGATCCGGGCAAGCTTGTAGCGGTACTCGTTCCGAATAGTGGGAGGACCAACGGCAACGCTTCGTGGGGCATCCAAGCTCCCGGCGGCCGTGACAAGAAGCGGGTAGTCCACGCGCTCAATTGTAAGCACTTCCTGTTCGTCCAATGGAGTGGCGTTGTTGGTAGACCGGTACAGCCACACAGCCCCTACCGCTGCCACCGCGACCCCCAATGCAATCACAGCCCCCCGGGTTCTCACGGTCGATCCTCCCGAACACCCAAAGGCCAGATCCGGTCCCCAACTTCCAGCCCCGATCGGATTTCCACGTAGTGGTCTCCAAAAGAACCAATCTGGACGGTCTGCGTCGAGAGCCGGTCCCGATCGGTCCCCTTGATCACATAGTATGAAGTCGCCAGCCCGGTTCCGACATACGGCCGCGGGACTGCTCGAACCCGGGAGGCCAGCACGATCGGGATCTCTATCCTCGCGGACATTCCAGGTTTGATCAACTGGGGATCAAAGGAATCCGGCTTCACATTGGCGCGGAAAACCTTGTGCTCTGTCGCGAATCCTTTGCGGCTGGCAATGCTCGTCAAAGACTCCAGTATCCCCTTCCATCTCATACCCGGGATTGCGTCCAGCGTGATGAGACATGCCATTCCCCGCGAAACGTGTCAAAACTCCGTGTCATAGACGAATCCACTGACCTGCATGCTGCTGAGGTCCGGAAGAGTTAGGACGGTCATCCCACGATACAGCGTATCTCCTACCTGAACCTTACGATTGCTGGCCCAATTGTCCCCATAAATCACGATCCCATCTTGGGGGGCATCCACATGCATCAGCTCTATATCGCTCTCTATCTTTTTCAGTTCAATCTCGGCCTGGGACCTTTCGATTGCCACAAGGGCCATTTCTGCCTGATAGCCTTCCTGGTGATTTGTTAGCCGTTCCCGAGCCTTCTCGAGCGCCAGCTGCGCCTTCTCCGACTCCACCTGATAGCGCTGGAAATCGTTGGCGGCAATGAGCTCCTTGTCGATTCTGGCGTATAGCTGCGCCACATCCAGATCCGCTTCAGCCTGCGCGATCTCGTTGAGCAGATCGGATCGCTGTGCGGCAAGGTCTGCCTTGGTTTTTTCTATCTTTAGCATTGCCTCGTCGAGTTTCCGCTCCGCCTCGGACCGCTGACTCTCCAAGCTCGAGGTGTCGAGCTCCAAGATTCGCTTCCCTCGTTGGATGTGAGCCCCTTCCTCGGCAAGAAATGTTACCGTGCTCCCAAATGAATGGCGCATCCGCGGCACCTTGATCTCGATTGACCGAGCGGCCACCACCTCGCCAGTGATATCAATTCGATGCTCGATGTCTTGCTTGTTCACGGTAATGGCGTCGACCTCCTGTCGCTCCAGCGTATCAGGCTGGGCAGCAACTATCTGGCAGAGCGCACCCACACATACAATCGGAAGTATCCTACGAATACGCGTGTTGCAAGTTCGAGTCATGGCTGAGCTGCTCACTACCCCGGAGGCGCTGGACCGCCCCGTCCTCTTGACCGAAACAACAACTGCGCAGGTTCCGGCGCATCCTGAGCGTTGATCCAGTCAAGCCACCGCGCTTCTGCCTCTTCGACATCTTCGCCCAGAGCATCGGCTCGTAACACAAACTCCCGGGTCTCATTTCCTTTGCGGCTCCATTGAATGAGCTCTTTCGTGCGCCGAACCCCGATCCTCTCGACCAGGTATGCGAACAGAGCCCCGGCCTGGGCATCGAACAACATCCGGTCTTGCTGGTCCTTTGGAATCGAGCCCGAGGCGAGCACCGTCTCCGGAGCAGCGCCCGGCGAGTAGGCTCGAGTACTCCCCGTCGTTGTGCGATTCTGGCCTCCATGGCCACTCTGCCCAGATTCCCTCCTGACTATGACGCGTCCGAACGAGTAATCTCCGCTCTCCCCGAACGCAGGCAAGACAAAGGGTCGCGACATATCCAGCAAATCCTCGAAGTAGAAGGCCTCCTCCAAACGCTCTCGCAGGAACTTGAGGTTGTTGTTCCAGCTTCCTGAAGCGTACGTCGCTAGGCCGATATCCAACCAATCAGCCAACGGACTCCGCCCCATATCGTCTATCCGGGAGCCCCTGAATTTTTTTTCAGGCGAAAGCGTCATTTGCAGCGCCGCCTTCGTAAATTGTCCGACACTCTGGCTGACCAGCCGTCTTTCGTCCGCCGCTCTTCTTTCCGGCGCCGGATTCTCGAACCTACGAAGGATCGGCTCCGGGATCTTACCTCCAAACCGGGTCTTGATCTGCGCGAGGACCTTTTGGTTGACGGCCTCCGCAGTTAACTGAATCAACACCCACCGGTACCCCTTCCTCAACAATTTCGTTTCGTTCACGGAATCTCTCTGCTCGGATGTCGAACACACAACGATCGCTCCGGGCACGAGATCTCGGTCCAGGAATGTCACCAAGCTCTCGTAGGACTTCCTTAACGGTTCCTTGAAGGGAGTCAAAATGCTGGTGACCCCCGCATAGAGATCGACGTTCGGAACCGAACTCGGGAACCGAGTGAAGTGCTTCTCAAAACTATCCTGTTGACCGACGAGGCAGGGAGTAGCCCCAATGAGCGCGAGACCGATTGCCGCTCCCGCGACGAGCTTCATGGCTCTCTCCTTGGGATAATCATCGTTGACAGTTGTCCCTCAAAGGTGCTTACGCCAAAACGGCCGCGTTGTTCCGCTTTTTTGTCGGCACGGGCAGGCAAGAACAGCCCTACGCTTCGAGGATTGTCAGTTTGTGCGGCTCAAAGAGCACGTAGATTCGATCGCCTGAACTTCACTCTTTGGAGGCTTCAGGCGACCGCTGAGTTCCTATGACATCGAGGAGGGCAGCCGGAACTGGGGCATCACTACCGGCAAATAGTTCCTTGACCATCTTTTGCTTGCGCCGTGCGAGACGACGAAAGGCCCGCACCGCCATGACACTCACGATGGCATTTCCGTCGTCCAGGCAGCGCCTGAGTTCGGGAAAGAACTTCGGGACCGCACCGGGTTGTCGGTCGGCTATTTGCCCCAGGGTGTAGACGAGGTTCCATCGGACGTACGCGGACTCGTCGTTGAGATGCTCGCACAGTCGATCCAGCACCCGAATCAATCGCGCCGGATGAGTCTGCGATAAACGAGCCAGGGTGGCTGCTGCTCGCCCGCGAATCGACCGGTCGCGATCGTCCAACATTCGAATGAGCTCCTCCAAGCGACGGGGATGATCCACGACCGTTCGGACGACTTCCGATGTCCGCAACTTTGACAGGGGGACTATGGACTTCTTCTGATTCCGGGCAACCCGACGTCGAAATCTTGTCTCCACCATATTCTCAATCCCCCCGCGCAGAAGATATCGGAGACCAACGAAGTCCCCGACTCGCAAACAACAGAACACCAGTGCCTAGGCAACCATCGCTTCCCGACGAAAGTCCCAGCTCACCATTGTCCGAGCACGCACCGAGGCGTTAATCAGGTGTGCACAGGACGCTGCTCGATGCCCCACGACAGAATCCTCCCAGGGTTGCTTGCCGGTTCGCACCGATGCAAAGAAGTTTCGCAGGTGCGCGACGGTGGCACCGAGACCGACCTCTCGATAGTGTTCAGCTTCGGCCACAATCTCCGGCTCTCGCGTTTCCGGAAGTTCTTCTCGCAGAACATCCGGGTCTCGATAATACGCCGCCTCGAGCTCGCCCGGCCAGCTCTCGACGATCCAACGATTGTCCTCAGAAACGACTTCCGGATAGAAGGCAAGTGAATCCCCCAGGATCAACGTCCCTAGAGTACCCATGATCTGGAATCCACTGCCGCTACTGGACTGATTGTTGAAGGTACTGCTCAAATTGACCACGAATCCTTCCGGGTACTCCAGAATCGCATTGATCGTGTCCGGCACGTCTCGCGAGTCCTTCCATCGGTATAGCTGTCCCATCGCCATGACTCGCGACGGCATTCGAGCATTCATCATGAAGTGGATGCCCGTAACGAGATGGACGAAAAGGTCGGTCGCAATCCCGCCGGAATAATCTTGGTAGCAACGCCATCGAAAGAAACGGGCATAGTCGACCGCACGTTTGGGCGCAGGCCCCAGAAACATGTACCAATTCACCGAGTCGGGCGACGCGTCACTCGGTATCGGATAGATCCATGCTCCGCTCGCCGTATTTCGATTGAAAGAAGCGCGGATCATGGTCACCTTTCCAAGCCTTCCCGTGGCAATGAACTCACGTGCCTTCTGCTGAATCCGCGAACTCACACCCTGACTGCCGACCTGTACGATCCGGCCCGTCACCCGTGCTTCTTCGATAATCTCGTTTCCCTCAGCAATGCCGTACGTCATCGGCTTCTCTACGTACACGTGCTTTCCAGCGCGCAATGATTCCAAGATCATGGGCGCATGCCAATGGTCCGGAGTTCCAATCACAACAGCATCGATCGCTGGATCTGCAATGATCGTGCGGTAATCCCCATAGTTCTTTGCTCGGCCACCGGTGCGCTCGATGGCGCGTTCGACCCTCCCCTTGTATGCGTCGCACACACCAACAATCTCAACATCGGGAAGTGATCGGGTTGCCTCCAAGAGTTCTTGTGCACGCGCCCCCACACCCATCATGCCAACAGTGATTCGGTCGCTAGCGTTTGAACGGTCGCTCGCTCGCCCATCACCGGGCTCAAGACTCATTGCAGCGGTCGCGCTTAA
The DNA here is from genome assembly GCA_965249005.1 of Acidobacteriota bacterium. Taxonomy (GTDB): domain Bacteria; phylum Acidobacteriota; class UBA6911; order UBA6911; family UBA6911; genus CBDFLD01. The sequence continues at coordinate 64,524 of CBDFLD010000016.1, forward strand.
TGCCGTTCTCTGGATGAATTCTCTGCGATCGATTCTACTTCGCTTGGACATACCGTTGACCGATGCAACTGGTTGGATCGAATTTGGAGATGAAACCGAGCTTCCTTTTCTCATTCCGCAGTATGCCGTGCGCAAACATCGATGTCAATGGCACTAAGAAACTAGATTCCGTCGTAAAGCATTGTCCTGTGAGAACCCGCCGATACGGCGTCTTTCAACCTCAATAGTGTATCGGTTCACTCCCGGCCGCGCTGTAGTTCGAACACTGTTTTGTGATTTGGCGCACAGGTTTCTCATAGCATAGAATTGTCTCTCGCTACGATACTATTTCGAAGACCGCATCTAATCATTTGCTCTAGCAGCCCGTGGCTAAAACCGGATGGAGCACAGATCCACGGACAACGATGATCCTGGGGCATACTGGATGGAAGTCATCTACAGATGGTTCCCTCAGCCAAAAAGCGGCCCAGATCGACCTCGACCATCTGAAAAAGGCCAAGATACGCGTCAGAAAGGCGCAGAGACGCCCCTGCAGACTCCGCGGCGTGCCCACGCCATACAGCTGTCGCATCAGCAGTCCGAGATTCAATGCACCGACATGAAGCAGCAACCGTTTGAGGATGTTTGGATGACCACGGAGATATGTCCGCCGCATTGCACCTGTTTCATAGAGGTGTGCACAAGGTCGTTCCAGTCGTTCTCCCCGTTGGCGAAGCAGGCGCTTTCCCCGTTCTCCTCGGATACGTCTACGATTTCGGTACACGGCATCCCGCGCACGGGTGTTCCCGTGCCACCGCCGTTTACCCCGCTTTGGTTCGGAAATGTAGCTTCGGATCTCCAGTTGCTCGAGATCTTCTACCAGTTGCGTGCTGTGATATCCCTTGTCGGTCACAAGCTCCTGCAGTCTATCGCTTTCAGGCAGCACACCCTCGAGTTGTTCGGCCGCTTCAATGAGCGTCTTCTTGATCGTCGTCGTATCGCCCTGGTTGGCTCCCTGAACCGTGATGCCAACCACCGCTCCGGTTTCCAGATCCACGGCGTGTTCGGCCTTGTGAGCCAGATGCGTGCGGCCGTCCTTCATCTTGGTGATGCGGGCGTCCGGATCCTGCGGGTGCTGCCAGTCATCGTTGGAACCCTTCTTCGGCCGCTTGCGATCTATGCGCGCCAGATCCTCCCGGGTCGGTGTCTCAATACCCGATTCCTGTGCCAGTTTCGTCAAGTAGGTCTCGTAACTGTCTCCGGTATCCCGCCGTACAATGCTGCGCAAAGCCGCGTTGGCTTCCAGAGTGGTCGCATCCACCCCGAGGGTCTTGCCCTTCACCAGGTCCGCCTCAGCGAGCCGGCTCAGGATCCAGGCAAAGACTGCGCTATGCGTCTCCACATCCATGCGCCGTCGCGTGCGGGAGATCGTCGAATGATCCGACGGATCCTCGCCCCACTCGAGTCCCAAGAACCCGCGCAGGCTCAGCGAATCGGCAGCACGCCAGGCGATAGCTCGCTCCGAATCCAGTCCCTCGAAGTATCCGATCATCAAAAGACGGAAGTATCGACCAGGTGCCAGACTTGGGCGACCCATCTTGGGTGCATAAAAACACGCACATCGCTGCTCGACAAACTCGTCAAACCCGGCTTCGTCGAGCACCTGATTCAATCGCTGGTAGAAAGGGTGGGATGCACTCCTGGGGAGATGTTGAGTCGGCACCCACATGTTGGTCTGCTTCGACTTGCGTTTCTTTTTTCCCATGGCCATGCGTCGATTTTAGTCGAAGCGCAGTAGAGAGTCGATTGCGAACAAAAGGATTTACCAGACTTTTACCACGGACTGCTAGGCCACTCCTGACTAATCGAGCATTCATGTTGTGGCGAGAGCTGATGTGGGAAGCGCATCGTAGATTCTTAACGGGATGAGGAGCAAGCAGCCGATCGAATCCGCCCTCCACTGTTAACACTTTGTCGACGCGGATCCTCAGGCTATCATTTCCTGAGCAGGTGATTAGACAAGGAGGGTGGGTGGCTTCTAACCAATACGTCCGGAACGTCAACGTCTCGGACTTTCCACGCGACGTGCTGGACGAATCTCGTCAGAGACCCGTTCTAGTAGACTTTTGGGCCTCTTGGTGTGGACCATGTCGTATCCTTGCCCCGGTTCTCGAGCGTTTGGCGGAAGAGTTCGATGGAGCGTTTCGGTTGGCCAAGATAGACACAGAGGCCAATCCGGAGTTGGCCACACACTTTCAAATCCGGAGCATCCCTCACGTAAAGCTTTTCAAGGATGGAAAGGTCGTAGACGAGTTCATGGGTGCCATTTCAGAATCCGACGCGCGTCAGTTCCTGAGAAAACATTGCCCGGCGGAAATAGACCGGCTGTACGCCTCCGGTGTCGCCCTCATGGAGGAAGGTCGAGTTTCCGAAGCCAAGCTTCACTTTCAAGACGCACTGAAGCACGACGACGCCCATGGGGGAACCTTGCTTCAGCTCGGAAAGATCGAGGAGGCGGAGGGCGATCACGATTCTGCTACCGGTTACTGGAACCGGGTCCCGCCGTCATCCGAGCATTATCCCGCACTGGAAAACCTGCGCCGGACCTCGGATTTCCGGGCGGTCTGCGAGAGTCATGGCGGAATCGAGCGCTGCGCGTCGGACGCCACGCAGCGGCCAGAAGATCTGGATACTCGGTATAGCTACGGTTGTTGCTTGGCGACTGCAGGTCGGTACCCGCAGGCGTTGGCGGAGTTCCTTTACGTTATCGCCCGCGATAAACATTTTCTGGATGACGGCGCGAGAAAGGCAATGATTGCGATATTCGCCCTCATCGGAGAGCGAAGCCCACTCGCCGAGGAATACCGGAAGCGTCTCGCACAGGTCCTCTTCTAGTCGCTTTGTCGGGAACCTTGGGCAAACATCTCATTACTCCCAAATGCCTGCCCGGTTCCCCCCGGCTGGAGCACCGCATTGAATTGGACACTGCTGCTTCTACTAGCTTACTCCGCCCTTCTCATTGGACTGGGCGCTTATCTCGCTCGCCGGGTGCGCTCGGCGACGGATTTTCTAGTCGCCGGACGCCGGCTGGGACCAGGACTGATCTTCACCACTTTCCTGGCAGCCAATATCGGTGCTGGATCAACCGTCAACGTGGCTGCTCGTGGCTATACCGATGGCTGGTCTGCCTGGTGGTGGGTCGGCTCAGCCGGAATCGGGTGCTTGATTCTTGCCCACACTATCGGACCCCGCATCTGGCGTATCGCCCACGATCGACGCTTGCACACCCTAGGCGACTATCTCGAGTTCCGGTACAACCGAGCCGTAAGGGGGGTCGTCGCGATCATCTTGTGGATCGGCACGCTAGGACTTCTTGCCGCGCAAATCATGGCGATTTCCATCATCCTTCACGTAGTCATGGGCATTCCCAAGTGGCAGGGTTGCGTTTGGGGCGGGCTCGTCATGATCTCATACTTCACGGCGGGAGGTCTGTTCAGCTCCGCGTGGGTCAACCTCGTCGAGTTGTTTGTCTTGATCGTGGGTTTTGTCCTTGCCATCCCGTACGGGATAGATTCGTCGGGAGGGTGGGACCAGGTTGTTTCCCGATTGGCCGGCCAACTTGGAGACACGGCAACCCAACAGTATTTGAGCCCCGTTGGGATCGGAATGGGTGGGGTGCTCTATTACGTCGCTCTGTTAACTCCTTCGTTCATTGTCTCTCCGGGATTGATCCAGAAGGTCTATGGAGCTCGTTCGGAGTCCGCCGTGCGGATGGGGGTCTCCTTGAACGGCGTGGCGCTATTGCTGTTTTCACTGATCCCGACCTGTATCGGGATTATTGCGGCTGCGAGGCTCCCCGAGCTCCCGGATCCCGAATCGGCGCTCCCGAGCTTCATGATCGAAATACTCCCTCACTGGCTGGCCGTTTTGGGTCTAGCGGCGATATTCTCTGCCGAGGTCAGCACCTGTGACGCCGTTCTCTTCATGCTTTCAACGTCGTTGACCGTCGATCTTTATCGTGCCTTTATCCATCCCCGCGCGTCCGAGGCGCGGTTGCTCCGCGTGAGCAGGATCTCATCCGTCACTGCCGGACTCTTGGGAATCGTGGTGGCTATCGCGGCTCCCTCGATCCTCTCGTCGCTCACCCTTTTCTATAGCCTTGTTTCAGTTTCACTTTTCGTACCGGTAGTATCCGGAGTCTATTCAAAGAAGCCGACCGCGGCGGCCGCCCTCTCCTCCATCTTGATCTCTGTGCCCGCAACGTTGGGAACACACCACTTTCTGGGAGGTCGGTTTCTCGGCATCCTCAACCCGTTTGCGTTAGGCATTCTCGTATCCTTGGTTGTCTTCTGGACCGTCAGCGCTCGCCAAAAGAAGCTGTAACGGCACACGGTCTACACAGCCCTGGCGCGTACCGACTCCCGCTTGCGGAACGATGGACTTGCCCATACCGAGTTTTCAAAGCTTGCGGATTGTGATACTTTCGTTTGAGGACATACCGCCTTGAAGATCCTGATCGCCGAAGACGATTTCTACGAGCGTCTCCTTCTCGAGAGTTCCCTCATGGACTGGGGCTACGACGTCGTATCCGTTTCTGACGGCATCGAAGCATGGGAAAAACTGCAAGCCAGAGAGAGTCCACACATCGCCATATTGAAGAGGCGAATTCAAGGTTTCGACGGTGTCGAGGTTTGCCGTATGCTCCGTGACTCTCGCAAGATTCCCTATACCTACATCATCCTTTTCGGGGACCGTGAAGGGGAAGATGAGTATCGCAGGGGCATGGCGGCGGGCGCAGACGACTATCTCATCCATCCCTATAGGGATTATGAGTTGCGAGCCCGGCTGGCTGTCGGGAGCCGGATCCTGGAAATGCAGCAGGCACTTCTGGAAGCCCACCAGGAACTGCGAGCGCAAGCATCCCACGACCAGTTGACTGGCCTTTGGAGCAGATCCGAAATATTTGATCGCCTGGATCGCGAGCTCGCACGCTCTCACCGTAGCCCAGCGGATGCGAACCTGAGCATTGTGTTGGCCGACCTGGATCACTTCAAAGAGATCAATGATACCTACGGCCATCTCATCGGAGACGAGGTACTCCGAGAGACCGCGCGTCGGATGCTCTCCTCCGTGCGCAACTACGATTGGATCGGAAGGTACGGCGGCGAGGAAGTACTCATCGTCTTGCCGGGCTGTGACTCTGCGGCCGCGTTCAAGATGGCTGAGCGGATTCGAATCAGTATCTCCAGAGAACCCATCGCAACAACTGACGGCCCAACCATTGTCAGTATCAGCCTGGGGGTCACGTCGAGTAGTTCGGCCAACAGTAGCGATTTGAACGCGCTCATTCGCGCCGCCGACTCTGCGCTCTACCAGGCGAAGAAACGAGGGCGCAACCGCGTCGAAATGGCGAAGCTATCAGTATAAATGCGCTGATCTTCCGTCCCGCGTCTGCTATGCCAATTGGCGCCAACCTGAGGACCACCGCAAGAACCCGCCGACCGGCCACACCAAAAGGGCCGAATCGCCCAACCGGCGTCGGACGTCCAGTGGAGCTAGCGCTGTGGTCTTCTCAAGACCTGCAGATGTTCTCGAAACGTAGATCGAATGGCGATGAATTCATCGCGATCGATCTTTATCTCGTCTGCAATCTGCCGGATTTCGTCACTCTCGACGCTACTAATGGACTGATCGGCCGCCGAAACGCTGAACAGGCAGTGCAGCAAGGCGATCTTCTGCTCTTTCGACGCCAGCTTGCTGAACTCACGCGTGACCAGAAAATTCTCGGTACTGCCGAAAAGGATGTTTTGCGTTTTCGCCATTTGCACAACGATGATTGCCTGCTCCTCAGGAAGATGTGCCTCTGCCACGATGATGCGTTCCATGCTTCGTGTTTCTTGTTCACTCACCTCCAGATCTGCACGCGCGACCCTACTGAGGATGTAGGCAAACGAGGCAATGAATCTTGCCCTGTCCGGATCCATTCGGTCCAGTGAATCGGCTATTTCCCTTATCGCGTCGATCTCAGCGGAAGGATTAGAAGCGAGACGCCCTGGATCCAGGCCTAGGAATTTCAAAATGGACATCGAGGTCCTCCCTGAGAGTCTATCGGCGGACATAAGTCGAGTCCGTCCCGGCTCAACGGTTGCTGCCTTCAGCCAACGCGCTTCCCAAACCACCTGGCAAGCCGAGTCCAATTTCACCAAATCGAAAACAGCACAACCGGTTCCACCCGCGCTACCCTAGCGGATCACAAACGAGAAAGAAAGGTCATCGAGGTGCCTTCCGGATGTAAATGGCCCCACCCAAACTGCGGAAGAGTATCTGCTTTCCACCACCATTCAAGGTGCCACGAATCCCTCTTTGGACCGCAGGCTGCGAAACCGTTTTTCCACTCTTCACGGCCTGCGTCAAAATCGGGGTAGGCGCCATCTGAATATCGAAATCCGTGTAAACCTGGCTGGCGTGGGTCTCGATCCAGAGGCTGCAGCCAATATCAGCTCCAAGCGTTGCGTCTATTGTTCCATTGACGGAGCCAAAGAACATATCCTGAGAAGGCGTCGCACCGACGAAAGTCACGGATACGCGGCCGTTGATCGCATGAACGTTCGCAGGTCCAGAAATGTTCCGGAGCTCGACCTCTCCGTTCACGCTACTGGCATCGATGGAGCCCTCGACGCCGTCTACATAGATTCCGCCTTTGCCCAGCGTGCTCAGCCGGAGGGAAGTCCGAGGCGGCACCTGAAGCCTCAGGTCGACCGCTCGAACCTGCGATTGCACGCGAACCGCCATGACATTGTCTGTTTCCTCAATCGTCAAGCCGGTGTTGGAAGTATCTATGCGCTGCATGCCGAGCTCGAGCAGATCCGGCGCCCTGGAAATACCAGATGGATGGCGCATGGCCTCAACGCGAACTTCGCCCTCAGAAGAAGTCTGGACCCGGATTGCCCCCTTGGCGAGGTGTACCTGGACCAGACCCGGCGTAGCCGGATCGGAGAAAGCGACCGAGATCTCTTCCGAGTGGGCCCGCGGAATACAGATCCAAAACAGCCATGCCGCCATCCACCCGACCATTCTCAGAACGCCTGTTTTCACGCGATCCTCCCCTCGAGCCACCGGAGACAGCTAACCCGGCACTCCATTTACAAAGTAAGCAGCGTCTCTTGCGGCCGGGCGCACGGTCACTATCCGCCGTCGCGGCAGGAGCACTAAAAGGGCCGGCAGCGCGCGAGCGGCAAGGAGCAATCCGTGTGCATTTGGCCGGAATCCTCGCCAGGGTGAGCGGACGACCGTAACGACTCGCGGTGCGGGCTATTGTCTTACGGGATGCTCGGCACCAAAACCGCGAACGAAGGGTCCTTTGCTGCCGTCAGGAAGAATGGTGTGAACGGAGGTACGTGCCTCCGTGAGCTGTGATGAGGACAGTTGCCGGGCGCCTTCCAAGACTGCCCCACGAAAATCTGCCGCCATCAGGTTGGCTGCCCCGAAGAGAGAATCCGCCAGGATAGCGTTGCTGAAGTCCGTCGTGCTCAGGTTGGCATCTCTAAAATCACAGTTGACCAGTGCAGCACGGTGAAACACGCTATGGCTCAGGTTGCTCTGACCAAACTTCGCCGAGTGAATCTGAGTCCCTCGAAAATCACAATTCAGGATCTCAGCCAAGGTGAATGTGGCGTCATCTAGACCCAAAATAAGCGAGGTATGAGCTCGCTCGGAAAATCGTTTGCCTTTTCCGAATATCTCGTGGATTTCAGCTCCTTGTGCGTAACAGGGAAAGCAAAGAGAAACACAAGAGACAAACCTTCCATTGGTTGTCTGGATCACTTGATCTTGTTTGTCTCTGTTATGCCCTTCCTTTCGCCCGCCACTCTTGCTCCGCCGGGGGTACGGGCTCACCCGCCGGCGAGGCGCCTTCAAGTAAACCTGAGTTGCCTGATATAGTCGAACGTCGCCAAAAAGGTTTCGAGATGCTTGCTATAGGCCAATATCCTGTAAACGAGGCGACGACCGGTTCTTACAATCTGACAGGGTATTTGCACAAAGTTCACCAGGAAGCGTTTGAACTCCATCCTCAAGATATCACGACGTACTGTCGGCGCCTGCGTCACCAGGCCATACCAGGCCTTCAGATTCCACGCCAGCGATGCGATGACCATGTAGGCCCAGTTCGATACCAGACTGTCCGAAGGCATCCTCAAGGCGTTCACTCCACTCTTGAGCTGACCGATGACGTTTTCCTGGTTGCAGCGATCGTTGGCAAAAAGGACCACTTCTCCCATCGTCATCTCCCGATCGTTGGTGATGTAGAAGAAGTACCGGACCTCATCAAACAGCCGGTGCTCCCCCTTTTCGATCGTGAGGTTCTTCCGAACCACAACCATGCGATAGGTTTTCTTACAGTGTCCGGGACGATAGTCAAACTCGGCGACCTGCTCGCTCTGCAGGCGGATGTTCTTGAATTCTCTCTCCTTGATTACTTGTTCTTTGACGTTTTCCGGACGGCGCCGTTCTTCGCTCTTGACCTCATAACGAGGAGGCCGATCGAGCGGTTTCCATTGTCTCTCCGGCAGGGCATCGGCCATCCCGACCAGGTTCGGCTTGGCGTCATAACCAAAGACAAAACCAACCCGCTCGTCCCAGCGATCGAAGTTTCTCGTCAGCGAGAAATCCGTGTCGCCCCGAAGCCAGACCTTCGTAAACACCGACGACACCAGATCGATTGCCCGGTCCATCCACTCGGCCGCTCCGTCGGAAGAGGGACGGTTGCCCGGCCGATTCATCAGATAGAGGACCTCATTCGTATTGGCCAAGGTCACGATCAACGGTGCGTAACCCCAGATCCCGTTGTAGGCAATGTCCATTCCTTCCTTGCATTCCCCCAAGGTTCCGGCGACGGTCCCGTCCACGTCGATGATGGCCTCCTTCCGGAAGGAAGCATCCTGCAACTTCCACACCTTGGTTCGGGTTTCATTGATGGTTTCCTGAAGTCCGAAGATCCAATCCTCATCGAAACGACGGAGGAAATCTCCAGCCGTCGTGGAATCCGGAATCCTCTCGGCTCCCAGTCCGTTCATGTAGGTCTCATCCTGGCGCAACCGCTCGATATCTTCGAGACAGGTTCCACCCGACAAGACGTTGTATGCGATGTTCAGTACATGATCGGATTCCCAGTAAGGAAAGTGGTACTTGAGCAAAACGATGTTTCTGTTGATATCTTTGTCCAATCCAAGCTTACACACGAGCTTGTGAATGGCTCCGATACCACCAGATCCGATGGCGCGCGTTCTCTCGGCGATCTCGTAGTAGGTGTTGGAGTCCTTGAACATAGGATCGGACCGGTCCTCAAACTGATTTCTTTCCAACCGGCGTGTAAGATTTTGCTTGTCTCGGAGGAGGATTCTGTGGTTTCTTTTATTCACCTGGAATGTGCTCCTTTCGGGATGTCTTGTAAATATATCAAACGCATTTTATCCCGTAACGGCGCACGTTCCAGGGCTTTTCTTCCTCCTCATGCAAAAAATCACGCTGGACTAAGGTCTAGATTCGACTCCAGGAATCGACTCGACTGAACCCGTGTGTGCAGGAAGTTCGACCCTTCCATTCTGGCGTCGCTAAAATTGCAATCGGATACGATGGATCGGTTTAGACAGACCCCTTCCATGATAGCGCCCATGAAATTGCAGCCGGTCATACGAACCTCGAACATCCGGCATTCTCGCAGGTTGGTATCGCGGAAAACGGCGGTCTCCATGTGAGCTTCCGAGAAGTTGGACTCCGCCACCCACGCGTTCTGAAAATTGGCACCGGAAAGATGGGACCCCGTAAGATCCACGTGCAGCGCGGACGTGTTCCGGAAGTCCGCGTTGCGCAGGTCTGAGCCGCTGAGATCCGCATCCGTCAGGTCGGACTCTACAAAGCTCGTACCTCGCAAGATTGCCCGCGACAAACGGACGTTCTGGAGGTCCAAACCCGCCAGTACCGCCCCCGCCAAGTTAGCTCTCTCGCCTCCGCGCCGGTCCAACCAAGCGTCATGAAAATCGAGTATCTCGCGTACGCTACGGTCCTTAACGATCACTTCCGCGGTCGTGACTCGCTCCCGTCTGGTTCCATCCGTTTGCGTTGGTGACAGTTCCATGACACCGCTTCCCCGTTGGCTTTGATGCTTTCATCGTCGCTGGGCGGAGGAACCTTTAACCAAATCGCGAATCCGCGCGGCCAGGAAAGCGCCTCTGATCGTTGCAGACCGAATCGCCCGCAGGTTTGTCCCGGACTCGCGATTCCGTTCCTGCCGATCCGCCGAGCGACACCCAGCTTCTCCGGCCGAAAATGTCTGACAACCCCTCACTATAATTAATCCGTACCATCATGTATTGATGTGTAACTATTCATGGTTATTATTTTATATATTCCAAAATATCTGAGCGCTGCCCTTATCCGCTCATCGCACCACCGTGCTAGTTTTGGGGGAGTCGATTGCCTCACCTCTTGCGCCCCGATGGCATTGTCGCCCAATGAGGCTCGCGTTGGATACACGACTCAAAATAGATATAATTCCTTTTCATCCATCGAATCGATGGACGTCGAAGCGGCACGCAGCTCTCTCTTCGCTGAAAGCCTCGCCCTTTCACGATCTCGCGCAGGGAACCGGTGTAGAATGGAAAAATCAAAACTTACGAGCGGCTTCGAAGGCAAGGAACCTGAACCGACCGGGGCAGAGCTCCAACCGATCCGGGGCGGCAGGGCAAAACTCGCGGAAAACATGAATGCGAGTCTGCAGGTGCCCACGGCTACTTCCTATCGGTCGATCCCGGTCAAGCTCTTGGAAGAAAACCGCAGAATTCTCAACGATCACTTGCAACGCAGCGGACGAGCCAAGCTTTCTTTCACTCACTTGGTTGGATGGGCTATGGTGTGTGCGCTGCGTGAGTATCCGGGTTTTCGCACATCGTTCGCGTCCGTGGATGGAACCTACCATCGACGGATTGCGCCCCATATCCACCTGGGCGTCGCCGTCGATATCGCACGAAGGGATGGCAGCCGGAATCTCTTGGTGCCGAGCATAAAGGGCGTGGGGACCATGAACTTCACGCACTTCTGGCAGGCATACGATGATGTTGTTGTGCGAGCCCGAACGGGACAATTGGAGCCCTCCGATTTCGAAGAGACAACGATCACGCTGACCAACCCTGGAACCGTCGGAACCGTGTCCTCACTGCCTCGCCTCATGGTTGGCCAGTCGGCAATCGTGGCCATTGGCGCGATTCAATATCCCGCGGAATATCATGCCTGGAGCGACAGAGCCCTTTCGCGTGCAGGGCTGAGCAAGGTCATGGAAGTGAGTTGTACCTACGATCACAGAATCATCCAAGGGGCAGAATCCGGCCGGTTTCTCGAAAGGATGCACAACCTTCTGCTCGGCGAAGAAGGATTCTACGGCCGGATCTTCGAGGACCTCAAGATACCCGACCGTCCTGTGATCTGGGCCATGGATGTACCTGTGGGCAGCCCCGTGGTTCGTGCACCGGACCCACAGAAGCAGGCAGGAGTGCTGCAATTGATCAACCTCTATCGCGTTCGGGGACACCTGATTGCAAACTTGGATCCCTTGGGCAAACAGACTCCCTATCACCCCGAGTTGGACGCGTCGAGTTATGGGCTGACTTTGTGGGACCTCGACCGCGAATTCGTCACAGGAGGAATCGGAGGTCTTCCCCAGGCAACATTGCGGGAGATTCTCCAAGTGCTTCGCCAGGCGTATTGCCAGAAGATCGGCGTTGAGTATCGTCACATTCAGGATCCTGACGAAAAGCTCTGGATCCAGGAACGCATGGAACCACCCGAGGTTCGCACGCCTTTTCCTCACGCTCGAAAGCGCCAAATCCTGACTCAACTGGTGACGGCCGAGTTGTTCGAACAGTTTCTCCACAAGAGGTTCATCGGGCACAAACGCTACGGACTGGAAGGAGCGGAGACGTTGATTCCTGCGATCGCCGAGATCCTGCGAGCGGCCGTGACCTCCAAGGTCGACGAGGCCGTGATCGGCATGGCCCACCGTGGACGTCTGAACATCCTGTCGAACATCATAGGGAAACCGCTGGTGAAGGTTCTTTCCGAATTCGAGGACGTCGAAGATCCGTTGGCGACTCAAGGTTCCGGAGACGTCAAGTACCATCTGGGAGCGTCCGGATGGTTCGACAGCGGCGGTAGGATTCTCGTTTCGGTAGTTCCGAATCCGAGCCATCTGGAGTGGGTGAACCCGGTCGTGGAAGGTATCGTTCGGGCCAAGCAGGAGCGGCGCGGTGACCGCAAGCGGGAGAAGGTGATTCCGGTCCTGATTCACGGGGACGCGGCTTTTGCCGGGCAAGGTGTTGTCTACGAAACTCTAAACCTCTCACAACTCCGAGGCTATCGGACCGGGGGAACTGTTCACATAATCATCAACAATCAGATCGGCTTTACCACCCCGCCAGAAGACGCGCGTTCATCTCCGTATGCCACCGACGTCGCGAAGTCCGTTCAGGCTCCGATTCTACACGTCAATGGAGACGATCCCGAATCGGCGGTTCGGGTCAGCCGGTTGGCATTCGATTACCGGCAGCGCTTCAAAAAGGACGTAGTCATCGATCTGTTCTGCTATCGGAGGCATGGACACAACGAAGCGGACGAGCCAAGCTACACGCGGCCGTTTCTCTACAGGAAGATCCGTCAGCAGCCTTCGGTTCTCTCGCTCTACTCAGAACAGTTGAAGAAGGAAGGCTCGCTCCGCCACGCAGAGTTGGAGGCGATCTCCGGTGCGTATCAACGAGAACTGGATCTCGCGTTCCAGGAAACGCAAACCGGAGAACACCATTTCGTCCCCGACGTCCCGTTGGCAGTTTCAGAGGAAGAACTCATGGAATTCCAGCCGACGGGTGGAACCCAGGTAGATCTGGAGCTGCTGCAAAGTGTGGCGGATTCACTTACGACCTTGCCCGCGGGCTTTCAGATCCACCCCAAACTGGCACCCTTTCTCGCAAAGCGGCGTGCGAGCATCACGAAAAAGGGTCCGGTCGACTGGAGTTTTGCTGAAGCGCTCGCCTTCGGGACGCTGCTCTGCGAGGGAACGCCCGTTCGTCTCAGCGGGCAGGACAGCGTTCGAGGGACATTCAGCCAGAGACATCTCCTTTTGACCGACGTGGAAAACGAGACCGTATACATCCCGATGAAGCACCTCCAGGCAGACCAGGCCAGCTTTGAAGCCGTGGACAGCTCCCTTTCTGAGGCTGCCGTGCTCGGGTTCGAGTTCGGTTACAGCGTCGCCGATCCACTTGCGCTCGTCGTTTGGGAGGCACAATTTGGAGATTTCGCAAACGTTGCCCAAGCGACGATCGACAACTTCATCGCCACTTCCGAAACCAAGTGGCAGCAGCCTTGCGATCTGGTCTTGCTTCTGCCGCACGGTTTCGAGGGGCAGGGACCCGAGCATTCGAGCGCCCGCCTCGAGCGATTCCTAATCCTCTGTGCGGAAAACAATATGAGGGTGTGCTGTCCAACGACCGCCAAGCAGCACTTCCACGTGCTGCGACAACAGATGCGCGACGCAAAACGGATTCCCTTGGTCCTGTTGTCACCCAAGAGCCTGCTCCGACATCCAGGCGTGGCGTCCACGCTCGCGGAACTTGCAGAGGGTTCTTTCGAGCCGGTTCTCGATGACCCGGCTGTCTCGGAGAAAGCAGCTATCCGGAGGGTGGTTCTCTGCAGCGGCAAGGTGTACTACGACCTCCATGCGGGCCGGATGAAGGCTGGTTCAGACCAGGTGGCTCTTGTCCGGCTCGAACGGCTCTACCCATTCCCCGAACGCCAGCTTCGGGACACGCTCGCTTCCTATCGGGCGGCGCAGGAGTTTTACTTCGTGCAGGAGGAGCCTGGGAATATGGGACCCTGGCCGTTCCTGCGTCATCGCCTCCCCCAGGAACTCTCTTTCCGTTGCCTAAGCCGGGATGAAAGCGCGAGCCCGGCGTCCGGTTCCGCCAAAACTCACCGTGAAGAGCAAGCCGCACTTGTCCGGTCGGCTGTGCTCGAGGAGCAATCTTGAGAATAGGGATTACCTGCTATCCCACCTACGGGGGGAGCGGAATCGTTGCGACAGAGCTGGGAAAGGAACTCGCCGCACGAGGGCACGAAGTCCATTTCATAAGCTACGCCCGGCCGCTGAGACTGCAACCGGACCAGAAGAGAATCCAGTTTCACGAGGTCGAGGTAACGACCTATCCCCTCTTCGACCATGCCCCCTATGCTCTGGCATTGGCGACAAAGATGGTGGAGGTGGCAACATCACACGAACTGGACCTTCTGCACTGTCACTATGCCATTCCGCATTCAGTGAGTGCTTTCCTCGCAAGATCGATGATGAAGGACAGGCGGCTGCCCGTCGTGACCACGCTGCACGGGACAGACATCACACTGGTTGGCGCTGATCGCTCCTACCTTCCCATTACGCGTTTTTCCATCGAGCAATCCGACGCCGTCACCGCAATCTCGAACTATTTGAAGGAAGCGACCTACAAGACCTTTGATGTTCAATGCGACATCGAGCTGGTCTACAATTTTGTAAACTGCGACGTCTTCCGTCCGCAAGCCGACACAGCACTTCGCTCCACCTATGCGGGTCGTGGCGAGAAGATACTGATTCACCTTTCGAATTTTCGTCCTGTGAAGCGACCCACGGACGTGGTAGAGATCTTCTCACGTGTCAGACGCGAAGTTCCTTCCGTCCTGCTCATGGTTGGGGATGGGCCCGAAAGGAGCCGCTCTGAATGGCTAGTTCATGACTACGGAATCGCCGATGAAGTTCATTTCCTCGGGAAGCGGGACAACATCGAAGAACTGATTGGCGGAGCGGACGTATTGCTCCTCCCCAGTGAGAATGAATCCTTCGGGCTCGTGGCACTGGAGGCAATGGCCTGCGAGGTCCCGGTTGTCGCTTCCAGGGTCGGCGGTGTGCCCGAGGTCGTGACCGACCAGGTAGACGGTTGCCTGATTCCGGCTGGTGCGGTGGACGAGATGGCTCACGCAACCATCACGCTGCTGCGGGACGAAACTCGCCGTACCCGCATGGGAAAAGCCGCCCGTAAGAACGCGCGATCCCGCTTTTGTTCGACCAAGATCATTCCGCAGTACGTGGAACTTTACCAGCGCGTAATGGATAGGCCTTCTTGACCCGAGCGAATCCAGGACCAATAACTACGGACTCGCGATCCCAGGCACCCGACTCCCTCTCGGCTCGCCGGGTCGCTTTGGCTGAGCCTGCTCCGGATGGACAGGAAAACGTAGCCACTCCCTTCAACAGGTAGCGTTTCTGCCCCCGAATTCAACAGCGCGGAGGAACTGTCACTTTGCCTTGTGCCTGGTCTCGACCAAGACAAGGCCTTCCTGGAACGGCTCGGGGAGTCGCACCACGGAACCAAGATCGAATCCGTCCTTGACGTTACCCTGAACGCCCACCCGACTTCCCCGCCGAGGAACCCCATGGACGGAGACCACCCACAGCTTGCCGGTGCCGTCGTCGACCCGATAGGCTCCCCTCCCCAGAATGGAATAACTGTCGACCACTTCCCCGACAATGGTGACCTCCCGGTCAGCATAACGCTGAGGATCCGCGAGCACGTCGCGAATGGACTTTTTCTCACAAGCCGTCAGCAAGGCCAAGGCACCGACCAACAACGAAACGGCAAAGATCCTTCTACTTCGCTTTCGCTGAACCACTCAAACCCCCTCTCTGCATTTCATCCCCCCAGCCTTAATAGAGAAGATGAAAGAGGAATTGTTTCAGTCAAAAATTCATGAAAGCGTGATGAATAGGAGTCTAGTCCTTAGTCCAGCGTGATTTTTTGCATGAGGAGGAAGAAAAGCCCTGGAACGTGCGCCGTTACGGGATAAAATGCGTTTGATATACTTACAAGACATCCCGAAAGGAGCACATTCCAGGTGAATAAAAGAAACCACAGAATCCTCCTCCGAGACAAGCAAAATCTTACACGCCGGTTGGAAAGAAATCAGTTTGAGGACCGGTCCGATCCTATGTTCAAGGACTCCAACACCTACTACGAGATCGCCGAGAGAACGCGCGCCATCGGATCTGGTGGTATCGGAGCCATTCACAAGCTCGTGTGTAAGCTTGGATTGGACAAAGATATCAACAGAAACATCGTTTTGCTCAAGTACCACTTTCCTTACTGGGAATCCGATCATGTACTGAACATCGCATACAACGTCTTGTCGGGTGGAACCTGTCTCGAAGATATCGAGCGGTTGCGCCAGGATGAGACCTACATGAACGGACTGGGAGCCGAGAGGATTCCGGATCCCACGACGGCTGGAGATTTCCTCCGTCGTTTCGATGAGGATTGGATCTTCGGACTTCAGGAAACCATCAATGAAACCCGAACCAAGGTGTGGAAGTTGCAGGATGCTTCCTTCCGGAAGGAGGCCATCATCGACGTGGACGGGACCGTCGCCGGAACCTTGGGGGAATGCAAGGAAGGAATGGACATTGCCTACAACGGGATCTGGGGTTACGCACCGTTGATCGTGACCTTGGCCAATACGAATGAGGTCCTCTATCTGATGAATCGGCCGGGCAACCGTCCCTCTTCCGACGGAGCGGCCGAGTGGATGGACCGGGCAATCGATCTGGTGTCGTCGGTGTTTACGAAGGTCTGGCTTCGGGGCGACACGGATTTCTCGCTGACGAGAAACTTCGATCGCTGGGACGAGCGGGTTGGTTTTGTCTTTGGTTATGACGCCAAGCCGAACCTGGTCGGGATGGCCGATGCCCTGCCGGAGAGACAATGGAAACCGCTCGAGCGGCCTCCTCGTTATGAGGTCAAGAGCGAAGAACGGCGCCGTCCGGAAAACGTCAAAGAACAAGTAATCAAGGAGAGAGAATTCAAGAACATCCGCCTGCAGAGCGAGCAGGTCGCCGAGTTTGACTATCGTCCCGGACACTGTAAGAAAACCATCGCATGGTTGTGGTTCGGAAGAACCTCACGATCGAAAAGGGGGAGCACCGGCTGTTTGATGAGGTCCGGTACTTCTTCTACATCACCAACGATCGGGAGATGACGATGGGAGAAGTGGTCCTTTTTGCCAACGATCGCTGCAACCAGGAAAACGTCATCGGTCAGCTCAAGAGTGGAGTGAACGCCTTGAGGATGCCTTCGGACAGTCTGGTATCGAACTGGGCCTACATGGTCATCGCATCGCTGGCGTGGAATCTGAAGGCCTGGTATGGCCTGGTGACGCAGGCGCCGACAGTACGTCGTGATATCTTGAGGATGGAGTTCAAACGCTTCCTGGTGAACTTTGTGCAAATACCCTGTCAGATTGTAAGAACCGGTCGTCGCCTCGTTTACAGGATATTGGCCTATAGCAAGCATCTCGAAACCTTTTTGGCGACGTTCGACTATATCAGGCAACTCAGGTTTACTTGAAGGCGCCTCGCCGGCGGGTGAGCCCGTACCCCGGCGGAGCAAGAGTGGCGGGCGAAAGGAAGGGCATAACAGAGACAAACAAGATCAAGTGATCCAGACAACCAATGGAAGGTTTGTCTCTTGTGTTTCTCTTTGCTTTCCCTGTTACGCACAAGGAGCTGAAATCCACGAGATATTCGGAAAAGGCAAACGATTTTCCGAGCGAGCTCATACCTCGCTTATTTTGGGTCTAGTTGCGCACGGGCAGGAAACCGTAGTTCTCGCTGTAGTAGAGATGTTGTTGGGTAAAATCGTTCGGATACTCGATGGTCACGTCGGTAATGTTTCCGCTTTCGTCCTTGATGGGCCTCAGCACAGGATTGATGAAACCGGAATAGGGGGCAATTTTCAGCTTTTCGACCCGCTTCAGGACTTCCTGATGCAACGCCGCCTCCACCTGCACTCCGTAGCTCTCGACCAGGTCTCTTCCCGCCTCGTAATCCCCTTCCGACTTGATGCGCTGCACCTCGCGCAGCAGTTGACCAAAAAGATCACGCAGTTTTTCGTAATCACGGACCACGAAGTAGGTCTTGCCATCCTTGGTTTCACGCGTGACCACTTCGGATGGCGCACCCTTTTCGATCACCCACTTGCAGACGAGCTGACGGTTTCGCATGTGCGCCTCCTCCATGTTTTCACCGGCTTGCAGGCGCCGCAGTTGCAGGAGCATCCCATTGCGAATGTAGTCGTTGTACTGGGTCTTGCCCACGTCGAGAGAAGACATCACACCGATTTCGATCAGCTTGGGATCCATCAGATAGTAGAGGGCGACCAAGTCTGCCCGACATTCTTCGAGTGTCGAGGCGTAGGATTTTAGGGTTTCTTTGGGCGTGCGAACACCCGGATTCAACCGTCCAGAGGCGTGGCCGATCACTTCGTGCAGGTCCGTCTGGAGGTTGTCGGCAAGACTTCCGTGCTCCCGGGACAGACGGATCTCTTCTTCCGAATGAGCAAATTCCTCCAGCATGCCACTGGCTTTTGAAGCTTCATGGTGCGCAGCCACAATGTTAGCCAGGTTCACCGATTTGGATCCGTGCTTGGCACGAATCCAGTTGGCATTCGGCAGGTTGATCCCGATGGGCGTGTCAGGAGATGCATCCCCTGCCTCCATGACCACATTGATAACACGAGCCGAAATGCCCTTGACTTCCCGCTTCTTGTGGGAGCCGTCGATAGGACTGTGGTCCTCGAACCACTGTGCTTCTCGGGAAATTGCCTTGATGCGCCTTGTCGCGACCGGGTCCACCAGCTGCACCACCGATTCGTAGGCGCCGCGATATCCCACGGCGTCTCCGTAGGATTCGATGAACCCGCTGATCACGTCGATGTCCGATTTTGTGTCCTCCACCCAGGCGATGTTGTAGTCATCGAATCTCCCGAGATCGCCCGTCTCGTAGTATTGCACCAGAAGCTCCAGTGCCCTTCTCTGCTCGTCATTCTCAGCAACGGAAACGGCTTTTCTCAGCCAATACACCACCTTCTCGATGGCCTTCCCGTACATTGCGCCGACTTTCCAGACTCTTTCCGTGAGCACGCCATTCTCTTTGATCAGCTTGGAATTGAGGCCCCAGCTGACGGGTTCCTCCTCGCTTGGATCGATCTGGGCGGCATAGTACGCTTCCACTTCCTCCTGCGTTACGTTTTCATAGTAGTTGTTGGCTGAATCGGAGACCGGATCCGCACCTCGAGCCTTGTTCACACGCTTGGCGTCGAGCAATGGATCAAAGAGAATGGGCCGGAGTTTCACCAGTAATTCCTCCACGGTTTCCGAACCCTGGAGCGGGTGGCCGTTCGGATCGGAATTGCGGATCAGGTCTTCGAAGTACTCTTCCGTGAAGCCAGGTTTGAACTTCTTGTAGGAATAATGATGGTGGATGCCGTTGGAGAACCAAATCCGCTTCAGGTAGGTATGAAACGTCGTCCAGTCGTCGCCGGCCCTTGCACCGCCATACGTTCGATAGATATTTTCCAAGGTCCGGCGGATGTACAGATTGTGCTTGTAGTTCTGATCGTAGATGACATCGCGGCCCGATACCGCAGCCTCGTACAGGTAGTAGAGGAGCTCTTTCTGGGGCATGGGCAGCTCGGCGAAACCAGGCACCTTGTAGCGCAGGATGCGCAGATCTGCGAACTGTTCGGTTTGCCATTGCCA
Source organism: Acidobacteriota bacterium (assembly GCA_965249005.1). Lineage (GTDB taxonomy): Bacteria > Acidobacteriota > UBA6911 > UBA6911 > UBA6911 > CBDFLD01. The sequence goes on from CBDFLD010000016.1 coordinate 84,165, forward strand.
GTCGACTTCGGCGTCAGTTCCAAAACCTGCGTTGCGATTGTCGTCTCTTTGCATACAGCCCGATATTGAAAAGGCCAGTAAAAGCAGCCAAGAAAAGTTTGGTAATCTTATCAATCCGCCCTTCTGATTCCGAAGAAACACGATCGTGTCTTAGACGAAATGCCGGACCCACCGGTTCGCAAGTCCAAGGCTATGGTAGAAGCATCCGCTACAAGTCATTGGAAACAAGGGAAACAAATGGCGTCCCCAACGGGATTCGAACCCGTGTTGCCGCATTGAAAGCGCGGTGTCCTAGGCCGACTAGACGATGGGGACGTGATCTCCCGGCGGCCGATCCCGCCCCTACGATCGCACCACCGAGCTTACTCATGGCCAAAAAACGGGCTATTCTGGCAAATTTGCAAACGCTTTTCAAGTACAGAGGGTGCGGCCCTACCCAAGCGCCGTCGCTCGTGCACGGAGCCAGATTTGACATCGCCATCCTCCTGGCATCATCCAGGAGCGAAGCTATTTATTCGAAAAGAAAATGAGTGCTTTGCATGAAGGCACTACAGACGAATGCAGAACATTTCAACGGGGAGTCTGCGTCTGGAGATAGTCGGCTAGAGTATCATCCCGGATGCGTCGATCCAGGAATTTGAGCTTCACCAGCACCTCGCCCAGCAGGGTTGCATCGGCTCGCTGGAGCTTTACCAGTTCGATCAGGTCCTTCGCAGTAAGAGCGCCGAGTCGGACCGCGGCTTCCCCGAACTCCTCACCAGTTTCCCTTTGGCGCTCGATCGTGTTGGCGACATCTTGAGCCGACATCTTGCCCGTGGAGATCGAGAGCCTACTGATTGGAACTTGGAACTGATCCCGATAGAACTCCTCGGCAGCCCCCAGTTCCTTCTCGGTCACTAGCCCCCGCTCGAGAAGATAGGCTGCAAAGTCCATTTCAATCTCCAGCTTCTCATATCGGCTCGTCGTTGCTCGACGATCACTCGAACCGCCAACGTTGGTCTCTTCAGTGACCTCGAAACGGCAAGGTGGAGATGTACACAAAAAAGGCTAGAGCGGCACCGAGGACTGCGTCGGCAGCATAGTGATAGCGGCCGAGTACGGCACCGGCCGCGATACTGACCGCAATAGCCAGAAAAACGATCCCTGCCGCAGGCACGAGTTCGAGCAGAACGAACGATGCCGCCATGGCCGATGCGACGTGGGCACTGGGAAACGTATTCGCCTGAATGCTCGTGTGGCGAAGCACCCACAAATTTAAAGCTCGAACCTTGTTTGTTCCGGATCCCTCTGGCCGGGCGAATGCCCGCGGTGGCACGATTTGAACGAATGGAAGCAACGCGTAGCAAAAATAAGTGGCAGGCAATACGACCATCCAGTAGCACTCGGTGTGCTCGCGCATCTGCGATGCATAAAGGACACCGATCCCGAGCGGCAGAAACGGATAGCAAAACGCGTAGACCAGCTCCAAGTAAACGCCGATCCAACTCTCACGCCATTGTTCAATAGGCCGCCCGAAAAAGAATCTGCGCAATCTTTCATCGAGCCGAGCCAGCTTTTCCTGAAAGCCCACGTTGGGCTTCAAAAAAAAGTGGCCCGTCTGTCAGTACGCCAGCGGAATGAGGATCGTTGGCAACCAATCTCGAACGACGTCGACCACGGCAAGGGGAAGAAGCAGTCCAAGAAACTGCGCGCCCGTGACCAATACAATTCCACCCATTCCGATCTCAACAGCACGCCGGCGCCTTTTGTTTGACAGGGGGCGAATCCAAGCCAGAGCCGCCAAAGACACGAAGTAAAAGAGGTTGATCGACTCGGCAATTCGCATCGCAAACAGCATGCCCTGATGCCAACAGGCTGAGTAGGACATTTGACGCAACGCGAGTCAGCGCGCATGCGTTGTGCCGCGGCAGATTATGGCAGACGTATGTTTGTGGCGCACGGATTGGACGTCTCGAGTGACTACGGATCCGTCACCGCGTCGAGCACGTAGCGAAGGAGCTCGTGATTGACTTGTGCCTGTAGTCCGAGGATGAACCGAGTTACGTCACAAACAGCGTTCTTGACTGGGGGGTGACAAGTGATGTCCGCGGCTCCCACGCCCTTAGCCTATCGCGATTAAGCTTCAATCGAAAAACGCCGATAAGGGACCGGATGGCTGAAACGTCAGGTCATTGAAGCATCCCCTGATACGGAACCATCTGTACCCCCCAGGAGATCCTTGGCCGCAACCATGACGGTTTCGCAAGTTCGTCGCCCGAGTCATTCCGTTTGGCCTGTTTGGCACTGTCTTTTCCTCGTATGGATCTTCGCCATACTTTTGCCTCACAATTTGCAGGCGGCGCGCCTGAATTCCGTTCAGTCAGGAAGCGTGACCTTTGCGACCACAGATACCACCAAGACCGCGACCATCACCGCCGTGGTTCTGAGCAAGTCCTTCGTGGTGTTCGGAGTTTCCCTCGACGAGAACACACCCAACGGAGGCTCCATCACTGCCCAGCTCACCGCCACCACTACGGTGACCTTTCAGCGCCAGGGCACGGCCACCAATAGCCTGACGGTCCACTGGTACGTGGCGGAGTTCACCAGCGGCGTGACTGTCCAGAGGGGAAGCGTGACGTCTCCCTTGGCAAGCGAGAATGTCACGTTGACAGCCGTCGATACCGCCCGGAGCTTTCCGCTGGTGAGCAATTCATCGAGTGGCATGACCTACGACGACAACGATTTCGTTCGTGCCGAGATCACCACCAGTACGAATCTGCTGCTTACCATGGACAATGGCGGAGAGACCGGGGATGTCATCGAGTGGCAGGTAGTGGAGTATCTCGATGCGGAGGTCCAGACTGGGAACCTATCGTTTCTGACCACCGATTCCTCCAAGACCGACACGATCACGAGTGTCGATACTTCCAAATCGTGGCTGATCTTCAATTACAAGACCGCTGGCGGCACCACTGCCAACATCGGACAGAGACTGGTACGTGGTGTGATCACAAATAGTACCACCTTGACCTTTGACCGAAGCAACACGGGTCAGACCCTGGATCTGACCTATTACCTGATCGAGTTCGAGGATGCCACCACGGTGGCAAAGGGTCAGCACACGTTCGGCACCAGCGACACCTCGGTCAACAAGACAATTTCCATTACGGACACGTCCCGGGCCATCGCCACCGCAGGCGGCGGTCCGTGTGGGTGCGGGGGAAAGAGTGACTACTCAACCGATGACAAGCCAGGAACCGGGTGGTTCACCCTGGATATCACCAGCACCACGAACCTGACCATCGCCCGCGACTCCGGCACGCCCTCCTCCACCGCGTCGATCGAGTACTACGTGGTCGAGTTCTCGATCAATCCCACCGTACAGTTGAGATTGGTTCAGACCGGAAGTGCCACTCTGGGAGTCGAAGGCCAGTTTGTCGAGTCAACCCTCGGGACGACACTGCTGGACATGAATAAAGCGTTCGTGATATTCGGCGTTTCCGAGAACGAAAACAGCGTAGGGAAGGGCAACATCACGGGCCAGATCAAAGACGTGAACACGGTGCGGTTCGAGCGTTCTGAAACAGGCGGCGCGGCCAATTCCATTACGATTCGATGGTACGTGGCCGAGTTCACCAGCGGGGTGACGTTCAGCGGGGTGCCCTGGCTCTCGATGCGACCACCCAGGAACGCCACGCTGACCAAGGTAAACACCTATAGAAGCTTTCCGATCATTACGATTCGCGTTACCGGGGACCTCATGGGGCCTTAATGACTTTGCTACTGCGGAGATCACGACTGACACGAACCTTCAAGTTACCCTGAATGGCACTCCACCAGCCGGGGATCGGACCTGCGAGTGGCAGGTGGTCGAATACATCGACGCGGATATCCAGAAGAACACCCTGTCGTTTTTGACGACCGACGCATCCAAGACCGATACCATTACCAGTGTGGATACGGCCAAGTCGTGGCTCATTTATAGTTACAAAACCGACGATGGAACCATCGCAAACATTGGCCAGAAGCTGGTCCATGGGGTGATTACCAATGCCACTACCCTGACCTTTAGCCGCGATAACACCGGCCAGGCGATGGACCTCACCTACTATCTGGTTGAGTTCACCGACGGGACATCGGTGCGAGACGGCACGAAGGCTTTTGGCACCGATAGCACGACCGCAGACGCGACCATCAGCCCCCCGGTGGATACGTCCACGAGCATGTGTGCGGGCGGCTACTACATGACCGGGGGCAAGTCGCCCTATTCGACAGATGATGTGCCCGGAGTTGGATGGGTCACGCTAGAGCTGACCACCTCGTCGAACTTGAGACTCACCCGGGGCTTCGGCGGTTCGACCACGGCCGAGGTTGGCTGGTTTGTGATTCAGTTCTCGTCTCAGCCGACGGCGGTCGAGCTGACCGAGTTCACGGCCTCGAGCCATCACAACCAGGTATTTCTCAATTGGAGCACGGGCTATGAGGTCGACAACCTCGGCTTTCACGTCTACCGCGAGGATGGAGGCGGGCTGACGCGGCTCACGCCCGAGATGGTGGCAGGCTCCGCCTTGCTAGCGGGTCCCGGAAGGCCGTTGACGGCTGGCCGGTCTTATTCTTGGTTGGATCGTGCATCTGGGAGTTATGGCGCGCATTACTGGCTGGAGGACCTCGATCTGGACGGCACCGCCACGTGGCACGGCCCGGTGACAGCGGAGCCGGGAGGGCCGATTCCACCAATGCAGACGGCATCCCCGATTCTGAGCCACTTCAGCTCCACCTGGCCCACGGAGCAGTCCATTTCCCTGGGACCGGCAGCCGAAGGCCTGACGCCTTCGCGGATCAAAGCCAGCGCGAGCCCGCTGGAGCTTGCCGCACCGGTGGCCCTGGAGGCCTTGGAGGAAGACTCGCCTGAAGATCCAGAGGATCCACACGATGTCCAGCGGGGGTTGGCTGCGCAACCGGGGGTGAAGCTACTCGTGCGCAGGACGGGTTGGAAGCGTGTGTTTGGCTCCACCCTGGTTGCCGCGGGGCTAGATCCCACGGTCGATCCCCGAAGGATTCAGCTCTTCGCCGATGGCGTGCAATACCCGGTGGTTATTAGCGGCGAGTCCAGCGGGATCTTCGGTCCCGGGGAGAGTCTGGAGTTTTATGGAGAAGCCCTGGATGAGCCCTGGACGGACGCACGTGCCTACTATGTGGTGGAGGGGAAAGAGCCTGGCAACAGGATCACACGCGCTCTGTTTCCCGGTCCCCGGTCTCAGAGCTTTCTTGCCACGCTGGAGAGAAAGGATCGTTCGATTTATTTTGCGGCCCTGCGCAACGGGGAAGCGGAGAGCTTCTTCGGATCGGTGGTGCACTCGGAGCCGCTGCTACAGTCACTGATTGCCGTTGGCCCCGATCCCTATGCCCCGGGCGACGCCCGTCTGGAAGTAGCGCTACAAGGAGCCACGGCCACAGCGCATAGTGTTGCGGTAGTCTTCAACGGGTTCGATCTCGGAAGTATCGAGTTCGAAGGGCAGACCCGCGGCACGGCTACCTGGTCTTTGCCTTCGCAGCTGATCCAGGAGGGAGACAACACCGTTACACTGCAGGCACATGGCCCTGAGTCGGACGTGAGCCTGGTCGACTCTATACGGCTGACCTTCTGGCAGAGCTACCGGGCGGACCAGGAATCTCTCCGGATGACGCTTTCGGCGGGACATCTTGCGCGCATCGAGGGGTTCACGCACCCGATGATCCGGGTGTTTGATATCACCGATCCCCGAGCCGTGCAGGAGGTTCCGGGACTGAGGCAAGCGCTGGGTCCGGGAGCTCACGCCGTCACGGTCATGGCTTCGGGAGAGGGAGAGCGAACGCTGCTGGCGTTTTCGGATCCGGCGGTCAAGAGGCTGGCGGCCGTGAAGGAAAACCGGCCCTCTGTCTGGAGCCGGGAGAGTAGGGGAGCGGACGTGGTGATCCTGTCCCATGAGCGCTTCATCGGTGAGTTGAGACCTCTGGTGTCGTCCCAGCAGAGTGAAGGGTATCGGGTGGCGGTGGTGGATGTTGAGGACATCTACGACGAGTACTCCTTCGGGCACAAGAATCCCCGGGCGATCCGCGACTTTCTCCGGGAGGCATCGGGGCGGTGGCAGCGTGGGCCGCGCTTTGTGCTGCTGGTGGGAGACGCCAGTCTGGATCCGAAGAACCATCTTGGTTTCGGCGACTTTGACTTTGTCCCGACTAAAATGGTTGCGACGAAGTACCTCAACACGGCAACCGACGAGTGGTTTGTGGACTTCGACGGCGACGGGGCGGGAGAACTCGCACTGGGTCGGCTGCCGGTGCGTAGCCGCAAAGATATCCGTGTGATGGTCGGAAAGATCGTGGCTTACCGACAGTCCGGCGCCGGGGAGTTGCGCCAGGCGGTGCTGGTGGCGGATGAAGGCGACGGCTTCGATTTCGAGTCGGCCACGGTGAGTGTGCGGTCCGGCTTTCCGGATGGCATCGGGGTTCAAACGATCTTCCGCCGTCCGTTAGGGGATGAAACGGCCCGCCGCGTGGTGCTGGATGCGATCAACCGGGGCCCGTTGCTGGTGAACTATTTCGGTCACGGATCGGTGGGGGTATGGCGGGGCAACCTCTTGAATGCAACCGACGCGCGGGAGCTCACCAACGGGACCCGACTGCCGCTGTTTGTGGCCATGAACTGCCTCAATGGCTTTTTCCATGACGTCTATGCCGAGAGTTTGGCGGAGAGTCTGATGGCAGCAGCCGAGGGCGGCGCCCTTGCGGTTTGGGCGTCCTCGGCCTTGAGCCCGCCCGACGAGCAGGTGACGCTGAGCCGGGGTTTCTATCGATTCCTGTTCGAGGAGGGTTTGACACTCGGAGAGGCGGCGCAAATGGCCAAGAGGACCGTGGCCAACCGGGATCTACGCTATTCCTGGATTCTGTTCGGCGATCCGACTCTTCGGCTGAAGTAGGACATCCCAGCTCTACCACAGGCATTGTCAAGTTAACTACGAATCAGCCAAGATGTCGGGATGCACACTCGACCAAGCTATCGTCGTCAGCGATTTCCTCCGGAGATCATCAGTCATGCCGTATGGCTGTACCACCGATTCGCCCTGAGCTTCCGAGATGTCGAAGATCTGTTGGCGAAACGGGGCATCATCGTCTCGTATGAATCTGTCCGATACTGGTGTCAGAAGTTTGGACCCACCTACGCCCGAAAACTAAGGAGGAAACAAGGCACATTGGGCGACATTTGGCATATCGATGAACTCTTCATCAGGATCCGAGGTCGGCGCCACTATCTATGGCGAGCCGTCGATCAGGATGGAGACGTGATCGATATTCTGGTGACACGTCGTCGAGATGGAAGAGCTGCGGAAAGATTCTTTCGCAAGGCTTTGAAGTGTCAAAGGAAGCCACCCTGGCAGCTGATAACCGACAAGCTCAGGAGTTATGGCGCTGCTCACCGAGCAGTATTCCCTTCCGTGATTCATCGAACGGGTCAATATGAAAACAACCGAGTGGAGGTTTCTCACCAAGCGACACGTCAACAGGAACGCCAAATGCGACGGTTTAAATCAGCGGCACAAGTCCAGCGGTTTCTTTCGGTCCATGGTGCGATTCAGAACCTCTTCCGAGTCGGGCGCCATCACCTCAAAGCCACTCACCATCGGCTACTTAGAGATCGAGCGTTTGCCTACTGGAATGAGGTCACCTAAGAGGCACGCCCAAAGACCTTACTCTGCCCTCGACTCGTTAACTTGACAATGCCCTCAGTCAACTTGTCCGGTTGAAGGGTTTCCCTCGCTACGCTAAGATATCCCCGTCGTTGCGACTGAGCCCACCCCACCACCCGCTCCCGCGGAGGCAATCCTGATGCAATCGATATCCCGCAGACATTTTCTGACCGTGACCGCCGCCGCAGCTCGCGCGAGTCTTTTCGACCTCGCCGACGTCCTGGGAGAGGGAGTCCCCGGACCGCAGCGGGAGTACGGTTGGTTCCCGATGGGGATTCAAAGCTACTCCTTGCGCGCATTCAAAGTGGAAAAGGCCCTCGAGAAAGTGCGCGAGCTGGGTCTTCACCACGTCGAGTTCTCCGGCGGTCACTTCCCCCTTGACTCGTCCGGCGAGCAGATCGGGAGTATGCTCAAGAGAGTGCGACGGCTGGAGATCGCCCCGAGCGGGCATGGCGTCAATCGATTCACCAAGGACCACGATGCGAACCGACGCATCTTCGATTTCGCCAACCGGGCCGGCATCCGCAACCTCGCCGCCGACCCCGACCCCGACGCCTTCGACAGCCTCGACAAACTCGTCGCCGAGTACGGACTGCGGATCGCTATTCACAACCACGGTCCGGGACATCGTTACGGCAAGATCTCCGAGTGCAAGAGGGCTCTGGCTGGGCGCCATCGCTGGATCGGCATGTGCGCGGATCTGGGCCATTTCATCCGCTCCGGGGAGGATCCCGTCGAGGCCATCAACGCCTTCAAGGGGCGGCTCTATGGCATACACCTCAAGGACTTCGCCGAGAGGAAGGCGAAGACGAAGGGAGTCATCCTCGGCAAAGGACACCTGGACGTGACCGCCGTCTTCCGAGCGCTGCGACGAGTCCGATTCCCGGCGGACGGCGCCCTCTCTCTCGAGTATGAGGAGAACCCCAGGGATCCTGTCGCCGACATCGAGTCCTGTCTCCAGGCCGCTGCCGAGGGGGCGCGAAAGGCGCTGACCGCCTGACCTCCTGAGCAGATCTTCGCGCGCTGGCGCGATGGCGTGGTCTCGGTGTGGCTTTCAGGTGATAAAATAGAGGACTGCAGCCGGTTGCCCGACCTTCTGTGACAGCGAGCATCCATGATCAAGAAACGCGCCCGCGTGGGAACCCTCCTGGCCCGAACAGCGTGGCTCCCACTTATCGTCGTAGCCTTGTCGTGCCGCGGCGACCCCGCGCTCGTCGGGGACCGAGCGGGGCTCGACGACGAGGAAGAGATGCAGGACCTTCGGCAGAGCCTCGCCCGGGACGCTCGCCGGCAAGGCCGAGGCGCGGGGCACGAACCGGTCGATGAAACAAAGGGTCCGGTAACGAACGGTCCGATCGCCCCAGGAGGGGGGCGTCCTCCGGCCAGTCCATCGACGGCATCGAATCGACAACCGGCAGACGGCGACGGGCAGGCTCGAGGGAGGAGTCACGACGTCGCCCTCTCACCCGACCCGTCCGAGAGCAAGCGGCCCCGCTCCGCGCGCCGGGGAAAACGCCGCTCGCCGGAAATCCAGGCCTACATCAAGGGGCTGAACGGGAACAAGCGGACGGCGGAGAAAACCTTTTGGACGATGGCCTCGGTCAAGCAACAGCTGATCCCGGAGCTCATCCGTGAAGTCGACTCGGACGAACGGACGAACCTCGAGACGGTGAGAAGGATAGGCAGAATAAGCTGCGTCGCGGAAGTACGTCCCTTCTGAGATGGGGTTTCTGCAGCTTCTGATAGGGAGTTATTATGTCTCCCTCGACAGCCGCAGTCGATCTGCCTGAGAGAGAGTCCAGAGTACAAAGGGGAGTTTGCTTCAGACCGCATTGCAGCATAGGCAGCCAGGCACACCTCTACCTACACGGCGGATGTGTTGATCCCATACTCTGGCTTACGAAAGGTAGAGCTCGTCCATCTCACAATCCGGCAAGGCGGGCGCTACGGGAGAGGGCCTGGGCGGGAGGCCGAGGCAGGCGAGTATCTTTTGTACCATAGCGGGCGGATGAATCGCTGCAAGAATCCTCATGCGGGGCACTGTTAGAAAGAGCAGGGAAATCACCCATCGTGCTTTCATGCCTTTACTCCAAACACGAGACCACAAACAGCAGACAAAGGATCAATACTATCAATCCTTCTCCTCTGCCCGAGGCAGCAAGACCTTACCGTCCGGGGTTATGATGCACAGCACAAAGTTCCACGCACTGCGAGTGAGCCCGACTGTGTTGCTCAATCGCAAGGCCACGGCATTCTCGCCCTTTCTCAACGGCACTTCGATGGTCTTCGCCCGCAGATATGCCTGCCGCCCGAGGTCCAAAGGCTCTCTTTCATTGACTTGGAGCACTAATTGGTCGTCCCAGCCGATGCGGAACTTGGCCATCATGTCCGCAGGCGCATCTATTGTACAACGCGCGACCGCCGTGGCCGTGAGCATTTCCATGCTGTTGCTCGGTGGCGGCGTAAACACATGATTGAACTCGATGAACCCGTGTGTCGCTCGTCGTCGAATCCATCTGCGACCATGATAACTGTGGTTCGGATTGAAAGCCGCACCCCGGGGGAACGGCTTGTCGAATTCCAACGGAAACGGTCCGGCAAGCCACCACTCGCCGCTCTCGGGCAGCGGTAGATCGTACTCACCGCGCAGGATCTTCGAACCGGGCAGGCGCTTCTCTATCGGAGGCATCTCGAAGTACGGACGCACCGGCTGACTCGAATACCAATAGACGGTCGACGCCATGTCGTGCGCCCTCGAGCTGAATCTCATGTGCAACGACTTCGTGAAATAAATCGCGTCGCTGACGAAGAAGCGGTAGCCGACAAGACGCTGCTCGTGGCCCTCTTCGTCCTTCTGAACGTAGTAGGGCATGTCCGAGAAGAGTGACGTCTGGGCGACGTAGTCACCGCCAGAATAGGAGGTACCAAAGGCATCTTCTCCGCCGATCCCGCGTAGAAACGCCGGATGCTCACCGTCGCCATCGATGTAAATGTTGTCAGCACCGGCGTGGCTCCAGCGAGCCGTGTGCCGGCTCTCGAGCATGTCTAACCCCAAAACGAAGCCAATCAATCGGCCCGGCCCATCTGCATCAATCATGAAGAAGTCCTCACCAAAAGCCTGGCAGGGGGCCTCGCGCCGCCACCGGGCGCAGAACCGCATCGGCTCCTTTAAATCCTGACCCGGGTACTCATGCCAGTCGATCATGTAGTAAAGCTCGCCGGTCCTCTCGTTGCCGACGAACTCAAAGCGGGCCGACTTAGCAAATGGCATCAGAAAGTAACACGTGTACCCGTTCTTCGGTTTGACCGCTAGAAACGGCGTGTTGATCGGATAGGATTTCAGGTTGTGCATGACGCCGAAGAAGTCCGCTAACGGCGCTTCAACATGCGGCACTTCGTGTCCATCGAAGTAGATGCGCAAAACCACATTGCGCCCAAAGTCACCGCCGTAGCCGCCGGTAACCCAGATACGGCGAATGCACCCGGGACCCTCTAATTCAATCACGGTTTCGGGCTTGGGCCCAGGAAAGTACCTGCTCAGACGCCGCGACACTCCGCGCTGGGGCAGATTGAGCCCTGACCCAAACGATGGGATCCCTTCGGCCGCCGTTGCTTCAACGCCGCTTACGACATCGACCGCGCTATGAACTAGCCCGAGTAAACACGACCAAGCGATTGTCCGACGAATGCATCTGTCAATATTCATTGGATTACTCCTACGTTAGCCAAAGACTGGCCACTTGGACGTGGAAGTTAGCGCGCCGCGCCGCTCAGTCTCCTGAGCTTTGTGTGCAACGGTGATAACCTTGAGAACATACACCGCCGAACCCCAAAAACTCAATTTTCGATTCTGCTGAAAAACCCAGCCTTCGATGTCAGGGCCTTCCCTTTTTGATTGGACTCAAAAATGGGGACGTCCACCACTGAACGTTATGAGTACGGCCGCGGGGGCTGGTCTCGGCCCCAGGATTGCGAGAAAGACAAAAAGAAGCCACAGGCGGCTCGCTTGCGATGCACATCTATTTGTTTTTGAGCCAAGACTCTACGCTCCCCAAACCGAAACGCCAGCCGGTCATTGCAACGTGATCGTGACAGTCGTCTGAATGCTTTGGTTGGGTTGTACAGCTATGGATGGTAACACGTCAGTCATAGTAACGTTGGCGCCGAGGCCAATACCGGGACATGTGGAGGGCGGAGTGGTCTTGGCGCAAGATGCTATACGCGTGAAAACTTTGCTAATAGCGGAATTCTTTTGAGCCGTGGCGGTGCCGGCCAGAACGAGTGCGCCATCCACACTGGTATCAGGTCCGGAGAACTGGCTGCCCTTAAGTGGCCGGACGTGGACTTTCATGGTAAGTTCCTCATCATCAGGAAGAACATTGTCCGAGGTCGTTACCACCGCACCAAGACGGACCAAATCCACCGCGTGGACATCTCAGAAACGCTCCTCGCCGAACTAATTGCCCTGAAGCGCACCCGGAAGGAAGAGTATCTCGCTGTGGGAAAAAACGAGATCCCGGAATGGGTATTCTGCAACCGTGAAGGTAACCCCGCCGACATGCACAACGTCAAGAACCGACATTTCTACAAGTGCTTGGACAAGGCAGGACTGCGGCGGATCCGCTATCATGACCTTCGGCACACGTTTGCTTCACTACTGCTTCAAGACGGGCAATCGCTGAAGTACGTCAGTGACCAGCTGGGACACTCCAGTATCAAGATGACCGCCGACGTCTATGGCCACCTGGTGCCGGGAGCCAATAGGCAGGCCGTCAATCGCCTGCCGTCATTGGGAACTTCACAGGAGCGAAAGTCCGTCTCGCATCCATGACTTGCCCGCATGGGGAAGGGGCTGAATTGTGCAGAACAAGTATTCTGCACATCACTTTAGGTTTGTCCGCCGTGCCATACGGCATAGCCCAAAACGTCCGCGAGAGTAGACGAGGACGGGAGATTTCCCCTCCCCCGTAGCTGCTTCCATACCTTACGGCACAACGTCAAAGGGTTCCGAAGAGGATATTGGCTCAGGAGCATCCGTGAATAGTTGCAGCGTGTCACATGCACAAACCTCATTAGCATCTAGGATCTCGATTTGTACCTGTGGGAGAGACGAGGAAGAGAAGCCCGTCAACTCGGTCACTGAGATGACCTCGAATGCCGCCGCACCCAGATTATCGCCTTTGAGGCTACCGGTCAGAGGATCGTAGTTAATGCTGACGTCGCTCTTATACACGAGCGCGCATATTCGTTGACCCTCTAGGAGCTTAATCCCGGCTGCGCGCAGTGGGGTGACGCCTGGTATTTCATCCAAGAGCGCCTCGCGGTCACCATTGGTGTCGGGTGTACCTAGACCCGGTCCAGCGGTCAGGTAATTACAAAGGCCATCCTCACTTGGTCCAGCAGTACACTAGGAATCTGGGACGGCCTTTAGAGCAAACCACCCTTCATCGCCTACCTCGCCAGTATGTAGCGTGATCGTCTCCCCGACGTTCGCAGCAAAGAAAGGTAGTTGAGTGCGCAGCCCAATCTGAGCTATGTCTTCATTAACATCCACTTCAGAGAAGGAGTTAGGCTCGCCGTCTTTGCTGATCGACTCTTCGTCGATAAGTAAAAACCCCGACGCACCACAACTTCCCAGCGCGTCGATTTCGTCTTGAGTTAGGATCCGATCGTAGATACGCACTTCGTCAAGGAATCCCTCGAAGTTTTGATTCTGAGCACCCAGAATTGTTCCAATTCTCAGGGGTTCGGTGCTCACGACAGCATTGTAGGTGAGTGTTGCCGTTCCTAGGAGGTTCCCGTTCAGATAGACCTTGGAGTTTCCAGCCCCAGCTTGCATTTCATAAACAATATGGTTCCACTCGTTCAGTTCTCCTTCGGTGAAGACATCAAAATCAATTCCATTTCCTGTTATTACGATAATAGGATCGCCACCGAGATCAGTTTGGAGCCGAAGATAGAAGTCGGAGTTCCCTGGAACGAAGTGTCGGTATTTCGAAATGATCGCGCCGACGCCGTCAACCGCCAGCGCTGTGGGTTTTGCCCAGACCGAGACGGTGCGAATCCGTCCTTGAATCATTCCTAGATCGTCACCAGCCACAGTGACAAAATCGTTGTCTCCATCGAAAAGAAAGGCGTTGCCACATACACCAGCAGCGGACTGAACGTTACCCGTAATAGCCCCATCAAATCCATTACCACTGTCGTCTGTCGCCATTCCGTCGCCTACTCCATCGTCGAAGCTCCAATAGGCGATAAGTCCGGCTCAAGATCTACTTGTGAGAAAGCGACCTTTGAAAACACGGCAACGAATACAAACCCCAGTGTGAGCATTAGAGTTCTCAGTGACTTGGACATCTAGCTATCCTCCTCCGACTCCCATGGCGGAATCGGTTCTAGAAACGCGTTCGCGCTGGTTGGGCTATTTTGGTGAGGAATCGCCTTGTAGCGGATCAGAAGGAAGCTGCAAAGCATATCAGGGATTCCCTGATTCTTTTTTCCGTCCTCTGCGGCTACCATCAAATCCGCCGCTCCACGCCAGCGATACCCTGACAGTTGCGGTCTTTTCTCTTAGGTTTAGGGCAAAACACGCGTATTTTGTCCTATTTTGTGCAGACCCAAGCTTCCAAAGAACAATCTATGCGGACAAGTTCGGAGTGGCTGAATTCTGCACCCTATCTGCACCCTGAGGAAAGACTGAGGTCTAGACCCATCGAGAGTCTCCTGTAATTCATAGAGAATAAAAGGATTAAAAGTGAGCCGTGTTGGACTCGAACCAACGACCCTCTGCTTAAAAGGCAGATGCTCTACCGACTGAGCTAACGGCCCACATCAGGGGCTGCGGGAGTGCGAACTAATCTTAGGGATTCCCCGGGAAATGTCAAGCCGGGGCAAGAAGGAAATTCCTCGTAAGTTGTTGTCTCACTGAAGAATAACTTCGGGTAAGGCGGCGGCGCGGAGACTGCGGTTTCCATGGCACGGGGAATCGCTCCCGGCAGACTGTGATCTCTATTTTTCGCTGAAGGGTGAGACTGATCTTCCCCGTTGCTTTCGTGATTCGGATATTCCACTTTCCTGAGCCCAGCTTTCCGATGGCGGGACTCGCAGGATCCCAGGCACCCCCGCGTCGGTTTGATCGAAAAATCAGCTCTCATTGAGCACTCACGATAGAGGGTGCCTTCACGTAGACATTGCCGCTTAGCATCACGAGCCCGAGTTGACCCCACAGCGAGACTCTCCGGAGTGGCGCGTCAGTCCGACTACGCAAGCCGTCCTCGAACCGAGGGTTGTTCACTTTTGTGTGCTCATCGTCAGCGTCAGGATCCGGATGGCACCAAGCAATTGTATTTGATCACGCCGCGAGCTATGGATTAACATGAGCAATCAAGACGGCGTGGGCATATCGGGAAAACATCCCGTCGTCTCCACTCGGGGAATCCTTTTGCTTCAGTTATCAAGGGTTTTTTTACTGACTGTTTCAATCGTTCTGGCGGTTCCCTTCCTGGTTGCCGGAGTCGACACCGCTTCCTCGGCTCCATCATTCACATGCCTCGTCTGCGGCAAACTTCATGAAAATCAGGCGCATCCAATCCAGTACAAGGGTCGGCCGTTGCGCCTCTGCTCTCCGGCCTGTCTCGACGAGTACCGGACCAGGGAGAGTGCGGGGCAGCTCGATACCATCACCGCGCGAATCGAGCCGCGCAGCGCTTTGTTTCAAGAAGATTCCAATCCGCGATCTCCTCTATCGGCCGTCTATCTCGGTTTCGGTCTCTATGTTCTAGCCGGGATCCTCTTCGGAGGCTGGGCTTCGTTCCATGCAGTTCAAAAGGGCAGATCCGGCTGGCCCGCTTTCGGTCTGGGCCTCGGTCTCAACCTGATCGGTCTGCTCATCGTCTGGGCGCGGCCAAAACAAGAGATGGCCTTTCATTCCAAGGGGCTCACCAAGATTCCGACTACCCACCAGGAACACGCCTGTCCGTCGTGCGGTCAATCGAATCATCCTTCGTCTTCGCGCTGCAGCCAGTGCGATGCACCGATCGAGCCGCGGGTCCCCTCTGAAGTCGACCTTGTGGGTCTTCACGGGAAGGACCGATCTTGAGACTCTCCTTCCTGCAGGACGCCCATCGAAGAGTTGACTCGATCCTCCGGTCGGGGAATATGCCCAGCCAGAGGCCGGAAATCAACAAGCACAACGAGTCGAACGTCAAGAATCTGTTCATCATCGGGGATCTTGCCGGAGCGCCCGTTATCAAACTGGCCATGCAACAGGGATTTGAAGTAGTTCGTCACATCGCTTCACTACCGGACGCGAGGGCGCACCAGGATGGTGTACTCGATATTTTGATCGTCGGCGCCGGAGCCAGTGGTTTGAACGCGGCCCTGGAGGCAACGGAGCGCGGTTTGACCAGCCTTTTGTTGGAAAAAGGGAAAATCGCCAATACCATCGAGAACTTTCCCGAAAAGAAGTGGGTGTATGCCGAGCCGGACACCGCACCCGCGAAGGGAAAGCTCTGGCTTGATGGGGCGCGAAAAGAAGATCTCATCGTACGATGGCACCAGATCGTCACCGAAAACAGTCTCGACGTTCGCACCGAGGAAGGCGTCGATGCCATCACGAAGAATGCCAGCGGAATTTTCGAGGTCACAACCGCCAAGGGAACGTACCGCGCTCGACGCGTCATTCTGGCAATCGGACAGCGCGGGAACCCCCGAAAGTTAGGCGTGTCGGGCGAAGACCAGGAACGAGTCTATCACAGGCTCTATTCTCCCAAGCACTACGTGGACGAGAACATCCTAGTAGTGGGCGGAGGTAACAGCGCCGTGGAGGCGGCTCTGGTTCTCGGAGAAAAGAATAGAGTCACCCTGTCCTACCGCAAGAAGGAATTCTCCAGGATATTCAAAGACAACGCGAGACTTCTTCAGGAATCCATGGACGCCGGGCGCATCCAGCCCATTTTCAACTCTGAAGTCCTTGGATTTCACGATCAGAATTACAAACTGGAACGGAGGGACGCACCTGGCAAGACAACCGTGGAGGAAAAACCGTTCGATCACGCCTTCGTGCTGATTGGAGCGGAGCTTCCTGTCGGCTTTCTCCGGTCGATAGGGGTCCGTCTCGAGAACGAATGGCAGGGCAGTCTCTGGACGGCGGCTCTTGTCACCATCGCCACGATGTTCGGGTTGTCTCTTGCAGGACCGGATACCAGCGTCGGCGCCTGGAGCAGTAGTGTCACGCGCTGGTTGGGTGTAGCAGCAGCCGTTACTGCTTTTGGAATCCTGGTTTCAATGGGAAGGCGCCGCAACCGCTACGCGTGGCTCGGGATCTCGTTTCTCGTCTGGTATACCATCTACGGAGCGAAACTTGGAAGCGGCTCCGAGTTTTGGCCATTCACCGGTTGGGGATACAGCTTTCTGTCCTTTGCGGACCGGCCGTGGTCGTTTTGGTACACGGTCGTTTATACCTTGCTGATGACCGTATTCGGAATTCAAGCAATGAAGCGGTGGGGATTTGACCGGAAGGACAAATTCCAGATATGGCGTTACGTCTCACTCCTTTCTTTCCAGTGGATCTTCTTCTTCGTTATTCCCGAGTTCTTGTTCCAATGGGCTGTCGAGTACCGATGGGTTGGAGAAGCATTGGCGACTGATCCCCAGTTTACGGGTCAGGCCTGGCGAACCTACGGAATCGTGTACGCGTGGCCCCTGTTTTTTTATAC
This sequence comes from Acidobacteriota bacterium, assembly GCA_965249005.1. Classification (GTDB taxonomy): domain Bacteria; phylum Acidobacteriota; class UBA6911; order UBA6911; family UBA6911; genus CBDFLD01. The sequence goes on from CBDFLD010000016.1 coordinate 101,587, forward strand.
ATTCTTCTATGACCCGTCCAGCCTCTGGGTGGTCTGGGGAGTTGCACTCAGCTTCGTGGTCATCCCGGTTTTTGCCTTCTTTCACGGAAAACGCTACTGCTCATGGATCTGCGGCTGCGGCGGACTCGCCGAGACGTTCGGCGACCGGTGGAGGCATCTGGCTCCCAAAGGCGAGACCTCGATTCGATGGGAATGGATGCAGATGGCCGCCTTGGGGCTCGCGGTAGCCGTCACGATCGCGATGCTGGGAAGAGATATTTTCCTTTTCCTGGCGGCGCCCGCCGACTTTGGAATTGGCGTGTATCGCATCCTCATGGACGTCTGGCTGGTGGGAATCTTGCCGGTCACCCTCTATCCCTTCCTTGGCGGAAAGTTATGGTGCCGTTACTGGTGCCCGCTCGCCAAGTTGATGCATCTCTATTCAAAATGGTTCGGCAGGTTCAAGATTACGGCCAACGACAAATGCATTGCGTGCGGCGAGTGCACGCGCAACTGCCAGGTGGGAATTGACGTCATGGGCTTCGCACTCGTTCAAAAGGAGCTCGATAACAAGAGCTCTTCATGCATTGGTTGTGGGATCTGTGTCTCGGCGTGCCCGATGGACGTCTTGTCGTTCGGCGACCCATCGATACAGCAGCCCGATTCGCTGGTCCAACTGCGCAGCTAGCGCCGCACCACATCTTCGAACGAAACCCAGCCGTGCATTCGGGACCGAGAGGACGTAAGGACCGTCTCCTGCCGGTCGGGTCCGGTGGAAACAACCGGTATCTCGACCTGCAAAAGATCGCTCAACCGCTTCAAGTAATCTTTCGCAAGGGCCGGCAGATCATTAAACTCTCGGACACCGGCCGTCCTTCCCATCCAGCCCTTGACGGTCTCGTACTCGGGTCGACACTCATCGAGCACATGAATATCGGGCGGAAAACTTTCTAGAAGTGAACCTTTGTATCGATAACCCGTGCAGATCTTGATTTCAGGGAATTGGTCCAATACGTCGAGCTTCGTGATTACGAGCGTATCGAAATTGTTGACCAGGCAGGAGTAACCTACGATCACGGCATCGAACCAGCCGCAACGCCTCGGCCGTCCGGTGGACGCGCCGAACTCCTCTCCCCGCCGCCGCATTTCCTCTCCCACGCCGTCGGTCAGCTCGGTGGGAAAGGGGCCTTCTCCGACTCGCGTGGTGTACGCCTTGGCAATGCCAACGATCCCGTCAATACGGGTTGGGCCCACTCCTGTTCCCGTACAGGCACCTCCGGCCGTGGCGCTCGATGACGTCACGAAAGGGTACGTCCCATGGTCGACGTCCAATAGGGTGCCTTGAGCCCCTTCGAAAAGAACGCTCTTGCCCTCGTTCATCGCTTGATTCAGGTAGGTTGCCGTATCGGCAAAGTAACCGGACAGCTCCTCTCCGAGTGCCAAGTTGCGTGAGGCGACTTCCTCCAGATCGAGCTCGCCCAAGGAAGTCAAATCACTCCGACCATCTATGTTCTCCCTCAGGCAACTCCGAAAAACCTCCTCGTCGGCCAGCGTCGAGATGCGCACTCCTCTCCGTCCAATCTTGTCTTGATAGGCGGGCCCAACCCCCCGATTGGTTGTCCCGATTCTATTGCCTCCGCGGCGGCGCTCGTCCGAGGCCTCCATCAAGCGGTGGTAATCCAGGATCAGATGCGCGCGGTTGCTCACTCGAAGGCGCCCTTCGCAATGAACTCCGGCAGCTCTCAGCTCTTCGAGTTCTTTCTTGAGCGCCAGCAAGTCAACCACAACGCCGTTTCCAATGACGCAGATCTTTTCAGCGTGCAATATCCCGGATGGGATTAGATGGAGAATGTACTTCTTCCCGTCGATGATGACGGTGTGGCCGGCGTTGTGCCCACCCTGGTAACGGGCAATGACATCGAAATGGTCGGTGAGAAGATCTACGATCTTGCCCTTCCCCTCGTCGCCCCACTGAGCGCCGACTACGACTAGGTTCGCCATATTGCTTTACCCTACCGAGTTCCTTTCCACGGAACCGATCGTCTCGTCCCGCAGGACCCCACGGCCCCTTCCGAACCACGTAGCCGCACGCGAACGCCCTTTCAATGCCGTCTGTACACTGTGGGATCGGTATTGATATCTCTCAAACGAAACTATTCTGAAGAGGACAGCAAAAGCGTTGGAACGCTCCCCGGTCGAGTGCAATCCAAACCGGAGAGACAATCCATCAGAGATGATTCTCGATCATCTTCGAAATGGTATCTTTCGTGGTGTTACCGACAATCTGCTCCTTGATCACTCCGCCCTTGAAGAGAAGCAGAGTAGGAATCCCCTTGATATTGTACTTACTGGAAGTCGCCGTGTTCTCATCCACGTTTAACTTTACAACCTTGGCCTTCCCGTCGTACTTCTCGGCTACCGCCTCGACGACAGGAGCCAGCATCCTGCACGGAGCACACCATGCAGCCCAAAAATCAACGAGAACAGGCACTGACGCGTTAATGACTTCTGTCTCGAAGCTTTGGTCCGCGACCTCCGATACCTTACTCATCCTAAGACCTCCTGAATTTTCCTGGACGATTGTCTATCATGCTCACGAGCGACAGTAATTATCCGAGGGCACCGAAGGGTTGTCAAGTCAAATGAAATCTACTCCCAAAAGGCGCTTTGGCCAACATTTTCTTAGGGATACAGCCGTCCTGGAGCGCTTGGTTCGGCTCATCGCTCCCAAGCGGAACGATATCTTTCTGGAAATCGGTGCCGGACGAGGAGCACTGTCGCGTGTTCTTTGTCCGCGGGTCGCCAGTTTGGTCACAGTGGAAATTGACCGGGATTGCATTCAGACTCTCCAACAGACACTGTCTGAATTCACATCGGCGCAGGTCATACATGGAGACATTCTCAGTGCGCAAACTCAACAGTATCTTCTGTCGCGTTTGTCGCATACCCAGCCCTTCCGGGTGGTGGGCAACCTTCCATACAATATTTCCACCGCGATCATTCAACGATACCTGAACCACGAGTCCGCGGTCGAAGATATGACTTTCATGCTCCAGCTCGAAGTTGCAAAACGTATCGCCGCAAGCCCGGGAAATCGCGACTACGGCTTCCTTTCCGTCGTGTGCCAATACTTCTCGCAGGTAGAAATGCACTTCCGCGTGGCGCCACACTCTTTTGTTCCCCAACCGAAAGTGTTTTCCGCAATCGTAACGCTGAGGCCGAAAAGTCCCAAAGTCACGGCAGAGATCGGGCCGCATCTGATCGAGGTTGCGAAGGCGGCCTTTCGCCATCGCAGGAAGACACTGGCCAATTCCCTCAAGCTGAGCTTTCCTCCCGAAGCAGATACGGACGGTGTTTTGGCAAGCGCCGGAATCGACGGTCAACGACGCCCCGAAACCCTTTCGGTGGAAGAATACGAGCAGCTCGCTCGTACCTGCATCATTGAAGCATTTCTTGACTGACCACGCAGCCCGCCCTTCGGAACAGACAATGAGATGGGAGCCCGCCGTGCTATACTGCGCCATCTCTCGAGACCGATATGAAAGACCAGCACGTTGAAGTTGTGGCACTTGGAGGACTCGGCGAGTTCGGCATGAATACCATGGCGTTCCGCCATGCCGGAACGATTCTCGTGGTTGACATCGGATTGATGTTTCCGCGCGAGGATCCTCTTGGCATCGATTGCATCATTCCAGACTTGACCTACCTGTTGGACCATCGCAAAGAGGTCGAGGCGGTAATTCTGACTCATGGCCACGAAGATCACATTGGCGCTCTCCCGTACCTTCTGAAGGAAATCAACGTACCGGTCTACGGAACTCCTCTCACTCTGGGCATGGTCCGCGAACGCCTTTCCGAGCACGGTTTGCTTTCCAAAGCCCGGCTCGAAACGGTCGGTCCAAGAGACACCTTGGACATTGGTCCGTTTCATGTAGAGTTCATCCGCGTAACGCACAGCATCGCGGATAGCCTGGGACTGGCTCTCGAGACACCGGTTGGGACGCTCCTGCATACCGGAGATTTCAAATTCGATCCGTCGCCCCCCGACCTGCAAAAGCCCGACTACGCGCGTTTCTCGCACTACGGGGAACAAGGGGTACTTGCACTCTTCAGTGACAGCACAAACAGCGAAAGGCCGGGATATACTCCATCCGAGCAATACATCCTCGGCCATCTGGAACAGATATTCCATACCAGCGAACGCAAGATCATCGTCACCTGCTTTGCATCCAGCATCCACCGGGTTCAGATCATACTGAATTTGGCGGCGAAGTTTCGGCGACGAGTCGTCGCGCTCGGACGGAGAATGCAGGCCAATATTGCAATCGCAAGCTCGCTCGGCTACCTGACCGTTCCCGACAAGGTTCTCATCAAAACCGAGGAGGCCCGATCCATACCCGATGAACAACTCGTCATCCTCTGCACGGGGAGCCAGGGAGAGCCGATGTCGGCACTAGCAAGGCTGGCACTCAACAAAGACAGTTGCTTCGGTGTGGAGCCCGGTGATGCGGTCGTGATCAGCGCTCGCGCAATCCCGGGCAACCAAACTCGAATATCGCATCTGGTCAATCACTTTTGCCGGCGAGGAGCGCGAGTCTACGACGAAGGCGCGTGGGCTGTGCATGTTTCCGGGCACGGAAGTCAGGAGGAGCTCAAGCTCATGTTGAATCTGACCCGGCCCAAGTTTCTCATTCCCATTCATGGTGAGTACCGGCAACTTTATCACCACCGCATCGTTGCCGAATCCGTAGGCATGTCCAAGGAACAAATACTGCTGGCTGAAACGGGCGACATTCTCAGGATTGGAGACTCGCGCTGCGAGATTCGTGGCAAGGCTCCCGTCGGCAAACGATACCTTGATAGAGGAGGGATGGCGGGAATAGACGACCTGGTGGTCCGAGATCGCAAGCACCTGTCGCAGGAAGGCGTCGTTCTGGCCGTTGTCGTCGTCGACCAGTCGACCGGTAGCATCGAGGGTGTTCCGGAGTTGATCGGCCGGGGTCATATCGAGGACGAGGAGGAGACCGTTGTCTTCTCAGAAGCTCGCGAACGCCTCGTGCAGGCTGTCGCAGACGCGACGGCCGAGGAACGGACCGACTCGATTGTCCTGAGCGAGATCATTCGAGCCGCACTCAAGAGATTCTTTCGCAAACGAGTCGCAACGCGACCTATGATTATTCCTTTGGTTCTAGAAATATAGGGGAATCTGTACTAGTATTGCGCATGCACCTGACACAGACCAAAAGTCGTGAGTACGTCGGGATTTTGGCACTGGTGTCGTCGGTCCTCCTGCTCATGTGCCTGGGCACGTACGATCCCGCGGACTCGAGTTTCAACTCCATCACTTACAAGGCCAACGCGGAAAATCAGGTGGGGCGCTGGGGAGCGCACGTCAGCGATTTGCTCTTCCAGTCGCTGGGCTATTCCTCGTTCCTGCTGCTCCTGCCCCTGGGACTCGCCAGTTGGACATTATTGACGGGTCGGCCTATCCCGCATCCTTACCTGAAAGGATTGGGGCTCGTCCTGTTAACCTGCGTCTTGTGCACTGGCCTGCAGCTTGCGTCGATAGATCTCGCCGCCCATGCTTTTCGCCCGGGTGGAGTGGCCGGAGTTCTCTTCGAGAGCTTTCTGATATCCAACTTCAATATTGCGGGAGCGCTGGTCCTGCTGACCGGCGCGTTCATTGTCGGCTTCCTGGCAATCACGACCCTGACGTTGCAAGGAATACTGTCGAGCCTCCATCCTATCCGAGCAACATGGACGCTCCTTCGAGAAAGGACACAAACATGGCGAGACCGACCGAACAAGACGAAAGCGGTGGTTACAGTTCCGCCTCCAAGGGCCGCGAGTACGCGCGAACTCGATGCGAAAACGACGCAACCATCGATTCAATCTAAAGCAAGCATGTCTGAAGTGCTGGCGGAAGAAGGTTTCAGTGACTCCGAGCGAAGGGAAGCCTCTGCGCCCATCACCGTCGCCAGGAGGTTTGTGCTTCCGCCGCTGGACATCCTGACACCCTCCCACAATGAATCTCAGATTGATGAAGCGAGCCTCATGGAGCAGGCACGTAGCATTACCGAAAAGCTCGCCGAGTTCGACGTCAATGGAAGTGTTACCCAGATTCATCCCGGCCCAGTGGTCACCACCTACGAATTCAAGCCAGATGCAGGAGTCAAGTACTCTCGTATCACCAATCTCGTCGATGATCTCTGCCTTGGCATTCGTGCAGAATCAATCCGGATCGATCGCATTCCCGGCAAGGCGACGGTAGGCATCGAAGTTCCGAACCCGGATCGAGACGCCATATTCCTTCGTGAGCTTATCGAATCGACGGAGTTTCGACGGTCGCGCTCCAGATTGACCATGGCGCTGGGCCGGCGCATCAACGGCAACGTGTACGTCACAGATCTCGCAAGGATGCCTCATCTACTGATAGCTGGGTCCACCGGGGCCGGTAAGTCCGTGGCGCTCAATTGCATGATCACCTCGATTCTCTACAAGACGACTCCGGATGAAGTGAAGTTCATCTTCATCGATCCGAAGCGGCTGGAACTGGGAATGTACGCGGAGATCCCTCACCTGCTGACACCGATCGTCACGGACCCCAAGGAAGCGGCCAACGCACTTCTGTGGGCGACCGCCGAAATGGAGTCCCGCTACAAGAAGCTGGCCCTGAAAGGGGTACGAAATCTAGACCAATACAATACGCTTCTTCGCTCCACCGGCCGCCAACTCTCCCTCATTGAAGAGAACACGGAAAGTGACGACGAGGGCCCCCTACCCTATCTCGTTCTTGTCATCGATGAGTTGGCCGATCTCATGATGGTCTCATCGCGGGAGGTCGAGGAATCGATTTCGCGCCTGGCCGCCATGGCCCGCGCCGTAGGGATACACTTGATTCTAGCCACCCAAAGGCCTTCAGTGGACGTTATCACCGGAGTAATCAAGGCGAATTTCCCTTCGCGCATTGCCTTCAAGGTCGCGACCAAGGTCGATTCGCGAACTATTATCGATTCAAACGGTGCGGAACAGTTATTGGGATCCGGTGACATGCTTTTCGTTCCTCCTGGCTCTTCACGATTGGTCCGGATTCACGGAGCCTACGTCAGTGAGAAGGAAACCCATAAGATGGTCGAGCATCTCCGGCGGCAGGGTCGTCCGGCTTATGACCGTACCGTCCTCACCTACGGACAGGGAGAGGTCGACGAACAAGGAAACCCTGTAGAAACCAACCGGAATGACCCTCTGTACAAGGATGCAGTTCGAGTGGTCGTAAACGAAGGTCGTGCCTCCACCTCACTGCTTCAGCGAAGACTCAGTGTTGGGTACGGACGGGCGGCCAAGCTCATCGATCTGATGCATCAGAACAACCTGGTCGGCCCCGCCGAGGGGTCCAAACCGCGAGAGGTACTCGTGGGGTTGGATTTCCTCGAGCGACTCGACAGTTGATTGTTTCGGGTATGGAGCGTCCGGAGTCGTCTGACGGCGATCCCGTGCATCCACAAATGACGCTTGTAGCTGCGCCGGAGCACCTGTGACTCCCGCCCTCCCCCCGGGTGCCCGCGTGGATGTCAGCCCGCATTGGTAGCAGCCCGACACCGGTAGTCCCCGCCTTGACAAGGTACCGCAGTTTGTTAAACTTCAATAAGATGCCGGTAGTATCATTTTCTCCTACAATTACGGAAAGAGACCGGGGGCTCCTTCGTGAAGACAGGTAAGTACGCTACGGGATTGGCTGCCTTCGCGTTGTGGTCTGTTACCCTGGCTCCCCTTCAATCTCAGGACCGGTCCCAGAGCGAACGGAAACCGACATTTGCCATCGGGGTGGAGACCTCTTTCGTAAAAGTCTCGGTCACTGACCCGCTCAACCGCTATGTCACAGGCTTGGAGAAAGAGCATTTCCAAGTCTACGAAGACAAAGTCGAACAGCAACTGACTCATTTTTCTCAGGAATCCGCCCCCATTTCGGTCGGCATCCTGTTTGACGTCAGCGGAAGCATGAAGCACAACATCCACACGGCGCGTAACTCGGTGGTCCGCTTCTTAGAGGCGGGAAACCCCGAGGACGAGTTTTTTCTGGTGAGCTTCAACCAAAAAACGACCCTGGTCCAACGGTTCACGGACCAGAGCTCTGAAATCCAAAACGAAATCAGTCTGAGCAAGCCTGGCGGACGCACGGCATTGTATGACGCCGTATACTTGGGCCTGGAGGAGATTCGCGATGCCAGGAGCGAAAAGAAGGCGCTGATTCTGATCACGGACGGTGAAGACAACAGCAGCCGTTACACTTCCTCCGAAGTGCGTGAGTTTGCCAAAGAATCCGACGTGCAGATCTACGCGATTGGGGAGGAAGGAAAGCTGGGCTATGGAAGATCGCAGATCCAGAATATCGTCGGCCTCACCGGGGGACGTGCTTTCTTCCCCAATAATTTCAATGAGCTGGACTACTATATCGACCTGATTCACGCCGAGTTGCGCAACCAGTACGTAGTGGGGTACTCTTCGACGAACAAGAAGCGGGATGGAAAGTGGAGACGAATCAAGGTCAAACTGGATCCCCCCGAGGGACTACCCAAGCTCATCGTTCATCATAAGCTAGGCTACTATGGGCCGAAAAATTGATTCTGTCCCCCTAACGGCGAAGCGGCTGCCGTTGGCAGTGCTGTTGCCCTTTGCAGTGGCGGTTTTCGCTTCGCTTGCATCGGTCCCGGCCTCTGCATTCCCCGAATCGGCACAGAAAAAGAAAGCGGACGACCGAAAAAAGGAACAGAAGCCGATCTTGGAATCGGGTTTTCCTGAGCAGACCGGCAAAGGCGGCTATAAGATCGGGGTCAGCGTGGACCTCGTCGTCGTTCACACGTCGGTGCATGACGAAAACGGACACTTCGTGTCCGGATTGACCAAAGACAAGTTTGTCGTTTACGAGGATGGGGTCGCCCAAAGCATCGCCTCGTTCTCGCAGGAAGACGTGCCCATCACTCTTGGAATTGTCGTCGACATCAGCGGCAGCATGCGCTCGAAGATCAATCTCGTGACCAAGGCGGCTCAGGCTTTCATCAACTCCCGAATCCCGGAGGATGAGACTTTCCTGGTAGGCTTCAACGATGAAGTCGAGCTTCTAGAAGACTTCTCGACCGATGTCGACCTGATCTCAGATTCGCTGGACAATATCATCGTTTCCGGCGGGACAGCTCTTTTTGATGCCATCTACCTGGGCGTCCAGAAAGCCAATGAAGGCTCGAAGCCCAAGAAGGCGATCATCCTGATCAGCGACGGAGAGGATCGTGACAGCTACTACAAGCTGAAGGAGGTCCTGTCAAAGGTTCAGGAATCGGACGTGCAAATCTACTCGATCGGGTTCCTCGATCCGACTCCGGACAAGGGACTTTTTGGGCGTTTCACCAAGTCCGACGAGGAAAAAGCCAGGGAGGCGCTCCAGCAGATCTCCGAGGAGACTGGAGGTAAGCCGTTTTTCCCGGAAGAGATCGACGAAATAACCCAAATCGTGCGAGAGATTGGCAACGAGTTGAGGAACCAGTACGGGATTGGCTTTCTGTCGTCCAATCCCGAAAGGGATGGCTCGTGGCGTCGATTGAAGATCTCGCTCGCTGACAAAGAAGAATCTTATAGAGTTCGGTTCCGGCGGGGCTACTATGCCCCCAAGCCCGCCGAATCAAAATAGGGACTCCTGATCGCAGGTACGCATCCTTTGTCGCCGACGGCAAGGACGCCACGGGCCTCACAAGCCCCACGCGCAAACATCGGTGTATTTGCGAACGGAGGCACCGAAGCTCTTCCCCCAATTGGCTCAAAACTGACGTTCCGCGCGATCCGGGCACTCTCACGGAGTTCCCTCATCTCGAGTTAGTGGAACATAAACTGCAATCAGCGATAGGCTCGGAGCGAATGGCAATTTTGTCCTGGCAGTCTGCCCTTTTCCCTGGCAAATCGCTTCTTGCATTCCTATAATGGGCGCCCGCCTTCCTCGCGGGTCGATCCTCGAACTGGTACGTTAGATGATCTCCTCACCTGGGTTTGACTCCCCCAACACCATCTTTGATCTGGGCATGGAGATTCCACTCCTGCTCTTGATGGCGGCGAGTTATTCGTCGCGACTTACCCGCTCCAGGCATCAGGAACTCGAAGCCATCAAAAGGATTTCATCCATGATCAACCGGTCACTGGATCTGAAATCTATTCTGAGCTCGACTCTGGAATCGGTAATCGACATCACAGGTATGGAGGCGGGAACGTTCCGGCTTTCGGGCCAATTACCCTCCCCTGTTACCGTCTACCGTGGCTTTAGCAAGGAGACAATAGCGCTTCTCGAGGAATCGCAAGAAGACGGGAAACCATTACAGCGAGAACTGACGAAAAAGCAAAATATCGTATTGGGGAATCCGTCACAGTCGCTCGTCGACACCAATCTGACCCGGGCACTCGAAGAAGATGGGCTCTCCTACGTCTCTCTCTTCCCCATCCAATCGGGCAATCGTCTAGTGGGCACACTCGGACTCGCCAGCCAAAGTCCCAAGAGAACGCTTGCGGCTCAGGAGGATCTGATAGCTGCGATTGGTGAGATCGTGGGCGTGGCGATCCACAATCTAAGACTGCGGGAAAAAGCGAACAAGCTCTCCGAAGACCTCGTGGCACACCAGGAAGTCAACAAGATCATCGCACAGAGCTTCGACCTAAACGACGTGATCCGTCGCATTGTCATCGAGGGCCGAAGACTGGTCAAGACAAGCCAGTGTCACCTCTTTCTCCTCGATGAGCGTACCGAACCGTCTGGTGGGAAGCGCGTCGACGCAGGACGATGACTTAGATATCCAGAAGGTTGAGTTCGCACTCTCGGAATCATCGATTGCTCAGACGGCACTCACCGAGAAGCGCGTTATAGTCGTCGAGAATATTCGCGGGGATCAACGACACAATCCGAAACAACTCCGCCGCATGCAGTGGCGGGCGGCCATTTTCGTGCCCCTCATAACCAAAGAAGAGAGCCTTGGTGTATTGGTGTGCAGTGATGACTCACGGGAACGGATCTTCACGCCGGCGCAGATCTCTCGCGCCGAAACATTGGCACACCAAGCAGCGCTCGCTCTAGAAAATGCCCGACTCTTTCAGGTGGTGTCCCGCAGTCAGAAGGAATGGGAAACAACCTTCGACGCCTTGCAGGATTGTGTATCGGTTCATGATCGATCTGGAACAGTCGTCCGGGCCAATTTGGCTCTTGCACGCAGATTGGACCTGACACCGGCAGATGTCATTGGCAAGTGTTGTTCTGAGCTTTTCGATCCATCCATGGGGGGTGAGACACGTTGCCGTCACATCCAGGCGCTCGAATCGGAGAGCCTCACGGTTGAGGAACTGGAGCTTCCCGCCATGAGGGGAACATTCCAGATCTCTGTAAGCCCTTGGCACGACAAAAACAACCGGCTGGCGGGTTTCATTCATGTCGCCAAGGACGTCAGCAATGAAAAACTCCTCCAGCAGCAGCTGATCCAATCGGAAAAGCTCTCCGCGATTGGTGAGCTCATTTCTGGCATCGCGCACGAACTCAACAACCCTCTGACAGGAGTGATGGGATACTCTCAACTGCTTCAGCTTCGCGACAACCTGGACGAGCGAGCGAAGGACAGTTTACTCAAGATCAACAATCTAGCTCTACGGTGCCAGAAAATCGTTCAGAATCTCCTTTCCTTCGCCAGGAAGCAAAAACCGGAAAGACGTCTCTCAGATATCAACGAGATCCTGGAAAAAACCGTTGAGCTCCGCAACTACGAGCTCTGGGTGAATAACATCGCTCTGGTACGGGAACTCGATCCCTCGGTACCAAAGACGATCGTCGACGCACACCAGGTTCAGCAGGTTTTCCTCAACGTTATTACAAACGCCGAGCAGGCGATGCTGGAATCCAAAGGGCAAGGAACGCTGCGGATTCGGACCCATCACTTGACGGACTCCAACCGAATTGCCATAGACATTGTCGACAATGGACCAGGGATACCGGAAACGTACTTGACGAAAATTTTCGACCCTTTCTTCACGACCAAGGAAGTCGGCAAAGGCACTGGACTGGGGTTGAGCTTGTCCTACGGGATCATCCGTGAGCACGGAGGATCGATTGCAGCACATAGTCGCATTGGAGAGGGTTCCAGATTCGTTATCGAGTTGCCGGTAATCGACCAAGTGACCGATGACTCTCCGCCAACCCGCAGGCGTCCATCTGGCACGGATCAGTTTGAAACCCTCGTCAAAAACAAGCGCTTCCTTGTCGTTGATGACGAAAGGTTCATACTGGACTTTTTCGTCGAGGTGTTTCGCGCCTTTCCAGTCAGCGTCGACACGGCCGACAACGGGATCGCCGCCATGCACAAGATGCAGGTCCAAGAATACGATCTCATCATTTCGGACTTTCGAATGCCCCAAATGAACGGCCGCGACCTTTTCACCTGGATGAAGGAACGCTGCCCTCAACTGGTTCCCCGCATCATCTTCGTCACTGGAGACACGGTGAGCCCCGAGACTCGGCTCTTCTTCGAAACCAACTCCAGCCAGTATCTCGCCAAGCCATTCAAGATTGAAGAGGTAAAGGATGTGATCCAGCGGACCTTGGCATCAGTGGTACTGACCGAACGGTAAACGTTGGAAAGATTCCAAGGATCGTGCCGTCCGTTGCGGGCGGCCTAGTCTATGGTGCCCACGAGAACCTCGTTGAGCGAACCGCTCCGATAGCCCTCCAGGTCGACAGTGACGAAGGTGTATCCGATTCCTTTGAAGGTGCGTATGAGTATGCTCATCGCGGCTGGGTCGAGTGCCCGAGCCAACTCATCGTGGCCGAATTCGAGCCGGACCAGTTGATCGTGATGACGCACTCTGAAAACTTGAAAGCCCATCTGGCGCAACGCCTCCTCGCCCTGGTCGACCATCTTCAACTTTTCTTCCGTAATACGCACTCCATAAGGAAACCGTGAAGACAGGCACGCCGACGCGGGGAGCTCCGCAGTGGGCAGTCCGACTCGACGGGACAATTCGCGGATTTCCTTCTTGCACAGGCCCGCTTCGACGAGCGGACTACGGACCCCCTGCTCTTCTGCAGCCTTCCGGCCCGGCCTAAAGTCACTCAGATCGTCTGCATTGAGTCCGTCCACGACTGCCGCATAGCGCTGCCGCCGTGCCAGTTCGGCCAGCTTGACGTAGAGCTCGTCTTTACAAAAGTAGCACCGGTTGGCCGGATTCGCCCGATACTCCTCTCTGTCTACTTCGCCCGTCAGGATAAACTTGTGATGGATCCCAAAACGCGTGGCTACTTCGAGCGCCATCTTGCGCTGAAACGAGGGAACCGACGGACTCTCTGCTGTGACGGCCAGGGCCCGATCTCCAAGAATCTGATTGGCTTTGAAGGCCAGATACGAGCTATCGACGCCACCGCTGAACGCAACCACAACCGGCGCGATCTCACGCAATATTTCTTCGAGCTTTTGCTCCTTTTGGTTCAAATCCATATCGCTGGCCCTCGACTTCCCTAAAAGAGATTTTCGCACAAGCCCGTGGCAAAGTCCAACTGCCACTATACATCGGGATCGTGATCCGGCTCGCAGAGTCCAACGCAGCCGGCAGTTTTGCTTTACAGGGAGCGCTCGTAGCTAATCCGGTCTACTTCCTGGATCGTGTGCTCTAGATCATTGACAGTTTGCGCATTCAAATCGGCGGTCTCGAGGATGGCTTGATTACGAATTCCCCACCCGCATCCGACTGACATCATGTCGTTGTCGCGTGCGGCCTGAAAGAACGCAGGTCTTGTTCCCAAAACCACCGTCTCGCTCGGGTGGACTTCGCTGAGGTACGCGATTTCATCCAGCATCTCTCCCACGCCACCGCCCCCGTATTCCTCGCTGCACACGAGCGTGTCCACGTGGCCGTCCAATCCAAAGCAGTCGCTAACGGCGAGCAGGTAGTCCCTTCTTGCATCACTTCCCAGCGCCACCCGCAGCCCGCCGTGTTTCCAACTCTTGATCGAACCAAGCAACCCCTCGAACAGGCGGCCTCCACCGCTTTCTACTACTGCAGGCTCAATCGTTCCATACTCCCGGGCAAACGATTCCATCTGCTCCTTATCTAGCCCGAGCTCTAGGTACTTTGCCCACCGATAGCCGTGCTCTAGATACCGTTCCTCGATATCGATCCCGTCAGGAAGGCGGGCACTCTGCGGGATCAGCTCGGCCACCGACAGCAGACTCTGCCTGAGAGTCCTTTCCTTCAACAGAAGACAGTCGAAGAGAAGAAAGTCCAGATCTATGATTAGCAGCTGAGTTTTCTGAAACAACTATAAGAGAATCCTATTATTGGCAGTGATGTCTCGTTGGTGGACGTCAGGTTTCGTCCCCATCGGTATCCGAATAGGGGTCTTCCTCGTCCCAATGGTCCGCGCCCTCCTCGTCATCGTCGCGCTCTGTATCGTCATACCCGTAGGCATCATCCACCTCTTCTTCTTCTTCGCCCGAGGTAGCCAAATCGAACTCGACTGGATCGATTGAAACGACCTCGAGCTCGGTGCCGCACCCCGGACATGGGACGACGGTTCCGACATCCTGGTAGTCGCCCGCCACCAATGCTTCGCATTCCGGACAGTAGCTCACATCAGCCTCCGTAACACAAACTCGAAACGCTCGAATTATTACCATCGTGAATTTGTAAGGTCAAACAAATTTGTCTTGTCTGGCATCTTTGAGATAGCCTTCAACGTATGCTACTCTTCTGAAGAGAGTGGGGAGTGCCCGCAAACTCAATCGACGCCAAATCGGAGCGTAAGCCATGCAGCCAATCAGAGTCTGCCTTCTTGTTTGCCTTGCGATGACCATTAGCGTCATCGATGAACGCCCAGGCGCCTTCGGTCAGGTTTCCGGTAGGTCGATGGGTACGATTGGGATGATGGCGTCCGAGGCCAGACAACAACGGCAGCCACCTCAAGACGAGGAGGATCGTCCCCAGGGAAAGACTGCGATTTCGGTTGCGGTCGACATGGTGTCGCTACAAGCCCTCGTAACGGACAAGAAAGGAAATCTGATTCAAGGCCTTCAGCCACAACACTTCACGATCTATGAAGACAAGGTCAAACAGGACATCATCCAATTCGGCCCGGTGGACGCCAATATCACGGTCGTAATGCTAGTCGAGTACAGCAAACAAGTGTCCTATTTCGTCCACGAAGTGTGGAACGCGATTTACGGTTTCGCAAAAACTCTCCGCCCGGAAGATTGGGTTGCCGTGATTGGATACGATTTGAAACCTGAAATTCTTGCGGATTTTACGCAAGACCGAGATAAACTTTACGCTGCACTGCGGCGCTTCAACTACCCCGCCTACAGCGAAAGCAACCTGTCCGATGCTCTCATCGACACTTTGGAACGAGTGGAAGAGCTCGACGGAAAGGTCGCGGTTCTGCTCATCAGCACCGGGCTAGACACGTTTAGCCGCCATACCTACGATGACGCCTTGAAAAAGTGCAAGGCAACCAACGCAAGCGTTTACGCCATTTCACTGGGACAGAACTTCCGAATACGCGCCGAAGCTGGCGGATGGATAAGTCCGCAAGCCAATATGGACCTACTCATGTCGGACAATCGCCTGCGCTCGTTTGCAAATTTCACAGGGGGTGCTGCCTTTTTTCCCCGGTTCGTGACGGAATTTCCATCGATCTTCGGGAATATCTCGGCCATGCTGCGCAATCAGTACAGCATTTCCTATGTGTCCAGCAACACCAAGAAAGACGGCAAGTACCGCAAGCTCAAAATCGAGGTGAAAGTCGATGTCGATGGCAACGGCAAGAACGACAAGGTAAAAATCTATACGCGAAAGGGGTACCAGGCTGCTGAGTCTTGACGCCGCCGCCAGAATTGACCTCTTTATCCCTGGACACCCATCCAACCATGGACTCCTCGTGGGCTCGCTATTGTCCCAGATGCGCGGCTCCCCTCGTTGAAAGACTAGATGCTGAAAGCATTTTACGAAGACTCTGCAGCAAATGCGGGTTCGTCTTCTATCTGAATCCCAAGACGGCCGCCGCGTCGATTCCGCGAGAGGGCGGAGGCGTTTGGCTCATCAAGCGCGACACGCATCCCGGCCGTGGACTTTGGACCTTTCCCGGCGGTTACGTCGATCTGGGAGAGCTCGTTACAGAGGCGGCGATTCGGGAGACCTTGGAGGAGACCCTTCTGAACATTCGTATAGATGGACTGCTCAATGTATACTCCTACCGCCAGGCAGGAGTCATCGTGGTTGTTTATCATGCGACAGTGGTCGGGGGCAGCGCCGGGCCCACTTCCGAAAGCCAGGAAGTGCGATGTTTCCATCCATCCGAAATCCCGTGGTCCCAACTGGCATTTCCCTCTACGTGTGACGCGCTCACAGACTATTTGAAACTCGATCCTTGAGACACGGTGCCCCCTTTCGGATGAGGAAGCCCCGAACTCGCGCAATGGTCAACTATGCGAGGGGACCAGCGCATCTGGGACAATTGCGAGCCCACGTGGTAACATTACCGTTTTTCCCCGAGTCTGAGAGTATCGGAGGATTTGGTGGCTGAGAGGATTCTCGTTACTTCGGCGCTTCCCTATGCGAATGGCCCGCTTCACTTGGGGCACTTGGCCGGCGCCTACATTCCGGCTGACATCTTCGTGCGATATCAGCGCATGAAGGGTAATGAAGTGGTATATATCTGCGGTTCGGACGAACATGGGGTTCCGATCACGATCCGTGCCGATAGTGAACACCTACACCCGCAGCAAGTTGTCGACCGCTACCATGTCCAGATTGCGACCAGCTTTCGAAATCTCGGGATCGATTTCGATCACTATTCGAGAACTTCTATTCCCTTGCACCACGAGGTGTCTCAGAATTTCTTCCTCAGGTTGTTTAAAAAAGGACATATCCGCGAGGAAACCGTCGAGCAATACTACTGCAGTAAGTGTAAGCGCTTCCTGCCGGACCGCTACATCGAAGGAGAATGTCCCAATTGCCACAGCGACGACGCCCGCGGCGACCAATGCGAGACGTGCGGACGCTGGTTGGAACCCATTCAACTTCTGAATCCACGATGCAAAATCTGCGGCGCCGCACCTGAGATTCGTGCCACGAAACATTGGTATTTTCGACTTTCGGAGTTTCAGGATAGCCTCGAGCAGTGGCAAGAGTCGAAACACAACTGGAAGAGTAATGTCCGTGAGTTTTGCTCGGGTTGGTTCAAGGAAGGGTTGACCGATCGGCCCATTACCCGGGACATCAACTGGGGGATTCCCGTTCCGCTAGAAGATGCGGAGGGCAAGGTCCTTTATGTGTGGTTCGATGCCCCGATCGGTTACATCTCGGCGACGATCGAGTGGTCGCAAAATCGAAACGAACCGGAAAAATGGCGAGACTATTGGTGCGATTCTCAAACGCGGCTGATCCATTTCATTGGCAAGGACAACATCGTCTTCCACGCCATTGTGTGGCCGGCGATGCTCATGGCGCACGGCGACCTTGTGTTGCCGGAAAACATTGCCGCCAATGAGTTTCTCACTATCGAGGGACAGAAGCTTTCTACTAGCCGAAACTGGGCGGTATGGGTCGACGAGTACCTCGCAGTCTTCCCTCCCGACCCATTGAGATACTTCCTGGCCGCAAACGCTCCCGAAAACAAGGACTCTGATTTTTCCTGGAAAGATTTTCAAAATAGAAACAACAACGAATTGGCTGACATACTCGGGAACCTCATAAACCGGAGTTTGTCGTTTGTCACCAAACATTTCGACGGCAAGGTCCCACCGGCGACGCACCTATCGGACTTGGACAAGGGTGTACTCGCAGCCATAGGCCCGGCGGCATCGCGAATCGGCACAGCCCTCGACGAGTTTCACGTCCGGAAAGCCCTCGGTGAGCTTATGGAACTGGCCCGCGTGGGGAATCGGTTTTTTAATGATTCCACGCCCTGGAAAACTATCAAGACGGCCCCGCTCCAGTGTGCCGCCACGCTCAACACGACTTTACAACTGCAATTGGCCCTGACTGCGATGATGCAGCCATTCCTTCCCTTTTCTGCCGAAAAGCTTCGCGGAATGCTAAACGCGGCACCTGAAACTCGCTCGGTGTCGTGGAGCGGAATCTCGGAATTGCGATTGCCAGTGGGCCACAGTCTCGGCGAAAGGATGATCCTATTTCACAAGATCGAGGACGATACCATCGATAAGGAAGTTGCCAAGCTTCGGCATTCGGAGGTCGCTCCTTGAGTGGCAGATCTGAGCATGCAATTCCTACAGCAAGCAACTGCCCACCTCCGGCCGAGGCTACATGAGTGTCTTTTCCACAAGGGGACACCCGGCGCACAGCTCAAAGCTTCGACTGAGTCCGCACTCTCCGGGAGGTGAATGGGACCTTCTCCAGAGGGACTTGCTCGACAACAGAAAGGCCATACCCCTGGACTCCGACAATCTTTTTGGGATGATTGGTCAGCAACCTCAGCTTCCGGATCCCAAGCTGCCTCAAGATCTGGGCACCCAATCCATATATGCGCAAATCGGGTGTGGTAGCCAACGGAGTATTGTCTTCCTGCTCTCTTGCCGGCGAGATCATGCCATGGGATCGAATCTTGTCCACCAGTCCGCCACCCTTCGCTTCCAGGCGTAGGTAGACCAAGACGCCCTGCCCCAGCTTTTGGATCTGCTCGAGCGATGCCTGAATGTGCTCCGCTTCTTCTCCATGCATCAAATCAAAGACGTCCTGGAGCGTCGACTGCGTCTGCACGCGCACCAAGATCGGTTCCTCCGACACGATCTCGCCTTTGACCAAAGCCACATGGTGCTCCCCATCCAGCGAATTCTCGAAGACGACGACTCGGAATTCTCCATACGCTCCAGGGCAGTTGGCCTCCGCGACCTTCCGCACGAAAGTCTCGGTTCTCAGCCGAAACGCGATCAGATGCGCGACCGTAATCATCTTGATTCCATGATCCTGTGCGACTCTTTGCAACTCCGGCACTCGCGCCATCGTTCCATCCTCGTTCATCACCTCACAGATCACCGAGGCCGGGTAGAGTCCCGAGAGGCGAGCAAGGTCCACGGCAGCTTCCGTCTGCCCCGCACGCTCGAGCACACCGCCAGGGCGGGCCCGCAGAGGGAACACGTGGCCGGGCCGCGCAAGATCAGATGGTTTCGTTTCGCTGTGGATAGCCGCCAAGATCGTCGTCGCTCTATCGGCGGCGGATATTCCGGTTGTTACGCCATGTCGAGCCTCTATCGAAACCGTAAAGGCGGTCCCGTACTTGCTCGTGTTTCCGGAGACCATCAGGGGCAGCTGCAACTCATCCAGCCGTTTCCCAGCCATTGGCAAGCAAATCAAGCCCCGCCCGTACTTGGCCATGAAGTTGATGGCGTCGGGAGTTACCTTTTCCGCCGCGATGGTAAAATCTCCCTCGTTTTCACGATCCTCGTCATCCACCACGATGACCATCTTGCCCGAGCGAAATTCTTCGATCGCTTCTTCAATCGTGCTAAACTCCAAACTTGACCTCCGGTGATCTCGTTAGGAAAACCAACTACGCGTCGCATTTGCCACAGCAACCCCTGGAAAGAGCAATCACTGTGGTCACTATCCGAATTCAATCAACTTTTGGCATTATAAAGACTTCGATGATTCGATCAACCCTCACCTATGGCTTCATCGCCTTGTACCTCATTGTCATGGCTCCGTTTGCAATGGTCTGGACGGCGATTCGGCGTGAGACCAGGCTCGTTTACAAGATCGGCCGCTTGTGTGTGATGATCGCCGGCTGGATATCCGGAGTACGGGTTTCGGTTCACGGGAAAGAGAAACTCTCCGACGGGCAAAACTATCTGTTCCTCTCGAATCATCAGGGAAATTGCGACGGCCCAGCGCTGTTCTACGTAATCCCCAGAGATATTCGCGTTCTGATCAAAAAGGAAATGATGAGGATTCCGATCCTTTCGCGCGTGATGAGACAGGTGAAGTTCGTGCCGATTGACCGCTCGGACAGGGCACGTGCTCGCCAGGGCATCGAAAAAGGATCCGCCCTTTTGAGAGAAGGATACTCCTTCCTGGCTTTTCCGGAAGGGACCCGTAGTCGAAACGGCGAGCTTGGATCCTTCAAGAGGGGTGTGTTCGTCATGGCCCTCAAGGCCGATACTCCGGTCCTTCCGATCTCAATAGTCAATAGTCGCCAGATTCAGCCACCCGGGGCGTATTCCATCCGGCCTGGAACAATCGTGATCGTGTTTCACGATCCACTTCCGACGACGGAAACCACGGTCGCTGAACGGGATCAGATAGCCCGCAAGGCACGAGAGGTCATAGCCTCAGCACTTTCAAGTTAATCGCTTGGCGCTTTCCGTCTTCCGCTCCTCTCCGCTTCATGGGATGGTCAAGCAACACAGGACGCTCATAGAGGAGCAGCAGCCCTTGGTGCCCGTAGAAACCTGCCCGCGGTAGCCGGAAGGCAGATGGGCTATGCGAACGGCGGTGAGCGGAAGGCGGATAGCGCTGAGCGCAAAGCGCCTATGGCAGTTTCTTCCCCTTGATCCACCGAAGGGTATTGCTGCGGTTTGTTGTGACGCTCCGGAGCGTCTGCCGAAAGGCACGGAAGCGATGCTGTACCATCAGGGGGTTCTTAGGATCATTCAGGAACCAGCGTTCCATTCCCCGACTGTCTTGCACAACCAAAACAGGAAGTGAAACAGGTGTCTTGTTCACCTGAACAACCAGCGATTCCGAACCGGTTACTTTCATCCACCCTCGCAGGGAATCAATTGTGAGCTTTACCTTCCCTTCATCATTGAGCCTTCGGAACATCTTTTCACTCAACCAAAGCGTTGTCGCTTTTTTTGCGGTCTTGTCCACTCCGGCTTCAAACATACGGGAATTGATGAAAATTGTCGCCTCCGACACCGCTTTGGACGTCATCCGGACCGTGCCCTGCGTACTCGCATTCTCCCATTCGATGAATCGTTCAGGGAGGAATCCGGCAATCCGGACAACGAACTCGGAAGAGAGATCCTGGCTCTGGACGTCCCAAACCAGGACCGTATCTCTGGCAAAGGAGGGGATCTCGTCGGACTGAGCAACACCTAAACCCGGCAGAACGCAAACGACACAAAACGTCGCCCAAACCCTCATAGCATAATAGACGCTTGTCCGACTCAAAGGTTCAACCCTGGCGTCTGCCTGTCCAAGCTACACCGTCCCCGATTCCCGCGCCCCCGAGCCACCCCCTCATATCGAAACCGTCCTCCTCTCATCGGTACCGGCCTCGGCTTCGAGGAACTCTTCGAAGCTACACCCGATCGTTTCTCGCCGCGTGCTCCCGGAGCCGCCCCGTCCAACCGGAGGAATCTGGCAACCTCGAGAGGGGTGAGATCTCTACAACGCCCCACCGGAAGGTTGCCAATTGTCAGGAACCCTATCGAGACACGTCGGAGCCTGACCACAGGATGCCCGACCTGCTCGAACATTCTGCGAATCTGCTGGTTCTTACCTTCAGTCAGCGTGACTTCATACCAAGCATTCTTGTCGCCTCGCAAGAAGCGTACCTTGCACCGGGACAGCGCGACTCCCTCCCGCAACCGCATCCCGGACCTCAACTTGCTCAGCGACTCGACGTCCACGACAGATTTGACTTTTACTTGATAGGTCTTCGGAACGAGTCTCCCGAGATGCGTGACAACCCTCGCGAAGGAACCATCGTTGGTCAAAAGAATCAGTCCCTCCGATTGATAGTCCAGGCGTCCAACAGGGTACAATCCCTCCCGGTTCTTGACGAGATCGGTAACCTTCGTCCGTCCCTGGGGATCCGCCACAGTGGAAATCACGTTCCTTGGTTTGTTTAGAAGAACGTATTGTCGTCGCCCTGGTTTCGGAATGCGTCGACCGTCGATCTTTATATGGTCCCGGCCCGGATCGGCCTTTGCCCCGATGCCTGCCACTTGCCCGTTGACGCGCACACGACCTTCCTTGATAAGCTCTTCCGCTTTCCTACGCGAGGTGACCCCCGCCGACGAGATGATCTTCTGAAGGCGCTCTTCATTGGACATGAGAGTACTCAATCCCCCGCCATTTGGGAGAATTCCTCTAGCGTCGGCAGTTCCGACAGGTCCCTGAGGCCAAAGTGAATCAGGAAGTCTCGTGACGTTGTATAGAGTATCGGGCGACCAACGACCGGCTTTCGTCCTGCAATGGCCACGAGTTTCTTTTCCAGGAGGGTCTTCAACGCACCGGATGACTTCTTTCCCCGAATCGCAAGAATCTCCGCCAGCGTGACCGGCTGCTTGTAGGCGACGACGGCCAGGGTCTCCAGCGCCGCCAGAGATAGTTTGGCATTCGGTTTCGATTTCAAATAGTTCCGAAGCGTCTCGTGATACTCCGGCCGAGTCGTCATCCGGAAACCGCCAGCCACTTCCCGTATGAGCATACCGCCCGGACGACCGTTGAAATCTTCCATCAACGAACGCAACGCAACCTCGATCTTGTCATAGCTCTCACGGGGAAAGATTTCCTTGAGCTGTTCCGGCTTCACCGGATCGTCGGCAACGTAAACGATAGCTTCCAAAATAGGTTTCAGCTCGTTGATCTCCATAATCCTTGGCTGTCACGAATTAGTTTGAGGTTTAGCAACGTATATGTCTTCGAACGTCCGTTCCTGAAACACCCACACCTCATGGAGTCGGACGAGCTCCAAAAGCGCCAGGAAGGTCACTATGAGATGCCGCTTCGATGGAGCTTGGACAAACAGCGTCGTGAACAAAATGCGTTCGTGAACGAGGAGGGTCTGCCGGATCAAGAGGAGTTTTTCTTCCACCGACACCTGTTCTTGGTCTAGATCAACGCTCCTTTCCACCTCGAACCTGTTGACGACATCTTGAAACGCGTGGACGAGTTCGAAAAGCGAAACCGATACGACATGCTTCGATTCCTCGACCACTTCTGGAGGCGGCCTACTCCAAACTGCGTTCTCGACTTCCTCTCGCGTATGTAACATCTGCGCTGCATTCCTGAACTTCTGGTGCTCCAGGAGCTGGTACACCAGCTCCGTCCTGGGATCATCTTCCGCATCGCCTTCTGCTGCAGCACTCGGATCCGGAGGAAGCAACATTCGCGACTTGATATATATCAGTGTTGCCGCCATTGCGACCCACTCACCGGCCAGGTTGATATTGAGATCTTTCATCAGGTCCAAGTACTGCAAGTATTGTTCCGTTACTTTCGCCACGGGAATATTCCAGATGTCGACCTCTTCCTTCCTGATGAGGTGAAGGAGTAGATCCAGCGGCCCCTCGAAACCATCAAGACGCAGTGTGATTCCCGCGCTTTCGAGCGAATCCTGATTCCGAACGGGGGCCGTGTTATGTTCCATTGCTGATTTTCATTGCCTTTCGCACATCAGTCATCACCTGCCCGGTTACCTCCCGGGCCTTGGCGCTTCCAGCATTGAGCAGATCCACCACGTCAGAACGTCTTTTTGCCCACTGCAAGCGGCTTTCATAGACCGGTTCGATGCGCTCAATCAGCCGCTCAGCCAGTATTTGCTTGCAATCAACACATCCAAGCTCGGCGCTGCGGCAGCCTGCGTCGATTTCCTCAACCTTCTCCAGGGGCGTGAAGATCTTGTGGTAATCGTATACATTGCACACTTCCGGATTCCCTGCAATGGACCGATGTGTCCGCGCCGGATCCGTGATCATGGAACGCGTCTTAGTGCGTATCTCTTCAGCCGAATCGGATAGATAGATGGAATTGCCGTAGCTCTTGCTCATTTTTCGCCCATCCGTTCCGAGCAGCTTGGGAGTGGGGCTGAGCAAGGCCTTGGGCTCGGGCAGCGTGTCCCCGAAGATCCGATTGAAGCGACGCGCGATCTCACGGGACAATTCGATGTGGGCAACCTGATCTTCACCTACGGGAACAGCTACGGATCGATAAACCAGGATATCTGCCGACTGCAAGAGCGGATATCCAAGGAACCCAAACGTGGACAGATCCTTGCCCTTGAGCTGAGTTTGCTGCTCCTTGTAAGAGGGGACCCTTTCGAGCCACGGAACCGGCGTAATCATTGCCAGTAACACAAACAGCTCTGCATGGGCAGGAACCTTGGACTGCACTAGAAACGTACTCTTCTCAGGATCCAAACCCGAGGCAAGCCAGTCGAGCGCGATTTCGAGTACATGTTCTTGCATCCCCGAGCTATCCTCATAGTCCGTTGTGAGGGCATGCCAGTCAACGATTCCATAGTAGCAGTCATATCGGTCTTGGAGTTCCACCCAGTTCTGAAGAGCACCGATCAAATGCCCGAGGTGCAACTTACCCGTGGGCCTCATTCCGCTGAATATCCGTTGCCTCATTTGTCCAATAGCCAGTTAAGGGTGGATAGCAAAGAACGCGAAGGTACGGCACCCCTTGGCATCACTACGTGCGTCAAACCGCCGCGTTTCCACCCGCCCCACGAGCGCCACACTGAACCAATCGGTCCGCCTCGAGAGAGGACCATTGGGAACATGCCCCCTGCCAGATTCTTGAAAATCAAGAATACCATAGGAGATTCTCGGCCACCTACTCGAATCTCCGTTTTGTGTTGAACAGACCCGCGCCCGTGGTAAAATCAGTTGTTTGAGTGACCTCCATGGGATTTGCCCTGCAGATAACGATGGCCCTGTACACCGTGGGCCTGCTCAACTCTCTCCTTGGATTCTACAGAAAGCGTCAATTCTTCATTAGAACGGCCGTCATACTCGTGGTTTGTGGCTTCATTACCCACACCATGGTACTCGTGCAAATCGTCATTCAGAAACGCCATTTTCCAATCAGCAACCTGCCGGAATCATTGTGCTTTTTCGCCTGGTGTATCACGATTACGTTCATCATTGCTTCCTTCCGGTATCAGGTCAGTGTGCTCGGCGCGTTCGTGCTGCCACTTGTTTCGGCACTGGTTGTTCTGTCATCCATCGTCTGGCAGGAGACTCATTCCATTTCCCCGTTGCTGAAGAGCAACTGGGTCTATTTGCACAGCAGCGTTGCATTCCTGGCGTATTCATCGTTCTTTCTGACGTTCATATCCGGAGTTCTCTACTTGATCCAGGAAAAGGAGCTCAAGAACAAGAGTTTTCGTTTCTTCTATTTTCGTTTGCCATCGTTGCAGGCTTGCGATGAACTCCTGAGACGGTCCATGGTTGTGGGCTTCATCATGATGAGCGTCACGATAGTCACGGGGGCCATTTGGGCCGAGCAGGCGTGGGGACGGTTTTGGAGCTGGGACCCCAAGGAAACGACCGCCCTCATCACCTGGGGGATCTATCTCATACTCATCCAATATCGGCTCTCCGCCAGGTGGCGGGGTCGCCGGGCGGCATACATCAGCATCGTGGGATTTGTTTCGGTGTTATTGACCTTTAGTATCAGTTGGTTTACCGGTCTCCATATTCACTTCTGATACGGACGCATCTCTGGAACTCGACATGATGAATCTGCTGTTGGTCGGCCTGAACCATCGCACCGCGGGGATCGAACTTCGAGAAAAGTTCGCCTTCGAAGAAGCACGCCTCCCGCGCGCCTTGCGGCAGATCAAGGGCTTCCCCTCAATCGACGAGATCTTGATCATCTCGACCTGTAACCGCATCGAGCTTCTTTCAAAGGTAACCAGCAAACCGGAGGGACTAGACTCACTCGAGAACTTCTTTTGTGCCAACGGCGAAATGGAACGTCGCGAGTTGGCTCCCATGCTCTATCGGTTCTCGGACGACGAGGTCGTTCGCCACGTCCTTCGAGTGACAAGCTCTCTGGACTCGATGATCTTGGGAGAGCCACAGATTCTCGGTCAAGTGAAGTCGTCCTACGCGGTGGCGGTCCAATCCGGCACAGTAGAAACATGGTTGAACGGTCTGCTGCAGGGCGCGTTCCACACTGCAAAGCGGGTGCGTACAGAAACGAGTATCGGAGAATACACCGTCTCCGTGAGTTCCGCCGCTGTCGAATTGGCGAGAAAAATCTTTGGCACTCTCGCCGGAAAAACGGTCCTGGTCATCGGTACGGGAAAGATGGGCGAATTGGCCATTCAGCATCTATCCCGTGCCGGAGTGCAGCAGATTCGAGTCACCAACCGAAGCCCCGAGATCGCCAGGGAGCTGGCACAGCAATTTGGAGCCACAGCGATTCCCTTCGGACATCTCCTGCGATCGATCGCCGGTTCCGATATCGTGATCACATCGACCGGTGCGCGGGAAAAGCTCGTTACGTATTCACTCGCCCAGAATATCGTCGCCGAACGAAAGAACCGACCGATCATATTCATCGACATTTCGGTGCCTCGGAACGTAGATCCAGAGGTATCATCGATCGAGAGTGTCTTCTACTATGACATTGATGATCTCGGCGCAGTCGTAGAGGCGAACCTGAAGGAAAGAGAGCATGAGGCTTCAGCCGCGGAAAGAATCGTCGAGCAGGAGGTTGAAGCGCTCAGCCGGCGACTACGCTCGCTCAGTCGAACCCCGGTTGTGACACAGCTGCAGTCCCGTATAGAAGAAATCTGTCGAGGAGAGCTGCAACGTTATCTTAGGAGAGCTGGGGTTTCCGATGAAGCCGAAAAGCAAGAGCTCGAGCTGATGGTCTCTCGCATTGCGGGGAAGATCGCGCATCCTCTCATCACGCATGTCCGGAACACCCGTGACGAAACCTCGCTGCAGGACACATCGGTGGATATCATCCGGAGGATCTTCAAGCTCCAGAAGTCTTCCGAGCCTAACCGATAGAGCGAGCCATACGTACTCTCGTTCGCAACTAACCGGGAGACCAGCAAGGGCTGCGCACGCGACATGGCTACCGTGCCGTCTCCCGGGCCGGCGCAATCCTTCCCAGCCTCAGCATACTTAAAAAAGGGATGCCTAGATTGTGAAACCAGTTTTGAGGATCGGCTCTCGCCGTAGCGACTTGGCTCTTGCGCAAGCAAACTGGGTCCGACGCAATATCGTCGAACGATTTCCAGAGCTCGAAGTTTCCATCAGCACGATTCGAGTGGCTGCGGACCGTGCGCCAAATACTCCAATTCGGGAGGGATCGGCCACCGGGGTATTCGTCAAGGAAATCGAGCAGGCTTTGGCCGCCGGTGAAATCGACCTGGCGGTGCACAGCATGAAGGACTTGCCTTCTGAGCTAGCTGCAAGCCTTGAAATCTGCTCAGTCCCCCCAAGGGAGGATCCCCGGGATGCTCTCGTATCACAGGAGACATTCCCGAGTCTGGAGTCCATGCCTCCAGGCTCAATCATCGGCACCGGGAGCCCCAGGCGCCAATCGCAGATCCTGGCCGCGCGGGCCGATTTGAGCGTCGCCGACATTCGAGGCAATGTCGATACACGACTCCGGAAGCTGGCCGAGGGGAAGTACCACGCGATTGTACTGGCTGTGGCCGGTCTGAAACGCCTCGGCCTACAACACCGGGTTGGCGCGTACTTGTCCCCTGACGATATGCTTCCCGCGGCTGGTCAGGGCGCGCTCGCCCTAGAAACCCGGAGTGGAGACACCAAGACAGCCCAGTGGGTGCGTTTCCTCAACGATCGCGACTCAGCCGTCGCAGTGGGTGCGGAACGGGCTTTCCTGAGCGCCGTCGGCGCCGGTTGCAATAGCCCAATCGCAGCATTCGCAAAAGTAATTGGGGGCGAAGTCCGAATCGATGTTCTCGTTGCTTCCAAGGATGGCAGCCATATCGTCCGCGAATACATGGTCGGACGACAGGAACTTGTAAACGAAATGGCAGTCGCTCTCGCGGAAAAAATTGGCCCTATCAATGAAGAAACGTTCCCCGAAGCACCAAATTCGTCAGCATGATCGCAAGGGTGGCGCGCTGCAAGAAGCGGTGGCGCTCGTTGCCTGCAGCAGCCTCAAGTCGTCCCGTCTGGTAGGAGGCTTGCGCGCGCTCGGTGCGAGAGTGATCGAGTTCCCGACGATATCGATTCGCCCAGTAGAGGACAAGCGAGCCCTGGATGCGGCAGCCGACCGGATCGATGCGTATCAGTGGGTCATCTTCACGAGTAGCCATGGCGTTCTCTATTTTCTTCAGCGGATGGACGAGCGGGCCATCTCGCTTCCTTCCCATCCGCATGTCCGAACGTGCGCCGTCGGACCGGCCTCGGCTCGCGCCTTGACCGAGGCCGGAATCGAAGTAACCCTCGTTCCGGAGCGATACTCCGCGGAGGGTATTGTGGACGCACTTGAAGAGTTTCATGACGGGTTGTCGGCCCTCGCGGGACAGAGAATACTCTTGCCGCGGGCGAAGGTAGCCCGAGAGATCCTCCCTCGGAGGTTGCGTGCCGCTGGTGCTGAGGCGGACATCGTCGTATGTTACGAGTCCGCTCTTGCAGACGTGGATCGAGCGCTCGTCACGCGAGTTTCGCACACGCGACCGGACCTGATTGTGTTCACCAGTTCGTCGACTGTTTCCAACTTTGTCCGGCTCTTGGGGGAAGCCAACGCAACAACGGTCCTGCGTGGCTCGGTCGTAGCGGTAATCGGTCCCATCACGGCTGCGACGGTAGAATCGGCAGGAATGACACCGAGCATCGTCCCCGCAGCGAGTACCATCGAATCTCTGCTGGAATCCATCGCGGCATATTATCGAAGAAATTGATCCGCTGATGCGCCCGTGGCGCGTGGGACCACGATTTCAAAATCAAAGGTCGTCTCCAGCACTTCTCCGTTTCGCGTGGCAGGGAGAAACTCCCAGGCATTATGAACCGTTTCCAGAGCCCTCTCGTCCAAACCCCGCCCCAGGCCTTCGACGATCGTCAGATCCTGGATTCCACCGCTTCTTGAAATAGTCACATTTAACTTTAGGCGTCCGTGGACCTTCTTGCGTATCGCTTCCTCTGTCGGAACGATATCGGCGCGCTTGAGAACCTTGGGAGGATTAACTCCACCGCCAACCAGCAGGCCCTTCCAGTCGCTTTCCCACTCAGGGGTGCCGTCGCTGCGGCTGAGTTTTCCCATATGGGGAATGTTGGCGTCCGCCAGTGCTGAGTCCACATTCGAATTTTCCATATCGAGTTCGCCGATCTTGGCAATCAACTGCTCGAAACGAACGGAATCCATGCCGTCAAGGTAGTAGCGCTTGGCACCGATCCGAAGACTCAGCTCCCTTATCTGGCTCAGTTCAGGAAATGCGCCCAAAACGTCCAATCCTTCGAAGACGTGACCCTTGAGCATGACCGACGCACTATACCTGTGCGTCGCGCCGTGTCCGTCCGTGTGGGGTCTATCGAAGACCTGTCCCACATAGTAGCGCCCGGACCCACCCTGCATGATCATGTATTGGGGCTGCACGACGATGACATAGTCCGACAGGTTGATGATATTGACGATAAACTTATTCGAGCCCGCCACCTCCGCTACAATGACATGACTCGACCCCACATAAGCAAAAGACTGCGGGCCTTCCTGAGCGAGAAGGTGCGGGAATCCGATAAGTGCTGTAAAGCCAACCACGGCTAGTCCGCTGCAACGTAAGCTCATTTTCCCTCAATCCAACGAGTTTCAATCAACAAAAAGAAACAGAACATCGAAGTACTCCAGCAACTCCCGCAAGCGGCTCATATCCCCTCGCCGGCCGCTTCCACCCCGGCGACATAGTCACCCGTGCATATGATCTCGGCGGGACCTGTCAAAAACAATTCCCCGTCTGTATCCCTCCGGATCTCAAGCCTTCCCAGATCCGTTACGACCGTAACTGGAGGATCCACTAGCTCCCGCAGAGTTGCAGCCGTAACTGCAGCGCAGCTTCCAGTTCCAGAAGCCAGCGTCCGGCCTACTCCTCGCTCCCAGAATCGCACCTCGAGGCGGTGCCGGTCGATTACCCTTATGAACTCTACGTTGGTACGGTCGGGGAAAATAGCGTGTTGCTCGAGTTGTGGGCCAAGCTTCTCGATGCACACCTCATCCAGGTCAAGCCAAAAGGTGGAACAGTGGGGATTTCCCATTGATGATATTGTTACCGGAATTACCTGGTTTTCGAGCTTCAGGGGATACTCAACGACCGGGCCGGGTCTGTCTTCCAAGGAGACACGAATGTCGGAGGAGTCAACCAGGGGTCGTCCCATCGACCCCTCAATGGTATAGACAGAGCCGCTCGTTCCCGTCAGCGTCAGCTTCCGAATCCCCGCAGGAGTCTGAACGCAAACGGTGTCCTCGAATTGTCCGGTGTAAAACAGAAAGGCGGCCAGACACCGGATACCATTGCCCGACATCTCCGCCTCGCCTCCATCCCGATTGAATATACGCGTCGTAACCTGCACATCGGAAGACGGCGCGGAAGACCCCGCCTCGATCCGGTAGCAGAGAACTCCATCGGCACCCACTCCGCAATGGCGATGGCACACCGAGACAGCGAAATCGTTGAGGTTTCCGCTTACCTCCTCGCCCTTGACAACGAGAAAATCATTTCCCAAACCATGCAGCTTGGCAAACTCCATATCACGCCCCCGCCATACCTCTTCGCTCGCCGGTCCCATCCATGGCCACGGGCGCGATCCAGCCCCCGTTTTCAAAAGTCATCCAACAAACCACAACGCAGCCTCGATCGCCAGAACGGATAGCAGGCAGCAACGAGCGCAAGCTACTTTAGGTGCCGCTCTTTCCCGAACAGCTCATCTAGAATCTCCGCAGCCGTTTCCTCCACCGACTTTCGGCTGACATCAATAATGAGCCACTTGGGATGGCGGTCAAAAATCGCCTGGCAGTGTTGCAACTCCTCATCAACGCGGCTGATGTCTGCATAGGTAGAAGTTTCACTTCCCAGACGCTGAAGCCGAGCTCTTCGAATCTCCGCCAGCCGTTCCGGCGTGGCAGTGAGCCCGATTACCCGAGCTGGATCGATCTGTTCGAGCTCTCTTGGCAACTCATCTCCGATCACGACAGCAACGTTGGCCACTTTCCATCCTTCTTGTGCGAGATAGATGCTCAGCGGCGTTTTCGATGTTCGTGAAACTCCCACAAGAACCATATCAGCCTGCGTGATTCCTCCCGGGTCGCGCGAATCATCATGTCGGACCGCAAACGTCAACGCATCCATTCTTTCAAAGTAGTCATCGTCGACCTGATGCAACAGTCCGGGTTCCTCTCTGGCGGAAAGTCCTGTGAACTGTTCCAATCGATCGAAGAGCCCGCCCAAAACATCATGGCTCGGCACAAGATGTTTCTGGCAAGCGTTCTCCATGGCAAGCCGGAGACTGCTCGAGGCAAAGGTGTGAATCACGAGAGCACGACTCTTGTAAGCCTTCCTGGCAATCCCGTCGATCTCCTCTGCGGAGCGGACATTGTTATGACGGGCAAAGACGGTATTGGCGGGTTGGAACTGCAGCAAGGCAGCCTTTGACATCTTTGTCGCGGTTTCACCCGTTCCATCGGAAACGATGAAGATTTGACGCTCAGCCATCACTTGGACCGGTTGCAAAAAATCGTTCTGGCAAAACCGTTGGCCGCTTGCAGGGCGGCCAACGAGACCTCGAAACCCACCGTGCTTACTAGCCAGACATGGCTTCTTGCACCTGCGCTTCGACCTGATCCCGGATGCTTTCGAGATCAGAGCGATCCGTTGCCTCGAACCTCATCACGAGGACGTCCTGTGTATTCGAAGCCCGGATCAACCCCCAGCCGGAAGGAAATAGGATTCGAGCCCCGTCGACATCGATCACCTCGTGCGTCTGCATGAAATGAGCTTTCACACGTTCCACGACGTCGAACTTGCGGTCATCATCGCACTGAACACGGATCTCGGGTGTAGCAATTGTCAACGGTACATCGGCCAACATTTCCGACAATGGTATCGCAGAGCTCGCAATGATCTCGAGGAGTCGGCAGCCGGCATAAATCGCGTCGTCGTATCCAAAGTACTTATCCGCAAAGAACATATGGCCGCTCATTTCGCCCCCGAGCGCGGCCTTTTCTTCTTTCATCTTCGCCTTGATCAAGGAGTGTCCGGTCTTCCACATGATGGCCCGCCCGCCGTTGCTCTCGATGTCCCGGAAGAGGTTCATCGAGCATTTCACCTCGGAGACAAAAGTGGAGCCGGGCATGTCCCGAAGGATGAGTCGCGAGTACAACAGCATCAGCATATCGCCCCATAACGTCTGGCCGGAATCACTGATGACTCCGATGCGGTCGGAATCACCGTCGAAAGCAATGCCCAGCTCGAGCTTGCCGGTGCGAACAGCCTTCCGGAGGTCCTCGAGGTTCTCTTCCACGGTCGGATCCGGATGATGGTTGGGAAAAGTTCCGTCAAGATCACAATACAGCTCCGTCACCTTGCATCCGAGTGATCGATAGAGATCCGGCGCTACCAGACAGGCAGTGCCATTGCCGCAATCAATTCCGACCCGCACTTCTCTCGGGAGCGAAACCCGATCTTGAAGGTACTTGAAATACGCCGAAAGAACGTCGTGGCTCTCCACCGTCCCCGTTCCATCTTTAAAATCTCGATCCGTCACGAGTTGGTAAATATGCTGAATTTGCTCCCCGTGGATCGATTCCCTCCCGACGCAAATCTTGAATCCGTTGTACTCGGACGGATTGTGACTTCCGGTGATCATCACCCCTCCACCACATTCTACGTCATAAAGGGAAAAGTAGAGTGCCGGGGTCGGGACCATTCCGATGTCGATGACGGAGATTCCGCTCGCGTTCAGACCGGATACGAGCGCATCACGATAGGCGTCCGAACTCGTGCGGCAGTCTCTGCCCACCGTAATGAGCCGCTTGCCCGCATTTGCCATGACTGTCCCAACGGCTCGACCGATCAGTTCCACAGACTCGTCCGTCAGATCCTTGCCGGCAATCCCTCGAATATCATATTCCCGGAATATTTCCTTGCGCATGGAAATCCTCTCTTCATTTGTGAGCGCTGCAAATAACGTTCATGTCACACTCTGGAGTCCGGAGAGCCGCACTCGAGTGGTCCGCACAGGCGCTGAACCTTCAGGGTCGCAATTGTTGCTTAAAAGACTCAATGGCGTCGACCGGCGTCGGATCCTCCTCGTTCAGATAGGCTAGGTAGAGACTTACAAAATCGCCGAGAGAGACAACAGAG
This sequence comes from Acidobacteriota bacterium, assembly GCA_965249005.1. Lineage (GTDB taxonomy): Bacteria > Acidobacteriota > UBA6911 > UBA6911 > UBA6911 > CBDFLD01. The sequence goes on from CBDFLD010000016.1 coordinate 134,669, forward strand.
AATATTCGGGCCAGCCTTGCTTCTCCTGTCGTCCAGACTTCGTGGCAGATCGCCGCCTTTTTTTCGATGAATCGTCGGCTCAACTCAAATCGTTGCTGCACCTGTGGATGATCCTCTCGATCCCGGAGAAACAGAACAGCGATCTCCCGCAACAATGCCCCCGGATATTGCCAGCCGACCAACTCATTATGGTTCATCTCCGGGATCAGATGATGAAATGCGAGGTTCTTTGCATTCTCCTCCAGTTGACCCCGCCAGCGCACCGCGGCTCCAGCAAGAACACTGTTCGAGGCGTAGATGCAGCCCAATCGGTTGTGAAAAGAACGCGCAATCTGTTTCGCCTGGTTCCGGCTTTCCGGAACCGCTGTCCCGAGGAGACTTTGTTGCTCATCCAGGACGGAAATGGATTCGTCAATCAAGGGACCGGGATCCGGAATCAGGCCAAGCGCCCCCAACACGGAAATCAGCAGAACGGAGGAGAAACCCAACGCGGCACGCGGCGGATAACCGCTGGGCATCGAGACAACCGGTATACCCTGGCTAGCTGCCAGTTCCGCTACCTTCCCGCCGGAGGTAATGCACACGACGAACGCGTTTGCCGCGATGGCCTCGTTCAGCGCTTCCAACGTTTCTTGAGTATTACCGGAGTAACTGCAGACTATCACGGCGGAGTTTTTGCCGACATAAGCCGGCAAACGGTAGTCGCGAACCACTTGGTATGGCACGCGAATCAAGTTTCCGGCAGCGTTCTGAACCAGATCTCCACCTATGGCCGATCCCCCCAAACCCGCAACCGCCAGATTGCGGATTTCATCAGGGGCCGCCAGCGCGAGACTCGATCCTGTTTTACGAGCCTGTCGAAGTTGTTGCGGTAGTTCCTCGATCAGGCGATACATCCCCTGCGCGTCGATCGCACGATTTCGCTGAGAATCATCCAAGCTCGACATTGAGTAATCCTTGGCTAGCCAATGAGTTTCATCGATTCTTCACGAAATGCGACCACGTTTAGAGGCTTGGTGTAAAAGAGGTCGGCTCCGGCGGAAAGGATCTGATCCCTCAGCGCCTCGTCATGATAGCCCGTGATGGCCACGATCTTGATGTCGCTCGTTGGATTCCGACTCTTGAGCTTTGTGCAGACGTCGAATCCATTCATCCCCGGCATCATGATGTCCAGTACAAGCAGGTCTGGCTTACGCTCGCCGATTACCAGCAAAGCCTCCACCCCTCCAGCCACACTGGCGACCTCCACCTCCCGGTCCGAGGACTCCATGAGCGAAGTCAGCATGTCCCGCATCTCCGGTTCATCGTCGACAATCAGAATGAACGGTTTCTTTTCCGTCAGAGCGCTTGGAACCGGCATATCGAACCGGTGGAGAAAGTCGATCAGGTCCTCCCGTCGAACACGCCGGTGTCCCCCCGGTGTCGTGTATGCCTTGAGTTTGTTTTCTTTGACCCAATTCTGCACTGTCGTTGGGTTCACCTCGCAGATCTTGCTGATCTGAAAGGTCGTGTAGAAGCTTCTAGCAGCCATAATCAGAAACTCGTTGGCATCAATCAGTCAAAACCGCTTTGGTCACGACAGTGGGCATCTCGTCTCGTCGTTGGTGGTTGGATTTCACCAACACCCTATGGCGCAGTTTCCGCTGCAATGAACAGCACCCCACGATCCAGATTGTACACCGGGCTGGTTGTGGTTCTAGTCAAAATGATCCCAATGATCAGGAATATGAGTCTGGCCATCGCGGGTTCTCGGTCCTTTATCGCGACGCTTTGTTGCCGCGATCTGGTACTGCGGCGCAACATCGCCCGGCCCGTCAGTAGCGACCCACCCATCACCCCAGACATTCCGCACGATTTTCTCTCTGTCATTCGCGCAAAGGGGGAGAGCTGGCCGAACTCTCTCTGCCTCGAGACAAGACCGTAACAGACTTATCCAGGCTGAAAAAGCGACGCGCGACCGGAAGTACGTCCTCGGCCTGGACCTCACTCAAATGTCTGGGATACTCTCCCAGTTGACGTACATCATCGCCTACGAGTACCGTCCGTGCGACGCGGTCGATCTGAATGGTGCGCGACAACTGCAGGGCTTCATAGGCGGCCATGGACGTGTTTAGCGCCGACCGGTGGGCACGAAAATTGATTGAAGTCTCGGCAAGCTTCTGAATCTCCCCCTCCAATGCCTTCTGAAGGTCGTCAAGTGTTCCTACCTCGGTTGCGGCTCGAATCTCGAGGCTTCCTCCGCGCACGCGCGGGGAATAGTGTAAAGATACCGCGTGGGCCAAACCTTTCCGGTCCTGTAACTCCAGTCGCAGAACGCCTCCGGGTCCTCCCAGATGGCTGACGAGAAGATCGAGCGCCGGGGCATCCTCGTCTCCCTGAGGCGGCGCCGCGAGTAAAATTACGATCTCGCTTTGCGGCGTCGTGGCATCGCTTTGATCGATAATCACCCGTTCGTCCGGTGGCGACGCGTATTCGTCCGGAAGCTTGGCATCTTGGTAGCGCGAACCACTGAAGTTACGAACAAAATATCTCGCCAGACTCGTTCCTTTGGTGTCGCCGAAGATGATCACCACGGGCCGAAGGTGTCGTATCGTCTTCGCGTACCACGCCTGGATATCCTCCATCGAGATCGACGAAACGCTCGCCTCGTTTCCCAGCGGACGGAGTCTATAGGAATAAGTCTCAAACAGGGACTCCGTCGCCCTGTCGCGGATGCGAAGCGCAGCATCCTGGTCCCGGAGCCGAATGGCCGCCAACTGCTTCTGCTTCTCCCACTCGATCTGATCTTCATCGAATTCTGCAGACTTGATCAGTTCGATAACCATCTGCAGGCAACCCTCTACGTTAGGGGACAGAACCGAGAAACCAATACCAAAATAATCGTCGCGAACAACCGGCCGCACATGCGCTCCATAAAGCTCCAATTGCTCAACGAGGTGATCGACGGGCATGTCCTTGTAGTCCCATCGCATCGATTGCAGCATCAGATGGGTAATACCAGAATTATCCTCACTCTCGAAAAGCTTACCGCCGGCAAAAAAGATGCCGGCTTCAACCACAGGCGCGGTGTGGTCTTCCTGAATGAACAATTCGGGCCCTCTCAGGACAGATGCTTTCTGAATGGGATAGCGAATCTCACTAGGCTGGAACTCCCCAGGGGGCGCGGGAATATCGACAGCCAGTTCTGTGGCCCTTTCGCGCGCGGCCATTTCCTGTTCGGTGGAGCTCTCCAGAAGATCGCTCACCGTCTTCGCCACCACCTCCGCGGAGATGTTGCGCGGAGGCAATTTATCCGACGAATGCTCCACCAGGGTGCAGTGGTCGATGTTCAAGTACTTTCGAGTTACCCTTTGGATCTCTTCCTTCGAGACCTCTCGAAGGCGTTTGAGATAATCGTCCCGCTTCTTCCAGCTTCCCACCGATTCGAAGAAGGCAAGGGCCCTCGCCGTATCGCCCAGCGTTTCGAAGTCCTTCCAGTACTCGATTTCCAGCAACGCCCTTGCTCGCGCGATATCCCTCTCTCGCGGCCCCTCGCGCCTCAGGATCTCCAACTCCGTAAAGAACGCCAACGTAGCCACGTCCAGCTTCTCGGCATCCAAGTCTAACCGAAAGGATAGATAGCCATGGACCTGGCTGGCATCCACACGAGCGGAGGCGCGGTAAATAATATGCTTCTCGTCACGCAGACGTCGGTGCAGAATAGAACCGTCCCCCACGGCCATGATGGTCTTCAGTACCTTCAAGGCCAACAAATCCTCACTTGAAGCCACCGGTGAATGGAATCCAACCAGGAGGCGAGCATCATGGATCGGGCTTTGAACCTGGGCATATCGAAACCGTTCCTGCTCTGCGCTCACCGGGGCTGCAGACACCGATTTCGGGTGAGGTTGCAAACCACCGAACCGGCGCACGACCGTGCTCAGCACCCTCGAAGTCGTGACATCTCCAGAAATCACGAGAATGACCTTCTCTGGCTCGAAATGCGTATACCGATACTGTTTGAGATCCTCGATCGACAATCGCCTGAGCTCGTCGGCAGCCACGCTGGAGGTCCAGACTGGCAGTGCTTGCGAACCAAAGGCGAGCCTCATCAGCCGGTTTTGGCCTATCGCGTCTGAGCTCGACTCTCGGACACGATCGCTAATCTCGAGAAACCGGATTGTCTGCTGCAGCTGCTCCTTCTCAAAGCGAGGACGGATCAACCCATCCGCTTGCAGCTCCAAGGCAAGATCCCATTGCGCGGAAGGAACCAACAAGTGAAACGTCGTGTTGTCGTGTCCGACCGACGTCTCGATCGTCGCCCCCAGGGATTGCATTTCCTCACGCACCTCTTCACGGTTCCGCTCGCTGGTCGCGCCATAGTAGGCTTTCTCGAGTAGTCGGGAGATACCCGAATGATTCTGCGACTCGTGCATCCTGCCGGTCTTCACGTAGGTCAGGATCGACACCAACGGATCGTTTCGCTGCTCACGAACCAGAACAGTCAAGCCGTTCTTCAGAACGGCCTGGGTCACAAACCGGGTGACATCGAACTTATTGAAGTGGCGCATGTACTCTGGGCGAGGCGGCCCGGGCGCCCGGCGGCGTTGTTGGCCAGACGACAAGGAAGCAGTGGCAACGACCCCGAACGCAAGAACTCCAGCAAGAACACCAGCAAGAATGAGACGTCCGATCCGTCGCTTTGAAATGATGTAATTCATTGGTTGCCGGGGGGCGTCTCGATCAACGCGAGTGGCTGCTATGAACGGAATCTGTGCGGGTTTCGCCAGGGCAGCCGGAGCACCGGATGATTCCACCGCGCGGTCGCGCAAATCAATGCACGCGACCTAACGGCGTCGCGCTGTCGTCGGCAACGTCGCCGAGACGAATCTTCAGACGGTAAACACCCTCGGAATTCGTCCCCAAGTATACATGGTCCCTGAACTCAGGATCCTGCGTCAGGGTCCGGACCGGAGAATCAAAGCCGGGGATGTGGATTTTCTCCCAGCTCTGGCCAGCATCGTTGGAATAGAACACCCCTCCGAATGTCTTGTCCGCGGCCATGATCTGTCGCCCATCGCCATCCAGAAAAATCACCGCCGGTATATCCACCCCTAACCTTCCATCTCGTGGTTGCTGCCATGACGATCCGCCGTCGAGGGTCTCGAACAACCCACTGACCGACCCGACCAAAAGGTGATCTCGCTCCCCGGGGCAGACAGCAATGGCCTCCACCAGCGTTCTGTGGGCGAACTCTGTAGACTCTATGGCCCAAGTAACCCCACCATCATGGGATTGATAAACCCCCTTGTTTGTTGCAGCGAAAAGCCGATCTACGGATTCGGACGAAAAAACCACGGCGTAGACGCGGTCTCCGGGCGCTTCCGGGGCCCGCTTCTCGAACCGAAGGGTCTTGGCCGGCGCCCGATAGATACCTTGGCTGGTTCCCGCATAGATCCAGGCTCCCCGCGGGTCAAAGACAAGATCATGGATTTCGAGACTCCGTGTTTCTCCCCGAATCGCTTTCCACTGGGACTTTCCAACGTGCCTCCAGTAAAGGCCGCGCCGGGTACCCACGACGGCGGCGCCATCCACCTCCGGAATAAAAGAAAGAATCTCGATTCCCTTTCGAGTCAGTCCGGAAGTCATCGGCACCCATTGGCGCTCTTGGGACTCGAATAGAAAGACCCCACCGGCCCTTCCGTCCGACAGGACACCGGTGTAGAAGCCACGCTGATCGAAGGGCACGATTTTGGAAATCTGTCTGTGGATGAAGCCGACGTTCGATTCGACCCAAGAATGGCCTTCGTCCTGACTTCGCAGAACTCCATGATTCTCCGTTCCTATCAGCAGCGTCCGGTTGGTAGCCGCCGTAGCAATCTGTATGGAGTCGATCGTCAGGTGTGAGGGCGTCAGACGCCTCCACAAACTGCCCCCGTTTTCGCTGACCAGCAATCCCTCGGTCGTTGCTGCATAGATACGATTACGATCCAACGGGTCGGTGAGCGTGGCATGCGTTCTCACCGCGGAGCGTTTTGGAAAGACCTTCAGACGAACCCACGACTTGGCTCGATTCACCGATTTGTATATGCCGCTGCACGTACTGGCGAAAATCACCTCGGGGTTTTCGTCATCGATGTTCACCGCAAACACATCCGAATCGAGTAGCATTCCCTTTTCCGCTCGAGCCCAGGTTTCACCAAAATCTGCTGAGGTAAAACCCAGACGCCAGGTACCGACGAAGAGGAAATTCGGGTCTTTCGGATCAATTCCCACGGACTCCGCACTGGCCGGCGTCACGGTACCGTGCCCCACCGCCTTCCAATAACCCCCACCATCGGAAGAAACGAAGGCCCCGTGCAGCGTCCCCACGATCATGTACTCGGGGCGCTCGCGGCAGATTGCAATGTCTCGAACCGCATGGGACCCTCCGGGCAACGGCACGAGGTTCCACGTTCGGCCCCGGTCTTGGGTCAGAAACAACCCGCCTCCATCGGACTTCAGGTCCCAGGTGCCCGCGTAGATCCAGTCGGAGTACACCGGGTGCTGGACCAGGGTGTCGACCACGAATTGACGCCGCCCGATACCAGGGTAAAGGTGGTTCCAGCTCAGGCCCGTGTCTTCGGATCGGTAGAGCCTTCCGTCACTGGTCCCTAGAAAAACGACCTTCGGATCAGAGGCGTCCACGAGCAGCGAACGAACATCTCCGCCGAAGGGCCCGAGCTTTTCGATTTCGACAATGGATTTGCTTGCGGTTTGTCCTGAAGCAACAGGGAAGATGAGATGCCAAACCAGCAAGGTGCAGAGGGCCCGGCAGAGACGGGCCCACGGACATACGCCAATGCACACTCGCTCACGACTACCTGTCATCCACATCGCAGAAGCCACCCGTCCTTCCAGTGACTACGGCCGGATAGTCAGCTCGATCTCGACTCTCCGGTTCTTTGCTCGGCCCTCTGCCGTGCCGTTGTCTGCGATGGGATTATCTGCCCCTCCGTCAACGAGGGACATCCGCGATTCATCGACGCCTTTGGACTTGAGATAATCCGCAACCGCCTGAGCGCGCTTACGCCCGAGCCCCTTCGCAGATGTTTCTCTACGAGAGCCATCCGTATATCCGACCAGAGTGGCCCGCAGCCTCGAGTTGTTTCGCATGCGCAGGGCCAGATCATCCAAGGCCGCCTTTGCCACGTTGTCCACGCGGTTACGACCGGACTTGAAACCACCGATCGTCACTTTCTCGGTGACGTAAACGGTAATGTTGCAGGAGGCGCTGCCTCCTCGTGCGTCGGTAACCGTCGCTGTCACGGCGTAGCTGCCGGCTCGCAGCCCGGAGGCGTCGAACGTAGCCGTCGATCCAGAACCGCGAACCGTGCCACCAGTGGCGGACCAGCGAACCGTGATGTCGTCCCCATCAGGATCTGCCGCACGGGCACTCAGGTCGACCGTCTCTCCGGAAGCCACATCGACGCTGCTGGTCAAGCATCGGATCCCGGGGTTGTTGTTCGGAGGCAACGCCAGCGTGACCGCCACTGAACAGGAGGCGGACAACTCCCCGTCGTTGACACTCACAGCGACGTCGTAGGTTCCCGGTTCCCGCCCCAACGAACCCAGGGTATAGGTAGGACCCTCTCCCGGCACCTTCCCACCGTTGACGGCCCACGCATACGTCAGCGCGTCATTGTTTGGATCGGTCGCCGAGGCCCGAATCGTTGCACTTTCGCCGACCCGAATGGACGCCGACTTGGGCGAGCAACTGACAGTCGGTGGAAGATTCTTCTTCTGAACCGTGATATCCAAACTACATGGAACCTCGTGTTTGCCGTCGGAAACCATAACGGTAACCGTATAGACGCCCGGAGCCACATTGGTCGCATCAAACGTGGCCGTATCTCCCGAACCGCTCAACCCTCCTCCAGTGGAAGACCAGGTATAGGTCAGTCTGTCGCCGTCCGGATCGGTTGCGTTGGCCCGAATCGTGGCGCTCTCGTCCTGAAGGATGGTTGCGTCGGAAACGGCACAGTTGACCTCGGGCGGATCATTGCGGCGGCGGCCAAGTGCGAGCTGAACCACGTAGCCATTGCTCGTTGAATTGCTGAGTCCCACCGTTCCGTTCAGCTCGGGTCTTAAGAGGCTCCTAAGATAGCCCCCTCCAAAAGACAGCCACCGAGCGGGGAACAAGCGAATACCCGCTATGAGATCCAACGGGCTATACGTATTCACCAAAGGATTGTCTTTGTCCCCAAAGAAACCGACCCCGTCGAGCTCTACAACGAATTGCACGTTATCGAACGTGCCAATGGATAGGCCGCCCCCGTACGTCCATTCGTGCTGGAGCTTAGCGAGCTGCGACCCACTCTCCTTTGGGTCTTTGACGAAGTTGGTCCCGGTATTGGCGTGGAAACGGGTGTATCGTCCAAAACTTTTGGAAAGCAGAAACTCCCATCCGAGCTCCAGCACCCCATTGCCGAGTCCGCGATTCAGGTAGTTGGTCTTCCTGGAAGTCGGAACCTTGAGCGTTACTGCCAGACCCAGCGATGCCGGCGCTCCTTGTCGTTCCGCCAGGAAGTTTACCTTCCCACCGAAGCGCAAGTCTCCGACGCTTTCCGCCCGAGGCGTATCGATGAAAGGAGACTCATTGTAGAAACCCAACCTTCCGTTGGGCACCTGTCCGGCCTGAGGCGAGGCTCCCGGTAGACCGCGATAGAAGAGGATGTTTCCCGCCTGAACCCGTCGAACCGCATCAAAGGAGGCATACACCTCGAACCGCTCATTGATGCCGACAGCCAGGGAAACCGGCACCTGGTCGAATTCCAACTGGCCGGGGTCTCGATTGTAGCGATGCAAACCAAGGCTGAAATTCATCTCGCCGCGTCGCAACGTCTGAGCGTCCTTGGTGAAAAAGAGTCCGTTGGTTCCGTCCACCGTCGCGGCTTCGACTTCCCTCTCGTCTTGCGCATACGCGGAAAAAGAGACCAGTAGAATAGCGAAAGTCACGAAAGTCATTATCTTTTGACACATGTTCCTTACCCCATCGAGAGCGTATTCAGGTTCGATGCTCGAAGCATTCAGATTTCCAATCGACCAGAAACTCAATTTTAAGGCGGGGAGTGTAGCACCACGATCGGTCTAAGTCAAAAATTTTCATTGAGTTAGCGAAGCAGAAAGACTCCAGCTTGCCCGATCCGGACCTTGTCATTGGGCGCAAGAGGGGCACCAAGAGCCGGTGGAAAACCGAGCAGTCACAACAAGCGAATGGAAAGCGAATTGATCGCGAATTGACCGGTTTTCGGTTTCAGCTTAAGATACCCGAATTACTCATGGCCAAAGCAGAGCTCCAACCAGCCTCACAACCGCAGGGTTTCCCGGAGCAGGCGGCTCTTCTGACTGAAGTGGGACACGCTTGCTATCAGAGGGGATGGGCGCTCGGGACCAGCGGAAACTTCAGCAGTGTGCTGGCAGAAAAGCCGCTGCGGCTCGCCATAACTGCCAGCGGAGCCGACAAGGGGCAGTTGAAACCCTCCCAGATCTTGGAGGTTGACAGCAAGGGTAGGACCCTCCGTGGACTTGGACGCCCTTCTGACGAAACTCCGCTGCATCTGACCATCGTCCGGACTCGTGCTGCCGGAGCCGTACTCCATACTCATTCCGTGTGGGCCACGTTGCTTTCCGACCTCCATGCCGAACGGAATGGGTTTAGGATTGAAAACTATGAAATGTTGAAGGGACTGTCGGGCGTGAACTCACACGAGCATTCCGAGTGGGTACCCATCATCCCAAACTCACAGGATTTAGCATCCGTGTCCAGAGCGGTCGAGTTGCTGCTGCATCAGGAGCGAAGTATCCACGGCTTCCTGCTTCAAGGACATGGCCTTTACGTTTGGGGGCACGATCTGGTGGAGGCGAGGCGGCATCTGGAAATCTTGGAGTTTCTCTTGGAGGTCGTGGGACGAAAACGGTTCGAACCGCCCGGCCGACTCGCCGAGACGGACTTCTCCGCGGAACAAACTGGGGGGCAAACATGGCCATCGTCACGGTAGATGTGAACAAGCCCATGGATGAGTTCGAGGAGACCCAGAAATACCTGGAGGGAATTGGCATTGTCTATGAACGCTGGAATCCGAAGCAACCCCTCGCCAAAACCGCCACTGCAGAAGAAATACTGGCAGCGTTTGATCAGCCATTAGAGTCTCTGAAGACCAGCCGGAACTACGCTGCGGCCGATGTGATCGACATCCACCCCGACACACCCGGCCTCGAGGCAATGCTAGACCAGTTTCGACAAGAGCACTGGCACAGCGACGACGAGGTGAGATTCATCATCGAAGGCCGGGGGATGTTTCACATACACCTTCCAACGGGAGCAGTAACATCGATCGAGGCCGTGCCCGGGGATCTGCTTTCCGTGCCTGCCGGAACCCGTCACTGGTTCAACTTGTGTCAAGAGCGCAGAATCCGCGCCATTCGACTGTTCTCGGATCCCGCCGGATGGGCGGCGCATTACACGGACAGCGGAATCGAGCACGAAAATACCCCGGTCTGCTTTGGCCCCGCGCATGTTCCTCGCACGCCCAGTACCTCGAATCGTTAGCGGCATCGCTACCGTGAAAACAATGCCACCTGACTCAGGAGATCGTCGAGGCCGCTTTGTATTACTGGACATCGAGGGCACTACTACACCGCTCGATTTTGTACACCGAATTCTCTTTCCCTACGCGAAAAAACATCTGGAGCCATACATCGAGTCCGAGTACGGAAGCGCAGACTTTCGGGTACCGCTGGAGCAGTTGCGCCATGAGTACAGCAAAGACCTTCGCAGAAATAGCCCACCGCGGTGGTCGGAGGGTTCCAGGCAAGAGGACGTCGCATCTATTGCCCGCTATCTGGAATGGATGATGGATCTAGACCGGAAATCGAGTTCGCTGAAGGCAATTCAAGGGAGAATCTGGCAGCAGGGCTATCGAGCCGGTCTTTTATGCGGTCAGGTGTTTCCCGACGTACCGATTGCTTTTGAGCGCTGGCGCCAGGCCGGCAGAACCGTCGGGATATACTCCTCCGGGAGCGTGCTCGCCCAGCGACTTCTCTTCGCCAGTACGGACGCCGGGAACCTGACCGGTTTCATCTCCAAGTACTTCGATACGAACATCGGCTCCAAGCGAGACTCCCGCAGCTATTTGCGAATCGCGGAAACGTGGGACTGCAAGGCTGCAGAAATCCTTTTCATCTCCGACGCACCGGACGAGTTGAGCGCCGCGACCGAGTCTGGGATGCAAACTCTTCTTTGCCTCCGGCCCGGCAACGTGAAGGCGGAAGCCGCAGGGCACCAGGTAATTACGAGTTTCGATGGGGTCTAGCAACCTCGGGGCCGGCCTCCGTTGTGAGTTTACTGATGCTGGGGGCGGCCTGAGATGATTGACTCTGGAATCGCGTGGATGCCAACGCTGCTTTGGCTACTGCGGGATGTCGTAGGGATTTTCTGTAATCGCGTAGTCTTCAATAACGAGTGAGCGCTCCAGGACAATCTCCAGCACCGACCCGCCACGGATTTCGATATCACGCCCGCGTGTGGCAAAAACAGTGGCGAGACCAATAGCCGCCCCAATTCCGCCACTGATGGCTGCGCCTTTGCCTCCGCCAACCAGGGCTCCTATCCCGGCACCGACTGCGCCAGGTTTGGCCACTTTTCCGACGTCTCGCCGCTTCGTGCCTCGAGCTTCAATGGTGCCCTCGGCTTTGACCTTGGACTCGTTCTCCGTCCTGAGCTCCACTAAGGATGCTACGACCGGGAATTCTCCCTTTCCGGGGATCCGGATCGAGTCGAAAAGCAAGTTCAGAAGCGCTCTGCCGCGAAATCGTCCAGGACGGACTACTCGGGAAACGCTTCCCGTGACGACGCTGTCCTTCGGAATCACTATCTGATCGCCTTCAAACACGTCAGCAAGTACGTTGGCCGTGAAAGGATCGCCAACCTTGTTGACCTTGGTGCTCAGGTGATCATTGAGCTCCAGAGCAATCTCTGTTCCTTCCAGCAGGGTCATCTCTGCCAAGGGACTTGCCGTCGCCTGCAGGGCCACCAGAAACACAGCAACACAAACGGCGGTTTTCTTCATCCATTGAGAATTGATTCGGTCAGAAGCGCTTGCGCTCGTCCCCGAACGCCTCCGCCGATTTTGAGGGCTCTTTGCGTCTTCAATCAATGACTTCATGATCGATTCATCTCCAAAGAGCTTGGGAGCGGGATCTTTAACACCATCAACCACATGCCGATTCGTTTGCCGGCTCGCCCCTGCTAAGCTCCTTACCCGTCACGAGCCCGCCACGATTTCTAGCGTAGCGCGAGCTCTGGCTATTAGATGCCAAATCCAGACCGGAGGTTCAGTTTGAGGGACGGCCCTCGTCTACTATCCCATCGTCATCGCCTATTTTACAGATTATATGAATCTTTGCAATAAGTTACAAAGAGTTCTGCCCGCACCTTCGGATGCTGGATTTACAGTCGGCCGGCGTGCCCAGGCTCGCACTATTCAGGCGTTGCTTGTTTGCCACAGTCTTCGCCATCCTCATGATGTCGGCCGGCACTCGGGCAACGATATTTACGAATCGGACCTCAAAGGGTTATCCTTGTGCCATGAAGCTACTCGGATCATTGAGAAACGCGCCGGTTTCCGCTGTTCTTGTCGTTTGCGCCTTGGTCGGAATACTGCTCGTTCTAGCGGTCCTGCAGTATCAATGGATCGGGCAATTCAGTAGCGCCGAGAGAGAGCGAATGCAAGAACGGCTACGGGTCACTGTGAGCCAGTTTCAACAGCAATTCAATGAACCACTGTTTCGCATGGCGGCCTCCTTTCAAATGGAACCACCATCCGTCCGAGAGAGAGATTGGAATCGATTCATTGACCTCTACAAGGACTGGACCGAGCATGAAACTCACGCCGGTTTATTGGCCGACCTCTACGTGTGGGATGTCAAACTGGAGGAGGAACATTCATTACTGAAACTGGACCACAGGGTAGAAAAGCTGCGTGTTGCACCGTGGCCGGATGAGTTCGCAAGCATCAAGAAACGTTTCAATATGCCGTTTCGTCGTCGTCGGCCACGCGGCGGGCCTGAAATGAGACCTCCCTTCATCGGTTGGGTTGTCCATCCGGAGATACCCGCGCTAACGGAGCCACTGTTCTCTGCACCTCCCTCGAGCGGACGGCCCTTCGGGAGCCCGGACCGTATTGCACAGGTGATCATCCGTCTAGACTGGTCTTACATTCGAGAGGAGTTTCTTCCCTATCTGACTAGCCGGAACTTCGGCGACCTGAACGAATCCGAATACCAGATCGCGGTCCTGAAATCCCGGGATCCGGAGACACCAGTTCAAATACTCTATCAATCGTCCCCCAAAATCAGTGTGGACGCCGAGGCATCGTTTGACTCCTCCGTGGGTCTGTTCTGGGACCCGCGAACATACCGGGACGGGGGCCCAGGCGATATGACGCGACGTCCCCCCAATGCCTCCGGTCCGTTTCCGGACGGCCGCAGTTTGAGAAGACGTATGAGAAGCACCCCGATTCTCCTGTCCGATCAGAACACAGACAATTGGAAGCTGGTAGTAAAACACCGCCAAGGATCTCTGGAGGCGGCTGTGGCGGGTCTGCGGCGTCGCAATCTGGCCATCAGCTTCGGTGTCCTGCTGATTCTGGCGATAAGCATGGTCATGATCATCGTTTCTACCCAGCGCGCGAAACGTCTGGCAAAACTTCAAATGGACTTCATGGCGGGCGTATCTCACGAATTGCGCACGCCGCTGGCCGTCATTCGGTCCGCGGGCGACAACCTGGCTGACGGCACCGTCGTCAGTTCGTCGGAACGGGTGAAACAATATGGCGAGATCATTCGTAATGAGGGCCGACGACTTTCGGCGATGCTCGAAAATATCTTACAGTTGGCCGCCGGCCGGTCAGTGAATGCGCGGTACGATCTGAAGCCAAGCTCACTGGCGAAGATCCTCGACACCGTACTCGCAGAGGCTGCTCCAATCATTGAGAGTGATCAATTCGAAGTCGACAAGCGTCTGGAATCAGACCTTCCTGCCGTTCTAACGGACGAGAGGGCTCTTGCGCAATGCTTGAAGAACCTCCTGAGCAACGCGCTCAAGTACGGCGGGCAGGCCCGTTGGATTGGAATACGTGCCTTTGCGGCAGAAAATGCAACCAAAAAACAAGTTTGCGTGACGTTCGAGGACAAGGGGATGGGCATTCACTCGGAAGATATACCGCACATCTTCGATCCTTTTTACCGGGCCGAAGCCGCGAAGTCGGGCCAAATCCAGGGAAGTGGGCTTGGACTCAGCTTGGTCCATGAGGCAATCACCTCCATGGGCGGTAGTATCGAGGTCCAAAGTAGCGAAGGGCGAGGGAGCATTTTTACCATTCGGCTCCCGACCGCGAAAGAAGCGAACGACTAAGCGAGAAACCACGGCCATGACGGAAAAAGTGTTGCTGGTAGAGGATGAGGCAGGGCTGAGAGTTACGCTCGGGGATCGCCTTCGCAAGGAAGGCTATACCGTCGAAACCGCCGTGGATGGGATCGAGGGACTGCACAAAAGCACGAATGAGACCTTCGATCTCATCATTCTGGACATCATGCTTCCCCTGAAAAGCGGCCTGGACATCTGCCGGGACTTGCGCCAGAAGGGCATTACAACACCCGTCTTGATGCTGACGGCCCGCGGGCAAACCCTAGACAAGGTCTTAGGCCTGAAGATCGGCGCCGACGACTACTTGACCAAACCATTTGAAATGATCGAACTGTTGGCACGCATCGAGGCGTTGCTCCGGCGCCCGAGCGGTTCTCCACCGCCCCGCCCGCTTTCCATAGAATTCGGCGATTTCCGGGCCGATTTCCGCCGCATGTAAGTCGTGAGTGACGGTCGCCCTCTGTCACTGTCCGCAAAGGAGTTTCAGCTTCTCCGCTACCTTCTGGAGCATCGAGGTGTTAGCGATCGCGTGAAACCGCAGTTTTCTGAACGGGCGCCGGTAGAGAGGTTTTCAGGCGCAGTTTGATTCGAAGATACCTCACGTAGTCTGCCGAGATAGGATTCTGAAGTAATTCCTCAATGACCGGGAGAAAGTAATACAGGGACCGGATAGGCGATAGCCTGCGTGCCTGTGGATCACGGAGTAACCGACGAGCGGAAGTCAGGAGTAAGCTCGATTCTATGACCGAAAGCGGAACCCGACGATCATAGAGCTGATAAGCGAGTTGATAGTCTTGCCGACGAGGCCGTTGTGGAGTCTCAGGCAGCTGGGCGTAGAGATCAACAACAATCTTTACGTATTGAATGCGATTGGACGGCACGGGTTCTAACGTTTCTTTTTCCTCCGCGCGGAGGCTTCCTGCTCGCTCTCTCGAATCCGATAGCTACGTCCTTCAATGACGGTCACATCGGCATGGTGAGTGAGACGATCCAAGAGCGTGGCAATGCAAGCGGCATTGGGAAAGACCTCGTTCCATTCTCGAAAGGCTCTATTTGTACTTATAACGATGGATCGATGCTCATAGCGCCGGTTGACGACTTCGTACAGCAGATCCGCGGCATGGTTGTCATAGGAGAGATACCCGACTTCGTCTACGCACAGAAGGTGAGGGCGGGCGTAGGATTGGAACTTTCTTCTTCGGAGTTCCGGGGAATCACATTGGAGATCTTCGATCAGGTCGGCAGCCGTACGAAACAGGACGGAATAGCCGGCCAGCACAGCAGCGTGGGCAATGTTTTTGGTAATCATGGTCTTGCCCAGACCGTTGGCACCGAGTAGGACAAAGTTGCGACCATCCGGGATGAAATCCAGAGTGAGGGCGCGTTCGATGACCTGGCGATCGATTTTCTTTGGCCAATTCCAATCGAAATCCGCCAGCGGTTTGAAGCGGCCGATGCGGGAGCGTTTCAGGCGGCGCTCGAGACTGCGGCGGCCACGCTCTCGAGCTTCGGCCTGCAACAGCTCCTCGAGCATTACACGAGGACTCCAACGACCCTTGGTAGCCCGGGCGATGAAGTCTTCCAGGGATTCAGAAGTGGCATTCAGACCGATGCCGGCGAGTTGGGTGGCAAGGTTATTCGTCACGGTCGGAGAGGTCATCGTAGGCCTCCAAGTTGTGGGGTTGGACGTTGAGGTTGGCAAGATCGGGACGACGAGTCAGATCGACAGGTAGTAGATGACGACGCTGTTGGGAGCGGCGATGTTTCTGTAGAATGAAGGCAACCGAAGAAGCCCGAGGCGTCTGCCGCTGGAGTGCTTCCCGAACGGCGACTTGTAGTTCCGTGGCTCCATAATCCTCCAAGAGCTGAGATAGCTGAGTGGTTTGCCCGCCGCCGGACTCTCCCCGCTGGAAGGCAGCCGCGATCAAGGCTTCGCTTTCAGGTACCGATTGAGCAAGACGGCCTCCAGGAGTAGCGCCGATGGCTTTGCGCTTCTCTTGTAGCAGTGCTTCTTGATGCGCCGGATCCAGGACGGCGTCATGGCGGTTGTAGGAGCGGCGGTGTCGGGCGATTTCGGTTGCGCCATCGAGAATGCGTACAGTGTCCTGTGATGCTGCCAGAGTGAGTGCTCGACCCACGGCCGTGTGTGGAATCGAGTAGTCGTTGAGATCAAAACGGATATAGATGGTCTTGCGCGATCGAACCGGTACCACCAGATCGGTATCGAAGGAATGCACCGGCAGTGGAAGCAATCGAGGTTTTTCCTCTTCTTCGAAGATTTGCTCAACGGTGCGGGACTGGTCTCCGGGCCAGGGACGTCGATGAGCGATTTCGTCGCGCCACAGAAGCGCTTGACGGTTGAAGTCCTCCAGGGTGGTGAAGCGGCGTGCGGCAAAGAAAGAGTGTCGGATGTACTGGATGGTTCTTTCGACACGCCCTTTCTGATTGCCACGGGCCACTTGGCACGGGCGAGTGGCAAAATGATAGTGAGCACAAAGCTCAATCAGCCGAGGATGAAAGTGCACGGCATCGCCGTGGCGTTCCAGCACGGCCGACTTCAGATTGTCGCTTAATATGACACGAGGGCAGCCCGACCATGAGTCGAAGGCCCGGACGTGACCGCGCAAGAAGTTCTCCAGGGTTTGATCGAAGAAGAACTCCAGATATAGGGCTCGGGAATAAGAAAGTGTAAGAACGAAGCAGGACAACCGACGACGGGCACGGCCGATTGCAACGGCTCCAAAATGTGCCCAATCGACTTGGCCCTGCTCGCCAGGAAATGTTCGCAGCCGTAAGAAGGCTTCTCGGTGAACAGGGCGGAGACGGGCGACGACTCTCCGGAGTATCACGACACTGCCGGTATAGCCTCGATCCCGAATCATCTCATAGATACGAGTCGTTCGTAGGCGCGGATACTTCTCCAAAGTCTCCTTGATAAAGTCGATGTAGGGATCCGTGAGACTGGGACGAAGGATCTTGGCTCGATTGAATCGATCGGTTTGCAGGGCGGTTCGTACCGTATCCCGGTGAAGTCCCAGTTCTTGCGCGATGGTTCCAATCTTCCAATGCTCGGCATAGAACAAGCGACGGATGTGTGCCACGGTCTCGGCTGCAATCATGTTTCATCTCCATCCATGAAACACATCGATGAGCTGGCCCGCTCGACCGCAAACCATGCAGGTGATAGGGCCGGAAATCGTAGATGTGGTGTGTGTTTGAACTTTCTCATCACGTTGTACTTGCGCTTCGCGCGCAGCGATCCTGCCAGAACGAAGCTCGCTTCGGCTACCTGGATCCGTCACGCGGGCCATGGCTCGTCGACGCCGGTACGCTCGCTGACGGTCTCTGTGATCCAATCTTCCTTCGGGGCTTTGTTGATGCAGGCGATTGGCCTTGCGACGTTGCTTCCGGCGCGCTTTGCTACGACAGCGACAACTGCAGTACTGCTGTCCACGGTCACAGCAGCGACAGATCCAGAAAAGCGCCCCGCAGCCGTCAGCTCGGCAAAACCCTTGACGAAAGGTAACTTCGGAGGTGACCGTCATCCCATTCCCAGGGGTGGGAACTGGACAACGGCCACAAATCATGGCAGGCTACGAACATCTGATGGTTTGGTAGCTCTTCCAAAGAGAGCCGCCAACGGACCCCGATTGTTAATGGCGGTCGGGGTCCTCTTCCACACCCGAAAACAGCATAACCTATTGAGAAAAACTTGAGGAGGCGCCTACGGCGCCGATGATGTTGAGGCTTGTTATCTCGGCGTTTGTTCAGAAAAGTGCGGTTTTAAGCGATCAGTAACATCGAGGCGAAACTCTCTCCAGAGAGACCCTGCTGCAGGAAGTCTGGGGCTACGACAAGACCCCCAACACGCGAACCGTCGATGTTCACATTGCCTGGCTTCGACAGAAGCTGGAGAAGGACCCCCGCAACCCCAAGTGGATCGAGACGGTACATGGCTTCGGCTACCGATTCGCCTCGTGAGTCCCGTCCTCCCAAACTAACGGGCCTACCCACATCGCCCCGCAGCAGAGAGCCCGAAGGCTCTTGCACCTCGGTCAGAGCTTGATCGAGAAGCCCAATCAAGGTTAAAAGAATGCAAAGGGCTTTTAACCTCGATTTAACCCTGTTTCGAGAACCTTCGGACGATAATGTTGTTCTATATTGAAGAGCTCATGCTCAAAGGGCACCCGAGTGAGTGCTCTTCAAATCGAATCAACAAGTATGGAGAGAGTTAGAAAATGAAATCAGCCATTGCTTTTCTTGCGGTCCTACTAAGCATACCGCTCCTGCTAGCACAGCCCCGGTCTGGTCGGGGCGAACGAGCCCCTCAGTACGATGCCCTGAGTGAATTCATGGGCCTGAACGAATCTCAGATCGAGAGTCTGAAGCAAGTCAGTGCGGCCCTCCGACAAATCACCGGTCCGATGGCTCGTGAGATGTTTCAGTTGAGGAAACAGCTCCGGGAGGAGACAAAGAGCGATGCGCCGGACCAGGAGATGATCAACCAGCTCACGGGAGAGATCGAAGGGCTGAAGGGTCAAATCCAAAGCGAGTCGGTGAACTCACGTCAGCAGGCACTCGCCATTCTCAACAGCGACCAGGTTGCAGCCTTGGAACGGCTCACCGAGGCTCTTTCGCTACAACGGTCTGCCCAAGAGGCCACGAGACTGAATCTGCTCGAGGCCCCCGAGAGTTTTCAACGCAGCTTTGGCGCTCGTCGGAGCGGCGGTTTTCGGCGCGGGGCCAGAGAGCGCGCCGGACCTGGAGGCGACGACGGCAACTAAGGCAGGGTTGCCGTCTGCTCCGTTCATCCTCGGTCGGCCGCGAGCTCGGCCGGCCGAGGGTCTAGTTTCCCACCCATTCCATCTTCTCCCACCCAGTTCCGTGCAATTCTGATATCCAAACACAGCGGCATTGAGATAAGATCGTGTCTCGGTTTTATACCGGCGCAGCCTGGTACAAACACAACGGAGTCCCCATGCCAGTAGACGGGAAGATGCAGGCTCTCGTGCTCTGCGACGCGGAGCGCTTGGAGGTGCGTGAAGTTCCTATCCCGAAAGCCACCCCCGCTAACCTGCTCCTTCGCGTCGCTGCCGTCGGTTTGTGCGGAACGGACTTCCATTTATATGCGGGGCATGCGAACTACAACCTCGATGCGAGCAGCCGTCCGATTCCTTTGCGAGAACAGCCTCAGGTGCTCGGCCACGAAATCGTCGGTGTCGTCGAGGAGGTCGGCCACGACGTCAAAGGGGTGCGTCGCGATGATGCAGTCATCCTGGACCAAGGGCTGAACTGCCATAGCCAGCAGAAAGCCCCACTCTGCGAATACTGCGCGACGGGAAACTCCCATCAGTGCGAGCACTATGCGGAGCATGGAATCACGGGGCTTGCTGGAGGCTTGTCCGACTACCTGTCGATTCCCGCAGTCAACACGGTCCGAATCGAATCGAACCTCGATTTTGCAGAAGCCGCCGTCGCGGAGCCCCTGGGCTGTGTGATTCACGCCTCTGACATGGTGAAGCGCTCTGGGGGCCACGATTCACGTTACTCCCTGGACCCCGGCGGGCTTCAGCCGGTGCGCTGTATTGTGATCTGTGGCGCAGGTCCGGCCGGATTGCTCTTCATCCAGTATTTGCGTAACGTGATCCAATACGAGGGCATTCTGATTTCCTGTGACTACAACGCGAAGAAACTGGAGCTTGCCTCGACACTTGGAGCCACTGCTGTGGATCCGCAAGCCGATAACATCTTCGAAGTCGTCAACGAGTTGACCGGGGGCCGTCGGGCAGAACTCGTAATCGATGCCGCCGGGTCCGCGGAGTTTTTCACTCAGATACCCGGAATCCTCAGACCTCAGGGAACCGTTGTCCTATACGGGCATGGGCACAAAGGGGTCGACCTGGGTGTAATGAACCGAGTTCAGTACCTGGAACCGGTCCTTCTCGCCCCCATTGGAGCCTCGGGCGGATTCGGACCGGACCAGCGTCCAGAAACCTACCGGTACGCCCTGTCTCTGCTCGAAACCGGTCGAATAAAAGTCGCCTCGCTGATCACTCATCGCTATACCTCGCTTGCAGATGCAGCTAAGGCCTTCGCCGGGGAACACGAGAGTGCGGATTACATCAAGGGGGTTGCTACCGCTGTTTGAGATGGCATCCGCTGCAAACCGGGGGCGAAATCAAGTCGGATTTCTCCCTCCCTGGGTTACTTGTTGAGCTTTTGGACCAGAGGGAAGAGTCTCTTTCCCGACGACATTCCATTGGAAACTACGATAGCGGTCAATAGAGGGTATAAATTGTGTGTGTTCGCCACAGTCTTTTTCGGGCACGCTTGTTGCTCATAGTTTGATCGGGGTGGCCTGTCGTCGGACTTAACCATACCCAATCGGCTGCTCAAATCACCACGCTAGGGGATTTCAACGGTAACATGCGTTCAAAGGCCGTCCACTCGCTCGTACGAACCTGTTGCTTATGGTATGGTTACCTTCGATGGACGAAAAACTGGGGGAAAATATGGGTGAAAGCTCGAATCCGGAGGTGGCACAGGAGCGCGCTCGGAGGTCACGTCTTTCCACCACGGCCGCTGCGAGCGCCGTGGAAGCTGATCCAGAGATAGCGAGCCTCACAGAAGCAGATCTTTTGGACAGGATCCAGGATCTCAAGCAGAAGCGCGGCGCCATCATACTGGCCCACAACTACCAGATCCCTGAGATTCAAGACCTGGCGGATTTCGTCGGAGACTCTCTACAGCTCTCGCAGCAAGCGGTAGCCACGGACCTACCGGTGATCCTGTTCTGCGGCGTTCATTTCATGGCAGAGACTGCCGCCATCTTGAGCCCCGAGAAGAGAGTCTTGATTCCCGACCTGGAAGCAGGCTGCTCTCTCGCAGACACGGCCCCCGTCGAACAGGTACGCAAATGGAAATCCGAGCATCCGGATGCGCTCGTCGTCGCCTATGTCAACACCAGCGCCGCGGTCAAGGCCGAAGCGGATTACTGTTGCACATCGAGCAACGCCGTGCAGGTCGTTCAGGCTCTGCCTGAAGACAAGGAGATTCTGTTTTTGCCGGACATGTTTCTGGGACTCTATGTCGAACGCATGACCGGCCGCAAGATTCACCTTTGGATGGGCGAGTGCCACGTCCACGCAGGGATTCGTCCACCGGATATCGAGGCGATCTGGAAGAAGCATCCGGAGGCCGACCTGCTGCTGCATCCCGAGTGTGGCTGTATCAGCCAGTGCATGTTGTCGGTGGCGGAAGGGGAGCTCCCCGCAGACCGGACGCACATCCTGAGCACGGGAGGAATGGTGCGCCACGCCCAGACCTGCGATGCTGCTACCGACATCGTTGGAACCGAGGTGGGCCTGCTCCATAGGCTTCGCCAGCAGAACCCGACCAAGGAGTTCGTCCCGATTCGGGAAGATGCAATTTGCGAATATATGAAGACCATCACTCCCCGAAAGGTATATCGATCGCTTCGGGACATGGTATACCACGTGGATGTCCCGGAACCCGTTGCGTCCAAGGCACGTACCGCCATTCAAAGAATGGTGGAAATCACACCGTAAAGCACGATTGAGAGCGCGAAGGGCAGAGCTTCAGCAACCGAGTCCACACAAACCTGAGGCCTTACGCAACCTACGCAAAACAAAACAACGCGACGTCGAGCGATGAAAACAGTCAATGTGGAATGCGTCATTGTCGGAGCCGGCTTTGCCGGGATTGCCACGGCTTATAGGTTGACCGAACAGGGTATCTCCGACGTGGTCATACTTGAGAAGGAGAAGATCCCCGGCTTTCATTCTTCCGGTCGCAATGCCGGCATGATCCGGCAGATCAACTTCGATCCCCAGATCGCTCGCATGGCCGTTGCAGGTGCGTCCTACGTAAGATCGCAAGCTCCCTCCGAGTCTTTCCATCTCACCGGGTCCATTTTGTTGGGAGGAAAAACCGGTTGGCCGAGGCTGAGGAAAGCCCGTTCTGAGTTTTCGGATTCCGGTTTGCCCATTGAGGAGGTCGAGGAGGTCAAACCTGACCTCGCACGCTCCCGTTGGCCGGACACTGCCGGCTCCGACTTCCTTGGCGCCCTCTATACTTCGTCAGACGGAGTCGTGGATCCTCACGCCCTCCTGTCCGACTACCTCCGGAAGGCCCAAGCCGGTGGTGCGCGTTTGTTCCCCGACTGTGAAGTCGAGAGGATCGAGCACAACAGAAACTCCACTCTTTCGGTTCGGACCGCGAGCTTCGAATTCCGGGCGCGTCATGTCGTCAATGCAAGCGGCGCCTGGGCCTCGGAAGTTGGCAAGCTGGCACGCGCCTTCCCCGTTCCGCTCGTGCCTTATCGACGCCACCTCTTTCACACTGGAATCCTCGAGCCGAAAAGAAAGCCCGGGCCCTTCATTTGGGACGAAGAAAACTCAATTTATCTACGTCCGGAATCTGGCGGGTTGTTGCTCAGTGCGTGCGACGCATCCCTATCGAGACCGGGAGTTCCAACAGTTGCCGAAGACGCCGCGGTAATGCTGGCAACGAAGTTGGCAGCGGCCTTTCCAGTTCACGTAGATTTGCCTGTGGCCCGTTCCTGGGCCGGTTTGCGCACCTTTGCTCCCGATCAACGATTTGTTATCGGTCCGGACCCAATCGTTCCAGGCTTCTATTGGGTAGCCGGACTGGGAGGCCACGGCGTAACCGTCAGCGCCGCCGCGGGAGCGTTGGCGGCCAAGACCATCTTGGAACCCGTCCAGGACCGCCAGAATCCCTTCAGCCCGAGCCGCTTCGCCAAATCGGGTCAGGCTACCGCCTAGTTGTAAACCCATCCTACCAGAACGCCCTTATCCTCAGGCCAAATCGCCATCGAAATGGGGCTTCTCAAGTCCAACATGTTTCTCGGGTCACCGATGCTCTCGAACGTGCGCGGCAGACCGCCTATGACCTCTAGTCGGATCAGATGCGTCATGGCCTTGCAGATCTGAGATTGCATTTCATAGATTTCGTTCTGAATCTGGTTTGTTGCGCATCGGCAAGGTCCATTCCCAAGAACTTTGTTTACAAGTGCAATCAACAACAATTCCACAGAGCCGCTACCCTGCAGACCCAACCGAACAAAGGGATTCCCAAAAAGACAGCCGCACATCAAGGGGCGACAAACATGCGCCTATTGACCGGGTCGGATCCAGGCAGGTATTTAGCCTTCCCGGCCGCGACAAACGTTCCTGTAACTACGAACAGGTGTACTTAGTCTTCCAACGCTTTTTCGAGGAATTCCAGAGTGCGGATTCCGAACCAGCCGTAGGCCTCGCCATCGACCAGGGCAGAGCTGAATGGAAGCTCGGCAAGCTGTGAGAGGATCTTGGAAAATGGAAACGGCTCGCTCGAGAACAGAAGCAAGGTATGGTGCGGGTCCAGCTGCTCGAGTGAGACTTCGGGGTATTTCATCGCGTTCGGAACATGAAGCGTTCCGAAACCTAGCGTCTCAAACACGGACCCGATGAAGGTGTGAGGCGATGCCGCCATCCATGGGTTCGTCCATATCATGTACAGGAAGTCCTCACACTCGGGCCTCAAAGGACACACCCATTCGAGCACGCCGGGGATTTCGGCGAGGGATCGCTTTGCAGGACGACGTTGTTCTATCTGGCTCCAGCGCGTTGCAATCCGATGGAGCGCGTCGGATTCGAATGCGTCGCCCATCCTCCCGCAGGCGTCACTTAAATTGCGTACCGCCTCAATGTGGGTGACGTGAGACGGGAACGGATTGTTGTCCGCCATCCACTTCGGATTCTCCTCTTTGTCAAGCAGTACGCAGTCCGGGGCCGCATCCTTGATCGCTTGCCACCGGATACTCTTGGTCCCACCAACCACCGGGATAGACTGGACTCGATCCGCAGGATGGACGCAGTAGCGCGTCCTTCCCACCACATCGACACCCGAGCAAATCAGGGTCTCTGTCCAAGATGGCACCAATGACACAACTCGCATGTTTCTCGACCCGACGGTGATCGACGATGCAACCAGCAGTGAGAATAGAGTCCCCATCAACGAATATCAAACAGAATTGCTCCGGGCCGCAGCCCGGCGCGTTATGGGGGACGTCCCCCACGTTTACCGAGTTTTCCTGCGAAGCAATCTAGAAGGTGTCCTGTGCCGGCACATTAGCTTCAGAGGGTGGCCCTCGAAAAAAACCGGGAAACGTGGGGGACGTCCCTTTGAGGGCAGCCAATGTGTGTTGATAGTAGTTTCGCGGGTCCCAAAGAAGCCAGCCGCTGGTACCGACCTCGTCGCAAGCCTGAATCTGCTGCGCGATCTCACGGACGCCAAAAGGTCGGCGATCGAAGGCGTAATCGCGGAAGTTCTGTAGCCACGGTCGCAGTCGTCGCGGGTTGTCCGCCAACCTATTTTTCGCCTTCTCCAGAGTGCGGAGGATTACCTTGCCTGGATGCACAACAGGATTGCGCAGGCCTGGAAGTCCGAGATGGAACGACGACGGGTAGATCATCAGGGAAAGGTAGTCCACTGATTCCGCGACCCTCTCGAGACGTTGTCCAATACTCGTATCATCGTGGTTCCAGGCAACATACCCAAAAACATCAGCGGACAAGTACACGTTGTAAGGAAGAAGTCGCTCCCGAGCGGCTCCGAGGAATCCAGTGATAGCTTCGACCCGGTTGGCCATCGTGTTCGGGCGTGCGTATCGGACGTTTGCGATCTTCCCATCCGTCGGAAAGCGTACGTAGTCGAACTGGATCTCATCGAAGCCCGCCTTGGCCGCTTCTTCCGCAATGTCAATATTGTATTTCCACACCTCCTTGCGGAATGGATCCGTCCAAGCGAGCCGTTCCTTATCGATCCATGGGCGCTGGCTCTTCGCGTCGATCAAGGCCCAGCCGGGTCTTCCCTTTGCCAGGAGATCGTCTTTGAATACGACGATCCGTGCGATCACATAGATGTTTCGGCCGTGAAGCTGTTGCAACAACTCCCGGACATTGCCTATCGTCGGGCGCGCGTGAGCCCCGACGGCGCGCGCCAAGTCAATGGGATACTCTGAGCTCAACCATCCTCTGTCTCCCTTGACGTCCACAACGAGCGCGTTGGCGGAAGTCTCCTCGATCAGGTTCAGTGCATTCGATCTAAGCAGTTTCGAGCTGATCCCAAAATGCGAGAGGTAGAGTCCCTTGGCATCGAAGCGATCGAGCGTGATCTCGGTCCCGGACGACAAGGAAGCAGCCACTGCCCTCCTTCGGTAGCCCGGAGCCTTCACGAGTAGAAGTGGGGCCACGGCCTCTGGAACCTGGGTAGCATCGGGTTCGATTCTAAACCGGCCGTCACTATCGGAGCGTACGCTTTGGCCTTCGAAGAAGATAGCAGCACCGGAAACCGGCAACCCGCTACGAGAGTCACGCACCAAACCGTGCCATCCGCGGGATCCCGGAGGCTCGGCTGGAGCCAATGAGTGGGAAGAGTAGACAAGGCTGGGTAAATCTTGCTGCGGATCCCCGGAATGAGCGGCGACCAGAGCGACCAGGGTCACCAGAAGAGCAAGCGACACGATTCGCCGTAGCAATAGGTCGCCCACCTGAACGATCAAACGAGATGGTGAGTGGCGCATCGAACTCCACGGAGGGAATTTGTCCTTGCCTATCAAGCTTATCGGCCGAAATCCCCTTCCGAATACCCCCAGTCCGGACGAAACCCACCGATCTTCCTCCTCTGTCGCGATGGCAATGATCTTGCACGTAAATCTCAGGGGATCACGATGCCGTCCAGAGTCTGCGGTATCCAAAGGCTCATGGCGCGCAAACGGTCCCCTCCTGGAAAGGGGGCAAGCGATGCGACACCCATGTCTATTTCTTGCAACAGTGTTGCTTACGGCAACGGCGGCTTGTACTCCCGGTCACAAGTCCTCCGCCGGTTTCGCCTGCCGGATGGAGATCCGGATGCTGGACGCCAGGTTTTTCTGGACATGAAATTGCTATGCCTGTCATGAAGCCACGGCCCACACCTACCGACAACGGTAGCTCAACCGCCCGTCCCCGTCGTCCTCGGAGGGGAGATTCCACGAACCGGTGGTGAACTCGTGACCGTCATCACGAATCCATGCCACAGGTTGACTCCGAGACTTGCCAAGCATTGGAAGCGGCGGGGCTTCCCGCGAGTTTCATGGCTGACCGTCACATTGTTACCGGAATCCTCCTACCCGTCGCGGTACTGGCCTCCGATGACCGAGACCATGACTTCCAGCCGCGTTCTTCATCCGCCTTTCCCCGCTACCCACGGACCCTGACCGCCTCTCTCTACGATCGATCGAAGTTGTTCCAGCAACTGACCAACTTCGGCGCAGCTTCGCACCCCATACCGCGCCCACGTGTTTCTCTGTCCGTTGTGCACCACGAAACCGATTCCATGCTGCTTCAACACTTTGAACGCGTCTTCGTCGGTGACGTCGTCTCCCACGTACACGGCACATACATCACGAGGGTTCTCGTGTATAGCATCGAGAAGCCACAAAACCGCCCTTCCCTTGTGCCACTCGACGTCAGGCTGGAAGTCGTACACCTTCTTGCCATTGCTAACTCGAAGCCGGCCATGCTGTGCAGCGACCTCCTTTACCGCCGCAATCAGGAAGCCGACCTGATCGGATGGCACGTTTCGGTAATGCACCGAGATCGAAAACCTCTTGTGTTCGACGACTGCCCCCTCGACATCCGCGAGTCGGCGATGTAACTCACTCTCCGTTTCTTGCAAATCCTCCTGAAAAGCAGTTCCATGCTCATACCAGATCGGGTGCACGGCTGGACCTTCGATCTCGAAACCATGACTCCCTGCATAGTAGACCTCCTGCAATCCCACCAGCTTTTTCACATCCTGCAGATCCCGACCGCTGATAATGGCGACGGGGCAAGACCTCGCCAATCCGCGAACCGACGCGCGCATTCGGTCCGACAGCGTCGCCAGCTCTGGTCGGCTGACGATCGGGGTCAGCGTGCCGTCGTAGTCTAGGAAAACAGCAATTCTTCTAGATCCTACCTCGCGCTCCACCCGATCTATATGTTCGAGACCCAGTGGCAAGTCACCAATGGTATGTGTCATCAGTTTCTCCAAACGGAACCTCGCGAACCTGTCCTTTCGGTTCAGAAGATTTACCCTACCAAGCCGGTCCATGCTTATCAATCAGGGTGCTCCAAGATACCGCCCCTTTTACCAGCTCGCGGTCACTCGATGCGCGTCAGCCACAGCCGTGCGATGCCCCACCGGATGACCGACCACCCTCCCGATTCGTGTGTGCCATTTTTAAGGTCCGAATCGGTGGCTGGAGCTGTGACGAATGAACGAATTCCGATGATCGACTCTAACAATCTCAACGACCGGCTTTGTCAAGTTAAGCACATACGGTCACAATTGAGCCATGAGAACCAGTTACCGAGGCCATCGCTTTCCGCCCGAAATCATCAGTCATGCCGTCTGGCTGTATCACCGGTTCACCCTGAGCTTTCGCGATGTTGAAGATCTGCTCGCCGAACGTGGCATCACAGTCTCCTACGAGACAATCCGGTTCTGGTGTCTAAAGTTCGGGCCTGAATATGCCCGAAAACTCCGACGAAAACAGGGGCGAGGCGGTGACATCTGGCACGTTGACGAGGTCTTTGTGAAGATCCAGGGAAGGCAGCTTTACCTTTGGCGAGCCGTCGATCAGGACGGAGACGTGATCGATATCCTGGTCACGAAGCGAAGGAACAAACATACCGCTAAGCGTTTCTTTCGCAGGGCCTTGAAGCATCAAGGCAAACCGCCCTGGCAACTCCTAACCGACAAGCTAAAGAGCTATCCAGCAGCCCATCGCGAGGTCTTCCCTTCCGTCCTGCACCGAACCGGCCAATACGAAAACAACCGGGCCGAGGTCTCACATCAACACACGCGTGAACAGGAGCGGCAAATGCGGCGGTTCAAATCAATGGCACAGGCTCAGCGTTTTCTCTCCGTCCATGGTCAAGTTCAGAATCTATTCCGAGTCGGTCGGCATCATCTCAAGGCCGCCCATCATCGACTACTACGAGACAGAGCTTGCGCCTACTGGAGAGAGGCGACTTGTGCTTACTGAGAAGAGGCAATCTGGGGATCTTTCTGTCTTGCAATCGCTTGATCTCGCTTAACTTGACAAAGCCCTCGTGACCACAACAAGAGTGTTCTCCAGCAAACCGGCACGCTCCAGCGCGTCGATCGCCCGCATCACCATTTGATCGAACTTTTCGATGGCGACGTAGTAGTCCAGCATGTCGCCCCGGACAATGGGTCGATCAGGCAAGTGAAGCGGCACCCGAGCCCGCTCGGGGCTCTTTCCGGAGTTCAAACCGGATCCCGGAGGATACGGCCGGTGCGGATAGTGACTGCCCAGCCAGTAACAGAAGGCGCTTTCATCCGGCAATTGATCCAGAAAGGTCTGGAAGTCGCGAAATCGGGGACCGGCAGGATTGCCGTGCCTGCCTCCTGGCTCCGCCCGACCGGGTGCCCATCCTTTTCCGCTGTGGCCAACAACGTAACCCGCTCGCTCGAGAATCTCCGGGTATACCTCGAACTTGGCACGGAGGGTGCTGTGAAGATTGCCTGCCTCCTCCAAGCGCCACATATGCTGGCCGGTCAGTATGGAGCTTCTGGAAGGAGTGCAGGAAGGCGCATCGACGAAGGCATGGGTAAACAGGACCCCGCTGCGGGCAATCCGGTCGAACGCGGGCGTCTGGACCACCGGATCTCCGCCAACTCCCACGTGAGGCCAGGACTCATCGTCCGAGATGCAGAAGAGGATATTGGGGCGCTCGTTCGCTGGAGCCACCACGGCGTTCGCGGGGGAGCACGCATGAAGGGCCAGATGGACCAGAAGAATCCGCACGGGGGAAATAGGCATGGGAGGCATCTTAAGAGCGAGCCAAAAAAGCTGTCAAGATCTCCCGAACATTCCACGGTTCAAATATTGATTCCATTATACTTTTGCTGAAATGAAACGTGGCCTGCGGCGTAGTTCCCAGTGCGTGGTATGTTAGTCCGCATGGACCATTCGTCCATGTTTTGGTGCCGCATGGACCATTCGTCCATGTTTTGGTGCTCAAACTAGGCTGGAAATCGCTTGAAGGTGGTTAATTCTATGAGGCATCCAAATCCCTTTTGGGGGCACTCCGGGAGGCGCTGTGCACGATTGCTCGTGATGGCCGGCCTGTTTGCGCTCGTGGCTTGTGGCGACAGCGACGATTCGGATACGGGTGGGTTCCCGTGGGGGAACAGACCAGGGGGCGGCCCGGGCAGAGCTAACTTCGAAGAGGAGCAAGCGGTGAGCGTGAAGGCCTTTCGTGCTCACAAGCGCGACATCTCGACCTATATCATTTCCAATACCACGCTCGAGTCCGTGCGCAAGGTGACCGTATTCGCCAAGCTGGATGCTCTCGTGAACGCAATCT
Source organism: Acidobacteriota bacterium (assembly GCA_965249005.1). Lineage (GTDB taxonomy): Bacteria > Acidobacteriota > UBA6911 > UBA6911 > UBA6911 > CBDFLD01. The sequence continues at coordinate 164,558 of CBDFLD010000016.1, forward strand.
TGGTGGAAGAAGGGGGGCGGGTTCAGCAAAACGACGTTCTTGCCGAACTGGATGATCTCGAAATCCGCAACGAGCATTTACAGGCCAAGATCGCTGTCGATCAATCCGAGCTGAGCCAGCAACAGGCAGAGGTGAAGGCCATGCAGTCGGCCGCCAATGACGCACGCGCCAAGAGTCTTTTCGAGCAAGAACTCATCAGTCAGGAAGAACTGGATCAAGCAGTACTGACATCTCGCACGGACGATCTGGCAAGCAAGGTCTCCAGGCAGCAGCGGGAGTCGGCAAAAGCTCGACTCGAGGCGGCCGAAATACAGCTCGCCTACACGAAGGTTCGTTCTCCCATCTCCGGTGTTGTAACCGAGCGTCTGATCGAGGTCGGAGACCGGGTCAAGCTCAATCAAGAGGTCTTCTCGGTGGAGGACTTTTCGCCGCTCTGGGCCAGGATCTTCGTCCCGGAAAGAAACCTGCCGGAACTGAAACTGGGACAGGTCGCCCGTCTCAAAGTCGAGACCTTCCCCGACCGTGACTTTGTAGGTGTGATCAAGATGATCAATCCGACCGTGGATCCGGATTCCGGTACCATCAAGGTCACGCTGGAAATCAGGCGCGGGCTCAATCTATTGCGCCCCGGAATGTTCGGAACGAGTCACATTGCGACCGAAACGCACGCTGGCGCCGTCGTTATTCCGAAGAAGGCGGTCCTCAGAGAACGCGATGAGAATCGAGTCTTCGTGGTCAGAGAAGACGAGACAGCGGAAAAAAGGGTCGTCAAGCTCGGGTTCGCGGAAGAAGAGTGGGTCGAGATCCTCGAGGGAGTCGCAGAAGGGGACGCCGTTGTAACCGTCGGTTATGAGGGGCTCGATAGCGATTATGCGGTGAACATCCTGGGATGGGAAGGCGATCAGCCGCCACCTGGCATGGCCAGTGATACTGCAGAACCGGCGTCCGGTGCCCCGGCGGCACAGTCCAGCCAGGCGTCTCCTCCAAGAGTTGCTGCAGCGGATCGCGGGCAGAGGCAACGCCGGGCGGGCGCGGCCCCCCGGGGAGGCTTTGATCCGGAGCGGGCCATGCAGTTTCTGATGCGCAATCCTGAAGCCAAGAAGGAGTACGACGCCAGGGTCGAGAAGGACCCCGAGCTCGCGACGAACCCGGAAAAGCGAAGGGAGCTCATCGTGGAACTGCTGACAAAATTCGGTCGACGGAGGGGCCGGCAGTGAAGATTGTCGAGTTTTCCATCCGGCGTCCGGTAACGGTGACGATGACCTTTGTCGCCATCACTGTATTCGGCGTAGTGGCCTATGAACGCCTGGCCGTGAATCTCCTGCCTGAGATTTCCTATCCCACGCTCACTATTCGCACGCGGTATGAGGGCGCCGCACCGGGCGAAATGGAAAATCTGATCAGCAAGCCGGTCGAAAACGCGGTCGGAGTCGTCAACAACGTGATCCGCGTCAGTTCGGTTTCCAAGCCGGAAGTATCCGATGTCGTCATCGAGTTCAGCTGGAAGACCAACATGGACTTCGCGGCGCTCGAGGTTCGCGAGAAACTGGACGTCCTGAACCTGCCCCTGGAAGCGGACAAGCCGATATTGCTTCGATATGATCCCTCCACCGATCCCATCATGAGAGTCAGCGTTTCGGGCTCCGCCAGCCTGGCGTCTCTCCGTTACTTCACCGAGGAATTTGTCAAACCCGAGGTGGAGAGTCTTGGCGGTGTTGCCGCCGTCCGCGTGTCCGGCGGGCTCGAAGAAGAGATTCACGTGGAGTTGGATGAGAACCGCCTGGCTCCACTAGGGCTTTCCATTCAAGAGGTCACCAACCGGATGGCCCAGGAGAATGTCAATCGAACCGGCGGAACGCTCAAGGAAGGTCAGGGCCGGTACCTTGTCCGAACTCTCAATGAATTCAAGACCGTCGAGGAGATCAACGATGTCGTGGTGGGACTCCGCAACGGGGTGCCGGTTCGACTCGCGGACGTTGGAAGGGCATACGCCGGTTTCAAGGAGCGTCAGATCATTACCCGGATCAACGGTGACGAGTGCGTCGAGATTGCGGTGTTCAAGGCCGCAGATGCCAACACCGTCTCGGTCGCGGGGGAGGTTCGTCTTGGATTGGACGAGCTGGAGTCCGAGTACGCGGGCAAACGGGACCCGCTTCAGTTCGAAGTGGTCTTCGATCAATCCCGTTTCATCAAGAACTCCATTGACGAAGTCTTGACCACGGCCGTGATCGGCGGCGTGCTCGCAATCGTCATCTTGTTTTTGTTCTTGCGCAGCGTGAAGAGCACGGCAATCATCGGCCTCTCGATCCCGATCTCCATCGTGGCCACATTCTTTCTGATGTACTCCTTCAATATTTCTTTGAACATCATGTCGCTCAGCGGGCTGGCACTCGGAATCGGAATGCTGGTCGACAACTCGATCGTAGTACTGGAATCGATCTTCCGCTACTCCAAGGCGGGACATGGACCGCGAAAGGCCGCCAACCTGGGAGCCAGTGAAGTCGGAAGCGCGGTGGTCGCCAGCACCATGACGACGATCTGTGTTTTTGCTCCCATCGTTTTCGTGGAAGGAATCGCCGGACAGCTGTTTGCAGATCAGGCGCTGACCGTGACCTTTTCACTCATAGCATCTCTGGTCGTTGCCATCATGCTCATTCCGATGCTTTCGAGCTTGGGTGACGAACGGCACACCAAGCGCCCCGAGGGAGAAGCCGAAGCTCGCATGGGCCTGCTCAAACGGTGGTATCTTGGCTTTCTTGCCCTTGCCCTGCGTCAACGGTTGCTGGCGCTTGCTGCGGCCGTATTGCTCTTTGTCGGCTCCCTCACTTTGTTTCGTAATCTGGGATCTGAGCTGATACCGGAGATCAGTCAGGGAGAGTTCTTCGTAGATCTGCAACTGTCTCCCGGGACTCCTCTGGAGGAGACTTCCGACAGGCTCCTGGAAGTCGAAGACGTCGTTGGCAAACAGGCGGGCGTCCGACAGTTTTACACCATCGTGGGATCGGGGAACCAAAGTGGCGTGTCCGCGATCGAGGAACGGGAATACATCGGGCAGCTTCACGTGAGGCTCGAGGACGGAATCTTGCACGAGCAGGAGGACCTCGTGATGGACCAACTGCGCGCCAATCTGCGTCTCATTCCTGGAGTCGACTATGATTTTTCCCGCCCGACCTTCTTCAGCTTCAAGACACCCGTGGAGATCATTCTACAGGCCTACAATTTGAAGGCGCTGAAAACGCATTCCGAGCGATTCAAGGAGTATCTCGATCGGATCCCGGGATTGCGCGATCTCAAGTCGAGCACCGAAGGAGGGAATCCGGAGATCCAGATTCGATTCGACCGGCGCAAGTTGACCAACTACGGGTTCACGATCAATGAGGCGGCATCCATAATCCGGAACAAAGTTCATGGAGAGGTGCCGACGGAGTTCACCGAGCGGGACCGCAAGATAGACATTCGGGTACGCGTCCTGGAAGAAGACCGTCGCTCGGTCAACGAACTCTCAAACCTGGGTTTGGACGCGCCCAACGGAAACCTGATTCTTTTGTCCTCCGTGGCAGATATTTCGGTGGAAGAAGGCCCTACCGAAATCCGTCGGATAGGGCCCGAGCGCGCCGCCGTGATCACGGGGAACATCATCGGAAGAGACCTTCAGGGCGTGGTGGCCGATATCCAGAACGCGTTGGATGCCTATCGTTTTCCGGGCGACTTCATTGCCGATATTGGAGGGCAAAGCGAGGAGCGAAGCGTGGCTTTCGAAAGTATGCAGTTCGCCATCCTCCTGTCGGTTTTTCTCGTCTATCTGGTAATGGCCTCGCAGTTTGAATCTTTTGTCCAGCCCTTCGTCATCATGTTTTCCATTCCCTTTGCCCTCATTGGTGTGGCGCTGGCGTTGGCGTTCTCCGGTCAAGTGATCAATGTGGTCGTGCTCATCGGAGGGGTTGTGCTGGCAGGAATCGTGGTCAACAACTCGATCGTCCTGCTCGACTACACCAACCAGCTCAGACGGCAGGGGCAAACCAAGTTCGAAGCCATCCAGCAGGCATGCGGCGTACGGTTGCGGCCCATTCTCATGACGACCAGCACGACAATTCTGGGGCTGCTCCCGATGCTGCTGCTGCAGGGCGAAGGATCGGAGCTGCGTGCCCCCTTGGCTGTCACGGTTATCGGTGGGCTGACGACCTCCACGTTGTTGACCTTGGTCCTGGTCCCGGTGGTATACACCCTCGTCGTCAGGGAGAAGAGGGTATGAGAATCGCCCAGTACTCGGTAGAGCGCCCAATCTCGATTCTGATGATCACGGTGAGTGTCTTGGTTCTAGGGGTATTGTCGTGGAACCGGCTACCTCTGGATCTGATGCCGCAGTTCACTTCCCACGGCGTCACGGTCTCGGTAAGCTATCCCTCCTCTTCGCCGGAAGAAGTGGATCGTAACATCGCCCGGCCGCTCGAGGAATACCTCGCCACACTGAACCACCTGGAGAGTATCAGCTCGACATCGGCCAGTACGGGAGCGAACGTGCGGCTGGATTTCAAGCACGGCACCGACATGGATCTCGTCTCCGTAGACGTAAGAGACCGGATCGACCAGGTCAGAAACCAGCTGCCGGACGACATCGAGCGGGTGCGCATTCGGAGGTTCCAAAGCTCGGATATCGAGACCTTCGAGTTCTCCCTGGCTTGGGAAGGGCATCGGGAAGAGTTATACAAGATCGCCGAAGAGATCATTCGGCCTCGCTTAGAGCGGATCAGCGGCGTGGCAAGCGTGGAAATCGAAGGTGTTCGGTTGAAGGAGATCACGGTTGAAGTCGACCAGAACCTCCTCGAGTCCTTTGGCGTCGACATAGGGAATCTGGCCCAATCTCTTCGAGCCAACAACATCAATGTCTCTGGAGGCTTCGTCAGGGATAGCGGGAAAAAATACAGCCTGAGGACGATCGGAGAGTTTCTGAGCGTAGATGAGATCGCCATGCTCCCGGTTGCAGGGGGACGCTTGATCCTGTCGGATCTGGCTCAGGTGAAGTACGACTATCCGGAGCAGACCTCCATTTCCCGCCTCAATGGCCGAGAATCCATTTCCATTGAGATATACAAATCCTCCACCGCCAACGTCGTGGAGGTCTGCTCTGCGTTGCGACAGCAGTTGCAGGATCTGCAGAAGAGCGAGCAATTCCAAGGCAAGCTGTCGTTTCAGATCTATGATGATCAGTCCGTTGGAATCACCAGCAGCATGGATGACCTCAAAACCGCCGGGGCCTTCGGAGGAGTGCTGGCGATGATCGTGTTGTTTCTTTTTTTGCGCAAACTTCGCAGCACCCTGATCATATCCCTGGCCATTCCGGTATCGGTCGTGTTCACCTTTGCCTTCATGTACCTTCTCAATGTATTCGCAGATGCGGACCTCACGCTCAACGTTGTCTCGCTGATGGGACTGATGGTTTCCGTAGGAATGCTGCTGGACGCCAGCATCGTGGTCCTGGAGAACATTTTCCGCCACAAGCAGGACAAGGGGATGGGAGCAAAGGAAGCCGCCATCGTGGGCAGCCGTGAGGTCGGTCTGGCAGTGCTGGCATCCACGGCGACGACGGTTGTGGTGTTCGTTGCCTTCATATTCGTTCCCAATTCGATGACCGGCCGCTATATGCGTGATTTTGGAATCACCGTGAGCGTCGCACTGATCGCATCACTGATCGTGGCCGTGACGCTGATTCCGCTGCTCTCGAGCCGGATACTCTCCGGGGAGGAACGACCAAAGCAAAAATCCATCACCTGGCTCACCGAAGCGTACGGCACCTGCATGTCCTGGCTTCTGCGTTGGCGTTTCGTATCCCTCGTATTGATGGCAGCCATTGGATACAGCACTTACGTCCAGTTTCAATCGATCGACCGGGGGCTCTTTCCGCGGGTCTCCGAACGCCAACTGCGACTCAGCGTACTGATCGAGCCGACCTTCACACTGGAGGAGATGGAACAGGTCTACGACGGAGTCGAGTCCCTTTTGCTCCAAGACAGAGAGCAATTTGAGATCGTTGCGATCGCGAGCCGTTTCAGCAACCGAACGGGACTATCCAGCCGCTATAGCGGATTCAGGGGAAGCGGCCGCACAGGCTCGGGCCAGTTCCGTGGCGCACTGACCATGTATCTCGAGGAGGAGGGAGACATCACCCCGACGGAAACCTTGAAAGAGAAAATTCGGCAAAGACTGCCGCTCATCCCCGGAGTGGAATTCAAGTACAGTCGCATGCGCTTCCGGGGTGGCGGAGGTTCGATGGGCGCCGAGGTGCAACTCGTCGGAGACAACCCTGCCGTTCTCGAACAATACGCAGAAATCGTAAGGGAAAGACTCCAGACTATTCCTCAAATAAAGGACGTGGAAACCAGTCTTGAAAGTGGCGATCAGGAGATTCACCTCATCGTCGATCGAAACAAAAGCGAAAAACTCGGGATCTCTCCAAATGCGGTCGCGCGGACCATCGCGTCAGCGCTCAGCACTCGGGCTTCGACCCGGTACAAGGGTGACGATCGCGAAATCGATGTGATCGTTCAGCTAAAAGGCGGCAATGAAGTCAGCCTTCAGGAGCTGCAGAACATTCGCTTCGCCAACCGAGAGGGTGCGCTGGTCCCGCTTCACTCGGTCGTCGACTATCGCTACGAAAGAGGCCCGATGTCCATCACCCGGGAAGACCGAAAATCGCGGCTCAGCGTCACCGGCAACACCGATGGCGCGGGAATGTTCATGATGCAGGGGTTGATCGAGGAGGCAATGTCGGACGTGAGGCTCCCTGCAGGCTATGAGTGGAACTCGGGTGGGATGTGGAGACGATTTCTGGAGTCGGAAGATGACAATTTTTTCGGCAGCGCCTTGGCCATCATTTTCATGTACATCATCATGGCCGCACTGTTTGAGAGCTTCACCCAACCGCTGACGATACTCTTTTGTGTTCCCTTTTCTTTGATCGGTGTGGCGGTCATCTACAATCTGACCAACACGAGCCTGACCTCCACGGCGTATCTGGGCATACTGGTGCTGTTCGGTATCGTCGTCAACAACGGGATCATTCTCGTGAACCACGTCAACGCGCTGCGCGGCCAGGGCATCGTTCGAGACGACGCCATCGTGCAGGGGGGAAAAGACCGTCTCCGGCCGATTCTCATGACGGCATTCACATCGCTCATCGGGCTGCTGCCTCTTACCGTTCCGGTTCTGTTCCCGGATTTATTCGGTGCAATCGAGGGACGGTCCCGGCAGTGGAGCCCGGTGAGTCTGGCGGTTCTGGGAGGACTCACAACCTCGACCTTCCTGACCCTAATCATCCTCCCTACGATCTACTCTTACGTAGATGACCTCACCAACCTTGCGGTTCGCGCAGCCAAGACAATCCTACGCTGGGTCACCACGGCACCGCAGTTTCTTCGAGCACGGTCCTAGATCTCGGTCGGTGGCAATAACCACATCGGCGTGGCGTAATGAAAAGAAGCACTCAGCCTGGCGAGGTATCCGGGGACGTCGGGAGGTAACTTTCGGGCAATTCGCACATTTTACCCATGTCGTCGAACAGCCCGTCGATGTTGCCCGTGAAGACGTTTCCGATGAGAATATCGACGATTTCGTTCTTGCGTTCCGGAAAGCGCTTCAGGAACGTGGCAAAGCTGAAGTCCGGCGAATAGAACGCGTAAACCAGCTTCCGGATCGATTCCATGCCCTTCAACAGATCAGGTGCAAACTGCCCGAGTTGCTTCGCGGAAAAATCGTTGCGCTCGAATGCCTCATTGATCGCGTCGGCTGCAAGCTCACCCGATTTGAGGGCGAGAAAGACGCCCGAGGAATAAATCGGGTCCAGGAATCCGAACGCATCGCCCACCAGCACCCAGCCATCCCCTGCAACCTGGCTCGCGCGGTAAGAGAAGTCCTTACTGGTTTTTGCTGGAAAGAGCTGCCTGGCGCCGGACAGACGCGCTCCCAATGCCGGACAAATCCGCAGTTCGTCTTCAAAGATTCTCTGAGGCCCGCCGCTGCGGTTCTGCAGCAGGTAATCGATCGAGCCCACGACGCCCACACTCACGACGTCGTCCGGTAGCGGGATGAACCAGAACCAGGAATCTCCGTTGCGAGTGTGGAAGATGATGGTCGCGCCCTCGTCGATGCCCTCACCACGGACTCCACCCCGAAAGTGAGTGAAGATCGATGCCTTTCTCAGGTGCGGTTCCGTCCGGATGATCTTCAGCTTGCGCGCGATCAGAGCGTTCTGCCCGGAGGCGTCGACGATGACCTTGGCACGGTACTCGCGGACCGCTTCATCGGGCATGCGAGCAATCACACCGACAGACTTCTGGTTTTCGAAAACGACGTCCGCAACGCTGGCCCCATGGTGGACGTTCACGCCTTTCTTCTCGGCGTTTTCGAGCATCATCCGGTCAAACTCACTGCGCAGGACCTGCCAGGTTCTCGAGCTCTCGTGGGGGTCCTTTTCAAAGAAGTAAAAGGGTGCCGATGGCTTTCCGGACTTGGAGAAGAATTGGACGCTCAGCTTTCTCGGAAAGAAACTGCGCTCCATTGTCTCGAGCACCCCCAAACGCTTAAGGGTCCAGTAGGTGCCGGGCATGAGCGATTCGCCGACCTTGAATCGAGGGAACTGTTCCCGCTCGAGCAACAGAACTCGATGATTCTTTTCCGCGACCAGCGTCGCGGCTGCGGCTCCGGCCGGGCCGCCCCCGATCACGATCACATCGTATCTAGGCTCAGACGTCATGACATCAATCATATCGTTTTCAGGGATTCTCGTTAAGCTTTTCGACTTTCATTCGCTGAACAAGTAGGAAAAAAACGAGTTCCCCGAGGACGGTTCGCAAACGTGTGTTTTACCCGGGCCTGGAACGAATCGGACCCAACCCCCGCCCGCTTGCCGCGGCCCGCTTGTGGAGTCCGCTTGTCGAAGTGCGTCAATTCCCGACATTTAGAAGCTTACAGCCCCTCGAATTATCGCTCTGGAGCTTAATCTATCGACTGAACACGGACGAATAGGTAACCGAGGGAGACCGATGCTGTTGCAGACGAAGACAACGGAAGAACTCCTATGGGAAGTCCTGGAGGCAACCCCGGGGGCCGTATTGATCACCGACGCCACGGGCACACTGATCTTTGCAAACTCACAAGCACAAGAGTTGTTTGGACATTGCAGTCCGGACCTGATCGGCCGAGACTTCGCGCTTCTGGTTCCGGATAGCCCTCAAACTCTCTTTTCGAAACCGGACGGGGCAACGGTTGAAATGACGGCCCTAAGGAGCGATTACTCGAAGTTCCCCGCAGTTGTGACTTCGCGATCGATCGACATCGGTGAAAACCAATTTGTCTCCGTCCACGTTCTGGACATCTCCGAGCAAAAACGCGCGGAGGAAGCACTACGCCAGGGTGAGAGGAAACAACTCGAAATCCTCCACGGGTTGGAAGACGGGTACTTCGAGCTCGACCTGGACGAAAACGTAACCTTCAGAAATGACGCCCTGACGCGGATGCTCGGATACGCTCCGGGAGAGCGGCTGGGTCCGGACTACAAAGAACATGTCACGTCCGAGACCGGCGGAGAGCTATCAAGAAGATTGAGGGGAATCCGCGAGAACGGCAAACCCGCCCCGGCCAGTCACTATCAAATCGTTCGGTCCAACGGTTCTGTTCGATCCATCGAAGCATCGATCTCTCCAATCAAGGACGCGGCGGGTCAAACCACAGGGTTTCGCGGCATCGTCCGGGACATAAGCGAGAGAATGCAAGCGGAAGAAAATTTGCGTAAGTCCCATCGGGAGAAAGAGTTTCTTCTCCGTTCGATCCCGGCGATTCTGATTGCTGTTGATTCCAGCGACAAGATCATTCAATGGAACAAGGCCGCGGAAAAGACCTTCGAGCTCAGCGCGTCAGACATGCACGGGCGCGCCTTTTGTGAATCTGGCATTGACTGGGATTGGGGCGCCATACTTCCCACTCTTTCGGACATGCATCCTGTCCGTTTGGACGAGATGCTCTACAGAAGTGTCAGCGGCCGGGAAGGATATCTTGGGATAACGATTACTCCCATAGAACCGGACGATAGTCAGGAGAACTCGGGCTTTCTCATCATTGGGGCCGATATAACCGAGCGCAAGAATCTGGAGACGCAGCTCGCGCAGGCCCAAAAGCTGGAGTCGATAGGGCAGCTGGCTGCCGGAATAGCCCACGAGGTCAATACTCCCACCCAGTACGTCAGTGACAACGTACAGTTCCTCAAGGACGCGTTCGGCGATCTGCAGAAAGTATTGCAATGCTATCAGGACGTCTTCGAAAGCAGTGTGGATCGACCGTTGGCGCCCGAGTCTCGAAAACAGTTGGAAGAGGCAGCCCATGAAGCAGACGTCGAGTACCTGTACCAGGAAGTTCCAAAAGCAATCAGCCAATCGCTCGATGGACTGGACCGGGTGGCCAGAATCGTCCGCGCGATGAAAGAGTTCTCCCATCCGGGAACCGGCGAGAAGACACCCACGGATATCCATCGAGCCATCGAGAGCACGCTGACAGTCTGCCGGAATGAATGGAAGTATGTTGCGGAACTCGTAACGGACTTCGACCGGATGATCCCGTCGGTGCCCTGTTTCCCGGGCGATCTCAATCAAGCCATCCTGAACCTGGTTATCAATGCCGCCCACGCCATTGGTGCTACCGAGCAGCACAGGCATGGGACCAAGGGAACGATTACGGTCAAGACCCGCAGGAGCGACATCTGGGCGGAAATCGAGATCAGCGACACGGGAACCGGGATACCGGAGGCCGTTCGGCCCAGAATCTTCGATCCGTTCTTTACAACCAAGGAAATCGGCAAAGGAACAGGGCAAGGGTTAGCGATCGCACACGCCTCGATCGTGCAAAAGCACGGTGGCTCCATCACCTTCAAGACTGAACTCGACCGGGGAACCGCATTCGTTATCCGGCTTCCTCTGGAAACGAGCAGCGAGAACCAGGATGGCATCGGAAGATGAAGAGAAGAGTCCTGTTTGTAGATGATGAGCCCAACGTGCTGCAAGGACTGGGCCGAATGCTGCGCGCCATGCGCTGCGAGTGGGATATGAAATTCGCCACCAGTGGAGCTGCCGCGCTGTGCGCGATGGAGCAGGAACCCTTTGACCTGGTTGTGTCCGATCTGCAGATGCCCGTCATGGACGGGCTGCAATTCCTGAGCGAGGTGCGCGTCCTCTACCCCAAAACGATCCGGATGATTCTATCGGGAGACGCCGACCGTGACCTGATCATGAACTCCACGGGGGTGACACATCAGTACCTGGCCAAACCTTGTGAATCGGAAACTCTCAAGAACACGATTCGCAGATCTTTGGAGCTTCGCTTTCTGCTGGGCAACGCGAGGTTGCAACGAACGGTCGGGCAGATGGGCAGCCTCCCGAGCAAACCGTCTCTTTACCTGGAGCTGGAAGCGGAGCTTCGATCGTCCGAAACCTCGATGCAAAATGTGGGCAAGATCATCGCCGGAGATCCCAGCATGACCGCGAAGATACTCAAACTGGTCAATTCCGCCTTCTTTGCCTCCAGCAAGGCGGTATGGAATCCCGTCGACGCCGCGGTACGCCTCGGTGCTGAGACCCTCAAGGCACTCGTCCTTTCTGTCCACGCCTTTGGCTCCCTTTCGGAAGATTTGGTGAGAATGGAAGGGTTTAGCATCGAGCAGCTGAGCGAGCACAGTACTCGAATAGGGTGGCTTGCCAAGGAAATCATGCTCTCCGAAACCCATGACAAGGACCAGGCGGACAGAGCGCTGACCGCTGGACTGCTACATGACATTGGAAGGTTGATATTCGCGACGCGCATGCCTCAACAGTATCGAAGAGTCCTTCAACGAACCGACGAGGGCACCAGTTTGGTCGACGCCGAGAAGAAGTTGCTGGGAGCGAATCACGCCGAGGTTGGAGCGTACCTGCTAGGTTTGTGGGGACTGCCGCCCAGCGTGGTGAAGGCGGTCTGCTTCCATCATAACCCGGGCAAGGTCCCTGATCGCTCTGTTGACGAGCTGGCCGCGCTTCACGGAGCCGAAGGGCTCGACAACGAAATCTGCGGAAAAGAAGCGGAGTACGACCGCCGATATATCGAAGAGATCGGTTGGACAAACCGGTTGGAGCACTGGCGCGATCGGTACCAGTCGGAACTGGTTGTATGAGCGAACCATGACCAAAAAAATTCTCTGCGTCGATGACGATTCGAATATTCTGGCCGGCTTTGAGCGAAAGCTGCGAAAACGGTTTTCCATCGATACTGCACTGGGGTCGCTCGAGGGACTGGATAGGCTTGAAAAACACGGTCCCCCTGCCGTTGTTGTTGCCGACATGCAAATGCCCACAATGGACGGGGTCGAATTCCTCGCTCGGGTCAAAGAGAAATATCCCGACACCGTCCGAATGATGCTCACGGGGCAAGCAGACCTACAGGTTGCTATAGACGCGGTCAATGAGGGAAACATCTTTCGCTTTCTGACCAAGCCGTGTGCGACCGAGACCCTCGTCAATGCGTTAGATGCCGGGCTTCATCATCATCGTCTCATCACGGCGGAACGTGAACTTCTTCAGAAGACCCTCCGCGGCGCCATCAACGTGCTCACAGAGATTCTGTCCACCGTGGACCCGCAGTCGTTCGGAAAAGCCACATTACTCAGGGACCTGACCCGGACGTTTACGGCCCGGGCCGGGACCGGCAATTCCTGGGCAATCGAGGTGGCCACCACGCTTTCACAGATCGGCATGGTGACGATACCGCCGGACGTGGTTGCAGAATCGCGCTCGGAGACTACACTTTCCGAGATCAAAAACGACATGCTCACTCACGTACCGGAACTGAGCCATAATCTCATTGCCAACATCCCGCGGTTGGAGATTGTGTCAGAGATCGTGCTCTATCAGGACAAGCACTTCGATGGGACGGGCTTTCCGAAAGATACAGTTGCCGGCAGGGCAATCCCGGAAGGAGCCAGAATTCTAAAGATTCTCTCCGACCTGTTGACGACGGAAGCGGAACACAACTCTCGCTCCGCAGCCTTGACGATCATGCAGAGTCGCCGGGGATGGTATGACCCGGTGATCCTGAACCTCGCGATCGAATTCTTCGGCTCCGAAGAAACCGCCGGATCCGCCAAAACAAAGTCCAAAGCAATATCCGTCATCGAAATGGAACCGGGTCAGTTCTTGCTCTCCGACGTTACGACCACAGGTGGGTTGCTGCTTCTGGCCTCGGGCCACCAAGTCACCGCGACCTCTGTTCTACGAATACAAAATATAGCCAAGCTCAGCGGCATCCGGGAACCGATTCTGGTTGAAGACTCCGAACTGATCGACGATCTCGAGGCACTCGAGGTCGATTGACTTGCCGCCTGAAGCGACTCGCACCATACGGGCGGCGCTCTTCCACTACCCCCCGGCAAGAAGAAGTGAATCAGCCTCCAGGCCCGTCGGCAGAATAGTAGGAAGAGAGCGTATTGACGCTGTCCTCTAGGTCTTCGACCTGGTTTCTCAGCAACACACGGATCGGCAAGACCCCCGTTACATTATTTTCCCGATCGACAATGGGAAGATGCCGGTAGTCACCGTCCAGCATTATTTTGAGCGCTTCGGCTGCAGGCATGTCCTGTCTGATAGACTCCCCCGTGCCGCCCATGATTTCCGAAACCGAAAGTTCCTCCACCGACAGATTTCTATAGTTCACCTTCTTCATGATGTCGCGCTCGGTGAGAATTCCGACCAGCTTGCTTTCTTGCACAACCGCCACCGCGCCGACGTTGTGTTCGACCATTAGGCGCACGGCATGCGCGACTTTCTCGTCGCGGCCGACGGTAATAGGAGGAATGTGCGCAATCTTTCTCAGATCCATCGACTACCTCCCTGCCCTTTTTAAAAATTAGGGAAAAACATCACACTAGATTTAGGGCATTATATCACAGGACTCGAAGCGTGAGCCGGACGGCCACTCGAGCTAGCAACGATAAGCTGGGCTGCTCTCATACACCCTTGGCAGCCTTGTCCGGGATCGCGCATTCTAACGCGCCGTAACCCGAGCCATGCTTGGATGAGGATGCCCTGCCCCGGAGGGGCGTCGTGGAACCAGTCCAGCGATTCATCGCGGATCGACGGAGGGTAGCAATGCAAGACAGGATTCGCCTCGTAGTTTTTCTCTTGTTCCCTGCTTTGGGATGGATCGGTTGCAGTTCGGAGAAACAGACTCGAAAACCGAACTTCATCCTAATATTCGCGGACGATCTGGGCTACGGAGATCTGGGCTGCTTCGGCCATCCAACCCTGAAAACTAAAAATCTGGACCGAATGGCGGCAGAAGGAGCCCGTTTGACGTCATTCTACGCCCAGCCTTCCTGCACTCCGTCGCGAGCGGCTTTGTTGACGGGACGCCAGCCCATGAGATCTGGAATGTACCGGGTAATTTTCCCCGAAGAGGACGTCAGCCTGCCGGCTTCGGAGATTACGTTGGCAGAAGCCTTGAAAAACCAGGGCTACCGCACCGCCGCGATCGGAAAGTGGCATCTCGGACACAAGAAAGCCGAGGACCGACCCAACGCTCACGGTTTCGATGAGTACTTCGGATTGCTCTACAGTAACGACATGATCCCTCCCTGGGTCCCAACCGAAGTTCCGTTGGAACTACGGCGGAATACCGAGCCAATCGAGACCCCGGTGAATCAGGCCACCTTGTCGGAGCGGTACACGAACGAAGCCATCCAGTGGATTCGGGAGTGGAAAGACGCTCCCTTCTTCATCTACTGGCCCACACAATGCCGCATCAGCCGCTGTACGTGTCCGAGAAGTTTCAGGGGAGATCCCTGCGGGGGCTCTACGGCGATGTGGTCGAAACGATCGACTGGGGCGTTGGACATATTCTGGAGGCCGTGAGACAGGAGGGGATAGACGAGGATACGGTCGTGATGTTCACAAGTGACAACGGGCCATGGTTGGTCCTGAATCAGTACGGAGGGTCCGCTGGACTACTCCGCGGAGGCAAGGGCTCAACCTACGAAGGGGGCATTCGCGTTCCCTTTGTAATACGCTGGCCTGGTCGCATATCGCCCGGCCAGACTCTCCCCGGGATTGCCTGCACCATGGACATTTTTGCAACTTGCGTGAGTTTGGCAGGCGGAGAGCTTCCCACCGACCGGATCGTCGACGGAAAGAACCTGATGCCGATGCTGACAGGAAAAGAGAAATCTCCGCACGAGGACTTTTACTACTATTCCGGCCACAATCTACATGCGGTTCGGGAAGGCGCCTGGAAACTAAGGATCGCTCCAGGACCCGCGGGCGAGATATCGGCGGAGCTCTTCGATCTCGAAACCGACCCGTCCGAAAAGTACAATCTCGCCGACGTGTTCCCTGAGCGGGTCAAACAGCTCGAGGCAAAAATGGAAAAGGAGCGATCGGAGCTCGCGCCCGGCCCGGCCTATGAGGCCAGTCTAAAAGGGATCGAGTTGCTGAGGGAGCTCTACCTCCCACGGGGCGGTATCCAGATCACCCCCCCGAGATCAAGTAACACACAGAAATAGGACCCGTTAGCGCAATCTCGCGACACTGTAGTTGTTCGAAATAGCTCTCACTTCGAGACCAAGTGTTACTATCCAGATGCCCGCGGCCAGACCCTTGACCCATTTGCGTTCGTCCTTCCACACATGCCGCAGCAATGAGTTGCGGCCGAAATTCAGGGCCTGTGACATTCCCCACTTGGCTCCGTCTGACTTATCGCGAAACAGTAGGTTGGTTTCAACCGCTCCAGGCACCTTCAAAGCCTGATCCGTCGATACCCGGTCCAGCACGGCGAATGCGGTTCCGGTCATCGAAAATAGGTTGGGCAACTCATTGCCCGGCGCCGGATCCCAATACTGCTTCCCGATCCACTGGAATCCGGTCTTGAATCCGTTCTCTTTCTTGGTTTTCTCATACGCCTCTTCGGCGTGGAGCGTCCCCGCGAAGAACAGGATCGAGAGAATCAAAAGTATGCTTCCTAGCGTGGCACCTCTACTACTCTGGTTGGTCCAAATCATGATTTCCCCTTCTTATAGGTATGATGCAATTCCCCTATTCGTTGCTTGCCTTTTCAAGTTCTCCAGCCGTGGCAACGCCGAGCAAACGGGTCCCGCGCAAAAGCGTCGATGGACTAAAGAGCCGCAGGTTTGCAGCTCCTGCTGGGCAGACGTAACCTGTTCGGAGCAGCCCTGCCGCTCGCGTCGCAACCGCGCGTATTGGCGTGTGCAATTGTCAACGGATATCGGGTCACAAGGCCCCGCAAAGCCCCGTCACCACTGAAGCGACAGCCGTTAGCTAGATACGGTGAGGACGGATTGTATTGTATCATTGCATCCGTCGTGAATCCATACAATGTATGAACATTCTCTTTTTTCGTGACGCGGTTTCTGGTGGCTGGGCCAGGATTGAAAACGATCGATCCGAGCTTTTTGGATCCCCGGGGCACCCAACCGGGAAGCGGGAATGTAATCCCTGCCGCTACATCGCGTGTGCTAGACTTTACGGATCATTCTGTCTACTGCGGAGCCACCCTTGGGATCGGTCAACGGTCGAGCGAAATACGAGTGTCTTCCGCTCGTCAATCGAAGCTCAACCTCCACCCTCACCTCCGGGCTACCCAGGTCCGGTGGTATCCTGCTCGCCTGCCTACTCGCCCTGTTCTCTGTGCACGACCGCGCCCTCTCGGCTGAGCCACCCGATACTCGTTTTCAGCCCCTCGGGGGCGACGTGGCGAGTTACGATCCGCGGGTCCCCATAGCCACTGCATCCGACAAGACGATCAAGCTGGGAGTCTTCTGGCCATTTTCGGGCCCGCTGGCGATCAACGGCGAATTGGCGCTTGCTTGTATTGGATGGGTCGTGCACGACATCAACTCTCAAGGTGGAATCACAATTGACGGACATCGCAGAGAGATCCAGATCATCAAGGGAGACCATCAGGGCAAGCCAACCACTGCGAAGCGCGTGATGGAACGACTCTGTCTGGAACACGACGTCGACATCGTCATGGGAACCAGTGGAACGCATCTGAACTTGATTGGCCAGCAGGTCGCGGCCAAATACAAGAAGATCTACGTAAACGTCGCCGCCCTTTCGGACATGTTGATGGATGAGCAAAACTTCAATCGCTACACGTTTCGAGTCTGCGCGACGACGACGATGCTCGCAAAGGCCCTGGCAAACTACTATCTCGAGCGCCCGGAGGATCGCTTTTACATTCTTTGCCAGGACTATGTCTATGGTCATGCATTCGGAACGGCATTCAAAAACACACTCCTGGCACGAAAACCAACGGCACGAATCGTCGGAGAGGATTACCACAGGCTCGGCGCAACGGATTTCGCGCCCTACCTGGAAAAGGTCCGGGGCTACGGGAGCGAGGTCATTGTCACCGGAGACTGGCCTCCGGACATCGATAACTTGATCAAGCAGTCCCGCCAGCTGGGAATGACCATTCCTATCTCTGGTCCGTTCGTGAGTCAGCCCAATCCGCTCAGAGCCATCGGAGGCCCTGCGGGAGTCGGGTTTGTCGCGGTCGAGTGGTTTGCTCTGACGAACCCGGCAGCATCAGAGCTCGTTGCAGCCTGGAATACGCGCTGGAAGGCTTGGGACACTCCTCCCCACAATACCCCGATGTTCAAGTGGCCAGGCAGCATCTTGGGAAGCTACCTCTATTCGACCTACTGGCTCTTTGACTTGATGGCCACCCTGGGCACGACGGATCCCGAACGGATCATCCCTGCATTTGAGAAAAGCGAATTCACCCTCTTCGGCCACACGATGAAAATGCGTGCTTCGGATCACCAGGCGATCATGGATCTTTTCGGTTCCCCGCTCGAGTTTCCCAACCGATGGTTCGACGATTTGGCCGCCGCGGACACCGAGTACACGATCACCGCGGAGGCGTTGAACCGGCCAGATCCCGTTCGGGCACGCACCGAAGAACACGCAATTGAAGAACCGCGGTCTACACCGGTTTCGATGTATGTGTCCCAAACGATCCACGGGCTTACCTATGGGATGCTCCTCTTTCTGGTAGCGTCCGGCCTCACACTGGTATTCGGAATGATGGGCGTTTTGAACATCGCCCATGCCTCCTTTTTCATGCTTGCCGGCTACCTCTGCTATCAGGTTCTCGTTGCGACGGGGAGCTTCTGGCTCAGTTTGCTACTGGCCCCGATCGGGGTGGGCCTACTCGGGGTTGCCATGGAACGGTTCCTGCTGAGAAGAGTGCAAGCGCACGGACTCGGGCACGTGGGGGAACTGCTGCTGACCTTGGGAGTGACGCTGGTCATTGCAGAAACTGTCAAGCTCTTGTGGGGTACCGATAGCTTGGTTGTCGCGATACCGGCTTCTCTGTCCGGCCTGATCACGGTCGGAGGCTTGCAGTATCCGATCTATCGGTTATTTATAGTCGCCTTGGCTTCGATACTCCTCTGCCTCCTCGGGTTTATTCTGATGAAGACGAAGCTCGGAGCCATTGTGCGGGCAGCCGTCTCGGACTCGGAGATGGTCAGCGCTCTGGGAATCAATATGCCGCGCGTGTCCATGCTGGTGTTCGGCGTCGGCGCCTGGATGGCCGGTATCGCGGGAGTTGCAGCCGCGCCTTTGCTCACCGTCTTTCCAGGGATGGCCGAGCAAATGAGTCTCGATGCCTTCGTGGTGGTTGTCGTCGGCGGCCTCGGCAGCCTCAGCGGAGCCTTCATCGTGTCGCTTGTCCTCGGCGAGTTGAATGCTTTTGGAATCCAGTTCATCCCACGTCTGGCCCCGGTCCTCGTCTTCGCATTCATGGCGCTTGTGCTTTCGCTGAGGCCGATGGGTTTCTTTGGAGAACGGAAATGAACCGCCGGTCGTTTCTCTGGAGTGCCCTGCTGTTAGCTTTGATCTTGATCCCACAGACCCTGGGAACGATTCCGACCAACATCGTGGTGGAATTTGCCATCAGTGCAGTTTTCGCGGTTAGCCTCAACCTTCTGCTGAGCTACACGGGCCTGCTGAGCTTTGGACACGCCCTGTTCTTCGGTACTGGAGCCTATGCGACAGCTCTGGCCTTGACCCATCTGGAGGGGTTTCCCTTGATCCCGGCTTTACTTGTGGGCGGATTGGCCGCAATGTCGGTCGCGGTTGTCTGTTCGCCTCTTCTGGTTCGAGTCAGCGGTACGGCATTCGCGATGCTCACGCTGGCATTCGGACAGTTGATGTACGTGATCTGCCTCAAGTACCGGGAGGTAACCGGAGGCGAAGACGGAATCGCAGGCTTTCCGATCCCACCACTCAGTGTTGCGGGTCTTTCCCTCGATTTGTCCGACCCCGCGAACTTCTACTATTTTGCCATGGCTGTGGCGGGGGGTAGCATCTGGCTCATGTGGTATTTGACCCGAACACCTGTCGGGAGCCTGATGATGGGTATCGGCGACAATTCCGAGCGACTCGGATATCTAGGCTTTAAAGTCGCTCACACGAAGGCGATTGTCTTCGTTGTTTCGGGCACCTTCGCCGGAATCGCGGGCTCTCTGTTCGCACTCTTTCAGAACGTCGTCTCCACCGATGGAGTGCTCCACATCTTGATTTCCTTTTACCCGGTCATGGCTGTGCTGGTGGGAGGGATCGGGAGCTTTGGCGGGCCCATTGTCGGCGCGGGGTTCTTGTTGCTGGTCGAGGAGGGAAGCTCTCGACTGACCGAACGCATAGAGTTGGTCACCGGTCTGATCTTCGTGCTGGTGGTGCTGTTTGCCCCGGGCGGCGTGATGGGGCTATGGAAGCGCATCCGCGAAACCCGGGCCCCCTCCATCCATGAGAGTGCAGGAGTGGATCCATGACCAACATACTGGAAACTGCATCCGTGAGCCATGATTTCGACGGCCTTGCGGTTCTCCAGGACGTCAATCTCGAGATACGGAGAGGCGAGCGGCATGCCATCATCGGACCCAACGGGGCGGGCAAGACGACCCTCTTCAATATCATTACCGGGAGCTACCGGCCCAAGAGCGGCCGGGTATACTTCAAAGGATGCGACATTACCGGTGCACGGCCACATCAACTGGCCCGCCTTGGAATCGGTCGCTCGTTTCAGGTCACCAGCACTTTTGCGCGCCTCACCACCTTTGAAAACCTCCGGCTGGCGGTGCTGTCAAAAAGAGGGATCCGATTCAACCTGTTCAACAACGTGGACCAAATCGAGGGTGTCGCGCAAGAGACGGACCAAACCCTCGTTCATGTAAACCTGAAGGAACAGCGAGACGTCCGGGCGGGGTTGCTCTCCTACGGCAAGGGCCGCGCCCTGGAGGTAAGCCTGGCGATGGCGACCGATGCAGAATTGGTCCTGCTGGATGAGCCCACGGCAGGCATGTCCAGAGATGCAACACACCGAACGGTCGAGCTCATTGAACGGCTGACCGAAGGAAAAACGGCGGTGATCGTCGAGCACGACATGGACGTGGTCTTCACTTTGGCCGACCGGATCACAGTCCTTGACCGGGGATCGATCATTGCCTCGGGCACAGTCGACGAGATTCGCAAAAACGCGCTGGTAAAGGACGCCTACTTGGGGCACTGAATGCCGCTATCCGTCTTCCGCTTGCCACTCTCCGCTCCTACCAAATGGACACGGGCAAGGGGGATGGGTTGAAACCGCAGTCTTTATGAGAGGCAACATCGGAATGAAGGAGCCGGAAGGCATGCTACTGCAAGTAACGGATCTGCATGCCTACTACGGCCTGAGTCATGTCTTGCAGGGAATCTCGCTCACGGTCGGGCAAGGAGAAATCGTCTGCCTGCTGGGCCGCAATGGGATGGGAAAGAGTACGACATTGAAATCCATCATGGGTCTCGTGAAACCCAGGTCCGGTTCCATCACGTTCATGGAAAACGAGATCGCGCGCCGTCCCGCCCATAAGATCGCTCAGGCGGGCGTCGGGTACGTTCCGGAGGAGAGGCGCATCTTCCCCAATCTTTCAGTCTTGGACAACCTGAACCTGGGCGTCAGGGAATCGAGTGACTCGAGTGATCGTACCTCAAAGGATGGAAGTACCTGGACGCTCGATCGCGTCTTTCATTACTTTCCCTCACTGAAGGAGAGAATCCACAGCCGAGGAGCACATCTTTCGGGGGGCGAGCAGCAGATGCTGGCCATCGGGCGTGCTTTGATGTGCAATCCAAGCTTGTTGCTGGTGGATGAGCCGACAGAAGGCCTGGCACCGCTCATGGTTCGCACGGTTCGCGATGTGATCGAAAGAGTCAACCAGTCTCAGGTATCGATCCTGATGGTGGAACACAGCATTGAGATCGCTCTCTCGTTGGCCCATCGAGTCTACGTGATGGGCAAGGGGAAAATAGCGTTCTCGGGCACGGTTTCAGAATTCCATCAAAACCCCGAGATTCGCCGGACCCATCTGGAAGTATAAGCCGGAGGAGGTGAGGCACGCATGCGGAGCAGGGATTACCTCGACCCCCTGGATAGAGCGGGGCTTTGTCGTTCCCTTCATGTTCGAAGATAGACGCCTTGCCGCTCACGAAGTGAGCGACCTGCACGATTCTAGCCAGCGAGAAGCTGGTCCAGATTCTTGAACCCTTCCTGAAAGACGCTCGTGACGAGAGCTACGGTCTCGCTCTCCTCCGCGGACGGAACGTCGAACTCTGCTTGCCATTCGCCCAAGGAGGCGTTCGACTCGGTGATCTCCAGCAGGCGCACCGTGGCCACGTAATTCTCGACGGGCATGGGAGACTCCAGAATGGAATAGGTACAGAGTCTTTCGACATCCGAGAGCGTCACGAGTTGCTCCCGAATGGTCCCGCCGTTGTCCTTCAGCTGAAAATTTCGAATACAGCCAACCGTAGCACTTAGGAGGTCGTCCTCGATACGGCTGGCCTCGATAAACGGATGCCATTGCGGTAGGGCGTTGAAATCCCGGATGGCTTCCCACGCCCGATCGACGGGTGCATTGATAACCGCGGTCACATAAATCTTGGCCATGCTGGTCTCCTGTTCGCTAGTCGAGCCCCTGAAAGGCAGGGCTCAATTGCCGATCAATCCTTACCTCTCTCCCGCTTAATCTCTCCCTGCCATCTCGTTCTAGACGATCCCGATCGAAGCCGCCTCCACGGGAGAGCCGGATCGCTGGAAGAGCGCACGTTGGACGGTCGAGCAGTCCGGATTATCGAGCCCGGTACCGAGGAAGTCAAAACAAAAGATATTCCATTGGCAAAGCCCGTATCCAAACTTTCCCGATGGTTCGCTTTCTTGGAACGGTCAAGACTGCTATGATTGAAGCTTCCGGGACATCCGAGACTAGCATGATTAAAACTCATAGCAGTTATGAGTAGATTCAATTTTACTCATAGCTAAAGTCTAAGGTATAAGATTACGATCTGTCGGGTAACCCTTTGCATGAGATGGACGGCCGGCGCGCCATCACCCATCGCGCACGGTGTCTAGATTCCGCAGAACTCGGATTGCTCCGCGTACCTGAATAGCTCGTCCTAATCCAAGGGACACGATGAACGGTGATGTACCCATGGGCACGCAAGAAGTCGATCGCTCTCGAGTCTTTCGAAACGGACGACCGATCAAACACGGTTTGTATGATCCCGCTTTCGAAAAGGAGAGCTGTGGAGTCGGCTTCGTGGCACACATCAAGGGCAAGCGGAGCCACGATATCGTCACGGACGCCGAGGAGGTGCTGCGCAACATGGATCATCGTGGCGCCTGTGGCTGTGAAGCCAACACAGGGGACGGAGCCGGCATGCTCACGGCTCTCCCGCACGAGTTCCTGGCCCGCGTTGCGGCGGAAGACCTCAAGACGACCTTGCCTGAACCGGGGAAATACTCTGCCGGGGTCGTCTTTCTACCTACCGAGCGCGAACAGCGCAAACAGTGCAAGAACGAGTTGGCCGCCATTATCAAGGATCAAGGGCAACGATTGCTTGGCTGGCGAGAGGTGCCGGTGGATCCCGATGGCGCCGACATCGGAAAGACGGCCCGAGACGGCGAGCCCAGGATCGAGCAGCTGTTTGTCGCTGCGGGAAGTGAAATGGATGGGGAGGCGTTCGAAAGGCAACTATACCTGATCCGCAAGAGCGCCAGCCACAGGCTGCGCAGCCATTCCGGCATGCAACAAGCGGGGATGTTCTACATTTGCTCCCTGTCCACCAAGGTTCTGATCTATAAAGGCATGCTCACCGCCCATCAGCTGTGGGCTTACTATCCGGACCTTTCCGCGCAGGATTACATGAGCCATCTTGCCATGGTCCATTCGCGGTTCAGCACCAACACTTTTCCATCCTGGGACAGAGCGCAACCCAACCGCTTCATGTGCCACAACGGCGAGATCAACACTCTGCGCGGCAATATGAACTGGATGCGCGCCCGCGAAGGGATCGTGCGAAGTCCGCTCTTCGGGGAAGACATTGGCAAGCTATACCCTATCGTCGAGCCCGACTGTTCCGATTCCGGCAACTTCGACAACGTCCTGGAGTTTCTCTTGATGGGTGGTCGGACGTTGCAGGCTTCCGTCATGATGATGATTCCGGAAGCCTGGCAGAGTCACGACGAGATGCCGCAGAACAAGAGGGACTTTTACGAGTATCACTCCACCCTCATGGAGCCATGGGACGGGCCCGCATCGATTGCCTTCACTGACGGTCACTATATCGGAGCAGTACTCGATCGGAACGGCCTGCGTCCCAGCCGCTACTATTTGACTCACGACGACCGGGTCATCATGGCCAGCGAGGTCGGTGTGCTTCCGGTCGTTCCAAAGAATGTCAAAGCCAAAGGGCGACTCCAGCCAGGCCGCATGTTTCTGGTGGACTTCGAGCAGGGGCGTCTGATTCCGGACGACGAGCTAAAGGATCAATTCTCCAGTCGCAGACCTTATGGAAAATGGTTGCAGCAGGAACGGATCGAGCTCGAAGAACTCAGACCGAAGCGGCCCGGGGCGGGATTTGACGCGGATACGTTGCTACCGCGGATGCAGGCCTTCGGTTACACCGTCGAAACCATGCGATTCATGCTGCAGCCGCTCGTCGAGGAAATGCGGGACCCGGTGGGCTCCATGGGCAACGACGCGGCACTGGCTTGTTTGTCTGACAAACCGCGCATGCTCTACGACTATTTCAGGCAGCTTTTCGCTCAAGTCACCAATCCGGCGATCGACTCCATCCGGGAGGAGATCATCATGTCGCTCGAAGCGTACATCGGACCGGAAGGAAACTTGCTCGAAGCGACCCAGCAGCAATGCCATCGCTTGCGGGTCCGACACCCGATCCTGACCAACAAGCAACTCGCCGCCATCAAGGATATCGAGGTTCGCGGATGGAGCTGCAGAAGCATCGACATCACCTGGCAGGCATCCGACGGAACGACCGGGCTCGAGAACGCTCTGGATCGAATCTGCCGAGAGGCCGAGGAAGCCATCGAGGAGGGCTACAGTTTGATCGTCCTGTCCGACCGCGGAGTTGGTCCAGGCCGGATTCCGGTCAGCGCTCTGTTGGCTTGCGGCGCGGTGCACCACCACCTCGTCCGGCAGGCAAAGCGCACTCGGATCGGCATCATTCTCGAAACCGGGGAAGCGCGCGAGGTGCATCACCACTGCCTGCTCATCGGATACGGAGCCGATGCCATCAATCCATACCTGGCCTACGAGAGCCTGTGGCAGGCGCAGCGCGACGGCATGCTTCCCGCGGAAATGCAGGACCACGAGATCGTCGCGGCCTACCGCAAAGGAGTCGCCAAAGGGTTGTTCAAGGTCATGGCAAAGATGGGAATATCGACGCTTCAGTCCTACAAAGGAGCCCAGATCTTTGAATCACTCGGCCTGAAAATGCACGTCGTCGACCGCTGCTTTGCCGGCACAGCAAGCCGGGTCGAGGGAGTCGGATTCGACGTACTCGCTACCGAGGCGTTGCGCAGGCACGAAATCGGCTACTCGCGTCGATCGACGCCATTGCCGGTACTCCCCAACAACGGGGAGTTTCAATGGCGCGCGGATGGAGAGCGGCACATGTGGGATCCGCAGTCGATCTCCGATTTGCAGGTAGCAGCCCGGGAACAGAACTCGGACGCCTACTGGCGTTTCGCCCGATATACCAACGAGGAGACAACCCGAGATGCAACCCTGAGAGGGCTGTTCCGGTTCCGCGCCGATTTCAACGGCGGTCCGATCCCGATCGAAGAGGTGGAGCCGACCACGGAAATCGTCAAGCGTTTCGTTACGGGAGCGATGAGCTTCGGCTCCATCTCGGCCGAAACACACGAGACCCTCGCCGTCGCCATGAACCGTCTAGGAGGGAAGTCAAACACCGGAGAGGGGGGAGAAGACTCGAGGCGATTTGTCGGCATGGCCAACGGGGACTCCAAGAGATCGGCCATCAAGCAGGTTGCATCCGGCCGGTTCGGAGTCACCATCTGGTATCTCGCCAATGCGGACGAGTTGCAGATCAAGATCGCCCAGGGGGCCAAGCCCGGCGAAGGGGGAGAGCTTCCCGGCCACAAGGTCGATGAGATTATCGCCCGGATCCGTCATTCAACGCCGGGAGTGGGACTGATCAGTCCCCCACCCCACCACGACATCTACTCGATCGAGGATCTGAAGCAACTGATTCACGACCTCAAAAATTCCAACCCCGCAGCCCGGATCAGCGTGAAGTTGGTATCAGAGGTGGGGGTAGGCACGGTCGCCGCTGGTGTCGCCAAGGCTCACGCCGACCACATCCTTATTTCTGGTGCCGCGGGAGGAACGGGAGCGTCCCCTCTGACGAGCATCAAGCACGCAGGGCTTCCGTGGGAGCTTGGGATCGCCGAGACACATCAGACCCTGGTCCTGAACGATCTTCGTTCCCGAGTAGTCCTTCAAACCGACGGACAGCTGAAAACGGGACGCGATGTGGTGATTGCCGGCCTATTGGGAGCGGAAGAGATGGGGTTCAGTACCGCGCCGCTGGTGACTCTCGGATGTATCATGATGCGCAAGTGCCACCTGAACACCTGCCCGGTTGGCATCGCCACCCAGGATCCTGAACTGAGAAAGAAGTTCACCGGCCAGCCAGAACACGTCATCAACTACTTCTTTCTGGTAGCCGAGGAGACACGCCAGATCATGGCGCAATTGGGCTTCCGCACGTTCGACGAAATGATCGGGCGGGCGGATGCGCTGGAGGTCGATCGGGCGATCGATCATTGGAAGGCATCGGGGCTGGACCTTTCCCCGATCCTCGCGACCGCCGTCAAACCCCACGACAAGGTCGAGGTGCGCTGCACGACGGCTCAAGACCACGACCTGGAGCGAGCGCTCGACCAGAAACTCATCAAGTTGGCGACTCCGGCCTTGGAAGACTCCCAACCCGTGCGCATTGAACTACCGATCGTCAACACCAATCGAGTTGTCGGAACAATGTTGAGTCACGAGATCGTGAAGCGCTGGGGCGAGCCGGGTCTTCCCGACGATACGATCCAGATCAAACTGAATGGTTCCGCGGGGCAGAGCCTGGGCGCATTCTTGGCAGCCGGAGTGACGCTGGAGTTGGAAGGGGACGCAAACGATTATGTAGGCAAAGGGCTATCGGGCGGTGTCCTCGCTATTTATCCCCCAAAGGACAGCTCCTTCGTAGCGGAAGATAATCTGTTGATCGGGAACGTGGTCCTCTATGGTGCCACCGGTGGATACGCTTTCTTTCGGGGTCAGGCTGCGGAACGATTCTGCGTCCGTAACTCAGGCGCTCATACCGTCGTCGAAGGGGTGGGAGATCACGGTTGCGAATACATGACCGGCGGTCGCGCGATTGTTCTCGGCCCGATCGGAAGGAACTTCGCCGCGGGGATGTCCGGTGGGATCGCATACGTGCTCAACGGCAACGGCGACGTGAAGCGAAACTGTAACCTTGGGATGGTCGCTCTCGAGAAGATCCAGACCGAAGAAGAAAGTGAAGAAGTGCGCGTACTGATTCAGTTGCACCAACAGTTCACAGGTTCGACGGTCGCGGAGCGGATACTTCGCGATTGGCAAAAGTCCGTGCCGCGCTTCACCAAGGTCATGCCGGTCGATTACAAGCGAGTGTTGGCGGGGCAAGACCAATCTGGCAACGAAAGTGAACGGACCACGGCCGCGGCATCGCCGATGGCTGCAAGCACAAGGACGGCGGACTCGGCGAACTCCGTCTTCAGGGCCTCCTACGACGCCACCAACTCGTGAAGTAGACAGGAGTTCAAGCGTTGCCGCTTCGTGCCAACTCGTATGGCCGGCACGATCGTAGTCGCTGAGAATCCAAACAAATTGCCGGCAGTAAACGCGTGATCGGCACGGAAATCCGGAGTGACACTGGTGGGAAAAGTAACCGGTTTCATGGAATTTGATCGAGAGCCAATTCCTTATCGGTCTCCTCTCGTGCGAATTCAAGACTACGACGAATTTCAGACACCGGTCGCCGAGAGTCACTTGAAATCTCAGGGAGCCCGATGCATGGACTGCGGGGTTCCCTTTTGCCAGTCCGACACAGGATGTCCTGTCGACAACCTCATCCCCGAATGGAACGATCTGGTTTACCTCGGTCACTGGCAGGACGCTCTCAACCGCCTCCACAAGACCAACAACTTTCCAGAGTTTACCGGTCGCGTTTGCCCCGCACCCTGTGAAGGTTCCTGCGTCCTCGGGATCAATGCGCCGGCCGTGACCATCAAGAACATCGAATGCGCGATCGTCGATCGGGGCTTCGAAGAAGGCTGGATTATTCCGGTGGCGCCAGCCCGCCGCACCGACAAGAGGGTCGCCATTGTCGGTGCGGGACCGGCCGGGCTCGCAGCGGCCGATCAGCTCAACAAGGCTGGACACCTGGTCACGGTTTACGAACGAGCCGACCGGGTGGGCGGACTACTCATGTACGGCATCCCGAACATGAAGCTGGACAAGAAGGTCGTCCAGCGTCGCGTGGATCTCATGGCGGCGGAGGGCGTTGTATTCGTTACGAACGCTCACGTCGGCGAAACAGGGAACATCGACCCCAAGGCATTGATGAAACAAAACGACGCCATTTTGTTGGCGTGTGGCGCGACGAAACCTCGAGACCTTCCAATTCCGGGACGAGAGCTTCGGGGCATACACTTTGCCATGGATTTTCTACATGCCAACACAAAAAGCCTGTTGGACTCGCGCCTGGAGGACAAACGCTATATCACAGCCAAAGGGAAGCGCGTCATCGTGATCGGGGGAGGAGATACCGGAACCGATTGCATCGGCACCTCCATGCGACACAAGTGCAAGGACCTGATCAACCTGGAGCTCCTCCCCGAGCCCCCGGTCGAACGCGCCCTGGACAACCCGTGGCCGCAGTGGCCGCGCATTTTCCGGGTCGATTACGGGCATGAGGAAACCGCGGCAGTATTCGGCCAGGACCCTCGTCAGTTTTGCGTGCTGAGCAAACGCTTTTGCGACGACGGGGCCGGGAACGTATCCGGGATTGAAACCGTGCGGATCGAGTGGCTAAAGGACAGCAACGGGAAATGGTCCCTGGAGGAAGTCCCCGGTTCGGGTCAGACGTTCGAAGCCGATTTGGTACTGCTTGCCATGGGATTCGTAGGACCGGAAGAAAGACTGGGGCAAATACTCGGAGTAGAAACTGATTCCCGGTCGAATTTCAAGGCCGCTTACGGCGACCACGCAACAAACGTCGAAGGAGTGTTTGCCGCCGGCGACTGCCGGCGAGGGCAGAGTCTCATCGTGTGGGCCATCAAAGAAGGCCGGATCGCTGCGCGTTCCATGGACAAGTACCTGATGGGATCGACCGAGCTACCTCTATAGCTTTCAGTTATCAGCGGTCAGCTTTCAGCGCTGACTGGCGCAACGCGCCAGTCGCTTGGGAACGTAACTGCGCAGCGCACCGTGAAACAACGTGGTTTTTGACGATTTGCTAAGTTACACGCATAGCAGCAGATCCGCGAGCAGTTACTTAAGAGCTGCGCGCTAACTGCTATCCGGAAGCTTTGTGTCTCGGGAGGAGTGGACTGCGGTGGCGGCGAGAATCTGCGCCACCAACAGGAGCATTCCGACGTCTCGGAGCGCCACCCATCTCATTTCACTCATCAACTCCTCATGACTGCGCGTTACGGGCCTTAGCTCGAAGCAGCCGCAGTTGACGGCGTGGTCCCTCGTCAGATTGACTCCGAGGGCGACAATAAACACCAGAAGCAGGGCGCCCGCCACCAGTGCCGAGCTCCGTCGGCACACCCCCGCGATGAGAGCCGATCCAATCAGCAATTCGACCCATGGAAGAGTCAGGGCCATCGCGTTGATCACTTCGCCGGGGACCAGCCGGTAATTATAGATCATTTGGGCGAAGGCGGGCGGATCGACGATCTTTGGAATGGCGGCTGCAACGAAGATCACCCCGAGCGCAATCTGAACGCGGACCGTCAACCAGGGGTGGATCAGCCACGAGACACGTCGCTTCATGGCTCCTCTCCCGCTGAGACCGGCCGACCGGTGGCCTCCCAGTCCGGATATCCCTCCAGATAGATAAGGACGTTGTTGTGGCCGGACATGTACAGCCGCTCTGCCAGGAGCTTGGAATCGTCACAGTGGCCGCCACTACAGTACGCGACTACGGGTTGATCCATGGGGACCGCGGCAAGAAGATCCTGGATCTTACCGTCGATCTCGCTCTCCCAAACCGGGAAGTTCCTCGCGCCTGCGATATGTCCCTGAAGATAATCTTTGGTTCTTCGGGCATCCAGAAATGGTGCACCCACGCGAAACAGCAGCCACACGTCTTCCCTCTCGATCGTGACCCAGGCCTGCTCCGGATGAATGGGAAACCTTTCCCGGACTTGCTCGATCGAAACTTCGTCTTGTTCGGCGGCAGCCTCCGCCGAATCTTCGTTGGACGAAACAGATTCGGGCGCCCCCGACTCAACAGGTGCAATGGTCATCGCGTCCGGATAGTGGCGGATCCAGTCGAGTCTGCGCTCATCGCCGGCCAGCAGATTGGTGACAATTGCGCAGAAGATTCCCGCTCCCACGATGAGGAGGCCCTCCTTCAGGATCTTGATGTTCAAGTGGCCTATCCCTCCTAGAAGCCTGAGTACCACAGCCTCCCGAAAGCCTAAGATAGCAAACAACTTCGGTCAACTTCAGGATGGCAGCTCAACACGCCCCGTGTGGGAACGGCCTCTCGGACCGTGCGAGATCTGTCATTAGGATCAACTCTCACTTGGACGGCCCGGGCGAGTTCCCGGCTGCCTCATGCACGACGATCCACGCGCGGTCCAATTCCAAGCTGGGCGGCGTGAGGCTTCAAGGCATCGATGACAAATTCAATATGGACATTCAGATCGACCCCGAGCTTTTCAGCACCCGCGGTCACTTCGGCTCTTTCGACCTTGGCCGCAAACGCCTTATCCTTGAGCTTTTTGCACACGCTCTTCGGGGTGAGCGTCATTACTCCTTCGGGCCGCACCAAACAGCAGGCTACAATAAAGCCGGTCAGCTCGTCACATGCCAACAAGGCCTTGTCCATCGCGCTGCGCGGGTCGACGCCCCAGCCTGTGTAATGAGCCGAGACGGCGTACGCGACTTCCGTCTTCCCTCGCTCCCTCAGCCAATCCACGATCCGGCTGGGGTGGTCCTCTGGCCAACGCTCGTAGTCCGCGTCGTGCAGCATGCCTGCAATCCCCCAGACTTCTTCGTCCTCACTACCTTGACCGTAGCGATGGGCCGCCTCACGCATGACGAGCTCCACAGCTCTTGCATGCTTGCGCAATGACTCTGTTTCCGTCCACTCACAAAGATGGCGCCAGGCCTCTTCGCGCGTCAGGGTCACCACTCCTCCAGGTCTTCAGCAGGTTCAACCCAAATTGATCGAACCGAATTGCCCGAACCATTGTCAGCTACGGTTTCAAAAAGCGCCAGTCTTTAGTATTCTGATTGTTCATGGCTTGGATCCGGGATCGCCGACTCCATCTCTACAACTCGCGCCGGAATCAAAGAAAGCGTACTCCGCTGCCTCGGCAAAGTACGCGGATGACGAGGTCGGCGGAACACTTCGCATTCTTGTTGCTTTCGATTGTTGGTTCGGGCGGCTCGCTTTGGGGTCAGGATTTCTTCCCCGAACGAGTCCCGGCCCAGTTCATGAGCTTCGGAGGCTGGGAATGGCTCGAACGTCACGACAGGGCAACTCAGGAAAAGCCGGACGATTTGATTGCGGCAATGCAATTGAGAAGTGGAGACGTCGTCGCCGACATTGGTTGCGGATCGGGTTACTTCACTCGCCGAATCGCGCGAAAGGTGGCGCCCAACGGGTTAGTCTATGCAGTCGATATTCAACCCGAGATGCTCGATATCATGCAGGACCTGGTAAACAACGAGGCGTTGCTGGGCGTCATTCCCGTGCAGGGAGAGCCGGCGCACCCCAATTTGCCCTTGACGAGCATAGACTGGATGTTACTGGTCGACGTCTATCACGAGTTTTCCGAGTGGGGACAGATGCTTCAGGGCATGCAAGCGGCACTGGCCCCCGACGGCAAGGTCGCTTTGGTGGAATACCGGTCCGAAGACGGGACAGGAGACCATATCAAGGCGGACCATCGCATGTCGGCTCGTCAGGTCCTTTCCGAATGGAAGCCGGCGGGATTCAAGCTGGCGGATCTGCTGGAGTTTCTTCCATCCCAGCATATCTTCATCTTCCAGGGCAAGAACGGCCGAGACCCCGTGATCGAGGACCACGATTTGATCGATGCACTCGACCGGAAACTGATTGAAGCTAGAGCCACTGCAGCCGGTGCACACGAAGTGAAGATCCAAATCAAGAGAAAGGTCCCGAGGAGAATTCTCATCACTGCCTCGGTCGGAACCCACTTCCAGAGCCAAGGACGCGCAAGGAATATGGTAGCTCGCAGAGACGGCGTCATAGACTTGAATGATGATTCGACAAGAGAGTGGACGATCCTGGCAGCGAGCTCTGAATGGTCCGTTCCGGTGCCCAAACCGCAGTCGACACTGGAGGTTGCACCACCTTCCCACAGGAGAACGCTTTCTCATTTGCTTTACTTTTTGCAGGCCTCTCCACTTGCTCCCCCCGCCGTACAGGCCGCCGTGTGGATTCAAAGCGGAAATATCGACTACGATCAATTGAGGACCCATCTGAAGACGAGCTCTCTCGGTCTGGCGGATACCGTCACTCTCGCATTGAGGTTTTGTGACCAGTTTGGCCTGGACGTCACGAAGGCGCGAGTCTGGACTGACTGTGACCGACTCATGGAGGGGGTACGGGAAGCGCATACGCAGGATTGGCTAAGGAGCAAAATGGAGGCTCCGTAGCCATCAGACTTCCGCCGGGCTTTCGTAGCTTTCCCTAAGCCCCCCTAAATCCATTGATGCGGCCCGTGCGTGTCACTATACTCAGCGGGAGAATCGAGATCGCCTTCAACAATTCCAGTTGAAACAACCCAAGACGCCGAGTAGGGGGCGGTGCTGGAGAAAAGGCAAAGCCGACTGGAACAGCCGTTGGAGGAACCCCATGACGAGTTGCTAACCGGAGCCGAGTTCGCCGAGTGGTACGATAAAGAACGCACCCTGATCAAGACCGCGCTCGGGCCTGTGAAATCATGCTGCCAATACCGCGAAGTATGACCTTGCTGGGGACGTTGTGGCTGCTCGTCGGATCTCCCCCTGCTGAGGGAAACGGTCTGCCTCTTGACGCCGCCCGACCGAACTTCGTGATCATCATGGCGGATGATCTGGGGTACGGGGACCTGGGTTGCTTCGGATCCAAGAGCATACAGACTCCGCATTTGGATCGGATGGCGGCAGAGGGCATTCGACTCACAAGCTTCTACGTGGCCGCTGCTGTTTGCTCTCCGTCGCGCGCGGCGCTGCTGACGGGATCGTATCCCAAACGCGTCGGGATCACCAAGGTGCTCTTCCCGCAGGATTCCCTTGGACTTCACGACGGGGAACGGACCCTGCCGGAGATACTGAAGGAGCGCGGATACGCAACCGCGTGTATTGGAAAGTGGCACCTGGGACATCACGCGCACTTCTTGCCGACAAGGCACGGGTTCGATTTCTACTTTGGGTTGCCCTATTCCAACGACATGGACCCACCCAATCCGGCGCGAAAGTATCCTCCCTTGCCGCTGCTCAGGAATGAAACCGTCATTGAAGAGGACCCCGATCAGGACTTATTGACCAGACGTTACACGGAGGAAGCCGTTCAGTTTGTCCGTGATCATAGAAGGCAGCCGTTCTTTTTGTATCTGCCGCATACGATGCCCCATCGTCCGATCCACGCCACCCGGGACTTCGCGCGAGGTATTCCCGACAGTCGCTGGAAAGAGATTCGACCGGACAAAAAGGCGACGCGAGACTTCCTACTCAGTGCCGCCGTAGCGGAGATCGACTGGAGCACCGGGGAGATTTTGAAGGCCATCCGGGAACTCGATCTCGACGAGAACACCATGGTTGTATTCACTTCCGACAACGGCCCGGCTGCGGGCAGCGCTGGGCTCCTTCGAGGCCGCAAGGCAAGCACCTGGGAGGGAGGCATGCGAGTGCCCGGCATCGCGCGCTGGCCTGGAAAAATAGAATCCGGAGCCGAATCGGCGGCACTCACCACGACGATGGACCTGCTTCCGACCCTGGCAAGGCTTGCTGGGGCGGCCATTCCGACGGACCGCACCCTGGATGGGAAAGATATCTGGTTGGTTCTTTCCGGCTCCAGCCACGAGAAATCTCCGCACGAGGCTTTCTATTACTATCGTGGGGATATGCTGTCGGCGGTTCGGGCCGGCCCATGGAAGCTGCGCGTGAGCTCCGCAAGCGGAAAAAAAGAAACCTTCCGTGGGCTTTTCAACCTCGAGGAGGATCTTTCCGAGAGGGTAGATCTGGCGGGCCGGTACCCGGAAGTCGTCGCGCGGCTCGAGACTCTCCTGGCGAGTGCCAGAGAAGACATTGGTGATGGCCGGCACGGTGGCCGGAATGCGCGGCCCGCGGCCCATATCCAATCCAGAGGCGAACAATGAGTCACTTCTTTGCGTATCTGTCGCGCATGAAGTTCATCAAACGGTGGGGTCTCATGCACACCACCTACCCCGAGAACATCCAGGAGCACAGCCTTCGCGTGGCCATGATCGCCCACGCGCTCGCCTTGATAAGGAACGAGCGATTCGGCGGTTCGGTGAATCCCGACCGGACGGCGTCGCTGGCCATGTACCACGACGCGGCCGAGGTTCTGATCGGAGACTTGCCATCTCCGGTCAAGTACTACAACAAGGAGATCTTGAATGCCTACAAGCAAATCGAAACCGTCTCCCAGAAAAAGCTCTTGAGCATGCTTCCGGAGGAGCTTCGAGGCGCTTACGAGTTTCTGCTGGTCGGACATTCCGAGGACGAAGAGGAGCGGAAGCTGGTCGCGGCTGCCGACAAGGTATGTGCATACGTCAAATGCCTAGAAGAAGTCAGCGCAGGCAACCCTGAGTTCAAGCAGGCGCGGCATGCTCTGGAGCGACAGATTCGAAACCTGAACATGCCGGAGGTCGCTTACTTCCTGGAAAAGTTCGCGCCCAGTTTCGAGCTCACCCTCGATGAACTCCATTAGATCCAAGCGACTCGGAGAAACCTCAGAAACACTCCATCTCTTCCGGCGCCGCAAGGAGGTCGTCAATGCAATACAGCATCGAAGGAGAACTGGCCCAAATTGCACGGCTGCATTTTTCTGAAGGAGAGACCTGCTGGGGAAGTCGAGGCGCCCTGATGGCGCTGGATCCAACCGTCCAGTGGTCGCTCAGGGTTCCCGGCGGAGTCGAAGGGGCCGTGCGGCGCGTCCTCTCCGGAGAGGGAATCACCCTGACGCACATTCGGGCGACCGCAGACAATCAAGAGGTGTTATTGTCTCCCAACCAACCAGGCAAAATCGTGGCCTGGGACCTGGTTGACGGCGCCGTGATCACCACCCGGGGCTCCTTCGTGGCGGCGTTCGGCTCCGACGTCCGGATCGACGTCGTGGTGGCCAAGCGCGCGGGGGCCGCTCTTTTCGGGGGAGCAGGCCTGTTTCTTCAAAAAGTCGCGGGGAAGGGGACGGTCCTTATCCATGGGGCGGGGGACTTCTCGGACCGCTTGTTGTCCCCAGGGGAATCAACGCTGGTAAGCACCGGCAACTTGGCCGCCTTTTCCGAGGTAGTCGACTACAACATCCAAGGAGTGGGAGGTTGTCGCCGGATCCTATTCGCGGGAGAAGGCCTGTTCATGACGAAACTCTCCGGCCCCGGCCGGGTGCTTCTTCAATCACTGAAGAGGGGCCACCAGAAGGGGTCCTAGCTTGAAAATTGAGTTTCCGCGCTGTTGTCTCCTGAGCATCACGGAAAGAAAGAAAATTCAATTCTCAAGCTATGACCGCTTGACAAGTCGCCCAAAGGGCCCTATAAGTCATTCCTGACAAGCCAAGAATGAGTCTTGCAGCCTTTGTAGTTATTGCCGATATATAATTTGTTGGCAATTCATTATTTTTTTTGGTACTTTATTGGTGAGTTAGCGGCCCTTCGGCCATTTGTTAAACCAGCCCCAATCAGCGAGGCTCGTTTGAACCGCACATTCTCGATGGACAACATTTGCTGTTGTTGTTGTACCAATCCACGGTTCGAATGGGGACTCCTGGGGACTGTAACGTAATCTAAAACGTACTACATACAGACCTTAGCCCGCAGGGAGTCTCCTGCGGGCTTTTTTTGCCTGAGAA
The DNA here is from genome assembly GCA_965249005.1 of Acidobacteriota bacterium. Classification (GTDB taxonomy): domain Bacteria; phylum Acidobacteriota; class UBA6911; order UBA6911; family UBA6911; genus CBDFLD01. The sequence continues at coordinate 200,320 of CBDFLD010000016.1, forward strand.
GAAGAAAAATGTCAGGAGCTACCTTGACCGCGAAACAGTTATCAGATCCAGCGACGGCGAATTCAGTAACGCCGAATCCAGTGACGATTGATGAAAACACGCCTACGAGTGAGTTCATCCGTTGGACGCTCGAGAGATTTGCCAACCAGAGGATAGCCATTACGACCTCGTTTGGGATGGAAGGCTGCTCGTTGATAGACATGTATGCATCCCAGATTAAAGCCAGTGCATCCTCGGGCAAGACCTCCAATCCAATCATCGACGTTGTCTATCTCGATACAGGTTTCTTTTTCCCAGAGACCTATGATCTCCGGGATCGAATGGTTACGCGCTATCCGCAGTTGAATTTTGTCAATCATGGCACGACCTGGACACCGGACGAACAGGAAGCTTTGTATGGACCGGATCTATGGCGCAGGAATCCGGATCTTTGCTGCAAATTGCGAAAAGAAGAGCCCATGTCGAAGGCTTTGGCTAATGTGGACGTTTGGATCAGCGGCATCACTAGAAGTCAGTCCCCACGCAGAGCGGCCGTTCGTCTCATTAAGTGGGATTTCAAGTTCGATTTGATCAAGGTCAGCCCTCTCGTCAATTGGACCCGCGATCAAGTCTGGACTTATGTTCGGAACCATAACGTGCCTTACAACGAGTTGCATGAGCGTGGCTATCCCACCCTCGGATGCATGCAATGCACGGAGCCCGTCCCGGGAGCATCCCCAACCACATACTCGCGTCTGGGGCGCTGGTCGGGATCCAAGAAGACGGAGTGTGGAATTCACCTTCCCGATATTGCGTAGGGTCGTCCATCTGCTGGCCGATGGAGGCGTCCACGTTTTTCGTTCAAACCTGATATGTTCTTAGCAAGGCTGATTGATCTTTATTCGCTGGTTGTACTTGGCGCAGTGATTCTCTCCTGGACTCAGCTCTCGCCGTATCATCCGATCGCCAGGCTTATTCATTCCCTGACAGAGCCCGTTCTTGCGCCCATCCGCAAAGCGATCCCTACGATGGGGGGGTTGGATTTCTCCCCCATGTTGCTTTTGGTGGGTCTTCAGGTGTTAAGGAATATAGTAGTTTGACGTCTTCCGGAGTAAGCGCCCACCGCCCGTAGGCCAGGTTCATCCCGGGTACCCATCCCCAGGGCTGTTAGCGATCGCGTGAAACCGCAGTTTTCTGAACGGGCGCCGGTAGAGAGGTTTTCAGGCGCAGTTTGATTCGAAGATACCTCACGTAGTCTGCCGAGATAGGATTCTGAAGTAATTCCTCAATGACCGGGAGAAAGTAATACAGGGACCGGATAGGCGATAGCCTGCGTGCCTGTGGATCACGGAGTAACCGACGAGCGGAAGTCAGGAGTAAGCTCGATTCTATGACCGAAAGCGGAACCCGACGATCATAGAGCTGATAAGCGAGTTGATAGTCTTGCCGACGAGGCCGTTGTGGAGTCTCAGGCAGCTGGGCGTAGAGATCAACAACAATCTTTACGTATTGAATGCGATTGGACGGCACGGGTTCTAACGTTTCTTTTTCCTCCGCGCGGAGGCTTCCTGCTCGCTCTCTCGAATCCGATAGCTACGTCCTTCAATGACGGTCACATCGGCATGGTGAGTGAGACGATCCAAGAGCGTGGCAATGCAAGCGGCATTGGGAAAGACCTCGTTCCATTCTCGAAAGGCTCTATTTGTACTTATAACGATGGATCGATGCTCATAGCGCCGGTTGACGACTTCGTACAGCAGATCCGCGGCATGGTTGTCATAGGAGAGATACCCGACTTCGTCTACGCACAGAAGGTGAGGGCGGGCGTAGGATTGGAACTTTCTTCTTCGGAGTTCCGGGGAATCACATTGGAGATCTTCGATCAGGTCGGCAGCCGTACGAAACAGGACGGAATAGCCGGCCAGCACAGCAGCGTGGGCAATGTTTTTGGTAATCATGGTCTTGCCCAGACCGTTGGCACCGAGTAGGACAAAGTTGCGACCATCCGGGATGAAATCCAGAGTGAGGGCGCGTTCGATGACCTGGCGATCGATTTTCTTTGGCCAATTCCAATCGAAATCCGCCAGCGGTTTGAAGCGGCCGATGCGGGAGCGTTTCAGGCGGCGCTCGAGACTGCGGCGGCCACGCTCTCGAGCTTCGGCCTGCAACAGCTCCTCGAGCATTACACGAGGACTCCAACGACCCTTGGTAGCCCGGGCGATGAAGTCTTCCAGGGATTCAGAAGTGGCATTCAGACCGATGCCGGCGAGTTGGGTGGCAAGGTTATTCGTCACGGTCGGAGAGGTCATCGTAGGCCTCCAAGTTGTGGGGTTGGACGTTGAGGTTGGCAAGATCGGGACGACGAGTCAGATCGACAGGTAGTAGATGACGACGCTGTTGGGAGCGGCGATGTTTCTGTAGAATGAAGGCAACCGAAGAAGCCCGAGGCGTCTGCCGCTGGAGTGCTTCCCGAACGGCGACTTGTAGTTCCGTGGCTCCATAATCCTCCAAGAGCTGAGATAGCTGAGTGGTTTGCCCGCCGCCGGACTCTCCCCGCTGGAAGGCAGCCGCGATCAAGGCTTCGCTTTCAGGTACCGATTGAGCAAGACGGCCTCCAGGAGTAGCGCCGATGGCTTTGCGCTTCTCTTGTAGCAGTGCTTCTTGATGCGCCGGATCCAGGACGGCGTCATGGCGGTTGTAGGAGCGGCGGTGTCGGGCGATTTCGGTTGCGCCATCGAGAATGCGTACAGTGTCCTGTGATGCTGCCAGAGTGAGTGCTCGACCCACGGCCGTGTGTGGAATCGAGTAGTCGTTGAGATCAAAACGGATATAGATGGTCTTGCGCGATCGAACCGGTACCACCAGATCGGTATCGAAGGAATGCACCGGCAGTGGAAGCAATCGAGGTTTTTCCTCTTCTTCGAAGATTTGCTCAACGGTGCGGGACTGGTCTCCGGGCCAGGGACGTCGATGAGCGATTTCGTCGCGCCACAGAAGCGCTTGACGGTTGAAGTCCTCCAGGGTGGTGAAGCGGCGTGCGGCAAAGAAAGAGTGTCGGATGTACTGGATGGTTCTTTCGACACGCCCTTTCTGATTGCCACGGGCCACTTGGCACGGGCGAGTGGCAAAATGATAGTGAGCACAAAGCTCAATCAGCCGAGGATGAAAGTGCACGGCATCGCCGTGGCGTTCCAGCACGGCCGACTTCAGATTGTCGCTTAATATGACACGAGGGCAGCCCGACCATGAGTCGAAGGCCCGGACGTGACCGCGCAAGAAGTTCTCCAGGGTTTGATCGAAGAAGAACTCCAGATATAGGGCTCGGGAATAAGAAAGTGTAAGAACGAAGCAGGACAACCGACGACGGGCACGGCCGATTGCAACGGCTCCAAAATGTGCCCAATCGACTTGGCCCTGCTCGCCAGGAAATGTTCGCAGCCGTAAGAAGGCTTCTCGGTGAACAGGGCGGAGACGGGCGACGACTCTCCGGAGTATCACGACACTGCCGGTATAGCCTCGATCCCGAATCATCTCATAGATACGAGTCGTTCGTAGGCGCGGATACTTCTCCAAAGTCTCCTTGATAAAGTCGATGTAGGGATCCGTGAGACTGGGACGAAGGATCTTGGCTCGATTGAATCGATCGGTTTGCAGGGCGGTTCGTACCGTATCCCGGTGAAGTCCCAGTTCTTGCGCGATGGTTCCAATCTTCCAATGCTCGGCATAGAACAAGCGACGGATGTGTGCCACGGTCTCGGCTGCAATCATGTTTCATCTCCATCCATGAAACACATCGATGAGCTGGCCCGCTCGACCGCAAACCATGCAGGTGATAGGGCCGGAAATCGTAGATGTGGTGTGTGTTTGAACTTTCTCATCACGTTGTACTTGCGCTTCGCGCGCAGCGATCCTGCCAGAACGAAGCTCGCTTCGGCTACCTGGATCCGTCACGCGGGCCATGGCTCGTCGACGCCGGTACGCTCGCTGACGGTCTCTGTGATCCAATCTTCCTTCGGGGCTTTGTTGATGCAGGCGATTGGCCTTGCGACGTTGCTTCCGGCGCGCTTTGCTACGACAGCGACAACTGCAGTACTGCTGTCCACGGTCACAGCAGCGACAGATCCAGAAAAGCGCCCCGCAGCCGTCAGCTCGGCAAAACCCTTGACGAAAGGTAACTTCGGAGGTGACCGTCATCCCATTCCCAGGGGTGGGAACTGGACAACGGCCACAAATCATGGCAGGCTACGAACATCTGATGGTTTGGTAGCTCTTCCAAAGAGAGCCGCCAACGGACCCCGATTGTTAATGGCGGTCGGGGTCCTCTTCCACACCCGAAAACAGCATAACCTATTGAGAAAAACTTGAGGAGGCGCCTACGGCGCCGATGATGTTGAGGCTTGTTATCTCGGCGTTTGTTCAGAAAAGTGCGGTTTTAAGCGATCAGTAACACCAGGGCCCATGATCGATGCCTGCGAGTGGTCCATTCGTAACCCTGACGAAGGCACTACTAGGCATGGGCGGAGAAGAAGGACCCGCGCGAATTCCTGAAGCTCACGGCAAGAAACGAAACACCCACCGAATAGAGGGCCACTCCCTCGATGACTCTCTTGGTCGCATGGGTCACTCGTGCCGAGGCCCGAAGCAGGGAGCAATCAATCTTGACAATCGAATCGGGCCGGATTCTCTCTTCGCACAAGAATCGCATTCCCTGGGGAGATAGATCCATCATCATGGCCTGCTTGGTTTTCCCGGGCCAGCTGGATACAAATGTCAGAGGCATGGTCCGATTCATGCGCTCGACCGACCTCTTCCAGGCCTTCTGCATCTTGTTCGGGCTTGGCAAGCGGAGCGGTGCCCGACAGCTCGAGCACGACTCGTTCACGGATGCCCGATGCGCAAGCGGTCGCTTGCAGAAGGAACAATACTGGGTGATGCGCTGACTGCTTCGGTTACGGCTCGACGGTAAAGTTCCTTTGGTATACCGGGCGAACAAATTGCGGTCGTACTCCGAACGCTTGTTGGGGTCGCTAAGCGTAGCATAGGCCTCGTTCAGTACGGCGGCATCCAAATTGGAGCCTCCCAGGTCCGGATGGAGCTTCAACTCCTTCAGCAGGGTCCGATAGCTGCTGCGTACGAGCTCCCCAGGAGCATCCGGTTGAATCTGCAGAATTCGGTAGTAGTTGCGGCGATTTTTCATATCAGAGTCCAGCGAGAGACTCGCGGCCGCCCCGAGCGTTTCCACAAATCTCCTAGCATTCAATTCGGAACAAATCCCCACCGGCGTTAGCAATCTGTAGGCTATCCACTCCCGGGCGGGGCACCCCGCCTCGCCCCGCCTCGCCGTTCTTGCGTTGTGAAGTTTCCGTGCTAATCTTCATTGCGGGAGACAGACGGTATGAAGCTGCACACTAGAATGATTCGACAGACGGATGGGCCAAGTGCAACGGGCGGTCGTTCTGCAAGGTCTACTCGGCGGGTTCGTTCGATGATTGCCGGACTGATGTTTCTCCCGTTGGCAAACCAGGCAAAGGACCCGCCTCGCCCCACGGTGGAGGGGAACACATTTTACAGCGATTCCGTTGGCTTGAGGGTCACCAAGCCGGAGAGCTGGACGTTTGCCTTTACCGACAAGATGGAGAAAAAGTATAGTGAAGGACGTCTCGAGGATCGGGAGCTTCTGGCGTTGCTGCGCGCCAAACCGAATCAGCCGCTGGTGCAAATCAATCAGTATCCGGAGCCTTTTGTCGGAGTCAATCCCAGTGTGCTGATCATGATGCAGCCGCTCGGGACTCTTTCCGAAAAGCCTCCGCTGGAACTCATGATGACCTTGGCTCAGACCTTGGAAAAGACCTACGAAGATTTCGTGATTCTCGAGCAAGTCCGTGACACCGAGTTTCATTCGCATCAAGCTGCCGAGATGTTGATACGGTTCTCCGAGGAGACACCTCAGGGGCCCACCAGGAAGAAACAATCGAGAATGTGGCTGGTTCCTCGCGGGCGTCTGATGTTCTTGATTGCCATGTCCGGGCCGCAGAATGGGGCGATGCTGCCCACGGACGCTTTCGAGACAATCTTCCAATCCATCCGAGTCGACAGGTAGTGCCCCAACGGCGTGGGCGCCCTACAAATTCAACGCCTTGGCCACTTCAGAAAACTTCTCCAGCCCATAGTCCAAATCCTGCTCGGAGTGGGCGGCGGAGATCATTGCCCGAATTCGGGCGGCTCCCACGGCAACAGTCGGAAAGCCGATCGCCATGGCAAACACACCCTCTTCGAAGAGCCGTTGACTGAATCGTTGCGCTAGCTTGGCATCCCCCAGCATTACCGGCGTGATGGGGGTTTCGCTCCTTCCCGTATCGAACCCTCTTTCCTTCATGCCCGCCTTGAAATAGCGGGCATTGCTCCAGAGTTTCTCCACGTGCTCGGCCGAGGACTCGAGGATGTCCACGGCCGCACAGCAAGCAGCTACATCCGCGGCCGTCAGGGCGCTCGAGAAAAGAAACGGCCGTCCCTTCTGACGCAAATGATCGATGATGACCTTCTTCCCGGCGACAAATCCGCCGACGACGCCAAACGCCTTGGACAAGGTACCGACCTCCACATCCACCCGTCCATGCAGTCCAAAGTGGTCCACGGCGCCACGCCCGTCCGCCCCCAAAACGCCTTCACCGTGGGCATCATCCACCATGACGAGCGCATTGTAGCGCTCACCCAACTCTACGATCGGTTGCAGTGGGGCAATGTCTCCATCCATGGAAAAAACCCCATCGGTGATAATCAACGCGCGGGATGTCGACGGATCGGAAAGACGACTCTCCAACTCTCTCTCCAGGGAAGAGGAGCTGCAGTGATCAAAGCGAACGATCTTCGCACCCGACAGTTTACAGCCATCAATGATCGAGGCATGATTGAGTTCATCGGAGAATATCCAATCTCCTTTTCCCACCAGCGCCGGGATGGTCGCCAAATTAGAATTGAACCCGGATTGATATGAGATGGTTGCTTCCACCCTCTTGAACCGAGCCAGCTTTTGCTCTAGTGCGTTGTGCAACGTCGTGTTGCCGGCAATTGTCCGGACGGCGGCAGGACCGACTCCGTAGTCCGCAATAGCCTTTTGGGCCGCCTCCTTGAGTCGCGCATCGTTGGCGAAGCCGAGGTAGTTGTTCGAGCTCAAGTTGAGCACTCGTCGGCCATCCACAGAGATCCAGGCACCCTGGGGAGATTCAATGGTGCGGATGCCGATCCAGAGGCCCTCTTGTTCCAGTCGCTTGCGTTCGTCGTGAATGAATCGCAATTTGTCCATTGCTGTGCCTCCTATGGGTGCTGTATCTTCCAATAAGTTAACACGATGGCCGCTTTACAAGGGGCCGCTCAAAGCAGCAGGAGTCTCAAAATGAGGCCCGCCCGCGGGCAACAGGGCTTGGCAGCCGACGCAGTCCTTATATCGATCTCTTCGAACATGTTTTGAGGAACTCTCCGATGGAGCTACAATCTCAGTAACATGAAAGACCTCGAGGTAGCACGAACGAGTCAACGAAGGGCCAAGATAGTGGCGACCGTCGGTCCGGCCTGCGAATCTGCGCGAGCGCTTCGTGCAATGCTTCTGGCAGGGATGGATGTAACTCGTCTGAATATGTCCCACGGCACCCAATCCCGCCACGCGAGGGTGGTCCGGCACCTACGCAAATTGGCAAAAGAGCTGGCTCAACCGGTCGCCATTATACTCGACCTCTCAGGACCCAAGATAAGAACTGGAAGAATTCGAAACGGATCTGTGAAGCTGCACGGCGGATCACACGTGCGAATCTGCGGGAAGGATCTCCTCGGGGACCAAAAGCGCTTTTCTGTCAGCTATCCTCGCATGATCGAAGAGGTGCGCGCAGGCGATCGGATTCTGTTGAGTGACGGGGAGATCGAGCTGGAAGCCTTGTCCCCCAAGGATGGAGAATTGCGGGCGCGAGTCGTTCTTGGAGGGATTCTGGGCGAACGGAAGGGTGTGAACCTACCGGAGACCTCGATCTCTCTCCCGTCGGTCACCGAAAAGGACGTAGAAGATCTCCGGTTCGGGATAGAGCAAGGTGTCAGTTGGGTGGCGCAATCGTTTGTCCGTCGAGCGGAGGATTGCCGCTTGCTCCGGCAGCTCCTTCAAGATTTTGGGAGCAAAACCAAGCTGATTGCGAAAATCGAAAAACCCGAAGCAATGGACGATCTTCACAATATCCTGGATGTCGTCGACGGCGTGATGGTTGCGCGAGGGGACCTCGCCGTAGAAACCTCCCCCGAGGTTGTTCCGGTGCTCCAAAAGAAGATTATTTCCGAGGCCATCATGGCGCAGAAGACGGTTATAACGGCGACCCAGATGCTCCAGTCGATGATCGACTTCCCGCGGCCTACCCGTGCCGAGGCATCTGATGTCGCCAACGCTGTCCTCGACGGATCGGAGGCCTTGATGCTTTCGGGTGAAACCGCTGTCGGTAGATTCCCGGTCGATTCGGTGGCCATGATGGATCGGATAATCCGTAAGACAGAAACGAGCGCGGACGCCAAGGACTGGGCCCAAATATCGCGGTTATCGACCGCAAGGCAGGAGTCCGGCAACTACGGCCCCGCCCTCGCCGAAGCGGCGCTCTACGCGGCAACCGAGCTCCAGAGCCGGATCATCGTGACCTTCACTCACAGCGGGACGATGGCCCGCTGCGTTGCGGCGCTTCGCCCGGATCAACGGATTATTGCATTGACTCCAAATCCCGATACCTACGAACAGCTCAGCCTCTCCTGGGGCGTGGAGCCGTATCGGCTCCGACCTTTTTCTTCTCGGTCACGCGAGCTGCTCAACCGAATGGACGCGATCTTGCTGAAGAACGGTCTCGCGACAGAGGCCGAGACGGTGGTCGTTATTGCCGGAACGTTGGCCAGGAGCGCGCTGTCGAACTCAATGAAGCTTCACAGGGTCCGATCGTCCCAATGAAGGTTTTTTTTTGCTAAAGCACCCCCTTGTTTCTTTAACCCGCGCGCGATCGTTGGGAGTGCTCCTTCTTGTTTTTCTTCCGACAAATGCAGCGGGGGACGACTACGTCCGTCAGCCTGCGTTGGATGTCACTCACTACGAAATCGAGTTGGAGTTGCGGTCGCAAGCGCCTGTTTTAATCGGCAGGACACGCGTGCACCTGCGTGCTCGAAGAGACGTCGCGAGCATGTGGCTCGACATTGGCGAATTGGACGTCGAGCGTCTCACCGTTGCCGGAGAGGTGCGGGAATTCACGGCTAGCGGACGCAACCTCACATTCCGGTTTGGTCGAACCTATCAGGCGGGGGAAGTCGCGATCATTGAAATCCACTACAAAGGCAATCCAGCCGAACGTGGGCTCCTGATCGGCAAGAACCGGCACGGTAGGACGGTGTATTTTGCGGAGAACTGGCCGGATGACGCCCACCATTGGTTTCCCTGTATCGATCATCCCTCAGACAAGGCCTCCGTTGAGTTCATCGTCATTGCTCCGGAAAGATTCGACGTCGTGGCCAACGGCAGATTGATCGAGACTCGGTCGTTGCAGGACGGACGGAAGAGGACCCATTGGAAAGAGGACTCGCCTGTACCCACTTACGGCATGGTCGTAGGCCTTGCCGAGTTCTCGATCTTTCACGCAGGCACCCCTGGGGGGATTCCTCTTACCTTCTATTCCTACCCGGAGGACGCGTCCACGGCGGCCGCCCTCTTCGGGCGGACAGAACAGATCCTCCAGCACTTCGTTCAGCTCATTGGGCCCTATCCCTATGAGAAACTGGCCCAAGTGGAGAGTACTACGCCGCTCGGGGGCATGGAGAATGCGAACACCATTTTTTACACCGAGCGCTTGTTCCAGCCGGAGGCGCCGCAGAACGGGGTGGTCCCGCACGAAATCGCACACCAATGGTTCGGCAACTCGGTCACAGCTTCGGATTGGGACCATCTATGGATCAGCGAAGGCTTCGCGACATACTTCAGTGCGCTCTCCTATGAACACATGGACGGCCGCGAAGCCCTCGATCGACGAATGGCTGCAGCGGCGGAAACAGTCAAGAAATTCCACGAGGTCCACCCAGGGCCGATCGTCGATCCAGAAACAAAGGAACTACGACGAAAACTAAACCCCTTGAACTACCAGAAAGGAGCCTGGGTACTGCATATGTTGCGAAGGGTGCTGGGCGATGAGACGTTCTTCACCGGCATACGGCACTATTACGCCAATCATGCGAATGGCAACGCGATCACGGAGGACTTCCAGAAAGCCATGGAGAGCGTCGCCAGGGAGTCGCTCGAGACTTTTTTCCGGCAATGGTTGTATCAGCCTGGCTGGCCCGAGTACCAGGTCACCTGGCAATGGCTGCAGAAGACGGCAGAGGTGGAGCTTCAATTCGAACAAACGCAACAAACCGGCCTCTTCGACATGCCGGTAGAGGTCGGATTTCAGCTCGAGGGACGATCGGAGATCCGGACCTTTCGGATCTCCGATCGGCAACAAACTCTCCGGTCCAGGCTACCCAGTCCCCCGCTCAGCATCGACGTGGATCCAAACGGATGGCTCCTGAACTCGGCAAGCGTAAGTCAAAAATGAAAGCGGAGTCCTGTCTGGCTACCCTACTAGATCAACTGCAAAGATCCTGCGGAGTGCACACGGTTGCGTCCGTCCCGCTTCGCGCGATAAAGGGATTGGTCTGCAGCAGAGATGAGCTCACCGGAAGAGATCCCCTCTTTGGGGTTCGCCGTGGCCACTCCAATACTGATCGTGACGTGCTTGGAGGCAAGAGATCGCTCGTTTTTGATGCGCAGCTCCTCGACCGCCGCGCGAAGCCATTCGGCAACCTGGAGAGAGCCGAGATTGTCGGTCCAGGGGAGTATGACGACAAACTCTTCTCCCCCGTAACGGGCGACCAGGTCACCGGGTCGATTCAAGGCGCCTCGTAAGCTCACCGCCACTTGCTTGAGGCACTCGTCCCCGTCTTGATGGCCGTAGGCGTCGTTGAAGCCCTTGAAATAGTCGATGTCGATCATGAGCAACGACAGCGGAACTCCATTCCGATACGCCCGGTCCCATTCGAGCTGAAAGATATCTTCAAAGTGACGCCGGTTCGGGATGCCGGTCAGCCCATCGACGTAGATCAGGGCCTCGAGCCGCAGCTTGGCTTCTTTGAGCTGCTTGGAGCGCTCCTCCACTTGCTTGACGAGCTCGCGCTCACGAGCCTGCATCTGCTTCACCCGCAGCCGGTAGCCTGCAGCACCCACGAAGCCAACGGCCACAACGCAGAGAGCATAGAACCAGAGCGTCTGATAGAAGAAGGGCTTCAAATTGAATTGATACGGAACCCGCACCTCTATCCAGGCTCCATCGATGTTCTGCGCCGCCACGCGAAACGTATACCGTCCTGGTGGCAAGTGGGTGTATCGAGCAGAGCGTTCGGTTCCAGAAGGAGACCACTCCTTCTCGAAACCGTCAAGCATGTATCGGAACCGCACTCCGTTGGGGCTGAGGAAATTGATCGCTGTGTAACGGAACTCGATTTCCAACAGGCCGGGGCCCAGTTCCGCCTCGCTCAACAAACCGACTGGCTCGCGATCGACCTTCACCTGCTCGATGTAAACGGGCTGCTGAGCCACTGGGGCTTGAAGCGATTCGGAATCCAGCACGACAACGCCGCGGGTCGTCGGGAACCACATCTTGTCATCTCGAGTCTTCCAGCCTGCGGGGTTCCCTCCGTTGCGCTCACCCACAGAAAGTCCGTATGCCTTCCCGTGGCTGACGGAGCGTACGAACGAAACCGTACCCTTGGCGTAATCCTCGAGATCTTGCTTGAGTGTTCGGAAGATGCCTTTCGGACTGCTCATCCACAGATACCCGTTTGAATCCTCCAGTATCTGGTAAACCGTGTCGGCAAACAGTCCCTGTGTCGTGTCGTACGTCGTCACCTTGCCGGCTTTGAGCCGTGCCAACCCCCCACCGGTTCCGACCCAGAGCGCCTTGTTGGCGTCTTGATAGAGAGCCCAGACGTCAAGACTGGGGAATTCGCCTTCCTGTCCAAAAACAGCGAACTTCCCGTCACGCAGCAGATTCAGTCCCCCTCCATAGGTTCCAATCCAGAGACCATCATCGGCGTCGCCCAGCAGAACCGAGATGGTATCGCTCGAGAGGCCGGACGTGCGGTCCAGACGCGTGAACTTCCCGTCCTGAAAACGGTTCAGTCCGCCGCCATGAGTTCCAATCCACAGCGTCCCATCCGTATCCTCTTGAAGGGAAAGCACTTGATTATGGGACAACCCGTCTCGCGTCGTGTACGTCTTGAAAACGCCATCGGTGAACGAAAAAAGTCCGCCGCCGTGACTGCCAAACCAAAGTACCCCTTGACGGTCCTGAAGAATTGCCGGGATCGGGCCGGCCGGCACGCCGGCCCTCTGCCCATAGCGAACAATTCTACCGTCCTTGATTCTGTTCAGACCGTTCAAGGTTCCGACCCACAGGGCCTCGTCCGCATCTTCATAAACCGAAAAAGACACGTCGCTGGAGAGCCCTTGCTGCGCCGCCACTCTTGCGAAACGACCATCTCGAATCTGGCTCAAGCCGTCCGCCGTACCCACCCAAAGGGCACCGTCGGTCCCCTCGTAGACGGAACGAACCATGTTGCTCGACAAACCATCTTCGGTCGTAAAAACGGATCGGTTTCCTTCCTGATAACGAAAGAGCCCGTCAGAGGTGCCGACCCACATGGAACCATCTTTCCCCTGGATCAAGCTTCTGCCGATCGGATCGACGAGATCCTCCGCACCTGGCAGCGGCTCGACCTTACCGTTGCGAACGGTGACCAGACCCGCTCCATTGGTTGCGACCCAAAGTGCTCCGGAGCGATCTTCACGAATCGCCCGGATCTTGTCACGCGATAGACCGTTTTGGCGCGTGTAGATCTCGATCTTCCCGTCTTGGAACCGATTCAGCCCGCTCTCGGTCCCGATCCAAATCGCTCCACCGCGATCTTGATAGAGGCACCAGACATGATCGTTGGACAAGCCATCGTCAACACCATAACGCATTATTTCGGAGTCATTTATCGAAATCAGGCCGGCGTTCGTCCCGGCCCAGAGGTTGCCGTCCCGATCTTCCAACAGGCACCACACCTGGTCACGCACCTCACTTCCCGAAGCAGAAAAAATTCTAAATGATTCATTTTCAAATATTTGAAGCCCCGCATCGCTGCCGACCCAAAACGTACCCCCGCTGTCTTCCATGAGGCTGAGAATCCGATCACTCAACAGATCAGGGTGCCATTTTCGCTGATAGGTCTCAAAGCGAAAGCCATCAAAACGGGCCAAACCGTCCTGGGTTGCCAGCCAGAGATATCCCTTTTGGCTCTGTAGGATCGACGTCACGGCGCTGTGAGGCAAGCCATCCTTCATCGTCCAAGCCCGGGTGGCGTACTGGTTCTGTGCGGGCCGCACGTCCGCCGAGGAAGGCAACAGCATGAGGAGAAGGGGGAGCCAGACCATGGCAGCACTCATCTAGACCGACGCGCGCCTACACGCCGATCGAATCGATTATCCATCCAAATTTTTCTAAACAATCAACTAACATCGGCGCCAATGGGATCGACATTCGGAAGTACGCGCGAATGCGCGAACCGGGAAGAACAACCAGCTCAGTTTACCTCAGACGAGGAGTATGAGCAATGAGAGAACGGGCACTGTCCACAAATCAGGACAGTGCCAGAGAAAGTCCGAAAAAGTGGCTCACCCTGATGCCGCTCGGTCTGTCGGCTACTGGCCCGAGACAGCCGCAACCCTGCAACCGGCAAGCTATTCTTGGGGAGTCAACTTCAGGGATTCAGTGCCGAAAGGCCGATGCGGGCAGCGTCGACATGATGTGGTGCGGTTTCAAGCCGGTTTCTGCGTTGTTGCTTGAAGGGAATGCCCGAGTCGTCCGCAGACACGGGAACGCTGTACAGACTGGCGAGTGCAGCCCCAAGGTCATTGTATGCCTGAAGCACCATGGAATCCGCGTCGAGCGGTGGTTGTGCGGGGAGTCGGATGCCGACCCTGCGCACGTCTTCGGACCAACCCCGCGACCAGGCACTCCACCGGTCCACGAGCCGGTCTAGTGCGCGAGATCGTTCCGGAGCGTCCACATAGGGCTCACCAAAGGCCATTGCCTGAGACCGACCCTGCGCGACCAGCCCATCCAGATCAGACATTTTCCATGGCCGCAATGATCCGCGGATCTCGTTTTGGTGGTTCCGGTGTTTGCACTCGATCGATCGCTTCACTGGAGGAACGAAACCAATTGGTCCGCACGAACCGCTCGTCCCTCAATTGCTCCCAACGGGATCGAGCAGAATGGAGATCCAAAACCGAATAGCCGGCGTCGGCTTCCCCGCCGATCCTGGCCGCCAGAAAGATCACTTCCCTGGAGACCTCGATAGCCAGAAGCCGAGCTTGACCAGCGCACCGCTTGCTCGATCCGCGGTCTGGACCTCGGACGGTTTCCCCTGGTAGAGGATCGACTCGATGGCCCCGATCTCACTTCTGACCGGATCGGCAGCCAGCTTGGCGGACGCTCCGACACGACCGCTCGAGCTCGCGGCAAGCTCTTGCAGCAAACCTCGGTCAGCCACGTCGGTCTCCGGGTCCGTCGCCGTGACGGTCCCCCGACCCCATTGAAGGGACCAGACAGACAATGCAACCAGGCCAAGTACCAACCCAAGCTTCCAGCCAATCCCCGGTACCCGTGAGCTCGACTCGGTGTTCTGCTCTCTGCGGCAAAGTACGCAACCCTCGGTGAGTTCGGGGTTGTAGCGTACGCCATGCCGTTGGCAGGCAACGCTGTGACTTCCTGTGAGTCCGGCATCGAGTTTCCCCTCAATGCTCATCGACTGGCACTCCGGCGAGCTTAGCGCCTCTACGACAACCTCGGATTCAAACGGCCTTTTCCGCTATCGGGGTGAAATCCAACCATCCATCCATTTGATTCAAGCGGAATCTCGGGGAGCGGGATTCGTGCGTTGAAAAAGGTCGGAGCCATGCATTAGCATACCTCCCTTTGGAAGGGATCCTTCTTGGCAACGGGCGCCGCGGGCGGTAAGCGGAGAAATCGGGAAATCCTCACAATCGTTTTCATAACGGTATTTCTCGATCTTGTGGGGTTCGGGATCCTCATCCCGATTCAGCCTTTCTTCGCCGAGTCCTTCGGGGCTCGCCCGGCTACCATCACACTTCTCGGGGCGGTGTTCTCGCTCGTTCAATTCGTCTTCGCTCCGTTTCTCGGACGTGCGTCGGATCAAATCGGGAGGCGGCCGATCATGCTCGTTACCATAGCCGCCAACGTTTTGGGCTACTTGTTGTTCGCAACGGGCCACAACCTATTCATGCTCTTTGTTGCTCGTGCGATTTCGGGATTCGGCAGTGCGAATTTGGCAACGGCCCAGGCGATCATCGCAGACCACACAGAGCCGGAAAAGCGGGCAAAGGGGATGGGAATCGTCGGCGCAGCGTTCGGGCTCGGTTTCATATTGGGCCCCGCAATCGGCGGAGTTTTCGGACAGTTCGGCTTGGCGGTTCCCGCCTTTGTCGCCGCGATCTTCTCGACAGTGAATTTCGCCGTGGCATTTTGGGTGTTGCCGGAAACCCGGCGCGCGGCAGCGCCGGAGATATCGGGGGGACCGGAAA
The DNA here is from genome assembly GCA_965249005.1 of Acidobacteriota bacterium. GTDB lineage: Bacteria > Acidobacteriota > UBA6911 > UBA6911 > UBA6911 > CBDFLD01. The sequence goes on from CBDFLD010000016.1 coordinate 215,984, forward strand.
CAGGTGTGAGCGCCCCAAAGCGATCGGGGTTGTCCTGGTCCGCTCTGAAAGAGGCGGTTGCCCTACCCAATGTCGCTCAGCTGTTCTGGATCTACTTTGTGGGAACCGTGGCCTTTTCGTTGATGGAGCAGGTACTCGGGCTGTTCATCGAACGAACTTGGGTTGTCGCGGCAACCCCGGTGGGTACGATGCTGGGTCCAGAAAGGACGGATCCCCTACTGAAGGCGGTCAGTCTAACGGCGTATTTCCTGGTTCTTGTCGGGATCACGCTGAGCGTAGTTCAGGGCCTGCTCATTGGCCGTCTGGCACGACGCTTTGGAGAACCGCGCCTCATCGTGGTGGGGACCGCGGTGGTGTGCCTCGGCTTGGCGTTCATTCCCGTCTTAGGTAGCTTCAAGAGCTTCTCGATCTTTCTAACCTTGGCTCCGATCATAGCAGTGGGTTCCGGCATCTACACCCCTTCCATTAACAGCCTGCTCTCGAAGTCGACGTCTCAGGGAAGTTACGGGAGCGCGATGGGGCTGGGACAATCGCTCTCAGCCCTTGGCAGAGTCATCGGTCCGGCACTTGCCGGCCCAATATTCGAATTGAGGACGGAAATGCCCTTTTTGCTGGGCTCGGCTCTGATGCTGACCTGCGTCGTCGCTGCCGCCCGAACGCGGACACATGGGCAATAGCAAGACCGAATGGCTGCCGGCCAGCAGGCCCACTGTCCCCAATCGGCACATCGTCAGGGCCGCTTCCGGAATTGCACAACGTAGTTCTGTTCGAGAAATGGGGCCTCCTCTTCGCGGATCAGCTCAAAGCCTGCCTGCTTGATTTCCTCCTCGAAGACCTTCTGCCCAGCGCGAACGTGCTCGAGCAGCCGTTCAGGAATCACACCAACAATCCGACGAAAGTCGACGAGAACCAGCCGTCCCTTGGCCTTGAGCGCCCGAAAGATCGATTTCATCGAACTTTCCGGATGCTCAAAGTGGTGGTAGGTATCACAGACAAACACCATGTCTATGGATTCAGGAGCCAAGGGCACGGAATCCTCCGGGCACACCACCGTCTCGACGTTTTTCAGCCCTTGCTCGTGTGCCATCCGTGAGATACGTTCCAGCAGGCTTGGGTTTATGTCGACGGCAAACACTCGCCCATCCGGGGCCACCTGGCGCGCAAAGATCATGGTCATGAATCCGGACCCGGATCCAACATCCGCAACACTCATTCCAGGCCGCAGGTCCAAGAGCTTCGCCAGTTCTTCTCGGTGCTGGAAGATCTCCCGGTCCTCTCGTTCCAGCCGGCCGATGAGTGGCTCGATATCCGGCGACTTCCAAGTCTTGTTGATGTCCGGGTCGACCCTTTTTTCCTCTTTCGCCGAATTTGAATCCTGAGACGCAAGTTCGGTAGTCGAGAGTCTCGCTGGATCCGAAACAGCGCCGGCGGCGAAAATCCAGATCATCGAGACAAAGGCAATGAGTCGGATCGGGTTTCGATTGCGCCTGTGCCGCAGGGGTCGTTCCGCAAAGGTGTCTCGCACAATTGGCATGTCCAGTTGTTTCATGATGACTCCTCAATACGACTCTCTAGACCCATTCGTTGCACTGCCCACCGAGCTCCGTGGATTTACCACTTTGAGCTTTGTCCCAGGCACGATATCTTACTGGAACTGGAGCCGAAATGGGCAATGCTCCGGCATGTTTCTGGCCAGCTCCCCAAGATACAGCAATCCAGGCTGCATTTTGGGCTGTCTCAGCCAGCCGCGACGCCGAAACCAAAAAGATCGTGTCATGAAAGGACCCATCTCATGATGAACTCCGAAATCGAATCCAAGGGAAGAATCCGGTGGGCGTTCGGTTTGGGCGTTTGCCTGACGGCCGTCGCTATCCTGTTGTGGCTCTGGGGGTTCAGCGGGCGGGAAGGCCAGAGCAAGGTCATGCTGACAGGGCTCACTTTCATACTCAGCAGCCTGGCGCTTTTGATCTGGCTTCATTTTTTTTCGGGCGCTTCCAAGGGAGCCAAGGCGAGGGTCTGGGGAGTGGTGATCCTTGCAATTTTCTTGTTCATCGCGCTGTTTCGCTACCGCGGCTTAACCGGTGACTTCGCACCCGTTTTCGAGCCCCGCTGGGCCACGGCCGGCCGGAGCTTCTCCGCTAAGGCCGCTGGCGACTTGGATCAGCCGTTTCACTTTCCACAATTTCTGGGGCCGTCACGAAATGGCGTTCTGAGCGGTGTGCGTCTGGCGCCCGACTGGGAGACTTCCCCTCCGGTACTGATGTGGCGCCGCCCTATGGGCACGGGATGGTCAGGTTTCGCCGTCATGGGAAACAGGGCGGTCACCCAGGAACAGCGAGACGGGAACGAACGGGTTGTCTGCCATGATCTGCAAACCGGACAGCTCCTGTGGACTTCGGATTCCAGCGCGGGCTATGAGTCCGCTATCGCGGGGGACGGACCTCGGGCTACACCAACGATCGTCGCGGATCGCGTTTTTGCCCTCGGGACCAACGGTCTGCTCCGGTGCCTGGATCTGGAAAGCGGACGCACTCTGTGGTCTCAGGATACCTTGACCGACAACGGGGCAGGACTTCCGCAATGGGGCAAAAGCTGCTCGCCGTTGGCCTGGAAACACCTGATCGTCGTCAGCGCGGGAGGGCCAGCGGGTAGGTCGCTGGTTGCCTACGAACAGGCCAGTGGTCGGATGGCCTGGCACGGCGGCGATGATCCCTCGGGATACAGCTCGCCCGCCGGGATGACCCTTTCCGGTGTCGAGCAAATCGTAATTTTCAATTCGAACAGCGTCACGGCGCATAGTCCGGAAAATGGCCAGGTGCTCTGGAGATTTGATTGGCCGAGCCGGCAGCCCAACGTGATGCAACCGCTGCCGGTGAGCGAAAACAGATTGCTGGTCTCTTCCGGTTACGGTGTGGGGAGCAAGCTTCTGCAGATCGATCCGGGATCGGGCAGCACGAAAATGGACGCGAGCCTCATCTGGGAAAGCAACAGGCTAAAGGCGAAGTTTACCAACCTGGTTCTCTATCAGGGGCTCGTATACGGCTTGGACGACGGAATTCTGGTTTGTCTGGATCCGGCAACGGGCCAGCGAAAATGGAAACGCGGAAGGTATGGTCACGGGCAGGTGCTTTTGGTCGAAGATCTACTCTTGATCCAGACGGAAGCCGGGGAGATCGTCCTCGCGGCCCCGAACCCTGAAAAACTCACGGAACTGAGCCGTTTTCGGGTGATGGACGGCAAGCTCTGGAACCCTCCGACCCTGGTCGGTCGCTATCTTATCGTGCGCAACGAACGCGAGGCCGCTCTTTTCGAGCTTCCCGTCTTGTCGACATCCGGCGACTAGCAACGATCCTTGGTACTTCCGTTCGTAAACAAGGGGGTTGTGGATACGCGCTTTCTCATGGTCGGATGCCGTCCTTTCCGGCCGTAACAAACGTTAGTGTATTCACAAACAGGGGTACTTGTCCCCAACTGCGGTCCCGCGATATGACTTCACGAAGAATGATTCGGCTCCTGACCTTCGCAGCCTGTATCTGGGGCTCCGGCGCTTCTGCCCAGGATCTCGCTGCTCCTGCCGAGACGGCCGACTTTCAGCAGCGTGGCACGCCCTACGGCCCGTTGATGGATTTCGTCGACCAGCTTGAATCACACAGTGACTTGATTTACCTGCAGACATTGACTGAAACACTCATGGAGCGTTCTGTCCTGCTTTGCATTCTCTCGGACCCCCCCGTTTACCGCAGCCAGGAAGCCCTGGCGTCGGGCAAACCTATCGTTCTAATTGTCAACAACGTTCACGGGGGAGAATACGCAGGAAAGGACGCGTCGCTCATCCTGATGCGGGATCTGGCGCTTGGTGATTTGAGGCCACTGCTCGAGCAGGTGATCGTTTTGATCGTGCCCACCATAAACCCGGACGGCGCGGAGCGGTACCGGCGCACCAACGAACAACGCTTGGACTTGAACCGGGACTACATCAAGCTGGAATCAAAAGAAGTCCGTGCGCTGGTCACACGAGTGATTGCCGACTGGCAACCCGATGTTCACGTCGATACCCATAATGGAGGATCTCCGCCGTATACATTGACCTATCAAACCTGTCTCAACCCGAGTTGTGATTCCGACCTCGTGGCGCTGGCAAACGACACGATCCTTCCAGCAGTTCGCGAGGCACTCCGGAGGGAGAACTATGACGGTTTCTGGTATCGCGGACCGTCGCTGCTCGACGGCAAGCAGGGCTGGGCCCCCACGTCTTGTGAGCCTCGGAAGCACCACACCTACTCGGTCTTGAGCAACATGATCGGACTACTTTTCGAGTCGCCGGCGGGTAGTCATCGAATCGTGGATAGTGGCTCTCGTGTGGTCGCAGTCGAGGCCAGGGAGCGTTACCGCCACCAGGTAAGGGGACAGTACCTCGGCTTGAGGGAGGTAATCCGCTATGCGGCGAAGAACGGCAACCATCTCCGTGCAATGGTTCGCGCGGCGAGAGAAAGAACGATTCTGCTCGGTCTCGATGATTCGGACAACGATCCCGTTGTGATCGAGTACCAACAGGCGGAGGCTGCGAGTGCGGAATTCTGGAGGATTCGAGGCTGGGCCCCCTCCGACGACCCTGAGGCTCCCGACCAAGAACAGGAGTACGAAAAAGTCGTCCTTCCCCTGTTTACAAGATTCGTAACGACCCGCACGGCGACCCGACCCTGGGGATACCTACTTCCGCCCGATCTCGAGACTGTCGTGCCGTTGCTGTTGGAACACGGGATTGCGGTCAAGAGGTTGACCCATCCGCTCGATGCCGAAGTGGAGATCTATTATGCCAACCAGATCAGCCGGCAACGTTACTTTCAGGGGCACTTTCTCACGAGCGTCCGAGTGGCAAAGGAAACCGAACGAGCAAACCTGCCGCCGGGTTCCTTTTTCGTCCCTACCGCACAGGCCAAGGGCAATCTGGTCTGCTACCTGCTGGAGCCAGAGACCGACGACAATCTCATTACCTGGAATTTTCTGGACCGCTACGTGAACCACGCCGAAGCACCGGCCGAAGGCCACGGCGCGCCGCGAAAAGTCAAAGCGCCCATTCCCATCTATCGCCTGATGAAACAGATAAAGATCTCGGGTGTGCTACTAAACAACCCCTCTTCTGGACCCGGCCGATACCCCCGGTGACTATGTACCGTTGTACGCGATTACGGTAGAATCTTCCCGCCATGACTAGCAAGGGCAGGCCGTCGCAAGAGTCGGATGTTATCGATGTTCGATCCGACGAGCGCTTCGATAAAGAGAAACTCCAGGACTATTTAGCGGGTCGAATCGTGGGCGGCAATCAAGTCCTGACCGTCCGGCAATTTGGAGGAGGACACGCCAATCTTACGTACCTGCTCCAGTTTGGGCAAGGCCCCGCCAGTAAGGAGTATGTCCTGCGCCGGCCGCCCCTTGGTCCGGTGGCACCGGGGTCCCACGACATGAAGCGTGAGTTTCGCGCCCTTTCGGTGCTGTGGAAAGAGTTTCCGGTGGCTCCGAAGGCGCTGTTGTTGTGCGAGGACACCGAAATCCTCGGGTGCGATTTTTTTGTCATGGAGCGTCTGGGAGGAATCGTGGTCCGGAAGACGATACCACCAGAATTCGGGAACGGCCAGGATCCGATCGCCAACCGCAGGCTCTCGGAGGTCACCATCGACACCCTGGTGGATTTTCACAGGGTCGATCCCGTGTCGATAGGATTGGACAAACTCGGCAAGCCAGATGGGTTCTTGAAGCGCCAAGTGCAAGGGTGGACCGATCGGTACGAACGATGCAAGACTCATGATTCGGCCGTCGCGGAAGATCTCAGTCGATGGCTGATCGACCACCTGCCCACGTCTCCCCACTGGACTCTCCTTCACAACGACTGGAGATTGGACAACATGGCCGTGGATCCGGACGACCCGGGCCGGTGCGTGGCGGTTTATGATTGGGACATGTGTACCGTCGGGGATCCGCTCTGCGACCTCGGAACGCTTCTCTGCTCCTGGTTCGACCCGGGAGAGGAGATCATGGGTCCCGGATCAATGCCGAGTCAGACCAACGGTTTCATGAATCGCAGGCAGGCCATTGCGCGGTACGGGGAACGCTCCGGGACGGACATCCAGACCATGGATTACTATCAAGTCTTCGGTGTCTTCAAGATGGCGGTCGTGGTGCAGCAGATATACTTCCGCTACCACGAGGGACAGACACAGGACCGCCGCTTCGCACGAATGGGGGAAGACGCAGATCGAATGATGAAACGGGCAGCCTCCATGCGCCCGTAACTCTTGATTTTCCCATCGGTTCTCAGAGCCCTCCCCAACCAAATACGCGAGCAAGTATCAACAGCCCCATCATTGCGGTAAATACGGCAAGACTACCCCAGCCAAACCAGGCCGCAAACCTGGATGGATAAAAATCACGGTCTGCCTTTGAGATCACCGCAAAACAATAGTAGAGGTTCAAACCATAGAGAACTGGAGCGACGACGTACGATAGAGCCGATGCGGCGAGGACGAGCCAGACGGGTTGCTGCACTCCAGCTATTATCGCAATGGCCCCACCCAAGGAGAACCACATAGTGAAACGGTAGAGATTGGATTCACAATACCATTCTCCGTTCCGACGGTCCGCCGGGCTGCCTTTGCCGATTCCCTGCGAAGCGGCCGTGGCTCGGAACAGATTTCGGCAGCACGCTCCGACAACACGGGGCCAACCGTCGAAGTAGTTGAAGGAAGTGGAAAACGTTGCCGCAAATGCGCTGATCAGGAAGAGAATCATCATCCAGGGTCCGACACTCTTCGTGAAGATGCCGGCAATCTCACCCATGACCGCGTTCCCTTCCACCGGACTGGGATACAGCCAGACGGCTGCAAGCAGTAGGAAGAGGCAGGCCATGACAAATGAGGCCAGATGCCCCAACCGAAAGTCCCACAAGCCAATGTGTAGCCACCGGCGGCGGTATTCGAGCGCTTCCGCAGTCAGCAGATCGGTCTGAACCGACAAGTCGGCCGAAGCGGCATCGAATGGGTCGAAAGGAGTTGCCAGTCCTTGCTGCTCCTGCAGCTGCCGGATTCTCGCCATGCCCACCTGCTTGGCCTTTCCCCACTCGGAGGCCTGCAAAGATACATCGATTCCCGTAGGCAACAATCCCAGGAGGGCTGCAACGATCCACCAGGAGCCGTCCGGCATCTCGATGCCCACAAGGTGGGCCGCTGCGGACAAAGGCGCCGGTTCGACGCAATAGATCACCACGGTGGAAATCAGGAGTGCTCCCGCGCAGGCCTTCGCGACGATCTCCATCACCGAGTACTTCCCGGTCTGGATCAGAGCCACGGAGACACTACCCAGCAAGAATGCGTGGACCACGATTGGAATATCCAAGCCGAGATACTCCGTCGAGACGAAATAAAACACCGCCGACGCGGCGATCAGCCTCCCGGCCTGACCTACCACACACTGCAGAAGGGTTGTCACCAGGACATACCAAAGAGGCCACTTACGCCATGCGGTCGAGTAGGCATCGAGCATGCTCCGTCCGGTGGCGTACGTGAACCGGAAGGCCATTTCGAAGCCGTAATACTTGAACGCGTACGCCGCGGGGACGCACCAGAGCAAGGCGTATTCGAATCTTCCTCCGGCCACCGGCGCCGTAACGAGATGACTGGTCCCGACACCTGTCATCATCAGAATCGTACCAGGACCGAAATGACGGATCATGGCGCGCCAGGAAAGACTCGGCGGATCGAGTGATCCCAGATCATGAAGGTTTTTTGACATTTCGTAATCGAGGCTATCTGCTATCCTGGTACGTCCACGCGCCGGTTCGATTTGCGGCTCGCAAGCCTTCGTCGCAAACCAAAACCAGAAGGTGATCTATGAAAAAATCATTCGTCTTAACGCTCTTTTTGATCTCGACCATCCTCTCGAGCATCCTGGCGGTTGTCCCCGTCTCGAGTCAAGACAATCCCCAATCCCAATCCGCGAGGCGAGCGAAACGGCTCTCGACTCCGCGTCAGACGATCGAGAACTTCCTCGAATTCCAAAACCAGCCTGGGATCAATCTCGACATTGCCTCGGAGGGATTGCGCAGCGATGCCTCCCTCTCAGGAGAGCAACGAAGAATGCTCGCGCGCCAGCTCAAGCAGGTGCTCGACGGGCGCGCACTATATGTGGAGCTCGGAGCAATCCCGGACGAACCCGACTACGTGGATCCCACAGGCGCGGCGCTGTATCGGCCGTTTCCGAACCGGCTTCCCCAGTTTTACGTGACGAAGGTGGGAGCGGACTGGCTCTTTGCCCGGGAGGCCGTGGACGCTATCCCCGCCCTGTACGCGCAGACCTTCTCACTCACCGCCGCCTGGTTGATTCAACTCCTCCCAGAAGCGTTCCACCGCAGTTTTCTGGGACTGGCGCTCTGGCAATACGTGGGGTTGTTCTTGCTTATACTCGTGGGGCTTGTTCTACGTAAGGTCTCCGATTTTTTCCTGGATCGAGCCTTGTCTCGTGTCGTTCGCACGACACCCTGGCTGCAAAAAAAGGCGAAGCGGAGTCTCACCTTCGTCAAGCCAGCCGGCTTTCTGGTCATGGTCGGTTTCTTCTATTTCACCCATTCCAATCTGCAGCTTCCGATCGGCGTGAGCCTCGGGGCCAGCGTCCTGCTGGAGCTTCTGATCGCTGTCGGCGTGATTTGGTTCGTTTTCGGCCTCATCGATCTACTGTCGGATTACCTGGTGCGGGCGACGGCAAAGACGGAAAGCAAGCTGGACGATCAGCTGGTTCCTTTGTTGCGCAAGGCGATGAAGGTATTCGTGTTCATTATGGCCGCCGTCACAATTGTGCAAAACTATGGATATTCGGTGACTTCATTCCTGGCAGGACTCGGCGTCGGGGGCATTGCCCTTGCGCTGGCCGCCAAGGACACACTGGCGAATTTTTTCGGATCCATCACCATCTTTGCTGACAAGCCTTTTCAGGTTGGAGATTGGGTGGTCATCGGAGATGTGGAAGGAACGGTGGAAGAGGTGGGGTTTCGATCCACCCGTATACGCACCTTCTACAATTCCCTCGTTACGGTGCCGAACTCCAAACTCACCGATACCAGTATCGACAACATGGGACTACGCCACTACCGCCGCATCAAGGAGGTACTGGGCCTCACCTACAGCACGAGCTCGGAGCAGATGCACGCTTTCGTAGAAGGTATCCGGGCCATCATCGTTGCCAACAAGTATATGAGAAAGGATTTCTATGAGATCCACTTCAACGGCTACGGGAACTATTCTCTCAACGTCCTGGTCTATTGTTTCCTGAGAGTCGACAGCTGGAGTGACGAGCTGCGCGAGAAGCACAACTTCTTCCTGGAGATATTACGGCTGGCCGAGAGAGTAGGAGTCGAGTTTGCGTTCCCGACCCAGACGGTTCACGTGGACAGCGTCTACCAGCAACGGCCTCGCACCGTCGGCAAGTCGCTCTCGGGTTCTGAAATGGCGGAGGTCGTCGAAGAGTTCGGCCCTGGGGGCAAGCTCTCGCGGCCGCATGGGCCGGTAATGTCCAGAGACGGAAGGAAGATCGATTTCAGTGCAAGCGCGGCCTCCAAGACGGGAGACGGAGAGTGACCCAACGATACCGATCGGGTACCATACCACACGATCGAGCATGAACCCATCGGAGCGTAACGCGAATGGCACGCACTAGCCCTCCCAGCGGCACACGGGACTTTCTTTCGGATGAGCTTCGGAGGCGACGCCGGGTGATCGAGGTAATCCAGTCCATCTACGAGTCCTTCGGGTTCGAGCCACTGGAAACCCCGGCATTCGAAAACCTGTCTACACTCTTGGGGAAGTACGGGGAGGAGGGAGACCAGCTTCTCTTTCGGATCCTGCTCCGGGGAGAAAAGCTCCAACAGGTCGCGGCAACCCCGCATCCGAACCAGAATCAGTTGAGCGACCTAGCTCTCAAGTATGATTTGACCGTTCCGCTGGCCCGCGTTGTGGCCCGCCTGGGCAGTCAGCTGCCGAAGTTTTACAAACGTTATCAAATCCAACCGGTTTGGCGCGCCGACCGGCCAGCCAAGGGAAGGTACCGTGAGTTCATGCAATGCGACCTGGACGTCTGCGGCAGCGCTTCCCTGACGGTCGAAGCGGAAATACTGACCGCGGCGTGCATGATCTACGATCGACTGGGATTCAAGGACTACGCCTTTCAGATCAATCATCGCCAGCTCTTGCGCGGCCTCGTCGATTCTGCGGGGATCCCGGCAGATCAGGAATCCACGGCGCTGGTCGCCGTCGACAAGATCGACAAGATCGGGTTGGAAGGAGTCTCAAGGGAACTGACAAAACGTGGAATCGCCGACTCCTCCACCGAAGCCTTGCTGAACGCCCTCGACCGAACATCCCGATGGGAAGGGAACGCGGAAATGCTGGATCTGCTCCGGAATCTGTTAGACCAGCCGGCGGCGCAGCAGGGCCTGCACGATTTACAAACCATTCTGGATCTGACCCGGAATACGGTGGCCGGTCCACGCCTCCGCGTTCAGCCCAGCCTCGCTCGAGGTCTCTCCTACTACACGGGCGCAATCTTTGAAGCCGTGAGCCCAGCAGGAGTGGGATCGCTGGGGGGTGGAGGTCGGTATGACGAACTCATCGGAATGTTCTCGGCCAAACCCATCCCTGCCTGCGGTTACTCTCTTGGACTGGACCGAATCGTGTTGACGATGGAGCAGCTCGGGCTCTTCGAAGACACTCAAAGTGCGGTGACAATCCTTTTCGTCCACTTCCCCGACACGCTGCCGGAGATTCTAGAACTCGCCGGCCGCATTCGACAATTGGGAGTCGCTTGTGACGTGTATCCGGAAACGGCGGGCCTCAAGCAGCAGTTTCACTACGCGGCATCGCGCAAGACCCGCTATGTTGCCTTTTTCGGAACCCGCGAAAAGGAATCACGGCAACTCAGACTCAAGAGGCAGACTGACGGTGTCGAGTGGGCACTCTCAATTGGCAGCCTCGAATCCGAGCTACAGGACAAACAGATCCTTTGATCATCTGAGCCATGGTACAACTGCTCGACATTTTTCGTGACCTGGGCGCTGGACTATCACGATTCACAGAGCGCTGGGTTCCCGATTCCTGGGTCATCTGCATGATTCTGACCGCGATCGCGCTCTTGCTCGCGATCCTGGGCTCCGGAGTCGCTCCTCAGGCGGCAGTCTTGGCATGGGGTGGCGGGATGTGGGACTTGCTGGAGCTCGCCATGCAGTTCACGATTGCCATGGTCGCCGCACACGCGTGCGTATCGTCTCAGCCGATCTTCCGGCTGCTCGATCGCGTCGCGAAACTACCAAACCCCCGGCGGCCCCTTCAGGCTGTCATGGTCGCGGCGCTGTTCTCCTTGGCCACAGCCTATTTGAATTGGGCTTTTTGCTTGGTCTCCTGTGCCCTATTCGTTCCGTTTCTTTGCCGCCGCAACCCCAACGCTGACGTCCGCGTCCTCATTGCCGCTTCGTTTGTCGGACTGGGAACGGTTTGGCACGGGGGACTGTCCGGCTCAGCTCCACTCATCTTGGCAACACCCGGCAACCCACTGTTGTCTCCCGCCACGGGAGCCCCCATTGTGCAACGATTGTTTCCCGTAACAGAGACCCTCTTCGCCCCATTCAATTTGATCTATCTCCCCTGCATCGGGCTCGTGGGCTTTCTCGTCGTTTTGGCCCTTCATCCAAGAAGCGGCGCGTTCACGCTCAGTCCGGAACAGATCGATGCAATCCTTCCCGCACCTCCGGAGGAAAGCCAGCGGGTCGCCACTCCGGCCGGTACACTGGATTCGTCTCGTGTTTGGATCCTATTGGCCGTCGTTTTGATCGCGTATCCGCTTGGATTCTCGATGGTGACTCGCGGCTTTGGCTCGACCTGGACGATCAACGCCTACAATATGGTTTTCTTGAGCGCAGCGCTTCTCTTACATGGAAACCCCGACTCATTTGTCCGCGCATGCGGTCAGGGCGTCGGAGCCGCTTCAGGAATCATCCTGCAGTTCCCTTTTTACGCCGGAATTTTCGGGCTCATGAACACGACGGATCTCGGGCCCTGGCTTGGACGTTTGTTCGCAGATCTAGCAACCGCCAAAACCTATCCCCTTGTCGTTTATACGTACTCCGGAATCATGAATCTGTTCGTCACCTCGGCAGGTTCTAAGTGGCTCATCGAGGCCCCCTACTTGATTCCTGCCGGTCAAGAGTTAGGTGTTTCCATCAAGACCGTATTGCTTGCGTACATGTACGGAGATTCAACCACAAATCTCATTCAACCGTTTTGGGCGATTCCGATTCTGGCTGTGACCCGACTCCGTTTTGGAGATGTCGTGGGCTATACTTTTCTGCTGGCCGTCGTTTGTTTCTTGGTAAGTGCCGTCGCAATGCTCCTCATCCCCCTGGACCTATGAAGACGTTTCGAGGCCTACGCTCTGGGCAAGGCCGAGCGTTGCTGCGCGCGGCCTACGCGTTGTCCAGTGAAGTGACACCGAAAGCAGCTTAGAGAAGGGGAGAAATCTGGATGTCGAAAACGCGCGGTAGCACCAGGTAGACAAACAGCACAATGAGTATGATGCCAACGAGGTTTAGCAGAACTCCCGCGCGAATCATATGGCCGATCGGGACGCGCTCGGACCCGTAGACAACGGCATTGGGAGGTGTAGCCACAGGCAACATGAACGCGCAGGAAGCGGCCAGAGCCGCCGGAATCAGGAGCAGCAATGGGTTTAAGTGGAGGGATCGGGCCAGGGAAGCCATGATCGGCAGGATCATCTGTGTAGTGGCGGTGTTGGAGGTCAGCTCCGTCACCAAGGTAATTGTGGCCGTAATGACCGCGATCACGAGCAATACCGGGGCGCCCTTCAAGACCGCAAGCTCTTGACCGATATGGTCCGAAAGGCCGGAAACCGTAAACCCGCGCGCCAGGGCAAAGCCTCCCCCGAAGAGCCACAGGACGCCCCATGGGAGTCGCTTCGCGGTATCCCAATCCATCAGACGGCCCTTCGAATGTTTCGTGGGCAACAGAAACAGCACGACCCCCATCGTGATCCCGATGGTACCGTCGTCAATCCAATCGCCGTACTGGAGCCATGTGGACCACCCGGGAACCCGGAACGATTCCCCGAAGCTGATCTCCCGCCGAAACATCCATAGAAACCCTGCCGTCCCGAACACGAGCGTTACCAGCTTTTCCTCGAAACGGTAAGGTCCGAGATCCCTCAATGTCTCGCGAATGAACTGTCTGCCGCTGAACGGGGTCTCCGCTGGCAACGGGAAGGCAACCCGACACAACACGGCCCACGCCAAAAACATGAACGTGACGGACAAGGGAAGAGCAAACACTACCCACTGCGCGAAACTGATGGGCGCCGCGCCGGGAAACTCGCTCTCAAAGATGGAAACGAGCACAACGTTCGGCGGCGTTCCGATGATCGTCGCAAACCCGCCGATAGATGCCCCGTATGCGATACCCAACATGAGCGCACTTGAAAAGTTCTTCGCCCTCGGGTCGATGGCGATGCCGGACACGGACCTCTGTCGATTCAGATCTTCGTAGAGCAGAACCAACGACAGTCCCATCGGCATCATCATCATGGCGGTGGCCGTATTGGAAATCCACATGGAGAGGAAGCCGGTCGCCACCATGAAGCCCAAAACAAGCCGATGGGGATGTCCGCCGATGAAATCGAGGATCAGCAGCGCGATGCGCTTATGGAGATTCCAGCGCTGCATCGCCAGGGCAATCAGAAAACCCCCTGCAAAAAGGAAGATGTTGCTGTTGACGTAGACCGGCGCAACTTGTTCACCGCGCATGATGCCCAAAGTCGGGAATAGAATGAGAGGAACGAGAGCGGTGACAGCGATCGGGACCGCCTCGGTCATCCACCAGATGGCCATGAGGATCGCCACGGCCGCCATCCGGGAAAGCGCCGGTTTCGAGGAATCGATCTCGACAAAGAGCAAGACGAACAGCAACGCACCAAGGCCTAGCCAGAACCCAATTCTGCCGTGGATACCAGGAACCGCGGAACGGCGTTCGGGGTCTTCACGCCCTTCCCGAGATTCCGATTGGTTTCGAGATCTGTCCAATGCCATGGTTATGGGTGAGGCGACCTTCCACGAGAACTGCTTTCTACTACAGCCGCCACCCATGACGCAAGCAATGATCGAAGTCTTCATTGCAAATCGCCGCAAATCGCCGTGCCCGGGAACGCTACACAGGAAAAAGCTGTGCGGCGGCGACGTCATTGCAAGATCAATCCGGAAAGCGCTTTCTGTTATGATAGGGTCGATTTGTTTGATATTGCATACTACGTGAGTGCGCACGGGTTTGGCCACGGGTCCCGCACGAGCGACATCCTACGAGTGGTCGAGCAACTATATCCGGGCACCTCAATCAGCCTGGTCTCCAATCTCCCGACTGCCTTTCTCGCACGCCGTTTCGAATCGAAGCACGTCCAGTTTCGCTCCCAATACTTCGACGTGGGGATGGTCCAGATCGATGCGATCCGGGTCGATGTTGACTCTACCCTGCAGCAACTCCAGATCATCTATTCACAACGTGAAACACTCCTGGAGCGTGAGTGTGCTTTTCTCAGAAAAAACAGGGTCCGGTTGGTTGTATCGGATATCCCGGCGTTGCCCATTGAGGCCGCGGCGCTATGCGGGATCCCCAGCATAGCGGTCAGTAATTTCGGATGGGACTGGATTTATGCTCCGTTCGTGTCGCGCAACGAGGAATGGAAACGGGTTATCGAAAAAATCGAGGCCGGCTACGCCAAGGCGGATCTGCTCCTTCGTCTGCCGTTTTGTGAGGAGATGCGCGCGTTCCCGAGAGCGATCGATATCTCTCTGGTAGCATCCGCAGGTCGAGACCGACGTTCCGAGATCGCGGGACGGACGGGCTGCCCTGAAGATCGAAGCTGGGTTCTTCTCGGTTTTTCATCCCTTCCATGGAACGAGTCCAACCTCGATGCGGTGGAACAAGCGGAGGGTTTCGAGTTTTTCGCCGCTCCCCCATCCCGGTGGAGGAGACGCAATATTCATCCGACGAGCGATGACATCTCGTTCTCGGACCTCCTGGCGAGCGTCGATTGTGTAATCTCCAAACCCGGCTTCGGAATCGTCTGTGAATGCGTCGTGAACGAAAAGCCGCTGCTTTACGTGGAGCGAGAGGATTTTCGAGAATACCCAATCCTGGAAGCAGCCATTCGCCGGCACCTCACTTGCCGGCACTTGCCGGCCGACGAGCTCTACAGGGGCCAACTCACCGAGGGACTCAAGGAGCTTCTGGCCCAACCACCGACTCCAAGAACGTTGCCGCTGGACGGTGCGGCCGTGGCGGCAACCAAGATGTTGGAGTTTGTTCGGGCAGGTTGAAGTACCCCTGTTCGTGAATACGCCAACCCCGTGCGTTACTTCTACTCGCCGATGATCTTGATCAATACCCGTTTCGTGCGGTTCCCATCGAACTCGCCATAGAAGATCTGTTCCCAAGTCCCGAAGTCGAGCTTGCCTTCCGTGACGGCAACGACGACTTCCCGTCCCATCACCTGGCGCTTGTGGTGGGCGTCTCCATTGTCTTCACCCGTGCGGTTGTGATGGTAGCGCTCCGGGCTCGCATCATACGGTGCCAGCTGTTCGAGCCAGCGGGCGTAATCTGCGTGTAGCCCCGACTCGTCGTCATTGATGAAGACGCTCGACGTGATGTGCATGGAATTGACGAGGCACAACCCCTCCTCGATGGCACTTTCCTTCAGGGCTTTGTCGACCTCCGATGTGATGTTGACGAAATCCATCCTCGCCGGCACGTGCAGCTGAATGACCTTCCGATAGCTTTTCATATCGACAGTATAGCGGATCGTTCGAACTCCCCGGTGTTATTGTACGAGGCGAGGCGAGGCGAGGCGCCTCGACTCGTTTCGTTGCCCAAGTTCATTGCCGGGTCCGATTCGCCCTTGCCCACCCGGTGATGTAACTTTGCTTGTGTAAAAAGAAAGAGGGTGTAAGTTTGGTTTTTTCGCTGCGATGGCAAAAACCAACTCCAAGAAAGGAGCTTACACCCAATGGCGAAATTAACACCGATGACCGAACAATTCCAACATTTCCTTGATGAGGTAAAAGAAGACTTTTGGGGAGATGTGTATAGCAAGACAAAGCTGGCGTGGAAACGGTATTTCGAGACTGAATCACAGCGGCAGAGAGACCGTTATTGTGGCTTTGGATGGTATGAAAGAGGTGGGCAGAGAAAGAGAGAGTACCGCAATGGATACTATGAACGGGACTTTGTGACCCGCTTTGGAACGTTACGGTTGCGGATTGCCCGGAGCCGGAACAAGAATTTTCTCCCGAAGGGATTACAACGGTTTCAACGACGAGCTGACGAGGTAACGTTGCTGATACGAGAGGCGTTTCTCAGAGGAATCAGCACACGGACGGTGGGACGGATTGTGGCGATCATGACGGGAGAAGTTGTCAGTGCACAGACGGTATCGCAGCTGACACGAGAGCTAGATGAAGCAGTACAGCGATTTCACCGAGCTCGGTTGAGTGACGAATGGAAGACACTGTTTCTGGACGGAGTGAGTCTGAGGGTAAGACGTCCGAGTGGGCGGAAACGGGTGCAGATGCTGGTGGCCTACGGGGTGAGAGCGGATGGTAGCCGGCAGCTTTTGGCATTTATGCGCAGCAGTGGAGAGAGTCAAGCTGCCTGGGAAGGACTCTTAGGAGATCTGTACCGGCGTGGTATAGAGGGAGATAACCTCGAGCTGATTGTGACCGACGGCTGTGCAGGTCTGGCAGCGGCCATTGAAACGATCTATCCGAGAGCTCAGCACCAACGCTGCTGGGCACATAAGATGCGAAACATCGTCAATTCAGTCCGAAAGTGCGATCGAGACCAGATCAAGCAGGATGCACGGGCCATCTACCAGGCCGATAGCCGTCGGGATGCACTGACAGCTTTCAGGAGGCTGAAGCGTTGCTGGCACAAGGATTATCCGAAGATGGTGAATCGATTGGAGAAGGATCTCCCTGAGTTACTGGCCTTTTACAGCTTCCCACGGCCTCTGTGGAAGAAGCTACGAACCACCAACGTCATCGAACGCTGCTTCGTTGAGGTTCGACGGAGAACGCGTCCGATGGTTTGCTTTGTTAATGTCCAGAGTGTCGACAGAATCATTTACTCGATCTTCCATCGATTCAATCTCGATTGGAAGGAACAACGACCAACTCGTACCCTCGACCTTTTTACACAAGCAGCTTGACATGACCCCCACCCTTGCCCATTGAGATTCGCCTCCGTATGGGTCACAATCTCACGCTTTGCGAGTCATCATGGCGCAGATCAAAGATAGAAAGAAGAGCGCAAGCCCCGGCCCTGGAATCCTGTCAGGAACTCTCGGATTCATCGAGCGTGCCGGAAACGCCCTACCTCACCCGGCCACGCTGTTCGCCCTGCTCGCGTTTTCGATTCTGATTCTCTCCGATGTTTCCGCCAGAGCGGGTCTCGAAGCGGAACATCCGGGAACCGGAGAAACTATTCAGGCAGTCAGCCTACTCACGATCCCTGGCCTTCATCGCATCCTGACCGAATTGGTCACCAACTTCACCAACTTCGCCCCACTGGGTACCGTCCTGGTGGCCATGCTTGGCATCGCCGTTGCCGAGGGCAGCGGGTTGATTGGGGCCGCGCTGAAGCTGCTAGTCCTGTCGGCCCCCAAGCGATTGCTTACCTTTGTGATCGTTCTTGCAGGCGTTCTCTCCAATACGGCAAGCGAAATCGGCTACGTACTCTTGGTCCCGCTCGCTGCCGTGATTTTTCTCGCAGTGGGCAGGCATCCCCTGGCGGGGCTGGCGGCGGCCTTCGCCGGCGTCTCGGGTGGATACAGCGCGAACTTGCTCCTTGGTACCGTGGACCCCCTATTGGCAGGCCTTTCGGAAGAAGCCGCCCGTCTTGTCGACCCCACATACCAGGTCAACCCTGCGTGCAACTACTACTTCATGGCGGTCTCGACATTCTGCATTGCAGGCGCCGGGACGTGGGTGACCGAGAAAGTTGTCGTACCGCGGCTCGGCCAATACCGAGGAGAAGCGAGCACAGAGGAACTGCAGCAGCTCACCGCAGCGGAAAAGCGGGGATTGCGCTACTCGGCGGCCACCGCGCTCGTCCTCACCGCCGTCATTCTGTGGGGGACGGTCTTTTCCAGCGGCTTCCTGCGGAATCCGGAAACCGGTGGGCTCCTCCGGTCTCCTTTTCTGTCAGGAATCGTGGCCGTCATTTTCATCTCTGCGGCCTTGCTGGGCATGGCCTTCGGCCTTGCATCTGGCAGCTTTCGCAGTGATGCAGACGTGGTTGGGGCCATGGGAAAGGCCATGGAGACACTCGGAGTCTATCTGGTCCTGGTTTTCTTTGCTTCGCAGTTCGTGGCGTTCTTCAACTGGACCCACCTCGGCTTGATCTTCGCGGTCAAGGGAGCGGAGGTCCTGCGCGCTGCCGGACTTGGGACGATTCCTCTCATCGTGGCATTCGTCTTCGTGTCGGCAACCGTCAACATGTTCATGGGCAGTGCATCGGCAAAGTGGGCCGTTATGGCACCGGTTTTTGTCCCCATGTTCATGCTACTCGGCTACTCGCCGGAGTTTACCCAGGCCGGCTATCGCATCGGCGACAGTGTCACCAACATCATCTCTCCGATGATGTCCTACTTCGCCCTGATCGTGGCTTTCATGCAACGATACAAACCCACGGCAGGAATCGGCACGATCATTTCGACGATGCTCCCGTACTCGATTGCCTTTGGGACCATTTGGGTTTTACTCATCATCGTGTGGATCACCCTCGATCTGCCACTGGGCCCCGGCGCGTATCTCTACCTATCTTCCTAGGCAACAAAGCCTCACCGCTATTCACAAACAGGGGCACTATGCGCATCGTTCGTGACGCACCTCACACCACAAAGGCGCAATACCCGGTAGCATGTTCAACGAAGCCTGTCCCGCCGGCCTCGTGTTTTCGGGCATTGGGTTGCGGGCAGAATAATTGAACGCTCCTTGTCTAAGCTCGCAGGTGTGCCCCGCACGTCGTCGCGCGAGACAGGCTTCTTCTTCCCCCGCCTCCCCCGGAAAGAGATTCCATTCTCTGAGGAACTGTTATATGGACCATCCAATCCGGCGAAGGAGTAGCGTGCGCTTTTCCTTGACCGCGGTTTCCACATTGCTCATCCTGACTGCCGTGGATGCCGTGGCTCAGTCGATCGTCGCCTACGACATCGTGTATGTCCGCGCTCCCCGGTACGGCGACGACATCAACACGGAGTGGCCTGAAGTCTTTGATCCGATTCAGATGGAACCGGGAGCCGATCTGATGCTGTTGCACCCGGACGGGAGCGAAGAGGTTCTCTTTGCCGGCGGAAACGGCGCTGTCGTCGACCCAGTGATCTCTTTCGACGGACAATCAATATTTTTTGCCTACTTCCATGATCTCCGGGACTCGGAGTTGAACTATCAGCGACGCGACGCACCCAGGGCGGGAGCTGACATCTACAAGATCCAGGTCGCAAACAGGAACGTCCAAAGGTTGACCCATCAGGAGTGGACACCTCCCACCGGCGCGGCAAATTGGTCGGCCGATCATCTGACCGCCAGTCCACCGGGAACTTACTATTTGGGATTCGGAATATTCAATCTGGGTCCCTGCCCTCTGCCAGGCGGTAGGTTGATGTTCACCTCCAGCCGCGACAGCTACCTTGCCAACAAGAGTTACACCTTTCCAAATCTGCGTCTCTATGTCATGGACAATGACGGAAAAAACGTCGAGAAGGTAGGGCACCTGAACATCGGAAGTGCCCTTCATCCGACCGTTCTCATGAACGGCCGGGTGATGTTCTCCAGCTACGAGGCGCAGGGTCTTCGAGACCAGCGAAACTGGGGACTCTGGGCCATCTGGCCGGACGGAAGGAACTGGCAGCCCCTCATGAGCGCTTTCACCAGCGCGTCCGCCATGCACTTCCAGACCCAGCTGAGCGACGGCCAGATCGGTGTCGTCGAATACTACAACCTGAACAACAACGGTTTCGGTACTCTCCTGGCGTTTTCCTCAGAACCTGCTTCGGGGGTTGCCCCTTTCGGCGATCCCAAAGCCTCTCATCCGTCCAATCCTTCCGTACGCCGCGGGATCTGGTACTTCACCCCCAGCCACCCATCACATTTGAAGCCACGCTACAAGCAGTATCCCTTCTCCCCGCTGGGCCTGCACGCACTCTCGGCCTTCACCCATGGGGAAGACAATGCTTCCTCCCGGGCACTCGACGGCAGCTGGGCGGGGAAAGTAACCCATCCTTCTGCGGCGCCGGCGAATGATGTGCTCGTGGTCTGGAGCCCCGGCCCCGCCAACGATCTCAACCGCCCCACCAACAAGCCAAGATACGATGGCGGCATCTACCTTCTCCAGGCCGGCGTCCCAATTGACGACCACCGTCAGCTCGTCGAAATCAAGAACGATCCCGGCTACAATGAAATGCAGCCCCGTCCGCTGGTGCCCTATTCCTCGATCTACGGGATGGCGGAGCCAGCCGCACTTCCTTTTCTTCCGAATGATGGGACAGAGTCCGCTCTACTGCCTCCGGGCACTCCGTACGGCCTGGTTGGAACTTCGAGCTTCTACAAGCGCAATACGACGCCCGGGCGCGGGAAGGCCAGTTTTGATGGGCTCGACCCTTTCAACACCAGCGAAAACGGCGCGAGCAGCAACTGGGGAACTCAGGGAGCAGACGCAGGAATGTACGCCAACCAGGACATCTATGCGGTCCGCGTGGTCGCAACCGAGGCGGTAGCGCACCGAAGCTATGGGCCCGCCATCGGGAACAATCGGATCTACGGCTTCCGAAATCACGCTGAGGCAGAGCGGCTGCGTATCCTCGGTGAAATCCCGCTGCGCAAATTTGACGGTCAGGGCAATCCGGTCATGGATGTCGACGGAAACCCGGATACCAGTTTTTTGGTCAAAATTCCTGCGGACGTTCCCTTTACTTTTCAAACGCTGGACAAGGATGGACTCGTCCTGAATTCGTCCCAGACCTGGCATCAGTTGCGGCCGGGTGAAGTCCGAACTGATTGCGGCGGCTGCCATGCCCATGCTCAAGTCGGAACGGATTTCTCGTTCACTGCGGCGGCCCAACCAGGCTACACGGTACGGGACCTGTCGAACACCACACCAGTGCTCACCAAGGACGGCAGCGGACAGACGACCATCCAGGAGCTCCAGCAGCGGATGCTCGACGTCGAGTATTACCGGGATATCAAGCCCATCCTCCAGCGCTCTTGCGTTCCGTGCCATTCCATGAACGGACCCGCCGAAGCGGGATTGATTCTCGACGATGCATCGCTGGTCAGTGGATACGAGAATACCTACCACCGCTTGGCCAACGATTCGGGAGCTCAGTACGGAATTCCACCTGTCATTTCGACGCACACCTGGAGACAGACAAACGCTTCGCGCTACATCCGCAAGTTTCAGTCCAGGAGAAGCCTTTTGATCTGGAAGATCTTTGGTCGAAGGCTCGACGGGTGGACCGAGTCAATCCCATTTTTAGTTGAAATTGGAGAGCGGCTCCCGTGGTATTTACGCAATTCGTTCCTCCACGGCTTTTGAAAAGCGGGCTTTTAAGGAACGACGTAACCTCGGCAGATGCCGATAGCCACGGACCTTCCTGAGTCTCGGCTCGATCTCAAGCAATGCCGTAGCTACCCAGCGATGTAATTGGTTGCTGTTTTTCCAGTAATCCACTTTATCGGTTCTTTGTCCAAGCTGCGCATTGATGGACTCGAGACAATTCGTGGTAGAGAAACTTTCCCGGAGTTCCTCTGCCAGGCCCAACCGGTGAAGGGTGAGAGTCTCTTCGAAACCCTCATCCAAGCTGGCTGCTGCTGACTGGTTCAGCAGCGATAGTTCTTTTCGGACCCTTAGAAGCGCTTTTTCTGCCTCTCTCAGGGTTGGCTTTTGATAGGCATCCTGCAATCGTTTGCGAAAGGTTCCCTGTTTGCTCTTGGGTAAGTAGCACAATACATTTTCACGCTTGTGCCATCGGCAGCGCTGCACGACCGCCCGGTTGCCGAATACCGCCTGGACGGCTTTTCGCAATCCTTTGGACCCATCGATAACGCACATCAGGCCCTCATCATGGCAAAGCCCTCTTTGTAACAGCCCTCGGAGAAAGTCCGTACACACTCGTTCATTTTCGGTACTGGCCTGCAGGAACCCCAAGATGATCTTCTCACCCTCAATGGTTACTCCCAATCCAATCAGGATTTGCTCCGATGCAAAGCTTTTGCCGTCCAGAAAGAGAGCAACAAAATCGTATCCTGCAAGAGATCGTTCCTGCAGCTCCTTCAGTTTTCGAGCTGTCACTTGGATGGTACGGCGCGAGATGCTCGATGGCGACATGCCAAAGGCCTCGGGAACCGCCTCAGCGCACTCCCGATAATTGCGACACGATAATCCGTTGATTACCTTCTTCAAAAACGTCCGAGGGTTTGTCTATTGTGAAGAGTCACGGCATCAAGGCTTCCGCCAATGGGGTCGGAGACCTGCTCAGGGAAGAAGGAATCGCCCTTGCCTTCGATGCCAGTGGCGCAAAGCCGCACAAAAAGCACGCGCCGCTGCTCGAGGATGCAGGGATCATCGCTGTCGATTTGACGCCGGCTGCCGTAGGTCCCTTTGTCGTGCCCTACGTAAATCTCGGAGCGCACATGGGTGCGCCCAACGTGAATCTCGTGACGTGTGGCGGCCAGGCAACGGCACCTTTGATCGCGTCGATCAACCAGGTCACGCCTGTCCGCTATGCGGAGATCGTTTCGACCGTCTCCAGCCGGAGCGCGGGATTGGGCACCCGACAAAACATTGACGAGTTCACCCAGACGACGGCAAGAAGTCTGGAAGTGATTGGCGGAGCGAAGCGAGGCAAAGCCATTATCGTCCTGAACCCGGCAGAGCCCCCCATCATGATGCGCAACACCGTGTATGCGCTGGTTGAAGAGGACAAGGAAGCCGAGATACGGGCTTCTATCGAGGAGATGGTGGCTCGCATCCAGACCTACGTTCCGGGATACAGGCTAAAGCACAAGCCGGATGTAGACGATCGCAAGGTGACGATTCAGATCCAGGTAGAAGGCGCCGGCGACTATTTACCTCGTTATTCGGGGAATCTGGACATCATGACAGCCGCTGCGGTCGCAGTTGGCGAATTAATAGTCCGAGACCATATTCAAAAGGGAGTAACCGTCCCATGACTGAAGCCAGAAAGCATATCCGGGTTGTCGACACAACGCTGAGGGACGGAAGCCATTCCATCAGTCACCAGTACACGGAAGGCCAGATTCGAGACATCGTCCAGGGGCTCGACGAGGCACGGGTCGAGATCCTCGAGATCTCTCATGGTGACGGCCTCGGAGGATCCTCCATAAACTACGGTTTTGACCGGACGCCGGACGAGAAGAAGCTGGAAATCGCTGCTTCCATCGTCAAACACTCGAAAGTCGCAATCTTGCTCTTGCCCGGAGTAGGAACGAAAAAAGACCTGCAACTGGCCCACGATCATGGCGCCGTTGTGGCACGGATCGCCACCCATGTGACGGAGGCAAATATATCGGAGCAACACATCGGACTGGCGAAAGATATGGGGATGGAAGTCTTGTGCTTTCTGATGATGGCCCACATGGCGGATATCCCCAAAATGGTGGAGCAGGCTCGACTCATGCAAGGATATGGCGCCGCTCGACAAGGCTGGCTACGATACCGGTATCGATCTGTTCCGACTCATGGACCTCGGCGAGCAGGTTGTCCTTCCCATCATGAAGCGCCCGCAGGTTATCGACAATGCTGCTCTGACAATGGGATACGCGCGACATCGGCATCCGCACCGAGAATCGCGATCAGGGCTTTCAGGACATCGGGGATGGCGCTCATGATAGGCCTCGCCTGATGCGATCTATCAGCTTGGGATAGGTGGCATCGCCTGCACTACGAAGCGCCGAACCATGCTTGAGTTCCAGCCAGATCATGTAGTCCACGCCGATCGATCCCCACCGGCCCACGATCCGATTGCCTTCCGACTTTGCGGACTGTTGGATTCTTACGCTGCCTTCCGCCGTGGTTGTGCGGTTCTGCCAACCGGGGTGATTCCCTTTAAAGTGCGTCACGGCGTCGGCCATAGTTTTGTTGATCCCAGTCTCGGCCGCCCGCTGGAACTTTCGCTTGATCTCGTCTCCGTACCATTTGAGCGCCATCAGGAAATCACCTCCAGGATTCCAGGATCAGTTCTTTGTGATGAGGCATCCGCTGGACCGCATCAATGCGCAAAGGACCGGGAAACAGGACCTGGTCCAGCCGGTCATGGATGTGGGCTACCCGATCGGACTCCGTGATGTCGGTGGCGACGGGAACCAAGGCCAGCAGATCCTCGATGACGACGGTCTTGTTGCCATCGACGATTTCTTTCCGGGTCCAGCTCCAGGCGTAACAAGGCACGGTTACCCAGGGGGACCAGACGGGAGGCAAGGGATTGTTGTAGTCGTCCTTGCCCGTCTCGGTGGTGTTCCTCTCGATGACCATCCGCATGGTCATGCGGGACCTCGCGCTCATGCCCACCACCCAAAACCGTGATTCAGGCGCGAGAGGATCTTCCCGCGCTCGGACTCATAGTCGGGATATTCCGCTTCATAGTGGCCCGACTGCTCGCTTTTTAAGGCGCGGTACTCGATGGCCAGCTTCACCAGGTCCAACTGCACCCGCTTTCTTCGGGCCAGGTCATCCCCTTGCGGGTAGTGCCCGAATCTCAAGACAATCTCCGCCCCTGCATCGTCCAGGTAGAACTGAAGCGCACTGTCTGAAAGATCCGTCTGCAGGAGTTCCTTGAGTTCCTCCAGCGTGAGCAAGGCCACGGTCTACTTCCGGGGCTTCCGGGTGGACTTCTTCTTGTTGGCCGACTGCTCGGCTGCCTTGTTGGGATACGGCTCTGCCGCCTTCTCCTCAGACTTCGGAGTCATCTCTTTCTCCCTTCGGTTCTCAGGGTCTGCCTTCTCCCCTTTTACCAACCCGAAGCGGATAGCGGCCTCTTCGGGAATGCGGGTGCCCACGGAAGCGTAAAGGGTGGCGGCTCGCGGATCGCCGTCTTTGACCACCTCCGTCTGGTCCTCGGTCAGCCACAGGCGCTCGGTGGCGATGTAAAACGTTCCTCCCACGGTTTCCTTCTCCATTTGGTCTCTCCTTGTGTGGATGGTGAACGGCATTAGTCGATCCTCAAGGCCGCCACGGTCAGATCCGTCACCTCCGATACGGTGAAGCTGAGGTTGTCTTTTCCGTCGTTGTAGTGGTACGGCGGGAAGGGTCCCGCAAACACGTCGCCCGTGGTGGCCGGGACAGTGAACGTCAGATCGGCCACGGCCAGGCCATCCACCTCGCGGGGTGTGGTGACCGTCACGGTGCACTCTCCCGCTCCGGTCTTTTTGAAATGCAAGACCACCTTGCCGTCGTTTCTGACCTTGTAGGTGTCCGTCGTGCTCAAGGACCCGGTGTAGCTGGCCTCCAGTTTCTTTCGCGTAATCCTCTGTGGGGTAATGGTTACGTCTGCCATGGGTTTCTCCTCCTTTCTTTAGCTGAGGCTGAGGTATAGGATCAGCAGCTGATCGCCCGTGGTGGCCGTCCCGCTCGCGTTGTTGAGCGTGTCGGCTGCTGAAATGGAAAATTCAGACGTGAGATTGGAAATGGCTCCGCCATCGACATGCCGGATCACGGCCACTAGATCGTCACGGACCTTAATGCCCGTAACGGTGTGATCCCCCGCCGCGTCTCCGTCGATGACGGCGACCTTAATCGCGTCTCTTGGAATCGAACCTTCGATCTTGCTCATCTTCGACCTCCCTTAAATGCCGGCGATGGTAGAGAACGCCGCAGCGCGGTAGATCACCAGAGCCAACCGCATGCCGGCCCGGATGGTCTGCTTGCCTTTGGTAAAGTCGTCATTGACGAATCCCATCCGCACCTCGATCCCTTGACGCTCGAAAAGCTGACAGAAGTTGGGGAAGTCCCCCACCAAGGCCGTGTTCTCGGTCAAGGCATCCGTCTGGACCACCGGCAAGCCCCAGATGCGCTCCGGGCCCGACTCGGACGGAGACCCCCAGATGTAGATCCCATCGGAAGTCGTTAGCAGGCGGATCGCCTGCCAGTCATTCGGGTGAAACAGCACGTGGGACGGCATGGCCCGGCCCGTGACCCGAATCTTGGTCAAAGCCTTGTAGATGGCGTCGGGTACGGAGTCCGACCCTTTGGCCTGGGTCTGAATGCCGGTGGTGTTGAGGATGCCCCTCAGATTGGGAGCCGTGCCATCGCCGTTGAGAATCTGACCATCCAGGCGTTGCCGCACGCCAAAGGCCAGCCGCTGATTCAGGTAGCTTTGCACCTGAGCGACGTCGGCCAGCTGCTCGTCCGTTACCGGAATGCTGTCTCCGATGGAGCGAACCGAAGAGGTCCTCTCCGTCAGCGCGAAGGTGCTCTCGGCATAGGCGGCCGCTTCGGAGCGCTCGGCAGCACTGTGGGTGCGGGTCGTCTCCTCCATGTAGACGATGGATGCCTGGCCGGTCTGACCCGACGGAATGATGTCGATCACCTGAATGGGCCGGGTGACGGCATCGACTAACCGGCCAATGCGGGTAGACTCAGGAGCCCAACCCGCCGAGGTCTGAAACAGCGTCTTGAGTTCCTTCAGGCCGAAGCCTTGGACTTCACCCTTTTCCATAGTTCCGGACTTGTGGTTCTTGAAAAGATCCGACGCCACGATGGCGTCTCCCAGGCCCTTAAAGGTGCTTTCCTGCTCCGATGTGGGCGCATCGGAGGTCGGATGGGTGAGGGACGAGGCCGGGTTCTTGATCCGATCTTGCACTTCCTTCACGTCCTGAGCCGCCTTCTCGGCCTGGGCCAGGGTGTACACTTCCTTGCCCAGCTGGGTCAGTTCATCGTTGAGCTTACGGATCTCCTCGGAGATCTGGACCGTGGTGTAGGACTTGGCCATCACGTCCAGGTCGCCGATCTTTTTGACCTTGGACAGGTCCATCTCCTCGCCTGCCTGCTTAAAGACAGCGGCCAAGACGGCGCTTTTGGCTTCCAACTCTTTGCGTTTTTCAATGAGTTCCTTCATGGGGTTTGCCTCCTTTTTGGGCAACAAAAAAGCCGACCCGTGGAAGGTCGGCCTGTTTTCCTGATTTCGTTAAGTCAGCGAGCGTCTCAGGCGCTCAGGTGTCCTTGAATCTGGGCCAGTGTTCTCTGGTATTGGGCCAACAGGGCCGCCCCGTCGATGACCGGCTCCGGTTCGGGTTGCTTCGTCAGCATCTCGATATCGGATTGGATCTCGGCGAGCTGCTTGGCCAAGCCCTCCAGCCGTCCTCTGTCCTCAGGCGACAGAGGGTGCTTGCGGTCTGATCGGCGCATCTGCAGTATGGCCTTCATCCGGGTGAGGACGGCTCGCGTCTCCACCAGGCCATGCTCGACTTGTTGAAACTGATCGGACAGCTTGATTCCTTTCTCTTTCATGCTCAGCGTCCGGGTGTTGACTCCGGCTCCCACCAGAACGGGGCTGACCTCATGGATTCGCAAGGATTTCAGGAACCTCACCTGCTCTCCCTTGAACTCGCCCCGACTTTCTTCCAGAATGTCAAAGTCATAGGACCATTCCTGCTTGCGCGGCCCCTCGTCCAGGTCGAACTTCAAGGCGCTGTGCCATTCCTTCGCCGTGGGGGAGTCCAGATTCAGCTTGAAATCCACAATGGCCTCGTCTCCCGCTTCCCGCGTCGTGCCCTTGCCCAAAGGGACACTGGACCAGTCGTGGGTGGGGACAACCACCGCGGTTTGCTTCCCGAAGGCTCCCGGCAGGGTCACGTCTCCGTCCTTGTCCACGACGTTGAGGGTGGCAAAGACGGCGCTCCCCGTCCCGTCTCCCTCCAGTTGCTTTACGTAAAACGATTTGTGATTCATGTTTTCCTCAACTAAAAAATAACGAGCGTGCACACATTCCCACGCGGCCCGTTCGGCTTCCTTGCGGCTGAATCCGCCGTCATACTCCATGATCGCCGCCCGCTCCTCGAATTCTTCGTATAGGTCATCGCTTGACATTCCAATTTCCGCTCACGGAATCACGGGCGCAAAGGCACGCGTGCCGTTGGGGTGCTCTTGAGAATCCAGCTCCTCGGCTTGTTCAAGAGCGACCTCTCGGCCATTCCAGAACGTGCAATCCTCGTCTCCGTGCCCCAGGCGGTCGTCAAAGACCAGCACACGGGTTACCACCCCGCTCTCCTTGTAGGCGCGAAGCACCGACACCTGCTGGGCATGTCTGGTCTCGGTCCGGGCGATGACTTTGGCCCGGGTTGCCGCGTCCCGGTAGCGTCCCGCAGGGATCTTGTCTCTGATTCGCCGCACCAGCTGCGGGATTCCCTCGCCAGCAGCGCGTCCTTCCGCAAGCTCCCGGAACATCCGATCCCGCGTTTGCTTGCGAAGGTCGATCAGCCCCATGCGCGTCCCGCCCTCGGCCACAATCTCCCGCGCCACCGGGTCGGGCATTCCGATCTGAAGTTCCAAAATGGCTTCGACCCCAGCGGAGACCGCCGCGTTGCTATCACAAAATGTGATAGCTTCCGCACGCGAACTTGGAGGCTCTCTGCCCTATGCCTTCACCGAGCAGGGTGGAATGCGCCCTTTGAACTGGAAGAGAGAAATCAGCACGTGTTGAGAACAGCCTGATCGGCGAAGATTGACGTTTTATCTCTCATTACTGTTTCTTCAAATTCATTCGGAGGGATGTAGCCCAGGGCCGAATGAAGCCTCTTCTTGTTGTAGACCTCCTCGATGAAATAGGGAACACGATCAATCACCATCTGGTAGCTGTCGTAGTCCCACAGATGGACCTCCTCGTACTTCAGGGTCTTGAAGAACGATTCCATGAAGGCGTTGTCGTACGGGTTTCCCTTGGCTGACATGCTTATCTGAAATCCCGCGACGCTCAGCCGCTGGACATATTCTTCTGAGGCATACTGCACTCCTCGGTCAGAGTGATGAATGCAGCCACGGGCGGGGTTGCGCTCCTGCAGGGCCATCCCGAGGGCTTCTAGACAAAGCTGCCGATCCAGCCTTCTGGAGATTGCCCATCCAATGACCTTGCGAGAATAGAGATCCATGATCACGGCCAAGTACACAAAGCATGTTTCGATCCGAATGTAGGTAATATCGGACACCCATGCCTCGTTTAGCCTCGCCAGCTGCCGGTCCTTGAGCAAGTTCTCGTAAACCCGCAGTCTATGGCATGAATCTGTCGTTCGGACAAAGGATTTCCAGACAACCGGGAGGAGCCCATACAGGCTCATCACACGTCGAATCCTCTTTCCATTGATCCTTAACCCCTGACGAACCAAATGCCGCTGGATTCGACGGTATCCATAGCCAGGGAATTCCAACTGAATCGCCTCAATCATATCTCTCAGATCCGCATCTCGTTTCTCCCGAGCAAGTCGATCTCCTCTCGGTTTGTAATAGTAGCTGCTGGGTGAAAGTCCGATTACTTCGCACCCTTTCGAAACTGATCCAAGTTCTTGCCGGTGATCACGGAGGTATCGGCGTTTCTCAGCTGCTGTGCGTAATCCTGCAGTTTTTTTAAGTGATCGACCTGCATGACCAATTCGCCGACCTTGGCCTTTAAACGCTGATTCTCCAACTCCAGTGCTTTCTCCCGTCGGGATGGCCGTTCCACTAGACTAGACCTTTCCCCTTGACGAGGTTTCGCCATCTCTGGATCACGCTGGCAGAGATCTGATAGTCCCGAGCTGCTTGGGAGAGAGTCTTCTGGCCGCTCTCTATCTCTTGCACTACTTGTTGTTTGAATTCGAAATCGAACTTTCGACGGATTTTCCCCATGGCTTTCTTGCTCCTTTGCTGGGCAAGCCCCCTCAGCTTACCGCGAAAGCCAATCAAAATCCGTTCTCAATCGTTGAGGAAATCTCTACAGTCTTAGAGGGGCGCACTCAAGGTCTTGATCGAACGCTGGAGGATCGATTACAACACCAAACGACCGCATAGTTCACTGGGGTATAGGCCACCGGCCCCGGAGACGTTCCAGATCGAGCCACCAGGCTCCGGGGCTACGCCCCT
This sequence comes from Acidobacteriota bacterium, assembly GCA_965249005.1. Taxonomy (GTDB): domain Bacteria; phylum Acidobacteriota; class UBA6911; order UBA6911; family UBA6911; genus CBDFLD01. The sequence continues at coordinate 246,205 of CBDFLD010000016.1, forward strand.
GCGCCTGATGGCTGCAGGACTAACATGACTGGTGGCACCACATTCGGGGGCAGGTCAATTTTGCTTGATTGTGACATCGCTGGACTAGTCCCAAAATAAGCGAGGTATGAGCTCGCTCGGAAAATCGTTTGCCTTTTCCGAATATCTCGTGGATTTCAGCTCCTTGTGCGTAACAGGGAAAGCAAAGAGAAACACAAGAGACAAACCTTCCATTGGTTGTCTGGATCACTTGATCTTGTTTGTCTCTGTTATGCCCTTCCTTTCGCCCGCCACTCTTGCTCCGCCGGGGGTACGGGCTCACCCGCCGGCGAGGCGCCTTCAAGTAAACCTGAGTTGCCTGATATAGTCGAACGTCGCCAAAAAGGTTTCGAGATGCTTGCTATAGGCCAATATCCTGTAAACGAGGCGACGACCGGTTCTTACAATCTGACAGGGTATTTGCACAAAGTTCACCAGGAAGCGTTTGAACTCCATCCTCAAGATATCACGACGTACTGTCGGCGCCTGCGTCACCAGGCCATACCAGGCCTTCAGATTCCACGCCAGCGATGCGATGACCATGTAGGCCCAGTTCGATACCAGACTGTCCGAAGGCATCCTCAAGGCGTTCACTCCACTCTTGAGCTGACCGATGACGTTTTCCTGGTTGCAGCGATCGTTGGCAAAAAGGACCACTTCTCCCATCGTCATCTCCCGATCGTTGGTGATGTAGAAGAAGTACCGGACCTCATCAAACAGCCGGTGCTCCCCCTTTTCGATCGTGAGGTTCTTCCGAACCACAACCATGCGATAGGTTTTCTTACAGTGTCCGGGACGATAGTCAAACTCGGCGACCTGCTCGCTCTGCAGGCGGATGTTCTTGAATTCTCTCTCCTTGATTACTTGTTCTTTGACGTTTTCCGGACGGCGCCGTTCTTCGCTCTTGACCTCATAACGAGGAGGCCGCTCGAGCGGTTTCCATTGTCTCTCCGGCAGGGCATCGGCCATCCCGACCAGGTTCGGCTTGGCGTCATAACCAAAGACAAAACCAACCCGCTCGTCCCAGCGATCGAAGTTTCTCGTCAGCGAGAAATCCGTGTCGCCCCGAAGCCAGACCTTCGTAAACACCGACGACACCAGATCGATTGCCCGGTCCATCCACTCGGCCGCTCCGTCGGAAGAGGGACGGTTGCCCGGCCGATTCATCAGATAGAGGACCTCATTCGTATTGGCCAAGGTCACGATCAACGGTGCGTAACCCCAGATCCCGTTGTAGGCAATGTCCATTCCTTCCTTGCATTCCCCCAAGGTTCCGGCGACGGTCCCGTCCACGTCGATGATGGCCTCCTTCCGGAAGGAAGCATCCTGCAACTTCCACACCTTGGTTCGGGTTTCATTGATGGTTTCCTGAAGTCCGAAGATCCAATCCTCATCGAAACGACGGAGGAAATCTCCAGCCGTCGTGGGATCCGGAATCCTCTCGGCTCCCAGTCCGTTCATGTAGGTCTCATCCTGGCGCAACCGCTCGATATCTTCGAGACAGGTTCCACCCGACAAGACGTTGTATGCGATGTTCAGTACATGATCGGATTCCCAGTAAGGAAAGTGGTACTTGAGCAAAACGATGTTTCTGTTGATATCTTTGTCCAATCCAAGCTTACACACGAGCTTGTGAATGGCTCCGATACCACCAGATCCGATGGCGCGCGTTCTCTCGGCGATCTCGTAGTAGGTGTTGGAGTCCTTGAACATAGGATCGGACCGGTCCTCAAACTGATTTCTTTCCAACCGGCGTGTAAGATTTTGCTTGTCTCGGAGGAGGATTCTGTGGTTTCTTTTATTCACCTGGAATGTGCTCCTTTCGGGATGTCTTGTAAATATATCAAACGCATTTTATCCCGTAACGGCGCACGTTCCAGGGCTTTTCTTCCTCCTCATGCAAAAAATCACGCTGGACTAAGGTCTAGCACCCCCGGAATCTGGGTACTTTCCGATACCACACCATTTTCAGATTTATTCGAAGGGGTCTTCGGTTTGTTGATCCAGGCCGCCTCCGGTACTGCGGGTGGCTGTGGCACTCCCCGAACAAAGCGCTCCGGATGTAGTTTGAATGCTTCCGAGAGGGTGCCCTTACGCACGCGGGTGATGGCTTGGGAGTGAGTGCTATTGTTAGTTGAAATTCAATGAAAGGAAAGCGGCTCCAAGAGTGGTAGATTTTTGTTTTTGGCGAAAACGAAGTCAACCAATTCTCAAGGAGCCACTATGAAGAAGATTCTACCAAACGGCAATACGTCGAAGCAAAAACGATCGTCAGGCGAGACACGATTTCTCGCAACCAATGATCAGCTCAACGAACTTGATGCACGTATCGAGCTCATCCAAGCGTTGATACCGCTGGGATTGCGAGCCGTCCAGGACAGCCTTGAAGATGAAGTCAACCACCTCGCTGGGGAGCGCTATAGCCGAGCCGGCGGCGATTCCAACCTTCATCGATGGGGATCGCAAAGGGGTTCAGTGTACCTGACAGATCAGAAGATTCCAGTCCGTGTTCCTCGAGTCCGAGATACTGATCGGAGTTGTGAGGTACGGTTGAGAACATATCGGCGGTTGCAGCAACCCAGGAATATGGACGAGGGCCTTTTGAAGAAGGTAATCAACGGATTATCGTGTCGCAATTATCGGGAGTGCGCTGAGGCGGTTCCCGAGGCCTTTGGCATGTCGCCATCGAGCATCTCGCGCCGTACCATCCAAGTGACAGCTCGAAAACTGAAGGAGCTGCAGGAACGATCTCTTGCAGGATACGATTTTGTTGCTCTCTTTCTGGACGGCAAAAGCTTTGCATCGGAGCAAATCCTGATTGGATTGGGAGTGACCCTCGAGGGTGAGAAGATCATCTTGGGGTTCCTGCAGGCCAGTACCGAAAATGAACGAGTGTGTATAGCCTTTCTCCGAGGGCTAATACAAAGAGGGCTTTGCCATGACAAGGGCCTGATGTGCGTTATCGATGGGTCCAAAGGATTGCGAAAAGCCGTCCAGGCGGTATTCGGCAACCGGGCGGTCGTGCAGCGCTGCCGATGGCACAAGCGTGAAAATGTATTGTGCTACTTACCCAAGAGCAAACAGGGAACCTTTCGCAAACGATTGCAGGATGCCTATCAAAAGCCAACCCTGAGAGAGGCAGAAAAAGCGCTTCTAAGGGTCCGAAAAGAACTATCGCTGCTGAACCAGTCAGCGGCAGCCAGCTTGGATGAGGGTTTCGAAGAGACTCTCACCCTTCACCGGTTGGGCCTGGCAGAGGAACTCCGGGAAAGTTTCTCTACCACGAATTGTCTCGAGTCCATCAATGCGCAGCTTGGACAAAGAACCGATAAAGTGGATTACTGGAAAAACAGCAACCAATTACATCGCTGGGTAGCTACGGCATTGCTTGAGATCGAGCCGAGACTCAGGAAGGTCCGTGGCTATCGGCATCTGCCGAGGTTACGTCGTTCCTTAAAAGCCCGCTTTTCAAAAGCCGTGGAGGAACGAATTGCGTAAATACCACGGGAGCCGCTCTCCAATTTCAACTAAAAATGGGATTGACTCGGTGGACCAATGCAGATCACCCGACCGAGAGTACTCCGGGTGATCCCGGTACGCTCCCACCAGGGGCCAGCGCCAATGATGCGGACCTCGACTTCACAGGCACCATGATGCCCCCTCCGGGCTCCGGGGCACCCGCGCTGAGCGAAGACGAAAAGATTACCTTCGCCCGCTGGGTAGACCTGGGCTGTCCCATCAGCTCCAAGGACCCCATCCTACAAACCATGGGCTGGTTTACCGACGCGTTGAAACCCACGTTGACGCTGGCTTCACCCAGAGCCGGAAGCAACTCTCTATCCTTGAGTGCGATTCAGATCGGCATGTTCGATTCTTACTCCGGATTGAACCCGGGCTCTTTGTCCGTGACGGCCAACTTCCCCGTCAACGGACAATCTCCTGGAGCGGAGCTTGCTCCGTTGTTTGTTGAAACGGGGGATCAGATTTGGTCGCTGCAGCTTTCCTCGCCTATCACCGATCTCGCCGAAGGAGAGCTGTTCGTGAAGGTCGCGGACCAACAGGGCAATATCACATCGATCGAAAGAAGCTTCACGATCCTCGGCAGTGGGGGCTGCGACATCACCGGCGACGGCCAGATCGACGTTTTGGACCTGCAACAGCTGATCAACGCCGTCTTGACGGGTTCTCTTTCCCTGGCGTACGACATAAACGGAGACGGTAGCGTCAACGTGGGCGACCTCCAGAGCCTCGCGAACGTGATCCTCGGCCTTACCGGCTGTCCCTAGACCTTAGTCCAGCGTGATTTTTTGCATGAGGAGGAAGAAAAGCCCTGGAACGTGCGCCGTTACGGGATAAAATGCGTTTGATATACTTACAAGACATCCCGAAAGGAGCACATTCCAGGTGAATAAAAGAAACCACAGAATCCTCCTCCGAGACAAGCAAAATCTTACACGCCGGTTGGAAAGAAATCAGTTTGAGGACCGGTCCGATCCTATGTTCAAGGACTCCAACACCTACTACGAGATCGCCGAGAGAACGCGCGCCATCGGATCTGGTGGTATCGGAGCCATTCACAAGCTCGTGTGTAAGCTTGGATTGGACAAAGATATCAACAGAAACATCGTTTTGCTCAAGTACCACTTTCCTTACTGGGAATCCGATCATGTACTGAACATCGCATACAACGTCTTGTCGGGTGGAACCTGTCTCGAAGATATCGAGCGGTTGCGCCAGGATGAGACCTACATGAACGGACTGGGAGCCGAGAGGATTCCGGATCCCACGACGGCTGGAGATTTCCTCCGTCGTTTCGATGAGGATTGGATCTTCGGACTTCAGGAAACCATCAATGAAACCCGAACCAAGGTGTGGAAGTTGCAGGATGCTTCCTTCCGGAAGGAGGCCATCATCGACGTGGACGGGACCGTCGCCGGAACCTTGGGGGAATGCAAGGAAGGAATGGACATTGCCTACAACGGGATCTGGGGTTACGCACCGTTGATCGTGACCTTGGCCAATACGAATGAGGTCCTCTATCTGATGAATCGGCCGGGCAACCGTCCCTCTTCCGACGGAGCGGCCGAGTGGATGGACCGGGCAATCGATCTGGTGTCGTCGGTGTTTACGAAGGTCTGGCTTCGGGGCGACACGGATTTCTCGCTGACGAGAAACTTCGATCGCTGGGACGAGCGGGTTGGTTTTGTCTTTGGTTATGACGCCAAGCCGAACCTGGTCGGGATGGCCGATGCCCTGCCGGAGAGACAATGGAAACCGCTCGAGCGGCCTCCTCGTTATGAGGTCAAGAGCGAAGAACGGCGCCGTCCGGAAAACGTCAAAGAACAAGTAATCAAGGAGAGAGAATTCAAGAACATCCGCCTGCAGAGCGAGCAGGTCGCCGAGTTTGACTATCGTCCCGGACACTGTAAGAAAACCTATCGCATGGTTGTGGTTCGGAAGAACCTCACGATCGAAAAGGGGGAGCACCGGCTGTTTGATGAGGTCCGGTACTTCTTCTACATCACCAACGATCGGGAGATGACGATGGGAGAAGTGGTCCTTTTTGCCAACGATCGCTGCAACCAGGAAAACGTCATCGGTCAGCTCAAGAGTGGAGTGAACGCCTTGAGGATGCCTTCGGACAGTCTGGTATCGAACTGGGCCTACATGGTCATCGCATCGCTGGCGTGGAATCTGAAGGCCTGGTATGGCCTGGTGACGCAGGCGCCGACAGTACGTCGTGATATCTTGAGGATGGAGTTCAAACGCTTCCTGGTGAACTTTGTGCAAATACCCTGTCAGATTGTAAGAACCGGTCGTCGCCTCGTTTACAGGATATTGGCCTATAGCAAGCATCTCGAAACCTTTTTGGCGACGTTCGACTATATCAGGCAACTCAGGTTTACTTGAAGGCGCCTCGCCGGCGGGTGAGCCCGTACCCCCGGCGGAGCAAGAGTGGCGGGCGAAAGGAAGGGCATAACAGAGACAAACAAGATCAAGTGATCCAGACAACCAATGGAAGGTTTGTCTCTTGTGTTTCTCTTTGCTTTCCCTGTTACGCACAAGGAGCTGAAATCCACGAGATATTCGGAAAAGGCAAACGATTTTCCGAGCGAGCTCATACCTCGCTTATTTTGGGCCTAGACCGGCCACCAATTTCCGCGGCCAGCCCTCAGCGAGGGACTGGCTAGCGGCCGGTAGAGCGTGGGAAAAGAAACTACGCGCTAACACCGTGCGAGACGGAATCTCGTGTATCCCTGCAGAGCCAGATCCGATGACATTGTCCCAGGGGCTGTTGAAGCTGTCGTCGGGGATCTTTCGTGGGTCTGCCGGAGGCTCCCGCGGCCTTCGTCCTCGAGTAATTCACCCATATGAGTTGAGTTTTCTCTCTCTGTCTGTTCTATAATGCCGGCCTGTGCCTACTGCGGCAATATCGTATTCGGAGTACCCGTAGTCGCTTAGAAACCCCGGTGAGAGTGTGAACGCAGGCGTAGATTCCGACGACCAAGGCTTGCCCCCGTGGCAGCGAGCATTGTTGCTGATCATTCTGCTCTTTGTGTTCTTGGTCGGAGTCAAGGGTCTAGGGGACGGCTTCAAGCTAATGGGGCGGGACCTGCTCGAGTCCTTTTTCAGAGCTACCAACAATCCCTTCATCGGACTCATGATCGGCATTCTGGCAACAACCCTGGTACAGAGTTCGTCCGTCACGACTTCGATGGTGGTGGGGCTCGTCGCCGCGCCGGAAAGCCCTCTCCCAGTGTCAAACGCGGTGCCCATGATCATGGGAGCCAACATCGGCACTACCGTCACCAACACGATGGTTTCGTTGGCCCACATGGCACGAAAGGACGAATTCGAGCGTGCGTTTTCGGTGGCGACCTGCCACGACTTCTTCAACTACCTGACGGTTGCTCTCCTTCTGCCCTTGGAGCTGTACACGGGCTACCTGCAAAAGACTGCGAGATTTATCGCCGCGCTCCTTGTCGACTCGGAAGCGTCTTACTCCTTTGAAAGCCCACTCGCCCGTGTTCTCAAATCGGCTCTCCTCCCCGTAAAGAGTGTGGCGGGCACCCTATCGGACTCGCCGCCGATACAGGGGACGGTCATCGTTGTCTCGAGTGGCGTACTCATCCTTCTATCGCTGTATTTCTTGGTCCGGGTCATGCGCTCGGCCGTGGGAGATCGGGTCGCACTCTTTATCACTCAGTATCTGGATCGGAGCGTGATCATCGCCATGGTTTTCGGCGCCGCGGCGACGATCATGGTGCAATCCAGCTCGATTACGACTTCGTTGCTCGTCCCACTGGCCGGCGCCGGAATCATCACCTTGACGCAAGCGTTTCCCATCACACTGGGAGCAAACATGGGCACGACAATAACCGCCCTCCTGGCGTCGGTAGCAGCCTCGGGGCCCAATGCCCACGCCGGCATTGTTATCGCCCTGGTGCACAGCCTGTTCAACCTCACCGGGATTCTGATGATCTATCCATCGGAGTGGGTACGCAGGATTCCGTTGTCGGCAGCTCAGGCCTTGGCCAGAGTTGCCGTCCGATCGCGGCGATGGGCCCTGATCTACGTTGCCGTTCTTTTTTATGGAGTTCCGGCCCTGTTCGCCCTCTTAAACCAGCTTTTTCCATGGTGACAATAGGAGGTTGCCGTGTTTCGAGAACTGCTCAGCATACTTCGCCCTGGAAATCCCTTGAGCGCGATGGCGCATAATTTTTCGGAGATGCTACGGCTGACCTGCGAAATGTGTAAGAAGGCAGGGGATATCTACTTCCACAAGTCGGCCACGCTGGACGATCGGGACGACATCTATCAGAAGGACGTTCGCGTGAACAAGCTCGAACGAACGATCCGAAAGCAGGTCGTTGCCCATCTGTCCTCAGGGCGGAACACGCCCGATCTTCCCTACTGTTTGCTTCTGATGACACTGGTGAAGGACATCGAACGAGTGGGAGACTACGCCAAAAATCTGAGCGAGGTGGTCGACATCTATTCGGGTCCGTTGCCGGAAGACGAGTTCCTGGGAGAGCTCACCGAGATTCGTGAGGGTGTCGAAGAGGCCTTCGCAGCGGTGGCGGAAGTATTCGACAGCTCCGACCGGGACCGAGCCATGGACCTGATTCGCCAAGGGAAAGACTCCGCCAAGCGCGCGGACGAATTGTTGGCCAGCGTTGCCCGTTCAAATCATAAGGCGGGAGAGACCGCGGCCATCGTGCTGGGAGCGCGTTATTACAAACGCATCGGCGGTCATGTATTGAATCTGCTGACGAGCGTCGTCATGCCGCTACACAAGGTCGACTATTACGACGAGGACGAGATTCAGTAACGCCACTCGTGCAGGTCAGCCCGGATTGGTTTGCACCTGTCGGCTCCCGGCCCCCACCCAGGGATTTACCCTTCGCTGCCCAAAAACTCTATCAGGATCCGGTTGAACGCATCTGCCTGCTCGATGTTGCACAGGTGAGAAGCCGAAGGAATCACTTCGAGCCTGGAACCGGCAATTCGCTCTTGAATCTCCCGTGCCACGGACACCGGCGTCCCGGGGTCCTGCTCGCCGACAACAACGAGAGTCCGGGCAGCAATCGATTTCAGACGCTCGGTGAGGTGCAACCCAGCAATCGCACGGCAGCATCCGCGGTACCCACGAGGGGATGTGACCCGAAGCAGGGCGCGGATCCGATCGACGGTCTCTGTCTGTGCCGCGCGAAAAGGCGGAGTAAACCAACGTTCGATTGTCGGCTCCACCATCGGCTCCATCCCTTGACTCTCGACGATCCGGATACGTTCATCCCAGATGGGTTTCGCCGAGGCCGGAATCGAACTGGTCGTGTCGCATAGGCTCAGGCTCAGCAGACAATAGGGTGCCCTCAAAGCCAGCGCCTGTCCGATCATGCCCCCCATCGACAGACCGACGAAGTGCATTCGGCGAATATCCAGGAATTCCAGTAGCGAGAGGAGGTCCTCGGCCAAACCGTCCAGAGAATACGGCCCGGCGGGATCATCGGAAGCTCCGTGTCCGCGAGTGTCGTATCTCAGCACTCGATAGTTTTGCTCGAGCACTTGGACCTGAGGATCCCACATCGTCAAGTCCGTCCCAAGCGAGTGGCTCAACGCGACGACGGGACCGGACGAGTCCCCTTCGATCTTGTAGTGAATCTCGCGCCCGCGAATCGTTGCCTTCATGTGCCTCCCCGGTCCGTTGCACCATATCTTACTAGAATCCCGCTTTGGACAAGGGGAAGAAGTGAAACCCCAACCGTGCGAGATGATGACACGAGTTGAAGTTTCTGTTTTCAATCCAGAACTCCTCGCGTAGTATACAGGTGCAATGCGAATTCCCTACAAGTCCCTGACATTTTGGATCTTCTTTGGCTGGTTCGCGGGAATCGGCGCCGGCTGGTTGATGGGGGACGCCATTGTTCCGCTTGCTGGAACCCTCTCGAACTTGTTCCTGAAGCTGCTCCGCATGACCATCATGCCGCTGATCATCGCCTCGATCACCTCCGGGGTAATCTCCGTCGGAGACCGGAGCAATCTGGGCATCCTGGGCGCGAAAACATTCGGCTACTACATGATGACCAGCCTCATTGCCATCTTGACGGGTCAAGTGCTCGTCAACATCTTCAAACCCGGGGTGGGCTCCACGATTCAGCTCGATGAGACACCCGACAAAATCGCGGCTGTAGAGCAAAGTTTCTCGGAAATACTGTACGGCCTCATCCCGGAGAACCCATTTCAGGCGATGGCCGACGGACAAGTCCTGCCGATGATTTTTTTCTGCATCCTGCTCGGCTATTTCATCACCCGGCTGGACGCGGGACACAAGCAGACCCTGTCGAGTCTCATCAATGGATTCTTCGATGTCATGATGAAGATGGTAGGCTTCATCATCTGGTCCGCCCCCATCGGTGTTTTCGGTATCAATGCAAAAATCGTGGCCACCACCGGCTTTGAGTCCTTCGTTTCGTTGGGCTACTACTTTGTCGTTGTCGTTGTTGGACTCGGCATCCATGCCTTTCTGACGCTGCCGCTTCTGATGCGCCTGCTTACGCGGAAAAACCCGTTCCATCACTTCATGGGAATGGCCTCGCCCATGATCATGGCGTTCTCGACCAGCTCTTCGGTCGTGACGCTTCCCTTGACCATGAAAGCTGTCACGGAGAACTCGAAGGTCTCGAAGAAGATTGCTTCTTTTGTCCTGCCTATCGGGGCGACGGTCAACATGGATGGAACCGCGCTCTACGAGTGCGTGGCCGTCGTCTTCATTGCACAGGTATACGGATTCGAGCTAACCCTGACATCCCAACTGCTCATCGTGGCAACTGCTCTGTTGGCGTCGATCGGGGCTGCCGGAGTCCCGATGGCAGGATTGGTCATGCTCTCCATTATCCTGCGAGCCGTCGGGCTGCCGCTCGAGGGAGCCGCGATCATTCTGGCGGTGGATCGCGTCCTCGATATGTTTCGTACGACCGTCAACGTGCTGAGTGACTCATTCGGCGCGGTCATCCTCGCGAAGCTCGAAGGGGAGTCGGTGCTGGAGCGATAATGAAGCCGCGCGCGGACTTACCGAAACCGAGCTCGGCCGCCTAGACGGATCCCGACTTTTAAAAGACTCTCTCTCATTCCAACCAATGCCCCAAGGATTTGCGGTTAAACCTGATAGAATGCCGCGACATTCTCGGGGGCCTGACATGACCAATACCAGCAAGTTCTCCTGCGTCATTCTCTGGATCCTGGGCCTAGCCGTCGGCCCGTTGTGGCCGCAAGCGCAGCGTCTCGCCGATCACGTCGTGCTGATCTCCATTGACGGCCTCAGGCCGGAGTTCTACCTCGACTCGCGCTGGCCTGCTCCGAGGATTCGGCAAATGGCGGACGCCGGTGTCCACGCGAAATCTGTACGGGGAGTGTTCCCTACCGTGACCTATCCCTCTCACACTACGATGCTCACGGGGGCGCTGCCCGCGCGCCATGGAATCTACTACAACACCCCCTTCGAGCCCGACGGCCAAACGGGACGATGGTACTGGGAAGAGTCTTTCATTCGGATCCCCACGCTTTGGGATGCGCTACGCCAGGCAGGGCTTCAAAGCGCCAGTATCGCATGGCCCGCGTCAGTTGGGGCTCCCATCGACCGAAATGTTCCCGAGTACTGGTCGCTACAGCAAACCGGGGATCCACTGCAAGCTCTGCGCGAGGTGACAGCGCCGTCCAATCTCTGGGTGGAAATAGAAACCATGGCCACTGGACGGCTGACAGCAGCGAACTTCACATCGGAGCACATGACACGAGACGATCATGTGGCGATGGCCGCCGCCTACTTGCTCGAAACGTATCGCCCGACCCTGCTGACCGTTCATTTGCTGGCCACCGACGAGTTTCAGCACCAGGCCGGGCGCGAAGTGCCAATCGTCGAACTGGCAGTTGCCACGGTCGACCGGAGCGTAAGTCAGATCGTCGAGGCAGCGGAAAGAGCCGGCATCGCGCAGCGCACTGCCTTCATCATCACCGGCGATCATGGTTTCATCAACGTGCACACAGCCCTGGCTCCCAACGTTTGGCTGGCAAGAGAAGGCCTGATGGAGGCGAAAGCAAATCGCGGGCGCTGGCGCGCCACATTCCACAGCGCGGGCGGATCGGCCTTTTTGCACATCAAGGACCCTGGAGACGCGGCGGCACTGGATCGAGTAAGAGAACTGCTGGCGGGGCTGCCCAGGAAGCATCGCCGCCTTTTCGAGATCATCGAACAAGAGGACCTGCAGCGTTTGGGCGCGGATCCCTCGGCCGCACTGGCGCTCGACGGCATTGCGGGCGTGCACTTCACATCGTCCCCGTCCGGTCCCGTCCTGCGGGAATCGAATGGGGGAACCCATGGTTGTCATCCCGATAGGGCACAAATCCTGACGGGCTTCATAGGTTGGGGAGCCGGCTTTCGATCCGGGCGCTCCGCGGATCGTCTCGGGCTGGAGGACGTAGCTCCGATCATCGCCCATCTCCTTGGACTGTCCTTTGATGCTCCGGACGGCGTGGTGCCCCGAGGTCTTGTAGAACCGCGGCCATGAACATGCGAGGCAAAGTCTGTCTTGTTACGGGTGCCAATGCCGGAATCGGCGGCGCTACCGCAATGGGCTTGGCCCGGAGGGATGCCACGGTTTTTTTGGTGTGTCGCAATCGCGCCCGCGGGGAAGATGCAAAGGCCCAAATCTTGCAGGCGACTGGCAATACCTCCGTCCATTTGTTGATCGCTGATCTGTCCTCACAGTCTTCCATTCGCGCGCTCGCGGCAGAGTTTCGGGAAAGATCGGAGCGGCTGCACGTTCTGATCAACAATGCCGGCATCATCACGAAAAACCGAATGGCGACCAAAGACCGTCTCGAAATGCAACTGGCCGTCAACCACCTTGCCCCTTTTCTGATCACGCACCTGTTGCTCGGCACCCTTACAAAAAGCGCACCGGCGCGGATCATCAACCTCGCCTCGGAGGCCCACAAGGGTCACAGCATCGACTTCGACGATCTACAATCCCAAGCGAGCTACAGTCACACACGAACCTACGGCCGAACCAAATTGGCAAACGTCCTCTTCGCCTATGAGCTCGCCCGCAGGCTGGAGGGGACAAATGTCACCGCGAACTGTTTGCACCCGGGCGTCATCGGCACGAAGCTGCTCAATGACTACCTGGGAACTCCCCAGCCACTTCGGTTCGTGGCAAAGAGCGTGTTTGGAAGTCTGGAAAAAGGAGCGGATACCAGCCTGTACCTTGCGACCGAGCCGGCACCCGGGCAGGTGAGTGGAAAGTACTTCATCAAACGAAAGGCGGTTCCCTCGTCCGCCCAGTCCTACGAACTGCAAACGGCGCTGAAGCTGTGGCAAGTGAGTGTCGACCTTACCGCAGGAGATCGGCACTGAATGTGATCCTCACGCCTCCTGCTTCATCAATTGTACGAGCTGAGTTACAGTCTCCTTGGCATCACCAAGGACCATCATGGTTTTCTCGAAATAAAAGAGCTCGTTGTCCTCACCTGCAAAGCCGGGGTTGAGACTGCGTTTGCAAACGATGGTCGACTGCGCCTTGTCGACATCCAAGATGGGCATCCCGAAAAGCGGACTGTCCTTCTTGGATCGCGCCGCCGGGTTGACCACATCGTTGGCCCCAATCACCAGGGCCACGTCGGTGTTCTGAAAGTCGTCGTTGATTTGATCCATCTCGTGCAGCAAGTCGTAAGACACGTTGGCCTCGGCGAGCAGGACGTTCATGTGTCCTGGCATGCGGCCCGCCACCGGATGGATCGCGTATCCCACCTTGGTCCCGCGCGCTGTCAGGATGGACGCCAGCTCATGCAGAACGTGCTGCGCCTGAGCCACGGCAAGCCCGTAACCCGGCACGATAAGAACCGATCCGGCGTTTTCCAACATTAAAGCTGCATCCTCCGGGGTATAACGGATCACGGGAGGTCGGTCCGCGACCGGGCCAGCCGATTCGTAGTCGGCCCCCACGCCGGCAAACAGCACGTTGGCGAGCGAACGGTTCATCGCCTTGCACATGATCTGAGTCAAGATGATTCCCGAGGCGCCTACCAGCGTTCCGCTGATGATCAGCACGTTGTTTGAAAGAACAAAACCAGTGGCTGCCGCCGCCAGGCCGGAATAGGAGTTCAGCAACGAAATCACGACAGGCATGTCCGCTCCGCCGATGGGAATCACGCTGGTAACTCCGAGGATCGCTGCAATCGCCACAATCGCCGCGAGAAAGATCGTCTGGGTGGGATCGACAACAAATATCGCGCCGAGGGCCAAGAGCGCAATCAACAGAGCCGCATTCAGCTGCTTTTGAAACGGGTACAGGATCGGGGCCCCGCGCATGATCCCTTGGAGTTTTGCAAAAGCAACGACACTGCCGGTAAAGGTAACCGAACCGATCAACAGGCTCGCAATGATCGTCAGCCACAAATCAACGCCGGAGCTATGGATCGTTTTGCTGTCGGCAGAGACGCGCAGATACTCAGCGTATGCGACCAGCGCGGAGGCACAGCCACCGAATCCATTCAGCAGCCCCACCATCTGGGGCATCGCCGTCATTTGGACCTTTCGAGCCAGCGTCGCTCCGACGGCCGCACCAACCACAATCCCCGCCAGGATGTAGGTGAAGTCGATGATCCGCTTGTCGGCCAGGGTGACCACAACGGCAAGGAGCATTCCGCAGGCCCCGAGCAGATTACCGCGTCGGGCCGTCCGGGGAGAGCCCAGAAGCTTGAGCCCTAGGACGAAAAGTACGGATGCAACAAGATAGCAAAACTCGGTCCAGTAGCTCATGAAATCGTCAGCCTACTCGTTTCTTGGGATCTCGTTTGAACATTCCCAGCATTCGATCCGTTACCATGAAACCCGCAACAGCGTTGATGGTTGCCAGAATGACCGCTACCAGGCCTAGCACAACGCTGGTCTTCGCGTGTCCCTCTCCCGCGGCTATGAGCGAGCCGACGAGGGTAATACCGGAAATCGCGTTCGAGCCGGACATCAGGGGCGTGTGCAATAGCGGCGGCACCTTGCTGATCAATTCGAAGCCGAGTAGAACCGCCAGAACAAAAACGTAAATCGAGACCAAAAGCGCGTCGGTCATGTCGTAGAACCTCCATGCTCCAGCATCTTTCGAACCTGTTCGTTGAGGACTCGGCCATCGTGAGTCATACACGTACCCGCGACTATCTCATCCGAGAGGTCGAGGGTGTCCGCATCTTTCGGGTAGAGGTGCAGGAAGAGGTCCGTGATGTTTTTCCCGTACATTTGGCTCGAATGAACGGGAAGCGCGGCCGGAAGGTTGACCGGCCCCATGATACAGACCCCATGGTGCTCCACAACCTTGTCCATCTCGGTACGCTCGCAGTTTCCGCCCTGTTCGGCGGCGAGATCGACAATGATCGATCCCGGTCGGAGGTGCTCGACCATCTTGGAAGTAATCAGCAGCGGGGCGCGTTTGCCGAAGATCTGCGCGGTCGTTATGACGACATCGACTTTGGACAATCGCGCAAGAATCACCTTGCGCTCCCGCTCGATGAATTCCTGGCCTTGTTCCTTGGCGTAGCCTCCTGCTGTTTCAACATCTTCGGGAACTTCCATGTCGATGAAGCTAGCCCCCAGACTCTGGACTTGTTCTCGCACGGCTGGACGAGGATCAAACGCCTCGACCTTCGCCCCCAGGCGCTTCGCGGTCGCGATGGCCTGCAATCCCGCAACCCCCACTCCCAGGACAAAGACGTTCGCGGGCGCCACGGTTCCGGCGGCCGTCATCAGCAACGGAAACATCTTCGGGAGCTTGTCGGCGGCCATCAGTACGGCCTTGTAGCCCGCGATCGTGGCCATGGAGCTCAGTGCGTCCATGCTCTGGGCACGGGAAATACGTGGCACGTACTCCATTGAGAATGCCGTGACCTTCCGCTCGCGGAGCACCTGAATGAGATCGGGATTGGCCAGGGGTGACAAAAAACCGACCAGGATCCCATTCTCCTTCACCAGGCTGGCCTCGTGAACCCCGACGGCCGGGTGGTTTGTGGGAGCCTGAACCTTCAGAATCACGTCCGATGATTCGTAGAGCGAACGGACGTCACAAATGCGGGCGCCGGCGTCCACATACTCCTGGTCGTTGTGAGAAGACGCAATCCCCGCTTCATTCTCAACCAGGACCTCATGATCTTGCCGCGTCAAGGACACGACGAGTTTTGGAATCACGGATACCCGTGTTTCGCCAGGCACAATCTCCTTTGGAATACCGATCCTCAAGACCGCCTCCTAGAGTTTACGTAGCGCAGCACAGAAGCCCTAAAGTAGTGATTTGCCCGGAGAACATCAAATGCTTTCTCTCCATTGCTCGTGGAGGCATACGACAGGCCGGAACACTCGGACACATCTCGTCCCGCTTGTCCCAGCCCCGCTTGTTCAGGCCCCACTTGTTGCTTCCGGTTCCGGACCGAGGGGAAACCCGCCAGCCTGCTCTAGAATCCGGATGGGAGCTAGCTCGGGAAGGAGCATCTGGCTTCGAGATACGATGAACGTCATTTCAAGCGCAAACTGCCCGGAAAGTACCGCGTGCGGCACCATGTCGGTGAACACGATCCAGCAGGAATCGGGTGGGAACTCCCAGCGAAACTTCTCGCACTTTGTTTGATAGTCTTCGTTCGCTTTCAAATAGTCGTGGAAGCGCAACATGAAAACATCGTAACGGGATCGCCTCGGGATGCGGTTTCCGGCGATACGCTTGAGTCCCCAGGACAGATGTTCCGTCCACCTCTCGCGGAAGGCGGCACGGCACTCACGGGGGGACGGGCTGACCGGTAAACCCGCGTTAGCCGCATACCGGGGCACCAGGAAATCCATACCTTGCCCGGTCAACCAGACACGCGGCTCGGACGGATGCAGGTTGGTGAAAAAACGCAGAATGCGGTGTCCAAGGGTGGGCCGGCTGGGGAAGGCATCCACGTGCAACAAGTCGTTGCGTGACCGCGGTGAAAGCGCTCTGCCCTTTTCTTCGATCGGCCGAAAGCTCGCGTAATCCAGCCACCACGCTCGAGCGTACCAGGGAAAGACTCCTTGCATCCACTCGATGACGCTGGAAGAGTAGTTAGCGAGCACCTGGCGCATCCGCTCGCTTGTGGCCGCGCCGGCACGACCAAATCCGGTGAGAGAGTTCTCTCGCACTCGATAGGCAATGTTTTTGTGGTAGGCCGCCGAGGACTGCGTCTGCGCCAGAAGAAAACGGCGATCCTCCGGAGGAATCGTGAACGGTGTCGATGGGAGGTATACAATATTCCCCCGTTCCAGCTCGCGGCAGGCCTCTCTGGCGCTACCCGTCGGGCCTGGTCCCGAAGGGCCCCAATCGAGTAAGATCCGTTTCATCAGCTCCGGTCCATTTCGGTCATCCCCCATGATCGCACTCACAGATCGAAAGAATCAACGCGAATCATTCCACCCTACCCGCAACCTCGCGATCAAGCACCGTCTTGTTGCCGATCCTCTGCTACCGACCCTCGCTATTGTTCCAGGCCACGGAGCTCACGACAGAACTCCTCCGCCACCTTGGCCGGTGACAGCCCGCTTTGGTCGACGGCCAGATTCATGCGTCGCATGCGTACCGCGCTCACTTTACCGCTGAGCTCGCGCAAGGCATCGACCACGTCGGGTTGATCCCGCACCAGGCGATGATTGGTCAGAATAACGGCATCGTACGGAGGAATCACCTGCCGATCATCTTCGAGCAAACTGATCTCGAACGCTTCGATCCGACCATCGGTCGAGAACGCTGTGATGACGTCCACCTCTCCACTGGCTACCGCCTGGTACATGAGTGAAGAGTCCATGCTCCGCTGATCTGCAAAATCCAATCCGTATGCGCTCTTGACGGCGTCCCACTCCGGGCGACCGAAGAATTCGTAGTCGCCCCCGATCGACATGCGTCCGGCAAAGGCTCCTAGATCGCCGATGGTTCGGATCCCGAGCTCGAGAGCTTGCCGGCGGCGCATACCGAAGGCGTAGGTATTCTCGAAGCCTAGCGCTCCGACGAGAGTCACATCGTGCCGCTCGGCCAGGAAACGTTCCGTTTCTTGCAGTACCTCCTTTCGCTCTTTCGGCACCTCGTCCCGCTTCATGATCGTCGCCCAAATGGTGCCGGAGTAGTCGACATACACGTCGATCTCTCCGGAGGCGAGCGCATCGAAAGCGACGGTCGATCCCAGCGATGGAATGATTTCGACCCTGTTTCCCGTGCGCGTCTCGATCTGCCGAGCGAGGACCTCACTCAGTATGTACTGCTCCGTGAACGTCTTGGCTCCCATCCGGATCGGAGCGGAGCCATCCCAGAATTGCTGGGCCATCGTCAAACCCGAGTAGCCATAGAGGGCCAAAAATACCGCGAGAACGGCGGTGATGAGAGTTCTGCTCCGGCGGCGCACCCCAACTTCCAGACCCCGGACCAGGGAATCGAGTGAGAGCGCGAGCAGAGCTGCCGAGATACAACCCACCATCACCGCCGTGTAGTTCCGGGTTTGCAACCCCGTGAAGATATAGTTTCCCAGACTCGGCGCTCCCACGGGGGTCGACAGGGTTGCCATCCCAACCGTCCATACGGTCGAGGTTCGAATTCCGGCGACGATCACGGGCAGAGACAGGGGCAACTCGACTTTCCACAGTTGCTGCGAGCGCGTCATTCCTACTCCCTGCGCCGCCTCGATGTAAGCGGGATCGACAGAACCAATACCGGCAACCGTGTTTCTCAGGATCGGAAGCACGGAATACAAAAACAGAGCAATGATGGCGGGAAGAAAGCCGATGCTCCTCAGATTCAGCGCCGCCAGAAGCGGAACCATGATCGCCAGCAGTGCCAGACCCGGCATGGTTTGGATGATGCTAGCGACGCCGAGAATCGGCTGCTCCAGCCAGCGGATACGTGTGGCAGCAACCCCCAGCGGCACACTCAACCCAATGCCCAACAGAAGTGCCACAAGGGTCAATTGAAGGTGCGCGGTCAAGTATTCCGGAAGAAGCGCCAACTGATCGCTCAAAGCGGGGTATCCTCGAGAAGACTGTCCACGATCTGTGCCTGGCGTCTTGGCGCTCCCATCAGCTGTTTGACGTAGGAGTCCGCCGGCGCGCGCATGAGCTCTCTGGGAGGCCCAATCTGAACGAGGCAGCCCTCGTTCATCACGGCGATTCGATCGCCGAGTAGCAACGCCTCGACCATATCGTGAGTGACGAAAATCGCCGTGATGGAAAGTCTTGCGCGGAGATCCAAAAAGAAACGCTGCAGGCGATCTCGGGTCAAGGGATCCAAGGCTCCGAAAGGCTCATCCAGCAGCATGATATGGGGCTCGGCGGCAAGAGCCCGGGCTACCCCCACGCGCTGCTGCTGGCCTCCCGAGAGCTCTGTTGGCCACCGATCCCGCATGGAATGCTCGAGCTCTACCATCTCGAGTAACGAATCGACCTTCTCCTTTATCCAGCCAGCTTCACGACCTAGAAGCGATGGGGTGATGGCGATATTCTCTGCGACGGTCATATGCGGAAACAAGCCCACCTTTTGGAACACATACCCAATACTCCGCCGGACAACATGGGCAGCTAGATCCTGGACGTTGTTGCCGTCGAGCAGCACGATACCCGCCGTGGGCTCAATGATGCGATTGACCATCTTCAAGGTCGTGGTTTTTCCGGATCCGGATCCTCCCAGAAGAACCACGAGCTCGCCCTCGTCCACCTTCAGCGACAAGTTGTCGACCACCTTGACGCCGCCGTAGGACTTCGTTACGTCTTGAAATTCGATTCTGGTCTTTCTCATGAGCGTGCTTGCGTGCCCTACGGTAGAGTCTGAAAAAGCCTTCCGCAAGGAGAAAACTACACCCGGGCTGGGCGCCAATCGCGTTAGCGGCAGATTCCAGATGAGGATGAACCGAGCAGCGGGCTATGAATGAACCGGGTGATGAGCCGCGAAGGCGCTGTCTGCGTCAGGGAAAGTGCGGGGGACGGTGAGCGGTCAGGGGCAGCTCTGCAGCCCCAGGATGACATTGCTGAGAACCTGGAGGTCCACAACGTTGGTCGTACCATCGTTATTCACGTCACAGTCGCCCGGGCAGCTCGTCACACTCAAAATGACATTGATCAGCAGTTGAACGTCGACCACGTTGAGGTTGCCGTCGTTGTTGATATCGCAGTCTCCACCAGATGCAGGAACAACTTCGAAGTCGGGCAAGCTGACCGCGGTTCCCGCCGGTGTCACCACGCTCACTTTGCCGGTGGTTGCGCCGGAGGGGACCGTCGCCGATATCTGGGTCGGGGACAGGATCGTGAAACTCGTTGTCGGTGAAATGTTGAATTTGATCACGGTCGCGCCGGTGAAGTGGGTGCCGGTAATCGTGATAGGGGTGCCCACCGACCCGCTGGAGGGAAGCAATCCCGTAATCGTCGGCACTGCCGTCGAGGTCGTCGCCGATGCTTCATTCGAATAGGGTGAGGAAACCGAGTCACGGATCGCTCGAACTCGATAGAAGTAGGTCGTATCGCCATTGAGGCCCAAATTGGAATGGGCGGAAACATCCGCACTCGTGGTTGCAATCTGTTGCCAGGTACCACCGGCACCGGTTTTTCGCTCGATTTCGAATCCAGTCTCGTCCGCGCTGTTGTCCTGCCAACCGAGATCCACCTGGGAGGAGGCCACCGCACTCGCGCTGAGGCTCGTGGGCCCTGCGAGCCCGTTCCCCTGGTCGAGACAGGCGGAATTGGAGTTTGCGTGCGACGTAATTTGATCGCGCGAATATTGACAAAAGTTAAATCCCGTCCCCACGGAGCTGTTCATGATGGTATTGTCGCAACCGGTCTGTTGGTTCGAGTGCGAGGCTCCAAAATTGTGTCCGAGCTCATGCGCCGTCAGGATGTACTTTCCCGGGACCGGGTTGTACTTCTGCGACACGCCATAGCTGAGAGACCGGGACGAACAGACAACATCGACCCAGGCGATGCCAATCGTGCTTCCGTCCAGGTTTTTCCCGGTCCACATGTGCGCCACGTCGTAAGGGAGGCTCGCGAAGTTCGCGTTCCAGTGGCTCCTGAATTCGCTCAGCATCGTCGATGCGGCCGTCGAAACGTAAGGGTCGCTGGAACTTGCCCAGGTATTTTGATAAACCACCTCGAAGGAGATCCCGACTTCGGAATCGTACACGCCCTCTACCTGATTCAAAATGTTGAGGATCTCGTTGTTGGCACTGGAAGAGTCGCCGAAGGCGGTCACGTATTCGTGGTCGGCTTCGGTCGCGATGCTCAAGACGTAACTGCCAGCGGCCGCCATTTCCAGACGCGGGGCCACGAGATCTCCCGCCTTGTCCATTCGCTCCGCCAGCCGGGTTTCGCAGGTGCCGAACGACTCGAGCACGATATCGGACTTCTTGTAAAAAACCAGGTCCGACGGCGCCGAGAATTCCACGTAGTTCCGCAATGGTTCGACGAAATACCACTCCCACGGGGTCAGAATGACTCCCTCGACACGATCGTTGGTAATGGTAAAGCGGGCTTGAGCCTCCTCAATCCCCCGAACGCTACCCTTGAAGCTCTGCACCGCGCCCGGCTCAACGGATCGTACCTCACCATCGGCGGACACCTCCTCGGCAAAATACCAGGGAGACCGTATGTCATGCGGGGTCAGAACGAGGTCAAACGTGCCTTCCTGGGTAACGAGCCGAAGTTCACCCGAATCGCGCACCTGTGCAGTAGCCTCACCCGGTTCCAGCGTGATACGGTCGTAGCTGCGGATGTATTGATCCAGCTGGTCGCCGCCGTCGTTGACGCGGCCGAAATTATCCGCCCTCTGTGCCGCGGCAAGCATCGGGAAAGAGAACAGACAGCTGATCAACGCCACGGCTGCCAGCCAAAAATCAAGCCGGAAGCCCGACCCGTAGCTACGATTGGTTCTTGTTTCGCCAGACATATGGTCGAACACGTTTCGGTTACTTTGGACTCATCTAGGGGGGGAAACGGTTCGAGGTCTTGAGACGGGGGATCGTGGATGCAGACTCGCTCTTATCCTGCCCAAGATCCTGGTAGATGATCGCTACCCCCCTGTTATCGGTCGAGATGGAGGGGTTCAATAGCGTTTTCTACCGAGCGCGGGCCGGGGTGGAGCACAGCCGGAACTCAGCGAATAATCCAACAACACAAACTACATCAATCGTTTAGAGGCGCACCGAGAGCTCCGTACTGGAAAGCAACGACTGCAACCCAAAGGCCCTGCAGCCTCAAACGATGGGTTTCATTTCAGCGCTGACTGGCGCCAGGCGCTTGGGAACGTAACTGCGCAGCGTACCGTGAAAAAACGTGGTTTTTGACAATTTGCTAAGTTACACGCATAGCAGCAGATCCGCGAGCAGTTACTTAAGAGCCCCACGGCAATAGCGCCAGCAAGGCATCCACCAGCAGGGTAAAGCCCCTCGGCGACATTAGGCCCGCCATGAAAAACCCGGCCAGCGCCCCCCCCACATGGGCTTCATGGCTGATGTTGCCGACCTGCTTTTTTAGCAGCAAGGTGGACACCGCAAGGTAGGCTACGGCAAAGATCGGAGCAGGAATAGGAATGGGAATAAAAAACAGATAGACGGAACTGTAAGGTTGAAGAACAATCGACGCAAACACGATGCCAGATACGGAGCCACTCGCACCGAGCGCACGATAGCTCGGGTTGTTGCGTTGAAAATAGACCACGACCAAGCTCGAGAGAATCCCGGAAATAGCGTAGACGAGGAGCGCACCGGTCAGACCGAGCCCGGCTTCGACCGATCCGAAGAAAAAAAAGAGGGTTATCATGTTAAAGAGCAAATGGCCCCCGTCTGCATGCGAAAAATTCGACAGCAGCAGGCCCTCGTAATTCTGACCCCGAGCGACTTCGTATGGAATCAGCAGGAACCGATAAGGGCGGTCTTGCTTTCGAAATGCGGAAAAGGCCACGTATGAAACTACAAGGTTGAGTGCAATCAGCAGGATCAGCAAAGGTGTCACTTCGGTCTACTCGCGTTTGCCGTCATAGATGAGGAATCCAGGGAGAGTCCCGTCGAAGATCACGGAACGGACGCTCCTGACGAGTCCGGCGCCGCGTACAGCGATCGAGAACGCCGCCACCAGACTCCCAGAAGGATGATCCCCACGACAATGAGCCCGGTGGATAGTCCGATCCAGATTCCGATGACGCCCCACCGGAATGATAACCCATATCCCAGTGGCAGACCTAACACCCAGTGACCTGCAAGATTGATGAGCATCGGGGTCCGCGTGTCTCCAAGCCCCCGCAGGGCACCGGTCGCCACGACCTGAACGCCATCGAACATTTGAAATACTGCTGCAAGCAACAACAACGAGGCGCCCGTTGCCAAAACCGAGGCTTCGCTGGTGAACAATCGGAGCAAAGGCCCTGGAAACAGCACGAAAACGAAGGCCGCCACGGACATGAACAATACTCCGATCAGCAAAGCGGCCCACCCGGAATTGCCGGCTCCGGAAGGATCTTCTCGTCCCATCGCCTGACCGACCCGCACCGCGCCAGCCGACGAGATTCCCAGCGGCACCATGAAGGTAAAGCCCGCCCAGTGCAGTGCGATTTGATGGGCGGCCAGCGAGCTCGGATTCAACCTTCCGATCAGAGCGGATGCCACGGCAAACGCTCCAAGCTCGAGTGTCACTTGGAGAGCAGCCGGCAACCCGATGCGGACCAGTCGGCGGAGCTCGGTCACCCTCAAGGCCATTGGTATCGGGAAGAGCCCGGTTCCACGGCGCTTATCATAAATCACAATGGCGAGCAAAAGGATGATCGCCATATAGGTTCGGGAAATGCAGGTCGCCCACGCCGCGCCGCGGGTCCCCAGGGCAGGGACCCCGAGATGACCGAAGATGAGAACCCAGTTCGAGAAGGCGTTGATGAGGTTTGCACTGATCAGGGCAAACATGAGTGGAATGACAATGTTCATGGCCTGGAGATAGCGTCGGAAGGTGGCATACAACAGCAGGGGAAACAGACTCAAAGATACGATCCGAAGGTACGGACCTGTGAGTTTCAGGACTTCGGGATGCAGGCCTATCCATTCCAGCGAGAGAACTTCCAGCAGCGCCAGCCCGGTCATAGGCACCGACATCGCGGCGCTCAGCAAGACTCCGTTCACGAGCCATCGATGGCACTCGCGCAACCTGCCCGCCCCGAAGGCCTGTGCAATCAAGGGATCGAGTCCGAGCAGAACCCCCACTCCGAATATCGCGATCGAGATAAAGAGTACGCTCCCCAAACCGACCGCCCCGATGGCGTCGGGTCCCAGGGGACCGACCATGATCGTATCGACGATTCCCATTGTGATCCAACCGATCTCGGCGGCAACCACCGGGACCGCCAGATTCAGCATCGGCCTCAATTCCTGTTTCAGGCTGTGCAGGGAAATCGACATGGAGATTGGTTCTAGCTTTCAGCGCTGACTGGCGCAACGCGCCAGTCGCTTGGGAACGTAACTACGCAGCACACCGTGAAAAAACGTGGTTTTTGACGATTTGCTAAGTTACACGCATAGTAGCAGATCCGCGAGCAGTTACTTAAGAGCTTTCAGCGCTGACCGGCGCAGCGCGCCGGTCAGAGGGCTCAAGTAGTCACGGAGTCGGTCGCAGTGCTACGCTCGGCGTCCAGTTGCCGCTTCAAACGAAGGATGAGTTGGTGTGCGGAGTGAAGCTGTTGATGTAAATCCGCGATCTGCTTCAAGTATTCGTGGGGAACGAAGCCGTCGAAGACGTTGGCAGGTGCATTCAGAGCCGGCAGAAGCCCCCGATCCTCGGCGCGGACATAGAATCGATTGAGACCATCGAAGTGTCCAAACAGATAGTCGGCATCGAGGAGCACAGGCTCCCACTCCTGAAAGGTTGGAATAGTCGAGTTCGGTCGCGTGGCTTCAACGACCACGACCCTTGGACGCCAGCGCCGCCAGTTCCCTCCCCTCAGTACCTCATGCTCATGCCCTTCGACATCGACGCTGAGGAACGCTATCGTCCCCTCGACATGGTCTTCACAGATCTGCTCGAGTGTGGTCACCGACACCTCGCGCTCCAGATAGTCGTTCCCCTGCATTCGATGCCGTTCGGCCTCCTCGCGGCAGAAGGTCGAAAGCACCGAAACGGACGGGAACTCAAACAGGGTTCGAGTCCCGAGCCGGTCGGAAACACCCACGTTCAGATTGACGTCCCGGGGTCTCTGTTCCGCGAGCCGTCGGCAAACCTCCGTCACCGGCTCGACGTTGATTCCACTCCACCCCCGGTCATAAAAGTGCCTGGTAACCGAGGACTCGACGGGATCATTCGCGCCAATATCGATATAGAACCCAGGACCCTCCGGAAAGATCCGCCGCAGAAGGACGTCCTCTCGGTTTTGCGCATAGGAGATCATGGTCATGGCAAGCAACCCCGCCTTTCTCATCGTGCCTCTGCGCGCCCGAATCCACTCTTTTCGGGCCCCGATTGCAGAAAATTGGGCCGTTAGACTTGAAGAATGTTCACGAAACTCCTTATGCTCTGAACCATGAAGATCTGGGGAACCTTGTCTACCTTTGCCGAACCAGTAACGGGTAACAAAGTGGTGGGGCGGCAAATCGCCTCAGAAGGGTTTCTTAGAGCCCTCTTTCATTACTCCTCCTTTGACGAGTTCCATTTTTTTGTCCCGAATTTCTATACCCGTCAGTACTTCGCGGGCTACCTCGAGCAAAACTTTGCCGCCCTCGACCTGGAGAAACGCGTCCGGATCATGGATCACATCGAGCTTCCAACCTACCTGGAACGTGAATCGTACGAGGTCTTCCACCTGGCGGATTTCACAACCTATCTTCCCGCCCTGGCTCATCTGCGCCATCAGCTGAGTTCGAAGGCGTTTCCAATAACCGGCGTCACCTGGTCGATCAGCGAGCGCGACTACTTCTTTCCCTACCTGCACATGATGATGGGCGCCGTGCAGCAATATGACGGTATCGTTTGCATCAGCCACTCCGTCCGGGAGGTCTTGGCCAAGGCCTTTGAGCAGCTTGCGGGCCGGCTCGAGGCAGTCAAAGGAAGCCCTTGGAACAACCCTGTCGATCTCAAGGTCCTGCCGCTAGGAATCGATGAGGGGCCGCCGCTGCAGGGGTATCGCTCCGAAGCACGACGGCGCCTCGGGCTGCCGGAAGAGTCGTTGATCGTCTTGATCTTCGGCCGCTATTCCTACGCAGACAAGATGGACTTGCTACCGATCCTGGAGATGATCCGGAGGCTCAAAGGGAGGATGGGGCCCGCCGTTCCGACCTTTTGTTTCGCCGGCTCCGACCCGAATAACTATGCCGCCCTCGTGAACGAGTTTGCCAAGCACAAAGGGGTAGAATCGCACATCGTCTTGCGCACGAACATCCCTGCAGAGGAAAAACCGTACTACTATGCCTCGGCGGACATCTTCCTCTCGCCGAGTGACAACTTGCAGGAAAGCTTCGGACTGACGATCATCGAAGCAATGGCCGCGGGTCTTCCCGTGGTCGCGTCCGATTTCGACGGTTACCGGGAGCTGATTCAAGAAGGAGTGACGGGATTCCGGATCCCTTCCTACTGGGCACCGTGTGATCAAGAGATATCACAGCTTTCCGGTATCCTGGCGGGAAACAGTCACAACTTCTACCTGGCCCAGTCGATCGCGATCGATCTTGACATGATGGTCGACGCGCTCGAGCGACTCGCCAGAGACCCAGCCTTACGGCAACGTCTGGGAGAGGCCGGTCGGGAGAAATTCCGATCTTCCTATAGCTGGAAACAGGTGATGGGGTTGTACGAGGATTACTGGAACGAGCTCCGCGGTAGGCTCTCCACGCATGCGGCGCCGGCGGCGGATCCCTTTCAGGTACCGCACTGGAAACTTTTCTCACATTACCCTACTCACAACATACGAGACGTAGACGTTTTGTCGCTGACCGAAACAGGAGTGAGATTTTTGGACGGGGCGGAGCCCGATCCGAGATATCCCGAACTTCTACAGTTCATTTCGAAGGACGGGATTCGACATGCGCTCGCCTTGTGCCGCCACGACTCACGGGAGTTTCAATTTCTTCGATCGAGGCTAGAAGCGTCCCGGAAGCTGAGTCAAGCCCAGGCCGCCTACCACTTGTTGTGGGCGCTCAAGCACGGTTTGCTCAGGTTAGGGGACGTCCCCCACGTTTCCTAGTTTTTCGCCGGTTGCCTTGCTTCGCTGGTAGGCATCTCTCCCCAGGGTGACCGCACCTTGGCACATAGCCCATCGTCATGCGGCGAATTCCCGGAAGTCGAAGCCATAGAGAAACGCCCGCTTCAGGTAGAACTTGGCCTTTCGTGCATGGCTCGGGGCCTTGGCCCCGCCAGCCCATTGGACGGCAAGCGCCTTGTGGTCGCCCTTCAAAGGAACACAGTCGTCCCGCATAAAGCCGGGAATCGGCTGACCTTTGTCATCGAGTAGCTCGACTTGCAAGTAACCCTCGTCGAAGCCGAGCTTGGCGGATTTCTTCGGCGGTCGGGTTACCAGATTTACGAACAAACTCTTGCCGCCCAGTTCTCGTGTCGTTGTCACGGCCACCCCGATGGTCGGTCCACCGGCGGATGCGGCAAGTGCGTACGTGCGATCCAGCCGCCAGGAAGCACGGCAGAGAGCCGAGTTGACGGCCAGGAAATGGGCGCCGTGGTCGACGACCGTCTCCTGGTAACCGATCTGCTTCGAGGGCGCGCGGGTGTCCGAGACTTGCCGGTGCGGGCCCTCCGCACCACCGTAATAGACGTAAAGCGTGTCGCCCTGGACGATGAGATTCTGGCTCGTCCAGAGCTGTCCTCCCCCGTAGTCGCCGAGCGGCCCGTTGTCGAGGCAGGGGCGGCGGTCGGGAAACCACCAGCGGCTGCCATCGCGGGATGCGGCCGTACGAAAATAAAACGTCTGGATGATCGGGTTGTACATATTGACGATCGCGATATATCCGCCCTTCACTTTCAGCGGCACGGTTTCCTGGTACTGCGTATCGCGGTGATCGCGCTCGTCCGCCGTCAGCATCATCAGATGGTCTTTCTTCCAGTCCCATCCATCCTTGCTCACGGCCCGGTAGCAGCTCCGGCGCTGGAAATCCTCCCAGACAGGAACGTGATCGGTAGGCTTATGGGGCCCTCCCAATCGATAATAGGCCACGTAGCCGAAGTCCGGATCGCGATAAAAGTAGGAAAGATCCCCCTTCATCGGACCTTTGACCTTGCTTCCCACGCCTTCCCACTTCCGGCCGTCCTTGGAGCGATAGCGATAGTAGCCGGTTCCCTCTAACGTGTTCTTGCCTGCCCGAAAGGCGATCATCTCGTAGGGCCACTCATTGGCAGGATCGACGAAGACCGAGGCGTAGGCCGAGTTTCCTTCACTCGAGTCAAAGATGATGTTGGTTTTGCTGTGCCCCGCAAAGGGCGCGTTCGACAACTCCGGTCTCGACCAGTAGACACCGTCCGTGCTCTCGAAAAGACAGATGCGGCGGGTCCTGGCATTCCTGGAGGCCCAGGGCTTCTCGTTGTTCTCTGTCGTGACCTCGGGTTCCGTGGAGACGAGATACGCTTTCCACAGGGAATCAATCGGATCTCGCAGCACGGACCCATGAATCCCTACTCCACCGGAGTCCCACGGCATGTCTCCTTCGATGAGAGGGTTGGCCGGATCCTGAGTGCCGAGCTCCACCCGCCAGCCGACGAGGTGCAATTCGCTGAAGTCGTCCGGCATCAGGAGCGGCATGCGCAGGTCTTCGCCCGTTTGCCGATCCACGTCCTGGCGCACCAGCCAACTGTCCCTGAAGCCGTCTGTGAAACCGGCCTTGGAACCGGCTTGGGAACGCTCTTGAGAGAAAAGAAGACTGCCGCTACCGGCAAAGAGGACATGGAGGAAGAGGAACAAAACGATGGACGTTCTCATTCTGGCTAGCTCACGTCTTTCCAACTGGGTTCTCCTTGAGGTAAACGTGGGGACGTCCCTATGCATTCACATCGACGACCGTCCGCCCGCGGACCCGGCCTTCTAGGATCTGCTGGCTGACTGCAGGAATCTCCTCGAGCGAGACCGTCTGAATCGTCCGATCGAGCGATGCCACCGGAAGGTCCTTCGCCAAACGGTTCCAGATGCGCTGTTTCAAGTCCAGAGAGCAACGGAGAGAATCGATCCCGATCAGACTCACTCCTCGCAAAATAAAAGGAAACACGCTGGTCTCGAGCTCGGCACCACCGGCCAAGCCACAGGCAGCAACGCTGGTCCCCAGCGCCATCGAGCGAAGGACCGAAGCAAGGGTCGATCCCCCGACGGAGTCGATGGCCCCGCCCCATCGCTCCGAATCGAGAGGACGCTTCGACGGTACCGCTAGCACGGCTCGGTCGATGATTTCTGCGGCACCCAGTATTTTCAGATACTCGTGGGCGGACTCGCGGCCCGTCGAAGCCACCACACGGTAGCCGAGCTGCGCAAGGATGGCCACGGCCACACTACCGAGACCTCCGGCGGCACCAGTGACCACTATTTCTCGGCCTCCGGGCTGCAGACCGCCTTCTTCGAGCGCGATCAGGCTCTGCATCGCCGTATAACCCGCCGTCCCAATCGCCATCGACTGCTTGAGGGTAAACGCCTCCGGAAGGTGCACCAGCCACTCATCCCTGAGTCGGGCCAGCTGCGCGTATCCCCCCCAGTGGAACTCTCCGGCCCCGCACCCGGTCATCACCACTTGATCGCCGGATCGGAACCTCGAAGATTCCGATTCCACGACAGTTCCCGCCAGATCGACCCCGGGAATCATGGGATAACTGCGCACAACTCCCGGCCGCCCCATAACGGCCAGACCATCCTTGTAGTTCACGCTGGAGTAAGCGATGGAAACCAACACGTTCCCTTCGGGTAAACGGTTCGCTTCGATCTCTCTAACAGACGACGTTACCTTTCCCTCTTCCTTCTCCAGCAATAGGGCCTTGAATGAATTCATCGGCTTTGGCTCCTTGGGGCTCCCTTCAACATAACCAGATCCGCTTCATGGGCTTGGTTGGCCGGGGGTTGTGCAATCGCCGTCTCAAACCAGACTCCCCACCACGGGGTCCAAGACTCAGCTATCCACAACCGATGAGGATAGAATCACAGATCACAAAAAGCAAATGTGAAACCGAGCTCTGTAAGAAACGGAACACGTCTGAAATCCATACGCTCGGGCCGGATTGCAAAAGGCCGGCGGAAAGAGTAGGTTGCAGTGCG
Source organism: Acidobacteriota bacterium (assembly GCA_965249005.1). Classification (GTDB taxonomy): domain Bacteria; phylum Acidobacteriota; class UBA6911; order UBA6911; family UBA6911; genus CBDFLD01. The sequence continues at coordinate 276,009 of CBDFLD010000016.1, forward strand.
TGGCGAGCTGGAAGTAGCAAAGAAAGAAGATTGTGAGCCGTCGAGCGCCAACTCACAAAATCAAAGGGAGAAACCGCACCATGGCGTATAAAGAAATCACCTATGAAGTCTCCGAAAGAATTGCGACGGTAACACTCAATCGACCGGATAAACTCAATGCCTGGACGATGACGATGGAGGCAGAGGTCAAGGCCGCCATGACAGAGGCTGACGCGGATGACGAGATTCGCATCATCGTTCTCACCGGCGCCGGTCGTGGCTTCTGCGCCGGGGCCGACATCTCGGGACTTGGCAACCTTGCAACCGAGGGAAAGGATATCGTAGAGAAGATCCGGGCGCTCTATGCGGAGAAGGCCCTCGCGAAGGACCGCGTGAGCGAGAATTACAACCGGAAGTATACCTACTTCCCTGCCATCGACAAACCGATCATCGCCGCGATCAACGGGCCGGCCGTCGGACTGGGATTTATCCTTCCCTTGTATTGCGATCTGCGGTTCGCATCCGACCGGGCTGTCTTCAGCACGGCGTTCTCCAAACGCGGATTGGTGGCCGAGCATGGCATCGCGTGGCTGCTCCCACGACTGGTTGGGATGGCTGTCACCCTCGATCTCCTGTATTCCGCACGAAAGCTGGATGTCCAGGAGGCACTGCGCTGCGGGCTATTGAACCGGGTAGTGCCTCACGATCAGCTCATGGAAGAGGTTCGCTCCTATGCCCGGGACCTGACCCAGACTGTATCCCCGCGCTCGCTCCGGGTAATGAAAAGGCAAGTCTACGAGGCCCAGCTGCAAACCTTGAACGAGGCGGTCGATCGGGCCAATGAAGAAATGTTTGAAAGTTTTGGGTGTGAGGATTTCCGGGAAGGCGTCGCGCACTTCGTAGAAAAACGTCCTCCGGCATTCGTCGGACGTTAGCACCACTCGCTTCCCGTATCGTGAGTGCCGCAAAAAGGCACCACGGAAACGATTCGCGGTTCCGGCTCAGCGAGCATCGGGGAAGATCTCCTTCAGGGCAGCGATGGCTTCGCGAAACTGCTCATGGTACCTTCGGACCCTCCCCTCGTCCGAAGCGTCACCGGCCTTGTCCAGCTGGTCCGATGCCGTGCTCAAAGCAACAATGGTCTCGCCCAGTTCCTTGCGTTGTCGCGCAGCCAGATCTTCCATCTTATACTTCAAGGCTGCTGCCAGATCGATGATATCGAACGCCGGCGCATGCAAGCCAAACCAATCCTTGGCCGCAATACGGCTTTGCATCCGCCGATCTCTCTCGAGTACCTCGCGAACCACGCCCGAAGCAGACTCCGGGATCACGACCGGCGGCCGTTCACCATGCTTGTGGAGGCGGATCGCAGCCCGATTTTCCGGTTTGGGCTCAAGCGTGGGCCCGGGAAAGAAAAAGTTGAATATCTTCTCTTCTCCCGCCAGCCACACCCGAGGAGCCAACGCCAGCGGGTACTTCTCTGCAGGCGGAATCCGAGACGTCAGCCACATGTCGCCCTCATTCTCGAGCGCCAGGGGAAAGTCTTGCTCGCTAAACTCCTCGGAATCTTGGTCCCATTTCTCGACCACCATGCGCGCTGCGAAATTCCGCGGATCGAGCCGTTTCTTGTAGTCATCGTAAAAATACAGACGGAACTCGTCGGCAGCCGGATGAGTCCCCTCTAGATGATGATAGTTGTTGTCCGCCATGAACAGGATGCCGCCGTGCACGGAGTTGTGATCCATATGTCCTAGAGACTCGACGAGCTCGCCGCACTCAGGACAGTGTCCAGGAGAAAAAAGTGTAGACTCGTAAAGAGGGCATGATTCCGTGAGGCAAGTCCACGTCTTCGGTTCCAAGAAACGGGACTTGTGTACCAACGATTCGCCACAGACCTCGCAGCTGCCGCCCGCTGGGTACTCTTTCAACTCGTGGTCGGGCTCACCCCTACGGGAACAAAAGTAGACCTCTTGCGAACCGATCCTCGAAAAGCGCCAGGCGTTCGCGCGCGCCGCCACTTTGCTTTCGTACTTGGCCATGATGGTCGTCTTGGGCAGCAGGTCCATTCCACAGACGTCGCACTTGCCCGGCCCTGAATAATCCTTGAATCCACATTGGCGGGGGCCTCGCATGGGGCACCAGTAGACTTCGGAATCTGACCGGGAAGAGCTCGTCGGAGACGGCGCCAACTTGCGGGAGAAACCAGCAACCGCACCTGAAGGCGGGCCGGGGGGCGACTCTTCCGTGATCCGGGCCGTGACCGGCTCGTCGGGCGTGATGATCATGTGGTCATCGAGAACGTAATCGACCCAGACGAGCAAGCGTGGCGTCTCGACCCCCGCACCCGATGAGACCTGCCCCGGCAGCTCATTCGGATCGAGGGAGCTCTTTTCCGAATTGTCGTAGTGCGCGATCGCGGTCAGCCGGGTGCCGGACGGAGCCACGACCGGCACCTCGAAAACGAAGGAGGTCTCCCACTTGTGTTCATAGTCGGGAATCCATAACAGGATCGAGGACCGGCCATCCGGATATGTGGCTCGCACCTCGAGATCCTCGGCCAGGAGGCTGAGGTCGGGATTCAGTCCAATCAGACTGACGTTCTCCCCAAGTTCCAGAGTTCCGCCAAGAGCATGAGGCCCCTCCACGGCCTCGGCCGCGGGGTTGTCGTTCCGAATGGCCCCGGACTCAACCAACAGATCGATCTCCCCTGTAGCAAAGTGCAGCCCAAGCCGCGACAGGTCTCGACCCTCTTTCTCCAGGTCCTCATATCCTTGTTTGTAATAGGTGATCTGAAGCTCGATCGTGGACCCTTTGCGCAGTTTTCTTCCTGCCTCATCAGGAAATAGAACGGCCTCGCCACCTCGCGCCCATTGGCCCAGCAGATGGGGCCCCGCCGGCATGACACGCCTGCGCGTACCTTCCAGTTCGTCTCCATCCGCCAGCGGGTCATATTCCTTCTTGAATTCGACCTCGATCGACTCGGGGACCTGATCTTTGGGATCATGGATGAGCGCCGTCACTCGCTGGACGATTCGCGGATTTCCGGGGAAAAACTCATAGCCGGTGATCCACTCGTCGTCGTCGATCCCGACGGGAACGTTCAGGGTTACGTAATCCCACCGGATCCCCGAGGGGATAACGTGTTCTTCCGGCATCGAAAGGATCATGTCGGGCGGACCGAGAGACCAGTCTCGTTTCGCCAGCTCTGCAGGAGGAGGCAAGTCTCTTGGGGTGCCTTGGGGCGCACCGCCCCGGACCCACGCCACAATCAGCTGGATCTCTTCGGGAGTCAAAAACCTCTCATTGCTATATGTACCAAAGCGTCGATCCGGCTTCCAGGGCGGCATGCGATACATCAAAACTTCTTCTTCGATCGCCTTGGCCCAGTCCCGTGCGCCGCTGCGGCCGCGCTGTAGCCCATAGGTTGTCAGATCGACATAGTCGGGGGCCATGCCGCGGGGGTTGTGGCAGGGCATGCATTTCTTGCGTAGAATCGGCCGGATGTTCTTGGCCCAGGTAACGTTCGTGGTAATCCGAACATGCGCCCTCACCATTGAAACCGAACCCACCAGCAGCAGTGCCGCCAACGTGTACCACACTGTGGGGCCATTTCTTTTCACGCCTTCAAGCCTCTAGGGATAGGATTCGCCCGGGGGGCCGGATCACTCGGATCGGGACGCGACGCGACGACCCACACGGTTGGACGGAACGTTCTGCTGCCATGAAGTCAAATCTTAATGGATAAAGAGACGCAGACTAACGATTTTTTTTCGCACCCCGCCGGGCTCGAGTCCGCAGCAGCTCCAGGGGAAACAGAGACCGGCAGATCTGAGTGACGGGCTGACGCGTCCAACAGAACCTATGGGACCTGGTCCGGGGAGCCGTACTCGGGATCCAGACGATTCCCTGCGCCTTGGGTGATGTAACTTTGCTTGTGTAAAAAGAAAGAGGGTGTAAGTTTGGTTTTTTTTGCTGCGATGGCAAAAACCAACTCCAAGAAAGGAGCTTACACCCAATGGCGAAATTAACACCGATGACCGAACAATTCCAACATTTCCTTGATGAGGTAAAAGAAGACTTTTGGGGAGATGTGTATAGCAAGACAAAGCTGGCGTGGAAACGGTATTTCGAGACTGAATCACAGCGGCAGAGAGACCGTTATTGTGGCTTTGGATGGTATGAAAGAGGTGGGCAGAGAAAGAGAGAGTACCGCAATGGATACTATGAACGGGACTTTGTGACCCGCTTTGGAACGTTACGGTTGCGGATTGCCCGGAGCCGGAACAAGAATTTTCTCCCGAAGGGATTACAACGGTTTCAACGACGAGCTGACGAGGTAACGTTGCTGATACGAGAGGCGTTTCTCAGAGGAATCAGCACACGGACGGTGGGACGGATTGTGGCGATCATGACGGGAGAAGTTGTCAGTGCACAGACGGTATCGCAGCTGACACGAGAGCTAGATGAAGCAGTACAGCGATTTCACCGAGCTCGGTTGAGTGACGAATGGAAGACACTGTTTCTGGACGGAGTGAGTCTGAGGGTAAGACGTCCGAGTGGGCGGAAACGGGTGCAGATGCTGGTGGCCTACGGGGTGAGAGCGGATGGTAGCCGGCAGCTTTTGGCATTTATGCGCAGCAGTGGAGAGAGTCAAGCTGCCTGGGAAGGACTCTTAGGAGATCTGTACCGGCGTGGTATAGAGGGAGATAACCTCGAGCTGATTGTGACCGACGGCTGTGCAGGTCTGGCAGCGGCCATTGAAACGATCTATCCGAGAGCTCAGCACCAACGCTGCTGGGCACATAAGATGCGAAACATCGTCAATTCAGTCCGAAAGTGCGATCGAGACCAGATCAAGCAGGATGCACGGGCCATCTACCAGGCCGATAGCCGTCGGGATGCACTGACAGCTTTCAGGAGGCTGAAGCGTTGCTGGCACAAGGATTATCCGAAGATGGTGAATCGATTGGAGAAGGATCTCCCTGAGTTACTGGCCTTTTACAGCTTCCCACGGCCTCTGTGGAAGAAGCTACGAACCACCAACGTCATCGAACGCTGCTTCGTTGAGGGTTCGACGGAGAACGCGTCCGATGGTTTGCTTTGTTAATGTCCAGAGTGTCGACAGAATCATTTACTCGATCTTCCATCGATTCAATCTCGATTGGAAGGAACAACGACCAACTCGTACCCTCGACCTTTTTACACAAGCAGCTTGACATGACCTGCGCCTTGTATCCGCTTGTTTCAACGAGCTCCGCTTGCTATTCTATATTGCAGATCGCGTGAGGCAGGATTCGTATCCAGTCTAGAACGCGGAATTCTCTTCAGTTCGGCCTTTTTTAGAAGTTCTAATCCAAGTCCCGGCGCCCGGTATGCGTGAAGAGTCTGTATCCCGATCAAAAGACCGCACAAGTAGCTCTGAGCAGGAGTTGCCCGTTGATCGGCAAGCGGGCGGTTCAAAGCGCCTGTTCGACCTATCCACGGAGGAAGCTCTCTTTTGGGTTGCGGCCGGCACTTCCGGCAACGTGGGAGAGGGTCTGTTCCGAACACTGGTCCAACATCTCGCCGGAGCGCTGCAGATGCGGTTCGGCTTCGTCTCCGAGATTGTCGAAAATACGGAATCTCGACTCCGCATGCTGGCCTTGTGGAACCGCACAGGCCTGTCTGCGAACTTTGAATACGACTGCCGCGGCACGCCTTGCGAGCAGGTGATCGGTAAGAAAATCGCTTTTTTCCCCTCAAAGGTACGGGAAAAGTTTCCAGCGGACTTGTGGCTCAAAAAAGAGAATGTCGAAAGCTACCTGGCCATTCCTCTGTTCGATAAGGACGGGGGCGCGCTTGGTCATCTGGGAGTAATGGACGACAAGCCCATGGACGTAAAGGTTCAGGCCGAATCCTTGCTCAGGATCTTCGCGGCGCGCGCATCGGCCGAGTTGCAGAGAAGGCGCGTGGAGGAGTCGTTGAAGTGCCAGAAGGAGATGCTCGAAAAAATCGTCAACAACCTGCCTGTCATGGTCACCTCATTTACATCTGGCGGCAATATTCAAGTTGTCAACAAAACGTTCGAGCAGATCCTGGGTTGGTCGTTGGAAGATATGCAGAAAACTGATGTCTTGTCGGAGTGCTACCCCGATCCCAAGGAGCGCCGGGAGGTTCTGGACCACATGAAGAGCGGCCTTTCCGGTTGGCGGCGCTTTCGGACCCGCACACGAGACGGACGCTTCATTTCCACCTCCTGGACCAACATCCGGCTCTGGGATGGTGTCAGCATCGGAATAGGGTCGGACGTCACCGATAGAGAAAAGGCCGAAAATGAGCTTCTCCAGTACAGGAACCGACTCCGCTCGCTCGCCTCGGAAGTATCTCTCGCCGAAGGTCGCGAGCGCAAGCGCATTGCCGCCGAGTTGCACAACCGAACGATCCAAACGCTGGCACTGGCCAAGATCAAGTTGGGAGCAGTTCAGGAAGCGCTCAGCAGCGAAGCATCCAGCAATCAATTGGGAGAAATCCGCGACCTTGTTGAGCGATCCATACAGGATACCCGCTCCCTGGTTTTCGAGCTCAGCCCGCCGATGCTGCACGATCTCGGATTCGTCGCGACCGTCGAGTGGCTCGTCGATCACGTCGGGGAGCAATTCAACATTCGTTGTCAAGCTACAGATGATGGAGAGCCAAAGCCGCTCGACGAAGATGTTCAGATGGTTCTTTTTCAATCCGTTCGAGAGCTGTTGATCAATGTGGGAAAACACGCAGCCGCCAACGAGGCAACGGTCCGGCTGCAGCGAGTCAGAGACGAAATTCTCATAGCCGTCGAGGACGACGGCAAGGGCTTTGATCCGCGGGAGACGGTTCGCCACGATCTGAACCGCGGCTTTGGCCTCTTCAGCATCCAAGAACGACTCGATCTGCTCGGCGGCTCTGTGGATATTCAATCCAGACCCGGCCACGGCGCCAAGGTTCAGCTCAAGGTGCATCTACACTCCGGAGAGGAGGAATCCCAGTGATTCGGATTCTCATTGCAGATGACCACAAGATCCTGAGAGAAGGGATTCGCAACCTGCTGGTAAAGTTGCCTAACGTAAAAGTTGTCGGAGAGGCGGAAAACGACCGTCTGGCGTGGACGATGGCCAAGGAGTTGAAGCCGGACGTCGTTATCATGGACGTATCGATGCCGGAGTTGAACGGCATCGAGGCAACGCGCCACATTTTGGCGGATCTACCTGAAACGAAGATTCTTGCTCTGTCCATGTACTCCGATAGCCGGTTCGTCACACGAATGCTTCATGCCGGCGCTGCGGGATACTTGCTCAAAGATTGCGCTTTCGAGGAGTTGAAGCTCGCCATCCGAACCATCGTCTCCGAACAACCCTACCTGAGTCCTTCGGCGAGCAGCATTTTGATTCAAGATTATCTTAAGAAACTGGCAACGACAGAAGCCATGGCCGCGGCCAACCTGACCCCCCGCGAAAGGGAGGTGCTCCAGAACATCGCCGAAGGAAGATCGACGAGAAAAATTGCCGAGCAGCTCCACATCAGCGTCAAGACCGTGGAAACCCACCGAAAGCAAATCATGCACAAACTGGACCTGCACTCCATCGCCGATCTCACCAAGTATGCCATCCGCGAAGGAATGACCACCTTGCTCAACTGATCCCTCTCGTTTCGGCAGTATGAACTGAGGTTTCAAACGAGCCGGAAGAGAGCAGATCAAGTTTCCTTCGTTTCCACCAATCAATGAACCGGGTACTGGCACCGACTCGAGCCAGGCCAAATGCGCAAAAAGCCTTAAGGGGTGTCCGTCTTGATGATAAACTCAACAGTTCGAGCAAGGCGGTAGATCGAGAAACCGCGCTTCTCGCACTCGTGGCATTTCAGATCGAGGGATAGAACCGGGAGCCTAAGATGACAGACGAAATCGATCGCCGGCGATTCATGCAATCCGTTGCCTTTGGAGCGGGCATGACTTCAAGCTGGACTGCTCACAGTTACGCTGCGATACCTGGGGCCAACGAGCGGCTCCGGATCGGCGTGATCGGATGCGGAGGTATGGGTAACGCTCACATCCGGGCGCTGCTGAACATGAGAGACAGCGACAACATCGAAATCGTCGCCGTGAGCGACGTGTATCAAAAGCGCCTGGATGCAGCAGCTGAGAAAACCGGGGGCAAGCCGTTTGCCAGGTACCGGGACCTCCTGTCGCAAAAAGACGTTGATTCCGTCGTGATCGCGACCCCGGAACATTGGCACCACCGGATGATCGTGGACGCCATCGACGCAGACAAGCACATTTACGCGGAAAAGCCGATGACCTACACGGTCAAGCAGGCCAAGGACGTCGCGCGCCGGGTTCAGCGCTCCCAGATCAAGATGCAAGTGGGAGTTCAAGGAATGTCCGACGAGACCTACGAGGTGGCGCAGCGCTACATCAAGGAAGGGGCGCTCGGGAAAATCGTCATGGCTCAGATCGACTACTCCCGGAACCATGCGGATGACTTCTGGCTCCGGAAGGTCGATCCAGATGCCCGGCCGGGCGAGAATCTCGACTGGGAGTCCTTTCTCGGACCCGCCCCGAAGCGCCCCTGGGATCCGCAACGCTTCTTCAGCTGGCGCCGCTACTGGGATTATTGTGGCGGTATTGCCACGGACCTTTTTGTCCACCGGGTGAGCAGGATCATCAAATCCGTGGGCCTCACTTTCCCCGAAAGGGTCGTGGCTACCGGCGACACCTGGCAATTCACCCAGACCGCCGCGGAAATACCGGACACCTTCAACATGTTGTGCGACTACCCGGGCGGCCCCACCGTGGTGCTGATTTCCTCGCAGGCCAACAGTACGCCGATCAGTCACTTGATCCGCGGACACAAGGCGACCCTCGAGTTCGATCAGGAGGGTTTTACCATCACTCCGCAGGACACCTCCCCCCGGTCCGCGCGACCCGAGAAGACTGCCAAGGAAGTACGCCTGCTGACCTACCGAAAGAAGGGCGCCGAAGACATCCGGCTGCACCACCAAAACCTTCACGCCGCCATCCGCACGGGTGCGACACTGAACTGTGATGTAATGCTGGGGTATTACTCCACGGTGGTCGCGCACATGGGAGTCGAATCCTTCCGGAAGCGACGATACCTCCGGTGGAACGCACGAAAACAGAAAGTAGAAAAGGCCTAGATGACAAAGGCAATCATCCTCGCTTCGTGCCTGCCCCTTCTACTGACCTTGGTGGGTTGTGCTCTGGGCGGTTACGACAAAGTGCTTCCCTATCGCATCCACCAGCACCGGCTTCCCAACGGGCTCAACGTCGTGACGGTTCCCTTCGACGGCCCAGGTCTGGCCGCTTTCTACATCGTGGTCCGGGTGGGCTCGCGCAACGAAGTCGAACCGGGAGTCACCGGGTTCGCCCACTTCTTCGAGCACATGATGTTCCGTGGGACCGAAAAGTACCCCAAGGAACGATACGAAGCCGTCTTGAAATCCACGGGCGCTTCCGCCAACGCAAACACGAGCAAGGACCGAACCGAATATCACATGACCGGAAACGTGGAAAAGTTGGACCTCATGTTCGAAGTAGAAGCCGATCGTTTCATGAACCTCCACTATAGCGTGCACGACTTCAAGACCGAGGCGGGAGCCGTCAAGGGAGAGTACACCAAGAACCAGGCCAGTCCCTTCACGCGCCTGGATGAGAAGATGCGCGATGCGGCGTTCGACCGCCATCCATACAAGCACACGACCATGGGAATCTTCGAAGACATCGTCGATATGCCGAACCAATACGAATACTCGAGAACGTTCTTCAAACGATATTATCGGCCGGAGCACTGTACGATCATCGTGGTGGGAGATGTGACTCCAGACCGGATCAATGAGATGGCAGAGCGCCACTTCGGCTCCTGGGAGCCCGTGCACTTCCAGAAACAAATACCGGAGGAGCCGGCCCAACAAGAGACGCGCTATGCCCACCTGCAGGATGGAACTGTCCCCCCTCTGCTCACACTGAACTACAAGGGACCGGCCTTCAATGATCGCGAGATCGACATGCCGGCCCTGGATGTACTGTCGAGCATACTGTTTTCCGAGAGTTCCGAGTTGTACGAGCGACTCGTCGTGCGGGAGCGAAAGGTTCGCATCCTGGGTGGAGGCGCAACGGACTCGAGAGACCCCTATCTCTTCAACATCCAGGCACTGATGGTCGACAAGGAGGACATGCAGTACGTCGCGGACCAGATCGTCAAAGCCGTGGATGAGGTCAAGGCCGACGGAGTCGACAAAGAGACCCTAAACAACACCAAGTCCCACCTGAAGTACGGATTCGCCATGCACATCGACAGCCCTGACGCGATCGCGCGGTCTCTGTCGCACTACGTCCAGCTCACCGGTGATCCCGAAGCCATTAACCGCCTCTATGCCCAATACGACAGGGTCACGGTAGCGGACGTCCAGCGCGCTGCCTCTCGATACTTCATCCCGGAGCGACTGACGATAGCAACGATTACGGATGAAGAGGAAGGGCGAGCGCAACCATGAAGGTGCCCTGGATCACGCTACTGTTTGCAACTTCCTGTTATGCGCAGGAGCTGGTGCAACTGAAGCTCCCAAAATCGAACAAGGTCGTCATCAAATTGATGTTTCGAAACGGTTCCGTTTGCGATCCTAAGGGAAAAGAAGGGTTGACCCTTGCGACGGCTGACACGCTGATCAAGGGCGGAGCGGCAAACCTGACATACAGCGACATTCAAGACCGGATATACCCTTGGGCCGCCCGTTATTGGGCGCATGTCGACAAGGAAGTTACCGTCTTTACCTTCGAAGTGCATGTGGACTTTTTCGACGGGTTCTACCCGATTCTGAGGGACTTGATCTTGCAGCCGTCCTTTGCTCGGGATGACTTCAAACGGGTCATGGCAAACCAGCAGAACTTTGTCGATCAAGTGATACGTGCTTCGTCCGACGAAGAGTATGCGAAGAAAGCCCTGGAGGACTTCCTGTTTCGCGGTACGAACTACCAGCACATGAAGGAAGGCACGTCTGGAGGGATCCGGAGCATTACGCTCGACGACGCGCAGAATCACTATCGGCAGTTCTTCACTCGACACAACCTACGTATCGGAATCGCCGGCAACTACCGAGATACCTCGTTGCAAACCCTGAAGGCGGACATGGCACGGCTCCCCGACCGCAGACCTGCAATTCCGGAGCCAGGCGTAGCCAACACCCCGGAGGGGATACAGGTAGAAATAATCGCGAAGGAGGGAGCCTTTGGATCGGCGATCTTCACGGGCTTCCCGATGGACTTGACACGATCGAGTGACGAGTTTGCGGCCCTCATGGTGGCAAACTCCTACCTCGGCGAGCACCGTAAATCCTATTCGAAGCTATACGAGAAGATTCGTGAGGTTCGCTCCATGAACTATGGCGACTTCACCTATATCGAATGGTACGAGCAGGGCGGCGTCAACATGCTCCCCCCGCCCGGCGTTCCGCGCTCTTCGAATTACTTCGCTATCTGGATCCGACCCGTACAGATCGCCGAGCAGCTGAAAACCCAATATCCAGAACTGGCCGGCATCACAATCGGTCATGCCCACTTCGCTTTGCGTATGGCGATCCGCGAACTGGATCGCCTGGTCACAAACGGAATGACGCCCGAAGATTTCGAAAGCACCCTTGCCTTCTTGCGCAGTTACACCAGGCTGTATGCGCAAACCCCCGACCAGAGGCTCGGTTGGCTGATGGACTCGAAATTCTACGGACGAAGCGACTACCTGTCGGAACTGGATCAGCTTCTGGCGCAGGTGACACTGGAGGATGTAAACCGCGCGATCCGACGACACTGGCAAACCGGGAACATGTTCGTGACGATCGTGACCGACGTCAGCGAAGCCGCGCCACTGGCAGAGAGTCTGAAAAAGAACCTGCCTTCGCCCATGAGTTACTCGGACGAGGTGAGGGTTGGTTTGCCGAAGGCGGTGCTTGCAGAAGACGAGGAGGTCGCCCGATATCCCTTGGACGTGAAAACCGTCGCCATCGTCCAATCCCGGGATACCTTCTCTACTGCTGGCACGGACTAGGTGTTGCTTCAGGCGGAGAGCAATGGCAGTATGTCGCGCAGAGGATTGGAACGTTGAGCTTTGCTTGGCCTTTCGAATCGTCACCCGGCGGAACTAGCGTTTGATCTCCGGCGGCGACATCGGATAGCCGAGTGATTCGTAATCGAAGTCGCCGAGCTCATGGCTGCGCTTTTCCACCGTCGAAGCAGGACACGCATAGTAGGCCCGGATCTCCTGAATCAGACCCCTGGTTGAGAACAGATACCATTCGTCGCCGCGCAGGTAGAGGCCCTGCTTCGGCTTGAAATGGGTCCATTCGATCACCGCTTCCAGTCGGGCTGCATCCACGATGATGCGGTCAATGGTCCAGATGGACCCGAGGTTCTTGACCGCCGCCGCCCATCCTTCGGCAATGGCCTTCACACCTACGAAAGTCCCCTGGGGTGCGCCCGAGGGGAAGTAATGCACGGCGTCCACCTCGAAACAGCGAGTGATCTCGTCGGCGTCTGCTTCATTGCAGGCGTCAAAGTACTCTCGGATGGTGGCCTCGAGGCCCCCTGCGGTGATGTCTCGCATGGTCCAATCCCGCCTATAGAGTCTTTGTAACGGAGGGCGCGCCTTCGAGTTCAATCGACACGCTGCCCAAGCCATCGATCCGGCCCTCGAGCCGGCGGCAGCAGCCGATACGATGGGACCGCGTGCTCGTCCCGGGTAGCACCAGGTGCCCCGCCTCCAGGGCAACCCCGAACTGGGAAATCTTGTTTGCCAGCCAGGCAACGGCGTGGGCCGGATGACCAAGTATCGCACTTGTGTTGCCTGTCTCGACCACCGAGCCGTCCAGCACAAGCTCGGTGGCCAGGTTATCCAGGGCCAGGTGCGAGGGATCGACCCGGAGTGAACCAAGCACAACCCGGGCCGATGAACCGTTGTCCGCCACCGTGTCCTGGAGCTTGACGCGCCAATCGATGATCCGGGAATCGATCACTTCAAAACACACCGAAACATAATCCGTGGCGGCGATCACGTCAGTCACGGTCACGTCCGGTCCAGCGAGGCGCCTGCATAGTGCGAACGCGGGTTCGATCTCGATCTGAGGGTCGATCAACTCCCCGAGATCCAACGGAGCTCCTTCGTCTGCAACCATGGTATCGAGCAGGTGGCCGTAGTCCGGTTCGTTCACATGGAACAGTTCCTGCATCGCATTGGCCGTAAGGCCTATCTTGTGGCCGACGACCCTCTGGCCCGCTCTGGTCCGGCGATCCACGTTTGTCTGCTGGATTCGATAGGCCTCGCTTGCACTGAGATCCGGGTATGAATCCGTGAGTGGGTCAATCGGGCGCCGGACCGTTTCCGCACCAAAAAGTTCATCCGCACACCGGATGATACGATCCGTCATCGGTTTCGGGTTCATTTAGGTTTCCTGTTGGCTCTCAAAGCGCCAAAAGCCGTGTCTCGGCAATTCCGGAACTGGCCGCGATCTTACACCAACAACGAAACAAGATACTAGCAGGCAGATGAGCGGGCTTGTAAAGCAGGTCTCAGACAGCGCGTGGATAAGACAGGCTTCTCAGGCCATGAGCCACACCAGACGTCTCAAGGAGTTTCAGTTCACGGCTCAATGTTCAACGGAGCAAGAAACACGCCAACTATGAAGTCTGATGCCTAGAAGCGACTATCCCCGCGGGAGTTTCTAGGTGCAATCGTCAGGGTGCCCCCCGGCCGAATCCGCAGGTTGAGAAAACTGTTGCCCGAGATGCCATTGAGTCGAACAATCAATGGGCTGCCATCTGGAGCAAACAGATCCAGGCGAACGATTACGAAGCCACCACTCAAGTTCGTCAGTACGATCTCCGAGGACCAACCGCCCCCGGTGGCGAAATGCGGAAGAATCACCGCTTCCTCTCCTCCAACGTCGGAGAAGGGAGATGGCACTGGGATCGATGTCGAGACATCGGTGATAGGCAAAGTGCTGAAGGTGTCACCGCGGAATCGAATCGCAACAATGGCAACATGGCGATTCGATGTGAGAGTCAGGCTGCCGATCAGTTCATCCGGAAAATTCGCGTGACCCGCGAATATTTCACTGACGAATCTAGATATCTGCCTGCGTGGTGGAATGAAGATCGTTGTGCTGGCGACCATAAAACCTTGCTCGTCGCGGGCCTCGAACGTGAGTCGTGCGTCCAATCCACCGGGGTTCGATATCGCAAGTCCGATATCTCTCACGAGACGCTTCGAAACATTGATGAAAAGATTGCCCGTTTTGGTCAGCGCCCCAGGAACCACAACAGCCTGCATGGTGTCCCTTCCACGTTTGAAACCGAATGTCTCTAGAGCCCGCAGGCCGCCCGCATCCCCCGAGGATGGAGTGACAATGGCATAGCCGGCCTGGACCGGCCCGGAATCATCGTGATCGTCCATGTCCTCTCCAATTTGCGCATGCAGGCACCGTGGAGACATGCCGCACAGAAACACGGATGCGAAGAATGCAGTTGCAAGGCAATACTTCATACAACTCCTTGGTTTTCAGGAAAGGGGATTACTCCTATTTTGCCAGATTCATTGGCCCAAGACAACAGAGAGCAGCCCTTGCTCTGATTGGAGCGTCATTTTTGTTCCTTTCGCTCGAAAACGATTAGGATCTGCAACATCGTCCAAGCCTCGGAAGACGTCAAGTTGGGGCTAGGCGCGGCTCTCCGGTTCCGGTAATCTGAGTGGAACGGCTGACGGGTGGTTCACAGTTTTCGTCGAGCCGTTGGCAAGAGAGTAGTCGCCATCAAGTTTCGAAGCTGTTCGGGAGCAGCTTCAATGGCATCAAGATCGTGGTTTCGTGCTCCTCGTTCGTAAGCCTTACTCAGAAAGGACCCACCGATGAAACTCCGTCATCTCTTCATCTTGGCACCGTGCACAATTCTCAGCCTATCGTCACTCCTGTTTGCCAATGTCAACGGAGCCCTCCCCAAGTTGACCGGCGGGTTCAAAGAGGGTAACTGCACGATGTGCCACAATGGTTTCGATCTCAACCAAGGAAGAACGCTGGGGGGAATGTTCCGAATCGAAGGCGTGCCCAAGCAATACAAGGGCGGGCAAGCCTATCGCCTCAAGTTATTGATCGGACACCCCGGTCTTTCGCGCTGGGGCTTCGAGCTCGCTGCTCGCTTTCAGGGCGGCGCTCAAGCGGGAGAGTTGCAATCCGGGGACGGACTGACGCAGTTGAGTGAAAAGGACGGCATTCAGTACATCACTCACACTGAGGCAGGCACAAGACTGGGAGAAACGGACGGGCCGGTGGAGTTTACATTCAACTGGGTCGCTCCGGTCACGCAGGCGGGTTCCGTCTTTTTCAACGCCGCCGGAAACGCCGCCAACGGCGACAACAATACCACCGGAGATTACATTTACACCGCGGGAGCATGCAGCGGGGTGCAGGGAACCACGCAGATCACTTCCGCAGCCCCTGTCAGCGAGCGCAACTGGAGTGCAAGAGTCCGGCAATCACCCAAGGTCATGAACCTGCCGGCACCGGTCGATCTCGATCGCGGGAGCTTCGAATTTCACATTCAACATCGTTTCTTACAGCCTCTATCTGAATCCCGCCCTGGCAACGCCTTCGGCATCGACAATGGGGCAAACATCAGTCTGGGCCTAAACGTTGGAATCACGGACCGGATCAGCGCAGGTATCGCCCGGGCCCGCTTCGATCAGATCCTCTCGCTTTCAGGAACCTATGAGATCCAGACGGCCGAAGAATCGTGGTGGAAGATGAGTCTTCATGGGGGCGTCGACGGAAAGGAAAATTTCCAGAGACAGTACACTCCTTTTGTGCAACTGGCCACGGCCTTCGACTACAAGGCGTTTCGGTTCCACTTCGTTCCGACTGGGATATTCAATAGCCGGGACGATCAGTTGCTTCCTTTTCTCCCTACCGTCAACCCCGGCGACAATCATACTTTTTCGCTTGGCTTCGGTGCCGACGTTGCCTTGAGCCCCAGTTACTCGGTTCTGGTGGAATACGTCCGCCGCGTAGCGGGCTTTGGGGGCTTTGCCAACGAGGATCACGGATCGCTGTCCGGAGGAGTGGAAATCCGGACCTGGGGACACGTGTTCAGCCTCATGGTCTCGTCCAGCCAGGATTTCACGCCGGGAACCTATGGTGTAAACGCAGGGAGTCAATCCCATTTTTAGTTGAAATTGGAGAGCGGCTCCCGTGGTATTTACGCAATTCGTTCCTCCACGGCTTTTGAAAAGCGGGCTTTTAAGGAACGACGTAACCTCGGCAGATGCCGATAGCCACGGACCTTCCTGAGTCTCGGCTCGATCTCAAGCAATGCCGTAGCTACCCAGCGATGTAATTGGTTGCTGTTTTTCCAGTAATCCACTTTATCGGTTCTTTGTCCAAGCTGCGCATTGATGGACTCGAGACAATTCGTGGTAGAGAAACTTTCCCGGAGTTCCTCTGCCAGGCCCAACCGGTGAAGGGTGAGAGTCTCTTCGAAACCCTCATCCAAGCTGGCTGCCGCTGACTGGTTCAGCAGCGATAGTTCTTTTCGGACCCTTAGAAGCGCTTTTTCTGCCTCTCTCAGGGTTGGCTTTTGATAGGCATCCTGCAATCGTTTGCGAAAGGTTCCCTGTTTGCTCTTGGGTAAGTAGCACAATACATTTTCACGCTTGTGCCATCGGCAGCGCTGCACGACCGCCCGGTTGCCGAATACCGCCTGGACGGCTTTTCGCAATCCTTTGGACCCATCGATAACGCACATCAGGCCCTCATCATGGCAAAGCCCTCTTTGTAACAGCCCTCGGAGAAAGTCCGTACACACTCGTTCATTTTCGGTACTGGCCTGCAGGAACCCCAAGATGATCTTCTCACCCTCAATGGTTACTCCCAATCCAATCAGGATTTGCTCCGATGCAAAGCTTTTGCCGTCCAGAAAGAGAGCAACAAAATCGTATCCTGCAAGAGATCGTTCCTGCAGCTCCTTCAGTTTTCGAGCTGTCACTTGGATGGTACGGCGCGAGATGCTCGATGGCGACATGCCAAAGGCCTCGGGAACCGCCTCAGCGCACTCCCGATAATTGCGACACGATAATCCGTTGATTACCTTCTTCAAAAGGCCCTCGTCCATATTCCTGGGTTGCTGCAACCGCCGATATGTTCTCAACCGTACCTCACAACTCCGATCAGTATCTCGGACTCGAGGAACACGGACTGGAATCTTCTGATCTGTCAGGTACACTGAACCCCTTTGCGATCCCCATCGATGAAGGTTGGAATCGCCGCCGGCTCGGCTATAGCGCTCCCCAGCGAGGTGGTTGACTTCATCTTCAAGGCTGTCCTGGACGGCTCGCAATCCCAGCGGTATCAACGCTTGGATGAGCTCGATACGTGCATCAAGTTCGTTGAGCTGATCATTGGTTGCGAGAAATCGTGTCTCGCCTGACGATCGTTTTTGCTTCGACGTATTGCCGTTTGGTAGAATCTTCTTCATAGTGGCTCCTTGAGAATTGGTTGACTTCGTTTTCGCCAAAAACAAAAATCTACCACTCTTGGAGCCGCTTTCCTTTCATTGAATTTCAACTAACAATAGCACTCACTCAACGCAGGTCGCGACAACGTGTCACTGGGATTCAATATTTACCGGAGAATCCGTTAGTAGTGAGGGGATCGGTCAGCAGTTTTGTCGCGATCTCGCAAACGGCCGCGCCTGGCGCGCGCCATATGACTGACGGGGTCATCCCAAAACGCCTCAGTGATCCGGTTTGGCTCCGGAGACCCTGTGCAGTAGAACTTTTTCCAGCCTGCTCCAAATAGTTGATGGGATTGAACTTTGCGCTGGTGGGCGGTACAGGGCTCGAACCTGTGACCCTCGGCGTGTAAACCTGATTCATGCCTTTTAGCCCATTCCTGCCTATTGTAGTAGCTCTTTGTTTATTAATGGGTTAGGCGTTCTCGACTTGATTCTGTTTGTGTCTGTTTTTGCCTGGTTCCGTCTGACTTGTTGATTTTTGTTGATGAACGGCCACCCAGGGTACCCCCCGACGTACCCCCCATACCTTTATATATGGGTCCTACCGCACACACACATCACGGACAGATTTGGTCCCGGATTTCCAATTTGAATGAAATATATCAACCTTTCAGCCGCCTTCGGCATCCCTATTTATAAGCGTCGGAGAATGATAAGGACACATTGGAGGGCAACACCCGATGGGTGAAAAAGAACGAAAGGGGTTTCAACTCAGCTTTAACGGATTACTCAAAGTTGATTTTCAGGGATCGCGAGTCACCTCCGAGGGTGGCCTGATTCTGGTCCGCGAGTTGGACGAACGGCTGGGGATGGGACGACTCATAGACGAGCATCTCAACGACACGCGGCAAGGCTTGAACAAACAGTTCCCGCTCGTCGATCTGCTGCGGCAATCGGTCTATAGTCGCCTGGCAGGCTACGAAGACCTTAACGATGCCGCGCGGGTCTCAGTTGATCCGACCTTTCGCTTGATCGGCTCGAAGAAAAACTGGGATCGCGGTGCGGCGCTGACCTCGACGTTACACTGGTTCGAGACGGAGCTGCTGACGCGAGAAGAGAATCTGATCGGGCTGATGGCTCTGAACCGAGAGACACTCGCACAGGCCGAGGCTCTGGACAAGTCTGATCGCGTAGTGTTGGATATGGACTCAAGCGAGAGTCCGGTGCATGGTCAGCAGGAAGGCAGCGCCTACAATGGCCACTTCGAGTCCGTGTGTTACCATCCGCTGTTTCTGTTCAATAGTCACGGGGACTGTCTGGCGGCCAAGCTGCGGCCGGGTAACGTGCATAGCGCCGAGGACTGGGACGAGCTTCTGTTGCCGGAGATCGATTTTCAACAGGAGCAAGGCAAAGAGATCGTCTTTCGAGCAGACGCCGCCTTCGCCAAGCCAGAGGTTTACGAGACCCTGGAAGAGCGCGGCGTTCAGTATGCCATACGCATCCCGTCCAACAAGAGCCTGGAGTGGGAGATTGCCGACATCCTGTTTCGTCCTCCAGGTCGGCCCAGCCGCAAGCCACTGGTGCGCTACAAGAGCTTCCGCTATCAGGCCGAAAGCTGGTCGAGGCCGCGACGGATCGTCGCCAAGGTCGAGCATCACCAGGGCGAGTTGTTCCCGCGGGTCGGGTTCATTGTCACGAACATGAGCTTGCCGAGCCGCTCGGTGGTGAGGTTCTACAACAAGCGCGGCACGGCGGAGCAATGGATCAAAGAAGGCAAGCAGGCGACGCATTGGACGCGGCTGTCCTGCCATCGCTTCCGTGCGAATGAAGTGCGCCTGCAGTTGAGCGTGCTCGCCTACAACCTAGGCAACCTATGGCGGCGACTCGGGCTACCACCCCGGATCAAGAGCTGGTCTCTCACGAGCTTGCAGCACCGGTTGATGAAGACTGGCGGAAGGCTGGTCAAGCACGCGCGGTACTACTGGTTGCTCTTGGCCGAGGGGCATCTGGACCGTCGGTTGTTTGGTGAAATGCTCAGGCGGATCTGGGCCTTGCCGCTGCCAAGCGGTTAGCCGCCCGGCTTGCAAGTCCGGAATTGGAATGCCATGGAAGGAGTGTGGCGATGTGTCTGGAAAATCGCCCACGCAGGAGTGAGAAGGTCTACTACCACGGCGACAACGGGTCATTGGGATGCGTTGACTGGATCCATGGTTGGTCTGAGGCCGGGATTTTCTTGCTCCCATGGTGGCTCGAGACTATTATGTTGGGAACCGAGATCCAAATTGGAAATTCCGGTTGGTTACTCAGGATGGTTGGCTCTCTTCTAGAGCGGCCGATATCTGCGCTCACAGGAATTTCAGGCAAAGACCGGACGCCTGAGGGTGTGATTACAAGACGCCCGGCCAGAGCGAGGAGTGATGTCTGGGGTATCCTCGCCCTTTCGAGAGGCCCCTAGACCCAAAATAAGCGAGGTATGAGCTCGCTCGGAAAATCGTTTGCCTTTTCCGAATATCTCGTGGATTTCAGCTCCTTGTGCGTAACAGGGAAAGCAAAGAGAAACACAAGAGACAAACCTTCCATTGGTTGTCTGGATCACTTGATCTTGTTTGTCTCTGTTATGCCCTTCCTTTCGCCCGCCACTCTTGCTCCGCCGGGGGTACGGGCTCACCCGCCGGCGAGGCGCCTTCAAGTAAACCTGAGTTGCCTGATATAGTCGAACGTCGCCAAAAAGGTTTCGAGATGCTTGCTATAGGCCAATATCCTGTAAACGAGGCGACGACCGGTTCTTACAATCTGACAGGGTATTTGCACAAAGTTCACCAGGAAGCGTTTGAACTCCATCCTCAAGATATCACGACGTACTGTCGGCGCCTGCGTCACCAGGCCATACCAGGCCTTCAGATTCCACGCCAGCGATGCGATGACCATGTAGGCCCAGTTCGATACCAGACTGTCCGAAGGCATCCTCAAGGCGTTCACTCCACTCTTGAGCTGACCGATGACGTTTTCCTGGTTGCAGCGATCGTTGGCAAAAAGGACCACTTCTCCCATCGTCATCTCCCGATCGTTGGTGATGTAGAAGAAGTACCGGACCTCATCAAACAGCCGGTGCTCCCCCTTTTCGATCGTGAGGTTCTTCCGAACCACAACCATGCGATAGGTTTTCTTACAGTGTCCGGGACGATAGTCAAACTCGGCGACCTGCTCGCTCTGCAGGCGGATGTTCTTGAATTCTCTCTCCTTGATTACTTGTTCTTTGACGTTTTCCGGACGGCGCCGTTCTTCGCTCTTGACCTCATAACGAGGAGGCCGCTCGAGCGGTTTCCATTGTCTCTCCGGCAGGGCATCGGCCATCCCGACCAGGTTCGGCTTGGCGTCATAACCAAAGACAAAACCAACCCGCTCGTCCCAGCGATCGAAGTTTCTCGTCAGCGAGAAATCCGTGTCGCCCCGAAGCCAGACCTTCGTAAACACCGACGACACCAGATCGATTGCCCGGTCCATCCACTCGGCCGCTCCGTCGGAAGAGGGACGGTTGCCCGGCCGATTCATCAGATAGAGGACCTCATTCGTATTGGCCAAGGTCACGATCAACGGTGCGTAACCCCAGATCCCGTTGTAGGCAATGTCCATTCCTTCCTTGCATTCCCCCAAGGTTCCGGCGACGGTCCCGTCCACGTCGATGATGGCCTCCTTCCGGAAGGAAGCATCCTGCAACTTCCACACCTTGGTTCGGGTTTCATTGATGGTTTCCTGAAGTCCGAAGATCCAATCCTCATCGAAACGACGGAGGAAATCTCCAGCCGTCGTGGGATCCGGAATCCTCTCGGCTCCCAGTCCGTTCATGTAGGTCTCATCCTGGCGCAACCGCTCGATATCTTCGAGACAGGTTCCACCCGACAAGACGTTGTATGCGATGTTCAGTACATGATCGGATTCCCAGTAAGGAAAGTGGTACTTGAGCAAAACGATGTTTCTGTTGATATCTTTGTCCAATCCAAGCTTACACACGAGCTTGTGAATGGCTCCGATACCACCAGATCCGATGGCGCGCGTTCTCTCGGCGATCTCGTAGTAGGTGTTGGAGTCCTTGAACATAGGATCGGACCGGTCCTCAAACTGATTTCTTTCCAACCGGCGTGTAAGATTTTGCTTGTCTCGGAGGAGGATTCTGTGGTTTCTTTTATTCACCTGGAATGTGCTCCTTTCGGGATGTCTTGTAAGTATATCAAACGCATTTTATCCCGTAACGGCGCACGTTCCAGGGCTTTTCTTCCTCCTCATGCAAAAAATCACGCTGGACTAAGGCCTAGAACCCCCTTTTACTTCACAGTCCCCACTGCTACGGGGATTCTGGGAGCCAAAATCGAATATCAAGGGTAAAGCTATGGGTATCCTATTGGGGCGACGACTTTCTTTTGTACCTGTGCGGTGTCTGAGTAGTAACGCGACCTTGAGGTGTACGCGAATGGTTCCGTTGCTCAGATTCTGTTCCTGGCAAATGAGTCTGTCAATGCGAAATGTTGGCACCCCAAGAACGCTGGTTGAGGCATTCGGTGTTTCACCTAGATCCAGAGCCTTAAAAGTCCTCTCGAATCCCGTAAAATCAGGGATTTCTGTATCCTCAGTTTCTTCGCTCTGATACAATCCGACAATCCTCACAACAAAATCCAGACACATGTGGTGTCTATAACGCACCGGGTTTCGCGATCTCTTCCCCGTTTTTTCGCCATGGGCATAATTGAACAACTCAACACCCTCAAGGGCCGTCTGGCCTTCACCACCGTAAATTGGCTTATGAATCGTCCAGCCATTTGGAAAACCTACCGGGAGTTTAAAACCACTGAGTTCGCATCGGAAGACGAGCTCAATAGCCTCCAACTGGCCCGACTGAAAGTCATCCTTGCCCGGGCGGGATCAGAAACGACGTTTTACAAGAGACGCTTCAAGGAAGCTGGATTCAACCCAGGGGATGTCAGGGATTTGGACGACATCAAACAACTGCCCCCGCTAACCCGCGAAGACCTGGCCAACCATCGGGATGACATGGTCATTGACCGGTACCAGCCTTTTATCGCCGCGTCACTAGAATCAAAATACAGCAACCATAACCCCAATCCGATCGCCCGGTTCAGCCGCCAGAAGATGGTTTCCCACACCACCAGTGGATCTACCGGTACGCCGGTTAGATTTTATGCCGATGGCACCATCGAGTCCGCCAGCTGGGCCAGGGAAATCCTGGTCAAAGACCGGCATGGACTTGCTCAAGGCGTCCGGGAGGCAAGGTTCTTTTTGCCAGTAGCCGAACGTAAGCCCAGTGGAAAAAAATCTTTGTTCCGGAAAATGCTTTGGAACCACTTGGAACTTCCTGGAAGCGCATTCGACCCCAAGACATGCGAAAGCATCGTACAGCAGCTTAGAGCCTTCCGGGCACGAGTTTGGTGGATCAATGCCTCAACCGCAAGACTCCTAGCCGATTACGTCGAAGAAGTTGCCCATGACTCGGAGGAAATAGCTCCGGACCTTATCCTCAGTATTGCAGAAACCTTAAGCCCCAATGACGATGAAGTCATAAAGAAGATCCTGGGGTGCCATATCACCGATATCTATAGCACCCATGAACTGGGTCATATTGCCATCCGATGCCCGGAAGGCAACGTTCACATCCACCAGGAAACCCACCTTGTGGAATTCGAAGAAAATGACCCGGGTGTGGACGGTAGCGAAATCATGGTTACCCCGCTTCTGGAGACTCCTATACCCCTCATCCGTTATAAACCGGGCGACCTGGTGAGTCCCGGCACAACCCGGTGATGTAACTTTGCTTGTGTAAAAAGAAAGAGGGTGTAAGTTTGGTTTTTTTGCTGCGATGGCAAAAACCAACTCCAAGAAAGGAGCTTACACCCAATGGCGAAATTAACACCGATGACCGAACAATTCCAACATTTCCTTGATGAGGTAAAAGAAGACTTTTGGGGAGATGTGTATAGCAAGACAAAGCTGGCGTGGAAACGGTATTTCGAGACTGAATCACAGCGGCAGAGAGACCGTTATTGTGGCTTTGGATGGTATGAAAGAGGTGGGCAGAGAAAGAGAGAGTACCGCAATGGATACTATGAACGGGACTTTGTGACCCGCTTTGGAACGTTACGGTTGCGGATTGCCCGGAGCCGGAACAAGAATTTTCTCCCGAAGGGATTACAACGGTTTCAACGACGAGCTGACGAGGTAACGTTGCTGATACGAGAGGCGTTTCTCAGAGGAATCAGCACACGGACGGTGGGACGGATTGTGGCGATCATGACGGGAGAAGTTGTCAGTGCACAGACGGTATCGCAGCTGACACGAGAGCTAGATGAAGCAGTACAGCGATTTCACCGAGCTCGGTTGAGTGACGAATGGAAGACACTGTTTCTGGACGGAGTGAGTCTGAGGGCAAGACGTCCGAGTGGGCGGAAACGGGTGCAGATGCTGGTGGCCTACGGGGTGAGAGCGGATGGTAGCCGGCAGCTTTTGGCATTTATGCGCAGCAGTGGAGAGAGTCAAGCTGCCTGGGAAGGACTCTTAGGAGATCTGTACCGGCGTGGTATAGAGGGAGATAACCTCGAGCTGATTGTGACCGACGGCTGTGCAGGTCTGGCAGCGGCCATTGAAACGATCTATCCGAGAGCTCAGCACCAACGCTGCTGGGTACATAAGATGCGAAACATCGTCAATTCAGTCCGAAAGTGCGATCGAGACCAGATCAAGCAGGATGCACGGGCCATCTACCAGGCCGATAGCCGTCGGGATGCACTGACAGCTTTCAGGAGGCTGAAGCGTTGCTGGCACAAGGATTATCCGAAGATGGTGAATCGATTGGAGAAGGATCTCCCTGAGTTACTGGCCTTTTACAGCTTCCCACGGCCTCTGTGGAAGAAGCTACGAACCACCAACGTCATCGAACGCTGCTTCGTTGAGGTTCGACGGAGAACGCGTCCGATGGTTTGCTTTGTTAATGTCCAGAGTGTCGACAGAATCATTTACTCGATCTTCCATCGATTCAATCTCGATTGGAAGGAACAACGACCAACTCGTACCCTCGACCTTTTTACACAAGCAGCTTGACATGACCGCACAACCCCTTGCCCTTGCGGACGCAAACACGAGGTGCAACAATGAGCGCAGGCCCAGATCCCGTTGTCGCCACCGATCGCGTGCTCGGCCGGGGTCGAAGTGGGATCGTGGTTCGATGTCGCGACGATCGGGGAAGGGACGTCGCGCGCAAGGTGTTCGTCGGCGACACGGCGAGCAAGATCGTTCACTATCTGGCCTACGGCGCTCCCAGCGCTTATGGATGGAACGAGGATGCCGTTCGCTGCGCGGTCCTGCGCCGGAGGATCCTCGTCGACCTGGTCGAGTACTGGTTCGGATCGAAACTGAGCGTCGCCACGGCCCACGACATCGGTTGGAGCGCCGACGCGCTGTGCTTCCGGATGGACACCGAGTTCGTCGCGGGGCGTCCCGCCGCGTTGCACCACCCTTTCTCCGAGTCCGACGACGAGGAGTGGCGGGACCTGCGCTCCCACGTGATGCTGCCGCTCTAGGCCCGGCTCGCCGAGGCGGGGCTGGACGGCCTCGTGTGGCAGGCCGGCCGGGGCAATCCCGTGGCTGCCAACAACTTCCTGCTCGTGCCGAGCCGCGGTGCGGAGCTGGAGTGGGTCTGGATCGATCTCGAGTCCGGCGTACCGGCGTTGGCCCCGATCAATCCTCTCGATCTGCTCTTGTTCTACCTGCCGAAATCGTGGCACCACGGCCGCGCACTGTTCGACGACGTGGATATCGAGAAGCTCCGCCGCTACACGCGTGACCATCGCGAGAACCTCGAGGCCGCGATCGGCGGGGGACGCAGGGCCGCGCTGGAAGAGCGCATCGGGCAGCTCGAAGCGCACCAGACCGCATGGCGATCGTTGCCGAGGGTGCTGCGAAGTATCACCCATCGGCTCGGGCGAGGACGGATCACGCCGGAGCAGGCCGACTGGTACCGCGAGCGGCCGCTGCGCTGGTACACGCGGGAGCTTCGGCAGGGGCTATCGGCGGGAGCGCGGCGTTTGGTCGGCCTGGTGCAGCGTGCGGCTCGGGCAATCGTGCAGTTCGACTACGTTGGAACCCTGCGCGCGGTGTGGGGTTACATAACCTCCCAGCGCTACCGGTCACGGTTGGCGCACGACTACGTCTCCCGGCGCATCGATCGCTGGGCGCGTCGTGGCCAACTCTCGGCCGAGGAGGCGCGGTTCCTGAGAGACGCGCTTCGCCACGAGGCCGTCGGTTCCTACATCACGGACTTCGGGATTCACGTCGCGATCAAGCCCCCGATCAAGCTCTTGCAGTGGGGAGTCTTCCCGATGCTTTTCGCCTCGGGACTGATCGGGCCGGTGGTCCTGGCAGCGGTGATCACGTTCGGGGGGATGACGGGCCGCACGCTCTACACGCTCGGCCGGATGATCATGGCCGAGCTCCGGCGCGAGCGACTGCCGTGGATCGCCCTGGCGGCAGGGCTCTTGCCCGTCGTCGGCAACGTGGCGTACCCGGTACAGATCGTTTTTCTGGGCACCGAGCGCGAGGGCAAGCTGGCCGGCTTCATCCTCTACGACTCGATGACCGCCGTGGGTGAGCTACTGCCGATTTGGGGTGGCCGGGATACGGCCACGGAGCACCGGTGGAACCACTTCGGAGATTTCATCGTGCGCGACCGGTATCCGCTCGAATAGCTTCATGGCCCTCGGCGGCAGCAGCGGCTACGTGCTGGCCCGTCGCGGTCGCGCCGCGAGCTAGGGAATTGCGGGGCCGTCGGCCGTGACCTTGACCGCGGCGACTTGCCGGTGGTCGCGGACGAAGATACGACCGGCGGCAAACGTCGGCCCCGTGTAGCTGTCCTCCATGGCGGTCTCGAGGCGCGCCACCTCGCGGATCCCGTCGGACGGCTTTGTCAAGTTAAGCGAGATCAAGCGATTGCAAGACAGAAAGATCCCCAGATTGCCTCTTCTCAGTAAGCACAAGTCGCCTCTCTCCAGTCGGCGAAAGCTCTGTCTCGCAGGAGTCGATGATGAACGGCCTTAAGATGATGACGACCGACTCGGAACAGGTTCTGAATGGGACCGCCCAGTATAAGGCTTCGAAGGTCTTTCCTCCCTGGTTATAATGTGCTCACTGATGATAGGAGCAAGAATGAAGAAAAATCACGAGATTTGGGAGAAAATGGAGGGCGAGTCAGCCAAAGCGTACTACGCCTTCACAGTCTATCGTGACCAGGATCCTCTTTCCCGTTCAATCCGTGAGGTTGGACGCAAGTTGGACAGATCTAGGCAGCTTCTCGGGGTATGGTCGACGAAGTGGCGCTGGGTTGAGCGGGTTGCGGCATATGACGCCTTCCTGGACGCAATCCAGAGCGAGGAGGCCGAAGCGGAACGGCGGGAGATGGGAAGGCGCCAGGCGAGAGATGGGAAAATGCTCCAGGAAATCGGAATTTCGGCACTTCGTCACGTGATGGGACCTGACGGCCAGGTGGCGAAGGGCCAAATAAGCGACACCCTGGCAGCGAAATTGGTCGAAATTGGGGTCAAGATCGAGCGCCTTGCCAGAGGAGAATCCACAGAAAATAGCGAGCAAAAGAACCTATTGGTAATCAGGATACCTGAGGTAATCGAAGACGTGGACGAATGGAAACGAACTTATAAACCCAGTGCAAATCACCAGCGCTTGGTCCCCGCAACCGAGACAGGAAGCGCTGATAAGTTGTCCGATTGAGGATGCCTTTTTTCGGCGAGGCCAAGAAGGGGAGGAAAAAACCGGACGCCTTCTACGGGTAGATGATCACATCCTGTGAGTTGCCATGATTGCGATCAAGGACGAGGCTCTTCTGAGCAACCCGATGTGAGAATCTTCATGGCGGGCGGAGTGGATATTTCAAAAACGTGGGGCATTAGCGGCGAGCATGAGGTTAATATGGTAGCCGGAACAAAGTTTTTCGTAAGGAAGATCAAGCAGGTTCCTGGTCGTCCGGCCAGGGTATTTCTGGAGGAAGTTGATTGACTATCACGCAAAAGGACGTGGAGAGAGAAGTGGATCGTGGCGCACTTCCTGCCACCTGCTTGCTCAGTCCATTGACGGATTTTGTTGAGCGAGACGGCAGGATCGAGTTCAAACCAAAAAAGCGGTCCCTGCGCGATCGGTTCGAGGACGAAACTCCGTTCACCGTAGTAATGGAGGCACCGCCAGATCCGAATGATTGAAGGAGTGGCTTGCCTTTGCTCGCGCGGTTTGATTCACACGCCAACGGTTGAGTCGGTTTTCGATGAACTGTTTGAGATGCGCTGCGGCGAGGAATGCGGTGTGTGGCGCCTGGTGACGACGAAAAACCTTCCGATACCGAAGGCTCAGAACATAGGATCGCGCTAATATAGTGAGGCCCGATTCAACCGAGGGGCGAACATACGGATTGTTGCCAACTGCGCAGCGCCTTTTGAGCGGTACAGGCTTAACAGGCTGATGAAAAATCCGGTTTTGTGCCGAGATTGTTTCCAAACATGAACTTCGGGATCGATTGGCTCTATTTTGGCAGGGGATATGAGGGTCTGGATTGGCACGGCGCATGCGTTAGGCCGCTCATCAAATGCTCGGACGAAGTCCACCCTGCTCCAATCACGGCTTTGCCTCCATCAAGTTTCTCATCCGGACAAGGTTGTAGGCAGCCACTCCGAAAGTGAACATCCAGCCGACACGGTCCACACCACGATGTCTTGTCTTACGCAACATACCCACAGTTTTCAGCCAACCAAAGATCTCCTCAACCCGCTTGCGTTTTCTCTGACTGACGGCGTAGCCCGGATGGCGGGTCGTTCTCTCGTCAATGGCGCTCCTACGGTTTTTGTTATTCTGCGCCACGTGTGGAGTCACCTTGCGACGTCGACTCTCTCTGATAAATGCTTTCGTGTCGTAGGCCTTGTCTGCACCTACGGTAATTTGATTTCTGCCGGGCAGATCGTCAAGCATATCCAGCGCAGCTTCCCGTTCTGCTGTTCCCGTTGCCCGCGTGACCCGCACATTCACCGCAAGACCGTTTCGGTTTTCCATCGTGACATGGCCCAGGTAGCACAACTTCGACTGCTGGCCTTTGGCCTTTTTGTACAGACGGGCATCTGGATCCGTCGTCGACTGATGCGTATCATTCGATCTCTTCTCACCCTTGAAATCCACCGTTGGATTTCCAGAACCATCCGTCGGCTTGCTGGGGCGGCTACCTTTCTTCTTGAAGCTCTTCTGTCCTGCCCATGCCTCTACCAGGGTCCCATCCACTGTAAAATGCTCGTCCGACAGGATGCTCTGAGCACGGGCGTGGCAAAGGACGCGTTCAAAGAAGGCCCTGGCGATGTCTCCCTCCAGAAGTCGGTCCCGATTCTTGCTGAAGACGGTCGCGTCCCAGATCGGATCATCCATGCTCAAACCAACGAACCAACGGTACAGAAGATTGTAGTCCAACTGCTCCATGAGCATCCGTTCGCTCCGGACCGAGTACAAGACCTGAAGCAACAAGGCTCGGAGCAACTTCTCCGGAGCCACCGAAGGACGGCCGACTTTTGCGTAAAGAACCTCGAATCGAGGCGACAGTTCTTGCAGAATGACATCGACCATGGTTCGAATGGATCTCAGCGGGTGTTCGTTCGGCACTCGTTTCTCGGCCGAGATGTAGCTGAACATCCCGTCTTGCTTTTCGTCCGGTCCGCGCATCGGTTTCTCCTCGAAGGAATCATCAATAAGAGGGTTCATATTGAAGATGCACGAAAACCGATTTAGTTGGAGTTTTTCAGCATCCTGCTAAGCCTGACAGATGAAAAAGATGAAATCTCCCGAACTGCTTTCACAAAAAGAAGTCCGCGCGTATTCTTCGTTTCGCACCTATACCAGTATCGAGGATCTCGAGAAGGTATATCTTGGGCTCACAGATGGAGAACGAAACCCAGGGAATCAGTAGGCTCGAGCGCCATATCCAATCAAATGAACTTATGGAAAGGATACTATTGTCAGAAGCCGCTGCACTAAGCCCGGTATTCGCAGCAATTGACAAAGAAAACACCCCACCGCGCTCAATGATAAAGGTCATCGAGTATGACGAGCATTTAGACTCCTTTTTTAGCGAAATTAGTTGGTACCTGAATAGCGCTGACTTTGATCCTCACGAGCAGGTAGTCATAACTGAAGTTCACAAGCTACGATTGGAACGAGCAAAGCTGAATGCTCAGGTGCGTGTGGCGAAAGAGAGAATCAAGTACCTCAGGGTAAAAGCAACTGCCGACGGAATCGAAATTGCCAAGACGAGAACTGTTCCAAAGCGAAAACCAGACGTTGACCCGAATCACCCCTACGGAGTGACTAGGGTGAAGGATGTGGAAATCATCGTGACATCAGATGATGATTTGACGGTCAAGACTCCAAAGGGAGTATGGAAGAACCAGTATCGTTCCGCTCTGGGGTTCAATAAGATCAATTCAAGAAAGCCAAGTGTGAACTGGAAACTACTCCTGCACATAGCAACCTTTCCCACAAGAGAATTTCCCAGAGAAAACACTGGCAACAAGACGCTCCCAGATGACCTGCGTAGACTGATTCCGCGATTCAATGCATGTTTCCGTGACGCATTCGGCGTGAATGATGACGCTATAGGCAAATGCAAGGATGGCTTTTATACGAAGAACCTGGATATCAGGGATTCGACAAAGAGGGATCCGCAGCAGAACTATCTCATCAGTGAACTGGAAAAAGTTAGAATGCAGGAACAAGACCCGCCCCACCTACGCAATCGAGTGCTGCACGATAAGTATGAGGACACGGAGTAAAACTCTCCTTGTCCGAAACCCAACCTCAGTTTGTCCTAAACTGAAAAAACTTCACATTTTTATAACTTGTTGAAATAGCTCGGATTGTCCGATTTGGGACATCGTTTTGCGACATCGAATCCCGCTGTTCGTGTCTCAAACCCAGCTGCCATACTAGGGGCCCTTTTTAAAAAGGTGAAATATGAAGCAGATGAGTCCAGCCGATCCTCGGTCACAAATTCCAAGACATCGAAAGCCAAAGACTAGGAGATATCCATGAAGGATTCGTATCGAACCACGGACTTACCGCTATCCGCATTTTTGCACGCCCTTGGCCATACGCTCATTGGCGTCAGCAGCAACACGGGACGCGGTGTCTTTGTGTTCGAGAACAGCCCAGACCTTCAGACCGACGTCCTGCGCTGGGCGAACAATGAACTCGTGCTAATTCAGGTGCGTGGATTCGTGAATGCGCAGAGAGATTTAAAGGGAATGGTAAGCGTCTAGGCGCACGAAGGCTCATAACTGGGCGACCTCGTGAAATTCAAAAAGGAGAGTCGATGAACTTGAAGATTGACGGTGTACAAACCGTACCTAACGTAAACAAGCTTCTGGCCTGAGCGTCGAGACGTCGTCTTAATCTGCGAGACAAGACAATGTGGGTCGCTACTGCAAAAGACAAAGAGCGGCAGCAGAATACGAATCGGGTGAATGGAGCGCTAAGTTGATTTCCAAATCTTCAGGGTTAGATCACCAGGAGTTGGCAGAGGATAAGGTGGATTCCATACGCTTCACAATCAAAATGGATTCACCCGAAGGGAAAGCGGTCTCGGCCATGCTAGGGGACAGAACCAAGCCTTCAGGCGTCGAGAGAGTTATTCACGATTCGCTGTCTCATTTCGATGATGAGACAGGCAACTTTTTTGGGATCTTGTATAAACCCTCGCGTATCTTCATTCATATCCAAACCTTGCTTGACTCAGAAGCAAATGAAGCCGAATTGAATTCCTCCAGGGAATACATCGCAGCACAATTTCGTTCAGGCTGGATAAGAAATCCGATTTCCCAAAAAGCTATGTTGCTCATTAAACGGCTTCGTGGCCGCACGTTCCTGACAAGCGTTGTCATTCCACAATGCTTCCTATTGGCTTATAGAGAATGCAATGTTGGGAATTACATTTCGTGTAGCCGTACAATCAATGAGAGCGTGGTAAACGCACTTGAATACCAGATTTTTAGGGATGCTCACTATGAACTAGAGAATTTCGTTCTGGACGAAGCCTTCGCGACGTCAAGGCCAGATTTAGACAAGCGAGAAGAAGTCAACGATTCATCCGGAATTTCCAATTTGGATCTCGGTTCCCAACATAATAGTCTCGAGCCACCATGGGAGCAAGAAAATCCCGGCCTCAGACCAACCATGGATCCAGTCAACGCATCCCAATGACCCGTTGTCGCCGTGGTAGTAGACCTTCTCACTCCTGCGTGGGCGATTTTCCAGACACATCGCCACACTCCTTCCATGGCATTCCAATTCCGGACTTGCAAGCCGGGCGGCTAACCGCTTGGCAGCGGCAAGGCCCAGATCCGCCTGAGCATTTCACCAAACAACCGACGGTCCAGATGCCCCTCGGCCAAGAGCAACCAGTAGTACCGCGCGTGCTTGACCAGCCTTCCGCCAGTCTTCATCAACCGGTGCTGCAAGCTCGTGAGCGACCAGCTCTTGATCCGGGGTGGTAGCCCGAGTCGCCGCCATAGGTTGCCTAGGTTGTAGGCGAGCACGCTCAACTGCAGGCGCACTTCATTCGCACGGAAGCGATGGCAGGACAGCCGCGTCCAATGCGTCGCCTGCTTGCCTTCTTTGATCCATTGCTCCGCCGTGCCGCGCTTGTTGTAGAACCTCACCACCGAGCGGCTCGGCAAGCTCATGTTCGTGACAATGAACCCGACCCGCGGGAACAACTCGCCCTGGTGATGCTCGACCTTGGCGACGATCCGTCGCGGCCTCGACCAGCTTTCGGCCTGATAGCGGAAGCTCTTGTAGCGCACCAGTGGCTTGCGGCTGGGCCGACCTGGAGGACGAAACAGGATGTCGGCAATCTCCCACTCCAGGCTCTTGTTGGACGGGATGCGTATGGCATACTGAACGCCGCGCTCTTCCAGGGTCTCGTAAACCTCTGGCTTGGCGAAGGCGGCGTCTGCTCGAAAGACGATCTCTTTGCCTTGCTCCTGTTGAAAATCGATCTCCGGCAACAGAAGCTCGTCCCAGTCCTCGGCGCTATGCACGTTACCCGGCCGCAGCTTGGCCGCCAGACAGTCCCCGTGACTATTGAACAGAAACAGCGGATGGTAACACACGGACTCGAAGTGGCCATTGTAGGCGCTGCCTTCCTGCTGACCATGCACCGGACTCTCGCTTGAGTCCATATCCAACACTACGCGATCAGACTTGTCCAGAGCCTCGGCCTGTGCGAGTGTCTCTCGGTTCAGAGCCATCAGCCCGATCAGATTCTCTTCTCGCGTCAGCAGCTCCGTCTCGAACCAGTGTAACGTCGAGGTCAGCGCCGCACCGCGATCCCAGTTTTTCTTCGAGCCGATCAAGCGAAAGGTCGGATCAACTGAGACCCGCGCGGCATCGTTAAGGTCTTCGTAGCCTGCCAGGCGACTATAGACCGATTGCCGCAGCAGATCGACGAGCGGGAACTGTTTGTTCAAGCCTTGCCGCGTGTCGTTGAGATGCTCGTCTATGAGTCGTCCCATCCCCAGCCGTTCGTCCAACTCGCGGACCAGAATCAGGCCACCCTCGGAGGTGACTCGCGATCCCTGAAAATCAACTTTGAGTAATCCGTTAAAGCTGAGTTGAAACCCCTTTCGTTCTTTTTCACCCATCGGGTGTTGCCCTCCAATGTGTCCTTATCATTCTCCGACGCTTATAAATAGGGATGCCGAAGGCGGCTGAAAGGTTGCTATATTTCATTCAAATTGGAAATCCGGGTTCATACCCAAGCCAATCAAACCCGCTCGATTCCCTCTTGGCAGCCGAGAAAGCGAGCAAACAGATCCATGAAGTCCACGAACTCCTCCGATCCAAAGTTCTTACGCCATCAGAAAGACAGTTCCTTTCCACTCTCTTGGGAGTCTTCAGGCAGGATCCAAGCCTTCGCTTTTCAGCCGCTTCCAAACAAGCCGCACGTATTTTGAGGCTCTCAGATGCAAATCGATGGCAAATGATGAGCCGGCTCAAGAAAAAATCCGAAAAAACTGTCAGGAAAATCGCCTCTCGTTACTAGGAATACAGAGGCTGCAATAACGCAGTCTCCGATTCCTTGAGGTCTTGTAATGGGTGCTCGATTATTCTTGACCATTCTAAGCGGTAGTTCGCCGGATAGTGCCACTCCGATTATCGCCACAGAAGACAAATCCGTCCTTGACGCTGCGACGAGAGAGATTGCAACGAGGCTGAACCTGCGTCTACCAGGATCCTGGCCACCTAAAGGTAGCAAGGTCAAAAATGACGGTGAATACGAAAGGGGGTGTCTTGCTTGATTATGGACTGTCTTGGGATCACGTAAAAGTGAACCACCATCGGTCGAGAGACGCATAAAAAGCGAAAGCCCAACAGCCTTCGGGAGAGGCACGTTGGGCTAGCCACACAAAGAGAAAACTTTCTTGAATATCGTATCAAATCTCACACTTCATTCAAAGCTCGTACGCTACCTATCTATTCTTGGTTGTGCAATTTCCCTTCAAATCTTTGTTGCTTCCGTCAATGGGGACTCAGGCCAAGTCCGGTCCTTCCAAACAATGGACAGTGTGCCGCGCCAGGCGGTGAGGTTCACTTGCTTCACATTTCCACTTCCCCTAGACGAGAGATACCTCAGCGTGAGGAAACAAATGCGTCCTGAACTGTCAACGCAATGGCCACAGATATCTAACCTTCCTCCATTGTTGCCCAAAGCGGCTTGTCTCACACCGGATATGGTTCCTGGTCCATTTCAGGCATGGCTTGTTGATGTTTCTGAACGAATGCAGGTTCCTTTCGAGCTGGTAGCAGCACCGGCAATCGTGGATCAATCTTCTGTTGTGGGTAGAAAAGTTTGTATCCGACCAAAGCGACAGGATGACTGGGAAGTCATTGCCAACCTCTGGGGGATCGTTGTCGCATCCCCTGGACAACTGAAATCTCCTGCCATTGCCGAAGCCAACAGGCCGATGGATCGACTGATTGCCAATGCCGTCGAAGAATATGAGCGCGACTGGGTCATCATGCAGGCTAACCTTCAGGTTCACGAGGCCCAGATTGACGCGGTAAATCGTGACCTGAAGGCGGCAGCGAAGAAGCAAGACTGGGCACAATTAGCCAGTCTCAGAGACCAACTGGCGAAATTGCTGCAGGAACGCATTGACTTGGAGGTAGGGGAAAGGCGCTACCGAACCAACGACCCGACGGTCGAAAAGCTAGCCGAGTTATTGAAGGACAATCCTCGAGGGATCCAGGTAAAGCGCGACGAGATTGTCGGGTTCCTGCGCAATCTAGAAAAACCTGGACATGAAGGAGACCGGGCCTTTTACCTGGAATCCTGGGCCGGAAACGGACGTTTCTCGGTAGACCGGATCGCTCGCGGCACGATTCACGTCGAGGCACTGTGCGTATCGGTGTTCGGTAGCATCCAGCCAGGACGCCTCCATAGTTACGTGAACGACGCTGTCGAGGGTGGAGCTGCTGACGATGGTCTTCTGCAACGGTTTCAAATTGCCGTCTTTCCCGAGACTCACAAGAAATGGAGAAATGTTGATCGCAAGCCAGATCTCCAGGCCAGGGATCGAGTTTCTAGAATCTTCAAGATTCTGGATGATTTTGATCCTGTCGGTGTAAACGGGCTGACT
This sequence comes from Acidobacteriota bacterium, assembly GCA_965249005.1. GTDB lineage: Bacteria > Acidobacteriota > UBA6911 > UBA6911 > UBA6911 > CBDFLD01. The sequence continues at coordinate 311,241 of CBDFLD010000016.1, forward strand.
CCCGAGGAAGACGTTCCTCACATCCACTTCTCAGAAGATGCCCAGAAGCTCTTCGATGAGTGGAGATCGGGACTGGAAGCTCGGCTTCGCTCCGGTGAAATTGAAACGCCGGCCTTTGAAAGCCACCTGGCAAAGTATCGCAGCCTGATGCCGTCTCTCGCGCTTCTGTTCCATCTGGTCGATTGGGCAGACACTCAGAGCGACGGAGAGCCTCTGACGGCCATAAGTCCCGTTGGTTCTGAGGCCGCTGACCTGGCTATCCGGTGGTGTCGATTTCTCGAAGAGCATGCCAAGAAGATATATGCCGTTGTGATCCGGCCGGACTTGCAGGCCGCACATGCACTGGCGAAAAAAATCCAGCAAGGGAAGATCAAGGATGGCGAGTCCGTACGGGATATTCACCGGCACCACTGGACCTTCCTGAACAAGAGTTCAACTGTCTATGACGGCCTGGATATTCTCCGTGAGCATGGCTGGATTCGGCTCGGAAGTACGGAAACACAGGGGAGACCTACGGATCTGGTGAGACTAAACCCATCCATAAAGGTGAGGAAGCAGTCATGAGATACCCTTTTGGCACTTTTGGCACTTCGTACTATAGGGCATTTCAGAATTTCATCCTTATATTGGTATCCATATTCGGTATCTCTACCGACGCCGAGCCGAAATTATTTTCATTCCCCCCTAGAATCGACGTGCCAAAAGCCAGGCTACAGGCACCCACTAAGGTGGGTCTTCCTTTTTGGAGGAATGTTTACCACGTTTTTCTTTGCTAAACTCTGGCGGCGAAGCAATGTCTTGAACGACGCTGAGTTCATAAATATCAGGTACTCTGGCAAAGCCGGTTCATTTCTCCGGGGGGTCCGAGCCTTATACATGGGCTTCATTATGAATATGCTTGTGATAGGAAGCCAGCTCGTGGCCATATCGAAAGTGGGAGCACTTGTTCTGGGCATAAGCGCCACGGATCCCAATTACAGGGCTTGGTGTTGGGCTATTGCCATCGTATGTGGTTTTATAGCACTATTCTACTGCTTCGTGTCTGGATTCGGCGCCATTGTTATCACAGATTTTGTTCAGTTTGGACTTTCTATGGCAGGGTCCATATTGATGGCCGTCTATGCATGTCGGCAGCCCGAGGTAGGCGGGCTCGGGAATATGGTCGCTCAGCTTAAGAGCAGAATGCCAGAAAAAGTGAATTTTATGCCTCATCTGGAAGTCGCCGAAGCGGGTCAAATGTCTTTATTGGTCGTTATTGGCTATGCGTGCATTCGGTGGTGGTCCCAGGTATATGGCGGCGCCGAACCTGGCGGCCAAGCACACGTTGCGCAACGAATGTTGGCGGCCAGAAATGAGAAGGACGCTTTGCTGGCGAGCTTGTGGTTCAATTTCGCCAATTATGCGCTAAAACCCCTTCCATGGATAATAACGGCTTTGGCAACACTGTTGATATTTCCCTTGGAAAAATTCGGTGACCACGAAGCAGTATTCCTTTCTACAATTAGTTTTGTGCCAGTTGGTTTAAGCCGGAATTTCCAATTTGGATCTCGGTTCCCAACATAATAGTCTCGAGCCACCATGGGAGCAAGAAAATCCCGGCCTCAGACCAACCATGGATCCAGTCAACGCATCCCAATGACCCGTTGTCGCCGTGGTAGTAGACCTTCTCACTCCTGCGTGGGCGATTTTCCAGACACATCGCCACACTCCTTCCATGGCATTCCAATTCCGGACTTGCAAGCCGGGCGGCTAACCGCTTGGCAGCGGCAAGGCCCAGATCCGCCTGAGCATTTCACCAAACAACCGACGGTCCAGATGCCCCTCGGCCAAGAGCAACCAGTAGTACCGCGCGTGCTTGACCAGCCTTCCGCCAGTCTTCATCAACCGGTGCTGCAAGCTCGTGAGCGACCAGCTCTTGATCCGGGGTGGTAGCCCGAGTCGCCGCCATAGGTTGCCTAGGTTGTAGGCGAGCACGCTCAACTGCAGGCGCACTTCATTCGCACGGAAGCGATGGCAGGACAGCCGCGTCCAATGCGTCGCCTGCTTGCCTTCTTTGATCCATTGCTCCGCCGTGCCGCGCTTGTTGTAGAACCTCACCACCGAGCGGCTCGGCAAGCTCATGTTCGTGACAATGAACCCGACCCGCGGGAACAACTCGCCCTGGTGATGCTCGACCTTGGCGACGATCCGTCGCGGCCTCGACCAGCTTTCGGCCTGATAGCGGAAGCTCTTGTAGCGCACCAGTGGCTTGCGGCTGGGCCGACCTGGAGGACGAAACAGGATGTCGGCAATCTCCCACTCCAGGCTCTTGTTGGACGGGATGCGTATGGCATACTGAACGCCGCGCTCTTCCAGGGTCTCGTAAACCTCTGGCTTGGCGAAGGCGGCGTCTGCTCGAAAGACGATCTCTTTGCCTTGCTCCTGTTGAAAATCGATCTCCGGCAACAGAAGCTCGTCCCAGTCCTCGGCGCTATGCACGTTACCCGGCCGCAGCTTGGCCGCCAGACAGTCCCCGTGACTATTGAACAGAAACAGCGGATGGTAACACACGGACTCGAAGTGGCCATTGTAGGCGCTGCCTTCCTGCTGACCATGCACCGGACTCTCGCTTGAGTCCATATCCAACACTACGCGATCAGACTTGTCCAGAGCCTCGGCCTGTGCGAGTGTCTCTCGGTTCAGAGCCATCAGCCCGATCAGATTCTCTTCTCGCGTCAGCAGCTCCGTCTCGAACCAGTGTAACGTCGAGGTCAGCGCCGCACCGCGATCCCAGTTTTTCTTCGAGCCGATCAAGCGAAAGGTCGGATCAACTGAGACCCGCGCGGCATCGTTAAGGTCTTCGTAGCCTGCCAGGCGACTATAGACCGATTGCCGCAGCAGATCGACGAGCGGGAACTGTTTGTTCAAGCCTTGCCGCGTGTCGTTGAGATGCTCGTCTATGAGTCGTCCCATCCCCAGCCGTTCGTCCAACTCGCGGACCAGAATCAGGCCACCCTCGGAGGTGACTCGCGATCCCTGAAAATCAACTTTGAGTAATCCGTTAAAGCTGAGTTGAAACCCCTTTCGTTCTTTTTCACCCATCGGGTGTTGCCCTCCAATGTGTCCTTATCATTCTCCGACGCTTATAAATAGGGATGCCGAAGGCGGCTGAAAGGTTGATATATTTCATTCAAATTGGAAATCCGGGTTGGAAGACCTTTGGGAAGCGTCGTGACGCGGAGGCATACCTCGATGACAAGAGCAAAGAAGTCCGCGAAGGAGACTTTGTGGAGCCCTCCAAGATTGCATTTGCTACGTTTTCAAAGGAATGGGTAGAGAAATACCCCAAGCTTGCGAAATCGCCACTCAAGCCCTCGACCATAGTTGGATATCGCAGCATTATCGACGCTCACTTGCTTCCATTTTTTGGTTCGATCCGGCTTTTCAACATAAGAACAGCAACCATCGAGAAAGATTTCAAAGCCCAGCTTCCCAACCACATTTGTGGCCAGACGAAACGCAATATCCTGTTCGTACTTCGCCGCATGCTGCAATCTGCCGTAGAGTGGGATTACCTGTGATGAGCGACAATTACATTTCCCTGCAACGACAACTACATCTCCCTGGTCTTAACGCTTGATTGATGGTAGTTGCCAGGTTTCTAAAGTAAAGGAGGCCGGGTGATTACGAGCGACAAGCAAGTAAGGAGATTGTTGAAATTGTCGACCAAGAAGAAGCTACCACTGGTGACGCTGGCTGCGAAGGCCGGCATGGATGTGAAGACCGCCCGTAAGTATTTGAGGTCGGGATTGTTACCGAGTCAGATGGCACTATCGCGGCATTGGCGGACCCGGGAGGATCCGTTTGCCGACGTGTGGCCGGAAGTTGAGGGATTGTTGAAAAATGCCCCGGAACTTGAAGTGTTGACCATATTTCTGGACCTGCAACGGCGTTACCCCGGCAGATTCCCGGATGGGCAGTTGCGGACACTGCAGAGGCAGGTGCGAGTCTGGCGTGGCCTGCACGGGCCCGAGAAAGAAGTGTTCTTCCCTCAGGTTCACCATCCCGGGATCGATAGCCAGTCAGACTTCACCTCGATGAACTCGGTCGGGGTAACGATCGGCGGACTCGAGTTCCCCCACCTGCTCTATCACTTCGTCCTGACCTATTCGAACTGGGAGTATGCCGAAGTCTGCTTCAGTGAGAGTTTCGAAGCATTGAGCAGGGGAGTACAGAATGCGTTGTGGACGCTCGGTCGAGTCCCTGCCACTCACAGGACGGATAACCTGGGGGCTGCCACCTTTCAGAAGCAAGAACGAAGGGAGTTCAACTACTATTACTCGGCACTGATGCGTCACTACGGCACGAAGCCAACCAGAAATTGGCCCGGCAATTCGCATGAGAACGGTGACATTGAACAGGCCCACTACCGTCTCAAGCAAAGAATCAGCCAGAGTGTGCTTTTGCGCGGAAGTCCGGATTTTGCCGACCTATCCGAGTACGTGAGCTTCCTCAAGAAGATCGTCGAGAGCAGAAACCTCAGCCGAAGCCAACGATTCGAGGAAGAGCTCCGGGTTATGAAACCACTGCCCAGCACCCGGACACAGGACTATCGTGAGTACAAGGTTCCGGTGAGCTCCTGGAGTACGATCCAGGTGGCTCGGAACAGCTACTCGGTCCCGGCTCGTCTTATCCGGTACGAAGTCACGGCTCGCTTGCATGCGGATCTTGTGGAAGTCTTCTTCGCCGGCGAACGGGTGGCGGAGATGCCACGGCTGCGGGGAGCGAGGAAGGCACGGATTGATTACCGCCAAGTGATCGGCTCTCTGGTGCGCAAACCTGGGGCCTTTGCCAATTACCGATACAGAGAGGAGATGTTTCCCTCGACAGTGTTCCGTCAGACCTACGACCAACTGCTGAAGGATGAACCCAAGTATGCCAGTCGCCGATATCTGGAAATCCTGGAATGGGCAGCACTGAACTCGGAGTCGGCAATGGGGGCGGCACTGAAGAAACTCCTCGATGCCGGAGAAGAACTCGACTTTGAGAGACTGGTAGAGATGTCGCAACAGCCGTCTGAGAAACCACCAGATCTGGAGATCCGTATTCCGGACATAGGCGCCTACGATGCTCTGCTGCAGGAGGTGACGGTATGACAGCAGAGCCGACCTTGAGAATGTTACTGAAGAGCTTCAAGCTTCCGGCCTTCGTCGCGCACTTCGAAGACGTGGCACGTACGGCCGAGAAGGAAGCCTTCACCTACGAACGGTACCTGCACAGTTTGTCTCAGCGGGAAGCCTATGAGCGCCATAATCGAAAGATCGCCCTGCTACAAAAAAAGTCCAGGCTCCCGCGGGAAAAGATGCTGGAGACCTTTGAGGTGAACCGACTACCGAAGAAGATCCGAGCGATCCTGCCGACCTTGTGCGAAGGAACTTTCTTGTCTCGCGCGGAATGCCTCCTGGCATTTGGTAATCCCGGAACCGGCAAGACCCACCTTCTGTGCGGCATTGCTCACAAACTGATCAAACGAGGCCATTCCGTGTTGTTCGTCTCGGCCACCATGCTGGTTCAGAGGCTGCTGGCGGCCAAAAGAGACCTCAGACTGAGTCAGGAGATCAGGAAGCTGAACAAAGTGGAGGCCCTCTTCATCGATGACATCGGGTATGTGCAGCAAGATCGGGAGGAAATGGAGGTACTGTTCACCCTGCTGGCGGAACGGTATGAACGCCACAGCGTCATGATCACAACAAACCTTGTCTTCTCGAAATGGGACCAGATCTTCAAAGATCCGATGACAACTGCGGCCGCGGTCGACCGCCTCGTCCATCATGCAGTGATCCTAGAACTGAATCTTCCCAGTTATCGAGCCGAAAAAGCTCTGCAGAAAACTCGAACAAAGGCGGCTTCCTTGGGAGGCAATGAGCAATGACCAATGAAATTTTGGGGGTGCTCAGCTATTGCCTTTCATCAGATCGTTCAATATGGACTAACCTCACAAAGGCTTTTTTGCGACCAGCAAGCTCTTTGTCGCCAAATGGGAAAACGGGAATGAAAAAACGAAGACGAGATGATGTTGATTACTAACCATGATTTCAGGGAAGTGTAATTGTCGTCAGAAGGAAATGTAGTTGACGTCAATCATACCTGACCATCAATCCTTTCAGTGCCAAGAAGAAGGTAACGTTACCTGAGCTATCCAAAGATCAAAAAGGTAGAGCGCTGGCTCCCCACGAAATAAGGAAACTTCTCGATTGCTGTCTGGGTGACGCCTACCCAGTCACAGCAGTAGCCATCTTTACAGGGATGAGAAGAGGGGAGCTTTTTGCCTTAACCGGGGATGCTATCGACTTTAAGAAGAACCAGATCCATGTCAGGCAAGCCATTTTCTGGAAAAGTGGCAAATACTGGACGAAGGAAGAAAAAGGGGCTGTCTTCTTAGTGCCAAAGACAAAGGCGTCCATTCGAGCGATTGACATGAGCCCGTTCGTTCGCCGCGTCTTGCTCGAGCACAAGTTGCGTTCGAAGCACGCAGCCAACGGATTGGTTTTCGTCAACTCAAAGGGTGGGCCAATAGATCCTCGGAATTTCGTGAAAAGGCATTTTAAACCTGCTGTCAAGGCGGCAGGAATCGGTCATTGTCGCTTTCATGATCTGCGCCACAGCTACGGCTCCCTAAAACTAGAACAAGGCGAGAACATCAAATACGTGCAAACGCAGATGGGCCATTCAGACGTTAGGGTGACTCTCAACATCTACTCTCACCTTTTCAAGGAGACTCATCCAGAGGCTGCGGCCAGGACCGATGAACTGGTGTTTGGTTCAGGGAAATGAAAGGGCGACCAAACTATGGTCTCAACCGAGTTGTTGATCTGTGTTGATCAGGGGGCATTTTGGCCCCTTTCTGAGTGGATGGCTTGCCGTAACCTATTGAATCCATTGGTGGGCGGTACAGGGCTCGAACCTGTGACCCTCGGCGTGTAAAACCGATGCTCTTCCAGCTGAGCTAACCGCCCTGGTTCGGCTCAAGAGCCTGAGTATTTATCATTCGCACAGTTCGGTGTCAATCTCGGGGCTGTGCTTGGGTCCTGCGAGACACCAAACGCCACAATTCTCTCCCAAGCCCCGAAACTCCGCTCGAAAATCCGACTGTGTTGAAAACTCCATGGCGTTACTCACGCGGGGGTGATATAAGACGGGACCGACCGCCAAGAACAATCGACGAAGCGCGACAAAGGGAGGAACAGATGCACAGGAGTCATCGGCTGTGGCCAATGCTTGCGCTCATCATAATCTTCACATGCGTGCCTGGAACGTCCACCGCCGGTCCCGTCACGCCAACCCAGTCGGACCGATCGGACCCGGCCCAGCAATGGGACGTCGCGCAACCACGCGGGAAGACTCGTGTGGTCGACTTCGTGACCGACGAGGGAACCTGGATGGCAGTCGACATCTCGCGCGACGGCCGGTGGATCCTCTTCGATCTGCTTGGGCACATCTATCGCGTTCCGGCGGAAGGCGGCGACGCAGAGTGCCTCACGCAAGACAGCGGAATCGCTATCAACTTCCATCCCCGGTACTCGCCTGACAGCAGTGAAATCGCATTCGTATCGGATCGCCGGGGGCAGATGAACCTCTGGGTCATGAAAGCGGACGGGACCGAGCCAGAGCCTGTCCTCATCGATCCGGACACGCGGATTACCAGTCCAAGCTGGACCCCCGATGGACAGCATATCGTGACCACACGGAACTTTCAGACGGCCGCCGGTTTGTGGCGCCGATCGGCCCGCATCTGGATCTTTCCGCGATCAGGGGGCGAAGGACACAAACTCGTCGGAGAATCGTCCGGGACTCAGGCCTACTGGCCTTCTGTTTCCCCCGATGGCCGGTCCTTGTACTACTTCTACGCGACCTTCGCGGCCGTAACGACGGCCTTTGGCGGCGACCACCACATCCGGAGACTGGACCTCGAGTCAGGTCAGACCTATAGCGTGACCCCCGCACTCGGAGGTCGAGAAGCACCTATCGTTTATCTCGGGCCGGATCCAATCGAGATCGCGCCCGAGGTGTCCCCGGATGGTCGTTGGCTCGCTTTCGCCCGCAGGATGCCGGGTGGTAGCCTCCGCTACCGCAAGCAGATCATGGACGAGCGCACAGCCCTATGGCTCAAGGACCTCCACACAGGCGGCGAGCGCATACTGATGGATCCCATCACCGCCGACATGGCCACAACCCATCAAATGAAAAACTTCACCGTCCTGCCGCGTTACGCCTGGGCCAAAGACAGTCAGTCTCTGGTCCTCTCACAGGGCGGCAAGCTGAGACGCGTTTGGATCAAGGATGCAACGGTGACAACCATTCCCTTCTCGGCCCGTGTCTACCGGGTGATTTCCGAACAGGCTCTTGCCGAAGTGAATATCCCGGACGGACCCTTCGAAGCACGCTTTTTGCGGTGGATGACGGCTTCACCCAGGGGAGATCAACTTGTTTTCGAAGCTATCGGACGTCTCTGGACAATGCGGCTGCCAAACGGAACTCCGCAGCCATTGACCAACAACCAACCGGACGTCCGTGAAGTGACCCCCGCATGGTCTCCCGACGGTCAATGGTTGGCGTTTACGACATCGGACCCTCGGGAAGGGAGCCACCTGTGGAAGATCCGCAGCGACGGGAGTGAACTCCAAAAACTCACCAGCCAGCCGGCCTTCTACCTGTACCCCGAATGGAGCCCGGATGGCAGCTACCTTGTCGTCTCGAGGTCCACCGGTGCGGTGGTCGGAGACGGAGTGAGCGGGTTGGTCCGCATTCCAGCCGTCGGAGGATCCGCGGAGTTGATTGCACGTGGCGGAGGTCTGCAGGGAACATTCGGTCCGGAGGGCCGGATCTACTATACCCGCGACGGAGCAAGTGCACAGGGCCGTGACCAGTGGAGCCTCGAGCAGGGGCTGGAAAAGATCAAACGTTGGGTGACGCTGATGTCCGTTCCGCAAGACCATCGGACGGATGGCCACGTTAGTAGCGAACGCGCAGAGTTCACACTTCCCTATGCTCAAGAGGTCGCGCCCTCCCCGGATGGCAAATGGATTGCGCACGGGGCAGGCCTCAACCTCTACTTGTCTCCAGCTCCTGGAGCTCAAGGTACCGACGGCGCTTTCGATATCGACCTCGACACTGCGAAGGTGATCGGACCGGAAGGAGCATTCGCGCCCCGATGGCGGGATGCCGACACGCTCGAGTTTGGCAGTGGGAACCGCTACTACACTCACCACGTCGATTCCGGCCACACGGATGTTGTGGAGATCCACCTTCAAGTGCAACGGGACATTCCCGACGGATCGGTCGCCTTGACGAACGGTCGCATCATCACACTCGAGGATCGGCAGGTGATCGAAAACGGAACCGTTCTGATAGAGGGAAGCAGAATTTCTTGTGTCGGAAAGTGCGACTCGTCGACCGCAGATCGGGTGATCGACGTCGCGGGCAAGACCATCATGCCCGGAATTGTGGACACCCACGCCCATTACCTGGGCGATGGTCCGGTAATCGGGCAGAAACGCTCGAGCTCGGCCCGCTATCTCGCCTATGGGATAACGACCACATTGGATCCCTCGGCGCCATCTTGGTCCGCGTTTCCCATCATCGAATTGACCCGGGCAGGCAAGCTGGTCGGTCCGCGAGGATTCACTACCGGGGAAGCCATGAATTCCACTCCGCCACGGCCACCAGGCGGAACGAGGGTTCCACCCATCCGAACACAGGCGGACGCTGACCATTACGTGAATCGAATCTCGGCCTGGGGAGCGGTCTCGGTCAAACAATTCTTGACGCCTCAGCGTCAACAGCGCCAGTGGCTCGTCGATGCGGCCCGTCGGCAAGGTTTATCGGTGACGGCCGAAGGAGCCGAACTTTATTACAACGTGAGCATGATCATGGATGGGCATACCGGTTGGGAGCATCCTCTAAACTATGCTCCCCTTTTCAAGGATGCCGCCCAATTCTTCGCCCAGTCCGGCGCAGTCTATTCCAGCACATTGGTCGTCCTGAGTGGCGGTCCATGGATGCACGAGTACTTTCGAGCTCGCAGCGACCTCTGGAACGATCCGAAGCAACGGCGCTTCGTGCCCTGGACACAGCTCGCGCGCTCCAAAAATCACACGATGCGACCGGCCAGTGGTTACCGCTTCCCGATGTTGGCGGAATCCTTCGCTGACATCGTGCGGGCGGGGGGTTACGGATCGCTCGGCGGGCACGGAGAGGAGCCGGGGCTGGATACCCACTGGGAGCTGTGGGGGGAGGCCTTTGCTCTTTCTCCCATCGAGGCGCTCGAGGTGGCCACGCTTCACGGTGCCCACATGATCGGGCTCGAGGATGATCTGGGCTCCATCGAGGTGGGCAAGCTCGCAGATCTGCTGGTACTCAACAGTAACCCGCTCGACGACATCCGTCACACTACCGACATCCGTTACGTCATGAAAGGGGGCAACCTTTATGACGGGGACACCCTCGATCAAATATGGCCGGATGAGGTACCCTACGGTCCCATCCCCTGGATCAACGAAAAGGCATTGCGGACGGACGTCGTGCCCTTGAACATCTGGGATAAGTAAAAACAGCCCGGCGATACAAATCAAGGAAAGCAAGGTCTGGAGTTCTGATTGCGCTTTCGAGCATGAGCCGGCTGAATTCAGGGGCGATTCGAGATGCTTTCCCCGGGTTGGAGTATTTCCCTCTTCTCACGTTTTTTGGCAGCACGGACGATAACTCGAACGTCGGCCAACAGTTTCTTTGCGTCAAACACAATGCCGTCCTTGATGGTGAATTTGACGCCCCCGACGCGAACCGGCTCATTGCTTTCGTTGAGCTTGATCGCGCCTGTTCCATACAGTACTTTGAAGTTCCGAAGCGGGTTTTCTTCCACCACGACAAGGTCGGCGAGCTTCCCTATTTCGACGGTTCCGATTTCGTTCTCCTTCCCGAGCGCTTCGGCACCCTTCAACGTCGCGGCTCGAATGATTTCGAGAGGGTGGAATCCGGCCTCCCTGAAAAGTTCCAACTCGCGAACGTAGCCGAACCCATAGAGCTTGTACATGTAGCCGGAGTCCGAACCAGTCGCCACTCTTCCGCCACGGTTCTTGTACTCGTTGACGAACATCATCCACAGCCGGTAGTTCTCGCGCCACTCCACTTCGTCTTCCGTGGTCCAGTAAAACCAGTAGGAGCCGTGGGATTTTCGGTTTGGACGGTAGAACTCCCAGAGGGACGGAAGCGTATAGGCATCGTGCCACTCGGCCCTTCGAGCCCTCATCAAATCTCGGCTAGCCTCATAAATGGTAAACGTCGGCACCAGGGTAAAATCCAGCTCGATCAGCTCGTTCATGACTGCATTCCAGCGTTCACTATCAGGTGGGGCTGCCTGCTTCCATAGACGTCCTGCTTCCGCAAAACGATGCTGTTCGTTGTTGTAGTCATAATCGGGCGGAAAGTCCTGAACGGTCCGGTCGGTAAACAGCGCCTCCGGAAGGCCATACCAATGCTCCATGGTCGTCAGTCCGAGGCGCGCCGAATCCAGAGCGTTCATCCGTGCTACCCCCGTTTGAGCATGGTGAGCCGCCGTTCTGATGCCCTGTTTCTTGGCCTCCTCAATCATGGCTCTCATCAAATCAGGCCGGAGGGCAAACAGTTTGAGTCCATCGGCCCCCTTTCGCGCGATTTCCGCCACCCATTCGTGCGCCTGCTCGGGAGTCGTGATCGGTTCCTTTGCCCCCATCCCGAACCAAGCATAGGCAAAGAGCCTCGGCGCCGTAATCTCGTTCTTCAGGCTTCTCGCCTTGTGATCTAGAGTCCACTGCAAACCCACGATGCTTCCCGGATCGCGAACAGTCGTGATGCCGTGGCCCATCCACAACTTCAGGACATACTCCGCCGGGGTGCCTTGGGCGATTCCCCCCAAGTGGCCGTGCATGTCGACGAAGCCCGGCAACACGTACATCCCGGACAGATCGACGGTCTTGTCCTGCGGCCGCGCTTTGGGGCGTCTGGCCTCTTCAATAGCCATCTGAGGGTAACCCACACTTCGGATCTCCACGATTCGATTCTGTCGAATCACTATATCGACCGGGCCAAGCGGAGGCGCACCGGTCCCGTCAATCAGGGTCGCGCCCCGAAGGATCAAACGGTCGAACGGGCCCTCGCCATTCCTCCTCGGGGGGGCCTTGGGCAGGGGATCCGGGCGACCTTGCGAAAAAGCTTCGACCAGGAACAGGCTCATCCCGACAAGTCCGATCAGCAATATGCGCAGCGGTCTTTGTGGTGTTCGCATCAGATCATCGTCCTCTTCATCTAGGATCGAAGCGTCGCGGGAAGGTCAGGCGATCGCGCGAAGCAGAGACCAGAAGAATATCACGTTATGCCCTGGACCCGTTAGGACCGGAAGCGGCATCGGCACGGCTGTGACTCGTGTCTATATCCTACAGGCTGATGGAATCTACTCTGCCGAACGATGGACTCGCCCTGACAGTCGGTTCATCGCCGAGTTGGTCGTTGCATCTCCGGCGACTTTCAGCATACAGTAGCGGTTCCATCAACAGATCGACCCCTTTGCCGATTCAATGGCCTGATCGAGGAGGTTGGTATGAGGGCTTTTGCTCGAAAGTTTTGGATTTCACTCCTGCTGCTCGGGATCGTCGCTGCGTCTGCCTTAGCCGGCGATTTGCCGAGGAGCAAGCCGGAGGACGTCGGCCTTTCACCCCGACGGATTACCCGCCTCGACCTCCAGATCGAGAAACACATCATGGAGCGCAAGCTCGCGGGAGCCGTGGTGCTCCTTGCGCGACGCGGGAAGGTCGCACATTTGAAGGCGTACGGCATGGCCGACATCGAAGCCTCCAGACAGATGCAGCCGGACACCATTTTTCGGATTGCCTCGATGACGAAGCCCATAACCAGCATTGCGGTCATGATGCTCTACGAAGAAGGTCATTTTCGCCTCCGCGATCCCCTGCACCGGTTCATCCCGGAATTCAAGGACGCGACTGTGCTGCCTCCGCTTTCCCAGCAGGACTCGCGGAGTATTCCGGCAAAGGGGCCGATCACGATCCGGCACCTACTGACCCACACCGCCGGCTTGACCTACCATTGGAATCCTCGTCTCGGGAAGAGATACAGGGACGCCGGTATCACCCACGGGCTGCTCACGGACGACGGTACCCTGGAAGAAAAGATGAAGGTGCTCGCCGGAATTCCCCTGCTGTTTCACCCAGGCGAACGGTTCGAGTACAGCCTATCCATCGACGTCCTCGGAAGGGTTGTTGAGGTAGCCTCCGGCATGACGCTCGCCGAGTTCATGCGGCAACGGATATTCGAACCTCTGGGAATGAAAGACACGCATTTCTTCCTGTCTCCGGAAAGGGTCCCTCGACTCGCGGCTGTCTACTCGAGCAAGCCCGGTGAGCCGATCGAGCGGGTTGGCGAGGATCCGATTCCCGAAGCGGAAGGGATGATGTATGCGGCAAGCCATCCGTACCGCGGACGGAAGCAATACTACGCCGGCGGCGGGGGCCTGGTCTCCACTGCAGCTGATTACTTCCGATTCTGCCAGATGGTGTTAAACAACGGGGTGCTCGATGGAGCCCGGTTGCTGAGTCCCAAGACCGTGGAGTTGATCTCCCAGGACCACCTGGAAAGCATGCTTGGAGATGAGGCACCGGCTGGATTTGGACTCGGATTCAGCGTCGTGCGCAACGAGCGGGATCTGGTTGAGCTCGGCTCGGTCGGTTCCATTGCATGGGGAGGCTTCTGGTACACGACCTTCTTCATTGATCCGAGCGAGGAGTTCATCGGCATATTCATGGCCCAGTTGCATCCAGCCGGTGGTCTCGATTTGAAAGAAAAGTTCGAGAACCTGGCGTATCAAGCCATTGTGGAGTGAACTAACTAACTAACACTGCCCTTCTACGGAATGATGCCCGAGGCGGTCTCGCGCCGGCTCAGGCTAGTCCTGTTCTGCCGGGTCCCGACCGAGGGATTCGGCCCACTGCTCGTATTCCTCGAGGCAGTCGCCGGCGCTCACGAACTTCTTCCACACCAGCCGTCCGCGGAACCCGTATTGCTCATCCGACTTGATTTGATGGATCACGTATTGGGCATCCCACGCCGGCCGCGGGTGGCGGGGAAGCTTGAACTTGTACAGCCTGAAGCGAATCTGATCCCGATCAGAGTAGAGGCGGTCGAACATCAAAATCAGCGTCATGCCCCGGCTCGCACGGCCATAGTAGAAAGGTTTGGCGATGCGCGGCCAGTCATACGACCAGGTATTGAGGCGAAATTCCACATCTTCGTCGTACTCGAGTGTGCTCTCTATTTTCCATGGGCTGTCCTCCGCTCGCCGTACCAGCACGACGGAGTCGGCGCCGGGCACTTCGTGAAGCGTGTAGCGGCCGTGTCGCAGCGTGAACCTATTGTTCGGTGTTAGCGATCGCGTGAAACCGCAGTTTTCTGAACGGGCGCCGGTAGAGAGGTTTTCAGGCGCAGTTTGATTCGAAGATACCTCACGTAGTCTGCCGAGATAGGATTCTGAAGTAATTCCTCAATGACCGGGAGAAAGTAATACAGGGACCGGATAGGCGATAGCCTGCGTGCCTGTGGATCACGGAGTAACCGACGAGCGGAAGTCAGGAGTAAGCTCGATTCTATGACCGAAAGCGGAACCCGACGATCATAGAGCTGATAAGCAAGTTGATAGTCTTGCCGACGAGGCCGTTGTGGAGTCTCAGGCAGCTGGGCGTAGAGATCAACAACAATCTTTACGTATTGAATGCGATTGGACGGCACGGGTTCTAACGTTTCTTTTTCCTCCGCGCGGAGGCTTCCTGCTCGCTCTCTCGAATCCGATAGCTACGTCCTTCAATGACGGTCACATCGGCATGGTGAGTGAGACGATCCAAGAGCGTGGCAATGCAAGCGGCATTGGGAAAGACCTCGTTCCATTCTCGAAAGGCTCTATTTGTACTTATAACGATGGATCGATGCTCATAGCGCCGGTTGACGACTTCGTACAGCAGATCCGCGGCATGGTTGTCATAGGAGAGATACCCGACTTCGTCTACGCACAGAAGGTGAGGGCGGGCGTAGGATTGGAACTTTCTTCTTCGGAGTTCCGGGGAATCACATTGGAGATCTTCGATCAGGTCGGCAGCCGTACGAAACAGGACGGAATAGCCGGCCAGCACAGCAGCGTGGGCAATGTTTTTGGTAATCATGGTCTTGCCCAGACCGTTGGCACCGAGTAGGACAAAGTTGCGACCATCCGGGATGAAATCCAGAGTGAGGGCGCGTTCGATGACCTGGCGATCGATTTTCTTTGGCCAATTCCAATCGAAATCCGCCAGCGGTTTGAAGCGGCCGATGCGGGAGCGTTTCAGGCGGCGCTCGAGACTGCGGCGGCCACGCTCTCGAGCTTCGGCCTGCAACAGCTCCTCGAGCATTACACGAGGACTCCAACGACCCTTGGTAGCCCGGGCGATGAAGTCTTCCAGGGATTCAGAAGTGGCATTCAGACCGATGCCGGCGAGTTGGGTGGCAAGGTTATTCGTCACGGTCGGAGAGGTCATCGTAGGCCTCCAAGTTGTGGGGTTGGACGTTGAGGTTGGCAAGATCGGGACGACGAGTCAGATCGACAGGTAGTAGATGACGACGCTGTTGGGAGCGGCGATGTTTCTGTAGAATGAAGGCAACCGAAGAAGCCCGAGGCGTCTGCCGCTGGAGTGCTTCCCGAACGGCGACTTGTAGTTCCGTGGCTCCATAATCCTCCAAGAGCTGAGATAGCTGAGTGGTTTGCCCGCCGCCGGACTCTCCCCGCTGGAAGGCAGCCGCGATCAAGGCTTCGCTTTCAGGTACCGATTGAGCAAGACGGCCTCCAGGAGTAGCGCCGATGGCTTTGCGCTTCTCTTGTAGCAGTGCTTCTTGATGCGCCGGATCCAGGACGGCGTCATGGCGGTTGTAGGAGCGGCGGTGTCGGGCGATTTCGGTTGCGCCATCGAGAATGCGTACAGTGTCCTGTGATGCTGCCAGAGTGAGTGCTCGACCCACGGCCGTGTGTGGAATCGAGTAGTCGTTGAGATCAAAACGGATATAGATGGTCTTGCGCGATCGAACCGGTACCACCAGATCGGTATCGAAGGAATGCACCGGCAGTGGAAGCAATCGAGGTTTTTCCTCTTCTTCGAAGATTTGCTCAACGGTGCGGGACTGGTCTCCGGGCCAGGGACGTCGATGAGCGATTTCGTCGCGCCACAGAAGCGCTTGACGGTTGAAGTCCTCCAGGGTGGTGAAGCGGCGTGCGGCAAAGAAAGAGTGTCGGATGTACTGGATGGTTCTTTCGACACGCCCTTTCTGATTGCCACGGGCCACTTGGCACGGGCGAGTGGCAAAATGATAGTGAGCACAAAGCTCAATCAGCCGAGGATGAAAGTGCACGGCATCGCCGTGGCGTTCCAGCACGGCCGACTTCAGATTGTCGCTTAATATGACACGAGGGCAGCCCGACCATGAGTCGAAGGCCCGGACGTGACCGCGCAAGAAGTTCTCCAGGGTTTGATCGAAGAAGAACTCCAGATATAGGGCTCGGGAATAAGAAAGTGTAAGAACGAAGCAGGACAACCGACGACGGGCACGGCCGATTGCAACGGCTCCAAAATGTGCCCAATCGACTTGGCCCTGCTCGCCAGGAAATGTTCGCAGCCGTAAGAAGGCTTCTCGGTGAACAGGGCGGAGACGGGCGACGACTCTCCGGAGTATCACGACACTGCCGGTATAGCCTCGATCCCGAATCATCGCATAGATACGAGTCGTTCGTAGGCGCGGATACTTCTCCAAAGTCTCCTTGATAAAGTCGATGTAGGGATCCGTGAGACTGGGACGAAGGATCTTGGCTCGATTGAATCGATCGGTTTGCAGGGCGGTTCGTACCGTATCCCGGTGAAGTCCCAGTTCTTGCGCGATGGTTCCAATCTTCCAATGCTCGGCATAGAACAAGCGACGGATGTGTGCCACGGTCTCGGCTGCAATCATGTTTCATCTCCATCCATGAAACACATCGATGAGCTGGCCCGCTCGACCGCAAACCATGCAGGTGATAGGGCCGGAAATCGTAGATGTGGTGTGTGTTTGAACTTTCTCATCACGTTGTACTTGCGCTTCGCGCGCAGCGATCCTGCCAGAACGAAGCTCGCTTCGGCTACCTGGATCCGTCACGCGGGCCATGGCTCGTCGACGCCGGTACGCTCGCTGACGGTCTCTGTGATCCAATCTTCCTTCGGGGCTTTGTTGATGCAGGCGATTGGCCTTGCGACGTTGCTTCCGGCGCGCTTTGCTACGACAGCGACAACTGCAGTACTGCTGTCCACGGTCACAGCAGCGACAGATCCAGAAAAGCGCCCCGCAGCCGTCAGCTCGGCAAAACCCTTGACGAAAGGTAACTTCGGAGGTGACCGTCATCCCATTCCCAGGGGTGGGAACTGGACAACGGCCACAAATCATGGCAGGCTACGAACATCTGATGGTTTGGTAGCTCTTCCAAAGAGAGCCGCCAACGGACCCCGATTGTTAATGGCGGTCGGGGTCCTCTTCCACACCCGAAAACAGCATAACCTATTGAGAAAAACTTGAGGAGGCGCCTACGGCGCCGATGATGTTGAGGCTTGTTATCTCGGCGTTTGTTCAGAAAAGTGCGGTTTTAAGCGATCAGTAACAGTTCGGACTTCGATGGCCGGAAATAATGTGTTCAAAGTTCAACCCTGCTGGGGTGGTAGGCATCGTAATCCGGAGCCCACTTCAGATTCACCAACGAGTCGATACCACTGAGCACACGCGGCGATTCGGAATTGTCCCGAAACACGACCGCCACCTCGCCCTTTTCGATTCGAGTTTCTCGAACCTCCCGCCCCTCCCGGGCTGAGCCATACGGCATCATGGGAAGTAACAGCACTAGACCTTAGTCCAGCGTGATTTTTTGCATGAGGAGGAAGAAAAGCCCTGGAACGTGCGCCGTTACGGGATAAAATGCGTTTGATATATTTACAAGACATCCCGAAAGGAGCACATTCCAGGTGAATAAAAGAAACCACAGAATCCTCCTCCGAGACAAGCAAAATCTTACACGCCGGTTGGAAAGAAATCAGTTTGAGGACCGGTCCGATCCTATGTTCAAGGACTCCAACACCTACTACGAGATCGCCGAGAGAACGCGCGCCATCGGATCTGGTGGTATCGGAGCCATTCACAAGCTCGTGTGTAAGCTTGGATTGGACAAAGATATCAACAGAAACATCGTTTTGCTCAAGTACCACTTTCCTTACTGGGAATCCGATCATGTACTGAACATCGCATACAACGTCTTGTCGGGTGGAACCTGTCTCGAAGATATCGAGCGGTTGCGCCAGGATGAGACCTACATGAACGGACTGGGAGCCGAGAGGATTCCGGATCCCACGACGGCTGGAGATTTCCTCCGTCGTTTCGATGAGGATTGGATCTTCGGACTTCAGGAAACCATCAATGAAACCCGAACCAAGGTGTGGAAGTTGCAGGATGCTTCCTTCCGGAAGGAGGCTATCATCGACGTGGACGGGACCGTCGCCGGAACCTTGGGGGAATGCAAGGAAGGAATGGACATTGCCTACAACGGGATCTGGGGTTACGCACCGTTGATCGTGACCTTGGCCAATACGAATGAGGTCCTCTATCTGATGAATCGGCCGGGCAACCGTCCCTCTTCCGACGGAGCGGCCGAGTGGATGGACCGGGCAATCGATCTGGTGTCGTCGGTGTTTACGAAGGTCTGGCTTCGGGGCGACACGGATTTCTCGCTGACGAGAAACTTCGATCGCTGGGACGAGCGGGTTGGTTTTGTCTTTGGTTATGACGCCAAGCCGAACCTGGTCGGGATGGCCGATGCCCTGCCGGAGAGACAATGGAAACCGCTCGAGCGGCCTCCTCGTTATGAGGTCAAGAGCGAAGAACGGCGCCGTCCGGAAAACGTCAAAGAACAAGTAATCAAGGAGAGAGAATTCAAGAACATCCGCCTGCAGAGCGAGCAGGTCGCCGAGTTTGACTATCGTCCCGGACACTGTAAGAAAACCTATCGCATGGTTGTGGTTCGGAAGAACCTCACGATCGAAAAGGGGGAGCACCGGCTGTTTGATGAGGTCCGGTACTTCTTCTACATCACCAACGATCGGGAGATGACGATGGGAGAAGTGGTCCTTTTTGCCAACGATCGCTGCAACCAGGAAAACGTCATCGGTCAGCTCAAGAGTGGAGTGAACGCCTTGAGGATGCCTTCGGACAGTCTGGTATCGAACTGGGCCTACATGGTCATCGCATCGCTGGCGTGGAATCTGAAGGCCTGGTATGGCCTGGTGACGCAGGCGCCGACAGTACGTCGTGATATCTTGAGGATGGAGTTCAAACGCTTCCTGGTGAACTTTGTGCAAATACCCTGTCAGATTGTAAGAACCGGTCGTCGCCTCGTTTACAGGATATTGGCCTATAGCAAGCATCTCGAAACCTTTTTGGCGACGTTCGACTATATCAGGCAACTCAGGTTTACTTGAAGGCGCCTCGCCGGCGGGTGAGCCCGTACCCCCGGCGGAGCAAGAGTGGCGGGCGAAAGGAAGGGCATAACAGAGACAAACAAGATCAAGTGATCCAGACAACCAATGGAAGGTTTGTCTCTTGTGTTTCTCTTTGCTTTCCCTGTTACGCACAAGGAGCTGAAATCCACGAGATATTCGGAAAAGGCAAACGATTTTCCGAGCGAGCTCATACCTCGCTTATTTTGGGGCTAGTCTGAAACACTCAAAAAATAACGAAAGGAACAGTGTATGCGTATGAAATCAGTTCGACACCGCTTCTATGAAATCGTGATGAGCGCAATGTTGATGGTGTTGCTCGTTGGGTCTGTCCAGAATCCAAGCACCGCTCGGTCCACCCCCTTGGGAGACAAGATGATGACACACCATTACGGAGCCGGGATGTTCTGGGATGATCCTTGCACCTGGGACGGCCTTGCGTTCGGAGTAGGCATCGTGGGTTGCGTCGCAGGAAGAGCGTTCAGTTGCGTGACAGCTGTACTCGCATTTCTCAAGGCTCAGAAGTCCGACGGCTGCTTCGACTAAGGTGCTAGGGGATGTTCCGAGCCGCAGCGGACCATCCTCGCGCTTAATCAATCCAACGAGCTGGGTAGGAAGTCCGATCCGGCTCGGCAACCCGTTTTTTTTCGATCGGCACCAACAATGCTGTGCATGAGATCTTGCAACCAGCGCTTTGGCAGGCAGATGGCACTCGAGGATTTGAGTTTCTGTCTGCGCCGTGGTGAGATTGTCGGCCTTATCGGCCACAACGGGTCCGGGAAGACCACAACCCTGAGACTGCTGGCCAATATCCTGGAACCGACGGCTGGAACCATTCAGCTTCAAGACCCGGAGATCGTTGCTACCCCCGATCGATCCGAATTCATGGCACGCATGGGGTTTTTACCCGATGAACCACTCCTGTTCGACTACTTGACTGGCACAGAAATGTTGGGTTTTGTGGGAAGTCTGTATCGCATTCCTACCGAGACTGTAGAATCTCGGTCAGAACGTTATTTGAACTTGTTCCGAATCTTCGCCGACCGAGATCAATTGCTGGGGACCTACTCTCGAGGAACGAGGCGCAAGTTGTCCATTATCCTGTCTATCCTGCACGAACCGGCATACTGGTTGCTTGATGAGCCTACAGGAGCACTTGACCCATCGGCTGTTCGCTTGCTAGCGAAGTTGCTGCACCTACATAGGAAGAACGGAGGCTCGGCACTTGTCTCCTCGCACGACCTGTGCTTTCTCGAACCTCTCTGTAACCGATTGCTTGTCTTGGAAAAAGGCCGTTTGATCTTCGATGGTCCCTTGGATGCATCGCGGCGGTGGCGTAGGAAACACCAAGCGTCCGCGGGGAACACTAAGACCCGCTTGTCTCCCGGCTAGGACCCACTCAAGTTTGGCGTCCCATTCCACACCGTCTCTGTCCGCGCCTCAATCGCAAAACAAGTCTATGTAGTTTTCGCAACCCGAATGGAAACCCCTTCTTGACCGAGTACCGTCCTTCCCGGCTGCAACAAACGGTCGTGTATTTACGGACGGCAGTACTCAGCCGGCCATTTTTCTGAGCAGAATCCTTCCGGCGGAATGCCTCAGCAGGGCTAGGATGAAGGTGCGGTGCTCATTGAAACGAGCGGTTTTGCGAACCAATGGAAGCAACCCATTAGTGCTGGCCAAATCAAACAAGGCCTCGATTTCAGGGTCGGTGAGCCTCTGTGCCAGAAGTCTCAGCTTCCGCTGTGCCTTGAGCTCTTCTGAGAGCTTAGCCTGCCACCCTAGCTCAAATCTTCGAAGTGAGTCCTCTCCTAGATCGTCCTTGCGCAGGGCTTGGTCCAAGACCTCCGTCGCAATGGCGGCACTGAGGATACTATAATAGATTCCGCCACCTGTCGTCGGTTTGACCAGGCCGGCAGCATCGCCGATAACCAGCAAGCGCCGGGCATAAGTCTTCTGAATTGGGAAGAGGGGAAGAATCTTGTGGCGCGGCTGTAATGTCTCTGGGCGCGACAACCCCAACCTGGCACCCTGGTTCGATAGAAACCGAGGAAAATAGTCAGAAGTGTTCCCAGCGCACATCAGACCAATTCTCGCGTGCGCTCCGTTGGCCCTCTCCACCGGCACGATCCAGGCAAATCCCTGCGGAGCCACATCCTTTCCGAGATGAAGCTCAACGGACTCCACATTAACTACAGGAGTCTCTACTTGGGCCGAGTTGAGGTGAATCGAAGGAAAACCCAATCCCATCTGTCTTTGCAAGCCGTAGGTTGCACCGGATGCCAGAATACAGGCTCGTGCACGCAGCGGAAACTGGTCTCGAGAAGTCTTGACCTCGACATAGTCTTCCTGAATGTCGATACCAGTCACCTTCTGGCCTAATTTCAGTACGGCACCCGCGCTTTGCGCCATCTCGGTCAATGATTGATCAAAGCGAAAGCGATCGACGACGACGGCCTCGACACGATCTGTTTCATAGTCGACCGTGAGCCCCGAGGGTGCGAAAAAGGTCACTTTCCGTAGCGGGTTCAGAATTGCCTCGCTGGGAAGTACGAATTCGTCAAAGGCTTCGACACCGAGAATGCCCGTACAATGGACGGGTTGTCCGGTTACGGTGTGCTCTTCAGCAATGACGACGTCGATCCCGTTCCGTGCCAAACACCAGGCGGCGTAGAGGCCACCTGGTCCGGCTCCAACAACGATTACGTCATGAATCGTCCCGAAGTTGCGCGTTGTCATCGAGTTCCAGTATCGGAGTGTGTCCGCAAGTTAGTGTCCGTCTTCCACTGGCGATCAATCGCGTGAAATGACGGCGCTCAGCATAACATTCAAAGCCTGCACGGGACAAATTTAGGATGTTTAGAACTTCTCTTCCCGGCTTTCCCACTTCGCACAGAACGTAATCCAGAAGGAAATCATGATGAGCTTCATATCCCAACAGAACGATCGCTTCCGGACATACAGGAGGTCCATCTTGAACTTGTGTTTACGAGGAATGTCGCGCGGAGCATATACCTGGGCGACGCCCGTGAGCCCCGGCCTCACCAAATGGCGCTGCTGATATCCCGGAATACTGCTCATTGGCACTTCTCTGCCATCTCCCATCACCTCGGCTTCAACCGGTACCAAGGCCCTTGGCCCAACGAAACTCATGTCGCCAACGAAAATGTTCCAGAGCTGTGGCAGCTCATCCATGGCGGTGGCGCGTAGCCATCGCCCAATGCGCGTCACCCGATCATCCGCGTCCTTCGCTTGGAGGTTCCCGTACCGCTTGTCGGCGTCCGGGATCATGGAACGAAATTTCCAACTCTTGAAACATTTCCCTCGGCAGCCGACTCTCTTCTGCCCGTAGAACACGGGACCACCGTCGTCCAGCTTGATGAAAAATGCGATAACGGCCCACAAGGGGGCCGAGAGAAGCAATCCGAGGGCTGACAAAACCGTATCGAAGGAACGCTTCGTCCACAAATTGTGCGGAACGCGTTGCTGCTGGTTACCGTCCATTTTGCCCTGGTCCCCTATACTAGCAGCATTGTCCTCATTTTCCCCGAGTTCGGTGACGACCGGGGAAGGATACCCGGCCGCAGGGAACAATTCTCTTGCGGCTTGAGAGAATGTCCGGTGTCTATTCTCAAACAAGAGTCCTAGCCCTCCGTAGCCAAACATGCGGATGGAAAAACAGGTGACCCCATCTCGAGCCGAGGTATCTACACGGCTTCATTTCCTTCGAACCCGCGCACCGTTCGGGAAGAATCGGAATCCCGTTGAGCAAAGCGGAAGCCTGTTCTTGGGGATTCTGTGCGAGAAGCCCAACCCGGGAAAGTCTGAAATATCGGCATCCGGTGACTCGCAAGGAGATTCAGACGGCCCGCTTCTCGGCCGTGTCCACGACCGAGACAGAGCTGTCGCCCAGGACGGGCACTACAGGCTGGGAGGGCTCCGGTACCAGGCTGCGGAAAAGATCGTAATAAGCCTGTATTTGGACTGGACGGTCAAACTGCGCCGCGGCACGGCGAGCGTTGGATCCGAGGCGAACCGTCAAGTCACGATTCTGATAAAGCTCCAAAATCTTGGAGGCCAAGTCTCCGGAACTCCCCGGTTTGGCCAGGAGGCCGCATTCGAAGCGATTCGTGATGGCCGCAACCTCTCCGTCTGATTCGACTGCCGCAACGTAGGGCCGCCCGGAAGCCAGAATCCCGTAGATCTTGCTGGGCACGATAAAACCATCCAGTCCTGGTTTCAGGGAAACAACAAAAACATCGGCACTTGAGAACGAATCTTTGAGTAACTCCTTGGGCTGATACGGCAGGAACATGACGTTGCTGAGTTCGAGACGGTCCCTCAGACCCTGCAGGTCGGCCTTCTTGACCCCGTCTCCGACAAAGACGATTTGGATATCCGGGTAATGGCGTAAATGCCCAGCCGCTTCTACCAGAGCGTCCAACCCCTGAGACAAACCGATATTTCCGGAGTGCATCACAACGAACTTTTGGTCAATCCCATGATCTCGCGAGAATGAGTTGACTTTGGGCTGGGGGACAATCGCCGAACAATCGGCCCAATCGCGAATGATCAGCGTGTTGTCCAGCGTCGCTCCCTTTTCGTCAATCAGCTTTCGCCGCATCGATTCTCCGAGGGCAATGTTGAATTCCGCCTTCCCTGTGAGAAATATATTTACTCTTTGTAGAATATTGTTTATGAGCTCACTATTAAAGTCTTCCATTAGTCTCGCCACTTCCGGAAAGATATCCCGATACGACATGACCAAAGGGACCCCGAAGCGCCGCGCCCGGGGCGAGATAGCCCGCCAAACCAATGATCGGGGGGTCGGTAAGCGCGACTATCACATCCGGGCGGTCCAGCCGAAGTCCGGCTAAGCACGCCGACAGGAAGTAGCTCACATAATTGCTGAACCGACCGATAAAGCGACTTTTTGAAAAGCGCGTGCCGCGCGCGCGTAAGATCTGGATCCCTCGATAATCCTCCCGGCGAACCAAGAGTCCTGGTTGAGGACCGGCCTGCTGTGTGTCCGATGGCAGGAGAGGGACTCCAGCGACAACCGAAACGCGACAATCGTACTTGTGGACCAGTTCCTCACACAGCTCGGTCAATAGTTGTCCTGTCGCCGCGGTATCCGGATAAAACGATCGGTTGAAGAACGCAATGTGTGGTCGTTTCCTGAGCATCCAGCCCCCTTTTCGCTAACATACAGATCGACTACTCCCTCTATTTGCATTAGTTAGAGATTTATCCACCGAATGGATTTGGAAAGCGGGGGGGCACAGGGCTCGAGTGCGCTAGCCAGAGCGCGTTGCTAGCGGGCAGTTGGACGTATACCCGGTTCGGGCGCGGCAGAATAGTCGACTACAATGGCTGGATAGACCAGAGGTTTTAAGACGAGATCGTCAACGCGGGATCATCTCGCTTCGCTGCGTTACTGCAAGACGGAATCGGTGGGGGTGTCGCCACGGCCGATTTCTCCAAAACGAAATCTCCCAATACCAAGACATCCATATCCGTTCGCAGGAAGCAATCCAAAGCTTCGGATGATTTCTGAACGATGGGCTCGTTTTCATTGAAGGAGGTATTGAGAAGCACCGGCACCCCAGTCTCCTTCTGGAAGGCTTTCAACAAACGCCAATAGCGCGGGTTGCTCGCCTGGCTCACGGTCTGAAGCCTTCCGGTTCCATCTACGTGCGTAACGGCTGGAATAATATGCCTCTTGTCCGCGGCGATGGGATGGACATTGAGCATAAAAGGGTCTGGAGCCGCACCGACGAAATATTGATCGAGAGCATCTTCCACTATCGAGGGCGCAAAGGGTCGAAAGAGTTCTCGGAGCTTGATCTTTTGGTTGAGAATGTCCCGCATGTCGGAGCGGCGAGGGTCCGCGAGAATGCTCCGATTGCCGAGAGCACGTGCGCCCCATTCCATGCGGCCCTGAAACCATCCCAGCACTTTGCCTTCGGCGATGCGGCGCGCGGCCAAACCGTAGAGTTCGTCTTCGTCGATCCTCCGGACGGAGCATCCGGCTCGCTCCAGTACCGACGCATATTGTGCTAGAACGTCCTCCGGAAGATCCCCGTGGGATTCCGGGCCCCAATATGCATGGGTCATCGTGAAGCCCCTCGGCTTGCCAAGAACGTGATGCCAAACGTAGAAAGCGGCACCAAGAGCCGTGCCGTTGTCGCCCGCTGCAGGCTGTATGTAGACCCGTTGAAACGGGGTCCTTTCGCGGATCTTGCCGTTCATGACGCTGTTCATGGCACAGCCACCGGCTAGACAGAGACGATCCATGTGCGTCCTCCGATACAGGTCGTTGAGAACATGCATCGCCGCGTCCTCAAAAACCTGTTGAAGTGATGACGCGATGGCCTGGTGCCTGGGCTCAATTGGTTCTTCCGGTAGCCGGGCAGGACCCAGCAAAGTCTCCAATTGGGCTGTAAAAACCCTTCCGATCGTGGGCTCTCCTGATTCCCAGTCCATGCTCACGCCGTCGGACCAGTGTCGAAAATAAGACAAATCCAGTTCAAAGCGTCCGCCCCTCTTCAAGTGCACCAACCGGCGTAGCTCAGGGCTGAATTCAGGTTGACCGTACGGGGCCAAGCCCATGACCTTGTACTCATCGCCGTAGTTGTGAAAACCCAAATACTGGGTAAGTGCAAGGTAAAGAAGACCGAGCGAATGAGGGAAGAAGGTTCGCTGGACCAGGTGCAGGCTGCTTCCCCGCCCGATAGCCATGGATGTACTCACGAAATCACCGAACCCATCCAGCGCACAAACGGAGGCCTCGTCGAACGGAGAAACAAAGAAGGCGCTTGCAAGGTGTGAGGGATGGTGCTCGACCCAATGTGTTCGCTTCCGGACCCAATCGTCATCGAGGTCCAGCGTACGCGCGATCTCCCCAGCCACATCATGCACTCGGCCGCGGTTGCGGGCCCGATCGCGAATCAACGCGAGACTGGGCCTGTTCTTTAGAGCGAACAGCGCCTTCCGGACTAGATGGGCGTTAGGATCTCTAGATATCGCAAAACAGTCTATTTCTTTTGCGGAGATACCTGCCAGCTCCATACAGACGCGAATGGAATCCCGAGGAAATCCCGCCCAGTGCTTCACGCGACGGAACCTCTCTTCTTCGACCGCTGCGACAAGATCTCCATCCCGGAGCAATACAGCAGCCACGTCGCCGTGATAGGCATTGATTCCTAGAATGATCAAAGCGGCTCCCTCTTGAGTCGATCGCTTGCCCCGATAAGACTAACTTCAGAGGCTATGCGAAAAGGATTTCGAGTTCCCTTTGCTGAATCACGAAGCTTCCATCTGGCGCACAAAGCCTTGTTGGATCAGATGTTCGAGAATCCTTCTTGCGTTGTCTTCCGGAGTGCGACTCTCCGTATCCAAAGTCAATTCAGGGGATAAGGGCACCTCGTATGGATCGTCGATTCCGGTGAAGCCGCGGATCTCCCCTCGCCGGGCTTTGGCGTACATGCCTTTGGTATCCCGCTTTTCGCATACCTCGAGTGGCGTATCCACGAACACTTCCAGGAAACGGTCCTCTCCAACCATATTCCGAACATCATTCCGAGCTGCGCGATAGGGACTCACTGCGGCACACACAACCAGCCCGCCATGTCTGACGACTTCAGAAGCCACGTATCCGATGCGCCGAATGTTGGTATCCCGGTCTTCGCGACTGAATCCCAGCCCCTTGGACAGATGCGTTCGAACGACATCCCCATCTAGCTCCGTCGCCTGACGTCCGTGCTCCATGAGTAAGACCGAGAGGACTTCCGCCGTCGTCGATTTTCCAGCCCCGCTGAGACCTGTAAACCATATGCAAACTCCTTGCTGGTGTCGCGGCGGGTACGTCTCGGATAAGATCTCGGCAACTTCCGATCGCGTAAACCAAGGGGGCAGCTGCTTCCCCTTGCTGAGATAGTCTTCGCGTACCTGGGTACCCGATATCGACGCTATCCGAGCCTCGCTCGAAACATTGGATACCTCCTCGTACCGCTCCTCATCCTTCAAATAAACGAGCTCGCGAAAGGGAATCATGCCAACACCCAATTCATCGCGATACTGTTCGACCAATTCCTGCGCGTCATACGGTCCGTAGAAAGGCTTGCCTTTGGAGTCCACTCCGGGACTGGCATGGTCTCGGCCCACAATCAGGTGGTTCGCTCCGTAGTTCCGACGGATGAGGGCGTGCCACAGGGCCTCGCGCGGGCCCGCCATCCGCATCGCCAGGGGTAGAAGGGCGAGCAAGATTTGGTTCCCTTCATAGTATTTCTGGGACAGCACCCGGTAGGTTCGGACCCTCGTATAGTGGTCGACATCTCCCGGTTTCGTCATCCCAACGACCGGGTGCAACAGAAGCATCCCTTCTACCTCACCGATCGCGCGCTTGGTCAATTCCTCGTGAATTCTGTGCAATGGATTGCGAGTCTGAAACGCCACCACGTTCTTCGGATTCGAGCTGGCCAGACGGTTCCGCGTGTCCTGTGGGGTGAGCCGCATCTCCCGAAAGTCATAATGCCGTGGCAATGTCACGAGCTTCAGTTTTCCTGAAACGTTCAGCGAACCCCAGCGATACATCTCGGAGACCAAAGGATGTCTTAAGTCTAATGTTCCAAATACTTTACTCGACACTTCCTCCCAATTCCATTCATAAATCTCCTCTACCGTTACCACGGCGAGAAGCTGGTTCTTACCGTCCCTCAACGCAATCTCTTGATCCAGTTTGAGGCCATCTGTCGGATCGAGGGAGAGCGTAATTGGTATCGGGAAAACATGGCCCGACGAGAGACGCATCGTATCCAGGACCGACTGAAAGTCTTCTTTGCCCATGAATCGATCGAGTGGAGAAAAAGCACCGGTTCCGAGCAGTTCCAGGTCGCAAACCGTCCGATCCCCGACCTGGACCGATGGTAGTCGGCCCGCATGTTGCTTGAAAGCCTCGGCCTCTTCGGGAGAAACAACCAGATCTACCAAACGGGCTCCGTAGGGCTCGATCAGAGTGGGCACATTGGAACCAGCATGATTTTCATTGTTAGTAGTCATTGTAGTAGTCATTGTTATTAGAAGAACTCCTCCGGTAAGATTCATATCCGATCCAACTCTACATCAACACTACTCGTTCGGCATGGACCACAACCCGTTGGCACCATCCGAAAGTATAGTCTAACCCCAACCGACTCGTGGAATCTGCGCCGCATCTCACTCACGAGCTGCCTCCTGAGGGAAGCTGCTGGAAGCAGGCGATCGGCTTGTTTCGCCGAGGGCAATGGAGTCCTCTCTTAGGGATCCATCGGTTCGCTCCAACTCCTGACAGGCTGTTGGATCAGAACCGTCTCCTCCCTCACTCTCGCTTGATCCGGACCTCAAATCGGCCAGGTGGATATCCACCAGCAACCGATACCAGAATCCTTGAAGAAAATGAAATATAAATCCTTCGCGGCCATCCAACAACCCGAGTCTGAAGAAATACCGATAGGTAAAGTACAGGAGCGGTCGGAGAAATAGCGGAAGGCTAGCCCAGCGCGTCTTGAGCCAGGCAACACGCTCGTCGGGTGTACCCCAGAAGCGGGCAGCGACACCTGTTGCGTCGCGGGGCTTCCCATTCTCTTCCGTCGCTTGCAACAACGCGTATCGGTTGTGCTTGTCGATCCAGGCGAAAATGTCCGCTTCGTTTCGATTGTCCTCGATGAGGTCGCATCTCAGCTTCGCGGTCTTTCCTTTTGGACGGAAGTGATGATCCACGAGGTCATGGACATCCACTCCAGCGTGCCCTCGACGAAACAGTTTGAGAAGGTACTTTGGATAGTAACCTCCATGACGGATCCACTTGCCTCGAAAAATCTGTCTTCTCTTGATAAAGTACGCAACGATTTTGCAAGTCCCCACAGCGGGATCTTCGATGGTCTCGGCGATTTCCGCGGCCAGCTCGGGACTCACCCGCTGATCTGCATCCAGGGCCAAGATCCACGGGGTGCTGAGCTGAGCATTTTCCAATGCCCACCGCCATTGAGCCGAGTGAGTCTCGAAGCGGTGGTCGAGAACCCGCGCTCCATACCTCGACGCAATCGCGCGAGTTGAGTCCTTGCTCCCAGAATCGACGATGACCACCTCCCGAGCCCAACCCACGACACTCTCCAGGCAAGCAGGCAAGTTTCGCCCCTCGTTGTACGTGAGGACTATTACCGAAACGGGTGCGTGACTATGGCTTCTCATCTGTTTTTCGCGCTGTAATCAACATGGAATTCCATAGGGGCCACATTCGACCCGTCCCCATGATTTCCTCGGCAAGGAAACCTCCCCGCTCCAGGCACTGACGCATCGACTTCTTGGAAAAGAATCGAATATGTCCTCCCGTGGGTGAAAAATGTTGGTCGAAGCGCAGCGTCACCACGAGAAGATTTTTCAACCACCCGTGATACGGGGTTGTCAGGACCAACATTCCCCCGTCCTTCAAGAGCCGATGAACCTCGGCGACGAACCCCTGAACATTGAACAAGTGCTCGATCACTTCTGAACAATAGCAAACGTCAAAAGAAGCCGGCGGCAAGGCGACGGAAGACTCTGAGCCGGAATTTCCAATTTGGATCTCGGTTCCCAACATAATAGTCTCGAGCCACCATGGGAGCAAGAAAATCCCGGCCTCAGACCAACCATGGATCCAGTCAACGCATCCCAATGACCCGTTGTCGCCGTGGTAGTAGACCTTCTCACTCCTGCGTGGGCGATTTTCCAGACACATCGCCACACTCCTTCCATGGCATTCCAATTCCGGACTTGCAAGCCGGGCGGCTAACCGCTTGGCAGCGGCAAGGCCCAGATCCGCCTGAGCATTTCACCAAACAACCGACGGTCCAGATGCCCCTCGGCCAAGAGCAACCAGTAGTACCGCGCGTGCTTGACCAGCCTTCCGCCAGTCTTCATCAACCGGTGCTGCAAGCTCGTGAGAGACCAGCTCTTGATCCGGGGTGGTAGCCCGAGTCGCCGCCATAGGTTGCCTAGGTTGTAGGCGAGCACGCTCAACTGCAGGCGCACTTCATTCGCACGGAAGCGATGGCAGGACAGCCGCGTCCAATGCGTCGCCTGCTTGCCTTCTTTGATCCATTGCTCCGCCGTGCCGCGCTTGTTGTAGAACCTCACCACCGAGCGGCTCGGCAAGCTCATGTTCGTGACAATGAACCCGACCCGCGGGAACAACTCGCCCTGGTGATGCTCGACCTTGGCGACGATCCGTCGCGGCCTCGACCAGCTTTCGGCCTGATAGCGGAAGCTCTTGTAGCGCACCAGTGGCTTGCGGCTGGGCCGACCTGGAGGACGAAACAGGATGTCGGCAATCTCCCACTCCAGGCTCTTGTTGGACGGGATGCGTATGGCATACTGAACGCCGCGCTCTTCCAGGGTCTCGTAAACCTCTGGCTTGGCGAAGGCGGCGTCTGCTCGAAAGACGATCTCTTTGCCTTGCTCCTGTTGAAAATCGATCTCCGGCAACAGAAGCTCGTCCCAGTCCTCGGCGCTATGCACGTTACCCGGCCGCAGCTTGGCCGCCAGACAGTCCCCGTGACTATTGAACAGAAACAGCGGATGGTAACACACGGACTCGAAGTGGCCATTGTAGGCGCTGCCTTCCTGCTGACCATGCACCGGACTCTCGCTTGAGTCCATATCCAACACTACGCGATCAGACTTGTCCAGAGCCTCGGCCTGTGCGAGTGTCTCTCGGTTCAGAGCCATCAGCCCGATCAGATTCTCTTCTCGCGTCAGCAGCTCCGTCTCGAACCAGTGTAACGTCGAGGTCAGCGCCGCACCGCGATCCCAGTTTTTCTTCGAGCCGATCAAGCGAAAGGTCGGATCAACTGAGACCCGCGCGGCATCGTTAAGGTCTTCGTAGCCTGCCAGGCGACTATAGACCGATTGCCGCAGCAGATCGACGAGCGGGAACTGTTTGTTCAAGCCTTGCCGCGTGTCGTTGAGATGCTCGTCTATGAGTCGTCCCATCCCCAGCCGTTCGTCCAACTCGCGGACCAGAATCAGGCCACCCTCGGAGGTGACTCGCGATCCCTGAAAATCAACTTTGAGTAATCCGTTAAAGCTGAGTTGAAACCCCTTTCGTTCTTTTTCACCCATCGGGTGTTGCCCTCCAATGTGTCCTTATCATTCTCCGACGCTTATAAATAGGGATGCCGAAGGCGGCTGAAAGGTTGATATATTTCATTCAAATTGGAAATCCGGGCTGAGTCTGTCTGGCAAAAAGTAGCCTGGGGGACGTTTCTTCTTGCAATACGAATCGCCGACTGCGAAATGTCTACCCCCACAACTTCGTGCCCCGCCTCCACGAAATGCCGGGCGGCGGATCCCGTATTGCAGCCAAAATCGAGAATGCGCGCGCTCCGCTTCCCGATTTTCCTCAATGCGTAGTCGACCCTTGCCCGGAAAGTTGGTTCCGTCTCCAATCCGGGCGAGTTCTCGATTGACGCGTATCGGTCTTGATAGTATTCGATCATCGAAGACATATTCAGTTCATCCCACCCAGGTGCTGTCTCACGATTAGACGATAGAGATCCGCAAACCCTCGTGCGGCTGCATTTGGGGTAAATGTGGATTCGACGAGTTCGAGCCCGGCGGCCCCGCGTGTAGACCTTTCCGTTTGGTCTGTCAAAGCTTCTGCAAGTCCACGCTTCATATCGGTTCGGTTCCGGCTTATGATCCATCCGGCACCGGCTTTCCGGACCGTCTCCGCAAGGTGTACATGGGTACTAATAAACACGGGCACCGACATCGAAAGCGCTTCGACCGCTGCAAACCCAAAGTTCTCGTGATGGGACGGGAGTGCCAGTATGGATGCCTCCTGCAATGCCGCCGTCTTTTTTTCTCCGTCCAGCCAGCCGGCAAAAATCACACGATGCCCGGATCGATGATCATTTGCCATATGCTTCAGCTGTGACACATATCGGGGATCCCCGTCACCTGCGACGAGTAGCCTCCACTGATTGAATTCCGGATGCTCGGCAAGATCCAGGAAGACTTCGAAAAGCAACTCTAGCCCCTTGACCGGGTGTAGACGAGACATCAACAACACGTACGGCCGCCTCCCCAGCCCGCGGTAGGCAGCGCGAAATTCCGCACAGGTGCGCGTGTCCGCCCGTTCCTTTGTCGCAATACCGGGCGGGATGACGACACCACGATCAAGGCCGAGTGCCCCTTCGGCTTGACGTTTTTCCTCTGTGCTCGTGTAATGAACGGCCGCCGCCCCCTCGAGCATTTGCTTGACGCCAAACTGCCAAAGGAATTTCTTCTGGTAGTGCTTCCTTTTCATACTCCAGTGAGAAAGCGAACCGATCGGCCGAACAACGTAGGGAACGTTCTGCAACCGGCAGAACCTTGCGGCGGCAATGCTCGAGTGAGAAAAAATTGCATCGATATGGACCAGATCAAAGGCATGGACATTCCCTT
Source organism: Acidobacteriota bacterium (assembly GCA_965249005.1). Lineage (GTDB taxonomy): Bacteria > Acidobacteriota > UBA6911 > UBA6911 > UBA6911 > CBDFLD01. The sequence goes on from CBDFLD010000016.1 coordinate 344,312, forward strand.
TTATCCACTGCGAAAGTTGTCTCGAGTATTTGAACCGTTCACTCCATTCCCGGCGGAAGAAGATGACTTGTGAACCATTGAACGAAATAGGTCTTCCCAGGTCAACGTCTAGCCTGCCATCGCCGTCCGCATCCGTAGTCGCCACCAGCGTCTCCACCCCTTGCCTGCCCAGACCTTCGCAGATGTCAAAAACGGCACGACTGGGGCCACCGTATTGCATCGCAACAGCAGGAATGACGTGGAGTACTTTCATGATTGAGTTCGGTGCAACTTAGGAACCGGGCGGACGAACTCCCAGCTTCCGCGAGGGTCATAAGCTTTGGGAACATGCTCTAACTCGGACACATCACGGTTCTTCTCCGCTACCAGGAATATTGTCTTTCTGAACTTCTCTTGGCAGTACCGAAACGGAAGCTTCTCGAGAAGTCCGTACAAGCGAGACCACCCGCTTCGGTCGTAGACGTCCCAGTAGCCGGCTTCGACAATCCGAAAACCGCATAAGGAAACCAAATCCGTCAGCTCATCCGCGGTGAATAGATAGGAGTGTCTTTCATATACGCTGGAACGGTACGCAGGAGTCGGTGAATGGCGATGAAACGGATTGGAAAACTGCGAGCCATTAGGCGTCGTCACCAGTAGCTTGCCGTGCAGAGGCAACCAGCGGTTGATATTCAGAAACATGACGTGCGGGGAGCGAATCATGTGCTCGATAATTTCACAGGCCAGGACCGTATCCGGCTCGGCATCCACATCGAACAGTGTTCTCTCGAGGTTTGCCGAGTAATTGGTGACGGTGCTCTCGTTACCGGCTTCGGTTCGGATCCGATAGCAATGCGATGAGACCTCTATTTCATCGGGCCAATCCGTAATCTCCTCCGCGGACACGGTACCGCAGACATCCAGCTCCGGATGATCAATGAGTTTCGACGTCATCGTCCAAGGGTGTGCGCCCAGTTCCAGGACGTTTCTCGATCCAATCTCGGCCAGCTTTGCCAGTACTGCCTCCATTCGCCTCTCATGATAGAGGGCGTAGGAAGCGAATCCCACCTTGCGTATGTCAATCAAGGTCTCGTCCGGCTTGGCTGCCGGATCATTCAACAGGGTCGTGGTCGCTGGTTCGGCTTGCATTCGGGTTTAGCTCCAGTCTCATTGGACCGAGCGAGATCGGTCATGAAGGCGTCAAGGGCTCGATGGGGAACGTGTTGTGCGTCCCGTCTTCCCCGACACCGTCTGTTGTAGTTGATCGACTCTATTCAATCGAACGTCCGACAGTCCCGGACTCACCTTGATGAGCCGTCGCATTATTTCACTGGCTGTCGAGGTTGATAGTCCGTCCGGCGACACGTAGTTCAACCGGATCTGCCCTTCAGACTGGGTTAATTGATAAGCAACCACCTCAGAAAACTCTTTGAGGGAGTGTGCAAAGGCCTCGGAGTGAATCGCACTGCCGTCCCCGAGCCGGACCACATCATTACAACGTCCGATGACCGAGTCGAATTGCTGGTCGAAGGCTGATTCGTTGGGATCGCACGAGATGAGATCCCCTAGACGATATCGAACCAGGGGCACGCAACGAGGATACAGCGTGGTAATGACAATCTCGTGAGCGCCGTCCACTACTTTCGAGGGTTGTCCCTCTACAAAAAAGTGCCTCCAGAAGACAGCGTACCGCCCGTCGGCTTGCTGGTGCGCAATCGGCCCCGTTTCCATCGAGCCATATTCCATGGCCACCGGGACGCCGAGAACTTCCGAGATCAACTGTGCACTGTCGGTGCGCGGAAAGGACTCTCCTGTCCCGATCGCGACCTTCAATTGGAGCGCTTCGAAACGTGACTGGAGGTCCCGATTGATCCTCACCAGCCGGTCGAGAGCCACGGAATAGCCGATCAGAAAAGCCGGCTGGAACTCGAGCAACCTCTCCGCTGCCCCCCTCAGTCCGGGTTCACTAAGGTCGTAGGCCGAATGGCGATAGTACCCAAGCAGCCGGTCCTTGACGCGACGCTTGAGACTGTTGACTCTTCCCCGAAGCCCGGCGCCCAGAATATGACTGTGCCCCCAGACTAGGAACAGGCGATCGCTGGGCTCCACCCCGAACCAGCTTCGTCCAAGCCATATATCCTTGGTAGAGAACTCGAGTTCGGAATTCCACGAAGCTACTTGAACCGGTTGAGCCGTCGAACCTCCAGTGGTGCGAGTAAAGTCATCGGCCCGCGTCTTGTTCCTCAGATCCCCGGACGGATCCTGCAGCGTGCGTTTATCCATCGTGGGAACCACGGCCTGGAATTCGGACCAATCTGCAAATCGGTCGGGCAGGCGTCGCTCCTTGTGCAATCTGTGGAAATACGGCACCTGGTTGCGGATCGAGGCCCACTGGACATTGAACTGCTCCAGCGCCACTCCCGAATCTCGAGCGGAGAGCGCGCCTTCCCGTAGAATAACCGCTGCTCCTCGACCAATGGTCGGACTCTAGACGAACGTAGTTTCTCGACTCCTAACATTTACAATACCGTGGAGACTCTTTCCTTGAAGCGCTCCTGAAAATGTCTTGCCGTAAAGCTCTCATGCAGCCTTCCGAACCCTCTTGCTCCCATCTTGCTGCAGAGGCCAGGATCGTTCAGAAGAGCGTGAAGCACAGAATAGAGCTCTTGCTCATCGCTTTGGTCTTTCAACAGAAAGCCCGTTTCACCATGAACGATCACGTCCTCGGCGCCCTGGTCCCAACAGCCGACGCATGCCTTCCCCTCGTTCATCGCCTCCAGGAATGTTAGCCCGAACCCTTCTTGGGTACTGGGCATCACAAACGCGTAGCACCGTCGATACAATTCCCGCAATACCTCCACCGGAACCCATCCTGGGAAAAAGACGGATTCGCCGATACCCAGCCGGATGGCTACCCGCCTCAACCGGTCGATGTCTTCTCCCGGGCCGGCAAAGACGACCTGCAGGTGCCCGAATCCGTTCCGCAGCAAGGGAAGCACGTTCAGTAGTTCCGTATGACCCTTTTGGCGCTCATCGGGATCGATCCTCGCCACGTGCAACAACATTCGATCGCCGATGGATCTCCGGATCCCATCGGCTGCCTCGAGCGTCAGTTGTCCATCACTCTTGACAGGCAAAGTCGGGTTGAGCTCAAATCCGGGGGACAGCCCAAGTGGACACGCGTGCCCTTTGAATCTTCCCATTACTTGTTTCATCTTCTTCAAGGTGAATTCCGAATTGGTCAAGCAAAGGTCAGCCTTCCTGAACGACTGCCGACTCACCTTCCGAATCCTCTTCCAGGCCTCGGATCCATGCGCGAAGATAACTGTCTGAACGAGATTCAGGTTGGCAACTGGCAGAATCGGAAGAGCCAATGTCACGTGGTCAAAACAGAAAATAGGCTTCCACGAAAGCGCCTGTATAAGCTTCAGAGAAAACCGCATTTTGTTTCCCTTCATCGCATCGAAGCGAACCTGACTAGGAAGAAAGTCCGGACGGTCCGATGCATTCTCCAGCAGACTAATCACCGAGAGCTTCATTCGCCGTTCGGTGGCGAGGTCGTTCAACGCATGGAGAATATTGAGATTCGTGGTGGCAATACCGCCACACAGTCCTCGTGCGCCGGTCATGGCAAAGACTATTTGGGTGCGGCGGTATCTTTTCACAGAGGTTTCTTGGACTGATGCATGGATAGTACAACCGAATCGCGGCTGACCACTTTCGGGTCTCTTGATATGAACTCCATGAACCACGGCCCGGCGAAATAGATCAGCAGGATGAATATGATGAATGTTTGCAGGATACCACCGATCATGTAGGCAATCTCACCTTCGAAGCTAATGAAGTGTTGAATGAAGATTACGGTAGCGCTAGACATCGCAATCATCGGGACGGGAGAGAATTTGAACAGCGCACCGTAGACCCCGCCGACAAAGGTACCCAGCACCAGGATGCAGAAGAACATCCCTATGAAACCGAAGTCTATGTAAAACTGTGCCATGTAAGCGAGACCAACGGAGGTGCCCTCCTCCTCCCCTGCAACGACCGCACCGGCGTATTGGCTAACCAGCCACGAATTGGATCCGAGATTGGGCTTTTCGGGAAAGAGAAATCGTGGTTTGGCGACATGCTCGAACACTCGGCCGGTCAGCATCCCACCCTCATGAGGCACGACCTCCGGCACCCGATCCAAGACGAGAGAAAAGTAACCAATTCCGGACGACATCCGAGTCACCAGAGCTTCGAAAGCGGAAAACAGATCTAGGTTCTGCATTGCTTCCTGAACGATCCCTGCAAACGAACCGACCTTTTCCATGGGCGAGCCAGAAATATCTCCCGACACAACTGCCGGTCTCCAATTCGGCTTGACCCCGCCTTCCCAGATCAACGCCATGCCGACGAGCAGGATGCACATGATTGCCAACGACGTCATGATGCGCCGGCGGTACTGACGCTCGCCCTTAGACTTCAGATGAAGATGCAGGTCGGTCAGAAGCGCGATTACGATATAGAAGAGCAGCTCCTTGAAGTTTGACATGACCGAAGCGAACCGGGGAACCATCGCATAAATGAGAGCGGCTATCCCGTAGAGGTAGCCTCGCCGGCGGCGAACGATAACAAAGATCAACAGGAAAAGGAGAACCTCTCGAAACGATATCAGGTTGGTGATGATCTGCGATACGCGAAACGCTATGGCGGCAGGCGTGATTTCAATGAACCAGTTGATGGAGTAGAGCGCAATGACACTCCAGAATAGTCGTTTGACGTTGTACCGCGGCCCGATAGCCTGCTTGCTGTCCTTGAAGGACGGGCACTTGTTAAAGAACGGGTACAAACCGACTCTCATCCCGACAGCGAGGACAAAGAGTCCCGACACAGACAGCAGGACCGCAAAGTCCAGGTTTCCGTAAAAGGGCAACGCAGGGAAGTGGCCTGTGAAATGATTGTACGCATAGCCCAGCACTATGAAGAGCCACTGATAGGCCATACAGAAAACCAAGACAGGGGGGTTTTCCTTGCGCCAGAGAATGCCCGCAACAGCAAATAGAACGAATACACAAAAACCGAGCACTGCGGACAGGCTGACGGCTCCCACCGCAACGCCCGCGATTGCCCCGCGCCAGATGAACCTTCGCTCCAACGGATAGTCCTTGAGCTTCTGGGGGCGCGCGCGGACGTTGAAGCCTTGCTTTGCCGTTGCCTCAGCCACGGAGTAGGACATCTTCCACCTTTCGGGCGCTTTTGGTGATATCGAACAACTCCAGCGCCCTCTTCTTCCCCGCATCCCCTAGTCGCTCTCGCAACACGTCATCGTTCGCAAGCCGTGTGATACAGGCGGCCAGCTGATCCGGGCGATGCCTGTCGACCAGGAAACCGGTCTCGCCATCGCGAACGATCTCGGGCGTGCCCCCTACCCTAGTTGCAATAACGGGCAGTCCACTGGCCATGGCTTCAATATTGACGTTTGGCGCGGGATCTTCGTATCGAGACGGAACCACGAGCATATGCAGCTGCGCATAGACCGACTCGATCCTGTCGGTCCAACCGGCAAATCTGACGTATTCCTGCAGATGATGCTTCAGAATGAAATCGAACAAGTACTGATGATAGGCAACCTCCTTGTCGAGCTTGCCCACCAATACGAAGCGACACCTCGATGTCGTTGCTGCAACCATCTCTGCGGCTAACAAGAAGTCTTCGATCCCCTTCTTTATGCTGAATTGCCCGGCAAAACCCACAAGAACCTCAGCTGTCTCATCTCGCCGCTCCCGGATTTTCTCGCTTGATGCCGGGTGAGAGAACTTGTCGAGGTCAACACCGTTGTGCACCACAAGCGTCTTCTCTTCCGAAACCCCCACTCTCAAGAATCCTCTTTTGACAGCCAGCGAATTCATCACAACCCTAGAACTTGTCCGGTTGATCCATCGGGCCACCCACCGAGAAACGAGGCTGTCATCGGGAATGTCGCCCACATAAAAAACAATGGTCCTCCGAAGCACGAACCTCAAGAACAGGATAGCCGGTAAGGCATTGACAAAGGCATGGACGTTCAGAACGAGGACGACCCGGCATCGCCGTTTGACACAGGTAACGACCACGACCACGTAAAGTATCGGCATCTGTAGAATATTGATGAGCGTCCAGAGGGGATGAGCCCGACCCAGGTACCCGAACGATGTCTTCGTGAAAGGAAGATTGTGCCGCGTCAGCAAGCGACTCACAGTCCCATCCTCCCACCTAGAGATCAAGAAAACCGGCCTCACGCGCTTCATGTGAAGCAAAGATGTGACAGCCCTCGTTTCCCTGCCGAAGGCCTCAGCGCCCATTCCCAATATCAGACTGTTCACGATTCAAGTCACCCAAACACTTCAGCGCCGCGGATGCCGGCAAATGGCCAAAATCTGTCCAAAGGGTCTAGGCGCGGTGCCCTCTCTAAGAAACGGGTTGTGAAAGTGACGTGCCAGAATTCGAATGAGTCGCCATCCTACGAGGGTCGAGTACCTGTTGGACCATTCGAGTGGCCAGAAAAACGACAGTTTCACCTCCGAAAAGTGCGGGCTCAGGCTTTCCGCGAGTTCCTCCGGCTTGTACTCACGGACATGATTGGCGTCCCATCTCCGATCCGGCCGCCACTTGGGAGTCGTGACCATGAAAACGCCATTTGAGGCAATCACTCTTCGGACCTCCTGCAGGCACAGATCCGGCTCTTCAAGGTGCTCAATCACATCGGCGAGCAGGATGGTGTCAAAGAAGCCCTCTCTGAATGGAAGGCTGTAGCAATTTCCCTGTACTACGGAGCAGTTCGTAAAGGGACGCAGCATGTGGCGCGCCAGCTCCACCCCAGATCGGTCCGACTCGACTCCGAAGACCTCGCGCGATCTCGGGCTCACGCGGCCCATGAGGTAACCGTCGCCGCATCCGACGTCGAGCACCCGGCTCGCATCGGTGATTCTCTTCACCAGCACCTCATACCTTGCAAACAGCGGCGGGTTGTACAGCCGAGACCGTCGCTCACATTCTTCCCAATGATAGGCACCAGACGCGGCATACTTGCCGAAGGCAACAGCTTGCGGAACTGCGGGTTGAAGTGCACTCACGCTGCGCTCTCCTCTCTAGTATTCAGAACCGTCCCGAGGGCTCTTTCCAGGCCATCGGTGGCCCGCTCCATCGAGTAGTCGTCCGCTTTTCGCAAGACCGCCGCTCGGGTCGAATCGTTGTTTTGTCGACAAAGTTGGAACAAATCCTTCATCCGGGCCAACAACAAATCCACGCCGCCCAGAGGAAAAGTGAATCCCGTCCGCCCTTCATCAATGAGGTCCGGGGCACAACCCACGGCATCGCTCACAACAGCCGGCTTGCCGCACGCCATTGATTCGTTGATGACAAGACCCCACGTCTCCGCCCCATCCGATGGAAGGACAAGAGCATCGGCCATTTGATAATAGGTGGGAAGATCCGTCTGGTTGCAAAACCCCGAGAAATGGATCCGTCCATGGAACTCCCGTGCCTTCTCCTTGAGACTCAGGCACAACGGACCGTCCCCGACGAACACCACGTGCACATCCTCGAATGCGGGGTCGCGAACGAGTTCGATGGCGGCTCGGATCAAGTCGGTGGGGCGCTTCTTCTCGGTCATCTTTCCGACGAAAGCGAAGACAAAACCTTCCTTGGAAATTCCGAAGCGGTGTCGAAGAGCATCCGCTGCCCCATTCTCGGCCGCCTTCGCAGCCCGATCTGCAAAGAAGCGATTGTCGACGAAGTGAGGCACGAAAAACAACGCGTCGTCCAGCACCCCGTAGTGCTTCAGGTAGTCCCTGTTTCGGAAACCGACGTGAAGATGGGCGCTCAATCGCTGCAAGAACCAGCGATACGGGAGGTACTTGACCGCAGTGACCCAACGAGCCCGTGGTGTGCACAGCTGTGAATCACTCCGCATCAGGACGGGAACTCCGTGCTTGGAACAAGCCCCGATCGTCTGGAGCGAACTTTTGTGATTCCACCCCACAACCAAAAATGCGTCAAATTGCCTGGCCTCGATTACATCGTGGATCTCAGGAGTGTCACAGCCTGAGAAACTCGCCACGCTCGGGTTGTCTGCAACGTTTCGTAGCCACGAGAACCGGTAGCCTTCGAGTAAACCCGGCGTGTCCCACTCGAACTCCACTCCAAAGCCCGCGCTCTTTTGGCCTTGGGCACTCTGCCGGTGGGCGTAAAAAATCTCCAAATCAAGCCGGGACGCCAAGTGTCGAAACCACGGCGAATAGTATTGAATGGGATGCGTGATACTGACCCCGACCCGGTAACTCATGACGCGTCCACACTCCTGGATAGGATTCCGGCTGCCCTCAAAGCCGGGGATAGAATGCGTGCCACCGCGCGGTGAGCTTCCGGCGTCCAGTGGCCGTTCCAACGAAAATAGACCGGCTCGTCGGCACTCATCCGGCCGAAGAGAGCCGGTGTTGTCAGATTGAGGTACCAGGTCCCTTCCTCGGTCAACCGCCGGGCCAGAAGTTCATGTTGCAGGACGGGCTCTCCGGCTAGCAGCACCAGGAGCTGCGAACCTTCGGCGTTCGTCTCCCAGCGCAGCTGCTGGAGAAGACGGTTCAAGAGCCGAACCTGTTCTTCACAGCCTATGGGCTTCGAGCGGTCCGCAGCGGAAGACTCATTCGTGATTGGGCGAGTGGTGGCCGCGGCCTTCTCCCCTTGCGCCCGCCCTGAGAGTACGGAATAAACCAGCCTCACAAGATCCGAGTTCTTCGAGAACCAGTGGGCCGTGCGCGAGCGTCGCTCCACTGGAGACTTGAAAAGAGACGTATACGTCGAGGGCACCTCGTTGAGGATGCCGTGGTCCCAGAACGTCTCCTTGCTCACCGGGATGTTCTGCAATCGCAGATGATCTTCTTCTGCCAGTTCGAAGTAAGGCTTCGCCCGGCCATAACGTACGGAGTACATGTTGTCCCGATAGTCATTTTGGTAGACCGTCAAGACGATCAGATCGGGTTGATAGGTGCGGACATGGTGTCGGTAGAGCAATAGTTCCTGATCGGTTCCGTATCCCGGGATACCAAAGTTGAGGCACTCCACGTCCGGGTTGCGTGCCGCGATGAGATTGCTGAATCGTTCACCCTCTCGTACCCCCATTCCCCAGGTAAAGGAGTCTCCGATGAAGGCGGTGCGCGCTTTTCCGTTCCTCTGGACCTGAAACTCTTCATCCCAGAACCCTTGGGTGTTGCTCCGGACCGCAACTCCTTCCACATCGACCAGGTCCATCAATTGTGTGATACCTGGTTTCATTCGCCAGCCAAGGAGACGATCATACTGAAGCACAGAAAACATGGTGTCGGAGTGGCGACCGATCCACACATTCGAAATGCGGAGAAGGGACTCAGCCACGAGGAGACCTACGGCTGATCCGGCAACAATCAGAGCTATCGAGCTAGCAAGGCTACGCCAACGCATCATGATTTCTATCCTGTTGGGGCCGTACTCCTTCCACGCAGATACCCGCTCCGTTGATTACGCGTGCTTCATCCTCTACCTGCTCGATGGTCGGGATTCGGCTGTCGAGGTAAGACTTTTCTTGGACCCGATCAAATCCTGCCTCCTGGAACAGGAGAACGAGGCTCTTGGTATCGTACATCCATTTGTGCGCGTGAAAATTCGTCTGCCTTCGGTAGAGCCTGTAGAGCCAGGAACCCGCTCCAGGCTCCGAATCCATATGCAGGGACTTCATGAACTCTCTGGCGGGATCGTCTCCTGACTTGGATCCTTCTTTAGCCTCCAGGTACTGGTTGATGAGATACTCCAGATCGGGGACCACCAGGCGACACACACCGGACGGTCTCAAAACTCGCCGGCATTCCAGCAGCAGAGATCGCGCGTGATCACGCGGTAGATGCTCCAGCAAGTGGGATGAATAGATCGCGGCAAAGTGGCGGTCCGGGAACGGTAGGCGCTTTTTGACGTTCAGCCGCCGGACGTTCCTCGGCCAGGGGATCTGGCTCTGGCGTCTGGGAACGAGGCCGATCAGGCTGAGCAAGTTCCTTACGCGCGGATGTCGTGCCAGAACCACCTGAAAAGAACCGTCGACGTTGAGCCAGTCGTCCGGCGCCGTCAGTCCGCAGCCAAGGTGTAAACGCTCTACTCTGGACTCACTTATGTGCATATTTTTGATTTGCAACGGCCAGGTTGAAGACCTGGGACAACCGATCCGTCATGGACCGGGCGGTAAAGGGGGCGAACTTCTCCCAGCGGGTTGGCGGTGTATAGCTCGATGGAAGCTCCAGAACGTTGGCCAGGCGTCGGTAAACTTCCTGGACCTGATCCGCGACAGGGCGCTCCGGCCCGAAGGTCTCCACAACGCCGGCTCGAGTATCCCGCAGGATCGGTACGACGCTGCTCTGCTCGTGAAACACGGCGACGATTGGCCGTTGAGCGAGAATGTACGGAAATATCTTCGAGGCCGTGTAGTGCGGCTCCTGAGACCCAACGATTAGCAGTGCGTGCGAATCGATGAGGATTTGCAGCGCATCCAGGTAGGCAACTCGGCCGGGATGTTCATCGACATGCTTTTCGAGGCCGAGCTCTCTTGCGACGGGTAGCACTTGATAGAGTCCATTGGCGTTGGCTGCGTAGGTCGTTCCGATGAAATGAAGGCGCAAGCCCTCGAAAACCTGCGGCTTCCGACAAAGACCAAGACGCACCGCTTCGAATACCGTACGGAGGGCCGGGATCATATCGGCTCCCCCTCTGCCAACGTAGCTCACGTGCAGCAACCCGTCACCGGGCGAAAAAAAACGATTGGAGCGCGGGTTTTGGCGCAGGTATTGAAAGTCCGACGCTTCGCCGCCATATGGGATCTCGGTGGCATCGGATTCCTTGAGCCACCCATAGCGCGCGACGATTCCGTCGGTCGTACCCTTGGAGACTCCGATGATGTGCTGCACATTCTTCAGCACGTAGGGTTCCAAAACGCTCGATACATGATGTGAGAGGTTGCGCTTCCAGTGCCCCTTTTTTCGCGGTTGATTGCGATAGATCGTGCTCACCCAGGGATCAATGTAATCAATCACGTAAGGAATTCGAAAGCACTCATGCGCGAGGCGAGCAATGACCGCGGGGATGAATGGCGGCACAGAGACGAAGACAAGATCCACCCGGATCTTGCGACACAAGCGCCACACCGCATACCAGTGGTTCCAGAAGCTTCGAATACCTATATCACTGAAACCCAGCTGTCTCGTCAATGGTACCGGCAGCGCACCCGTCCGGATCACCTGCATGCGTTTTGGCACCAACTCCAGGTTCTCGAGATCGGGCGAACCCTCGAGAAACTTCGTCTTGGTTGCAATGACAGTAGGCTCCCAACCGAACTCAGGGAGATGCCTGGCAAACAGTCGAATCCTCAAGGCCGGTGGCAGACTGCTCGGGGTGAAGTCCGGACCGACGATCAGGACTCGCTTGTTGCCGTTAGGTGTCGGACCGTTCATACCTTTACGCACTCAGTTATCGAGGATCCTCAGGAGCTTGTCTTGTTCCCTGTCCCAGCAATAGGACTCGCGCGCGACCTTCCAGGATGCACGCTGAGCATCTCTCAGCAAGTCCGGGTTCTCGATGTAGTTCTGGAGGATCCGAGCCAACTCCTCGGGGCGGCCGGACGGATATAGGAAACCGACCGACGGAATCCGATTCAGGAGCTCACGCTGGCCCGGTGTGTCGGTTGCCGCAATCGCCAATCCGGCCATGAGATAATTGAATATTTTGTTGGAAATCGTCCTTCTGCAGTTCTCGTGATCCGACCGCTCCAGTGCCAGCCCGACATCATACCGGTCCATCGTCCTCATCAGTCTTTCCGGCGCAACGAGTGGAGCGAAATGGATTTGCGCTTGCACCCCCCGCTCGGCTACAAGCTTCATCAGACCGTCCCGGTAGCTGTCGCCGATGCGGCCGCGGAGATGGAGTTCGGCCTGCGATCCCAACTCCGCCATGGACTCGATGGCATCTTCGATTCCTCTTCCGGGTCCAATCGTTTGCCCGAACCAATGGACGCGTAGAGGCAGAGAGAGTGTCCGCTTCACTGGTTCCTGCAATCCGGCAGACAGCGAGATGGGGAATACGTTGTGAAGTACCACGGGGGAGCAGACGCCGTATCGGGAAACAAGAAAACTCGCAATGGCCTCCGATGGCACAGTAATGTAATCACACCGAGCCAGATATGTACTCTCGATGTGCTGTACGATCTTCGGTGGATTACTGTCAGCTTCGGTCAGGAGGTCTTCGCAATCAAAGCCGAGGCGCCCCCCCCATCGCTTTACTCCCGCCGCGGCGGCAGGAAGCGCACCCTGAGTGTGCGCAATGAACCAATCCGCCGGCTCCGATCCTGCAATGGAGCAAACGGCCTGCAAGCCTGGCATATAGGCCGATTCCGCCACCCAGGACCATCGAAGGCCGCGATCAAATCCCCACCTTGCTAGTTTTGTAGCCCCACCCATCCAGAGCCAGCGCCAAGCATGAATTCCGTTTCTTCTCACATCAACCACCTGAAGCCGCCATTTTCTCCCACTCATCAAAGCAAGATCGAATTGAGTCAACTCAGGATCGCATTGCCGGGACACGACGCGAACATCATGGCCTCTCGCGGAAAGTAGATCGGCTTCCCGGAGGGTCCTCGGCTGAAACGAAACGTGGTGCGGCGTAATAAGACAAATGCGTGCCACTTTGGACCTCTCGCATCACCGAGTCTTTCTCAACCAAAGACTCTGGGCCATTCTTCCTCGCAAGTGCGGAAAATACTCGGCAAACGTCGGCTTGGTTCGCTGGAGATAATGACCGGCCCACAGCACCTCAAAATCGTTTGTCGACATGAGAAGGCATTGAACGATGTATTGTTCGGTGTAGCCGGATTTCTCTCCCATTACCCATTTCTTGGGATAGTCATAGGGGAGAAAAATGTCGTGGATGTGAATCAGCACACCGGGGGCTAGTTGAGGAATGATATTCAGGAAAAGAAAGACAACGTCGCTGCCGGTCTTGATTTGGTGGCTCGAGTCGATGAAAAGGATGTCATTTGCTTGCAGACTGGTGAGTAGCGCCTTCGACTGTACCGTCTCAACTCGCTGACTGTAGAATTCGTCCACCAATGGCTTCACATCGTTCCGAGGACTCGGGTCCACCGAAACCAATCGCGTATCCAAGTTTCCATCCAAGATAGCAAGGCGGGAGACCTTGGTGCTGTTTCCACTCCCGATTTCAACGATGGTACGGGGTCGATGCTCTCTAACAACGGTGTAGAGGATTTCCGCATCAGGGCTCGTGAACCACACCTGATCGAAACCGTAGGACACCGGGTTGGCAGTCGGCTCTTGTAAATCTTGAAAACGGTCCCGGTACTTTCCGAGAGCCGCAAAAAGGCAACTGGAACACGCCTGGCTCAGCGGTGGCGGAATCTCAAACTGAGGTTGGTCGAATTGACCCTGCTGATCCAGCAGCGCGAGTCGATTGTCTTCGATTCTGTCGACGGTCAATGTATCGATCCGAAGATTCAGATGCTTGAGCCAGCAGTTAACATATCGCTTCGCAGCAGTCGTGATCGCCATGCTACCTCGCAAGAACCAAAAGACGTGAGAGGTGTTGCCCGCCCGGTACCCAGCGGACCAATTCTGACAAGAGCGACGAGAACAGCAAGCGAAGGACGATGCAGTAGATCACCGTAAAAGTTAGTCCATAGACGGCTGCGATCGCAAAACTATGCAGATCAAGATCCCACCCGGAGCGCGCGCCCTCGCACATGACCCAGGAACCCAAGGCGGCGGCAACAGGGGGGATCAGACTGTTGAATATGACCCTGGGGGCAATGGAACGATTACGGCTCAGCCCATACAAGAGATACAGGTACCCAAATCCCTGCACCACCGTAAGCCCGATAAAGTACGCCGGAATGTTCAAGGGCAAGAACCAGTATAGCGACGCCGACGTTCCCAACAGAAGAAAGACGTCCACTTGGAGACATTGCTTCTGCTGCTGATTCGCCAGTGCCAGCATATAGACCCCGTGGTAGAGAGCCCAGGAGACCCCAGCGATGAACGCCCAGGGAAGAAGCGGCACGGCGTCCAGCCAGTTATCACCGTAGATGAGCAAGACCAGCGGCTCTGCGAGAATTGCACATACGACCGCAAGCGGGATCACTATCCAGGAAACGCTACTGAGCACGAGTCGACAGGCTCGTTCGTACGATGGTGTCTTCGGTTCGATGCGGGTAAGGACGGGATAAAGTGATTGCAACAGTAGGAAAGCAAACTTGAAGCAAACGATTTGAGCCAAACCCACGGCCCTCCCGAATATCCCAAAACCCGCAAAGCCGTATATTCGTACGAACACCGCACTCTCCAGAAGAGGCCGCCCGTACGTCGCGATCTCACTCAGGATCCGAGTGCGTCCGAACCGTAGTGCTGGTCCGTAATTCTTCGAGCTCCATTTCCAGTTTGGTTTCCACTTTTTCACGAAAAACAGATCGTAGACGAACGGCAACGGGACGAGCATCCCCGGAAGGATGAGTGCATAAACGCCCAGCCCGTTGGCGGCCATCAGGACCGCTACCGAGGCATTCAACACCAGGCCTATCGCTTGCAAGGAACGCAGACGGCCCCAGTTCAAGTTTTTCTCCAGCATCTTTACTCTAAACTCGCTGGGCCAGTGAAAAAGGAATATGGGAGACATGACGTGCAGAAAGAAGGCGATTCCACCGTAGGTTTCGTTCGACCACAGCAGTATGGCCGCCACATTGGTAATGACGAACATCCCCAGATGAATCACGCCCCCCGCGGTAAAATGATCCTGATAGTGGACATCTTTTGTTCCTCGAATCTGCAAGGTATGGGCAACAAAGCTACGAAAGGAAAAAACGTAGAGAAAGCCAATGATCCCATTCACGAGTCCATATTGGCCGTAGACATCCGGCGAGAGGTACCTCACCAGAATCAGCGTAACCCCGAACTGGAGTACATCACGGAACATACTGAAGCTGGTATTCCACAACACGCCGCGCTGAGCTTGCTGAGCCAATGTGCGCATCAACTTCCCTGAGGAGAATCAAGAAGCGAAGTCGGAGTAATGTCGCCGGGGCTGAATCCGACTACCAGACCCGGTAAAAAAGCAACAGCAGTCCTGCTTGACCGCGGAGCCCTATTGGGCCCCGATGATGAGTAAGCTTGTAAAGATCCCGGAGATACCGTTGAGCAGGTTCTTGCCGATTCTCTTGGTCGTCGACCCGGGAACGATGATCACATCGTTTCGCGCCAGCTCGACGTCGTTGGCCTTTCCCTTCATCACGTCGTTCACGTTGACGGCAATCTGAGTGGCGGATGATCCGTCCGGTTCGCGACGCATGATGGTGGTTTTGTTGGCGGAGGCAGTGTCGAGCATTCCACCAGCTGTGGCCAAAGCCTTGGAAAGCGTGATCCGTTCGTTCCTCCGGATTTGAAACGCTCCCGACTTCTGCACATCTCCCAGGACGTAGTAGTAATGTCCCTCACGCTCGGGGACGGTGATGACGTCCCTGGAGTATATCGGAATGTTCAATCGATGGTTCCCGACCACGAGCAGGTCCTCCAGATCGACCTCGATGGTTTCCGAGTACCCATTTGGTTCAGAAGAGACCGGGATTCCTGCAGCCTTGCCATCGTCCGGCTCATCTTCACCTGAAGGAACTCTGTGAATGTACACCCTGGAGTAATCTGCGTCCTTTTCCAGTCCCCCGGCTAGCGATATCGCATCCACCAGACTCATTTGGCGTGTCAGCTGGTAAGTGCCGGGCCTCTGGACGGAACCCAGCACATTGAAGAACTGGCTCTTGTATTCCGTTACCTTCACCGTTACCTGGGGATCATTCAGTATGGAAGCCTCGAGCAGTGTGGCGATCTTGACCTCCGCATCCCGTGCCGCCAGACCTAGCAGCTGCACTTCATCGATAAAAGGGAGCAAAATCCGGCCCTTTGAATCCAGCGACAGGCTTTTTTGATTCAGTTCTGGAATCCCGAACACACTCACTTCGACAACATCGCCCGGTCCCAGCAAGTAATCCTGGGAGTGGCGCGATAGCAAAGCCAGTCTCTTGTTGAGGGACTCGCTATCGGGTTCCGAGGTTGCGTTTACGGCCTGTTGGCTGAGAAGTTGCTCGATGGAAAGAGGCACATGCTTCCGAGCCGTTTCATCTTCTGACAGATTCTGTGCCTTTACACTGCATGGGATCAGAAACAAAGCAAACATCAGCACCAATGAGTTTTTCATAATACCTTCCTCAAGACTTCTTTCCCTTCACCGTTACACGGCGTCCTGAGAATCATGTTGGCCATCCGGGCGCACACCATACCCATATCCGTAGCCATACTTTTTCCCGTAGCCGTAGTAGTAGTACTTCGAATAGTAGTAGTAATCCGCCGAGTGAACGTTGACGTCGTTCAGGAGTACGCCGATGATGTGGGCATGGACATCCTGGAGGAGTCGCTTCGTTCGCTGCACGGCTTCCTTGGGAGTCTCCCCTCCCTTTACGACCAGGATGACACCGTCTGATTTCGTCGCCAAAATCCGGGCGTCCGTTACCGACAGAATCGGTGGGGAATCGATCACGATGTGGTCAAAATACTCTTCCAGCAACACGATCCCCTGCTCCATTCGATGAGAGCCGGCCAGTTCGGCCGGGTTCGGAGGAATCCGGCCCGTAGTCACTGCAAAAAGGTTCGGGATATCTGTTTCCTGGATCAGGGAAGACAAGTCTGTATTCCCAGAAAGATAACTGCTCATTCCGATGTTGTTTTCGAGGTTCAGGGCTCGATGCAAACGGGGGTTCCTCATGTCGAGGTCGAGAAGTATGACCTTGTCACCCGTCTGAGCCAGGGTGATCGCAATGTTGATCGCGGTGGTCGTCTTCCCTTCGCCCATTTGGCTAGAGGTTACGAGCAACGACTTGGGTGGTCGCCCCTTCCCGGAGGAAAGCAGTATTGAAGTCCTCAAGTTCCGATACGCTTCGGAAATCAACGACTTGGTGTCATTGTACGTGATGAGCTCGACCGAGGTCGGCCGACCCGGGACTTTCTCCTTGTTGTCTTCCGCGGCGTCGCCCTTCGTGCTGTCCGTCAGTAGTTTTTTCTGAGCAGGAGTCATGAAGGAGCTCAGGGCCGGAATCACCCCCAAAGAAGGTAACTTGATGTGACGGTCCACATCTTCCGGAGTCTTGACGCTACTATCCAAGTACTCGAGAAAGAAGGCTAGGGCCACGCCAATCAAGACACCAAAAACAAGCGCTATCATCAAATTGCGCGCCTTGTTCGGCTTGATCGCCCCACCCGGTGCTTCAGCCTCGTCCAATACGTGGATATTATTCGATCTCAAACCGGCAGAAACGGTTGCCTCTTCTACCCGTTGGACCAAACCATCGTGTATCTCCTTGACAGTATCGGCTTCTCTCTTGAGTATCCCGTATTGGATGGAGCTCTGATTGATCTTGTTGGTCTCTGTTTTCTGCGCCTGCAAGGAGCGCTTCAGAAGCCCCTCCCGGTTGAGGGCAGTTCGATAAGCGGTCCCTATCTCCTGGATCGCCTTCTGTGACTCCTCCCTCAGTTGCTGCTCGGCCTCGGCGAGCTGAGACGCGACCTTCGCCAATTCCGGATAGTTGCCCTTGAAGACTGCCGACAACCGAGCTTTCTCCTGTCTGAGATCTTGCACCTTCAGCTCGGCGTTTCTCATTTCTCCGGTGCGCAGAACATCAGGGAATTGCTCGGGCGTGGAGTCCTTTACAATCTGCCAGATCGATTCTCTTTGAATTCGATCAGACTGTGCTGCGGTCAACGCGGCGTTCAAGTCTGAAAGCTTCTGCTGGCTGACGTTCTCTTCACCGCCGATATTGTAGATGTCATTTTCCTTACTGAATCGCAGCAGTTCTTGCTCCGCTTCCTCGACTTTGCTCCGCAACGTTTCAATCTGGTCTTGGAGGAAGTCCTTGCTTTGGTTCGTGGACTCCAACTTGGTTTCGAAGTTCATCTCAATGTACTCGCCCGCCAAGGTATTCACTACCTCGGCGCCAAGTTGTGGGTCGTGATGCTCGAAACTGAGGTCGACGAGTCGGGTGTTCTTGACCGGGGCCACCGTTAGGTTGGCGACGAGGTATCCGGCCAAGCGAGAGTATTTCGAGGCATCCCGATCATCGCCCCGTTCCCCCCCGTCTTCCTGCAATTCGCCCAGCAAAGGAACCTGAGCCCCCATGCCGCGCACCCAGCTCAACACTCTACTCGTTACGGTCGGATCCTCCGTCAACAAGAAGCGAGGGTCTTCCTCCAGGTTCATGGCAACGATAACCCTATCTGCGAGAGTCTGCGACTCGAGGATCTTGAATTGAGTCTGCAAGTACTCTTGGCTCTTGGCATAGACGGAGTATGGGTCGTAGGTATTCTGAAAAGGCAGGACATTCGATTGCTCGGCGTCTATTTGCAACCTCAGGGTCGCCTGGTAGATGGGAGTGGCTTTCCACGACGAGATGACCGACAAGCACGTCGCGGTGAAAACGATGGCCAACACAGTCCAACGACGCTTCAAAAGCACACGCCAGTAATCGAGGATATGGATCCGATCGTCCTCTTCCTGTTCGATTTGTTCGTAAAGGTTCGGAGCGTGAGACTGGTACTGGACCTCAGGAAGCTGCGATAGCTCGCTTGACCGGACTAGCTTGTTCGGCTCAATGTTGTTCTTGTCCATTGTTTCTCATTAGGTTGAGGAAGCTCTGCGAACCGGCTACCTGGATCGGGAACCGACGCGGTGAAAAAGAATCGGCAAGTTGGGCCGGACCCCGATTGATCCAGTTCCCAGCAGTTGTTATCGGCAGCAAGATGGATCCTTACAGGTTTCTTCTCATCATTTCTGGGGCGATCCGTCACGCGCGTCCTCGAGGGTTCCTTCCGCAAGCCCCGCATCACCGCAGAATTTTTGTACGAGAAAGCTACCCGTTCATTCTCTAAATAAAAGAGAAAAAAGGATATCGTCACACTTCCGTCCAGCCTCGAACAGTTCCGAATCTGCCGAGCACCGTCAAGGACACTCATCACAATATGAATAAAATGAATTCTAGTGAATTACCCTCGCCTGAAGGCGAGGGCTTCGGTCGTCGGCTGAAGCCGACTAAAGGCCTCGCCTCATAGAATGGCCTATTCCGTTATCTTAAAGTCCCGGTCCTCCTGGGGCTCGACACCTTGTTGCTCAATGTACTGCTTGATCACTTCGTCCGTCACATTTCCTGTCGTACACACAAAGTACCCTCGTGCCCACAGGTGCCGGCCCCAGAACTCCCTTTGCACCGACCTATATTCCCTCATTAGATGGTGACTGCTCTTCCCCTTCACGGCCTGCATGATTCGGCTCGGCGACACCTGCGGCGGCATGCTCAACATCAAGTGCACATGATCTGGACTCACATTCCCTTTCACAATCACCACATCCTCAGATGCACAGATCTCTCGGATCAGCTCTCTTGTCCTTCTGGCTATGTCCCCCTTCAGGACCGGCTTGCGGTACTTCGTGATAAACACAAAGTGATATTGCAGCTCATAGACTGTGTGCGATCCTTTCCGGTATCTCGGCATGCATCATTGTACCGCAAGCCTCCTAAAGGCTTCGCCTGAAGGCGAGGGATTTCACCCATCCCCGAGTGGGACATTAAAAATATGTTATCTATGTTTTAATCCTGCAAGCATTCTGGTCCGATTCTTGTTCATAGACCCGTAAAGGCGGGTTACCGAGCGGCCTGCTGGCCCACAGTATCCTGCGCAAGTCGTCATGCGATTATTCACTGCCGTTACATTCATTCTTCTAAACTTGGCCCCGTCTACCGGCAAGGTGGTTCTGAAGACCGGTATCGAAGGTGTCCGTTTCTCTCTCGACGGGACTTTCGTATCGACGACCGATGCCGAGGGCAAACTCGTGATGGAGGGTTTTCCGTCTGGCAGATTCAACTACGCGCTCGAGAAGTCCGGCTTTCGGCCAATTCAGGGGACCTTCGATGTTTCGGTCGACCAAGCAAGCATCATTGAAGTAAAGATGGTGGCACGGGTCTCGGCACCAAGCGAGAGCAAAGAGAAACCGCGACCGACACCGCGGGCATCTTTGACTTCCCCCAAGGCACACTCCGATCCCCACCAGACGGCAGACGGCTCGTCTTTGCGACCGGTTCCGGATAACACAAATCTTGCAAATCTTGCAAATCTTGCGGATGTTGGGGATGTCGCGGAAGCGGTGCATCCCATTGAGGCGCGTCCCTCTTCGGGGGCTCCCAACGTCATCGAACCTACGGAGCAACCTTCCAGCGTGGCCGGGATCTTGCTAGGGCTCCTGGGGGTGCTCTCACTTGCTGCATTCTTGATTTGGACGCAACGGCAAAAGGCGTCTCATTCTGGTCAGAGAATCGAGCGACTTGCGGCCGCGGTAGATCCGCTCTCGATTTGTCCGGAGCCGTCGACGGAAGACAAACTCGTTCCGGTCAAAGAAAGACCGGAATTCATTGATCAGATCCGCCGCCGTGAAGAACTCATCAAGGCCGGATTCGTCGGCGATCAGACCAAGAGCTTTGATCGCGACGAGGCGGCCGAGAGAGAGAAAGAAATCGTGATTGTGCTGCCGAAGGAAGCCTATAGATACGAAGAAGAGCTTTAGGCCGTGCTGGAACACGAAAATGCCTTGGTCGGGCCCAGTTGCCCGCGGACCGTCAATCCACGCAAAAAGGTTGATCCTGGAACTCCGAGCCGAAGATCTGGACGAGCCGCAAAAGGAAACGTCATCGAATTTGCGTGAAAAAGTAATGTAACTTTCTAAAAAAAGGCACGATATGTTCTCCGGAGATTGGCGCCCCGGCAGTTTTGCTAGAGTCCCCACCAATCTCGTGGATACAGAAGTCCTCATCCGGGGCATGGGACCTCCCAAAATGGACCCTCGAATGGTAGACGGACTGCTTCGCTTCATAGAGCTGGAGAATCAGGACAAGAAACTCTTGTGCTGCTCGTATGCCATGGTCGCCGCGGTTCGCTTGGCGTTGTGGTTGCTACCGTTTCGCACGACCCGGGCACTTCTGGACCGCATCCCCCGAAAACGGGAAGACCGGGCAGTCGCGCCCGAAAGACTGAGCTGGGCTGTCCGGACATCAAGCCGTCGAGTATTGGGGGCGTCTTGCCTGACCCAGGCTCTTGCACTTCTCGTACTTTTGTCGCGCCAAGGACAGGTAGCACAGCTACGCTTTGGCGTCTGCCAGGACAGGACTCAAGGTTTTCGGGCTCACGCTTGGCTGATACTCAAGGGGAAGATCTTGATCGGGGAGGAACTCCTGGATCAATACACACCCATCCGCATGCTGGGGAGTGAAGTCCGATGAGCGGGATCGCCGGTGTCTTGTCCATGGACGAACCGTCGGTCGACCCCGGCATCGTTGCGGTCATGCTGGAGAGACTCGCGCGCAGGGGGCCTGACGGCCAAGGGCTCTGGACACAAGGCTCACTGTCGCTCGGGCACCGCATGCTAAAGGTAACTCCGGAATCGATGAACGAGCATCTTCCATTGGTCAAAGACGAGATCGTTCTTACCTGCGACGCACGAATCGACAACCGCATCGAGTTGATCCGCGGGCTAAGGCTCCGCTCGGCGCCTGCCGACAGCGAGCTGATTCTGAGAGCCTATCAGGAGTGGGGAGTTCGTTGCCCAGAGAAGCTCCGGGGAGACTTTGCGTTTGCACTCTGGGACATAAAGAAGAGATGTTTCTTCGCCGCGCGAGATCGGATTGGGATAAAGCCCCTGTACTACGTATTGAATTCGAAGACCTTCGGCGTGGCCTCCGAAATATCCCCTTTGTTCGAAATCCCGAACGTTGCAAAAAGGCCCGACGTGGATTCTCTGAACGAATTCCTGGACCTCACGGTTGTGCCGGCGGACCGGACGCTCTATGACGGATTACGCCGGCTTCCGCCCGGACATACTCTGGTCCTGCAAGGCGGTCGAATGAGGCTGGATCGCTACTGGGCGCCAAATCCTCAGCTGGAGATGCGCCAGCCCAGCCTGTCGCAACATGCGGAGGAGTTTCGCGATCTCTTCTCAGAGGCAGTTGCGGCACAGATGCGAACATCGTCTGGGGTGGGGTGTCTGCTGAGCGGAGGTCTCGATTCATCCTCTGTTCTTTGCGTGGCAGCGGATGCGGCACCGGCTTCCGAGGCGCCGGCCGCATTCTCGATGATCTTCGATTCACTCGGCTGCGACGAGCGGGAGTTCATCCAAGAGGTGACGCGAAAGACCGACGTTCCGAGCTATGCGGCCGCCGTGGACGGGGCCGAGTCGTCGACGCTGCTCCAGAAATACTCCTCGATGTGTCCGGACTGGCCTGTTCGCGGATTCTGCCCTACCGCTATCTGGCCGTTGATGGAACTTGCGCGCAAGGGTGGAACACGCGTCATGCTCACGGGACACGGCGGGGATCATGTCGCGGAAGGCAACCTGTCATCCCTGACGGATCTCATGAGGACAGGTCACGTGTCGGAGCTCTTGAGACAATTGCAGCCCTTTCGCTACGCACCCTCAGTGTGGATGGAATTCGTCATCAAACCGCTTCTGCCAAGGAGCTTCAAGAACCTGGCTCGGTGGCTGCTTCGCGCCGAAACAACCACCCTGCGCCAAAGCACCCTGCGTGAAAGCACCCTGCGCCAAAGCACCCTGCGCCAAAGCACCCTGCGCAAAAGATCGAATAGAGCGTTAGAGGGAGAGCGATCCGATCCATGGACACGGAACGGGAGCCACTTTGCGCACCAAGAGGCCCTGGCCCTGTTGTCGCCGAGTACGAGCCTGTGGCTCGATGGTTATTGGGATGTTCTGGGCAGCCTATTTGGGATGGAGTTCCGGCACCCCTTTTTCGACTCTCGACTCATCGAGTACCTCCTGACGATTCCTCCGCAAGAGAAACTCTGGGGAGGACAGACCAAGGTCCTCTTGCGAGAAGGAATGGATGGAATTCTCCCCGAACAAGTGCGTAACCGAACCGGAAAAGCGGAATTTTCACCTCTCGTAGAACACCAGCTCAAGCGCCTACCGTCACCTGCCATACGATCTCTTCGCCTGGCGCAGGACGGCTTTGTCAACCGAGAAAGACTTGCAACACTCAACGGCGGATCGAAGCCTGGCCAGAGCAACAGCATCTCGCTATGGCCGGTTCTGTGTTTGGACGCCTGGTATGAAGCCAACTTCAATTGAAACAAGGAGCGAATCACCCATGGAAAAGCAAAACCCTAAGGATATTACGGTAGAGGAACAAGAAAAGACCAGTCCGTCTCAGCAGAAGGAATACACGACTCCACAGCTGACAGAATACGGAAAAGTCGCCCAGGTCACCGGTGGACGTCCGGGCACGACGCGTGACTTCGGCGGGACTTCTCCAGCCTTCCCCGGATAGCGCCGGAGTTTGCCGACACGTGATCGCAAAGCTAATCCGGAAAAAACGCCAGGCGTACTGGGCCTCGCTTGAGAGTGATCTGCCCCTAGGAACCCTTCCCGTTGGAGCCTCTGATCTGAGCACAACGGTCCGGATCCGAAGAACGGAGCACTCCAGACCGGCCCAAGGCACATTGGACCGCATGGAATGCTTCGTACAAGGGAGGCACCTCCTCGCCACGGGAAAGAGCGATCGCTGTCTCACAATCGATGGCGTCGGAGAGTTCTTTCTCGGCCAGGGTATGCAAGAGATCCAGTACCGTCACTTCCCGGGCGGCACCTCCAAGTTGATCGGCTACTGGCTTCTCCACTCCGTTCTACCCTTCCACCTTTTCTCCCAACGTAGTTTGGAGTTTCTTCATGCCAGCGCGGTTGCGATCGGAAGATTGTCGGCGGCATTCTTGGCGCCCTCTCATGGTGGGAAGTCCACACTTGCGGAGTACTTCGTGCGGAGGGGCCACCCACTAATCACTGATGACAAGCTGGGAATACTGCAGTCCAACGGACAGTACCTGGCTGTGCCGGGAGTTCCCTTTCTTCGTCCCTATCGGAGATCCGAGGACCTGGGGTATCGCATCGAGAACTTTGCACGGGAGCCTCTTCCGCTTGGAACCTTGTACGTACTCCAAGCCAAGGATCCCGAAGCTCCGATCAAGATCAGGGAACATTCCCCTGCCGAGGCATCATGGGCCTTGACACAAAACTGGGAGTTTCGAATCGCGTCTAGAATCAAGGAGCGTTTCGAATACTTCGCCGACCTGGTGGCATGCACAAGGGTATGCAGCATCGAAATCCCGCGAGACCCAGCCCGGTTGCCCCAAGTCTACACCGCCGTTTGCCAAGACCTGGACGGATTGAAACAGCCTTCTGCTCAAGCCATCTGAGCTCATTTCGTCCAAGAAGGGAATCCTTTACCGTCCACTCTGAACAGGAGCTGCAATGTCACCGAATCTCGAATCCAGAGTTGAAATCGCACCGGAGATTGTCTACCAAAAAGTCGGCGAGGAAACCGTATTCCTGAACCTTCACACCGGCTTCTACTACGGTCTCGACTCAGTAGGAAGTCGCTTCTGGGAATTGCTGTCGGATCAGAGGGCTCCGATGCTGAGCGAGGTTCTCGAGGCAATCACCCGAGAATATGATGCTCCCACCGACAGGATCCAGATGGACATTCTGGAACTGGTGGAAAACCTTCATGCCAAAGGGCTGGTCACGCTGCCGACAGAGGCCGACTCGTAAACAAATGAATATTCTCAATCGCGAAACGGTCCTGAAGCGCTGCTCAGAGCTGCGTATCCGCCTCGATCCAGGCAACCGCCTTCAAATATCGAACGACCGTCATCGGATCGAATGTCGGGGACAGGGACTTTCGATCCTCGAGGTCTTCGCTCACCCGACGAGCGTCGGCGAGGCGATCCAGAAGCTGGGCACGAACCTCCCGGGTAGCCAGGCATTCGTAGACCTTGTCAACATGATCATGGAGCTCCACCAGGCCGGAATCCTGGAATCGATCGATGGACGAACTTCGCCCCCGGATCCCGAGCCCGCCGGATTTGGCGCACCGCAGATCCACGTCCAGATGCTCAACGACCGGGAGCGAACTGCCAAGTACATCCAAGCCATCCGCGAGGTTGTCCGAGAAGGCGATGTCGTGGTCGAGATCGGCACCGGCACGGGAGTGCTATCGGTGGCAGCAGCCCAAGCGGGCGCACGGCATGTCTATACAATTGAGGAAACCGGGATCGCAGATGGTGCGGAAGCCGTATTTGCGGCAAACAATCTGCAGAATCAGATTACGCTGGTACGCGGAAGATCCACCCAGGTACAGATACCCGAACGAGCGGATGTCCTGGTCAGTGAGGTAATCGGAAACGAGCCTCTGGCTGAAAAGGTCGTCCAGTATACACTGGATGCGCGCACTAGGCCTTAGTCCAGCGTGATTTTTTGCATGAGGAGGAAGAAAAGCCCTGGAACGTGCGCCGTTACGGGATAAAATGCGTTTGATATATTTACAAGACATCCCGAAAGGAGCACATTCCAGGTGAATAAAAGAAACCACAGAATCCTCCTCCGAGACAAGCAAAATCTTACACGCCGGTTGGAAAGAAATCAGTTTGAGGACCGGTCCGATCCTATGTTCAAGGACTCCAACACCTACTACGAGATCGCCGAGAGAACGCGCGCCATCGGATCTGGTGGTATCGGAGCCATTCACAAGCTCGTGTGTAAGCTTGGATTGGACAAAGATATCAACAGAAACATCGTTTTGCTCAAGTACCACTTTCCTTACTGGGAATCCGATCATGTACTGAACATCGCATACAACGTCTTGTCGGGTGGAACCTGTCTCGAAGATATCGAGCGGTTGCGCCAGGATGAGACCTACATGAACGGACTGGGAGCCGAGAGGATTCCGGATCCCACGACGGCTGGAGATTTCCTCCGTCGTTTCGATGAGGATTGGATCTTCGGACTTCAGGAAACCATCAATGAAACCCGAACCAAGGTGTGGAAGTTGCAGGATGCTTCCTTCCGGAAGGAGGCCATCATCGACGTGGACGGGACCGTCGCCGGAACCTTGGGGGAATGCAAGGAAGGAATGGACATTGCCTACAACGGGATCTGGGGTTACGCACCGTTGATCGTGACCTTGGCCAATACGAATGAGGTCCTCTATCTGATGAATCGGCCGGGCAACCGTCCCTCTTCCGACGGAGCGGCCGAGTGGATGGACCGGGCAATCGATCTGGTGTCGTCGGTGTTTACGAAGGTCTGGCTTCGGGGCGACACGGATTTCTCGCTGACGAGAAACTTCGATCGCTGGGACGAGCGGGTTGGTTTTGTCTTTGGTTATGACGCCAAGCCGAACCTGGTCGGGATGGCCGATGCCCTGCCGGAGAGACAATGGAAACCGCTCGAGCGGCCTCCTCGTTATGAGGTCAAGAGCGAAGAACGGCGCCGTCCGGAAAACGTCAAAGAACAAGTAATCAAGGAGAGAGAATTCAAGAACATCCGCCTGCAGAGCGAGCAGGTCGCCGAGTTTGACTATCGTCCCGGACACTGTAAGAAAACCTATCGCATGGTTGTGGTTCGGAAGAACCTCACGATCGAAAAGGGGGAGCACCGGCTGTTTGATGAGGTCCGGTACTTCTTCTACATCACCAACGATCGGGAGATGACGATGGGAGAAGTGGTCCTTTTTGCCAACGATCGCTGCAACCAGGAAAACGTCATCGGTCAGCTCAAGAGTGGAGTGAACGCCTTGAGGATGCCTTCGGACAGTCTGGTATCGAACTGGGCCTACATGGTCATCGCATCGCTGGCGTGGAATCTGAAGGCCTGGTATGGCCTGGTGACGCAGGCGCCGACAGTACGTCGTGATATCTTGAGGATGGAGTTCAAACGCTTCCTGGTGAACTTTGTGCAAATACCCTGTCAGATTGTAAGAACCGGTCGTCGCCTCGTTTACAGGATATTGGCCTATAGCAAGCATCTCGAAACCTTTTTGGCGACGTTCGACTATATCAGGCAACTCAGGTTTACTTGAAGGCGCCTCGCCGGCGGGTGAGCCCGTACCCCCGGCGGAGCAAGAGTGGCGGGCGAAAGGAAGGGCATAACAGAGACAAACAAGATCAAGTGATCCAGACAACCAATGGAAGGTTTGTCTCTTGTGTTTCTCTTTGCTTTCCCTGTTACGCACAAGGAGCTGAAATCCACGAGATATTCGGAAAAGGCAAACGATTTTCCGAGCGAGCTCATACCTCGCTTATTTTGGGACTAGGTTCCTCAGAGACAATGCAAGGTTTGTGCCCAATCGGCTGGACGTTTATGGTTTGCCCGTCGTCGTGACCGAGGAGCAGCTGGCGAGGCACCTGTTCACGGAGACAACAGCAAAGCAGTGGCAGGATTGGTACGGAATAAGATTCCAGCCACTCACAGAACTCTCCCGAAATTCGCCTCATCCATGTTTCATTCGGCCACGGGACGCACGCCGATGGCAGAGCCTGAGTGCGCCAATCTTGTTGTCGAGCTATGACCTGGCGGAGACAGCGACTCCAGTCGTCCAGAACTCCGCCGGCAGCGTTGCCACCGCGCAGGGAGAGTGCAACGGATTGCTCGTGTTCTTCGAAGTACAGCTCGGACCTACAACCCGTCTCTCGACTCACCCGGAACACGCCGGGGAAGCCAGTTCGTGGTATTCGCCCCTCTGGACTTTACCCGAGCCCATCTCACTTCACAGAGGAGATCGATTCGAAGTCCTCTACAAACATGACGGCGACATGGGCCGTGTATGGGTTCGACGTTCCTAGACACATTGTGCGGGCACTAGGTGAGAAACGCGATCTTGCAACCTGAACAAGACGTCCTGCTCTGCTGCGCACGCAGTGCGCTCGATACGGGGAGCCGATTACGGCTCGCGAGTCTGCTCCGAAATGTAGTGGATTGGGATTATCTATTTCGCACCTCGCAGCGTCACGGTCTACTTCTATTGCTCCACAAGCATTTGATCGCCTGCGGAAGCACTGCGATTCCACCATCAGTCCTGCAGCGGATCAAAGACCACTTCCACCGAAATGCGGCGCGCAACCTTCACATGACAGCCGAGCTATGTCGCGTCTTGGACTACCTGGAAGGCCACGGCGTCAGTGCCCTTCCATGGAAGGGTCCGGCACTGTCCGCATCCCTGTACGAAGACCTGACCGCACGGCAATATGACGACCTGGACGTACTGATTCGGGTCGAGGAGGTACCACGCGCTTTGCAACTGCTCCAACGAATCGGATATCAGCCCCAATTCAGCCTCGGCGGCGCAGAAGAAGAAGCCTATCTCAGATCCAAATGCGAGTACGCGCTGGTGGAGCCACAAAAAGCCGTGGTTCTGGAAATACACTGGAGGATCGTTCCCAGGTACTTTTCCATCGATCTGGACATCGCTCCCCTCTGGGAACGGACGGACGCAATCACCCTGGGGAACTCCAGAGTCCAGACACTCAAGAATGAAGATCTGATGATTCTTCTTGCAATTCACGGCGCATCGCACCTCTGGGATCGAGTTGGCTGGATCTGCGATCTCTCCGAGCTCCTTGCCCCGGCACACTCGTTGGACTGGGACTGGATTCTAAGGGAAACGAAGCGTCTCGGCTGCCGGCGGATCTTGATGTTGGGACTGAATCTGGCCAGTCAACTGCTAGGACAACAAATTCCGGACCAAATCGAAGGACATGTTCAGGAGCGATCGGCGACCCGGCTTGCCGAGACCGCCCGGCGTCGTCTTTTTCGAGACCACTGGGAGCAGCCCGGAATCGTCGAAGTCAACTATTTCCTGGTTCGGTCTCGCGAGCGATGGATGGATCGGGTCTTGTTCTGTATCCGCCTTGCGACGACAACCTCACCCGAAGACTGGGCCTTCTTGCGGCTCCCGAGGCTCTTGTTCCCCCTCTATGTTTTCGTTCGCCCCTTTCGATTGTGCATCAAATACTTTTCTTCCTACTGGCGGCAATCCGGATGGGGAACGGACGGTTCGAATGCGTGATCCTCTCTTCGAGAAATATCTTACAGCAGTCGTCGAGATCCTATCATGGAAGGTGGTGCTCGCCGTCGTATTGATGGGCCTCGTGAGTCTGAGCGAAGGTATAGGCCTCATGCTGCTGATTCCCTTACTGCAGCAGACCGGACTCGACGTCTACCAGGGATCCCTGGGGACGGTTGCGCGTTTCTTATCGAGGGCTTTCGAATTCGTGCATCTCGAAGCTCGCTTGCCAACCGTGCTGGGCTTCTACTTGACGGTCGCGGTCTTGATCGGCTGTCTATCTCGATGGGAATCCATACTCAAGTTTCAACTGGTTTACCGTTTTGTCTCTGCCTTGCGCCTCCGCCTCTATGACGCCGTTGGCCGAACCAGCTGGGAGTTCTTTGCGCGATTGCGGTCGTCCTCCATCGCGCACGTACTGACCACCGAAGTGGAACGAGTCGGAGCCGCCACTTTTCATTTGATGCAACTCGTCTCGCTGGCAGCCATTTCCCTGACGTACATCGGTTTTGCCTTTGCGCTATCCTGGGGCATGACCGCAGTGGTTTTTGTTGCCGGGATTCTCCTGCTATTGGCCCAGAGACGACAGCTTGTCGTCGCACGAGCCGCCGGCAGGGACACGTCCGAGGAAACCAGGGGGCTTTTCGCCGCGATTTCGGAGCATTTGAGCGGCATGAAGACCGCGAGGTGTCATGGTCTTGATCTCCAGCTGGCTGAGTCCTTTTCAGCGCAGACCTCGAAGGTGAAGGTAGCATCCCTCCGTTCGGTCTTCAATCAAGCAGATACCAAGTTCCGGTTGGATCTTGGACACACCTTGATTCTGGGTGCAATCCTTTACGCCTCCATCGAACTGGTCCAAATTGCAGCCGCGGAAGTCCTTCTGCTGCTATACCTTTACGCACGCCTTATGCCCAGACTGTCCGGAGTTCTTCAAAGCTACCAAGGCTTTATGAATCTGTTGCCAGCATACGCCGCCGTTTCAGAGCTGGAGGAAGAATGTGTCGCAGCCCCCGTGGTTCGAACGAGTCACGCCCAAGATATCGAGCTCAGAGAGGGAATTCACTTAAAGGGAGTATCGTTCCAGCATGATCGCCCCGTGCTCGAAGATCTGACCCTGTCCGTCGAGGCAGGCCGAGTGACTGCCATCGTGGGACCCTCGGGAGCGGGTAAGAGTACCATTGCCGAGCTCGTAATCGGATTGATCCAACCGCATCGCGGTTCCGTATGGGTCGACAATACCCCTCTTGCCCCCGAACACTTGTCGAGTTGGCGAAGGCAGATCGGCTATGTTTCCCAGGACGGCTTCCTGTTTCACGATACCGTCCGCGCAAACCTGCTGTGGGCCAATCCACAGGCTACAGCCGAACAAATCAAGCGTGCGCTGTGCATGGCCTCGGCAGGATTCGTGGAACGACTACCGGAGCGGTTGGACACCATCGTCGGCGACCGCGGAATCCTACTCTCTGCCGGGGAAAAACAGCGCCTCGCGATAGCGCGTGCCTTGATCCGTGAGCCCTCACTCCTGATCTTGGACGAGGCAACCAGCCAGCTGGACTCCGAAAACGAAGAGAACGTCCTGAACGCCATGGACCAGCTCCGAGGTTACACAACGATATTGACCATCGGACACCGTCCCAGCACAGTGCACAGAGCCGACACGATCCATATCCTGGATGCCGGCACCATCATAGAGTCCGGCCCATGGAATGAGCTGACAAAACGGGTTGGTGGCCGCTTCCCGATCCTCTCCTTGGCCCACGGAGTGGAGGCGGATCTAGACGGCCAAGCGCCACCCGCGCGCAGCGCTTCGGAGATCGAAGGCCACGGTTCAGGACACGGGCCGCTGACCGGCACTTCCGTTTCGCGACGCCTCGACCCAGTCGCGAATTCCAATGAGGGCCACCGGGATAACGACGGGAAAGGCCAGAAACAGGGTTCGGCCGGGATTGCCCCATAGGAAGATGACAGACAAGGCCAGAATCACGAGGAGCCAGAGCCAGTTCTTCAAGATCGTCGGCTTTTCGCTGAAAACGATGGCATACAGAGCAGGAAACCAGAAAAAACCAAATGAGGAGAACCAATCCAGAGCACCGTTGGGTGTCAACATCGATCGGATCTGAGAGAACGCCTGCCCTACCAACGACAAATTGAAGAACGTGTCTTCCGAAAAGGGATCGATGACAAAACGGTAGAACAGATAGAGGATCGTTGCGGGAAGGAGCCACACCGAATAGAGCCATTTTCGCCGAAAGGAAAGCTCGGAGAGCCACAGCAGAGGCCAAAGGAACAGAGCCGTCTCCTTCATCACGAGTCCGACGGCAAAGCAGCCGACCAGGAGCCATGGGCGGTCCTTCAGGATAGCCAAGGCGCCGAGAAGCAAAAAAAGGAAAGCCGACGGATCCACCATGGGCGCACCCCCCTGCTGGAGTACGACACGACTCGTCAGGAATATGGTCACGCCGAGCAGAGAAAGCCAGGGAGCCTCAAAGAAGTGAGAAAGGTAGATAAAGAAAACGACGCCCGCCGACGTTAAAAATAATAGGTTGACGAGGGCAAAATGAATATGAGCACGAACAAACCGTGTGGGTTCTCGCCGCAGAAGACGCTCGATGGAGTCCGGCACCAGCTGAGCCAGCCAAATCGTGCCCATTCTATATCGTCTCTGGTTCTCAACAGACTCGCCGTAGTAAAGGCTCACATAATCCCTGGCGTCGGAAAGCCCCCCCAGGTTGTCGACGCTGAGGGTGTTTATGCTCACAAGGACGGTCGAAAGGCTGATATTGAAAGCGAAAACGGCGGCGACAGTGAGCAGGGTCCCTTTCGAGCTCAGCGATCTACGGGATATCTTCATAGCGGCATCCTCGCGCTTGGAATGAGGATCGATCCGCAGGGATCGAAGCCAATGACAATATACAAGATCCGGGGTCATCGAGAGAAACTGCTTTTCCCCATAGCCCGAACACCCCGCGCGAAACTTGCTCGCCGAATAGCAAGATGGATCACGGCGACGTCGGCCGCTGCAACCTTAATGGCTCCGGTTTTACCCTCGGCACCCGCAACCCAAGACATCCAAGAAACGCGCCACCGGATTTCGGCCGTGCAGGACGATCAAGTATGGATTGAAGGTGGGTTGCTCGACGGATTGCGAGAAGGAATGGAGGGCTCCGTATTCTACGAAATACTTGTCTTGGGAAAGAAGAAAAGGATTGTGCCTGCGCAGGTTCAACTCATCCGCGTCGAGGATGGACAATCGATCGGTCGCTTGATCGAAACAACGGGAATAGCCAACGTCGGATACCATACCGCCTTCCGCCCTGAGCCGGTTCATGAACTCTTGCCGCTCTTTCTCGCTCGGGCCACGCGAGCCCTCGAGGCGCGAGAGTACAGGCTGGCCCGTCGCTTCTACTCCCGGATTCTAGAAGCACTTCCAAACGATCCCTACGCCACCCAAATGATGCAACAAACCCGCGTGCATCTGGAAGAAGAGGCAGCACTGGCCCGGGAGCGAAGAAACGCCCAGTATTACAAACAGGTGGCGCGATCGTTTTTGGCCTCCAGCAACAGCGACTCCGTCGTGCTGGCCTTGCAGTATCTCGACAAGGTGATTGCGGTGTTACCTGAGGATGCCGAGGCCATACGAATGTCCCAAGAAGCGCAGGCACTCTTGCGGGATCTTGGCGGCAACACAGCCGAGTCCTCCCCGGGAAATCCACAGATCGAGATCACCGCGGGTCACGAGACCCCAGATGCCTCGACGATGGGAGCAGCACTCCCCGGTCATCCTCCCGACAAACAGAGTGTGCCGCGCGGAGAACAGACGTTGGGAGCATCCATCCTGGGCGTGCATACGCTAGCTGATGACAAGACGACCTCCGTCATGCAGAGACAGGCACACACCGGGACCGCGCAGCCGGCCGGCAGGCAAGCAGCGGAAACCCCTTCGGAAACAGAATTCGACCAAGGGTTGACGACGGAAGTGTCAGCTGCGGCCAAAGAGGGAAGTCGCGAGACGTCCCCGGAAGGGATGGTCTTCATCGACGCTGGAGACACTCCGATAGGCACGGATCTGAAATCGACTCCGTTCTACAATGAAACCCCACGACAGACGATGTGGCTCGATGCCTTCTACATCGATCGCAACGAGGTCACAAACGAAGAATACAAGAAGTTTTGCGATGATACGCGTCGAACGCAGCCATCTTACTTTGTCACCGGTAGCTATCCAGCGGGTGCCGCTAAGCTTCCGGTAGTGATGGTTAGCTGGGTCGATGCAGTCGCGTACGCGCACTGGGTGGGGAAAAGGCTCCCCTCGGAGTTCGAATGGGAAAAGGCCGCAAGCGGCACCGAAGGCAGGCGCTGGCCCTGGGGAAGCACCTGGAATCCAACCCGACCGAATACCAGAGAGACCGGTGACCGGGTCCGGGAGGTCGGATCCCGTCCGGGCGACACGAGCCTGTACGGCTTGACGGATATGGCCGGAAATGTCTCAGAATGGACGGCGGATTCGTACCTACCCTACCCCGGCAATTCGCATCACGAGGAAGAATATGGCGAAAAATTCAGAGTCTTGCGAGGGGGGTCCGTCAATGTGAGCAAGGAATTTGCTCGTTGTCAATTCCGGGCCCGCCTGCCCGAAGGTTTTCGCTCCCGCGATCTGGGTTTCCGCTGTGCGCTTTCTGCCACGACCGGAACCACCGAAGCGAAAGACCTGGCTAAGTATCCCTGACTACCAAGAAACGCTACCTAAAGTTCTGCAGCATTTTAGTCGATCGAGGAGTTATGGCCGAGTCAATCCCATTTTCAGTTGAAATTGGATAGCGGCTCCCGTGGTATTCACGCAATTCGTTCCTCCACGGCTTTTGAAAAGCGGGCTTTTAAGGAACGACGTAACCTCGGTAGGTGGCGATAGCCACGGACCTTCCTGAGTCTCGGCTCGATCTCGAGCAATGCCGTAGCTACCCAACGATGTAATTGGTTGCTGTTTTTCCAGTAATCCACTTTGTCGGTTCTTTGTCCAAGCTGCGCATTGATGGACTCAAGACAATTCGTAGTAGAGAAACTTTCCCGGAGTTCCTCAGCCAGGCCCAACCGGTGAAGGGTGAGAGTCTCTTCGAAACCCTCATCCAAGCTGGCTGCCGCTGACTGGTTCAGCAGCAATAGTTCTTTTCGGACCCTTAGAAGCGCTTTTTCTGCCTCTTTCAGGTTTGGCTTTTGATAGGCATCCTGCAATCGTTTGCGAAAGGTTCCCTGTTTGCTCTTGGGTAAGTAGCACAATACATTTTCACGCTTGTGCCATCGGCAGCGCTGCACGACCGCCCGGTTGCCGAATACCGCCTGGACGGCTTTTCGCAATCCTTTGGACCCATCGATAACGCACATCAGGCCCTTGTCATGGCAAAGCCCTCTTTGTATTAGCCCTCGGAGAAAGGCTATACACACTCGTTCATTTTCGGTACTGGCCTGCAGGAACCCCAAGATGATCTTCTCACCCTCGAGGGTCACTCCCAATCCAATCAGGATTTGCTCCGATGCAAAGCTTTTGCCGTCCAGAAAGAGAGCAACAAAATCGTATCCTGCAAGAGATCGTTCCTGCAGCTCCTTCAGTTTTCGAGCTGTCACTTGGATGGTACGGCGCGAGATGCTTGATGCTGACATGCCAAAAGCCTCCGGAACGGCCTCAGCGCACTCCCGATAATTCCGACAGGATAATCCGTTGATCACCTTCTTCAAAAGGCCCTCGTCCATATTCCTGGGTTGCTGCAACTGCCTATAGGTTCTCAACGGCGCTTCACGACCTTGGTTTGTGTCCCGGACTCGAGGAACACGGACTGGAATCTTCTGATCTGTGAGATACACTGAACCCCTTTGCGATCCCCATCGATGAAGGTTGCAATCACCGCCGGCTCGGCTATAACGCTTCCCGGCGAGCTCGTTGACTTCATCTTCAAGGCTGTCCTGGACGGCTCTCAATCCGAGCGGTATCAATGCTTGGATCAGCTCGATACGTGCATCAAGTTCATTGACCTGATCGTTGATTTCCGGAACCCGAGCCCCGCCTGAGGATCGTTTTTGCTTCGATGTGATGCTGTTTGGTAGAATCTTCTTCATAGTGGCTCCTTGAGAATTGGTTGACTTCGTTTTCGCTAAAAACAAAAATCTACCACTCTTGGAGCCGCTTTCCTTTCATTGAATTTCAACTAACAATAGCACTCACTCGTTATGGCCATTCTTATAAGGGTATAGGTGTGTAGTATGATTGCGATGCTTCCCCAAGTTGTCTTGATTCTGGTAGCGCTGCTCGGTCCGCAACAATCTCCAAGGGTCGGAGACGCAACTCCATTGTCGAAGGAAGCTACGGCGCAGCTTGCGACCGTGGCAGTGACAGCGGAACTCGACTGTCTCGGCTTTATTAGCGACACCTTGATGCCGCTGGACATCTATGTCGCTGGAACGGAGCAGGAAGGCCTGGTGACCGCCCTCATGGAAGGGTCCCTTGTTTACCTCAATGGCTCCGGCTTGAAATCCAAGAGCAAAGGCGACGTCCTCCGGGTCGTCCGTGCCGAAGGGAAAATCCGCGCCAAGACGAACGCCCTCATCGGCTACTATTATGAAGAACTGGGGAACATTCGGATCGAATCGATTCTAGACGAGTCGGCAACGGGAACAATCCTGAAGAGTTGCAATGTCATACTCAAAGGAGATCTGTTGCTCTCGCAGAGCGACCGCCAACCCGTGGAATACGTAGGGAAGGTATCAAACGGGATGACTCCGTTCCCAGACCAGGTCTGAACAGCTCTATTGTGCTGGCAGAGA
The DNA here is from genome assembly GCA_965249005.1 of Acidobacteriota bacterium. Classification (GTDB taxonomy): domain Bacteria; phylum Acidobacteriota; class UBA6911; order UBA6911; family UBA6911; genus CBDFLD01. Next base: position 380,133 of record CBDFLD010000016.1, read on the forward strand.
ACGATCTCCAGGAGCTGGCAGCAGGTCACTTCTGCCACATTGCAGTCGGAGAAGTGGATGGTGTCGAACGCGGAGATCGGTTTACGGTCTACCGAATGCAGCCCCCTTTTGACCCCAAGGACCTGATCGTTGCAGGAGGTCACAGCGGGGCCAGTTATGAAAAACTACAACGCGGTAGGTATGAGACCGAACTCATCGCAACCCTGAAGCAGAGATTGATCGAGCCTCGAGTGCTGGGGGATATAGTGGTTGTCGAGGTGGCACGAACGACATCGACCGCGAAGATCATCCACAGCCGCTTCGAGATCCATCTCGGCGACCTCGTCATCAAGCGATGATCTCCACTAGTTCACATCAGCCTCGGAAAAGACCTGGCACGAGAAATACTCGATAAGGGTCGATTCCTCTTCCCACGCCTGCTCGTGCAGCCCGGCCTTCTTGCAAGTTTGCCGCAGAAACGTATGAGGGTCCCAATCGTGTTCCGTCGCCACCTGCGGCAAGAGCAAACCCTTGTGGCCTTGAGCTGAAACGACCAGTCCATGCAGACCCAGTCTTATGTCCTCCATTCGCCTGAGGGGTCTCAGCGTCGATAGCACCGAAATCTCAATGGTCAGGTCCGCAACCTCTTCGTGCCGAACCGGAGCGAATCTCGAATCCTTAGTGGCCGAGTTGATCACACATTGCTGAACCGTCAGGTATAGTGGATCACTTCGAGCCAGCTGTCCGATACAGCCGCGCAGCGCGCCCCCTAGACGGAGAGTCACAAAGGCACCGCAGTCCACTTGCAAATGTGAGGAATTTGGCTCATAAGAGCCGATGGAGCCGCAGGAGAGATACCGTTCGAGCGTTCCTCTGGCTATCTTCAGAAGTTCCGACTTTGCTGCGGAGTCCAGAACGGGAAAGGGCGTGTCCGGCATATTCCCTGCATAAGGCGATCTTTCGCCAACCTCATCGTCATCATCACCCGGGATCCTGAACCGAACCGACGGCAGGTGATCCGGATCCGCGTCTCCCTTGAAGCTTGCGTAGTCTCCGAAGTTCGCGTAGCTCCTCAATGATCATGCGACGGCGTTCGGCAACCGGAACCCGATTTCGATCTTGGTTCTTGACCCGACTGCTGATCTTCGACCAGAAATTCATGAAGTACTGGGCCATGGACAGCAGTGCGAAAAAAACGACCAGCCAAAGGAGCGCGTTCGCAGTCTCCAGCACCCATCCGCCGCGGCTCCGGCCCAGAATGAGACCGACGACGGCGGCCACTTGCAGAACCATTTTCCCCTTCCCCAGAGGAGAGGCGTCTATGGTAAACCCCTCCGAGGCTGCGATATTTCTGAGGGCACTGACCGCAAACTCTCTGCCCACGATGATGACAACCATCCACGCGGGCGCCAGGCCCAACTGAACCAGCGATATCAGGGCAGATGATATAAGTAATTTATCAGCAATTGGATCGAGCATCCTACCCAGCGTCGTTACCTGTCGTCTCCGGCGGGCCACATAGCCATCCAGAAGATCTGTCAATGCGGCGCAGAGAAACAAACTGACGCCCCACAGTTCCCAGTTGCTGATCTGCTTGGTGAGCAAGACCACAACCACGATGGGAACCAAGAAAATGCGTGCAATTGTGATAGAGTTCGGGAGATTCATGAGATGATCTTCACAATAAGAATACCATAAAGGGAACCTCACTCCCACACCAAACGACGCCTACAACCCTTAGTATTGGAGCACAACGGATGAATCGCAATGGGATAAGACCTTCTCGGTCGTACTGCCGAAAATCATCTCCCGGATAGGACTATGCCCATACGCTCCCATCAGGAGAACATCCAAACCGCTATCTCCCATCAGATCACAGATGGTATCGGCCGCCTGACTTCCCTTCACGACTCGCTTCAGTGGCTCGATTCCGTGATTGAGGAGATACGCTTCGGCTGGCTCCAGAACCTTCAACCCTGACTCCTCCGACGCCGCTATGTTGACCAAGTGGCATTCGATCTGAGATCGAGATGCCAGGGTCACGGCTGTGGATAGCACCCTTGAAGCATGCACGCTCCCATCGTAGGCGATCAGCACGCCCTTGACGCCCTTAAACGTGGTGCTCGGAACCCAGATTGGACGAACGGAGCTTCGAATAACCGGGGGCAGCAGACTGTCCAGATTATGGAGCGACGCGGTTCGTGCGTGCCCGGCCCGCGCCATGACAACCAAATCGTGGGCGATCGACGCCCGGGAGATAATCTCACCCGGAACCCCAATCTGCATGTCGGTACTGCAGGGGACTGTCCGCTCTCGGCATCTCTCTGCAAACGACCCCATCTGTCCTTTGACCTGAGCGGTCACCTCGCTGAGCAACGCCTGGCTTTCTTCGATGGGAGGAGCCACCACCGAAGGCATGAATCCATCCGGGGTTCCCAAAACCGGCATCTCGTAGGACTTGATGTCAACGATTGCCAGTGCGTGAATCCGGCAGTTGTAGCTGTTCGCCAACCAAAGGGCGCAGTCGACCGCAGACTCCGGCACAACGTTGTCCGACAGCGGCAAGAGGATCGATTGAATCATCGTCGCCACCCATGCTCACAAGGAGGTTTAGGCAACACCGAGGTCGGATTTTATTCTAAAAACGCTCATGATGTCACTACGAGAAACGAGCCCAACTAGCCTGCCATCCTCGATAACAGGCATCCGACCCGTATCGGACGCCGTCAGTCGGTTCAGTGCCTCCGCCGCATCATCGCTCGGTTTGAGAATCGGCACCTTATCAATCGGTGTCATGATGTCCCGAACTTGCTTGAACGTCCACAGCTCCTTGGGAATCGACTTGACTTGAAACAAGGAAACCATCCCCAACAGCTCGTTTTGGTAAAGCACGGGGAAGGTTTTGAACTTTCGTTTGTAGATATAGTCACGAACTAGTTCCTCGACCGAGGTGAGCCAGTCGACGGTCACAACGTCCGCCGTCATTACCTGGCACACCTTGACCCCGGAGAGCGTCTGCTTCATGACCGTGTCCTGGTAGCTCGCAACGGCGGACTGTTTCATGACGAACCCAATGAAAGCAAACCAGATACCCGACACGAGGTTCTGGGTGAAAAAGAACTGAAGAGCTCCAACAACCACCAGGAAGATCGCCACAACATTGCCGAGTTGACTCACCACCTTCGTGGCTCGCTCCAGATCATTCCAATGATCCCACAGAAAAGCTCTCAGGATCCTCCCCCCATCCAGCGGGAAACCGGGAACAAGATTAAAAAGCGCAAGCATGAGATTCGCCACCGAAACGCTCCCCGCCAACACATACAAGGAGGTCGGTCCCCCAAAAATGTAGACCGCGCCTGAGGCAGCTGCGCATCCCACGGCCAAGACCATACTGGTAGCCGGACCCGCCAGTGCGATCAGAAACTCGTGCCGCGCCGCGCTTGGTTCAGACTCGATTTGAGCCACGCCGCCGAAAATGAACAGCCGAATACTGACAACCCGAACACCGTACGCCAACGCAACGAATGAATGGCCAAGCTCATGCAGCAGCACCGACACAAAAATGAGAACGGCGGAGGCAAATCCCAAAAGCCAGGAGTCAGCCGCGGAGAATTCGTCATGCTCCTGAGGAAAATAGTTCTGTGCCATCATGATGGCAACCAAAAAAAAGACGACGAACCAAGAAATGTCGATGACAATCTGGATGCCGCCGATTCGAAAAACATTTATGCCGCTGGACCGCATGTAAACATGATACCGAATGGCCGGAGGCCAAACCAGACGAATCCGCAGCGCCACGGGGTGAGTTTTTGTACTGCTGCGAAAATGAAAATTGGGCTATGCTAGAGCTTGGAGTTGGCGAATCATGGAGACGGGGAGACTGTGATCAAAGCATTCATACTGGCTGGAGGGAAAGGGGCGCGTCTTCGACCTTTGACACTGCACACTCCAAAGCCCATCGTGCCGTTGGCCAATATCCCATTTCTCTATTTTCAGATCGATCATGTCAAGCGCGCCCAGATTACCGAGATCATCCTGAGCCTCTCGTATCAGCCGCGCAAGATCGAAGACATATTCGGGGATGGGTTCAAGTACGGTGTGACCATGAGGTACACACATGAAGACTTGCCGCGCGGCACAGCCGGAGCCCTGAAGGGCGCAGCCAACTTGATCGAGGACACCACCGTGGTTCTCAATGGGGATGTCCTGACCGATACCGATCTCATGAAGGTGGTTCAATTTCACAAGCAATGCGGCGCGGAGGCGACCATCGTCATGGCCCGAGTAATGAGCTCAGCGGGCTACGGTCTCGTCGAAACCGATTCCAACCATCGGGTCATCCGTTTCACGGAAAAGCCCTCCGAAGACGAAATAACTGGAAATACGATCAACGCCGGTATCTATGTCCTGGAGCGTTCGGTGCTCGACCGGATCTCCGGCGACGGGCCCCAAAGCTTCGAAAGAGACATTTTCCCAAAACTACTGCAGGACGGAGCCAAGTTCTACGCCTACCTGGCTCGGGGCTATTGGCAAGATATTGGCAGCCCCCAAAAATACCTGGAGGCGCACTACGGGATTATCTCCGGAAGGATGAAGCTCCCAAGCTATCCTCTGAAATTCAGTCAGCCCAACGCCTGGGATAAGAATCAGGTCGAAATTGACAATTTCTCGATTCTAGACGGTCGATGCGTCATCAAGCCGGGCGTGATCATCGAGAATTCGGTGCTGGGAGAGGATTGCCGGGTCGAGGAAGGCGCCATGATCAAGGATTCCGTCGTTTGGACCGGAACGCGCATCCGAGCCAACGCCCGCATCGAAAGAGCCATTGTTGGCCGGCAGTGTCATATCGGCGAGGGTGCGGTGCTACGGCCCGGGACTGTGGTTGGAGACAAGACGGAGATCACCGATTTCGGCGTGGTCTAGCCCCGGGGCTGGAGACCTTGAAGTACTCTGCTATCCTCCCGGCTGCCTTTGGCCCTACGTAAGGAACCAATTCCTCGTAGTGTGCCTTCTTTATGCGCGCGAGGCTCCCGAACGCCTTCAGCAAGACCTTCTTACGGACCTCTCCGATGCCGGGTATGCCGTCGAGCTCGGAGGATTGGCTTCGGATCTCACGACGCTTCTGGTGATAGGTGATTGCAAACCGGTGAGCTTCGTCTCTCATGTTCTGAACCAAATGCAGGACAGGAGAATCAAGCGGTAGCACCACCGGGGAGTCTTCCCGGCCGCGTACATAGAGAATCTCCTGCTTCTTCGCAATCGCGGCCATCGGTTGGCTCTCCAACCCCAAATCCTCCAGCGCCGCAACCGCCGCGGAGAGTTGTCCCTTCCCTCCGTCAATCAGGATCAAATCGGGAAGCTTCCCGTCGTCTTCCTCCAAGACATTTTCATAGTGACGGTGTACAACCTCGCGCATCGAGGCGAAATCGTCCGGTCCCTTCACGCTTTCCACCATGAACTTTCGGTAGTCCTGCTTTTTCATCTCGCCGTTTTCACACACGACCATGCTGGCAACCGTATCGGTTCCTTGGACGTGCGAGATATCAAAGGTCTCGATACGGCGAGGCAACATCTCGATTCCAAGGGCCTCCTGAAGGGGTCGGAGCAACTCTTCGCCCCGCGGCTTCAACAGCCGGAAACGCGTTTCGAAGGACATTTGTGCATTGCGCGTCACCAAATCGAGGAGCCCGGCCTTGAGCCCGCGCTTGGGCGAGCCGATACAAACCCGGGATCCCTTGGAGTCCGAAAGCCATTTCTCCAGGATGTCGGCTTCCTCGATATCTTCGGGGATGAACACGCGTTTCGGTATGAACGTGTTGGAAAGATAGTACTGTTTCAATGCAGAGGAAAGGAATTCCGGCGGATCGAATGACAACAGATCCTCCCAATAAAACTCCCTTCTGCCCACTACCCTGCCGGCCCTCATGGCAAAGACCGCTAAAGCCAGCTGACGCCCTTCCTGATGGTAGCCGAAAAGGTCGGCATCGTCTTGACCTTCCAGGATCATTTTTTGGCGCTCGGAGATTTCTCGAACCATCTTGATCCGGTCACGGTACAGGGCCGCGGCTTCGTAGTGCAGTGCCTCCGCAGCCTCGTTCATGCGTTGCCGGAGTTTCTCCAGAAGTTCATCGGTTTTCCCTGATAACAGCAGCTTTACGTCTTCCACCGCCCGATCGTATTGTTCCTTGTCGCACAGTCCCTCTACGCAAGGGCCGAGACATCTTTTCATCTGATAGTCCAGGCATGGTCTAGGGAGACTTCCATCGATATCAATGTTGCAGGTCCTCAACTTGAAGTACTTGTTGACGAGTTTGATGGTTTGGCGGGCATAGCTTGCCGGTAGAAACGGCCCGAAATAAAGAGCCCCGTCGTTTTTGACACGGCGCGTGATGAAGATGCGAGGAAATGCTTCCTCGACCGTCAACTTGAGGTAAGGGAAGCTCTTGTCGTCCTTGAGGTTGACGTTGTAGCGCGGTTGATTTCTCTTTACGAGCGTAGATTCGAGAATAAGAGCTTCCACCTCGTTGTCGGTGACAATGTAGTCGAGGTCGACCGTCTCGGAGACCAACCGGTCCGTTTTGGGATCGAAGGCACGAGACTCTTGGAAATAGGAGCGCACTCTACCCCGGAGAGACAACGCCTTGCCCACGTAGATAATCTTGTTACGGCCGTTCTTGTAGAGATAGACTCCCGGCCCCGGCGGAAGATTGTCGATCTTTGTTCGGAGCTCTGCCGAGATGGGCGGCATTATTTCATTCCGTGTTTTCGACAGGCTCGGTCCGTCCTGTCGTCCTCTGGTTTCAGGGCTTGACCAGTGGAGGGATAGCAACCATGAAGTCTGAATCGTCGCTTCCGAAAACCTGGAACACAGAAATAGGGAAACCACTGGTGATGCAGATCGTTCCACCGTTTTGTTGCTGGATCGAGGGGATCAATTCGGGAAGGGTACGGGACAATCGATTCCCGCTTTCGAGCCTTACCTTGGTCGAGCCGAGCAACTCTCCTGTGGGCGAGTTCGCTTTGATCTCAATCTCCACAAGCTCTCCACTGGGGTTGTATATCGCAATCCCTGTAAACAGACTCCTGGGAGGGCTCCCAAAGGCCCCCTGTGCGAAATGGGTAAACTTGAACTCTGTTCCCGTTGTGTCCTGGAGCGAATACGGAGTGAGGTATCTCCCGTTAGCAGCGTCGCCAAAAAGTAGGTCCGCAACAATGCCAGGAGCGTCCGCGGTCAAAGTGAGACTGCCAACATGCAAATCCGGGTCCGTGATTGGATCCGGAAAGCCGAATAGCTCCTCGGGACCCCCAAAGAGTGTTTCATAGGGCTGTAGCGTCTTGACCAGCGGCTGTGCTCCCGCCGGGATGATCTCGGCATCGTCATCCTCGACAAATGCCGTGATGGTCACCGGGCCCGGCGAAGTGTTAGACACACTGAGGTGGGAGGATATTGGAGTGTCCAGCAACCCTGCCCCTCCCGTCGCATATTGAACCGAAAAAAAGGACGTACCGGGAAGCCCACGTGGGCTGGCGGGAATCATCGCCAAGGAATCTCCTTGCCGTACGACGGCAAGTCCCTGTACCGGAAGCGTCGACGTCAGCTCCAAGTACACGCCTTCCTTTGGATAAACGACTTGATTCATCACATCGGACACGAGGCTGCGCAGCCGGCTTCTAGGCTCCAGCGTTCGAACCACATGGTTGAGCAGTCTTCCCGGGCCCTCCAGAGTTTCAGCGTACAGACGAAACGTCAGTTGAGCCACATCCGCATTGGGATTCACGACGATGATTTCCGTCGAAGTCTCGCCGCCGAAGCGCTCTACTTGTTCCGTGATCCGCGAAAAGCCAAGCCTCTTGCTCACCACGGTTTTTGCCAAGAACCCGTCCAGCTGAGATTGAGAAACCGTACCAGTCAGATACAACACAGAAATATCGTCAGCGAGAGTATAAGCTTCGATCCAGCCCTCGAGCAGGGCCTCCGGATCAAACCCAAAGACCTGAGCCACCGTGAGCGCCACGTTTTGACCTGCCGGAACCGTCAGCAAGAGTGGGTTCGTGGCGCCAGGCAGCAACCCTCCTGCGTTTCCTCTCGCGATGAATGCTATGTTCCCCGAATCGGCCCCGAAGTTCGAAGCTGCCAGCCCACTGTAATTGGACGCGTCTTGTGTCAGGTGTGGGATGTAAATGGACCGAGGTTCCAGTGCGATGAGACTGACTTCATTGGACCCCAGATCCAAGGAAACAATGACCCCGCCGGGCTCATTGGCCGTAAGTACAGAAGGTTGCATCCCGACGAAAATGCGGGTTTTTTCCGACATACTCTCCAAATCGAATACGATCACCTCACCCGTCCCGTACGATGGGATGAATAGGAAACGGCTGTCGCTACTGAATACCGGAATCGAATCCTCGATGAAGTCCAAATCTTCGATGTCGATTTCACCTTCGGGGAGGGCTTCCGGAAGGCGGAGGATTGCAATTTCCTTGCTCGTGCTATTCATCACGGCGAGACGGCGACCGTCGGCCGACGAAACGACCTTGCTTGGGCCTTTCCCCTCACTGGAGCGGCTTCCAAGCAATCGACTCCTGAGATCGTAGACTGCGATTCGATCAGAGCCGAACAGAGGCGCAACAATTATGTTGCCGTTATCCGCAAACGCCACATTGTTGAACGCCGCACCCACGGATCCCGCTATCACGAAAAAATCTGTCACCCCGGCACTCAGAGTATCGATGATATACATACTGGCGGGCGCGCCGCCTATGGCGCCCGAGCAAAAGACAACAACCTCGCCGGCGGTCGCGAGTGGCGTCATGATATGGGGGCCCTCCCCCACCGGAATCCGACGAAACAGAGACGCATCCGTCGTAGAAACAACTAGCACCGAATTGGCCCCTGAGTCCGAAATGTAGAGTTGAATCTCATCGAGACTGAAGGCCATACCGCTTCTCTCGCTGAATCCCGTCGACGCGTAGGTGCTCTCGATAATTATCGACATCGTATCCGTAGCTACCAACGTCAGCTTCTGACTGGTCACTCCCAACGCTGCCAAGGTCGTGCCCGAGGGGCTCAGGGCAAGAGGCCCGACACCAGGGTCCAGTGCTACCGAGGCCAAGATCTCACCGGTCAAGGTCCGAAACTTCTGCACCAGCCCGCTTCCAGGATTTGATACATAGCCCACGGATCCCGAACCATCAAAGATGGTGCTCGTGCCAAGACCAAACATGCCCGGGGCCCCGGAAACCCTGGCGAGTTTCACCTGAGCCTGACCCGGCATGGAAGTTGCGATCAATGCGCAAAGCAGAAAAGAAAGCAAAATCGGAATATTCTTTCTCGAAAGAAACATAGAGACCTCTGCCTTAGGAGTCACTCAGGATACCTTCCACATTTTACCATCTCATCTCATTCTTTTTATGTGCCGCCGAGACGCCTCCGGACTCCCTCGGACACCCTCTTGCCATCCACCGGTTTTCCAGAAAAGCGTGCCATCGCGGCCTTCATGACCCCACCCATATCTTTTAAGGACTTCGCACCAAGGGATTGTATGGTTTCGTCGATAACGCTTTCGATCTCCTCTTCCGACACCGCCTCGGGCAGGTACTCGTCGATCACCTCGATCTCATCGGATTCCTTCTTGGCAAGATCTTCTCGATTCCCCTTCTGGAACTGCTCTATGGACTCACGCCGCTGCTTCACGAGGCCCGACAGGACTCTCAGTATCTCTTCCTTGTCGAGTTCCCCTCGCCGTTCGATTTCTCGATTCCGGATGGCGCTCTTCATCATACGAAGAACGCCAACCCTTGTGGACTCACGCGCCTTCATCGCTAACAGGAGGTCCTCACTGATCTTCTCTTTTAGTGACATTCTTTCACCGCTTGTTGGGCCTGATGCCCGTACTTTCGAGCTCGTAAGCCTGGACAGAAACTCAAGCCGGGCCCGGAACCAGGACGGAGAGCATTTCTTGGTGGATTCTTCCGTTGCTGGCCACAGATTGCCGATCATAAACAGAACCGCGCTCCCCTCGGAAATTCGTCACGGTTCCCCCTGCCTCCCGCACCATGAGATACCCGGCGGCGCAGTCCCAGGGGCGGAGTTTGAGCTCCCAGAAACCGTCAAATCGGCCAGCTGCAACGTAGCACAGATCCAACGCCGCCGAACCGGCTCGCCGGATGGCGCGCGAGCGGTAGGCAAAGTCACGAAAATGATCGAGGTTGTTATCCTCACTTTCTCTCAGGTCATAAGGAAACCCCGTTGCCAGCAGACTCTCACCGAGTTGATTGGAAGAGGATACGTGAATCGCTTTCCCGTTGAGTTTCGCACCCCGATCTCGCTGCGCTATAAATACTTCGTCGAGCACTGGATTGTAAACAATTCCCCACGCGAGTTCCCGATCGATTTCGAGTCCGATGGAGACGCAGAACACCGGGAAGCCGTGAGCATAGTTCGTCGTTCCATCCAGCGGATCGATAATCCAGGTGAAAGCTCCACGTTCAGCCTCGGGAAGACTTTCCTCCGAAACAATCGCGTGCTCCGGGAACGCCTTTCGAATACGCGAGAGGATAAGCGCCTCGGCCTTGTGGTCCACCTCCGTGACAAGGTCGATCTCACCCTTGTTGAAGATAGAGATCTCCGTTCCGAAATGCTCCATCAGAATCCCGCCCGCCTTCACGGCAGCGTCAGTTCCCACCTCCACGAACCGCTCGATGTCGGTCGTCGGTCTAGTCTCTTTCATCGATGTGAATCACCTCGACCCCCTTCGGGGGCTTGAACCTGAACTGCTTGTTGCTCAACTTCACGTTCGTCTTCAGATGCGAGAAGACAAACTCCGAGAAGTTGCCTGTGAGCTCTCGAATGATAATCCGTCGAAGCTCGATGGTCTCTGCGTCACACTCGACAACCACGTACTCGTAGTCAGATTGAGCTTCCGTGGAAACAAGTCGAAGCATCACCGCACCCTCCTGAGTCGGTGTAAACTCCGTCTCGGTCACTGCGCGAAACACGCTGGACAGCTCATCTTCTCCTAGTAGGATTTGCAGTGGAGTCCCCCGGAGGTCGGCAGGTACTACCGGGTGGACCATGACTTGACGGTCCGCAGGCGTATAGAGATATGTATTTCTGCCGTCGGCAACGAAGAGCTTGGACTCGGGCAGGCGATACTCCCATCTCATGAGTCCAGGCTTCTTCATAAAAAACACACCGGATTCGACCTGCTCTATTCCCGGAGCGCTGTAAGACTGACGGAATTGCCCCGAAACAGTCTCAGCAGACCCATAGCGCTGCTGGAGTTGACCCAGGACATCACGAAACTCGACCGTCTGAGCAGAGCCCAAAGACAAACCAAACAACAAAAGACAACAGGGGGCGAACCGGTTCATTGCAAAGAGGCTCAAGATTTACGTGGCTCTTCCGCTTCCGGATTCTTGGCGGTGTCGACCAGAAGGAGACCGATCCCGACAGTGATGGCACTGTCGGCCACGTTGAAGGTCGGCCAATAGAAGAAGTCCTTCAGGTGAAACTCCAAGAAGTCAATCACGGAACCATCGATCATCCTATCGGCAAAATTTCCAAGAATTCCGCCCAGAGTGATGGCCAGGGCAACCTGCAACAAGGTGCGGTTCAATGACATGCGAGTGCTATAGATAACGATGACCACGACCGCCAGAGCCGCCATGGCCGAAAGCAAGTAGGGTTTCCAGACCGATTCAATATTCTGAAAGAGTCCAAAGGCCACTCCAGAGTTCTCGACATACGCGAGACGGAAATAGTCGGGAATGATTTCGATCGGAAGTAACTCTATGCTGGAGTGAATGAGCCACTTGGTCAGACAATCCAGCGAGAATACACCCAGCGCTATGAGGTAAAAGCCAACTCTCATTTCCGGATCCGAGAGAATTCATCCCAGATGAGTAATAGAATCAAAGATCTCAAAGACTCCCGTTGACGGTTCGGACGACCGGAGCACAACGCTCACACAGGGAGGAAAAATCATTGTCCGCACCAACCTTCGTGGAATAGTTCCAGCACCGGTCACATTTCTGACCGTCCGCCGGATTCACTTCAATTCGGAGGCCGGAATCGTCGGTCGCGATCAACTCGACCTGAGAAACAATGAAGATATATCGAAGGTCTTCCAGATGTCGCTCGAGCAGGGGGCGAACGGACGAGCCGGCATGAATAATCAGCTTCGCTTCCAGAGGACTCCCGATGAGACCCGTCTTGCGTGCTTCCTCCAACTCCTTCAGAGCGATTTCCCGCACGTCACGAATCTTCTCCCATTCGCCAAGCAAGTCGCTGTCGGCCAGTTGCGCATCAACCTGGGGAAAAAGCTGCGCATGGACCGATTCCTTCTCGTCCCCTTCACGCATGACCGTCCAGACTTCCTCGGCTGTAAAAGGCAACATCGGTGCCATCAGGCGAGTCACGGCATCCAGTATGTAGTGCAGCGCCGTCTGAGCCGAACGACGGGAAGGTGATCGGGTCGCGTGCGTATACAGACGGTCCTTCAAGATGTCAAAGTAGAAGCTCGACATCTCCACCGTGCAAAAGTAGTACAGCGCACTGTACGCCTGGTGAAACTGAAAGTCTTCGTAACTCTTGAGGCATCGCTGGATGAGGATCGCCGTTCTCGCCAGGGCCCAACGATCTATTTCGAGCATTTCGTCGTAGGCAACTTGATCCGCTGCCGGATCGAAGCGAGGATTCGACTTATCCAATTGGTTGCTGAGATTCCCCAGCACGAAACGGCAGGTATTCCGTATCTTCTTGTAAGCTTCGCTCAATCGATCCAGGAGTTCATCGAAGATCCGCACATCCTCGACGTAGCTGACGGAGCTCACCAAAAGTCTGGCTACCTCTGCCCCCCTCTCTTGCACAAGGGTGTTCGGATCTATGCCGATGCCCTTGGACTTGGACATGGCGCGTCCTTGCTCGTCCAACGTCCAGCCGTGTGTAATCGTGATCCGATAGGGAGCACGCTCCCGCAGGGCGACACCGATCAACAGCGAGCTCTGGAACCAACCTCGGTATTGATCCCCTCCCTCGATGTACAAATCCGCTGGCCATGGAAGATCCTCTCGGTCACCCAGCGTGGCAAGATGGCTGCTCCCTGAATCGAACCAGACGTCAAGGATGTCGAATTCCTTACGAAAACCGGTCCCGTGGCACTTGGCACAAAAAGCTCCCGCCGGGATCAATGCGCTTGCCTCTTTCGCATACCACGCATCGGCGCCCTCCGCCTCGAAGATGGTAGCCACATGGTCGATGACGCTCTCATCCAACAGAACTTCGCCGCACGCAGTGCAATAAAACGCAACGATTGGAACTCCCCAGTCACGCTGTCTCGAGATGCACCAGTCTGGCCGGTCTTTCACCATGTGACCAATGCGTTCTTCCCCCCACTTCGGGATCCAACGGACGTCCTTGATCGCACCGAGCACTCTTTCCCGATATCCATCGTGATCCAGCGCCACAAACCACTGGGGCGTCGCTCTAAACAGGATCGGATTGTGGCAGCGCCAGCAATGGGGATATTGATGGTGAAAATCCTCGAAGTGAAGCAGCGCACCGTTGCGCCTCAAATCCTCCACGATTTTCGGATTTGACTCGCGTACATGCTGCCCGGCATAGCGATCCACCGAATTCACGAAGCGGCCCTCGTCGTCTACCGGACACAGAATATCCAGGCCATACTGGACTCCCGTCAGATAATCATCGTAGCCATGTCCGGGCGCGGTGTGAACGCAGCCCGTTCCCTGTTCCAAGGTAACGTAATTCCCCATCACCATCGTGGACTTGCGATCAATCAGAGGATGTGCGGCTTCCAGCCTGTCGAGCACTCGACCAGGGAATCGAGCCACAACTTTTGGATCCGTCCAACCGAGCAATTGCGAGACCCGCTCGAGCAGATCCGATGCAATGATGTAACCTCGCCCTCCCACACGCACAGCGGCATAGTTGAGATCAGGGTGAAAGGCGACGGCAAGGTTCGCTGGAAGGGTCCAGGGCGTGGTCGTCCATATCACAACATACCAATCCTGACCGGCCAGCGCCGGATCGACCACCGACAAATCCGAACGAACCGGGAACGCAACGTAGATGGAGGGACTCGTATGCTGTTCGTACTCGACCTCGGCCTCCGCCAGGGCCGTCTTGCAAGAAGCACACCAATGGACCGGTTTCATGCCACGGTACACCAACCCCTTGCCGACCATCGCACCAAAAGCCCGCACTATCTCCGCCTGGTACGAGTGGTTCATGGTCAAATAGGGATTGTCCCACTCCCCGAAAATCCCAAGACGTTTAAACCCCTCGCGCTGAACGGAGATAAAACGTTCAGCATATTTCCGGCAGGCCTTCCGGATCGCCACCTTGTCCATCCCCGCTTTCCGCTCCCCGAGATTCTCCTCGACTTTGATCTCAATCGGGAGACCATGGCAGTCCCAGCCGGGAACGTAAGGAGTGTCATAACCCATCATGGAGCGTGACTTCACAATGAGATCCTTGATGATCTTGTTGATCGCGGTCCCCATATGAATGGCGCCATTGGCATAGGGAGGTCCATCGTGGAGCACGAAAACGGGTTTTCCTTTGCGTGCCGCCCGGATCTGCCCATAAACATCCCCGTCGGTCCACCGCTTCAGCATCTTTGGCTCTCTTTGCGGTAGGTTCGCCTTCATGGCAAACGCCGTCCTGGGCAAATTGAGTGTGTTCTTGATCTGCAGGGTCTCCGGCACGCTCATACTCCCATTTGTGCTTCGCTCCACGACAGCGAAAACGTATGATAGCAATTACTCTGCCAGCACAAAACACCAAAAGATAACATTTTCATGCGGTTGCGTCGATCCACGAGCCGTACCGCAGCCCGGGAGCGTTGCACAATCGGTGGAACTCACTCCAGCGGAACTAAATCGCAATTCGTCAGGGAATGCTCGATCGGAGAGCTGCTTGGAAATGGCAAAGAGCGCAGGAATGCCAGGGTTGCGTGCCGGGAGTCAATACAGACGAAAGGACACCTCGATATTGGCACGGACGTCCACGGGCTGCCCGTTGTACGTGCCGGGCTTGAATCTCCATTTCGTTGCAATCGTGTTG
This sequence comes from Acidobacteriota bacterium, assembly GCA_965249005.1. Classification (GTDB taxonomy): domain Bacteria; phylum Acidobacteriota; class UBA6911; order UBA6911; family UBA6911; genus CBDFLD01. The sequence continues at coordinate 395,200 of CBDFLD010000016.1, forward strand.
ATAGCGGATTCGTCCAGTCCGTAACCCAATCCCCGAATGACTTTGAAACCGTCCACCGTCCCATCTTTTCGAACGATCGCCTGCAGCACCACCAGTCCCTCAACCCGCGCCTTGCGCGCCTGTTCCGTATACAAAGGAAGCGGTTGAACCAAAGGAACCGGCGGCCGGACTCCTCCGCCAACGTCGAGCACTCCGTCTTCGGGACCCCCAGGGCCTCTGCCGGCACCCGAGCCACTTCCGGCGCCCCCCGAACCCGGGGGGCCGGTGATCTCACCAATATGGAACTCCGCGCCAATCTGAGCAATGATCGCGGGCGTAGGATCCAGAACTACCTCATACAAGGGCTCCGGATCGTCGGGGGTGGGGTCCGGAAAAGGAATCGGCTTCGGTTTGGGCTTCGGAACCTCGATCTTCTTCGGCTGCTTGGGCTTGCCGCCACCGGCTCTCTTCGGTGGTCCCGCCAGAGGCCGCAGCGTCACGATGTTTTTCTGATCCGGCTGAAAGACGATGTCTCCAGCGGCAAACCGGACCACAAAGATGAGAAGGTGAAACAGCAAGGCGATAAACAGCGCTGCCCGCAACGCCCTCCTGTCATCGGCATCGCCGCCGTAGGCGTAGATATTGTATGGATCGGCGGTTCGGGGGGCCGTGTTATACGCGCGCAGCCCGACGAACTTGAGAAAAGCGTCCTGGTACTGGAGCCAGGTCTCCTTGAAACGCACTGAACTCACCAAGACAATCCTCATAATATTTATAGCATACTAGCAAGAGTCCAAGCGACTTTCGTCAATGTAGACGCCGCCGCCGGAGAAATGTTTCATCCCTGCTGCCCTGACCCGATCGATTTCTACAAACCGAAGTCCCCACCAGCCCTTTCACGAAGGAGGTACTTTTGGATCTTTCCGCTCGCGGTCAGGGGGAATTCTTCCACGAATTTCAGGTATTTGGGGATCTTGAACTTGGATATGTTGCCACGACAGTATTCCTTCAGCTCCTCCGCTTGGCAGTCACCGCCTGGCTTGAGTTTGACAGCTGCAGCCACTTCTTCACCGTACTTCTGACTTGCCACACCATAGACAGCTACGTCACTGACCGCCGGATGAGTGCGAAGATACTCTTCGATTTCCTTGGGATAGATGTTCTCCCCCCCCCGAATGATCATGTCCTTGATTCGACCCGTAATGACGACATAGCCTTCTGCGTCCATCGAGGCCAGGTCGCCGGTGTGAAGCCAGCCCTCCTCCGAAACAGCTTTCTTTGTCGCCTTTTCGTCACGGTAGTAGCCTTTCATCACATGGTATCCACGGGTAATGAGCTCCCCCTGAACTCCGGGAGGTTGCGCTTGCCCGGTTGACGGATCGACAATTTGAACCTCGACTTCCGGCAAGGGAGTTCCGACCGTTGTGGTTCGCCGTTCCAGGGAATCATCGATCGATGTCATCGTCACACCTGGCGAGGCTTCCGTCAGCCCATAGACAATCGTCAGCTCCTTGAGGTACATACGATCGATGGCCTGCTTCATCAGTTCCCGCGGGCAGAGAGATCCTGCCATGATACCGGTACGCAAGCTCGTCAGATCGTAACGGCCGAATTCCTCATGCTCGAGCTCGGCAATGAACATCGTCGGGACGCCGTACAGTACCGTGCAGCGTTCGGTGTGAACGGCCTCCAACACCTGCTGCGCCTCGAAGGACTCCAGCGAAACCAAGGTCGTGCCATGTGTATAGGCTCCAAGGACTCCAAGCACACATCCGAAACAATGAAACAGAGGCACAGTGAGGCACAGCCGATCTTGCGGGGCAAAGCGCAGCCCGTCGCCGATATGCGACCCGTTGTTGAGGATGTTGCGGTGACTGAGCATGACGCCTTTTGGAAAGCCGGTCGTCCCCGAGGTATATTGCATGTTGATGACGTCGTCCAAGTCGAGGCTGCGCTCGCGCTCTGCGAGCGTTTCCAGGGAAACGGTTTCCGACGTGGCCAGGACATTTGGATAAGGCACCGTTCCCGCGGGCGCCTCTTGCCCCAGATAGATGATCCCGTGAAGATCGGGCAATTTCTTCGACTGCCACCGGGCCGTCCCGGCAGAGGACAGCTCGGGCACGATCGCTTGAATGTGAGACACGTAGTCGACGTCCCTGAAGCCCGGCGCCATAACCAAAGTGCTCGTTTCCGATTGACGGAGGAGATATTCGACTTCCTTTCGTCCCAGGGCCGTGTTCACCGTCACCAGAACGGCGCCGATCTTTGCGAGGGCAAACTGGAAGACGATCCACTCCGGAACGTTTGGAGCCCAAACGGCCACGCGGTCCCCTTTGTGGATCCCGAGCGCCAGCAGTCCCCTGGCCAGCTGGACCGATTCCTTCTCCAGATCCAAGAAGGTCCACCGAAGGTTACAAGCCGGATGCACCAGGGCTTCGTGATCTCCAAGCCGGGCGGAAAGATCTGTCAGAAGGCGACCCAGAGTGCAGTCTTTGTAGGAGATTACTTCATTCATGTTCGAATTGGATCCTCCGGGTTGGGCGCATCTGGGTTAACGCCACTCAAAAACCACGCCTCATCGGCCCCGGCTTCCCCCAATAGTCACCGCTACTCCCGCTTGGCGTTTTTCATCGGCACATGGATGAGCGCGTACATCAAAATGAAGAAAATCACAATCCCCAACCAGGGCGAATTGAACGGCGACAGCGCGCCCAGAGTGAACGTGCTTTCGGACAAGTTCAAACCCAGAACCACGAAAGCGAGCACGACGGCCATCAGGGACTCTCCGGCTATGAGCCCGGACGCAACGAGCACACCGGCATTGTCGGCCCTGGTTGTCTCAGCTTCGTTCAGCTTCGCTTTCTTCATCCGGTTGGTCACGATGGCCTTGATGATACCACCGACGAAAATAGCCGCAGTGGAATGAAACGGAAGGTACATCCCGACCGCGATCAACATTGGTGACGGGGAATTGATCAAGATGAGGCCCACGGCGAGAAAGATCCCTACAACAACCAAAGGCCAGGCCATTTCGCCACCCACTATTCCCTTGGACATCAATGCCATGAGCCCTGCCTGTGGAGCGGGCAGGGCCTCACTCCCGATCTTGTATACGGAATCCATGACGCCGATAAAGACCATCATGACCAGGCCGGCAATGACAACGCCGATCAGTTCCCCGACCTGCATGCGCCACGGCGTTCCTCCCAAAATGTGACCGACTTTTAGATCCTGTGTCATGTCTCCAGCAATGGCCGCCGCGCAGCAGATCACGCCTGCCACCGCAAGTACGGCCGCCACACCTTTCGGGCCCGTCACCCCGATCCCGACCATGAGAAGCGCCGAGATCAAGAGCGTGCTCAAAGTCAGCCCGCTGATCGGATTGTTGGAGCTACCGATCAGTCCGACCAGATACCCGGCCACCGCCGAGAAAAGAAACCCGATCACCAGCAGCACGACGGTGAGGAGAACCGAGCCCAAAAAGGAACCGCTGAAGAACTGATAGAGCAGAAATTGTGGAATCGCCAGGATCGCGATTGCCAGGATGATCTTCTTGAAATCCAGGTCTACGTCCAACCGGGAAACGGGGCCCGCATGCGCTTTAAGCTTCTGCAGATCCTTGAGAGCCTTGCCGATCCCCTGAAAAAGCGAGTTTCGAAGGCCGTAGAGAGTATGGAATGCTGCCACGATCATGGTCCCCACCGCCAACGGCCTTATCTGATTTCTCCAGACCGATCCGCTGATCTCCTTCCATCCACCCTCGGGACCGACAAGGTCCTTGAGAGAAGGATCCAAAAAAAGTGCGAGTGGAACGAGTAGCAAGTGACCCATTACAGCCCCTGCAAACAGCACGGACGCTATGCGAAACCCGACGATGTATCCCACCCCAACCAAGGCCGGCGAGGCTGCCGGAGTTTCCAGTAGTATCCCTCCCGAAAAAACCTTGTCTACATCCAGAATCTTGATTTTCGATTGAGCAAAGTTGAAGAAACGGTTCGCGTAGTCCTGGACAATGTGGATCCCGTTGCTGTTTTTGAAGAACTCGATTGCACCAGCCAGAGCCATGGCTCCAAAAACGTAGCCGGCTCCGCCGGTACCCTCTTGCCCGGCCTTTACAATCTCGCCGGTGGCGACGCTCTCGGGAAAGGGTAACTCTGCCTCCTCGACCATTGTCCGTCTTAGGAGAATCACGAAAAGGACCCCCAGCACGCCGCCGATCAGCATGATGGCGGCGCCTTGGAGCAAATAACGCGGTTCAAGCAGGGAACTCCACAAAGGCTCGCCGTCGAATTGCACGAGCACGAAGGCGGGGATCGTGAATATGGCGCCGGCGACGAGGGCTTCCCCAACGGACGCTGTTGTTCGCGCAATATTCTCTTCGAGAACGGTCCCTTTAAATACCCGAAGCACTGCCATCGCGACGACAGCAGCAGGAAACGTAGCCGCGACGGTCAGGCCCGCTTTCATCCCAAGGTAGGCATTTGCGGCACCAAGAACTACAGCCATCAGAACGCCAATCACAACCGCGCGAACCGTCAGTTCCTTCATTTTTGTCTCGGCCGGCACGTAGGGCTTGAATTCAGACTTGTTCATTGTTCTGTGTCCCCCTGGCCAAGGCCCACGAGATTGCTCATCTGGAAGGGCCTGGCCCGAAGCGGCTGGATCGAGTCCTTGTTCATCTAACCAGATTCGTATCGCCGCCAGATCCGCGTCTTTTTGATCGGGCTATCGATTCAATCAAAAGAAGATACTACTAACGGTGCCTCTCCGCAAGTGCAAACGGACATGTAACTTCCGGCCCCTTTGGCGCCATGACAGCAACCGGATAAAAGCCGGCGCTGCCCCGCCGGTGGATCGAAGGATCTACACAAAGTCAGTTTGGAGGCTCGAACCGTTGCTCCACAAAGAAGATAACGTAACGCTAATTTTATCCATACTTTAACGGAACTCCCAGACGCCAGCTGAGACACGAAAAAATTCCGCATTATCCGAGCGCCTTATTTGACATAGTCACACTAAGATTTTATTATATTGTTGTACTGAGATTCATGATTCAACTCGTAAATAGTTGCAAATAGATGAGATAAATATCAGTTTCATTTACCGGATTGAGGCAATGGAGCACCGAAATCAGCGGATTACCCCAAAAAGACAAAAAACGGAGGACAAACCAATGAGATGGCTACCAACAGTTAGGAGAACTGAAGGATTACCCGACCGATTCTGGCCGGAGTCTTCCCTTCTGGATGATTTCTTCGGCGATTTTGCTTTCGCGCCTGCTCTTTCGCAAACAGCGAGGAACTTTCGCCCGACGGTCGATATATTTGAAAAGGAGGGAAACCTCGTTCTCAGCGTAGAGCTGCCGGGAATAAGCGAAAAGGAGATCGACCTCAGCCTGGACGGAAACGTTCTGAACATCCGAGGGGGGCGTGAGTACGAAAACAAGGAGGATTCCAAGACCTACCACAGGCAGGAGTCGTTCCATGGAAGATTCAACCGGTCCTTTGCCTTGCCGCAAACGATTGATCCTGAGGGGATAACGGCTGATTACAAGAACGGTGTCCTCACGATCACGATCCCGCACAAGCCTGAAGCCAAGCCCCGCGAGATTCCGGTAAGTGTACACTGACCCAGACTGCATCCACAAAGAGGCGCGAGCCCCGGGGCGGCTCGCGCCAACTCTGAACCAATGGGTTCATCTTTTTAGAAGATAAGAGACGAAAATGCGACTCGATAAGTTGACCTTGAAGGCACAGGAGGCTGTCCGTGGGGCACAGTCTCGCGCGGAGACACTCGAACACGCTCAGATGGAGCCGGCGCACGTCCTCGACGAACTTCTCAAACAAGAAGATGGGATTGTCGCCCCGCTGCTGAAGAAGCTCGGGGCCAGCCCTGAGGCGCTACAAAAGGAGCTCGAAGATCATTTCGCAGGACAACCCACAGTTTCTGGAGCAAGAGTATCGTTTTCCCCCTCCACTGAGAACTTGCTTCGACAAGCACAAAAGGAAGCCGACGGGTTCAAAGACGAGTACATCTCCACCGAGCATCTCCTGCTGAGCATTTCGAGTCTCAACGCGAGTTTCGCCGCGCAACTCCTCCGCCGCCATGGAGCCGATCACTCGACGATACTGAAAGTTCTTGCGGCGATTCGAGGCTCCCAGCGCGTTACCGATCCAAACGCCGAGGATAAGTACCAAGCTCTGAAGCGCTATGCGCACGACCTGACCGAACTTGCACGGCTTGGAAAACTGGACCCAGTTATCGGGAGGGATGAAGAAATCCGGCGCGTCGTTCAAGTACTTTCCAGAAGAACCAAAAACAATCCGGTTCTGATCGGAGAACCAGGAGTAGGGAAAACCGCAATCGTCGAAGGATTGGCCCGAAGAATTGTCGCAGGTGACGTACCGGAATCCCTGAAGAAAAAAAAGATGGTCTCCTTGGACCTCGGATCCATGCTCGCGGGCGCCAAGTATCGGGGAGAATTCGAGGACCGACTCAAAGCCGTACTGAGAGAGATCGAGGATGCCACTGGCTCGGTGGTGTTGTTTATCGATGAGCTGCACACGCTGGTCGGTGCCGGAGCCGCCGAGGGTGCCATCGACGCTTCGAATATGCTCAAACCGGCCCTCGCCCGGGGAGAGCTTCGATGTGTTGGAGCGACAACACTGAACGAATACAAGAAGTACATCGAGAAGGACGCGGCCTTGGAGCGCCGTTTTCAGCCGGTCCTTGTCGCCGAGCCCAGTGTCGATGACACGATTGCAATCCTGCGTGGCCTGAAAGAAAAGTACGAGGTCCATCACGGCGTCCGCATTACCGACGGCGCGCTAATCGCAGCCGCAACTCTGTCGCAACGGTACATATCGGATCGGTTCCTGCCAGACAAGGCCGTCGACCTGATAGACGAATCGGCATCCGGACTTCGAATCGAAATCGACAGTATGCCGGTGGAAATCGACGAAGTCGAAAGGCGCGTGACGCAGCTCGAGATCGAGAAGCAAGCCCTCTCCAAGGAGAAGGGCCCTTCGTCCAGGGAGCGCTTGGAGACGCTTCAGACGGAACTAAGCGGCCTACGTGAGAAGAGCGCGCAAATGAAGCTCCATTGGCAGCAGGAACGGGAAGTGATTCACTCGATCCAGACAATCAAGGAACACGTAGAGTCGGTCAGGACCGAAGAGCAGCAAGCGGAGCGCCAGGGGGACCTGGGAAGAGCTGCGGAACTGCGCTATGGAACCTTGGTTGAGCTCGAGCGGCGCATTCTATCTGAGAATGATCGTCTTTCAGAGCTGCAGGCGGGCAAGAAGATGTTGAAGGAGGAAGTGGACGAGGAGGATATTGCCGGAGTCGTGGCGAAGTGGACCGGCATCCCGGTCAACAAGATGCTGGAAGGGGAGATCGACAAACTCGTGCATATGGAGGATCGTCTTCGTCGGCGTGTGCTGGGCCAAGATGGAGCGCTGGAGGCCGTGGCGAACGCGATCCGGCGCGCGCGAGCCGGGCTGCAGGATATGAGCCAGCCCACTGGCTCTTTCATCTTTCTCGGCCCCACCGGGGTTGGCAAGACAGAACTGGCTCGAGTACTCGCTGAGTTTCTATTTGATGATGATCGTGCCATGGTTCGCATCGATATGTCTGAGTTCATGGAAAAACACTCCGTCGCACGCATGATCGGCGCACCCCCTGGATATGTGGGGCATGAGGAGGGCGGCCAGTTGACGGAGGCCGTTCGCCGGAGACCCTACGCTGTTATTCTGCTCGACGAAATCGAAAAGGCCCATCCGGATGTGTTCAACGTCCTGCTGCAGGTACTCGACGACGGCCGGCTCACCGATGGAAAGGGCAGAACCGTCGATTTCAAGAACACCGTGATTATCATGACGTCCAACATCGGGAGCGAATGGATCAGCGAGACGTCCGAGGATCTGGATGCCGCAATGCCGCAAGTTCAAGAGAGTCTTCGAGGGACCTTCGGGCCCGAGTTCCTCAATCGTGTGGATGATGTGATTGTTTTTCACCGGCTGACACCGGAGTTGCTGCAAGGAATCGTACGGTTGCAGGTCGAGGCACTCGAACAGATCCTTGCCCAGAAATCCCTGAAGCTAACCGTCTCCGATCGTGCAGTGGAGCAGCTCGCACAAGAGGGGTTCGACCCGGTGTACGGAGCTCGTCCACTGAAGAGACTCATACAAAAGAAGATACAGGATGGACTCGCTCTGATGCTGCTCAATGGGGAAATCGGACCCGGGGACACCGTCAGGGCGGACTTCGAGTTACCGCCCGGCAACTGGCAGCTTAGCCGCGTGGAGACCGGCGAGACCGAGACTGTTCCCTCAGCCTCGCTCTGATCGGCGGCGGCTGTCAACCATCTGTTTCCATTGTCACCCTGGCTTCGATGGGTTCGAGCTCGCCGCCTTTGCTTGTCGTAGTTGGGTTGCGGCAGTACTATATCGGTTCAACCGAGAATCCGGGAGGCGGACGGCTGCCGAGGACATCCAGACAGCTTTCTTGCCCGAACGAAACGTTGGGTGGGCCAGATGACACAGAAAGACAGCGAATCCAGAGAAACTCAGGCGAGTAGTCACGCTTCTGAAGATACCGAAGGGCAGTTTCGCGTCGTGGACAAACGCCAATTCCTGAATTCCGAATCGGACTCCGATGACCAGCAGGTCCTCGAAGAACCTCGTTATCCTACGTTCGTTGAGGAGCTTCGGGCTCGGCTCGCAGAAACCGAGCGGAAATTCGAGGAGAAAAAAAAGCAAATGCAGGACGAGATCGAGAAGACCAAGTCACGTCTCAGTGCCGAATTCGAGCGCCGCTTCGCAAAGGAAAAACAGGAAGCCCTGCTTCCCTTTCTGGAGATCCTCGACAATCTGGAACGAGCCTTGGACGTTGCAAAGAACGATAGTTCCAAGGGACTGGTGGAAGGCATCGAGATGACGGCAAATCTCTTCCGGGCGAAACTGCAACAGAACGAGATCGAGTCTATTGCCGTTCTCGATCAGCCGTTTGATCCCAACCTGGCGACGGCGGTCGGTATCGTCGAGGTAGAGGACACAAACCGCGACGGCATCGTCCTGGAAGAAGTACAGCGGGGCTATCTGATGGGGTCCCAGCTCATGCGGGCCGCCCAAGTCCGTGTAGGAAAACTGGTCTAGAACGTGGATATCGCCGGCACGCTCCCGTTGCATCCCCCGCGAGCTATTTCTTTATGACAAAGACTTTGTCGTTCCAATAAACGATAACCCCCGCAACAGGGGGCCGCAACTCGTCAATGCGAGGAAACTGCTCTAGGATCTTTCCGTATTCGGAACTCTGAGTGTCGATCGAGTGGAACTGGTCGCCCCTGCTGCCGGCACATCGCTCATCAATCCAATAACCCAGCAAATGATGAAACGGACGTCCATTCAGGACCACAGGGGTTGGCACAGATGATGCCGACGCCACACGTCGCTTCATGGACTGAACTTGTTTCTGAGCGACCGCCTCCTGCGTGCGACTCTCCATCAACCGGCGGTCCAGTTCAGCCACCACAGCGCTCGGCGAAACAAAGGAACCGGCGGTGGCGGCTGATGGCATCGCGGCCGGTTCGGCTGTTATTCTGGCGGGCCGTCTCTGTCCCTCGAACGTTGCCGTCTTTTCTTCAACAGATGCTCCTCGGTCTTCGTCGGCCACAGCGGTCGGCTCGGCGGCCGGCCTTGCAGCCGTCACATCCCTGCGTTCCGTCGGCGCGCGATAGTGTTCTTCCTCGACGGAATCTGTGAGGGACAGGGACCGCTCGTCGTTCGGGAAAGTGTTCTCCTCAGGCGCGAGCGCGCCTTGTTCCCGAAGGAAAGCCTGTTGATCCCTCTCCGGGTCTTTCGACCGCACGCTCTTGTCAATCCGGGCAGCCGACCGCATCTCGGACTCGAGTTTCCTCTTCGGGGAAATATCGGACGATTGGCGTGCCGCCGCCTCCGTTGACTCTTTGGCCTCCTCGGGTTGCACAGGTCCGGGCGGAAGAGACTCCCTCAGCCGGGGAACGATGAGACCGAGTATCACTGCGGCTACGAAGAGGCTCGCGGCCAGCGAAAGAGTTGTTCGTGAAGGAACCCAGCGGGAGATCGAGACGGGGGATTCGCGCTCGGACGCCCGGACGCTGTCGTCGGTTTGCAGAGAAGCGTGCAGCACCTGCTGGCAATCGGCGCAGCGAGACAGATGCTTCTCCACCGGAGTGCGCTCGGCCTGCGAAAGTCCGTTGTCCAGATACGCGGCCATTGTATCGTCGTCCGGGCACGCTCCTGTTCCTCTACGGACGAAAATTCGCAATGCCCCGCGCAATGCACCGTCACTGGCACCTGTGCTTCTCGCTCTCGTCATGGCAATCGTTCTTTCAATCGGTCTCCCCTTCTACAATGACGCGACTCGCGACCGATCTTGCGTCAAAATCCTATTCTGCCAGAAGTTTCTCCAGGGAGAGTCGATTCTCCTCGGCTACCCATCTCCAGAGGGACTGAACCTCCCGGGATCTCAGACCATGCTCGTGCTTCATCGCCCATTCCACGTTCTTGCGAATCCGTTTCCTCAACTGACCCAACCATCGCGAAACAGTGGCTTCGTGCACGTTGAAATGGCTCGCAATCACCCTCAACGGTGTCCCGCGGAGGTAGTAAAGCCCCAGGATGAGCCGGTCACGATTCGACAACCCCGCAAGTTGCACCTGGAGCAAATCGGCCAGGATGGGTCCCCACCGCGAATCCAGTTGATCCAAGCTGTCCTGCACGCTGTCGCGCGCGGCTACGGATACCTCTTCCAGAGGGAGCTGTTTTCGCGTTCTTCGGAACCGGTCGATCGAAGCCCGCGTAACGGTTACACGTAGCCAACTAGCAAGCGAACCTTTCCCGCTGTAGCCGGATATCCGGTTCACGCCTTCTTGTGTTCCCGAAAAAAATGCCGCCATGAGCTCTTGCGCCAGATCCTCCGCATCCACGAGGTTCCGAAGTGACGTCACAGCCCATCGCCGCACCGGATCGAAATAGGTCTCTGCAAAGGAGTCCCAGGCAAGCCGGTCGCCGTCCGCGCAGGCTGTCGCCAGAAAGAGGTCCACGTGATGCAGCCGCTCGAAGGACTCGAGCCACACGCTCTCGGAAAAAGCATTGTCTCGAGCTGCCACGCCGCCGATGGATCGCTCCAGCCTTTCCACGAAGCGCTTGTAAGGGAGCCCAATAGAGGGATATCTATCTTGAGCGCGCCTGAACGACTCCTGGATCGCCCGCTCGATTCCGGCCGAAATCATCGCCCAGCTCCGGCGCTTGGACTTGGTTCGCCCATTGTCGCAATGGTAGTATAAAGCCCTTTCGAGTAAAAGGTGTACCAGAGATGACTCAAAGAGTCTTGACCAAGAACATCCACCACCCAAACCTGCACGAGATCGGGGTCTACGAGTCTCTCGGGGGCTATCGCGCGCTCCGGAAAGCGGTCGAGGATTTGTCGCCCGAGGATATCATTGAAACGGTCAAGCGATCCGGACTCCGGGGGCGCGGAGGGGCCGGATTTCCGACGGGGGTGAAGTGGGGGTTCGTTCCCAAAAACAGCGGCAAGCCGATCTACCTTTGTGTCAATGCAGATGAAAGCGAGCCTGGCACCTTCAAGGACCGATCGATCATCGAAAAGGACCCCCATCAACTGATCGAGGGGGCGATCATCACGGCTTACGCCCTCGATTGCCACACAGCATTCATTTACATCCGCGGAGAGTTCTTCCGCGGCGCGACCGTGCTGGAAACCGCGATCGAAGAGGCTTACGCAAGAGGCTACCTTGGAAAAGGCATACTGGGATCCGGCTACGACCTCGATCTAATCCTCCACAGGGGAGCAGGAGCGTATATCTGTGGGGAAGAAACGGCTCTGTTGGAGTCCCTGGAGGGAAAGCGCGGACATCCACGGTTGAAGCCCCCTTTTCCAGCCGTTGTCGGGCTGTACGGCTGTCCGACGGTAATCAACAACGTGGAGACTCTTTCGAACATCCCTCATATCGTCGCCAACGGAGCCGACTGGTTTGCAGATATCGGCGTCGAACGGAATACCGGTACCCGGCTCTATGCTGTCAGCGGTCATGTCAGCAAACCCGGCGTGTACGAGTTTCCTATGACGATCACTCTTCGTGAACTCATCTATGATCATTGCGGGGGTATCAGGGACGGGATGAAGCTCAAGGCTGTCATCCCAGGTGGCTCGTCTGTTCCTGTTTTACGGGCGGACGAGGTTGACGTCCGGATGGATTTCGATTCAGTCGCTGCGGCCGGTAGCATGCTCGGCTCAGCCGGTGTCATCGTGATGGACGAAACTACATGTATGGTCAAAGCCGCACAACGAATTACTCGCTTTTATGCAGAGGAGTCCTGCGGACAGTGCACTCAATGCCGAGAAGGCACTCAGTGGCTCTATCAAATCCTCTCCCGGTTGGAACGAGGTCAAGGCAAAGATGGAGAGCTCGACATCCTGCTCGACGTATGCAAGAACATGAAAGGAAGTACGATTTGCCCGCTGTCCGATGCCGCGGCAATGCCGGTTGAGAGTTACATTCACAAGTTCTACGACGAGTTTCACTATCATGTTCGGGAGAAACGCTGTGTCTTTTCTCAATGACCAATCCCGCCGGACCAGCCAACCCTACGAACCTTACCAACGATGACCCTTGGCTTTCTGATCGACGACATCTATTGGCTGCACGATACGGGATCGCGGCATCCGGAGTCTCCCCGACGGCTGACCGCGATTCGCGAGGCCCTGGACAGTTACGACGGTCTCCCCGCGTGGGAACAGATCAAACCAAGGGCGGCCCTAGAAGACGAACTGGCCTGGGTGCACCGGCCAAGTCAGATCGACCGGGTTGCAAAGGCGGTGCAGAGCGCGCCTGCTCTACTGGATCCGGATACGCCAGTGTCGAGTGAGAGTTTCCGGTCAGGAATCTTCGCAGCCGGCGGGGTCATGGAGTGTGTCCATGCGCTTTGCAGCGGACATCTCACGCGTGCCTTTGCTTTCGTGCGCCCGCCAGGCCACCACGCCGAGCCAGACAAGGCAATGGGTTTTTGCCTCTTCAACAACGTTGCGCTCGGAGCGGCCTTCGCCCGGACAAGGCACCGGCTGAGCAGGGTGGCCATCGTCGACATCGACCTGCACCATGGAAACGGCACGCAGGCATGCTTTTACGACGATCCGGGGGTGCTGTACATCTCAACGCACCAGTATCCTTTTTATCCAGGAACAGGTAGCTTCGTTGAAAGTGGGACCGGGGACGGGAAGGGATACTCGGTCAATTTCCCATTGCCGGCGGGATTAGGGGATCGGACTATCGTCCCTATCTATACCCAAATAGTCCCCAGTATCCTGGAGCAATACTGTCCACAACTGATTCTCGTGTCCGCAGGCTTCGATGCGCATTTTCAAGACCCTCTCGGAGAATTGAAGCTGACTCCCAATGGGTATGCGGACATCGCATCGTCGCTGATCCGTGCAGCCGAACAACATTGCGGCGGCCGTATTTGTTTCGTCCTCGAAGGAGGTTACAGTCTCGACGGATTGCGTGATTGCACGCTCGCAGTTCTCAAAGAAATGGAACTCGGAGGGCGAGTCCGCGATCCTGACAGCGATCCGGTCTTTCAGCAGATCTCCGAGCGCGCAAAGAGCGTGTTTGCTCCTCAATGGAAGTGGTGATCGGGAGATTTTTATCCGTGCGGTCACCGGCGACGGGAGGACGACAGCGGCAAATGCACCACGCCGAGTCCTAGGCCTCAGAACTGACGCTTCTCCAAACGTATCTGCGTGATGCGCTGCTCCCGAATGGGCCGCGCGCGCAATCGAGGATCGGCTTTCGGATTCGTCCTCACCTTGGAGATCGTCTCAGCCACCTCGATCCCCTCGATGACTTCCGCAAAAGCCGTGTAACTCCCGTCCCACGACTTGTTCCGAGCCAGACAGATGAAAAATTGGCAAGAGCCGGAGTCCGGGGTCAACCCCCTGGCAAGGCCGACGGTTCCTCTACGGAAACTCTGCTGATTGAATTCCGCGGCCAGATTTCGGCCAGAATTGCCCTGGCCGTCGTTGTATGGATTCAGATCTCTAGAAAGCGGATCTCCGCCTTGAATGAGACGACCCGCAATGACACGGTGGAACGTCGTGCCGTCATAGAAGCCACCACCAATGAGCCGTTTCAACTCCGCCACGGTTTCCGGCGCATCCGTATCGAAGAATCTAAGGGCGATCTTCCCCTTGGGAGTTTCGATGATCGCAACATCTTCACCTGGAATTGGCTCAACCGCCACTGGAGCCTTTGCTTCGTTGTCTTTCGGCCCGGCGGCTTCTTTCTTCTTTGCAACTTTTTCGGTTTCACTACAGCCCCAGAGCAATAGGAGGCATAATGGACAAAGGAGAAAAGAAACTCTCTTCATTAGAATTGCCTCCGGCCAGGGTAAACTCGGTACTTGGATTTCATCATAAAGCGGCGCGCCCTCCAAGAGTTTTTCGGTTTCCCGGCGCGGTACCCACAAGGGAAGACAAAATGAGAAAGCCCGTAGTCTCCGGGACCTTTTATCCTTCCGACCGCAGCACCCTCGAAAAGGAAATCCTCTCCTTCTTGCGATCGGGCGACGATCGGATCAAGGCGAGGGCGGTCATGGTGCCGCACGCAGGCTATGTCTATTCTGGAGCAGTCGCTGGAGAGGTTTATTCCTCCGTTCACCTGCCGCGTCGCTTCATTTTGCTGGGACCCAACCACACTGGGCATGGCAAGCCGCTCTCAATCTATCCAAAGATAGGCTGGCAAACCCCACTCGGTGTCGGATCCATCGACTCGGAACTCACGCAACTTCTGGTCGCGAACTGTCCCGAGCTGCAAGAGGACTCCGCCGCCCACGCCGGGGAGCACTCCTTGGAGGTGCAAATTCCCTTCTTGCAGAGTCTCGTTCCAGATATGAGCTTCGCAGCAATTTGCATCGGAACGGGAGAATACTCGATGCTGCAAACGCTAGGAGAAAGTATGGCGAACGTTATCCGGATGCTCGCCGAGCCCATCCTCATGATTTCAAGCTCCGACATGAACCACTACGAATCCGCGGCAAAGACCCGCGAGAAGGATCAATACGCGATCGAACGGATCCGGGCGGTCGACCCTGAGGGTTTGTTCCACGTAGTCCGTGAACATGACATAAGCATGTGTGGCTTCGCTCCAACCGTGGCGACACTGACGGCCTGTAGAGAACTGGGATCCACGGAGGGCATCCTCGTTCGATATGCAAACTCGGGCGAAATCAACGGCGATTATGATCGGGTTGTTGGCTACGCGGGAATGGTGGTTGCCCAGTAGAGCCTGGAAACCGTTTCCAGGTTAGCCGGATTCCTGGACCGACTGAATCTTCTGGAGAACGTTACTGCTGGTATGACTGTGGCAGATGGCAACCGCCAGGGCATCCGTCACATCATCCGGTGAGGGACTCTCCTGTAATCGAAGCAGAAACCGAACCATCTCTCCTACCTGGTGCTTGTCGGCCCGCCCGTATCCGACCACGCTTTGTTTGACCTGTGTCGCGGAGTATTCAAAGACCGGCACGGCTAGTTGCGCACCGACGAGGAGAGCAACGCCTCTCGCATGGCCTAGTTTCAATGCCGATTTCACATTCGCCGCGTAGAAGATCTGCTCTATCGCCATTGCATCGATGACTTCCCCTGATAGAACAGTGGTCAGCCCAGTGTGGATGCGGTGCAATCGTTCGTGAAAGGCAAAACGGCTGGGCGCGTGCACAACTCCAAAGGAAACGGATTCGTGTCTCGAGCCGTCCGTCTCGATAATGCCATATCCGGTCGCCGCCAACCCGGGATCGATTCCCAGAACTCGCATCAGGAGGCTTCCTTCAGCTCCGAGGCATCAATGTCAAAGTTGGCCCAGACGTTCTGTATGTCCTCATGATCTTCGAGCGCCTCCAGGAGCTTGATCAAGGTCTGGGCGTCTTTGCCCTCCAACTTCACGTAATTTTGAGGGATCATGGAAACCTCCGAGACCGTCACAGTAATGTTCGCCTCATCAAAAGCCGCTTTTACCTCGTCGTATTTCTCGGGTGCAGAGAAGATTTCGTAGTTGTTTCCGTCTTCACGCATATCTTCTCCTCCCGATCCAAGGATGATTTCCAGAAGAGTATCCTCGTCCACTACACTGCGTTCGACCACAAAGTATCCCTTCTTGCTGAACATCCACGCCACACAGCCGTTTTCTCCCAAATTTCCATGATATTTGGATAGAATATGCCGGATTTCGGCGACCGTGCGGTTTTTGTTGTCCGTCAACACACGCAGGTACAGTGCGACGCCCCCGGGACCGTAACCCTCGTAGTTCACTTCCTCGTACAGGATCCCCGGAAGCTCGCCGGTCCCGCGCATGATAGCGCGCTTGATATTCTCAGCGGGCATGTTGGCTGACTTCGCGGAGTTGACCGCCAGACGCAGTCTTGGATTAGACTCGACGTCGCCACCCCCCATACGGGCGGCGACGGTCATTTCCTTGATCAGACGCGTATACATCCTTCCGCGCTTTGCGTCGGTTGCCGCTTTCTTGTGCTTGATGGAATGCCATTTGGAGTGGCCAGACATAAACACTCTCCTGCATTTGTTCAGAAAAGCACAATTATAGACCATAGCAAATGCAAAGACACCTGACTTTGATCGATACTTGACAGCACAGACGAAAGGTTTGCCATGACTCCGGAAGACGTTTTGGACCTGTTCCGTAGCTCCAACGCCCTGCTGAAGGGACACTTTCTGTTGTCCTCTGGCCTGCACTCCGATCGCTATCTCCAATGCGCCTTGGTGTTGCAGCATCCCATTACGGCCAGTGCCCTCGGTCAGGCGCTGGCGGAAAGGCTTCTCCGAATTGCCGATCGGGTAGAATGTGTGGTAGCGCCGGCACTCGGTGGAATTCTGGTAGCTCACGAAGTTGCACGGGCGATGAACCTTCGGGGCGTCTTTGCGGAACGACAAGAGGGTAACTTGACCCTTCGGCGAGGGTTCCAGATCAATCCCGGCGAGCGGTGCGTCGTCGTCGAAGATGTTTGGACCACAGGCGGGTCGACCCTGGAGACAGTGGAATTGATCCGCCACCATCAAGGCGACGTCGTCGCTTGTGGATCACTCATCGACCGTAGCGGGGGGTCGCTGGTTCTGGGGGCACCGCATATCTCACTTGCGTCGCTCGAAATCCCGACCTACGCGCCGGAAAACTGCCCCCAATGTCGTACCGGAACGAAGGCGGAGAAGCCCGGAAGCAGATGAGAGCATCTCGAAACATCAAGCTGACACTGGCCTATGACGGGACCAACTACCATGGATGGCAGATGCAACCGAAGTTTATCACGATCCAAGGTGAGGTTCGGAGAGCAATCTGCCAAATCACCGGAGAGAAAGTTTCGATCGTTGGAAGCGGTCGGACTGATGCGGGGGTTCACGCCCGAGCCCTCGTGGCGAACTTTCGGACCCGATGCGCGATCGCGGCGCTAAATTTCAAGGTTGCGATCAACGGCCTGCTCCCGAAAGACATCCGGGTTCTCCACTCGAGTGAAGTGCCGCCCAGCTTTCACGCCAGGTTTTCCGCTCGGTCCAAGGTCTACCGTTACCAGATTTATAGAGGACGGATCCTGCCCCCGCACCTTTTGCGTGAGTATTGTCACTTTCCCTACCCGTTGCAAACGGAGGCACTTGAAAAAGCCGCTTCCCTCTTCGTCGGGGTCCACGACTTTGCCAGCTTTACCACGGCTCGGCGGCTGCGCCTGGGGCAGTCGAGCAGCACCGTGCGGCGAGTCGAACAGTCCCGCATCTTGCGGCGTGGCCATCACATCTTCTTCACCGTCGAGGCCGACGGCTTTCTTCAACACATGGTCCGCCGGATGATTGGAACTCTACTGCAGGTGGCCCGCGAACGAATGACCCTCGTCACATTCAAGCAACTCTTGAATCAAAGGGACTCCTCATTGGCAAAGTACACCGCGCCTGCGCAGGGACTGACCTTGCTTAGAGTGCGCTACTGACGACACGCTCCAAAAGGCATCACCTGCCCGTCGGCACCGCGGAACGAACCGAGAATGACGGTATCTGGGGGGATCTTAATTCTTCCGGGCACCGGATGACTTTTGCTGTTTTGGTGATAAAATACGTCAACGTTTCGCCTTATGGGCGAAAGGCATCCTATGACCGACTTGAAACAACTAGCCAAGAGCGGATCGGAAGAGGCAAACCTACTCCAAGAGATCGATTTATCCCGATTGCCCCGGCACGTGGCGGTCATCATGGACGGAAACGGTCGCTGGGCTGCCAAGCGAAGTCTTCCACGGGTGGCCGGTCACCGGGCAGGAATCGATTCGGTACGGGAGATCATCGAGGCATCGGCGCGCCTTGGTGTCCCCGTCCTGACGCTCTACGCCTTTTCTGTCGAGAACTGGAAGCGCCCCCGCTCAGAAGTCCGGACATTGATGAGCCTGCTCAAGGAGTATATCCGCCGGGAGCTTCGCAATATCGACCAGAACAACATCCGGTTTCAAACGATTGGGCGTATCCAAGAACTCGAGAGATCCGTTCAAAAGGAGCTCCAGCGGGCACGGTTACAGACCACGCACAATACCGGTATGATTCTGAACGTCGCTCTGAACTACGGGGGCCGTGCGGAACTCGTGGATACCATAAACAAGCTGTTCGAGGAACTCGGCAAGAACGGACATCGAACACCGGTCAGCGAGGAAACCGTTGCTCAGTTTCTATACACCTCCGGCATCCCCGATCCCGACCTCCTCATCCGAACCAGTGGTGAGATGAGAATTAGCAACTTCCTGCTCTGGCAGATTGCATATTCGGAAATTTGGGTCACGCCCACGCTCTGGCCCGATTTCCGTCGCAAGGAACTTTTCGAGGCCATCTTGGAATATCAAAGTAGAGAGCGACGCTACGGCGGGATTTGATGCTGCTCCGGATTGCTTCCGCCTTGATCCTCGTTCCGGCGGTCCTCTGCCTGGTTTATTTTTCGACCCCGACGATCTTTGTAATCGCGCTTGCAGCCGTAGGCACGTTGTGTCTTTGGGAGTATCTCGAACTCTTCGAGGCGATGGGTCTTCCAGGACAAGCATTGCCCGGGTATCTAGGCCTCTGGATACTGTTCATCGGAGCGCATCTGCGCGTCGTTCCGATCGTGGCGCTGCTAGCCGGGATTTTGGTCGGCTGTTTTCTCTTCGCCCTCGCGCGCCGGGATGCAATGCAAAATCGCGTGACCGGACTGACCGTCACACTGACGGGCGTTTTCTTCATCGGACTGAGTCTTTACTCTTCCGTGGGCGTTCGTTTTGACTTCGGCTCCGAGCGAGGCGTCCGCTGGATCATTGTTCTCCTCGGCGTGATTTGGGCTGGGGACATAGGCTCCCTATTCGTCGGCAAAACAATCGGCCGGTCGCTTCTTGCGCCCCGGATCAGTCCAAACAAAACCAACGCGGGCGCGGTGGGAGGACTCCTTTCCTCCGTGCTCGTTGCGGCTGCACTGCAGACTTATCTTTTCCCGGAATTGCCGAGGGGACACACCCTTGTTCTTGCAGCACTTCTCGGAACGGCGGGTCAGCTTGGAGATTTGTCGGAATCCATGCTCAAACGTGCCGCCGAAAAAAAAGACAGCTCCAGTCTCATCCCAGGCCACGGAGGGGTACTAGACAGGGTCGACAGTCTCCTTTTTGCCCTCCCCGTACAATATGCGTATCTCTCGTGTCTGTACGGCGCTGCGGGTTCACCCCCGTGAACTCGTGGCCTGCCCGCAATGCAATCCCCCAATCAAACCCAACGAGACAACGCGCACTTCCCTACCGAGGATGCGGTTGCACGGGCGTATTTCGCGCCAAAGTACCTTGCCGCCGTCCCTCGTCATCTTTCTTGTGGTATGATTCGAATTTTCGGGCCCTAGGATGAAAGTACTTTCCATACTGGGATCCACTGGATCTATCGGAACCAACGCCCTTCGCGTAGTGCAGTCTTTTCCCCATCGATTCAAAGTGGTCGGTCTGTCGGGAGGCCGGAACGTAGAAAAGTTGGCGCAACAAGTCTGCGACGTTCATCCCGAGGTCGTTTCCTGTGCGGATGAAGAGACTTCACGCCGGCTGCAGGACTCGGTCCGACACATGGGTTATCCCATGGCAAAGACGACCTTCGCTCACGGTGTCGCGGGACACATCGAAGTCTCCTGTCACCCGGAGGCAGTCATGGTGCTTTCGGCGATCACAGGAGCCGCCGGATTGCTGCCAACATTCCGCGCCATCGAAGCAGGGAAGACCATCGCCCTTGCGAACAAGGAAACCTTGGTCATGGCGGGACAGCTGATGATGGAAAAGGCCGGAGAGAAGGGAGTTGAAATCTTGCCGGTCGATAGCGAGCACAACGCTATCCATCAGTGTCTCCGTGCGGGAGAGTACACGGAAGTCCGGCGCTTGATTCTGACCGCTTCCGGAGGACCCTTTCTACGGACGGCAAAGGAAAAACTGGCTGCGGTCACGATCGAAGAAGCATTGAATCATCCGACCTGGCAAATGGGAAGAAAGATCACCATTGACTCTGCAACTCTGATGAACAAAGGGCTCGAGGTCATCGAGGCCAAATGGCTCTTCGGGATGTCCCCCGATGACGTTGAAGTTGCCGTTCACCCCCAGAGCATTGTCCACTCCATGGTAGAATTCGTGGATGGGTCCATAGTAGCCCAGCTCGGTGTCACCGACATGAGGAACGCGATCCAGTACGCGTTGACCTACCCTCAAAGGTGGCCGTGTACAATTCCACCTTTGAACATCCAGGAGCTGTCTCGCTTGGAGTTTCACGAGCCGGACACCGAGAAATTCGAGTGTCTCAACCTGGCCTACTCCGCACTTCGAGCTGGCGGCACGGCCCCAGCAGTACTCAATGCCGCCAACGAGGTCGTCGTCGAAGCGTTCCTCAATCGGGAAATCAGCTTCCACGAGATTCCGGCCATTATCGCATGGGTCCTCGCGGAGCATCACGCCGAGGAGGCATCCTCGCTCGAGGCCATCCTGAGCGCAGACGCCTGGGCTCGAGACAAAGCAAGTGCACGGAGTCGTCATAGCACCAATATTCAATCAGGACGTTAGAGGTAACACGTTTGATGTCTTCACTATTGCTGACAGTTCTGTCGTTTGTTGTCGTTCTGGGAGTCGTGATCACGATTCACGAATTTGGCCATTTCGCAATGGCCAAGTTACTCAAGATTCGCGTCCTGGTGTTTTCAATCGGATTCGGTCCTCGCCTGGTGGGAATGACCAGGGGAGGCACCGATTATCGGATCTGTGCTCTCCCTCTGGGGGGGTATGTGAAGATGGCGGGCGAGACATACGACGAGAACCCCAGGGGAGAACCCGATGAGTTTCTCTCCCATCCTCGCTGGCACAGGTTCCTGGTCGCCATTGCCGGGCCCCTGATGAACATCCTGCTCGCTATCACCGTTGCGACGTTTTCCTTTGTCGAGGGAGTTCGAGTTCCCCACTATCTCAAGGGACCAGCGGTCGTGGGTCCCGTGGTAGCAGATTCCATTGCAAGCCGGGCGGGCTTGACGTCCGGCGATAGAATCATTTCCGTTCGTGGTAACAACGTCCTTACATGGGAGGACTTGGAAATCGCCCTGGGGACTATTGCTCCGGACTCGCTGGACGTGATAGTCGAGAGAGGCCGAGAACGCATCGGGATGCGTTTCGATCCACCCGAGGTATCGAATGTGAGTCCACATGCACTTGGCTTCAAGTACACCCTCCCTTACACAAAGGTCTTCGCTGTCGATCCCAACTCGGCCGCTCATCGAGCTGGATTGCGAGTTGGAGACGAGCTCCTTCGCGTCGACGGTGGCGGCAATTCCGGGCAGGGCTACGATCAGATCCTCAACGTCATATCGATGAGCAAGGGAGTTCCGTTGACGTTCGAGGTGCGGCGGGAGGTTGAAACCCTTTCCTTGACAATCGTACCGGCCGACGTGGATGGGCGCATCTTGATCGGATTCGTGCCCGAGGTCCCGTCTGACTTCGAAAAGTACGGTGTCGCCCAGGCAATATGGCGTTCCGTCGAACACAATTACAAGATGTCGGCTCTTGTATTCACCATTATCGGCAGAATCCTCACGGGCTCGGCTTCGGTGAGAACTCTTTCGGGCCCGATCGAAATCGCCCGGTTTTCCGGCACGGCGGCTCGAACCGGAAGCATGCGTGTTTTCGCGGGTTTCCTCGGATTGGTCAGCCTACAGCTAGGGGTCTTTAACCTTTTACCCATTCCAATCTTGGATGGTGGAGTCATCGCCCTTCTGCTGGTAGAGGGCATCCTCCGTCGAGACCTGAGCTTGGCCGTCAAGGAAAAACTCGTGCAGGTCGGGTTTGTCTTCCTGGTCCTCCTGATGGGATTCGTCCTGTTCAACGACCTATTGAAAGTCGTGGACTTCGAAAAATTCTTCCGCTAGAAGCTGTTTCGAGCGGCATCCTCGTCGTCAAAAACCTGAAAAACCGTCAGGAGCTTGGTGATGGCCAACAGCTCTTGGATCTTCTTCGTCAACGAAAGAAGCTTCAGCTGCCCGCCTTGATTGGACACGGTGGTGAAGCTGCTCACAAGTTCCCCAATGCCGGAACTGTCGATGTAGTTCACATCTCCGAGATTCAGTATGATCTTTTTCCCTCCGGCGCCCAGAACTTCCCGAACGGTATTTCGAACGGTCATGGTGCCCTCTCCCAGGGTGATTTTTCCGCTGCAGTCCAGGATGTGCACGTCGCCTACTGTGCGATTTTCGATCTTCATTTTCTTCTCCTTAAGTTGAAGATACTTTTTTTACCATATGAACTTCCATACCGCCCTGAGAGTGGGGCTTGATCTCGACTTCGTCCATAAAGGATCGAATGTAGAAAATACCCCGTCCGCTCGGCTTGAGTAGGTTTTCCGGATCCAGGGGATTCGGCAAACTATCAACCTCGAAGCCCCTGCCCTGATCTTTCACGAGAATATCCAAACGGTCCGGCGCGACCTGAAATCGTATGTCCACCTTCTTCGAAAGATCCAACCTGTTTCCATGTTGAATGGCGTTCGTGACGGACTCTCGGACTGACATACTGATCCAGTGAGCGGCATCGTCGTCGAAACCCATGAAGCCAGTGACGCTGTCTGTGACCGTCTGGACCAAATCCAAATATTCCAAGGCGCTGCCGATGCTCACCGCTATTTTATTGGATTCAGTGATCATTCTTTGGATTCAGGACTTTGGTATTGAACCTCGAAGTCCGCACCAAGTGATTATCGGCGTCATCTTAATCGGCGCTTTCGAGAAGTGCAAGCGAAAAGGTTGGTAAATTCAGATGGAACAAGGGTTTCCGGCGTCCCCACTCATCCTCTTCTGGGCGGACGTCTGTCACCTGAAGAACTCAGCTTTTTCCGCAACAACCATTCGGCCTCGCCGGGCTTCGCCAAGTCGGGCACTTCGCCCACCTTCTCGTAACCTAGCCCTTAGTCCAGCGTGATTTTTTGCATGAGGAGGAAGAAAAGCCCTGGAACGTGCGCCGTTACGGGATAAAATGCGTTTGATATGTTTACAAGACATCCCGAAAGGAGCACATTCCAGGTGAATAAAAGAACCACTTTCCTTACTGGGAATCCGATCATGTACTGAACATCGCATACAACGTCTTGTCGGGTGGAACCTGTCTCGAAGATATCGAGCGGTTGCGCCAGGATGAGACCTACATGAACGGACTGGGAGCCGAGAGGATTCCGGATCCCACGACGGCTGGAGATTTCCTCCGTCGTTTCGATGAGGATTGGATCTTCGGACTTCAGGAAACCATCAATGAAACCCGAACCAAGGTGTGGAAGTTGCAGGATGCTTCCTTCCGGAAGGAGGCCATCATCGACGTGGACGGGACCGTCGCCGGAACCTTGGGGGAATGCAAGGAAGGAATGGACATTGCCTACAACGGGATCTGGGGTTACGCACCGTTGATCGTGACCTTGGCCAATACGAATGAGGTCCTCTATCTGATGAATCGGCCGGGCAACCGTCCCTCTTCCGACGGAGCGGCCGAGTGGATGGACCGGGCAATCGATCTGGTGTCGTCGGTGTTTACGAAGGTCTGGCTTCGGGGCGACACGGATTTCTCGCTGACGAGAAACTTCGATCGCTGGGACGAGCGGGTTGGTTTTGTCTTTGGTTATGACGCCAAGCCGAACCTGGTCGGGATGGCCGATGCCCTGCCGGAGAGACAATGGAAACCGCTCGAGCGGCCTCCTCGTTATGAGGTCAAGAGCGAAGAACGGCGCCGTCCGGAAAACGTCAAAGAACAAGTAATCAAGGAGAGAGAATTCAAGAACATCCGCCTGCAGAGCGAGCAGGTCGCCGAGTTTGACTATCGTCCCGGACACTGTAAGAAAACCTATCGCATGGTTGTGGTTCGGAAGAACCTCACGATCGAAAAGGGGGAGCACCGGCTGTTTGATGAGGTCCGGTACTTCTTCTACATCACCAACGATCGGGAGATGACGATGGGAGAAGTGGTCCTTTTTGCCAACGATCGCTGCAACCAGGAAAACGTCATCGGTCAGCTCAAGAGTGGAGTGAACGCCTTGAGGATGCCTTCGGACAGTCTGGTATCGAACTGGGCCTACATGGTCATCGCATCGCTGGCGTGGAATCTGAAGGCCTGGTATGGCCTGGTGACGCAGGCGCCGACAGTACGTCGTGATATCTTGAGGATGGAGTTCAAACGCTTCCTGGTGAACTTTGTGCAAATACCCTGTCAGATTGTAAGAACCGGTCGTCGCCTCGTTTACAGGATATTGGCCTATAGCAAGCATCTCGAAACCTTTTTGGCGACGTTCGACTATATCAGGCAACTCAGGTTTACTTGAAGGCGCCTCGCCGGCGGGTGAGCCCGTACCCCCGGCGGAGCAAGAGTGGCGGGCGAAAGGAAGGGCATAACAGAGACAAACAAGATCAAGTGATCCAGACAACCAATGGAAGGTTTGTCTCTTGTGTTTCTCTTTGCTTTCCCTGTTACGCACAAGGAGCTGAAATCCACGAGATATTCGGAAAAGGCAAACGATTTTCCGAGCGAGCTCATACCTCGCTTATTTTGGGGCTAGCCATCGCTCTGATACGGTCTTCCAACTCATCCGCCTCCGCATTACGGTCCATCTTCCGCAACAAGTCAGCGTAGTTCTCGAGGCCGTTCATCACATTAGGGTGCTCCGGTCCCAGTGCCTTCTCCCAGATGGCGAGGGAGCGCTGGTAGAGCGGCTCTGCCTCGGTGTACTTGCCCTGATTGTAGTACAGCAGCCCCAGGTTGTTGAGGCTCGTAGCGACCTTGGAGTGCTCCGGTCCCAGTGCCTTCTCCGCGATGGCAAGCGCGCGCCGGTGGATCGGCTCGGCTTCGGTGTACTTGCCCTGGTCTTCGTAGAGCAGCGCCAGGTTGTTGAGGCTGCTAGCCACATCGGGGTGCTCCGGTCCCAGTGCCTTCTCCCTGATGGCGAGCGAGCGCCGGTGGAGTGGCTCAGCCTCGGCGTACTTGCCCTGGGCGTTGTACAGCGCCGCCAGGTTGTTGAGGCTCAGAGCGACATCGGGGTGCTCCGGTCCCAGTGCCTTCTCCCAGATGGCGAGGGAGCGCTGGTAGAGCGGCTCTACCTTGGTGTACTTGCCCTGATTGTAGTACAGCTCCGCCAGGTTGTTGAGGCTCGTAGCGACCTTGGAGTGCTCCGGTCCCAGTGCCTTCTCCAAGATGGCGAGGGAGCGCTGGTAGAGGGGCTCAGCCTCGGTGTACTTTCCCTGGTTGCGGTACAGCTCCGCCAGGTTGTTGAGGCTTGTAGCGAGACGAGTATCTTCGTCTCCGAACTGCTCGGCTTCCTTAAGACTAGATAAGAACAGGTCCTCGGCCTCAGCGTAACGGCCTTGCTGATGTGCCTCCATACCTGCTTCGTTGTGCTTCTCCCAGACTGTAGCCTCGGTACAGGCGGTAAGCAGAATGATCAACACCCCCACTACAATTATCCAGAGGTTAACGATTCGTTCAAGACGAGAGAGGGCAGGCACCCTTTGGCTGGTCATAGTAGACTCTCTGCTTGGTAGGAAGGTGTTTCAATCAATCTATCCGACCATTGAAAGCGAATCCACTGAAAAGAATCGACGGCCATCTTGAAACAACACGCCATAATCATTCGAGAGGAGAGAACGGCAGCGAAGCTCTATCCTCCCCTCTCTTCCACGCAGAGCGAGGATTACGCCTTTATCCGCGTTCCCCAAGGTCACAAACTGTGAAAGCGTGTTGCCGCTTGTCTTCCTGTGAAAAACTCACTGAGGTTTGCTCAGGATCAGTGATTGGGCTGCGCCCTTTACCGCACCGTGTCGCTCCGTGTTTGTAGCCGAATCACGTCCGAGGCTGTGGAAAATTCATCCAAGGTCCGATGTTGCTTGCAACTGGAAGGCGCGACGTTGCCTCAGGAGCGACGATCTCAGCTCGCCCCTTACCCTCCATCTATCGCCTCCAGTAATTCGGGCGCCAATAATAGAGCCTAGTCATATCATCAGGATACGTCTGGGCCCATAATCCTTCCCTGCCTCTGGCCGCTCGATGTCGTCTTGTTCAGGGTCGATGGGACGCCAGAAACGGATCACGTCGATCAGTTGGAAGCGGCTGGCGCACGTAGTCCTTGCCCCTTTTGTCGGATGCGCCGAAGGATTGGAAGTTTCTTCTGTGCTTCGACAAGAGAGGGAGTATTGGGACCACCGCCAAACTCAGGGAAACGGAGCTGTGAATGATCATCCTGCCACCAACAGATTGGGCAGATGTCATCGGAGCCTAGTTCATCGAAGACCAGATACCCACAGCAAGCGCAAGGAAACATGGACTCGTTGCTCATAACTGTCCGCCTTCAAGGGAGTAGTTCTTGGGTGGCCAACCCCCATCGTTGATCCGAATGCTCGCTATCTGATACTCCTGTGTGTATTCTTTCAAGCGAAAAACTGGGGCGACATTGCCGCTTTTCCAGAGCAGGTTGTTTCTCATGATATGATGGATCGTAGGAAGCCGTTCTAAGATGAACGTCCTGCCACTGCAGCTCCTATCAACTCAAGCGTTCGGTTTCCCCCCGCGCGGAGAGTAGCATCGGAATCGTCTTTTGAGGAGGATCACGATTTGCCAGAGTTATTCAAGAACATACAACCTGCAAAGCACGACTCAACGAAAAGGCTCAAATGGATCTTAACAGGAACAATCGTCTTCCTCACGTTTGGTGCTCTTGTTTTTCGATGTTCCAGCGGAAGGAATTGTGTTTAAAGTCGTTTTTTGACCACCTTCGCTGTTGGGGTAAATGGTGACTACGTCGGTGGACATTCGCAGCCATTTTCCAAAGTTGAAGTCACGGAATCCGATGTTGAAGGCGGACATCAGACTGAAGAACATCGCTGCTCGAAACAGGCGCCATTCTCGGAGGATCAGGTGGATAGGGTATCTTTTCAGAGCCGCGGCATCGTTGATGTGTATGGGGCTAGCAGCCCGTGGCTAAAACCGGATGGAGCACAGATCCACGGACAACGATGATCCTGGTGCATACTGGATGGAATTCATCTACAGATGTCTTCCTCGGCCAAAAAGTGGCCGAGATCGACCTCGACCATCTGAAAAAGGCCAAGATACGCGTCAGAAAGGCGCAGAGACGCCCCTGCAGACTCCGCGGCGTGCCCACGCCATACAGCTGTCGCATCAGCAGTCCGAGATTCAATGCACCGACATGAAGCAGCAACCGTTTGAGGATGTTTGGATGACCACGGAGATATGTCCGCCGCATTGCACCTGTTTCATAGAGGTGTGCACAAGGTCGTTCCAGTCGTTCTCCCCGTTGGCGAAGCAGGCGCTTTCCCCGTTCTCCTCGGATACGTCTACGATTTCGGTACACGGCATCCCGCGCACGGGTGTTCCCGTGCCACCGCCGTTTACCCCGCTTTGGTTCGGAAATGTAGCTTCGGATCTCCAGTTGCTCGAGATCTTCTACCAGTTGCGTGCTGTGATATCCCTTGTCGGTCACAAGCTCCTGCAGTCTATCGCTTTCAGGCAGCACACCCTCGAGTTGTTCGGCCGCTTCAATGAGCGTCTTCTTGATCGTCGTCGTATCGCCCTGGTTGGCTCCCTGAACCGTGATGCCAACCACCGCTCCGGTTTCCAGATCCACGGCGTGTTCGGCCTTGTGAGCCAGATGCGTGCGGCCGTCCTTCATCTTGGTGATGCGGGCGTCCGGATCCTGCGGGTGCTGCCAGTCATCGTTGGAACCCTTCTTCGGCCGCTTGCGATCTATGCGCGCCAGATCCTCCCGGGTCGGTGTCTCAATACCCGATTCCTGTGCCAGTTTCGTCAAGTAGGTCTCGTAACTGTCTCCGGTATCCCGCCGTACAATGCTGCGCAAAGCCGCGTTGGCTTCCAGAGTGGTCGCATCCACCCCGAGGGTCTTGCCCTTCACCAGGTCCGCCTCAGCGAGCCGGCTCAGGATCCAGGCAAAGACTGCGCTATGCGTCTCCACATCCATGCGCCGTCGCGTGCGGGAGATCGTCGAATGATCCGACGGATCCTCGCCCCACTCGAGTCCCAAGAACCCGCGCAGGCTCAGCGAATCGGCAGCACGCCAGGCGATAGCTCGCTCCGAATCCAGTCCCTCGAAAGGGAAACATCTCAAAAAACAATGAACGAAGCGAAGCAAACCATAGTTGCCAATCCAGACTTCACCGGTTATGTCGACCAGTCGCCCGCTGCGCTCGGGTTAGCCATATGCCAACGCACCATTGATCCCGAGTTGTTTCGGGTGTTTGCGCAGGAAATACGCCGGTGGGACGATCTCTCGTTGACTCTCACGGTCATTGGCGCCAGTCACCTTGTCAACGTCGAATGGGAGAACGGTCGCCTGAGCGAGGTGCTATCTTGCGCTACTGAGTCCGTTCCTGACCCCGCCATGGTTCTTCCGGTGAGAGGTATCGTGGAACGAGACATAAAATACAAGAGTCCAAGCTTCGAATACGGGTTCAATCTGAAGCTCGAATCGCTATTACCTAATGCCAAGACGCTACCTGACCACGTCGTTCCCAGGTGTGCCGATCAGGCGTCGGCTTCATTCCCCAGCCGTCCGGGATGTCCCAATGCCGTTTACGATCGTCGGCGCCGATTACTATCCAGACGGATCGATGCCACAGAAGCAAGGCTCGGAGCCAGTTTCTACAGATGTCCTGGAGATCCGATCCGTCCATTGGTACCAGTCCGAAAACCTTGCGGTGGTTAGCCAGTCACGTCTGACGTTCACGAGGGGGAGTTAGCATGGATCGACGCACACTCGGCCTTTTTGGCCATCGGGGTTGTCCTGTTGATGATCCTGGTGGGCTTTGTTGGAAGTGTTTCTGGGCGGCCTGCCCTCCCAAACGGTAGCCCTGGTAGAGGCAGAGCTGCAGAACTTCGAACGGGACGCCTCGACCTTTTCAGCTGAAAAGGAAACCGTGGAAGCTGCCCTGGCGTCCGAGCCGGAAACTCTTCACTGCCACCGAATATCAACAGGGATGGAGAGATCGGCTGGGACGAAGCCCAGAAGCGCCTGGATGCGGCGGAATCGGATCTTGCAGAGGTGCGCGCCCTCAGGGAAGCCAATGAAAGCGCGTCCGTGGGAAAGATCGATGAGCTCCTGACGCGCACTCGTGCAGCAAGGGTTTTTTGCCGCCAATGAAGCAACCGAGATGTCCTCGGTGGTCAGTTTGCGGGTCGGCTTCAAGCAGAATCTAGACCAGAAGATCCGAGAGCTGGCGGCCGCTCATGAGGCGGTCGCCGGAAACCAATTTCTCGGCCGCAAGAAACAGGATCGAACAGGCCTCGATGGATTGGCCGGGAAAGAAGAGCGATTTGCAGAAAACGCCTGTCGGCGGTCAGCGAAATGGTCGACGGCGCCAACCAGGCGTGGCAGACCATTGAGACCGAGAATGCCAAGCGGGGCAGCGGAGGATCCGTCACTTACGACCAGATCATCCCTGCGGCTCAATCTTTGACCGACTATGGGAAAACCGTGCCGGCATCTCTGGATCAGATCACTGTCCTGGTAAGCCAGTTATACCGTTCCTGGGACAGGATCCTGGTTGACATGGAGATACGCGAAGGGACCGACGTCACCTTCCACCACAAGATCAAGACCGTCGAGGTGTCGATCAAGGATGTAGCAAACAAGACCAATGAGACGTCGGAACGCGAGGAATGGAAACAGATTTCCGAATCCGAATACAAGGCCATGGGGAAAAAACCTCGGCATGACGGTGGAGCGCAAGTCGGCGGGCAAATACGATCACGAGGCGGAAAAGATCGCGCAGCCGGCTGGTTTCGCCTATATGTGCCCACCAGGAGAGCGACAGAACCAATATGGCTATTGGCAGACCAGTTCGGGTGGTAGTTTCTGGGTCTTCTATGGCCAATACGCCATGATGCGGAGCCTGTTCTGGGGGCCTGGTTTACTATCGGCCCATATACTACAATCACTACAACAACTACAATACGGCGTACCGTTCAGGCCGCAGTTATTACGGAACGAGCTCAGCCGGTCGGCAGCGATACGGAACCAGCGGCACTTTCACATCTTCCCGATATGCCAATTCCAGCTACAAACGCACGGGCGGTTTCAAGAACAGTCAGTATGTGAGAAGTGGAGGCAGTTACCGTGGCTCTCGGTTTTGAATCGAGGCCCGGCTCTTCTCGCGGTTCATTTGGTCGATCTAGCGCACGACAGTCGGGGAGTCGTTTCGGAAGAGGGAAATAGCATTCGTCGTTGCCCTCCACTGCCCGATGTAGCAGAGAATCAGGAGCAAATCTCATGGAAACACTGTACGGCCTCGCACTCGGTTTAACATACGTGATTCTCGGCCTGATTGTTTTGATTCTCGCGAAAGTATTCAAAGACGTCCTTACTCCATTTGCCGTGAATGAAGAGCTAACCAAGAAGGACAACCATGCCGTTGGCTTGGCTGTTACTGGCTACTTTGCGGGGGTGACGATTATTTTCCTGGGAGCTTCCGTGGGACCGGAGTTCGGAGAAGAGCTAACCTCCACTGAGTTTGTAACCACGCTTGGAATCGATCTTCTTTACGCTCTTGGAGGTATCTTGGCGCTGAATGTCGGTCGCATCGTTGTGGATAAGCTGATCCTATTCAAATTCTCCACCATCAAAGAGATCGTACAAGACCAAAACGTAGGAACGGGTGCGGTTGAGTTTGGAAGCTACATTGCCACCGCCCTCGTAGTCGCCGGAGCGATACATGGGGAAGGTGGCATAGTCACGGCTCTGGTATTCTTCGGGCTTGGTCAACTCGTTCTCGTCATTTTTGGCGCTTTCTACCAGTGGATTACCAAGTATGACATTCATCAAGAAATCGAGCGTGACAATGTGGCTGCCGGAGTGGCTCTCGGCGCAAACATGGCCGCCATAGGGATCATCTTACTGAAGGCAACATCCGGGCACTTTGTCGATTGGCAGACCAATCTCATGGACTTCGGATACTACGCTCTGGCCGGCTTCGCTACTCTGATGGTCCTACGGAAGCTCACCGATTGGGTGCTCTTGCCCGGCACCACTATCGCGCATGAAATTGCGAATGATCAAAATCTCAATGCGGCCTGGATCGAAGGGGTCGTGGCCATGGGCTTGGCGAGCGTGATCTTCTTCATGCTCTAACAACAGGGAATATCCAATCGCGGAAGTTTCCGTGTTCCAACTTGATGCGGATCTCTTCGTCCAAAGAGCCGAGCAAGTTTTTGATGTAGCCATACTGGACTTTCCGGACCCTGGCGTCGTCGAATTGGCAAAGCTGTATTCTACCGAGTTTTACCAGACTCTGGCGAAGCGATTGGCTTCCGATGCTGTGATTTCGGTACAATCCACGAGCCCCTATCATACAAAGAAGGCGTTTCTATGCATTGGCCGGACATTGGAGATAGCGGGATTCCGAGTACTTCCCTACCGTCAGAATGTACCCAGCTTCGGGGAGTGGGGCTGGTATATGGCATGGAGAGGTGAACACGAAGCGTCCGACGTGAGATCGGCTGTTCGTGGAGTAGAGCGCCTGCGCGTGC
>CBDFLD010000017.1:0-433877 GCA_965249005.1 Acidobacteriota bacterium
CTCCTGGCGTTGCTGGCCACCGAATGCTTACACGGCCGGTCGCTGGTGCGCCTGGACGCATCCTTTTGTCTCGACAACGACAAGCGTTCCTGCGTGGTGGATGCGGCCACCGAAGTGGGTCGGGCCATCGCCCGTATCTTCACCGGCTTTCTCACTCGCGAGTTCGGCGAGAAGGCTTTCAAGGTCGAACGGATCGCGGGCCCGCCACCGGTTTCTTCGGCGATGAGCGCCAGGGGGGCTGGGTGATGGGCGCCCCGGCGATCTCGACCTATTCAATGTGGAGCCTGTTCCGCAATTGCCGCAAGGCTTTCGAGTGGCGTTACCTCCAAGAGCTGGTTCCGCTGGAGCGGGATCGCAACCTCGCCCTGGGAACGGTGATCCACCAGAGCCTGGAGATCTGGCACTCCACCGGGAACCTGGAGGCGGTCCTCGACACCATCGACCGGGCTTACCCGAACCGGGACCAACAAGCCGACGAGAAGCGCGACTGGCACTTGGCCACCGCGATGATGCGAGGCTACGCGGCCCGCTACGCCGACGAGGAGTTCGAGGTCGTCGCGCTGGAGAAGACGTTCGCGGGAAAGATCGTCAATCCGGCGACCGGCGCTGCGTCCCGCAGCTTCACCCTGGCCGGGAAGGTCGACGGCATTGTCCGGATCAATGAGGAGCACTACCTGCTGGAACACAAGACCGCCTCCCAGCTGGGCGGCGACTATCTCGAGCGTCTGTGGACCGACTTTCAGATCGTCCTCTACTCACGCTACGTCGAGCAGACCCTGGGCATCCGGCTCACCGGCGTCCTCTACAACGTATTGGTCAAGGCGCGTCTTTCGCAGGGCCACGGCGAGACCGAAGCCGAGTATGAGGCGCGCCGGGCGGCGCTCGCCGCCAAGTCGAAGACCGGCAGGACCACGGCCAAGCGAAAGCTGCCGGAGAGCGACGAGGCCTTCCAGAAGCGGCTCGCCATCAAGTACTCCGACCCGGAGATGTTCCACCGGGAGCGGCTCTACCTCTCCCGCGACCGCTTCGAGGAATTGCAAGCCCAGCTCTGGGAGCTGACCCAAGCGTATCTGGAAGCCCGCCGGCGGGGCGTCTTTTATCAGAACACGGCCTTTTGTTTTCACTACCGCCGCCCTTGCGCCTATCTGCCGCTGTGCCAGTCCGGTGGCAGTCCGGTTGTCGCGGAGAACCTCTACCAGAAGGTCCCGCCGCATGAAGAGCTACGGGAGGCCGTCGGCGGGGACCAGTCCCCGGCCAACGACGCGCCCCCATTTTGAGAACCCAGATGAAAGGAGAACACAACGTGCTACCCAACAAGACCACACCCCAAAAACAGAACCTGGCCGACCTGACGGTGCTCGCATACGGGCGATCGAAGATCGGAAAGTCGGATTGGTGCTCGCATTCCGAAGGCGCCTTGTTTCTGGCCACCGAGCCGGGACTCAACGCCCTGGACGTCTACCAGGTCCCGATCCAGTCCTGGAGCGAGCTACTGGCCGCCGGCAGCGAGATCGCTGAAGGCAAGCATTCGTTCAAGACCATCGTTATCGACACCATCGACAACGCCTACCGGATGTGCGCCGAGCACGTCTGCGCCAAGTTCAAGATCGAGCATGAGTCGGACCTTGGCTACGGCAAGGGCTGGGCGCTGATCAACAACGAGTTCCACCGCGTGCTCACCAAGCTGGCCTTCCTGCCCTACGGCCTGTTTCTCGTTTCCCATTCGGTCGAGCGGGAGATCGAGACGCGCACCGGCAAATACACCCGGATCGTTCCGACCCTGCCCGATAAGGCCCGCAAGATCGTGCTGGGGATGGTCGATCTCATTCTCTACTGCGATCTGGAAGCCGTGACCGACGAGGAGGGCAAGGTCTCTTACCGCCGTGTCATGCGCACCAAGCCCAGTCCGCACTACGAAGCCGGGGATCGGACGGGCCGCCTGCCCGAGACCATCGATCTGGACTTCACGAAGTTCACCGAAGCGTTCAACCGGCCCGCCGCTCAGGCCACCCAGCCGGCGGCCGCCGCCAAGGCTGGCGATCCGAAGCCCCAGCCCAACACATCCCTGCCTGATGGCCAGGCAGGCCGAAATGGAGGATAAGACCATGCAAAACGAAGACTACGGACAACATCACCCATCGGGCTCAGACATCGATCTGACCAACTTCGAGGACGACTATACCGGCGCCGAGGTTGAAGACCGCGAGTTCGAGCCCGTCCCGGACGGCAAGTACCAGGTCAACGTCGAGCAGGTGGAGCTGGTGCGGGCGAAGAGCTCGGGCAAGCCAATGCTCAAGTGGACCCTGCGCATCCTCGCTCCCCGGTTCCGGGGACGCCTGCTGTGGCGCAACAACATGATCGCCAGCCGCGAGAACCTCAAGTGGCTCAAGACCGACCTGCATACCTGTGGACTGGATCTCGAGAAGCTCTCCGATCTGTACAAGCAGGTGGGCCAGTTGAGGGGCGTCAAGCTCGAAGTGACCAAGCGGGCGAATGGGGACTTCGAAAACGTTTACTTCAACCGGCGCCTCGTGCTCGAGAACGACGAGGCCAATGAAACGGAAGCCCAGGATGAGCTCGCACCGTTCTAACCGGCCTCGGCCGGGAGCTGAGCGGCAGGCAGGGACGGATCGAATCACGGTTGTCGTCGACACACGGGAACAGGAGCCCTACCCCTTCGATTCCGAAGGCGTGACGGCCACTCGCCGGGCCCTGCCCGCTGGGGACTACTCGCTGGATGGATGGGAGGACCGGGTGGCGGTCGAGCGCAAGACACTCGAAGACCTGGTCTCGACCGTCATTCGTTCCCGGAAGCGGTTCCACAAGGAGCTGGAGTGTCTGGCCGGGTACAGCTTCGCCTGCATCGTTGTCGAAGCCAACCTCGGCGACATCCTGACCGAACAGTACCGCTCCGGAGCCCATCCCAACGCCGTGCTCGGCTCGGTTTTATCGATCGTCGTCGACTTTCGTATTCCGGTCTTTTTCTGCTCGGACCGCCAGGGGGCCCGGGCGTTTGTCGAGGGCTACTTGCGCGGGGTCCATCGAATCGCATCGACACAATGGGAACCACAACTCTAACGACAGCATTAATCAAGGTTCGCGGACGGATCGACGCGGTCTACTACGCCGGCGCACGATTCTCGGCGGGCCGCCTGATCACTCTAGCCGGCAATGAAATTTCCTTCGCCGGCAAACTCCACGCCCGCGAGCAGGATCAGGTCGTTCTCGAGGGCCGCTGGGTCACCCATCCCAAGTACGGGCGCCAGCTCGAGGTCGAGACGCTTGCCTACAACCTCGAACTCGACGCCGACGGCCTGGCCCACTATCTGGCCCACCACCCAGACATCAAGGGGATCGGCCCGGTCAAGGCAAAGCGGATCGCCGAACGCTTCAGTAAAGATTTCGACCGCATCATCGTTGAGGAACCGGAAACGGTCGCCGAGGCCGCGCGACTGCCCCTGGCGACGGTCGAGCGGCTGCGGGAGGAGTGGCAAAAGACCCGGCAGGTCAACGGTGCGCTGACTCAGCTGGCGGCTTACGGCCTCACCCACCATCAAGTGACGAGTCTGGTCGAGAAGCTCGGCAACGATGCCCTCGGCCTCCTCCAAGACGATCCCTATCTCATCGTTCGGGAAATCCCCGGCTTCGGCTTCAAGCGGGTCGACCAGATCGCCCGCCGCATGGGGACGGCCAAGGACGATCCGTCCCGCATCCGCGCCGGCATTCTCGACTGCGTCACTTCGGCATTAGGCCAAGGGGATTGCTGGATCGAGTTCGAGGAGCTGATCGAGCGGGCCAACGCGCTGCTCGTCATGGACACGCTGGACAGCCGTGACTACATCGAGCAGTGGCTTAACAGTCTCGGAATTTCAATCAAGTGACGTCTTCTCTGAGACCGCCCTTTTCGTCACAGCCAGGGTGTCTCGAAACAGCCTTTTACGGCCTTGGCCGTCGGCACGTAGTGCCTACTTAACAGTCTCGGAATTTCAATCAAGTGAGCTGTTCTCTGAGACCGCCCTTTCGTCACAGCCGGGGTGTCCCGAAACAGCCTTTTACGGCCTTGGCCGTCGGCACGAAGTGCCTACTTAAATCCCTCACCGATGACGGCACGCTCTCCTGTGCCTCCCATAGCAGTCGTTTCCTGGTGGCCCGACCGTTCATTCGCAGGATGGAGGAGGATCTGGCCAAGACGCTCGATCAGGGCGAGGCGGACAACCCGCATTTCCCCGAGCCGGAGGACCTGCCCGATCTCATCGACGAGCTGGCGCCGACGCTCCTTCCGGGCCAGCGCGAGGCCGTCCTGACGGCGCTCTCTCACTCCATCACGCTGATCAGCGGGGGAGCGGGGAGCGGCAAGTCCTACACCGTGGCGGCGCTGCGGGAGATCTACGCCGAGGAGGGCCTCGAAGTCATCCTGGCCGCACCGACCGGCAAGGCGGCCCAGCGGCTTGAGGAGCTCTCCGGCCGTGAGGCCAGCACCCTCCACCGGCTGCTCGAATTCGATGGCAAGTCGTTCTCCCGCGGACCTCACGACCCCATCATTGCCGACGTCGTCATCGTCGACGAGGTGTCGATGGTCGACGTGCCGCTGGCCTGGCACCTGTTCCGATCCATCCATCTCAAACGCACGGCCGTGGTGCTGGTGGGGGATCACAACCAGCTGCCGCCCGTGGGTCCGGGCAACCTGCTGCGCGATCTGGTCGAGAGCCGGGCGGTACCCACCGTTGTGCTCGACCAGGTGGTCCGCCAGGCCGGGGTGCTGAAGGAGAACAGCATTGCCGTGCTCAAAGGCCAGGTTCGCAAGACCAGTGAGCGGGAGGCCTCGGGCCGGCGCGCCTGGTACCTGGTCGATCAGTTCACCGATCCAGACCACGCGCAGCACTTCCTGCTCAAGCTGTTCGAGACCGCGCTTTCCGAGCGCCTCGGGTTTCATCTCCGGGACGACATTCAGGTGCTGACGCCGACCCACAAGGGTCCGCTCGGCGCCCGTGCGCTCAACCTGGCGCTGCAACGGCTCATCCAGGCCAAGCTCTGGGGGGTCGAGGCGCCGGCGCCCAATCCGGGACGTCGGCCCCAGCTGTTGGTTCACGACAAGGTCATCCAGACCCGCAACAACTACACGCTCGGCGTGATGAACGGAGCCGTCGGCACCGTTACCGAGGTGGGCACCGACGGCTCGCTGCGTGTCGCGTTTGACGGCAGGCCGGTCAGAATCAAACCCGGCTCGCCGAACAAGGCCGACATTGAACTGGCCTACGCGCTCACCATCCACAAGGCACAAGGCTCGGAGTTCCCGTGCGCCGTCGTCATTGTCCACAAGTCCCACTCCTTTATGCACCACCGCAATCTCTTCTACACCGGCGTCACCCGGGCCAAGGAGGCGGTCGTCATCGTCGGGGATCACTGGGGCATCGCCAACTGCGCCAAGAAGCGCCATCTGGATGCGCGCAAGACCTTTCTCTCCCTGCTGCTCAGCTCAGGGGGCGCTCTATGAAAACGGTGGTCCACAAGCGCGCGATACCGCTATGGGGCGACTTCGAATCGCTGCGGGTCCGGCACCTTCGCCGGTTCTCCATCCCCACGCCGCAGGTCATCGTCGGTGGCACGCCGTGCCAATCATTCTCGGTGGCCGGTTTGCGCCAGGGGCTGGCCGATGAGCGCGGCAACCTGACCCTGGCCTTCGTGAGGTTTACCAATGCAGTTGACAATCTTCGACGCCATCTTGGCAAAGACGGTCCCCTCGTCGTCTGGGAAAACGTCCCCGGCATCTTCAGTTCCCGAGACAACGCCTTCGGGTGCTTTCTTGCAGGCCTGGCTGGATCTGATCGGCCCCTCGTTTCGAGCCGACGATGGACAGACGCGGGTGTGGTTGCTGGACCCCGCCGGACAATCGGATGGCGGTGCCTCGATGCCCAATATTTCGGCCTGGCCCAACGCCGCAAACGTGTGTTCGTTGTCGCAAGTCCTCGAGGTGGGAGCATCCATCCCGGCCAGATACTTCTTGAGTCCGAAGGCGTGCGCCGGGATACTCCGCCGCGCCGAGAGGCGGGGGAAGAAGTTGCCGGAACATTTACGGCTCGCTCTCGAGCGGGTGGCGGACTCGGCAGCGACTTCGAATGTTCGGGCGGGGTCGTCTCACAAGCCCTAACCGCTTCGGCCCAGCGGCACGACCCGACGCGCCAGACCTACATCGCGCACACCCTGCGCGGCAAGGGGTTCGACGCCAGCGAAGACGGTACCGGGCGGGGGACACCCCTCGTCGCGGTCGCGGACCCCAACCAGGTCACCAGTCCCGAGAACCGCAGCAACCCCAGCCCGGAGCTCTGCCACAGGTTACCGAAATCCGCCGCGACGACGCTGCCCGTCGCCTTCGGATGCAAAGACCTCGCGCCGTCGGCCACCGTGAATTTGGCGCCGACCCTGCGTTCGATGCCGAGCCGCAAGGGACACGAAAACGGCGGAGGCCAGGTGGCGGTGGCCGTGGCCATCCGAGGCCGCCAGGGTGGAGCGAGTGCCGAGTGTTCCGAGTTGCCATCGGCCTTGCGCGCTTCGCAAGGCGGAGCCGACAAGGCGCACGTTCTTGATGCGATGCGCGTCCGCCGGCTGACGCCCGTGGAATGCGAGCGGTTAATGGGTTTCCCGGACAACTACACCGCCATTTCCGGCGCCGCCGACGGTCCCCGCTACCGCGCACTCGGCAACTCCATGGCGGTTCCCATCGTGCGCTGGATCGGGGAACGCCTGGTCGCGGCCCTGGGAGGGCCGTTCACCTTTCTTTCTGTCTGCAGCGGCATCGAGGCGGTCAGCGCCGCTTGGGCGCCGCTCGGCTGCGCGCCCCTGCTGTATGTGGAGATTGACCCCTTCGCCCGCCGCTTGTTGGAGGAGCGGTGGGGAGCGCGGGTGGCCGGTAAGGAGCACCCACTATGAGCAACACACCCACCGGAAACGTCCAGGAATACTACCGCCAGATCACCGAGGTCGACATCCATCTCGTGGCTCGCGAGCTCCTCGGTCCCCGCATTGTCGAGGAAAACGGCCGCCTCCTGCAGTGCGACTGCCCCAACCACAAAAGCACGAGCCGCCGGTCGCTGCACATCTGGCTCGACAAGCAGGGCTTCTTTTGCCATGCCTGCCGCAAGGGTGGCGACGTGCTGCAGTTGGTCGAGTTCATCCAATCCAGGACCGTCACCGCCGGGCGATCCGGTCCCATGCCGGAGACCCACAAACGGGCCCGCGACTATCTAGCCGCCAAGGCCTCCCTGCCGCCGCTCGGTCAGTACGGGCTTTCCCCCGAGCAACTGAAGAAGATCGAGGCCGAGCGCAAGCTGGAGGTGCGGGTCGGGGAAGCCCTGACCGCTTTGGCGGAGTTCTATCACCGCCGGCTCAAGGAAGCGCCCAAAGTCTTGGAGTGGTTACATGCCCACTACGGGATCTCCGGCGAGACCATCGATTCGCTCCAAATCGGCTTTGCCGCCAACGGCGGCTGCAAGGACGAAGGTAAGGAATACAAGGGCGTCCTTTCCGCCCTGACCAAGAGAAAGGACCCCTTCAAGCTGCGCGAGCTGGCCGCCACCGGCGCCTTTAATCCAACCAGCCAGGACAGCTTGTACCCCTTCTTCGATCAGCGCCTCATCTTCCCCTACTGGAGCCATGGCCGGGTGGTCTTCATGATCGGACGCCAGACGCCCTGGACGCCCGACAACAAGTATGAGCGCGGCCGCAAATACAAGAAGCTTCGGGTCCACAAGGACGACCATAAGAACGACTACATCGCCCCCTCGATCAACAACAGCCACCTCTATAACGAAGACTGCCTGTTGACCCGGCCCGAGCGCGTCATCATCACCGAGGGGGTGACCGACTGCATCGCGCTGATGGAGCGCGGCTTTCCGGTCGTCTCCCCGGTCACGGTGCACATCCGAGAATCAGACTGGAGCCGCCTGCTGCCCAAGCTCCAGGGCGTAAAGACGGTTTACATCTGCCAGGACAACGAGATCTCGGAGGTGGGCCTGAACGGCGCACTCAAGACCGCAAGCGTCCTCACCGGGCACAAGATCGAGACGAAACTGGTCGTCCTCCCGTTGGATGAGAAACAGCAACAAGCCAGACGCGAGCTACGGGAACGCTTCGATCTGGATGCGGCCGTCGGAGCGGGAGATCTCCCTAAACACCTCGACGGCCGCGCTCCCAAAGACATGGAGGAAGCCGGACGTCTGCTGGCCGCAGCCAAGATCGATGTCAACGACTACTTCGCTTCCGGCCACACGGCCAAGGAGTTCGAAACGTTGCTCGGCGAGGCCACGACACCGTTGGAGTTCGGCATCGACCGGCTGCCCACCGATGTCGCCGAATCAGCACGTAACCAGCTGCTCGAACCGATCCTGCGCGAGGTGGCGGCGCTGTCACCCCTGGAGCAGAGCAGCTACCTGAAGCGCATCCAGGAGCGATTTGGCAAGTCGAACCTGTCACTCACCACGCTGCGCGCCCAGGTGAAAGCCCTGCAAAAGGAGCGAAAAGCGCAGGCCCAACAAGAGCAACACCGCGAGAAACATCTTACCAATGCGCCGGCCGGCTCCTGCCGGGCCCGAATCAATGAGGTGTTGATGAAGACCCCGGTTGGGCAGACCCCCGATTACACCAAGGTCGCCGAGGCCGCCTACCAGTGGTTTACCGATCACGGCGCCGCGCAGTTCTTCTTCACCCGCCACGGCGAACCATTCGTTTACTTCGACAACACCATCTACTGGATGGATTCGGCCGACCGGGGCCGCAAGCGTCAGTACGCGGCCATGCTGTACAAGCAAACCGGCCTGGTGCCGACCTCCTACGGCGGCCGCACCTTCTTCGAGGTCCTGCCCAGCCTGGCCCTGATCCACGGGCAGATGCGCGACCACTTCTCCTGGCTCCACACCGACGTCCCCAAACACACGGTGTACTTCAACCTCAACAACGACGCCCATGAGATCGTCAAGATCACGCCCGACGGGATCGAGATCCTCAAAAACGGCGGCAACGACGACGGCGTCATCCTTGACGGCTCGCGCAAGATGAAGCCCATCCGGTTCCTGGCCGATGCCGATCTGGAAGAAGCCGATCGGCTGCTCTCAACCCTGATCTGTGGCAACATGACCTGCGCCCCAGCAGAGCGTGCATTGGTTCTCTCGTGGCTCTGCTGTTTCCTGCTGATCGATTTCGCCGGCACCCGGCCCATGACCCGCTT
The DNA here is from genome assembly GCA_965249005.1 of Acidobacteriota bacterium. GTDB lineage: Bacteria > Acidobacteriota > UBA6911 > UBA6911 > UBA6911 > CBDFLD01. The sequence continues at coordinate 9,221 of CBDFLD010000017.1, forward strand.
CGAAGGATCTGCCGGCTCAGGCAAGACCACTGCCAGCAAGCTCGTCTCGACGCTGCTCTACGGTGAGGCCCAGCAGAAAAAAAGCACCGATGCAGCCAACTACACCGATGGCTCGCAGAACCCGCTCATCGTGCTGGACAACATCGAAGCCCGCCAGATGACGGACGAACTCATCACCTTCATGTTGACCAGCATCACCGGGATCGCCAAGGAGAAGCGTAAGAGCGGCACCGATACCGAGACCGTCATCGAGCGCACCAAGTGTCTTCTGAACACCACCGGCATCGAGCCGCTGGGCGGCGAGCTCTCCGAGGTTCTGTCTCGCTCCTTCATCATCACGTTCGACCTGGGCAACCAAGCCAGCGACTATTTTCTGGAATCCGACGTCATCTCCGCCATTCAGCAATATCGGGACCTGATTCTCTCTGCCATCTTGAAGCGCACCCGGCAAGTGCTGGCCATGATCCAAAAAGGGGCGCTCAAACAGGTGATGCAGTTGCTGAAACAGACTCTACCGGCCCATGGGAAAGACCGCTGTAACGACTTTCTGAGCTTGATGCACCTCATGACGTTAGCCGGTTCCAACGAGCACGAATGGGCCACGGAAATCGAGACATTGAGTCCGCAGTTTGTCGACCAAATCCGCTCTATCAACGCCACCAGTCAACAGACAGCCCGGGAATCCAACCCCATCGCCACGGCCCTGTCTTCGCTCTTTGACGCTTACGGCAACGCCATGGACCTGGACGAAAAAGCCCGCGACGGACCCGGCGACCGGGCCAATCATGTCGCGGGATTCATCGAGCGCTTTCTGGTTCGCTTCGAAGACCGCTACACCATCGAACCCGTCTCGGCTGGCAAGCTGTTGGCCGCACTGCGAAGCGTGGCCGCGGCGTATCGCCTGGAATTTGAATACAGCAAGCCCGCGCAGCTGGCCCGGCGCATCAGCAACGACCTCGAAGTCTTGGTGGAAACCGGGTTCGAAATCGAGCGAGAATACAATACGCACATCAAGGCTTTCGACTACCGGATTCGAAAGATCCATACTCTGGAATAAGCCGCGGATCGCGGGTCAAACGAATGAACCACACCGAAGTCTGTCACGCTTGGTCTGTCGAGTTGGTAACGCCATCGACCTCGCCCGGGTCACCTTAGATCATTCCGCCGACGAAGCCCTGCTTGCGAATTCTGGCAACAGGTTGAAGACGTGCCTTTCTGCTGCAGCATTCCCGGCACCGCAGGAGGGCCTCCAGGTCCTCCAGGCGCATTCCGCCATGCACTTTTCCTAGCCCACGCCGGGCCAAGATTTCGCTTGGCTCCACGGTGGTCTCACGGCCGCAGGCTTCGCAGACCACGATGAAGTACCAGTCCCCCTCTGCGTAATCACTCAAGTCGAGTGTCACTACTGGAAATCCTCCAAATCGGGAATCCGGCCGTAGGCGATTTTGGCTCCAGCGTAGCCGACCGGAACAGAGCACTGACCGTAGGTAACAACGGTGCGGGCATAGCGCCGGTTGATCGAATCGACGGCGGCGCTCAAGCGTTCAAGGCGACACCGATTACCCAGCTCTGCAAAGGGCAGCTCGAGCTGGGGTTCACCGGAGGGCGTCAACCGATCAAACGACACGGCAATCCGAAAAAGGGTGGCCCGGCTCCTTGCCGCAGCGAGTCTATCCCAGAGCGTCGACAGCGTTCGGAGGCAAGTAAGATCATCATTCGCCGATGCGATGGTCGTCGAACAGGCCCAAGGACGGGCATCGAGGCATTCGACCGACAGGGTGAGGCGCCGGGCGAGGAACCCCTCCCGTCGTAGGCGCCGGGCTGCTTTCACCACCAGGTGTCTGGCGATCGGCCGGGCAGACTGAGCGCTGCGCTCTCCTGGAGGCAGGACTCGTCCGTGGCCGATGGAACTACGTTGGGTCAGCGGTGGTTCCACGGAGTAGCCGTGGAGCGCATACCAGCAGCGTGCGCCGATCACATTGCCCCAGATCGAGCTCAGGCGAGCGGGTTCACTGTTCCACAAGTCTTCGACCGTCGCTATCCCGGCTTGCACAAGCCGGGAGTGCATGCGGCTGCCGATGCCGGGTAATGCTTCCAGCCCGATACTTAGCAGGGGACCCGGCAGCTCGCTGGGATGAAGCACTTTCAATCCGTTTGGCTTGTCCAGATCCGCGGCGATTTTGGCGAGCCATCGGTTAGGGGCACAACCGATCGAACAAGTGATGCGTTTTCCAATAGCTTCTTGCACAGCCTGCTTGATCCTTTCCGCGATTTCTTCGGGACAATCCCGGTCCCCGAGAACAGCAGCCAGTTCGTCGATCGAGCAAATCGCTTCGATCGGCAACACGGAAAGCACCGCCCTGACGATCCGCTGCTGCGTGCGCACATAGAGATCGGGTCGCTGCGGTACGAGAGCGATCTGGGGGCACAACCGACGTGCCTCGGTGATCGACGTCCCGGTCCTGACGCCGAAACTCTTGGCCTTGATGTTGGCGGCGATCACGCAGCTGTTACGCGCCTTTGCAAAGGGGATAACTCCGATGGGACAACCGTACAGTCGGGGGTCCGCTTGTTCCTCGCAGGACGCAAAAAACCCATCAAAGTCGACGTAGAGACGCTCCGGCTGGGCGGGTTGGCGCATGACTCCAGAGTTCGTTATGAGTAGCTGCGGTTGGTTCATCCGGGTGAGATGCGGAAGCGCGATTGCCAGCCCTTCCCGTCGTCGGTCAGGCGGAATGGATCGCCTTCGATACGGAAAAAGTGCCGCAGGTTCCGGGCTAGATTCTCGCGGCTTTTCTGATTCCGCCGATGGGCATGACGGCTGCTCCAGTCCAGGACGCCGCGTTCCTCGGCGAACGCGCGGAGCAATCCCCACTGTAAAGTCGGCTCACCGTTCTTCCTGTTAGCCATACCCATCTGGGTGTAGTTGCAGACCTTGCGTTCCGACTTCACCTGGACCGAGATAGTGTGGCCGTCGGTGAACCGGATCGAAACGTCGCTCCAGGAGGCATCCGACGAAGTGGGAAAGAAGATCATCGATTGGTCGTCCCTGGGAGCAGGCAAATGGGCCGCCCGGAACGAGGACAGAATGTCGTCGAGAGGCCGGCGGAGGCGCACTTTTCGGCGTCCGGTGGCCAGGACGAGTTCTTCCGCCAGTGGAATGAATGCCGACCTCCTCGTCGACAGCAGACCTTTCGAGCGCGCTGTCAAGAGATCGCGCGTGGGAGCCAACAGGATAAACGATCCTTCGGTCTGGCTCAGGAGAGCACTAACGATGGGATCGAATTCAGTTGGTTCCAGCTGGATCGTCAGAAAAACGGGATAACGAAAGCCGGCATAGGGAGAGTAGACGCCGATCCGCGTCGTTTGATGAAGCTCGGGTACCGACTCCGGGTCTCCCATCAACTTGAAGGCGCCGGCCACCGCCTGGCAGAAGGCCGTGCGGTCCAATTCGTAGACAGTAATGTCGGACGGCTTCAGCGCAAAGCTCTCGCAATCACATCCACAGCGACAGACCGCTACGGTGTCGTCCGGCCCGTGCTCGACGACCTCATGCGCACAACCACAGCCGCCCGGCACCATGCAGGGATGGGATGCTGCCCGCTTGCCGTTCGGTCGAAGAAAGGTCTTGGCCGATCTGTACTCCTCCCCAAACCGCGTTCGCCATTCCGCCGTGACGGCCGACAAGCCAGGAAGGGCCTCCAGAGCTTGCCAGAATCCTGGTGCGCTACCGTTCATCCTGATCCTGTTCGATGAAGCCACGTTTTCCGAGCCAGTCCTCGATCACGTCGGCGTCACTGTCCCTGGTGTAGTGGGCGATGTTCGAGGGTCGGATGGTCACGGTGCGAGTCGTTCTCGAATCCATAAACTTCACCTGAAAGCTCGCTCGCATGATCCGTGCTTTGGAAGGCATCCCGAGACCACGTCCCTCGAGAACGGCGAAAACGTCATTCGCTTTCCGTATCTCGATTTCCGATTCCGAACCATCCCACAGGAACTGGATCTCCTTGAGCCGTGCCCAGTCCATGCCATCGACATCCGTGCAGACGATCGACGCCGGTCCCACCGTCCGAAGCGGCTCGAGCGTGTACTTGGCGGTGCCGGGAAAGAAGTCCTCGTTGCCGAACAGGTGGCTTCCGAACTCTCTGCGGTAGATGTCTATCTCTCCCTTGAGACAGGGATGAATCCGGATCTCTCCGACGGCCGATTGATAGACTAGGACGTCATGCTTCTCCGGCCGGTAGAACACGCTGGAGGTCCGGCCGCCGTCAAAGCTGCCCTCGCGTCGAAAGGGATCGCCGTGGCGCACCAGAAACCAGATCGATTCGCCCTTCGGATAGACGAATACCCGCGAACCTCTGCCACGCTTCTTTTTCTCGAACCAATTGTCGAGATCGGTTTCCAGAGCCGTCAGTGTTTGTGGTGAGGGCTGGCGGAAAGAGGGGATCGGGCGTATTTCGCTCTGAAAGTAATCGAAGGCCCGCGGCCGGGTCAGATATCGCTCGGCGTGCTTGCGCTCCAAGAGGCGCCGGTCCTTGAGAAAAACCTGGATGGCGACATCCGCCGCCGTGGGGTCCGGCTGTCCATCGAGCGAGATGCCGTGGCTCTCAGCCTCTTCCAGCAACACGTCCATGGACTCCTGGGTGGACATCTCATGCACGAAGAAAAGCGCGTCGAGCAGTTCCTTGGGCGTATCCGTGCCTGGGCTCATCAGCACCGCGACGAGTCGATCGTAATCCAATTCGTTCGATGGGCCCGGCGGTGGCAACGATACCCCTCGACTCCGAAAGTAGGGGAAATGTGGCTTCAGAAATTTCATGAGATGCGGCGGCGTAATCGCCTTGAGGCCGTCGGGTTGGGCGAAACGTTGAAGGTTATAAGTTGCCATTCGGTGCACTCTCCTGATCTATTCCTCCACGGCCTCTCCCAGGTTTGAGGGGTTGACCCTGGTCCGCCGGACGGCGACGACCTTGCCCAGGATGCGCATCCCATCGTCGGGGCCGATCGGCGTCGGGCGGAGTTTCGGATTCTCGGGCCGCAGCTCGATACGCTCGTCACGGATGAAGAGCCGCTTGACGGTGGCCTCCTGATCGAGCAGCGCGACCACGATGTCCCCGGTTTCCGCTACGGGCTGCTGCCGAACCACGACCAGGTCCTGGTCGTGGATGTCGGCATCGATCATGCTGTCACCCTCGACTTCCAAGGCGAAAAAGCGACCGGAGCGAACCGCCCGGCTGTCGATGAGGACCTCGCCGACCACATTCTCGGCAGCCAGGATCGGCTGGCCGGCAGCGACTTTGCCGATGATGGGAACAGCCAACAGGTCGGCCACGTCCGCCATGGGCTCCCCGACGACGGTCAAGCCCCGGGCCTTCCTCGGCTCCCGCTTCACATAGCCTTTGCGCTCGAGCTGGGTCACCTGGTCGCGCGCGCTCGGGGCCGATATCCCGAGGATGTCCGCCAGTTCCTGAATGGTCGGGGGAAACCCCTGCTGGCCAATGAAACGGCGCAGCTCGCCCAATGTACGCCGCTGCGGGTCGGTAATTTCCTCCACAGGTGGTCTGCCTCTCGACTCATTACTCATTGGGCCAATCCTTTCTGATGGGAGACTGCGGTTGGTAGGCCCAGGAGACTGGAGATCAGCACCGTCAGCCAGTTCGGCCTATCGCCGGCTTGGCTCGCCCTGGCCCTGCTTCAAAGAGAGTAGTATATGACCTATAATATATAAGGGTCAAATAGAAAAATACGGGAGGGATGAAATTAAAGGGAGCGGATCGAGTTCGATTAAGGTCTGGCCGGATCAGAGAGGTTCTAGTTCAGCTGCTGTGCGATCAGCTTCCCCACATCCTGCTCGGACGGTTCCAGAGCGGGACGCGGGGTGATGAGCGGCGGTTCTTTTCCTCGTGGAGAGGGGTTCACCGCGAGACGAAACCGAACAGGTCTCGCTGTTGCTCCCAGTCCATGGGGAAGGTCCGGGTCAGCTTGGCCAGCGACAGGCCAGGCGGCTCCTCGCCGTTGAGGATCGCTTCGATGATGTCCGGGGCCAGGGTGGTCAACTTCAGGATGCGCACCACATAGGAGTTGTCCACATCCAGACCCCTCGCCAGATCTGTGATGGAGTGAAACTTCCCACTCTCGATCGCTTGCGCCCACGAGAACGCTCGGCACAGGGCCTGAACGACGGCCGTCTGTGACGCCGGTGGGCTATCGGGAACATCGCCATCCAGTGCCCGGGGAGCCAGGACCATCTTCCGGCCCTGCATCCGCCGGATGCGCATCGGAATATGGATCTGCAAATTGCCAGTCTCGGTCATGGTGAGGGTCGGTTTTCGATTCATCGTCCCTGGCTCCGCTGCTTGGCCTCGCTCGCAACACCACTCAGCTCGATGATGAGATTGGTCAAGCCCTGGGTCTTCAATTCCATGTCGATGCCGGTTTCCCGGATTTCAACTTTATCGACCAGCAGTTGCACCAGCCGGTTGCGTTCCAGGGGAAACAGGTCTTCCCACAAGGTGTCCACACTCCTGAAGGCTTCCGAGACATCCCTCTCTGCGACCGGGTCCGACTCGAACGCCTGGGCTCTGGCCGAGACATCCGTCAGCTGGCGACTCAGGGTTACCGCCTCCTGGTTGAGTTCGGCCAACGTCGGTCCGTCGTCCGACCCATTGCCGTTGGGCGATACGCCCTCAAGTGCCCGTTGCTGGATCTTAAGGAGATCGCCTTCCAGCTGCGCTCTCTGTTTCAGCAGCCGTTCACGCTCGGCTTCTTCCATCCCCTTGGCGGCTAAGTACGTCTGAGATATCAACGTGGGAGTCCGGAAGACCGCGCTCAACTGCTCCAGCACCACCTTTTCAATGTCCCCGGCTGGGACGCGCTTGAGCCGGCAGCGGCTGACCGCTCGCTTGGCGTCCTTCGCGCAGTGATAGTAGGTGTAGCGCCGCGGCCCCTTCTTCGTGTAGGTCAAGCCCATGGCGCCGTCACAATGGCCGCAGCGAACCACTCCCTGGAGCGGAGAGATATTCTTCGTTTTGGCCTTCGTCTGCTTGGCGCGGGTGTTCTCCGATAGAACCTCCTGCACCTTCTCCCACAGTCCCTTGGAAACGATGGCTTCATGCTCTCCGGGGTAGCCCTTCCCCTTGTGGACGACCTCGCCCAGGTAAGTACGGTTGTTGAGCAGGCGGTAGATGTGGCCCGTGTTCCATGACCTGCCTTCCCGCCGCTTTCCTTTCTTCGTGGTCCAGGACTTGGTTCGGTAGCCTTGCTCATTGAGTTCCGTGGCCACTCGTCTGGCCGAGGCCAGTTGGGTGAATCGCCGGAAGATGTGTTTGACCAGCCCTGCTTCCTCTGGATTGACGAGCAGCTTCTTTTGCACCCGGTCTACGTCATACCCCAGAATGGCCGGGCCCCCGCAGTACTTGCCCCGACGTTTGGTGGCCGCCACCTTGTCGCGGATGCGTTCGGCAATGACCTCCCGCTCGTATTGGGCAAATGTGATCAGGATGCCCAGAAACATGCGCCCGGTCGGATCGGTGGTGTTGAAGTGTTGGGTGACCGAGACGAAGCTGACACCCTTCTGGTTGAACCGCTCGATCATTTTCATGAAGTCCAAAAGCGAACGCGAGAGGCGGTCGATCTTGTACACCACGATCACATCTACTTTGCCGGCATCCAAATCGGACAGTAGACGCTGCAGCCCGGGACGTTCCATGGTGCCGCCGGAGAATCCCCCGTCGTCGTAGCGGTCGGGCAGCGCGCGCCAGCCCTGCATGCGTTGGCTTTCGATATAGGCCTCGGCCGCCTCCCGCTGGGCATCCAGCGAGTTGAACTCCTGCTCCAGCCCTTCCTCGTGACTCTTGCGAGTGTAGATGGCGCAGGTGATGAGCTTCTTCTCCGTGGAGCGCCTCATGCCGGTCTCAAGCATGCTGGCCTCCTTGGTGGTGGTTCCCGTTGCTCTTCTTCAGTCCGAAGAAAAGCCTGCCGTTCCAGCGGGTGCCGGTAATCTCGCGAGCCACGGCGCTCAGGGATCGAAAGATCCGGCCCTCGTACTCGAAGCCCTTCTCGTGGGCGAGGACCTCGTAACGGCGGTCCTTCCAGATCCTCACAAAGCGTGTGCCTGGAAGAATGCCGCCTTTGCTTTGCCGTTTCTCGGACACCCTAGCCTCCACCCGGGCTAGCGGGTCCGCATGGGCGACTTGGCTGAGCTGCGCCTTGGCGGCTTCCGACAGGCCACCGTAGAAGAGCTCCTGGATGCGATGAGCCAGGCGCTTGATGAGGAACTGCTTCTTATACGGAGGTGGGTCACAACCATAGAGGTCGAGCCACTTTTCCCGCAGCTGCTCCAGTGTCATCGCATTGAGCGTTGCCAGCTGCCGCAGGACGGAACGGCGAGACCTGGCGGTGTGGTTGCTCTTCTGGAATTGCTTGCCTGGCTCATTCATGGGTCACCCCCGAACTCCCGTTCTGGACGCGTTTGTCAGGCATGAACGCTCTGTTCGCGCCACGAATCAAGTCCTTCTCCGACGTTTCTCCGGATTCTTCGATCTTGGCTCGATCGACCGGAGAAGCGGCCGTGCGGACTCTCCGGCGGAGCACGGCCAAAGCCAGGATCGAGGCGATGGCTTCCAGTCTCGATTTCGGGGAAAGAGGTTCGGATTTCGGGTGGACTTCTGCTTCAGGCAGGTCGGAACCATTGGTTCCTGGCTTGAATTCGGCATTCCACATCGTGACCTCCGGTTGGTCGGGACCGGGTAGGCCGGTGTGGATGCCGCGATAACTCGCCGGAGCGGACGTAGAGGCGGTTTCGCCGACACCCACAACCGCCTCAGCGTTCCGCTGCCAGTCCGTTGTCTGGTTTCTGACGCTACGGCCGGGCGCCATACCCGGCCCCTGTCTCTAGATACTTACCGGAGGACTTCCAAAAGTGTCGGACGAGGGGTTCGAAAACTCGGGTGCTAAAATGGACCGTGCCCACAACTCCGCAGCTTTCGGACGTGGGGTTCGAAGTCTCGGGTGCTCAAAATGGACCATTTGTCGTGTTTCCACAACTCCGGACCTCTCGGACGAGGGTTCGAAGTCTCGGGTGCTCAAAGCGAAGCACACGACGTGTTTCCACAACCCGCGAAAACGGCGTTTTGGCTCAATTTGTTGATATAAAATAGGTTAAGCTAATCGGACGACTTTCGGACTAGGTCCGGTAAAAACGGAGAATACGGGGTAAACAGAGAACCAGCGGCCGGAAAACAGGACGAATCCAACCGGTGGAGAAGGGGTCTGGCAGGATGTGAGGAAGCCCCAAACCCTTTGAAAATAAAAAGTTATGGGGTGCACGTCTCTCCGGGGTGATGCCCCGGAGAGACGAGTTGTGTTTTGAAGAATGGTGGAGGCGGTGCAGCGTTACCACAACCCTTGATCTCTTAGTATAGATATATACAATCCATTTATTTTTATAGGCTTACGAACGTCAACGGATGGTTCTCCGAGTTCTCTCTGAGGGAAGTCCTTTTTATCCAGATTTCCCCTGAAGACTTTCGGATGCGGGTTCGATTCCCGCTGGGTGGTCAAATCAGCCGCTTCTCCGACATGGGAGCCAGGATGTCCGGGTCGACGTTCCGGACGTTGTTCACCCTCGTGCTGACGGTGCGCCTCTCGTAGGGGTCGGCACGGGGTTCACGCACCAGTTCAAGGAGCTGCGGCGCCGGCGATGTCCGATCAAGCCAATCAGCAAACCGGTCGGGGTCAATGATCGCCAGATGTCGGTGGTGGAATGTCGGACAGCCCCGGGAAGGCCGCCGTGGTGATGGCGGCGACACCACGGCACCAACAAGCAGACACAATCGTCATGTTGTTCCTCTGGAGCAGAGTAAAATGGGCTCGACAAGTCCTGGCTGGACAGCTAAATTTTTATAGTTGAATTTTATAGTTGAAAATGAAATGCAATTTCAATTAGAATAACTTCAAAGGGATTAGGGCAAGAGCCGGGTCGCACGCGAGCTTCAGATCCCGACGACCCAGGCTCCTGCCCGTCATACAGCCGCGAGAGAGACTCAGGCGACCATGATTGACCTCTTCATTCTACCACACCCTGGCGGTAGTCCCTTGCCGTCGCCGCTCGGTATGCCTGACTCCTCTTCGGCTCTCCGGCCCCCCAAAAACAACCTAAACGATCAAGGAGAGGACCATGAGGAAAGTTTTCAGACTCACGATTGGATTCATCTGGTTGACCCTATCCGCACCGGGACTGCTTTCGGCCCAGAGTGACAAGACAGCGCTGGAAGGGATCGTTTTTGACTCGACCGGCGGCATCCTGGTGGGTGCGGACGTGTTTCTCCGACATATGGGTTCAGGGCTCGAGATTCATCAGGTGACTGACAACGAGGGTCGTTTCCAGTTCGTCACCGAGCCCGGAAGGTACCAGGTCACTGTGGCCCTGTCCGGTTTCGACAGCACCACCCACGATCTGACTTTGGCGCAGAGGGAGCCAGCCACCCTGCACCTCGAACTGTCCCCGGCCGCTTTGGCTACTCAAGTGGTGGTTGTGTCTGGTTCCCGAGAGCAGGAGCTGATCGAAAACTCGACCACCAAAGTCGACGTGATCCCGCAGAGACTGCTCCACGACTCGGGCTATGAGACGGTGCGGGACGTCTTGTCCGAGGAACCTGGGATCATCACTCGAAGTGGCTCCTCCGCCAGCCGCTCTGAAACCCAGATTCAAGGAATCGACTCGCGCCAGAGTCTGATCCTGATCGATGGCCTGCCCCTGGTTGGCGCCAAAGGCATCAAGTCGGGCATTCTGAACATGGACCGTCAGTCCGTAGGCCGCCTCGAGCGGATCGAGATCGTCAAGGGTGCGTCCTCGGCCCTCTACGGCTCTGATGCCATCGCCGGTGTCATCAACATGATCACACGCGAACCACGGTCTCCGGTGGAGGCCAGCGTCACTACCAGCGGAGGGTCTCTGAACCGCTTCGACGTGCGCGGTGACCTGGGTTTCGTAAAGGACAAGTGGAGCGGCTTCTTCGAGGCCGAGCGCCACAAGCAGAATCCTTTCACCCTGATCCCTTCCAGATTTGGCACCACCGGAGCCGGGTTCCACCGCTACGACTATCTGGGCAAGCTCGGCTACGAATTCTCAGATCGTTTCAAGCTCAGGGCCACGGCGCACTCTTTCGTGAATCAGGATCGCGGCTCCCTGCTCAGCTCGTCCGGACCCACTGATAGCGTGACGAATGACAGCGCCCAACACTATGCCGTTTCGGCGGACGTGGGCCTGACGCCGATGACCCGATGGAATCTCCGGGGTTTTTACGGAAAATACGACGAAAGTTCCCTTTCGGATGTCTTATCCCAGCCGGGTCCCATCAACTCGGTGGCCAATCTCAACCAGCGCCTCTACCGTTTCGACAGCTCGGTCTCCCACGTCCTCGGCGGGCGACAGTTGCTACAAGGTGGATTGGAGTGGACTCAAGATGCGTACCGGGGATACAACCGGATTCTGGGAGACAATGCCGGCCAGGGAATCAGCATGGTCGATCTCTGGATCAATGATCGCCTTTCGCTTCACGAGCGGTTCGTATTGACCCTTGGGGGCCGTTTCAACCACCACAACCTATACGGAAGCCATTTCGTGCCGCGGGCCAGTGGTCTGCTCCGGATTACCGAGAAGCTGCGACTTCGAGGGACATTCGGGCGGGGCTTTCGGGCGCCTGATCTGGGCCAGCTCTACTACCGATTCCAGAACCCACTGCACTTCTACCAGGTGATCGGGAACCCCCACCTGCAGCCGGAGAAGTCGACAACCTATCAGTTTGGCTTGGACTACGGTATGGGGAAGATCCGCTTCGCCGCCAATTTCTTCCGCAACGACATCCAGGACTTGATCCAAGCGGAGTTCATCGGCCAGCCCGGGACCTCGGCGGAGATGGAAGCCCTTCTCCGAACCTTTGACATCAGTTCCGAGTTCAATCCGGCTCTCAACCGTTTCTTCTATCTCTATCGGAACGTGGACAATGTCTACACCTCGGGCATCGAGAGCAAGATCGAGCTGAAACCGACTCGTGACCTGATGATCTCGGCCGGATACACCTACCTGGATGCTCGTGACAAGGAGACGGACGCCTTCCTCAGCGGGCGGCACCGCCACCATGGGAACTTCCGTATCTTCTACAGCTCCAGCCGGTTCGGTGGGTGGCGGACGAACCTGCGCGGCACCTACTTTAGCAAGTGGCCGGTGTCGGGCAAGGGAGGGACGATTCTAGGTGATGCGCACCAGATCTGGGATTGGTATGTTGCCAAACCCCTCTCCCGGGCAACGGAGCTGTTCTTCGTGGTGGACAACTTGTTCGACAGCAAAGACGCGTCCCTCAACGCCGCTCAGCCTTCATTCTTACGGGCAGATCCCGGACGATTGTTCCGCGTCGGCATGCGATGGAGGTTCAATCTCGAGTAGCCGCTCCAGAACGGCAATCCCCTATCGAGGAGTTAAGGAAAGAGACGATGCGCCTCGGACTTTCACGAAGAAGCTTTCTGGCTGCCTGCATGGCCAGTCCCTGTTGGGCCGGCCAGTGGCCTGGCTTTCGAGGGAAAGGAAACAGCCGCGCCCCAGACAACGACTATCCACTCGAATGGTCACGGGAGAAGAACCTGGCGTGGGAAGCCCCACTACTCGGCTACGGCCAGTCCAGTCCGGTCGTGTACGGTTCACAAGTGTTCCTGACGACGCTCGAGGGTCCCCACAAAGAGACTCTTTCCGTCCTGGCCCTGAGCCTGGAAACGGGTGACCTCCTCTGGCGAAGAGACTTTGCACCCACGCAGCGGATCGAGGTCAACGACATGGTCAGCCGGTCCGCTCCTACCCCCGCTGTCGACGCCGAGTCGGTTTACGTCTTCTTCGGGACCGGAGAGTTCATCGGGATCAGCCATAGCGGAGAACTTCGCTGGCAGCGTAGTCTGGTCAACGAATATGGGAAGTTCCGTGGACGTCACGGCATCGGTAGCTCGCTGCGCCTGAGCCGAGGCGGAGTGCTGGTGCTGGTGGCTCACGACGGACCCAGCTTCCTGCTTTTGGCCGACAGGAAAACGGGAGAGAACCTCTGGATGACAGAGCGGCCCCAGGGGATTGCCTGGAGCACACCCGCCGTCTGCCAACACCAGGGTGAAGAAATCGTTCTGGTCAGCGGCGGCGACGGACTAAATGCCTACCTCGGGCAGGATGGGCGAAGGATCTGGGGTCTGGATGGGTTGGAAGGAAACCGGATCCCCTCGCCCACTCTCTTCCCAGGCGGCGCCATCGTCGGTTCCAGCAAGAAGGGACACAACCTCGCCATACGGTTTCCGGGAGCGGGTGAGGACAGGCCCAGGATTCTATGGAAAGCCAAGAACGCAACCACTTATTTCTGCTCGGTGCTGGCCCACCGGGGTCATGCTTATTTCGTCAACAAGTCTGGGGTTGCCTATTGTCTCGATCTGGCTACGGGAGCAGAAGGGTGGATCCAGAGGCTCAAAGGCCAGAATTGGGTCTCGCCGATCGGTGCCGGCGAGCGCGTGTACTCCTTCTCGATGAGGCATGGAACGGAGGTGTTGCAAGCTTCAGACCACTTCGAGAAGCTGGCCGAGAACCCTCCTCTGGCGAGCGGACGACTGTACGGGGTGGCAGCGGTTGCTGGCGCTTTCCTGCTCCGTTACGGCAGGAGCTTGGTCAAGGTCGTCCAGCCTGGAACTCAGGACAATGCTTGTGCGAAGCGGAACTCCTTGGAAACTTGATTGATGTGACATGAGGACAGGCCACTCTAAAGGTGCTCAAGAGAGCAAAAGACACCTCGAGAGAAAGGGCGGGTTTGAAAAGGAGGCTTCAGTGAAAATCGTAAACGATGCCCCCCACCAGAAGACAAGGAGTCAGGATTCGGTTCGCGAATCGGTCAAAGAGGCCGCGAGAAAGGAAAAGTGATTATGTCAGATCCATGTCAAAAATATGACCTCCGGATCCTTTCCCGCCGAGAAGAGTTCGGAATGGTCGCCCAATGTCCAAATGGCTGTATTCATATTTGTGTGGGGAACACAGCTTTGAGACTCTTGAAAGAACAATACTGGACGTTAATGGAATTACTGGCGGAATCGGCTCAGAAGATCGCAAACCCTAACGCCTCTGAGTATGTCACTCGAAGAACGATTCATTGAAAAAATGACCAGAGGTTCCCTGGAGACTCAAGCCCACACTTACGGTCTTCGTTTTGTGCCCTTGAGATAGAACAGATGTCATCATCGATTTTCAACGTTTTCCAATCAACGAGGAGATCAAAAATGAAAAGCCTACGCGTGTTCGGATTGATATTGGGCGTCATCTTGGCGACGGGTTCCTTACAAGCCCATTTCGTTTGGGTTGCGCTTGGGACCCAGGACAGCAGCGGTCCACAAGCCCAGGTCTACTTTAGTGAGTCCGCTCAAGCGGATTCAGCTGAGTTTCTGGACAGGCTGACAAGACTGAACGCGTGGCATCGCACCGCAGAAGGGGAATATATCCCGCTCAAACTCCGCAAAATCGAAAGAGGCGACGAGGGATTGCTCACAAGCAGCTTACCCTCGGGTCGGGGCAGCGTTGAAGCGGACTGTTTGTATGGCGTCTTCTCGCACGGTGACAAGCTCATGTTGCTTCATTACTATGCGAAGTCGCTGAGATCGGATGTAAGCGACAGCCTGAGACGCTCGGAGAGGCTGGATCTCGATATTTCGCCACGACTCGCAAATGGCGGAATGCAACTCAGCGTCTTTTGGAAAGGTCAACCCTTAGAGGGCTCTCAAGTCGTCGTCGTGCCTCCAAAGGGGGAGCGATTAGAACTCAAGACCGACGCCAGAGGGATGACCGGTTTGAAAGCGCAGACGCCAGGCCGGTATGAGATTCGAGCTCGATGGATCGAGAAGAAAGGCGGCGAGTTCCAAAAGCAGAAGTACGAGGAAGCGAGGCACTACAGCACGGTAACCTTTGATGTCAGGACATCCGACGCCAACAAGTTGTCCACCAGGGCCAGATCACGCTCTGTGATCGGCACACCCTATAACGACCAGAAAGAAATCGTCGCAGAACTCCACAGGCAGAAAGAAGCATCAGACTCAACGAAAGGCGCACCGTACTCAGACCTGCCCAGGGGCATCACGAGTTTTGGAGCTGCGGTGATCGGTGACTGGCTGTACGTCTACGGCGGACATTTTGGCCGGGCACATCATTACTCGAACACGAGTCAATCCAACGAACTCAGCCGATTGAATCTGAGAAATCCCGAGAAGTGGGAAATGATCGCCAAAGGTCCCCGACTGCAAGGGTTGGCGATGGTTGCCCATGGCAACAAGCTGTACCGCGTAGGTGGATTCACGGCGCATAACGAAGAGGACGAGGACCACGATCTGCGCTCGGTGGCGGATTTTGTCCGCTTCGACCCACAGGCGAAGCAATGGGAGTCCCTGCCGTCCTTACCGGAGCCTCGCTCGTCCCATGATGCCGTTGTGATCCACAACAAGCTCTACATTGTGGGTGGTTGGCAACTCGGAGGCGAAAAGCCGAAGTGGCACAAGACGGCGTGGGTGGCGGATCTATCGCAAGAGGAAATCGTATGGGAACCACTCCCCAAGCCGCCTTTCCAACGCCGAGCACTCTCTCTCGGACACCTCGATGGCAAGCTGTACGCTATAGGCGGCATGCAACAAAAGGGTGGCCCGACAACACGGGTCGATATTTTCGATCCGGCCGGCGGCAAGTGGTCACAGGGACCGAGCCTGATCGACCCGCTAGCCGACGCGGAGCGGGGCAAGGGTATGGAAGGCTTCGGTTCTTCGGCCTACACTATGGGCAGGCGCCTTTTTCTCAGCACGTACAACGGCAATGTCCAAGTCCTCGGCCCTGGCGACAAGACCTGGCACATCGCGACCAAACTTGAAGACGACCGATTCTTTCACCGCATGTTGCCATTCAACACCCACCTGCTACTTGTGGGTGGGGCGAGCATGCGGTCCGGCAAGCGTCTTCACTTTGAAACAGTTGAACTATCAAGCTTGAAGTGACCCGACAGTCACGGGGATGGCAGCGACTGTGACCCGGTGGCCCGTTACTCCGGCCAACAGCCGGATACGATCCGACGCCCTTTGACGCGAGTCGTCTCGACCGTATAGATCCAGGCCAGTTGGTGTGCGTCGCCCACCGCAACGGGTACGAGTACGCGACGGTAGAGGCTGCGACCACCCGGGCGGAAGCCCTCCAGCCAGTCCATGGCGGGCAGGCGGTCTTCGGGGTCGTCAAAGGTCAGAAGCTCCCCGTATACAGCGCCCCAGCTGGCCCGTGCGACACTTTCGGGGACCGGTTGGGAGAATGACCCCACCCGGTCGGAGAGGCGCGCTTGTGTGGCCACGTCGGCCAACGGGTTGGTGGTGCCGTGAGCGAGGACGTCTGTGTCCGGGACTTCAAGAACCGGGAAGCCGGGGCCCTCGAAGAGGCGACCGCGAACTTGCGCCTCCCGGATCTCGAGCGCGCCTTGGCAAAAGCGGTCGTGGTTTCCGTAGCCGCGCTTGAGCGTTCCGTAGACGAAGAGCCGCAACACTCCGGATGTGTTCTCCTTCGGGGTTTGGGAGGTTTCGCTCCGCCGTTGTGCAGGCTTCATGGCTCCCTCCGTCAAGGCGACGCCTTTCCCTTTTTATTGCGCGATGAACTCGAACCGCTCGATCGAGAAGTCCCACATATTCCGGTGCCGGAACCGGATCAGACTCATGCGAGGGACGGCCAGCTCATGCCATCCCCGCTCCCCGTCCAGGGCCGCGTCCAGATAGGCCGGGTCGGAGGCATAAAGGACAGCCCGATGACGACGGTGGAAACGCAGGGCGAGGGGTTTGTTTCCCTTGAGCACCAGCAAGGTCTCCGGGTTCCCTTGGCGGCAAAGTAGGTCTGGGACATGAGCGTCGGGGTTCGGAAGACCGCGCTCAGCTGCTCCAGCACGACCTTTTCAATGTCCCCGGCCGGGACGCGCTTGAGCTGGCAGCGGCTGACCGCTCGCTTGGCATCCCTCGCGCAGTGATAGTAGGTGTAGCGCCGCGGTCCCTTTTGGGTGTAGGTCAAGCCCATCGCACCGTCACAGTGGCCGCAGCGAACCACGCCCTGCAGCGGCGAGATGATCTTCGTTCGAGCCTTCGCCTGCTTGGCCCGAGTGTTCTCCGAGAGCACCGCCTGAACCTTCTCCCACAGTCCCTTGGAAACGACGGCCTCATGCTCTCCGGGGTAGCCCGTCCCCTTGTGGACCACCTCGCCCCTATAGGTGCGGTTGCCGAGCAAGCGGTAGACGTGGCCGGTATTCCAGGGGCTCCCCGTCCGGTGTTTTCCCTTCTTCGTGGTCCAGGACTTGGTGCGGTAGCCCTGCTCGTTGAGCTCGGCGGCCAGTGACTTGGCCGAAGCCAGTTGGGTGAAGCGCCGGAAGATGTGTTGGACTAGCCGCGCTTCCTCCGGATTGACGAGCAGCTTCTTCTGCTCCCGGTCGACGTCGTAGCCGAGGATGGCCGGGCCGCCACAGTACTTGCCGCGCCGCTTGGCGGCCGCCACCTTGTCCCGGATGCGTTCGGCGATGACCTCCCGCTCGTATTGGGCGAAGGTGATCAGAATGCCCAGGAACATGCGCCCGGTCGGGTCGGTGGTGTTGAAGTGCTGGGTGACCGAGACGAAGCTGACGCCCGTCTGGTTGAACCGCTCGATCATCTTCATGAAGTCCAGCAGCGACCGCGACAGGCGGTCGATCTTGTAGACCACGATCACGTCCACCTTGGCCGCGTCCACATCGGCCAGCAGACGCTGCACTCCGGGGCGCTCCATGTTGCCGCCGGAGAAGCCGCCGTCGTCGTAGCGGTCCGGCAGCGCGCGCCAACCCTGCATGCGTTGGCTTTCGATGTAAGCCTCGGCCGATTCCCGCTGAGCATCCAGCGAGTTGAATTCCTGCTCCAAGCCTTCCTCGTGACTCTTCCGGGTGTAGATGGCGCAATGGATGAGCTTCTTCCCCGTAGCGTTGTTCGTGCCGGTATCAGGCATGCTGGCCTCCTCGGTTGTCCCTTTTCAGACCGAAGAAGACCTTGCCGTTCCAGCGGGTGCCGGTGATCTCGCGAGCGACGGCGCTCAAGGAGCGGAACATCCGGCCCTCGTACTCGAAGCCGTTCGGGTGGGCGAGGACCTCATAGCGGCGGTCCTTCCATATCCTGACGAAGCGGGTGCCAGGCAGGATGTCCGCCTGGCCCTGCGTGCTGTTGGGAACCCCGCCGTCCACCCGGGCCACGGCGTCGGTTTGAGCGACTTGCCTCAGCCGCGACTTAGCGGCCTCCGACAGGCCGCCGTAGAACAGCTCCTGGATGCGATAGACCAGGCGCTTGATGAGGAATCGCCGCTTGTAGCCGGGCGGCTCGCCGCCATACAGATCGCGCCACTTCTCGTGCAGCTGTTCCATCGACAGCGTCTCAAGCGTGGCCAGTTGTCGCAGGACGGAATGGCGAACGCGTGAGCCGTTGCTGCCCTCTTGCGATCCCTTTCCGAACTGACTCATGGCAACCCCTTCACTGGCCTCCTGGACGCGTTTGTTACACACGAACGCTCTGTTCGAACACGAAAGCAAGTCCTTCTCCCGCTTATGTTTAGAGATTCTTCTCTTTTCTCCCGACATCGCGCGGAGAGGCGCTATTTCGGGCTCTCCGGCGCAGGACGCCTACGGCCAGAATGGACGCGATGGCCTCCAGATTGGCTTTCGGGGAAAGGGGATCGGGCTCCGGGCGGAGCTCCGCTTCAGGGAAGGCGGTAGGGACGGCTCCCGGCTCGAAATTGGCATTCCACATCATGACCTCCGGCGGCTCGGGACCGGGTGGGCCGGTGTGGATGCCTGGGAACTCGCCGGACGGCGTGGGGCGGGTTCGCCGACACCCACAACCGCCTCAGCTCTCGCTGCCAGTCCGTTGTCTGGTTTCTGACGCTACGGCCGGGCGCCGTGCCCGACCCTGTCGTTGGTTACCTACCGGCGGTCTTTCCGAACTGTCGGACGAGGGGTTCGAACTCTCGGGTGCTCCAACTGGACCATTTGATGAGTTCCCACAACTCCCAGTCTTCTGGACGATGGTTCGAACTCTCGGGTGCTCACGACCGAGCACAGGACGTGTTCCCACAACCCCCGAAAACAGCGGTTTTGGCACAATCCGTTGATATCAAATGGATTAAGCCGTCTGGACGAGGTTTGGACAAAGTCCAGAAGGAACGGAAAATTCGGGCCAAACAGAGAATGGGAGGCTGCGGAACAGGATGAATCTGGCCGGAGGGAAACGGGGCGGGAATGATGTGAGGAACGCCCAAACCCTTTGAAACCAAGGGGTTTTGGGACGCACGTCTCTCCGGGGGGCTACCCCGGAGAGACGAGTTGTGCATCGAAAAATGGTGGAGGGCTTGCAGAGTTCCCGCAACCCATACTCTCTTAGCACGTTATTCTATCGTAACCAATTGATGTTAATGATCTTACGACTCACAACAGATGGTTTTTCGAGTTGTGGGAACACGTCAAATGGTGTGTCTTGAGCACCCGAAATTTCGAACCACTCGTCCGAAAGGTCCGCTCGGCAGGGGCGGAAGCGGTGTAAACACCACTTCCGCCTTAAAACTTTCGGACGTGGGTTCGATTCCCGCTGGTGGTCAAATCAGCCGCTTCCCCGACACGGGAACTAGGATGTCCGGGTCGTCATTCCGGACGTTGTTGACCCTAACCTCAAGAACCGGGAAGCCGGGCCCCTCATAGAGGCGGCCGCGAACTTGCGCCTCCCGGATCTCGAGCACGCCCTGGCAGAAGCGATCGTGGTTCCCGTACCCGCGCTTGAGCGTCCCGTAGACGAAGAGCCTCAACACTGGGGAAGTGTTCTCCTTCGGGGAGTTTTTGGGTTCTGTAGTTTCCGTGGACCGCTGTCTATCAGTCACCGAACTCCTCCATTTGGGGTCGTTTCCCGCCGCATCGCCTGCGCGATGAACTCGAACCGCTCGATCGAGAAGTCCGGCAGCATCCGGTGCCGGAATAACATCAGGCTCATGCGAGGAATCCCCAGCTCATGCCCTCCCCGCACCCCGTCCAGGGCCGCGTCCAGGTAGGCCGGGTCGGAGGCATAGAGGACAGCCCGATGACGAAGGTGGATGCGCAGCTCGAGCGGTTTGTTACCCTTGACCACCAGAACGGTCTCCGGATCGCTCCGGGAGGCCAGCACCGCCGTCATCTGCCCACGGCAGACCTTAAGACGATCCTTGAAGCGGACGGTGTCAACGGACCCGTTTCGGGCAGCCCGGCCCGCCAGCCGGAAAAGCAGCTCGCTGTCGACCTCGGCGAAGCGGGGCAGTTTGAACCTCCGGAACAGGGTGTTGGCGTTGTAGAGGGTGCCGTTGTGAGTGCCAAGGATGTCACCGGCCCGGATCGGGTGGTTGTTCTTGTTGATCTGCTCATCGCCGCGGGTTCGCCAGCGGGTGTGGCCGAGCACGAGCGTCGTGCGGTTGTCGATTGCGCCCAGGACCTCGTGGAACCCCTTGTCTCTGACGAACTGTCGTGCCGGCACCGGTCGCTTGAAGAGCCGGTGTTCGCCGTCGCGATTGAGCCACGCGACGCCTGTGGCGTGCGGCCCCCGGGGCTCGTTCAACACGAGGAGCTGGGTGAACAGCCAGGTGAGATGGTCGCGCTCCTCGGCGCGGCGCCGCTTCTGTCCCAGGATGATGCCGGCCTGTCCGCACATCAGAGCTTCCCTTCCTCCGGGTCGACCACGAACCCTTTGAACAGTCCTTCGGTGTATGGACCGTGGTGCGCTTCGATCCAGCGCGCCGTCTCCGGGAAGTCGAGCATCTCGGCGATCTTGATGACCGCGGACCGTCTCACTGACTCGAGGCCTTGCCAGACGTCAGCGGGGATCGATATGAGCGCCGCCGGCTCGTCCTCAACGACTTCCGCCAGACCGTGGTCGACCAGAGAGGCGAGGAGCGAGTCGGCTTTCTCCTCGGGCGTGTCGCCTTTGATGTTACTGATCGCTTAAAACCGCACTTTTCTGAACAAACGCCGAGATAACAAGCCTCAACATCATCGGCGCCGTAGGCGCCTCCTCAAGTTTTTCTCAATAGGTTATGCTGTTTTCGGGTGTGGAAGAGGACCCCGACCGCCATTAACAATCGGGGTCCGTTGGCGGCTCTCTTTGGAAGAGCTACCAAACCATCAGATGTTCGTAGCCTGCCATGATTTGTGGCCGTTGTCCAGTTTCCACCCCTGGGAATGGGATGACGGGAAGTTACCTTTCGTCAAGGATTTTGCCGAGCTGACGGCTGCGGTGTGCTTTTCTGGATCTGTCGCTGCTGTGACCGTGGACAGCAGTACTGCAGTTGTCGCTGTCGTAGCAAAGCGCGCCGGAAGCAACGTCGCAAGGCCAATCGCCTGCATCAACAAAGCCCCGAAGGAAGATTGGATCACAGAGACCGTCAGCGAGCGTACCGGCGTCGACGAGCCATGGCCCGCGTGACGGATCCAGGTAGCCGAAGCGAGCTTCGTTCTGGCAGGATCGCTGCGCGCGAAGCGCAAGTACAACGTGATGAGAAAGTTCAAACACACACCACATCTACGATTTCCGGCCCTATCACCTGCATGGTTTGTGGTCGAGCGGGCCAGCTCATCGATGTGTTTCATGGATGGAGATGAAACATGATTGCAGCCGAGACCGTGGCACACATCCGTCGCTTGTTCTATGCCGAGCATTGGAAGATTGGAACCATTGCCCAAGAACTGGGGCTGCACCGGGATACGGTCCGAACCGCCCTGCAAACCGATCGATTCAATCGAGCCAAGATCCTGCGTCCCAGTCTCACGGATCCCTACATCGACTTTATCAAGGAGACTTTCGAGAAGTATCCGCGCCTACGAACGACTCGTATCTATGCGATGATTCGGGATCGAGGCTATACCGGCAGTGTCGTGATGCTCCGGAGAGTCGTTGCCCGTCTCCGCCCTGTGCACCGAGAAGCGTTCTTACGGCTGCGAACATTTCCTGGCGAGCAGGGCCAAGTCGATTGGGCACATTTTGGAGCCGTTGCAATCGGCCGTGCCCGTCGTCGGTTGTCCTGCTTCGTTCTTACACTTTCTTATTCCCGAGCCCTATATCTGGAGTTCTTCTTCGATCAAACCCTGGAGAACTTCTTGCGCGGTCACGTCCGGGCCTTCGACTCATGGTCGGGCTGCCCTCGTGTCATATTAAGCGACAATCTGAAGTCGGCCGTGCTGGAACGCCACGGCGATGCCGTGCACTTTCATCCTCGGCTGATTGAGCTTTGTGCTCACTATCATTTTGCCACTCGCCCGTGCCAAGTGGCCCGTGGCAATCAGAAAGGGCGTGTCGAAAGAACCATCCAGTACATCCGACACTCTTTCTTTGCCGCACGCCGCTTCACCACCCTGGAGGACTTCAACCGTCAAGCGCTTCTGTGGCGCGACGAAATCGCTCATCGACGTCCCTGGCCCGGAGACCAGTCCCGCACCGTTGAGCAAATCTTCGAAGAAGAGGAAAAACCTCGATTGCTTCCACTGCCGGTGCATTCCTTCGATACCGATCTGGTGGTACCGGTTCGATCGCGCAAGACCATCTATATCCGTTTTGATCTCAACGACTACTCGATTCCACACACGGCCGTGGGTCGAGCACTCACTCTGGCAGCATCACAGGACACTGTACGCATTCTCGATGGCGCAACCGAAATCGCCCGACACCGCCGCTCCTACAACCGCCATGACGCCGTCCTGGATCCGGCGCATCAAGAAGCACTGCTACAAGAGAAGCGCAAAGCCATCGGCGCTACTCCTGGAGGCCGTCTTGCTCAATCGGTACCTGAAAGCGAAGCCTTGATCGCGGCTGCCTTCCAGCGGGGAGAGTCCGGCGGCGGGCAAACCACTCAGCTATCTCAGCTCTTGGAGGATTATGGAGCCACGGAACTACAAGTCGCCGTTCGGGAAGCACTCCAGCGGCAGACGCCTCGGGCTTCTTCGGTTGCCTTCATTCTACAGAAACATCGCCGCTCCCAACAGCGTCGTCATCTACTACCTGTCGATCTGACTCGTCGTCCCGATCTTGCCAACCTCAACGTCCAACCCCACAACTTGGAGGCCTACGATGACCTCTCCGACCGTGACGAATAACCTTGCCACCCAACTCGCCGGCATCGGTCTGAATGCCACTTCTGAATCCCTGGAAGACTTCATCGCCCGGGCTACCAAGGGTCGTTGGAGTCCTCGTGTAATGCTCGAGGAGCTGTTGCAGGCCGAAGCTCGAGAGCGTGGCCGCCGCAGTCTCGAGCGCCGCCTGAAACGCTCCCGCATCGGCCGCTTCAAACCGCTGGCGGATTTCGATTGGAATTGGCCAAAGAAAATCGATCGCCAGGTCATCGAACGCGCCCTCACTCTGGATTTCATCCCGGATGGTCGCAACTTTGTCCTACTCGGTGCCAACGGTCTGGGCAAGACCATGATTACCAAAAACATTGCCCACGCTGCTGTGCTGGCCGGCTATTCCGTCCTGTTTCGTACGGCTGCCGACCTGATCGAAGATCTCCAATGTGATTCCCCGGAACTCCGAAGAAGAAAGTTCCAATCCTACGCCCGCCCTCACCTTCTGTGCGTAGACGAAGTCGGGTATCTCTCCTATGACAACCATGCCGCGGATCTGCTGTACGAAGTCGTCAACCGGCGCTATGAGCATCGATCCATCGTTATAAGTACAAATAGAGCCTTTCGAGAATGGAACGAGGTCTTTCCCAATGCCGCTTGCATTGCCACGCTCTTGGATCGTCTCACTCACCATGCCGATGTGACCGTCATTGAAGGACGTAGCTATCGGATTCGAGAGAGCGAGCAGGAAGCCTCCGCGCGGAGGAAAAAGAAACGTTAGAACCCGTGCCGTCCAATCGCATTCAATACGTAAAGATTGTTGTTGATCTCTACGCCCAGCTGCCTGAGACTCCACAACGGCCTCGTCGGCAAGACTATCAACTCGCTTATCAGCTCTATGATCGTCGGGTTCCGCTTTCGGTCATAGAATCGAGCTTACTCCTGACTTCCGCTCGTCGGTTACTCCGTGATCCACAGGCACGCAGGCTATCGCCTATCCGGTCCCTGTATTACTTTCTCCCGGTCATTGAGGAATTACTTCAGAATCCTATCTCGGCAGACTACGTGAGGTATCTTCGAATCAAACTGCGCCTGAAAACCTCTCTACCGGCGCCCGTTCAGAAAACTGCGGTTTCACGCGATCGCTAACACCTTTGACGACCAGGTCGATGCCGGCCAGCATCTTGGCGTTACGCAGGAGCATGTCGAAGTAGTCCTCGAGCGTCGCCTGATCGGAGAAGAGTGTCGCTCCCCGCATGGCCCGGACGACTTCGAGGGCCGTCTTGCCGGCAAAGATTTCCCCTTCGCCCTGGAGCGGCTTGCCGTCCAGGTCCGTATCCGTGATCCGCACTTTCATGATGTGTTCTCTCCTTCTGCCCGCGTCGCGTCCTCCTCCCCGTAAGCCGGAGGTTGGGGTTGTGGCCCGACGTCTGTGGACGTTTCCGCCTCAACGGCGGTTGGCGCCTCGGGTGCCGGTCTGCCGCGCCGGAACGCCGAGTCCCCCGGCAGCGGGGCCAGCAGGTGCTTGCGCGCGGTCTTGAATTCATCCCCGATCATTTCGAGATGGAGCAGGAAGACCCGGAAGTCATAGCGGGCGCTTCGGGGATCGAAGCGGCGCTTACGGCTGGAGGCGGCGCGTCCGTTCAATGCCTTGGCGGCCACGGCCAGCACCAGCTGGATGTAGGCCTTGACCTTGCCGGCGTGGAGCGTCGCTTCGCACCAGCGGAACTCGACCGTGCCCCGGTACCAGACGTTGTGCAGGTTCAACTCGTGGTAGCGGCTGCGGTCGTAGTGCTGAGGCTGGCGGTTGTGATAGCCGTACCAGACGCGGTTGAGCTGGGACGTGGTGCGCGGCCGCCGCTGCTCAATCTGGCGGATCAGCTCCTCGCGCACCGGCCGGGTGTAGGTCCGCTGCCGGTCCTCGCTGACGCCCAGGGCGGCCAGGATGAGCGGCTCCTGCTTGTAGACGATCTTGGCCAGGTTGCCGAGCGTGCGCCCGTCAAAGCGGCGCGCGTCCACGTGGATGTGGATGCCGCAATGGGTGTCCACCTTGGCACCGCACTTGCGGACCGCCCGGATGACCTCCTGCAGGGTCGGGATGTCGGTGTAGGCCAGGACCGGGGTCACGACCTCGGCCCGCAGGTGGCTGGGGACGTGGCTGAGCGAGCCATCGGAGACGACTTTCCAGGTCCGCCCCTGATCGTCACCGACCTCCCATGGATCGAAGGCCAGGGACCTTCCGGGATGGTGGAGCTCGCCGCCCACCACCGACTGGACGGCCCGGGCCACCCGTTGACGTGTTCGTCTCACCGTCTCGATCCCGACTCCGAAGTGGATATCGCGCAAGTCCATCGGTTCTCCTTGCTCTCCCTAACCCATTCTATTTCAGTTGGTTAGCTCCGGGTGTTCACACACATGAACGCTCGTTCCCGAACAGAAAGCAAGGCGAACTTGGAACTTAACGGGCAGATTTCAAAGGATTTGTGTGTGTTTAACCATAGATGTGCCTCCTCCAAAAAAGTTAAGAGTTTGTGGGCGTTGCCGCTCGATCTTGACCTTGCCCCCTGAAACGAGTCCAAGTTGAATGTTAGGATTTCGGTTTTAGGAAGGATGGCAGGGAAGCGGTTTAGGGCAGAACAGATCATCATCAAGTTGCGTGAGGCAGAGGTGGGTCTGGCCCAAGGACAGAGGGTGGGACAGGTGTCGAAGCAGATGGGGGTGAGCGAGCAGACCTACTACCGGTGGCGCAAAGAGTACGGAGGGCTGCGGTTGGACCAGGCCAAGAGGTTGAAGGTGTTGGAGAAGGAGAATACCCGGTTGAAGAAGCTGGTGGCGGATCTGTCTTTGGACAAGCAGATCCTGAAGGAAGTGTCCTCGGGAAACTTCTAGGCCCGACGAACAGGAGGCGAGCGGTGATGTGGGTACGAGAGCGATTAGGAGCAGAGCGAGTCTCCGAACGTCGGGCCTGCCAAGTGCTGGGACAGGTTCGATCGACCCAGCGAAGGGAAAGGCAAATTCCCGATGATGAAGCCCGATTGGTGGCCCGGATGGTGGAGTTGGCTACGCAATACGGGCGTTATGGCTACCGGCGGGTCACGGCGATACTTCATGGGGAAGGGTGGAAGGTGAATCCTAAGCGGGTGGAGAGGCTGTGGAGACAAGAAGGGCTGAAAGTCCCGTCCAGACAGCCGAAACGAAGGAGACTGTGGCTTAATGACGGTTCCTGTGTTCGGTTACGAGCGGCTCGCAAGAACCACGTCTGGAGCTATGATTTCGTACATGAACGGACCCATGATGGGCGAGCCTTTCGGCTATTGACGATCCTGGATGAGTACACCAGAGAGTGCCTCGCCATTGATGTGAAACGGCAGATGAATCACCAAGACGTGTTGGACCGGTTGGCGGAGTTATTCGTTGATCGGGGAGTGCCTGAGTTTATCCGGTCCGATAACGGATCAGAGTTTACGGCACAGACGGTCCGGGACTGGCTGCAGGCTGTTGGGGTAAGGACCTTGTACATCGAGCCGAGCAGCCCCTCCTGGGAGAATGGGTACATTGAGAGTTTCAACGGGAAACTACGGGATGAGCTGCTGAACATGGAGATCTTCGACACGCTTGGGGAAGCCAAGGTGTTGGTAAAACGCTGGCGAAGGGATTACAATCAGATCCGGCCTCACAGCGCCTTGGCCTATCGGCCGCCGGCACCAGAGGCCAAACTACCTAGGTCTCAGGCACTGGATCTTATCCCTTGGAGTGGACTTCAAATGGCTCCGAGTCTAACTTAGAGGGTGGACTCGTTCGTGGGGGCAGGTCAATCCTCTGCAGACACTTTCTCCTTCATTTCGATCCTCCGATCAGGAAAGTGTCTCTTAGTTTTTCAGTGGATTCTGTGCGAAATGCTCTGAAGGGCTACAGTAGCTCTACGAATCCATTCAGGCCACGTAGCAGTTGGCTAGAAGCTTGTTCGATTCGTGAGCGACGAAACCCCTCGACAACCGCCCGTGGGCGGCGGCGACCGACAGCAACCCTAAAACTGCCGCACGAACTGCAGTTCTGCGCGGGTACGCTTATAGTCGTACAATTGCGCATTGGATTCGCGCACCTCGTGCACCAGCACCAGTTGAGGGCTGAATCCGTACACTGTGAAAGCGCGGTTGAAAACCGAGGCGCGCAAGACCCGGATCCGATCTCTGCGGGAACTGCCATCAGGAGTGAATGGCGCCCACCGGCCCTCATAGTTCGGCCAAAGCAGGTCGGCGCTGCCGCCCAGCGTGAAGCCCCGCGGCAACGCAAAGGAAGCGCCCAGCCGCGTCCAAAAACCGTCATTGCGCCAGACGACCGCCTTCGAGTGTTGACGCATATAGCCGACCATTGCGCGGGTTTGCACGGTCGGCATGGGTAAATAGGTGGCGCCCACCGAGAGAACCGTGAGCGGCCCGTCCAGGAATTCGCGCGCCCGATGTTGCCGCTGGTGCCAGGATGCCCATCCATTCGCCGTCAGTCGCGAAGCGAACCGGTGCTCGACTTCAAAGCGAGTGCCGAAATCGTGGCTGTAGCGCTTGCCGCCAAACAAGCGTTGGTTGGCGGTGGCGAGCAGGCTAACCTCGGTGTTCTCGCCGGCAAACCAGCGCGGCCCGACGTGGCCCCCCACAAAGGTCTGGTCGAACCCTTTTCCGCCGTATTCCCGGTGGACGCCGTCGATACCCGTGCGCAACCGCAGTCGATTACCCAGCGGATACTGATATTCGCTGCCGCCCCAGACGACGACACCTAACCCCGAACTGGCGCGGGAGCCAGCACTAAGGAGAAGCGGCGCGGTTCCGATATAGAAGAGTTCCGCATCCGAGGCGAAGTTGATATTGGTGTCTGGCGCAATCGATACACCGAAAGAGCCACTCCAGCGGCGCCGGACTCGCATCGCCTGCAAAAACCGGCGGATATTGGAGGCCACGGCCGGGGGCGGCTGGCTGGCCAGCACAAGTTCGAAATGGCGGCGCGACAGATTGTCCTGTTTGTTGAGAAAAAACGCGCGTGCGAGTTCAAGACGCACGCGCACCAAGCCGGGGCTATCGATCAGGATGGCGCGCAGGGCCGCGATGGCCTCGTCCAGCAGGGCGTTTCTGTCGGTTTCCTCGGTCCCTGCCTGCACGGCCGCCCCGATGGCCCCCAGGCCGAGGAGAAACCGCACGTCGGTCTGGTCCGGGTGATCGGGTGCCAACGGGCGCAATGTGTCCAGCGCCTCGGCGTAGCGGCCCTGTTCCACCAGCGTCGCCGCGTGCTGCACCCGCGGGTCTGATGAGAGGTGGGACTGGCTGGACGCGGCGAAGGCGTCCAAGGCAGGGAACAGGAGGGCGACGAGGAGCGCGCAAACTATTTGGAGTATGGGCACAAGAAGAAGGGCCATCGAACGATGGTCCTTCTTCCTGTCTGACATAAACTTGAGTCGTCGACGACGGTCGTATGGTTCTTTAGTCTTTAAACGCAGCAAAATACCCGGCGAGCCCAGCTCCATCACTGTCCGCAGCGCCAAACGTCCCGGCCGCAGCATCTGGGTGATCCGTGCCCGCAGCACCGTTACCAAAGAACTTGCCGCCCCATTGACCCGTGAGCATGCGACTACCGACGGTCCCGTTGGTGCTCCCCGTGAAAAACCCACCGTCCGCCGCGCCGGTTATATCCGCAGTCCCCAACGTTAACTCCAAATCTCCTAGCGGGTCTTCCGAAAAGTCGGTTACGCTTCCGCCAATTGTTCCGAGGCCGTTAGCGCCGGCGTCGAAGTTAGCGGTCAACCCAACATTTGCAAAGAATTCATGATCGGCAGTAGGGTTAGTGGTAAATTTGCTTGCCGTATAGTTGCCAGCCGCCACTCCTGTATAGGTCGCGCTGCCGGTGAGACCCTCGATGTTCTCGCGGGTGAACGGATCGGAGCCGCCGAAAAACGCGCCGAACTCGAAAGCCTGGGCGTTCGTGGTGTCGTCCGGAACAAACACCCACGCCCCGCCAGCCAGATAGTCCGTGGCGCCCGATCGGCGCAACCCGATAACCTGGGCAACCCGGGTCCCGCCGGAGAAGCCTTTCTGAAGGTCGGCCACCGCTAGCTCCAACTCAGCAGACCCAATCGTCGTTATCTCATTGCTCTCAAAGTAATCAATCTGGTTGTTCGTTGAGTCCATGCTCCATGCGTCGGCGCCACCGGCATTGGCCGTCATCGAAAAACTGGCGCGGTTGCCGTCAGTAAATTCTGCGGTGGTCGACACCTGATCCGTGCCCGTCGAGGACTGCGCCACACTACCCGTGGGCTGATTTTGGGCCGCCGACACAATCTTACTCTCGAGACTCGTGGAATACGTCTCGATCGCATTAGAGAAGGTCAGGGGATTATCAATACCGCTGCTACTACTAAGATACGCAGCAAAAAACCCGGCGAGCCCAGCTCCATCACTGTCCGCAGCGCCAAACGTCCCGGCCGCAGCATCTGGGTGATCCTCGGGACTCCTGTTACCAAAGAACTTGCCGCCCCATTGACCCGTGAGCATGCGAGTATCGACGGTCCCGCTGGTACTCCCCGTGAAAAAACCACCGTCCGCCGCGTCGGTTATATCCGTAGTCTCCAACGTTAACTCCAAATTTTCTAGCGGGTTTGTCTCGCCTTCATTTATGCCACCACCCTCAAAGTTGGTTACGCTTCCGCGAATTCTTCCGAGACCGTTAGTGCCGGCGTCGAAGTTAACGTTCAACTCAACATCTGCAGAGAATTGATGGTCGGCATTAGGGTTAGTGGTAAATTTGCTTACCGTATAGTTGCCACGCGCGAATCCTGTATAGTCTGCTCTGCCGGTGAGGACACCCCGGATCCTCTGTTGGAAGAACGGGTCGGAGCCGCCGAAAAACGCGCCGAACTCGAAAGCCTGGGCGTTCGTGGTATCGTCCGGAACAAACACCCACGCCCCGCCAGACAGATAGTCCGTGGCAAACCCGAAGTCCGGGCCAAACGATCGGCGGAGCCTGATAACCTGGGCAACCCGGGTCCCGCCGGAGAAGGCTTTTCGAAGTTCGGCCCCCGCCAGCTCCGCCTCCCGAATCCCAACCGTTGTCACACGGGACTCTAAGGAGTCAATCTGGTCATTCGTTGTGTCCAGGCTCCATGCGTCGGCGCCACCGGCATTAGCCGTTATCGAAAAACTAGCGGGGTTGTCGTCAGTAAATTCTACGGTGGCCGACACCTGATCCGTGCCCGTCGAGGACTGCGAACTACCCGTGGGCTGATTTTGGGCCGCCGACACAATTGTACCCTCGAGACTCGTGGGATACGTCTCGAACGCACTATCGAAGGTCAGGGTTGTATCGCCACCGTTGCCACCACCGCCTGTACCACCGCCCGGGACAACGTTCATACCGCCATTGCCCCTGGCCGCGCATCCGGACAGTACCATTGCCAACACTATCGGCAATATTAGAAAACCCAGACCTAATCTTTTCATCGCTCCTCCGCCTTCCTTTCGTTTCGTTGAATAAACGCGTAAGTTTACCGGGGGGGGGGGGGCAAGTCAATGGTATGTCAAGTTTGGTCATGTCAAGCTGCTTGTGTAAAAAGGTCGAGGGTACGAGTTGGTCGTTGTTCCTTCCAATCGAGATTGAATCGATGGAAGATCGAGTAAATGATTCTGTCGACACTCTGGACATTAACAAAGCAAACCATCGGACGCGTTCTCCGTCGAACCTCAACGAAGCAGCGTTCGATGACGTTGGTGGTTCGTAGCTTCTTCCACAGAGGCCGTGGGAAGCTGTAAAAGGCCAGTAACTCAGGGAGATCCTTCTCCAATCGATTCACCATCTTCGGATAATCCTTGTGCCAGCAACGCTTCAGCCTCCTGAAAGCTGTCAGTGCATCCCGACGGCTATCGGCCTGGTAGATGGCCCGTGCATCCTGCTTGATCTGGTCTCGATCGCACTTTCGGACTGAATTGACGATGTTTCGCATCTTATGTGCCCAGCAGCGTTGGTGCTGAGCTCTCGGATAGATCGTTTCAATGGCCGCTGCCAGACCTGCACAGCCGTCGGTCACAATCAGCTCGAGGTTATCTCCCTCTATACCACGCCGGTACAGATCTCCTAAGAGTCCTTCCCAGGCAGCTTGACTCTCTCCACTGCTGCGCATAAATGCCAAAAGCTGCCGGCTACCATCCGCTCTCACCCCGTAGGCCACCAGCATCTGCACCCGTTTCCGCCCACTCGGACGTCTTACCCTCAGACTCACTCCGTCCAGAAACAGTGTCTTCCATTCGTCACTCAACCGAGCTCGGTGAAATCGCTGTACTGCTTCATCTAGCCCCAAAATAAGCGAGGTATGAGCTCGCTCGGAGAATCGTTTGCCTTTTCCGAATATCTCGTGGATTTCAGCTCCTTGTGCGTAACAGGGAAAGCAAAGAGAAACACAAGAGACAAACCTTCCATTGGTTGTCTGGATCACTTGATCTTGTTTGTCTCTGTTATGCCCTTCCTTTCGCCCGCCACTCTTGCTCCGCCGGGGGTACGGGCTCACCCGCCGGCGAGGCGCCTTCAAGTAAACCTGAGTTGCCTGATATAGTCGAACGTCGCCAAAAAGGTTTCGAGATGCTTGCTATAGGCCAATATCCTGTAAACGAGGCGACGACCGGTTCTTACAATCTGACAGGGTATTTGCACAAAGTTCACCAGGAAGCGTTTGAACTCCATCCTCAAGATATCACGACGTACTGTCGGCGCCTGCGTCACCAGGCCATACCAGGCCTTCAGATTCCACGCCAGCGATGCGATGACCATGTAGGCCCAGTTCGATACCAGACTGTCCGAAGGCATCCTCAAGGCGTTCACTCCACTCTTGAGCTGACCGATGACGTTTTCCTGGTTGCAGCGATCGTTGGCAAAAAGGACCACTTCTCCCATCGTCATCTCCCGATCGTTGGTGATGTAGAAGAAGTACCGGACCTCATCAAACAGCCGGTGCTCCCCCTTTTCGATCGTGAGGTTCTTCCGAACCACAACCATGCGATAGGTTTTCTTACAGTGTCCGGGACGATAGTCAAACTCGGCGACCTGCTCGCTCTGCAGGCGGATGTTCTTGAATTCTCTCTCCTTGATTACTTGTTCTTTGACGTTTTCCGGACGGCGCCGTTCTTCGCTCTTGACCTCATAACGAGGAGGCCGCTCGAGCGGTTTCCATTGTCTCTCCGGCAGGGCATCGGCCATCCCGACCAGGTTCGGCTTGGCGTCATAACCAAAGACAAAACCAACCCGCTCGTCCCAGCGATCGAAGTTTCTCGTCAGCGAGAAATCCGTGTCGCCCCGAAGCCAGACCTTCGTAAACACCGACGACACCAGATCGATTGCCCGGTCCATCCACTCGGCCGCTCCGTCGGAAGAGGGACGGTTGCCCGGCCGATTCATCAGATAGAGGACCTCATTCGTATTGGCCAAGGTCACGATCAACGGTGCGTAACCCCAGATCCCGTTGTAGGCAATGTCCATTCCTTCCTTGCATTCCCCCAAGGTTCCGGCGACGGTCCCGTCCACGTCGATGATGGCCTCCTTCCGGAAGGAAGCATCCTGCAACTTCCACACCTTGGTTCGGGTTTCATTGATGGTTTCCTGAAGTCCGAAGATCCAATCCTCATCGAAACGACGGAGGAAATCTCCAGCCGTCGTGGGATCCGGAATCCTCTCGGCTCCCAGTC
The DNA here is from genome assembly GCA_965249005.1 of Acidobacteriota bacterium. Taxonomy (GTDB): domain Bacteria; phylum Acidobacteriota; class UBA6911; order UBA6911; family UBA6911; genus CBDFLD01. The sequence continues at coordinate 42,093 of CBDFLD010000017.1, forward strand.
CGTTCATGTAGGTCTCATCCTGGCGCAACCGCTCGATATCTTCGAGACAGGTTCCACCCGACAAGACGTTGTATGCGATGTTCAGTACATGATCGGATTCCCAGTAAGGAAAGTGGTACTTGAGCAAAACGATGTTTCTGTTGATATCTTTGTCCAATCCAAGCTTACACACGAGCTTGTGAATGGCTCCGATACCACCAGATCCGATGGCGCGCGTTCTCTCGGCGATCTCGTAGTAGGTGTTGGAGTCCTTGAACATAGGATCGGACCGGTCCTCAAACTGATTTCTTTCCAACCGGCGTGTAAGATTTTGCTTGTCTCGGAGGAGGATTCTGTGGTTTCTTTTATTCACCTGGAATGTGCTCCTTTCGGGATGTCTTGTAAATATATCAAACGCATTTTATCCCGTAACGGCGCACGTTCCAGGGCTTTTCTTCCTCCTCATGCAAAAAATCACGCTGGACTAAGGACTAGATGACCATTGACGGACGAGAGCTCCAGATAGTCGAAGATTGTGTAGTAGGGGTACCGCCGGATGCGTCGGCTTGCTTCCGTTACCAACTTTGAGTCATCGAGATCGCCCGCATCAACCCGCAGGTTGTTCGAGACGCCCGAGATCCCCGCCACCTCCATTGCGTTCTTGGCTGCCCTTTCCTTTAATCCCACCGAAGATACAACGCCCGACAGAGTCACAACGCTTTTTGTGACGCGCACGTCGATCCCTTTGTAGGATGCGTCGTCGAGTCTGCTTTCGATCTTGTTCCGAAGACGCGAATCGAGGTCCGGACCTGCCAACAACGGTGAAGATGACAGCAACAGTGATGCCGATAGGATCATCGAAAAAGCGTGACTTCTCATTTTTATCCTCCCAGGGCCAAGGCGACGGAGGCGCCGGATTTTCGAAACGTTCTGCTTCAAACAACACCTTCTGTTATTGCACGAACCGTGCCAGAAACCAGTACACAATCAAATTCCAGTGTATCTATTTTATAATAAGTGACTTACGAAGGATGCCTTATCATCGTGTTTTTCAACACCGGGGATAACCTAGATGCCACATAAGTTCAACGCAGCGCGACGGCACAAGTTTGATAAGGCGCAGTATCGGGTGATCAACTGGGCGGAATATAACGAGAGCCTGCGCCAGCGGGGTGATCTGACGATTTGGGTCAGTGAGGAGGCTCAAAGTGTGTGGAGCGCGCCGCGCCGCACGTCACGGGGTGGCCAGCGGAGATACTCGGATCTGGCTATCGAGACATGCCTGACGCTGCGCACGGCGTATCGGCTTGGGTTGCGACAAACGCAGGGGCTGATGGGTTCCATTGGCACGCTCATGGGGCTGGATATACGGGTGCCGGACTTCTCCACACTGTCGCGTCGCGCAAACGGCTTGAGCATCGCGCAGGTGATGAGGCAAGCCGGGTCTGTGCCTGTCCATCTGGTGGTGGACAGTACCGGCCTCAAGATCTTCGGCGAGGGAGAATGGCTCGCCCAGAAGCATAAAACCAGGGGAATACGCCGCCGCTGGCGCAAACTCCACCTCGGACTGGACCTCCATAGCGGTGCGATTGTTTGCGCCAATCTGACTCACGATGACGTTGGAGACAGCACCGCCTTACCCGGGCTCCTGGATCAACTCGATGCCCCGGTCACGGGCTTTCTGGCGGACGGCGCCTATGATGGAGCGTCCACACGGGATCTGCTGAGGGAACGGTATGGGGAGACTCTGGATGTGGTTATACCGCCGCCGAAGAACGCAGTGATCCGACCGCAATCGGCGCGGGATCCAACCGTTCGGGATCGCCATATTGCCCAGATCCGCAGCAACGGCCGCATGGCCTGGCAGGCGGCCACAGGGTACAACCAGCGCAGCCGGATAGAAACGCAGATCGGCCGGTGGAAGAGCGTCATCGGCCCCAGACTCAGATCCTGCAGCTTCTCCAGGCAGATCACGGAGATCCAGGTCGGCCAGAAAGTCCTGAACACAATGACCGCACTCGGACGGCCTGTGTTCGAACGTATCGCCTGACGCTACCGCTTGGGAAAGGGCGAATTCCATCTCCGCCCCGATCCATGCAACAATAATGCGCCGCCTTCAATACGGGAGGATTTTTCGCATGGATATACAAAGCAGAGTCGTGCTTACGGGAGGATTTTTCGCATGGATATACAAGGCAGAGTCGTGCTTGTTGCAGGAGGGAGCTCCGGACTGGGAGCGGCGTGCGCACGCACGTTGAGTCAATCAGGAGGCAAAGTAGTCATCGCTGACGTGAACAAAGACGGCGGGGAGAAACTAGCGTCGGAGCTGGGTTCGGATGCGCGTTTCGCACATACGGACGTCACGAGCGAAGAGAGTGTTCAGGGGGCCGTCCAATTGGCAACCGCAACGTTCGGATCACTCCACGTGGCTATCAATTGTGCGGGAATCGGGACCGGGGAGCGTGTCCTGGGCAAATCCGGACCTCATTCCTACGAACACTTCAACAAAGTGATCCGAATCAACCTGATTGGCACATTCAACGTCATTCGAATCGCGGCGCACGCGATAGCGCAAGGGGACCCGGGACCTCAGGGGGAACGCGGAGTGATCGTCAATACCGCTTCGGTGGCGGCCTACGATGGTCAAATCGGCCAGGCAGCCTACTCCGCATCCAAGGGCGGCATCGTGGGCATGACGTTACCTATTGCCCGCGAACTGGCTCGTTTCGGGATTCGTGTCATGACGATCGCTCCTGGAATCTTCGACACGCCCCTGTTAGCAGGATTGCCGGATGCGGCAAAGGCCTCATTGGGCCAGCAGGTCCCGTTCCCGCCGCGTCTTGGAAATCCGCCGGAATATGCGGCTCTTGTGGCTCACATCATTGCAAACGACATGCTCAACGGGGAGGTCATTCGGCTGGACGGAGCCCTGAGGATGGCGCCAAAGTAGCGCTCTGCTAAGAAGAGGAGGTCCAGATCGCCGACCTGGACCTCATACTCGTTAGCAGACAAAGAGGAAGGGGCGGCCCCACAAAGAGAACCGCCGTTTTGGTGGGTTTGTGCTCGCGCATCGTCGCCATAGGCGTCTCGTTTTCATTTCGATAATCCCTTCCATTCCGCTACGAATTTTTCCGCCGCTTTTGTCCCGTTGACGGTTCTCACCAAGACTCTACCGCAGTAGAAATCGAAATCAAGGGCCTTGGCCGAAGCCGCTCGAACCATATACGTCAGCCCGGCCAAATGCGCCGCACCAGTCAACGTAAGCCCTCCCGTCTTGATGTTCATGACCGGGTTTCCATCCCGAACCAAATGCAGTTTCCTTGCCGTCATGACATCCCCTTCGGTGGCATCATTATTTTCACCAGCTTGACATACTCGATTGCTCCCTTGATCCGTTCCAGTCCGTTCGACAAGTCGAACAGCAAGTTTTCCGCTTTCGGAACGATAGCCGCAGGCAGCTTGCCGGAGTCCAATTCCCTTTCAACAACATCGGCTTCAGCGTCAACTTAAAACCGAGCAGCCGCAAGAATCATGTCGGGTCGCCATAGGCGTCTCGTATCGTCGCCATTGCATCTCTTGAGGTCAGTGGGGAGCCCCATCGAACCAGTCCCCCCAATCTATTACCGGCTCTGATGGGGCCGACCCCACACCCAAAATTATGATTCCTGGGTCGTCTAATCCCTTAACCAGCCTCGGGTTATGACAGTCTCTCCAATGCAGGTTTCGTGCCAATTCTCGCGGCAGGGCGACTTCTTCACAAGACGCGGACGGCACTGCACCCGAAGGCGGGGTGCAGCAGGCCGACCCGGACCACACGGAAGCACTGTATATAATTGATTAAGCTTGGCTTGAGGAACTACTTCGATGGCCAGTGCCAGGCGGAAAACCTAGACGTTGGCTGAAGACAGCAGCGCGATTCTGCGTTCAATTCCTAGCTTCGAAAGAAGGATCTGGTCAATCCGCCGCATTGGGCCCGGGAAATTTTCCCTCAGCGCGCCATATATTCCCTGGTTCCAGCCCGGCCAATCGTCGCCACTTAGAAAGACTCGTTGCATGAGAAAGCTGCCGCGGGCGAGAGAGGGATGATTGGATCGCCGCGTGCACACGTCCGGGCACCATCTTCACACGAGCAGCGGCGCGATGACGAGTGAAACCACCGACATCAGTTTGATCAGGATATTCATGGCCGGACCCGAGGTATCTTTGAATGGGTCCCCCACGGTGTCCCCCACAACTGCCGCCTTGTGGGCGTCGGAACCCTTGCCTTCTCCGTCGAGTTCACCCTTTTCAATCGATTTTTTGGCATTGTCCCAGGCGCCCCCGGCGTTGGCCATCATCAGAGCAAGCAAGACGCCGGTAACCGTCGCACCAGCCAACATGCCGCCCAGCGCCTCCGGTCCGAGCAAGAAACCGATGAGTACCGGGGCGACCACTGCGGTCATCCCGGGTAGAATCATCTCGCGCAAGGCCGCCGACGTCGATATCTCCACGCACCGTGCGGCATCGGGCTTGACGCCGGGTTTTCCCTCCAAGAGTCCGGGGATCTCCCGAAACTGCCGTCGAATCTCGGCCACCATTTCTCCAGCCGCCCGGCCGACGGAGGTCATCGTCAGGGCACCAATGAAGAACGGAAGGACCCCTCCCAGGAAGAGTCCGATCACGACCTTCGGCTGAGTTACGACGATCTGCAGCGGACTCGCGCCTTCACCGGCCCGCGCTGCATAGCCAATCCACTGCCCTATCAGCTCCACTCCACCCTGATTCATTTCCTGAATCTTGGCTAGGATCCCGCTGTTTACAGCTTGAGAATAGGCGGCAAACAAGGCCAGGGCGGTGAGAGCCGCCGAGCCGATCGCAAAGCCCTTTCCCATCGCGGCAGTTGTATTACCAAGAGCATCTAGGCCATCGGTGATTTTTCTTACCTCGGGACCGAGCCCAGCCATCTCCGAAATCCCGCCAGCATTGTCGGCGATGGGCCCATAAGCATCGACCGACATCGTGATTCCGACGGTCGCCAGCATTCCGACCGCAGCAATGCCAATGCCGTACAGTCCAGCGACTTGATTGGAAATGTAGATCGCCACACAGATGGTAATTACCGGAATCGCCGTGGATTCCAGCCCGACAGCAAGTCCGTTGATGATGTTGGTCGCAGCACCGGTCTTGCTTGCCATCGCGATGCGGCGGACCGGACCAGCGGACGTGTAGTACTCGGTGACGAGACCGATGAGGATTCCCCCGACAGTTCCGAAGAAGATGGCCCAGAACACACTATTGTTGACTTCGAACCCGCGCACCAACCACAGACTGCCGCCAAGAAAAATGGCCGCCGCCAACCAGGTGGAATACCTCAGCGCCGCCGCGGGCGAGAACTGCTTGAGAATCTTCATCGAAACGATCCCAAGGAATGATGCAAGGAGGCCGAGCGTGGCCAGGATGATCGGCAGCGACATCAGGATGCCGCGAATGGTTTCGTCTGCCACACTAGAAGACGCCTTGAGCTGCTCCAATCCCGATCCAAGCAGTGTGGCTCCGATGGCAATGGTTGCCACAATGGAACCCACGTAGGATTCGAAGATATCTGCTCCCATGCCGGCGACGTCTCCCACGTTGTCTCCGACGTTGTCGGCGATCACCCCGGGATTGCGTGGATCGTCCTCAGGAATGTTCGCTTCGACTTTCCCAACCAGATCCGCTCCAACGTCGGCGGCTTTCGTGTAGATTCCACCCCCGACTCGCGCGAAAAGGGCGATGGAACTGGCTCCCATCGCAAACCCGTTGATCACACTTGCCGTTTTCGGATCTCCATAGAAGTAAAAGAACCCGCCGACACCGATGAGCCCCAGACTCGCAACACTCACACCCATCACGGCGCCGCCATTGAATGCAACGATGAGGGCATCGCCTTGCCCCTTGTCCATCGCAGCCTGGGCCGTTCTGGAATTCGCGCGGGTGGCCGCTTGCATCCCAAAAAAGCCGGCAAGCACGGAGCAGATGGCTCCACTGACAAACGCCACTCCCGTCGGGAGATTGAGAAAGTAGCCGAGCAGGAGCGCCACCATGGCCACGAAAACGACCAGCACGGCATATTCGCGTTTCAGAAAGGCCATTGCGCCGAGATAGATCTGGTCGGCGATCTCGACCATGAGCTCATTCCCACCGTGCCGCTTTCGGACCGATCGGTAGATGAAGTAAGCCACAATCAAGCCAAAGCTCCCAGTGACGATAGAAAAAGACAACATCTCTTGTATGCCCACTTTCACTCCAGGATGCTAAAGACGCCCAAACGAGCGTCTCACGAGAAAGAATCGATAAACCCCATACGCCAGGAACAGAAGACCAGCCACCAGAACAAGGAACCGTGGAAGCCGAGCCCAGAACAGATAGATCAGGAACCCGCCTGCAAGCAGGTAAACCAGCGACGTGGCTTGATGGAGCCACTTCGTCCATTGTGGAAGAGGGGAGGCCTGAAGCTCATGATTCATGGGAGGTTCGCTCCGCCTCAAACGTACCGCCATGCGCGCCTGCCATATCCAGCCGGGACACGAAGCCCGGGTACTGATTGAGCTCCATAGAAATCAGCGGCGAATTATACCCCCGATCACGTCGAAAATGTTACCGAAAATACGTACAGCGACGCCGAGCTGCTGTGCCGATCAGAGTTGCAGCATGAGCCGGCAAGCGAAAATGGCTGCCAAGAGACCCACAACATCGGCAAAAAGACCCGCTGCCACGGCGTGGCGGGTTTTTCGGATCCCCACGGACCCGAAGTAAACGGCAAGCACGTAGAATGTCGTCTCCGTGCTACCGTAGGCTGTAGCCGCGGCTCTGGCCAGGAAGGAATCCGGACCGTGCGTTTGCGCCAGCTCCGTAACCAAACCCAGAGAGCCGCTACCACTCAAAGGCCTCATGATCGCGAGAGGCAGTATCTCCGCCGGAAAGGCCAACCATGCCAGAATGGGATCGAGCCAGCGAACCATTACGTCGATCGCTCCGGAGGCTCGTAGCATCCCGATAGCGACCAGGATGGCAACGAGATAGGGGATGATACGAATCGAGATTTGAAACCCTTCCTTGGCTCCGTCGACGAAGCTTTCGTAGACCTTTACACCGCGAGTAAGCCCGTATAGAGGAATGCCAACCAGAAACAACGGGATGGCCCACTTGGAGATTGTCTCTATGATGCCTTGGATCATTTTGCGTTCCTCACCTCCTGCTTTCTATTGCTCGAAAACAAGCGGAGCGACTCGAATGCCTTGGCGACAACCACTGCGGCGACAAGCGAGATCCCTGTGGCGACAATTGTGGTTCCAATAATCGCAGTGGGGTCCTTTGCTCCCGCCGCCGCCATGACGCCGACCATGGTCGCCGGAATCAGTTGCACACCCGCAGTGTTGATGGCCAGGAACATGCACATGGCGTTTGTGGCCACTCCCGGGTGGGGGTTGAGAGATTCCAGGTCTTTCATTGCGCGCAGTCCCAGCGGGGTGGCGGCGTTGCTCAAACCCAGCGAATTGGCGGCCATATTCATGATCATACTTCCCATGGCTGGATGACCGGCGGGAATCTCCGGGAAGATCCTCCGGAGTACCGGGGCGATCGCCCGGGCCAGCAGGCGCACAAGGCCGCTGTCTTCGGCGATCTTCATCAGCCCGAGCCATAGGGCCATGATGCCGACGAGGCCAATTGCCAAGGTCACGGCATCGCCCGCAGACTCAATGGCTGCGGCGGTGACCATTTCGACTTTCCCGTTGATTCCGCCGAAAACGACTGCAACAATGACGAAGCCAAACCAGATGTAGTTGAGCATTCCCACACTATAGGAGCAACCCCTATAGACGTCAAAGCCTTCTCTCGTCCCAAACAAATGGGCGTTCGCAATGAAAGATGAACCTGTCCGGCCTGCTGCGCTCCGTCCAGGCGACACCATAGGGATCATTGCACCTGCGAGCCCGTTGGCGGACAGGTCGCACTTCGACAGGGGAATCTCAGCACTCCGCGAAATGGGTTTTCACGCTCAGTACGACGACAGAATCTTCGAATCGACCCGCTATCTTGCTGGGGACGATGCGAGTCGGGCCCAGGAATTGATGCGCCAGTTTGAAGATCCTACGGTCAAAGCCGTTGTACCTCTGCGCGGAGGCTATGGTTGCGCGCGTCTGCTGGGCTATCTGGACAAGGACCGGCTGCGGCAACATTGCAAGGTTTTCATGGGCTTCAGTGATTTGACAACACTGCATCTCTATTTATACAAGTCGTTTAGGTGGATAACGTTCCACGGGCCGATGATTAGTTCTCCCTTCTGGGCACAATCGTCGGAACCACTGCGGCAGCATCTGCTCTCGTTGTGGTGCGACCCCGGATATCGGCCGCGCTTCTCCCTCCCGGGAACTCAGAGTTGGCACGGCGGCTGCGCCGACGGGATATTGGTGGGAGGTTGCCTTTCCTTGATCACGACGAGCCTCGGAACCCCTTTCGAGATCTCGTGCCGTAACAAGATACTGTTTCTGGAAGACTCGGGCGAAGCTCCCTACCGAGTCGATCGCATGTTAACTCACCTGCGGCTCGCCGGTAAGTTCCATGGCATCAAAGGGATAATCCTTGGAAACTTCGCCCAAGAAGAATCGGCTAGCGACCCCGAGGGGATGGAGCAAACCCTTCGCTCCAACCTGGTCAATCTCGACGTACCCCTGGTATCCCGCTTTCCGGCTGGTCACGCCACCGAGAACTGGCCCCTTCCATTGGGGCTTCGCGTCCGGCTCGACGCCGCCGACGCTTCCCTGACGGTGCTGGAATCGGCCGTCTGTTAGACTCCGATGAGTGCGCATTGCCAGGCCTCCCCACCGGAGTCCGAATCCAGTCCTCCAACAGTTTAGTCTTTACTCACCTGTCCAGAGTTGGTACACTCACTTTTTATTCCTTCCTCTCTGAAGCAGTTGGCATTCTTTGTTACCACGGATCACGTCGTAAGGATAGGTGTGACTACTAATTAGAGGTTCCTGCCCATGAACCTAAAAGGTTCTCTGAACAAGTTGCTGCAGATGGGTTCCCATCATTATGACACGCTAAATCAACGGTTTAGCGCCAACTCGTTGATAAAGAACGAGTGGGCCGAGATGGCCCGCGACAAGAACCAGCAAGCCGAATGCCTGGGTTCGCTACATCCATCATTCTGGAAGTTGTTGAAAGAAAACGACAAGGAGACCGTTGAGGCTTTTGCCGCGACACTCGAGGTCGTCGGAGAGAAGGCCAAATCCGGTCCATCGGAAGGGTCGTTGCACGATTGGCTTGGCCGAACACTCGATCTTGAAGAACCGGTGCTTCTGAAAATATATGCGCCCTTGATTTTCCGGCTCCGCACCGACGATTCGGGCCAGGCTCTTGGCTTCTATATAATGGTGAACGCACAGGTTACGAGGTTAGCACGACTGATCCGGGGCTTTTCCGGGGATCCGTCCCTGATCCAACGGTGTCTGAGCCTGCAATCGCAGTTCGAAAAGGCCGCCCAGGGGCCCGAGCCTAAAATAGTGCCGGCCGGCAAGACCAGACGGTCAAGAAAGACACGCACGACCGCAGTTTCCACACCGAAGCGGGCCTCCCAGAGGGGCCGCCCTACCCGGAAAGCCAAGGTCGCAAAAAAGGCCGCCGCCAAATCGGGTGCCGGGAAAGCCCGCGCTTCGAAGGGTAGGGTCAAACAGGCAACGGGCCAGATCAAAAGGGCAAGTTCCAAGAAGGCACCCGCGCGCGGTTCGAGCCCAAAGAAGTCCCGCGCAATCCACAAAGCCAGGACCTCCCGTCCCATCAGCGGCAAGCGCACTCGCCCCTTGAAGGTCGGAAAGGGTCAGCGTCGGCGGGCTCGCGGTTAGCGTTTGCCTCACTACACGCGCTCCTCGTGAAGGCATCCGGGTGGGCGACGAGCAAGGCTCAGTCCACCAAAAGCGCCGCCTTTCTGACTCGCAGGATCTCATCCTTTTTCATTTTTCTCACCGCAACTGGACGGGCAGCGTTGGTATGGGCAGTGTCTTTCACTGCTGCAACCGCGCGGCCCATCGAGCGCCGTACCGTCACGGATCGGAGCACGAAGTTGATTTTCCTCTCCTTAGATCCCATAATCCCTGTAATGATCGTAACAACAAGATTGATCTTCGCTCTAGCGATGGGAGGATAGTACATTGCCCAAAGATTCCCCGCCGGGATGGCCAAACCCCGATGAGCTTCGAAAAGACATGGAAGAGTTCTTCAGCAAGAAGTATGGCAACAAGGTACAGCTGGGGATCCTGAACGCGCAGCAGCCGGACCAGGCCGAAACGGCGGACGATGGGACAGATACGACGGAAGCCCCGCTCGACCTGAAATTCGATTACCTGCCGCGGGACATCAAAGACTACCTGGACCGATTCATCATCAGGCAAGACAGTGCAAAAAAGGTGCTGGCCACGGCTATTTGCGACCACTACAACCATATCAAGCAGTGCTCGCACGAAGGAAACTGCCGTGAGTACGCGAAGCAAAACATCGTGATGCTCGGTCCAACTGGCGTGGGCAAGACGTATCTGGTTCGCACGATTGCCGACCTTATCGGTGTTCCCTTCGTCAAGGCGGATGCAACGAAGTTCTCCGAAACGGGATACGTTGGCGGAGATGTAGAGGACTTGGTGCGCGAGCTGGTTCACAAGGCGGACGGAAACATCAAGCTGGCGGAGTACGGGATCATCTATTTGGACGAGATCGACAAGATTGCGACTCCCTCTAGCCTGTTGGGTCGAGATGTGAGCGGGGGCGGTGTTCAGCGCGGGCTTCTGAAGCTAATGGAGGAAACGGAAGTGAGTCTCCGAACTCCTTTCGACCTGACCTCGCAGCTTCAGGCAGCCATGGAGTTTCAGAGCAAGGGGAAGGTCGCGCGCAACGTGATCAACACACGCCATATTCTGTTCATCGTCAGTGGCGCGTTCAACGGTCTTATCGAGATCGTAAAGAAACGGATTGGCGCTCGTACCATCGGGTTCCGCCAGTCCTCCACCACCCTTGCGGCCGAACAGGAATACATGAACTTGTCCAGGAGCGTCGATTTCATCGAGTATGGATTCGAATCCGAGTTCATCGGGAGGCTCCCCGTCAACGTAACCTGTCACGAACTTTCCGTGGAAGACCTCTACCAGATACTGAGACACTCGGAAGGGTCCATTATCCGACAGTACGTTGAGGCGTTCGCAGCTTACGGGATCAATCTCACCTTGACGGACGCGGGCTTGCATCGGATAGCGGAAAAAGCCTCTAGCGAAGGTACTGGAGCCCGCGGGCTCGTCGGGGTCTCGGAAAGAACGTTTCGGGAGTTCAAGTACAATTTACCGCATTCGACAGTCCGGAGCCTCAAGCTGACGGCCGAACTGGTGGAGTCGCCGGATGTGACGCTCGAGCGGCTGATGGCCAACTCGAAAGCAGATCAGATTACTTCGATGGAAAAGGACGCGCGAGAACTGGCGGCTCAATGGTCAGAGCGTTCCGGTATCGAGATCGAACTGAAGCCGGATGCGGCTCGATTATTGAGCAAGAAGGCCGTCGAGGCTGGCCAAAGCCTGGAAGTAGCGTTCTCGGAAACGTTCAAGAACTATGAACACGGATTGAACTTGATTTCTAAAACTCGTGGTATCAACCGGTTCGAGATCACGGTGGAGGTAATCAATGATCCGGACAACACCTTGGACCGCTGGATCCGTAACTCCTTCCAATAGACCTCCCCCTGGCGGCATCCCCACCTGGGTCGCTAACTCGTCGATTGGTACAGACGCCCCTGGTAGGTGTCGCGAACTACCAGCTCCTGCTCGATATCAAACTGCATTTCTGCCTTGGTCTTGCCCCAGCGCGGCCCGAGCAATTGTTCCTCCGGGGCAAGCCCGAAGAGGCGCTCGAGACATATGGACGGATTCAGTCGCTCCAGGAAATCGGCCACCAGTTCGACATATTCGCGATAGCCCATGAGCGCAAACGGCTTTTGCTGGTACGCCCTACCCAGAGCTGTGCGCCGAACGATGTGAAGATGGTGCAGCTTGAGAAAATCGACGCCTATCTTGGATATTTCATCCGACATGGCCAGCATCTGCCCGCGAGTCTCCCAGGGAAACCCCAGAATGAGGTGGGTACAAAGATAAATGCCGCGATTGCGGGTGCGCCCGACAGCATCGAGCCAGCATTGGTAATCATGCCCCCGATTAATTCTTTCCAGCGTATGATCGTATATGGACTCCAAGCCATATTCGAGAGTGACAAAATACCGCCGGCTCAGCTCCTGCATCCAAGATAACTTGGCTTCGTCGACACAATCGGGCCGCGTCCCCACGGCCAGACCTATGACGTCCGGATGGTCCAAAGCAGCCTCGTACAAAGGCACGAGCCTTTCCAGCGGTGCGTAGGTGTTGGAGAAAGGCTGGAAGTATACAATGAATCTCTCCGCCCGGTATCTCTGACGCAAATAGCGGATCCCCGTCGCGACCTGCTCCCCGATCGGCCGCAGACGGTTTACTTGGTCGGGCCGAAACGAGTCATTGTTGCAGTAAGTGCAGCCTCCGACGGCCACCGTTCCATCTCGGTTGGGACAGGTAAAGCCAGCATCGACGATCACCTTGTACACCCGGCACCCGAATTTCCCTTTCAAGAAGCGGCCGTAGGCGTTGTAGCGACTGTTCCCAGCAAGAGATCGAACGCGCCGCGGTGACGATTGAACCGATAGCTCTGGCATCAGGTTGCTGTTCCCCTGCAAGCATTATAGGCCTGGGAGCATTATAGGATAGAAGCTCTTTTCTGGCACTGTTTTGGAACAGCCCGCCACAGAGCCAACCCTACAACCTCCCCATGACGAAGAATTACCTTGCGATTCGATAGCGGGGATCGGCTTTGGGATATCGGCGTTCGAGAGGTCAGGTAAAGGATTCGGGTCAGATCTCGTCGTGAATCTAACGTCTGAGCGTGGCTAGGGGTCGGGCAACTCGGTGAGGATCATTGGCTTTGTCGGCGGCAGTCGCCGGGTGAAACCCACGAAGGGCTGCTCGCACAGCAGCCCCAGCATTGGATTCTCCAGAGTGCTAAACTCGAAGCCTCGTGTCATCCTTCGGACAGACCCAGTACATACCGCCAGGAATGTCGCGGAACCTGACAACTCTTGTGGCAACCATCGACGTGCCGCAGGACGGACAAGGGGTTTGCTGTCGTTCTCCTTTGTCGCCCATGCTCGCCCGCGCTGTCTTTGAGATTTTCTCAGCCATCTTTGATTCCTCTCCTTTCCAAAAAACGCCAAAAAACCTCGAACTCTACTCTCTTGAGCAGCATTGTCAACCCCATAACACCATTGGATCCGTTTTAGCGTCCCCAGAAGTCCCGCAGCGCGGGGGTGCCTTTAAATCCATGTGGGCAGCGTAAGGGTGGCTTACGAGAGCGTCTAGCGACCCATCGTGAAAGTCGGGGCTTCCTGTTTTTCGGCAAAACGCCTCGGCAGCGTTAGAAGTTGCTCGGGCCGATGCTAGCGACATCTGGATTTCGAAGGTGGATTTCGAAGCGCAGCCAAGAACCCACAACTCCCGGAGAATCTTGGAGTTTCACAACGATCCCGCTATACTTTGATCCGATGGCCGGGGAGGTCCACCCTCGGAATTGCCGCAGAATATAAGGGCCCAGACAGACCATCAAGAGACAGTCATGACTCGCATCAGACGCAGCACCCTGTTATCTATTCTCTGGATTGTTGCGGGCTCGACACTTCCGAGCTGTACCCGGGTGGATTCTTTCTCGGCTGATTCATATCTTCAACACGTCCGGTTTCTCGCCGACGATTCGATGAAGGGTCGAGCAAACGGTTCGGCAGAGCTCGATCTGGCCGCCGAATACATCGCCTGGCAGTTCCGCAACCTGGGGCTGCTACCAAGGGGAGATGCCGAAAGCTATTATCAGTCGTTCATGCTCACCACGGGAAATCGCCTCGGACCGGAGAACCGGCTCTCCTTTGACGTGCTCGGCGAGACATTGACCGCCAGCTTGAATCGAGACTACACACCCTTCGGAATTGGAGAAGAATCCCAGCTGGACGGGGGAATCGTCTTTGCGGGTTACGGCATCACGCACAAGGACGCCCACTACGATGACTATCACGCTCTCGACGTGACCAACAAGTTCGTTCTGGTGATGGGGGGCGAGCCTCCGTGGTCGTCCGGGGGAACATCACCGCGGGACGTTGGCGTCCTGGGCCAGTCCGTGACCAAGGCAATCGATGCAAAGTATCGGGGTGCTCGGGGGATCCTAATCATCGACGAGCTCAGTCAAGGCCATGCTTCAGAATTACAGGAAGTGATCGATATTGGCATCTCGGGATATAGAATCAGCCAAAATCTAGCCAACCGATTGATTCAAAGCCAAAAGAAAGACCTGACCGAGATCAAGCAGCAGATCGACGAAACATTGGCTCCGCGAAGCTTCGGTCTCGTGGGAGTGAGTGTCTCCATTCGAGTGGACGTGGAGGAGACCATCCGGGAAGTCCGCAATGTCGTCGCGATGTTGCCGTGCATTCCATCCGATTCCCCGGCCTGCGACGAAGCAATCCTGATCGGCGCACATTACGATCACATTGGGGACGGCCGCCAGTATTCGAGGGAGAAACAAAGGATCGGAGAGATTCACAACGGTGCGGACGACAACGCAAGTGGCACCGCCGGTCTCATAGCGCTTGCCTCAGCTCTTTCAACAACCCGGCAAGCACGACAGCGAAGCTACATTTTCCTGGCCTTTGCCGGCGAGGAAATCGGGCTGCGCGGTTCTGCACACTGGACCAAGCATCCGACCTGGCCCATGGACATGATCGTGGCCATGATCAACATGGACATGATCGGCCGCAGCCATGACAACCGAGTGTTGGTAGGAGGGATCGGCACATCTCCCGTGTTCCCAGAACTCGTGGCTCAGGCTGCCCGGCAAGCCGAGATGGAGGTTCGAAGTTACGAGAGCGGATATGGCAGCAGTGACCATTCCTCCTTTTACATGAAAGATCTGCCGGTCCTATTCTTCTTTTCGGATCTTCATTCCGATTACCACCTTCCCTCTGACGACTGGCAAAAGATCAACGCCGAAGGGGCCACCCGGATACTCCGGATGGTCCATCTCGTGGCAACTCGGCTCGGCGGGATGGACACCCGACCCTTGTTCACGAAGGTGGACGAACCCGCGCCGGTTGGTCCCGTTCGCGGAGGAAGCCCAGGTTATGGCTCTTATTTCGGATCGGTCCCCGATATGACCGACGATGTGCGCGGAGTCCGATTCGCAGACATCCGTCCAAACAGCCCGGCGGCGAAAGCAGGACTCCGAGGCATGGATGTTCTGGTTGCATTCAACGGCAAGGAGATCCGCAACTTGCAAGACTTCACCTATATGCTTCGCACACACAAGCCGGGTGAGACCGTGGCTGTCACGGTCGAGCGCGACGGCAAGCCTCTAAAGGCAGAGGTGACCTTAGAGGTCCGTCGCTGACGCCTGGTTTTCTAGATAATCGATGCTGCGGGATACGGCCACCGAGTGGCGCGGCTCCAGGGGAAGCTCAACAATCCGGACCAAACCGCCGGGTCCGATGATCGAGGGGGCGCAAAAAAAGAGGTTGCGCGCCCCGTAGCTGCCCTCGTCCCAAACATAGCACGATTCAAGATTGTTTCTACCTGCGCTCATATCTCGAACAAGCCGGGACGCCACAGCGGCCAGTGTTCGAGGCCCTCTGCTCGATATCGAGGAGGCCTCGCAGGAGGCCGCGCGCAGGTCTGCCGGAGAGAGTAGTTCTTCAACCGGATGGCCGGCCACGGTTGCCAGGACCACGCAGCATCCTTCTTCCTCGGGGGCACCGACGAGAGAAACGCTCACGTCGGCGGCAGGACAGCCGAAGGCTCTTCCGTAGTGATAACGCAGCGAGGCCGCCTGGGCAGCCGGGCTCGTTCCGATTATGGTCCGGCGCAGTGCCGGATGCCGGCAGGCAGCGGAGAGCATCTTGATTGGATCCGCAGTGGCAAACAAGATCACCGTCTCCGGAGCAATCGTCTCCAGTTCGGACCACAGCTCCTTCTGGCTCCACGGTCTCGGATCCGCAACGACGATGAAGCGAGAATCCGAAGTCTCGGACAGATCCTGAGAGCCCCATAGCTTGGTGTCGGATCCGATCACAGAATTCGCCTGGCGCAGATCCAACGCCTTACCGTCCTGTCCACGGTCACCCCGATCGTGTAGCACAACGGAGCCACTCCAATCGGAGTTTGCCAGGTAAAACGCGGTCATCGCTCCCAGCTCTCCCGTTCCGATTATCGACACTTGTTCCATCGCGACCCTATGGTAACATGCAGGCGAAACAGAAATCGCCGACACATCAACGAGACAGGATTTCGCCATGGATTCGAAGAGCATGCTCGCACTCGCATATGACCTATTCGAGCAAGCATACGAATCCCAGATGCGCGGCGAGCTGGAATCGGCAATCGATTTGTACAGGCAATCCATCGATACCCATCCCACGGCCGAGGCTTACACGTTTCTGGGCTGGACCTATAGTTTTCAAGGGAAACTCGACGATGCGATTTCCGAGTGCAAGAAGGCGATCGATATTGATCCCGACTTTGGCAATCCATACAACGACATCGGTGCCTATCTGATCGAGAAGAGCGAGTATGAAGAGGCGATTCCGTGGCTGACGAAGGCGACGGTGGCCAAACGTTACGACCACTACCACTTTGCACACTTCAACCTCGGGAGAGCCTATCTTTCGATGCTGCTCCTGAACCGGGCCCGCGGAGAGTTCGAGCAGGCACTGGAGATCTATCCCGACTATGAAGCCGCGCAAGAGGCACTGTCATCTCTAAAGAAGCAGATTCATTGACGCACCGCTCTCGCGACTCGAACTCCGGCAACGCGGCGCAGTCCTCGGTCAGCCCCCGACAAGCCTCGGTCCGAGCCGGCAAGAGGCAGCGCATCGCGGTTGCCGTCCTGCAGAGAGGGGATCGATTCCTCATTGCAAGGCGTCGGGCCAACAGGCCGTTTGCGGGCTTTTGGGAGTTGCCCGGAGGCAAGTGCCTGCCCGGCGAAGATATCGAGGCCTGCTTGATTCGGGAAGTCCGGGAAGAGACCGGCGTCTCTGTGGTGACCGCTCAAAGAGCGGCCACGATCGAGCATGTGTACCCGGATTGGGTTGCCGAGTTCCACGTCTTCTTCTGTTCTGTAGTACAGGGAGAGCCAAAGGCGCGACAGTCGGAGGAAATTGCATGGATTCGTTGGGACGAGATTCGACAATACCGTTTTCCGCCAGCCAACGACGAACTCTTCGCGCAAGTGGCGCCAGTGCGCAGCCCGCGTGCCGAAGGTCCATCCCCATGACATATGGTTGTCTCTGATCTGGCAGCAGCAAATTCTCTCGCTGTTGTCGATGTTGTTTTCTTTGACGCAGCCGGCACTCTGTTCGATGTCCGGGGTAGCGTCGGAGAAATCTATTGTAGGTGCGCGCGGGAGTTCGACGTACGGTGCGACGCGGAGGAAATCCAGGCGCGCTTCTCGACGGCTTTCAAGCAAAAGCCCCCGATGGCCTTCTCGGAGGCACCGCTGGGGGAGACTCACCGGATGGAGCGATCTTGGTGGGAAGAACTCGTGTTCGACGTTTTCGAGCATCGCATGTCGACTTCGGTCTTCGACTCATTCTTCGATCGGGTCTATGAGACGTTCCGTGGACCCGACGCCTGGGCGCTGTTTCCGGAGACCCTGGGTGTGCTCGAGAAGCTATGCAGGCGCCGGTATAGAATCGGCATCATTTCGAACTTTGACTCGCGACTGATCGAGGTTCTGGCCGCTCTTCGAATCGCGCCCTTCATCGAGCGCACCGTCCTTTCCAGCCTCGTCGGAGCCGCAAAACCAGATCCCAGGATCTTTCGGATTGCCGCCGACTCCATGGGTGTGTCGCCTGCTCGCGCGCTTCACGTCGGAGATTCACTCGACCAGGATGTCGTCGGCGCTCGAAACGCCGGGTTGGAGGCGATTCTCATCGATCGGCAAGATCGCTACCCATGTCTTTCAGACTCCAGGCTGCGGTCGCTCTCGGAGCTCTGCAATATGTTGGCCGCACCGAGCCGATAGGCCCGGTGCGCTCTGGTTTACTTCGGAATTCAGTCTTGCTAATATGCGGCGCGATGAATCACCATCGGGTTCAGAATCGCGCGGCCTTCTGGCCCGATGGCGCCCGATAAGGAGCTCACTCAGGCATGCCCAAACTGAGCATTCGGAAGATGGAAAAGTTCTCACCGGATCGGATGGAAAAGATCAATGTTTTTGAAAGCCCTCGTCTGATGCTTGGACTGAACTGTCTAGAGGCGGGCCAGTCGCAACGACATCACTCGCACCCCGAGGCAGACAAGTTCTACTACGTTGTAGCTGGAAGGGCGGTATTCTCGCTCGGCGATGAAACCCTGGAAGCCACATCGGGTGAGATGGTGCTCTGCCCCGCGGGAGCCCCCCATGGAATCGAGCGAGCGCTGGAGCAAACCACGATTCTGGTCGGTCTCGCTCCCTGGAATCAGAATCGTTGAGCTCGGAAATGGACTCCCCGGTCATTGCTCCTGGACAGATCATCTGTGCGACCAACGCTCTTTCGGAGGGGACTTCTCTCAAATTCCGGATCAGGGATGAAGCGGGGTTTCACGAGGCTTTCCTGATTCGGCATGCCGGTCGGTATCATGCATACAGAAACGTTTGTGCACACATGGCACTGACGCTCGACCTGGACGACAACGATTTCTTCACCGTCGACAACCAAGCTCTCATCTGCAAGACACACGGGGCGATCTACCGCCCCGACGATGGGTATTGCATTTCCGGGCCCTGTATCGGAGAAAGCCTGCAGACCGTAGCGGTCGAAGAACGTCCAGATGGTATCGCGCTCGTTAGCGCCGCGCCTCCGGGTGAGCCCGCTCGTCCATGAACGAATCCGAGCTTCGAGATGCCCTTGCACGCCTGGTCCGAGGAGACGGCGTACGAAGAGGGACACACTCTCTAAGAATCGACGGCTCGGACAAAACGCCATTGTTTCTGGAAGCGCTTCGAGAATGCGGCTTCCATTCTTGCGCGGTCAAAGATGTGCCAATCCAACCAGGCCAGAGGGTACCGGCCTTTTTTCTCGAGGCCGGACTGGCTCATTTCGGCTGGGTGTTCTGGGAGTTATTCAGCTTGGGTCACCAACGAAAGATCTTTGGGTCCGCCGAGAGGAACAACAAGGGAGACTGGGCCGTTCTACTTGGTCTGCGAAAAGAGGTCTGCGTCAACCTCGACTCCGTCGAGGAAATCGACCTGGAACATCCACCGGACTTGTAGTGGAGGTTGGCAGCGGTATCATTGCATTGGTCCGGTCACGCAACGGAAGCGGGTTGGCGAGCGGTGCTCGCCAACCGAAGCGTAATGGCGAGCGGTGCTCGCCAAAGGGGGAATCGATGCCCCTTCGCATTCAGCACGAACGATTCTGGCAGCTCTCTGACGACTTCATTCTGGACAGCCGTTTCCGCTTTGGGGACCGGCCGCCGGTCACGAAATTCGTTTATTCCCCAACCCACGACCTCATTGTGTTGGGCACAGGGCATGAGACACCCAGTCACAAGGCGCTCATCTCTGCCTTTGTTCCAAAAAAGAGCATCGACACGAGCTACTGGGTGAGGGGCATCCTGTTACGACCCCTGAAAATCGTCTATTACCGGCAGGGCGTACGAGAACTAGATTGGTATCAGCAAACGACAGAAATGCTGAAAACAAATGGCTTGCCAGATGAATACCGGATCCGGTGGGGACCCGAAGCCAAAGAGGGGCTGGGTAGCGAGTTGGAGTTTTTCCCGTGAGCAGGACGGGCGTGGGCGGATTGGAAGGAACCCGATCCGTACCATTTTTTTTTAGACCCTTCATGAAACATCTGGAGCCCGGGCTCATCGTAGATCTATGGGGAAGGTAATCATCGGCGGAGGTTGAAATGAAAATGAAATGGGGTAGTGGCCGTAGTTTTTGGGGCCTGGCGCTGGCAATCTTACTGGCAAGCGCGGCGGCACAGGCCGACGAGCTCATTTTGAAAAACGGTCAGATCCACTCCGGCAAATTCATTCGCGGAGATGCGAGCATTGTCGATTTCCGAACCGGCGGGAGAATTGAGTCGTTCCCGACATCCGAAGTTGAGCGAATCGTCTTCAAAAAGCCTGCCCTGGATTCTGGAACTACCCGCACCACGTCCGCGCAGCCGACGCCGGGCACACAGATCATCCCAGCCGACCAAGTGCCTCCCGGAACCTCGAGCAGCTCTCCCCAGGTGACATTTCCAGAAGGGACTTCGCTCCGCATCCGCACGGTTGATTCAATCGATACACGCGACAACGACATTGGGGATTCATTCGCCGCCACACTGGTCGATCCGCTACAAGTCGGAGATCAGGTCGTTGCTCCGCGAGGCTCGGAAATTGTCGGGAGAATCTCTTACGCCAAGGAATCCGGGCGGATGACGGGACAATCCGAGCTTGCCCTGGAGCTCAAGCAGATCACCGTGGATGGGCGAGCATACAAACTG
This sequence comes from Acidobacteriota bacterium, assembly GCA_965249005.1. Taxonomy (GTDB): domain Bacteria; phylum Acidobacteriota; class UBA6911; order UBA6911; family UBA6911; genus CBDFLD01. The sequence continues at coordinate 62,665 of CBDFLD010000017.1, forward strand.
AGCACTGCGGACTACATGGAAATCGGTGCGTCTCAGAGCAAACGAACCGCGGCTACCGTGGGTGGTGGCGCAGCTATCGGCGCAATCATCGGGGCCATAGCCGGAGGCGGAAAAGGTGCCGGCATTGGAGCAGCGACCGGAGCTGCCGCCGGAACCGCGGCACGCGTTCTGACCCGAGGAGAAACACTTCGTGTACCTGCGGAGACCTTGCTCGAGTTTCGGCTGGACTCAAAGCTTACGATCGCTCTCCCCTAGTTTCCTTGAGTACTTGCGACGGATGCCCCAGAGCGCATTGAAGCTGGCCTCTACCGCGGCCAACGCCTTCTAGCGGCTTGTGTAAGGGCCCTCACACTCAGGCCGGTGACCGTTCAATGGTCTTCGCCGCGGAGGATCGCAGCCAAGTCCCTGCTAAACTTCGAGCGTGGGATTACTCGATCACAGCCCGCGTCGAGTGCCGCTTTCTGCAAGTCTTCTTGAACGTGAGGATAGAAGCCAACGATCGGGATATTCAGGAGGTCCGGGGCTTGCTTCGCCTTACCGATGCACTCAAACGGCCGACAAGAGTCACTGGTGAGATCCAGGACAATCAGCTGGGGCTGCAGTCGTTCGAGCTGCTGCACAAATTGTTCCAGGTCCGTGACCACCGTGAGGGCAACGTCGCATTTCCGGGCCGTAGCCTCGATCTTGACCGTGAAGAACAAATCGTCCGTTGAAACAAGAACATTCCGGCTCGACGGTCCCAGATCTGCTGCCATAATCTCTCCTTCGATAGATCGATTTGACCCGTGCAGGGTTCGCGCGAAGGCCCGGCTTCGTCTGACCCACACGTCGGCCGATCCCGAAATCACCTTGCCTGCTGGTTTGCACCGTTGATATAAGTACTGGTGCCCGCGAGAAAGGTGTGGGCCCATTACGCTCGAATCTTTATAGTATCATCTACGGCCTCGGGGGAGAATGACCCACCAAGGGCCTGGCAGCTCCAATGATCGCAGAAACCATCCGAGCCAGACAGATCTTCCAGGAACTGGCGCAACTCGACGATGAATTTTTTCCCCTGGACCAAATGGCACTTGCGCTGCCGATGGAAGAGTATCCAGAGCTGGATCCAACCAAATACCTGCGTGTGCTCGACTCTCTGGCTTCGACTACCAATACGTTGATTGGCGAGGACCGGGAGCCGGGCAACGTGATCGAATGTTTGAATCAGGTGTTGTTCGTCCAGGAGGGAATTCGAGGTAATGTCGAGGATTACTACGACCCCCGCAACAGCTTCCTCAATGAAGTCCTGGACCGAAAACTGGGAATTCCAATATCTATTTCAGTCATCTACATGGAGGTAGCGCGGCGGATTCGGTTCTCACTCGACGGCATAGGTTTTCCTGGTCATTTCATAGTCAAACACAGACACGACAGGCGAGAAATCCTGGTGGATCCCTTCAACCACGGAAAAACACTGACAGAAAAAGACTGCCAGGAGCTCCTCGATCGAGTATACGGCGGCGCCGTTGAGGTGAAGTCGAACTTCTTACAACCCCTGGACAAGAAAGCAATTGTGACGCGCATGCTCTTCAACCTGAAGGGAATCTATGATCAAGGGGAACAATATCAGAAGGCACTTTCGGTCATCGATCGCATTCTTCTGATCAACCCAGGAATATTGTCGGAAATCCGAGATCGGGGCCTTCTTTACATGCAGACCAGCCTTTTTTCCAAGGCCCTCGCAGACCTGGAGCAATATCTTCGAGAGGCGCAGTTTCCGGAAGACAAACTTTCCGTTGAGGGTCACATAAAGACCTTGCGCGGAATCGTCACGAGCGCAAACTGAGTGGATCAGTAAAACTCCTCGACGAACTCCTCAAACACGTCCCGGGACAATCCGAGTTCCTGGTGGACCAGGGGTCCAGCGGCAAAGGCGGGTTCGCTATCGTCCCAGGTCGGCTGGATGTCTTTGTAAAACACGCCGATGGGAATCCGATCTCCCCACTCGAGGGCCTTTTCCATCGCTTGCTTGATGTTGCCAGGATCGAAATCCGCCTCTTCTTCGAGCTTGTAGACTCTCTTTTTGAACCAAGGGTACGTATTCACCTTGTTGTAAGTCACGCATGGACTAAAAATGTCAATGAGTGAGAAGCCCCGGTGCGCCATTCCATCGGCAATCACATCGGACATGTGCTTCGGATCACCCGAGAACGCACGAGCAATGTAGGTGGCGCCACTGGCCAAGGCGAGCGTCAGAGGATTGATCGGGGTCTCGGCGTTTCCTCTAGGAGTCGTCTTGGTTTTTTGGTCCATGGTCGTGGTCGGTGATGCCTGCCCGGTGGTCAAACCGTATACCTGGTTGTTCATGACCACGTAGGTCAGATCCAGGTTTCGTCGCATTCCGTGGATGAAGTGTCCGATGCCGATACCGTATCCATCCCCGTCCCCGCCGGTTATGACAACATTGAGATCGTGATTGGCGAATTTGATCCCGCTTGCGACGGCAACTGCGCGTCCATGTAGACTATGCACGCCGTATGCATGAATGAAGCCGGGGAGGTTCGACGAGCAACCGATTCCCGACACGATCATCAGGTCCTTGGGCTGAACACCCAATTTGCCCGCGGCCATCTTGACCCCCTTCAGTACTCCAAAGTCGCCACACCCAGGACACCAGTCGGGATCGACCGGTCCGTCATAAGCCTCGAGAGGCAGTTCGATAACGCTTGCCATCAGATGTCTCCTCACCGGTGAAAGTTGGCTGCCACTTGTAAGTTGCGCCGGTCTCCGACCCGATCGTCAATTGACCGGATTGGTCTCCGTCTGATCGGGAGATAATATCCACAATCCAGACCGGCTCATCGTAATCCTCGGTATTCGCTTTTCGAATCTCGGCTGGTCGAACCCCATCGCCCAGGTGCGTGCGAATATAGTGATACGCCATTTCCCGACACTCTTGCAGCGTCACGTCGAGAGAGCGCAATTCGCCGTTGAGAATGGCGACGACTTCGCTCGCGATATGGCCTGGCTCAAACGGTTCGCCGTCGTACTTGAGGATCATGTCATCGACACTAAAGCCAGTCTCGGCTCTCAAATGCCTTGCGAACTGACCACTGAAATTCACCTCGACGCAGATGGTCTTCTTGCACGCCGCCAGGATCTGTGTCGCCTCCTTTGAGTGAAACGGAAACAGGTACTTGAAGTGCAGCTGATTCGCACGTATTCCTTGGATCCCTAGTTGTGCCACCGCCTCACGAATGACACCTTTCGACGAACCCCAACCAACGAGGGTCACGTCGGCGTCTGCGATCCCCTCCAACGTGGGAGCCGGAAGCATCTCGAGTACCTTTGACAACTTCTTCATGCGCTTTTCTTGCATCTTCCGGCGAACGGGAGCGGAGGTAAACTCGTCGCTAATCGTAATTCCCTCTTCATCGTGATCGTCCGTGGCGGCGACGTACAGAGTGCCCTCTGTGCCGGGAAGCGCCCGCGGCGAGACCCCGTCGCGAGTGAAGGCGTACCTCTTGTATTTTTCTCCATCAGTCCAGCTGTGAACAATATCCCCACGGTCGATCTCTACCTCGTTGGTCAAGGAATCGGGTTGGATCGTTTCTGGATGTTCCGACAGCAACAGATCCGTCACCACTAGGACGGGCATCTGATATTTTTCAGCCAAGTTGAAAGCTTCGACCGAGGACTGGAAACAATCTTCCACGTCCACGGGAGCAATAATGGCCCGGGGGTAGTCTCCCTGAGAAGCGCCCAGCACCTGATTCAAATCTCCTTGCTCGGTCTTGGTCGGAATACCGGTCGAGGGTCCTCCCCGCTGCACCTCGACTACAACAACCGGAGCCTCGATCATCCCGGCCATGCCGACCCCTTCGGTCATCAAGGCAAACCCTCCCCCCGAAGTGCCGCACATGGCTCGAATTCCGGCGTGCCCGGCCCCGATCGCCATGTTGATCACGGAAAGTTCATCTTCGCACTGTTTGACCACGATGCCACTCTTGTCGGCGTGATTGACCATCCAGTGAAGAATCGTGGACGCCGGCGTCATCGGATAGGCCGAATAGAACTTGCATCCAGCCGCCACCGCGCCCAGCGCGATTGCCTCGTTTCCCGTAACAAACGGACGTCGCATCCTCGAAAACTCCCAGTCCATTCCTGCAGGGCTCGTGACTGATTTGGCATGATCGAACCCCGACATGAGCAGTTTCACGTTGAGGTCCACCACTTCACTCCCCTTGTGACGAAAGGTGTCTTCGACCACTTGGGCAGCCACGGAAACGTCGATTCCACAAACGAAGAGCAAGGCGCCAAGCATGACCGTGTTTTGCATGACCGGCAGAAGCCTGCCCAGATCCTGGGTAAGATCTCGCAGCGGAAGAGCAATTGGCGTGACGTCGTTCTGTAAGAGGAATTCGTCGCAGTGCAACTTGTCGGAATTGAACACTACCAGACCGCCGCGCTGAAGCTCGGGGACGTGGCGTTCCAGTGAGTCTTGGTTCAGCGCTATGAGCGCGTTCAATTGATCGCCATGAGAACGGACCTTCTCTTCCCCGATCCGGACCCGCAACCAAATGTGGCCCCCTCGGATAATCGATTGATAGCTATTGTAGGCATATATGTGTAGGCCTAACCGGGCGCAGGTCTTGGCCAAGGTGTCTCCCGTTTTGTCCAACCCGTCGCCGGCCGCACCGGCGATTCCGACACAAACCTCTTTCATGCTTCGCTCCCTTCTGAACACTGGATCCAAACCTCGGGCACCACTCTAGATCGGAAAACTCCCGAGAGACACGTCAACTTGGCAAACCTTCCCCCGGGTGGCCCAAGGAACAATAATCGGTCAACAAAACCAACGGGATCATCGGTTTAAATTCGTCGGTTTAAACAAAACCGACGGGGATCATCGGTTTAAATTCGTCGGTTTAAACAAAACCGACTCGGTTTGAACTGTATGAGTCCAGAATTAGCGTATATGAACAAACATGGCACTAAAGCGATCCCTTTTCCAGAGGAAAATGACTCGAGCGAAGCAGCGGCTCTTGCCAGCATACCAGCGGCGGGCGGGCGGATGAGGAAAAGAGGCGAAGGAGCCTGTCTGGAAATACCCTCCGACGCTCACTCCTTCTGGTTCCGCGGCTGCCTCAAAATGTTGCAATTTGGCCCAGAATGCTCTATTAATGGGAGAGACTGTTGTTGCTCTTTAGCCCCTGTTGTCCTGAATTCACAAGAAAAGATGCCCCCTTGAATCCGATAGAATCGGTTGATCTAGTCGCACGCTGTGCCGGGAATGTTCACGATTTCGTGGCATGGACCGAATTCCTCAGGCGCGTGACTCCGAAGATACGGGCCTTCATTCGAGGAACTCTTCGCCCGATGCATCTTTACCCCCGGTTCAGCGATTGCAATGAACTCAATCGGGACGATCTTCTCCAAGACGTGATCGTTCGCCTCGTAGAGAGAGACTGTGCGGCGATGAAGCGGTTTACCGGTTCCAGCGAGAACGAGTTTCTCGCCTATTTGGCAGTTATCAGCCGCTCCGTAGTGAGATCCGCGGTACGGCGCGCCTCGGCCAAAAAACGGAAGGTGGCCCCGGAACCCAAGGGCAACGAAGAATCAGACGTTTCCTTGAAAGCCTACAGCGCCCGAAAAGTATACCCGCTCGAGCGGATGATCCTGGCTCGCGAAATAAGGGATCTCAGCGAGAAGGTGATCCAGGAAAACTCACGTGAATGTTCCGTGCGAGACCGACTGATTTTCCGGCTCTTCTTTTACGAAGAGTTGACAACCGAACAGATTGCTCATTGCAAGGGAATAGATCTTTCCAGACGAGGGGTTGAAAAGGTCCTGCAGAGGGTAACTGGCCGGTTGCGTCACGCCTCCGAGCAAGGAACCGACAAGGCCGTGCCTCTATGAGACACCTGAGCGAAGTCGAGCTACATTCCTACGTCGTGGGGCGAGCGGACACCGGTGGCGATGTCGAGAGGCACCTCGAGTCCTGCACCAGCTGCCGTGAGGACCTGGCCTCGGTACTGCAACTGCTCAACCCTGACCCCCAGGATCAAGCAGAACTGGAAGTCCCCGCGTCCGACGAGGAGGTGGGTTCCATTTACCGCTGGGTACGGCAGATACACGCTCAAGAGAACGCCGAGTTGCCCACGCAACCTCGACACTGGAGCAGGAATCTCCTCGTGGCGGCGGCGGTTCTGCTGGCCGTGGCGTTGACAACGGTTGGTCTGAACCGTCTGCTAGAAACCAAACGATCGAACAACTTTTATACCGAAGGACGCGTCTGGCTGGAGAGAATTTATGCTGCCGAGAGCCCGAGCGGATTACGACTCGACCTTCCGTTCCGTTCCTCGGCAACGCAACGGCGCTTGGACCGGATGAACTCGTTGCAGCAAGCCGAGGCGTTCTTCTATCAATCTCTGGGAGCTCGGCAGGATCACCTGGAGGCACGATTGGGCTTGGCCTACGTTTTCATGGATCAGGCGCAATTCGTCAGGGCGCGAGAGGAGTTCAAAAAGATCCTCGGTCTGGACCCGCAGAACCGACAGGCCAGACTCGGCCAGGCCGCCGCCATGTTCGAAGAAGGACAGTCGGCTGCAGACCCGTTGGAGCAAATCCGGAAGCTGGAACTTTCGCTGAGCGATTTCGAGAAACTTTCCTCGTCGACAGAGGCTCGATACAATGCCGCCGTGGTGCTCTTTGAGCTAGGTCGTCATCCAAAGGCCTTGAGCGCAATCGATTCCTACCTGGAGCACGATCCCGATTCCATCTGGGCTCAAAGGCTCAAGGAACTCCGAAAACAGATTCAGCTTCGCTCTGCTGATAACGTCGAAGAGGCGGTTTTTGAAGCCGCCGTCATTAGGGACGAACAAGTCCTGGCAACGATTGCGTATCTGGTCCCCTACCAGGTGCCCAAGGCGATTCGGGACAGCCTAAAAAAGAGCCTGGTGATCGACAGGGCTTCCGCCCGGGATGCCTCAGGATCCGCGCGGATGGGGGACCTGCTCTGGGCGGCTCAAAAGCTCGAATCGGCTTACGCTGCTACCACCGGAGACGTCGGGTACACGCGGCTGCTCGAATTTTATGCCGACCTCTCCGCTCCGGAGCGTCGTCTCAAGCGTCAGCTGGACCAAGAGCTTCGAGAAATCATCGATCTGCAGAGTGGACGGGACTATGAGACACCCCTACTCGAGAGTCCCAGACTCACGAGAGAGTTCAGAAGGCTCGAGGACCACTGGCAACTCGTCAACATCCATCATCTCCGGGGCAACTGTTTCTACTTTGGTCGGTCGGACTTCGAGAGTGCCCTCTCGGAGTACACAACGATGTTTGAGCATGCCGTCCAGTCCGGAGCCACAGATCTCGTGGCGCGGGCGCATTGGGCCCTTTCCTCGGGTTCCGCCAGCCGAGGCCGTCCGGAAGAGGCTCTGGCACACCTCGTGAAGTTAGAGGAACTGGCAACCAAGTCTTCCTTGGACACGCTTCTCTCATCGGCGCTCACTCGACTTGGTCGTTATCACATGCAGATGAACCAACCGGACGAGGGACTCGGCAAGTTCTCACAGGCACTGAAGCTGGCGCTTCGTCTCGCCGACGAATTGGTGATACTCGAGTCGCTCCGAGACTCGGGAGATGCAATGGCCCGTCTCGGAAGGTCGCGCGAGGCCCGTGGGTTTTACCGGCAAGCCACCAACCGAATGGATCTCGCCGAAACGGATCCAACCGCCTTGGACCCAACGAATCTGTGGCTCTGGCTCGACCTGCGCTATAGGCTGGCACAGTTGGAGCTGGAGCTTGGTAACTGGCGCGCGGCGGAGTTTCTGTTTCGGGAGTGCTTGTCGATCGACCACAAGGGCATAAACAGTAGTCACGTGCGGACCCGTCTCGGGCTGGCAGAGGTCTACATACAAACCGACCAGCTCAATCCAGCCGCCGAGGAACTTGCCGCAGCTGCGGTGATCCTACGTTCCGGTGAACATCCCAGTCAGGAGTGGAAAGCCAAAACCCTCGAGGCAAGGTTACTCGTGCAATCCGGCCAGCCGGTTGCCGCGCGGGCTCGATTCGTCGATGCGATCGAACTGCTCGACAGAGTGCGCAGTCGCATGCCGATGGAGGAGATGAAGCAGCCTGTTGCGCTGGGTCGACTCGACCCGTTTCCAGATATCGTGTCGCTGCTCTACGAAACTGAGTCTGACAAGAAAAAGGCCCATTACTTCTCAGACCGGGCAAAATCGGCTGCGCTTCGAGAAAGTCTGAGTTTCCATTCCGAACCTAGTGTGCCACTCCCTCCCGGTTTGGCTGTTGTCGACTTCTTCGTGGGACAAGAGAGTCTTTTCGTATTCGTATCATCAAGTAGCTGGTTTGACTCTGTCAGAATAAGCGTTGGACCCGCCCAATTAGAAGATTGGGTGGCAGGATATCTGACGAGTCTGCAAGACAAGGACCAAGAATCACAGACCGATCTTGCGCGCAGGCTATACGACCTGTTGCTTCAACCAGCCCTTGGGCCACTCGAGATGGATCAGATCGAGGTTCTGGTCCTGATACCGGACGGACCACTGCATCGTCTGCCGTTTGCGGCGCTTCGGGATTCCTCGGGTGCGTATTTGCTGGAAAAGTGTGCGCTCGCCTATGCTCCCTCCCAAAGTATCCTATCGCACCTGCTATCTTTGCGCACGGAGGACACCAGCAGCCGTCGGGTCGACTCCGTTCTCCTTCTGGGTGGGACTCCCAATTTGAAAGGGGCAAGCGGCGAGATTGCACACCTTGCCAAGACGTACGGCGAACGCGCGGCTCTCGCGCAGGTCCATGACCTGGCGACACTCCGCCGGCGTGTGGCCGAAGCGGACATCATTCATTTTTCAGGGCACGCCACGGAAGTCATGGGAAAGCCGAGCTTGGTTGTCAAGGGCACCCGGGGGCGCCTGCACGTACGTGCAGCGGAAATCCGAGAATGGGACCTCAGACGAAGTCATTTGGTCACGCTGGCCGGTTGCAATACCGGTATCGCGGGACAGGTCAATCGGGAGAGTCCGAACGGGCTCCTGACAGCTTTGCTGAATGCCCGGGCTTCCTCGATGCTGGTCAGTCTGATGGAGTTGGAGGATCTGGACACCCAGCGGCTCACCGCGGAGTTCTACCGCCTGCTCGAGGAGGGTCCGATTTCAAAGTCCGAAGCCCTGCGCCGGGCCCAGCTTTCCATCCTGAGAACAGGTCCCAATCCTCACCCAGCGTCCTGGGCGCCGTTTGCTCTCGTAGGAAACCCACTCTAAGAAGACTCTAACTCAATAAGATAATTCGATTTCGCCCGGTTTTTGGTGGACCGTTGTCCGCGCCCTGCCTCGTTTGCATCCCGGAAAATTCAAGAAAACTGCAAAAGCGGTTCCGGAAATCGTCTGCTTTGCGTTCTTGTTTAATAGATGGCTGAAAGAACAAAGCGCTGGGATTGTTGCTGCAACCCCAGCGCTGCTAACCAATCACCTCGGGCGGACGAGATGACCGGGTTCAGAAAAACAGAAGAATATTATCTCGGCTCATCGCGAATTACAACCGCCCGATGGCTTTTACGGGAGAATCTCGATGAGTCTCAAGCTGAAGATATTCATTGCAAGCTTCGTACTCGCAGGAATGATGTCCACTACCGCATCGGCGCAAGGCGGTGACCCATTCGGAAACCTGCCTCCACCGTGTTGCACTTCGGCACCCCCACGCCCTGATGCGCTAGTTGCCCCGAGTGATCTGGGAGCGGTGCGCATCTCCGAAAGTCTGTTGTCGTCGCTACAACTGACACGGTACGAGTTTATCGACCGCCTCTCGAACACCCTGTTCCCTGGTCAGTGGGTAGAGATCGTAATGGCCCGCACGGAGGAGGTTCCAAGTGTCACGGCCTTCGACCGTGCCCAATTCTACCTGGACAACGACGGACTGGGGACCGGGATCTTGGTTGGAATGAGGCGGACCTCGTTCTATCAACTGGCGCTGTCCGATGTGACACCAGACGAGTTGAATGGTCAGAATGAGTGGTATATCAAGAGCGGTTCCGTTTACGTGCAGGTTTCCGTCTCGAGTGAGGACCTCTCCACGCTCTCGGGTGCCTCGCGATAGCAGCAACGACGAAAACGGCAAGCAAGAGCTAGCGTGCCCCTTCGGTCCATCTCTGTGTGCATCTCGTCTCGACGACGAACGGGGACGGACCGGGGAGCACAGAGGGGAGGACCGAGGTGAAAACAGGACGGAACACGAGTTGGTCCCTCGAGCGATCCCACTGTCTGGATGTGCTCATGGACCTGCTCTGCTATGAGATCGTGACCCAGCGACTGAGTTCTGAGATGAGGCTAATGCTGGGAACCCATCTGAAGGAATGCCTGGTGTGCCAGGAGAGATTTCACAACTTCATGGAGGTCTTGCAGACGGGCTCGCGGTCGGGCCAGACTCGCATTCAGTGAGTCCACCGATTCGGCTGCGGACCCAGTCGAATCCTGTATGGGAGATTCAACACAGCTTTCGAATCGCGCTACGACGAATCCACGGATGGATCCTCGCCTCAGCCGGACTGTTGGGGTTCGCATTCGACGCAGTGCTCGTTGTTGATACTCGCGGGCGCGTCGCCTTTTGCACCCAGCAGGTAGAGCTGTTCGGCTGCGGCGATCAGGCACTCGAAGGGAAGGGTCCAGGTGGTAAAGCGAACCGATCGCCAGATACACAAGGAGAGTCAAGAAAATGAATGCATCCGATAACAGCAAAAAAGGCGGCGACAGCAAGCCTGCGGCGGATGGCATTCGCCACGAGGATACGCGCGCCACACGCATCGAACAGCTGACAGACAAGATGGAGCAGACGCTGGGGTTCTTCCCGCACTCCATCACTTTTTCGCTCAGAACGTCCGTGATTCTCGAGAGCATCTGGCAACAGACCAACGCGCTCCACGTGAAGAATCCACTTCCAGGTCCGCTCAAAGAAAAGCTGTTTGCGCTGCTCTCTCGGTTTTGCCCCAATCCGATATCCCTCATTGCGCGGTCTTCGGCGCTGCTGGACATGGGACTCCCCGAAATTGATATTCTCGGTCTGCTGCGGTCCCCGGTGCCCAGTGAAGCTCACACGGTCAAGGGGTTGAGTGTCCTGGACCACGATGAGAAGCAAGGGTGGGGACGCGGAGTGACCGAGCAAGAGAGATCCTCCGAGAATGCATTCTTGGTCTGCTGCACGTTTCTGTACCTCTATCCGATGAATTCGTCCCACTACCACAGTCGTCTGAAGCATGCCATTGGCGAAGGCGCCTATTCGTCCGTCATCGCCTTTCTCGGCTTTGTCCGGATGTTCCACGCCTGGATTGGCTCAGAGCCGCTCAAAGACCCTGAGGAAGACGCAGGGTTGAATGAGGGCTTGAATTCGCTTGCTCAGCGATCCGGAACCGTGGCGGCCTTCTGTCGGACCCACATCCGCCAAGCGGCAGCGGCTGAGAGTCTCTCCGTACAGAGAGGCGACGACGAACCTGCCGCGAGCGACAGCGATGATGCAGACGATGCCGGTGAATACGAATACCTCCTCTCACTGCTCAACTTGTCCACGGATAGACTCTGTGTCATTGGCCTGGATGGATTCTTCAGATACGCCAACACTGCGTTCCTCGCAGCGATGGGCTGCACCAGGGAAGAGCTGCTCCTTACGCCGCTCGTCGAGCTCGTGCACCCAGAAGACCGCGGGCTGGTCCTCGAAAAAACGCAAACGCTAACGGCCAATTGACAAGAAGGCAGCATTCGAATGTCGGTGCCGATGGAAGGATGGAACCTATCGCCCACTGGCCTGGAGCACCTGGGGATCCGATTCGGAGAGCTACTACGCCGTGGTGTCCGGCGTAACGAGCATAACACCCGTTTCGGGTGTGCGAGACGCGCTACGGTAACATCTTGGTTGGGGTTGCCCGACTCTATTGTGCGCGATCGAGTGGGCGGATCTCGCTGTGGTCCGCCGGAAGAATCCGGCGCCCTTTACAAGGGAGACTGGTCTTTCGGGGGTTGATCGGGAGAGCGAAGGTGTTGTTCCTCCGCTTGGGATTGCACGCCACGAACGTCCTCGATGTTCGGTCGTTCAGCTTTCATCCCGACGGCGTTGATGAGTGCCAGCAGACTCTGCTGATAGGCTTGCTCGCTGGCGGCTTCCAGCGACCGGCGTTTGGAGTCCCGCACGTCACTCGAACCGTGATCTTGGGAAGAATTCTGTGACGCGGCTGATTCCGGGGTCTGGGGCATCGGAGTCTTTCCCTATTTCTTATTCCACTCACGTTCGAGCAGGCGTGTATATTCGCCTGAGGCATAAAGACCGAAGACAAACGCGTCGGCATCGAGCTCGTCGAAGGAAATCGACCGCTGGCGGCACACGAACATGTGATCAGAATAGCGAGAGCTGTTGCGGATGAACTCCTCGGTCACGTTGGAACGGGACGGCGGCCGAGAAAACACGGAATTCAGTCCGATCGCCCGAGAAAAAATTGCCCGGGATTCGGCCACTCCCCATTTTTTCAACTTGGTCTTGACTCCGCCCGGAGGATGATCCACGAGCAACGAGGCGAAGCTCTGAAATCGAATGTTCTTTTCCTGCAGGTCCGATTCCAGCCGGACCAAATCGAGACATTGCTCGATCCAACGCAAAATGTCCTTGCCGATGTAATAGAGCATGCGGAGCTCTCGGAATCGGCCCTCCAGGAGTCGATTCCGCAGCTCCTCTTTTGTCGCTCCTTTGGCCGGAAGAAGGCCCTGTAACATCAAACTGGCTCGGGAACTCTCGAGCAGCTTGTTCGGATCAGCAGGATCCGAGAAGGGATGGACAATGAGAGGCGGAAGCTTCCACTGGTTTGTAACTTCGTTCAGAGACATTTCAGGTTACTCATCGTCCGACCCGAAGAAAGCATTAGGAGCCACCTCGCACCACAAAAGTTTTTGCTTAAACTTTTTATTGAACTACGTTTGAGTGGGTACATCGGGTGCGTATGCGTCGCGAGTCCGAATAGCCGTCGCGGGGAGCATGCAGATTGTTGCTTCCAACCCGCCACCCAGCTCTCCGGGGGGGCACAAGACGCGATCAGCAGCGCATGCGGGTGCGGGGTTCCCTCCGCCCCGCCGCAAGAGAGACTTCCCGGTCGGCCAAGCTGCCTCAGTGAGGCAGGGGAAGACCGATCACGGAACCGGGATGCGAAGCGCTTCCATATCGGACCGTGACATCTGTTCCAGGGCTCGAGAAGTCGTTCTTCAGAATCGCGAGACAAAGCGGTTTTCCAAGCCTCGGAGAGAGGATGGCGGAGGTCACCGAGCCGACTTTTTGGTCACCATGCTGTATCTCTGCACCTCTTTCTGGCGGCGTTTCGAACTCGATGACAACGCCACCCAACCGCCGGTCCAAATGACCCCGGTGCACGATGCGGGCGATGATCTCCTGTCCCCGGTAGCAACCTTTCGTGGTGCTGATCGCGTGGTTCAATCCCACCTCCAGCGGGAGGTTCGACTCATTCATGTCCACCCCGAACCAGGGCACGCCCGCTTCGGTGCGTAACCAGTTCGATGCCGTGCTCCCTATCACGCGCACTCCTTCTTGGGTTGCAATCCTTTTCCACATCTCCTCGAGCTGACTTGCTGGAAGCAAAAGGTCAAAGCCCCCGTAACCCGTACGGTCTCTCCGAACTACCATCCAGCCATCCGTACTCTTGCTACGATGGCCCAGCGTGGGAAGATCCTCCAAGGACTCGCCCCAGATCTCTTCTAGCACGACGCCCGCTCCAGGGCCTTGAACCGAGAGCATCCCCCACTCTGCGCTGCAGTCTTGAATCGAGACGGCGTCGGCAACGATGAACTTGTGCAAGGTTTCCAGGACGCGCCCGTGTCCGGCAGCCGGACACGTCACCCACACCTCATCCTCTCGGGAAAAACAATGCAGGTCCGACTCGATATGGCCTTGATGCGTCAGAAGTGTGGCGTAGCATCCGACTCCATCCTCAAGTCCTTGGATGTCGTTCGAGAGCATATTGTTCAGATATCGTATCCGGTCCTTACCGGTAACCTTGATTCTTCCATCCGGACAAGCATCGAGGAGCCCCGCTCCTCTGCAAACCGCTTCATACTCATCTCGGGGGTTCCCAAAGTGTGCAGCCAATTCCCAGGAGTCGTGTGGTGAAAACTCGGCTCCCATTTCTGATTGGGCCCGAAACAACGGGCTCCGTCGTATCATCGGCATCGTTTCCCTCCGTCGCGTGTTCCCTATCTTACCACGCGCCAATGATCTTCCTCGGGGAGTAGAACCGCCTATGCCAGGGGATACTCCTGGATTCTTCGCGCGCGGGGATCCCTGGTGGTGGATCCGATCTCCACATGCGCTGTTCCTAGCGCACGATGGACCTCCGGCGCTTGTCGTGGAGAGCGGAATCGGACGGTACAGTCGGCACGATCCGAATGATGGCAAAAGACGACCTGTCCAGATGGATCCTCCAGTTCCGCCACGACCATGTCCGCCCAGTCCAGCTCCACCTCGACCACCACCTCCCTGTCGTTCGTCAACCCCCTCCATTGCAGTTTTCCGCGCCAGCGATCCTCAAAGCGACTAGCCGGAACCAACGGAATATGTTGTTTCTTCCAGACCAGATGCCCGTAACTCGATGGGCTCAAGCGAAGGCTCCGCGAGAACCTTCCTTGCGCAGCAAAGCCGGCGACGTATGCCGCGAGTGGGTCCGTCTCGTTCTCCACGAAGGAACTACAATGTAGCCAGATCCATTCGCCGGGATAACGCCGGCCCCACAAATGCCCCTGCTGTCCAGGGTCGTTGTTCAAAATGAACGAATGATCCCGGATCTGAATCTTTCCGCCGAGCGATAGGAAGGGGTGCGGCGTCAGAAGTTTCGTGCGCGTCCACACGTTGCCGTAGAGCGGCTCCGGCAGGTTGACCAGCGGATCGGTCACCACCGGGCATACCAGATCCCAGGCAACAGGGACACCGCCAGCTTCGATCATTCCTGTGATGCGTTCTGAACGCAAATGACAGGGCCCGATCGTCAGAGCAAACGGCTCGGGATCGCAATGAAACTGCCCCGAAGGATAACGCTGGACAATGGCAACCGTGGCGCTCGAGATATCGGGCACGCTCGAAGCGAATCCAACAACTCCATGGGGCGCCCTCCCATCGTCCCGAGGAGCGCGGATTCCATAACGAATCCAAAAACCTGCGCCGGAGGTGCGATGGTTGGCCGTCAGGAACCACGTTTCGTAGTGTCTCGGCCTACGTCCATCCCAGCGCATCGCATTGCCCGCATTCACCCGTGCAGATATCCCATCCATCGTCAATCTGCCCCATTTGCAAACGGGGTATGCGGCGGACCAGCCCGGCTGCGCGCGGAGGAATCAGAGACCGCGTCTCCGTTATAGGACTGAATCGCCAGGAACCGAACTGCCACGGCGAGGCCCGCAAAGGCCACAAGGACGGATAGAGGGCGCAACGCGCCACCACCGACTGCCACCATCATGGGCCACAACGCTTTCCAGCCGTCGGAGGCACCGGCGGCGGATAAGGCGACCCCCAACCCGATTGCTCCGGCCACCAGGACCAACGCGCGATTGGCATAGCGTCCCCCCACGCCCGTTCCTCTGCTGAGGAGACCCCACACCCACGACGGGAGAAGAAACAACAGAACCGTCCAATACGAGTTATACCCAAGGCCCAAGAACACAACGATCGATAGAACCAGGGCGAGGACCAGCTTCGCAGTGTGAAATCCCTGGCAGGCGGGAGCGAGTTGTCGTGAAATGCGTCTCTTGACCAGATGGAGCAACACGGCGACGAAACCGGCAACCGCGAGAACGGATGCCACAACGCTCCACCGGGGGTACTGCAGTATCGGATCCTTCAGGGGCGGACAAGGGCCGACGTTGGGAAGCCAGCCGATCCAAGAGAATGCCAATACCGTCCCGTAGACCGTCGTCAGTGTTAGCCACACAGTCGCCAGCTCGGCCAATTCGCGTCCGACCCCGGCCAGATCCCATTTTCGCGTACGGCACGTCTGGTACAAAACCAACGTGAAAAACGGAAGGAAGGCCAGGCAATTGAGGAACGAAACCCAGCAGTCTCCGAGGAAAAGAGTAGACGACAACCGCAGGCCCGCGGCAGACGTCCGGTCTCCTGCGCCACTGTCCATCGCTCTCACCATAGCCTCAGCCACCTCCCCATATCTTCGGAAGCTATCCCGCCGCGGCGGAGCGCCCCCATCGGCACGCGAATGGAGCAGTGTCGTTCGTATTCGGCATCTTCGGAAAAACTGCTCAGACCGATCGCCGGAACGTTGTCCCAGAGGAAGGGGACATGACTCTTGCGACTGGCCGGCAATGCTCTTCGGAGGTATTCGGTCGGGCCAAACGGTTCTTGCACTCTTGCATCTGCCTGCGCGAAACACTGCCGGGCAAGCTGGCGCAGCCACATGGGAGTATAGCTTCCAGACTGACCCACGACCTCGAGCCGGAGTCCCACCAGGTCCATGGCAACGTAGTCGAACGACAGCAATGCCGCGATCTTCTCCCGCCCTTCATAGGTCCGAATGAAATCGCGCGCGCCCTGCCTCCCCCACTCACCTCCGTCGACGGCGGCAATAATCAAAGTGTGGCGAAGACTTTCCGCGGCAAATACATTGGCGAGTTCCAGCAACACCCCCACACCGGATCCATTGTCCATGGCGCCGCCAAAGGTCGTCCGGGCATTATCATATCGGGTCATGAGCACCAGCAGCTTGTCCGTACCGCCAAGCCGAGTAGCAATGACATTTCTTCCCACTGCCCGCCGCCCGGCCGCAACGGCTTTGAAATGGGCGAACTCTACCGCATATCCCATTCGCTCGAGCTCTTCCCCAATGTAACCGCTCGCCTGACGAGATTCCAGGCTACCCAGCACGCGAGCCGGACTCCTTTCCGCTAGATTTTCAGCAAACCGCCTGGCCTGGCGGGGGTCGAAGCTTTGCGATGGGTCCAGAGTCTGTGATCTTGGCACTCGATGGCCCATAAAAAATGGGATAGCGCCCCAGGACGAGACAACAACAATGAGAGCAATCAAAAAGAGTCTCGCGGGGTCGACGCGGGTTCCATCGGTCATTTCAACGAGGGTCCGTGTTGAGATGGTTGAACCAACAGGGTTGACTCAGTCAACCGGATCAACAGTCCGGGGGCATCAGTCTAGCATAGCCCCTTTGGGCGTTCATCGAATCTCAAGTAGTCCTTCACTCGCCGTAGCCACAGCGACCCACCCGAAAACATTGAGCTCGCTCAAGTGTCAAAACCCTGGATTTTTTCTTCCGGAGTCCCGATGATATCGCTAACTGGGAGGATCTATGGTATCGGAATTCAAGAACGAGCCTGTACTGGACTTTTCTGACGAAGAAGATCACCGCGCCCAATCCGAAGCCATCGTTTCTGTTCGATCTCAATTGGGACGGGAGTACGACCTGATCATCGGAGGCGATCACTGCAAGGGCGAGGGAACCTTTCATTCGCTCAACCCTTCGGACAAGACCCAAGTGGTCGGGGTTTTTCAGAGTGCAACCACGGAGCTTGCAGATCGAGCGGTGGAAACGGCAACAGAGGCTTTCGAATCATGGAAGAGAGTTCCGCCGGAGGAGAGAGCGAACGTTTTGTTTCGAGTAGCAGAGCTCCTACGAAAAAAAAGAAGATTCGAGAATAACGCCTGGATGGTCTTTGAAGTCGGCAAGAGCTGGGTCGAGGCGGACGCGGATACCGCGGAGGCTATCGACTTCTGCGAATTCTACGGTCGTGAAGCCCTCCGTTACGCGTCAGCCCAACCGCTGACTCAACTGCCTGGCGAAAAGAACGAGCTTCGTTACATTCCGCTCGGCGTAGGCGCGATCATCCCCCCGTGGAACTTTCCCTGCGCCATCATGCTTGGCATGACGGCTGCATCTCTTGTCACCGGTAACACTGTCGTGGTGAAGCCCTCCTCGGATGCACCCGCGGTAGCTGCATACTTCATGAGCCTTCTGGTCGAGGCAGGTCTGCCCAGCGGGGTGGTGAACTACTTGACGGGGAGCGGACGGGTTGTCGGCAACAGGCTTGTCCGTCACCCCAAGACTCGATTTGTCGGCTTTACCGGTTCCAAGGAGGTCGGACTGAACATCACGGAAGAGGCCGCCCGCGCGCAACCCGGTCAAATTTGGATCAAGCGAGTTGTCGCCGAGATGGGCGGCAAGGACTTCATCATCGTCGACCAGGAAGCCGATCTCGAAGCTGCGATTCAAGGGGTCTTGGGGAGCGCCTTTGGATATCAAGGACAGAAGTGCTCCGCGTGCTCGCGCGCCATCATCCACGAACAGGTTTATCCGGACTTCGTCCGGAGGCTTACCGAGCAAGCGCGCGGCATCCGCGTCGGGCCGACCGACGACCCGGCCAACACAATGGGCCCGGTCATCAACCAGAAAGCGTTCGAAAAGATGTTCGAGTACATAGAGATCGGCAACAGGGAGGGACATCTGGAAACCGGCGGCCTAGCGGGAGAAGCAGGCGGTTTCTTTGTCCAGCCGACGATCTTCTCGGGGGTGTCTCCACGGGCAAGAATCGCAACGGAAGAGATATTCGGTCCGATCCTGGCCCTGATCCCCGCCAAGAGTTTCGATGACGCCATCAGAATCGCCAACGACAGCGAGTACGGACTCACCGGCTCGGTATACTCCACAAACGCAGAACACGTCGAGCGGGCAAAGACGGAGTGCCACGTAGGAAACTTCTACGTGAACCGAAAGTGCACCGGCGCTCTGGTCGGTGTCCATCCGTTCGGCGGATTCAACATGAGCGGAACGGACTCCAAGGCAGGGGGTCGAGACTACTTGCTGCTGTTCACGCAGGCCAAGGCCATTTCCGAGGTCGTTTGAGGGGGTTGTTTGCAAATCGAAGTGTTCGGACTAAGGCTTAGCAATCTGCATTTTCATCAAGACCAGTCCGGTAACCAGCTTGGGATAGAAATCCGTTGATTTCTGTGGCATGCGAGCTCCCATCCTGGCCACCCGCTGAACCTCCCCGACCGAGGTGGGATTCATGAAGAATACAGCCTGATGCGAACCGGAATCGACCCGTTCGATACACGACGTCCGATCACGCGCGAAGTCGACATGCGCCTCGGCCACGAGCTTCGCCTCATCGATGCCCAATATGTTTTCGAGTACCAGCGTGTGCAAGATCGTAACATCCAGGTCCTTCAACGCGTCTCCCTTGGCAATCAGAGCGGGATCGGACTTGGCCAATCCGCGGAGCCGCAGGAGATGAAACGTTTTGGAGTCGCCGCCGTAGAAGCCGAATACATGGTGACTCTGGTCAACCCGCATACGCTTCCAGAACTCCTCCACAGATCCGACCGGGTGCACGTCAAATGACTCCCTGGCTCGATCGAGAAACGCCGATGCATCGAACTCCGGGAGGTCGCGAACGAGACGATGGGTGGGTAGAATCGCGATTCCTTCATCGAAGCTGTTGAAGCAAGCGACCAATCTCTTGTGAAACGACTCCGGCGCGGCAGCCTTCCACCCTTTCTCCAGACACTCAGTGCGAAAGTTGACGGACGTCTCGTACCGATGGTGTCCATCGGCGATGTACAGCTCCCGGGAAGCCATGACATTCTGGACTTGCTGAATTACCCCGGGATCCGATACGGACCAAACCTGGTGTCGAACCATAAAGTCGTCCTGCGCCTCGAGCACAGGCGGCGCGTTACGCACTGCCTCATCAACTAGCGATGTCGTTTCCCTGGATTCGTCCGGATACATCATGAAGATCAGATCATCGTTGCATTCGAGCCGTCGCATGAGCCGCAGGCGGTCCAGCTTTGGCGCCGCCATGGTTCGCTCATGAGCCAAGACTCCGTTCCCGGCAGCATCCAGATCGAGCAAGCCGATGAACCCCTTCCGGGTTTTCGTCTCTCCATCCACCTCGAACCGCTGATAATAAGGATAGAGCGCTGGCGACGGATCTTGAACCAGAATCCCTTGCTCGAGCCACCGACTCAGGCAATTCCCTGCGTCAGGGTAATCGGTATCCGGATTGGCGACCTTTTCCTGATTCTTGGTGATGCGTACGGCGCTATAAGGCGACCGCGCATAGTACTGCTGCTGTAACTCCTCGGAGATCTTGTCGTACGGCTGCACCACCACCGCGCTCGGATCGCCGATTCGCGCAGCGTCGTAGTGGAGAGCTCTGAATGGTTCGATTCTGGTCATGGCGTGTATCTCTGGGTGTGTCTCCGACGTCTGGGCCCGTCAAAGAAGTCTGCCGGACAACCCGGCTACCGGAGGATGTCTTCCAGCTGCACGCGGGCATCGGTCTTGGTATCCCGGTATTTGACGATGATGGGACTGTATACGGAAAGGGACTCCTCCTTCCCCCAGCCGCGGGTGATCGCACGGGTGCCGGGTACGACGACCGCGCCGGCAGGAACTTCCAGCGGAAGTCCGTCCATGCCGCGATAGACGGTCTCGTGGACCAGATCGAAGATCGGGGTCGACCCGGTAAGGATGGTTCCGGCGCCCAGAACGGCGCCCTCGCGAACGATGGTCCCTTCGTAGACGCCACAGTTGCCCCCGATGATGGCGTCGTCCTCGACTATGACCGGCAAGGCCCCAATGGGCTCGAGGACGCCACCAACTTGCGCCGCCGCGCTGACGTGGACCCGCTTGCCGACCTGTGCGCAGGAACCGACCAGCGCATGGGAATCCACCATCGTGCCATCATCGACGTAGGCTCCCACGTTGATGTACATGGGCGGCATGCAGGTGACGTTCTTCCCCAAGAAAACTCCATCGCGGATGGACGATCCTCCGGGGACGAGCCGGAGACCGTCTTCCAGCTTCAGCGGTCTTAGCGGAAACGTGTGCTTGTCGAAGTACTGGAAGTTCTCGTCGATGGAGAAGCTCTGCAGCGCGCCGACTCTGAAACCCAACAAGATTCCCTGCTTTACCCAGCGATGAACCTTCCAGGTATCTCCCTCGGGAGAGGCAGCTCGTATCTCCCCTGCATTGAGAGCCACCTTGAGCTCATCGAAAGTCGGCCCGTACTCCTCCACCGAGAGTTCCCGTGACAGATTCACCAATTCGAGGATTCGGCTTTCGAGGTCTTTCATATCAGGCCCAAGTCGACCAAAGCTCGTGAAAGAGCGTCGCGGGCGCCCTCCGAGATCTTCACCAGAGGCAACCGGTACACTTCCTCTATCTTTCCCATCATTGCGAGCGCCGCCTTGACTGGAATCGGGCTGGACTCGATGAAGTTCACCTGCATCAAGGGATACAGTTTCCGATTCAGTTCGCGGGCTTCGTCCCATTTTCCGTCCAAACAGGCGCTAGTCAGCTGAGACATCAGGGCCGGCGCTTCGTTTGACGCAACCGAAATGACACCGCAGCCTCCGAGAGCAATCAGCGGCAGGGTCACGGAGTCGTCACCGGAGAAAACTCGAAAACCTTCAGGACTCCGCGTGCAGACCTCGCCCATTTGCGAGATATCCCCGCTTGCCTCCTTCACGCCGATGATGTTGGAGATCTCGGCCAACCGGAGCTGCGTATCCGGCAAGATATTGGAACTGGTCCGGCTCGGCACGTTGTAGAAGATGATGGGGAGATTCGTGGACTGCGCGATCTCACGGAAGTGCTGGTAAATCCCCTCCTGGGTGGGCTTGTTGTAATAGGGCGAAACCGAAAGAATGCCATCCACGTGTAGCGCCTCCAACTCGCGGACGAGGGCAATGACCTTAGCTGTGCTGTTCCCACCCGCGCCGGCGATGACGGGAACCCGTCCCGAGGCAACCTCCACGGTCGTCCGAACAACAGTTCGGTACTCCTCTGGACCAAGACTGACGCTTTCGCCGGTCGTGCCGCACGGAACCAAAAAGTGAATCCCTTGATCGATCTGCCACTCCACCAGCTTCGCGAGCGCGATTTCGTCGACGCTGGCGTCCGCGCGGAAGGGAGTAATCATTGCGGTTCCACAACCTCTCAGATCATTTAACATTCCAGTCCTCCGGTTTCCCCGTCCGTTCCCCGTCAGTCGGCGGACGCGCCGTCCAGAGCTTCGCTAAACACATTCCGGAATTCGTATAGCCCACTCTTCCCCTTTATCCATTTGGCCGCCAAGATTGCTCCTTCAGCAAAACCTTGCCTGTTCCTCGCACGATGTTCCAATACAATCGTGTCCGCCTCACTATCGAATCCGACGGCATGGTTTCCAGGAATATGCCCGGCCCTGGTACTGGAGACCTGAAGTTCCGTGCGCTGCCAGTATGGCTCGACGATCCCCCGGAGTGTGAGCGCCGTCCCGGACGGCGCATCGAGCTTCATTCGGTGATGAGCCTCTTCGATGAATGGATCGTATTTTGACGACTTCGCCACAGCCTGGCAAGCGCGGGCGACGATCTCGAAAAACAGATTCATTCCCAGCGAGAAATTCGAGGCATATACCAAGCCGATCCCGCGCTCTTGGACGATCCCTCGCACACGCTCCAGCGCATCGAACCAACCCGTGGTGCCGACCACCAGATTGACTCCAGCCCTGACCGTGGCCTCAATGTTGGGAAGCACGGCGTCCGGTGTGGAAAAATCGATGGCAACGTCCACTCCGGCCATCGATTCATTCGTGATACCCGCCCCAGAGATATTATCGTCGATATCGAGTCGCGGCCCGATCTCCCAGCCCTCGTGTTGGGCCAGAGCCTCGACTTGCTTTCCCATCTTCCCATAGCCCAACAGTGCGATCTTCACGACCGTGCACCTGCCTTGTCGGTTTCACTCGAAAATATTGGGGTCCACTTTCTCGAAGAACACGTCATGCAGACCCCGTACTGCCACCGGGAGACGATCTTCGTCGACCACGAAGGTAATGTTGATCGCCGATGCCCCCTGAGAAATCATATGAATAGTCAAATCCCGAACCGCGCTGAAGGCATGATAGGCGACACCCGGCGTGTTCCTCAAACTGTCTCCGACGCAACAAACAATGGCCTTCCCTCCCTCGACGTTCACCTCACCGACCTTTTTCAACTCGGTGACCACGTCCCACAAAGACGAGGTATCGTCGAGCGTCAGGGATACGCTGACCTCCGACGTCGAAACGACGTCCACCGGCAGCTGGTGCAGATCGAATGTCTCAAAAATCTTCTTGAGAAAACCGTGGGCCATCAGCATACGGGTGGAAGTGATGTTGACGACGGTGATTCCCTTCTTGCACGCAATGGACTTGACTGGATTGTCACAGGGTGGCGCTTCGTCCGTAATCAGGGTTCCTTCCTGGTCCGGTTTGCGGCTGTTGAGAACATGAACCGGGATCTTACCCAGAACGGCCGGAGCGATGGTCGCCGGATGCAAGATCTTCGCCCCAAAATACGCCAACTCTGCCGCCTCATCGAATGAAATGACCTTGACTCGGCGTGCCTCCGGAACCATCTTCGGGTCGGAAGTCATGATGCCGTCGACATCGGTCCAGATCTGTATGTCGTACGCGTCCAACGCAGCTCCGATGATCGAAGCTGTATGGTCGGAACCTCCGCGCCCAATGGTGGTCGTAATTCCGTCCGTTGTGGATCCGATGAATCCTTGAACGACTGGAACCATCCCCTCTCGAACGACGGGAAGAACCTGCTCCCGGATCGCCGCCTCCGTGAGGTCCATAATCGGGGCGGCGCGCGTGAAAGCGTCGTCTGTGATGATGAATTGACGAGAGTCCAGCAGCTTAGTTGGAACCCCCTTTTCCGTCAACAGCGCAGCCAGAATCAGCGTCGACAATCTCTCGCCGAAGCTGGCTATCGCGTCCCGACTCCTGGGCGTCAGTTCCCCCAAGATCGCAAGGCCCTTCACGAGGTTGCTCATCTCCTTGAAGTGAGCCACGATACGTTCTTTCACCTCATCCAGGGCCGAACCGTCGAGCATCAACTCGGCTTCTTGGAGGTGCCGGTCCCGAAGCCGGCTCAATTGTTCCAGTGCTGTCCTTCGTTTCCCTTCCGCGGCCACCGAAGCCGCGCCGAGCAACCGGTTCGTTGCATCGCCCATTGCGGACAACACCACCAAGGGTTTCTTCTCGAGAGCGCACTTCACGATACCAGCCACCCGCTGCATCGCCGCGGCATCCTGAACGGACGTTCCACCAAACTTGCACACAATCATGGATCAGTCCAAGAATCCTCGAGCTTTCAACAGCTCGGCGTTGAGAATGGACGCGCCCGCAGCGCCCCGGATCGTGTTGTGGCCCAAGACCGTGAACCGGTAATCCAGTATGGGACACGACCGGATCCGGCCGACAAGGGCCGACATGCCGGCGAACGAATGAACATCGAAGCGCGGCTGAGGACGGTCCGGAGCCGTGACGACCTCGATGGGCCGCGCCGGAGCCGTAGGCAGCTTCAACTCCTGCGGCGGGCCGGTAAACTCATGCAAGACCTTCGACACCTCTTCAACCGTGGCTGTTTTCTTCAGCTTTACCGCCACCGACTCCGTGTGGCCGTCCTCGACCGCCACCCGGTTGCACTGAGCACTTACCGGGAAATGGGCAAGCTCGATTTCGTTCCCATTGAACCGACCGAGGATCTTTCGAGTCTCGAGCTCCATCTTCTCCTCTTCGCCACCAATGTACGGAATCACGTTACCGAGAATATCCAGGGACGGCAGTCCGGGATAGCCAGCCCCGGAAATCGCCTGCATGGTCGCCACAAATACCTTCTCCACCTCGAATCTCTGATGCAGAGGCCCCAGAGCCATCGCCAGAAACATCGTCGAGCAGTTGGAGTTCGTCACGATGAACCCTCGCGACCCGGTCCTGCGTCTTTGTATCGATATCAGCTCCAGATGGTCGGAATTCAATTCCGGTATCACAAGTGGAACATCCGGGTCCATGCGATGATTGCGCGAGTTGCTCAAGACCACGTACCCGGCTTCGGCGAACTGATCCTCCACTTCTCCCGCCACCTTGGCATCCAGTCCCGAGAAGACGATCCGGCAGTCCATTCCCGGGGAACAGCGATCCACCATGAGATCGCCAACCGATTCGGGCAGCACCGTCGTCTGTTTCCAGGAGGCTGCGTCCTTGTACCGCTTGCCGGCAGACCTTTCGGACGCGGCCACGTGAGTCACTTCAAACCAGGGATGCCCGGAAAGCAGCTGAACGAACTTCTGACCCACTGCCCCCGTGGCGCCAAGAACACCTACCGGTATAGACATCTTTACGATCCTCGCGCAAAACGAAACGCAACCCGTTTCCAAATCGCAGACAAAAGAGTCGCATATTGTCGCATATGGGGATTAGAGCGACAAGCGGCTAGTACTCGGTGAAGTTGCGCGCGAGAGGCGGGGTCGCGTACCAAGAAAACGCAAAGACGTTCCCAAGGCTGAGTTATACTATGGTGGTAATCTGCGAAATCGAGTGACGAACCAATGCCGACGATTCAGATACAGAAGCCGACGGGCGCGGTCGAAACTCTGCAACTCGACCAGCCCAGCTATGCGCTGGGCCGGTCCCAGGACAACCAGATCCTGCTGGAAGGAGCGGGGGTCTCCCGTCATCACGGAGTGCTGCGTCGTGAAGGAGACAGGTACTCCATCAACGACCTCAATAGCCACAATGGCATCTATGTGAACGGCCGCCGGATCGTCCGATCCTTGCTGGAGGACGACGATCAGATCCGAGTCGGGAATTATGTCCTGATCTACAACAAGACCACCGAGAAAGTGGAGCAGGCAACGATGGTCGTAACGTTGGAGGAAGACTACGACGCGGTGATGTCGCAGATCTCCGCGATACGGGCAGTCGAGCCGGCAGGCGATGAGGCCAGCACTTCGTTCGGACAGATCAAAAAGGAGCGACGCACGCTCAGCCTCTTACTGGAACTGAGTCGTGCCCTGTCCGCCGCGCACTCACTGGAAGAAGTCTCGAAGAAGGCCGTCGAGCTACTCTTTGAAACCACTCCGGCCGAGAGAGGGGCGATTTTTCTTCTCGAAGGCAAAACCGATCAGCTCACCCCCGTGACGGTCCACCATAGAAATAGTGGGGAGAGCAGCGAACTCTCCAAGGGCGAACCTCCGGTCACGATATCATCTACAGTAGCCGCAAGAATCTTGAACGAACGCCGTGGCATCGTTACCGCCGACGCAGCCGAAGATCCCCGGTTTGCACAGGGACAGAGCGTCGTCGCCTATGGACTGCGCTCGATTGCGTGTGCTCCCCTCATTGGGAAGGAAGGGAACCTGGGTATTCTGTACCTGGAAAACAACCGGACCGTCGGGGCGTTTGCCCACGAAGATCTCTCCCTGCTCTGCGCCGTGGGTGGGCAGGTCGGCCTCGCAGTCGAGAACGCGCACTTTTACGACGCCCTGCAGCGAGCCAACGAGGAGCTGGAAGCGAAGGTAGAGGAACGAACTGCGGCTCTCCGGAAAACTCAAGTGCAGCTCTATCAAACCGAGAAGATGGCCTCCCTGAATCGGCTAGCCGCCGGCATCGCTCATGAGATGAACAGCCCTCTCGGTGCCCTGAAGGCAAATCTCGAACTCTTGAGTTCCATGTTTCAGAAGCTAAGCGCCGGGGCGCGAGACGAGTCCGAAAGCAAGTTGCTGCGCAATCTAGCCGAGATCACCGAAGAGAGCCTCACGGCCGGGACCCGCATCATGAGCGTAACCCGGTCGCTCAGCTCGTTCGCTCGTCTCGACGAGTCTCAATACAAGGTCGCCGACATCAACGAAGGACTCGAGGCATCCGTAAGATTGCTGGATCCGTCGATTCGCAAGAACGTCGAGATTCAACTCGATCTCGGAGAAATTCCGGATACTACGTGCTACCCCGCGCTGTTGAACGAAGCGTTCATGAACCTGCTGGTAAATGGATGCCAATCGATCGAGGAGACCGGAGAGCTGCACGTCCAGAGCCGTGCCGATTCTCAGCAGATTACCATTCACTTCCGAGACACCGGTTCCGGAATCCCCCCCGAGGTCATCGATAAGGTTTTCGATCCTGGGTTTACGACACGTGGAGTTGGAGTCGGCATGGGCCTCGGGCTGGCGATCGCCTACAGCATCATCAAGGAACACGAGGGAACGATCCAGGTACAAAGCGAGCTAGGGAAAGGTTCTGATTTTTTGATTTTCCTACCCATCAGCACCGGCGCTTAGTCCAGCTATTTCACGACGACTTCGATGTCGATCGGGATCCAGCTATCGCTCTTTCTCAGGCGCGCATCGCGAATGCCCCGGTAGCGGTACCGTCCCTTCGACGTGGACTCACTGACCGGAACGCTGGCTCTGCCTTGTTCGTCGAGATTCCAGAAAAAGACCGGCGGCATCATCGACCCATCGATGCTGTAGAGGACGTCGACGTCAGAGGCTTTCAGGTTCGAGACCTGGAGTCTCAAAACATCTCGCCCTGCCACGATTTCCTTCGGGCTCACTTCCAATTGTACATCTCGATAATCCTCTCCATCGGCAAACGCTTCCTCCAATGTTCCGTCGGGGCGGGCCCGTATCAGATACGGACCGCGAACCTTGCAGAGATATCCGTGAGAAACCCTGGATGAGCGGAGCGCTGTACACGAGTCTCTCTTGATCTGGAGTCCATAGAAAGAGAGCGCTGCTTCCGTTGCCGCATACTGGTCCGGACGATGGACGTAGGCCCGTCGACGCTCCTTTGGGTAGGCTGCAAGCAGCTCCCTCAGGTAACCATCGACAGGATCGTGACCGCCCGGCCGGATGAAGTTGCTTTCAACCCGGACAAAGCGCGTGGGTGATGGAAACGAGGGAACGACGTACGAAAAGGGACTTCCACCAGCCATGAGCACCACACTCTGGTCCAGGGTCGCCGCCGAGGGCACGCGTATGTCAAAAAAGGAAGAATCCAGAGGCGACCCGGCAAAATCCAAGGGCTTGAGAGTCCAGATCATGACCAGGTTGGCGGCAGTACCCAGCGCAATTGTAAACATCTTGGAACGGGTCAGATAGGCAAGCACGAGGGAGACGTACAGGGGAGCCAAGAATTCGAGTACGACCGCGTAACGGTAAATTGAAAAACGCTCCTGCCACAAAAAATACGAGAGCACCAGAAAGCTCGTCAGCATGATCACACCGGCCCGACTCGGCCGCAAGGACGATGGCCGAAGACGGTCGAGGAAAAGGCGAATCCTAGGAAAAGCGTAGCCCAATCGAAACAACGCCATCGCGACAACCGCCAGATAGGCAATGGCCAGCCGAACATCACGGAAGGGCATCTCGGCAACCAAGCCAACGTTTGTCCGAGCCCAATAAAATGGGTAAAAGAGGCGCTGAGACAAATCACGGGGTAGAAACCTGGGGTCGGCCGCGCTGCTGTACCCATAGAAGTTTGATTGAAAAATATCGTTGAAGTATGGGAAAAACGGATTGCCGAACTCCTGATAGAGATTCCAGCCCCACGCTCCGTACACAGCCACAAACCCGACCCCAATGCCGCCACAGAGGAGCGCAATCGGCTTCAGAGACCGGGCCCAACCCCAGGATATGCAGCTAACGATGACAACAGATGCAGCGAGCGGAAGCACGTAGATCGCCGAGGTCAACTTGATCCCCACCGCCAGCCCCGCAATGCATCCTATACCGAGGGGTCGGAAAAACCCGGCCGGCACCGAGGGACCGTCTCGGCCGTACACGCGGATGATCAGCAACAAACAGAAGAGAACCAAAATACTGACGGTGTTGTCCGAAAAGGTCGTGCCGAGCTCGGAAATGTTGACGGCCCCGCAAAACCCCGTGGCAGCGATCATGAGACTCCACAAATACCGAAGCCAGGCGTTGCGGTAGTCGAACAATCGGAAGGCAATCTCGAAAATCAGGAAGAGGTTCACGCCGTGAAGGGCTCCCAGAAAAAATGTCACGAGCTCCGGGGGCCAGTGGCGGATCATCAAGTAGCTCGGCACGTGAAGCAGCGGATTGAGGAAACTTTGAATCTGAGCCGGGGCGAAATCGTAGTTGAAGGGCTTGTTCAGAAACGAATAGCCCGCATAGTAGTGGTAGTTCCTCAGATCCCAGGTGTTCCCGTGATCGAGCTCCAATGCCCAAAGCCCGGAGAGCACGGTCGCGAGCAGCAGAATCAGCAGATGAACTACATTGCTCTTAGCCAGGCTGCTGTTCATTGAACCAAACCCAAACGACTCCTGTCTAGCTGCCAACGCCGAACTCGAGAACGATCCGGATGGTGATACCACCTGGCAGCGGCCGTTGGACACTACCGAATGAATACCTGGCAGCGTTTACTGAGGTTGTAGCAGAAGTGTCCGTGCCAGCCGAACGTAGAGATCGATACCCTCGAGCAGCTGCTTCCTGGAAATCCTCTCATGATCCGTGTGGGCATCGAGGATGGACCCGGGGCCCATCAGGAAGGGTTGACCCCAGCGAGTCAACAATGGAACATCGCTCGCGAAACTCACCACCGTGGTCTGGAATCCCTCGACGATCTTCATGCGTACCGGGGGAACCTCGAACAACTTTCGGATTCGGACCCGTCTCCCTATCCGCGCCTCGAGTTGAGCCATCATTTCTTGCACCGGCGTCACCAAACGGAACATCAGTTCTGCACGAGCTTCGGCAGGAATGATATTCGCCTTTGTTCCTCCAGTAATGATCCCGATGTTGCAGGTCGTCATTCCGAGAAGCGAGTCCGTGGGCAGATTCATTTCGCGGACTTCCTGCAACAGATCGAGCAGCTTCAAGATCGCAGACTCTCCCTGGTCCGGATAGGCGGAGTGGGCAGCCTTGCCAGTCGCACTGATTTCAACACGCAGAGATCCCTTGCAACCCACAGCCAAAAGGTTCTCGGTCGGCTCCCCGTCTATGAGAAACCGCGAGCGCAACGGGTTTCGATTGGCGTACAGGGCTCCCGCGCTGTTTCTTTCCTCCCCGACGACAAACAGGAGCCCCAAGCGCGTCTCCCCTTCGGCCCGGAGTCTCTCGGAGGCGGCAATCTGGGCAGCAGCAATCCCTTTTGCGTCGCAGGCTCCACGCCCATACAGATACTCTTCGTCCTCCGCGAAAGGAACAAACGGAGGCACGGTATCGATATGAGTGGAAAACACGAGGTCCGGCTCTGTTGCCACCAAAGCCGTCACATTGAATCGATCGGGGGCGACCTCCTGTAGCGTCACGTCGTAGTCTCGCCGGGACAAGTAGTCCCGCAGAAACAGCGCGACTGATTTTTCGTTCTCTGTGATCGACTCGATTTCGATCAACCTACGCGTGAGATCGAAGGTCGACAAGGCTTCTGCGGAACTGTCTCCGAGGGTTGGGCTCATGACCGATCGACTTCTTCCTCAAGTTGCAGCGTCGAACCACCTGCCGTGGTTCCCACCTCTTTGATCCATAGATCCTCATTCTCGCTCGTGCCAAGCACAAGGACTCTCGTCTCTCCCTCCGCAACAGCTCGTGCGTGCTCAGCGGAGCTCTTCGATCGCCGCTGCAGGAGGCGACCTTCTACCAGAACCCCCGCCAGTGTAAACAAAATGGCCAACAACATCATCGCCTCGTAGGCAATAATGCCGACTGGAAGCTGGGACACGACGGGCATTCCGCCAGTGTTCAAGGGGTACAGCATGGCTGTCCCGGCCGCCAGTCCATATCCCGCCACGGCACCCCCGGCGGCTCCGGCAATGACCAGCCAAGGAAGCCAGGATTTGCGCGATAGCCTCTCCGCAAGGTCGTGAATGGGCTCCGACGATAGCACCCGGATGTTGCGTGGCGGAATCTTCCCGTCGAGCAATCTCAGGACCACGGCCCGGGTTTCGTCGACGGTCGTACAGCGGAACCAGTAACGGGATGCCG
This sequence comes from Acidobacteriota bacterium, assembly GCA_965249005.1. Lineage (GTDB taxonomy): Bacteria > Acidobacteriota > UBA6911 > UBA6911 > UBA6911 > CBDFLD01. The sequence continues at coordinate 93,479 of CBDFLD010000017.1, forward strand.
TCATGAAGATCGCGCTCCTTCGGGGGACAGTGAAACGCGCGCAACTGCACCCGTCCCCTCCTGATTCGACTGGAATCCTTCCTTCAGTTCCCAAGCGGAGATAATCGGGAAGAGTTTGGTAAACAGCAAGTAAAGAAGCACAAAGTATGCCAAGGTCCCGATGGTTATCGTAATCTCGACCCATGTAGGGGCGTACCCCCCGGAAACGAATGACTGACGTGGATGGGCGAGCGTCGGTACCACAATCAGAAATCTTTCGAGCCACATACCGATCACAATCGTAGCAGCCACCAGACAGGTTCCGCCGATGGTCCGGAAACGGCGGATCCCGAGAACAATCAACGGAAGAACGAAGCAACCGAAGATCATGGCCCAAAAAAGAGGGGCATAGTCCCCCTGGACCTTGGCCCAGAATACGACCATTTCATGGGGCTCGTTGTTATACCAGACAGTGAGGTACTCGGCGAAAGTGAAGTAGAACCACAAACAGCTCATGGTCAGCAATAACTTTCCGAGCTTGTCGAAGTGCACCGGCCTCAGGTACAACGCCAGGCCGAGAAAACGACGCAGCAGCGCCATCGCAAGAATAAGGGCTGCGATACCCGAAAAAATGGCGCCAACAACGAAGTAGGGCCCAAAAATCGTACTCTTCCACATTGGGTTCAGGGTCATGGCAAAATCCCAGGAGACAATGGTATGAACCGAAATGGCAACCGGGACAATGATGACGGCCATGATTGAAATCGCCCGCTCCAGACGGTTCCATTGGGTGGCGTTGCCCTCCCAACCCAGCGCAAGCACGCTGTAGATCTTATGGCGCAGACCGGTGGACCGATCGCGGACGAGGGCCAGGTCGGGAAGCATGGGAAGATAAAGATAGGTCAGGCTCCCGATGAGATAGGTGTTGATGGCCATGAAATCCCACATCAGGGGAGAGCGGAAGTTCGGCCAGATCAAACGTTCACTCGGATAGGGAATCAGCCAGAAGAAAAGCCAGGGCCGCCCAAGGTGGATGATGGGAAACATCGATCCGACGAGCAGCGCGAAAACCGTGATCGCCTCCGCGCACCGCGTAATGGGCCTGCGCCAGGTAGCTCGCACCAACCTCAGGATCGCCGATATCAGCGTGCCGGCATGGCTGATTCCGATCCAAAAGACAAAGTTGGTGATGTAAAACCCCCACATCACCGGTTGGTTGATCCCGGCGACACCGATTCCTTCACGGACCTGGTAGGAAAAAGCCAGGACGGCGGCACCGAGAATAGCTCCGAAAAAACACACCGCCGCATAGAAGCGCCAGCTGGTGCGGAAGATAGGGCGAAGAAGATCGTTATTGATTTGTTGGTTGGTCGGCGGCGCCGGCTCCATCCTCGCTCTCCTTGATGTTTATCGGCGCATCCTCCCAGGAATCTTCCCGGAGGTACACGACTCTCGGTTGGGTCCCCAGTTCCTCGAGCAGGCCGAACCCTCGGCGGCTACGACTCAAACGTGAAACCTGGCTCTCCGGGTCGCTCCGGTCCCCAAACACAATCGCTTTCGTGGGGCAAGCCTGCTCGCACGCCGTCTGTACCTCTCCGTCTCGGAGCTCTCGGTTCTCGTCCTTGGCCTTACCCTTCGCCTTGATTACGCGATGATAGCAAAAGGTGCATTTCTCCATGACTCCGGATTCGCGCACCGAAACATCAGGGTTCAGCTGGTAGTGGAGCGGTTCGTCCCATTTTGGTTCGTAGAAATTGAAGGAGCGCACCGAATAGGGACAGTTGTTGGCGCAAAAACGGGTACCCACGCAACGGTTGTAGACCTGAACATTGATTCCTTCAGGATTGTGGTAGGTTGCGTAGACTGGGCAGACTGGTTCACAAGGAGCATTGTCGCAGTGCTGGCACAGCACCGGCATGAACCGGGCCGAAACGTTGGGAAACTCTCCTTCGAGGCGTCGTTCCACGCGGATCCAGTTATGAGCCCTACCCCGCGCACTCTCCGCTTCCCCGCTAATGGGAAGATTGTTTTCCGCGTGACACGCAACCACGCATGCTTCGCATCCCGTACAACGATCCAGATCGATCACCATCGCCCAATCGGCCATAAAGCCCTCCCAAACAAGTTTCAAACACCAAAACCCGACCAAGAACGCGTCCGCTGACACGGCTATCGGTGTATTTCCTTCGACGAATGCTCGCGATCGTGTCCGATTTTCACCACCGAGGCACGTTGCCCCGTTCCCGTGATCTTTACTCTGGTGGCGGCCCAGGCGATCTCCCCAGTATCACGGATCCTATCCGGCGCGATGATCTCCCACGGGTTGCTGCCCCGGCCCGACGCGTATCTGCCGAAGTGTTTGTGCCCCTGTCCAAACGGCATACAAACGGTGTCCGGCCGCACGGCGGGGTGAAAGAGCACCGGAAGCTGGATCTTTCCATGGGCGGATTCCACCCAGACAAGCTCACTCTCGCCAAGAGCCAGAGCACGAGCCGTGCGTGGATTCACTTCCAGCCACGAACCCCACACAACCGAGGTCATCGGATCGGGAAGTTCTTGCATCCATGGAAGGTTCGCGGAGCCCCCGTCTCCAAGAGCAACAGATCGGAAAGGTTGCAGGTAGAGGCCTTCTTCCGGCGGGGCATCGCGCACTTTCGAGGAATCCGCCTCGACCATATAACGAAGATCCGCCGTTACCCGGGTGCGTTGCGGAGTCTTCTCTACCCACACTCCCTCTTCGGTGAGCCGGCGCAAGAAATCGCCCGGGCTTTCGGACGAGAAACTCCCTTCCCTGAAAACGTCGAGTTCATTCGCCCTCGAGCCCAGATAACTCTGATAACTCTCGAAGGTTATCGACTCGGTGCCTTCACCCGCGATCGGCTGCACCAACTTCAAAAGGACATCGGCGGAGTCTCTGGACTCGTATAGCGGCCGAACGATCGGCTGGGTTATCGACACGACGGTTCGATCCACGCCAGCCTCGGTTTCCGACAGGTCCCAGCGCTCCAGAAACGTTTGGTCCGGCAGAACAAGATCCGCGTGGGTCGCAGAATCATTCAGGCTGGTATCGAAGGCCGCGACGAATGGGATCTTGTCGATAGCGGCAGCAAGGCCGAGTGACGGGGGAAGATCATAGAGCGGGTTTGCCTGAAACAGAAGCAAAGCTCGAATCGAATCCGCGGCCCGCTGAAAGTCATCGAACCAGAACTGTCGGGGCTCCTCTCGTCGGCCGGTAGCAGCGGGTCCATGGGGCCAGGATACACCTCCGACGCGGTCCGCGTTTCCCATGAGAACATTGAGTGCCTGTACGGCGGCAGCCGCAAACACCCCGTTCGGATGGCCGACGGCTGCCCCACCCGCCAAGGTAACAGCCGGATGATGGCGGGCAAACTCTCGGGCGATCCGGACAATGGTTTCGGCCGGCAGATCACAACGGCTCGACACTTGGTCCGGCCCGTAGTGTTCGAGAACCAGGTCGCGAAATGCCTCGAGCCCTCGAACCATCGACGCTTGAAACGACTCCGGTTGTAACTCTTCCTTCACAATCACATGAGCGATGCTCAACGCCACCTCTGCCTCGGTGCCGGGGCGGGCTGGGAGCCACTCATCGGCGTTGGCCGCCGTCAGGGAGAATCGACTTCCCACGTGAACGAACTTACCTCGGATTCCCGGTCGTCCCTTGCGAAAATCCCCCAGGCCCAAGTTGTAGTGAACCGGAGAGGTGTGCGTCTCGACAAAGTTCGCGCCAAACGACAGCAAATACCTAGCGTTCGCAAGATCGTGATGCTCCAGCAACGGTCTTCCGAAGATTCGTCGATTGGCCTCGCGCAAGACTTCGACCCCAAGCGGGTACTGGACATAGCAGCGCTCCGAACCCAGGACCCCGAGGGCGGTCCTTATCAAATGCAGCCGCGCCGCAGTGCTGAAACCGACGATCGCCGCAACGTCGCCCTCGCCCTCGCGTGATAGAGGGGCGACGTTGTCCACTAGCAATTCGAACGCATCGTCCCAAGATATTGGCTCGAACTCTCCGGAACCCCGCGGGCCCGTTCGCCGGAGCGGAGTACGAATGCGATCCGGATTGTAAAGCATCTGAGGAGCGGCCTGGCCGCGCGCACACAATCGACCCTGATTGACCGGGTGATCCGGATGGCCTTCGACCTTCTTGACCTGCAAGATCATCTGTCTGGCCTTGTGCCCGTCGTGCTCGACTTCGGCTTCCCCCATCATGGAACGAACGAGGAGACCGCATCCAGCGTCACAAAGATGGCAAGTACTCGCCGTCCACCGGTCCTGCCCCGGCAAAATCCGGTCCTCCGGTATCAGCAGCGGAATCAGCTTGTCCTCTTGTCCGCCGCAAGCTCCAAGGGTAACGGCGGCGCCGGTCCCGAGCATCCCCGTTTGAAGAAACTCTCTTCGCTTCAACATCGCCTCCTACTCCTCGGGTTCGCTCCACGCTGGTGCGACTCAGCCATGGCAGGTCGCACAGTCTGCAGCCAGCCGCGGGTCTCGGAACTTCTCCTGGTGCTTTACGTGACAACGGACGCAAAAACCCATTGTATGATCTACTTCAATCTTCAAGCGATCTTGAGATGCAACCTCTCCATGGCAGACGGAGCACTCGATCTGGGCAGCCGCGTGACGGCGATGGTTGAAATGCACATCGGCGGATTCGGGCATCTGGTAGATTCGGCGCCAGGGGATCTCTTCGCTTCGATCGAAATAGGCTTTGATTTCCTCAACGGCACGGCTCTCGGCTTTGATCACCGAATGGCAGGACATGCACAACGTAACACTCGGGATTACCGCTTGACGGATCTTCTCCGCACCGGGATGGCAAAACGTGCACGTGATCTTGTTCTCGACGTGAACTCGATGGCTGAACACGACGGGTTGCTCGAGAGGTTTTTCGCTCGTGCATGCCTGTCCGCTCAATAGGATCGTGAGAGCTGCAGTGGCGGTCCGATCTCGGATTCTACTGCCGGGAGGGATCATGTTTTCTAATTGGACGCGCACCCGATTTTCTTTGATGGAACCGTGAAGATACTAAAATCCTCGAAGAGCAGCAAGACTGAATGATCGCGCACATACCGAAAGTTTGGCTCAATCGTTCGGTCCATGAAGCCGGATATTCCGTTTGAGATTGGCAGTATTGTACCCTCGGGCTCGGGATTCAACTTCCCGCACGCGGATTGTACGGCCAAAGTTTTCGACGAAACTTGCTGCCGAGGGCTGAAAGCGTCCCCAGGTCATGCGGGCTCGGGGCAATTCGTCTTGACCCTCCAGGGGGTGTCCTCGTATGATGGAGGGCTTTGGGCTGGATATCCCGATGATATTGCCTGAAAAGAGATTATGGCCCAATCCGATGTTATCCGTAATCATCAAGGAGGATCCCTAGTGAAGAACTCAAAGCTGTTGTTTCTCTCGCTTTGTATGTTGGTTGTTGCGGCCGCTGGGTGCGGCGGTGGCTCCGACGAAGTTTCCGTCGACCTTCCCGCAGAACCTGAGACCCCCGCGGCTCCGGCTGCGGCTGCATTCGATCCTGCCACGGGAACTGCCACCGTCAGCGGGACTGTAACACTGGATGGCGCTGCTCCCAAGGGCCAGAAGATCCGAATGAACGCAGATCCCAGTTGCGTGGCGATGCACCAAAGCCCGGTCACGTTTGAGGAAGTCCTGGCCAACGACGGGAATCTTCAGAACGTCTTTGTCTACGTCAAAGAAGGATTGGAGAAGTATACCTTTTCCACGCCATCGGAAGCCGCGCAGATCGATCAGACTGGCTGTGTTTACACTCCCCACGTGGGAGGCATGATGGTCAACCAGACGCTGGAGATCAAAAACAGCGACGACACCCTGCACAATATTCACTGCTGGGCGGAAAAGAACTCACAGTTCAACATTGGGCAACCCATCAAGAATATGGTGACCAAGAAGAGCTTCGACACCGCCGAGATCATGATCCCTTTCAAGTGCGATGTCCACAAGTGGATGTCTTCGTATCTTGGCGTGCTGGCTCACCCGTACTTTGGCGTTACGGGCGGAGACGGGTCCTTTAGCCTGGCGAATCTGCCGCCGGGCGATTATGTCCTCGAAGCCTGGCACGAAAAATACGGAACCCAGACGCAGAGCGTGACCGTGGGCGACAATGAGGCCAAGGAAGCAAACTTCAGCTTCACAGCGGGATAGAGGGTCGCTCGTCTTCTCGAGACAGGGCAATAGCAAGAGCATGGCGGCTGGCGGCGCCTCGAAGCGCGAGCCGCCCATGCGTTTCGGAGCCACCAACGGTGAGGTCCAGTACCTGGTTGCATCGCTATTCCATCATGGTGGCTGCATGCACGCTTTTCCTGATCTTCGCCGGGGGTTTGGTAACCTCCACCGGGTCCGGCCTCGCAGTTCCGGACTGGCCACTTTCCTACGGGCAGTTGTTCCCGCCCATGGTCGGCGGTATCTTCTATGAGCACGGACACAGGCTCATTGCCGCAACCGTCGGCCTCCTGACAATTGTCCTCGCCGTGTGGCTGTGGAAGTCGGAACCGCGGCCCTGGGTGCGGCGGTTGGGACTCTTCGCCCTGTCGGCCGTTATCCTGCAGGGTGTTCTGGGCGGCATCACCGTGCTATTGCTGCTGCCGACCCCCGTATCCGTCAGCCACGCGGGACTGGCTCAGCTCTTTTTCTGTTTGACTGTCTCGATCGCCGTTTTCACTTCGCCATCGTGGCAGGCGGCAACACACGAGATCGAGGATCATGACCTTCCCTCCCTGAAGACCCTTGCAACCATGACGAGCTGCATCATATATCTGCAGATCCTCGTTGGGGCCTGGATGCGCCATACCAATAGCGGGTTGGCCATTCCGGATTTCCCGCTCTCATACGGCCATTGGTTCCCGCCATTTTTTTCATTCCAGATCGCCGTCCACTTTGCGCATCGGATCGGCGCAATCATCGTCCTTTCCCTCGTAACCTGGACCTGCTTGAGGGTTTTTCGCTCTCACCGGAAGGAAAGGTCCCTGCTCATTCCGGCGCTGTCGCTGTTGTTGCTTTCCTGCCTTCAGATCATTCTGGGAGCCTTGACCATTTGGACCGGCCGGGCCGTCACGCCAACGACACTGCATGTCGCCTTCGGGGCGGCAACCCTGGCAAGTAGCCTGATTCTGACCCTCCGCACGCACCGGCTACTGCTGTCGCCGTTTCCGAGACCTCCGATCAAGACCGCGTTTTCCGATCTACCGGAGGGATCGAACAGTTGAAGGCCGATATCCAACCGCTGCCCGACAACGTCCACACTTTTTCGTGGGCACGCCTTGGTGACTATCTCGAGCTGACCAAGCCCCGCATCACATCACTGGTTCTCTTTACGACCGCAGCCGGCTACTACCTAGGACTTTCCGGCACGGTCGCGTTTGCTCACCTGCTCCATACCTTGGTCGGAACGGCTCTGGTTGCAGGCGGCGCCAGTGCTGTCAACATGTGGTTGGAGCGCCGTAGCGACGCACAAATGCAGCGAACACTGAACCGGCCACTGCCAGCAGGTCGCCTCCAGCCCCGGGAAGGAGCGATTCTCGCCGCACTGCTTTCTGTCACCGGAATCGCGTATCTCTATTTGTTTGCGAATCCGATCGCGAGTTGGCTGGCCGGCGCAACATTGCTGAGTTACTCGATTATCTATACCCCACTCAAGAAGAAGACCTGGTTATGTACGATCGCCGGGGCGGTTCCGGGCGCCTTGCCGCCGACCATCGGGTGGGCCGCCGCCCGGGGAGAGCTGTCACCAGGCGCGTGGATTCTTTTTGCGATCGTTTTCCTATGGCAGCTTCCTCATTTTTATTCCATTGCCTGGATCTACCGGGACGATTACTCTCGGGCGGGGCTCCCGATGCTTCCTGTCATTGATCACTCGGGAATTCGTACCGGCCGGCAGGCCTGTTTCTTCGTGGCGGCCTTGATCTTCACTACGATCATCCCAAGCGTGATCGGGATGGCGAGCTGGCTCTATTGTTGGGGCGCGGTGCTACTGGGCGTGATCTTCTTACTTGCCGCCATCCACTTCAGCCAGCAACGTAATTCGAAAAGGGCCAAGAGGCTTTTTCTGGCTTCGGTCTGCTACTTGCCGGCGCTGTTGGTACTATTGATGATCGACAAGGCGGTAGCGGGCCGGTGATGCGCTCAAAAATGAACCTGGCAATCGAGGTCCAAGACCTTCGTTTTTCCTACCGGTCGCGAAGAAGATCGATCCAAAGCGCAGAGGTGTTAAAAGGGGTCTCCTTCACGGTCGATCGAGGGGAGATCTTTGGCTTCCTTGGACCCAACGGGTGCGGCAAGACGACCCTATTCCGAATCCTCAGCACACAACTTGCGAGCGGGCAGGGGTCCGTGCGTGTGCTCGATCGCGCGCTGCCACAAGAGAGTGCGGCGGTTCGAAGCCAAATGGGAGTTGCCTTCCAATCCTCCAGTCTCGACTTGAAGTTAACCGTTTCCGAGAATCTCCTGCACCAGGGCCATCTGTACGGCCTCCGGGGAACGAACCTGAAGTCACGCATGGAACAGGTACTCACCCAGGTGCAACTCGCGGACCGAGCCGCGGACTTCGCCGAATCGCTGTCTGGAGGAATGTGCCGCCGGCTGGAAATCGCCAAGTCTTTTCTTCATGAACCGGAACTGCTCATCCTCGACGAGCCGAGCACCGGGTTGGATCCCGGAGCACGCAAGGACCTGTGGCAATATCTGAAACTACTCCAGCAAGAGACCGGGGTCACGGTTCTTCTGACGACTCACCTGATGGAGGAAGCTTCCCGATGTGACCGTCTGGCGCTTCTCGATCAAGGCCGGATCGTTACCGTCGGCACACCCGAGTCGATGACGGCAGAAATCGGCGATGACATCGTCATGGTCCGGGCTACCGACCCCCCCTCTCTGGCGAACCAGATCGAAAGTAGATTCAGTGTCACCGCCACCCTGATGGACAGAGACATTCGAATCGAGCGGCCCGACGGCCACCGGTTTGTCACGCAACTGGTGGAGTCTTTTCCAGGCGGGATCTTGTCGATTTCGGTGGCCAAGCCCTCCCTGGAAGATGTGTTTATTCGTCATACGGGGCACCGCATGGTCGACGAGCCCATCTCATGAGAGCACGCGCCGCCCCCCGCCCACTGAAGGCCAGCAGCGTGACCGGAGAGTCCATGATCCACAAGCAGTCCCTATACATCCTGTCTGCCTGGACGTTGGCGCGGCGGGAGGTCGTCCGGTTCCTGCGTCAGAGAAACCGCATTGCGGGTGCCCTGGGCACCCCGATCGTCTTCTGGTTACTCATGGGCTCCGGACTCGAAGGTTCTTTCCGGTCGCCGACCCTGCCGGGCAACGTCAGCTACCTCCAGTATGCTTTTCCGGGCACTCTGGCTCTGATCCTGCTTTTCACATCGATCTTCACGAACATCTCGGTAATAGAAGACCGGCAGACCGGTTTTCTACAGTCTGTGCTCGTCTCGCCCGCCCAACGGTCGGCCGTTGCACTGGGAAAGATCCTGGGCAGTTCGGTCCTGGCCTCGGCGCAAGGCGTGCTTTTTCTATCGCTGGGTCCCCTGGCCGGAATCGCGGTGGCGCCCGAAGTCATTTTGCCTGCCGTGGGGTGGATTTTTCTACTCGCGTTTACGTTGAGTGCCCTGGGATTCTGGGTAGCCTGGAAAATGGAATCCACCCAGGGGTTTCATGCAATCATGAACCTGCTCCTCATGCCGATGTGGCTGCTTTCAGGGGCTGTTTTCCCGGCAGCCGGCGCGTCACCATGGATTCAGCACGTAATCGCTATCAACCCGCTCACCTATGGAGTCGCGGGGCTACGGCATACACTGTTCATCTTCGATGCAGGAGCACCGCACGGACTACCCTCGTTGATGGTCAGCCTGGTGGTGACCGTATTGTTTGGCCTTGGGACCTTGCTGGCGGCTTCAAGCGCCGTCAGGGCAAGTAGGTTGTAGTAGCGCCGTCGCGCTAGCGTTCCCGGATTCTCAGGTCCAGGGCAAGCCGAAAATGCAAGAGCTGCTCGGGGTCGAATGTAACCTCCTTCTTCTGACCGTCCCCGCCTTCGAAGGAGAGCTCGTTGGTACGAATATTTTGAGACTCCCCGCGCAGCGTCAGCTCTGTCAACGTCATGGCCACCTGAGCCTGTCCCCGGAGATTGCCGGATTCCTTGACGCGTGTCAGTCTGCCGATCACGGTGGATCCCGCTCTGGCCAATATCTCCCCCTCGACGCGAATATCTTCGTTCAAAATCGCCTCGAAGCGCTCGCCGGAAACATTCGTTCTCGATGAAACCCTGTGAGCCAAGCGAACTTTCACCGGGGAGCCTGCCGCGACGACTTTATAGACCTCAGTAGGAGGAGGGGGTTTCTTTCTCTGTTCTGTCTGCAGCTTTGCGGGCTCGTTCGAGTGTCTGGCATTGAGAGGCGGGGGATTCGAGTTGTCTGATTTCACCTGCGCGACAGAAGGTTCGATCTCAGACAGAGGAGTCTGTTGTTCAGCCCGGTCGGGCGGTGAGGCTGGATCAGCGGCACAACCCCAAACGCCAAGAAGTAAAACTGAAGTGGCTAACGTTCGAATGGCGGTCATTTTTGACTCCGACTCCCCTCCGGCTGGTCCCGGATAGCACAAACAAGACGACGGCCTTCAACTCACGTCAAGTGCCCGCCTCGAGGATCACGTGCAAAACTGGTTTTGGGACTTGCCTCGACCGGGGAGCGCTGGCTAACATGGTCCCTCGAAATGACGTTCCCGTACGCGCTTCTTCCCCATCTCAATGCCGTTCTCAACGGAACAAGTGGACTTTTCTTGTTGATGGGCTTTTTCTTCATCCGCAGAAAGAGCATCAAAAACCATAGGGCGTGCATGATTGGGGCGCTGACGGCTTCAAGCCTTTTCCTGGTCTCCTACCTCGTCTACCATGCCCAAGTGGGTTCCGTTCGATTTCAGGGCGAGGGATGGCTGAGACCGGTCTACTTCACCATTCTCATCAGCCATTCTGTCCTCGCGGCCGCCATAGTCCCTCTGGCCTTCGTGACGCTAAGAAACGCTCTGAAGCAAAGATTCGCCAGGCACGCGCGCATTGCACGCTGGACATTCCCCATCTGGATGTACGTATCAATCACCGGAATTATCGTGTACCTCATGCTGTACCATTTGTGATCGGCGAGACGCCGTGCAAGTTTACGACAACACTGGCATCTTTGGTGATCCACGTCACTGAGAACCAAAAGTGTCCCTGATTTGGATCACGAGTACCACGCTGTTGCTATGTTTCAGGGACGTTCTGACGGGACAGCCCGGCGGTGACAGCTTCTCAAATAGAGCACTTCCAGCAAAGTCGCGGCCATCAGCGCAACCACGGGCACGACGACTCCTCGCGTTTGTGCCAGCACTCCAACGATCAGGACCACGACCGTGACCAGCAAGTTGTAGCAGATGCCTCTGTAGATGGTTCGAGTATCGCTCGCGGCCATGAGGAGTCCGCGAAACCAGCTGTGCCAGGCGTTGAGGAAAGGGAAGGCGATCGCGACAACGAGCCCGGGTAGCACGAGCGAAGCTAGTTCTGGAATCCCGGCGACCAGTTCCAAATAGAAATCCACCAGCGGAGTGGCGACCAGTAGCGCCAGAGCAAGGGAAGAAACGATCCCCACGTTGCGGCAGAACCTTCTAACCGGTTCGAACAGCTCGCGTCTACGGGTCAAAGTGATGACCGCCTCCGGGAGCGAAAACCCGGGACTTCGAAACACAAACAGTAGCCACCAAACCACCGGCCACGCCGCAAGGTTCTTGTTCGGATCCGGCATTTGCGCCAGCATCGCCCCGATCAACGGACCCACCATCAAGGTTAGAAATGAAGTCGCCGCCAGCGGAGTGTGATAGCGAACCACATCGCGCATCGACAGCGAACTCGACGAAGGAAGCGGTGTCTTGTCCGCCTCAGCCGTCTCGACCAACAGCCGGCGGAGGGTGGGCCGGACCGCCCTGGCAACGAGCAACGCCTCGACCACGACACCGGACATAAGTCCCACGCTCGCGATGGCAACCCCGGGAAGTTCCGTAAGCATCGCCAATCCAACAGCAGATCCGGCAGTGACCGAAAGCCGCAGCAGCGTGCCGTACCCCACCCAGCGCGTTTCGCCATGGCGGATCAGAACCCCCTGCTGGAAGCGCCGAATCCCGATAACAGCCGACCACAAGGTCATGATCTTCATGCCCGGTCGAACCGCGGCGCCGATCTGCTCGGGAATACCCATGAGCTCGTAAATCAGGAGATCGAACACCGGCGTAAAGGCAAGCAGCACGGCAACAAGAGTCACTCCCCCGTTCAGCCATATCACGAATCGGCGCAAGAGGTAGTAACTGCGGGCATCGGTCACCAGGGTCGTACTGGTGGCCAGCAGCATGATCACCGGACTCTCGATTGTGACTTCGATGCTGAATACGATACCGAACGCGGCTAGTTGCGTTGCCACGTCGCCAAGCCGCGCGATGGTCGCTTGAAGAATCGGCCCCTCCGCACTCATCAACAGCCAGCTCGCCGCCAGCGGCAGCCAGAAGAGGATTATCTGCTTCTGGTTCATCGACGCAGTGAATTGGGAGGTCCGTGTCATCGTCTTCGAAAACTCGAGCAAAAATCAGCATATTATCATTCCTGAAGTCTTCAGCACTTTATATAAGGGCAGCGATGTATCTTGCACCGTCTCTAGAGTGCCATGCTCCCCGGCCCCGCAACAAGCGTAGCGTACTTGTGAATAGGGGTATTTGAGTGCAGTGGAGCGCTACCCCTCCGTCTGACGGAGCAAAAGGAATCAAACGGCATGGCCGGGATCCGGCTAATTGCCAGAGATAGCGGTCCGTCCGGACGGGTTGATGACGTTGGCCTTGCAGTATCTGAAGTTCTGTGGAAAAATGCCTTCTCGATTCCCGCGTTTGATCATGACAACGCATTGCTTTTCAGTGAATCTCTCAGAATTTTTGGTTGGAGGTAACGATGGCTGAATCCCGCGATCCGGAGAATAAACCGGAACAGGGCCTTTCGCGTCGGGACTTCTTGTCGAGGGGCGCCGGCATTGCATTGACGACTCCAATTGTAGCTGGAGCCGCCGTTGCCACGGAAGCCGGACCCGCCACAGACGTGAAGATCCTGGGGCCGAACAAGATCTCGATCACATTACAAATCAACGGCAAGCGACACAACCTCAGGTTGGAACCCCGAGTTACGCTGTTGGACGCGCTCAGGAACGATCTGGAACTGACAGCCGCCAAGAAAGTGTGCGACAGGGCAACCTGTGGAGCTTGCACTGTCTTGCTCGACGGCAAGTCGGTATACGCCTGCTCCGTTCTTGCCCTCGAAGCTCAAGGGAAAGAAATCACGACCACTGAAGGTTTGGCTTCGGATGGGGAACTCCATCCCATTCAGGCCGCATTCGTGGAAAACGATGCCCAGCAGTGTGGATTCTGTACCCCCGGCTTCGTTTTGGCATGCAAAGAGTTCTTGGAAAGAAACCCCAATCCCGACATCGAGGACGTCGAGAAGGGCCTCGGCGGCAACCTCTGCCGGTGTGGCACCTATGTCGGCATTCGGCAGGCGGTCGTGAGTGCGTCTCAAACCATGAGAGGAGGCGGAAGAAATGGCTGATTACACGTGGCCCGAACCCTCCAAGAGAAACTGGATAGGTAAAAGGATTTCCCGTCTCGATGGGGCAGAAAAGGTATCGGGAAAAGCGAAGTATACCTACGATCAAAAGCCACCCGGTATGTTGTACGGCAAGATCGTCCGTTCGCCGCACGCCCACGCCAAGGTCGTTAGCGTAGACACCTACACCGCAAGTCGGATGCCGGGAGTGAAAGCCGTGAGAGTCATGGCCGAACCAGGAACCGAATTGCAATGGGCAGGTTACGAAGTGGCATCCGTGGCAGCCACCGAAGAGCACCTTGCCGAAGACGCAGCTCGAGCAATCAAGGTGGAATATGAAGTCTTGCCTCATTTAGTTCGGGAAGACGATCTGGCGGCTGCGGGTGATCGAGCCAAGCCGGAGGCCGAACAGCTCGAGGGAGACCCGGACGCAGCCTTTGCAGCAGCGGATGTGGTCGTCGACGGTTTCTATAGCCTTCCGATCATCACGCATTGCTGTCTGGAAAGTCATGGCTCCATCTCCGCGTGGGAAGATGAAACAAAGCTCAACGTTTTTCCATCCACCCAGAACGTCTCCCGGCTGGCACAGCAGTTCGCCAGGCCGTTACGCATCCAGCAAACCAACGTCCGCGTGCGCATGGACCATGTCGGGGGCGGCTTTGGGAGCAAATTCTCCGCCGATCCGTGGGACGTGGAGGGAGCACGCCTGGCCAAACTGGCGGGCAAGCCGGTGAAAGTCATGCTCGAGAGGGCCCCGGAACTGATGGTCGCAGGAGCGCGTCCCTCGACCTTTGCCAACGTGCGCATCGCCGCCAAAAAGGACGGGACCCTGACCGCTTGGCAGTCGAAATCATGGGGGACGGGAGGAATGACGGGCGCAGGCATGCCACCGCTTCCCTACATCTTCGAGATCCCGAACCAGCGCAAGAGTCACACCCGGGTTCAGACCAACCAAGGTCCCGCACGGGCGTGGAGAGCACCAAATCACCCGCAAGCTTGCTTTGTCACGATGTCGGCCATCGACGATCTGGCGGAAAAGCTGAAGATGGATCCTCTTGATCTCTACCTGAAGAATGAGGGCATTCTGGGCCCGCGAGGGCCGCTCTACACGGAGGAACTGCTCAAAGCGGCCGACATGATCGGGTGGAAGAAAAAATGGCATCCCCGCGGAGACCAGACGCCCGGGCATATCAAGAAGGGCTTGGGCTTGGCTTTGCACACCTGGGGTGGCCGGGGACACCCGAGCGATTGCCGCTTCACCATCAATCCTGACGGCTCCTGCTCGGCCGAACTGGGCACCCAGGATCTCGGAACAGGAACCCGAACCGTAATCGCGATGGTGGCCGCCGATACGCTGGGCCTATCCCTCGACGCCATTTCAGTGCACATTGGCGACAGCAAGTATCCACCTTCCGGAGCCTCAGGAGGCAGCACAACAGTCGGAGGGGTATGTTCCTCGACTCGGCGTGCCTCCGTTGATGCGCTCGCAGAGCTGTTCGCCAAAGTCGCGCCGGCTCTGAACGCGGACCCGGCGAATCTGGAAGCTGTGAAAGGAAGGATTCAAGTCAAAAACGATCCCGGCAAGGGCATGGCCTGGGAACAGGCGTGCGCTCAGCTGGGAGTGGCGTCCATCAGCGTCATCGGAAAATCCGATCCGACCAAGGGAGACCTTGTCAGCAGCGGCGTCGCCGGCGTTCAAATGTCGGAGGTCGCGGTCGATTCTGAGACCGGCATCGTCCGTATCGAACACCTCGTGGCTGTGCAGGACGTGGGACTGGTGGTAGATCTCAAAACCGCCGAAAGCCAGATTCACGGTGCCATGATCATGGGTGTCTGCTACGCCCTCTACGAAGAAAAGGTCCTGGACCGCGTCTCGGGCAAGTCCCTCAATCCCAACATGGAGTTTTACAAGCTCGCCGGTATCGGTGACATCGGAAAGATGGACGTGCACATGATGACCGGTCCCGCCCAGGATGCACGCGGCATCATCGGGTTGGGGGAACCACCCGTAATCGCCCCTGGGGCGGCCATCGCCAATGCGGTGGCAAATGCCATCGGAGTTCGTGTTCCGAGTCTACCCCTGACGCCTCAAAGGGTCCTGGCGGCTCTGGACAAGAAAGGAGGGCTGACCTAATGCGCGCATTCGAATATGCAGACCCGACAACGACGGAGCAGGCAGTGGCACTGCTCTCCTCCCGATGGGGAGAGACCGAGGTGCTGGCCGGAGGAACCGACCTTCTGAGCCTCATGAAAGACTACCTGACCGAGCCCAAAAGATTGGTAAACCTCAAAGGCATCGGCGACCTCCACGGTATTCGGTCTTCTTCGAACGGAGGTCTCCGGATCGGTGCCCTGGTCACGCTGGAGGAACTCATCAACGACAGGAACGTTCAGCAGCATTTTCCCTCGTTGGTTCAGGCCGCCCAGGGAGTCTCCAGCCCTCAGATCCGCAATACAGGGACGGTGGGCGGCGATCTCTGTCAGCGGCCCCGGTGCTGGTATTTTCGGAGCGGGATGGGACTGCTGGCGCAAGATACACAGGGACGGTCGCTCGTTCCAGAAGGCGAAAACCAGTACCATGCCATTCTGGGAAACTCCGGGCCCGCATATTTCGTGAACCCGTCCAGCTTGGCACCGGCTCTGATTGCTCTCGGTGCAAAGATAGAGGTTCACGGACCGGAGGGGCACACAAGTACCGAAGCGCACAAGTTCTTTCGCTCCCCTGAATCGAATGGGGAACGGGAAACGGCGCTGGAGCCTAACCAGATAGTGACCGAGATTCTGGTCCCGGCCACCTCGGCTCTCAACGCCACCTACGAGGTTCGGCAGCGGGAATCGCTAGACTGGCCCTTGGCTGCAGCTTCCGTGAGCCTGGAAATGTCCGGCGACAAGGTCAGTCACGCCCACGTTGTGCTCGGCCATGTGGCGCCGGTTCCCTGGCCCGCGCAGGGCGCCGACAGTTTTCTGGAGGGCAAAACCATATCGGAAAAGGTGGCACAAGATGCCGGAGCCGCAGCCGTTTCCGCGGCCAAGAGCCTTAGCCAGAACGGATACAAGATTCAGTTGGCGAGAGTCGCCGTCAAGCGCGCTATTCTTCGCGCCGCGGAAGGAGGGGCATAGTCATGGACAAACCTTTCGGAAACCTTCCCCATGAGGTGTGCAGGGCGCTTCGCTGGAAGTCGATGTTCATCGACGTCCCCAGCGACCCCACGGTTCCACCCTCCAACGACCAAATCTACTGGTGCGAGGAAAGTCAGGTCTGTATAGGACCGGACGGCCAGGTTGCGGAACCGGAATCGTGCGGACCGAGCCGCACCTGCTTCGACCATCTGAACAGGAAGCTTACCTAGTATTTTTGCGGCCAGGTTGCATGGGCCTCGCTCGACTATACCCTGCCACTCTGAGGAATGGGTGGCTCATGAGTTGACGCGAAAAGCTGATGACGGTCAGCAGGAAGTCTAGCCGGCCGGCGGGACTCGCCTAGAATAACGTTCCGGCATACGGTATCATGAAGGGCGTCGCCTTTGCCGATTGAGAATCCCATGGGAGGACTTGGATGAGTCGATTGAAGATTTTTCTAGTGGCGAGTACCGTTTATCTACTGGTAGTGGTCTCGGCTAGTGCAGGCCAAATCTCCGGAGACTATATCGAAACTCGCAGCGCGGATGTCTACACCGGCCCCTGCTTCGCCAACGGTGAGGTCGGTTTGGCCGGAAACCTGGCCACCATAGGATGGCGGATTCGCGAGGGAAGCTGGAACGGTATCGCACTGGACGGGTTGAAGGTCGTCGCCGTCGCCAAGGCGAAGGCGACCTTGGGTGACGTTTACCATGATCCGTACCCAGCTGAAGCCGTTCTGATCGTCGATGATCAGGCAACGGACGACCAGAAGGGAGCTTTGCTCGACTTCGCTAAAGAAATGGCCGGCCGGCTTCTGGATAACGTGGTGCGTATCGAAACGGCAACGATTCAAATGAACGTAGGCGAGAACGCCCAACAGGGCTCCGTGGAGTTGCGTGCAGGGGACATCGCAAAGGTCCAGACTCGAGCTCTCGGGCACCAGGATCACTTCTGCGGCAACGAATACGTCTATTATCCGCCGCTGATGGAAGTTTCCGAGGCCATGCCGACCTATACAATATCCGACGAGTACAGCGGAAAAGGTCTGAACCAACAATGGCGCTTCTTCGACAAGCGAAGCTCCTTCGTAGGCACCTTCAGTCGTTAAGTGTTTGCCGGGCCTCCAAAAAAGGCCCCGGTTCACCACGCTACGCTACGCCTCGCCATCCGAGATTTGCCGAAACTTCAGTCTCGTTCCATCATCTGTCCAAATAGGCAAGATAGGGGCTTTTTACCCCGACCGTTACTCTTTGGGAGTCATGCATGAAACATCGGGCATACATCGCAAGGTTCGTCTGGGCATGGGCCGTGCTGGTCCTCCTCGGAGCCGGGCCCAGTCTCGGGAGCGGGTCGGACTATTCGGTCGAGGCCCTGCAGGGGTGTACGATCGAGGGAGTTGCAGAACCCCTCCGCGAGACTCTGCAAGATCATGGATATCGGGTCATCACCCCTGAGGGCGTTTTGGCCGAAATTTGGTTGCGAGGCGAGATACCCCAGTTCCCCGGCAGCCAGGGGGCCGAGTACAGCACCATCATGGAAGGCAGCTTTGTGGGAATTATTCATTACCACAAACAGGCCGGCGACTACAGGGGCCAGGCCATTCACCCCGGCACCTACACATTGCGCTATCTCATGATCCCTTCAGATGGAGACCATCTAGGGGTCTCTCCGACGCCTGATTTTGTCCTCCTATCTCCTGTTAGCGAGGACACCAGTCTGAGCCCTATCGAGGACCCGGACGCACTCGTCGCACTCAGCACGAAGGCATCCAAGACGAGCCACCCGAACCCACTCAATCTGACAATGCCGCGAAACCAACAAGGCATGTGGGAAACGGATGAGGCTCACTGGGCGTTTGAAGCGAAGACCGGCGCCAAGCCGGACGGAGAGCATACCGAAGTTGACTTCGCCCTGGCCCTGGTTCTCGTCGGAAAGGCCGAAGGCTAGCTCCGAGTGCCGTGGGCACAACGCAGCTCGTGTACTCCGCGCCAACGAAGCTCGAGGGACATCCACACCCTTGAGAATCACAGATTCCAAGATTCACCCCTCAGATCAGCCGCTTCAGGATCCATTCACGGACAAAGCGAATGGAGCGCGGGGGGATCGCGTGGTTGTAGGCGTATTCCTTGTATGTTACGTCGGCTGCTCTCCGCCGGAGAGCTCCTTCGAATTGGCGTGCGCGTTCCAGTGGGTAATAAGGATCCCGAGTGGCGGCTACATGCAATACCCCCGCTCGAATACGTCGATATTTGGAATGATCGAAGTCACCGGGTATCCCGCCACAGATTCCTACGACCCCGCGAAGCTTCCCAGGATGGGTAAAAGCGTACCGGTAGTTCAGTGCACATGATTGTGAAAACCCCATCAGGAAGACTCTTGCTGGATCGATGAGCCCACCGTCCGCCAGTTCCCGGACCACGTGCTGGACGAGCCGGTGGTGGCGTTTTCGGGATTCGGCCGATTGGTAGTTCGTCAACCACCCGAATCCGACCCTGTCACTGGCCGATGCCGCAAGGGGCCAAAACTCGTGCGGCCCCTGCAGTGAGGCAATCACGATCTCTCCGCGGGCAACCTTCTTTGCAGCTCGCATCATCGAAGTCATGTCGCCCGCATAACCATGGAGCGCGATAAGAAGGGGCTGGGGGAAGCGTTTTCCATCCGGGAGGGAAACCAGGTAGCGGTGCGCTACTCTCTGAAGCATCGACCTTTCTTCGTCCATATATCACCCTCCGAAGCCGCCTGAATCCCCGCTCTTGAACACGAACCGGAATCCCGAATTCTAGTCGAGAAGCGATGCGCCGTGCAACGAAGCTTGTCAGTCCAAGGCAAGATGCGCTAGATTATGGCCCTTCGGAGTGGAGATCGAATGCTGTCCCGTCTGTTTCACCGTTGGGAGGTTCACCTATCGAAACGCGATAGGAGCCGTAGGTTTCGCCCATTCGAATGGGGAGTGGACTCTGTCGGGAATGGCATCCCGACCGACGATCCGAAGTCCTATCTGCTCGAGCACGGTCGGCGGGCCGTGGAGAGAAGCGACGCGTTCTACGGCTATGAGACACCCACCGATTATCGACTCGAAGGCCGCCATCTGAAGTTCACGAGCGCCATCAGGACGGCCTCTCCCACAAACAATACGGTGCACGGATGGTACTTTCCGACCGAATCGCGAGGGCGCGCGGTGCTCGTCCTCCCGCAGTGGAATTCCAATGCCCAGGGTCATTTGAGATTATGCCGGATACTCAACCTGTTTGGATTGTCCTCGCTGCGCCTATCCCTGCCCTACCATGATCTCCGGATGCCCGAGGAACTGGTTCGCGCCGATTACATGCTTTCGCCCAATCTGGGTCGAACCATTCAGTCGATGCAGCAGGCCGTGATCGATTGCCGTTGCGCCTTTGATTGGCTTCAGTCCGAAGGCTTCGAGGAGTTTGCCATATTGGGCACCAGCCTGGGATCCTGTATAGCGCTCATTACGATGGCCCACGACGACCGACCGCGGATCACGGTGCAGAATCATGTTTCTCCCTACTTTGCGGATGTCGTGTGGACGGGAATCTCGACAACACATGTGAAAGCGGGACTTGAAGGCAACGTCGAGCTGGACGAACTACGCCAAATCTGGATGCCCATCAGTCCGAGACCTTACTTGAAAAAACTCCAGGGTAGCGGGAAACGCTCCCTTTTGATCCACGCCCGGTACGATCACTCCTTCCTACCCTATCTCTCGCAAAAGGTACTGGATGATTACGAGGAATTGCAGCTGCCCCACGATGCCCTCGAGCTGTATTGCGGGCACTATACTTCCGGAGAATTTCCTTTCAGCATCGCCCTCGGCTTCTCGATGTGCAACTACCTGCGCAAGCACCTATGAGGCAAAAAAAAAGCCCCTCCCGCCGGTCACGGGAGGGGCTGCACTACCGGTCACTACTCCCCTTCGTTCGTCGCTACATTTTCCCCTTCGTTCGTCGCTACAATTTCCTCTTCGTTCGTCGTTACATTTTCAGCTTGTAGCCCCTTCGGGCCGCGGGTCACGTTGAAGTACACCGCATCGCCTTCGGTCAAGGTTCGAAATCCATTCATTTGGATGGCCGAGTGGTGTACAAAAACATCATCTCCACCGGTGGTCCGTTCAATGAATCCGTAGCCTTTCGCGTTGTTAAACCACTTCACTTTCCCAGTTTCTTTGTCCATACGAACCTTGCTCCTTCTGCGTGTTTTTCATATCTGAATATAGGTTTCGGGGCCACTGCCGCGGCCCGCAATCACGCCTGACTCCAGAAAGACGCGTCTGCTAACCGGCATACCCTAACTCCAAAAGGGCACGCCTTAGATCGGACATTGCACAAAAACACATAGTTGGGTCGCTATCTTAGTTGCTAACCCTAATGCTGTCAACAACAAGTTCACATTCTTGCGCGGAGCTTGATCTCGCGGCGCCGATCGCCGTCGAAAACTCACTCCATGATGGATCCATACATCCAAGCCTACAGCGTACTCCCAGGATCCGGTTCGGCCTTGCTTCGGCCCGCGGCTGCGAAGGGTTCTTCGCTGATGGGTGCTGTTTCTTCACACGCGCCCATCTGCGCGACCCATCGACCGTACCATTTCGATACTGGACCCGCCGTCACCCCATGCAGCACGATACTCAGTAACACCGTAGTCGTTGCGGCAACGAACACTGGGTCCCGATTGGCAATCTGGGCTTTCTCGAGGATCAACAGTACAAACAGCACCGAAGCCAGCCCACGCGGGCCGAACCACCCCAGGAAAACCCTCGTTTGCAGTCTGAGGCCCGTCCCGACCAGTGAGACCCAAACCGGCAGCATGCGCAGCACGGTCAGGCTGAGGATGGCGAACACGAGATAAGCCATGTTGATTTGTCCCAGGGCTTCGGGAAGCATGGCGCCGCCAAAGACAAGAAAGGTCATCAAGATGAGCAGTTGCCCTTCAGCATCGGCAAACCCAAACAAGAATTCACATCTTCGCTTCAGAACGTTGCCGAACACCAAACCACCTACGAAGGCAGCGATGAACCCGTTGCCATGCACCAGTTCCGCCAGGGCAAAGGACAGAAACGCGATGGCCAGCACGATCACGCCTTCGGCGCCTCCGCTCATCCACTGCCGTCGGTGTGCATACGCGACGGCTTTGCCACCCGCATAGCCCACGACGATTCCGGCCAACGGACCGAGCGTGATCTGCTTCAAACCAAAGACAAACCAAAAGCCAGCGTCCACGGATTCCATGGCGCTGGCGAGGCTCGCAAACACCAGCACAACGGGCAGCGCGATACCGTCGTTGAGTCCGCTCTCGACATTGAGAGCCTGGCGGATCCGAGCCGGCACCCGCACACTGGCAACGACTGCTTGGCCCAACGCGGCGTCGGTGGGCGCAAGTATTGCGGCAAGCAGGGCCGCGCTCCACGGCGATAAGTCGGCAAACAGAACCGCCGCCACGATGGCCGTTATCAAAATGGTCAACGGCATACCCATCACAAGCATGCGAAGCGGCAGATTGTGGTCTCGTCGGAACCGGGCAAGATCGATGCTAGCGGCGTCTGCAAACAGCACGAGAATCAGCGTAATCTCGGCGAGCAGATGCAGGGCTTCATGGGAAACATCGAGCGCCACAATCCCAAAGCCCACCGGACCCACCGTGAGTCCAAACGCGGCAAACAGCAACGGGCCCGTGAGGAAGGAGCCCTCCAGTCGTCGACTGCACAGGCCATACAACAAAAAGCCCGAAGCGACCGTGGCGACGGCAGTGAAGTTCATGATGTCTGACTGAGCGTGCCCGGTCGGCTCGAGCGCCATTGCCGGCCGGAAAGCCTCTGTGGATCAACCGTTAATCGCGATCGACGGCCATGTATTCCGGTCGCCCCACGACAAATGTATGAATCAACCTAGTATCTCTGTTGCGCAAATAGGACGCAAGGTAGAAACCACCCAAGGGCACGTGAGATACGAACTCTTCGAGCTCAATTTCCTTCCCGGCAGCAGAACCCGGCCAGGCAAATCCGAAGCCAGTGGGAACAATCGCCTGGCTCGACGGCGCGCATCTTCATTTTCTTTCATTGAGCATGGCTTCACAGGCGGCAACGAATCTTTTCGGGTCGTCCGGGGTGAATCGAAGATGGCGCACGAAGCCTGACTTCAGGTGAAGGGCAACGTTGCAGAAGAGGTCCGCGCAGTCGAGTTTGAGGGCAAACGCAAACGCGAAGCCTTTTCCTCTGAACAGGTCCCAGAACACGACAGGCGGTCGAGCTTCAACACCGAGGATCCGGTCGGAAGGAATGACATAGGTGTACAATCTAAACCACGCTTGCAACTCAATACGATCTGGATAGACACGATACTGCTGCCACAAGCTTCGTCCGGAAGGGCGAGTCATGTACAGGGGCATCTCGCTCATGCTCCTTTCCCTGGGAGTCTCGAACTTACCTGTGTCCTGAACGAGCCTACAAGAAGCGCAGGGCGGATAGTGTAAAACGAATGGCGCCAACTCTAGTTGATACGCGAGCGCTGGGTCTCGAAAAACGGCATGAAGTTTCGCGTGAACGCTCCCCAGTATCGACGAAACATCTTCGGGGAGGTCATCTTGCGCAGGATTCGCATAAAGCGAAAGCGGGAGAGAAAAAACAGCAGATAGGCCTTTCGCTGGAGCCACTTGAGCTTCGCGTGGTCCCATTCGTCGGACCGGACTTTGACGACCCCTTCCCACTCATCGTGAACGTCATTGCCCTCGTAAGCACCGGTCGACCGCACCAAATCGTTGAGTTCGGTACCTGCGTAAGGCGTGGCGATGGAAAAGAGCGCCTCATCAAAGTAGGAGTCACAGGCGAAACGAATGGTCTGATTGATTTCCTGGATCGTTTCGCCGGGAAATCCCAGCATGAAAAAACCCAAGGTTTCGATCTTGTTCTTCCTCGCCCAGCCGAGGACCTCGTTGAACTGGCCGAGTTTCAAGTTTTTCTTGATCAGTTTCTGAACCCTATCGTTAGCGGACTCGATCGCAATAGCCATATGGTGAGTCCCCGCCTGAGCCAGCTTTTGCATCAACTCCTCGTCGAAGCGTTCCAGTCGCACACCGTTTCCAAACTGAAAGCCGAGCTGGAGCCCACTGTTGATGATCAGATCACAAATCTTCTTCGCGCGGGCGAGGTCCATGTT
This sequence comes from Acidobacteriota bacterium, assembly GCA_965249005.1. Lineage (GTDB taxonomy): Bacteria > Acidobacteriota > UBA6911 > UBA6911 > UBA6911 > CBDFLD01. The sequence continues at coordinate 117,401 of CBDFLD010000017.1, forward strand.
GAAGATGTCGTCTTCGATCATGAATTCTCGAATGCCGTAGCGGTCGTGCAGAAACTGGATTTCTTGCCACACCAGCTCCGGCTCGCGCCCACGGAATTTCTTGCCGAACAAGTCATGGCAGTATATGCAACGATACGGGCAGCCCCGGCTCGTGAAAATCTGTAGCGCACGGTGGTCGGCGGTCGGAAATCTCACGAAGTCCAGATCGAAGTAACGCTCGATATCGAGCAAGTGATACGCAGGCATCGGGACCGCATCGACATCGACATACCCATTTCTGGGTGGATTGCGGACGACTTCGCCGTTCCGACGAAACCAGAGTCCCTCGATCCCATCGAGCTCCTCCCCACGGTCCAGATGCTCCAATAGCTCGGAGAAAATGTCTTCTCCCTCGCCAATGCAGATGGAGTCGATGCAGTCCTTTTTCATCACCTGCTCGGACATGATCGTCGGGTGCTGTCCGCCAAACAGAATATGCGTGCTCGGCGACATCCCCCGAATCGCCTCCGCGACCTCGACTCCGCCTAGAAACTCTACCGACATGCAGCTGATGCCCGCCAAGTCGTACCTGTCCTTGCAGGCCCGGGCTAGCGATTCGCCAGGATCTTCTTCGAGTCCAATATCGAGGATCTTCACTTCATGGCCCGCGGCCTCGGCCACCGAGGCGAGCACCGTGACCCCGATTGGAATTCCCGCGACCACGTCGCCGTAGGTCGATTTGGGTCGGATCAAAAGGATCTTCATCGCAAGAAACTATAGACCACTTCCAGTTACAATGCCAGCGCCGATCAGAACGCGCCAGAAAACCGACAAGTCGCGGCAATCACGGGTGCTAGGTCAAGTCCTCCAGCACCCCCGCGGTTTCTGCCAAAGTCAAGTAGGCTTCAAGGGGACTGCCTTCTGCCTCGAATCGAACATGAAACAGCTGAGCCACTTCCCGTCTCGTCAGCCTTCCCTGCAGGTATCCGCGATACAACTGCTCACCTAGCAAATAACCTAACTCGTGGGTCAAGATGTCTCGCATCTGTCCGCGGGAGGACACCCCGTCGGAAACCGCCTTCGGGATCTTCGCCAGCTCCTCGTAGCGCCTCTCCATGTCCTTGTGCGCTCGGACGAAACGCTTCATGGAAAGCATCTGAGCGGGAGAAAGCCGAAGCAGACGCTTCAACGCCGGCCGGGCGCGAGCCGGGTTCAGGACGAAACTCTCTTTGATGTGGTTTCTACGGGGATCGATCAACTTGGAGCCAAAGTAGCCGAGCGCCTCCTCCAAGCTCTTTAGATAAAAAGCTTCCACGCGACTCAGCGGTATGGAGCGGTACTCTCCATACCGTTGATGTTTCAAGGCAAAGTTCACGAAATGAGCGGCCTCTTCTGCTCCGTGAACAAGGTTGAACTCCCCGATGAAGATCGAATTGATCTTGGGAACGTAGCAGCTCCCCATTTTCCTTGTGTGCTTGACGATCTGGCGGATCTGTCTTTTGCTGTGCTGGCTATTTTCCAGAACGGACTGGAAATCCTCGAACTCATTCGAGGAGTAAACCTCCGGATAGCCATCGATCATGAACTCGACGCAAACCCCATCGTCTCGCAGGCAGTACTTGTATTTGTCGATTCGGGTGAATTCCAGGATGACGTCGATCAGATTGTAGATCGTCGAGGTCAAGTCCAGCTTCTGGGCATCCTGGTCCTGCGCCTTCCAAACCTCGAGTTGCTTTCGATAACCCTCGTACTTTTCAAACGGTGTGGCGCTGAAGACGCAATAGACTCGTTCTCTGACCTTGACGACCCGGTTCCCTTCCATACCGCGGCGTGCCGCCCTCCAATAGAGCTCATCCACGTTTTGCAGGACTACGAGTGGTGCGGGCATCCGATCGGGAGAAAAATGGCCGGCCACTTTGCCGGGCAGGTGCTTAGTTGCCAGATGCGCCTCCCCGAAAATTACCACGACGGTGTGGTCGGGATTTTTTCGGACGAGATCGACGATCTTGGCTGCCACCGCCGAATCGCGCTTCCGAATGTACCGAAGATCATGGCGGGGGGCGATGTCGACGCCGAAAACCGGAATCTCTTGACTCCGTGCGACTTCGAGCAATTTGCGATAGTTCTTCCAGCTGTAGCCCCATTCGAGCTCGAAATCGACTCGGCGCAGAAAAAGAGGGTCGTCGATCGTTCCCGCCATCCACTCGTCCAGAGCAATTTGATTCCGTCCGTAGAACATCTCAAGTGCCAGAATAAGACGCTCCCCCTGAAGGTCTTGGAGAAAACGGGCCTGAAACTCCTGCGCCTTAGCCAGAGAGTGATAATCACCGACGAAGATCACCCGCGACTCATGAGCCACTCGCAACAGCTCGTCATAGGTGGAGACTTTCTCGAACTCGACATATTCGGCTGTAAAGTCTTGGATATACTTACTTTGAGGGACCTTGTCGGTACCAAAAATCTCCTCTTTGAGTGACCGCACCGCAAGCCTCTGGAACTGGATCTTGTCGGTCAGATTGTTGGTTGCAGTTGCCGAGGCCTTCATAAGCCACTCTATCGTCCCTGGGCAAGATCTGGCGTAGTCTCAGGGTCGTTTCAACGAAAACATCCCCGCCGTTTGCGACCTCACCTCAACCGCCGATGCGTCAACGCGACCCCATTTTACGAACCCGAAAGCTAGCACTAATCTCAATATTATCAATGGTTTCAGACGCCACATTCGCCTTGACTTCAAGTTCGATGGCTGTTAGATTCCAGTTTCCTGCAAACCCGCGCGACGGATCACCCTATTGGATAATTGTATTGGCCAGAGTTGTCAAGGTCGTGCTGAAGTACTTTAATTCTTTGCGTTGGCGATGAGTGGCCGGAGATCGGGACGAACACGGCCCCACAAACAGGAGGTTGTTTGACGATGTATCCCAAGGAAAAGTTGTACTCCGAAGATCACGAATGGATCTTGGTTCAGGAGAACATCGGAACAGTCGGAATCACAGACTATGCTCAGGAGGAGCTTGGCGACGTTGTGTTCGTCGATCTTCCCGCCGTTGGAGATACCCTCGAGGCGAACGAGCCCTTTGGGTCTGTCGAATCGGTAAAGGCGGTATCAGAAATCTTCTCTCCGGTCAGTGGCGAAGTGATCGAGGTCAACTCACCTCTCGAGCACACACCGGAATTGATCAACGAGTCCCCCCATGACAAGGCATGGCTGATCAAGTTGAGGATCTCAAACGCGGAAGAGTTGAATAGACTGCTGAGCGCGGAGCAATACGCGGAATACATTCAAGAGCAGAGCAAGTAGGCAGTTCCAGACGCAGCCCAAACAACCCCGCTCTCTGCGCCCCGCTCTCTGCGCCCCGCTCTCCGCGCCCACCCCACCAAAGCCAGTCACGGCTCGCGATCTTGTTGTTCAAACGCCTCCACGGGCAGACACGAACAAACCAGATTCCGATCGCCATAGACGCTATCGATCCTGCTGACCGCAGGCCAGAATTTGAACTCCCTCGTCGAGGAGGAGGGAAACGCTGCACGCTCCCGGCTGTACGGGCGATCCCAGGATTCCGACAACAGGACATCGGCCGTGTGGGGTGCGTTCTTGAGCAGGTTGTTCTCCCGATCCGCCTCGGCTCCTTCGATTTCTTCGATCTCTCTCCGAATGCCGATCATGGCATCACAGAACCGATCGAGCTCTCGCTTGGACTCGCTCTCGGTTGGCTCGATCATCATCGTGCCGGCGACGGGCCAGGAAACCGTGGGCGCATGAAAACCGTAATCCATGAGTCGCTTGGCGACATCTTCGACATCGATTCCAGCGCTGCGCTTCAAGGGTCTCAGATCCACGATGCACTCGTGAGCAACGAGGCCGGTCTTCCCCCGATACAGAACCCGATAGTACGGGTCGAGCCGCTTGGCCACATAGTTGGCATTCAGTATCGCCGTGCGCGACGCCTGCGCCAACCCGTCAGAGCCCATCAGAGCAATGTAAATCCAGGAAATCGGCAGGATGCTCGCACTCCCCCACGGGGCTGCCGATACCGCTCCTATCCCCTCCTCGCCCCCAACCGCAACCACGGGATGGGTTGGCAGAAATGGGCAAAGGTGCGACATGACACCAATGGGACCCGCTCCAGGCCCGCCGCCGCCGTGAGGGATACAGAAGGTCTTGTGCAGATTCAAGTGACAGACGTCTGCTCCGAATTCTGCGGGCCGGCAGAGTCCAACCTGCGCGTTGAGGTTTGCGCCATCCATGTAGACTTGACCACCATGCCGGTGGATGATGTCGCAAATCTCACGAATCGATTCCTCGAATACCCCGTGAGTCGACGGATAGGTCACCATCAGGGCGCCCAAATGCGCCGCATGTTGCTCGGCCTTGGCCCGAAGATCGGCTAGATCGATGTCGCCTCTACTATCGCACGCCACCACAACGACCTTCATTCCCGCCATGACCGCACTGGCGGGATTCGTCCCGTGAGCCGACTGCGGGATGAGACATACGTTTCGGCGACCTTGCCCCCGAGACTCATGGTACTTGCGAATGACCAGCAAGCCGGAGAATTCTCCCTGCGAGCCCGCGTTGGGCTGCAACGTCACGCCCGCAAAGCCCGTGATTTCCGAAAGCCAATGCTCCAGGCCCCGAAAGAGCTCCTGGTAGCCGATCGCCTGTTCCAAGGGAGCAAAGGGGTGAATCCGGGCAAACTCGGGCCAGGTGATTGGCAACATTTCAACGGCGGCGTTCAGCTTCATTGTGCACGAGCCCAGGGGAATCATCGAGGTCGTCAGCGAAAGGTCTCTATCCCGCAATCGCCTCATGTACCGTAGGAGCTCGGTCTCGCTGTGGTATTGCTGAAACACAGGATGCGTCAAAAAAGGACTGCTCCGCGCGCACGGCTCCAGAGGCGACGACAGAGCGGCCTCCATGAGATCATCCATCTGAAACGGCAGGGATCGCTCTGGCAGAGCGAAAACTTCGAAGAGATCCTCGAGGTCTTCGGTCCCGGTTGTCTCATCGAGACTGATACAGACAGAACCGGCGTCGAGCCGGCGCAGATTCATCTTGCGCGATCGGGCGGCCGCAATAATCGCATCGGCCGACTGGTCCCGCAGGTCGACCCGTACGGTATCGAAGATCAGTTCGGAGTGTATTTCGTATCCCAGTTCCCGCAGCCCAAGCGCCAGAACCTTCGCTTGACGGCGGATTCGACCGGCGATCCGGCGCAGTCCGTCGGGACCGTGGTAGACGCCGTACATGCCCGCAATCACGGCCAGCAGAACCTGTGCCGTACAGATGTTGCTCGTCGCCTTGTCTCGGCGTATGTGCTGCTCTCGGGTCTGAAGAGCCAACCGGAAAGCAGGTTTCCCCTGCCGATCCCGGGACACTCCGACGATACGGCCGGGAATCTGTCTCTTGAACTGGTCCCGCGTAGCAAAAAAGGCGGCGTGGGGTCCCCCGTAGCCCATCGGAACTCCAAAACGCTGCGTGCTTCCGACCGCGATATCGGCCCCAAACTCGCCTGGAGGGATCAGCAAGGTGAGGCTAAGCAAATCCGCAGCGACCGTGACAAGCACGTCCTCGTTGTGCGCCCGTTCGACAAACGCGCGCAAGTCGTAGACAACGCCATCGGTAGCAGGGTATTGCAGAAGGGCACCGAAGTACTGCGAGTCGATCGCAACCTGGCGATGGTCTGCAACCACGACATCGATCCCGAGCGGCCAGGCCCGCGTCCGTACCACATCGATCGTTTGTGGGTGACAGCAGGACGCGACGAAGAACTTTTTTTTCCTCTGGCGGCAGGCTGCGTAACTCATCCCCATCGCCTCTGCCGCGGCCGTTCCCTCGTCCAGAAGCGAGGCGTTGGCTACTTCCATCGCCGTCAAATCCGAAACCATGGTTTGGAAGTTCAGCAACGCCTCCAGGCGGCCCTGGGCAATTTCCGGCTGGTACGGAGTGTACTGGGTATACCAACCAGGATCTTCCAGGATGTTGCGTTGCACGACGGGTGGAGTGATACAGTCGTAGTAGCCCATGCCGATGTAGGATCGATAGATCTCGTTCGTGCGCGCGAACTCCCGCATTTCGCGCAAAATGGCATGTTCACTCCGGCCCGGCCCGATCTGCAGAGAGCGACTGGATCGTATGCCGGGCGGAACGACCCGATCGATCAGATCGTCTATCGTACCGACACCGAGCGACTGCAGCATTGCGACGGACTCAGCAGCATCCGGGCCTAGATGCCTTGTCGCGAACAACTCCTGGTCCGATTCCAATGCTGGGGTGCGCTTGGACGTATCTTCAAGATCTTGTTTCATCCCATTTGCAAGTATACAGGGAGCGAACAGGTCTGACGGCGAAAAACCGACCCGGACCGAATCAGCTTCGGCCGAGAAACGCATCGACCTCACTTCTGGTTGGAATCGACGATTGGGCGCCGGGCCTCGTAACGGATATGGCGGCGGCGGCGTTGGCGAACCGCACGGCAGCTGGCATCTCGTCCCCAAGGCTGAGCGACGTTGCCAGCGCCCCGTTGAAGACGTCCCCCGCGCCGGTTGTATCCACCGCGGAAACCTCGTGTCCGGGGAAAAACTCTTCCACCCGACCGTCGGACAGGAGCACGCCGGAGGCTCCGAGAGTGAGCAACACGGTTTCTACGCCGCGAGACAAGAGCTTCTTTGCTGCTCTGGCAGCTGAGTCCGGATCTCGGACGACAATCTCGGTTAGAGTTTCGGCCTCCAACTCGTTGGGCGTCAGAATCGACACCCTGGCGAGGAGGTCTTCGTCGAGAGATGCAGCCGGGGCTGGATCGAGGATGACCCGTACGCCGTGCTCCGCGGCCAGGCTGACGGCCGACCCGACCGAATCCAACGGGATCTCGAGTTGCACCAGCAAGATATGGGCGCTTTGGATCAGAGGAGCCGCCTCTTGAACCTGCTCAACCGAAACTCTCCCGTTGGCACCTTCGGCGACTCCGATGCTGTTTTCCCCATCCGGACCAACGAAGATCAGAGCGACCCCGGAGGCGATGGATGCATCGATCACTACATGATCCACTCCGATCCCTTCGTCTTTGAAGGCGCACAAGGACTGCTGACCGAAACCATCCTCGCCGACCCGCCCAACCAAGGAAACGCTCCCACCGGTTCTGGCCGCGGCAATCGCTTGATTCGCTCCCTTGCCGCCACCGACCATGGTGAACGATCCTCCCAGTATTGTCTCTCCGGGCCTCGGCATCCGGCTCAGGTTGAGGATCATGTCCGTGTTCGAGCTTCCGGCCACGACAATCCTGTCTGCGGACATCTCTCTAGTCCTTCTTCGCGCACTGCTCGAGAGCCGGGCCGATCGAAAGTTTACCGAAGTAGGCAAGGGCGGAGACCTTCTCGGTTTTCACCTTCCCGCCCGAGCCTGTCGTCAGATCGACCTCGACGCCGGCAAGTTGCTCTCCCGAGCCACGGAACCCGAATCTCCACCCCCTATCCGACCGCTCCAACCCCTTGTAGACGTCACTCCCAGAGCTTCCGAAAGTGGACTTGCCCGAAGTCGAGAATTCGTGAACCGGTTCCTCCCCCTCGAACATTCGATCCTTGGTCTCCTGAGCCTCTTTCAGGAATTGGTTCCGCCGACTCGGCAATCCCAAGTTGTTGATCTGTATCTTGACGCGCTTCCCAGCCAGAAAAACCCTGCCGACGTAAAAACGTTCGACGGCAAAGTACACCGGCTCCACACAATCATGCTGCTCGAATAGCTGAAGCAATCCATCTTGGTTTGCTTCCTGCCCATAGGACTTCGCGCCCAGCAGGAGCCATCCCGCAGTACACACAAGGATGATGAAACGCTTGGATCCGTTTCCAAACATGCCCTCTCCTCCGACAATAAATGCAACGGCTGGTTTTTGATGCCTAATATGGCCTGCGGCTCCCAGGATGGCAAGAAAACAATGCCCGGCCACGAAAATGGTTCCTGAGTCAGACGGCTCTTACCGATAAGGAGTCGCAGGGAGACGCACTCTTGGCACTGAGCGCTCCCCGGCCGGCACACACACTCCCGCGAAGGAACCTTCATGGCCATCGTTGACGTGTTCCACGCCATTCTAAAAAAAGCGCTCGAGCTGAACGCTTCCGATGTACACATAACTTCCGGAAGCCCCTTTTGCCTGCGGCTGCACGGCGAGATCGTTCCGGTCCAGGGCATCGACACGCTGACCCCGCAGGATACGACGGCAATCGCTGCCAAGATCGTCATCGCCAGCAAGAGAGCCACGCCGGAGAAAGTCAGGGAGGTCCTGCACGGGTTGACCGATTTCGATTGTTCCTATTCCTTGCCGGATCTGTGCCGGTTCCGTGTCAACGTTTGCAGTCAGCGTGACTCACTGGCACTGGTACTGCGAGCCATCCCCCTGGACATTCCAACCTTCGAGGAGCTGGCTCTTCCAACCGTGCTGAAGGAAATATCGATGGAGGAGCGGGGGCTCGTCCTGTTGACCGGAATCACCGGGAGCGGAAAATCAACCACGCTTGCCGCCATGATCGATCACATCAATCAACAAAAATCGGCCAAGATCGTCACTATCGAGGACCCCATCGAATTTTTGCACAAGGACAAAAAGTCGACGATCATCCAGAGAGAGCTCGGCTCCGACACGGAGAGCTTTGCGAAGGCCCTGAGGGCCGCGCTGCGGCAAGATCCCGATGTCATCCTCGTCGGCGAGATGCGGGACAAAGAAACAATCGACATCGCCATGAAGGCGGCCGAAACCGGCCACCTTGTTTTCAGCACCGTTCACACCACCGACGCACCCAAGACGATTACCCGCCTGCTCAGCGTATTTGAAGCCAACGAACAGCAGGAAACACGACTACGGCTGGGTGACACGATGAGATCGGTCGTTTCCCAGAGGCTTCTGAGACGGGAAGGTGGAGAAGGTCGTGTCGTGGCCGCCGAGATCATGCGGGCCACGAAGACGATCCAGGACTGCATCGAGATTCCCGAGAAGACGGGCAACATCAAAGACTATATCGGAAAAGGGCGAGAGCAATACGGGATGCAGACATTTGACCAGCACTTGGTGGAACTCTATCAGAGCGACCTGATAAGTCTCGATACCGCCAAGGCGGCCGCAACGAGCGCGTCGGATTTCGAGCGCAACTTGCAGTTTGTTTGATCGATATCCTTTTTTTGACCATGGCAGGACAACTTCCACCCAAAATCCTGACTTTGCGGCCGGAGAATCAGATCGCCTCTCTCTATGAGGATGCCACCCGGGCGGCGCAGATCTCGGACTGGTATCTCTCGGCTCACCTGCTCAAGCAATGTTGCAGAATCAGCGAATTTCAAATGTCTCACCTGAACTCACAATGGATGGTGGCCGCCGATCGAGCAGGAACCAGAATCGATCTCGGCTCCGAGGCGCTGGAGCTCGCTCAGTACGCGTGGGACCGTGGAAACCACAGCAGCGCGTTTGAGTTTCTACAGCTGGCGCTGTGGAGGCCGCCGCGCCAGGCCAAACTTGTCTCGGACGCCATGCGCCAGGCCAGAGAATGGCCGACCCTGATAGCCACGAAGCCGGACTCCAAGAGCGGCCCCTCCGGGCAGGCCAATCGATCGCGCCGGGCGCTCCGGATCGGACATCTGGTGGGTTGTTGCAATCCCACCCATGCGCCAACGAACCTCATCAAGTTGCTCTCGGTTCATTCAAGAAAAGAGAATACCACCACCCAGATCTATTCCTCTGAATGGGCTTCTGGCTGGTTTCACAACTGGCAACATGACCGGCAGAGCGGCCCGGCCGACTTCCTGGACCGTATCGCCAATGACGGGCTCCACCTCGAGCCGGCCGTGGGAACCTTCTTTGACCGCGCCGGCCGGCTCGCACAACGAATTGCAGATGACGACCTCGACATTCTCATCGTGCACGCCAGCAACGTGGAGCTGGTGACGGCGCTCGTGTCCTGCCATCGGCCGGCGAGATGCATGATCAACGTCAATCACGCTTCCGAAATGGCACTTCCGTGCTTCGATGGCTACGTTCATCTCTTCGCCAACGGGCTCAAACGATCCCAGACAACCCACGCTATATCCGCCGTGATTCCCCCCGCAAGCAACATGGCCGACCGATTGGAATCCGCCCCTCCAATGCAACGCGAAGATCTCGGCGTCCCGACGCGGAGCACCATCTCGGGCACGTTCGGAAACCTCTACAAGCTGGAGAACCCGCTCTACCTGGCCTCGCTACGAGGCATTCTGGAGGCCCACCCCGACCATCATCATCTCATCGCAGGCAACGGCAACCCGACACTCATCCTGGATGAACTTGGGGCCCTGGCGGCGAGGGTTCAGATGCTCGGACGAAGAGAAGATATCCCTTCCCTCCTGCGCCACCTGGATTTTTATCTCGCTTCCCATCCCTACCCTGGAGCCTTATCGGAAATGGAAGCCATGGCGGCGGGTTGCCCGGTCATCAGCATTCGGGGAGACGCGGACTCGCACTTCAATTCCGGAGCGGAAATAGTCCAACTGCAAGAGTGCATTGTGGACAAAAACGACCCCAAGGGAATCGTGAGTCTGGCAGGCCGCTTTCTTACGGACTCCGCCTTTGCGAGGGAAACAGGCGTGCGTCTGCGCCAACGTTTTCTGGAGTCTTTCCGCCCTTCCGAGGTGGCCGCGCGACATCTGCACTTCTATCGCTCGGTGCTCGATTCACAACTGCAATCCTCTGGATCTGCCGCGGAGCTGCACTCAGAGCCAGAGCGAAACTAGCCTCACGGTCTCGAGTTTGAAGAGTCCCTCGATCCCGCCCCTAGACACATCAAGGAATCTGATTCTAACCATAGGAGCACCCAGAGCGGGAATGCCCGTGGAGGTGGATTGAAGATCCGCGGCTTAGGATCCGTCAGCCAGAATGTCGACGAGTGGCTGCCCCGTTTGGTCAACCAGGATGAGCGATCCTGAAGATGTCTGCCCCGCGCTCCCACTGAACAGTATGAATTGTGTCGTATATCCGCCCCCGTCGACGAGGTGAGGAAACAAGAGTTCCGTCGAGCCTGCGGGAGTTGCCTCATTGGTTGGCGGCGTCGTCGTGATGAGAAAGTCCCGGCGCTCGTTGTAGCGCGTGCGGAGTCCGACGACGGCGATTTCCGTTGAAGCGGAAGAGACGCGCAGGATGCCCTGGAAAGAGCCTGGAAGACCTGGGAAAAATTCCCCTAGAAACCGTGCGGTGTGGCCGAAGCCGGGCAACACAGGGAGGACTACCGGTGCGGGCAGTCCGCTGGATGACCCATCGAGATTCGTCAGTTGGAGTCACTGTCGCCCCCGCCAATAATGAGGTGTTCGCGATAGCGATGCCGCTTTGAATGTTTCCGGCTGCTCCATCGGTACCGGAAGTTTCAACATACATGCGAAAGGCTGTGCCGGCTGTCGGGGCAACGGCCGCCTCCGACAACGTTATTCCCGCCGGTTTGTATGAAAATACAGCCAGTGCCGTGGGCGTGGTCCCACCACCGCTAGGCAGGACGCGAATGGACCCCGTTGCCGGCGTCGGAGCAGTTCCGGCAGTTGCTAGCCGTCGAGAACTGCGCGGCGGGATTGAATACGCGAAAATGCTACCGGTCTGACCCGCAATCGTCACGTTTGACGGGTTACCGTTACCGTCTCTGAACTCCAGATTTCCATCGATCGTGGCGGCGGTGGAATTTACCAGCAGGACCACCGTCGTCCAGCCTCCGCCATCAGCGTAGTGTGGAATGACGGCGGTGCCGGTCGCAACCGGCGCCAGGGTGTCGACAACGGGGAGCGTGGCCATCAGGAAATCCTGGCGTTCATTTAATAGGCCTCGGATGGCGATAACTCCCAGCGGCACGTCGGATGTGAAGCTGAGCGTTCCCTGAAACGTTTCACCACTGAAGGTGTTGAAAGGAGCCTGATGCAGAAATTTCGCAATCTGCTCGTTTGGCGAAATCGTCGTCGTGTCGAAACCCAGATCGTTCCCGTCGACATCTGTAAAGTAGAAGTCGATGGTTGCCGTCTTGTCGTTCGGATTCACGATGGCAAGCCCGGTGTTGAGGGAGCCATCGACCTCAGCGTAAATCTGTCCAGACGTCAAGGTCGCCGTTGCCGGAACGCTGGTCTCGCTAACTAAAAAGTCGCCCGCGCGAAAGCCGAAGATGGCCACACCTGTAGGCGTTGTGCTGCCCGCGTCGGGTCGGATCCGGCCGTAACCCACATTGATAGTCGGTGCACTCCCGGATGTTGTCAGTGAAGTGCCGCCCTGATCCGGTGTCGTGAATGGATTCGCATCGATGACGATCAGTCCCCACTCTTGCCCGCCATCGCCGCATTTCATCCCATGGACATAGTGTAGGTATTGCGTCGTAGTCTCCGGGTTGGTGAAGGTATGACTGTAGTCCGTCGGAAACGGGTTCCCGGCTGTGACGAAGTGCGGGTAGATGGGATCGTTGCGGCGGATATGAAGGTCGTCCGCCCAGTCGCCGAGTGTCTTTCCACTTGATGGGAGAACACCTCCGTTGGTGTTCTCGCTCAGCCAGAGCATTCTTTCATAGACTTCCAGGAAGACCCCGTCCGTGTTGTCCCATAGGTTCTGGAATGTGAGATCCAGGTCGTCGGGTGTGGCCACTTGCGCCAGGTTGTTGGTTTGAAAGCCGGTGACCTGGCCCCGAGCGCTATTGAAGAGAACCCAGCGGTTGGGACAATTACCGCCATCGGCGCCCTTGTAGTCGTTCAAAGGTCTGATCGGCTGGGGATGCACGCCGTCGAAAGCGCAGCCGGCGCCTTTCTGTCCGAGACCGTTGTGCTGAACGACGAAACTGATTCCCCAGGATTGCCGCCCTTGACCCAATATCGTCTCGGTCTGCTCAAAGCCTCCAATCAGAGGCGAGGCATCGGATGAATCCCCGGTTGCGGTCAGATAACCACCGGATTCGTTGATCCTCGGAAAGCCAGCCTGGATTAGTGCGTAGCTCATGGATTTACCTGGAAACAGATCATTGAACAGCTGACTCTGTTCTTCGTAAAACGTGTACAGCCCCGAAGGACGGTATCCATCAGCGGCAAATATTTCAGGGTTGCATGGGCAATCTTCGGTGCAATTCTTCGGGAGCCGGTTCTCGTGGGATATCTGATTGGCACCTGAAAGCTTTACGTAGGCTAAGGCGCGGTACCAGTCCGCCCGGGTCTGGATAAACGCGGCTACTTCAGCCAGCATCGCCTCGTAAAGCTGTCTGTACCTGAGGCCGGTCGGGTTGCCCAGGTCCATTCGCACCCCACAACCCGTGCCGCTGCTATCATGCACGTCCTGTAAGTGCAGACGTGAGACACCGCCTCCACCGCCGTCACGGGGCGTGTCATCGGTGTCAGTGGAGAAGATCCAGTCGGGCGTGCCATCCTTGCCGGCCTTGATGCCCAGGCTGAACAGTTTGCCGTTGGCCACAGCCTGCTCCATCTCCCGCTCCAGAATCGTAAAATCGAACACCCCCGGCTCTGGGTTGACATCGCTCCATAACAACCGGATGAACACCCCGGTAACATTGGGATTGTTCCAGATCGCGTCCGCAGTTGCTTCGTATTCGCCCCCACGACACAGTAGTTTGCTGTTGTCGCCGACTTCGAGGGGAGTTGCGTTGCCCGGGCACGTCCCGGTGGCTTCAATGAAACCCATATCGAGCGGGCTCAGCGTGAAAACCCCCGAGGGCGCCACTGGAAGCGGTCCCGTAAACTCGTTTGGATCCGATGGATCGTAGGCTTTCCGGCTGGTGCACATAGCAGGATAGCCCTGCTCTCCGTCAGCAGGAATGATCGAGTCCGTGCGCGTGAGCTGCTCCCAACGGACCGTGTCTCCGCTCCTGATGTAGATTACCTGAGGTGTGAACGTGCCGTCGGCATTCACCGTCACGGTATGAATCTGGGACTGCGAAAACGCAGTGGCGCAGCACATTGCTGCAACCGGGACCAATCTGGAAATCGAAGCCCATGCCCTACGACGAAGCCAATCATTCACAACAACCAACGACTTCCTCCGCTAGGAATCTGTTTTTTGTCATGTTAGGTCGGAGACCGCAATTAGGCAAGGAAGCAGGCGGGAGAATCGTGGTCGGGGTACGAACCAGGTGATTATCCACTTGAACCAGTCAACTGAAACCGAGGCCCTTGCTCCGCGGCTTCCGGTGACGGTTCGCCGCTGCCCCGGGGTATATCGGGGGCCATCCCAGTCCATCCGCACTGTGGCACCGGCGTGGATGCAACAGTCCCGCTAGAACAACGGACAAGAAACACAAGATGCTCTCTCAGAGTTTATCCGTGCTGAAAAGCGTACGCAGCAGCTTCTGATACACAACTATTTTAGCGGTTGTGATCCGACCCGGACTCGACCGTGGCGGCAATCGCATCCTTCGCCCTCGCTCCGAGCTGGGCTCTGATTTCCGCATGCCGCGCCTTCTTCAGATCGTATCGGGCAAGAACCCACATGCCCAAAAATCCACCACATGGAATAAGGGCACCAACGACCAGGCCGAAGTTCCAGATAATCCCAGGATCGATGCTCTCAACCGCCGCGGTCCTGGGTATGTTCAAAATGTTCAGGATGGTACCACTGGCCAAGATCCCCACTGCTGTCATAGCCTTTTTCATAAATGCGATCAGGGAATAGAACAACCCTTCCTGACGCTCGCCTGTCAGCAGCTCATGTTCATCCAGAGAGTCTGCAATCATGGAATTCCACATCGTCAGGGCTACAATACTCGTGCAGGTCTTGATAACGACATTTACGGTGAGCAACGGCAGCAGCAACGGGTGACCGTTGGGAAGCATCCAACCGATCAACCTCAGGGAGATGATCGTAAGCGGCACGACAATCCACACGCCCCAGGCGATGAAGAGTACCGGCTTTTTTTCAAACCTTTTTCGGATCGGATAAATCAAAATAAACCCAGTCACAGCCCCGACTAGAAGGAATGGACCGAACCACGCGATCTGTTCCGGCAACAATCCCCAGAAATATACGTTGACATATACCTCCAATGACGTCATGACGCCCTCGAAGATGCTGGGGATGAAAATTCCCAAGAATAGGATCACGAACGACCGATTGGCAAATACGAGTTTGGTTTCCCTGAACACGTTTCCGAAAGAAAAAGGCCGTGGTTGCTTAACGGGAACAGGACAGTACGGGATCTCACTACGTGTAAAATGTGTTGAGAGAAATGTAAACATCAGGATCGCCGACCCTGCATAGACGGCAAACATCGGATACCCCGCCACATTGAACAGACCGTTTGGAAATTCAGCGGAGGACTCGAAAACAAACCGATTGGCGAGAAGGTGGGTACCACTGAACATGAACCAGCCGATGACCAACCGGTAGCTGACGATAAGGGATCGTTCCACATAATCTTGAGATAGCTCCGCCTGAAGTGCGGTCCAGGGGATCACAAACACCGTCATACACACTCGAACCAAAACCGCGAACGTCGTCAACCACAGAAACATGGCGACGTACCCCAGTGTTATCGGGGGGCTAAACAACAGATAAAGGCACACGACCATCGGTACCGGTCCTGCGTACATGAGCACGTGTCGTCTGCCAAATCTGGGCGATCGCCAGTTGTCCGATATCGATCCGACGACCGGGTCGGTTATTGCATCGACGCACATGGCGATAAATAGTGACAGTCCGACCAAGAAACCGGGAACACCCCATATTCGTTCAAAATAGAAAAGCAAGAGGTTGGCAAATGCCCACTCCGTTATAATTTCCGACGATGCACCGAGGCCGAAGGAGAATTTGGTCCTTACACTTAGTTTCCTAGCTTCCACATCAGGTCCTTCCATCGGTATATCTATCCTCATTCGTGAATCGGCTATGTCACACCATGGCAGGAGTGAGTTGATCGTTTATCGGTTAGCTCACGCCACAGTGTGACTGCGTCGATTATCTATGGCTACGTCCGCATATACCTATGCAGTGCCCGATATTTATGTCTATTTCGCTAGAATATAAAGTACGCGCACTCGCGCCTACGTCGAGCGGCGCCAAGCGCGACACTATAATTATTCGGTATTTCAAAACACTCTTCTGAACACCCGTTCCGCGCGCTCCAGGGTCTCATCCACGTCTTCATCGGTGAGACCTCCGCAGGGATACCATCTGCCACTTCTGATAAGCATGATCCCCTCTTCAAGAAATGCGTCGACCATTTTTCGATGGAGCTCCTTGTCCATGCCTTTGAGGTCTGCCGGACGGTGCGCGATATCAATATCAAGCTTTGTCATGAAAAAACCGCCCGGGGAGGGTCCCTGAACAAAGAGGGGGACATTGTTGCGGATGCCGATCTGTTTCAGTTCTTTCATCAGTCTACCCTGAAAACGCGCCATGCGTTTGTAATACGCGCCATCATCTTTTTCCAGGATAGACATATTCACCAAGCCCGCTGCCATGCCGAATGGATATGCGTTGAACGTGCCGGCATGAAACACTTTCCATTCAAGAAACAGATCCATAATCTCTTTTTTTCCGGCCACCGCGGCAAGAGGAAGCCCGCCTCCTAAACCTTTTCCGAAAACTGTCAGGTCCGGTGTTACTCCAAGCAATCCCTGGGCGCAGTCCAAAGCGACCCGGAATCCCGTATAGGCTTCATCAAAACAGAGAACAGCGCCATACTCCGCACATAGCTCTTTCACTTTCTCGAGATAGCCGGGCAGCGGCATGCAGCATCCGCCGTTCAGAAGAATCGGCTCGATCAATACCATGGCGATCTCATCACCATGCTGCTTAAAAAGGTTTTCGATTGCCTCACAATCATTATATTGAATCTTGAATGATTCCCGTAAAGAAGCTGGATCTACACCTTCGGTGGGAAAGAGCTCATCATCGGATCTGAGGGCATAGGGCTTACCCGTGGGATTTTCATCCAACTTTCCGGCGAGAATATTATCCATCCACCCATGATACGCGCCGTCAAAGCGGACAAAGAGGTTCCTTTTTGTATAGGCCCTGCAGAGCCGGATCGCGAGTTGGACAGCCTCTGTCCCGGAGACACAGAACCTGGTCTTTTCAACGCCGGGGACTAATTCTGCCATTTTTTCGGCCAGTTCAACTTCCAGCGTCGTGCGGAACTCACCGGTATGCACGTAAAACAGTTTATCAAGTTGTTTTTGCAGCGTTGCGGTATATTCCTTATTACCGTGCCCGAGAATTCCCTGGCCGCCATGGCCGTAATCGATGTATTCTTTTCCATTTACATCCTTAAAACGGGCGCCGTGAGCTTCCACCATATAAACTGGTTCGACGACAGATGGTAGCCTCAGGTTACTGTTCGGACCGGGTAGTACCTTTAACGCCCGTTCATGAAATTCTCTGTTTTTATTTTGAATCACTTCAGCTCTCCCTGGTTTTTCCAAAATCGCGATGAAATATCACGTCACGATATATTAAAATTGTACAAATATCCAACCTCTAGCATCCGCAAGGCTGGATCGGATAGACCGCCAGGGAAGGAAAACTCAAGAATGCAAAACGCAACATCAGCCTGACCTCCCGGCTAGGAGCAATGCGAGCGACGCGCCAAGCGGAAGCGGTGTCCGAGTTCGTCTTTCCGAACAGCAAGCGTGCCTGCTACTCCTTCAGTTCGTTCGACCATCTTCACTCTATGGTCAGAAGGGACTTGAATTTGCCAGGTGGCTTCGTGCTACACTCACTGTGCCCTACTTGCTTGACTCGACTGGGAGAAGCTGGAGCGGGAGCATTTGAAGTTGGGCGGCACAGCAACGTGACGCTCTCTCAAACGTACGCGTATCCCACCCCTGAGGCTCTGGAGAACGCAGTGGAAAGAATGGACGTGATGAACCAGAGGGCACTGGCGAAGGGTGTGGAGGAAGCTGCCAGGAAGTGACTACCCCGCTACAAAATCTGCTACAGTCGCAAAAAAGCAAGCCTCTAAGTAATTGATGGGCCGTTAGCTCAACTGGCAGAGCAACTGACTCTTAATCAGTAGGTTCGGGGTTCGATTCCCCGACGGCTCACCAATTTTTTCAATGATTTGCGGGAACCGTGAAAATCTCAGATTCAAATTAGGTAGCTTATAGGTAGCACAGGGATCCGCTGCCGGGTAGATCGTCCGATGCCAAAACACGTTGCGGTAATCTTGGGGGCGGGGGCGTCCTACGACCTGCTTTCGCAGCCCTTGACGAATGTGCTCACAGAATGGCGTCCGCCGTTGACTTCACAGTTGTTCGCGCATCGGGAAAGGACGTTCAGCCCAATACTACAGAAATACCCACTGGCCGAAACGCTGGCAAGCACCATCGTTGCGCGAAGTCGGCGGCAATCCTTGGAAAGTGTGTTGAAAGAAGTCCAGAATGAAACAGAATACCGGCAGCAATTCCTGGAGATTCCACTCTACCTGCAACACCTGATTGGTGAAGTCAGCACCCGCTATACATCGGCCCCGGTTAACTACAACTACTTGGTCAATGCACTAAAACAACACTCGAGCTACCTGACACCTGCCTTTATCACGCTTAACTATGACCGTTTTCTTGATGGGGCGTTGGAAAAGATTCTAGGCCGGAAGTACACGAATTTTAATTCTTACGTGATACCGTATGATTTTATGCTGATCAAGCTTCACGGTTGCGTAAGGTGGGGCAGACAAGTCTTGAGTGTAACGTCAAACGGATCGAAAGATTTGACGAACACGTTGCAGGCACTGGAACAAATGCGCGACTCCGCTACGTTTGGCGACTTCGCGATTCTTTCTGATCACCAGCATCGTTGGACGAACGACACGTTCCATTACCCCGCAATGACCGTCCCAATAGAAGGAAAATACGAATACGTTTACCAACCCCACGTTGAATCATTAAAAGGTTTTCTAAGCGATTGTCAGAATTACCTCGTCATCGGAACAAGTGGCACTGACCGCGATCTTCTGGATTTGCTTAGCGGATCGATACCCGCTTGCAAGCATGTCGATATTGTGGCCGGACCAAACGAATCTAAAGGTGTCGTTGACAGATTTTGTAACGCCGTTGACCAGTTTCGTGCTGCGAACGTTCGTAGGTTTGACCGTGGATTCAGTCCCTATGTAGATGATAGGGATCTGGATGCTTTTCTGGACAACTGTCGTAAGTAACACTATCGGTTTGCGCCGGGGCCCCCGAAGGAGCCCCGGTTGGCGCTCACCTACCCGTTTTTCTCAAGACGTTTTTCGGAGGGAGACTTCTGTATAGTGGCTTTAGCCATCGCAGCCTCCTTGTTAGGTTGCTTTGGTCAGGGCTCATGGGCTGTTTGCCGCAGCCTGCGAGCCCGCTTGTAGATGTCTAGTAACAGCTTATGCTCATCCCTGATCTTGTTCAAGCGATTCTGCTCACCTCAAGGCTGGTAGAGGCTATGGTCTAGTCCTTAGTCCAGCGTGATTTTTTGCATGAGGAGGAAGAAAAGCCCTGGAACGTGCGCCGTTACGGGATAAAATGCGTTTGATATATTTACAAGACATCCCGAAAGGAGCACATTCCAGGTGAATAAAAGAAACCACAGAATCCTCCTCCGAGACAAGCAAAATCTTACACGCCGGTTGGAAAGAAATCAGTTTGAGGACCGGTCCGATCCTATGTTCAAGGACTCCAACACCTACTACGAGATCGCCGAGAGAACGCGCGCCATCGGATCTGGTGGTATCGGAGCCATTCACAAGCTCGTGTGTAAGCTTGGATTGGACAAAGATATCAACAGAAACATCGTTTTGCTCAAGTACCACTTTCCTTACTGGGAATCCGATCATGTACTGAACATCGCATGCAACGTCTTGTCGGGTGGAACCTGTCTCGAAGATATCGAGCGGTTGCGCCAGGATGAGACCTACATGAACGGACTGGGAGCCGAGAGGATTCCGGATCCCACGACGGCTGGAGATTTCCTCCGTCGTTTCGATGAGGATTGGATCTTCGGACTTCAGGAAACCATCAATGAAACCCGAACCAAGGTGTGGAAGTTGCAGGATGCTTCCTTCCGGAAGGAGGCCATCATCGACGTGGACGGGACCGTCGCCGGAACCTTGGGGGAATGCAAGGAAGGAATGGACATTGCCTACAACGGGATCTGGGGTTACGCACCGTTGATCGTGACCTTGGCCAATACGAATGAGGTCCTCTATCTGATGAATCGGCCGGGCAACCGTCCCTCTTCCGACGGAGCGGCCGAGTGGATGGACCGGGCAATCGATCTGGTGTCGTCGGTGTTTACGAAGGTCTGGCTTCGGGGCGACACGGATTTCTCGCTGACGAGAAACTTCGATCGCTGGGACGAGCGGGTTGGTTTTGTCTTTGGTTATGACGCCAAGCCGAACCTGGTCGGGATGGCCGATGCCCTGCCGGAGAGACAATGGAAACCGCTCGAGCGGCCTCCTCGTTATGAGGTCAAGAGCGAAGAACGGCGCCGTCCGGAAAACGTCAAAGAACAAGTAATCAAGGAGAGAGAATTCAAGAACATCCGCCTGCAGAGCGAGCAGGTCGCCGAGTTTGACTATCGTCCCGGACACTGTAAGAAAACCTATCGCATGGTTGTGGTTCGGAAGAACCTCACGATCGAAAAGGGGGAGCACCGGCTGTTTGATGAGGTCCGGTACTTCTTCTACATCACCAACGATCGGGAGATGACGATGGGAGAAGTGGTCCTTTTTGCCAACGATCGCTGCAACCAGGAAAACGTCATCGGTCAGCTCAAGAGTGGAGTGAACGCCTTGAGGATGCCTTCGGACAGTCTGGTATCGAACTGGGCCTACATGGTCATCGCATCGCTGGCGTGGAATCTGAAGGCCTGGTATGGCCTGGTGACGCAGGCGCCGACAGTACGTCGTGATATCTTGAGGATGGAGTTCAAACGCTTCCTGGTGAACTTTGTGCAAATACCCTGTCAGATTGTAAGAACCGGTCGTCGCCTCGTTTACAGGATATTGGCCTATAGCAAGCATCTCGAAACCTTTTTGGCGACGTTCGACTATATCAGGCAACTCAGGTTTACTTGAAGGCGCCTCGCCGGCGGGTGAGCCCGTACCCCCGGCGGAGCAAGAGTGGCGGGCGAAAGGAAGGGCATAACAGAGACAAACAAGATCAAGTGATCCAGACAACCAATGGAAGGTTTGTCTCTTGTGTTTCTCTTTGCTTTCCCTGTTACGCACAAGGAGCTGAAATCCACGAGATATTCGGAAAAGGCAAACGATTTTCCGAGCGAGCTCATACCTCGCTTATTTTGGGTCTAGCATTTGGGAGCTTGCTTGCCGTCCTCACAAGATCCGATTGGGAGAGTGCCTTCGGCCATGCGAATGAATGGCCATGGCCTTCCTTCTCACCGGGTCGCGTTCCAGATGACCTTTACGATTCAGATGACATTTACAACGATGTTGTGACACAAGTCTACAAAAGAGTGATTGAGAGCTTCACTGAAAAGGATCTCGACCAAGCATTGGTGCTGATGGAGGGAACTGGGCTATCGAGGAAACTCTCCTTCTTCTTTCGTGGGCAGTTGGCTCTCTACTTGAAGGAGAAGGGACGCCATGCAGAGTCCGCTAGCCTCGTAAATCAGGTCATTGAGGAGTTTAGAAGCCTAGAAGCTCATGAGAAGGCAAAGAATGACTTTTACATGTTTACACAACAACTCCCACAAATCGATCAAGCCCGATTTGCTGAGGCCTTCGATCTCCTAATGCAATTACCAGCCAATCAAGATCAGGTCGAACGTCGAGCTGGAGTTGTGGCCGTTGGTGACCGGGCCGTGAAGCTGACCTATTCGGAGGGTTTAGCTATAAAGATCTTTCGGTTTATATATGGATCGCACCACGATCTAGTGATGAGCACTTTGAACAAATATCCAGACTTTAGGACCAAGTTGGATGCCATAGGTGGACTTGATAATTATTTGACTTCCAATGAACCCAAGCAATTGAGCTTTTCCACCAACAAGAATACTTATGTAGATCCCAGACCATATGACCTGCAAGTTGCGGATGAGCTTCAGCGCAAATTCCGGGGACAATCCGTTAGAGACCCATCGCTGGTAAGGAGAAAGCTAGCTGAGGAAATTGAGAACGCAGGACGCCTGGAGATTCTGATCGAACTGGCTTACAAGACTCATAGCGATGATCCCACGCTTTGTCATATTGCCTTGGCACTTGCCGTTGGCATGATCTCCGGAATCGAGGATTCCTTTGTGAGGAGAGATAATGCGATACGCCGTTTGCTTCAAGCCCATCGTCGTTGCACGGTAAGCATTAGTACACAGTTATACCAAGCAGGATTTGTCCTAGTCGATCAAATACGGGAAGAAGAGAAAAGGCAGGGGCTTGATCCCAACAGAATGTCGTCAATGTCCGCAAATGCCGTGGAAGCTAGGTTTGTCGGCGAGTGGTCTCGCGATGACTTTGATGATGCAATGAATTACATAAACTCGAAGGCAAACGAGTTATTTAAGCTTCAAGCTCTGGTTCAGGTTGCAACTAAACTGTCGAGTCCCTACTAATTAGGATCCGCCGTCCGCCCCTCTTGGCTCTATGAGCCACCTTCTGAGACGCTAGCGATGCTACAGGCGTTGTCAACGTAACGGCATGAGCTAAAAACTGCTCCACGAAAGTTCTATCCTTTCAGCAGGCACACGTCCCTTAACATCCGAGGCTCGCTCTCAAACTATTCGATTTTGGCCCCGTAGCGGGGGAAGCTTGTCCGTTACGAGTCGTTGCGGTACCCAGCCTCCAGGCCTTGTCGAATAAGAGGCCCACGTCCAACATTGGACATCTAGGATCTCCAGCCAACTACATCCAACACTGTTCTACTATGGTATCGACCTGTGGTAAAGCCAGTCTTCGAGTTTCCCTGCGATTAAGACCCCGTCGATTCCTTATTTGGGCCCAATCGATCTCTATCTCTGTGCTACCATGTATTGATAAGCCTTTTCCGTTCTCTTTGCGTACGGAGGTCGAAGGAGATTCCATATGCAAACACCGAAAAGGGTCCAGCCCACACAAATAGCGCGGTTGATTTATCGACGCGGGCACAATAGCGATGCGAGAACTATGTCGCGACGGCCGAGTAGCTATCGCATCATTCTTCCACTTACCTTCTTTTACTACTTCTCTGTCCTCGGACCAAACGCGGCTGGCCGGCTACTGGTAGACCATGAAAGAGAGCCGAAAGGGGTAAGGGTCCCAACCGCCAGCGTGTTGCCGCCGCCAGAGACCATTGCACCTCAGGCATGTTTTAGTACGAATGGACTGCCGATCTCCTTACTTATTCCTGATAACATCACAGCCGCCGATTGCGAAGTAGCGGTTGGAACAACACCTGGAGGGGACGAGGTCCGGGAGTTCAGGCCGGTCGGGCTTCGTTCCCAGATCTTTGTCCGAGATCTCGGTCTTATCCCCGGCAGGACCTACTATGTGAAGGCCCGCTTCGTCGGTGTAGATGGGAGCGTCGGGCAGGAAAGTGCGACAGTAGCCATTCATGTTGACCCTTCCGCTCAACATGACCAAATGTACCTGCCATGGTGGGTTGAAAGTACGGACCTTTACACGGGGTTGGCCGTGGTTAATTCCATGGCTACGACGCGAGCCTTTCTCATTCGTGGGTATGTTGAGGGGAAACTTGAGCCGATTGAAACATCATGGGTTCTTCATCCCGGTGAACAGTTTGCGCGGTTGATTTCCCAACCGGACCTTCTCGGCGAGGAAGCTGCTGATGCCGAAGGGTGGCTGGAGCTCTCATATTCCGGCGAAAGGCCGTCGGCTATGTATTTGATTGGTGACTCCGAAGCATCCCGGACGTTAACGGGAAGCCCGCTGCTCAATTCCGGAGTAGATCAAGTGATCCCAGAACTGGACCGAGGTCGTGCAGAGATTACACTCCTGAATCCGGGCGCCAGTGGCACGGAACTCCGCCTTGAGATCATTGGAAGCCTTGGGCCCAAACCCTCGAAGACTCTCGTTATCGATTCACAACAGTCGTTGCAAGCAAACATTTCAGTCCGGATTCTCAGCGGTCGATCCGATGCGAGTATCGCTTTTGGAGAACTGTGCAATCTGCTGAACTGGCTCGGTTTTCAAGAGCATGTGCGTGGCGGTCATCATCTTTTCCGGCGCGACGGCGTGCCAGAGATGATCAACTTGCAGCGCGAGGGGAACAAAGCCAAATCGTACCAGGTTCGGCAGGTGAGGACGGTAATAGTCAATAACCAGCTAGGAGTAATCGACTAATGTACAAGTATGAAGTCATCATCTACTGGAGCGACGAGGATCAGTTGTTCGTTGCCGATGTACCCGAATTGCCGGGCTGCTCGGCTCATGGCAATTCACAGGAATCCGCTCTTCGTAATGCCCAAGATGCGGTTGCCCTGTGGATTGATACAGCAAAGCAGCACGGCGATGACGTGCCGGTTCCAAAGGGCAAGCGTCTACTCTTCGCCTAATGTTGGGGCCCCCTTAACACCCGCCGCTGAAGCTGGCGGGGCTTTATGTCATACCAGTTGCGCGGAGTCGCAATCGCCGCCCGACGCGGGCCGCCCCCAGCCTAATCCGCGCCGAGAAGAAACTCCTTCTTCTCGTACTCTGGTTCCGGATAGTCGTAGAAGCCCTTCCCTGTTTTCCAACCGAGATCGCCGCGTTCGATAAAGGGTCGCAGGAAATCGGCCACCCGCTTCATGTCTGGGTCGTTGTGTCGTTCCGACTGGGCTTGGCAGACGTCCAGACAGACATCGAGCCCAACCCGGTCCATACCGCTAAAGGGTCCCACGGGATGTCCGATGGCGGCCATGAAGCTGCGGTCCACGTCTCGGAAATCCGCGTAGCCGTCTATTACCAGAAGGAATGCTTCTTTGCACATGGCCATGAACATGCTGTTGAAGAGGTAGCCGTCCTTCTCTTTCTTCCCCACGACGGGAGTTTGCTGGAGGCTTCGGACGAATCGTTTCAGGGTATCGATGGTCTCTGCAGATGTACGTCGGCCTCCGACGATATCGACCAAGGCACCGCCCAGATGAAAGTGCATCGCCGCAAATCGGTCGCCTCGGCCCACGACATCTTCGATCTCGGATACGAGCAGGTATGAAGTATTGGTCGTCAGAATCGTCCTCGAGGGACAAACCGCATCGAGTTGCTTGTGGACCTCCCGTTTGAGCTTTAGTCGTTCCGGCACCGCTTCGCTCAACAGATCTGCCCCTGCGACGGCTTCCTCGATATGATTCGTATAGGCCGGAATTTCCAATTTGGATCTCGGTTCCCAACATAATAGTCTCGAGCCACCATGGGAGCAAGAAAATCCCGGCCTCAGACCAACCATGGATCCAGTCAACGCATCCCAATGACCCGTTGTCGCCGTGGTAGTAGACCTTCTCACTCCTGCGTGGGCGATTTTCCAGACACATCGCCACACTCCTTCCATGGCATTCCAATTCCGGACTTGCAAGCCGGGCGGCTAACCGCTTGGCAGCGGCAAGGCCCAGATCCGCCTGAGCATTTCACCAAACAACCGACGGTCCAGATGCCCCTCGGCCAAGAGCAACCAGTAGTACCGCGCGTGCTTGACCAGCCTTCCGCCAGTCTTCATCAACCGGTGCTGCAAGCTCGTGAGCGACCAGCTCTTGATCCGGGGTGGTAGCCCGAGTCGCCGCCATAGGTTGCCTAGGTTGTAGGCGAGCACGCTCAACTGCAGGCGCACTTCATTCGCACGGAAGCGATGGCAGGACAGCCGCGTCCAATGCGTCGCCTGCTTGCCTTCTTTGATCCATTGCTCCGCCGTGCCGCGCTTGTTGTAGAACCTCACCACCGAGCGGCTCGGCAAGCTCATGTTCGTGACAATGAACCCGACCCGCGGGAACAACTCGCCCTGGTGATGCTCGACCTTGGCGACGATCCGTCGCGGCCTCGACCAGCTTTCGGCCTGATAGCGGAAGCTCTTGTAGCGCACCAGTGGCTTGCGGCTGGGCCGACCTGGAGGACGAAACAGGATGTCGGCAATCTCCCACTCCAGGCTCTTGTTGGACGGGATGCGTATGGCATACTGAACGCCGCGCTCTTCCAGGGTCTCGTAAACCTCTGGCTTGGCGAAGGCGGCGTCTGCTCGAAAGACGATCTCTTTGCCTTGCTCCTGTTGAAAATCGATCTCCGGCAACAGAAGCTCGTCCCAGTCCTCGGCGCTATGCACGTTACCCGGCCGCAGCTTGGCCGCCAGACAGTCCCCGTGACTATTGAACAGAAACAGCGGATGGTAACACACGGACTCGAAGTGGCCATTGTAGGCGCTGCCTTCCTGCTGACCATGCACCGGACTCTCGCTTGAGTCCATATCCAACACTACGCGATCAGACTTGTCCAGAGCCTCGGCCTGTGCGAGTGTCTCTCGGTTCAGAGCCATCAGCCCGATCAGATTCTCTTCTCGCGTCAGCAGCTCCGTCTCGAACCAGTGTAACGTCGAGGTCAGCGCCGCACCGCGATCCCAGTTTTTCTTCGAGCCGATCAAGCGAAAGGTCGGATCAACTGAGACCCGCGCGGCATCGTTAAGGTCTTCGTAGCCTGCCAGGCGACTATAGACCGATTGCCGCAGCAGATCGACGAGCGGGAACTGTTTGTTCAAGCCTTGCCGCGTGTCGTTGAGATGCTCGTCTATGAGTCGTCCCATCCCCAGCCGTTCGTCCAACTCGCGGACCAGAATCAGGCCACCCTCGGAGGTGACTCGCGATCCCTGAAAATCAACTTTGAGTAATCCGTTAAAGCTGAGTTGAAACCCCTTTCGTTCTTTTTCACCCATCGGGTGTTGCCCTCCAATGTGTCCTTATCATTCTCCGACGCTTATAAATAGGGATGCCGAAGGCGGCTGAAAGGTTGCTATATTTCATTCAAATTGGAAATCCGGGCTTAAACGATGATTTGGCTTGGTCTATTCCTGATGCGATGGATCCCTTTCTCACTTCCATCTTGCTGATGTAGAGATGCACCTGGCTACGAACGCCTCCTTGCACGAGAGCGGGCCATTGCGTGTGCAACTCGACATTTCTCCGAACAATATCTCTTCGTTTGCTTGCTTCGAATGAAGGAATTGCCACACCGTTCGCAGATATCAAAACTACCTATAAGACCTCGACTATCTGGAAAGGCAAGTAGGTAGAGGCCGGCTACGGCCCTTTCACAATAAAGGCCATGAACGAGATACTCTTCTCGATACTTCCACCACATAACGAAACGTATGGATTGCATGACGCTGTTGAGCGCTTTGCCGAGTTCAAAGAGTGGATTGGCGCCGTGTGACTGACTAGTAGGCCCCCAAAGATAACTAGCGGGATACAGACGAGACCAGTCGTCCAAGGCCTTCTGTAGGGAGGAGTCATCCTGATTGATGAAAGCCTTTCTCATTAGAACGACAGTTTCTAGTAATGTTTTTTCCTCTTCGGACACACAACCATAGACTCTCTCAAAACGTGGCCTTCTTCTGGGCTTGGCATACATCTCCGCTGCTTCACTAGGAAGCTCCCGAACATACGTGTAGAGGTCATCCGTATCGGCTATTTCACCGATAGGTATGCGCCCATCTGCCTCCTCTTCTGAGTCACACCGCACAAGAATTGAAATACCAGTCGGGATTTTCATAGCTCGTTATGGCTCGGTTATGGTTATGGTGTTATCTGATAGACCATAACATTATTGTTGTGCTTCAATCAAGTAGCTTCGAAAACGGAGAAAGCAAATGGCAAAACACTTTGAGGTAACACCGAAAGAGGCGGCGCAGCGGCTTGGAGTCGGACTGTCTCACGCGTACCAGTTGATTTGGGCAGGACGATTGCGTGCGCGGAGAGACGACGGGCGTTGGCTTATTCCAATCTCAGCGATTGAGGAAAGGCTGGCAAGGACTCGGACGGGACAAGCTCAGAACACCCGAAGAGGGGGCGCGGTCGCAGGAGAGCGTGAGCGCCTAACCTGAGCTTCTCAAATATGAATCCAGTCGAAGGATTTCTGCAGAACTTGCAAGGCGTGACAAAACAGCGCAATAAGCACTGGATGGCGCTTTGCCCTGGACACGAAGACAAGAATCCTTCTCTCTCTATTTCGCAAGGTAACGATGGAAGAGTCCTACTCAAATGCTTTGCAGGATGCAAGCCCGAGCGAATTGTCTCCGCACTTGGGTTAGCAATGTCCGACCTTTTTGATCGCCGCAATGGGAGCGAAACAGCGGAAATGAATAGGAGTGTCAAGTCTGCATCGGCAATCAGACAAATCCTTGCTGACGGAGGACATCAAGCTACGGAAGAGTATTTCTACGCCCGGGATGTTCGCAAAGTCCGCTTTGAACGAGTCGGTACTATTCAGCCTGGCAAAGGAAAGCCCGAAAAGACGTTTCGTTGGGAACACCGTAAAGACGGAGAGTGGTGGTCAGGTCAGGGGAAGCAACCAGTTCCCTTATACGCAAATCGATCCTTCCGAGATCCCGACATAATCGACCAGGCCATCGGCGTAGAGGGCGAGAGTAAGGCTGACTTGCTAGATAAACCAGGCATCCCTGCGTTCTCCTACCATTCTCTCAGGATAGATCAATGTGAGGTCCTTGCTGATTTGGATGTGATCCTTTTTCCTGACAAAGATGTGGCTGGCCAAAGGCAGGCAGTACAGGCTGCCCTCACCATTTCCAGGTCGAAGCAGGCCCGTTCCATTCGGATCATCCAGCCGCCAGATGAACTTCCTAGCCAGGGAGATGTCGTTGACGGCATTCGTAGGTTTGGGTGGGACCGGCAGCGAATCGAAGGGCTCGTAGCCAGCGCGGTTCCGTATGTGCCAGGAGAGGACCCCGAATTACCAAACGATGGTCACGGGTCCAGCCCGTCTCCGTGGTCAGAAGCCATCACCGCTCCAGAATTCATCAGCCAAGGACAGGCCAAGCCCGACGGTTGGAGGAACCGATCGCGGCCAGCGGTGCAATTACCGAGATCTTTAGCCCGAGAGGCATCGGAAAGACACACATTGCTCTCTGGTTAGGAGTGATGCTGGCAGAATCTGGCCAGAGGATTCTGTTGATTGACAGAGACAATCCGCCAAAAGAGACAAAAC
Source organism: Acidobacteriota bacterium (assembly GCA_965249005.1). Taxonomy (GTDB): domain Bacteria; phylum Acidobacteriota; class UBA6911; order UBA6911; family UBA6911; genus CBDFLD01. The sequence continues at coordinate 146,453 of CBDFLD010000017.1, forward strand.
GGAGACTCAAAGCATGGGGTGTCACAGATTCCAAACCCGGCTCTCTGCACGTAATGACACGTGATCGGGCACCGTCGCTCAACGATACGGAATCCTGGAAGGCATTTCCGCATGAGGAATATGACATGGTCATCCTGGACTCACTCGACGCTACTGCAGAGGGCATGGGGGAGAAGGACTCCTCCATGCCAAGTCGCGCTATCGCACCTCTTCTGGACATTGCCCGAAAGCCAAGCGGTCCTGCAATTCTCATACTTTGCAACACGGTCAAGAGCGGTAAGCACGGCCGCGGTAGCGGTGTTATTGAAGACCGGGCCGACATCTGCTTCGAGGTCAGGGATTCAACCGATCTAATGCCCACGGGGACAAAACCTTGGTGGGAGGAACTGCCTGAAGCTGGCGTCGAGAAATGGTCTGAACGGGCAACACGTCGAAAGAAGCGCGACCACTACAACCTGGCATTCGTTCCGTCCAAGTTTCGGATCGGGGAGGAACCCGAGCCCTTCATCCTGGAAATAAACCTTTCCGGAGATGAATGGTCGTGCCGCGACGTAACCGCAGACGTCGAGAGAGATGGCCGACAGCAGGTGGAAGAAGTCGAACGGCAACGTCAGCAAAAGGAACAGGCTGCGCTGACTGCGCTCGAGGGCGTGGTCTCTAAAGGCAATCCGATGAAAATCGGTGACGCAGTGGAATTTCTCCGTGACCGCGGGCTAAGAAGGAAAGATGCCCGCCAGCACATAGTGGTAGCCAACGGATTGAAATGGCGTGTTCACGAGAGGGCCGATATGAAGGGGAAACCAAAGTTTCTCTTTCCCGTGGATGAGGTCCTGGACCCATCCGATCAGAAGGGTTTTGACTTGGCGGAAATAACCTAATTCAAAACCTATTGATAATAAAAGAGTTAAATAGGGGTATTTCTGCCGACCCCTATTAATAGTGGATGGCGGAAATGCTGTTTTCGCGAAGCCCTATCAGTAAAGGAGTGAGTGCTATTGTTAGTTGAAATTCAATGAAAGGAAAGCGGCTCCAAGAGTGGTAGATTTTTGTTTTTAGCGAAAACGAAGTCAACCAATTCTCAAGGAGCCACTATGAAGAAGATTCTACCAAACAGCATCACATCGAAGCAAAAACGATCCTCAGGCGGGGCTCGGGTTCCGGAAATCAACGATCAGGTCAATGAACTTGATGCACGTATCGAGCTGATCCAAGCATTGATACCGCTCGGATTGAGAGCCGTCCAGGACAGCCTTGAAGATGAAGTCAACGAGCTCGCCGGGAAGCGTTATAGCCGAGCCGGCGGTGATTGCAACCTTCATCGATGGGGATCGCAAAGGGGTTCAGTGTATCTCACAGATCAGAAGATTCCAGTCCGTGTTCCTCGAGTCCGGGACACAAACCACGGTCGTGAAGCGCCGTTGAGAACCTATAGGCAGTTGCAGCAACCCAGGAATATGGACGAGGGCCTTTTGAAGAAGGTGATCAACGGATTATCCTGTCGGAATTATCGGGAGTGCGCTGAGGCCGTTCCGGAGGCTTTTGGCATGTCAGCATCAAGCATCTCGCGCCGTACCATCCAAGTGACAGCTCGAAAACTGAAGGAGCTGCAGGAACGATCTCTTGCAGGATACGATTTTGTTGCTCTCTTTCTGGACGGCAAAAGCTTTGCATCGGAGCAAATCCTGATTGGATTGGGAGTGACCCTCGAGGGTGAGAAGATCATCTTGGGGTTCCTGCAGGCCAGTACCGAAAATGAACGAGTGTGTATAGCCTTTCTCCGAGGGCTAATACAAAGAGGGCTTTGCCATGACAAGGGCCTGATGTGCGTTATCGATGGGTCCAAAGGATTGCGAAAAGCCGTCCAGGCGGTATTCGGCAACCGGGCGGTCGTGCAGCGCTGCCGATGGCACAAGCGTGAAAATGTATTGTGCTACTTACCCAAGAGCAAACAGGGAACCTTTCGCAAACGATTGCAGGATGCCTATCAAAAGCCAAACCTGAAAGAGGCAGAAAAAGCGCTTCTAAGGGTCCGAAAAGAACTATTGCTGCTGAACCAGTCAGCGGCAGCCAGCTTGGATGAGGGTTTCGAAGAGACTCTCACCCTTCACCGGTTGGGCCTGGCTGAGGAACTCCGGGAAAGTTTCTCTACTACGAATTGTCTTGAGTCCATCAATGCGCAGCTTGGACAAAGAACCGACAAAGTGGATTACTGGAAAAACAGCAACCAATTACATCGTTGGGTAGCTACGGCATTGCTCGAGATCGAGCCGAGACTCAGGAAGGTCCGTGGCTATCGCCACCTACCGAGGTTACGTCGTTCCTTAAAAGCCCGCTTTTCAAAAGCCGTGGAGGAACGAATTGCGTGAATACCACGGGAGCCGCTATCCAATTTCAACTGAAAATGGGATTGACTCCAGTAAAGGGATTGGGTGGATACCGACTATTTCCGCCGAGAGAGATTTAACAGTTTGGTTCGCATCGCAATCGGCCATGTTAACGAGGTCAACGGAGAGCATCGTTCCTATCGTGGGCAAGACCGAGCGTACCGTACAACGACGGGTGCGTAACCGGCATCAAGATCGGCACCGGTCCGGCCTGTTACGCTTGCGGGAGCACAGAACGCTGGAGGCGTTTTCGCGAGGGTCCGTGGATCTGTACACGATGCCACCCGTCACCACTGGATTAAGTCAAAGATGAACCTGACATTGACTGACCCCCTAGAGTTGAAAGAAGGCCAGATCGCGGAGCTACGGTCGCACGAGATCCCGGCGCTGAAGGCTCAGATCGCAGCCCGTCAGGGGGAACTCATTCAACGGCGATGGAGCATAAATAATGAGATCGCTTCCCTGGATGATCTTAGTCTCGCCTTGGAGAAGCGGTACTGGGAACTTCTCGATGGTGTGGGAAGTCTGGAACACGTGACCGTGGCCGAGGTCGCGGAAAAACTCAAACTCACAAAATCCTACGTCTACGAACTCGTGAGAACCGGGCGGATCGCGGCGACCATTGTCGGTGCACACAAGCGGATCCGGCACGAGGACGCCGAATCGTTCATACGGGAGCATCAGAATGGCGTTGACAGGTAACGGATACGTGACGTATCATTACTCAAATGACTGGCGAAGAACTCAAGGAAATCCGGACCCGTCTTGCGCTTACGCAGACGCAACTCGCGGAACTCGTCGGGGTTACTCGCAACTCGATCGCACGGCAGGAGCGGAACGAGATCGGGATCCGGGAACCCGTTGCGCGGTTGGTATACATCGTAGCGGAAGCACGACTGGGCGGTAAGGTGAAGTTGAAGTCTAAGCCGGTAAAGAAGAGGTAGGGATGTCCAGGGTTTGGAAGAGGAAGGATCGGAATTGTTGGGTTGCGGATTACCGTGATGCCGATGGGATGCGAAAACGCTTGACCGCCCGGAACAGAAAAGAGGCCGAGGATCTTTTGGCCGAAAAGATCAAGGAATCACGAGGACCCAAATCTGAGTGTACAGACCCCGACATCAAGTTCCGGAAATTCGCAGAAGGCTGGTTAGAGGAACAGGAACCTCTGGTTACGACGACCTCTGGACTCGAATCTAAGACGTTTGAAAGTTACAGATACCTACTGGAGAAACACATCATTCGTTCGAGTCTAGGGAGGTTGAGGGTCAAAGATATTCGACAGTGGCATCTAAAGGATTTCCTCAACCTCAAAAGGAGGAAGAAACCCGGCGGAACAAAACCACAGTTTTCCCCGAACAGCATCCGGCTCCTTCGCGCTACCATATCAACCGTGCTGACTGACGCCGTCGAACGCAACATCATCTCAGCCAATCCGGCCTTTCAACTCGGCCAAAGCAAGAGTCAGAAGCGCGAAAACAAGAAACTCAAAGCGGAGCAAAAGAAGAAACTTCGACCGATGAGCCGGGCGCAACTCGCCAAGTTTCTCATTGTGGCAAAGGCTGAAACTCGCTACCTCGCCATCTTCACGTTAATGGCAAAGACGGGCTTACGACCGAGTGAGGCCCGTGCGCTCCACTATCACGGTGACGTCGATTTCGATAAGCGGATACTCAGCGTCGAACGGTCGATCAGCGGTAATCGAGAAAAAGGCACGAAGACGGACGAAGAGCGGGATGTGGACCTGAGCCGATCTTTGATTACCACAATCGATTGGCAGAGACGATGGGTCCGCGAGGAAGCCATGAAGCGGGGCCGGGGAGAGCCGGTTTACCTGTTTCCAAACGAAGACGGAAAACCCTTGGACCTTAGCAAACTCGGAAAGGTATTCCGGAGAATTCTGAAAAAAACAAAACTCCCATCGTTTCGACCATATGACCTGCGCCACACATTCGCCTCACAACTCCTCGCTCTAGGGACGCCCATAACCTACGTGAGCAAGAAGATGGGACACGCGGACCCCGCCACGACCCTGAAAATCTATGCCGATTGGATACCTGGCGAGGGTGGCGAGAAATACGTCGAACTTTTGGATCTCCCGCCCGGAACAGCGCCTCCGGGACCAGTTGCATCGGAGAATATTGCGGGACCTCCGAAAAGTTGGCACCAAAAGTTGGCACCAAACAACTCTGACGAAAAGGCGTTGCCGCAAACCATTGATTTTATTGGAGCCAGCGGCCGGAGTCGAACCGGCGACCTACTAATTACGAATCAGTTGCTCTACCAACTGAGCTACGCTGGCTCACTAAGAGTGCGGCGGGATCTTCGCACTCTCCGGATTGGGAATCCGGAGCAGGACCCGAAGACCCGAAATGCAAGCGGTGAGATTAGCATTTTGGTCGAGGGTTGGGAAGGGGGGAGCGATAGCGGGTAAGCGTGTGCTGAACTGCGACTCTGGCTGAGGGTTTCATCGACGCGATAACGGGTTTTCGGGAAGTGCCGCTCACGGCGTGAGCGGCCTACGGGCGTCCTACGATTTACACCGGCAGGCTTACTTTCGTTTGGCGGCCGCCGTTCGGGAGGCGCTCGATGCCGATGTCGCCGCCGTGTTCGCGGATGATTTGTCGGGCGCTGAACAGGCCCCAGTTTCCGGAAGTCACGCGGGTACCGCGGACCTGAAATCCCGGCTCGAAGGCGGCCGCTAGATCCTCTTGAGAGATCTGGGCTTCATCGCGTACCAGCACTTCTACTTTGGAATCACTCCGCGATGTCGTGACCGAGACCGTTCCTTTCTCTCCCGAGGCCTCGAGCGCATTTTGAAGCAGGTTCGAGAAGACGGCGCCGATCTGCTGTGGGCGGAGCTGGAGCTTGGGTAACTCGTCCCCGTCGAGTTCGATGTTTCCCTTGGCTTCCGCTTGGGACTGCAGCATCGTCGTCACGTCTCGCAGCAACCCGTTCAGATCCGCTGGGAGTACTTCGGCTCGATCCAGATTCGTCAGCCGCTGCATGCGTTCGACGATGTCGACCAGACGATGAGTCGATTGCTGTGCGGTTGTGCCTTCTATAAATCGCGTCCCCGTTGAAGCCATTGAACTTGGATCCGTGTCGGTCCACCATGTCCTACATGATTGCAACGCTGTTCAGAACCCTGATCTCCGCCCTGTCGGCCCACCGAAGGCTGGCCTTTGAGAACCTCGCGCTGCGGTGTCAGATCGCCATCCTGCAACGCTCCGTCAAGCGTCCCCACCTGAAGAAGAGCGACCGACTCTTGTGGGTGCTGCTGTCCAGGTTCTGGAAGGACTGGGCTGGTAGCCTGGCCTTGGTGAAGCCCGACACCGTCATCCGATGGCACCGAAAGGGTTTCAGGTTGTACTGGACCTGGAGAAGCCGTCGAAAGAGAAAGGGGCGACCAGCGGTTGCTCCAGAGATCCGGGAACTCATCCGGAAGATGTCTCGAGCCAATCCACTTTGGGGAGCGCCGAGAGTTCAAGGCGAATTGCTCAAGCTCGGGATCGAGATATCGCAGGCGGCGGTCTCCAAGTATATGCTCCGCCATAGAGACCCGCCGTCGCAGACCTGGAGGACCTTTCTGGACAACCACATTGGAAACTTGGTTTCCGTTGACTTTTTCACCGTGCCCACGGTGACGTTCAGGGTGCTGTTCGTCTTCGTCGTCCTGGCCCATGATCGCAGGCGCGTCGTGCATTTCAATGTGACGGACTCTCCGACGGCGAAGTGGACTGCCCAGCAGATCGTGGAGGCGTTTCCCTTGGACACCGCACCGCAATATCTGCTCCGCGACCGCGATGGCATTTACGGTGTGGAGTTTTCAAGCCGAGTCCAGTCCATGGGCATCCGGGAAGTCAAGACTGCGCCGCGGTCCCCCTGGCAGAATCCGTACGCGGAACGCCTGGTCGGGACGCTACGTCGTGATTGCATCGATCACGTGATTGTGCTCAGCGAGAATCACCTGCGTCGGCTCCTTCGGCTGTACCTCGTGTACTACCACACATACCGAACGCACCTCTCACTGGAGAAAGACTCCCCCGAGCCTAGACGGGTGGAGCCGCCCGAATACGGGAGGATCATCGAAACGCCTCTGGTTGGAGGACTACACCATAGGTACGGCCGGCTGGCTGCCTAAGATCCTTCCCGTCTGCCGCGCCAGCCAGGCATCCTGAAATCGCCGGTTAGGCACGTTCCCCCAACTCCACTCCGCCTCGCAGGCCAAGAATGCCCTGACACAACAGCCGACACTGGCTGACTCATATCGCTGACGGCCTATTGCGCCACCTGACTCGCTACTCGGCGCGTCTCCGAGTGCGCCGGATCTAATAAATGGAAGGCACAGGATCATAGGAACCGGGCCGGCAATTCGGAGGACGCCGTGCGGCACTACGCCCGCTTCGTGGCGTTGTGGGAACGCGCCGATCTGGAACTGGGTCCCTCGCTACAGGATGTCCGGGAGCGGATGGGGAGACTCCAAAGACGGTAGGGCGGTACCGGCTTGCCGCTACGAGGACGGCGTGCAGTATTTGTCGAAGGCAGTGGTCAGCTCCGCCGCGATCACCTCGGCCGGCCGGCCCATGATGTCTTGTCGTTCGAGCATATGCACCAGCTTGCCATCCTTGAAGAGCCCGATCTGGGGTGACGAAGGCGGATAGCCTACGAAATAGCTTCGGCCGCGCTCCACGGCGTCGGTCTCCATACCGGCAAATACGGTCGTAAGTCGCGCTGGCCGGGGGGTGCGTTCCAGGGCGAGCCGAACCCCAGGGCGCGCGGCTCCCGCTGCGCAGCCGCACACCGAGTTTACCACCAGGAGCACGGTGCCGGCGGTAGCCGAGAGAGCCTCGTCCACGGCTTCCGGCGTTAGCAGTTCCTGAAAGCCTATCTGCGTGAGTTCGTCACGCATCGGCTGAACCATGACTGGGTCGTATCGAAAGGTTTGCATACTTGGTTTCCTAGTCTGTGTCGCCTCCAGCGTCACTTCGCTTTTGCTGAGTGCGTCGAGAAAAATGCCTGTCCATGCCACGAGCGAGTTGCCGGGCCCTCCCAGCCTCCATCGCGCAGCGCGCCGACCGTTTGGATCGTGTTGTTAAACACCACGGTGTCCGGTACGACGGCCTCCTCGTTGACCAACCGTTGGAATTCTTCCCGGGTCGCGCACTGGATTGCTCCGCCCTGATCCCGAAACCATACAGATCCATGGTCCGTGAACCGGACCTCGAGTTGTCGCTCCAGCTCGCGGACAAACGTCACGAGGGTGTCGATCGAGCATCCGGAGGCTCCAGCAGCAGCTTCGTCAACCGCGACGAAGAGAAACTGATCGAAGCGCCACTCATGCGCGGTGGCCAACATCGTCCGATGCGCAGTCCAGCCGGCAAGGAATGTCTCGGTCGCTGCGAGCAACTGAACGGCTTCGTGTTCGGTCAGGCGGCGCGACGCGGCGAAGGTCCACAGTCGTGCGTCGTCCGGAAATTGTTCGAATGCTATCGGTGGCATCTGCAAGTCTCATGGGAAGGAAGGGTATTGAAATGTACCGCCGCCACTCTTTTTCAGTAGGTTCACGGTTGAGGCTCGGCGTCCCTCCCAGGAACTGTTATCGTCGAGACCCAAGACCGAGATCACCTCCCGGCTCTCGACCGCCCTTCTCTCAATGAGTCACTCCGCGCCTGCCCAGCGAGCAGGAGAATAGGAAAAAACAAACTGCGTCTCGAAAGTACGTCACTCCTGAGATCCTTCTTCCAATAGGAGGTATTATGTCTCCTTTGGCATGTTCCCGTCAAGTCTACTTAGCTCAAAGGTCATGTCAAGCTGCTTGTGTAAAAAGGTCGAGGGTACGAGTTGGTCGTTGTTCCTTCCAATCGAGATTGAATCGATGGAAGATCGAGTAAATGATTCTGTCGACACTCTGGACATTAACAAAGCAAACCATCGGACGCGTTCTCCGTCGAACCTCAACGAAGCAGCGTTCGATGACGTTGGTGGTTCGTAGCTTCTTCCACAGAGGCCGTGGGAAGCTGTAAAAGGCCAGTAACTCAGGGAGATCCTTCTCCAATCGATTCACCATCTTCGGATAATCCTTGTGCCAGCAACGCTTCAGCCTCCTGAAAGCTGTCAGTGCATCCCGACGGCTATCGGCCTGGTAGATGGCCCGTGCATCCTGCTTGATCTGGTCTCGATCGCACTTTCGGACTGAATTGACGATGTTTCGCATCTTATGTGCCCAGCAGCGTTGGTGCTGAGCTCTCGGATAGATCGTTTCAATGGCCGCTGCCAGACCTGCACAGCCGTCGGTCACAATCAGCTCGAGGTTATCTCCCTCTATACCACGCCGGTACAGATCTCCTAAGAGTCCTTCCCAGGCAGCTTGACTCTCTCCACTGCTGCGCATAAATGCCAAAAGCTGCCGGCTACCATCCGCTCTCACCCCGTAGGCCACCAGCATCTGCACCCGTTTCCGCCCACTCGGACGTCTTACCCTCAGACTCACTCCGTCCAGAAACAGTGTCTTCCATTCGTCACTCAACCGAGCTCGGTGAAATCGCTGTACTGCTTCATCTAGCTCTCGTGTCAGCTGCGATACCGTCTGTGCACTGACAACTTCTCCCGTCATGATCGCCACAATCCGTCCCACCGTCCGTGTGCTGATTCCTCTGAGAAACGCCTCTCGTATCAGCAACGTTACCTCGTCAGCTCGTCGTTGAAACCGTTGTAATCCCTTCGGGAGAAAATTCTTGTTCCGGCTCCGGGCAATCCGCAACCGTAACGTTCCAAAGCGGGTCACAAAGTCCCGTTCATAGTATCCATTGCGGTACTCTCTCTTTCTCTGCCCACCTCTTTCATACCATCCAAAGCCACAATAACGGTCTCTCTGCCGCTGTGATTCAGTCTCGAAATACCGTTTCCACGCCAGCTTTGTCTTGCTATACACATCTCCCCAAAAGTCTTCTTTTACCTCATCAAGGAAATGTTGGAATTGTTCGGTCATCGGTGTTAATTTTCGCCATTGGGTGTAAGCTCCTTTCTTGGAGTTGGTTTTTGCCATCGCAGCAAAAAAACCAAACTTACACCCTCTTTCTTTTTACACAAGCAAAGTTACATCACCTAGCTCAAAATGGGTGTAAGTAGTTTGTTCCAAAAGGGTTGAGGAAGAGCGACGTTCCCCAAAGGGGACAGAGGGCAAAATATTACGAAACTTATTTGGAAATTTTTCGTTTATACACGACATGAGCAAGAAATATGAGACTACCTTCATGAGCCATCACCCGGGCATTCGAATTGACCGAATACCAGTCAGCGGCATTCCAGGACTGATGTTTGTAACAGCAACCGTGTTTATTTTCCTGGGAACAGCTCCGGCCGCTCGAGAGTTCTTTCTGCTTACGAGCATCACAGGAATTCTCGGAGCGGGGTTCCTCTACTACTGGCACAACCAAACCCGCTGGTAGCGGCTGGTAGGAGATCCGTCCCGCCCCAAACGTATGCATGTCGGTCCTGGGTGTCCCTTTCCACCCAGGGCACAAGCACACCTTGCATCACCACAACCCATAACCGCTTCAGCCATCACGGAAACCGGCCCGAGAACAACCTCCGTAACCCACCCCAATAAACCGCGCAAAAGCTCACAAACACCGCTGGATGATGCCAAAATCCGCGACCCAACCCTCACGCAATATCCGCGTCTCGAGGACTCGCATTTTGCCACGTCCAAGACCCGAATTCTGCCGCCAATTTCCGAGACGCAAAAACCGCCCAAAGGCGGTCTTTATTCTGAACACGGTTTAAAGAGGGAACTACGGCTTCAAGTTCAAAGCATGGCGTACCTCAGCGAGCTTTTCCTCGTGCTCTTGAACCTGTTCACGAACGTCAAGGACAGCGAGCTCCTTTTTCAGATCCTCAAAACCAGAATTGACAATCCGGGCCAGAGTCTGGGTTTGTTCATCAGTATATTCCTTGAGTTCCTTGGCAAGACTCTCGGTTTGCTGCTCGGTGTATGTTTTCAGCTCGTTGGTAACCTGGCCAAATCTGTTGTCTATCTTGTCAAAACGCTGATCCATGTTTTCAAGGCGGTCGTCAACTTTCTCGAAGCGTTGGTCTACCTTCTCAAAGCGCGCATCTATCTTGTCAAACCGTTTATTGAATTCCGTGGTTTGGACACGTAACGCATCTTGTAAATCTTTTTTGGTGATGGGCATAAGAGATTGGTTTTAAATAATATAGGGCGGATGCCTACAACCATTCTAGCAAGTGGTCCCCCTCTGTCAAATGACGCAAACTAAGCGGAAGCTACTTTTCCAGCAAATTGTTTCCGACATTTGGCGGAGCAGAAATAGTAGGCCTCGTTTTTATAGTTCATGCGGAAGGCCAAGCTGGGATCCAAGTACAGGCCGCAAATAGGGTCCTTCACGGTGGAGATGGAATGCTTGGGTGACGCCGCCGGGGAAACCTTCCTTCTGCCGGCGAAGACACTATGCAGAAAGCGCACTATTAATACGATGAGTACAAAGAAAAGAAGGCCACGTAATATTGGGCTAAACATAACGTCAACGCCAGTTGTCGCTATCCTATCTAGGTTGAGATGGAGGGGAGGCAATGTCAGCGTGATAGGGAGTCCTTCGTCAGAGGGGATCACCTCCCTGCTTGGCTACTGGAATTTTCGCTCTTACCTGACTGTGTGGGAGTGAATTTATCCCTGAGAAAACAAGTTGTCAAGATGAAAGATGCGTGGATGTGTGGGTGAGCAATGGTGTGAGCCCGGATTTCCAATTTGAATGAAATATAGCAACCTTTCAGCCGCCTTCGGCATCCCTATTTATAAGCGTCGGAGAATGATAAGGACACATTGGAGGGCAACACCCGATGGGTGAAAAAGAACGAAAGGGGTTTCAACTCAGCTTTAACGGATTACTCAAAGTTGATTTTCAGGGATCGCGAGTCACCTCCGAGGGTGGCCTGATTCTGGTCCGCGAGTTGGACGAACGGCTGGGGATGGGACGACTCATAGACGAGCATCTCAACGACACGCGGCAAGGCTTGAACAAACAGTTCCCGCTCGTCGATCTGCTGCGGCAATCGGTCTATAGTCGCCTGGCAGGCTACGAAGACCTTAACGATGCCGCGCGGGTCTCAGTTGATCCGACCTTTCGCTTGATCGGCTCGAAGAAAAACTGGGATCGCGGTGCGGCGCTGACCTCGACGTTACACTGGTTCGAGACGGAGCTGCTGACGCGAGAAGAGAATCTGATCGGGCTGATGGCTCTGAACCGAGAGACACTCGCACAGGCCGAGGCTCTGGACAAGTCTGATCGCGTAGTGTTGGATATGGACTCAAGCGAGAGTCCGGTGCATGGTCAGCAGGAAGGCAGCGCCTACAATGGCCACTTCGAGTCCGTGTGTTACCATCCGCTGTTTCTGTTCAATAGTCACGGGGACTGTCTGGCGGCCAAGCTGCGGCCGGGTAACGTGCATAGCGCCGAGGACTGGGACGAGCTTCTGTTGCCGGAGATCGATTTTCAACAGGAGCAAGGCAAAGAGATCGTCTTTCGAGCAGACGCCGCCTTCGCCAAGCCAGAGGTTTACGAGACCCTGGAAGAGCGCGGCGTTCAGTATGCCATACGCATCCCGTCCAACAAGAGCCTGGAGTGGGAGATTGCCGACATCCTGTTTCGTCCTCCGGGTCGGCCCAGCCGCAAGCCACTGGTGCGCTACAAGAGCTTCCGCTATCAGGCCGAAAGCTGGTCGAGGCCGCGACGGATCGTCGCCAAGGTCGAGCATCACCAGGGCGAGTTGTTCCCGCGGGTCGGGTTCATTGTCACGAACATGAGCTTGCCGAGCCGCTCGGTGGTGAGGTTCTACAACAAGCGCGGCACGGCGGAGCAATGGATCAAAGAAGGCAAGCAGGCGACGCATTGGACGCGGCTGTCCTGCCATCGCTTCCGTGCGAATGAAGTGCGCCTGCAGTTGAGCGTGCTCGCCTACAACCTAGGCAACCTATGGCGGCGACTCGGGCTACCACCCCGGATCAAGAGCTGGTCGCTCACGAGCTTGCAGCACCGGTTGATGAAGACTGGCGGAAGGCTGGTCAAGCACGCGCGGTACTACTGGTTGCTCTTGGCCGAGGGGCATCTGGACCGTCGGTTGTTTGGTGAAATGCTCAGGCGGATCTGGGCCTTGCCGCTGCCAAGCGGTTAGCCGCCCGGCTTGCAAGTCCGGAATTGGAATGCCATGGAAGGAGTGTGGCGATGTGTCTGGAAAATCGCCCACGCAGGAGTGAGAAGGTCTACTACCACGGCGACAACGGGTCATTGGGATGCGTTGACTGGATCCATGGTTGGTCTGAGGCCGGGATTTTCTTGCTCCCATGGTGGCTCGAGACTATTATGTTGGGAACCGAGATCCAAATTGGAAATTCCGGTTAAGGGTTCCGCTCGGCGGTCCGCTATCGTTTCCACCTGACTTCAGAGTCTGGATTATCGCTCTGAGTCCGCTTACCGCTTGAGCGTGTGTCTGTCCTTGCGTCCTCAGTACAATGTACGAACTCGCGTATTCTGCGTACTTCTGGTTTTCCATCGTCACGAACATGACTGTGTTCATTCCGTCCATTATGTTCAACAAGGACTCACTTACACCGTCCTTCCGCAATGAAGCTCTAACTGCCACAGTCATGTCGGTTATCTGCTGCCTATTCTCGACGAATTTAGGATCGAGTTGGTCTAAAAGAGATCGAAAACGAGCCACGCTAATGTTGTCACTTGAGATTACCGTACCAGAGTCAAGCGTTGCCAGCATGAATTCAAGGGATTCTTCTTGAACCTGTCGGCTCGTCCCAGTCTCCTCCTTACACTGGCTCACGGCGACGAACGCTCCAACCAGAAAGAGTACGGCGATCAAGGCAATGGTGTTGTTGCTGATGGCATGGCTCCGCAGAATGTCGTAACGATGGGTATTGTGCGTGAGTTACAGGCTGATCCTGCTCTTCTCGGCCAGAAGGTTCCACCCCCTGAGGCGCGGTATCGGCCGAACTCAACGAAGCCTGCGGCATCCTCAAAAAAGATGACTCGTACCTACACTGTTAACGATCACTGAAAACCGTGCTTTTCTGAACACACGCCGGTTGTTAAGGACTCAACATCATCGTCGCCGGAGGCGACTGGGTGTGCACCGGAGCGGTGATCGACATCAATCCGGTTGCGCGTGACGGATCAAGGTTCCCCAACCGATTTTTCTGTGGCAACATCACCCAGGGGGATGTTTGGGCACCTGTAACGTGTGAACCTTTTCGTCGTGGATAGAGTGGTTTCTAGCAGAACCTGACCAGCTTTTCTGAAAGTGGAATCCCAATCCTCTCGGCGCACGTCCAGAAAAATACGTTTTTCGGTGATCGCTAACACTACACACACTAACTGGGGAAAAACCCCGAACCACGCTCCCAAAACGCTACGACCAACACAACATTCCAACCAAAACCCGCCCAAATCCGCGTCCCAACCCTCACGCAAAATCCGCGTCCCGGGGACTCGCATCTTGCCACCTGCAGGACCCTATCAGTTACCAGTTGAGCGTGCTGGCCTACAACCTGGGGAGCCTATGGCAGCCGACTCGGGCTGCCACCCCGGATCAAGAGCTGGTCGCTGACGAGCTTGGAGCACCGATTGATGAAAGACTGGCGGAAGGCTAGTCAAGCACGCCCGGTACTACTGGTTACTCTTGGCCGAGGGGCATCTGAACCGCAAGCTGTTCCGTGATATGCTCAACCGCATCTGGTCCTTGCCGCTGCCAAGTGGATAGCTTCCAGGCTTGGGAGTGCTGAGTTGGAATGCCGTGACAGAGTGGCTGGAGCGGTGTCTGAAAAATGGCCTACACAGGAGCCAGACACCCTTTTCAGACGGGCAAAACAATGTTTCGGATACATCGAGTGGATCGAGGCGTGGTCTACGGGCCAATTTGCTTGTTCTCAGGAAGGGACGAGGAGTACTATCTGCGGGACCGAGATCCAAATTGGAAATTCTGGCTAAGGACTCGATCCCAAAACGCGATTTGTTTTGCTTCTATCCACTGTTGAGGCTCACCAATCAAATTACCCATTGTGCGGGGGAGAATTCGACTAATGTCTAAGACCCCGGTCATGCGTGTCGTTCGGCCTACCGACAATTTGGCGACGATAAAGCATATGTATGTCGAGGGCCTTGGCTTGTCGGTTTTAGGTGAATTTGCTGGTCACGACGGCTTCGATGGTGTAATCCTCGGCCTTCCCAACGAGCTCTATCACATCGAATTTACATCAAGAGCAGATCATGCCGTTGGGACTGCACCAAGTGAAGATCATCTTCTGGTGTTTTACCTTGAGGACGAGGACCAGTGGAAGCAACGTTGTACCCGAATGCTCGCAGCCGATTTTCTCGAAGTGAAGGCGTTCAATCCGTATTGGGATATTCGTGGCAAGACGTTTGAAGATGTCGATGGATATCGAGTTGTGATTCAAAATACAGCGTGGTTGGCGTAGCATGGCGTTCAAATGCCCAGATTACGGCCGCTTTTGGCCGTTCTCTGAAGTTCAAACCTCGCGGGAAACCGTATCGCCAATGTCCGCTGTAACCCACGTCCCCGGAAAGGACCATGTGAAGATTGGTACGCCCAGCAGGACTCGAACCTGCGACCCTCTGCTTAGAAGTTATTTTCCCTGCATTGATAACATTGAAGTTACAGAAGTTAACCCTGCACAGTCCTGCATAGAGCGGCAAAAACCCGCAACTTCCGCAACCTATGCGCAACTGACCCAGGGTACCCCCTGATTGACGTCAACTACATTTCCTTCTGACGACAATTACACTTCCCTGAAATCATGGTTAGTAATCAACATCATCTCGTCTTCGTTTTTTCATTCCCGTTTTCCCATTTGGCGACAAAGAGCTTGCTGGTCGCAAAAAAGCCTTTGTGAGGTTAGTCCATATTGAACGATCTGATGAAAGGCAATAGCTGAGCACCCCCAAAATTTCATTGGTCATTGCTCATTGCCTCCCAAGGAAGCCGCCTTTGTTCGAGTTTTCTGCAGAGCTTTTTCGGCTCGATAACTGGGAAGATTCAGTTCTAGGATCACTGCATGATGGACGAGGCGGTCGACCGCGGCCGCAGTTGTCATCGGATCTTTGAAGATCTGGTCCCATTTCGAGAAGACAAGGTTTGTTGTGATCATGACGCTGTGGCGTTCATACCGTTCCGCCAGCAGGGTGAACAGTACCTCCATTTCCTCCCGATCTTGCTGCACATACCCGATGTCATCGATGAAGAGGGCCTCCACTTTGTTCAGCTTCCTGATCTCCTGACTCAGTCTGAGGTCTCTTTTGGCCGCCAGCAGCCTCTGAACCAGCATGGTGGCCGAGACGAACAACACGGAATGGCCTCGTTTGATCAGTTTGTGAGCAATGCCGCACAGAAGGTGGGTCTTGCCGGTTCCGGGATTACCAAATGCCAGGAGGCATTCCGCGCGAGACAAGAAAGTTCCTTCGCACAAGGTCGGCAGGATCGCTCGGATCTTCTTCGGTAGTCGGTTCACCTCAAAGGTCTCCAGCATCTTTTCCCGCGGGAGCCTGGACTTTTTTTGTAGCAGGGCGATCTTTCGATTATGGCGCTCATAGGCTTCCCGCTGAGACAAACTGTGCAGGTACCGTTCGTAGGTGAAGGCTTCCTTCTCGGCCGTACGTGCCACGTCTTCGAAGTGCGCGACGAAGGCCGGAAGCTTGAAGCTCTTCAGCAACATTCTCAAGGTCGGCTCTGCTGTCATACCGTCACCTCCTGCAGCAGAGCATCGTAGGCGCCTATGTCCGGAATACGGATCTCCAGATCTGGTGGTTTCTCAGACGGCTGTTGCGACATCTCTACCAGTCTCTCAAAGTCGAGTTCTTCTCCGGCATCGAGGAGTTTCTTCAGTGCCGCCCCCATTGCCGACTCCGAGTTCAGTGCTGCCCATTCCAGGATTTCCAGATATCGGCGACTGGCATACTTGGGTTCATCCTTCAGCAGTTGGTCGTAGGTCTGACGGAACACTGTCGAGGGAAACATCTCCTCTCTGTATCGGTAATTGGCAAAGGCCCCAGGTTTGCGCACCAGAGAGCCGATCACTTGGCGGTAATCAATCCGTGCCTTCCTCGCTCCCCGCAGCCGTGGCATCTCCGCCACCCGTTCGCCGGCGAAGAAGACTTCCACAAGATCCGCATGCAAGCGAGCCGTGACTTCGTACCGGATAAGACGAGCCGGGACCGAGTAGCTGTTCCGAGCCACCTGGATCGTACTCCAGGAGCTCACCGGAACCTTGTACTCACGATAGTCCTGTGTCCGGGTGCTGGGCAGTGGTTTCATAACCCGGAGCTCTTCCTCGAATCGTTGGCTTCGGCTGAGGTTTCTGCTCTCGACGATCTTCTTGAGGAAGCTCACGTACTCGGATAGGTCGGCAAAATCCGGACTTCCGCGCAAAAGCACACTCTGGCTGATTCTTTGCTTGAGACGGTAGTGGGCCTGTTCAATGTCACCGTTCTCATGCGAATTGCCGGGCCAATTTCTGGTTGGCTTCGTGCCGTAGTGACGCATCAGTGCCGAGTAATAGTAGTTGAACTCCCTTCGTTCTTGCTTCTGAAAGGTGGCAGCCCCCAGGTTATCCGTCCTGTGAGTGGCAGGGACTCGACCGAGCGTCCACAACGCATTCTGTACTCCCCTGCTCAATGCTTCGAAACTCTCACTGAAGCAGACTTCGGCATACTCCCAGTTCGAATAGGTCAGGACGAAGTGATAGAGCAGGTGGGGGAACTCGAGTCCGCCGATCGTTACCCCGACCGAGTTCATCGAGGTGAAGTCTGACTGGCTATCGATCCCGGGATGGTGAACCTGAGGGAAGAACACTTCTTTCTCGGGCCCGTGCAGGCCACGCCAGACTCGCACCTGCCTCTGCAGTGTCCGCAACTGCCCATCCGGGAATCTGCCGGGGTAACGCCGTTGCAGGTCCAGAAATATGGTCAACACTTCAAGTTCCGGGGCATTTTTCAACAATCCCTCAACTTCCGGCCACACGTCGGCAAACGGATCCTCCCGGGTCCGCCAATGCCGCGATAGTGCCATCTGACTCGGTAACAATCCCGACCTCAAATACTTACGGGCGGTCTTCACATCCATGCCGGCCTTCGCAGCCAGCGTCACCAGTGGTAGCTTCTTCTTGGTCGACAATTTCAACAATCTCCTTACTTGCTTGTCGCTCGTAATCACCCGGCCTCCTTTACTTTAGAAACCTGGCAACTACCATCAATCAAGCGTTAAGACCAGGGAGATGTAGTTGTCGTTGCAGGGAAATGTAATTGTCGCTCATCACCCCCCACCCCGTACCTTTATATATGGGTCCTACCACACACGCACATCTCGGACGGATTTGGGATTCTCAGTTGAATTCAGTCCAGGATAGTTGCCGTCACATCGTAGACAAAGTACAAAATGAGAAACTGGATCTAACTGGTAAGCACCGTCAATTTTTAAGGGAGTTCATGGCTGAAGAAGGTCTGGACTCCGTAGCCGACGCTTTGGGGCATATTGTCGATGAAAACATGAATGGAAAGAAAAAACGTGGGAAGAAATCAGCATGAACAAGCATTCTATGCAAGATATACTCGTTTGTCCTAGCTGTAATGGAAAGGGAATGAGCCTACTTCGCCGTTTGTATCTGTCACCAGGCGTCCCTGGCATCTGCCAGAGCTGCGGGAAAAAGATAGGAATTTCTTACGCATCCCTTATTTGTGTTGTTCCATTTTTTGGAGCATTGTATTTCGCTGAATATTTGAGTCCAACACTTGCTTTTCTTGCTGGTGCTTTTGGCACTATGGCAATGTTTTTCATTTGTTTATGGTTTCCCCTAAAGGAACGGTAGCGTTCAATCCCCTGGATACGCATAAGAAAAACAAGTTGCTTTTTTGGGCGTTTGTCCCCGACGGGAACGGTGCCCCCAGGTTCCGATACGATGTTGTTATGTCGCCTTCGACATCTTCCTCTGCTATCCTGTCCGCAGCTTTGAACCCACGATAACCACCTATATGCGGCACCAAAACATCGATACGGGGGGATCTATCTCTCTCCGATCAGAGTTCCTGAGCATTGTCTCTTTTCGGATCGATGCAGCTCCACGGAGATTAGAAGTACCTTGGTTTTCTCAGTTTCCGATAAGCCGACTACACGATCAAGTGGTTGGACTCCGGAGCACGCCACCTCCCAAACTTTGCTGGGATTCTCATCTCCTTCGATATTCTTTGAATCGTCTCGTAATCCCGAGTATTCAGTGTGGGGGAATCGGTTTCATCCCCGTACCACTCGGATGTCCCATCAAACACTGCTAATCTCCGGGAGTAATGAACAAGAAAGACGTTGGGGACTTTCCACCCGATTTCCGCTGTGGCGTCAACTTCCGTATGCTCCTCCACCAACACTTCTCGGAATTCATTGTACGGGGCTTCAAACAGCACCATCTCCCTCCTTCCGGTCTGCTTATAAATACGGACCCAACCATCGCCAATTACGACTCTCTCCACCCAAGGCCGCGAAGGGAAATGCTCCCCCCAGACGTACGAAGCTATACCCGTCACTGATCCAATGAGCACCCAGAGCCAGTTTGACTGAACAATCCCGGCAACGCCGACAAAAATCGAGACGAGGCGGACCGAAAAGAACAGAGCCACTACCCAATCACTGGAATCGCCGTGGTGTTCAAAAGTGAGTGCGGGACCGTTGGCAGAATCTGACTGTAGTGGTCGCACGGTCTTCCTTACAAAAGGGTCGCCAAAATCGCGCGCTTAGCCGGCTTAGGATCGGTCAGGTCGCAGTTTGGACATTTGTCTTGGCCATCATATGATTGCCCTGGATGGTTGGGGGTTCCCGAAAAACTGGACCAGTGCCCCTTCAGATTGGTAGTGCCTCGGTGGCCGCCTTTCGAACAGCTTTATCTTCGTCTTTCGCCGCGTCCTGTAAATGTCGTACAGCCTCATCAATTATGCGGAGTGACGCGGTGGCGTCCTCTCGTACGGGCTCGTCCATCTCTTGTGGCCTTCCTCAAATAATGGACCGCGTCAGGACCCAATCGCCCCAAACCCTCGGCTGCAGACCGCCGTGTGGGGGGATGGTAAGAGCGCAGACCTTGAACCAGAGTCTGGACAATCTTGTCGGCATGGTTCGCCGCGCCAGGACTGAAATTCTCAATTAAAATACTCAACCCCCCATTACTTGGCAAGCGTAACTATCAGGCGCGTTTCGGAGGCGTCGGGAAAATGGGGTTCCTCACCTTGGTATATATGAGCGTATTTGAACCTGAGAGTTTTCACGTCAGTCCAATCAAGAGGGTGGACCCCACTAATGTTGCGGTATGAGAAACGCTCACCAAACTCGACGCAGTTTGGCGGCTGAAGAACCAGTGCTTGAACGCCGCGCATCATAACGTAAGCCAGCAAAACGAGAAGCGAAAAACCAAACCAGACCTCAATAGCTTGGCTCAGAGTGGAACCAACCAGCAGAGTGAAAAAGCAACTACGAGCACCCACGGCATGGCGCTGACCTCCGCCCTCCTAACCTCACCCTCCTTGTTATGGATTCGTAATGGCGTCATCCTTTTTTGTCACTGTGCGGAGTCGTGGAGCTAATTCTTATCTTACGAAGGGTGCAGCTTGGGATCAATCAAAGTTCCAAGGCGAAGTGAATCCACTTGAACGTGTAACGCCCTATCCGTCAACTTAACCAATGCGCCAGACGGCCTGAGGCAGGTCTGCGGTTCGCCGACTATAGGTCCAAGAGGTTGCAAAACCTGTTCTGGGCGGGGTTCATCACGGCTATCGACTCGGGAAGATCGCAGCGTGAAAATTAAGGAAAACTGGAGATGTCAACATTTTGTGGACCACACCCACAGACCATCCGTGGCTTAGGCCCAAAAAGTAGAGCATGTCTTTTGTGCTGACTACATCGGATTGCAGGGCTTTGATCATTGTCGATGGTGTCAATCAAACGGCCACGCGGTTTAACCTTTTGCCGGGGTTTTCTTGCCCCTTGCGCCGTCCATTGCCTCCGGCCGAGCGTGGCGCGGTTGATAGATGCCGAGTGATCCACCGCCCGGCAGTTTCACTTGCGTGAGCCAACCCCAGGCCAGGTTCTGCACCGGACTGCATTCGATGTTGTGCTTCTTCATCTCCGCAACGAACGCCTCCACATCGTCACACATAAGATAGAACTCATGTACGTCGTTCTCGTTGGACGGGTGCACTGCAACCTCCGCCGGGGGCAATCCGAAGATCAGCCATCCGTCGCCCACATCGACGTTCGGCAGCTCGAGCACGTCGCGCAGAAAAGCGCGGTCGGCGGCAGGATCCGTGCTGTATATGACCGAATGCGAGCCGTTGATCATAGTAAGTCCCTCTTGGTTTTCGATTGTGGCCGGTGCCAGGCCTTCAAATTTATCTACTCGCTGCATACGAAGATTCCGACACGCAAAGTATTCCTTTCCTGGCGGAGCCAGCTCTAGCCGTAGAACATATTCGGAGTCATTTATGATGTTGTAGGTGAGACGGGCTTTTGTTCCACCTGCCCCCTCGGCGCTCTCACTGGAAAAGATGAGTGAGCTCGCGTTGCTGGCGTCATCGAGCACATACGTGTTGACGAAGCCCTCGGTAAGAAACTGACGAAAAATGGTGAGGTCGCGATCGGAATCGTAGCTGAAGAATCCCCAGTCTTCGTGCACCTCTTCCGATGTTTCGTTTTCTTGTGGTTGAAACACAGACCGGGTGCGCGTGTGGATGAATTTCTCCTGCAGAATGAGCTCGTAGCTGTGCTCAACTACGGAGTCTCCACCCAATCCTTTGCCGGTTCCCTTCCATTTTCCGAGGAAGTAGCGGATCGGTTCCCAGGGATCGTCGGTGGTCTTTGCACTGTCGTCCGTTCCCTGCAAACTCACGTTCGCCGTGGGGATAACCAAAACCGCGAGAATGAGACAGAATCTCAGCTGAATCATGCCTCTAGCTCCTAAATCTATAGGAACCTGCTATTAGCACGTTCCCTCACACAAAGAAACGAAAAACGAAGGGAAAAGCCGGCACCACAATGTGCTCGACGTATGAGTCTACACGAACCATTCAATACAGGGGTTCTAAACGGTACCACCTGGGAACCACGGGTCTGTATCGCAGCAAATCAGATCGGAAGCGGTGTGCTTTACCGAACGAGATGTACACGGAGGCGCAACCCTGATCATCAAAACTGACAAGCGTCAGAGGTTCCATCGTGTCTGAGTCGAGGTTCCGATCTTCAATGCGGACTGTAATATGACACCGCGACATCTTCTTTTCATAGACGCCGGCAAAAGAATACGATGCACTTCTCATGGCCACGCGCCCAGACGGCGACACTGACCCCTCGCGAATTGCCTCCACCAACGGCGGGATACCGCCCCTCAACGTCTTCTCCTTGCCTCGAATTAAGTCTTCAAGAGAATCGAGTCTACCCTCCAGCTAGCAACCATAGCCATGTTTCACGTCAGTCTTTTCAGGTCCTAATGCAGAGTATTCGAGGAGTTCTATACTTAGACCCTCATAGCCCTGATATGCCACCAAGATCTCCCCCCAGCCATCCCCATCGTGATCCACTACGTTCAGAATCATGCCCAGATGATCCAGGCTGAGTTTCCATCCTTCGAGCCGGAGCCATTTCGAGGGACGGGAGTCGATGGCTTCAACCTGCATCGTTTTCGGATTGACCCAAAGACTCATCAAAAAACATATTTTCCTATCGATGGTCCACTGGGCACGCATATAGAAACGCTTTTCTCCATTAGGAGTGACGCGAACAACCTGCAAGTCGTAGAAAAGCTTTCCTTCACCGCGCTTGAGTCGCTGATCCAGCTCTTGCCAACGATCTATAGAACGAGCATAGATCCCCTTCTCCTCGGCGTAGTCCCGAACCTCGGACAATTCGCGATCAAACTGTTTCTTGAGTACTTCTTCAACGCGAACCCTCTGGAGTCCATAATGCTCTCCGATTTGCTGGCTATTGGTCCATCGCAAAAGAGCGGGCCTTGTTCTTACGGTAACAACGGAATTCGTCTCGGAGTTTTGGAGAGGCGACACCACATAGTACTTTCGCCGTAGGGATCGCAAGGTGGACCGATCCTCATCGGACACGTCCGCGATGGCGGCAATGCCAGCCAGGCAATGAAGTTGGACGAGAGCGAAATTCTGGATTTTCAGTTTTAGCTGGACGCCGTTTTCGGCCCACAGCATCCACCTCTTCATGACTGGATCGGTGCTCTGAGCTGCACGGGTTTCATCGATCTCCCACAACGAAGTCATTCCACCCAGGGATGCCGCCGGTTCGGGGAGCAGACTAAGGTCTTCGACGTTCCACTCCTTCGATGATCGAGAGAAATGAGTTTCGAAGTATCTTACTACGAAGATGACCCTGGTATCGTCATACCGAAAGGCAATGAGGGAGTTCGATTGGTTATCCTCACGGGCACATGGTGCATGTACCACGGCTTGGATGACGATACAGGCGCAAAACAGGATTCGTCCCATACACCTAGCGAGGAGATGAAGCTTGGAACTGTTTCGAATCCTCACCATGATGGTCTATCTTACTGAAAGGTTCAGGTATTTGATAGGAGATTGAGGACCCAGTTCAGCACATATCCCCGAGGATTACGAAGCGCAAGTGTTCCTGGATTGTTCGGCGCGGAAGATCAAATCCTCGGAGGTTTAAGCAGGCAGTACATAGAACGTACACCTACCGCTCCGAACAGAACTCCGGCTGCCGTTCTTTCGCTCACCTACACCCGACATAACGCACAAGCATGACGGGAAACATTTTGATCCTGTCGTGCTGACTGTGGCCGAGAGCTGTCAGTTCACACTACTCTGCCCCGGAACCGAGACCATGAAAGAACCCGTGTCCGAACCGAATATCTCAGTTGCGTTTACAGGGATATCGGATCGAACCTCTATCCTGCCACCGATCACACCAAATGTTTCTGGTATCCATTCGTAGATGAGCTTGGTCGCGGTTTCCTTGGGACCCAGATTGACTTGTTTGCTTCCCAAGAGAGCCCCATCAGACGCAAACGCCTGCACAATGACTCGACTGCGAGACTCATTCGGATTCAAAATGTTGATGCCCGTCCAATAGCCCTGTGCCTGAGCTTGATGAGGGAAAATGAAACGAAGGGCTGCTGCCCCCTCTGCCGGCATCGCAGCCATCATCCTGGTACCCTCAAACGAGATCCAAACGCTTCCGAGAAAGCCGGATCCTTCTGTGACACTCATGGTCACAGACGCATATGTAGGCGCTGGAGGCGGAGGCCCGAAACGATCCAATAATCTCATGACTACACTGCCCCCGGATCCCATTAGGAGTCCTGACTGCGCATGGAACTCACCTCGGATGTCGATTTCAATGCGGAGCATCTCGTCACTAGTCCCAAAATAAGCGAGGTATGAGCTCGCTCGGAAAATCGTTTGCCTTTTCCGAATATCTCGTGGATTTCAGCTCCTTGTGCGTAACAGGGAAAGCAAAGAGAAACACAAGAGACAAACCTTCCATTGGTTGTCTGGATCACTTGATCTTGTTTGTCTCTGTTATGCCCTTCCTTTCGCCCGCCACTCTTGCTCCGCCGGGGGTACGGGCTCACCCGCCGGCGAGGCGCCTTCAAGTAAACCTGAGTTGCCTGATATAGTCGAACGTCGCCAAAAAGGTTTCGAGATGCTTGCTATAGGCCAATATCCTGTAAACGAGGCGACGACCGGTTCTTACAATCTGACAGGGTATTTGCACAAAGTTCACCAGGAAGCGTTTGAACTCCATCCTCAAGATATCACGACGTACTGTCGGCGCCTGCGTCACCAGGCCATACCAGGCCTTCAGATTCCACGCCAGCGATGCGATGACCATGTAGGCCCAGTTCGATACCAGACTGTCCGAAGGCATCCTCAAGGCGTTCACTCCACTCTTGAGCTGACCGATGACGTTTTCCTGGTTGCAGCGATCGTTGGCAAAAAGGACCACTTCTCCCATCGTCATCTCCCGATCGTTGGTGATGTAGAAGAAGTACCGGACCTCATCAAACAGCCGGTGCTCCCCCTTTTCGATCGTGAGGTTCTTCCGAACCACAACCATGCGATAGGTTTTCTTACAGTGTCCGGGACGATAGTCAAACTCGGCGACCTGCTCGCTCTGCAGGCGGATGTTCTTGAATTCTCTCTCCTTGATTACTTGTTCTTTGACGTTTTCCGGACGGCGCCGTTCTTCGCTCTTGACCTCATAACGAGGAGGCCGCTCGAGCGGTTTCCATTGTCTCTCCGGCAGGGCATCGGCCATCCCGACCAGGTTCGGCTTGGCGTCATAACCAAAGACAAAACCAACCCGCTCGTCCCAGCGATCGAAGTTTCTCGTCAGCGAGAAATCCGTGTCGCCCCGAAGCCAGACCTTCGTAAACACCGACGACACCAGATCGATTGCCCGGTCCATCCACTCGGCCGCTCCGTCGGAAGAGGGACGGTTGCCCGGCCGATTCATCAGATAGAGGACCTCATTCGTATTGGCCAAGGTCACGATCAACGGTGCGTAACCCCAGATCCCGTTGTAGGCAATGTCCATTCCTTCCTTGCATTCCCCCAAGGTTCCGGCGACGGTCCCGTCCACGTCGATGATGGCCTCCTTCCGGAAGGAAGCATCCTGCAACTTCCACACCTTGGTTCGGGTTTCATTGATGGTTTCCTGAAGTCCGAAGATCCAATCCTCATCGAAACGACGGAGGAAATCTCCAGCCGTCGTGGGATCCGGAATCCTCTCGGCTCCCAGTCCGTTCATGTAGGTCTCATCCTGGCGCAACCGCTCGATATCTTCGAGACAGGTTCCACCGAGTGAGTGCTATTGTTAGTTGAAATTCAATGAAAGGAAAGCGGCTCCAAGAGTGGTAGATTTTTGTTTTTGTCCGAAAACGAAGTCAACCAATTCTCAAGGAGCCACTATGAAGAAGATTCTACCAAACGGCAATACGTCGAAGCAAAAACGATCGTCAGGCGAGACACGATTTCTCGCAACCAATGATCAGCTCAACGAACTTGATGCACGTATCGAGCTCATCCAAGCGTTGATACCGCTGGGATTGCGAGCCGTCCAGGACAGCCTTGAAGATGAAGTCAACCACCTCGCTGGGGAGCGCTATAGCCGAGCCGGCGGCGATTCCAACCTTCATCGATGGGGATCGCAAAGGGGTTCAGTGTACCTGACAGATCAGAAGATTCCAGTCCGTGTTCCTCGAGTCCGAGATACTGATCGGAGTTGTGAGGTACGGTTGAGAACATATCGGCGGTTGCAGCAACCCAGGAATATGGACGAGGGCCTTTTGAAGAAGGTAATCAACGGATTATCGTGTCGCAATTATCGGGAGTGCGCTGAGGCGGTTCCCGAGGCCTTTGGCATGTCGCCATCGAGCATCTCGCGCCGTACCATCCAAGTGACAGCTCGAAAACTGAAGGAGCTGCAGGAACGATCTCTTGCAGGATACGATTTTGTTGCTCTCTTTCTGGACGGCAAAAGCTTTGCATCGGAGCAAATCCTGATTGGATTGGGAGTAACCATTGAGGGTGAGAAGATCATCTTGGGGTTCCTGCAGGCCAGTACCGAAAATGAACGAGTGTGTACGGACTTTCTCCGAGGGCTGTTACAAAGAGGGCTTTGCCATGATGAGGGCCTGATGTGCGTTATCGATGGGTCCAAAGGATTGCGAAAAGCCGTCCAGGCGGTATTCGGCAACCGGGCGGTCGTGCAGCGCTGCCGATGGCACAAGCGTGAAAATGTATTGTGCTACTTACCCAAGAGCAAACAGGGAACCTTTCGCAAACGATTGCAGGATGCCTATCAAAAGCCAACCCTGAGAGAGGCAGAAAAAGCGCTTCTAAGGGTCCGAAAAGAACTATCGCTGCTGAACCAGTCAGCGGCAGCCAGCTTGGATGAGGGTTTCGAAGAGACTCTCACCCTTCACCGGTTGGGCCTGGCAGAGGAACTCCGGGAAAGTTTCTCTACCACGAATTGTCTCGAGTCCATCAATGCGCAGCTTGGACAAAGAACCGATAAAGTGGATTACTGGAAAAACAGCAACCAATTACATCGCTGGGTAGCTACGGCATTGCTCGAGATCGAGCCGAGACTCAGGAAGGTCCGTGGCTATCGGCATCTGCCGAGGTTACGTCGTTCCTTAAAAGCCCGCTTTTCAAAAGCCGTGGAGGAACGAATTGCGTAAATACCACGGGAGCCGCTCTCCAATTTCAACTAAAAATGGGATTGACTCGGTTCCACCCGACAAGACGTTGTATGCGATGTTCAGTACATGATCGGATTCCCAGTAAGGAAAGTGGTACTTGAGCAAAACGATGTTTCTGTTGATATCTTTGTCCAATCCAAGCTTACACACGAGCTTGTGAATGGCTCCGATACCACCAGATCCGATGGCGCGCGTTCTCTCGGCGATCTCGTAGTAGGTGTTGGAGTCCTTGAACATAGGATCGGACCGGTCCTCAAACTGATTTCTTTCCAACCGGCGTGTAAGATTTTGCTTGTCTCGGAGGAGGATTCTGTGGTTTCTTTTATTCACCTGGAATGTGCTCCTTTCGGGATGTCTTGTAAATATATCAAACGCATTTTATCCCGTAACGGCGCACGTTCCAGGGCTTTTCTTCCTCCTCATGCAAAAAATCACGCTGGACTAAGGACTAGGGTTTATGAAAACAGCCCTGCTGGAGTATCCTCCGCCGAACAAAAAAAACGAGAAGTGGCCGTTCGCTAGGGGTTCGAGGGCATTCAATGCGGGAATAGTCGCGGCATCTCCTTCTGAACTTCGCTGCAACCTGGAGGTACTTACTATTGGCTGATCTGACTGCACTTGAAGATGAGCATGTAACTGTAGCCCAAAAATGGAGGGAAGAATGGCTTCAGGATCAACGAAACCTGGGAGCAGTTCTGAACCCGGATTTCCAATTTGAATGAAATATAGCAACCTTTCAGCCGCCTTCGGCATCCCTATTTATAAGCGTCGGAGAATGATAAGGACACATTGGAGGGCAACACCCGATGGGTGAAAAAGAACGAAAGGGGTTTCAACTCAGCTTTAACGGATTACTCAAAGTTGATTTTCAGGGATCGCGAGTCACCTCCGAGGGTGGCCTGATTCTGGTCCGCGAGTTGGACGAACGGCTGGGGATGGGACGACTCATAGACGAGCATCTCAACGACACGCGGCAAGGCTTGAACAAACAGTTCCCGCTCGTCGATCTGCTGCGGCAATCGGTCTATAGTCGCCTGGCAGGCTACGAAGACCTTAACGATGCCGCGCGGGTCTCAGTTGATCCGACCTTTCGCTTGATCGGCTCGAAGAAAAACTGGGATCGCGGTGCGGCGCTGACCTCGACGTTACACTGGTTCGAGACGGAGCTGCTGACGCGAGAAGAGAATCTGATCGGGCTGATGGCTCTGAACCGAGAGACACTCGCACAGGCCGAGGCTCTGGACAAGTCTGATCGCGTAGTGTTGGATATGGACTCAAGCGAGAGTCCGGTGCATGGTCAGCAGGAAGGCAGCGCCTACAATGGCCACTTCGAGTCCGTGTGTTACCATCCGCTGTTTCTGTTCAATAGTCACGGGGACTGTCTGGCGGCCAAGCTGCGGCCGGGTAACGTGCATAGCGCCGAGGACTGGGACGAGCTTCTGTTGCCGGAGATCGATTTTCAACAGGAGCAAGGCAAAGAGATCGTCTTTCGAGCAGACGCCGCCTTCGCCAAGCCAGAGGTTTACGAGACCCTGGAAGAGCGCGGCGTTCAGTATGCCATACGCATCCCGTCCAACAAGAGCCTGGAGTGGGAGATTGCCGACATCCTGTTTCGTCCTCCGGGTCGGCCCAGCCGCAAGCCACTGGTGCGCTACAAGAGCTTCCGCTATCAGGCCGAAAGCTGGTCGAGGCCGCGACGGATCGTCGCCAAGGTCGAGCATCACCAGGGCGAGTTGTTCCCGCGGGTCGGGTTCATTGTCACGAACATGAGCTTGCCGAGCCGCTCGGTGGTGAGGTTCTACAACAAGCGCGGCACGGCGGAGCAATGGATCAAAGAAGGCAAGCAGGCGACGCATTGGACGCGGCTGTCCTGCCATCGCTTCCGTGCGAATGAAGTGCGCCTGCAGTTGAGCGTGCTCGCCTACAACCTAGGCAACCTATGGCGGCGACTCGGGCTACCACCCCGGATCAAGAGCTGGTCGCTCACGAGCTTGCAGCACCGGTTGATGAAGACTGGCGGAAGGCTGGTCAAGCACGCGCGGTACTACTGGTTGCTCTTGGCCGAGGGGCATCTGGACCGTCGGTTGTTTGGTGAAATGCTCAGGCGGATCTGGGCCTTGCCGCTGCCAAGCGGTTAGCCGCCCGGCTTGCAAGTCCGGAATTGGAATGCCATGGAAGGAGTGTGGCGATGTGTCTGGAAAATCGCCCACGCAGGAGTGAGAAGGTCTACTACCACGGCGACAACGGGTCATTGGGATGCGTTGACTGGATCCATGGTTGGTCTGAGGCCGGGATTTTCTTGCTCCCATGGTGGCTCGAGACTATTATGTTGGGAACCGAGATCCAAATTGGAAATTCCGGTTAAGGGTTCCGCTCGGCGGTCCGCTATCGTTTCCACCTGACTTCAGAGTCTGGATTATCGCTCTGAGTCCGCTTACCGCTTGAGCGTGTGTCTGTCCTTGCGTCCTCAGTACAATGTACGAACTCGCGTATTCTGCGTACTTCTGGTTTTCCATCGTCACGAACATGACTGTGTTCATTCCGTCCATTATGTTCAACAAGGACTCACTTACACCGTCCTTCCGCAATGAAGCTCTAACTGCCACAGTCATGTCGGTTATCTGCTGCCTATTCTCGACGAATTTAGGATCGAGTTGGTCTAAAAGAGATCGAAAACGAGCCACGCTAATGTTGTCACTTGAGATTACCGTACCAGAGTCAAGCGTTGCCAGCATGAATTCAAGGGATTCTTCTTGAACCTGTCGGCTCGTCCCAGTCTCCTCCTTACACTGGCTCACGGCGACGAACGCTCCAACCAGAAAGAGTACGGCGATCAAGGCAATGGTGTTGTTGCTGATGGCATGGCTCCGCAGAATGTCGTAACGATGGGTATTGTGCCTGAGAGCGTAGTGAAGCCAGCGGATGAGTGCAATCAGGGATTTCCCTGATATTTGGGTTCGGAACGGCCTTAGTCGTCTTTCCCTGAAATAGCCTCTTGCCAACGGAAACTACCCTAACGACCCTCATGCAGCAAAACCCTCTGGCACGGCGGGTCGCGTCTTCCGATGTGGCCGTGCTCTTTTCAGTTCCGAAAATGATAGTTGCTGGAATCGCGATGTGTATTGTTACGACAGAGCGCAATGGAGCGTGTTTGAGGAGTATTAGGATACGGTTGGCTCACTCACAGTCTGAGCGGTCGAAGCGTAAGATGTCGTCCGTCATCAGATCCAGGAGCCAGAGAGGATCCTGTATACCAACCCGAAAATCGTAACAAGAAGAGCAATTATGCCGACTAAGACTCGAGTCTTGGTGAGGCGAAATGTTAGATCCTCCCTTTTCTCTGCGCGCTGTTGGTCTTCAAGGGAAACCGCTACCTTGCGCTTGATCTCCTCCATTTCTCCTTCACAATGGATGATTAGCTGAACGGCTTCACGATAATGCTCAATAGCATCCTGGTAGCGCCCGTGTGTGGTATGGTGCTTGTATGCTCGCCTCTTAGCTTCTCCTGCCTCTCTGAACAGCTGCTTTGGCTTTATGAGCGCGGTCTTAGGATCCTTCGCCAGCAAAGAAAGTTCTTCCTCAGCCCGGTTGAGCTTATGGTTGACGACGGTTAGCCAGGCTTTGGCTACATGGTCATATGCTTCCTCCGCAGCCGTTCCGGCGGCTTGCTTCATTTCCTCCCACGATTTGTTTTCTTGGAGCACGCCACGGAACATCTTCCAGTAAGCGTGGTAGAAATCGTCCGCAATCGCATGAACCGTCCGTTGTAAGGCGTTCGGAGTATACGTCCAAACGTCATCGAGATCGTCTTCCCATGCTTTGTCCAAGACTTTCATTTCCTTAGTCAGGAAGTCGCGCCACTCATCAAAGCCGGGATTCGACCGCGACTTGGTGTTCGGGTCGTCGTTAGACATGCGAAATGCCTCCCCAAACGAACGTTACTCGGAGCAAGGAATCTGATTGTACTTTTGCTTCCATTCCTTGGGTAAGTGCGGAGCTAACAGGTGCCATGCGGCTTGAACCGCGTCCGCAAAGCCATGAGGAACTGAGTCAGCGATCGGGCAGTAGGAACGCGATACGCGTATACCGACAGTTCCGTCAGCTTCAAAGTGTGGGACGATGGGAAAACTCCTGCAGTCAATTGGTCTGTGGCGGTAGATTGCACATCCCTGGACGCAAGGATGATGAGCCGGACATGGCCCTTTAACACCACTGACCGCAGTCAACTCGCTTTGCAAGGCCTTGGATACTCGCTCATGTGGAAGGAAGGTCTCTTCCTCAGGCAAGAGCACAAGGACTTCCCGTTCTTCGCATTTGTTGCAGTCGGAAGGGCAGATTCCGTCGAAAGGCCTGAGCAAGCCGAGAGCCTTGCGATATGCGTTCTTATACTCGTCCGACGTTCCTTGAGCAGGCATGTTATCGTGCGGCCTCCGGCGGAGGAGAGTATCGGCTCCTCTTCTCGATGTTGCTTCTACAACAATTGTAAGACAATTTACAATTCAATTTTGCTTTTTTGTTTCCCGGAGTGCGTCCAACCCTGAGCAAGAAAACACCGGTCGCTCTCTCCCAGGTTCGCTGGGCGTCCTCAAAACCGCATGCAACGAGACATCTCAACGTCGCACCTACTGGGCGGAGCCCATTTGATGTGTGTCTCTGTTGCCACAACCTCACATAATTCCCATTTTCAAAATCCAATCCATCCCCAATCCGCACTATCAGTTAACGCGGCATAAGCAGGTTCAACTTCACTGGCCTTTGCGTCTGTAAGTCTCGCCAATGTCCCGCCGCAATGTCCTCGTTTCGTGTCCCCGCGCAGCGGAGTATAATTGGGCGCATGAATAGCCAACCAGAATCAGCACCCTTACCCAAACCGGCACCAGAAGGTGTTGGACCAAACGCCAAAGCCAACGGCCTCCGTAACCGGTTCCAGGGCCAGCTTTCAGAGAACTGGCGGAACTCCGATCCGCGGTTCTGGATGTGGATGCCAAACCATCGATATCGATTCCGAGCGCATGAACTCCGCGCGATGGAGAACCTTGTGTCCGAGGAGGAAACCGATCAATTACTGGGCGCCTATCAGATGTCCCGGAGCAAAATGAGAGCCGCAAACAGCCTTAGGCTGCCGTATGCTCTAGCAGACAGATTAATCCGGGAGGATCATCAGATGGAGTTCCCAGCAGATCCGCCTTCAACGAAGCTATCCGACGTGGCAACGACGATCCGGGACCGAGTGCTTTGGGAATTGCGCAGACGATCTCGACCAGGTCAGAGCGAGAAATTGAGCAGTGCTGACCTAAAAAAGCTCTACGAGACTGCCACTATGGTTGTCCGGGATGAAGCTGAGCTACGGGACGACAGTGATACCCAGTACGAAGGGGCGTTGGTGAGTCCCGACTAGGGCGATTGCGGCCAAGTCCGTTAGCCAGAATCAATCCAAACCGTCATCGTGACTGACGATGGGAGCGAGCAACGCGCTAGACTCCTAGACTCGCCCTAAGAGCGTTTCCTGCCATCAAGGCACCCACCCCTGCCAAGCATCCCGCCCCGCCAGTTCTTGTCAGTGAAAAAAAAGTTCAAAATAAATGATACTTTTTGCCCTCCTCAAACGCTTTAGGTAATAGAGACATCAAATCGAGTGTCTGCGTCGGTTTCTGTCTCGTGAAGGCCGGTGAAGGCATCGTCAAAAGGAGGAAGCGAATCATGAGGAGGAAAAACGTGAGGCACGGCTTGAGAACCTACTTCATTATGTTCACCCTGTTAGTTAGTGTCGCTCCCATAACCGCAGAATCTCTTGATTTCTTCGTGCCGATTAAGTTTCCTGGCGCATTCGAAACTTACGCCAATGGTATCAATGAATCTGGAGACATCGTTGGTCACTACTCTGCGGGTGGAACGCACGGTTTTTTGCGAAGCAACAGTGGCTCCTTCGTCACTATTGATTTTCCTGGCGCTTTTGAAACCATAGCCTATCGTATCAACGAATCTGGAGACATCGTTGGTCGCTACATTGATGGAAGTGGAGCGCACGGCTTTTTGCGAAGCAACAGTGGCTCCTTTAGCACTATTGATGTTCCTGGTTCCAATGCCACTACAGCCTTCGGCATCAATGAATTTGGAGATATCGTTGGTACATACAATGGCGTCCAGGGCTTTGTAAGAAGCAACAGTGGCGTCTTCACCACTTTTGGTTTTCCTGCTTCTAGCAGGACACAGGCCGAAGGCATTAACGAATCTGGCGACGTTGTCGGTTTCTACCGCACAGCAACCGACCATGGTTTTCTACGAAGCAACAGTGGCTCCTTCGTCACTATTGATTTTCCTGGTTCCAACCGAACTTACGCCATTGATATCATCGAGTCAGGAGACATCGTTGGTTCCTACCGTGATACAGGTGGGATCTTCCATGGTTTTTTACGCAGCAACAGCGGCACTTTCAGCGCTTTTGATTTTCCTAACTCCATTTTCACCGAAGCCTTCGGCATCAATGAATTTGGAGATATCGTTGGTCATTACCAAGATACAGGTGGAAGCTTCCATGGTTTTTTGCTAATCGAAAGTGACGACCCTTGTACGCTCACAACGACGCTCGTCCCGATTGTAGTGTCCTTGAACCTGCAACAAGGCATCGAGAACAGCCTCCTGAATAAGTTGGATAACGCGATCAACAAGTTGGAACAGGGGAACGTGAATGCTGCGATCAACCAGCTTGGAGCCTTCATCAACGAGGTCGAGGCTC
The DNA here is from genome assembly GCA_965249005.1 of Acidobacteriota bacterium. Taxonomy (GTDB): domain Bacteria; phylum Acidobacteriota; class UBA6911; order UBA6911; family UBA6911; genus CBDFLD01. Next base: position 179,892 of record CBDFLD010000017.1, read on the forward strand.
AGCGTGGCAAGAAGATTACCGAGGCCGATGCGGATTTCCTTGTTGCCTCCGCACAGGCCATCATTGATCTGTTGATCAGCGGGTGACAGCTTCATCAGCGGCAAAGAAATGGGCGCCATAATAGAAGAAACTCCGAAGCTGTGTGGGACTATAGCTGTGTGGGACTATTTCTTAGAGCGTAGCTATCGAGCGTTCTGGGTGAAGCCTGTCCATTCGGAGGCAGCCAAATCCATCAGAGATATGGAGCCGTGGGCGGAGCGGAGCGAATCCGGACTGTACGACCCTTTGTGCGAATCGCTGTTGCTTAACGCATCCGGTATTTTGTGATTTTGAGATTCACGCCGCGAGTTGGTTTGTCGGGTGTTCCGCCTCTTAGCAGGATGCTGAAAAACTCCAACTAAATCGGTTTTCGTGCATCTTCAATATGAACCCTCTTATTGATGATTCCTTCGAGGAGAAACCGATGCGCGGACCGGACGAAAAGCAAGACGGGATGTTCAGCTACATCTCGGCCGAGAAACGAGTGCCGAACGAACACCCGCTGAGATCCATTCGAACCATGGTCGATGTCATTCTGCAAGAACTGTCGCCTCGATTCGAGGTTCTTTACGCAAAAGTCGGCCGTCCTTCGGTGGCTCCGGAGAAGTTGCTCCGAGCCTTGTTGCTTCAGGTCTTGTACTCGGTCCGGAGCGAACGGATGCTCATGGAGCAGTTGGACTACAATCTTCTGTACCGTTGGTTCGTTGGTTTGAGCATGGATGATCCGATCTGGGACGCGACCGTCTTCAGCAAGAATCGGGACCGACTTCTGGAGGGAGACATCGCCAGGGCCTTCTTTGAACGCGTCCTTTGCCACGCCCGTGCTCAGAGCATCCTGTCGGACGAGCATTTTACAGTGGATGGGACCCTGGTAGAGGCATGGGCAGGACAGAAAAGCTTCAAGAAGAAAGGTAGCCGCCCCAGCAAGCCGACGGATGGTTCTGGAAATCCAACGGTGGATTTCAAGGGTGAGAAGAGATCGAATGATACGCATCAGTCGACGACGGATCCAGATGCCCGTCTGTACAAAAAGGCCAAAGGCCAGCAGTCGAAGTTGTGCTACCTGGGCCATGTCACGATGGAAAACCGAAACGGTCTTGCGGTGAATGTGCGGGTCACGCGGGCAACGGGAACAGCAGAACGGGAAGCTGCGCTGGATATGCTTGACGATCTGCCCGGCAGAAATCAAATTACCGTAGGTGCAGACAAGGCCTACGACACGAAAGCATTTATCAGAGAGAGTCGACGTCGCAAGGTGACTCCACACGTGGCGCAGAATAACAAAAACCGTAGGAGCGCCATTGACGAGAGAACGACCCGCCATCCGGGCTACGCCGTCAGTCAGAGAAAACGCAAGCGGGTTGAGGAGATCTTTGGTTGGCTGAAAACTGTGGGTATGTTGCGTAAGACAAGACATCGTGGTGTGGACCGTGTCGGCTGGATGTTCACTTTCGGAGTGGCTGCCTACAACCTTGTCCGGATGAGAAACCTGATGGAGGCAAAGCCGTGATTGGAGCAGGGTGGACTTCGTCCGAGCATTTGATGAGCGGCCTAACGCATGCGCCGTGCCAATCCAGACCCTCATATCCCCTGCCAAAATAGAGTCAATCGATGCCGAAGTTCATGTTCGGAAACAATCTCGGCACAAAACCGGATTTTTCATCAGCCTGTTAGGTCCGTTATTTCGGCATCCACTCGCGAGCCCTTATCCAGACGTGGGGCTATTTCTTGGAAAACTTGATGGGGCAGGTATCCAATCTGCCCTCCGCTTTGCCCGGCAGACTTTCACGGCGATCGAGCTTGTCCGGTTCGCGAACGAGTACGAGCTCCTCTCCGACATGGCATCGAGCGATTGTCTCTTGGCGGCTGGTACCGTTATCGTTCGCGTAGGAGACCCCAGCTACTTTGGTGTGGAATGGGGTCTGACCGTCGGGTAAGGTTGAGTCACGACTCACTCGCGTTACATTGTCCTACAACTTTGCGAGACACGGACTGATGTGCTGGAGTCTACTCATCTTTAAGCAACGGGTGTGCAAAACCCTTCTTGATTAACTCGTGGTACAAATCGCTGGCTCGTGCGGCGAGTCTGTTGTCTATTGCTTCGTTCTGTCGCAACTTGGACCCTACGTTCACCAATGTAGACCGATCCATTGGACTCAAAGCGCTATTTTCTTTGGCCCAATTCGCCATGGCAAACCACACCTCCGGTCTGAGGTCGATGTTTCCAACTGGTTTGGTTTCCGATTCATTTGTTGACGCGTTCTCCGAGGCCTTGCTATCAGCACTTGATTCCGTCACGTGCCGGGGGGTTGGGGTTACTTTTCTACCCACCGCCATGGTCCTTTCCATCGTCGCTGGTTGCACAACTCCTTCTGTTTCCGCACGGGAATCTATGCTGAAATCGACCTTGGGAACATATCCATCGACATAGGTTTGTTTCCCAAATGAAGCAGCAGTTGGCGTTATTCCGCGTAGCTCGAGCTCATCCCACAGCGACAATAGGGCTTTGTCCGGATCCAGATAGAATTCGCTTCCTCGGACTCTCCAGAATTTCCAACCACAACGGCGTAGGGTCCGTTCTCGCGCGATATCCTTCTCGTAGTTTTCTGGCCCGTGAAACTCATCACCGTCGCATTCGACCGCAAGTTGAGCGGATGATCCTTTCACTACAAAATCGATTCGGTAGTTCGATACCCGAAATTGAGGAATGACTCGGTAACCACGGTTGGCAATTTCTAAGAACACGTCCAATTCAAACCAGCTTTCAAACGGCCGCGGTGTTTTGTTCCTATGGCGGTTGCTCTTCCTGGCAAGCACACGGAGTTCTTCGAGACTCGTGTTATCGGGTCCAACTTGAGCCAGCGTCGGATTGAGATAGTAGTTGAGCAAAGCATGTCGCAAACATGATGACGACAGTTCCGGTAGCTGGACAGAATGGAACAGCCACACCTGGTCTCTAGCTCGGCTTGCAGCGACGTTGAATCTTCGTTTATCTGCTTCTTTTGTAAGCGCACCGATCCTAACGTTTGGAGCTGCGACCATGCTCAAAAACATTACGTCTCGTTCATCACCCTGGAAACTGTACGCATCGCCACAGATGATTCGACGTTCAGTGAATTACCCTCGCCTGAAGGCGAGGGCTTCGGTCGTCGGCTGAAGCCGACTAAAGGCCTCGCCTCATAGAATGGCCTATTCCGTTATCTTAAAGTCCCGGTCCTCCTGGGGCTCGACACCTTGTTGCTCAATGTACTGCTTGATCACTTCGTCCGTCACATTTCCTGTCGTACACACAAAGTACCCTCGTGCCCACAGGTGCCGGCCCCAGAACTCCCTTTGCACCGACCTATATTCCCTCATTAGATGGTGACTGCTCTTCCCCTTCACGGCCTGCATGATTCGGCTCGGCGACACCTGCGGCGGCATGCTCAACATCAAGTGCACATGATCTGGACTCACATTCCCTTTCACAATCACCACATCCTCAGATGCACAGATCTCTCGGATCAGCTCTCTTGTCCTTCTGGCTATGTCCCCCTTCAGGACCGGCTTGCGGTACTTCGTGATAAACACAAAGTGATATTGCAGCTCATAGACTGTGTGCGATCCTTTCCGGTATCTCGGCATGCATCATTGTACCGCAAGCCTCCTAAAGGCTTCGCCTGAAGGCGAGGGATTTCACCCATCCCCGAGTGGGACATTAATTTCTTCTGCGTCTAGACAATCAAGAAGCATGCTCTCAATGACGTTTCCCTGAGTGTCGCCTTGTAATGAAATAACCCCCATAGTCTTGCCTTCATAATTTGGATCTTTGGAACAAGCTTGAATTGCGCGAACAACTAATTCAGCCTCTGGCCGATTGTGAGCTTTTGCTGATACCCCTTCCCGATAGCCTTCCCTGACATAGTGGGTAACGACTGGCTTCAGCCGTTCGGGGGGATATTGTCGCAAAGGGATGAGCGGGTTCTTTGCATAACATAGGTCGTTGCTGAACCGGATGATTTCAGGCATACAGCGGAAATGCTCTCTAAGAACGATTCTATTTCCGTAACGAATCACTCCATGGTCAAAAAAACTACTCGTTGCCCCATATGAATCCGGATGGTCTATTCCATCAAGATGTTGTCTTTGGAGGAAATCAACATTATCTAGATTGACTCCGACCGCAGTGGGACTGATCTGTTGATCGTCACCAACAACGACTACCTTTTTTGCCAGGTAAAGTAGCGTAAGAGCCTCAGGACCGCATTGTGAAGCCTCATCTACAATTACAACGTCAAACATTTCGGGTTCTGGAGAGATTGTCTCAAAGACGCGATGTACTGGCATGACCCAGGCTGGAATGGCGCTCCGACACTCGTCCAAATGGTTTTGGGCATCCCTGCGGTATTTCCAAGCGTGCTTGCCAGTCCCTTTTCCAAATCTCTTTACTGCTTGTTGCCAAGCCATAAGGTGCTGACGCTGCCCTTCAGTCATGCGCTCAAAGAAAAATCGCCACGCTCTATCTGCTGCTAACCGTGCCGTGCATTCCTGGATTTCAGCCGTGACGTCGGAGATCTCCCGACGAAGTTCCTCCTCACTTTCCGCGCGTATATACTCTCTAAGCCAGGTAGACGCTCGACGCCAGTTCCAGGCATCCACCACCTGCGCAAGTTGCATCTCCCATTCCGCATCAGAGGCGTGTTGAGCGAGCTCCTTCGCAAATAAGGGAACAACCATTCGTAGCTTTTCATGACGGTCCATTCGCATTCGAACCTTAGCTCCGTCAGCGGCAAGTGTGCTCAGAAACTCTGAGCTTTTCTTGTATGAGTCTGGATCACGGGCTAGGACAGAATTCTTGAGGTCAGATACGACGACGTGTGGATCCCGCAATCCAAGGACTTTATCTAGTTCATCCTCGAGCTTTGCGAATCCGTTCCGAATATCTCTGAGAGTTTGCTCTTCTATCAATACTTTGAGTGAACCAATGATCTCATCCAGTACAGTCGCATCTTGCCATGGTAGGCCTCCCAAACCTTCTATGGCAGCGCATCTCTCCTTGGCGTGAATTAGTTTTGCTTCTATCTCCAAGACCGAATCCAGGGCCTCCAGCTGCTCCTCCAGTTCAGAAAGCTGAGAAGCAAGCGATCCCTTAACTCGGTCGGCTTTACCTTCCCACGCAGACCAAAGACGATCGACGACCCGATTCACTTCTATTGCTTCGATGAGCATTCTGAGATGCTCAGCATCATTGCAACGTCGCCCTTGAACTTTCACAGAATTAGGAATGTAACGAGTGCGCCTGACAACTTTGGCGGCAAAGGGACCCCACCCTAGTCGGTTGCCAGCACCAAGGTGTGCCTTCAGATCATAAGCATCCGCCAGAAGTTGGTCATCCGAGACTGTATCGGGCTTGCTGACCGAGTATGTATCAACCGCCTCAACTTGCTCGTCCAAATTGCGTAGACTCTCAGTGGTCACGCGGTGAAGGTGTTTCCAGGGTCTGTCGTGATCTGTCAAGATTCCCCGAATTGCAGAATCAATCCAGGGCAGTGGCCTACGTTTAATGTCCTGGATCGCTAATCGCAACTCCTTTATCGAATCAAAAAACTCAGTGACGGCTTCTCTTGGCGAATTCAGAAGAATTGAAAAACGAGGACTGTTCCTAACCTCTGATGCACTTTCCAACGATGCGCGCGCCCTTTGTTCTTCCTGAACAAGGGAGTTGAACAAGTTAACGTCCAGCAGCACATCAGGATCGGGAACACTCTGTTCTAGCTCGGCTAAACGATTCGCGTCGATTGAACGGAAACTCTCAAGTAACTCGTTGAAGCCTCGCGGTGGGAACGGTGGCTGCTCGTTTGGTTTGATTTCATCCTTCAGCCACTGAAAGCGAACCCTTTCAGTGGCAACTCTTGACGCGATTTGTTGCGCCGTTCCCTGATATGATCTATCTGCAACCTCGTGAACTTGGCTTTCTCGCTCACGGTAAGAGCGCAAGTCATTTTCAAGACCTGCGAGTCTTCCTTTTTTCTGGTTTAGTTCTTTTTCCAAACGATCAATTGAATTCTGGTTTGTCCCTGCGTTCCAACGCGCATAGCGACTACTGATCTCACTGACGCTTCCCTCAAGATTGCGTAGGGCTTTCCGATCGTTTCCGAGAACCGAGACGCATAATGGCGAAACTTCACCAGGAATCTTTTCATCCAGAACCTTCAGTGCCCTGGGCGTTTGCGCAGTGACAAGTACTCGATTACCCGTTGCGAGCAGGTGACAAATCAGATTGGCAATTGTATGAGATTTGCCCGTACCCGGGGGGCCTTGAACCAAGATACCGCTCCTGTTGCGAAGGGTGTCGATAATGCGTCGCTGTTCCTCATTGGCCGGGAGGGGCAAGTAAGAGAGTTCTGGTAGCTTCGTGTCCTTCCCGCCTTCCCCTTGGACCCAATCCCTGTCCCTCCCATCGAACTCGTCCGCGTCACATACAAGCCGTAAGACTTCCTTAGGGATCTTTTGGCCAGGGTCTTGAACCGCATTCTTAATTTTCTCCAGGGCAGCGAGGATACTCTGCCCTCCCCGCTTACGAAGTATTACTGCAGGCGCAAAAGTGACTTTCGGGGCAGATGTAGCACTGTCCGGTCGAGCCAGAGTTTTCTCGAACTCGCCTCTGTCACCCAACGATCGTGCCCAGCTGGTCATAAACGGAAACACGACAGACTTATCCCAGGGTGACTCGATGGCTGGAAGGAGCAATTCCACCAGCTGTTTTTGCTGCTCAACCGTGGGCCTTTCGTCGGGGTAGAGCATGTCCGTCTCAAGACTGAGCTTCGCTCCCTCAAAACCTGGTCTCAGTATAAACGAGCCGTTCTTTGAGTCGAATTCCAACGATGCTTGCGCAGTTAGAATGTGTCGTCTGATGGTGCCTGACTCTGTCTGCCATGTCAGATATCCAAGACCAACGACAAGTTCATATTGCTCACCCAGGCGCAGCACCTCTTGATGAATCTTGAACAAGCTCGCATAGCAATCTTGAACCGCCTGCCACTTCCGCTGCTCCTCGGCCCACGGCTTCCATTGCGTGTCAAGATAGACACTCCAGGCCGCGCGCACCTCAGGATGATCCGTCAAATCTAGATAACTTTGCTCCGGGAATAGTTGGCCCCCGCTCGAGTCTGAGGCCTGCTGGTCGCGCACAACAATTCGAGTCTTGATTTGGGGAACAGTGTCAGTTCCGTGCAAGTCAGCTGGGGTGATCCAATCGCGGCATTCGCGAGGTGGGACGGGCCACTCGGGGCTACGACGTCTCTTGATCGTAATCCAAGTATCTGGGTCGATTTCGCTTTCATCACCCCGAGCGATCGTGTAGCAGTCCGGATCAGCTGGCAAGCTATCGAACCAAAACAACCGCTTGTATTGACTGATGTCACGGATGACCTTTGTTCGAAGTCGGACAAAATCCGATAGATACTCGAAGACTCTCAGTGCTCTGCCACGAAACACATCCGAGCTTTCGTCAAAGGACATGGGGCCTCGCAAATGTGGCCGAATACTCCTTAAGGCTTTACCAATTGAGAAAACAGCACCCTTGGCCTAAGGCGGGCTGCTTGCTGTTCCGCATCCTTCCGTTTGGGGAAGTCGCTGAAGCATAGCCGTGGCGATGAGATTTAAACTAACTCATTTCGTCCAAAAAAAGTAATATTTTTGAACGAAGGAAATCTGGAGTGGCCTATTCCGCCTAGGATGAAACGCCCAACCCCTGGCAACGATCCAGCGGGAGAAACCGTTGAGGGATGAATTCTGTGTCGGCCTCCCACCAGGCATGATCACGGGTCACGGATTGACTTTCCATTGTCACCCTGCTTAGAATCTTACACGCGCACGTTCAACTGTTTTAGTAGCTTGAGTTTGTCGAGTACACGCGGCCGGCCGTGTTGTGTTAACGATCACTGAAAACCGTGCTTTTCTGAACACACGCCGGTTGTAAGGACTCAACATCATCGTCGCCGGAGGCGACTGGGTGTGCACCGGGGCGGTGATCGACATCAATCCGGTTGCGCGTGACGGATCAAGGTTCCCCGACCGATGTTTCTGTGGCAACATCACCCAGGGGAATGTTTGGGCACCCGTAACGTGGGAACCTTTTCGTCGTCGATAGAGTGGTTTCTAGGAAAACCTGACCGGCTTTTCTGAAAGTGGAATCCAAATCCTCTCGGCGCACGTTCAAAAAAATACGTTTTCCCGTGATCGCTAACATGTTGCAAGGGGCTTCGTTAGAGACATCGTTCACTGGGGCTCTGTCGCGGGAATCCTGGCGGGCGACTTCCTCAGGCAACGCAATGTGCCGCCACCCTAATCGGTTACCTTGGACGAAAAAAAAGCGTGCAAACCGGTTAAGCCAGTTGTCGTTCTCATCCACGGCACATTCGCGACTGGTACGAACTGGACAAAACCTGACAGTCTTTTCGCAAAGGCACTCCGAAAAGAGTTTGGAGAGGAAATTGACATTAGGTCGTTTCCGTGGAGTGGCAAAAATAGCCACAAAGAAAGACAAGACGCTGGCGCACAATTGTCCTTGTTTCTCGAGATGTGGAATCGTCTCCAACCGTTGGAAAGATACATTCTGATCGCCCACAGTCATGGTGGCAACGTAGCACTGCACTCATTACTCACAACGCGACGTCTGACGTCGGCGATGGTCACTCTCGCAACGCCGTTCTTGATGTGTCGCAAGCGAGATCTTGGCGGTTTCGGCCTCGTCGATCTTTTTCTTAAGTTTGCCTTAGTGGGAGCTCTTGGCTGTCTGGCAGTCTCTCCTTTCGCTGGTGTTGGTTTATTGCTGGGTGATTCGCATGGCGCACTCTTGGGTGCATGTCTTGGTGCGGTCTTGGTTTTTTGGTTTTTCGTCCTGGTGGAAGAACACCACTTACCTTTCGATTGGCCTTTCGAGACCGAGTGGTCCGGAATTGAAAACAGGCTGAGAGTCTCTCAGGACGAAATCCATTACAAATTCACATTTCCGGACCCGGAACGAACGCCCTTTCTCTGCCTACGAATAAGTGGCGACGAAGCGAAGGGTTGGCTGGATATTGTCCGTGCGATCGCTTCTGTCCCGTTTCGAGTGTGGAGTAATCATACCGCCTTTCACGTCTCTTTCGCTCTAGTGTTTGTCTCAGCCTTTCGCTTCCTCCTCTTCAAGACCTGGGCGCTCTTGGATCCTCTACCCTTGCGCGTGTATGAAAAGGGAGTCGTATCGGTGGTGTGCGGCGGCCTCTTAGCGTCCCTCGCAACTGCTCTAGTCTTCCTCACCATATCCTTCCTGGCTCATATGACGATGCTTTTGATTCCAAAGCTGGTTCGCTCTCACACCTTTGCATTCGGGGGCGAAACATTCCTGGACAATTGGCTTGTCGATGTGTGGTCAAAGGAAACACCCCATGGGTCTCAAAACCTAATCCAGCACACGTACGATTCTCGACCAAACCGTGTCTTCCTCAGGCTGCGCCACAGCGCGTTGTATAACGACAAAAAAGTAATAGATGATATTTGCGTCTGGCTTCGTGCGATCCTCAGAGATGTGAGTGATAATCAGGTTGGCTCTTGACTCATCTCGGAAATCCACTGATCAACATAGGGTTAAATGAGCCAAAACAAGATAATCGGTGATACCCTGATCTTTGCCTTTCGCGAAAATCTCTTAGATCGGGAATGTCTCGTCAATGACCTTCACGCGCAACTTGTGATACGCATCCAAGAAGCTCGTCCCCTCGGCCATCGTCGTGAACTTACCGTTTCCATATGAGATCCCGACGACTGCCGTCTCATCCACCAACGTTGGTTCAAGAAACGTGGCATCCTCGAACATCTCCACCAGCTCCTTGCGGAGTCCGTGAATGGCCGAGAGCTTGGCGGCTTCTCTGTGAATGTCATCAACCACCTTCAGCCGATCCCCGTTGTCCTCGATTTCGATAGTGGGTAGCGGTCCGTAGAGGTCGTGACTGCGGATGCGGTAGCTCTGTTGATCATGAAGTGGATCAACACCATCCAGGACAATCACGTCCTTCAGATCAATGGCAACCTGGATGAATTCCTTTTCGATCTTCTCGGGTCTGAGAGGTTGCATCGTTGGTTTATCGCTCAGGGAAGTTCATTCGGCGCAGCAGGTCCTGGAACCGAGGGTCGTCGCGGATGGTATCCATTAAGGGGTGGACGTCCATCATTGAAAGCAGAACGTCCTTCTCCTCATACGCCTTATTGAGCCATTCAAAGGCATCATCCGTCTCACCAAGAAAAAAATGGACACCACCTATAAGATACGGTGAGAATTCTTCTTGCTTCCTCCTTTCTTTTAGTTCTTCCAGCATATCGCGGGCCTCTTGATTTCGTCCCACCATTGCGTAGATATCGGCAACCAGGGGCTGACTAATCGGGTTATCCTCGTCTAAATCGTAACCGCGCTCAATCGCCACAATGGCATCATCAAAATCACCTTTTGCAATGTGATTCATTCCAAGAAACCAGTAGATCAGCACGAAAGTGGAGTCGAGGTTGATTGTCTTGTTGCACTGCTTGATCGAGTCATCGTGGCGCCGCGCGAAGTACAAAGCCATTGCCAACATCCGGTTCGATTCAACGGAGATGGGGTCAAGCTGTACGGCTCTTTCGGCCTCGGCAATTGCATCGTCGAATCTGCTCAGATGTGACAGATGCTCCGCATACATAGTACGGATCAATGGGTTGTTAGGGCTGAGGCTAATAGCTCTCCTAAAGTGATCTTCAGCACCTTCCCAATCCCATTCGAAAAAGTGCAGGATTCCTCCCAAGACCGAATGAGCCTCGGCGAGGTCGGCATCCAGATTTAGCGCTTTGCGTGCTTCCTCCTTTGCTTTGGGTATGACTTCCCGTGCTGATTCCAACCCCAAAGTCGCAAGGGCCAAGTAGCTCTTTGCCAATCCCGCACGGGCCAGCGCGTAGTCAGTGTCTAGCGATAGGGCCAGCTCGCAATATCGGATACCCCTATTGATCCCCTCACGGGTAAAGTCGTATAACCCGGAATTTCCAATTTGGATCTCGGTTCCCAACATAATAGTCTCGAGCCACCATGGGAGCAAGAAAATCCCGGCCTCAGACCAACCATGGATCCAGTCAACGCATCCCAATGACCCGTTGTCGCCGTGGTAGTAGACCTTCTCACTCCTGCGTGGGCGATTTTCCAGACACATCGCCACACTCCTTCCATGGCATTCCAATTCCGGACTTGCAAGCCGGGCGGCTAACCGCTTGGCAGCGGCAAGGCCCAGATCCGCCTGAGCATTTCACCAAACAACCGACGGTCCAGATGCCCCTCGGCCAAGAGCAACCAGTAGTACCGCGCGTGCTTGACCAGCCTTCCGCCAGTCTTCATCAACCGGTGCTGCAAGCTCGTGAGCGACCAGCTCTTGATCCGGGGTGGTAGCCCGAGTCGCCGCCATAGGTTGCCTAGGTTGTAGGCGAGCACGCTCAACTGCAGGCGCACTTCATTCGCACGGAAGCGATGGCAGGACAGCCGCGTCCAATGCGTCGCCTGCTTGCCTTCTTTGATCCATTGCTCCGCCGTGCCGCGCTTGTTGTAGAACCTCACCACCGAGCGGCTCGGCAAGCTCATGTTCGTGACAATGAACCCGACCCGCGGGAACAACTCGCCCTGGTGATGCTCGACCTTGGCGACGATCCGTCGCGGCCTCGACCAGCTTTCGGCCTGATAGCGGAAGCTCTTGTAGCGCACCAGTGGCTTGCGGCTGGGCCGACCTGGAGGACGAAACAGGATGTCGGCAATCTCCCACTCCAGGCTCTTGTTGGACGGGATGCGTATGGCATACTGAACGCCGCGCTCTTCCAGGGTCTCGTAAACCTCTGGCTTGGCGAAGGCGGCGTCTGCTCGAAAGACGATCTCTTTGCCTTGCTCCTGTTGAAAATCGATCTCCGGCAACAGAAGCTCGTCCCAGTCCTCGGCGCTATGCACGTTACCCGGCCGCAGCTTGGCCGCCAGACAGTCCCCGTGACTATTGAACAGAAACAGCGGATGGTAACACACGGACTCGAAGTGGCCATTGTAGGCGCTGCCTTCCTGCTGACCATGCACCGGACTCTCGCTTGAGTCCATATCCAACACTACGCGATCAGACTTGTCCAGAGCCTCGGCCTGTGCGAGTGTCTCTCGGTTCAGAGCCATCAGCCCGATCAGATTCTCTTCTCGCGTCAGCAGCTCCGTCTCGAACCAGTGTAACGTCGAGGTCAGCGCCGCACCGCGATCCCAGTTTTTCTTCGAGCCGATCAAGCGAAAGGTCGGATCAACTGAGACCCGCGCGGCATCGTTAAGGTCTTCGTAGCCTGCCAGGCGACTATAGACCGATTGCCGCAGCAGATCGACGAGCGGGAACTGTTTGTTCAAGCCTTGCCGCGTGTCGTTGAGATGCTCGTCTATGAGTCGTCCCATCCCCAGCCGTTCGTCCAACTCGCGGACCAGAATCAGGCCACCCTCGGAGGTGACTCGCGATCCCTGAAAATCAACTTTGAGTAATCCGTTAAAGCTGAGTTGAAACCCCTTTCGTTCTTTTTCACCCATCGGGTGTTGCCCTCCAATGTGTCCTTATCATTCTCCGACGCTTATAAATAGGGATGCCGAAGGCGGCTGAAAGGTTGCTATATTTCATTCAAATTGGAAATCCGGGTTCAGAGCTTTTCGTGCTTCCTCCTTAGCTTTTGGCATCACTTCCCGTGGTTGTTCCCAACCTAGAGCCCCAAGCAGCATGTAAGAAAGTCCCAAACCGGCGTGAGCAAGCGCGTAGGTGTCATCTAGTGCTAAAGCCTGCTCGAAGCACTCGATACTCTTGTCCATTCCGTCGCGAGTGAACTTGTAAAGATGATGCTGGCCCCTGAGATATAGATTGTAGGCATCGACGTTCTCGGTGTGGCGTTTGGTCACCATACGCTCTTGATGCCCCATGAGCCTGATCCGGAGCGCATCCACGATCTTCAGAGTAATGTCATCCTGGATCTCGAAGACATCCTCCATTTCACGATCGTATCGTTCGGACCAAAGATGATATCCATCAGCCACGTTGATCAGCTGGGCCGTGATGCGGAGTCGATTGCCGGCCTTACGCAGGCTTCCTTCCAATACAGTCTTTACGTCCAGCTTCCGACCAATTTCCCTTACGTCCAGTCCCTTGTCTTTGAAAGAAAAGGCCGACGTCCGAGCCACCACGCGCAAGTTTTCCAACTTCGTCAGGGCATTGATCAGTTCCTCCGCCAATCCGTCGCAAAAGTACTCCTCCTCTTTGTCCCGACTCATGTCCACGAAAGGAAGGACGGCAATAGAGGATTGTTCGGTTTCCTCCGTGACAGAAGGTACCGCTACGCCACCAGAATCGAGGCGGCGCTTGAGCTGACGCAGATCCGCGTTCAGGCCCTTTGCCGTTTGGTAACGATCATCGGGCGACTTCGCCAACGCTTTCTCAATCATCCGTCCAAGTTCGTCGGATGATGCCTGAACGTAGCGACTCACTGGGTTTGGAATCTTGTTGATAATGGAGTTCAGGGTATCGGTAGACGAGCTCCCGCGAAAAGGGTGCTGACCGGTAGCCATTTCATAGAGGACTATGCCGAAGGAAAAGAGATCCGTTCGATGATCCAATGGCTTCCCGATGGCCTGCTCAGGAGACATGTAATCGACCGTTCCAAGCAACGTTCCCGACTGCGTCAGATCCTGCGTAATCCCGTCCGAGTCAGCAGTTGATGACGTGATGGACTTGGCTAATCCAAAGTCCAGAATCTTGGCCTGTCCTCGTGCTGTAACGAAGATATTGGCGGGTTTGATGTCTCGATGGATAATTCCCTTCGAGTGCGCAACATCTAGTGCATCCGCAATCTGAATTCCCAAGTCCAGCACCTCGTCCGTCTCCAGTGCCTTGCTCTCGATGTGGTAGCGGAGGGTCTGGCCTTCGAAATACTGCATCACAATGTAGGGTTGACCTTCATGCTCACCCACATCGTGAATGGCGCATATGTTGGGATGATCCAACGCCGATGCCGCACGGGCTTCTCTTTGGAACCGCTCCAACGCCTGATGGTCCTTCGCCAGCTTCTCTGGAAGGAACTTCAAGGCAACATGCCGACCCAAGCGAGTGTCTTCAGCCTTGTAGACCACGCCCATAGCACCGCCACCGAGCTTTTCCAGGATTTTGTAATGGGAGATGGTCTTACCGATCATGTCAGTTGTCCGTGGGGACGAGGCGTTTTAGTTCCTCGAACCAGTTTTGTACGAGATGGATTCCGACTGATGTCTGATCCGGCTTGATGGCGACAAACCGCTGGCCGTCTGATGTGATGTCATATATGGCGTAGATTCTCTCGGGTCCCGTATAGTCTCCTGCAAAGACAAGAGAGGGAGTTCCTGCCTTAAAAGAGGGCTCGGTGGCGATAGAAACGGCCATAAACTCGCTGCCGATTCGATAAAATAGCTCTTTGCCGTCGGGTCCCCACACAGGCTGCACCCCGCCGTGCTCGGAAATAAGCCGAGGAGCATCAGGTTCTGGAAAAGATGTGACATAAACCTGCATTTGACCCGATTCATCCGAGAGATATGCCATCCAATGACCATCCGGAGAAACGATCCCAACGGCCTCATTGAACTTCGACTTGATTAATACCCTCGGTTTGCGGTCCCCCTCAATGGGCACTAGCATGATGTCACTGGCTGTGTCCGGACTAATCTCAGAAAAGACTAGGAACCGTCCATCTGGAGACCAAGAGTCCGGGTATTGCGTATTCGGACTAGTGGCCAGTCTTTCCGCGTGGCCGCTTCCATCGGATCGAATCCAATGGATGTTTAGCAGTCCATGTTTAGAAGAAGTAAAAGCGATCCGATCACCGTCAGGTGTCCATCGAGCGTGAAGATCCATTCCTTCATGTGTCAACAGCGTCTTTCTCCTTTCACCGACTTCCAAGATCCATAGGCTCATGTCCTTGACGTTGGTAACGGCAAGTCTTCTGTCATTGGGAGAGAGCCGTGGAAAGGCGTAAAAACCCGGGTCTGTGGTTAACCACTTTGACTCCTGTCCGTTTCGGTCAACCCATGTGGGTGTACCTTTTCCCAACGCAGGCATATAGGCGAGGGAACCTTCGTCTGATAAGCTGAAGGTGACGGCGCCGACTGCCTTGGACAGTACATTCTCCAAAACGGGAATGGGCTCACCAATAGTCTTAAGCCCGGCTAAATCGAAGGGCACGGCCCACAAGGTTCTCTCCCGGCCAAAGACAATATGCCCCGATCGCGAGAACTGCGGGTTAGTACCTGCGAGAAGGAGATCCTTTTGCTGGCCTGTTTCTAGGCCCAAAATAAGCGAGGTATGAGCTCGCTCGGAAAATCGTTTGCCTTTTCCGAATATCTCGTGGATTTCAGCTCCTTGTGCGTAACAGGGAAAGCAAAGAGAAACACAAGAGACAAACCTTCCATTGGTTGTCTGGATCACTTGATCTTGTTTGTCTCTGTTATGCCCTTCCTTTCGCCCGCCACTCTTGCTCCGCCGGGGGTACGGGCTCACCCGCCGGCGAGGCGCCTTCAAGTAAACCTGAGTTGCCTGATATAGTCGAACGTCGCCAAAAAGGTTTCGAGATGCTTGCTATAGGCCAATATCCTGTAAACGAGGCGACGACCGGTTCTTACAATCTGACAGGGTATTTGCACAAAGTTCACCAGGAAGCGTTTGAACTCCATCCTCAAGATATCACGACGTACTGTCGGCGCCTGCGTCACCAGGCCATACCAGGCCTTCAGATTCCACGCCAGCGATGCGATGACCATGTAGGCCCAGTTCGATACCAGACTGTCCGAAGGCATCCTCAAGGCGTTCACTCCACTCTTGAGCTGACCGATGACGTTTTCCTGGTTGCAGCGATCGTTGGCAAAAAGGACCACTTCTCCCATCGTCATCTCCCGATCGTTGGTGATGTAGAAGAAGTACCGGACCTCATCAAACAGCCGGTGCTCCCCCTTTTCGATCGTGAGGTTCTTCCGAACCACAACCATGCGATAGGTTTTCTTACAGTGTCCGGGACGATAGTCAAACTCGGCGACCTGCTCGCTCTGCAGGCGGATGTTCTTGAATTCTCTCTCCTTGATTACTTGTTCTTTGACGTTTTCCGGACGGCGCCGTTCTTCGCTCTTGACCTCATAACGAGGAGGCCGCTCGAGCGGTTTCCATTGTCTCTCCGGCAGGGCATCGGCCATCCCGACCAGGTTCGGCTTGGCGTCATAACCAAAGACAAAACCAACCCGCTCGTCCCAGCGATCGAAGTTTCTCGTCAGCGAGAAATCCGTGTCGCCCCGAAGCCAGACCTTCGTAAACACCGACGACACCAGATCGATTGCCCGGTCCATCCACTCGGCCGCTCCGTCGGAAGAGGGACGGTTGCCCGGCCGATTCATCAGATAGAGGACCTCATTCGTATTGGCCAAGGTCACGATCAACGGTGCGTAACCCCAGATCCCGTTGTAGGCAATGTCCATTCCTTCCTTGCATTCCCCCAAGGTTCCGGCGACGGTCCCGTCCACGTCGATGATGGCCTCCTTCCGGAAGGAAGCATCCTGCAACTTCCACACCTTGGTTCGGGTTTCATTGATGGTTTCCTGAAGTCCGAAGATCCAATCCTCATCGAAACGACGGAGGAAATCTCCAGCCGTCGTGGGATCCGGAATCCTCTCGGCTCCCAGTCCGTTCATGTAGGTCTCATCCTGGCGCAACCGCTCGATATCTTCGAGACAGGTTCCACCCGACAAGACGTTGTATGCGATGTTCAGTACATGATCGGATTCCCAGTAAGGAAAGTGGTACTTGAGCAAAACGATGTTTCTGTTGATATCTTTGTCCAATCCAAGCTTACACACGAGCTTGTGAATGGCTCCGAGTGAGTGCTATTGTTAGTTGAAATTCAATGAAAGGAAAGCGGCTCCAAGAGTGGTAGATTTTTGTTTTTAGCGAAAACGAAGTCAACCAATTCTCAAGGAGCCACTATGAAGAAGATTCTACCAAACAGCATCACATCGAAGCAAAAACGATCCTCAGGCGGGGCTCGGGTTCCGGAAATCAACGATCAGGTCAATGAACTTGATGCACGTATCGAGCTGATCCAAGCATTGATACCGCTCGGATTGAGAGCCGTCCAGGACAGCCTTGAAGATGAAGTCAACGAGCTCGCCGGGAAGCGTTATAGCCGAGCCGGCGGTGATTGCAACCTTCATCGATGGGGATCGCAAAGGGGTTCAGTGTATCTCACAGATCAGAAGATTCCAGTCCGTGTTCCTCGAGTCCGGGACACAAACCACGGTCGTGAAGCGCCGTTGAGAACCTATAGGCAGTTGCAGCAACCCAGGAATATGGACGAGGGCCTTTTGAAGAAGGTGATCAACGGATTATCCTGTCGGAATTATCGGGAGTGCGCTGAGGCCGTTCCGGAGGCTTTTGGCATGTCAGCATCAAGCATCTCGCGCCGTACCATCCAAGTGACAGCTCGAAAACTGAAGGAGCTGCAGGAACGATCTCTTGCAGGATACGATTTTGTTGCTCTCTTTCTGGACGGCAAAAGCTTTGCATCGGAGCAAATCCTGATTGGATTGGGAGTGACCCTCGAGGGTGAGAAGATCATCTTGGGGTTCCTGCAGGCCAGTACCGAAAATGAACGAGTGTGTATAGCCTTTCTCCGAGGGCTAATACAAAGAGGGCTTTGCCATGACAAGGGCCTGATGTGCGTTATCGATGGGTCCAAAGGATTGCGAAAAGCCGTCCAGGCGGTATTCGGCAACCGGGCGGTCGTGCAGCGCTGCCGATGGCACAAGCGTGAAAATGTATTGTGCTACTTACCCAAGAGCAAACAGGGAACCTTTCGCAAACGATTGCAGGATGCCTATCAAAAGCCAAACCTGAAAGAGGCAGAAAAAGCGCTTCTAAGGGTCCGAAAAGAACTATTGCTGCTGAACCAGTCAGCGGCAGCCAGCTTGGATGAGGGTTTCGAAGAGACTCTCACCCTTCACCGGTTGGGCCTGGCTGAGGAACTCCGGGAAAGTTTCTCTACTACGAATTGTCTTGAGTCCATCAATGCGCAGCTTGGACAAAGAACCGACAAAGTGGATTACTGGAAAAACAGCAACCAATTACATCGTTGGGTAGCTACGGCATTGCTCGAGATCGAGCCGAGACTCAGGAAGGTCCGTGGCTATCGCCACCTACCGAGGTTACGTCGTTCCTTAAAAGCCCGCTTTTCAAAAGCCGTGGAGGAACGAATTGCGTGAATACCACGGGAGCCGCTATCCAATTTCAACTGAAAATGGGATTGACTCATGGCTCCGATACCACCAGATCCGATGGCGCGCGTTCTCTCGGCGATCTCGTAGTAGGTGTTGGAGTCCTTGAACATAGGATCGGACCGGTCCTCAAACTGATTTCTTTCCAACCGGCGTGTAAGATTTTGCTTGTCTCGGAGGAGGATTCTGTGGTTTCTTTTGTTCACCTGGAATGTGCTCCTTTCGGGATGTCTTGTAAATATATCAAACGCATTTTATCCCGTAACGGCGCACGTTCCAGGGCTTTTCTTCCTCCTCATGCAAAAAATCACGCTGGACTAAGGTCTAGCTTCCCGACGGAATGTGAATGGAGTGGTGGTCTAGCCTACATTTCAACCTCCGGACGGGGTTGGTTCTCCGCATCCCGGTGCCTGGCGGTTTTCTCGCTAGCCAGGTTGGCACAAAACGCGGGAGGACTGTCATGGAGCCCGGCAGAGGACCTCGGTTCCTCTGCGCCTTTTGTCCAGTTGCCAGCCAACCGCAGCCCCAACACAAGCTCCGACGGTGCCGATTATGAAGCCAAATGGAATCTCTGTCCTATCCACTCCGGATGCTAGGGTAACAAGGACAGGACCCGCGAAGCCTATTGCTACACCTATCAGGGTACCGTTCCGAACCCTATCGTCATAGTCTTCCATGATAACTTCGCGAATTCCTAGTTTTGGTAGGGTTAGTTCATTTCCACTAGCATGAATCAGTGTCAGATCTCTAGGCCCTGAACTCTTGAAGACACACTCGATGTGATCTACAGCCTTCAAGATGACGACGATCATTTTTCCCGGACTCAGCGTATCGATCTTTTCCCACCGTCCAGGGATCGGCTGAGCCTCGATAGATGTTGGCCATTAGCAATACGACGGCTAGTGCACTAATGAGATGCTTAGCGAAAAAGAAAGGAAACTTCTTCATTTTTATCCTCTCTGGTTGTTCAGAATCTGCTGGGTTTGCGGCCATAGGAGACAATCTCCGCTCCTGATACCCGCTGGCAATTTGGAGCCGAGCAGGATCCTTGCTGTAGTTCACCCGATCAATGCGAAAACTAACGACAAAGCAGCTCACACAATTCACGCGGGCACGCGGATTCGAACTTCCTTTATTGTGACTGGTGAGGGCCAAGCGGGGCAACAAGCAGTGGAACCGAGGGAGTTCGGCGGTCGGAGGAATAGTCCCGGCGCGACCCATGCTCGAAGATTGACAGGAGAGATACAGTACCCCTCGCACTCCGGCATTCCTGCAGGTCCAGCTGCTTGTCCGGCTGCAGGCCCGACGCCTGTGACACGTCCGCAGACTATTCCAATATGGCGTCCAAACTTCAACTCGAAACGAACTACTTGACGCCGACGGCCAACTTGTTGAACGGCTTCGCCAGGATCAGGAAGATCACACCGCTGACCATCACGATCGTCGCGACTGTTCCGAAGAGCTGGGGCAAGGGCATCGCCTCGATGTAGCCGGCGACCAGGCCCGCCACCAGGTTACCCAGGGCAGCGCCCATGAACCAGGTGCCCATCATCTGACCGACCAGACGGTCCGGCGCGAGCTTGGTGATGCTGCTCAATCCGACCGGGCTCAGGCAGAGCTCACCGATCGTGTGCAGGAAATAGGTAACGATCAGCCACCGCATCCCTACCTTGGTTGCGGTCTCGACATGGGTCGAGCCCCAGGCCAGAACCAGGAATCCGACTCCCAGGAGCACGAGACCAAGGCCGAACTTGACCGGGATGGAGGGGCTGCGATCGCCGAGCCAGACCCAGATCATGCCGATCACCGGCGCCAGCAGAACGATGAAGATGGGATTCACGCTCTGGAGCATACCCGCAGGAACTTCGGTACTCCCGAGGAATCGGTCGGTGAAGTCGCGGGCAAAGAGGTTCATCGAAGAACCGGCCTGCTCGAAGCCCGACCAGAACATCGCCGCGCCGAGGAAGAGAAGCGCACAGAGGCCGATTCGCTTACGCTCGGCCCCGTCACGGCATACGAAGGCAATAACATAGGCAAAGTACGCAAGCGAGAGGATCGCCACGATCAGCCCGGTCGCCTGCGCGAACGAAACCAGGGTCAATGGCAGGTGCCCGGCCCTGCTCAAACCCACCAAAGTCGCAATACCCACTGCGGCCACTATCACGAACCGGGTGAACTTTTTCCTGGCGTCGGCAATCTGGGCGGGTTCGGCGGAATCGTCCTTCAACTCACCGGCACCGCGCAGATACTTGCTCCCGGCCACATACTGGATCAAAGCGAAGGTCATGCCGATGCCGGCAAGGGCAAAGCCGTAGTGCCAGTTCACCCAGCCCGCGCCGTCACGCGGCTCACCGACGAGCGAGCAGAAGAACGGTCCCGCCAGGGCACCGAGGTTGATTCCCATGTAGAAGATCGAGAACCCCGCGTCTCGCTTGGCCCCGTCGTCGCCATAGAGGTCGCCCACGATCGCACTCACGTTGGGCTTTAGAAGACCGGTCCCGACAACGATGAGCGCCAGCCCCAGGTAGAACGTCTGCATCAGCGGCACCGCCATCGAATAGTGGCCGAGCGCGATCAGGATTCCACCGAAGAGGACCGCGCGGCGCTGGCCGATCAGGCAATCTGCGATCCAGCCGCCCGGCAGCGCAAGAGCGTACACCCCGAAGGTGTAGAGGCCGTAGACGGCGCCCGCCGTCTCCGGCTTCATTCCCATCCCGCCCGCCACGGGGTCGGTCATGAACAGGATGAGAAGCGTGCGCATGCCGTAGTAGCTGAAGCGCTCCCACATCTCGGTGAAGAAAAGCGTCGAAAGACCCCGGGGGTGCCCAAACCACTGCTTCTCGGATGCGGCGCTGACTTCAGACTGAATCATGGCATGAGCCCCCGGGTTGTTTCTCGATCGCGCGGCTAGGATATTCGGGAACGACAGTTTCGGCAAGGCGAGCGCTCGAGGAACCATCACTACTCGCGGATCGCATAGCGATTTCGGAAGTGAACTACGAAGGACTCAAGGACTGCGTCGGCGAGCGCACAACGCCGCAATGGTTCCCAATGCCAATTGGTGCGCCATGGCCATGAGCATTCCCTCTTCGTACTTGACGCGCTCGATTAGGTCTCGCAGTTTATCGGGGG
The DNA here is from genome assembly GCA_965249005.1 of Acidobacteriota bacterium. Classification (GTDB taxonomy): domain Bacteria; phylum Acidobacteriota; class UBA6911; order UBA6911; family UBA6911; genus CBDFLD01. The sequence goes on from CBDFLD010000017.1 coordinate 201,376, forward strand.
TCGGCCGCCTACGCTTCATTCCCATTGTAACCTTTGGTCTAGTCTCGGACTCATTCCTGCCTCACGGCACCGTAGGCACCTACCCCGGTGGAACCCATATGGTGCCCTTAGGTTTTAGTGCTATCTTTGCCGGTCGGCTAAGTTATTGAAAAGATTGGTAAGCCGTGAAGGAATCGAACCTTCAACCTACTGATTAAGAGTGGGAATCGAACCAAACTAGCAGCAACTCAGAGACACTCAAACGCACGTCAAACGGGGCTTTCTGCTATTTCGGAGTTTCTCTCAGTATCGCTCAGTTTCTCCTGGTTTTGCCACCAAGCTTGCCACCACCCAGGGTACCCCCCGACGTACTCCCATACCTTTATATATGGGTCCTACCACACACGCACATCACGGACCGATTTGGGATTCTCAGGATTGTCGGCTCTCTTCTAGAATGGCCGATAGCTACGCTCAGAGGAATTTCAGGCAAAGACCGGACGCCTGAGGGTGTGTTTACAAGACGCCCGGCCAGAGCAAGGAACTGGAAGCCCAGCCTCCTCGTGGGTGGTCAACTCGAGCTGGAAGCGTCCCTTACCCGGTACGACGCAGTTCGCCGACAGGTGATCGGGTGTCTGGTCGGTGTCAAAGCGAAAGTGCGTGTGCTCGTAGCCTTTCTCACGTTCCAGAACGTTCGTGGTCGGAGAGTGATCGTCATAGAGGAAACCGGTGTCGTAGCCGACGATTTCGCTGGAGCGTAGGATGAGCTTCTCTCCCCCTTTCATCCAGGGTGCCCGCACCTCCGCGCATAGCCCATCGTCATGCGGCGTGGCGACGAGCGTGCGCGCGACAGAATACGGTCCCTCCCAGCTATAAGGGTCTGAGCTCGACTTTGCGCACCGGCTTCGTCTCGCCACCGCGAAATTCGAAGCCGTAGAGGAACGCCCGCTTTAGATAGAACTTGGCCTTTCGGGCAAGTTTCGAGGCCTCGTCACCGCCAGTCCATTTGACCTGGAGGTTCTTGTGGTCTCCCTTGAGCGGAACACAATCGTCGCGCGTGAAACCAGGAATCGGTTGACCCCCCTCGTCAAGAAGCTCGACTTGCAAGTAGCCCTCGTCGAAGCCGAGCTTGCGCGATTTCTTCGGCGGTCGGGTTACCAGATTCACGAACAAACTCTTGCCGCCCAGGTCTCGTGCCGTTGTCACGGCGGCGCCGATGGTGGGTCCACCGGCGGATGCGGCGAGCGCGTATGTGCGATCGAGCCGCCAGGAGGCACGACAAAGAGCCGAGTTAAAGGGTATGAAATGGGCGCCGTGGTCGACGACCGTCTCCAGGTAACCGATCTGCTTTGAGGGCGCGCGAGTGTCCGAGACTTGCCGATGCGGACCCTCCGTACCACCGTAATAGACGTAAAGCGTGTCGCCCTGGACAATGAGATTCTGGCTCTGCCAGAGCTGTCCTCCCCCGTAGTCGCCGAGCGGCCCGTTGTCGAGGCAGGGGCGGCGGTCGGGAAACCACCAGCGGCGGCCATCCCGGGATGCGGCCGTGCGAAAATAAAACGTCTGGATGATCGGGTTGTACATATTGACGATCGCGATGTATCCACCCTTCACCTTCAGCGGCACGGTTTCCTGGTACTGCGTATCGCGGTGATCGCGCTCGTCCGCCGTCAGCATCATCAAAGGGTCTTTCTTCCAGTTGTCTCCATCCTTGCTCACGGCCCGGTAGCAGCTCCGGCGCTGAAAATCCTCCCAGACGGGGACGTGGTCGGTAGGCTTACCCGGCGCCCCCAACCGGTAATAGGCTACGTAGCCGAAGTCCGGATCACGATAAGAAGAAGCAAAGATCCCCGGTCATAGGACCCTTGACCTTGCCTCCCGCGCTTTCCCACTTCCTGCCGTCCTTGGAGCGATAGCGGTAGTAGCCCATACCTTCGAGTGTCTGCTTGCCATAACGAAGTGCGAACATCTCGTAGGGCCATTCACGGTTCGCCGGATCGACGAAGACCGAGGCGTAGTCCGAGACCCCTTCGCTCGAGTCAAAGATGATGTTGGTCTTGCTGTGACCCGCGAAGGAGGCGTTCGACAACTCCGGTCTCGACCAGTGGACTCCGTCGGTGCTCTCAAAAAGACAGATACGGCGGGTCCTAGTATTCTTCGAGGTCCAGGGCCTTTCGTAGTTCTCTGTGGTGACCTCGGGTTCCGTAGAGACAAGATAAGCTTTCCACAGGGAATCGATTGGATCTCGCAGCACCGACCCGTGAGTTCCCACACCACCGGAGTCCCACGGCATGTCTCCTTCGATGAGCGGGTTGTTCGGATCTTGGGTGCCGCGCTCCACCCGCCAGCCAACCAGGTGCAAGTCGCTGAAGTCATCCGGCATAAGGACCGGCATGCGCAAGTCCTCGCCTGTGTGCGGATCCACGTCACGGCGGACAAGCCAACCGTCCTTGGAGAGAAGAAGACCGCCACTGCCGGCAAAGAGGACATTGAGGACGAGGAACAAAACGATGGACATTCTCATTCAGGTCACCCCACATGATTCACGGTATGGCTTTGTAAGCAACTGATTCGCCTCGTCAGCTTAAGGCATTTTTATTCATGCGATACTGGGGAATCAAGGGAAAATCGAGTGACCGGGCCTTACTTCGACTTGTCTCTTGAGAGCCAGAGTAGGGCAACCATAGACAAGGAGAGGCTGAACAGTGGATCAATCCACATGCTCTTTTCCAAGCCATACTGAGAACCCAGATAGCCAATGTTTAGAGGTGTGCTGGAACAGGAATCTCCGGTTGACTGCCAACTCGGACATGGATGTGAGGTGGGCGATATAACCACATTTCTTCAAAGTTTCCAATCAGGAAAACCCTGATTTTATGGTGAGAAATCCCTCAGATGAGCCGTCCAGAAGGCTGCGCAATAGGTGGCATTGATTCAAGCGGGTCCTGCATCCACACGCCATGAACAGATCTGGCTGGCCGTGCTCTCCAAAGTGCAGTCCGGAGTCTCCCTCAGGATGCCTTTTTTCTTCTCCAGCACGGAAGGAATCAAGCGCTAGAGAAGTCAAAATGATTTCCGAATGGTCTGGGCAGGGGGCAGTCTCCATTAGCTCCCCAAATTTCTGCCGTGACCTTTCCGTCACAACCAGACCGCATCATCTGCTATGCTCTCCCGAGCATTGAACCCACAACATCCACGGAGCCTCGATGGCTCTTGCAGACGGGACACGGCTTGGTCCGTACGAGATCCTCTCCCTTGCTGGGGAAGGAGGCATGGGAGAAGTGTATCGCGCCAAGGACACCCGTCTGGATCGTACGGTTGCCATCAAAGTCCTGCCATCCCATCTATCAAACGATTCTGAGCTACGCCAACGGTTCGAGCGCGAGGCCAAGGCAGTCTCCAGCCTGAATCATCCGCATATCTGTACGGTTTACGACGTCGGCCAACAAGATGGAACTGACTACCTGGTCATGGAATATCTGGAAGGAGAGACTCTGGCCGACAGGTTGATCAAGGGACCTCTGGTGCAAACCGATCAGGTCCTACGCTATGCCATAGAGATCGCAGATGCCCTGGACAAAGCCCATCGCCAAGGGGTGGTGCATCGGGACCTGAAGCCGGGCAACATCATGCTGACCAAGTCGGGTGCAAAGCTGTTGGACTTTGGTCTGGCAAAGTTACGGGATACGCAATCAAGTACAGGTGAAGCAGGAGTGACGGGTCTACCAACGCAGGATGGGAGCCTGACCGGTGCTGGAACCATCATGGGTACGTTTCAGTACATGGCTCCTGAGCAACTGGAAGGCAAGGAAGCCGATGCGAGAACGGACATCTTTGCATTCGGGGCGGTCGTCTATGAGATGGCGACAGGACGAAAGGCATTTGAAGGGGAGAGTCAGGCAAGTTTGATTGGCGCAATCATGACAGCAGATCCTCCACCCATATCGACTCTCCAACCTATGACTCCCCCGACCCTCGATCACATCGTCAAGAAGTGCCTGGACAAAGATCCAGACGACCGACTTCAGTCGGCACACGACGTGATGATGGAATTGCAGTGGATTGCCGAGGGAGGATCCGAGCCCAACGTCACTACTCAAGCAGCGGCCAAAGCGAAGAAACTCCATCACCTTGTCTGGGGACTTGCAGTGTTACTGGTGGCAGCCTCCGTTTGGAATCTCAAAACCCCTGCACCTGAAGAGCCCCGGCCTGTCATGCGCACGGCAATCCACACCCCAAGAACGGCACCGTTGGAACCTATAGCCATCTTCCAAGAAATCGATATCTCCCCAGACGGAAAACACATTGTCTACGTATCACAGTCAGGTGGCAACTCGCAGCTCTACTTGCGCCGACTGGATACCTGGGAAGTTACTCCCTTGGGTGGGACAGAAGGATCTTTCAACTTTGGGGGACCCTTCTTTTCCCCTGATGGCAGCGAGATAGGTTTTGTTCAAAATCAGGATCTGAAAAAGGTGTCTATTCATGGTGGACCTTCGGTAAGCGTCTGTTCTGTCGAAGGTGAGATAAGGGGCGCAAGCTGGGAAGAGGATGGAACTATCGTCTTTGGAACTGATAGGGCTGGACTCTTTCGTGTTTCGTCAAGGGGTGGTGAGCCCGAGGCTTTGAGTAGTCCTGACCCCGAGAAGGGGGAGACGGCACATCAATGGCCGGAGGCTCTACCCGGCGCGAGGGCGGTACTGTTCAATATCAACAAAAGTCAAGCGATGGAGATTGCTGCTCTGGACCTAGGCCTTAGTCCAGCGTGATTTTTTGCATGAGGAGGAAGAAAAGCCCTGGAACGTGCGCCGTTACGGGATAAAATGCGTTTGATATATTTACAAGACATCCCGAAAGGAGCACATTCCAGGTGAATAAAAGAAACCACAGAATCCTCCTCCGAGACAAGCAAAATCTTACACGCCGGTTGGAAAGAAATCAGTTTGAGGACCGGTCCGATCCTATGTTCAAGGACTCCAACACCTACTACGAGATCGCCGAGAGAACGCGCGCCATCGGATCTGGTGGTATCGGAGCCATTCACAAGCTCGTGTGTAAGCTTGGATTGGACAAAGATATCAACAGAAACATCGTTTTGCTCAAGTACCACTTTCCTTACTGGGAATCCGATCATGTACTGAACATCGCATACAACGTCTTGTCGGGTGGAACCTGTCTCGAAGATATCGAGCGGTTGCGCCAGGATGAGACCTACATGAACGGACTGGGAGCCGAGAGGATTCCGGATCCCACGACGGCTGGAGATTTCCTCCGTCGTTTCGATGAGGATTGGATCTTCGGACTTCAGGAAACCATCAATGAAACCCGAACCAAGGTGTGGAAGTTGCAGGATGCTTCCTTCCGGAAGGAGGCCATCATCGACGTGGACGGGACCGTCGCCGGAACCTTGGGGGAATGCAAGGAAGGAATGGACATTGCCTACAACGGGATCTGGGGTTACGCACCGTTGATCGTGACCTTGGCCAATACGAATGAGGTCCTCTATCTGATGAATCGGCCGGGCAACCGTCCCTCTTCCGACGGAGCGGCCGAGTGGATGGACCGGGCAATCGATCTGGTGTCGTCGGTGTTTACGAAGGTCTGGCTTCGGGGCGACACGGATTTCTCGCTGACGAGAAACTTCGATCGCTGGGACGAGCGGGTTGGTTTTGTCTTTGGTTATGACGCCAAGCCGAACCTGGTCGGGATGGCCGATGCCCTGCCGGAGAGACAATGGAAACCGCTCGAGCGGCCTCCTCGTTATGAGGTCAAGAGCGAAGAACGGCGCCGTCCGGAAAACGTCAAAGAACAAGTAATCAAGGAGAGAGAATTCAAGAACATCCGCCTGCAGAGCGAGCAGGTCGCCGAGTTTGACTATCGTCCCGGACACTGTAAGAAAACCTATCGCATGGTTGTGGTTCGGAAGAACCTCACGATCGAAAAGGGGGAGCACCGGCTGTTTGATGAGGTCCGGTACTTCTTCTACATCACCAACGATCGGGAGATGACGATGGGAGAAGTGGTCCTTTTTGCCAACGATCGCTGCAACCAGGAAAACGTCATCGGTCAGCTCAAGAGTGGAGTGAACGCCTTGAGGATGCCTTCGGACAGTCTGGTATCGAACTGGGCCTACATGGTCATCGCATCGCTGGCGTGGAATCTGAAGGCCTGGTATGGCCTGGTGACGCAGGCGCCGACAGTACGTCGTGATATCTTGAGGATGGAGTTCAAACGCTTCCTGGTGAACTTTGTGCAAATACCCTGTCAGATTGTAAGAACCGGTCGTCGCCTCGTTTACAGGATATTGGCCTATAGCAAGCATCTCGAAACCTTTTTGGCGACGTTCGACTATATCAGGCAACTCAGGTTTACTTGAAGGCGCCTCGCCGGCGGGTGAGCCCGTACCCCCGGCGGAGCAAGAGTGGCGGGCGAAAGGAAGGGCATAACAGAGACAAACAAGATCAAGTGATCCAGACAACCAATGGAAGGTTTGTCTCTTGTGTTTCTCTTTGCTTTCCCTGTTACGCACAAGGAGCTGAAATCCACGAGATATTCGGAAAAGGCAAACGATTTTCCGAGCGAGCTCATACCTCGCTTATTTTGGGACTAGTTGACAGATCTATGGTCCGATACCGGTCATTATGAGAAGCTCAAGATCATTGGCTCATCAAGATTTCTGGAAGGTGAACAAAGATTCGCCTGAGAGATTCGCTTGAGACTTGAAGAAGATAAGGAGACCACATGAAGCCGATTCTGCTGATTCACGGATACTCGTCGGAAGGTAAGAATGAGAAAGTCGAAGACATCTACGGATCGTTGCCTGCCGAGCTGAGACGGACCTTCGGGGCTGCCAACGTCAGGGATCTCAACTTGAGTCGTTGGATTTCGCTGAATGACGGAGTCTCCCTGGAAGATGTGAGTCTTGCAATGGACCGGGCTCTGGAGGCGAGGTTTACGAATCTGCTCTCCTCGGGCTTCCACGTCATCATCCACAGCACCGGCGCGTTGGTCGTACGCAATTGGATCAAGAACTACAACCCGGACCCCGGGCTGTGTCCCATCGAGAATCTTGTCCATCTCGCGGGAGCGCACTTTGGCAGCGGACTGGCCCATGTTGGCAAGGGGCAGCTGACTCGGTGGGCGCGCCTGCTCGCTTTGCACACCGGCAGCGGGATCCAGGTATTGAATGAATTGCTGTTCGGGTCTTGGAAGAGTCTGGATCTGGCACGGCACTTCCTGGCGCCGAACCAGGACATGTTCAAAGATTATCAAGTGCAGGAATTCTGCATCATAGGTTCGCAGATTCCGAAACTGCTGCGGGCAATACCCATTCGCTACATCAAGGAAGACTCGTCGGACAACACGGTTCGAACCAGCGCCGGGAATCTCAACTTCAGCTATGTCTCGGTGACCCCGAAACCGAGTGCCTTCACGCTCTCTCTTCGCAAGCTGAATGCGCTCGTCCAACAGCGCCTGAACGGCATGAGGATCGATGAGACCCACTACGACATCGATCTTACGAACGTAAGTTCCAAGCGCCGGCAAGTGCCTTTTGCGATTGCCTACGAGACGGCACATTTCGGGTCCGACATCGGCATCGTGTCAGGTTCCAAGAACAGAAGAGCCGTCATGCCGCTTATCAAGCTCGCCCTGTTGACGCCGTACGACGCAGACGCCTATCACGAGGTTGCGCAGAAGTTCGAGACTGCCAGGCTTAATACCTTCAAACGAGCTGGTAACTTGAAGCGCAGGCTTCTCGAATGGGATGTGCAGGCTCAGTACGAAGGGCATGCGCAGCTCATCTTCAGAATCAGGGATCAGTTCGGCAACGGTGTTGAGCACTACGACATCACGTTCAGGTCGAGAGGGGGTTCGAATCGGTTGCGGCTCGAGTCACTGGTGGAAGACCGGCGCAGGAATAAGACCCATGACGGTACGATGACGTTTTATCTGAGGACACAGCAATTCGCCAGGAAGCGCTGGCGAGAATTGCTCGAGAATCTGCAGCCGTTGGATGTCGAGATCACCGGAACGGAACCATTGTCGAGTGACATCCAATACGTGCCGCTCAAGATCAGTCTGACGGGTAAACAGGTTGCTTCCATCCTCAAGAGCTTTCAGACCACTATCATCGACATCGAGTTGGCTCGACTCCCGTCGCAGAACGTTTTCAAGGTTACCAGGGGATGAGGTAGCGGAGCCGTGCTGGTTCGTTGACGTCCTCAATTGCATGGAATCCGCAGTGTTATGGACTGCGAGTTCAACCTGGATTTCGTCGACGGCGCCCGCGTTGAAGAGGGGGCTCGCTCTGGTCAATGGAATTCAGGGAGCAATTCCCTCGAATGTCTATTGCAATTCTGATGCTGTGACACACCCACGATTTACAGTCTATCGGCGACCATTCTCTGTCTCACCTCGCCGAGCGAAGTGTCAGGCACTTCACCAATTTGCTCACGAAGAATTGGGAAATACCGGCATCATCGTCGTTAGGAATGGCCAGTTAGTGAGAAGCGCAGGTGGATTAGGATTCCTCAACCGCCGTCATGGTGGACGGTCATCCCACCCGTATTCGTTAAGTTGACAGTGCGGGGGGAGTGTGGTTGACAACGCCGACCCCAACCGTATGGGCCGGGTACAGGTAGAAGTGCCCGGCGTTGCACCCGATCAGCCGTTGGGCTGGCCCATGCCTTGCGTTCCCTTTGCCGGACACGGCGTAGGACTCTACCTGATCCCGGCAGTCGATACGCTGGTGTGGATAGAGTTGGAAGGGGGCGACCTACGCCTCCCCATCTGGAGCGGCTGCTTTTGGGTGGCGGATCAGCTCCCGCAAGGTGCGGAACCGGGCGTCTTTATCGTGTTCAGTGGCGTCACGCACCCCCAGCTCGCATCAATAAGGCCGGATTACGCACGCAAGATCTTTCTGCTGCTTGCGGTAAGCCTGCGCTCAATTGGATCCGCTCTTCAATCTCACACCGACCTCGTTGTCGAGAACATGTCACACATGTTTTGAGCCCGATGGATTTATTAGGAGGGACAAGTGTTAGAGATCCGATAAAGAACGTTAGCCCGCCAGGATCTTAAATCCACCAATCGGGTGTGCCTTCTATAAATCGCGTCCCCGTTGAAGCCATTGAACTTGCATCCTTGCCGGTCCACCATGTCCTACATGATTGCAACGCTGTTCAGAACCCTGATCTCCGCCCTGTCGGCCCACCGAAGGCTGGCCTTTGAGAACCTCGCGCTGCGGCATCAGATCGCCGTCCTGCAACGCTCCGTCAAGCGTCCCCACCTGAATAAGAGCGACCGACTCTTGTGGGTGCTGCTGTCCAGGTTCTGGAAGGACTGGGCTGGTAGCCTGGCCTTGGTGAAGCCCGACACCGTCATCCGATGGCACCGAAAGGGTTTCAGGTTGTACTGGACCTGGAGAAGCCGTCGAAAGAGAAAGGGGCGACCAGCGGTTGCTCCAGAGATCCGGGAACTCATCCGGAAGATGTCTCGAGCCAATCCACTTTGGGGAGCGCCGAGAGTTCAAGGCGAATTGCTCAAGCGCGGGATCGAGATATCGCAGGCGGCGGTCTCCAAGTATATGCTCCGCCATAGAGACCCGCCGTCGCAGACCTGGAGGACCTTTCTGGACAACCACATTGGAAACTTGGTTTCCGTTGACTTTTTCACCGTGCCCACGGTGACGTTCAGGGTGCTGTTCGTCTTCGTCGTCCTGGCCCATGATCGCAGGCGCGTCGTGCATTTCAATGTGACGGACTCTCCGACGGCGAAGTGGACTGCCCAGCAGATCGTGGAGGCGTTTCCCTTGGACACCGCACCGCAATATCTGCTCCGCGACCGCGATGGCATTTACGGTGTGGAGTTTTCAAGCCGAGTCCAGTCCATGGGCATCCGGGAAGTCAAGACTGCGCCGCGGTCCCCCTGGCAGAATCCGTACGCGGAACGCCTGGTCGGGACGCTACGTCGTGATTGCATCGATCACGTGATTGTGCTCAGCGAGAATCACCTGCGTCGGCTCCTTCGGCTGTACCTCGTGTACTACCACACATACCGAACGCACCTCTCACTGGAGAAAGACTCCCCCGAGCCTAGACGGGTGGAGCCGCCCGAATACGGGAGGATCATCGAAACGCCTCTGGTTGGAGGACTACACCATAGGTACGGCCGGCTGGCTGCCTAAGATCCTTCCCGTCTGCCGCGCCAGCCAGGCATCCTGAAATCGCCGGTTAGGCACGTTCCCCCAACTCCACTCCGCCTCGCAGGCCAAGAATGCCCTGACACAACAGCCGACACTGGCTGACTCATATCGCTGACGGCCTATTGCGCCACCTGACTCGCTACTCGGCGCGTCTCCGAGTGCGCCGGATCTAATAAATGGAAGGCACAGGCAGTTTATTTCCGCTTCCGCCGCCCTTGAAGCTTTGTATGCTTCAGTCATGCAAAAGATAGCCCCTCTGCCCCTCAACAATTCCATCTTCCATGCTTCTATTTTATCATGCATAGCCTAATATTATATTTTGAACAAGGCCGCAAAGTCCGTTGACCAGATTGCTGCCCACCTTGGGGTCTGCCGAGACACCATGTGCCGATGGATCGATAGGCGGGCCTCCCGGCGAGCAATGAAGGCAGGCTCTGGAAATTCAAGAAGGACGAGATCGACGAGCACCACATGAAGTTCGGTCTGAGGCGTGACCACTGTACCAAGTTAGTTTTCGAGGCCCATGTGAACCACTTGCCGGAATCCATCTTCCTCGCGGATTACCTGACGTTCCCGGGATCCGGCCGCACTCCAGGGCCAGCAGCCAATGACACAGCTATCCCTGGGTAGCGTTCCCAGCCTCGGCGATACGCTCGTCTGCAGATTGACGCCAAGAGGCCACATCGACGTCCGACCCGGCTCCACTGAAGAGGGCCCAGAGATGTCCGCCGCTGCTGCCGCGCGCATCCTCGCCGCTTTCAACACCGGTCGCGGGCATGGCGTACTGCACCTGGGTGCGGGAGAGCTGGGCACCGACCTCCACCCTTCGCTTTCGTACTGGCGCGACATCGGGCAGGCCTTTGTGGCCCGCGTGTGCGGCGCGCTCGACGCGACCGACCCGAAGTCCCTGGTCGTTCCCGACCCGGATCCCGACGAGATACCAGCTTTCGTCCAGGCTGCGCCTCCCATGCAGGGCGCCGAGCTGATCACGTCCGAGTTGCTCGGTGAGCTGTGGTCCGACATCGGAAGGGCCCTGACCACCCAGGCAGCGAGGTTCAAAGATGGGATCCAGGGCTATTTAAGGGAGCAGAGCTCGGTCTGGAACGTGGTCGGCCGGGTTTGCTTCCATCTTGCCGAGAACAAACGCGATTCAGAGTACCCCTTCGCTTTCATCGCGACCTATGTGCACAATGTGTCCAAGCAGGCCAAACCGCAGCACCTGCCGCTCGGCCGGGCGCTCAAGGACTACGCCGGGGCCAGGAACCGCCAAAAGCTGCTCTCGCTGTTATCTCCTTTGTCCCGCGCTGCCGAGAAGAGCCAGTTCATCCGCGAGCTCGTCGATTCCGGCGACATCTACCACCCGTTATCCTGGAGACCCAAGGAGGCCCACAGTTTCCTCTGTGAGATCGCGCTGTACGAGCAGGCCGGCCTGGTCGTGCGCATGCCCGATTGGTGGAGCGCGAAGAACCGGCCCCGACCCAGGGTCTCGGTGACGGTGGGCGACAAGGCGAGCTCGAAGCTGGGCATGGAGGCGCTGCTGGACTTCGATGTCAGTCTGACCATCGACGGCAAGGCCCTGTCGCCGAAGGAGATCGAAGAGCTGCTCGCTTCAACCGAGGGGCTGGTGCTGATCAAGGGCAAGTGGGTCGAGGTGGATAGCGACATGCTCGGCGAAGTTCTCGACCAGTGGCGCGAGGTTCAGATGCAAGCCCAGGCGGGTGGAGTCAGCTTCGGCGAGGCCATGCGCATGCTGGCTGGCGTGCAGCTCGATGATGGCGAGAAGGACGGCGACGAGGAGGCTCGGCCCGAGTGGTCGGATGTCATCGCCGGCAAGTGGCTCTCATCGAGGCTTGATGCGCTCCGCTCGCCCGAGCTGCTGTCCGAGCTCGTCGCGAATGTAGGTCTCAGGGCCGAGCTTCGCACCTACCAGAAGCTCGGGGTGCAGTGGCTCTGGACGCTGCGCGGCCTGGAACTCGGCGGCTGCCTGGCCGACGACATGGGGCTGGGCAAGACCATCCAGGTTCTGGCGGTTCTCTGCCTGAGCCTGCGCAACAAGGAGAAGGGCACGGATCTGCTGGTGGTTCCGGCATCAATTGTAGATAACTGGCGTGAGGAGATCGAGCGTTTTGCCCCTAAGCTGAAAGTGCTGATTGCACATCCGTCTCGCATCCCCTCGACGGAATTGAGGAAACTCTCGAAGAAGAAAGTGGAGGCGTACAATGCGGTGATCACAACCTACGGCACCGTGATGCGTACCGATTGGATGAAGGAGCATCCATGGCGGAACACGATCCTGGACGAGGCCCAGGCCATCAAGAACCCAGGCGCCAAGCAGACCAGGGCGGTCAAGGCGCTGAAATCGAAGTGGCGTCTGGCCCTGACCGGCACGCCGGTGGAGAACCGGCTCGGCGACCTGTGGTCGATCTTCGACTTCTTGAACCCGGGGCTTCTCGGATCGGCCAAAGCGTTCAACGGCTTCTGCAAATCCATGGCGTCAAGCAAGCAGGGAGGCTACGCGCCACTACGCAGGCTGGTGCAGCCCTACATCCTGCGCAGGCTCAAGAACGACAAGAGCGTCATCACCGATCTGCCCGACAAGACCGAGGTCAACGCCTACTGCTTGCTGAGCAAGCGTCAGGCCGCCTTGTACCAGCAGTCGGTCGACGAGATGAGAAAGATCATCGAGAAGCTGGACGGCATCGAGCGGCGCGGTGTGGTCCTGGCGTTCTTGATGCGCTTCAAGCAGATCTGCAACCACCCGTCCCAGTGGCTGGGTGACGGCAGCTACGAACCTGCCGACAGCGGCAAGCTCTCGCGGCTGCGGGAGCTCTGCGAATCCATAGCCGCCCGCCAGGACAAGGTGCTGGTGTTCACACAGTTCCGCGAGATGACCAAGCCGCTAGCTCACTTTTTGGCCGGGGTTTTTGATCGCACCGGGCTAGTACTGCACGGGGGCACCCCGGTCAAGAAACGCCAGGGACTGATCAGAACTTTTCAGGAGGACGACCGGGTGCCTTTCATGGTGCTCTCGCTCAGGGCCGGAGGAATTGGGCTCAACCTGACCGCGGCCTCCCACGTGATCCACTTCGATCGATGGTGGAACCCGGCGGTGGAGAACCAGGCCACGGACCGCGCCTTTCGCATCGGCCAGAGGAAGAATGTGCTCGTCCACAAGTTCGTTTGCCTTGGCACGGTGGAGGAGCGCATCGACGAGCTGGTCGATGGCAAGCGGGAGCTCTCGGAAGAGATTCTGTCGGGAGGAGCGGAGTCGGCCTTGACAGAGATGAGCAACGAGGAGTTGATCTCGATGGTGTCGCTCGACCTGAGCAACGCCCTCGAAGGATAGCAGGTATGCGCAGAACCTGAGCGAGGTGAGCAATTGGGCTGGTACTCTTACGATGAATGGCGTCCCTATGTAACGGTGGCCGAGCGCCGGCGTCGGGTCGCGAGGATAATCGCCAAGATGAGGAAGGACGGCCGCGAGGTCTTGCCGGTCGAGATCCCCGGCCGCAAGATCGCCACCACCTTCTGGGGCGACGCCTGGTGCAAGAACCTTGAGGCGTACAGCGACTATGCCAATCGCCTGCCTCGTGGGCGCACCTACGTACGCAACAGCTCGGTGTTCGATCTACAGATCGAGGCCGGGCGCGCGCTCTCTCTCGTCATCGGCTCGGACATCTATGAGGTGGACATCAGGATCAAACCCCTCGCAAAGAAGCGATGGACCGATATCAAGTATCAGTGTGCGGGCCAGATCGACTCGCTGGTGGAGTTGCTGCGGGGATCCCTGTCCATGGGTGTGATGGAGATCGTGACCCGCAAGGGCGAGGGGCTGTTCCCGTCTCCCAGGGAGATCTCGCTGAGCTGCTCTTGCCCTGACTGGGCGACCATGTGCAAACACGTGGCGGCCACGCTATACGGGGTAGGCGCGCGCCTGGACCACGCACCCAAGATGCTGTTCACCCTGAGGGGAGTCGATCCGGCCGAGATGGTGGAGGCCGCTGTTGAACAGCCTGCGAGGGCAGGCAAACCCCGGAGAGGTCGGGCCCTCGCTTCCGACGATCTGTCGTCTGTCTTTGGCGTCGATATCGACATGCGCGAGGCGTTCTCGGAAGCCGTCGGCGCGCCTACCAGGAGAGGAAGGCACGCTGCACAGACCCGCAAGAAGGCCGCTTCAAGAACGAATATGAGGACTAGGGCAAAACCAGCGGCGAAGGGAACTGCGGCCAAGAAAGCGGCCCCCAAGGGAAAAGCGAAAAAGGCCGCAACCAAAACGCCAAGCACCCGAAAGGCTACCACCAAGAAAGCTGGGGCCAAGAAAACGAGTCAACGCGAAGAAGGCGTCCAACAGGGCAAGCGCGAAGAAAGATCGATGATGACTTGGGCGCCGATCCGGTAAGTCCGACAGGCTTGCCGCGAACGTAGCCGTCTGCGAAGCTGCGATTGGTGGCCATGAGAAATATCTTGCTCCTGGCCTCTCGTGAGCGCCGTATACGAACCTTTGCAAAACGAGGAAGCATTCAAGTTCTTCGATACTCTATCCATTTGCCACCGTGAAGAGGAGAGGCCACCAAATTGGCAAGGGTCCGTCCTCAAGCTGCACACATGTCATCGGAAACGTAATCTTGAACCCAGGATTCCCGCCGTGCTGGTCCGTTGGAAAGACGGAGCCGCCCACAGCGATAGACGAGCTATACCAGAGTAGATCGCCGGATCCAGAGATCCGCTGTGTAGGTAGAGGTGTGTGTGGCTGCCCTGATAGAGGCGAAGCTGAGCCATCGAACTCATCTGGACTACCCTAAGCCGGCCTAATTCCCATGCGCCGCACCGAGCAGGTAATTCCGGAGGTGATCCCTCATCACCATCCGATCTTCAGATTGGCTTTGTAAATTGTCATGTGTCGGCACAACGGAAGTGCAGTTACCCCAGTGTTACCCTACGCTACAAAATCAAATTTTGATTTGACTCTAAGTTGTTGATTCAATTGGAGCCAGCGGCCGGAGTCGAACCGGCGACCTACTAATTACGAATACGCCCCCACAGCATACTCAGCAACACTCAGAAGAACAGAACTCCCCTTCAGAGCAACAACTTCCCGAAAAAGACAAGGACTTAGAGGAATGAGCGAGAGGTCAGTTTGCGTCTCAGTGCGGCTGAGTTTGGCACCAAGTTGGCACCAAACCGGCAAAAAATCGGGGGGCCGAATATGTGCCTCTTAAGACGCGACCTACTGATTGCTCATCAGTCGCGCAGTTCTAAGGTACTGAAAACGCGTTCGTTATTTTTCGTGGTGCCAAGTTGGTGACACGTTCGACCCCGACAGGACCAAAGTAAATGGCTAAGCGCATACGTCAAAAGCACGGACTGACCACGATGAAAACTCCTACACATTCTGGACTGAGTCGGACCCAGTTTTCTTGGACACAGAATAAGAGATAATGAGATGTCCAAGGAGGTGGAAATGGTTCGAACGAAGAGGGTGAAGTGGAAGGCGACGGCAGGAACGGAGGGAGCCCGTAGGGCGACTGGAGTTCGGGCCGTCGGCGCCGCGCCCGGGGCGAGGCCTCTGGAGCCGGGGCAGCGTTGGAGCGGAGGACGAAAGCGGGACGTGGTGCTGCGACTGCTGCGGGGCGAATCTCTGGATGCGCTGTCGCGTGAGGTGGGCGTGGAAATCTACCGGCTGGAGGAGTGGCGGGAGCGGGCCTTGGCCGGGCTCGAGCTCGAGCTCGGCTTGAAGAATCACCAGGGCGAGCCGTTGGCGGAGGCGCTCGACGCTGCGAAGCGTCACATCGGGGAGCTGTCCATGGAAATCGAGCTGCTGCGCAATCGCGCCCGGGCGGCGGAGAAGCGCCTCCCTTTGGCGATGAGGAGGTCGCGACGATGAGCGAGACGATCTCCGAAGCCACGGGTCAACGTTACGGGATCCAGCGCGTGTGTCAGGCCTGGGAGCGCTCGCGCTCGGCGCTCTACGCCCGGCGGACAAGCGAGCAGAAGCGGCAGGAGGGCGAGGAACCCACTCGGCGGGGTCCCCAGCCCAAGGTGTCGGACGAGAAGCTTTTGGAGGCGATCCAGGCCGATCTGGAGCGCTCACCGTTCCAGGGCGAGGGTCATCGTAAGGTCCACGCGCGGCTTCGGATCTTGGACGGGATCCGGGTTGCGCGCAAGCGGGTGCTGCGGGTCATGCGAGAGCATGAGTTGCTCTCACCACACCGCGGACGCCAGGGTGGAACGAAGGCACACGATGGGAAGATCGTCACCCTGGCGCCGAACGTGATGTGGGGGACCGACGGAGTGCGGGTGTTCACGCTCGATGACGGGTGGGTCTGGATTTTCGCGGCGGTGGAGCACTGGAACGCGGAGTGTGTGGGGTGGCACGTGTGCAAGGTCGGTAGCCGCTTCGCGGCGTTGGAGCCGATCTCGCAGGGTCTGCTGCGCCTCTATGGTTCCATTGACTCCGACGTTGCCCGGGGGCTGGCGCTCCGGATGGACCACGGCTCCCAGTACCTGTCGGATCACTTCCTCAACCAGATCCGGTGCTGGGGCATCCGTCCCAGCTTCGGTTTTGTCGAGGAACCGGAAACGAACGGAGTTGCGGAGCGGTGGAATCGCACGCTCAAGGACCAAGCGATCCACGGGAGAATCTTCCAGAACCTCCAGAAGGTGCGTGCCGCCGTGGCCGAGTTCGTGGAGTTGTACAACAAGACCTGGCGTCTCGAGAAGATCGATTATCAAACACCGATCGAGGCACGCGAGGCGCACAAGCTACGCCAGGCGGCGTAGCTCAAACTTGTGTCCAAGGAACCGGGTGCGCTACATACACATTCTGGACCTAGGCCTACCCCCGCTCCCACCCCATACCTTTATCTATGGGTCCTACCCCACACGCACATCACGGACCCGATTTGGGATTCTCAGGATTATCGGCTCTCTTTGGAGTTGTTCTGCGATTACCGGTGAGCATCCATGTCCGCGAACTCCGACACGTGTCATTTCGCGGCCTACGTCACACCAGAAATGGCAGAAGATGATTCCTTGCCCTCCTGTTTTGATAACTACGGCATTCCTCAATAGTCGCGGTCTAGCCCCAAAATAAGCGAGGTATGAGCTCGCTCGGAAAATCGTTTGCCTTTTCCGAATATCTCGTGGATTTCAGCTCCTTGTGCGTAACAGGGAAAGCAAAGAGAAACACAAGAGACAAACCTTCCATTGGTTGTCTGGATCACTTGATCTTGTTTGTCTCTGTTAATGCCCTTCCTTTCGCCCGCCACTCTTGCTCCGCCGGGGGTACGGGCTCACCCGCCGGCGAGGCGCCTTCAAGTAAACCTGAGTTGCCTGATATAGTCGAACGTCGCCAAAAAGGTTTCGAGATGCTTGCTATAGGCCAATATCCTGTAAACGAGGCGACGACCGGTTCTTACAATCTGACAGGGTATTTGCACAAAGTTCACCAGGAAGCGTTTGAACTCCATCCTCAAGATATCACGACGTACTGTCGGCGCCTGCGTCACCAGGCCATACCAGGCCTTCAGATTCCACGCCAGCGATGCGATGACCATGTAGGCCCAGTTCGATACCAGACTGTCCGAAGGCATCCTCAAGGCGTTCACTCCACTCTTGAGCTGACCGATGACGTTTTCCTGGTTGCAGCGATCGTTGGCAAAAAGGACCACTTCTCCCATCGTCATCTCCCGATCGTTGGTGATGTAGAAGAAGTACCGGACCTCATCAAACAGCCGGTGCTCCCCCTTTTCGATCGTGAGGTTCTTCCGAACCACAACCATGCGATAGGTTTTCTTACAGTGTCCGGGACGATAGTCAAACTCGGCGACCTGCTCGCTCTGCAGGCGGATGTTCTTGAATTCTCTCTCCTTGATTACTTGTTCTTTGACGTTTTCCGGACGGCGCCGTTCTTCGCTCTTGACCTCATAACGAGGAGGCCGCTCGAGCGGTTTCCATTGTCTCTCCGGCAGGGCATCGGCCATCCCGACCAGGTTCGGCTTGGCGTCATAACCAAAGACAAAACCAACCCGCTCGTCCCAGCGATCGAAGTTTCTCGTCAGCGAGAAATCCGTGTCGCCCCGAAGCCAGACCTTCGTAAACACCGACGACACCAGATCGATTGCCCGGTCCATCCACTCGGCCGCTCCGTCGGAAGAGGGACGGTTGCCCGGCCGATTCATCAGATAGAGGACCTCATTCGTATTGGCCAAGGTCACGATCAACGGTGCGTAACCCCAGATCCCGTTGTAGGCAATGTCCATTCCTTCCTTGCATTCCCCCAAGGTTCCGGCGACGGTCCCGTCCACGTCGATGATGGCCTCCTTCCGGAAGGAAGCATCCTGCAACTTCCACACCTTGGTTCGGGTTTCATTGATGGTTTCCTGAAGTCCGAAGATCCAATCCTCATCGAAACGACGGAGGAAATCTCCAGCCGTCGTGGGATCCGGAATCCTCTCGGCTCCCAGTCCGTTCATGTAGGTCTCATCCTGGCGCAACCGCTCGATATCTTCGAGACAGGTTCCACCCGACAAGACGTTGTATGCGATGTTCAGTACATGATCGGATTCCCAGTAAGGAAAGTGGTACTTGAGCAAAACGATGTTTCTGTTGATATCTTTGTCCAATCCAAGCTTACACACGAGCTTGTGAATGGCTCCGATACCACCAGATCCGATGGCGCGCGTTCTCTCGGCGATCTCGTAGTAGGTGTTGGAGTCCTTGAACATAGGATCGGACCGGTCCTCAAACTGATTTCTTTCCAACCGGCGTGTAAGATTTTGCTTGTCTCGGAGGAGGATTCTGTGGTTTCTTTTATTCACCTGGAATGTGCTCCTTTCGGGATGTCTTGTAAATATATCAAACGCATTTTATCCCGTAACGGCGCACGTTCCAGGGCTTTTCTTCCTCCTCATGCAAAAAATCACGCTGGACTAAGGACTAGTAGCCGGGTTAGGGCTAACACCCCTTTTGGCGATCCGAAGAGCTCCGCCGCGTTAGCCGACTTGGGGAGCGCAGATATCCAGGGTCACTTCCCGTTTGGCGGTTCTCCTGAGAAGGGCGCTCGTGTCCGCAACCGCGATGGTAAACTTGAAGCGTCCGAGGGTCGTCGGCCTTCCTGAGAGCTTGCCGGCCTTGGACAAGGATAGACCGCAGGGTGGTGATCCCTTCCAGGTCTGTTTGGTGCTGTCTCCGGTGTTGGTTTTGAACTGAACCGAGTAGGCCTTGCCGGCCGTGGCGCTCTGAAGGGAGCTAGTGACGATCTGGAATGCGGTCTCCTCGAGTTTGATGTGGAGATTGATCAATGCACTGCCGCCACTTTCAGACCGGAGGGGAATCCGCCGTAACGTCCACTTGGTGGTCGACAGATTGTCCAGCAGGATGAAGTGCCGCGCTGAGAACTTTTTGGGGTTCACGGTCTTCTTGTCGGCGATCAGTCCAGACTTGTTGCCGACAGAGATCTTCTCTGGGAGGAACTCCACCAGCAGGGCTCGGTAGGACTGTATGGCCTTCGTGATGTTGTCGATCCGACTCTGGACGTCGCTCTTCTCGGTGAAGCGTTTGGCTTGCGTTCCGAGTTCGCCGATGACTCCCTCCACAGCTTTGATCTCATCATCTTTCATGACCGCCGCCAAACTTGCGCTGAATGGTATTCCTGCGTTCCAGGTGCCACGGTAAAGCAACTTGTCCTCGATCCCCACTACACGATCGATGGCCGCATCACCATTTATGACCCTATGCGAGAAGCTGAACTTGGAAGCGTCGTCTCCGCCACCGAACGAGAGGTCCAACATGAGAGTTCCTGAATCCATCGTGCTCGGGAGATCCAGACCGATCGAGTCCAGCATCACGACGGCTTGACGCTCCTCACTCTCAGGTAAAGGATTGAAAGGCTCGACTCGTAGGATGATCTCGATGTCGTTGTCTGACTTGGGATCACTCTTTCGAAAGATCTTATAAAGCCCTTGTCCCAGTTCGGGAGGGCCGTCGTCAGCACCCAGGCGGCCGATTGATCCGTGGAGGGCCAATTCCTCATCATCGTCAACTTGCCCACGGATGAAGTCAACGATGCTCCCCAATACGCTGAAGCCTGCCGAGACGATGGTTCCCACTCCAGGCACTAGATTGGCAAAGGCTACCACCGCACTCATACTTGCCTTGGCCTGCTGAAGGCCTTTGACGGCATGCTTGTCCGTCTCAATCAAGCCCAAATTCAGGTCCAAGATGGTGTTATGACGTCCCAGAAAGACTAGATAGTCCTTCAGCTTCTCTTCCTTGTTCTTAAGCTCGTCCTTGTCGTTGGTCGCCCAGCTGAGGCTCGTCTCCTGTCCGTTGACACCAATCGTCAGAGTCCCCTCTCTCTTCCCGAGACCTCTCCGGAAGCCGTCCTTTGAGAAGAAGCGCCGGAGGCAGAGGTTCTCCAGGGTAACCGCCACGAATTCTGAAGTGAGTGGCTTGATTTTCCCTACCGGTTCGATACTTACGCCATGTCCTCGAGTCTTTGCTAGGCCCAACACGCCTTTTCTGATCGCCATCATTACTCCTCAAAAAGAGTTTCTAGTATTCTGTCATGAATCAGGTTGGTCGCGGATTTTTGAAGCGTCTTTCCAATTCGCCTTCAAATACTCCGTCGTGAGCTTCTCCAGAGTCACGTCGCTGCGAGACCATACGCCGTAGTAAAGATCCTCTAGCTGCCCGGGAATCACCTGCAACGAAGGACCGAGCACTTCGCAAGACGACTGGGATATGGCGGAACCAAATGGCATCGCGACCAGCGCACCGATCGGGTAAGACACGGTGATGACAATGGCGATTATAAAGGCGATCCGGAACCGAGTTGCGTTGATCTGAATCGGTAGCATGGCAAGCGTTCCCTATGTTACAAAAACGAGGCGAAAAACCGTCACCCCATTTTGATTCAGCGGCATGGCACACCTTGAATTTGGTCGCAACCTTTGAGGATAAGAAAAACAATCGAACCCTCCTCCAAAAGACCAGCGAGGCTGTAGACGGGTACCCCGACTCCCACGACGGCATCCCAGGGCTTTCCGGACGCTGTAAATGGGAAAGATATTACGTCTGCTGTTCATTGCGACCCAGCTGTGATGATTGGGATTGCTTCTATCGCTGTTCTCTGGAGGAGTCAAGCTAAAAAAAAGACCTAGCAATGGCTTTGTCAAGTTAAGCACATTCGGTCACAATTGAGCCATGAGAACCAGTTGCCGAGGCCATCGCTTTCCGCCCGAAATCACCAGTCATGCCGTCTGGCTGTATCACCGTTACACCCTGAGCTTTCGCGATGTTGAAGATCTGCTCGCCGAACGTGGCATCACAGTCTCCTACGAGGCAATCCGGTTCTGGTGTCTAAAGTTCGGGCCTGAATATGCCCGAAAACTCCGACGAAAACAGGGGCGAGGCGGTGACATCTGGCACGTTGACGAGGTCTTTGTGAAGATCCAGGGAAGGCAGCTTTACCTTTGGCGAGCCGTCGATCAGGACGGAGACGTGATCGATATCCTGGTCACGAAGCGAAGGAACAAACATGCCGCTAAGCGTTTCTTTCGCAGGGCCTTGAAACATCAAGGCAAACCGCCCTGGCAACTCGTGACCGACAAGCTAAAGAGTTATACAGCAGCCCGTCGCGAGGTCTTCCCTTCCGTCCTGCACCGAACCGGCCAATACGAAAACAACCGGGCCGAGGTCTCACATCAACACACGCGTGAACAGGAGCGGCAAATGCGGCGGTTCAAATCAATGGCACAGGCTCAGCGTTTTCTCTCCGTCCATGGTCAAGTTCAGAATCTATTCCGAATCGGTCGGCATCATCTCAAGGCCGCCCATCATCGACTCCTGCGAGACAGAGCTTTCGCCGACTGGAGAGAGGCGACTTGTGCTTACTGAGAAGAGGCAATCTGGGGATCTTTCTGTCTTGCAATCGCTTGATCTCGCTTAACTTGACAAAGCCCACCGGAGTATTCTTCGTCTGCGATTAGTCGCTCAACGATGCGCACGTCGAACAGCGATCGTTCATCTCCGGATCCATCGCCCGACGTTGGAAGCCGGCACCCGAACACCGCGAGAAAAGCAACTGAGCCAAAGAGAAGACGAGCCATCCACCCCATTATGCATTCTCCTTTGACTTACGTCCGACCGCGAGATTGGCGGTGGCCAAATATGTGAACGGCTCCCCAAGTTCGTTGGTGAGCCGTTGGCGTACTTGCTCCTTGAAGGCGGCCCAGGCATCGGCGCCCAATCGTTTGGCCATGAGCCGCGAGGGGATCATCAGACTCCGTGTATCGATGAAGTCGGCTGCGTTCTGCGTCGTATCGTATTTGGCGACTTCGATGCGTACGTCCACTAGCCCGCACCTGACGAGCACGGCCTCCAGGTCTTCGCCGTTTTCTAGTGCAGCTTCATGAGGTAGGACGGCCCGGACCAGCTCGTCCAGGGCGTTGGAGTCAATGAACTCGCCTACTGTCTCCATCCACACTTCGCGATAGCAGTTGTCGCTATCTCCCCACGTGGACACCCCCAGGGTTCCGTGGGGCGCGAGCACACGTACCATGTCCGCCATGGATTCATCAAGGGAATCGAAGTGGGACAAGACGAAACTCGCCACCACCAGACCGTACGTTCCACTCCCGAACGGCAACCCGGGGGATTGGGCAACAGCGAGTCGCTGATGGCCCTTAGATCGTGCAACGCCGAGCATCTCCGCGCTTGGATCGATTCCAATGAGCGGTCCCAGTCGGTAGCCGCTGTGCGCCAGATGGTCAAGCACCACCCCGGTGCCGGTGCCCACATCAAGGATGGGTTTGGCCTCGACCGGACCTATCATTTTCAGCAGGTCCAGAGCCGGTGAGGAGAACCGGCTCGGGACGAGCACGTTTTCATACTGCTGAGCTATTGGTCCGTACAGCGCGATATCGCCGGACCGGGGAGTGTTAATCACTTCGCAGTTTCTCCCTCAACAGTTCGCTCGCAATGCGCATGATCGAACCTTTCGGTCACCACGCCAACGAGCTTGTCGTTCTTGACCACGGGGAGAATGGAGATTGGGTTCGCCCGCATGATGTCGATGGCGTCAATAGTCTTAGTCTCCGGCGTGACGGTGACGATGTTACGTCGCATGATTTCGGTTACGGGCATCCGGAGGCTTGGGTCCTTGGTCTTCCCTCACGCTATGAGTCCACCAATGCTCGGTAGGACACCAATCCCACCAGATGGTGATCGATATCCTCTACGAGGACATGTCTGATCTTCCTCCGATCCATGAGGAAGGCCAAGAGATCAACAAATTCGCCCTCACTCACCGTGAAGAGAGCCGTGAGCATGTACTGTTCCACGCGCACCTACTTTTCCTGCCAGCCACCGGCCTCTTCAAGCCGCGCCAACTACCACTCGTGTCCAAGCTGCCCGTCGTGCTGGCGCGATACGGTGGCCGCTGTAAGAGCAGCGAACCGCTCCGCGGGGGTACCACTTTGCTTGAGCGCGCCCAACGAATGGAGCAGCCACTGCGATCCCGTGCCGCCGGCATGGGCATGTCTCGAAAGCGATGCTCAATGTAAGCGAGAAACTGGTCAAGATGCAAGAGTTCCAGAAGGTGGCTTGGGATTCAAGATCGGAAAGCCCTCCCTTGGATAGGATCGACCGAGAATGGAGAATCCTTCTGGCAGGGAATAGCTTCCCCCCTTGATTTTCGCCTTTCTCCTTTCCTGGGCGTTTGTGGAACATACTCCAGGAGAGTGCATTTTACCTGACAGCCCCTTGAAGGGGGATTCAAGACATGAACTTCTGGGTCGTGTGTGGGCATTGGCACACATAGGTGGATGGGCCGTTAGGGACAGACTGTCGATGCTACTCCTCTTATTTCCTCTTGATTCCCCAGCATCGTTTAGATAAGAATTTACTTAAAGGTCCCGTAATGGGGACTATTTACAGTTCGCGCAGCTTCTCGGACGTTCATTT
The DNA here is from genome assembly GCA_965249005.1 of Acidobacteriota bacterium. GTDB lineage: Bacteria > Acidobacteriota > UBA6911 > UBA6911 > UBA6911 > CBDFLD01. The sequence goes on from CBDFLD010000017.1 coordinate 225,524, forward strand.
TGTTTGTATAAGTTCACGGGTTCGCATTCCTCTGGGCTTGATACGGACTGGATTGACCAGTGGCCGCAAGTATGCGTCAGTGGTTCACAGGGCGCGTAGCTCGAAAAGCCTATCTGTCGGATGCCAGTTAGACTTCTCGTTCTGCAAGAGCCCGCGAAGCTCAGTTGCGCGGCGTTTCTTGCAGCGAGGAAGTTGCCGAAAATTGGTAGGTTTGAATGCTCTGGTTACCGCTTCGTGTTAGACACGCGTGTCGCCGTCGGGTCGCCACTCGATCGGGACTCGTATTCTATCCGATGGCCCGAGGTTTGATTGCCATCAGGATTACCAGTACTCAGGTCTTTCGATGAAACATGCTCGACGGGGGCACTTTCTTGCCGTAGTTCTGCTACTCTCGATTGCTCTTTCCAGCTGTACCCAATACAACCTGACGACTCAGCACTCCGAGCGAGTTAGCTCCAGACAAGGCCTCGTTGTGTCACAACAGGAACTCGCATCTCGCGTCGGCGTCGGGATTATGGAAGCTGGTGGCGGTGCCGTAGATGCAGCCATTGCCACGGCCTTCGCGCTGGCTGTTGTTCACCCCGAGGCAGGCAACATCGGCGGGGGTGGATTTCTCCTTTATCGATCGGCAACAGGAGTGCTAGTCACATACGACTTCCGTGAGCAGGCACCAGCTTCGGCGTCACCGACGATGTTCATGGAAGATGGTGAGTATGGCTTCGACCGTCATCATTACAGCTATCAGGCAGTTGCGGTACCGGGCACAGTTGCAGGTCTGCACCTCGCGTGGCAGGATCACGGAACGTTGCCTTGGGCTCAACTGCTCCAGCCGGCGATCGAGCTCGCGCGGGCAGGCTTTTCGGTCGATGAAATGTTGACAGAGTCTCTTGCGGCTGCACTACCACTACTGAGCAGATCATCTGCGGCGTTGGCCCAGTTTTCGAAGGACGGACAGCCGTACGACACGGGAGACATGCTCGTACAAACTGACCTCGCCCAGACGCTCCAGCGCATCGCTGTTTTCGGCCCGGAGGATTTTTACCGCGGCGAAACAGCGAGGCTGATCGTTGCTGAGATGAACAGGGCGGAAGTTGTGATGACGCTCGAGGATCTCGCAAGCTACGAGGCAAAACGACGGCCAGCGATTCAAACGGAATACAGAGGTTACGAGATCATCGGAATGCCTCCGCCAAGCTCTGGTGGCGTCGTGATTGCCCAGGCCCTTAATATCCTTGAAGGCTACGATCTCTCGTCGTCGGGGTTCGGAGACCCGCTGAGCTTGCATCTGATCGCAGAGGCACTCCGACGCGGGTTTGCTAGCAGGGCTTTGTACCTCGGAGATCCGGAATACGTTGATGCAATACCCGTCGAACGATTGATTTCCAAGGACTACGCAGCGACTTTAAGGGGCACGATTGACTCGCTGCACGCTTCGCTTTCCTCCTCGAACACTTACGTTTGGCCGGCGGTTTCTGAAGAGACGACGCATTTGTCAGTTGTCGATCGCAATCGTAACGCAGTGGCACTCACCTACACGTTGGAAGGCCGCTACGGATCCGGAATCCTCGTCACGGGTGGCGGATTCTTACTCAACAATGAAATGGGTGACTTCAACGCTGGACCGGGCCTGACGACGGCGAACGGGCTGATTGGAACCTCGGCGAACCTCGCAGAACCAGGCAAGAGGATGCTTTCGAGTATGTCACCGACGATAGTGGCGAAGGACGGGCGACTGGTAATGGTAACGGGCAGTCCCGGCGGACGGACGATTATCAGCACTGTGCTTCTCACTATCGTTAACGTCATCGACTTCGGAATGAGTCCCTGGGAGGCAGTGGCTGCACCTCGTCTCCATCACCAGTGGTTACCGGATCAGATCTCATATGAACGTGACGGGTTTCCGTTGACCATACTCGATTCACTGGCTGAACGAGGTCACGTGCTCGCGCCCGTTGACTCCCAGGGAGCAGCTGAAGTCATCGTATTCGATTCTGAGAACGACGTTCTCGAGGGGGCGTTCGATCAGCGCCGAGCGGAGAGCGGGGCGTTCGGCTTCTAAGGAGGAACTCATGGAAAAGAAGACTGGATTAGAGGTGCCCACTATATCCGATGGGCCGTATACTCTTGCTCAAGCGGTTAATGCGGAGGTGGTAACCGTGAAAAACGAACAACAAAAAACCGTTCTCGTGCGTCTGCAGGGGCTGTCGACAGCTGAGGCAAATCAATGTGCGGCAGAACTCGAGAACCAGCTACGGCGCGTCACGCGAGATCAAGTGCAAATCCAGAGGCGCAAGGAACGCGAGGAGACGCAGGACTTTGGCGCCACGTTGGTAGTAATCCTTGGCACACCCGCTGCTCTGGCAGTCGCAAAGGGTATTCGTGACTTCATCGCGAAGAGCGGCAACCGCGTGGTGATCGAGACTGATTCGGGCAAAGTCGTGGCTACGGGCGACGCGGCAAGAAACATCGACGTGGCTGCAACTACCGCTGAACTTCAAAAACCATAAGCTAGGCCAAGAACAAGGCATGAGTATCGAAGGAGATGGAACTATTGTTGTGTTACTAGGCGCGAGATCCTTTCCAAAGTATCCGAGTCTAAAAGGTGGCGACGCCTTCGCTCACTCAGCTGCTGGTTTTGCTCAGTATCTGGAGAACTACTTCGGGAAGGAGTGGTGCACCACGCATCTGTGCGATCTTTTCGACAGTGAAGAAGAGCCCGCTGAACAGTTGCGTGGCTTGGGTGACTTTTGCCGGGATCACGCCGAGGCAAAGCAAGTCATCCTCTACTACGTCGGACACGGAGGATTCCTCAAGTCCCGCGAGTACTACCTCGCGTTAAGGAACACACAAAAGAACTATGAGCACCTCAGCGGCTTAGAAATCAAGAAGCTCGCACTCACGATTGACGGGCAGTTTCCGGGCAAGCAGGTCTACCTGATTCTAGACTGCTGTTTCGCCGGCGAGGCAATGTCGTCTTTTCAAGACGCAGGGGAGCTTACGAACTTCATTGAGAGCAAGACCTTTGACGCCTTTCCTGCCAGCGGCACCTCGCTGCTATGTGCCTCCTCGAAAGACGAGCCCGCGATCAGCGAAGGAACAGGCGCCCGAACAATGTTCACCGAATGCGTGCTCGATGTGCTAACGCGGGGCGTACCAGACAAAGGCAAGATGCTGAGTCTTCAGGACGTGCAGGGAGCAGTCGAAGTCTTGGTCAAGCAACGCTTCGGTTTGAAGGCGGTTCGTCCGGAAGTGCACTCTCCGCGCCAGCTCGGTGCGGACTTAGCAAAGTTACCGTTATTTCGGAATGAGGCATATGTCCCACCGGAGCCAAAGTCATTACCCGGGGGGATTGTAGAGGCGTTGAAGAGCTCAATCCCAGCTGTGCGCCAGAGTGTAATTGACCCCCTAGCAGCCCGTGGCTAAAACCGGATGGAGCACAGATCCACGGACAACGATGATCCTGGTGCATACTGGATGGAATTCATCTACAGATGGTTCCCTCAGCCAAAAAGCGGCCCAGATCGACCTCGACCATCTGAAAAAGGCCAAAATACGCGTCAGAAAGGCGCAGAGACGCCCCTGCAGACTCCGCGGCGTGCCCACGCCATACAGCTGTCGCATCAGCAGTCCGAGATTCAATGCACCGACATGAAGCAGCAACCGTTTGAGGATGTTTGGATGACCACGGAGATATGTCCGCCGCATTGCACCTGTTTCATAGAGGTGTGCACAAGGTCGTTCCAGTCGTTCTCCCCGTTGGCGAAGCAGGCGCTTTCCCCGTTCTCCTCGGATACGTCTACGATTTCGGTACACGGCATCCCGCGCACGGGTGTTCCCGTGCCACCGCCGTTTACCCCGCTTTGGTTCGGAAATGTAGCTTCGGATCTCCAGTTGCTCGAGATCTTCTACCAGTTGCGTGCTGTGATATCCCTTGTCGGTCACAAGCTCCTGCAGTCTATCGCTTTCAGGCAGCACACCCTCGAGTTGTTCGGCCGCTTCAATGAGCGTCTTCTTGATCGTCGTCGTATCGCCCTGGTTGGCTCCCTGAACCGTGATGCCAACCACCGCTCCGGTTTCCAGATCCACGGCGTGTTCGGCCTTGTGAGCCAGATGCGTGCGGCCGTCCTTCATCTTGGTGATGCGGGCGTCCGGATCCTGCGGGTGCTGCCAGTCATCGTTGGAACCCTTCTTCGGCCGCTTGCGATCTATGCGCGCCAGATCCTCCCGGGTCGGTGTCTCAATACCCGATTCCTGTGCCAGTTTCGTCAAGTAGGTCTCGTAACTGTCTCCGGTATCCCGCCGTACAATGCTGCGCAAAGCCGCGTTGGCTTCCAGAGTGGTCGCATCCACCCCGAGGGTCTTGCCCTTCACCAGGTCCGCCTCAGCGAGCCGGCTCAGGATCCAGGCAAAGACTGCGCTATGCGTCTCCACATCCATGCGCCGTCGCGTGCGGGAGATCGTCGAATGATCCGACGGATCCTCGCCCCACTCGAGTCCCAAGAACCCGCGCAGGCTCAGCGAATCGGCAGCACGCCAGGCGATAGCTCGCTCCGAATCCAGTCCCTCGAAGTATCCGATCATCAAAAGACGGAAGTATCGACCAGGTGCCAGACTTGGGCGACCCATCTTGGGTGCATAAAAACACGCACATCGCTGCTCGACAAACTCGTCAAACCCGGCTTCGTCGAGCACCTGATTCAATCGCTGGTAGAAAGGGTGGGATGCACTCCTGGGGAGATGTTGAGTCGGCACCCACATGCTTTTCTGCTTCGACTTGCGTTTCTTTTTTCCCATGGCCATGCGTCGATTTTAGTCGAAGCGCAGTAGAGAGTCGATTGCGAACAAAAGGATTTACCAGACTTTTACCACGGACTGCTAGAGGGCAACCTCGACGGGTAAAATACGATGATCAGATCCTTCAGGCTTGTGGTGTCGATTGTCGCGGCGAGTCTGCTTGCAACCTTGGTGATTTACGGATGGATCCGTCTTGTCGCGCTGGGCGTTCGGGAACTCCTGGCCGCATACTAAGCTGCCTCGAGCTTCCCGCGGAGCAACTTGCCCAGGACCCATGACGATCTAACGCGGCAAGCGGATTAGTCGATAACATATAGAAGAGTTTCGCCTTCTCTTATCCTCTTAGGATCCCAGCGCCCGCTTGCTCCGAAGGATCCATCGGGCCTGAGATAGCGGTGTAGCTCGGCGACAATTTTGCCAGAGGAATTAACGTATCTATTTACTTGAGAGTGGGTACAATAGGGCCCCTGGAATGGTTTGGGATGGCGAATGTGGTGATTGCTGATCAGGGTCTCTCGTAAGGTCCCGCGCTTAATCAGCTCTGGCAATGGACCGTTGTTGAACTTCTGGCGTATAATTTCCTTTGAGACCCTCTTCGTTTTCTGTTTCTGAGGTTTAGGCATGATGAGCGAGAGTCAGATACTGGTTGAATTTGAGCGATGCATTAGGGGTCAAGTTTCCCTGGAGCAATTTCACGAATGGGTCGTCTCGAATCTCCAGGCCGTTCTTGATTCCAGGAACGACCATGCGACCGACCTTATGAACCAAGCCGATGCCGCGTTGATACAACTTGGCGCCGACGTCATCACCGAGCGGGATTTCATAGATGCGCTTATCGGCATGATTCGTTCGTCGGAGACGCAATCCCTGGATAGCGAACAGGAGCAAGTAAGAGCCGAGTATGCCTCGTCGAATGAATCCTTCCAACAAACCATACTCACTGAACGCGCTCCGGGGATTGAGGTTTTCCAACACGTTGGATGACATAAATGAGTTCAAGAGGAACCCGCGTCACGAGTATCTCGTCTAGGTACAGGTCAAACCAATAAATCCCCTCCCTGTCCAACTCCAACTGGAAGTTGATCGTGAAATCCATACCTCGATTCGGCCCTTCTTCGAGTTTGAATGTTTGCGTAGATGTTTGCCTTGCGGCGCCCGAAGGATCGACCATTTCGATACGCAACTCGTGTTTTCCTGGCCGCTTCCCAGTCTTCAGTTTCAAGAGCATCTGAAAACTTCCCTTGTATGGGGGAAGGGCGTCTAAGGGCGCATCAGGCCCGCCCGTAACTTGCGCGGTAATCCGATCGACAATCCTTATCACGCTCTTGACGCCGCTTTTCTCTTCCATAACGTTCTGACACAGAAGCGCGGCTTGAAGATACGGTCCATCCTGAAAGACATTTTCTTTTCTGGGTTGCTTGGTCTTTGGCATGATTTGAACTCCATCCACTTTTTACCAGTATTCAGGCGCCTGGTTTAGCTGGTCCCTCGAAATGTTGATCTCAAACGTCAGCCCACCACCGAACTCGGGATCGTCTGAATAGTAAGAATAAAACAGCTCGGCCTCACACGGCCCACCGTCGACGATCGAGCATCCGTCATGCCCATATTTACATGGTGGAGGATCCTCGAATCGATCGCGGAACGACAGGAAGGCGCGATAGGCCTGCTTATCCTCCGGGTTCGCTTTGAGTCTGTTGATGACGTCGGTTTTTTTCATGATGATGGTTTCCTCTTTGTTGTGTTGGTTCCTTTGTCCAGGCCGAGGATCCGCCGGGCTTTGGGCGTCAGTTGACCGCCAGAGCTTCCGGTTTTGGGCGCGGGCGTTAGAAGTTTGCGCCGTCGAGCCTCATAGACGGATCGCTTGGCCTTTCCCTCGCTGATGCCCATCTTTTTTTGGACGAACATAACAGGTTTACGTTTCCCTAGCTTAATCGCTTCCGAATACAGCTTGGCCGCTTCAGCATAGAACTCATCGGCGATACGTTTCCGTCTTCCCGTCTCCGGCGGGGCCAGTATGTTTCGATCGATCAGGAAATTCGATTCAAACAAATGAGGATGTTCTCCAGCGACCCATTCGAGAAACTTCGCCATGACGGTCTGGGGTTCTTTGATCTTGATCTTGCGAATCAGATCGGCGGTGATTCCGCCCGTTGGCGCCTCGGCCTTGTTCCCAAGAAAGCGGGCGGACCATTCACCAGGACTGTTGTGAGGATCTTGCTTCTCATCACCGGGAGGGTTGCGACGACCTTGCTTCTCATAGGGGAAAAGGCGAATTTCTCCAACGTGAGGCTGACCTGAGTCGTCAATCAACAAACGATATGCGCAAATCCAGTCCTTCGTGAGGCGGCTCTCAACCCAAGTCTCCGAAACCCAGATCTCTCTATTTATCCCGTCCGGCGCCGTCTTTGGGATCAGCGCGTCGTTGTCCTGAAGCTCGTATGCCTCGATCTGGAACCAAGTAATCTGCCGACGCGCTTCCCATGCAACAAATATAGGCTTCTGCTCTCTTGGGCTCATGGTTACAGGTTACCATTTAATGACAGAGGTTTGCAACCGTTCTCTTAACTGTCAAATTTTGGTCTTTTAAAAACCGTTGTTCTACAAAGAGTTATCTTGTCTCATTGATCCCGAAGGTGACGAATAGTGACAGAAACCGTTTTTGATTGGGGTGAGGAAATGAGCCTGGATGATTTGGTCCGGTGTGCGAAAAGGCGGAAGAGGCTTCCAAGCCCGGATATATGCCGCGCGATACGCGAACAAGCCGGGTTGCGCCAGTCCGAGTTGGCAGACGCGCTAGGCGTGTCCAAAGCGGCCGTCTCGCGCTGGGAAGGCGGTTCCCGCCAGCCGCAGGGTGAACTCCGGGAGCGTTATGTCGCGGCGATCGGAAAACTTTCGGAGGCCGTCGCCTAAAAACAAGAACCCCCGGGCGTATTGGACTCGGGGGTTTGTTCGCTTTTGTATTGAGAATTTGCTGGAGGTGAGATGACGTTAGCATTACCCCTTCCACTGTTCAATGAAATTATTTCTCGGCTTGGTGGCCGACCGGGTCGGAACAACCGCGCCGCCTGTGTGATCCATGACGGTAAGAATCCATCCTCTCTCTCCTGGCATGAGGGGAAGGGGGTGTTCTATTGCCACACTTGTCACGCCAAGGGCGACAAGATCGCGCTGGTCATGCTCGCGTTGAAGATTTCTTTCAAGCAGGCCTTGGCTTGGTTGGGCGTGGACACCAGCCGTCCGTTTAAGCTGGATCCGCCGATGGGTCGCCAGCATCAGACAGAACAACATCTTCGTGTTTGGTCGTCGAAGAAAGTGGTCGAGCTGAAAGAGGAAGTCGAGCTCCTAAAACGGATTGAAGTTTGGGCGGATGAGAAGTTCCTGCGTGACCCTGACGACCCTATGGCCTGGAACTGGCTCGAATTCGTTTACAAAAACGAAAGTTCGATAGAGAACGTTTGGGACGCTTTGGTTGGCGCAAGTATTGATGAACTCCGCGAGATTCGCCGAGCGATGGAGGGCTTCTAGATGGATGGAAACGGAACCCTGTCACTCGACGATATCCTCCGCAACTCGGGACTGACGATTCTGTCCGCGGACGCCAGTCCTGAAGACATCCAGGCAAGTCTCCTTGGAGTTGCATTAGCGGCCAATGAGGCAATGCCCATCGTTTGCGCGTTGCTCCGCGACCGGGCAATCAAAGAGATTCGTCGGATTGGCCTGGAAAGCCCGGCGAGAGTCGTCGACTCAGCATTTGCGACAGTCAGGACACAGAGCCAGAACGGAAACAAGACCCAAGAAAAAGCCCAGCTCGGCGTTGTTGAGGTTGAGCCTTGGCCGGAACCCGTGGACGGCTCGGCTATTTTGAGTGAGATGGTCACGCTTCTCAGAAGGTTCGTTGTTCTCCCTCCGTTTGCCGACATTCTCATCGCCCTTTGGGTTTTGTTCGCCCATTGTTACGAAGTATTCAACATTGCCCCGATCTTGGCCGTGACATCTCCCGAGAAACGATGCGCAAAGACTCTCCTCCTGGAGATACTGGCCAACCTGGTAGCTAGACCACTGTCGATTTCCAATATTACTGCCGCGGCCCTTTTTCGTTGTGTTGGGAAGTACAAGCCGACGCTTCTCGTCGATGAAGTTGATACTTACATCGAGAAGAGCGACGACCTCCGCGGCATTCTCAACTCTGGGCATCGGCTCTCCGGGGCATTCGTCTTGCGGTGTATTGGGGATAACAACGAACCGAAACTCTTTCCCACCTTTGGCCCCAGGGTGATCGCCAAGATCGGCGATCTTCCAGACACTATCGCAGACCGAGCAATTATTGTTTCGATGAAGCGCAAGACCAAAGGGGAGAAGGTTGATCGGTTCCGGCTGGATAACGCCAAGCCCCAGCTGAAGGAACTTCAACAGAAAGCGGCGCGGTGGGCGAGGGACAACGGACCGTCGCTGAAGGATGCCGACCCTCAGGTTCCGGAAGAACTAAACGACCGAGCCGCGGATAACTTGCGCCCCATATTGTCGATCGCTGACAACATTGGTGGCGAATGGCCCGACAAAGCCCGGAAGGCTGCTCTCTCCGTCTGTGTTTCGGCAGGTGTTGACTCAGACGGTATTCGCTTGCTGGAGGACATCAAGACCATTTTCGACGAAGGGAACTCGGAAGAGATTTCTAGCAAGGATCTCGTGGAGAAGTTGAAAGGGATTGAAAATGCTCCATGGGGGGATTGGAACAAAGGCAAGGGCATCACCATGCATCGGGTTGCCAAGATGCTCAAGCCATTCGATGTCAAGCCAGATCAGTACCGGAAGGAATCGGACGGAAAGAGAAAAACTCGGGGGTATTGTCGTGCGGATTTCAACGATGCGTTCGAACGATACCTTTCCCCGGCCGATGAGTCCGAGGATGGTCCTACCGCCTCTCCCGCCGCACATCGGGGCAACTTACCCCCTTCACCCCCTGGGAGACCCCCTGACAAAGTGGGGCAAGTGGTACAAGCCTTATTCAACAACAATTTAGCGTCAATTCAAACCGGTACAAAACCCCTCCCAGAACCCCCTTTGTACCACTTTGAAACGCCCGTAAATGATTGCAAACAAAAGTCTGTACCGTTTGTACCACTTTCTGAGGGGGTATTGGGCGCGGAGGGTCCCTGCTATGCCTGCGGGAGGATGGATTTCTGGCAGTCCAGCTCTTCCGGTGGTCCGATTTGTAGAGCGTGTCACCCGCCGCCACCGCCGGATCCGGAACCGGTCGAATCGTCGAACGGGAAGCTGTTTCATGCTGAGGACCCCTGTCTGGTTTGCGGCGACCGGCTTTTCCGGCATGGAGCCAACGGCGGCGCTGAATGTGCGTATTGCGCTGAGTTGCCCGAGGATCCCCGGGACGAGCCGAAGGAAGATGAGCTGGACCAAGGCGTCGAGCGGCTCGACTCGGGCGACGACGAGGAATTCCTGGACATTTTCCCGGACTAGACGATGGACCTGAACGAAATCACGACCGACCCAACCAGAATCCAGGAACTTCCGACTGAGGAAATTCCTGCCGCGATTGCGCAATTGGAACTGGAGATCGCGCCCAAGGTTGCTCTCCGAGCTCAATTGTGGGCGGAGTTGACTTCCCGCGCCCAACTGGAGCGACGCGATGATCAGCGGGAGTTGGTTTTGCTGGACGCTGAAAAGGCCGCGGAGCTGTTGGACGTGACCGAAGAGTTCCTACGTCGGTTGATGAAGGACGGTGAGATACCATTCGTGACCGTGGGGCGGAAGTACAAGAAAGTTCGCCTGGTCGATCTTGAGAAGTTCGTTCAAAGAAACCGCGAGAATGCGGTTGAATTCGATTTATACGATCGGTATACTAAACGAAATGGACGGAAAAGAACTTCGTCGTCTTCGAAAAAAACTCGGGCTGACACAGGTCCAACTGGCCGAGGAAATCGGCGTCCGGGGAAACACGATCGCTCGTTACGAGAGAGACGAGTTGTCGATTTCGGAGCCGGTCGCGAAACTGATCCGTCTCCTGGTGAAGATTGAGGAAGGGAAGGTAAATAATGGCTTGCGTAAGAAGAAGACGCGGTAAGTATGTCGTCGACTATTACGACGGAGGAGGCTCCCGGCGTTGGAAAACGTTTGACAAGAAGCACGATGCTGACAAGTTCCGCGCCCAGGTCCAGCTGGAGAAGCAATCCATCAATCCGACCGTCAACCCGAGGATCAAAATCGACGAGTATTCCGAGAAGTGGCTGGAGACAACTTCGGCCTCGGTCAAACGTCGCACGGTCGATAGTTACACGCAAAGCCTCCGGCTTTACATCCTGCCAAGACTCGGGAAACGGCAAGTTCGATCGGTTCATCGCGGCCAGATCAAGGCGCTGTTGGCGGATCTACTCGGCTCCGGACTGTCACGGAACACGACTCGGATCGCCCACGCCACGATACGCGGAATGCTCAACGCAGCAATCGACGACGGCTTGATCTTATCGAACCCGGCGGCACGTTTGGGTAAGGCTCTAAATCTGATTTCATCGCCAACGCAGCGACAAGAAGAAATCAAGGCGATGGATCGCGGCCAACTTCAGACGTTTCTGTCCGCCATTGCCAATGCGAAAAAGAAACTTGACCGGACCTATTATCCGCTGTTTCTCTCGATGGCCCGTACAGGTGTTCGAATCGGCGAAGCCATGGCGCTTCGGATCATCGACGTCGATTTTTCCGGCAGGTCCATCCGAGTCGAAAGGGGCTTCTCGGCAGGTCAATTCGAATCGCCAAAGCCAGGACACGGCCGGGATATCGACATGAGCAGCCAACTGTCGGAAACGTTGCGGACGATGCTGCAAGAACGGAAGGAAACTTGGTTCCGTCTCGGCAAAGGGACGATCCCTGAACTTCTCTTTATCTCGAAAACGGGGACCATGCTGAACGATGCCAAGATCCGGAAGATATTCGCTCGGGGACTCAAGGCGGCGGGTCTGCCTCTGCACTACAGCCCACATTCCCTCCGACATACATTCGCATCGATCCTGTTGCAAAAGGGCCATAGTCCGGCCTACGTTCAACGGCAACTAGGCCACTCGTCCATCAAACTTACCGTCGATACTTACGGGAAATGGTTGCCGATGGGGAACAAGGCCGCCGTGGATGACTTGGACGATGATCTTTCCGGCGCCGATTCTCGAACCGGTAGCAAAATGGTAGCAAGCGCGGGTGAAGCGAAGGAGGAGTCACCGCAAACTATTAATTCTATTGGTGATCCTTCATGGACTCGAACACCCGACCCGCTGATTGTAGATCAGCCGTCCGTTCTGAGAGTGCGGACAGACGTTCCTGTCGCCTGCCTGAAGCTTCGTAACAATCTCAGAAGAAACAAAAAAATCGGTCCTTGTTCTTGACAACTTCTCCCGGTGATAACGGAAAAGAACGGCAGCCACGTCGTAGACTGGCTTTCGCGAAGCGCAGAAGCCCGCATGGAGTTATCTATGCGCCTGTGAAGCATCAATGTCGCCTTGAGTCTCTTTCGTACGACACGTGCCAGTACAGAGCACGAAAAAAGTCCATGGCATAAATCGACATGGCACGTTCCGACGGTCGTGCGCAAGCTGCCCCAGTGTAGACCCGCTGCGTTTCCGATCTCAGCTGTTCAATCAAGGTCTGCTGGAGAACTCCGTCCGGAAAGAGTTATTCCGGAGGCGGCTGCAGTGGTTCAGCCTTCCAAGGTGATGCAACCACTAGGACCATCGCGGTACAGTATACGATCCTTACACCCGATAGCCGTTCTTGGTGTCTATTTGGTGTCTGTTTTCATAGAGTAACAGGGAGACTTTAGGGTATCAGAGAGACGAGAGAGAACATGATCAGTCAATAACGTGAGGGAAAAAAGAATGTCATCCGAGGCAAGAAACGTCCTGATTGGCGGGCAATGGCGTGCGGCCGATGCGGTCGGCACCTTTCCGTCGATGAATCCCGCCACGAGCGCCCCGAACGGGGAGGTATACCCGGTTAGTTCGCTAGGGGATGTCGAGTCGGCGCTAGAAGCGGCTGCTGCCGCATCAGTTCAGCTTCTCGAGTGCTCGGCCGCGACGATCGGGAGCTTCCTGGAGCTTTTCGCGGATCGGATCGAGGCCCGTCGCGACGAGCTCGTCGCAACAGCTCACTCCGAAACAGCGCTGCCCGGGTCCCCGAGGCTGAACGACGTCGAACTGCCACGCACAACAAATCAACTGAGGCTGGCGGCGACAGCGGCACGCGACGGCTCCTGGGCGCTTGCTACCATCGATACCCAGGCCGGCATCCGCTCCATGTACGGGGCGCTGGAAGGGGGCGTGGCCGTGTTCGGGCCGAACAACTTTCCCTTTGCCTTCAACAGCATTGCCGGCGGGGACTTTGCAGCGGCGATCGCTGCCGGAAATCCCGTGATCGGAAAGGCCAATTCCTCCCATCCTGCGACCTCGCGGCTGCTGGCCGAAGAGGCATTCGCGGCGGTGCAAGCGACAGGGTTGCCGGCGGGCACAGTACAGCTCATCTATCGCACGGACCACGAAGTCGGAAAGCGTCTGGTTTCTCATCCGCTCATCGGCGCCACGGGGTATACGGGGTCCAGGGCGTCGGGGCTGGTGCTCAAGCAAGCGGCCGACCGGGCGGGAAAGCCCATCTATCTGGAATTGAGCAGTATCAACCCGGTCGTGGTCTTGCCGGGGGCGATCCGCGAGCGGGCATCGGAGCTGGTAAACGAGTTCGCAACGTCCTGCCTGATGGGCACGGGCCAGTTTTGCACCAATCCCGGGATCGTGGTCCTCATAGAGGGCACCGAAAGCAGACAGTTCATCGATCTGGCCCGAAAGGCGTTCAGTGCGGCTCCGGTCGGCACCCTGCTCGGCGAAGCCGTGCAGAAGGGTCTGCAGCAGAGCGTCCGGCGACTGCAGGAAGCCGGGGCGGCGCTGCTCGTCGGGGGCGAAATGGGCGGCGGCGCCGGCTGTAGCTTTCAGAACACCTTGTTGACGGTGAGCGGACGCCAATTTCTGGAAAAGCCGGAGCAACTTCAGGAGGAAGCCTTCGGTAACGAGAGCTTGCTGGTTGTAGCCGAGAACGTGGATCAGGCAACAGAGATTGCCCGCTCCTTCGAGGGCAACCTGACCGGATCGATTTACAGCAGCAGCACGGGCGAGGATGACGCAGCATACGGCGCGATCTCACCGGTCCTTCGGCGCAAGGTAGGACGCTTGCTCAACGACAAGATGCCGACAGGTGTGGCGGTCTCTGCCGCCATGAACCACGGCGGTCCATACCCGGCGACGGGCCATCCGGGTTTCACCGCGGTCGGGATTCCAGCCTCGATGCGCCGTTTCGCCATGCTCCAGTGTTTCGACAACGTGCGCCCGGAGCGCCTGCCAGCGGCGCTCCGCGATCGCAATGCCGAGTCCGCGCGCTGGAGGCTCATCGACCTGCAGTGGACGCAAGCTCATGTCGCTTCGGTTTGAGGAAGCCGGTTCTCGTTGATAGTCAGTATGGCCGCATCACATCGACACGCCGAGAAGGCCTCGTGTGAGCTGGAAGTTGGTCACGCCCCGGGCGAATAGCTTCGGAGTATATTGCCGCGAGGCCACTTGGCCGATCCGGTCGAGCATGCCCTCGACCAGCTCGGCAAGCGGGGTGTCCCGCTCGAGCAACAGATCCAGATCATTGTGGTACCGCTCCTGGACCGCTGGATCGTCGCTCATCTGAATGAGCGGTATCATCGGATTCGCCTGCAGCGGCACTCCCGCGACGTGCGCCAGCATCACCCCCACCCCGGTGCCGCCGAGGCCGGTGAGCGTTTCGCTTGGATCTTCCGTGGGCGCTTCCATGACATGCAGGCCTGGTTGCTCGGCGGGTTGGCCGTACGCCAGAGAGGGAGCCCACTTGCCCGGTGAGGCGAGAATGCGCTGTCTGAAATCGTCGGATCGGGCGACACTAGCATTCTCGGGGATCACGACGGTACCCCCTCCCCCAACCACGCCCAAGGTCAGGCGGGCCAACGCGTGCATCATTGGATCCGATACGGACCCCCGGGTCAGGATCGCAAGGCTGAGCTCGGAGACTCCGACTTGCCGGGACTCCGGCCAATCGCTCTGGATGACTGACTGTTGGAACCACCCGGCGACCTTGTCACGAACCTTGTCGATGCCGCCGTCCATCTGAATACTCGCCCAGCCGAAGCGTTCCGCCGGGAGTCCTTTTTTTCTCAGATAATGCCGCACGGCATCGTTGTGTACGTACTCGCAGCCATGCTCGAGCAGGATTGCGCGGTTTACGCTCGGGTGGCTTACATAGCCGAGAAGGGTTTGCAGAAGCAGATTCTCGTTGTTGCGGGCCCCGCAACCCTCGGTGTGGGCGAGCGCGACGTAGCGGGAAACGGATCCACGGCCGCCCCACTGTTCGTTGAGGTGGTCTGCGATCAGGCGGGCGACCTGTCCGGAGCACAGACTCGTTGGCATCACCAGACCGACCTGGTCGCAGGCGAATCCTCCGTTCGCCTGGAGCGCTTCGAACAGCAGCTCCGCTGCAGGTGCTGAGACAACGGGCAACGGGCTACCCTCCGGCGCTGGAGCGCTGCGGATCTTGACAAACTGGCTGTCGTCGGTCTGGCGCCAGTTTCGCCATATTTGTACCTGAGCGTGTCCGGCACGCTCACCCTTGCTTCGCTCTCCGCCGGCGACCCTCAAGGCAAGCTCGAAGGTTTCTTGGCCCAGTTCGTCCATGGGCGTGCCGTCGTTGTAGCGTCCGGCGTTCACGTCCATCTCGTTCGCCAGCAGGTTGAAGCGGCCGGTCGTGGTGACGAATTTCAAGGTGGGCACGAACGGGAAGTTGGTAATCGAGCCGTTTCCAGTGATGAAGAATATCATGTTGGCGCCGGAAGCCACCTGTCCGGCGATGCTTTCCAGATCGTTGCCGGGGCTGTTCATGAAGTAAAACCCACCGTCGCGCATGCGCTCGGCGTAATCGATCACGTAATCCAACCGTACTTCCGGATCCCTCTTGCGCGCGGCGCCGATCGACTTCAGCGTGATGTTGTACAGGCCACGAAACTTGTTTCCTCCGCCAGGGTTTTGCTCGGCACTGGTGCCGTGATGGCCCGCTTGTTCCCTGGAGGCTTGGATCTTATCGAGAAACAGACGAGCCGTCTCGAGATCCTTCACGTTGCTGAGGACGTAGGGTTCGGCGCCGATGAGTTCGTCGGTTTCCCCGAGATTGGCACTGCCGCCGTTTTGGATCGCCAGTTTGGCGACCCAGCCGGCGAGCGCGTTGCCGGACACACCGGAGAACGCATCCGAACCGCCGCATTGAAGCGCTATCCTTAGATGTGACACGGGCACATCCGAACGCTCGAGCGCGTTCACCTTCGGAAACCAGCTCCGAAGAATTGCATCACCCTTTTGCAGCTCACTTTGAAAGTCGCCGGAAATGCGGAAGAAGCGATGCAACATGTGCTCGAGCGGGTAGTCTTGCTCGAGCATGAAGCCTGACAGATCATCGTTGCCGAAGGAATCGTTGCCGTAATCAACCGCCAGAATGGCGCCCACGTTTGGGTGAACCATGAATCCCGAGAGGGTCTGAAGGACGAGCTCGAGGTTGTTGGGCTTCGACGCCCCGCCTTCGGTATGAGTCACAGCCACGACGCCGTCGATATTGGGGTACTGGCGAGCCGATTCCTTGCAATGTTGCGCCAGGGCTTCCGCAAAGGCTGAACTCTGTGACGTTGTCGCCAGCACCACGACGAAGTTACGGGTTCCCGCGCCGCGCGGGCCTGGGCGCCGATATCCCTGAAACGTTGCCGGAGTTGCCGCCGGTTCGACCTGCGTCCCTGCAACGAAACGCGTGCCGTCCAGATCGTACGGCTTCGAGTAGTCTTCGAAGTTCGGTTCCTCGGGCAACGGGAAGTCGATACTCCTCCCGGAGAGACTGCTCAGGATGCCTTGGTTGCAGACATACTCGCCTGGTCTGAGATCCCGTTTGGCAGTTCCAAACGGGAGTCCCCAGGACAGAAGTGGGTCCCCCTTGCCGATGGGACGGAGCGCGAATCGGTGACCCTCGAGTATGGTGTGCGAAAGGCTGAACCTGTCGCTTCCACGGGCAATGACCGTGTTTACCGCGAGGCGCCGGGAGGCGATGGCAACGTTATCGCCATCGGCGGGAATCTTGGCAACTGCATCGAATGCAAACTCTTCGGGTGGATTCATTCACGAATGATAACACGGCGAATCGGGCGACAAACACTCAAATCCCGGATGGCCTCACGGCCAGGAATCCGCGTGCGTTTTGCACAGACTGCTGATATCTTCACCCCAGTAATGCAATTCCGCTTTCCGCCTGGCGCCCTCCGCCCCTACAGCGGAAACGATCACTGCGTGACCTGAATTGCAAACAACCTCGGACAACCCGCACCGTCATTGGTCCGGGATTTGCCAACTGGGAGAAGCCATGGAACATTCGAGCAAGCGTCACTTTCACTGGACGGCAGTCGTCTCCCTGATCCTCTGGTTTAGCTCAACCTCGATTCGGGCGCAGGTGGAGGACTTCTCCTCGCTGCCGATGTTGAAGCGCTACACGGCCGAGCGCGCCGGATCCTACGACCGATCGGGCGCCAACGACGACGGAAACTGGCAGAACCCGATCAAAACTGGTGAAACACGCACGATTGCCGACCTGGGTGGCCCGGGTATCATCAAACACATCTGGGTCGGGATCGCAGCTCAGGAGCCTTATCACCTGAAACGCATCGTGTTGCGCATGTACTGGGACGATCAGAGCTTGCCCGCGGTCGAAGCGCCGATCGGCGATTTCTTTGGCCTCAATCTGGGCAAGTACTATCTGTACGAATCCGGCCCTCTGTCGGTTGGTTCCCAGAAAGCGCTGAACTGCTACTTCCCGATGCCGTTTCGGAAATCCGCCAGGATCACTGTTACGAACGAGGGAGAAAAGAATGTCAATGCCTTCTACTACAACATCGACTGGGAAAAGCACGAGCGTATTCCGGAAGAGCTTGCATACTTCCATGCCGAGTACCGGCAGGGTGTCCCCACCCCGGGTCGCATCTCCGATTGGACGCGCAACGGCGACCAGAAGGTCAGCAAGTTCGAAAACAAGGACGGCCGTAACAACTATGTCTTGTTCGAAGCCGAAGGGGAAGGCCACTATGTAGGGGTGACTCACGGCGTGATGCAGAATCAAGGCGATTGGTGGGGCGAAGGTGACGAGATGATCTTCATCGACGACACAGACAGCCCCAAGATCATTGGCACCGGCACGGAAGACTATTACCTCGGCGCGTGGTGTTATGGCGGGTGCGGACTCAACCCGTTTGGCAATCAGAAGCCGGTCTTCGCCTACAAGCGCTACGGGAATCCGATCAATGGTGGCGACAATCGCGGGGCCGAATGGATTGTCTACCGATTCCACACGGACTCTCCCATTCCCTTCAAGAAGTCGATTCGCATGACCATCGAGCACGGGCACGGGAACCACCGTTCCGACAACTGGTACACCGTGGCATACTGGTATCAGAAGGGAATTCACCGAAAGCGGGCGCCGCTGCCGGCGGTTTTGGACCGAATTCCCCGCTTGCTCAATGTAGAAGGACCGACGGTCGGCCGGCCGTGAGTGACCAATGGATCGGTCGCGATCCTTCGCGGCCGATCAGAGAGTGTACGCTGGAATGAACGGGACACGTGAAGCCTTGATGTTTCTTCTTCTTGTGCCGCCGTTCGCCTGGGCCGCTTTCGGATCGGATGCGCCTAGTTTTTCCAGGGATGTCCTCCCTGTACTCGAGGCGAGGTGTCTTGCCTGCCACTCCGGCCCGGAGCCCCAGGGAGGATTGGATCTGTCCAGCGCGGAAGCCGCACTGCGCGGCGGGTTGACCGGTCCTGTGATTCAGCCGGGCGAGTCGGGCCGCAGTTTGCTCGTGGAAAAGATCATCTCCGGGGCGATGCCGATGGGGCAGACAAGACTCCCTGACGACGAAACTCTTATCATCCGGAGATGGATTGACGACGGCCTACTCAAGATGGTGGCTGCCACGGAACGCGATGCCCTCTCGATCTTTCAAATGCGGTGCGTGGTGTGTCACGGCAAACGCAAGCAGGAAGGCGGACTGGATCTTCGAACGCAAGTGACGCGGCTCGAGGGAGGTGTGTCCGGCGCCGCGCTGGTGCCGGGACGACCCGATGAAAGCCTGATCATCCAGCGCATCGCCAGCGGCGACATGCCGCCGGCGGATCTGCTGTTTGAAAACTCGGTTCGTCCCCCAACTGCAGCCGAGCTGGAAACCTTGCGCCAGTGGATCGCCGCCGGGGCGCAGGCCAGTCCACCCAAGGGAGCTGCGTCACGCCGCGCCGGCGAGGATCCACTCGTCAGCGACGAAGTTCGGCGATTCTGGTCGTTCCAACCCCCGAAGCGGCCGCTTGTCCCTCGAGCAAGCAACCAGTCGCGAGTCCGAACGCCGATCGACGCATTCTTGCTCTCGAGGCTCGAAGACGAAGGGTTGGGTTTTTCCGAAGAGGCGCCCCCCGCTATGCTCGTTCGCCGCGCCTACGTCGCCGTGACGGGCATGCCCCCGACACCTGCCGAAAGCGCCGCGTTCCTCGAGGATAGCCGTCCCGATGCTTATGAGCGGCTGGTCGACCGTTTGCTCTATTCGTCGCAATACGGCGAGCGGTGGGGTCGCTACTGGATGGATGCCGTGGGCTATGCCGATTCGGAAGGCAAGGCGGATGCGGATCCCATTCGGCCGCAGGCCTGGCGCTACCGAGACTACATCATCCGATCGCTCAACGACGACAAACCGTACGACCAGTTTCTGCGGGAACAAATCGCCGGCGACGAGATGGTGGATCATCGTGATCGAAGAACGGTCACTCCCGAGGAATTGGAGAAACTGGTGGCCACCGGTTTCTGGCGAACGGTTCCCGATGGAACGTATTCGCTCGCCCAGAGCTTTTTGCCCGAACGCATGAATGTGATCGCGGACGCAATCGAGGTACTCGGATCGGCGGTGCTTGGTGTGACGATCAGCTGTTCCCGGTGTCACGAC
This sequence comes from Acidobacteriota bacterium, assembly GCA_965249005.1. Lineage (GTDB taxonomy): Bacteria > Acidobacteriota > UBA6911 > UBA6911 > UBA6911 > CBDFLD01. The sequence goes on from CBDFLD010000017.1 coordinate 245,382, forward strand.
CACAAGTACGACCCCATTCCCCAGCGTGACTACTACCGGTTGAGTGCCATTCTGCAAACTTCTTACGATCCGTATGACTGGATCGTTCCCACCAGGCGCCATTTGGATGTCGGATTGCCGGATCAGCGGCGCGAAGCGGAAACTCACAACGCTCCTATCGTGCGCCAGATCGCTAGGATCAAAGCGCAACAAAAGGAGCGGGAGGCAGAGTTGCGGGCCCGATTCGGGCTGGATGAGAAGACAACCACCAAGGGACTGATCACAAAAGCACCCGAGTACCTGGAAGACGCCAGAATATTTTTCGAGCAACTGGAGGAGCTCAAAAAGGGACTGCAACCCATACCGCACGCGCGTGCCCTGTACGAACTGGGCGGCGAACCCTCCCGTAGTTACCTGCTGCGTCGGGGGGACGCCCTATCGCCCGGGGAGGAAGTGCAGCCCGGCGTTCTTTCCGCTCTCAGCACTGACCTGCTGCCCTATCGGGTGATTGCATCCGGCGGCGCCGGGGGGCCGGTCGGGGATGCCACCGGGCGGCGCACAGCCCTGGCGCGCTGGCTCACACAGCCCAACCACCCCCTTACTTCGCGTGTAATCGTGAATCGCATCTGGATGCACTACTTCGACCGGGGCATTGTCGCGACCCCGGACAACTTTGGCCGTTCAGGGTCGTCGCCGTCGCACCCCGAACTGCTCGACTGGCTGGCAACCCAGCTGCCGCAGGAGGGCTGGAGCCTGAAGGCGATCCATCGCTTGATTCTCAATTCTTCAGCGTTCCAGCAGACCTCCCGGATTGCCGAGGGACTCGAGCAGAAGGACCCGGAAAACATTCTGATCTCGCGCATGCCGATGCGCCGGATGGATGCCGATTCGTTGTACGATTCGATCCTCAAAGTCACCGGCCGCCTCGACGCGACGCGGTTCGGACCACCAACTCCGATCGAGGTGAAGAGCGACGGGGAGGTCGTTGCGGAGAAAAGCGAAAAAGGCTGGCGGCGATCGGTCTATGTATTGAGGCGCCGCCTCACTCCTGTGACCATGCTGGAGACCTTCGATCTGCCCCCGATGTCCCCCAACTGCATCGAGCGCTCCGAGTCCACCGTTCCGACCCAGGCACTTCAGTTGATGAACAGCGCCAGGGTCATCGACCATGCCCGGTATCTGGCGGGGCGTGTGCTGGACCACGTTGCTGCAGACTCGCGCAGACAGATCGATGAGCTCTACCGCCGAGTCCTGGCCAGGCCGGCAACCCAGGCGGAAATCGAGCGCGGACTGGCGACCTTGCAGCAGCTGAAAGCAGGATGGCGGGACCATCTGACCGACAGGCATGATTCGGCTCCCCGCGCCAGGAAGGCTGAATGGATGGCGCTTTCCGACGTCGGACATATGCTGCTCAACTCCGCGGAGTTTGTCTATGTCGACTGAGAACAAGCTGAGCAGGCGCGGTTTCTTTTCGCACCTGGCTGATGGCGTTCACGGTGCAGCGCTGGCATCTCTCTTGGGCAACGAGTTGTTCGCCGCACCTCGAGCGCCGGGGAAAGCAAAAGCAGTTATTCAGCTATTCATGAACGGCGGACCGAGCCATCTGGACATGTTCGACCCCAAGCCAACCCTGACACGGCTATCCGGATCTGCTGCTCCCCGCGATGTTGTGGCCGATGTCGAATTCACCAATGCAATCGGAAGCCTGATGCCCTCGCCGTTCAAGTTCCAGCGTTATGGGAAAGCGGGAATCGAGTTGTCGGAGCTCGTGCCCGGCCTCGCCAGCGTAATCGATGACGTTTGCTTGATCCGGTCCATGCATAGCGAGCATTTCAATCACCCGCCGGCGCTGTACCTGATGCACACGGGGCGCACGATTCCGGGCCGACCCTCGTTGGGGGCATGGGTCAGTTATGGCCTGGGTTCGGAGAATCGAAACCTGCCAGCCTATGTCGTCCTCGACGATCCCAAAGGGCTGCCTCTGCATGGCCTCGAGAACTGGGGGTCGGGGTGGCTCCACCCAAAGTACCAGGGGACTCGTTTCCGTTCCAAGGGTGCGCCGGTGTTGAACCTGAAGCCGGCGGAAAGCCTGCCCAACGTCCTGGTAGAAGCCCGGCGCGAGCTACTGCGCCAGATCGATCGAGCCCATAGATCGGAACGCCGGGCGCAGCCGCGGCTCGAGGCTCGAATCTCGAACTACGAGCTTGCCGCGCGCATGCAACTGGAAGCCACGGACGCGCTCGACCTTTCTCAGGAAAGCGAACAAACGCGCGAGATGTACGGGCTTACACACGAGGAGACGCAGTCTTACGGCAGACGGTGTTTGATGGCCCGGCGCCTGGTGGAGCGCGGCGTGCGCTTCGTACAAATCTTCATCGAACGACAGGTCTGGGACGTCCATTCGCACCTGGTGCGCGACCTGGGCTATATCTGTCGTAAGACGGATCAGCCCATCGCCGCGCTGATCAAGGATCTGAAACGCCGCGAACTGCTCGATTCCACGCTGGTGATCTATGGGGGCGAATTCGGCCGCCTGCCGCTGTCGCAGGCAAAGGACAGCGTCACCCCCCCGGGGCGCGACCACAACCCGAGCGGGTTTACCATGTGGATGGCGGGTGGGGGCGTAGTTGGCGGGCTGGCATACGGCGCCACAGACGATATCGGCCACAAGGCCGTCGAAAACCGTGTGAGTGCCCACGACTTTCATGCCACCATGCTGCATCTGCTCGGGGTAGACTTTCGTGACCTGGTGTACGACCGGCACGGACTCAAGGAGCGTCTGACCGGTCAATATCCTGCGCGCGTGATCACCGACATCCTCGCCTGACCTGCTATAATGATGCGATCCCATCGGGAGGTCGAATGGAGTCGCTGAGCAAAACCTATCGCCGAATTCGCTATGGTCCGCCGATTGTCGTGGTTTCCGGTTTGCCGCGGTCCGGAACCTCCATGGCCATGCAGATGCTCCAAGCAGGCGGGTTGAGTTTGGTGACCGACGGCGTCCGTGAGCCGAGCGAAGACAATCCCAACGGATTCTACGAACTCGAGCGCGTCAAAGAGCTCAAGAGCGAAGCGGGGAAGTCTTGGCTGGATGTGGCCCAGGGCAAGGGCATCAAGATCGTCTCGTACTTGTTGAAAGACCTTCCCGCAACGAGAAACTACAAAGTCCTTTTCATGCGCCGGAATCTGGATGAAGTCCTGGTTTCGCAGTCGAAGATGATGGAGAGAAACAGCGTTGAACGGGATGTGGCCGATGAGAAGATGCGCGAGGTATTCGAGAATCACCTGTCGACGGTAGATTTTTTCCTCCGCCGGCGACCTCATTTTGAATCCCTGGAGCTGAACTATGAGGACGTCATCGAGGATCCCCTCGCCGAAGCCGAGAGGATGCGCCAGTTTCTCGGTAGGCCTCTCGACGTCACGGAGATGGCTCGCATCGTGGACGCGCAGCTCTACCGGAACCGCAACAATCCATGACCCTCACCGTTCGCTCAGGAATCGGTTTTGAACGCGATCTTGAAGACATCGTCGTAGGTCTGGGCGAAATGTGCGGTCAAACCTTTTCTTAGATAGTCCGGGAGCTGCTCGAAGTCTTTTTGGTTGTGTTGCGGGAAGATCAGGATGTTGCATGCGGTGCGCCGTGCCGCGATCACCTTTTCCTTCACCCCCCCGATCGGCAATACTTGACCCGTCAGGGTGAGCTCGCCCGTCATCGCCAGCTTCTTGCGCACCGGTTTTTTACTCACCATCGAGACTAGAGCCGTGGCCATGGTAATTCCCGCGGACGGTCCGTCCTTGGGCGTCGCGCCGGCGGGTACGTGAATGTGGACGAAGTGCTCGTCGAAGAAGTCCGCTCCGGCGCCGTATTCCTCCAGGTGGGCCATCACGTAGGAATATGCGATATCAGCGCTTTCCATCATGACATCCCCGAGTTGTCCGGTCTGTTTGAAACCCTTTGCCTTGCTGGGAACCGCGGTCGCCTCGATCTGCAGTGTCGCTCCTCCCATGCTTGTCCAGGCCAGACCGGTGACCACGCCTGCAATGTTGGCAAACAGCTCATCCGCGTCGAAAGTAGCCTTGCCGAGGAAGGCCTCCACCTTCTTCTCATCGATGGTCACCTTCTGCTCGGAGTCCTGGGCAAGCTGGACCGCCACCTTGCGCATGATCTTCTTGATGAGCTTCTCCATGTTTCGAACGCCGGCCTCCCGGGCATAGCCGTCGATCAAGTGCCGGAGTGCGCTCTTCTGAATCTGGACCTGGCCCTTCTTGAGGCCGTGATTTCGAGCGGCTCTTGGAATGAGATATCGGCGGGCAATCTCGACCTTCTCCTCGAGAATGTATCCCGAGAGGCGAATGACCTCCATGCGGTCCAGAAGGGGCCTGGGAATCGTATCTAGCTGATTGCCGGTCGCAATGAACAAGGCGTTGGACAGGTCAAAGGGAACGTCGAGGTAATGATCACGAAAACTCTGGTTTTGTTCCGGATCGAGCACTTCGAGCAAAGCCGATGCGGGATCTCCGTGGAAGGAGGCCCCGATCTTGTCGATCTCGTCGAGCATGATGACCGGGTTCGAGGTGGATACGGTCTTCATGGCCTGGATGAATTTACCGGGCATAGCCCCGATATATGTGCGCCGATGACCCTTGATCTCCGCTTCGTCGCGCATGCCGCCAAGAGAAAACCTGTAGAAAGTTCGATTCAGCGCTTCCGCAATGCTCTTTCCGATAGACGTCTTCCCGACTCCCGGCGGACCGGTCAGGCAAAGGATGGACCCGGAGATGTCTCCCTTCAGTTTTCCCACGGCGATAAACTCCAGAATCCGCTCCTTGACGTCGCCCAGCCCGTAATGATCCCGCTCCAACACCTTTCTGGCGCGCTCCACGTCGTAGGAGTCCTGGCTGTACTGACCCCATGGAAGGACCGTCAACCACTCGAGATAGTTCCGCGTGACTGTGTATTCAGGTGAGTTGGGTTCCAGCAGCTGAAGCTTCTGAAGCTCTTCGTCGACCGTCGTCTGAGCTTCGGCATTCAAGGTCCGTTCCTGGAGCCGCTGTTGGAATTTCTCTATTTCCGTTGTTTTGCCTTCTTTTTCGAGACCGAGCTCTTTCTTGATGGCCTTGAGTTGTTCCTTCAGAAAGAATTCCCGCTGGTGGCCGGATATCTTTTCCTGGATCTGCTTGGTGATCTGGTCCTGTAGCTTCGAAAGCTCGACCTCCTTCTTGAGTAACACGAGGACCTTGTCGATCCTGTGTCGCAGATCGAAGGTTTCAAGCACGTCCTGCAACTCGTCTCCATCCGCGGTCGTGAGATTGGCGGCGAAATCTGTGAGCCGCTCCGGGTCGTCGAGAGTCGACCGGCTCAAGAACAGCTTGATTGCTTCCGATTGCAACGGGTTGAGTTTGACCAGGTCCTTCAGTGTGGAAACAACCGCCATCGAATAGGCTTTGAGTTCCTCGTTTACAGAGAATTCCGCTGGATGATGGTACTGAACCCGAGCGATCAAACCTCGCTCAGTCTCCTTGATCTCATGGATGGTGAATCGCTCGAGGCAATTGACCAAGATGTGGGCCGTCTCCCCGTCTGCCTGAACAGCCCGGAGAATCTTGGCCGCGACGCCCACGCGGTAGAGGTTTTCCGGCTTGTCCTGTCCGTTTTTGTCGCGCACGAGAACCAAGCCCACGGCCTGGGTGGCGGAGTCCAGAGCCTTCTCTACGGCTCCCACTTGACCCCCCTGAACCTCCATCGGAACCGGGATTCCGGGGAAGAAGGGCCGAGGACGAATCGCCAGTATCGGGAGATGCTCCGGAAGCACCTCCGACGCAACGACCAGTCCGGCATCGGGTTCCTTCGTGTCGGCGCTCTGTTGCACCTCGACATCCTCGACCACTTTTTCTTCGACGCTCTCCTTCATATGTCTCCGTTCCGCGCAAATCGATCCAAGTCCTATTCTACCGATTCCGTCGGAGCTGACAAAACCGACGTAGACTAAACTCTTAAGATCGTTTTCCGGAGTTTGCAACCCAACTCAATCGCCAGAGTGCTTCAAGTTCAGCCGAGGAAAGACGTGTAATTCATTGTTCCGCTGATACTTGGAGGCTCAACACGATAAGTCTTAGAGACTTTTCTGCTGGATTCCGCTAAACTATCTATTACCCTGACTGTTACAGAGCAACCCGCCTGCGCTCTATCGCTTCGTTTCTCGAGCCGGTTCGTATTTCCACCCCTCCCAGTCAGATTCGACCCGCGCTCGATAGCCTGCCCAACAGAAAGGTTGGGTGTAGGATACTTGCAATGAAACCCTGGTTCATCCTGACGGCTGCCTTGACCGTTCTCGTGACTCCTGCCCATGGCAAGGACACCGGATTCAAGGGTGTGGTGCAGGGCATGGAGGCTCACTTCCGGGTCGCGCGAAGTAATATAGATACGCTGGAACGGTCGGCTCGGGAAATGGCTCGGCCTAATGCGTGAAGAGCCTTCGAGTGGCGGTCTTGGAAGACCGAAGATTCCTCTCCGGGTCTCAAGTGAAGCTCAAATCCTTGCTCGAAGACGCACTCGATGCCAAGTGGCGGCCCCTGGTGCAAGAGCGGTCGTCCGAAGAGACAATCTTCATCTACGCGCTGGAGTCCCGTCGGGATGTCCGGCTGCTGAACGTCATTCTGGAGCGGCACCAGGCGATCGTCCTGGAGGCCAAGGTGGGGGCGAAGTATTTTTCCCGGATGATCCAAACCCCGGACGCCGTCGGTCCGACGATGGTTACCGATCTGATTCGTGAACCCTCCTTGCCGCAGCGTGATCGCGGGCGGCAAGATGCGCGCGCCGCCGCCGGCGTCCTCGCGGTGCGGACTCTTTTCGGCGCCGAAGCCACCCCGAGACCCGCGAACGCCTCGGCCGAGCCAAGCCGGAGTCCAACCCGAGCCAGCAGTAGAGCCACAACCCACCGGGCCGGAGGTGGCATGGCCTCGGTCATTCGCGTGGAAAGCCAGCTCGTTAATCTCAACGTCCGGGCGGCTAACCGATTTGGTACGCCCCTGACTTCACTCTCGAAGAACGACTTCCGCGTTTTCGAAGAGGGCGTCGAGCAGCGGATCCGATTCTTCGAGTCCGTGAGTGCACCCATCAACATGTTGTTGTTGATGGACCTGAGCGGCAGCACCAAGAGAACCCGGAAGCTCATGGTGAAGGCCGCCAAGAAATTCGTCGACTATCTGGACTCCGACGATCGCATCGCTGTGGCGGGGTTTACCAGTCAGTTCTTCCAGGTGTCGGGTTTCACCACCGAGCGGAAGCAGCTCAAGAAGCGCATTGATGAAATCAAGAACCTTCAGGGGGGAACCGCATTTTACGACGCAATGTGGCAAACGCTCGACCTGATGCACAGTCTCTCCAAGCCCAGAAAGGCGATTGTGGTGTTGACCGACGGCGAAGACAATGCCATTACCGGGAACCGGCAATTTGCGTCTCGTCACAGCTTTAGAGAGCTTCTCGCCCGGATCCTTCAAGAAGATGTTTCCGTTTATCCGATTTATATCCGGGGCGAAGATCCCACCGACTTTTTGGATAAGCTGACGAATGTTCCCGAGGAGCTACTGGCGAAAATTCAGACCCAGTGGAGTCGGCCGCAGAAAATTGCGCATCAGCAACTTCAAGCGATAGCCCACGCCACGGCAGGGACGCTGTTCACCGCCCGCCGATTCCAAGATCTGGAAGGCGTCTACGAGCAGGTGGCTGGCGAGTTGCAACTGCTCTACAGCCTCGCTTATGACCCGGTCCACGCGGAAAGGGATGGGAGTTTCCGCCGAATCGAGGTCGACGTCTCCGGGAAGGGGTCGATTGCAAAGACCCGCCCCGGATACTTCGCCCGTTAGTGCGGTCGGTTTTCGAACCGGGCATATTCGAATTCGAACGGATTCCCGTTGATACCTCTATCCGGGGGTGCGACCCAGTTGGCGATCTTGCCGACCTCATAAACCGCCGTCATGAGACTTTCGATGTAGGCACGATCCGCCTCGCCGGGAAGCCACTCATCACGTCGTCGCTCCCACTCATCAGACTGGATCAAGTTCCCCTCGGGAGAAAAATGGACGCTACCGTAGAGACCGACCTGCCTGTTGAATCGCCGGTTCGGTAGAGTCAGCTTGAAAGGAATCTCCGCCGCCTGGATCACCTTGTTCCAGCGATCCACCCCTCTCTGACAATCGTCGATATAGGCATCGCGCAAGACCTCATTCATGGCGTTTCTCATCGGAACTTCCTGTTGTGCCAGTGCGCCCTTCTCGACCACCGTCATCTCGTAGCTGTCCTCCTTGGCCAGATGATCCTTGTAGCCCGACTCTTTGTCGCGGCCCTTCAAGCTCGAACCAAAATAGGTGGACGCGTTGCTGGAGATCTCGCCACCAAACAAGTCCGCGCTTACGCTGTACCATTGATTGATGAATTTCTGAAGCGTGGGAAGGTCGATTCCACCAAGCTTTCGGACGTCGTCGGTTTGTTTCATGAGATCGACGGTTCTTTGCACTACCCGCTGGACGCCTGTTTCACCGACAAACATGTGATGAGCTTCCTCGGTGAGCATGAACTTCGTTGTCCGGGCGAGTGGATCGAAGCCGCTTTCGCTGAGAGCCAGCAACTGGTACTTGCCGTCCCGATCGGTGAACATCGTAAACATGTAGAAGTCGAGCCAGTTTTCGATGGGCTGATTGAACGCTCCCAGAATTCGTGGTTTGTCGGCGTTGCCACTTCGCCGCTGCAACAGAGCCTCCGCCTCTTCTCTCCCATCGCGGCCGAAGAAACGATGCAGAATATAGACCATGGCCCACAAATGCCTTCCTTCTTCAACATTGACCTGGAATAGGTTTCTCAGATCATAAAGACTCGGGGCACTGTGTCCCAGCAACCTCTGCTGTTCGACGGATGCCGGCTCGGTGTCTCCTTGTGTGACAATGATTCTTCGCAGCAGGTTCCGGAACTCTCCTGGCACCGTGTCCCAGACCGGCTGGCCTTGGAAGTCCCCGAACCCGATCTTCTTTTCCTGCGTCGGCGGGACCAGGAATATTCCCCACCGGTAGTCGGGCATTTTCACGTGGTCGAAGTGTGCCCAGCCGCTCGGTTCCACCGACACGGCGGTTCGTAGATAGATTTGGTCCTTCTGGAAGTCCGTGGGTCCCATCTCAATCCACCAGTGAATGAAGTCGGGCTGCCAGGTCTCGAGCGCCCTCTGCAAGCGACGGTCTTCATTCAGATTTACATTGTTGGGGATTTTTTCGTCTTGAATCGTCATAAGGGCTCCTGTGCAGATAGGTATCAGCTTTCAGCCCGCTGCGCTTTCAGCGCTGACAGCTTCTCAAGTTCTCTTCCAGTCGAAGGCGGGGCGCTCTGGTTTGCCGTACAGGGTCAATGCTCCTCGCTTGCCGACGGCGTTGGGTCGCGTAAAAATCCAGTTTTGCCAGGCCGACAGACGGCCGAAGATTTTTGTTTCGATCGTTTCCGGTCCAGCGAAGCGCAGGCTCGCTTCCATCCCGGTGAGTGCGTCCGGAGAAAGGCTGGCGCGTTCCTCGATCGCGACCCGCACGTCGTCCTCGTAGTCGATGTCGTCGATCGCGAAGGTGACGAGTCCCAGTCTCTCGGCCTCGGCGGGTGCGATCGGGTCCTTGTTCGCCAGGATCGGCGCCACCCGGTTCGGTTCGGCTAAAAAGCGGCTCTCGAGCCGGGAGAGACCGTTACTCATCGGGAAGCGGCCAGCGTTCAAGGCCGTAAGCTGAATTCGAACTTTCTCATCAGGATCGTCCAGCATATAGGTGCGATCGGCGGCGAGAGCCAGCTCGAACAGACTCCCGGCAAAGCAGGATCCAGGCTCGATCAGGGCAAAGGTCGTCCGCGCCGTCAGATCCAGTCGTTTGAGTGCCCGTTTCATGAACAGAAGGATCTCTTTTACCAGCCAGTGATCGGAGTGCTCCGAAAGCGTCTCATCGACACGGCGGACAGCCTCCGTTTGGCCGGCGGTCTTGATTCTGAGTAACCCGATCTCCGCCTCGTTGAATCGAAGGTGTAGCAATGCCGCGTCGATTTCCCTGAACGCGCGCAGCGGCCAGAAGTCGGACCCCGCTTTTTGAATTCCCTCCGGTTCGTCGGGTTGGTTCGCCTCCGGCCCCGCAACCGTCATCGTGGCGACCCGGAGGCTGCGATCAAACGATAGAGTCGTATGCTTGAAAACAACTTGGTCTTCCGATATCTCCGGCTCGAGTGGGTCGAGGTGAATTCCAGGACCGGGCTTCGGATCGCCCTGTTTGGCCGACTCGCGCGCGCGCTCCAGGACAAACTCCTCGAACGTGCTCCTTGGCGCGAGGTGATCGACCAGACCCCACTGCACGGCGCGGCGGCCCTTGATTCCCTCGGCTAGCGTGCAGAAGACATCGGCAAGGTCGCGGCGCACCTTCCGTTTGTCCACCAGTCGAGTCAGACCACCCGTCCCGGGCAGGACTCCGAGCAGCGGCGTTTCCGGCAAGCTGACCGTGCTGTTGCCGTCGTCGACCAGGATGATCTCATCGCAGGCGAGTGCCAGTTCATATCCTCCGCCTGCGGTTGCACCCTTGCAGGCCGCGAGGTAACGTTGCCCGCTGTTGCTGGTCGCATCTTCGATCGACAGCCGGGTCTCGTTGGTGAATTTGCAAAAGTTCACCTTGTGTCCATGGGTGCTGCTTCCGAGCATGAAGATGTTGGCCCCGGAGCAGAAAACGTTGTCCTTGGCGCTGTTGAGCACCACGGCACGGACTTCGGGATGCTCGAAACGGAGCCGCTGAATAGCGTCGGCCAGCTCGATATCCACGCCCAAATCGTACGAATTCAACTTGAGCGCATGGTCTGCGTCGAGGGCTTGATCTTCCTGAACATCCATCGAGAGAACCGCGATCTCTCCATCGATCTTCAGCTTCCAATGATGGTACCGTTCTGGGGAGGTTTCAAACGAAATCATGATCGTTCACCCGAGTAGGGCCGAGCGGCCCGCTTCAAAGGAGACGAATTATATTGCGATCTTCGGCCGTTGTCAAATCTCTCAAGTTGCAGTATATTTCATACATTGGAGCAGTCCATGACCCCATTGCAACAGGTCGGAAGCCGGATCGCAGCCTTGAGGCACGAGAGAGGCTGGTCCCGGGAGCGACTGGCCAAGCGGGCGGGAATCAGCTCGCGCTTTCTGGCCGACGTGGAAGCTGGAAATGGCAACATCGCCTTGAGCCGCCTCGTCGACCTTTGCCAGGCGCTGGAAACACCGTTGTCGCTGCTGGCGACAAGCTTGCTCGAAGGCAACGAAGCAAGCAACTTCTCCAAGACGACGGCGCTCCAGGCCGCGATCTTGATGGCGCTGCAACGCTGCGACGAACAGGAGTTGAACGAAGCTCTATTGTGGTTTTCGCAGCGCCGGGATTCGCGGCGTAAACCGATCGCACTGATCGGTCTTCGTGGAGCGGGAAAAACGACGATTGGCCGAAAGGTTGCGGCCGAGCTGAGGCATCCCTTTCTCGAGCTCGATGAGCTCATCGAAAGGCACGCTGGCCTGACGCTGACGAACGTATTCGAGTTCCATGGAGAGGAGTACTATCGAAACCTGGAACACGAAGTTCTGGAGGGGCTACTGTCGGAGCTGAAACCGGCTGTGCTAGCGACGGGCGGTGGCATTGTTGCGCGCAAGGACACGTACGGCTTGGTGCGAGCTCATTGCCATGCGTTCTGGCTGAAGGCCGACCCCAGGGATCACTGGAATCGCGTGCTGCATCAGGATCCGCGGCCCATGGCGAACTATCCGGACGCGTTCGCGCAGCTGCAGAACATCTTGGTGGAGCGCGCTCCACTTTACGCTCAGGCTCATTGGACTATTGATACGACGAAGTTGGGGGTTGCCGGAAGTGTGGAGCAGATTGTCCGGTCTCTGCCTGGTTCGGCGACCTCGCCAGAGGCATGAATCGCCGCCGAAATTCAAAATTCAAAAACGAGATTCGTGTTACCATGCGGCTCGTATTCAAATATTGATGGAGGTGCCCCATGGGCAACGCGACCCAATCTGAGAGCAAGGAACCTGGATCCGCTGTTTCTTCGGCGTTTGAGCCCAAATGCATGAAGGTGGGTGTATTGACGGCGGCGCTTCAGGAATTGACCCCACGCGAGGTCCGCGATCCGGATCCGGATCGGGCCATCGAGGAATGGCTCGAGTATGCGCGCGACCTGGGGGCCGACTACATCGAGCTCTCGTCCGCCCTGCACCCGAGCGAGTCCGACGTGCCGGCCGAAGCGATGCTCGATCCCGTGGCCAACACTCTCGATTTGAGGGAGCCATTCAATGAATCGAGAGCCAAAAGAGTCCGTGCCGCCATGAAGTCAACCAATATCGGCCTGTCCGATGTGGGCTACTTCGACAACATGCTGCACGACGACCCCAAGGTTCGTGCGAAGAAGCACGACTTCATGCTCCGGATCATGGACGCCGCCGTGCTGCTGGAAACCGATGCTGTTTGTGGTTTCGTGGGTCGCAATTTGGCTTTGGACATGGACCAGAATCTGGAGGACTTCCAGCAGAGCTTCGTTCCATTGCTGAAGGCGGCGAAGGATCGCGGGCTCGTTTATCGGGTAGAGCAATGCCCCATGCCCGGCTGGAACACGACCGACAGCTTGCAAAACAACATTGGCTATACCCCGGCCATGTGGATTGCGCTGCACCAGATTGCTGAAAAGGCAGGTGTAGGGGATAGCTTCCGCATCCACTACGATCCCTCCCACGCCATCCTGATGGGTCAGGACACGCGATCGCTCTTCCAGTATCTGAAGGATGCAGGATACGATTTCCTCATCGGAGGTTTCCACGTCAAGGGACAGGTGGTCGATTCCAGGGGTGTATCCGGGTGGGGTTACTGGGGACAGGCGGTGCAGAGAGGCGACCGACAAGGAGGCAAACCTGCCTCGAATCCCGCCGATCAGGCGAATGCCTGGCTGAAGCAGGTGGTGCTGTGCGAGCATGAGTTGCCGGGCACGGCGCGCCACGATCCCCTGGCGTATCTTCAGAACCGAACCGTGGACTGGCTGGATCACCAGCTTGCGGCAAGAGAGCTTCTCGATCTGCAGATAGAGAATACTCACCTGGTGGTGGAGCACGAGTATCCTCCGGCGAGGATTCAGGACAAGGACAAACTGTTGCCGGTCCTGAAGGGTTCCATCGCCTTCGCGCGGGCCATCGACAAGGCGGCTGCGTGCATGTACGCCCTACATCACGAGGTCCTGCCATCACAAGGAATCCCGGTGCAGGGAACCGGGCGTGAAGCTTACCGGTCGTGAAGACGAATACGATTCCCCCCCCACGTAATTCGCGAGCCCGGCAATGCCCTGGGCATTTGTGAATAGGAGAGTTCTGAGTGCGTAGGCCATCGAGGATTGCCCTGTTTCTGGTGTTGCTGGCCCTGTTGGGCCTTGGATCATTTCGGGTCGGGCCGGGGCCGCAGGTTGAGATTGAGCCCAACCTCGCTGCAATCGGTAATCGTACCTCGATTCAGATCGCGGCCGCCGAGCCCAGCCGGGGATTGAGTTCCTTGAAGGTCGAGCTCGTCCAAGGGGAGCGGGTCGAGATCTTGCTTGAAAAGGACTATCCGTTCCGATCGCCTCTGGACATTCGCGGCGCCCTGGTTGCGCACGATCAAGTCTCCGTCGAGGTGGGACGGGAAACAATTTCGGGCCTGCGTTCGGGCAAAGCCACGATTCAGGTCACGGCGGGCCGTATCGGGTCCTGGCTGCGTAGCCCGGATCCCGTGATCGAAGCCGTCGTTTTGCCCGTTCGGCTTTCACCTCCCTCGATCCATGTGCTGTCCAAGCAAACCTATGTCTCACAGGGTGGCTGCGAAGTCGTGGTTTATCGTGTCGGAGATTCCACGGTTCGGGATGGAGTGCGTGCCGGCCAGTGGTTTTTCCCCGGCTTTGAACTTCCCAACAGCACAACCGGTGAAAGGTTCGCTCTGTTTGGGCTCCCGTATGATATGGACGGGCCGGAGGCTAGGCTGGTCGCCATCGACGATGCCGGAAATGAGGCTGCGGTGGGCTTCATCGACCGATTCTTTGCCAAACCGTTCAAGCGGGATTCGATCCGGATCTCGGATTCGTTCATGGCCAAGGTGGTCCCGGAGATCCTCGCGCAATCGACAGAGGTGGAAGACCGCGGAGACCTGCTGCAGAATTACCTGGCCATCAACGGGGAGCTTCGCAAGCAAAACGCGGCAAGGCTAATCGAGTTCGCCGGCCACTCTGAACCCGAGTTCCTGTGGCGCGAAGCGTTTCAGGCTTTGCCCAATGCCAAGGTGACCTCGGCCTTCGCGGACCGGCGCACCTATGTCTACCAGGACCGTGAAGTCGATCGGCAGGATCATCTGGGGTTCGACTTGGCCTCGAACAGCCGCAGTCCTGTTCCCGCGGCCAATGATGGGATAATCGTCCACGCCGGGTATCTGGGCATATACGGAAACGCAGTCATAGTGGATCACGGATACGGCCTGCAGAGCCTCAACGGACACCTTTCTTCCGTCAATGTGCAACAGGGGCAGACCGTGGCAAAAGGCGAGACCCTGGGGCTCACGGGTGAGACAGGTCTGGCCGGAGGAGACCACCTGCATTTCACCATTCTGCTTCAGGGTTTATCCGTCAATCCCATTGAGTGGTGGGACGATCACTGGATTCGCGATCGTCTCAAAAGGAAGCTCGGGCCGTCGATGCCCTTTGAGGAGTAGAGCGTGTCATCAATCAGACCGGCGGATGATCACAAAGGCGAGGAAGCCAACAACCATCAACACCGACGGAATCATGAGGACCAAAACCCCGTGATTGATTGCTGTCAATGCCTGTCCACCCTGAGGGGCGCTAGCGGCACACATCGCACAACCTTGGGCCCACAGTTCCGAACACCCCAGCAGTAGCACGGAAGCAATCCCTATCAGTAGAGAAGCCCCGGTCCTTCGTTGGTTGATACTTTTCATATCCATCGACTATCGCGGGACCATTTGCTGGATGCGAACGGCGTCAGGGAACGCGATGAACATCAGACAGAGCAGGATCACCGTTGCCGGAATCAAGGTCATGACCAAGCTCCGCTTCTCGAACTTGAGGTGCATGAAGTACGCCATGATCAGAAACGATTTCATCAGGGATAGCCCGACGAGAATGACGATCATCATGACCAGACTGAATGCCCGGTAGGCGAGAATTACCTCGAGTATCGTCAACACCACCAACCAGGTCCATACCCAGAGAAAAGTCTTGGTTCCCGCAACCGCGTGGGAGTGATTTTCAGCCATATTGGACTCGGACCTCCGGACTAGAGTTTGTTGGACAACAGGTAGACCATCGGAAAGATGAACATCCAGACCAAGTCCACGAAGTGCCAATAGAGGCCGCTGATCTCCACATCTTCAGCGCTGAACTTCGATCTTCCGAAACCGATAGAGACGATTCCAAGATATATTACCCCGATCGTCACATGCGTCATGTGCAACCCGGTGAGGGCGAAGAAGGTGGCGCCAAACAGCGGGACGCCCCATGGATTGGAAAAAGGCGTGACGTGCTCGTGGATGAGAAGCAACCACTCTTGCGCGTGCAGCACGATGAAGCCGATACCGCCGATCATCGTGAACCAGATGAAGCGAACCGCCTTCTTGCGTTCACCGCCGGCGGCCGCCGAAACGGCGATTACCATGGTGAGGCTGCTCGACAGTAGAAACGCCGTCATGACGATGGCGTTGACAATGCTCGACCACTCGAAGGGCCGGGGCCATTCCGGTGCCGCGAGCCGGAGATAGGAATAACCGATCAGGCAAGCTCCGAAAGTGAGCGTGTCGGCCATGATGAAGAGCCACATGCCCAGCTTCTTGGAGCCGATCGCGAAGGGTGCCCCACCTCCACCCCAGGTTCCCTCGACCGCTGCTGCCTCAGTTTCTCCGTGTGCCACGAGACTACCTCCAGAAAACCATTAGGATTAGCAAATAGATCCACAATGCGTCCATGAAATGCCAGTAAACGGCGGTGGCGCGCAGCGCCGACGTTCTTCCCAGGGTCCACTTGCCACGCAAGGCCTGCATCGCCAGATAGCAGAGCGCCGCCACGGCCCCCACCAGGTGGACGGCGTGGGTCGCCGTCAGAACGTAAAAAAAAGAGCTGCTCGGGTTGGTCGACAGAAACAAACCTTGTTGTGCCAGTTGATTCCACCCGAGGACTTGACCCCCGAGAAAGAGAAAGCCAAGGCCCCCGGTAAGGCAGAGCCAGTTCCGGACCGCGTCACTGTTTTTGCCAAGATGACGGCGCGCGAGCTCAAACGTGGCGCTGCTTGCCAGCAGCACCAGCGTGTTCCATCCCAGGATAGGGGGTATTGCAAAACCAACCCAATCGTCCGACACGCCCCGACGCACGACCATCGCGCTGGTCAGACCCATGAAGATCATGACGACCGGTATCAACAGCACCCAGACGGCGGTCCAGTAGAGATCGCGCTGCCCGCGGGAACCTCTGCCTCCGCGTCCATCCCCACCGCTGGCTCCCTCGTCGAACCCACCTCGGCCTCCATCGTGTGAGTCACGTGGGGTATCCAGTTCCGGGCTGACGATCGTTGTGCTCATGGGATGGATCGTCCCTGTTAAGCGTTCGTTATCCTTTGCCTGCAACTACGGAAGAGTCGCTCTGCATCACAAAATCTTCCTTGGCCCCAGGAACGCTGAACTCGTAGGCTCCGTGATAAATCTGCGGAACCGGCCCCTCGAAGTTCAGATGCGGCGGTGGAGAGGGAACCGTCCATTCCAGAGTAGTTGCCTTCCAGGGGTTTCGTTCGGCTTTGGGTCCCTTCATGAGGCTCCAGAACACGTTGACGACAAACAGAAGCTGGGCTCCGATCGTGATGAGGGCAAAGACGCTGATGAATTCGTGCAGCGGAGGCATATCGACGAGGAATTTGTACTCAGAAATGTCGTAGTAGCGTCTCGGTTGCCCCGCGATCCCCATGAAATGCATTGGGAAGAAAATGCAGTAGACGCCTATCAGTGTGAACCAGAAATGAATTCTTCCGAGCGTTTCGTTCATCATGCGACCGAACATCTTGGGAAACCAGAAAAAGGTGCCCGCGAACATTCCGAATATGGCGGCGACCCCCATGACGAGGTGGAAATGGGCCACCACGAAATAGGTGTCGTGGAGCGGAAAGTCGACTGCGGGTTGAGCCAGCCAGATCCCGGTTATTCCTCCCGTCACAAACAGAGAGACAAACCCGAGCGCGAAGAGATTCGCGGTCGTAAACTGCACCCTTCCTCGCCAGATGGTCCCCAGCCAGTTAAATGTCTTGATTGCGGAGGGCACGCCGATGGCTACGGTCAGCAGGGAGAAGACGAAACCAGTGTAGGGGCTCATTCCACTCTGAAACATGTGGTGCCCCCAGACAGCCGTGCTGAGGATGGCGATTCCGAAGAGCGCCGCGACCATGGCCTTGTATCCAAAAATGGGCTTCCGGCAGAAGGTCGAGAGGATGTGCGAGACGATACCCATTCCAGGCAGGATCGCGATGTACACTTCCGGATGGCCGAAGAACCAGAACAGGTGCTGCCACAGAAGCGGCGAACCCCCGGAGCGGTCAATCACATTGCCGCCAATGACGAGGCCTCCGGGAATGAAAAAGCTGGTTCCGCCCACCCGATCGAGCATGATCAAAACACAAGCGGCCATGAGAACGGCAAAGGCGAGCAAGCCGAGAACGGCCGTCAGAAACCAGGCCCAAACCGTCAAGGGCAGGCGCATCAGAGACAGTCCCTTGGTGCGCAGATCCAGCGTCGTGACGATAAAGTTCAAGGCTCCCATGAGGGAGGCGGCGCAAAAAATAAAGATGCTGATGACCCAGAGGTTCATCCCCATTCCCTGACCGGGTCCAGCCACCTCACCAAGGGCGCTCAAGGGAGCATAGGCCGTCCATCCGCCCAGAGGTGCTCCGGCCTCGACGAAGAAGGCGGCGATCATCACCGCAAAGGACAAGAAAGTCGTCCAGAAGGAGAGCATGTTCAAAACCGGGAATGCCATGTCGTCGGCGCCGATCTGAATCGGAAGCGCGAAGTTCCCGAACCCGCTCTGTGGTGCCGTGGTCAACACGAAAAACACCATGATGGTTCCGTGCATGGTCACCAGGGACAAGTATTGCTCCGGCGTCATCACCTGTCCGAAGAACGGGATCTCCTCGGCGGGCCACGCCAGCTGCAGCCGCATCAGCAAGGACAAGAACATGCCCACGAACACGGCCACCAGTGCCAACCACCAGTACTGGATGCCGATGACCTTGTGGTCGAGGCTGAATACGTATTTTCGGATGAAGCCGGTTGGGGCTTCATGAACGGCGCCTTCACCATGGCTCATAGAGTGCCTTCCTGTACGGCACCGGGTCTAAATGACCCGGTGCGCTTACCGCCATCCGCTTTCCGCAGCAGCTCTTGGCAGAATGTAGGCCGCCCACTCGGTGAGCGGCAACCTAAACTTACGGCGCGTTGTCGCGCAGCCACTGATTGAAATCTTGGTCCGACATCACGGTCATGGTTGAGCGCATGCGGTAATGTCCTAGACCGCACAACTCGAAACACGCCACTTCGTACTCGCCCGTCTTGTTTGTGGTGAAGTGAATCGGAATCGCCAATCCGGGTACCACGTCCTGCTTGATGCGCAGGTTGGGAACGAAGAAGTTATGAATGACGTCTTTGGAACGGAGCGTGACTTCCACCTCTCGATTCACCGGAATCGCCATGACGGGCATGACGACGTCGTCTTGGGCAGCCGGTTCGTCGTAGTCGAGTCCCAGTGGATTTCCTGTGGCCTCACTGACTAGGGCAGGGTCGGTCGTCCCGAACTTGTTGTCCGGGCCGGCGTAGCGAAACTGCCACTCGAATTGCGCGGCTGTGACTTCTACCTTAATCGCATCCGGTGCCGCCCCCACGAAGTGCAGATCCGCCCAGGCAGACCTTCCCAGAATGGCGAGACCGACAAAGACCACGGCTGTGGCCGCGGTCCAGGTGATCTCCAGGGTGGTATTGCCGTGGGAGAATTCCGCCGTTTGACCGCGATCTCGAAACTTGAAAATAAGCAGTCCCAAAATGATCTGGGCCAGAAAGAAAATGGACCCGCCGATCCACATTGTGAGGTTTGACTGCTGGTCGATCACCGGCGCGATCGTCGAGATCGGATCGGGGTAGCCCCACAGGCCCGCGATGACGATATAGGCTCCAACCAAGGCCAAGCCACAGAAGAACACTGCCAAGCCTGCGGCCGAAAGAAACCCTCCGCTGTGTTGATTCCCCACCAATCCACCCCCTTCGCTGAGCTCTGGATGACCGAAGACAGATAGGATCACCGGTCAGAACCAAAAAACGGCCAGATTGTATTGCATTCACCTATGATGAATCAACCGGACAATGTCCTGGCGGCGATATTTATCCCAGAGTTCATTGGTGTCTTTCTAGGTAATCGACGAGCAAATGGCTCATCACCTCGATTCCGACCGGGACGCTGGAATCGTCGGCCAAGAAATTTGGCGTATGGTGTCCACCCGAGGTGGTGCCGCGCTTGACCATGCCCAACCGATAAAAGAAGCCTGGAATTTCCTTGGCAAAGAACGAAAAATCCTCTCCTCCCATCGTTGGAGGCAAGATCCGAACGTGTTCTTTGCCCACCACGCGCTCCAGCACCGGGATCGACTCCTTGGTGAGCCGGCGGTTGTTGATCGTGGCGGGCACAACCCGATCGTAGCGGAGCACCTCATAACGTGCTCCAGCCGCCGACGTGATGCCTTCGAGCAAGCGACGAAAGGATTCCTCGACACGATCACGGACTCGCTCGTCGTAGGTCCGGATGGTGCCACTCAGTGTCACTTCCGCGGGAATGATGTTGTGTCTGCTGCCGCCGTGAATCGTCCCGACCGTGACGACACTCGGCTCCAGCGGCGAAAGGACCCGCGAACGGATGGTCTGTAGCGCCAGGACGAACTGCGAAGCCACCACCACCGGATCGATGGATAACTCAGGCGCCGCGCCGTGGGCCTGCTTGCCCACGATCCGGACCTCGAACGTGTCCACAGCGGCCAGAGCGGGCCCCTCAGTGTACCCGATCGATCCCACCGGCAGAGAAGAGAGGGCATGGAGCCCAAAGATGACTTCTGGCTTCGGATCCTGGAGTACTCCTTCGGCAATCATCATGCGAGCACCACCGTCTTCGGGCGGAGGAGGGCCTTCCTCGGCCGGCTGAAAAATGAACTTGATAGACCCGGGGATCTCGCGTTGCCACGCCGTCAATACCGAGGCCACGCCCAGCTGCACCGCCGTGTGAATGTCGTGGCCGCAGGCATGCATCACGCCGACGTCCTGTCCCTTGAACGTGGTCCGGACCTCGGATTTGAATGGGAACGGGGTATCCTCGGTCACGGGCAAGGCGTCCATATCTGCGCGGACGGCAATCGTGGGTCCGGGTTTTCCACCCTTGAGCACGGTGGTGACGCCGTGGTGGGCGATTCCAATCTTAGGGGAGAGCCCGAGCTTTCTGAGATGGTTCGCCACCAGCGCGGCAGTTTGCTCTTCTCGGTTCGAGAGCTCCGGGTATTGATGAATTCTGCGTCTGAGTTCAATGATCTCACCTTCGACCTCGGCGATGGCCTGCCGGATCCGGGGAGTCCAGTCTACGGCTGAGACCAGGCATGCCTCCGGGAAGACGATCCAGATCCATAGCAGCGTGCGATGGACCCAGCGGTTGCGATGTTTCATGGGGGGACTTGCTCCTTTCTTGCTTGCTGGCGTAATCTTGAGGCAAGACACGGGATGAATCAAGACGCGATGACGTTCGTTGCAGGCAGCAGGAAACGCGCAATCATTGTTTGTTTGGGTTTCGGGCTGAGCTTTGCCTGGGCGCAGAGCGAGCCGCCGGATCCCCGGGCGTGGGGCGACAACCACGTGGGAAAACCCATTCCCGATTACGTTGCGGGAGATGAATGCCTGTTCTGTCATCGCAACGACATCGGGCCGACATGGCCTCAGAACGCGCATGGGGTGACGGTGCGCCTCTCTCAGACGGACCCTGGAATGCTGGATCAAATCAAAAACGAACCCGAGTTGGCCGGTGTCCTGCCCGAAGTTCAGTATTTTTTGGGGAGCCGCGGACGGATTCGGATGATGAGAAAGGAGGGCTACGGCAAGTTCGCCCTGCTGGAAACCCAGGCGGCTGTTGACCTGGACGGGAGAATCCTTCATTGGCACGGCCTGAAGGCTCAGCGTTGGGATACGCACAAGTTTGGCGACCGTTGTGCCGGGTGCCATACGACTGCCGTGGATCCGGCCGACCGAACCTTCTCCGCTTTTGGACTGGACTGCTACACCTGCCACGGCTTTGTCGATCTGGAGCACTCCAACGACACCAGGCTGGTTCTTCTATCGAAGAAGGGCCCGAGGGACAAAAGAGTCGTCACCTCCATTTGCGCCCAGTGCCACCTTCGATTCGGCACGTCCCGATCCACCGGCTTGCCCTACCCGAACAACTTTGTGGCCGGCGACAACCTGCTTCAGGATTTCGAGGTCGATTTCTCCCGGGCCGATGATATGTCACTGAACCCGGGCGATCGGCACATCTACCGGAACGTCCGGGAAGTGCTACTTCGCGACGGAGACCGGACCTGTTTGAATTGTCATAACGTCCACAAGGGCTCGAGTCGAAAGCATCGACTCGCCTTGAAGACGGATATCTGCGGCGACTGCCACTACGAAGAGGGTCCGATGAAAAGCCTCAAGCCTTTCGAGGTCCACAGCGCTCTTTGTGAGTATTAACTGCTTCTGGAGTGAGCAGCCTACAAACCCTTCCCCGCCGAACGAACCCGATCCCGGTAGGCGATACACTGCTCCAGCACCTGCCGGTACTCGTGGATATCGACGTCCCTTTCGCAGCACAAGAGCATGAGATTCCCATCATCCCGAAAGTTGTCATCCCACTGGATCACCTGTGCGTCGTCCCACTTTGCATCGTAGGCTCGCATCTTTGGGTCGTCCATGCGATCGAAGTAGGCCCGGAGGTTGATTCCGGTCTCATCGAGGGGCTCTTCGGAGGGGTGTTGCTCGAAATTCCAAATCGGATGTTGCATAAGCGCTTACCGCCGACCGCTTACCGACCCTGACGCACTCAGCGGCGGAGAGCGCCGCCGTCGACGACAATCGTCTGGCCCGTGACGAAGCTGCTTCGGTCGGATGCCAGGAAGAGGACCGTTTCTCCGATCTCTTTCGGGCGACCCCAACGCTTCAACGCGGAGCTGGAAGCGAGCTCCTGCCTCAAGTCTGCCGTAAAGGTATCGAAGGTTGCCGGAGTGTTGATCGGGCCGAGCGCCAGAGCGTTGGCGCGAATGTTGAAAGATCCGTACTCCCGTGCCACCTCTCTCATGAGGCCGAGGATTGCGGCCTTGGCCATCGTGTACGGGGTTCCCTGAAATCCGGACAGGGCAGGGGTGGAAGAGACAAAGACAATGCTTCCCTTCTTGGCCTTCATCATCAAAGGGAGCGCTTCGAAGGTACAGTAGAGTGAGCCCATGGCATCGGTCCTATGGACCGCCGTATACCACTTCTCGAGCTGTTTTCGGGGAGAGCTGTGCAGCGGCGTGGACCAAAGGTCGCTCTGCATCGGGTAACCGGCGTTGTTGACCAGGATATCGAGCCTTCCCGCGGCCCAGCGTCTCAACTTCCGGAACAGCTCTTCTACACTGGACAACCGGCTCACGTCGACCGCGATGCCACGGCTTCGAACCGAGAAGCGTCGTGCTATCTCCCTTGCGACCTCCTTGGATTCGGTCTCGTTCCTCGAGGTCACGGCCACGTTGCAGCTCTCGCTCGCCAGCGATTCCGCCACGGCCTTCCCGACTCCTCGGGAACTCCCGGTGACCAATGCATACTTGCCTTCCAATATTCCCCGTGCCATGACACATTCTTATCACGAATGCGGAGTAGAATCGACCCATGGAGCCAGAGCAAAAGTTTGACCGCAGCCTGATCGAGGGCCCAGTTTTGAAGGCGGTGTGGAGGCTGGCGTGGCCCACTATGCTGCAGAACATGGTTGCAGGACTCCAGGGAATCATCGATCACTCTCTGGTCGGAAACCTTGTCGGCTTTGTGGGGAATGCCGCTATCGGCGTGAGCTGGCAGATCTTTCTGGTTGTCGTCGTGTTCGTGAGCTCTCTCTTTTCGGGCATGGGGGTGCTGGTGGCGCGTTTCGCCGGTGCCGCAGACTCCGCGAAGGTGAATCGTGTGGTCTATCAAGTCTTTCTGACCGCTATCGCGATGGCGTGTCTCATCATGGCTCCGCTTGGGTATCTGGCGGCTCCGTTGCTGCTGGATCTGGTGATGGTGGCACCGGAGGTCAAGGCTGAGGCGCTTCCGTATATTCGAATCCTCTTCGTATTCAGCGTGGGGATGCTGCTTTTCTTCATGCTGGGTGGCGCCCTGCGCGCGGCAGGGGACGCGCGTACGCCGCTGAGACTCGGGATCTTCATGACCCTGCTGAATCTGGCGTTGAGCGTGATTCTCATTCGAGGACTCGGGCCCATCCCTGCTTTTGGCACGGCCGGTGCGGCGATGGGAACCGTCATCGCTCCTGCCGTGGTGTCGTCGGTGGGGATTTATCTTCTTTTCTCCGGAAGACTCGTTGTCCGATTCTCTCGGAACATGGATTGGAGACCGGACTGGGCAATCATCCGAGCGCTTTTTCGTTTTGGACTACCCACAGGATTTCAGGGCATCGCGATGAACGTGGCCGGTGTCATCCTGTTGCGATTCGTTGGCTCCTTGCCGCAGAGCGCCCAGGCACAGGCCGCCTATACCGTGGGATACACACAACTCTTCTCTCTCATTACCTGGACCTCGGTCGGACTGATGGGAGCCACGGCCGCCTTGGCCGGCCAGAACTTGGGTGCTGGCCGGCCGGAACGTTCAAGGCAGTGCGTTGCGGCGTCCGCGGGAATTGGTTTGAGTCTGGCCTTTGTGCTCGGGCTTCTCTTTCTTCTGATCCCGCAAAGTCTGCTGCGAATATTCGGCATGGTAAATCCGGAAGTCGTGGAACTCGGCGAGCAGCTACTTCGCTATTTGAGCGTGTCGGGTCTCTTTGTCACCGTCGCTCTCGTGCATACGGGAGGGCTTCAGGGCACGGGTGATACGCGCAGCCCTTTCTACATTACCCTCGTCTCGCAGATCGGGATTCCCCTGTCGTATTGCGGCATGGTGCAGGGACTCCGGGGTCTGGAGCCGAGCGACGTCTGGTTGGCGATTGTTCTTGGCCATTTGGCTCGCGCTGTTCTGTCATTTTTGAGATTTCGACAAGGCAAGTGGAAGGACATCCGAGTGGAGATTGAACGCTGAGCGCCTTGTGTCAAAGCTCGTCCACAGTTTGTACCAACTGTGGTAACACCGTTTCGAGACGGGTTGGCTCTTGGACAAAACTGAGGATCAGATGATCGGGTTCCAGGTCGTAAAAGTGTCCGGGATGCACGAGCAGGTGGTCCTTTTTCAGGAGAGTTTCGGCAGCTTTGTCTTCGGAGGCGTCCAGTCGCAGGGTCAGGAAGAACCCCCCCCTCCGGCTCGACGAAATGCAGTCGAGAACAATTCCGAAGAATCCCGATTGCCAGGGATCTCCGCCTGCCGATTTCATGCTGGTACTCCGTGAGGAACTGTCGACCTTCCCGGAAAAGCCGAGAGGTCAATGCCTGCGCAATCTCACTCACCGACAGATACGTATCGGAGATGAGCTCGAGACAGCCCATGGCTTTCTCGACCCTTTTGTTGTCCCCTGTCAATCCCATCCAGCTGAGCTTTATCCCTGGGAGCGCAAACATCTTGGAGAACCCGTTCAGGGTAAAAACGAGCGGCGCGTCCTGGGCGGCGATCCGCGGCAGTCGGCTCCCGTCGAAGACGAACTCACCGAAGACCTCGTCGCTGACGATGGCGAGATCGTGTCGTCGGGCGATCTCTGCGATTTGGAGCAATTCATATTTGCGGGCAACGTAACCCGTGGGATTGTGAGGAGAAATCAACACGATTGCACGCGTTGCAGTGGAGACGGATGCTTCGAGAAAGTCCAGATCGATCGCCCAGCCACGAGCTTCGACGTGCCGGTAGGGCACCATCCGCACACCACAGAGCTCGGCGATGTACTCAAAAAGCGGGTATGAGGGCTGGGGGCAGAGAATCTCGTCGCCCCGGTCGGCCACGGTTTGGAAGCAATACTGGTAGGCTGTGCTGGTGCCCGGAGTCAGCAGGACGTTTTCCGGCAACAATGAGATTCCCGCCTCTCGATAGTAGGTGGCAATCGAATCGCGCGCGCCTCTTTGTCCACGAGGATCAGGCTTATAACTCGCAGTC
Source organism: Acidobacteriota bacterium (assembly GCA_965249005.1). Lineage (GTDB taxonomy): Bacteria > Acidobacteriota > UBA6911 > UBA6911 > UBA6911 > CBDFLD01. The sequence goes on from CBDFLD010000017.1 coordinate 270,774, forward strand.
GCGCGGCAGGCCTCGATCACCATCCGCTCAAAGAGAGGGGGGGGGGAACTGTAGCTTTGAATCCTCCGGCAGTCCGGAGACGAGGTTGCGAATCTCGGTTCCCCTGGACTGCAGCGCGTGGTGAATCCGGTAGAGGGAATTCGTTTCGCCGGGCAGGCGATCCACTAGCTTGGAAAACATCGGTTGGAAAACGAGGACGACGGCCTAATGACTACGGGAGTGCCGGCTCTTCGAGCTTGCCCTGACAGTCCAAAGACCTTAGAAAAGCCAGGAGGTCGCTCTTTTCCTCCGGCGTCACATCCACCTTCTTTAGGTTTTCAGTGTCCAAGTATGGGTTTGGATAACCGCCACCCAGCATGAAGTCCACCGCTTCTTCCAGTGTCGCCTTGCTTCCATTGTGGAAGTAGGGAGCGGTCCTGGAGATGTTTCTCAGCGTCGGAGTTTTGAAGGCTCCCATATCCTTGTCTTCGCTGGTGACCTTTTTTCGTCCTACGTCCGGCTCGCTCGCATCCATTCCCACCCCCACGTTGTGGTACTCGAGATCGGTCAGTAGGTTCCCCGCATGGCAGGTGCCGCAGTCCGCCTTTCCGCGAAACAATTCCCATCCTCGCTGAGCCGATTCACTCATGGCCGACTCGTCTCCCTGGTTGAACCGGTCAAAGGCGGTGTCTCCGCAGTAAAAGGTCCGCTCGTAGGCGGTGATCGCCTGCATCATATTGTCGGCGGTGGCGTCAGATCCGAAAACTCTCTGGAACTGTGCGTGGTATCCCGGAATGGCGTTGATCTGGGCCACAATGTCGTCGACTTTCGCCTTGGCGCCCATATTGCCCCCGGTCCAAGCTGCCTTGGCCTGCGCTTCCATGGCCCCGCTGCGGCCGTCCCAGTAGAACTCGGTATGGTAGCCGATGTTCCACAGAGGAGGGCTACTGCGTGTCAGCTTCTTTCCTGCCGCGCCTACCGCGGTTGGAAGACCGTCGGTCATTCCATGCTGGTTCTGATGACAGGAGTAGCAAGAGCGAGACCCATCCACGCTGAGCCGCGCGTCGAAGAACAGCTGCCTGCCCAGAGCCACCTTTTCCGGCGTTGTCGGGTTATCCGGCGGATCGGGGATGGGGTCGAATCCCGCAGGAGGCTCCGGGAGTGGGAGAATCTCGGGCACGAAGGCCGGCTCACTTTCTTCTCCACTGTCCGTGCTACACGCTGCCCAGATCAACGCCATCAAGACGACAGCTGCCAGCAGCAGAACGGGACTTGTACGCGTCGAAACCATACACAGCCTCCTTTCGAGGATTGAGTTTGCCCTACTTCCAATAGTCGTAGTTGATCTGAATGAAGCTCTTCCACTTCTCCGGAGTTTCCTCTTCAGGGAAAATGGCCGCCACCGGGCAGGCAGGTTCACAGGCTCCGCAATCGATACACTCATCGGGATTGATGTAGAGCTGTTCCGCCGCCTCGAAGCCGTCTGCATCCTTTCGAGGGTGGATGCAATCCACCGGGCAAACGTCCACGCAGGCGGTGTCTTTGGTGCCAATACAAGGTTCCGCGATGATATATGTCATGGGTCCTCCTGTCGTTCGTGCCTTGGGGTCCCAACCGCTACGCCCCCAACAGCCCGAAGCTTACCAGACCAATCAAAGTAGGCTTTCGCAAGATCAAGTGACGTTCTTTGACTTTGACCTCCATTTCGTACCCTAATCCAAAAGATTTGTCGATAGGAAACTTTCATTCCCGCCGGGCGTCGCATCCTCCGGCGCCGCCATTTGAGGCGGGTGAGTTTCGCCGCCCCGTGTCTGAGTTCCACACTCGGTGATGTAACTTTGCTTGTGTAAAAAGAAAGAGGGTGTAAGTTTGGTTTTTTTGCTGCGATGGCAAAAACCAACTCCAAGAAAGGAGCTTACACCCAATGGCGAAATTAACACCGATGACCGAACAATTCCAACATTTCCTTGATGAGGTAAAAGAAGACTTTTGGGGAGATGTGTATAGCAAGACAAAGCTGGCGTGGAAACGGTATTTCGAGACTGAATCACAGCGGCAGAGAGACCGTTATTGTGGCTTTGGATGGTATGAAAGAGGTGGGCAGAGAAAGAGAGAGTACCGCAATGGATACTATGAACGGGACTTTGTGACCCGCTTTGGAACGTTACGGTTGCGGATTGCCCGGAGCCGGAACAAGAATTTTCTCCCGAAGGGATTACAACGGTTTCAACGACGAGCTGACGAGGTAACGTTGCTGATACGAGAGGCGTTTCTCAGAGGAATCAGCACACGGACGGTGGGACGGATTGTGGCGATCATGACGGGAGAAGTTGTCAGTGCACAGACGGTATCGCAGCTGACACGAGAGCTAGATGAAGCAGTACAGCGATTTCACCGAGCTCGGTTGAGTGACGAATGGAAGACACTGTTTCTGGACGGAGTGAGTCTGAGGGTAAGACGTCCGAGTGGGCGGAAACGGGTGCAGATGCTGGTGGCCTACGGGGTGAGAGCGGATGGTAGCCGGCAGCTTTTGGCATTTATGCGCAGCAGTGGAGAGAGTCAAGCTGCCTGGGAAGGACTCTTAGGAGATCTGTACCGGCGTGGTATAGAGGGAGATAACCTCGAGCTGATTGTGACCGACGGCTGTGCAGGTCTGGCAGCGGCCATTGAAACGATCTATCCGAGAGCTCAGCACCAACGCTGCTGGGCACATAAGATGCGAAACATCGTCAATTCAGTCCGAAAGTGCGATCGAGACCAGATCAAGCAGGATGCACGGGCCATCTACCAGGCCGATAGCCGTCGGGATGCACTGACAGCTTTCAGGAGGCTGAAGCGTTGCTGGCACAAGGATTATCCGAAGATGGTGAATCGATTGGAGAAGGATCTCCCTGAGTTACTGGCCTTTTACAGCTTCCCACGGCCTCTGTGGAAGAAGCTACGAACCACCAACGTCATCGAACGCTGCTTCGTTGAGGTTCGACGGAGAACGCGTCCGATGGTTTGCTTTGTTAATGTCCAGAGTGTCGACAGAATCATTTACTCGATCTTCCATCGATTCAATCTCGATTGGAAGGAACAACGACCAACTCGTACCCTCGACCTTTTTACACAAGCAGCTTGACATGACTCAGTCAGCGCTGAGTGTTGCCAAGCCTGCACCTTACAGGTAATGTATCGAGGAACGCATCAGCCCTTTCTTCAATGACGCAGGTGATGATCAATGGAATTCAAAACACTCGCGGGTACGGACTTGAACGTCTCCAGTATCTCCATCGGAACGATGACGTTCGGAGGGCAGGTCTCTGAAGACGACGCGATCCACATGGTAGATCACTGCCTGGAGGCGGGCATCAATTTCTTCGATACGGCCAACGTCTACAACGCTGGGTTATCCGAGGCAATTACCGGGAAGGCGCTCAAAGGCCGCAGGCACAAGGTTGTGCTTGCGAGCAAACTGCGTGGGAAGATGGGGGAAGAGCCGGACGATTCCGGCCTGTCTCGAGCAGCCGTTCGTAAGGCAGTCGATGATACCTTGGGGCGCCTGCAGACGGATTACCTCGATCTTTACTATCTACACCAACCCGATTGGGACACGCCAATCGAGGAGACGCTTGCCGCCATGGATGACTTGGTGGCGGCAGGCAAGGTGCGGTACCCTGCCACCTCCAACTATGCCGCCTGGCAGATTGGGCAGATGCTTTGGGTTTCGGAGAATCACGGCTATACGCCGCCGAGAGTCTCACAACCGATGTACAACATGCTCTCCCGAGGAATCGAGCAGGAGTACCTCGCTTTTTGTCGAGAGTTCGACATTTCCGTCATCGCTTATAACCCATTGGCCGCGGGGCTGCTGACTGGAAAGCACAGGGGGAAGGAATTGCCCCAGGGCGGGACACGCTTCGATGGAAACAAGATGTACATGGATCGCTTCTGGCACCCCAGCTATTTCCAGGCGGTAGAGGAGACTGCGACGTTGGCGGAGCAGGCAGGGATTTCGATGGTCGAGTTGGCCTTTCGCTGGCTTCTGAGTCAGGACATCGTCGACAGTGTGATATTGGGAGCAACCCGCATGGAACACCTCAAAGAAAACATGAAGGCTTGCGAGTCCGGCCAATTGCCGGAAGAAATCCTGAAGGGGTGCGATGAGATTTGGCAGAGACTCCGAGGTTGCACTCCGAACTACAACAGGTAGTCAGCCTGCAGGTTTCCGTCCATGGCCTCTCTGCCACGCATGTCTGTGCAACGAGAATTCAAACAGAGTCACAGCCATCAGCCTTCCCCTTTCCAGGGTGGGTGAGGGTTGGAAGGTCAGCGTGGGGTACGCGATACCAGGAAACTCGAGGCGTAGCCGACGGAGATCGTGATGGCGGTCCCGATCGGGACAAACCAGGTCCAGGCGATCGAGTCCAGCGACCAGAGGGTGGCCATGCCCAGCAGCCCTGCTCCCATTCCGATAATGGCGCCCTTTTCGGTCGTTCGTTTCGTCAGAACGCCAAGCAGAAACACTCCCAGCATACTACCGTACGTCATCGAAGCAATTGTGAGGCCCGCTTCCAGGACGGAATCGACCCCTCGGGAAAGGATCGAGAGTCCTCCCATGACGAGGCCGCAGAGCAGGGTCGCCAATTTGGACGCCTTCAGTTGCTGGCTTTCCGTCGCTTGGTTTCCACGGCTTCCTTTGTAGAAGTCAATGATCGTTGTCGAGGCCATGGAGTTCAGTGAGCTGCTCAACGTGGACATGGCCGACGCGAAGATCGCCGCCACCATCAAGCCTGCGATTCCCGGTGGAAGATGATTCAAGGCGAAACCGATGAAGATACGATCGGGTGCCGTGGGCACGGGTTCTTCTGGATGATACTGGTAAAAACTATAGAGTAAGATTCCAATCACAAGGAAAAGAGCGAATTGGAAAAAGACCGCCACGCCACTGGAAAGCAGCGCGATCTTGCTGCTGCGAGCATTGCGTGCCGCCAGGAGCCGCTGAACGATAATCTGATCGACGCCATGGCTGGCGAAGGTCAGGAAGCTCCCACCGATCAATCCGGCCCAGAAGGTGTAGGCTATGCTGAGGTCCCAGGAGAAGTTCCAGACCGCGAACTTGTCTGAAGCATTGGCGGCGACGCCGTCCCATCCCCCCACAGACTCGAGGAGTATGACGAGAACGATGATCGCCCCCCCGACATAGCAAAAAAGCTGGATCACGTCGGTCCAGATTACGGCAGCCAGGCCGCCCTCGAAGGTGTAGATCAATGTCAATACCATGATGATCAGGATAGCCCAGACCTCACCAATGCCTAGGAGCGCGCTGATGACAATCGCGGTGGCGAATATCCGAACGCCGTCGGCCAGCGCCCGAGTGATGAGAAATAGACCAGCAGTGGCGCGTCGGATCTTTTGTCCAAATCTTTTTTCCAGCAATTGATAAGGGGTAAACAGGCTGCCTTTGAAGTACGCGGGAACCAGGACAATGGTGACCAAGATTCGACCCACAACGTACCCGAGAACAACTTGCAGGAAGGATAGATTGCCAGAAAATGCGATCCCCGGAGCGCCAATGACCGTGAGAGTGCTCGTCTCGGTGGCGACGATGGACAGGGACAATGCCCAGGTCGGAATGTTTTTGCCGCCGAGAAAATACGTGTGGATAGAGCGCTGACGAGTCCGGAACTGGAGCCCGAAGAGAGTTACGGCCGCAATGTAGCAGAAGATGACGACCCAGTCGACCCAGCTGAAGCCCAAATGGAGTCTCCTACAATAAAAGAGGTGGCCCGGCAGTGGCCTCTGAAAAATAGCCCAGCAATCATTGCTGGGTAACACAATCGCGGCGTCGATGGTATCATTTTTGTTGGGGCCCGCGCCCGTCGGACGTTGGCCTGATTCTTCAATCGGCGGCTATTATTGAAGGTGAGTTGGTCGTGAAGCTGCAATTGCCACCAGAAATCAGCGACCGGGGCAGTCGGTGGAAACCGTGCCGTCGTGCCGCCGCGGTTGCCGCCCGCGTTGGCATCCTGGGCGCCGTGCACACGATGGTCTTCGGCTTCACCCTGAGCGCGTTGGCCCACCAGGCAACGCCGCCGGAAAAGCCGGCGATCTTTCCGTACCTCGTCGCGAAGGTGAACGGCACCGCCATACTCGGCAAGGAACTGGAAAACCGGATCCAAATCGAGCTGGCGCCGCTAGGCAACCCGGAATGGCACAAACTTCGCACGGACTTTCAGCGGGAGCTGATCAGCGAGTCGATGGCTACCCTCATTGGGGCGGAGCTGATCTATCAGGACGCTTTGAGTCAAGGAATCAGAGTCGGGCCGCAGGAAGTGGAAGAGTCGTTTCAAAAGGTTGCGAATTCTTTTGCCACTGAGGTGGAGATGGATCAGGTCCTCAGCAGCCAGGGCATGAATCGGGAGGGACTGAAGAAGGAGGTGGAGCGTTCGATGGTTGTGGATCAATACATCGAGAAGGTGATCAGTCCGAGAGCGAAAGTCTCCGATGAGGAACTCCGGCAGTACTACCAGCAACAACCCGAGCAATTCCGGCATCCAGATCTTTATCGAACCAGCCATGTGCTCGTCATGGTTGCGGACCAAGCCGGTGAAGAAAAGGAAACAATCGCCAGGGCAAAGGCAGAGGGTCTTTTGAAGCGAGCCCAGAGCGGCGAGGACTTTGCCACTCTCGCGAAGGAACATTCTGAAGACGTGACCTCGGAGCGAGGGGGCGATGTCGGATTCACCCGGGAGAAACAACTGGCGCCGGAATACGAAAAAGCAGCGATGGCCTTGGATATTGGCGAGATTAGCGGTCTGGTTCGGTCCCAGTTCGGTTACCACGTGATCAAATTGACGGGAAGAAAGAAGGCCGGACTGTCGTCGTTTGACGAAATCCGGGACCAGCTTCGACAGTTCCTCGAAGATCAGAAGACGGAAGAGCAACTCGCGGAGCATGTCGAGAAGCTTCGCTCGAGGGCGACCATAAGCCTGTTCCTCTAACCGCGAGGTTCTAGAGTGTCATCCCGCCGTCCATGACGATTGCCTGCCCTGTCATGAAGCATGAGTCATCGGATGCCAGGAACAGAGCCAGTGCGGCGATCTCCTCGGCTGTTCCCATTCGACCCATGGGTTGCCGGGCGACAAACGCCTTCGAGGTTTCCTCCGGGTTGGAGGTGCGCAGAATCCGTGCTCGGAGTGACGGCGTGTCGACCGTGCCCGGGCAGATGCAATTGGCCCTTATTCCTTCGCTGACGAAGTCCCTCGCCAAGCTCTTCGTGATCCTGATCACACCTGCCTTCGAAGCCGAGTAGGCTTCGTCGTCGACGACGCCATGCACGCCTGCGACGGATGCCATGTTGATGATGCAACCCCCTCCCTGATTCTGCATCATGTGGATTGCTTCGCGGCACAGCTGAGATGTGGATTTTAGATTGATATCGAGGGTCTGTTGCCAGTCCTCGTCCGTGTGCTCGGCCAAGGGTCCTGGTGCAACGATCCCCGCATTATGAAAGAGAGCGTCGAGATGGCCGAATCGTGCCATGGTCTTCTGAATGATGCCGGCACAAGCCTCGGCTCCGGACACGTCCGCAACGATATCGAGTACGTGGGGAGAACTCTCTTCTATCTCCGAAGCTATCGAGCCGAGAGCCTCCGCGTCAGAATCGACCAAGACCACGCGTGCGCCCTCGGAAACAAACAACCTGGCAGCGGCCGAGCCAATCCCGGCAGAGGCGCCCGTCAGGATTGCCACTTTTCGATGCAGTTTCATAAGGTTCCCTCAGAATGCTGGCGGGGAATGCTACATGGCGCTGGAGAGATTTGGAAGCGAGAATCTGTGCTAACCGCTTTCCGTCTGAACCCCGGCGCAAAATAAGTAGGCCGTCCCGACTCGTGGGGCTGGAAAGGGCTCCTAGAGCGAGTAGAATCGAGTTTTGCGGTGGTTATACGCGCTCTGAGCTGAACCTTCTACGCAGTTTCTCGAGTCTAAAGACCATAGCTTGCGGGGCCCCGAAAAGGCGGACAGCGGTGACCGACTCGAAGGGCCGATACACCCTAATAATCGCTGTTGGTCGCGTCTACACACTGAAACTCGGCGTGCGACTGGATTTTTCGCTCATTTTCTGCGAAACTTCTTAAAAGAAAATGGGTTACTATGCCAAATGGGATATCCGACAAGGTAAGGGTGACCCAAAGTAAATCCCCCGGTGGGTGAATTCGGTATGAGACGTACTATTAGCTCTAAGCTATTGTGGGCGTTTGTTTTAATGGCTGGCCTGGCTGTTGGTAACGAGCGCCGGATCAGTGACCTGCTAGGCACCTTCGACCGGAGAGAAGTGAATGGGTTGGTTTCGGTGGCCGACTGCAGCCTCGAAAAAGACCCCGATCCATATTTTTTGGGTCTTCGCAGCCACCTCGAAGAAATATCCGCTTTGAGCGATCGCGTAGGCGGGCGGTTCCTTGCGACTGAGCCTGCTGTGACAATAGGCGAACGAAACGCCTTCATCAACAACATCCCGTCCCGCGGCTATATCGACGAGCACATCTTTAGCAAGATGAGGGAAGATAACATCCCGCACGCGCCGTTCTCTGGCGATGCGGCGTTCTTGCGCCGCGTGACCCTCGATCTCACCGGGCGCATCCTGCCTTCTGAAGTGATTCGTGAGTTCTTGATGTCGGACGATCCGGCGAAGAGAAGCGCCATCATCGACATTCTTCTTGGGACCCCCGAGTTCGTCGACAAGTGGACCATGTTCTTCGGTGATTTGGTCCGCAACACTTCCCGGGATAGCAACGTGGTTCGCTACCCGGAGGGGATGCTGGCATTCTACGAGGGCATCAAGGAGTTCGTGGCCAGTGGGATGCCTTACGACGTATTCGTTACAAATCTGTATACCGCGACAGGGAACACCTGGGAAAACGGATACGCAAACTGGATCGTCGGAGCCCGAACGCCCATGGGGCCAATCCAGGATACTTACGACACGGCGGTCGTTCGCAGTACCACTCAGTTTCTCGGTATGAACAGTCTCGACTGTCTTCTGTGCCATTCCGGGGCCGGCCATCTCGATAGTCTCAACGTATGGGCTACTGGAGTCCAACGACAAGAAGCCTGGGGCATGGCCGCGTTCTTCGCGCGTACGGCGACTCGGCGATCACCGCGGCAAGATAACAACCGTTACTACTACACCATATCCGACGCCCGCAACGGCGGTTACCGTCTGAACACGGACGACGGCAATCGGACTCCGCGGCAGCCCTTCGGGGAAGTGAACGTTGTCGCACCACGATACATGTTTTCCGAGCAGCAGGAAGAGGGATCGACCTACCGGGAAATGTTCGCCCGAAACCTCGTTCGAGATCGGCAATTTGCGCGAGCCACGGTCAACTACCTCTGGCGGGAGCTGATGGGTGTGGGCATTGTAGAGCCTGCGGATCAGTTCGACCTGGCCCGTCTGGACCCTGACAACGTACCAGAGGGGTGGTCGCTTCAGCCTTCCCATCCTCAACTGCTCGAGGCGCTGAGTGACGACTTCATTTCCAGCGGCTTCGATATCCGGCACCTGCTCCGTCAAATCGCCAACTCAAGTGCGTATCAGCTTTCCTCCCGGTTCAACGGGGACTGGCGGGTGGAATACACGGCCTACTTTGCGAGGAAGTTCCCGAGACGGCTGTGGGCCGAAGAGGTTCACGATGCCGTCGCGACAGCCACACAAATTTCTGGTGGCTTTAGGATCCGGGGAATGGACGAAGCGATCCCCTGGGCGATGCAGTTGCCCGAACCGCTGAACGTTCGCGGCCTGGGGGGCCAGCTATTGACGTCGTTTCTGATCGGCGATCGGGATTTGAACCCGCGCTCGGGCGAGGCGACAATCCTGCAGGCGATGAACATGTTGAACAACAACTTCGTTGTTCAGCGGGTGCGGGACCGAAATCAATCGACCGTCGCCCGATTGCTGGACAGGGAGGAACTCTCGAACGCCGAAATCGTCGACGAGCTCTTTCTCAATACTTTGAGCCGATTCCCGACGGTCGGCGAGCAGAAGGTATCGCTGCAGGCCATGGAAGGGAATCGGGTAAGAGGCGCCGAGGATCTTCAATGGGCGCTATTGAACAAAGTCGACTTTCTCTATGTTCAGTGAGTAAATGAACTTAGGGTGGCTGTGGGAAAGCAAAAAATTCAGCGTTAGGAGCCGAAGTCATGGCGAAAAAAGATAGATTCGGTTGCTGCAATCAGCCGAAGAGCAACAGCCCCCTCTGGGACGGTCCCGGCTTTAGCCGGCGCCAGTTCTTCCAACTCGCGGGCACGGGACTCACCGGCTACTACTTCACGCAAGTGACGCGCCCGCTGGACGTTCTGGCGGCCAGTAACGTCACCATGAAGTCGACGGCAAGGAACGTCATCTTCGTCTTCCTCCGCGGGGCGGCCAGCCACTCCGACACGTTCGACCTCAAAGAGGGCCCGTGGACCCCGTCGGATTTTGCGCCCACGAGCTACGGCGAGATCCGATTCCCACAAGGATTGATGCCCAATATTGCCAATGTCTTGGACCGTCTCACGATCGTGCGATCGGTCCAAGCCTGGGCGGCTGTTCATGGCTTGGCTCAGATCTGGACCCAGATCGCCCGAAACCCCACTTCGGGTATGGGGAAGATTGCTCCCAACCTGGGTGCCGTGGCGGCGCTCGAGAAACAAGATCCCGCAGGAAAGCTGCCGGGGTTCATCTCACTCGGCGGACGCCCCGTGGGGGCGGGATACCTGCCCAGTCAGTACTCTCCATTTCGAGTGGCGGCCGGTGACGGCGGCGGATTGGCCGCCAGTACGCACCCTCAGGGGCAGGAACGTTTCCAATCACGGCTTCAGTTGTTGAACGAGTTGGACGGCAGCCTGAGAGAAGAATCGCCGATGGGGCGAGAAGCCGAAGACATGGGAATTTTCTATCAGCAAGCGGAAGGTCTCATGTACGATCCGGACGTGGAGGCCGCGTTCCAGTACGGTCCGGAGGAGATCGAGCGATACGGGAGCACGGGCTTTGGCGCCAGCTGCCTGCTGGCCCGCAATATCTTGAAAGCCAATATCGGCACGCGCTACATTCAGCTGGATCTGAGCGGCTGGGACAATCATGCGAACATCTATGCGCCGAACGCCGGCCATTACCTGCGCTGCCGGCAGCTCGATGGAGGCCTGGGCCCGCTCATCACCGACCTCGAAGAGACCCCGGGAGTGGCGGCCGAAAAGAGCCTCCTGGACGAGACCTTGATAGTCGTGATGGGTGAGTTCGGTCGAACCGTTGCAGATCTGAACAGCCGGGCCGGGCGGGATCACTATCTGCAACAGTTCACGGTATTCGCCGGTGGTGGTACCCGAGGTGGCCATGTCGTGGGAGCGACCAACTCCACCGGTGCCTACACGACGGATCCCGGTTGGTCCGAAAACCGAGTGGTTCGGCCCGAGGATGTCGCGGCGTCGATCTACTCCGCGATGGGAATCGATTGGACCACCGTTCGCTACGACGACCCCTTCGGGCGAGGCTTTTCCTACATTCCGTTTGCCGAAGAAGAAGCATACGTCCCGATCAACGAAATCTTTGTCTGATTGATAATCGGCGCCTTAACGGGCCCCGCCGGTTTTCACCCACCTGCCTGCGTTGGCGGTTGTCAGTTTATCTGCAATCGCTTTCCGCTTTCCGTCTTGCGCTTTCCCTCTTCCGCTTTCTCTTTGCTGAAATCGCCGGACGATGTCCTGTTTGATATTTGAGGCTTGATAGTCGAGAATTGTTCGATTATGGGATCCAATGTTGGATGGCTCCCACAACGACAACGATGACGGACACACAGCACGCGAAGACAACCAAAGAGCCGGACGCTGAGAAGCCGCCGATCTTTGGAAGCTGGCTACGTTTCTACGTAGCCGTCCTGGTCCATTTGGCTCTCTGGATTCTGGCCTTTTACCTCTTTACCGCTCGATTCGCTTTCGATTTTCCACAATGAGAACGCTCGATTGGGTACTGCTGGTTGCCTCACTAGTCGGTATCGTCTCCTACGGGATCTACAAGTCTCGCGGCAGCCGCACCATGGAGTCTTATCTGCTGGCCGGCAAGACGATGCACTGGTGGGTGATCGGGCTTTCGATCATGGCCACTCAGGCGAGCGCCATCACCTTCATCGGGACGACAGGACAGGGGTACACCGATGGTATTCGCTTTGTGCAGTTCTATTTCGGGCTCCCGATAGCAATGGTACTCATCTCGGCTGTTGCCGTACCGTTGTTCTATCGTGCCGGGGTGTACACGGCCTACGAGTACCTGGAACAACGTTTCGATACGAAGACTCGAACCCTTGCGAGCCTCGTTTTCCTGATCCAGCGCGGACTGGGGGTCGGGCTGGCTCTGTATGCGCCGGCCGTCGTGCTGAGCGTGATCATGGGTTGGCCGGAGTGGATGACAATTTTGACCATGGGCGCCTTGGTGGCAGTCTACACCGTCGTGGGCGGGATCAAGGCGGTCATGTGGACCGACGCGCAGCAGATGCTTGTTATGTTTCTGGGGATCGTCGCGGCCTTCGTTGCCGCGGTCACCGGGCTTCCATCGGATGTGAGTTTTGGAGACGCGCTGTATCTATCGGGGATTTCCGGCAAGCTGAGAGCCGTGGATTTGTCCTTCGACTGGGCCAATCGTTACAACATTTGGTCGGGCTTGATCGGGGGAACCTTCCTGGCGCTGGCCTACTTCGGGACCGACCAGTCTCAGGTCCAGCGCTACCTCACAGGCCGTTCCATTCGCGACAGCCGGATCAGCTTGCTCCTCAACGCGATCGTGAAGGTACCGCTGCAGTTTGTGATTCTGCTGACGGGCGCCTTGGTGTTTGCCTTCTTTGTGTTTCAGGAACCACCGATGCTCTTCAACAACGTGGAGCAAGCCCGGATAGAGCAGACAGGGAGCCGCGAGTATCTGCAGGCCCAGCTCCAGTACCGCCAGGCATTCGCCGAGAGAAGGGAATCGGCCCGCCGACTCCTGCAGCATGACGATCGGATGGCGCGACGGGCCTACCTGGACGCGAACCGGCGGCTGGATTCGGCCCGACGGGAAGGCATCGCATTGGTGGAGCAGCAATCGGACGGCTCCAGCTACAACGACACCAACTACATATTCCTGAACTTTGTCATCGGCCACCTGCCGGTGGGGCTGGTCGGCATAATCATGGCGGCCGTCTTCGCCGCGGCCATGTCGTCGCTTTCGGCAGAGCTCAATTCACTGGCGACCGCCACCGTCGTCGATCACTACCGCCGATACATGCGTCGCAACGAGTCCGATCGTCACTACGCCCGAGCCGCGCGGATCGCCACTGCCTCCTGGGCGATTTACGCGACCGTGTTTGCCAGTTTTGGAGGACAGCTCGGCTCGCTGATCGAGGCGGTCAATATCGTGGGCTCGCTTTTTTATGGCTCGATGCTCGGCGTCTTCGTTTTGGCTTTCGTTCCTTGGCGTGCGAATGGAAACGGGGCCTTCATAGGAATGATTGCCGGGCTGGCCGCTGTTGCGGCGACGAGTACGTTCACGGGGATATCCTACCTCTGGTACAACGTGGTTGGCTGCGCCGTGACGGTCCTGGTCGGAACCATTGTGAGCCGCGAAAAATAGCTTTCAGCTGTCAGCGCTGACTGGCGCAACGCGCCAGTCGCTTGGGAACGTAACTGCGCAGCGCACCGCACCGTGAAAAAACGTAGTTTTTGACGATTTGCTAAGTTACACGCATAGCAGCAGATCCGCGAGCAGTTACTTAAGAGCTATCAGCTTTCCGCCTTCAGGCTGATCATGTTGGCGAAGATACGGAACGCACCCGGTACGCCGGCGGGGAGCTGACGAAACCAGGAGTAACCTGTATACAAGAAGTAGCCTTTGCCCCAGCGGGCCAATAGCATGCCTCCTTCCTTGGGCTCCTCTCCGGGGTCGTGTCCAGAGAGCAAGGGTGTGTATCGAGCGTCCCACTCGCTCATGAAGTAGGTCCCTCGTTCCTGAACCCAGCCGTCAAAGTCCGCAGGGTTGATCCGGTTTGGCACGTTGAAGAGTCGGTGCCCCGACTCCAGGATCCGGACAGGTGATTCTTCGACGGTGATTCGTTCAGACGAGCTGACAGTCATCGGAAAGGGGCCATAGGGAAAGACGTCGCTCCGGCGTGCCGCGGGCCGATTGTACTGCACGATCAGGCTGCCACCACGTTCTACGTAATCGAGCAGTCGCTGGGAATTGGCTGCCAAGACGGTGTTGACGTTGTAGGCGCGGATACCGGTGACGATCGCGCTGAAACGGTCGAGATCGCCGAACGCCAGCTCGTCCCCGGTCAGTATGTGCGGCTTTGCCCCTAACTGTTCAATGGCCGTCGCAATTTCGTCGCCCGCGCCCGCGACATAGCCGACAGTCAAATCTGGAGCTACTCTGCAATCCAGGACCAGGATTTCGGCCTGCGACGGGGTATAGAGACGTCGGGTCCAGTTCTGCGGATACGAAACAGTCTTGAATCCTTGCTCGTAACGCTCGCCTTCGGAGACAGCCACAACCCTCAGATCGTGACGGCCTTCAGCGGCCGTGGGGGGGATTCCTACGGAGAACGCCGCGTGGAATGCTTCTCCGGAGCGAGCGATCACGAACGGAATCTCCCTGGGCGTTACGTCCCAACCGGCGGGGGCTTGGATGTTCAGCGTTCCTTTACGGCGGGAGGCCTGCTGGCTTTCGATCGTGATCTGGAACCGACGGTGCCGCCCCGATCCAGACTGAGGCGCCAGGGCGAACGCAGGGGTCAGTGCCACCGAGAGGGCGGGAACCACCTGAAAGTCCACGAAGTCCAGGCCCCGAAGGGGGTCGCCGGCCGCCGCCTTCGCCGCGGCCCGGATCGAGACCGCGTGACCCTGATATCGGTAGGTCGCCTTAGCTGTGATTAGCGGAGGATCGAACGGGGCGAAGGCGTTTTCGGTGGGACGGGTCTTGTATCGTTGGCTGTTGTTGTTTTCGCGATACCAGAACGGTTGGCTCAATTGGGCATCGGGGGGAACGGAAATTTCATGCTCGAAGGAGGCTGTGTTGCCGGGCTCCAGATAACCGAGCGGGGCGTCCGCCGGCAGGGAAGCCACCCAACCTTCGGGCATCAGAAGCGTGACCTTCCGGAGGTTTACCCTCCGGGCTCCCCGGTTGCGGAACCGAACCTTCACGCCAAGTTTTTGGCCAGCAATAGCTGTGGGTGCGGTGGCGGTGGCGGTGAGAGAGATTCCGAGCGACGCGCTGACGGCGGCTTGAAAGTCGCGCTGTTTCTGACCCAGCGCGTCTTCGAGGATGTCCTTTTTATGCTGGGCCAGATCCGAGCTTTCGACTTCCCGAATAGCTTCGGCCAGCATCTCGCTTCCTCGAGCAGCTTCGAGCGCACTATCTTCCGGATGGCGCGGTTGAAAAACGCGAAGCGCCGCCGCCGCCGCGGCCTGAGCCTGCTCTAGCAGCGCGGGGACAACGGAGACGGAGTCTCGCTCGGGTTCCGATAGTTCGACTGAATCCAGGATGGCCAGAAGCGTCCTGTCGATCGAGTCGAAGAAACCTTGTTCCCGTTGTGCTTTCTCGACGGTCGCATCGACCAGTTCGTAATAATCATAGGCGGGAGCTGGCGGGGCCGACCGTGCCCCCATCCCTTGGGACCGGTGCTTGCGGTAACCCTCGGATCCGATGTCGAGATAAGAGCGGCCCAGGACGGGGTCGTATGCCCCGCCGTCGATGCGCAGCGTCCAACCCGAGGGGGCCACCTCCGCTGTTGCAGCACGAGTCGGAGCGCGCCGGGGTAGGGGACGATAAAGCTTCCTGGCTTGCCAAGGCCGAAGACCACGTTCCAAATGCTCAGGAAAACGCGCCCGATCACCGGCCGCACGGAATGCCTCGTGGGTCAGCTGGCCGGCCGCCTGATGATGTCCGTGTCCGTCTCTCGGGGATCCTTCGAACCTGGAAACGACAACCGTGGGTCGCCAAAGGCGGATGAATCGAACCAGCTCTTCGAGGCTGGCCTCATGCCCCCATTTCGAAATGGTTTCCGATGCACTCTTGGAGAAGCCAAACTCGAACGCGGTGGAGAAATACGGCTCCACTCCATACACGCGACTGGCCTCGACCAGCTCGCCTGTTCGGATCAGCCCCATCGCCTCGTACTTTTCATCCCCCAGCAGGTTTTGCCCACCGTCGCCCCGGGTGAGGGACAGCAGTGCCGTGCGTGCGTGGGCGGCTCGGGCCAGCCAGGTCAATGTTGCCGCACTCTCGTCGTCCGGATGCGCTGTCACGTAGAGTACTCTCGCATAAACCGGAAGTCTTTCCAGTGCGGCCAAAATGCCGGCCGTGCCCCTGTCCTCCGGGAGTGGATCGATGTGCCGACCGGCGACGGTTGCCGGCGTTCCGAGGAGCAAGACGAGGAGCCAGGCGATCGTCCAATTCGTCTTGGCTTGGAAAAGTGTGGTAGGTTTCATCCGAACCCTCAGTCTAGTTTCAGAAGTTTGTGCTCGAAGGAACCTGGTTGCAGCTGGGCATAGATCCGGCGCAGCAACTCCGGCCCGTGCCGTACGAGGAAGTAAAGAATGTTGAGCTCCCTTTCCTGCAAATTCTTGTTCGGATAACAGTTATTCAAAACGAGTTCCGCCTTGTCCAGAACGATCTGGTCCCCGCGAGCGTGCAGGTGAACGAACTTTGTTTGTAGCAATTGTACATGGTGAAGGATCTTCTTCTTCACGTTGTCCAGTGCCGGTCCCAACGAGCTGTCCGTTGCAACCAGATCGCCGCGTAGCGATTCCATCTGCGTCTCCAGCGATTGCTGCAGATCCGTGAGGATCGACGAAGTGTCCGACCGATCCTGTTGGGTGATGACTCGCTCGACAATGTGATGTTTCCCCTGGAAGCAATCTTCCATTTGCAGGCCGAAGCGCCTCATCTCGTCAAAGACGTCCGTTTCCAAGAGAGTCAAGCTGGCTCGCGGCCAAATCACCGGCATGGGTCTCCCATAGTGCGTGTACAGGACCTCTGCTTGCGCGAAGTAGGCGATTTCCGAGGGCCCGGCCACGTATGCCACCGTCGGGAAAAGAAAATCTTGCACCAGTGGCCGCAGCAGCACGTTCGGGCTGAAGCGCTCCGGGCTGGATGTTGCCAGCCCCAGGAGCTCCTCGGCACCGAACTCCTCTGTTGAGTTCTTGAGCGAGAAACGCCCCTGCGAATTCCGGGTCACCGCTTTTCGCTCCTGCCCCAGCTGCATGAAAAGAACGGTCGAGCCTTCCATGACTGCAACCTGCTCGTGATAACCGGATCTCCGTAGCGATTCGTTGCGGTTGCTGAGCCGGTTGTGGATCGACTCGGAATCCTGAATCGCCTTTTGAAAGATATGAGACGCGCTTCGCTTGGCCTCGCCGTCGAGCGAGTCAAAAAAGACGAGGCCGTGCTCCTTGAACAGAAGCGCCATCAGTCGGCCGAATGCTGCAGAAAAGGTCTCTCCGGGTTGATAGGCGCTAGTCAAGAGCTGCGCAATATCGTCGAGCCACCGACCGCCTGCAAAGCTTGCCAGATAGCCTGCCGTAACTTGCTCGATAGAGTCGGGAAATCGGACCTGGCCGACTGGAACGGACGCTTCCGCGGATGTCTCGCCAAACAGGACGTCGCGGTAATCTACCGGTTGCGCGTTGCCAGCAGTCCAGAGGCGCGTCACCTCCGCAAGATCGTGGTCCTCAGAAGCCATCCAGAATATCGGAACGGCGCGGAACCCTCGCTCCCGAAGCTCGTTTGCGAGTCGAGTCGCGGTGAGAGCCTTGTAGATCGTGTACAGGGGACCGCCGAAAAGCGTGATCTGATTTCCCGTTACGACGGCGACGGAGTCCGGCTGGGCCAGCTCATCGATAGATTCCATCCCTTTTGGTCCGGTTCCGAACGACTCGTTCTGGCGCCGCAATATGGCCGTCACCTCGGCCCTTGGGGACAGAGACCCCAGCTCCGATCCAGCGAACGCGTCCAGCTTCTCACGTGCAGGGGATTGTTGGTAAAAGCTGGACACCTTTGGGGATGCGTCAAGGTAGTCCAAAAACAATGCCGTATGGCGCGGAATTCGCTTGAAAGCAACAGCGGTAGGAGATGCCATGAGGCTGGCTACATCTTCAGGCTCGGAGTGGTCTCAATCTCGATATCGCCGTTGACACGAGTTTGGCAGGCCAGTCGAATCTCGTCTTCGCGGCCAATGTTGAGATAACTCAAGCGCAATCGAATTCTCTCGAGGAATCCAACGGGACTGCAGTTTTCTTTGCCGCTTGCGACGGCAACGGCGCACTTGCCGCAAAGCGCATTGCCCCTGCAGTTCAGATATTTGTGCACTCCAGGGTACAAGGAGATCTTCGCCCGTAACGCTTCCTTTCGGAGATTGGCTCCTTCAGCGACATCGATTTCAGACTTGAGGTTTGCAATCTTCACCTTCGGCATCGATCCCATTCTCCCGAACAGATGATCAAGTAAAATATGGATACGCCTACAGCCGGTAGTCTATCACGAAATTTCCTAACGAAGAAAAACCGTCCGGCCGCCCACGACTACCTGGTCGACGGGGATGTCCTTGATCCGATGAGGGTCCACGTCGTGAGGATCATCGTTCAAGATCACAAAATCGGCCAGTTTTCCGTCCGTAATAGATCCTTTCGAATCTTCCTCGAAGGAGGCATACGCTCCGTTCAAAGTACAGACACGGAGTGCCTCGTCGACCGTGATCCGTTGGTTGGGACCCCAAACGCGACCCTCGAAATCCGTGCGCGTGACCATGCTCTGAATCGCCATCATGGGGTCATACGGCCCGGGCATGTAATCGGAGGCGCCTGCCACTGGGATACCGTAGTCCAGAAACCAACGGTGTGCGAACATGCGCTCCATACGCTGCTTCCCGTAGTGCAGCCACTTGCGACCATGATAGTAAACGTAGGTATAAAAGGGCGTGGGGATCACGCCCAGAGCCCGCATCCTCAGTAGCAGCTGATGGTCGACGAGCGAGCAGTGTTCGATCCGGTGTCGCGGCCGCGCTCGCGGGTGGCTGCGTACGGCTTTCTCGTATGCCTTCAGAACCATGTCGATCGCCACATCTCCGTTGGCGTGAACCCCCACCTGAAAACCATTCCGGTGTGCCTCTCCGACGATCTCGTCCAGGCGGTCCTGAGATGTCATCAAGATGCCGTAGTCCTCCGGCCGACCCTCGTAGGGGGTGCTCATGCGCATGGTTCTTTCGGAGGCCGAACCATCCGCGAAAAGTTTGAGCCCGCCGATGCGCAACCAGTCGTTGCCGAATCCCGTCCGCAGCCCGGCGTCTTTGACTCTCTTGTACAGACCTCCGGTCATCATCAAATAGAAGCGGCAGCGCACCAAGCCTTCCGCATAGGCATCGTGGTAGGGAGTAATTGACTGGGCGGATGCGTCATGGACGGTCGTGAGACCCTTGGCGGACATTTGTTTGGAAATGAGCGCCACGCCGTCTCTGTGGGTTTCCGCGGTAATTTGGGGGTGGCGGCGCGGGACACGGGCAAAAGCATTCCTGGCCGCTTCTTGTACCAGCCCGGTGAGCTCTCCTTGGTCGTCGCGATCGAATCGCCCATCAGGTGGATCCGGAGTGTTGCGGTCGACACCGGCCAACTCGAAAGCGAGGGAATTGAAAACGGCCGTGTGTCCGCCTCGATGATGGACTCGAACAACACGATCGGATACTGCCTGGTCGAGGTCGTGCCGCGTGATCCCGCGTCCCTCGGCAAGTTTCGTGTCATCGTACTTGACGCCCGTCACCCACATGTCTTCCGGAGTTTGATCCGCTCGTTTGCGCAACGCTTGCTGGATTTTCTGGATATTACGAAGGTCGCAATCGACGTGGATCAACTCGGCCAAGCCTGCAGAAGCTGGGTGTGAGTGAGCATCGATGAAGCCGGCCGTTACGGTCCGGCCTTCCGCGTCGATCACCGATGTTGCTGCGGTACAAAGGTTTTGGACGTCCTGTGTCTGCCCGACGGCAACAAAACGGCCGTTGTGCACGGCGAACGCGCTCGCGCGGGGCTGCCGGGGGTCGGAAGTGTAGACACGTCCGTTGATGACGGCTAGATCGGGCGAACTGCCGGCTGGCGATCCATGGGCGGATCTGGGGCCGAATCTCGCCCGAACAGCCCCGGAAAGGGCGGCGGTAGCCGCAAGCTTCATGAATTCGGATCTGGAGTATTTACTATGCATTCTGGATTTTTGGGGGAGGCGTTTTCTTGATGTCGGGTCCCAGTAGGACAGCAATCCATTGCGTGTCTTGGTTGCTTTCCAACGCGATCTTGACGCTCATGGTCAGCGGAATCGACAAGAACATTCCGACCGTCCCGAAAACGAATCCCCAGAAGACGAGCGACATAAAGACGATGAGGGTGGACAGCCCGAGTCCCTGTCCTTGAAAGCGGGGCTCGATCAGATTGCCCAGGACGAAGTTCACCGTCACGAAACCCACGGCGACTGCTCCGGCCTCTCCAGGTCCCAATTGGATGAAAGCCAGAATGACCGCCGGGAGGGCTGCCAGGATCGACCCGATGTTCGGGATGTAGTTGAACAAAAAGGCGAGCAGACCCCACAAGAGCGGAAAATCCAGACCCACGATCGCGACCCAAATCCCAATGCCAAGCCCAGTCGCGAGACTGACCGCCGTCTTGATTGCCAGATAGCTGTTGAGTCCGGCGGCGAATCTCTTGAAGTGCTCCATGAAGGGGCTCTCCGCGTCGCCGACAGCCGCGCGCAACTTGCGGGAAAAGGCCGACACTTCGAGCAGTATAAAGATGACCGTCAGCGTGATGAGAAAGGAATTTGCCAGCACCGCTCCCAGGCTCGACAGCATGTTCGCTGCCAGCATCATGGTGGCACCCGGATCGAGAAAGCTCAGAAGTTGATCTCGGGACAATTCGATCCCGGCGGCTCGAGCCCATTCGAGCACAACCGCCATGTCTTTCTCGATGTGGGCACGGTAGGTCGGTAGCTTCTGGGTGAAATCGTTGAGTGAGGTGCCGGCCACCACCCCCATGCCAACCCCGATGGACATGACGCCGAGTACGACGATCAGAATCGCCAGCACCAGCGGAACACGTTTTCGCTCCAGCCAGAGCACCGGACCGGCGCAGATGACGGAAAGAAACGCAGAGAGCAGGAAGGGAACAAGGATGGTCTCGGCCGCTTTCATCCCGGCGACGATGATGACGAGACCGGCAACGAGGAGAATCCCACGAGCTCCCTGCGGAGATCTCTTTTCCATGTCCTATTCCCATCGTTGCCGGAGGTTTCCGGCAACGGAACACAAGAGAAGTATCAACGACCGGCACCCGTTGGAGCCTTCGTTGTCGGATTCGAGTATTTTCGATCCCGGTAGGTCGTCTTGCGGGCTCCTTCCATGTCCAGTAACGCCTCGATCGTGCCGGGTAGGCCGAACAGATTGATGAAGCCCTCCGCATCCTTCTGGTTGTACATCTCGTCTTCCCCGAAACTGGCCAAATCGACGCGGTAGAGCGAATGAGGGGATTTCCGTCCCGCAACGATCACGTTGCCCTTGAAGAGCTTCAGTCGAACTGTCCCTGAGACTCGCTCCTGTGTCGAGTCGACAAAGGCGTCCATTGCTTGTCGAAGGGGGGTGAACCACTGCCCGTTGTAGACAAGATCGGCGTACTTGGTCGCCAGGACATCTTTGAGATGCTGGGTTTCCCGATCGAGAGTCAGGCTTTCCAACTCGCGGTGTGCCGCAACGATGATCGTTCCACCGGGCGTCTCGTAAACGCCGCGCGATTTGATCCCGACCAATCGATTCTCTACCAGGTCAACCCTTCCAATGGCGTGGATGCCACCAATCTCGTTGAGCTTCGACACCAGATCGACTGGTGACAGTGCCTCTCCGTCCACAGCCACGGGAATCCCGGCTTCGAAGTCGAGCCCGACATAGCAGGGTGTCTCCGGGGCCTGCTCGGGAGAGGACGTAAGGGTGAACATGTCTTCGGTTGGTTCATTCCAGGGGTCTTCCAGACGGCCGCCCTCATGGCTGAGGTGCCAGAGGTTACGATCCTCACTATAGATCTTTTCCTTCGTCGCCGTGATCGGAATGTCCCGTTCGCGCGCATAGTCGATGGCGTCCTCGCGAGATCGAATTGTCCACTCTCGCCACGGAGCAATGAGCTTCAACTTCGGATTCAGCGCCTTGCAGGCCAATTCGAACCGAACCTGGTCGTTGCCTTTTCCGGTACATCCGTGCGCGACCGCGTCGGCTCCTTCTTGCTCCGCAATTTCGACCTGTCGGCGTGCAATCAGCGGTCGGGCGAAAGAAGTGCCCAAGAGGTACTTTCGCTCGTAGACCGCGCCCGCCCGAATTGTAGGGAAAACAAACTCTCGAACGAACTCGTCCCTCAGGTCCTCTATGATGCACTTGGAGGCGCCGGTACGAAGGGCTTTTTCTTCGAGCCCGGAGAGTTCTTCTCCCTGGCCAATGTCGGCCGCAAAGGCGATGACTTCCAACCCGTAGTTCTCCCTCAGCCAAGGGATGATGATGGATGTATCCAAACCGCCGCTGTAGGCAAGTACCACCTTGCTCATCTTGGAGCTCATGTTTTCGCTTCCCCTCGTTTCTTCATCTTCTCTTTCAATCTGGATCGCTGTGCCGTCGAATTTCGACAGCCAATGAATCATTCTCCCGCGGATTCGAGGGTGCCGACCAAAGATTTCAAGTCTGGTGCCTTCTTCTTGGAGCAGACCAGTACTTTCCCGTGGGCTTGGACGATCACAAGGTCGGACACACCGAAGGTTGCCACCGTGCCGGAATCCGAATAAACGATGCACCCGTTGGAATCGACCGCTACGTGCCCTCCATGGGCCCGGTTGTCATCCTCGTCGGCGGGCATCGAGCGCTCCAGCGCTGCCCAGTTCCCGATATCGTCCCAGGCGAACTCGACCGGGACCAGGCGGAGTTTTGAGCATTTCTCGAGTATTCCAAAGTCGATCGATATGCGTTCCAATGTGGAGAAAACGTTTTTCACCTCTTCCGATCGAGCCGGGCTTTCAAGGAGCGGGCGAAGCTTCGCCAGCCCTTGGTAGGTGAGGGGCATGTGTTGTGCGAACAGATCCAGCAAGGTTTTGTTTTGCCACAAGAAAATTCCGCTGTTCCAGAAATAGTCTCCCGATTCGAGAAATTGCACGGCCAGGTCAGCGTCCGGTTTTTCGACGAAACGGAGCACGGACCACGCGACCCCTGCGGATGGCTTTTCTGCCCGAACGTATCCGTACCCGGTTTCGGGACGGCTAGGCCGGACACCGAACACGACTCCATTGGCTCCAGGGAGACTGTCGATTCCCTGCTGGAGTGTGGCTCGGTATTGCTCGGGATCTGCAACGAAATGATCGGCGGGCACGGCCAGCAACAATCCCTGTGGATCCCGCCGTTCCAAATGAAGCGCGCAAAACCCTATGCAAGCCGACGTGTCTCGCCCCATCGGCTCTACGATGAAGTTCTGCTCCGGGAGGTCCGGGAGTTGTTGTCGTGCGATCTCTTGATGCGATTCGCCGATCGAGATCAGGATGTTCGAACTTGGCACGAGGGGCTGGAGGCGCGCGACGGCTTGCTGAATCAGGGTCTGCTTCCCCAGGAGCGGCAGAAAAGGCTTCGACACATCAGTCGTACTCAGAGGCCAGAACCTCTCCCCCCTGCCTCCTGCCATGATTGCTGCGTACACGCTGGTCATCCCGATATCCTGGTATTTGTCCGACAGACCTGGGCCCAAAGGCCAACGCTTCATCGTCGCCCCGAGGATCTCATTCGCTCGGGCGCATCACTAAACAATACCACCGAACCGCTTGTCAATCGAGAAAGGGTGGTAGGGGGGGCTTCACTGTGCCAAAGAAGCGATTCGACTCTCCCGATAGACTCGTCTGATGTACCGACCGATCGGCCCCCCCCCGTAGTAGCTGGGTTGACTAGGGTTCGGTAGGAGCCCTAGAATGGTGGTTTTCTGGCGCCTCATAATCAGAGGGGAAAGTGGATATGTCCTTATGGAACAAATTGTTTCGACGGAAGAGGGACGAAGTACCCTTCGATCCGGATCCCGGTGTGACCACAGAAATGCCCACCCGGCCGTATCGCGTGCTGCATGCGGAGCTTCCCTTCTACTCGGATCCGGAATGCCGGGAAGAGGTACAGGGTGCGCGCCTTGTCGTTCTGCAATCTGAGGATTCGCGACAGGATCACAAGCCCATCGAATGCATGCCCACGCGGATGAAATACGAAGCCGGACAACTCGTTTGCTGGGAGCTCAACAACAAGAAGCAGTGGGAAGAAGCCTGGTACCGGTCGCCGCAGAGCGGGGACGCCGAAAAAGCCTTTGCGCTGTCTGTTGAGTTTAACGGCAAGGTAGTCGCCCACGATTCGACTTTCTCCCGTGCTTCGTCCTCAGCTCCCAATTGATCACGCCGCGGCGAGGATCGCGGAGAGACCTGTCGGACTTCGTCGTGTCTGCCCCCCGGCAGCCAGGCGGGCTCGCGATAGAATACTGGCTCCGTGTCTGGATCTCTCTTTCAGCGCTGACTGGCGCAACGCGCCAGTCGCTTGGGAACGTAACTGCGCAGCGCACCGTGAAAAACCGTGGTTTTTCACGATTTGCTAAGTTACACGCATAGCAGCAGATCCGCGAGCAGTTACTTAAGAGAGATACGCGGCCAGTCGACTGAAGAAGGCGAGCATTCTCAAGGCGGCCCAAAGCCGGTCTCTTGTGCCCAGGGGTTTGTCGAACGGATGCGTATGGGTGAGAAATGGTGTCAAGAGAAGGTGTGGCTGAGGGTCCAGCCGTTTTGCCAGTTCGACACTTTCCGAGGGTGGAATGAGTTCGTCGAAGGTTCCGTGAAGCAAAAAGACGGGGCATAGAACTCGCGATAGCACAGCATCCGGTGACAGATCAGTCAGTAACTCGGAGGCCAAGTGTTGTTCGAGAATCGCAAAAAGCTCCAAGTCCGACTCGCCCTCTTGCCGTAAGGCCAGGTCCAACCATCGCCGTCCCTCCGGACTCATCGACGCAGGCGTGGGCGGCACCGGCTTCTGGCTCAACAGACGCTCGAGCACTATCGTGAGAAACTGCCGATCTGCCGGCAACGGAATCAAATCGAGCGAGGCCAGCATCGCGATCCACTTACCGTAGAATCGGACGGGATAAGTCCCTACCGGTGTCGTCACGGGGCCGGGAGCAAACCACCCCTGCATGCAGCGACCAAGATCTTGATACGCGCCGATCCCGAACACGAACGCACACTGGTTTCGGATCTCGGGGCGTGCGGCAGCCATCAAGGCCAAGGTGCCGGAGAACGAGATTCCAGCGAGACCGGTCCGTCGCACCTCGGCGCCGCCGCGGAGCCGGCCGATTTGTTGGAACCAGAAAACAATCTCTTCCACAGCCTCCCGGGAGACTCGAAAGCGCCGGAACATCTCGATGTCGGGAGTCAGCACCAAGAGGCCTTCTGCAGCCAGTTGCCGTGACAGGGCCCGAAGCCTAGGGTGAAAACAACCCTGCTCGGTCACGCCAGAAGTCATGACGATCGCAGCATCGGGGGTGCTTCCGGCTATTCGATATACGAGAGCGCGGAACTTGCGGTTCCCTTTGCTTCGCTCGACGGTCCGTTCCTCGATCGTGGGCAGTGGCGCCGCCTCTCCCTCGGCCAGTTTTTCCAGGACCATGAGAAGCCGGAACGCTACGACGAGGTTTGACGCTGGGCGGTACAGGCATGCGCCTAGGACCAACAGCCCTAGTACCAGCACTCCGTGTCGCAGCTTGACGGGCGTTTTCATTACTAGACCTTGAAACAGCAGATTGTGATCGTGGAGCGACCGGGCTCAAGAACGCGGCCGGATGAGATCGAAAGACATCGGTCGGTCCTGGGGCTCTGGTCCAGCCGCTCCATCGGGAAAGAAACGACAATTATATGGACCCGGATTGCCGGTGTCGATCAGAACCGACTCGTTGTGCCGCATGACAATCAGTGTGGCGGCGCCGCCTTCGACGTCAACCCAGTAGACATCGAGCCGCCCGTCAGCGGCGCCCGCCAGCGCGGCGGCGGTCGTCAGGGCAGGTCCCCGGTGCTGCTTACCATTCCCATTGCCTTCTTGAGCTGGCCCTTGGTCCCGCTCATGACCAGCAGATCATCGGTCTGGATCGTGGTGGCGGGGCCGGGATGGCTCAGTGTCTCGCCTTCTCGGATGATGCCGAGAATGAAGGCGCCGGATTTCTGGCGCAGGTTGGTCTCGTCGATGCGTCGGCCGGACATGACGGAGTCCGCCTCGATCTTGAACGTCTCGGTATAGATGTCCAACTGTGTGCTCAGCCGAATCCGGGGCACCGTGGTCTGTTGCTCGCGAAAGATCTGATACCGGCCGTCCCGGATGCTCTTGATCTCCTGGGCTACCAACTGCCGTGGAAAATTGTAGACGCGGAGAGTGCGCGAGAGGAGCTCGATCGAGGTCTCGAATTCCTCCGAGATCACTTCTGTCGCTCCCAGGTTCAGCAGCGTGTCGATCTCGGCCAGATACTTGTTTCGCGCCAGGATCACGAGCTCCGGATTAAGGCTCCGTCCCGACTTGACGGTCAGCCGAGTGGCAAAAGGATCTGAGAGGGCGATCACTTGCACTCGAGCACTGGCGATGCCCGCGTGAGTAAGGATATCCGGGTCTGTGCAATCGCCGAAGAAGATGGGTTCTCCGTTCTTTCGCTCCTCCCGGACCGTGCGGGCATTCAGCTCCAGGATCGCGTAGGCCAGCTTGTTCGCCTTCAGGACGCTGGCGATGCTTCGGCCTGTCACCCCGAATCCGCAGATGAGGACATGGTCATGCATGATCTCCGAGGCGCCGTCGAGCTCCCGTATGCTCGCTCCCCTTCCGAGCCGCCGCACCTGCGTGGCAACACGACCGTGAGCCAGTTTACGTGGAATCAACGACAGAAACGGCGTCAGGATCATGGTCACCACCGCTGAGGTGAGGATCAATTGGTACAAGTCCTCCGGGACCAGCCCGCTCTTGAGACCTTCCTCGAGCAACACGAACGAAAACTCTCCGATCTGGGCCATGGAGAACCCAACCACGAGCGCAACCTGGACGGGCAAGCGCGTGATCCAGACCGAGAGGATCAGGATCACGGCCTTGCCTGCTACCACGGCCCCGATCGTCGCCAGCACCTCGGTGGGATGGTTCCAGATGAAGCCGGTGTCGACCAGCATGCCGATGGAAATGAAGAAGAGGCTGTTGAGGCCATCGCGAAAGGGGCGGATATCGACAAAGATCTGTTGGCTATGCTTTGATTCGGAGACAGTCAATCCCGCCAGGAAAGCGCCCAGGGCGAGCGAGAATCCGAACTGCGCCAGCCCCCAGGCCATACCCAGGAGAATCCAGAGCGACGTAATCACGAACAGCTCCTTGCTGCGTGACTCCATCACCTGCTGCAGGAAGGCGGGAAATACACGGCGCGCCAGCACCATGACCACGACGAGGATGACGGCCGCCTCCCCCAGGGCCGCTGCAAAGGCAAGCCAGATCGGCCCCTGCTGTGCCAGCGGCGGAATCACTACGATCATCGGTATGACACAGAGATCCTGGAAGATCAGCACTCCCAGGGAGACGCGGCCGTGAACCGAGTCGATCTCCCCGCGTTCGAGCAGCATCTTGATCACGATCGCGGTGCTGCTGAGCGCTACCAGAAAGCCCAAAAAGACCGCCACCCGGAGGTCGAGCCCCAACAGCATGGCGAGGCCGAGCCCTGCCATGACGGTGACCGATACCTGCAGAAACCCCGTGCCGAAGACGACATGGCGGATCTGCATTAACTTCTTGAAGGAAAATTCCAAGCCCAGAGAGAAGAGCAGCAGTATCACGCCGATTTCGGCAAGGAGATGCACGCTCTCCGTGTCGCTGACCAGGCTCAGGCCGAACGGGCCGACCAGCACCCCCGTCATCAGGAAGCCTACGATGTTGGATTGGCGCAGCTTCTGGAACACGAAGACGACGAGCGCTGCGACTCCGTAAATGACGACCAGATCTTTAAGAAAGTGGGCTTGTTCCATGACACCTCGAGGCCCTGCGTTCCACACATATATAGCACGGGGTGGTCGGACGAGGTGCCCTCAAAAAGTCTGTAAATAGCACGAAAAAAGGTTTCGGCTGAAGCCGAGGGAGTTTACTCATCCCCGAGTGGGATATTAATGGAATGAGCTACGGCTGGTTCAACTTCACCTTGATCGCCCCCTCGGAGAGTAGCTACGGGGACGTGAAGGTTCATCCCGCCTTGACCTCGATTGGAGGGTCGGTCATCATGCGATACAAACGGGAGCGGGACGACCCGAGAACGCGCCCGCGAGCGCTGCTCAGCTGCCGGAAAACACAAGGGATATCACTGTGATGGAATACGGGAAACTGGGCCGAACGGGCTTGGTGGTTTCGCGAGTGGGATTCGGGGGTGGGGGCATTGGACAGGTGTGGGGAACGACAACGGAAGCGGAATCGGTGCGTGCGGTCCACCGGGCGCTTGAACTCGGCCTGAACTTTTTTGATGTCGCACCTGCGTACGGAAATGGCAAAGCCGAGGAAGTTCTCGGCCGGGCGCTGCAGCGCCGTCAGGAGCCAGTGATCGTGGCCACCAAGGTCCAGCTGGCGGCCGACGAGATGTCCGACGTTGGCGGCTCGGTCCGCCGATCGGTGGAGGCAAGTTTGCGTCGGCTACGCCGGGAGGCGGTTGATATACTCCACATCCACAACCGGTTGACGCCTCGGCGGGGTGATCGTCCGGATTCACTCAGTGCTGAGGACGTCTTGGGACCGGTGCTGGAGGCCTATCAACAAGTCCAACAAGCCGGGAACACCCGGTTTATCGGCGTATCGGGTATGGAGCCCGATGTGTCGACCCTGCGGCGCATCATGCAGAGCGGGCACTATGATACCGTCTTGGCCTATTACAACTTACTGAATCAGACTGCTCAAACCCCTGCTCCCAAAGGCGTTGATCTGTTTGACAACGGCCGGATCATTCCGCTGGCAAAATCACTCGACATCGGCGTGATCGGTATCCGCTCGCATGCCGCGGGGGCGCTCAGCCGGCAGGTAGACCGCCCGATACCTCCAGGGACCTTGCTGGCGCAGGACTCTGCCAGTGCCCGCAAGTTGGACTTTTTGCTGGAGGGGCCCATCAGCACCCTGTCGCAGGCCGCTATGGTGTTTTGCCTGATGAACAGCGGTCTCGATTCAACGGTTCCAGGGGTCAAAAACGTTGCGGAGATAGAGGAACTTGCGGCATGTATAGACCTGCCGCCGATTCCTTCGTCTCACCTCGAACGCGTACGGAGGCTGTATGATCGAGGTTTTCACAACTAGGCCCCTGATTTCGCTGAAATCCAGTGCGCGGACAAACCAGCGACAACGCCGCTGCTAATGATCTCGAGGTTCGGGCGTGCCTGGGCTAGCCGGCAAGAACGTTGCGATTCCCTGAGACGACATCAACAGGAAGTGGGGTATGCTCTTGCGGCCTTCGTTCACGCTCGGCATCGAAGAAGAGCTACAAGTCATCGATCCCGAGACGCGGGAGCTGAAATCTCGCATCCATCAGATGTTCGCGGTGGGGGCAAACAGGTTTGACGAGCAGATCGAAAGAGAGATACATGAGCCCATCATCGAGGTGCGCACGCCCGTCTGCGCCAACATCGCCGAGGTGCGTGAGGAGGTGACCCGGCTTCGATCGGCTCTCATCCGATTGGCAAACGCGAATGGAGTCCGCATCGCCGCAGCCGGCACCCACCCGTTTTCACACTGGCAGTCCCTTCCCATCGCGCCCAATTCACGGTACGAAGGGGTCATTGAGGATCCTCGGATGGCGGCGCGCACCAATCTTGCCTTTGGACTTCATGTTCACGTCGTGGTCGAAGACAAGGATACAAGAATCCAGATCATGAATGCGGCTCGGTATTTCTTGCCGCATGTCCTTGCGCTTTCAGTCAACTCTCCCTTCTGGTGCGGCAACGATACACGTTGGAAGAGCTACCGTGCCAAATTGCTCGAACGGGTCCCGCGCACGGGTATTCCCGACGATTTTGGCTCCTGGGACGAATATGAAGGCCATGTCCGTTCCCTCGTGGAGACGGGGTGCATTGACAGTGCAAGGAAGATCTGGTGGGATGTTCGGCCCCACCCCATCTTTCCGACCTTGGAATACCGAATCTGTGACGTTCCGATGCGAGTCGATGAAACCGTATGTTTAGCCGCTCTCTTTCAGGCCATTACCTACAAGCTATGGAAGCTCCATAGTGGCAGTGTGGAGTGGCGGCTCCGCCGTGCCCTGGTCGAGGAGAACAAGAATCGGGCGGCGCAATGGGGACTGGATAACAAGCTGGTTGACTTCAAGAAAGGGATCGAAGTTCCGACGGAGGCGCTCATAGGGGAGGTTCTGGCTTTTGTCGAGGATGTTCTGGACGATCTGAAGTCACGGAAGGAAGCCAACTACGCCCTGGAAATCCTGCGCCACCGGCCTGGTGCCAATCGCCAACTGGAGGTGTACCGAGAAACGAAAAGCCTCGCGGCCGTGGTCGACCACATCGTAAAGGAAACGGCGCTCGAGGTGCCAACTCCATCGGAGCGGTGAAGGCACTCCGCGACTTCGAAGGGCGCTTTTTGACAATGATTCAGTTTTACCATATCGTGAAACCATGTCCGTGAGGCCAGTGGAGCAGATCGTTTCCGGAATGGCGACGCAGGACGGGGCGGGAGTCCAGCTCACTCGAATTCTGGGCTCTTCGCGATTGGATCACGTGGATCCGTTCCTTCTGCTGGACGAGTTCAAGAGCAACGATCCGAACGACTACATCGCGGGTTTTCCTTCCCATCCCCATCGAGGCTTCGAGACCGTGACCTACTTGAAGCATGGAAATTTCCGGCACAAAGATTCCAGGGGGAATGAGGGTTTTCTCGTGCCCGGATCGGTCCAGTGGATGACCGCAGGGCGGGGTATCGTTCACAGTGAGATGCCGGAGCAGAACGAGGGGCTCCTCTGGGGATTTCAATTGTGGATCAATCTGCCGTCGAGCTTGAAGATGATCGATCCACGTTACCAGGATATTCCTCCCGACCAGATCCCGGTCGTTGCTCACCGGGAAGGTAATGTCAAGGTGATTGCCGGAGAGTTCAGCGGAGCGCGAGGCCCGGCCGAGACCCATCTCTCGGTTATTTATTTTGATGTAGCCCTTTCCGCAAACGAGGAGTTTGTTCATCCTGTCGCGTCCGCGATGAACTGCTTGAGCTACCTCTACGAGGGCCGGGTCGTTTGGGATCGGGAAACGGTAGAGCCGGGCCACCTCATCGTCGCAGGAGCTGGGGATGAGATCCGTGTTCAAACGGAGGGAGGGGCGGCTCGTTTTCTTTTGATCGCGGCTGATCGGATCGGAGAGCCCATCGCCCGAGCCGGACCGTTCGTGATGAATACGGATGAGGAGTTGCACCGAGCCTTCTCGGACTATCAAGCGGGAATCCTGACTGACTGAGAGAAGGCCGTGACGTGTGGACTCCTGGCCGGCGGCGGCGCGGTAGCCGGCATTATCGAACCGGAACAAGGATGGTCCAATGGCTGGGCAGCGGCCGAAAGTGACGGGAAAGCCCTCCTCCGTGGGCGCCCTTCTGCAGCGTCCGCTGTCGGAGTTGCGCCAAAACTATGTGGTGTCGGGCGATTCGATCCCGCGAGGTCTGATCCAGGGGCTCGAGGAAGATCCGCGCCAAGGCGCCCGGGACCTCGCCGGGCTGATTCGTAAGCGCCAGTCTCAAAATCGTCGGGAGGGTCAGCGCCTTCGAAACCTCCTCCGCTACGAAAACGACCTGTGGAATCAGGGGTTCGAATGTATTGCCGGCGTGGACGAAGCGGGGATGTCCCCGCTAGCCGGCCCGGTTGTGGCAGCCGCAGTCGTACTTCCCCGGAACTACAAGCTTCGGGGACTGGACGATTCCAAAAAAATCACCGAAGAAAGCGAACGAGAGTCCCTGGCGACCCAGATCAAAAAAGATGTGATAGCTTGGTCCGTGGGCCGGTCTGAAGTCGAGGAGATCGACCGCCTCAACATCTATCATGCCGGTCTGCTCGCGATGAAACGGGCCGTCGACGGGCTATCCGTGACTGCGGATTTCATTCTGGTGGACGCCCGGACCATTCCTCATTGTCCCATAAGACAGCGCGGCATCATCCGTGGCGATTCTCTGTCTGCGAGCATTGCCGCGGCCTCGATCGTCGCCAAGACCACGCGGGACGCTCATATGCGTGAGCTGGACAAGTGCTTTAGTGGCTATGGATTCGCCTCGCACAAGGGCTATCCGACCCCGGAGCACTTTCGCCTACTGCAGGAACGCGGCGCGCTCCCGGTACACCGGCGGAGTTTTGCTCCGGTTCGCAAGGTCCTTGGACTAGACCCCACTCAGGAACGGCTCTTTGAGATTTGACGACCAGCTATCCGTGAAGAAGAGGGGGCAACCCTTCTCGAGAATCCGATGCTGAGTTTTGTGGAGCTCGAGCGTGCAGCAAGGATCTTGAATTCCGTGTTGCCAGGGGCTGGGCTGCAACAGGTCGTGCAGTCGGATAATTTCACATCGATTCTTACCTTCCAGCGCCGTGATCGCCGCGCCTTGCGGGAAGGGATCGATCCGGTCTTGGTTTCCTGTCGCCCCGATTTCGCTCGTGTATCCCAGTGCCTGCATGCCCCGACTGAAACGCTGAAGACACCGTCCTTCGCTCAATACGCCCGGGCGCACCTTCGGGGCGCCATGTTTCGCGAGAGTCGGATCCGAGGAGAGGATCGCCAGCTGTCGATCGAACTCACCAGCAATGGCGGAGTCTTCGAGGTCCTGCTGTCAGTGATGGGTGGGCGCAGCAATATTTATATTCTCGATGCCGAGGGTCGTCTTTGCCAGGCCATGCGACCACTGGAGAAGACCCGGCGAGATCTCTCCATTGGAGAGAAATGGTCGGACCCCGCAACACCGCTCCGGTCGAGGGGTTCGGATCGATGGGCGGAAGCCGCCGATCCGCAATTCCTGAGTCGAGTGGAGGAAACCTACGAACGGCTCGAGGAGGCACAACAGATTGAAGAATACGCGAAAAAAGTCTCGAGTGCGATCAAGCGGGAGGTCCGATTGATCGAGCGACGGAGGATAAATACGTTGCTGGACCGGGAAAGCTCCGATCATCTGGAGGAATACCGGATCAAGGGAGAGTTGTTGAAAGGCTTGCTCCATCGGGTACAGATGGGCGACGACGAGGTTCGGGCAGTCGATTACGAGACCGCGGAGGAGATTGCCATCGAGCTCGATCGAACCCTTACTCCCGCCGAGAACATGCGGCGGTACTTCAACCGCTACCAGAAGGAAAGACGGCGGGAAAGGGAGACGAGACGAAGGTTGGGCGTCTTGGATCAGGAACTCCGATCGGTTGAGCAACTGCGCAGCGAGTTCGAATCATTGCTGCGTTCGGAGCCTACCGATTCCACGGCGATACGATCGTTTACTCTGCCGCCGCGAATCCGCAGGGCAGTCGCCTCGGTTCCGGCGCGCACGAGTGCTCGTCGTGAGGCGGACAAGATTCCTGGCAAGTTGCGTCCTCGGCGGTTTCAGACTGAGACCGGTCTGGAAATCTGGGTGGGGCGAAGTGACGAGGGGAACGATTATTTGACCACCCGAATGGCCCGAGGGAACGACCTTTTTTTTCACCTCGAAGACAGCCCGGGAAGTCACGTGGTGCTGCGAACCGAAGGTCGCCAGGATCCACCGCCCAGCGCGCTCTTGGATGCCTGCGAACTGGCGGTTCACTTCTCACGAATGTCGAGTGTGGATCGGGCCGATGTCCGAGTGGCGTCGATCAAGCATGTCAAGAAACCTTCGGGGGCCAAGCCTGGTTTGGTCTTCGTGCATCGCGGGAAGACGGTCCACCTTCGCCGCGAGCCGCAGCGACTCCAGCGGCTTCTGGCGTCACGTTTGGATGAAACGGGGAGGTGATGCTATTCCTCAGCACTCGTGGCGGAGTGGTCTCTGGCTGGTTTCTTGGGTTCGTAGAGCTGACACGCGAGACCGGAGCTCTCAAAGACAGCTAGCGAAGGGACCTTCTTGGTTTTGAATCCGAGGGCTCGGCATCCATGGGGTGCCTTGCGGTCCCAGGTCACCTGATAATGCACGCACCGGATGCAGGAGATTACCCGGATTCCGGATGCCTTTCGAGTCATTAGTTAGTTATCGGGGGGGACGTCCCCCACGTTTACCAAGTTATTGGTGGCAGGATCGGCGATGCCCTGGATTTTGCCCGTTGCTCAGATGTCGTCGAGCAGGACAATCGGCGATGGCAACGATAGAAGTGGAAGTGCAGCGGAAAACTAGGAAACGTGGGGGACGTCCCTACTTTTTTTCGGTAGAACTTTTCGGAGTAGCCATAATAGCGCCGAGCCCAGCACGGCGCTGATCAATGTTCCGACTCCGATCCCCCCGGTCAGGTGCCCCTTCATGTGGCGAAGGTGTCCTGGATCCTCCCCAAGGGAGAACTCAGGCCTGGTGAATGCGTTCTCCGTACCCGTATAGACCGCGAACAGGATGGCCGCGATAATCAAGATCTGCGTCCAGGCGTTGAGCATGAAACTACACACAATCACGTTCTTGTAGCCGCCGAAGCCCCGGAAATGGATGAGGAAAACAGCCAATACCAGCGAGACAGCGGCGATCCCCTGGACACTGGCGAGCCAGGCAACAATCGCCGGAGCGCCTGCAGCGAAGACAATGAACCGCAGAACCCAGGGGGCCCCGATCAAACCAAACAGAGGTGACAGAAAGCGAATGTGATCGCGCATTCCATAACCGTTGATTTTCATTGTTTTCCCTCTCTATGCCCTCCGGGCCCCTCTGTTTGCTCCGTGGCTCGAATGATCATGAGTGTCATGTCGTCTTCTTGCTCTTTGCCGGACCATCCCTGGACCGCGGCGAGAATCTGGTTCTGGATCTCCTCCACCGGCGCCGAACGGTTGGACTTCACGAGTTCTTCCAGGCGAGTTCTGCCGAATTCCCTCCCTACCGATTCTCCGGCGTCGGTAATGCCATCGGAAAAGAGCACGAGCAGATCGCTGGGGTCCAGGCAGGAGTCTCCCATTTCGAAGTCGAAACTGGAGAATATGCCGAGAGGCACGCCTCCCCGATCGAGTGGTTTCGTGCCGCAAGTTCCCAGCAGGATCGGAGGATTGTGGCCTGCGTTGACGTAGCGCAGCTGGCGGAGCTCCGGATGCCATTCCCCGTAAAAGAAGGTTGCAAACTTGGAATCATCCATTACCCGATGAAGGTGATGGTTCAAATGATCCGCGACTTCACTGGGTGATTTGCTGGTCTCGGCGAATGTCCGAAAAAGAGCTTGAAGATTGGTCATCAGGATCGCGGCCGAGATTCCTTTGCCGCTGATGTCGGCAATCGCGAAGACGAGTCGGCCGTCCGGGAGCTTCAGGAGGTCGTAGTAATCGCCGCCGACGCCGCGGGCGGGTATGCAGACCGCCGAAAACTCGAGTCCGCCGACTTCGGGTAGCTCCCGAGGGAACAGGGCTTTTTGTACTGAAAGCGCGAAATTGAGCTCCGCCGCTTTTCGAGCGAGCTCGTGACGGCTCGCCTGCAGCTCCATCCGGACGCGGTACAAGAGAACAAGCAATACGGCCGCCGCGGTGGTGCCGCCAAAAGTGAGCGCCCAATCGAGAAGCGCCCTTGCGGGGAGCAGATCGCGACCCACGACCAGAAGTAGAACTGCCGCGAGCAAAAACCCGCCTATGTATAATCTCTCTCGCATGTTCGTAGGTGACCGTGTTGGCAGTTACGCCGCCAAGCTCGATTCGCTAAACGATAACACATATTAAGGGGCGGAAGGCGCTAGACGGAAAGCGGCCAGCGAGCTCGCCACAGCGAGCTACCAGATGTAGTCCTTCGCGGTCTCGCGCCTCTCATGACCGTCGAGTACATGAAGGATCCGGATTTTTTTCAAACTGAGAGGAGAGACTTGCCCGATTGGGAGGTAGATGATCTTGCGTCCCATTCTCGCGGCTAGGCTCTTGAAAATGGATCGCGGCGGTTTGGCGGCGAGATAAACGACGAATTGTTGAAGACTGTAATCGAGGGCGGCCAGCAGCAACCTCTCCGACTTGGACCCCGCAAACCAATAATCAGGATCCGACCAGACGTCGACCAACCGGCGCGGGGGATAGGTCAGCAGGAAGCCGCCGTATTCCGCACGACCGATTCCGGGTCCGACAATGTTGTCAAACGGATTCGTCGAGTAGAAGGCCATGTCCGATTCCTGGGTGTGCTCGCCGAGCCATGATTTGCACCATGAGTATCGGTTTTCCTGATCAGCGTCGAAGATGATGACCACCGATCCGACTTCCCCTGAGATTTGTTGATACTCCCGGACGTAGAGTTGCTTCTTGTGCCAGTTTCGAATCGTCTCCCTCATGTCGATCCCGTCCAGCAGCGAAGTGGTAAACGGCTCGACCCGGGCCCGCTCCTCGGACAATATGCTCTTCCCCTTTTTCATTAGAAAGGCCGAGTAGCCCTCCAAGACAATATCTTCCGGAGGGTAGGAGCAAATGCTGCTGCCGTCGAATTCGCGTGCCCATTCTCCGGGGACGCTTTCTCTTTTCCTCCCCTTCAACCCGGCGGGTCTCTGCCGCTTGTGCCGTGGGAGACGACGTCGCAAACGAAGCTTCCGGGTGCCCCACCAGATCTCCTCTCCCGAGATATTGATGGTAATCAAATCGGTATCGACTTTCTGATGGTGGCTGGCGGTCGCCAAATCCCAGAGCTCCCACGCAAAGTTGTCGTCGGCGACCGAGCGCGCCGCCACGGTGAGGTCAAACAGTCCTGACACGAGTCGGTGGTCCAGTAGAGACAGGTTCCGCAAGTAACGAGCCATGAGATGGTGCTGCCAAGAGTGCAGTTTCTCCCCTGTGTTTTGAACGTAACACCTTTCCGCCTCTCGGAGGAGCTGGAAGTTCAAACGCTGCCGATCCATGACGGTTGGGAGGGTCGCACTCCGCGGAGCTTCAACCGAGGAAGGCTCGCCCGCGGTCTCAGTGGGTGCCCGGTCCAGGTCTACCCGTCGGGCTGTTTGCCCGACCCGTCGGGCTGTTCGCCTGACCGCCGCACCGAGCTGCTGCTCTCGTGTTTCACGTGTGTTTGAAATGACTTGAAAGCCGCCGATCTCCTGAACGGTCTGAGTGGATCCGGGGGGATCGGCCTCCGGCGTGCCTTGGCGCCGAGCCTCGTAGCACGACTGCAAGAAGGGGAACTCGATCAGAACTTCTCCCAGGCATTCGGGATGGAGATTACAGACCCGGACGTCTTTGCGGCGAGCCCGTGCCAGCGGGACGGACTGTTCGGTTTCCATCGCCTCGAGCACCAGGTCGAGCAGGTTCAAGGAGAGTACGACCAACACCTCGGCGCCAGGTTCGGCATTCTGAAGGCTCCATGCGATTCCCGCGGCGTGACGCCGCAGCTGAAAGGGCGCACTCCGCGGTATTTTCCGAAAGGCCGAGCAGTAGGCAGCATATCCAATTCGGGACACCGCGTAGCTGTCCGGGCAAGAATCCAGCTTCGGCGGTTGGTAGCCCAGGTCGGGATCCACGAACGAGATCTTCAACCCCCTCTCTTCGGCGGTTCTCACCGCCTCGACCATCGGATCCGTGATCTCCACGGGCAGGTATACCGCGCGATTCGCGACGGAGTCTTCGTAAAGAATGGCGGAGAGCTCCGGTAGGCGCGCGACGGCCTTGCGATAGGATTCCTCCATGGTTTTGGGCAGCTCTACCGCCACAACCTCAGGAGGATTCTCCAGAATCTGTTCGCGGACCAGGGCGGCGAATTCCATGCGACCCGGCACGACCGGCAGGTAACGGTATCGCCCCAGTCGCAAGCCTCCCGGCCCGCTAAAATCGGGCATACCGCAGAGCCTCTTCGCCGAGCGTCTGATAAACCGCGGTTCGCAGGAGGGAATCCAGCTCCCTGGGAGGTGTCATGCGCAAGAGCTTGAGAGTGAAGCGAGCGATGTTGATCCCGTCGCGGACCGTATAGTTTTCGTCGGCCTCGTGGGCAGCCTGTAGAAAATCCGTGACGTACTGGAGAATCTCGTCCTCGGCAAAGGGCAAGTTTTCTTTCAAAATGCGCAACTCTTCCTCGCCATCGGGGAAGTCGAGCAGGATTTGAGGTTGAAGCCTGGAATGGATGTACTCCGGCAGCTCGAAGGTCGACGCGTCTTCGTTCATCGTTACGACAAAGCGAAAATCGGGATGAGCCTTGATCTTGATCCCGGCCACGATCGATTCCACGTAGCGGCGGCTATCCAGAAGGGGCGCCAGGCTGGCCCAGCTCTTCTCGCTCATTCGGTTACCTTCGTCCAGTATTACCACGCCACCGACGATCATGGCCGAAACCAACGGGGATGCTACATAGCGGAGTTGCCCCTGTGCCTCGATCACGGGAGTCACTAGCAAATCTTCGGGCCGGGTGTCCAGGGTGGCCTGAAGTATGTAGACTTCCCGTCCCATCCTCTTGCCGACGGCGTAGGCGAGAGTAGTCTTCCCCACCCCCGGTTTGCCCAGGAGGCGAGGGTTCATGGGCACGTCGTCCTCGTCGACGATGAGCCATGCCGCCATCAGCTGCCGCATCAGATCTTCCTGTCCCACCCACTGGATCGTCAGATCGTCCGGATGCGCCAGGTGCAGCACTACGTCATCGATGGTCACCGTGCGTTTCGATTTGGACGTCACTTCATAGCCACCTTTGTCGATTTAGGAACCTTACAAAGTCTAAAGATGCGACAACCCTGGCGTATTTGTCAAATCTCGTTATCGCAAATGCGCCAACCCTAGTGTGTTTATCAAATCTCGTATTTCCGGGCCAGGACCCCTATTCGCAAATGCGCCAACCTTTGTTGACGCCGGGCAAAGTGGTGCCGAGATGGTCCTTGGGAAAAATCTCGGCTTGGTTTATATTCCGGAGCTGCGAGAGAACAGAGGCTCCCGACATGCATCGGGCAGAAAAGAGGCGACATGCATATTCTTTTCAACTGTATAGGGATCATCGCGGTCGGATTGATCGCGACCCGGGAGGCCATGCCGGTCCAGAGCACGGATGAACCGCAGGCCGCTTCTGCGGATGACAGAATCGAATCGCTGAAGCTGGAAGCTGCGCAGCAGGTCGAGCACTTGGCAGAACTCAGCCAGCAGATGGTCGACATGGTCTTCAGTCTGGGCGAGCTGGGGTTTCAGGAGTTTCAAACATCGAGGTATCTCACCGGTATTCTCAGGAAAAACGGTTTCTCGATTCAAGAAGGCATCGCCGGGATTCCGACGGCGTGGCTTGCAACCTACGGATCGGGAAAACCCGTCATTTCTTTGG
The DNA here is from genome assembly GCA_965249005.1 of Acidobacteriota bacterium. Lineage (GTDB taxonomy): Bacteria > Acidobacteriota > UBA6911 > UBA6911 > UBA6911 > CBDFLD01. Next base: position 310,217 of record CBDFLD010000017.1, read on the forward strand.
GCTCGGATATTGATTGTATTCCTCAGGCGTCACAGAGGCCGGGAGTCGCCTATCGATCCCCGATCGTGGACGGGGCACCAGGACACGGCGAGGGTCATAACTCGGGTGTGCCACTCAACATCACGGCCGCGCTCGCAATCAAGGGCCTCATGGAGCGAGAGGGGATCGGCGGCACAATTCAGCTGTGGCCCGGTGTGGCCGAAGAACAACTCGGAACAAAGGCCTATTATGTGCGTGCCGGCGTTTTTGGCGGGGTCGATGCGGTTCTCTATAATCACGTCAGCAGCGGCTTCGGAACGGCTTGGGGCGATAGCAGAGGAAACGGCCTCGTTTCTGTCGAATATACCTTTGCGGGTGCCAGTGCTCACAGTGCAGGTGCTCCGTGGCGCGGCCGAAGCGCACTCGATGCCGTTGAACTGATGAACATTGGGTGGAATTTTCGCCGTGAACACTTGCGCATCCAGCAACGATCGCATTACGTGGTGACCAACGGCGGGGATCAGCCCAATGTCGTGCCCCGCAATGCATCAGTGTGGTATTTCTTCAGGGAGACGACGTATCCCCGGATCCGAGAGATGTGGGCCATTGGCGACCGGATGGCGGAGGCGGCCGCCATGATGACCGACACGGACGTCACCTCACGAGTACTGGGATCGGCCTGGACACCGCATATGAACAAGATCCTCGCCGAGACGATCCATGCCAATATTGACAAGGTCGGGCTTCCCGAGTGGAGCGAGGACGACCAAAAATTGGCCAAAGCGCTGCAAAAGGAGCTGCAGGTGCCGGACAACGGACTGATTGCATCGATCCAACCCTTGCAGGGTAAGCCAAGTATTCCGGATGGTGAAAAGCGCGGGGGCGGATCGGACGATATTGGGGACGTTTCTTGGACGGTGCCCACCGCCTCACTGTGGTTCCCGGCGAACATTGCCGCAGGTCCAGGCCATAGCTGGGCGAACGCGGTTGCCATGGCGACACCGATTGCCCACAAAGGAGTCCTGGCTGGCGCAAAAGTCCAGGCCATGACCATGCTGGACTTGCTCCTGCGGCCGAATCTGTTGAAGGAATCGTGGAACTATTTTCGTGACAAACAAACGAGCGAATCCCAGTATGAGCCGCTCATCCGACCGAAAGACGAGCCGGCGATTTGGCTCAACGAGTCCATCATGAATCAGTACCGCCCGGTAATGCGCCCCTACTACTTTGACCCTTCCAGGTACAAGACCTACCTGCAACAACTCGGCATCCAGTATCCGACTGTTCGCTCCGATCCCTGAATCTCCTTCTCTCGACTGGCGTTACTATATCTTGCAAATAGAGTAACGATGCCACAAAGCTCGGTCGAAGAAGCTAGGGATGGTGTGTCTGCCTGGAGCAGTGCGCCAAATGATGCAACAGCCCTAAGGTGATCCACCCATGCAAACTTTTGATCTGATCGTCATCGGTTCGGGTCCCGCGGGCCAGCGGGCGGCGATACAGGGGGCGAAGCTCGGCAAAAACGTCGCGCTGATCGAAAGAAGGGAGGTGGTCGGAGGGACCTGCATCAATACCGGTACGATTCCCAGCAAGACGATGAGAGAGGCCATTCTCCACCTATCGGGCTACCAGTACCACTCCGTCTACGGGGTCAATTATCGGGTCAAGGACAAGATCACGATGGCGGATATCGCTTTCCGTGTGCAGCATGTCATCAAGACAGAAGTGGACGTGATCAACGCACAACTATCGCGGAATGGCATCGAGGTTCTCAACGGGACGGCGAAGTTCCTCAACTCGTCTCGTCTGGAGGTCGAAAACACTCGCGGAAAGTCGGAATACGAGGCCTCGAGTATCATTGTCGCCACCGGCACGAGGCCGGCAGTCTCACCGAAGGTAGCGCTAAACGATTCCACCATCGTTGATTGTGACGGCATTCTTCGTCTCGAGACACTTCCCAAGACTTTGATTGTGGTCGGGGGTGGCGTGATTGGAGTGGAGTATGCCTCCATGTTTGCCGTACTCGGCGTCCGGGTGATTCTGATCGAAAAACGCCCGCGACTGCTCGAGTTTGCCGACACCGAAATGGTCGAGGCGCTCTCGTATCATCTCAGGGATCGCCGGGTGACGATGCGGCTGAACGAGGAGGTCGACTCTGTCTCGGAAGATTCCGACGGGCGAGTGGTCGCGCTGCTGCAGAGCAACAAGAAAGTCGCCGGCGATGTGCTTCTCTACGCTGTGGGTCGTCAAGGAAATGTCGACGATCTGTGCTTGGAGAACGCAGGGCTGGAATCCGATTCCCGCGGGCGCATTGCGGTCGATGCGGAGTACCGGACAGCGCAGCCGCATATCTTTGCCGTCGGCGATATCATCGGTTTTCCCAGTCTCGCGTCCGTTTCCATGGAGCAGGGGCGGATCGCAACCGGAAACGCCTTTGGATCCAAGGTCCACTCGAACCCGGCGAACTATCCTTACGGTATCTATACGATTCCGGAGATCTCTTTCGTCGGGAAAAACGAGGAACAGCTCACCGATGAGGACGTGCCCTACGAGGTGGGAGTCGCCTACTACCGGGAGATCGCCCGGGGACAGATCCGAGGAGATACCACCGGACGTCTCAAGCTCATATTCCATCGAGACACCAAAGAGATTCTGGGTGTGCATATCATCGGTGAGGGGGCATCCGAGCTACTACACATAGGCCAGGCGGTGGTGAGTTTGAATGGCACGGTGGAGTACTTCGTGAATACCGTTTTCAACTACCCCACTCTGGCGGAGTGTTACAAGGCAGCCGCTTTCAATGGACTCAACCGGCTGTCACATGAAGGCATGCAGAATGAAGAGGATCCGGTAGACGCGGCTCCGGTGCCCGAAACCGCCGGAACTCCCGCTTGACGGTCTCAGATGAAGACTATCGGTTTATATGCGAGTGACCACCTCTCGGCGGCTTTGACCGAAGGTCAAAGTATTGTGGGCCCGATCCACAGATTTCCGGATGGGGATGCGGATTCGGACTTTCTGGCCGGGTTCCCCGCCGAAGAAATCTTGAAACTCCTGCTCAAACTTGCCGAGACTGCCCGCGCCGGGAGCCCAATCGACGCCGTCGGCGTCGGGTTCCCCGGGGTTATCGTAGACGGTGTTTTCGAAGATTCGCCCGAGTTGCCTCAGATGAAAGGGCTGAACCTGGCCGTGGCCCTGGGGTACCTCGTTGGCCGGAAGACAGATAGGGAAACGCCGGTTGTCGTGGTCGACGATGCGGACGCCCTCGCTGCCGGACTTGCCGCCAGGTATGGTCAGCTCGAGAAGATCGTTCGGGTCTGGACTCTGGGTGAAAGCGTAGGTTTCGGGCGATATCCCAGGGTTGACCGGGCTGGAGAGGGCGGGCACTCGGTCGTAACTCTCGATCCGAAGGAGCGTTTCTGTCACTGCGGAGGGCTCGGTCACCTGGATGGGATCGTCGGCCATCGATCGATGCGTCTCCGCTTCCTGGACCTGGAGCCCGAGGAAATCTTCGACGCCTCCAACGCACAGGATCCCCGTCTGGCTGCGTTCGTAAAGTACTGGCACCGCGCGCTCGCCGCCGCTTCCGCGAACAGCATCCATATGGAGGGACCGGGAAGATTCTTTTTTTCCGGGGCCAACTCCAGGTTCGTGCGAAAAGAGCTCTTGCAGATCTATCTGGCCGAGATGGTCAAGATGAGCCCATTGGGTGGAAGTTCGCTGGGAATTGTCTCTGCAAGCGACGAGTTGGGTATCATCGGAGCGGCCCTGGCCGCAAACTCCCCCAGCCTTACTCCGGAACTGGCCTGCACCTAAGTACTCCTGTTTTCGAATACGCGTTGAAGGGGCGGAGACCGCTTGCCGGCAAGCGCACGGCGGAAAGGTTGCCACTGCCTCACGTTGGTTGTAATCTACCGTCTTCATGAACGACGAAGATCTTCGCATTGTCTCGCTGCTTCCCGCCGCGACCGAAATCGTGTGCGCCCTCGGTTTGCAAGACGCCCTCGTCGGTATCACGCATGAATGTGATTATCCCCACTCGGTGAAATCAAAACCCTGTTTGACCTCGACTGGAATCGAAAGCTCCGCCTCGAGCATGGAGATTGACCATGCGGTTCGGAGCCAGCTCGACGGGCACGGATCCATTTACGAGCTGGACGAACGGGCGCTCAACCTCCAGGATCCGAATCTGGTCCTGACGCAGGACCTGTGTGAGGTGTGCGCCGTCCATTACGATCAGGTGCAAAAAGCAATCCGGATCCAGGAGGAAGGGGATGTACGGATTGCGTCCTTGGAACCGAAGACCATCGCCGAGATCTTCGACACCGTGCGCACCATTGGCGGTCTGACCGCGAGGACGGAGGTAGCGACCACCATCGTCGAGGAGCTCTCCGGGCGAATCCAAAGAATCGAGGCTTCTCTCTCGCGACTCGATCGCCGGCCGCGGGTACTGATGCTCGAGTGGCTCGATCCACTCTTTGCCCCCGGACACTGGGTGCCGGAACAAGTTGCCATTGCAGGCGGGGAGCTTGGCTTCGGGACTGCGGGGAAGCCTTCGTTCGTCATCACGCAAGAGCAAATCGTCGAGTACGGTCCGGAAGTCATTATTTTGATTCCATGTGGGTTCTACAAGGAGGACATCATTCGCGAGTGGAGCAAGACCGGTCTCGCCGGTTTGCGCGGCCTGCCTGCCTTTGACGCCGGCGAGGTTTGGGCAACGGATGCGTCCGCGTATTTTAGCCGTCCCGGGCCCCGCATTGTCGATGGGATCGAAATCCTCACTCGAATTCTGCATCCTGAGATCTTTGGTGCCCCCACCGACACCGAAGCCGTCCGCGTACCAGTCCCAAAGGACAAACCTAGCGGCTGATCAGCGACAGCGGCTAGCGCCGAGCGGAAAGCGCCTCGCAAAGCGAGGCAAACTCTTGTATCATGAGTTTTTGGTCGGCATCGGTCTGCTGTAGATACTGACGAGCTCCGGGCCCTGTGCAATATGGCCCTCGAACCATGTCAGGTCCGGAAGGAAGCAGCATTAAGAGGATCGCCTTATGTGCTGCAGGTCTCCCGGGGCTCGGCCCATCTTCCTATGCAATATCAAGTTCTGGCCCGAAAATGGCGCCCTGGAAGCTTTGAAGAGCTCGTCGGTCAGCCCCATGTTTCGCGGACGCTCACCAATGCTCTGAAGACCGGCAGGCTCGCCCATGCGTTTCTGTTTTCAGGTCCTCGCGGCAGTGGTAAGACGACAACCGCGCGAATACTGGCGAAAGCCCTGGATTGCCAAGAAGGAAAGGTAGCCGAACCGTGCGGCAAATGCGCGGCTTGCCTGGAGATCGCGGCCGGGACGTGCATCGACGTCCTCGAAATCGATGCGGCTTCGAATCGGGGTATTGACGAGATTCGTGATCTCCGGGAAAAGGTCCGATACAACCCCGCCCGGGACCCGTACAAGATCTTCATCATCGACGAAGTGCACATGTTGACGCCGGAGGCCTTCAATGCTCTTCTGAAAACGTTGGAGGAACCGCCAGGCCACGTGGTCTTTATCCTGGCGACGACCGAGTATCACAAGATTCCTGCCACAATTCTGTCCCGCTGCCAGCAATACAGCTTCAAGCTCATAGCCTTCGATCTCATTCTCGGACGGCTCCAGCAGATCGCGAAGGCCGAGAAAATCGAAATCAGCGTGCCGGCTCTCGAGCAGATCGCATTCTCCAGCGGCGGCAGCATGCGCGATGCCATGTCCGCGTTCGACCAGGTGATCGCCTTCAGTGGTTCCACCGTTCGCGACGAAGATGTCCCGATGCTTCTTGGGCTTGTGGCTCCCAAGTTGCTGCACGATGTGGCGCAGGCGATTGCCGAGCACGACACTCAAAAGATCCTCAGCATGGTTTCCAGTCTCGTGGAGGAGGGGCACGATCTCCAGAATTTCTGCGAAAGCCTGCTGGGCCGCCTTCGAAACCTGATGGTCGTCAAGACCGGCGTCTCGGAGGTCTCAATTCTAGGCATACCCCAGAGTCTCGTTCCGGAGCTTGAAAAACAGGCGAAATTGTTCAGCCGGGAGGACCTGATCCGGATTTTTGATGCGCTCCTCAAGGTGAGGACCGAGCTCAAGTATTCGGTGAACGCGCGCTTTCAATTGGAGATGGGCCTGATCGAGGTTTCTCAAATTGCCCGCATGAGAGCATTGGAGGACCTCATCGCCGACTTTGCCTCGCTCGTGCAAGGGGAGACGACGCCTGGGAACCCGTCAGGCGGATCCGGAATGAAAGATGGAAGCCACCGCCCCCTTCCTTCCTCGGGATCTGGTGGGGATCGGAGCACGACCCGCGGCCCTGCTCGAGCCGGAGGCACCGATCCTTCGTTCACAGAGGACCGGCCTGCACAGGGCAAGATTCACCACGAGTTTTCCGCCAGCGCGACCCCATCACCTGATCTTCTAATGGAAAAGGCTCTGGGTCTGATCGAGAAACAATCGCTCGTGTCGATTCTGAAGGAAATACCCGTGAAAGAGATAAACGGGGACACGGTCACGTTGAACTTGGCCGATACCAATGGATTCTATCAGAAACAAATCAGAGAAAACCTGCCGCTCATTTCCGAGGCGACAAGCCGGGTCGCCGGCCGAAGGATCCGGGTGGAGCTCCATGTCGGCGACCGCGAAGCCGATTCAGCCTCCGCCCAGGAGCCGCAGCAGTTGGCACGCGATGACGATGTGCTGGCGCGGGCGAAGCGGGAACCGGTGGTTCAATCCTTCCTCGATATGTTTCCTGGCCACGTGCGGGCCGAGGACCTCGAGTGATGCGTGACTATGCGGAACCGATTGCGCGATTGATCGACGAGTTCCGCAAGATGCCAGGAATCGGTCAGAAGACGGCGCAGCGGCTGGCGTTCAGTGTGCTTCGACGCTCTCGGGAGGAAGCACAACATCTGTCTCAGGCGATAATGGAGGTCAAAGACAAGATCGGCTCCTGCTCGCGCTGCAACAATCTGTCGGATTCTGATCCTTGTCATTTCTGCGGCAGTCCGGACCGGTCCGACGATGTGGTCTGCGTGGTGGAAGAACCTCACGACATACTATCGATCGAAAAAACCCGAGAGTACCGTGGCCGCTATCATGTGCTTCATGGCGCCCTATCTCCCCTCAATGGCATCGGCCCCGGGGAACTACGGCTAAAAAACCTGCTCGAAAGACTCAAGGAAGGTCAGGTACAAGAAGTCATCGTCGCCACCAATCCGAACGTTGAGGGCGAGGCGACCGCCATCTACCTCGCGAAGTTGCTCAAACCGGTCGGTGTCCGGGTCAGCCGCATTGCGCTCGGCGTGCCCATCGGAAGCGATCTGGAATTTGTGGACGAAGTCACCATGTCGAAAGCGATGGAGGGCCGGCGAGAGCTGTGAGACCCTCGACGCCAGACGCCAGACGCCTAGTTTCCCGTCTCGATCCAGACCTCCCCATCATCATAGAACTCCTTCTTCCATATGGGGACGATCTTCTTCAGAGTATCAATGGTGAATTGACAGGCTTCGAAGGCCGCCTTGCGATGGGCTGAGGCTACCACGATCCCGACGCTGCAATCGCAGTGTTGGAGGCGTCCCAGCCGATGGACGATCGCAATTGCTCGGATCGAATAGCTATTCTTGGCCAAGGCGCCGACTTCTTCCAGTTTTTTCAAGGCCATCGATTCATAGGCGTGGTATTCCAAAAACCGGACCTCCTTCCCGCGAGCGTTGTTGCGGACTATGCCCTCGAAGGTTGCCACCGCCCCATCCTCGGGCCGGACCAGCGCGTCGCGCACGGACGAGAGGTTGATCGGATCTCGGGTCAGCGCGTACATACAGCTATCCTCCGCTCACCGGTGGGAAAAAGGCTATTTCGTCTCCATCGTGCACGGCTGCGCTCGGTTTTGCAAATTCGGAGTTGACAGCGAAGAGCACTGAGGCCCGATGCTGTTCGAGTCGGGGATAGCTACGGGTGAATTCGTCGAAAATGGCCTCGACATCGGAGTAGCGGCCGCCGTCCACTTCGGTTTCCCGGAATCCGGTAATGTCAGCCAGGGAGGCAAAAAACAGTACCTTGATGCTCATCAGTAGAGTTTAACAAACAACGCGCAGATTTCGTCGATTGCTCGCCGAAGCCGACTCGTCGAAGGACTGGTCTTGTTGGCGAAGATCGTAAAGACCAGCTCTCGGCCGGAGTGTGTTGTCATGTACCCGCACAGACTTGCGACTCCATCGAGCGAACCGGTTTTTCCTCGAATCGTACCCTTCAGCGAGCTTGATGACAGGCGGTGCTTCAATGTGCCGTCGGTGCCACTCACCGCCAAGGTTTCGCGAAATAGGTCGAAATACGGCCGTCCCATGAGATGGCGCAAAAGCGACGTCTGGAAGTGAGGAGAGAGGAGGTTCTCCCGCGACAGGCCGCTTCCGTCATACAAACAAATCCTGGCGATCTCGATTCCGATGTCCGACAGGAACTCTTTCGCCACTTGCAGCCCGGCAAGGTCCGTTCCCAGACCCTTGACCTCGGCCCCCACCGTGCGCAGCAGCAGTTCGGCGTGCAGGTTCCGGCTGGACTTGTTCAACAACTCCAAAGTAGCGGCCAGCGGAAGCGATACGTGCTCGGCAAGCAGCATCCGCCTCCGGCGAGAGTCCGGCGCCACATCGCCGTCATGTACGGTGCGGACCTTGCCGCTGATGGAAATGCCTTCTCGTGCGAGTTGGTCCTTCAGATACCAGGCTGCCGCCTCAGAGGGCTTCTCCAGCTTGATTAGTCGGCTGTAGCCTCGCCTGGACGCTGGAAGGTTCCCGGAGATGACGATTGTTTGCGTTCCTTTGATGAGGCGAGCCCCGAGCGACCGCTTCGACCCAGGGTTGCCTGTTGTTCCCAGGTTGCGTACGCGAAAGTACGAATTCTGCGGTACCATCCAGACGCCAACCCGCTGTCCGTTCTTGCTGGCCTTGGCGTGCAACCAAAACGTGTTGTCGTAGAGACTCAACGCACTGATGGTTGCGGCGTAACTCCTCTCCATGTCTTCGGCCGTCCAACCGTCGCCGAAGCTTGGGTATTCGAAATAACTATCGTCACCGACAACGTCGCCGTCGATTCGCCGAATTCCCATAACCCGCAATCGTTTCGCAAGCCCTTCGAGGGCCGGATCCAGCTCTCGCTCCGGGTCCAGTAGATTCGGATCTCCTCGGCCCACGACGAAGAGGTTTCCCCGGATGATGCCGTCGGGTTGCACGGTTCCGTCTGTATAGACGCCCGTTCGGAAACGAAAGCCAGGTCCCAGTTTCTCCAGCGCCACGGCGGTGGTCAGTACCTTGACTACAGAGGCGGGCTTGAACAGCTGTTCTGCATCCAAAGCAAACAAGACCCGATCATTGGCGGAATCCACCACTTCGATTCCCCATTGTGCGGAGCGAACCGATCGCTGCCCGAGGACCTGCCGCACTCGCTGTTGAAGGTCCTCTAGCGAAGCGGCGGCGACGTTTGAAGTACCTCCGGAAGAAAGCAGACTGGCGATGGACAGCAGTATCAGCCTTCGGACCTGCGACAGGAGGCCAGCCCTCAGGGTCGCGGGGGTGATCCGACTTGGCGCAAGCATGAGCTGAAGGGTTGTTTCTCTGATGACCGTCGGCATACTTACTAGATGCTTACTAGGGGTTGGATGCAATCATGATCGAGTCGTTGAGGGAAGTGGTTCCGATCATGGCGCTTACCGCGATGATGGCCTTCCCCTGGACTTTCTGGATGGGACGAAGGTTGTCCGGGTCTGCAACGACGGCGTACTCCAGCTTCGCGTGCGTTTCGGTTGCCATGACTTTCTCTATGACCCGGGTCAGCTTACTGGATTTTGTCTCGCCCCCGGCAAACGCTTCCTCTGCGGCCTTCAAGCTTTCATAAATAACCGCGGCTCCTAGTCGATCCGTCTCCTCGAGAAAGTAGTTCCTCGCCGCGTAGGCGAGGCCCGATGGATCCCGGACCACTGGAGCGACCACAACCTCCGTCGTTATGTTCATGTCACGCATCATCTTACGGAGAATCGATCCCTGCAGTGCATCTTTGTTCCCAAAGAAGATGAACGACGGTTGCGTGATGTTTAAAAGCTTCAAAATGCCCGTTGTCGTCCCGCGAAAATAGATGCTCCTGGGAAGCCCGGAGAGCTCTTCCCCGAAGGCTTCGACCGAGGCATAGGTTGAAAACGTTTCCGGATACATCTCTTCTTCCGGCGGCGCAAACACATAATCGACCTCCTCCCGGTGGAGCAGATCGACGTCTTTTGTGAAGTCTCGAGGATACCGGCGGTACTCATCTTCGCTGGGGAACTGGAGTCGATTTACAAAAATCGAGACAACCACCAAATCCGTCATTTTCCGGGCGGCTTTGATCAGACTGATGTGCCCGGGGTGAATCGCTCCCATGGTCGGAACCAGTCCGATCTTCTGTTCTTTCCCTGCAGCCTTGGCGCATTGTGCGGACATGTGAGAGATGCGGTGGATGATGTCCATAAGCTTGGCATGATAGCGGAATTGCTCGGACTGTCAACGGGATTGCTGGGTTCCGCCGCATTTGCCCTGGGGATCAAACATCCTGTAACTATTGCTGCTACAAGAGTAAGGCGAATAGAGAGGGAAGCGGCGCTGGCCGAGTCTTCGATCCGACGCGGGCAGAAACAGTGCTGGGTTCAGCGTTTCTGGACAGGATGGTAATACTCGACTCCACGGACCTTTCCCGCCGCGATGCGTTGCATCAGGGCCTTCCGCTCTGCTGCGTTTTGGACGAAGTCGATCTCGGCGGTATTGACGATGAGCAACGGTGAATCGGTGTAGTGATAAAAGAAGTGATCGTAAGCTTTACGGAGCTCTTCCAGATAGGAGTCCGATATTTTGGATTCGAAATCGACCTTTCGCCGATGAACCCGCTCGAGGAGGACTTCAGTGGGTGCCTGCAAATAGACGACAAGGTTTGGAACCGGCAACCATCCGCTTAGGCTCTCGAAGTACTTGTCATAGATCAGTATCTCCTGGTCGTCCAGATTCAGATAGGCAAAGATCTTGTCCCGCGCGAAAAGATAATCCGTGACCATCAGTGAGGCTTCGGCCTGATCGTCCTTTATTCGCAATTGTTGCTCGAAGCGCGTGATCAAAAAGTACATTTGCGCCCGGAAAGCGGCACCCGGACGATCGTTGTAAAAATCAGCCAAAAAAGGGTTCTCGAAGACATCGAGGACGACCTCCGCGGCCAAGGAGTCTCTCAGGAACCCGGCCAGGGTTGTCTTTCCCACGCCGATCGGCCCCTCGATTGCTAGATAAGTTGCCGTCACGGCTGCGCTCCATGGGGGAATACGCGGACAACCGACGAGTCTGGGCAGGTTTCAAGAAGGGCCCGAATAGACCGGCCGGCGACCGGATGGATCACGTTCGGGGCGATCTCGACCAGCGCTTCGAGAACGAACCGGCGCTGGATCATTCGGGGATGGGGAATGATCAACTCCTCCTCATCCATCACTCGATCCTCGTAAAGAAGTATGTCCAGATCCGCCGTTCTCGGAGCATTTCGCGTGGATCTTTGTCTCCCCAGCTTCTTCTCGATTCTGAGACAGTGATGCAAGAGCTCGACCGGGCCCAGTCTCGTCCGCAACCTGGCGGCGGAATTCAGAAACCATGGCTGAGCGCCAGTCCCGACGGGTTCTGTTTCAAAGGTGCGCGAAAGAACCTCGATGACGGAGTCCTTATTCTGCAACAGAATCACGGCGCTGTCCAAGCAATCGGTTCTCGGTCCCAGATTCGATCCGAGTGAGAGGTAGGCAGTATTCCAGCCAAGGGCTCGCTCAACACTACCTTCACATCTTGGCATCGCATCTCCACACCATCTTTGGCAGCGACTCAATTGCGAAATCCTCGACGTAGGCTCGGCTACGCCTGTGGGTTTCACTCAATCGTCCCGGCCAAATCGGGCGCAAATCTGAGCGTGAGCTATTCTTGAACGAACCCTAATAATAGTAAGCCTCCGGCCGCCTGATATTTCCGAAATTCCCAATCCCTTTGAGATTGAAGGAAAAACTGATACGGCTCTCCGTGCGCAAACCGAGGTCAAACTGCTGATACTGCAGGGATATCCCGCAACAGTCCCAGGCATAGTTGAAGTTGGTCTGGCTGTTGAGCAGTGCGGAGGTTTCGATGTTGTAGCTGATCGCCACATGAAGCGAAAGACCCCGGTTGGGTGAGCCATAGCCCACTTGTGTCTGGACATGGTTGTTTTTTGAGATCCCGGGCTCTAGTGTCTGGGTCCGGAAGTAGGTGCCCCCGAGAAACCACTTGTCTTTCTGCCACTCACTGGAAAGGCTCAAGTTGCGAAGGCCATGGAGCCGAGAATCGTAGTCCCCCCTGAGATCGAAGGCGAATCCCGGTTGGGGGCGTACCCGGACAGATAGACTGCTCGGGGCCAACCGGCGCTGAATCGATGTCAAGGCGAGCCCCGTAACAGTATTCAGGGGGTAGAATATGTTCGACTCTCCCGGCCGGAAGGCGCCTCCAAAGGTGGGATCGAAAAAGTACTTTTGCATCAAGCCAAAGGAGAGAAACTCGTACTGTTGAAACACGCCCGGGCTCGTTTCCCTGCTGCGGAAGATGCGGTTCATGACGCCGTACTCGATCTCATTGGTTTCGGCCATGGGATCGAGCTCGTCGAAACGAATGATCTCTCTCACATTGTTGGAGCCGTTGATTCGGCGATACGTGAACAAGGGCTCGACCGTGTGCTTGAATCTTCCAAACCAGGAGGAATCAAAGGATCTTTCGATCGTGGGAGGCCGCAGGTCGAGGGTAAACGTCATGAATTGCCGGTGGAGGCTTTCCGGCACGACCTTAAGTTCGGGGTCCTCGATGAGCCGCGCGGAATAGTACGTCTGTCGAAAACCAAGGGAAGGGTACAGCGAGAACCCCGCAAAGGCAGGGAGGTCGACAGAGAAGCTGGGATACAGGTCCAACCGCTGGACGATATTGGGAGTTTCCACGAATCGATCTTTTCGCGACAGGCCGTCCGCGGAGGTCTCGAGCTCGAAGATGAACGGGGTTCGTCCCAAGCGCTGACCCAGGATGCGAAAGCCCAGGGCGGGCGATTTGCGTATGACCACCGAGCGCTCCGGAAATATGACCTCGTCCCGGACGAATGCGCCGTTGATCGAGTAGCTTTGCTGATTGCCGCTCAAGAAGAGCACCGAGCGCTCCTCAGGAACCGTCGCCGTGCGGAAGGAGTCCGAAAAGGCCTGGCGAAAGGCAAAGTTCGTCGTGGCGTTGACGCTAGCCACCCCTCGGAAGCCGTTGGGAAGTTCCGTGTCGGCATCCGCGATGAAGTGCACCCCGCCCTGATCCAATCGATCGTTGATTCCATAGGCCTGAATGTACATCCGCGACTGCTCGTTGGGGCGAGCGCGGAAAATCCCGCCTAGCGCCAGTCCGCGCTCCGTGAAGTAATCGCCCCAGACCGTTGCGTCGTAGCTGTTGCCCAGGGTTTGGAAATAACCCAACGAGAACGAGCTACCTCTCGAGGAGGAGGATCCGTAGTGAAACGGCAAAAACCCGCTGCTGCGTTTCTTGCTTTCCAGCGGGAGTACAGCATAGGGGGTGTACAGGACCGGGATTCCCTTGATTCTGAATATCGCATGCTTCAGCTTCGCCGTTCCATCGATTCTTATTTTCGCGCCGGACATGCGGAAGGACCATTTTGGAGTGCGATCCTGGCAGGCGGTGATCATGCCCGAGTCGATGGTGTACGTATCCGGGCCAAGCTTGTAAAGCGTCTTCCCCTCGATCAGAAATTCGTTGTCGGTAAACCCCGAGACGTTGAAAAAGCGGCCTGTTTCCGTAGCGAAATTGAACTCCGCCCGCGTGCATCGATACCATTGTGTCCCCTGATGGAAGCGTGTATCTCCCGTGGCAACGACTTCCTGGGTCGCCTCGTCGTAGTCGACCTCGCTTGCCGTGATCATCATATCTTGATAGAGGATTTCGACATTCCCGGTGGCCCGGTATACGGTCTGCGTGATTCTCTCTTGATGGTCCGACAGGAGCACGAGGGTGCCATCCTGATAGGGAATCTCGGTCCGTACGCGAGGCTGCTGGATCGTGGATTTCTTCTCCGCCTGGAAAGCGCACAGGTGCAGCGGATAGAGGCCGTACAGTAGAAGATTCGATAGAATAGCCACACAGACTCCCCATCGGCGCGTTACCAGGTGGCAGGCATCTGCGGCTGAGGGGAGGTTGGGCATGATGGTTACCGCAGGTCGGGAAAAAAGGCCGCGCCCCGGAGGGCGTCCAAAGAATGGCCCAGGGGCTCATCCCCGGGTCCCAAAGACGATTCAATCCAATATGTTGGTGCCACCCATTCTTTCGAGGTATTGATTCTCGGACTCGCGGATTGTTTCAATCAAAGCACTGCGGTTGGCGCGAAGCAGCTCGATGGAAACACCATCCAGCGAGGGACCGAAACCCTCGTCCGCCAGCTCGAGAATGCGACCGCTGCGGACGACTTGCTCGAAATCGCGAAGGCGTGCAAGCCACGCCCAGGTCGCGGCGCGCCCCTCTGGGCCCTGCTGCAGCGTTGGCTTTCCCGGAATCGTGACATAGATCGGACTGCTGTGGGCCAGGGATGGGGCGATGTGCCGATCCCCGCCGGGTGGACCGGAGTGCGCGGGTTGACGCATGAGCGGTGACGGAATCACCAGCCCGACTTTCCGCCCTGATGCCCGCAGCGCGAGCCAGCATGCGCTGTCTATCCGGTACCGAATTCTAAAACGGATCTCATTGGCATCACCTTCCCTCTCGAAACGCGCCACAACTTCGGCGTTGCGAATCAACTCGAGCTTTTGGACGTCATCACGGTCAGAGTCGAAGCGTACCGAACCCTCGATCCATAGGTCGCGCGGCTCCTCGAGTGATAAGGGCTCGCCCATGCCGGCGTCCCCGGCGCGAAACTCCAGCAACGGGCCGTTGGTTACAAACACACGCCCGCGGCGGACGCTGCTGAGCCATGACTCGAAGGAGTAGGGCGGGTCGACCTTCGCGTAAAACCGCTCCCATCCCGGGATTGGGCCCACGGGGTAATCCGTACCTGCAAGTGGCACCACCTGGAAGCCGCTGTTCAGTGCCAGATACCACACCGAGTAATCCGCTATGTTTAATTGCAGCACCTCGATGAAGTCTACCAGGCCGGTCGGGAGGTCCAGCGCCAGTCCGTTCTGAGCGTGGAACCAGGTCCCCTGGTGAGCGTACCCATTGACGGTTCCGTCGCTCTTACCCTGCTCGAAGGCAAGCCGATAAAGAAGATACTTGTCAGGCAGGTGGATGGCGCGCTTCGTTCCCAACATGATCGTATGGCCAAGAAACGGTGTGCGCGGATTCTCCAGACCGGAGGCCAGGATGTATTTGTCACGTTGATAGACGCCCAGGTCGCCATGGGCATACTGGATGGCATTGTGGAAGTGGCGAGAGTGGCCCCACTGAAGAAGGTTCGCGACATGGATATCCTCTGCTTGCATCCATTTCAGAAAGTGGCCGTTGATCTCGGGGGTTGGACGAGGAAGGTGTACGTGGGCATCGGCACTGTACCACCCCGCGGAGGGCATGTCGGCCCAGCGGGAGAGTCTCAGCTCGATCGTCGATTCCTGGCCGTCCTGGACCTCGATCTGGCGGGAGACCGCTTTGTATTCGATGCCTTTGACGACACGGATTCGATAACTGCCAACCGGGAGCGCGAGCGTGCATTTCCCGAATGTATAGAACTGATCACTCTTGGTGTAGGCGTTGCGGATGCGCCGACGCAGTGTCGCGAGATACGCGTCTGGGCCGTCGAACTCTAGAGGTTCCTCTTTGTTGTCCAGGGATGCGATGCCGACACGCATGGCATCCTCGGCCACGTGGTAGCTCCCGTCAGCCCCAAGGACCTCCACTCGCGCCGGAGTCATTTTGTTTGTTGAGCTGTCAATGGTAACAAGACGGACATTGCCAATTGGGCCGGTGGACTCTTGAAAATTTGCCGCGGTCAGCGAAAGCGTAATTGCGAAGACGAGAAACCATGACGCGCGAAACCCTATTCTTGAGCGCAAGAACCGTTGCATTACACGGATGCTACAAAAGGGTTTTGTGGTATGCAAGCCGGCAACCCCGGCAGGGTTCTCAACATCAGAGTTAGCCGGTCCCTGCTTAATCCTCCCAGTACTCTTCAGTCCCTAAGGCTTGAACGAGTGGCGGTGACCCAGGCGTGCGGATAGACAACACGTAGACCGCGTTTTGAGTTGAAGTTTGTTTGCCAGTGTTGATTTGTACCATGGACTTTTTTCGCGTCGGTGGTGACGGAAAAAAGTTGTCAAGGGGGAAAAGCGATTTTATTGATCTTTTTCTTGGGGCATGGTGCTGAAGGTGCTCGTCGAACTTATGTCCATACTAGGCCAGCATACGCTCCCGTTGTACCGGTGCCTTTCTCAAACCAAGCGCGAGCCCTTACTCTACCGATGGGTCAAAGTCGTGGGCATTTCAACCCAACCAGAGGGACGAGTGTTCCCACCGACGGTTTTTGTTTGCGCATCTCCCAAATCCTTGCGAGCTTGCTCCGCCAGTGCCTGAAGCCGCTGGACCACCGCTGGATGCCGGTCGGCGACGTTAGTGGTTTCACCGGAATCGACCTCAAGATCGTAAAGCTCGATGCTCGCGGGAAAGTCTGTTTCGTAGCGGCCGATGGGCTGAAAACCCAGGTGCAGCTTCCATCTACCGGACCGGACGGCCTCCAATGAGCCCATATAATAGTAATAGAACCGGTCGTGCGGGCTTTGCGCACCCGATTCGCCGGACATGAGAGGCCAGACATCCTTCCCGTCGATTATCCGGTCCGTAGGCGGAGATGTCCCGGCGAGTTTAGCCAATGTCGGCATGAGATCCATTGAGGTAGCCAGCGCGTCACACACGGCACCCGCAGGAACGCGTCCGGGCCAGCGCATAATAAAAGGCACTCGCATCCCACCCTCCCAGGTGCCCCCGAGAACCCCCCGCAACGGCAAGTTACTTCCACCGAAAGATCATCCCCAGGCACCGTTGTCGGATGTAAAAACCACAAGAGTGCGGCTGTCGATCTCGAGATCTTTGAGAACGTCCAGAATACGGCCCGTGGACCAGTCGATTTCTTCGACGGCATCACAATAGATTCCATTGGCGCTCTTGTCCCTGAACTCGTCACTGGCATGCACCGGATAGTGGGGCATGCTATGGGCGAGATACAAGAAGAAGGGGCCGTCCTTGTGCTGGCTGATAAAGTCGATCGCTTTTTGGGTGTATCGACGGGTGATGAGAGCCAGGTCGGGTTCTGTCTCGATCACCTCTTCGTTTTGGAGCAAGGGGAGCGGTGGGTAACCAACTTTTGGATAGGCGTACCTACCCATATCCACAGAGTAGGGTATCCCAAAATAGGAGTCGAAACCTTGACGCGTAGGTAGAAAGACCGCCTGATCACCCAGGTGCCACTTGCCGACGATCGCCGTGATATAGCCTTGCTGCTTGAGCAGCTCAGCAATTGTGATCTCGCTCGGGCTCAAGCCGCGCCGACTTCCGGGAAACAAGACAAATCTACCGTCCTCGTTCTCCTGCAGTCCGATCCGAGCGGGATAGCACCCGGTCATCAGAGCTGCCCGAGACGGACTACAGACACTACTGGCAACGTAGAAGTTGGTCAACTTGATCCCTTCCGTAGCCATTCGGTCGAGGTTCGGTGTTCGGTTCTCGGTGGACCCAAACGGATCGATGTCGCCGTAGCCGAGGTTGTCGCTGAGAATAACAATGAAGTTAGGGGATGGCTCCTTCTCGACCAAGGATCCTGAGTTGGGAGACTGACACGCCAGACAAATCAGAAGCGCGAAAGAGCACACCGATGGTGTTCTCCGAAAGGTCATGGACAAACTCCTGACTTCCCGTGCGACGAACCTACCGGACATCATACTCTCGCTACGGCCCGCCTTTGAGGAAGGCGATGAGATCGGCCATTTGCTGAAGATCGAGACCGCTCTCGAGGTCGGTGGGCATGAGGGAAACTCGGCTGGACCGTATCTTGATGATGTTCTTGCGGAGCACGGTCTCTTCCACCCCCTCGGCCCGGCGTAACGTCACGCTTGTAGGAGTCTCGAAAACGATGACCCCGCTCACGAGCCGACCGTCGTTCATTTCCAGAAGCATGTTCTCATAGCCCGGTGGCAGGTCGTGGTTTGGATCCAAGATGTCCCGAAGCAGTGTTTCTCCCGGCCGGTCCGTGGTGGCCGTGAGGTCAGGTCCCACTATGTTGCCTTCGCCTTTTAAGCGGTGGCAATTGACGCACAGTTTTCGGAACACGGTGGCCCCGCGGGTAAGATCGCCCTGCAGGCGCAGTGCCCCCCGATACGCCTCGACGACGCTTTTGCTCCCGCCTGAGCGCTCGTCGCCCAGCAGGGCCTTCGCCTGTTTGCCAATCTCCGGATCGGAATGCTCTAGAAGCGCCTTGCGCCGGACGGGGTCCAGCTCACTCGCGAGCACCTGCTTGGACTTCAGACCCTCCACGAGAGCGTACACGCGTTCCGGCCTCCGGAAGAGTACCTCGGCCGCTTCGCGGCGAACCTGTGGGCTAATCGTGCGCCAGTGCTTCACGAAAATCTTCGCCACGTCCGGATGGGCCTGCTCGGACAAGGCTTGCACGGCGGCAAGTTGGAGCTCCGGTGGTTGCCGGGCGTTCAGCAAGTCACCCAGGGGAGCTGACGCCAGTGCAAACGGTGCATGCGTCAGCAGCCGGACGGCATCCCCCCGGTCCTCGACGGGCAGATCTCCATTCCGCGCTGTCCTCCCTGCATCTTCGAGCAGCCTTCTCACTGCCGTCACGGACCTCTTTTTCCCAGGGGGGGATGCGAGGAGAAGTCCCTCGAGCGATCTCCCCGAGCGTCTGAGCCCGTCTCCCAAGCCCCGCACAAGGGACTGTGCCGAGTTCGGCGGGCCTTTTTCCGCGAGAGCCAGGATCGCCCATCGCTCATCAGGCTTAGCTCCCGCTCCGATCGTTTCAGCGAGTCGCTCGAGGAAGCTTCTGCCCTCCGGATGATCGAGAAACTCTTCATCCTGCACCAGCCCTTGTAAGAGATCGATCCAGGAGCGGCAGCTGCAAGCACAGCGCGCCGAGTCCAGGCATTGCCCGTGTCACGCCGGATAATTTGTGCCAGGGGTCGGACCGTGTCCGGCACGCCGGAGAGACTGAGCGCGGTCTGAAACCGAACAGGGGCCGCGGGATCTCGGGCACATGCCAGGACTGCGGTAAGGAGGGTTGGGGAGAATCGCAATCGCTCCTCGGACAGGCGGATCGCATGTTTGCGGACCGGAGCCGATGCGTCCTCGAGCGCGCGCAGAAGTGTTGGCTTGTCCAGTGCACCCAGTCCCTCGAGCGCATACAAGGCATGAAGCTGAGCCTCAGGCCGCTTGCTTCGGTCAAAGAGCATCCGGAGCGCTCCGACAACGGATCGATCCTGCCGTTCGTAGAGCAGCCGTTGAGCGGTTTCCCGGACCCATCCGTTGGGATCCTCCAGCAACGCAACCAGCGCCTGTGAGGAGGCGTCAACGAGCCGCTGCGGCGCGGGGCGTTCGAAACCAAGCGGAACGATGCGGTAGATCCGGCCTCGGTCCCGTCCAGCATGAACGTCGATCTGGGCAAGGATTTCGTCAGCCCGCACTCCCTGCACGTACCTCTGGATCATTCCCGTGATGATTGATTCCGTTTCAATGATCTCGCGGTACATGTCGGCGACGTAGAGACCTCCATCGGGCCCGTTCGCCAGGTTGACGGGCCGAAACCAATTGTCCGTGGAGGTGAGGAACTCCCGTGCTGCCTGGCCCATGCGCGCGGTGAAGGTCACACCCTGAGGGTGGAGGACGAGCCGGCGGACGAGGTTGTTGGACACCTCGCCTATGAAAACGTTTCCTTGGTAGGGTGCGGGGAATACGGACCCGCGATACACCGCGACTCCCGAGCCCGCAGTGAGAAACCCATGGGGGACTTCCCACTTCCCGGAGTTGTTTGCCTTCCACAACGTCTCTCTCAAGACCCGCCAAGGTTCCGGCCGACTGGCCGGGTAAACCTTCAGGTACTCGTCCCCCTCGAGCGCGACAAGTTGCTGGACCGCGTCCGTGGCGAAATGTGGATTGAGCTCGAGATAACGATTGGGCAGTACGGGGTGCACGATCCATTTCTGGTTATCGCAGATGAATCGGTTCCCCCAGTTGTCGAAAGCATTGCCAAACTCCGCTACGCCGGAGACGGGTTCGATTTCCAGGCCAACCGGATCGAAACGAAAACCCCGTGCGGCGAGCGAAACGGCCGTGTCCTTCGGGCGATCAGGTCGCCGGGGGTTGGATCGATGATTGTGAGAAGTCGCGCCGTAGATTTTGTGGTCTAATCCCCACTGCAGTGTATTGGCCAGCCCATAGGAGGTCGAGACGTCGAAACCCGTGAAGACGACCTCCCGGATGTCGGCCTGCCGATTCCCTGTAGTGTCCTTCAGGTATAGGAGGTCCTCCCCAGCGGTCACAAAAATTCCGCCCTTCCAAGGAGCGATTCCGCTCGGCCACCGCACCCGCCCAAAGACGTGGCTCGATTCGTATCGTCTTCGAGCAGACGTATCGTCCCGTAGGGGGCACTCAACTCATGCGGCTCTGGATACTCAAAATACTCGGCAACATACAAGAGCCCGTTCTCATCGAACGCCAAGGCAACAGGATCTGTCACGTCCGGTTCCGCCGCGACGAGCTCAATCTGGAAACCTGCCTCCAGTTCGAATGTGGCGAGGGCATCAACCGGCTCGAGAGGTTTCATCCTTTTCCCGATTTCATGCGTCGGAGGGGAAGTTGCCGGTCTTGGCTCCTCGCTACATGCAATGAGGACGCCCCCGAGCAGACAAACGGCGCCCCACTTAAGCATGTGAATCCTAGCGCGGGCTTTGGCGAAGAGGGGCCTCTCTCCTTCATGTTTCCAATAGCTCGTCATAAATTTTTTGAGCTCCTCGCATCCGTACGAGAAGCTCGCTTCCTTGAAGCGCAAGCTGCTGAACCGTGAACGCATCGGTTACTGCTCCTTCTCGGTTCACTGCCCTCGGCAAGAACCTGCTGGCGGCATTCCGATCTTCCAAATTCTGAGCCGAACCGGCGTCATTGAGACGGATGGCAACGGACACCATCCTCTCGATTTCTTTCAGACTTTCCCGGCACTTCTGGATCAACTGCGGCACCTGTTGGTAACGCCAGAAACGCATATCATTGCTTATGACGTAGACAGGAGTCGTATGGGCGTAGCTACCGTCATGGCCTTCGGCGCGGGCTGCTATCCAAAAGCTGTCGCTTGCCTCGATATCAAAGGAGAGCGCCAGCTCTTCTTTCGTCGGGTCGTCTGAACAGACTTCCTCCAAGACCTCGCCTTGGGAGATTACTTGCAATACGGAGGGAGCCCCGAGGCGGCGATCCCGACGGGTCTTGGCTACGACCTTGAGTTTACGGTTGCCGAGGCCGGATCTGATTTCGTCACCCGGCATGGCGGCTGCCACCCGAAAATCGATGATGGGTCCGTTGGTGACGAAGGTTCTGCCCTTTCGAAAGGCTTCAAACCAGCGGTCGGCGGAAGATTCCGTTTCTCCCGTGTAGGCATAGACGCGAACCTCCACCCGAGCCTGCGGAGGCAATGAGTTTGAAACCTAGATTCAAGAAGTTGTAGTACAGGTCGGTTCCAAGACGTCCAAACTGCAGAATCTCGAAGAAGTCCACTTTTCCCTTGGGCACGTTGAGGCTCATGTCCCGATGCAAGGGCAATGCCCACGTGTGCGCATGAGCATAGCCCGTGAGTCCCCCCTGCTCATGGACCTTGTCAAGAACCATATCGTAAAGAAAGTAATGTTCCGGGTAGCGCACCAGGCTGACTGTGTTCATGGACAAGACATGGCCTAGCTGGTGATGCGTCCGGGGACACTCTTGACCGGGCGAGAGAATATGGCCCTCCTCCCTGTACCGGTATTGCTTGCCGAAGCCACGTTGTTGAAAGTAGGTCCGAAAAATGGTGCCCATCTCGACGATGTTGGCCAGTTTCAGGTCCTCCGCTCGGATCCAGGTCATGAGGTTTTGGGCGTCCTCTTCGCTCTGAATACGCCCGTGCACATGATCGTCCCCTGAATGCCCAGCCCAGCAAAGACATATCCACCCATCGGCTCAGCTTCAAAGTCGCCTCGGTTGTTTTGCCCGTCTCGATCAGCACGGACTCCACTTCCGGCAGAAACTCCAGGCCCTTGCGAGCCGCGATTTGCCAAGGGCCCGGGGAAAGCTCCATATCAAAGGTGTCGGGAACAACCCACCAGAAATAGCCTTCCAGTTTTCCGGGAAGATTCATGTGTCGCCCCCCGTTGGGCCATCCCTGAGAATCGAACTGGTCGGCCAGCTCGATGGCGCCCGCCGGTCTGCGCTCCTTCCCGTTGAGTTGCCAGATCAGACTTACCATAGCGGGTACCGTGTCGCCGGTTTCGGCGGACTCTATCCGCACTTTGAGTCGACCTTTTCCTGGAGTTCGAATCTGCAGTGGAAACGGTAAAATCTCCGAATCAGTGGCGTGAAGGTTCAGGACCGCCGTCGTTCTACCCGGCGGAACGTTTTGCAGATGGATCAGGACCCAGTTCGTGGCGCCCGGTGTGATTGCTACCTGGATCGGAAGAGCTTGTTCGGCAAAGTCGAAATCGTGGACGGTGTAGCGGGTGTCTTTCAGCTCCGAATTCACGCGGAGGAGAATGGCTCCCACGTCACCAGGCAGTAAAACCGAAGTTTCCGGTTCGAACTGTACTCGACGACCGCGTATTGAAACGTCGATAACCCTGTGCTCCAGGTTCTCCAGAATCTTCTCGGTGGCAACGTGAACCTTCTCGAGAGCGCGTTTACGTCTGGCGATAGGAGGTGGATTGCGAAGAGCTTGTAGAATGCGCAGCTCACGATGCAGTGCATCCAGTTCCCTATGCGAATCTTCGGGAAGCAAGTAAATGTGATCGAGCAGAAGGCGTTCGATAAGAAACGCAAGATCGTCCGATGGTTCAGGGTCCTGAAACATCCCCAGCGCAAACCAACCTGCCGCCGCAAAGAGAACACATGTATATCCAATTGGAATTCGGACTCCGAGGCTCACGAGTGCTTGCTCATCCTTACGGTTCCCAAAACGGATCCCCGCCCGGGACGTATTCAACGGGAAGTTCCTTGATGAACCCTCGGAGCCAGTCCGCCACGTGGCTCATCCCTGCTTCTTCGGAGTTTGCGTGGCCAATGAGAATAAAGGCCTTTTTCATGCCCATCGAGACAGCGTCCTGAGCGTAGACGACCGACTCCCATTCCTTGGTCTCGCCGCCGACGAGAACCTCGACATCGTCTCGCTGCATCAAACGTATATGACCTAATGAACCTGGAAATCCCGGGGTGAAGGCCACTTTGGTAACCTTCAGATCGGGCTTACCGACTACTCGGATGGAACCGGTTTGAAAGGTTTTCTTGAGATGAGCTGCGATCTCTCCGACGGTGGTCTCGGGCATATCGAACAGACGCTCCTCACCGCGGCGCTGGTACTTGTGCCAGCCAATCTTCTCGATCATTCCGAATATGATGCCGTCGGGCCGGCGCTTGTGAATGTGGTTGTGGAAGCGCCAAACGACGAGCCCGTGCTCTTTGATGTAGGCATGTTTGGCCGCAAGCAGCCCGTCCTCCTTGATTTCGTCGGCGAAGCCGTAATAGTCGCCCGAATAAAAGGGCGGCTCATGCGTAATGATCAAATTCAAACCCTTGGCTTTGGCCTGCTTCAACACATCCAAGGTGGCCAGGAAGGTCGTGGCGATCCCAGTCACTTTGGAATCGGGATCGCCGGACTTGAAGGTATCGACGTTCTGGTTCTCGTTCCAAGGCACCCCCAAGTTCGCTTTTATGCGTTCGACAATCCCGCGTGCGGTGAGCGCGTCTCCGTCGGCAGCCCGCAGAGGCATTGCGATCAGCAGGAGTACGAAAGTTACCCAGAATCGCGTCATCCTTTCTCCTTCTCTGAATTTCTTCGTTTTCAAAATGGTGTTCGACATGGCGACCGTATTGTTCGATGCCAGCCCTCAATAGTGGGCCACGAGCTTCATTTCGTCAGTGAATTCCTTCAGAATGATCCCCTCGCGGGTCTGGTCGAAAGTCTCGATCGAGCGTCCATTCACTAGCACCCTCCGGATCAGCCTTCCATGGCTCTTCTGAGTTGGGATCAGTTCGAACCCTTCCTGCAACCTCATTTCTAAGGGATACTCGTGTTAGGGTCCTCGCCAGCTCTTGAGGCGGCCAAACTGGGCGATATCGACCGCACCTCCCGGCTTCGGTGCACCGCCCTCGGGTCCAACCTGGGTATCCTGCCGGTAGGAAAGGTGATCTGCGGTTCCCGCATTTTGGAGATCGAACGCGATCCGAGCGGGAAAAGGCCGCCGGCTCGTTGTGGATTCCGGCTCCTGAGACTCGCTAAGAGAAGGGCGGAGCGTAAGGGAAGCAATACCGCTTGTTGATAGAAACAAAATGGATATCAGGGCTCTTCGGAAGCGCATCATCGGGTTTCCTATCAGAAAGGCCCAAAATGATCTAGGAAAATGGTCCGTGAAGTTAACGATCGCCTAAATCTCTATTTTATGTTGAGATCAGCTTATTGATTTTGCCCGAGTTTGATGGAGTCCGACGAGCACTATGAGCAGCAGATCCGTTGATTCCCACACGATGCAGAGGGTCCGTGACGCCGGCCTGTCGATCGTGCTGCTGTCGACACTCCTGGCTCTGATCTTGGGCTATCTGTGGTGGGGGCGGTTTCAGTACTCTGCCACGATGTGGCTTGCAGTCGCCTATCTGGGGGCCGCCTCAGTCTTTTTCATCAACCACTGGCTCTTTGGAGGGAATCGCCGGAGTCTAGGTCTGCGCCTCGACAACTGGCGATCGTCGTTCCGAAGTGTGGCTCCCCCAACGGTAGGGTTTGCACTTTTGGGACTGATCTACGGTCTGGCATCTGGCCACCTGAGGGTCGATCCGTTCCCCCGGGTCTTTCTCTATATCCCGTGGGCCTTTTTGCAGCAGTACGCTTTGAACAATCTCCTGTTGCCTCGTTTTCGCACGGTTTTTGGAGACTTCAAACTGTCGCTCGTCGCAACGGCGCTGTTTTTTGCCCTCATACACTCTCCGAGCGTTCTCCTGATCGCGTTGACCTTCCTTGGAGCTCTATTCTGGGGCTGGATGTTCTCGAGGGTTGCAAATCTGTTCACTCTGTCGCTTTCCCACGCCATATTGGCGGTCGTGACACTGGCCGTTTGGGGAGGCGGGGAGAAGGAGATCTTGCGGGTCGGTAAGCCGGGCTATCGTTACGAGGCTTACGGAGGCGGGGTGCTCGTAGCGGGTGGCTACGACGAGCAGGGCCGACCCATCGTCGTAACGCTCCGAGGCCACGATCGGGGAACCAGCTCACTCGTTCGCGTCTTCACCCCGTCCGGCGAAAAGCTGAGGGAGTGGGTGGCATTTCCGGAGTACGACTTCAGCGGGAATCTTGCGGTCGGAGACCTGGGGTATGGTGGCGGAGACGAAATAGTGATCTCTCCCGGCCCAGGCGCCTCCAATCCTGCACGGGTACGGATCTTCAGTGTTTTGGGCGAGTCGGTGCGGGAATTCGGACTTCCGGTGGCTGGAGGTTACGGAGCTTCCGTAGCCGTATTTGATGAGCGAATATACGCGACGCCCGGGCCGCATCCGTCCCAAGGGGCGGAGGTCTTCGAATTTAACGCACAGGGCGCGTTGCTCAATCAGTGGCGGATCGCTGACACGGGCCTTCACAATAGTGTCCGAGCTTTTCCTTTCTCGATTCCAGCGGATTCTGTTGCAGGCGCAAGCCATGTCTTGAAGTTGGCTCTCAGTGGCACTCCGATTTCAGTGAATCCCTCTGCGCTGTGGCTGTTTCATCCCCGGAGCGGCGAAACGGAACCATTGGTCGAAACGGCCCCCACTTATGGCCTGAACGTCGCCGTCCTGAGGCTCAGCGGCGGCCAATATGGCTTCTTGACAGCGCCCGGACCGTTGCAGGGGTACGGCCCGCATCTAAGAATATACAGTCTGGCCGGGGTCGAACAACTCAGCCGGGTTGCGCATCAGGATCCCCGGGCTTGCGGGGCCAACGTTTCAGCTGTGGATACCGACAACGACGGCACGGACGAGATTCTGATGGGAGAGGGAGTATGTCAACAGCGGCCGTCCACCGTCCGTGTCTTGACTCCCGCTGGGAGCGAGATCCACCGCTGGGATGCATACTGATTCGCTGGCCGCCTAGCGCTCCCCGGCGCTCCAGTGGAAACGGTCAGGTGCCCGGGCCCGATTGATTTCGGGGATTTGGGATTTCGAGAGTGACGGAACATGCCGTTTGAGTTTTTCGATCATGAAGCAGACGTGGGGATCCGAGTCGATGCGCCGTCGATGAGTGCCCTTTTCGAGGTGGCCGCCCATGCACTCATGGACTGGATCGGAGAACCGCCATCTGAGGGAGCGCCTCGTCGTACACTCTCTATCAAGATTGAGGCATCCGATCCAGAAGAGCTTCTGGTACGATGGCTTTCTGAGTTGCTCTTTCGTTTCCAACATCGGCACATCTACCCCACCCGATTCATCCGGCTCGACGTGACGCGAACTTCCTTAAACGCTGAGGTTCAGGGCAGAACATGGGAGGAGTCTTCCTTTTCGCGATTTCGGGAGGTCAAGGCCGTCACCTATCACCAGCTGGCCGTGACGGCGCATCCGGAGGGCTACAAGGCCAGCATCATTCTAGACATCTGAGAGCCGTTGATGCATCGTGTCCAGGCGTTTGTTTTCGTGGGAGGAGGAAAGGGTGAACTCGACGAATCGTAGCCCGGCGGAGCTGAAGAAGATCCACGATTTTCTGTGGGAGATCCCTCGGACCGGACAGATGCGAGTTCCTGGAAGGATTTACGCCAGCGAGAGCCTGATGGCCCAATCAGGGATAGGTCAGAGCATGCAACAAGTTCAGAATGTGGCTCATTTGCCAGGGATATTGAAATACTCGATCGCGATGCCTGACATCCATTGGGGTTATGGCTTTCCCATCGGAGGCGTAGCCGCCACTCGGCTGGAGGATGGTGTCGTTTCCCCAGGTGGGGTTGGCTACGACATCAACTGCGGCGTGCGCCTCATTGCTACCAACCTGATCTATCAAGAGGTTCGTGACCGAATTCCCGATGTCATCACACAGCTCTTTCAAAAGGTGCCGGCGGGAGTTGGCTCTTCCGGGGCGATCCGCCGTCTCCGGGGCCGGGATCAAAATCGTATTCTGGAGTCCGGCGCCCGGTGGGCGGTCGAGCAAGGTTTCGGGCGGCAGGAGGATATCGAGTACACCGAGGAGCGGGGGTGTCTCGCTGGGGCTGATCCGGACCAAGTCAGTGAGCGTGCGCGAGAGAGAGGATTGTCTCAGGTGGGGACACTCGGGAGCGGAAATCATTTTCTGGAAGTGGACGTGGTCGAGGAGGTCTATTCTGACGCTGTGGCAGCGACTCTGGGCCTCTATCAGGGGAACATATCCGTGTCCATTCACTCCGGGTCCCGAGGCCTCGGGTATCAAGTGTGTGACGACTACCTTGGGGTCATGGCGCAGGCGATGCACAAATATGGCATCCAGGTTCCGGACCGGCAGCTTGTCTGCGCTCCGTTGAGCTCGCCCGAGGGGAGGCGCTATCTGGCCGCCATGTCATGCGCGGCCAACTATGCTTGGTGCAATCGCCAAGTGATCATGAGCTTGACGGAAGAGTCCTTCCTCTCTGCTCTGGACATCGGTCCGCGGGAGCTCGGGTTCCGCCTGGTCTACGACGTCTGCCACAACATCGCCAAGTTCGAAGATCACACCATCGACGGCAGGCTGCAAAGGGTCTGTGTGCACCGAAAGGGCGCTACCAGAGCTTTTCCACCCGGGTCGCCGTTGATTCCGGAGCCGTACCGGGCGGTCGGACAGCCCGTTCTGATTCCCGGAGACATGGGAAATGGCTCGTATGTGCTATCGGGGACCGAGCGCGCAATGGAAGAGACGTTCGGCAGTAGCTGTCACGGGGCGGGCAGAGTCCATAGCCGCACTCAAGCGCTCAAGCGTGCCAAGGGACGAGATCTCTACCGTGAGATGAGTCAAAAAGGCGTGACGCTGATGGCTACGGGACGCCGCACCGTCGGTGAAGAAATGCCCGAAGCCTACAAGAACATTGATACGGTCGTCGACGCCATCGTTGCGGCAGGCATCAGCCGCCGAGTTGCCCGCCTCCGTCCCATAGGCGTCGTCAAGGGGTAGATGAATCGCCCCCCCGGGTCGGGATACAAAAAAATGCCGCTCCCCGGCGGCGCGTCCCGGCACTAGCCCAGGGGTTTTTCGGGGTCTGGATTCATCGCGGGTACGGACGGACACATCCCTGGGTTGGGAAATTCCGACCTAGGGCCTTGACACAACGACGGCCCGATATTAAAAAAGTAAGTTTCTAATTTCGCTCAGGAGGTCAGTGCATGAGTGGCAAAAAGGTGACTTTTAGTTTGGACGCACGCGCGGCAATAATGCGTGGAGTGGATGCCCTCGCCGACACGGTGAAGGTAACCTTGGGACCCCGCGGGAGAAACGTTTTACTTTCCAAATCGTTTGGCTCGCCCCTGATCACCAAGGATGGAGTCACGGTCGCAAAGGAGATCGAGCTCAAGGAAAGAGAGGAAGATATCGGTGCGCGGATGGTCCGGGAGGTTGCGAGCAAGACTTCCGACTTGGCAGGAGACGGAACCACGACCGCGACCATTTTGGCACAGTCGATTTTTCGTCATGGGTTGAAGAACGTCACGGCCGGCGCCAATCCCATGGCCCTGAAGCGCGGGATCGATCTTGCCGTGGCTGCAGCAACGAAGGAGATCGGCCGGCTGAGCAAGAAGGTCCAGGGAAAAGAGGACATCACGAGCATCGGGACGGTATCCGCCAACGGTGATGCCCGAATCGGACGGCTACTGGCCGAAGCGATCGAGAAAGTCGGCCATGATGGTGTCGTCACTGTCGAGGAAGCGAGAGGAATGGAGACGGAATTGGAGGTCGTGGAGGGAATGCGATTTGATCGAGGATACCTATCCGCGCATTTCGTGACCAACCAAGAGCGCATGGAATGTGTTTTGGAAAACCCGGTCATTCTTATCCACGAGAAGAAGATATCCGCCATCAAGGACCTGCTGCCGGTTCTGGAGAAGGTCTCCAAATCTGGGAACTCGCTCCTTGTCCTCGCCGAGGACGTGGAGGGCGAGGCGCTAGCGACATTCGTCGTCAACAACCTGAGGGGAGTTATGAAATGCGCCGCCGTCAAGGCTCCCGGTTTCGGAGACCGACGCAAGGCGATGCTGGAAGATATTGCCGTTTTGACAGGAGGACGTTTCCTCTCGGAGGACCTGGGCATCAAACTGGAGAACGTTGAAATCGGCGATCTCGGCCGGGCCAAGCGAGTCATTTTGGACAAGGAAAACACAACCATCGTCGAGGGTGGGGGGTCGAGCAAGGAGATCGGTGGTCGAATCTCGTCGCTTCGAACCCAGATCGACGAGACAACCTCCGACTACGACAAGGAAAAGCTCCAGGAACGTCTGGCCAAGTTGGCTGGCGGAGTGGCGGTTGTTCGAGTCGGCGCGGCCACCGAAGCGGAAATGAAGGAACTCAAGGCGAGAGCGGAAGATGCTCATCACGCCACGCAGGCGGCCATTGAAGAAGGGG
The DNA here is from genome assembly GCA_965249005.1 of Acidobacteriota bacterium. Lineage (GTDB taxonomy): Bacteria > Acidobacteriota > UBA6911 > UBA6911 > UBA6911 > CBDFLD01. The sequence goes on from CBDFLD010000017.1 coordinate 340,035, forward strand.
TTGTACCGGGTGGAGGCGTCGCCTTGCTCCGGGCCCAGGAAACCGTGGAGGGTCTCGATTTGCAGGACGATGAGAAAACTGGATCTCGCGTTGTCGCGGCCGCTTTGGATGCGCCGCTGCTCAAAATTGCCGAGAATGCCGGCTTGAACGGGGCCATTGTCTCGGCGCAGGTCAAAAACGGCAAAGGCAACTACGGACTCAACGCGGAGACCCTGGAGTATGAAGATCTGGTCGAGGCCGGCGTGATCGACCCGACCAAGGTGGTTCGGGTCGCGCTTGAAAACGCCGCGTCGATTGCGGGCCTCTTGCTGACCACTGAAGCGGTGGTCACCGAGCTGCCGGAGGAGAAGAAGGAAAAATAGCTTTCAGCGTCCGACCAGCGCGTTGCGTCGGTCACTTGGGAACGTAACTGCATTGCACAGCCTGCGTGGTTCTTGGCGCTTTTCAATCATAGGATGAAACATAGACTAGATTGCGGTGTATTCCATAGCTGATAGCTGATAGCTGATAGCTGATAGCTGATACCGAGGAGAGACTCATGTCTGTGAAGGTTGGAATCAATGGTTTTGGTCGGATCGGGCGCAACCTTCTACGTTGTGCGCTGCAAGATCCAGCGTTGGAATTCGTTGGGGTCAATGATCTCACGAACCCGGAAGTCCTTGCCCATTTGCTGCGCTACGACTCCGTCCTGGGACGATTCGGCGAAGCGGTCACGGTCGGCGAAGGATCGCTTGTCATTGGCGGCAAGACACTGCAGGTATTCAGTGAAAGAGATCCGGCGAAGCTTCCATGGGGGGATCTGGGAGCCGAGATCATTGTCGAGTCCACGGGTTTGTTCACCGAGGGCGCCAAGGCGGCAGCACACATTCGGGATAGCGTAAAAAAGGTCATTATTTCTGCTCCGGGCAAGAACGTCCATGGGACTTTTTGTATGGGAGTCAACATGGATTCCTATGATCCCAAGCAACATCATGTCATTTCGAATGCATCCTGCACGACCAATTGCCTGGCCCCGGTGGCGAAGGTCATCGATGACCACTTCGGCCTCGAATCGGGTTTCATGACGACGATCCACAGCTACACCAACGATCAAAACCTACTGGACCTGCAACACAAGGATTTGCGCCGGGCCCGCGCCGCCGGTGTGAACATGGTCCCGAGCACGACCGGAGCGGCTCGGGCGATCGGCTTGGTGCTACCGAACCTTGCGGGACGGCTGGACGGGATGGCGATTCGCGTTCCCACCCCGAATGTATCATTGGTGGACCTCGTGACCAGCGTGCGCGAAAAGACCACGAAGGAAGACGTGAACCAGGCGCTCAAGAGCGCCGCCGACGGTCCGATGCAAGGGATCCTCGGTTATTCGGAGGAGCCGCTGGTTTCGTCCGACTATCTGCAGAGCCCGCTTTCATCGTCGGTAGATGGCCTGGAGACAAAGGTGCACGGCAACCTCGTCAAGGTCTTATCTTGGTACGACAACGAATGGGGCTACTCCAATCGTTTGCGCGATCTCCTCGGATATGTCGCCGAACGCCTCCGCTAGTTTGCCTCGCTACGGCTCAATCAGGTTGATGGACATGAGCAAGTCGACGATTCGCGATCTCGATCTGAGCGGAGCGCGCGTTTTCATTCGCGTGGACTTCAACGTGCCCTTGGACAACGGCCAAGTGGCCGACGACCTGCGTCTGAGGCGAGCGATGGAAACCATCCAGTATGGCATTTCCCATGGGGCTATTCTGATCTTGGCGTCGCATCTCGGTCGTCCCAAAGGAACGCCAAGCCCGGAGCTGAGCCTGGCGCCCGCTGGCGCGCGGCTCGCTGAGCTTCTGGGACGGCAAGTCCGGTTCGTTCCAGACTGTGTGGGCCCGGAGGTGGAGAATGCCGTGGGTGCGGCGAGGCCGGGGGATGTCATTCTCCTCGAGAATCTGCGTTTCTACGCGGAAGAGGAAGCGAACGATCGCCGGTTCGCGAAGAAGCTCGGCCGTCTGGCCCAGTACTATTGCAACGATGCCTTCGGGACTGCCCACCGGGCACACGCTTCCACGGACGCGATCACGAGCTTTGCCGATCGAGCCGTCGCGGGTTTTTTGATGGAAAAGGAACTGCACTATCTCGGCGAGTCGTTGAAAAACCCGGAGCGTCCGTTCATCGCAATTCTGGGTGGCGCCAAGATCTCCGACAAGATCGAGGTGATTCAAGAGTTCTTGCAAAAGGTCGACCGCATATTGATCGGGGGAGCGATGAGCTTCACCTTTCTCAAGAGTCAAGGGATCGGAGTGGGAAAGTCCCTCTGTGAAGTGGGCAAACTCGAACTGGCGAGAGATCTGCTCTCGAGGGCGCCGGAGGTTCTTGTGCTCCCCGTCGATACCGTTTCCGCCAACAGTATCGAGGACCAGGACTCTGCGCACGAAGTCGCGATGGGGGCTATTCCACCCGAGGAGATGGGACTGGATATCGGGTCGAAAACAGTCGCGTCCTACCGGGACATCATCGGAGAGGCCAAGACTATTGTCTGGAACGGTCCGATGGGCGTGTTTGAAAAGGACGCCTTTGCCGGTGGAACACTGGCGATCGCGAGAGCTGTCGCGGCATCCGAAGCCCAGTCCATCATCGGCGGAGGCGACTCGGCAGCGGCGGTTCACAAGGCCGGAGTCGCGCAGGAGATCTCTCATATCTCAACCGGGGGGGGTGCGTCCCTCGAGTTGCTGGCGGGGCGGACCTTGCCCGGGGTAGCCGCCCTGGAAGACCAATAGGACGAGGCCAAACGGTTCATGCAAGCGGTTCAAGAGTGAGCCGAATCTAACTCGAGGATCGAAATGAGAACACCCGTCATGGCGGGCAACTGGAAGATGAACAACGACGCGAACCAGGCCCGGACCTTGGCCCGCGCAATCAAGACTGCAATCACGAAGCCGGTGGAGTGTGAGGTCGTCGTCGCACCACCCTTCACTGCCCTGTCCACTGTCGCAGACGTGGTGCGGGATAGTCCCATCAAACTGGCGGCCCAGAACGTTCACTGGGAGCCGAGCGGCGCCTTTACGGGAGAGATCAGTGTCTCCATGATCGAAGCGCTCGGTTGCCAGATGGTGATTCTGGGGCATTCCGAGCGGCGGCAGTATTTCGGCGAGACGGATCATACCGTCAGCCTCCGTCTCCGGGCGGTTTTACAATCGGCTCTGGAAGCGATTGTCTGTATCGGTGAGACTTTGCAACAACGGGATGCTGGAAACCACCTCGAGGTGATCGCCGGACAGCTGTCAGGTGCACTCGACGGGTTGACGCCCCCTGCCCTTTTCCGTATCATGCTTGCCTACGAGCCGGTCTGGGCCATCGGGACCGGGCGCACGGCGACACCGGACGTGGCCCAGGAAGTCCATTGCTACATCCGGGAGTGGCTTTCTGGCAGGTTCGGCGCCGACATTGCGCAGGCCATTCGAATCTTGTACGGGGGAAGTGTTAAACCCGACAACGTCGGCGCACTGATGGCCCGGGAAGATGTGGATGGCGCTCTTGTCGGCGGGGCATCGCTGACGGCGGAGAGTTTCTGCCAGCTCGTATACTATAACGACTAACATAGACGTTTCCTTATGCTGACTGTCGTCATCACGATCCTTCACGTTGTGGTTTGTGTCGTCCTGATACTGGTTGTGTTACTTCAATCGGGGAAAGGGGCCGATCTCGCCGGTGCGTTTGGCGGTGGCTCGACTCAGACGGCCTTTGGGAGTCGAGGGCCGTCTTCGTTTCTGTCTAAGATGACGACCGTCGCAGCCGTCTTGTTCATGATCACCTGCCTTTCTCTGTCTATGCTGGGCGGAAGGCGGAGTGACTCCTCCGTGTTGGACGCCGCCGGTTCCTCTACACCGACAGCGGTCAAGCCGGAAGTGAGCCGGCAGGCCGCGCCGACTCCTGACGAGATCAAGAGGATACAGGAGGAGGCCGAATCCAAACAGGACGAGCCGGAAACGGCACCTCAACCTCCGTCCGAAGAACCAAACCCATAATGCCGAAGTGGTGGAACTGGCAGACACGCCATCTTGAGGGGGTGGTGGGGCGACCCGTGGGGGTTCGAATCCCCCCTTCGGCACCATATCCCTTGTCACTTTTTACGGACAAGAAAAACAAGCTGCTCGCTCATAGTTTGTCCGTGATGGAAAGCGTACCCACCAGCTTCTGATACGCTGTCAAGGCGAAGGGAAACTGCACCTACTGATCAGTTTGGATATGAGCAAGCATGAGGTGCGCGAGCCGTTGACCGATCCCAAGATGCTCAGGTTCAGCAAGGCATTTGCTCCGGGGGTGCGCGAAGTTCCAGTCTCATGGCTGAGAGAACATGGAGCAGGCCGGCTGTTTTACACCAACCTGGGCCACCGCGAAGAGACTTACGCCAACCCATCGATCATGAAACATTTGCTCGACGGCATTCAGTACGCCCTCGGGGATCTCGAGGCGGATGCCACGCCCACCGCAAAAACCGGAGAGAAGCCTGCCTTGGCTCCGGCAAAGTAGGATCGCCAGGAAGCTGCTTGAGACCTGGGCCTCTCACCCGTTTCGTGGTTTCCAGGCTGCCCCCTATCACCGCGTTGGACATTTGAATGGCTTCAGAGGCGTGAATTGCGGGAAGAAGGCAATGAAGCATTGATGTCGTGGTCTCGCTGGCGACTCTTCAAGCGCTCGCTGATGGTCGCCTGCTTTGATCTTCTGGCCAGTTGGAATCCGCTGGCGCAGTTAAGAGCCCGCTGGTTCCCCAGCCCAGCGCAGGCCGCATGGGGTCTCCTGAATCCCGCGGCGGAGCTGGTGATCGAAACCACGGGGTCTGCCGCCAGCACTTCCTTCCATGCTTATCTCGCAGGACACAATCCCCGGTTGCGCGTAACGGGACATTGGCATATGTCATGGGTCATAATCTGGTCCGTGATCAGGAAACGCCCCACGCTGTTTTTATGGCGTGAACGAATGGCGTTTCTCGAGAGCATGACCGGCCGATACTCCCATTGGCAGGTTCAACGCTGGGCACTATGCATCCGCTGGGTACTAATCATGGGGACCGTCCGCCTGCTGAAGGGCCGCGTACTCAGCGTCCAGTATGAGCAACTGAAGCAGTCTCCGGCAGATGTGGTGGGGTCCATAAATAAACGATTCGGGCTGTCGCTGAATCCCGGAAACGACCGGTTGCCGCACATCAAGACAACGTCACAGCAAGACCACGCAACTCTCAACAAATCGTTGGAGCGCAGCGAGTAAGCCAAGTTACGCACTCGCTCCTCTCCGAAAGATTCCCAATCCGAAGCTGTTGTGTGCGAGAGCACGGGGGGCGTCCCCTGTGTTCCGAGTTCTTTCGAGGCTGAGAACTGTGGAAACGTTTGGCACTCGTTGGCCGAAGCGAATCGATCATGGTCCCGGTCAAGGTCTGTCTTGGCCGATGCAACCATGGACGCCGGCTCTGGAGTCGTATTTTCATTTGGTTCCATCTGTAATTGACGGCGCGGAGCCTCGAATCTCAAGGTTCCGAATCCGGATGTCCAGGACCTTCACATCCTGTGCGGACAGGATGGGCCCGACCGCCTCTCTACCCGACCGCGGAGGGCGCCCCGGGGGCATGCAGACCACGTCCTCGGCGCAGAGTTCAAGCAACTCCCGGCCACGGCGCTCCATCTCGAGGCGAATCCATCTTTGATGGAGGCGTTCGATGGCATCGAGGTCCGACTGCGGCAATTCGAGGTCCAAGTATCGTCCTCTTCCGGATTTCCCCACACCGCTACTCGACGACCCGCTTAAAGTGATTGCGAACGAAGAGCTGGAAGTCTTTTCCCGGAGGAGCGAGGTAGAATTCCTCGACGAATTCGTTCGGAGAGATCACTCGGTAGCTCTCCCTGGCTCTCCAGCCTTCCTGGAAGTTCTCGATGCTTTCGCTGTCGAAAACGACCTTGTTCTCGGCTGTCAGTTCCTTATTCAGTACGAAGCGGTTGACGATTTGCTCGTCATGAAACTGTCAAAATACCAGCAGCTTCCGGGCGCGGTCGTAGCTGAAGAAACTCCAATTATCGTGGATCTCGCCCCGCGGGTTCTTCTCTTGTGGAGGGTAACGGGTGGTATTCCTCTCGTGAAGGTATGCACCATCCAGGACGAGTGAGTAGGTGCGCTTGACGCTGCCTTCGCCCCAGCGTCCTTTGGCCGTCCCGGTCCAGCTACCCTCCATGAAACGGATCGGGTGGAAGGGGTCCGCGACCGCTTTCTCCTGCAGCCGAGTGGTTGGGGCGGGGCCGATCAGCAGCAAGCCAATCAAGAGAGTCGCCTTCATCTGTAGACACCTCCAACTCTACGGGGTCGTCTGTGTGCTGATTCTAGCCGATTCCAAGGCGATCGCACACCAGGGTGAGGGCTCGCTGGATGAATTCCTCCCTGTCGGCCCAGTCGTCCGACGCACCATGGTGCTCATGTCCAGTGTCGCTGAAGACGGATAAGAAAAACAAGCTGCTCTTTCAGAGTTTGGACATGGCGAGTTGTGTTGGTATAGATATATACCGCCATTTCCATTATTTTGTTTCCTTATTTGGTAATTACTTGCATACATTCCGCCACCATGCCGGTACATCGATGACCTCATGATGATCGTACTTGACGTCCATGAATTGGTTGTAATCTTTTTCTTCCATCCCATGAAGATAGTAACCGAGCCATAATTATTTCAAGCAGAATTCGTTGCTTTGATGACACCAAACAGATGCAGCTCCTAACAAAACTGGACCAATTTCATACGCGAATTCGTGGGAATCGATGGTGCTTGATATTCACCATATTCACGCGCATCGTGCTTGCGGCTGGGTTTATTCCTTCAGGCATGGTCAAGATATTGTGCGAGCGATTCACCGCGTTGAGTGACCTCCACCCCATGGGAAGTTACCTGGAAGCCCTGCATCACACCGGCTATTATTATACGTTCATCGGCATCGCACAGGTTTCGACTGCCATCCTATTGCTGATCCCACGCACTGCGCTTCTAGGTGTTCTGATCTACTTCCCTATCATTCTGAATATCTGCATCCTTTCATTTGCAGTACGTTTTGACGGGTCACTCTTCACCTCGCCGCTTATGGTATTGGCATGCCTCTATCTCAGTTTCTGGGATCACCATAAGCTGAGACCCATATTCACCCGAACCACGGTCATTAAATCTTTCCCGCATTGGAAGGAACTGAGTTGGAAATTCCCTTTCGGATTCGCTGGTTTTGTACTGGTGACTATCGTAGGGGTCGTTCTTGCTACGCAAACGTATGACATGTATCCGCGTAATACGAAGCTGGAATGCGAGAACCAATGTGCTGATAAGGACGATCCTGAGGCTTGTATGGACTTTTGCGATTGTATTCATGTGGAAGGCAATTCGCTTGACGATTGTTTGGAGGAGTATTATCTGGAGGAGAGATGATATTGTGGGAGGATAGGAAAAATAGGCTGCGTCTCGGAAGTGGCTCTTTCGTGAGAAGCCTTCCCCACGGCTTCTGATAGAGGTGTTGTCGGAATCGAAGCGTGAGGGCTATCAGGGCCGCACCCTGCGCGAGAAGCGCTACCGTTACACGGAATGGACGCCGCTCACCCCGAATGCGGGCGAAACACTGCGGGAGCTCTACGATCTCGAGGAAGACCCATTCGAATACGAGAATCGCGCGGTAGACCCCGCCTACCGTGAGACCGTCGATGAACTGTCGGGTCGCCTGCACGCAGGCTGGCAAGCTGCGCTACCGGAAGGCATTTGACCGATGCGAACCGGAAGCTCGGTCGCACACCCGGTTGGTGCAGTCATGCAAAGATACATGTGCAGATGTCTCACACAGGACTCGAGGTCCTGCCCAAGGAGACATAATGCCTCCTATCAGAAGCTGTGGAGAACCATCTCTGGGAAGGGGGTACTTGCGAGCCTAAAACACGAACCTGAATAGACAACCCTGGTAGAATACCTCCTATGCCGTGTCGCTAGCGAGTCTACACCGACGGTGAGAAGAAATTGGAATGGGGTTCCCCCGTCAACGAATGGGTGCCACAGGTCAAGAAGGTCGTGACGAGAACTGAATCCATTTCCACATATTCAGCAACAAGGACCAGACAATGAATCTGTCGAATTGCCGGTTGTTTCACGTACTGTTACTGGTCGCATGCTTGACAAGGCCAGCGGTCTTGGCGAATGAGCGTATCTACCGGTTCGATATGGGGACGAACAGTTCGCCTGTTGCAGAAGGATTTCAACAGATCAAAGGGGGCACGGCTTACGACTCGACAAGCGGATATGGTTGGCTGGGTACCGCCGAAGGTCGCGAATCGTTTTATCGTAGGGCCATTTCGGAGGCTGTCATCTGGCGGCACGGTCCAAATGACGATCTGGTCGACGGCGTCTCGAGCGCGGAGGATTTGCGGTTTCAACTCGATTTGCCGAATGGGAAGTATACGGTGGAAATCCAGCTCGGTGACTTGGGCGGATTCATCCCGGCCGGAATGGGGCGGTTTCTCGATACGGGAGTCAAGGGTGTGGCTTCCGGCGGGCCCGGTGGGCCGCTCTTTTCGATGGCGGTCGACTCTGGGGAACAACGCATGGCAACAAACGTCGAGGCACGTACATTGCCGCATCGAGGCAATGTGGGCGTTGCGAAGATGCTGTCGGAACTTGGTATTGTCAAACCGAAGGTCATGGTTCGGCTTGGCAATCACGCTGTCGTAAGATTCGACGAAGATGTCACCGACGGCAAGCTCGTCCTCAGACTTCACGGCGACGAATCGGCATACCGAGATGCGATCAAACATCTCAACACAATCACCGACGCGCGTCTCAAACGGCAAAGCATGTACATTGCCGGCGGACCGTTCACGAAAAACAGCGTGCTCTCGATCGTTGTGCGACCCGTGATTAGATCGCCGTTCGCGTTGGAGAAGGGGAAATTGAACCTGGTCTCAAAGGACCACGGCCAATTCGCCGAGTTTGTACAGGCGTTTAACGATGAGGATCTTGGCGCCGCGATAGACTTGATTCGTTCGATGCCCTCGGAGACATTCGAAGAGCGCCACGCCCAGATCCTCGCTCTCATGTGGTTGGCCGGACATCCAAATCATTGGCGCGAACGTGAGCTACTTCCTCTGATCTCGCGCACACTCGGCCAGGCGATCGTGGCGTCTCACTCGAATCCCGCGCAACAAGCCGAATTGAATTCGCTGCGGAATACGCTCCTCGACTTGGAGCGAGGAATCATGAATTTCGATCAACGAACAAAAGATGGCCAGGAAGTCGTCCCCAGTATGAACCGCGCGGAGGGCTACTTTGCTCGGGCACTGCCAGGCGAACCTTTCTATTGGAAATCCGTCCTCTATCGCGCTCGGATCTGGTACAGCATGGATCCCAATCGAAACGCGCAGCTCTGGAGGCGCTCTGAAAATTTCATGCGCGAACTCGAGAAGCCGTATCCCGACAATCGCTGGGTCCGTTTCTACCTGCACCATGATCCGACGGGCTGGCGGGTTACCGATTATCGCCAGCAGACGCGCGGCGCTCCCGCTTGGGCTTCGGAGCTGCACAATTTCTATAATCGTATGATCGACTTGAGTGAATGGTGGATCACCAACCGTCAAAATGCAGGCAACTCCGCTATCGGCGGCGAATGGGGCGACGACGTCGAGTTTATGCCACTGATCGCATACACGGGATTCGTTTGCCCCGATGCCAGCCCCTTGGCCGTCGAGGGAATGACGAGATTCTCGGATGGTGCGTGGCATCGGAGCGGAATCGTCGATGTTCACAATGGCTTCTTTCACCTGACCACCGATGCCGAGCACGCCGCCGAATTCACCGGGAACGTGCTTGGTGTGATGCTGCACCTCAAACCTGGCGATCCGGAATACGTCGAGCGTGGATTGAAGACGGGGAAGTTGATGCGCGATCTATGGATGGGCCGCAATTCACCGGGGCAGCGGTTGGTGCGCAGCAGTTTCCTCGGGGCGTTCCACGTCCCCAATACCGATGCGGATATCGACACGCCTATTTGCGGGCGTGCCATGAATCCAGCCTGGAATGTCCTCGAATTGAATCGTAACCCAGAGCTTGCACGGCTCGTTGTAGAGTATGCCGAGACGCTGTTGGAATTGGCCCTCTCGACCGAAAAAGGGAAACCGCGCGGCGTCTTGCCAGGACCGATTGTCTTTGCAACCGGCGAGCTGGGAGGCAGGGGTTCGAAGGAATGGTGGCTCGCTCGATCCGGCGATTTCCAAGGAATGTTTACCTTCCCCTCCTATCACGGGTTTCGCACGCAGGTGCTCGTCGCGGCATGGCGGCTGACCGGCGATACGGACTACCTCCAGCCTATCCGACTCGAGGCTGAGCTGATCGAAAAACATTTCCCCAAGGAGGAACGGGAACGGGAATTGCGCGAACTCGAGAGACTGGCTCGAATACCCGGGCAGCGCTCGCTGCAAAAAATCCGTGATAAAGAATACAAGTTTGGACCGGAAGCCGGCACTCAAAAATGGACTGCGCGGCTGTTGTCCCCAATGGGAGTTGCCGAACTCTGGGACAAGCTCCAGTGGGAGATGAGTGGCACGGATCCGGAGACAACCGGCGTGCTTTTGGACAAGGATGATGTTGGCCGTGAAGCACGTGAACTTGCCGATGTGGCCCGCAAACGCTGGCCCATGATGACCGATGATGCGACGATGACCGATCGCGTCGCATTTCGGAAAAGCTACAACTCGACCGTTTGGTATTCGGGCGCTAGAATTGTCGCTCAGCAATTCGAGCCGTCCTTCAGCTATGATGGTGCGGGTAGGGACTTCGCTGCGCTCGCGCTCAGGCACAACACTCGCTATGCAAAACTTCTTTACTATGGATTCCAGGATGCAACTCGCGACGTCACTCTGAGGTTTTGGGAATTGGAGCCGCGTGGTACCTATCAGCTAACCGGCGGCCTCGATGCCGACGGCGACGATCAGATGGACGAATTGAAGTTCGACAAACAATTCACGCTAGACGAACCAAGCGGCGGCATCGACCTGAGATTGAATCCCGGCCAAACCTATGTGCTCGAAGTAAAGCAGATCGCACGCGGACAGGCGGAGATACACGCATCCGACCCAGCTATCGCTGCTCGCGATATTCAATTCGATACCCGCGGTCATCTGCTTGTCGATGTCCACAACATTGGCAATCTACCGGCCGAAAACGTCGAAGTGAAGTTCTTCGAGGGCAATCCGGATCAGGGAGGCACTATGTTGGGTCGTACTGTTGTCTCTTACGTCGCAGCACCAAATTTGCTGCAGCCACAGATCGTTCGGACCGGTATCGAATGGTCGCCTACCAAGAGCAGCCACGAGATTACGGTTGTGCTTGACGAGAAGGACGAGCTCGAGGAACTCTTTGAGCGCAATAACCGTGCCACTGCGATAATCGAGCGCGACAGCGGCGAATAGCCTGGACTGCGGCACCTTGACGAAACTGGCCGTCGTCAAAAAAACCGGAAGCCGACCTGGAAAGGAGCATACTGCCGTTAGGATTTCAGTTTTGCACGATATCCCATGGTTCGATCCAATTCGTCACTTGCCTCTTTGAGTTCTGGGATGCGATCAGTCCGCCTGAAATGATTTGGTACTTCTATTTTCGCCCTTCCTTTGTGTTTCTTACCTTGGGCGACCAGCGCCTGGTCCACCTGCGCATTTGCAAGCGCCTGTAGTTTTTCTAGCACCTCCTATCAGAAGCAGCCGTGGGGAAGGAGTGCCGCCACCGGGTTCTGGCGAAGGGCGCGGTTGACCCGCTGAAGGGCCTGAGGACGCGGGATCATCCATCTGTTATAATCAGGAAATTCTTCATATCAACTACGGATTTTCAAGGATATTTGATCTTGAAGAGCTGGCGAACGCTCCTCAACTTGACAATGCCGTCAAATGCCTTCCGGTAGTGCAGCTTGCCAGCCCGCGTGCAGGCGACCCGACAGTTCATCGACGGTCTCACGGTGGGCGGGGTCTACCGCGAGATTCTCGTATTCGAATGGGTCTTCCTCGAGATCGTAGAGCTCCTGCAGTGTTTCGCCCGCATTCGGGCTGAGCGGCGTCCATTCCGTGTAACGGTAGCGCTTCTCGCGCAGGGTGCGGCCGTGATAGCGCTCACGCTTCGATTCCGAGAATGCCGCCGACTTCCATGGCTGCCCCGGATTTGCGAGTAGCGGTTTGAAACTCGTCCCTTCGAGCGCGTGCGCCGGGTTCGGCAAATTGGAGAGGTCAACGAGCGTCGGGTACAGGTCGACCAGTTCCACGAACCCGGTCGCAACCTCGCCCGCATTTCGTCCATCGGGCAAACGCACGATCAGCGGCACGCGGGTCGATTCCTCGAACTGAACGGTCTTGCGCCATAACCCGCCGTGCTCGTTGAGCTGAAAGCCATGGTCGCTGGTAAACACCACAATGGTGGACTCGGCGAGGTCGAGCAACTCCAGCGCGTCCAGCAACTGGCCGACATACCCGTCGGTCATGGTAACCATGGCGTGATAGGCGGCGATTGCCTGCTTGTGCTGCCGCTCGGTGTGGTTGGCGTCGTCCTCGGCAATCCGGAATGCCGGGTCCGGGATGTCCTCGGTATCGCCGGGCGGCGTCCGCGGCAACCGGATCTTGTCGACCGGATGCTGCTGGAAGAACGTGGCCGGTCCCACCCAGGGTTGGTGCGGCTTATGAAACCCAGCCGCAATGAAAAACGGCTTGTCCCGGTTTTCCGCCATGAGCTGGATGATGCGCGTCGCCGTGGTTCCGTCCGGCGTCATGCGCGGCGATTCGGTCGTTGCCCGCCACGACAATGGCAGCCCCGCCGGGCGGCCGACCGCGGCGAGGACATCGTCTCGCGACATCCCATCTTCAGACGCCTTCGTCCAGGTGTTATCGCGAACCTCTGACAAGTCAATACCGGGCAGGTGTCCCGGTACATGGAACCGCAATCCGGGCTCTCGCGACAGCGCAAACTTCGAAACATCCCAGCTGATCGCATGCTCAAAACGATTATGTCCAACCTTGCCGACTCGGGCGGTGAAATAGCCGTGGTCGTGGAAATGCTCGGGCAGCATGCGCAACTCCCCGCCAATCCTGGTCCGCGGGTACGTTCCGCCGTCATAAATGTCAGTTGATGGCGGCCGGAGCCCACTCAGGAACGAAGCGCGCGACGGATTGCAGAGCGGGTTCTGCACGTAGGCGCGCTCGAAGCGAATGCTCTCTGCGGCCAACCGATCCAGGTTCGGCGTCTTCGCGGTGGCGTACTGCGGATGAGGCGCCGAGTCAAGGTATGAGCCGAGCGCCACATTCAGGTCGTCAACAACGATGAAGAGGACATTCGGTCGATCAGCAGGTCCTACCGCCCGATTCGGCGCGGCCGAGAGCAGGAGATATTGATTCGACGGGTCATCGGGCTGCGCGAACGCGGCCCAGGGCTGGAATAGCCATATACAAAGAATGAGCAATGAGGTTCGCGACGTTTTTGGTTCCATCTCTATTCCTTTTCTTTTTCCTCTAACCGGTCCCGGCAACTGTACCAATTCGCAACAGATTCTCACCGGTCCGGTGCGCCGCGAACGGACTCAAGCGCGGCCGCTCGCCCGGCCAAATCTGCCTCGAGCAGATCGAGACGGTTCGTGTGGAGCGCTCGCACGCTGCCGACCCGATCGTTGGAGATCAGCACCAGAATACCACCTCGCTTTGTCGTCAACACCTGGGTGGCGGTGACTTTTGTGGCAGTGATCTCGAACCAGTTTGGAAGTTAGACTGGGCGCCCAGGGATGGAACCCCGGGCGAGTGCCACCACACCCCTCCTGGGACGCGACATCTTTGTCCTCTTTCCGCACCGCCAAGGGCAACAAATCCTGCCGGTGATGTAACTTTGCTTGTGTAAAAAGAAAGAGGGTGTAAGTTTGGTTTTTTCGCTGCGATGGCAAAAACCAACTCCAAGAAAGGAGCTTACACCCAATGGCGAAATTAACACCGATGACCGAACAATTCCAACATTTCCTTGATGAGGTAAAAGAAGACTTTTGGGGAGATGTGTATAGCAAGACAAAGCTGGCGTGGAAACGGTATTTCGAGACTGAATCACAGCGGCAGAGAGACCGTTATTGTGGCTTTGGATGGTATGAAAGAGGTGGGCAGAGAAAGAGAGAGTACCGCAATGGATACTATGAACGGGACTTTGTGACCCGCTTTGGAACGTTACGGTTGCGGATTGCCCGGAGCCGGAACAAGAATTTTCTCCCGAAGGGATTACAACGGTTTCAACGACGAGCTGACGAGGTAACGTTGCTGATACGAGAGGCGTTTCTCAGAGGAATCAGCACACGGACGGTGGGACGGATTGTGGCGATCATGACGGGAGAAGTTGTCAGTGCACAGACGGTATCGCAGCTGACACGAGAGCTAGATGAAGCAGTACAGCGATTTCACCGAGCTCGGTTGAGTGACGAATGGAAGACACTGTTTCTGGACGGAGTGAGTCTGAGGGTAAGACGTCCGAGTGGGCGGAAACGGGTGCAGATGCTGGTGGCCTACGGGGTGAGAGCGGATGGTAGCCGGCAGCTTTTGGCATTTATGCGCAGCAGTGGAGAGAGTCAAGCTGCCTGGGAAGGACTCTTAGGAGATCTGTACCGGCGTGGTATAGAGGGAGATAACCTCGAGCTGATTGTGACCGACGGCTGTGCAGGTCTGGCAGCGGCCATTGAAACGATCTATCCGAGAGCTCAGCACCAACGCTGCTGGGCACATAAGATGCGAAACATCGTCAATTCAGTCCGAAAGTGCGATCGAGACCAGATCAAGCAGGATGCACGGGCCATCTACCAGGCCGATAGCCGTCGGGATGCACTGACAGCTTTCAGGAGGCTGAAGCGTTGCTGGCACAAGGATTATCCGAAGATGGTGAATCGATTGGAGAAGGATCTCCCTGAGTTACTGGCCTTTTACAGCTTCCCACGGCCTCTGTGGAAGAAGCTACGAACCACCAACGTCATCGAACGCTGCTTCGTTGAGGTTCGACGGAGAACGCGTCCGATGGTTTGCTTTGTTAATGTCCAGAGTGTCGACAGAATCATTTACTCGATCTTCCATCGATTCAATCTCGATTGGAAGGAACAACGACCAACTCGTACCCTCGACCTTTTTACACAAGCAGCTTGACATGACCAATCCTGCCTCATTCATTGCGCCGCCACCCAGGAATCGATATTCTATCAGGATAATCCAGTACCAGCGGAAGGAAGGGCAGCAAATGAGCGAACTTGTATCTTTGAGCAAAGAGGGGCCAGTAGGCATCATTACAATCAATAATCCGCCAGTCAACGCACTCAGCCCGGGAGTGCCCGAAGGAATAGCGGCGGCTCTCGACGCCGCCGAACGGGACGACACGATCCAAGCGATTGTCCTGATTGGTGGAGGGCGAACCTTCATTGCCGGAGCCGACATTCGTGAGTTTGGCAAGATCACCTCTGGCGAGAAGGCTCGAGGTAGCCTCCTACCGGGCCTGTTGAAGCTGGAGGATTGCCCGAAGCCGACCGTGGCGGCAATCCATGGGACGGCCCTTGGCGGAGGTTTGGAAATCGCAATGTCGTTGCACTATCGGGTCGCCTCACCATCCGCGAAGGTCGGCCAGCCGGAGGTGATGCTCGGAATCATTCCGGGGGCTGCCGGCACGCAACGGTTGCCTCGGCTGGCTGGGATTCAGAAGGCCATCGAGATGTGCGCGCTGGGTGCTCCGATCGGAGCCAGTGAGGCGCTGGAACATGGGATCGTGGACCGCGTCATCGAAGGAGATCTGCAGGCCGGTGCCGTGGCGTTTGCAACAGAGATGATAGCGAAAACGCCGCCGAAGACGCGGGAGAGAACGGACAAGCTCGGTGACGCAGCGTCGAATGCCCCGTTGCTAGCGGGGGCGCGTGCACTCGCCGCGAAGAAGATGAGGAAGCAAACGGCACCTCTGGCGGCAATCGAGGCGGTCGAGGCTGCCACCACGCTTCCATTCGAACAAGGCTGCCAGAAGGAGGCGGAGCTCTTCCATGAGAGTCTCTTCTCGGACCAGTCGCGAGCGCTGATTCATATCTTTTTTGGCGAGCGGGAAGTAGCCAAGGTTCCCGGAATCTCAAAGGACGTTGCAGTGACGGAGATCGGCCGTGCAGCTGTGGTGGGGGCGGGGACGATGGGGGGCGGCATTGCCATGGTCTATGCCAATGCAGGCATCCCCGTGTTTCTGAAAGAGGCGTCTCAAGAGATACTCGATCGTGGTTTGGCCACGATACAGAAGAACTACGCTAGGTCCGTCAAGAGAGGCCGCTTCACACAGCAAGACATGGATGACCGACTGGCTCGAATCCAACCGACCCTGAGCTACGAGGGGTTTCGGAATGTCGATATTGTCGTCGAGGCAGTGTTCGAGGGAATGGAACTCAAGAAAAAGGTGTTCGGCGAGCTCGATCAGGCCTGCCGGCCGGAAACAGTTCTTGCTTCGAATACGTCGACCCTCGATATCGACGAAATCGCTTCCGCGACCTCGCGCCCACAAATGGTCATCGGCCACCATTTTTTTAGCCCCGCCAACGTGATGCGGCTTCTTGAAATCGTGCGGGGCAAGGATACGAGCAAGGAGGTCATTGCCACGTCGATGGCACTCTCCAGGAAGTTGAGAAAAGTCGGTGTCTTGGTGGGGAACTGCCGCGGGTTTGTCGGCAACCGCATGGTGGGCCCTTACGTCCGGGAAGCGCAGTTTCTGGTCGAAGAAGGCGCGAGTCCCGATGCAGTGGACGACACGCTCTATGACTTTGGCATGGCGATGGGTCCTCTATCGATGAGCGATCTTTCCGGTCTAGATGTCGGGTGGCGTATCGAAAAGGAATACGAGCATCTTCTCAAACCCGGGGAGCGACGGCCGTTAGTGGCGGGCCGACTGTACGAGATGGGGCGCTATGGCCAGAAGACGGGGGCGGGATGGTACCGGTATGGTGAAAACCGAGCCCGTATCCCCGACCCGGAAGTCGAAGCCCTCGTGAAAGAAGTTACATCCGAAGCCGGGATCGAACGCCGGGAAGTGACGGCAGAGGAGATCGTCGAGCGCACCATGTACGCGCTGATCAACGAGGGAGCCAAGATTCTCGACGAGGGGTTTGCGTTGAGGAGTGTCGATATCGACACGATCTATGTCAATGGCTACGGCTACCCCGCGTGGCGCGGCGGGCCTATGTGGTATGCGGACACCGTCGGTTTGAAGAAAGTCTACGATCGAGTTCAGGATTTCGAGCGGCAACATGGAGAGCTCTGGAAGCCCGCCCCGCTGCTTGCCCGGTTGGCGGAAGAGGGCAAGAGTTTCGCCGCTTATGACAAGGAAGGATCGAAAGCCGCCTCCGCGTGATCGGAGGGCTGCGACGGCACGCCCATGAGAGAAGCGGTAGTGGTAGCAAGCTCGCGAACACCGTTGGCAAAATCATTTCGGGGTTCCTTCAATCTTACCAGACCCGATGATCTGGCCGGCCACGTGCTCAAGGACGTTGTTGCTAGGGTTGCTGCGCTCGATCCGGCCGAGATCGGCGATGTTGTTCTGGGCTGTGGCTTCCCTCAGGGGTCCCAGGGAATGAACGTTGCCCGGGTCGGCAGCATCGTAGCCGGGCTGCCGGTGACAACCGCGGCGACGACGGTGAACCGGTTTTGCTCTTCCGGTCTCCAGGCGATCGCAATGGCGGCGCATCAGATCATGATCGAGGGTGCGGAGGCGGCGATTGGCGGCGGCGTCGAGAGCATCACGATGACCAACAGAAACACGGACCCCAATCCGACCGTACAGGAGCACAAGCCGGGGATCTACATGGTCATGGGGGAGACCGCCGAAGTCGTGGCCAAACGGTACCAAGTGAGCCGCGACGCGCAGGACCAGTATGCGGTTCAGAGTCAAAAAAGAACGGCAAGGGCTCAACAAGAAGGTTTCTTCGATGATGAATTGACACCGGTTCCAGTGACCCGAGCTATCATCGACAGGAAAACGGGAGAGGTGACTCGCAAGGAGGCACATGTTTGCGATCGCGACGAGTGCGGCCGTGCGGAGACCACGCTGGAAGGTCTATCGGGATTGAAGCCCTACTTCGATCCGGATAGCGGGCAAGGGAGCGTGACGGCGGGAAATTCGTCGCAACTCTCCGACGGTGCGTCCGCGACACTGCTCATGTCTCGGCAACGAGCGGAGGCGCTTGGAGTAAAACCCAAACTGCTTTTCCGAGGCTTTGCGGTCGCGGGGTGCGAGCCGGATGAGATGGGCATTGGACCCGCCTTCGCCGTGCCCAAGTTGCTCGAAAAACATGGGCTGACGGTAGACGACATCGACCTCTGGGAGCTGAACGAAGCTTTTGCCGTACAAGTCCTCTATTGTCGCGACCGGCTCGGGATCGACCCCGACAAACTGAATGTAAACGGAGGCTCGATCGCGATCGGCCATCCTTTTGGTATGACTGGCTCTCGCATGGTTGGAACCCTTGCCAATGAGATGATTCGGCGCAAGGCGCGATATGGCGTTGTCACCATGTGTGTCGGGGGCGGCCAAGGGGCGGCGGGTCTGTTCGAGGGGTATCTTTGATGTTTGATGTTTCCACTGGGGCTGAGGGCCTCTCCACAATGTCCGTTCTGGGACTGGGTTTAACCCTCGGGCTGAGGCACGCCCTGGATGCCGATCATCTGGCGGCCGTTTCCACCATGATCAGCGAGCGCAAGAGTGTCTTCAGCTCGATACTGGTCGGCGGCCTTTGGGGAATCGGCCACACTGCCGCACTCATGGTCGCCGGTGTGGCGGTCATCTTGTTCCGGGTGGAGATCAGCGAGCAAGTGGCGTCGAGCTTGGAGTTCGTGGTTGCCCTGATGCTCATTGGGCTCGGCCTCCGGGCGCTGTGGAAGCTCTACCGTGGAGGTTACGTCCATTTTCATGCTCACGAGCACGGAGACATCAGCCACGTTCATCCACACATCCATACGGATCAACCGGCTCCTGCGGCGAGCACACACCATGGTCTTGCCCCGAGCCTTCGGCCAGTTCTGGTCGGTATGGTTCACGGCTTGGCCGGGACTGCGGCTCTGATGCTTTTGGTGCTCTCGACGATCTCGTCCGGGTTGGTGGCTATCTCGTACATTCTGATTTTCGGCATCGGCTCCATCGGCGGGATGATGCTCATGAGCTCCGTGGTTGGACTACCGCTTCATCTGACCCAGATCCGATTCGCGAAAGCAAATCTCTGCATTCGTATCCTCGCAGGCGTTTTCTGTCTCGGCTTTGGCCTCCACATGGCCTACGAGATCGGTTTCGTGGACGGATTGCTTCGATGATGCCGCTGTGCGTCTGGCGCTTTCAGGGCGCTACGTGTTGGAGTCCCACTTTTCGAAGGCGCCCTTCGCTCGCGCATGCAGGCGGCGCATTCCCTTGAGCCACCGATCGTAGTCGCTGGCCTTGCGGCGAAAATACTCCTCGACTTCCGGATGGGGAAGGATCAGAAAACGTTCGGCCTCCAGGCCGTCGACGACGATGTCCGCGACTGCTTCCGGCTCGAGCGCCTCGTCCCGAAGGAAGCTTTGGCGCTTGCCGTCGGCTCCCAGTAGCATCCGTGTTTTGACTCCCTGCGGGCACAGGGCCGAGACTCGGATCCCGGAGTCGCCGTAGGTAATGGAAAGCCATTCGGCGAAAGAGAGAGCTGCATGCTTGGTCACGGAATAGGGCGCCGAACCAATCGTGGTCAAGAGGCCGGCGGCCGAAACGGTCTGTAGCAAATACCCGCTTCCGCGAGCCTGCATCTCCGGCAGGACCGCTCGAGCCGCGTAGACATGTGCCATGAAGTTGATCTGGTAGATCTTCTGCCAGACCTCGTCCCGCACCTCCGGTCCACCCAACAGTTCGATTCCTGCATTGGAGCAAAAAAGGTCGATGGGACCGTAGACTTCGCGGGTGCGCGCCACAAGCTCCTGAACATCCCTATCCACGGCGACGTCCGCCGCATGTGCGATCCCGCCGATCTGCTCGGCGACCGCCGCGGCGGCATCCGTATCGATATCGGCGATCACGATGCCCCCGGGGCTCTCCTGTGCGAAGCGCCGGGCCATGGCAGCTCCGATGCCGTTAGCTCCACCGGTAATCACGATCACCTTGTCGCGCAGTTTCATTCAGCCCCCCTCCCCGGTTTGTTCTCTGTGGATTAGCTCGTTGCAGAGCTGTGACAGCTTTCCCTGGTCCAGCGACTGCCCGATGAAGACGATCCGGCTGGATTTCTCCGGGCCGGCCGCGCCGGCGAGTTCCGGTACGCCAGCATCGGCGTGCAGGTCGAACCGCCCCGCCACCCAATGGACCAGAGTCCGTGACGATGAACCCGACAAGTGTACCAGACCTTTGAGCCGATAGACCTCGGGCGGAATCTCGTACAGGAAGTCCTCGAGTGCATCTGGATCTATCCGCTGATCCGTCTCAAACAGCCATGTCTCGAAGCCGGCGTGTTTGTGCGCGAAAGATCGAGCCTCCAATACCAGCTCAGAGAGAGGCTGCCCGAGGATGAGGCCCGGGTCCACTCTCCCCGACTCCGCCCTCAGCAGAGGGGCGAGCCGATTGTGCTTTCCGACGATAACGGCACAGGCCTCGCCGCCGTCCTCTACGAGGTCGAGCTTGTTGAGTACCAGAAGGTTGGCGCACTCCAATTGTTCACGGACCTCGACGTATTGATCGACGATCGCCGGCAGATTGGCGCAATCGACGACCGTGACAATGGCGTCAACTCGGTAGGCATCGGAAAGACCCGGGCGCAGGAAGGTCCAGGCGACCGACAGCGGATCGGCGATTCCTGTGGTTTCGATCAGCAGCCGATCGAAGTCTCCAGCCGAGAGCAGTTCCCGCAACGTTCGTTCGAGATCTTCGTTCAGAGCGCAGCACAGGCATCCGTTGTCGAGCTCCGCGTAGCGCTGTCCGGGATTCTGCGTATCGACGGTGAGTCCATCGATCCCCGCTTCGCCGAATTCATTGAGAATCACGGCCGTCTTTGTTCCGTCGACCGAGCGCAACAAGTGGTTGAGCAAGGTGGTTTTTCCGCTTCCAAGAAAGCCAGTCAAGATTGTCACGGACGTTCGGCTCAAAGGGTTTGCTCCTGAATCGGGCTCCTCGTTTATTGAAGATGCATGCTCCCAAACAAAAAAATCCCGAACAAAAAAAGGACGCAACCAGTATACATCTATGCATGGAGCAATGTGCGTAGGTCGCTCACGCCGCAAGCGGCACCGAGTGGAAGTGCCGAGAGATGCCCAACGATGCGAAATTACAGGTCACGCTGCCTTTGATTTCGAAAACGGGTTGTCCTATATTCCTTTGGATGAACCGCTCATTGCCTCAAGCGAGCCCCTGGCTTTCCAGAGGGGAAATAAAGAGGAAATCTTGTCGCGTCTTGCCTTCTCCCGAATCTCTTCCTTGGCTGTCACGCTGGTGACGTTGGTGGTGGTGACGGGCTGGGCACAGCTGCCGCCTGAATCCGTTGTGCTGGATAAGGTCAAGGTATCGCAGCGGCTGAAACCGGCCGATTTGTGCCCGGTCTATCTGGTTCCCTCCGATCCCGCGCTGCCGACCTGGACACACGACGGAGTGACCTATCGGGGCAGCCAGACGGATGCGAAGCGGAAGTTTCTACAGGATCCGGCTCGGTACGCGCCGTCTGCAGAAAAGGAGCGCTTTATCCTCAATTTCATGGAGAGCCTGAGCACGATCTGGTGTCCCGTGACCGACGAGGTCACCCCGGGAGGGATGTTGCAGTGGGAGCACGGAGGCCTCACCTGGGAAAGCTGCTGTGTTTTCTGTGATGAGAATGCCGCGCAGCAAGACTTCGTGCAAGCCCGGATCCGGCTGCGCAAAAGGGCGGAGAAGAGTTTCGCGCTGATGGGTATCCGCTATACCGAGGGGGCCAATAGCCCAGTCGAAGGTGCCATTCGGGATCCGAGCCTGGTTGAGCAGGGCGCAGAGCTCATCGAGCCGGAATGGCTCGAGAAAGTACCTCTCGAGCCGACGTATGTCGGAGGAATCGGCGTCATCTTCGAGAACCGCTGCGTGCAGTGCCACCGTCCGGGTGGGGCGGCCCCGATGGGCTTTACGACTTACGGCGAAATCCACAAGTGGTCCAAGTCGATCAAGACCGCCATCATCCAGCGTAGCATGCCGCCGTGGCCGGCCGATCCGGCCGTCGGATCGTTCGCCAACAGCCAGGCGCTGACTCCGAAGGAAATGGACGTGCTGGTTCTATGGATGAACCAAGGCTTCCCCGAAGGCGAGGGCCAGTTCGAGCCGCAGCGCACCTGGACTGAAGAATGGAGCATCGGTGCCCCCGATGCTGTTTTCGAGCTTCCCGAGCATTCGGTCGGAGAGGACGTCGAAGGTGAAATCGGGGAGTTCGCCGTGCAGACGAGTTTTACCGAAGACCGATGGATCGTTGCGTCCGAGGCCAAACCGGGAAACGACTTTCTCGTCGTTGCCATAGAAGGGGGTCCCCTTGGCTCGTATAGGCCTGGCAACACATTCCAGATCCACGCTCCCGAGAGCGGTCGGCTCCTGCCGGCAGGAGCACGTATTCGGGTAGGCTTGCACTATCTCAAGGAAAAGGGCTATCAGGACACCGACCAGAGCCGCCTTGGAGTTGTCTTCGCCAAAGACCCATCTTCGATCCGGAGAAACATCCAATCGAACCGCATGGCGGCAGCCGCCTTTACCATCCCGGCAGGCGACGCTCACTATGAGGTTCGTGCCCGATTCGAGATGCCCTCCGACGGGCACCTGATTGCGCTGATGCCGGTGATGCTTCAAAGAGGAAAGGACGTCACCTACAAGGCTCGTTTCGAAAGCGGGACCGAAACCACACTACTTTCCATCCCTCGATGGGATCCCGAGCGGAAGTACCGGTATCAGCTCAGCGCCCCGCTCCTGGCTCCGAGGGGAACAGTGATAGAAGCCATTTCTCATTTTGACAACTCCGCCGAGAACGATCGAAACCCGGATGCCACGCTAGCCGTGAAATCAGGGCCATCGGGGGAGATATTCGAGGGCTGGATCAGTTACAGCCTGGACGAGGTCCCAAGATAAGATGGATACGACGGATACGAGTTTCAAGCAGATCGATCTTCCCATTGGGGACTGCCTTCGGCGGGGCTGGGATCTGGCGATTGCCAATTTCGGGCCCTTGCTCGGGTACACGTGTATCGTAATGGCGATCCATATTTCACTCGGCTTGATTCCGCTGGCTGGCACTCTGGTGGGATGGGTGATTCAACCCTCGCTCTCGGCCGGCTTCTTCGTCTACATTCGGAAGAAGCACCGCGGTGAACAAGCCGAGTTCGGAAACTTTTTCGACGGCTTTCAATCCTTCGGTCAACTGTTTGTTCTGGGACTGGTGAGCGGTGCTCTGATTGGCATTGGCACGCTGCTCTGCATTCTTCCCGGCCTCTACCTTTTCATCGGATACATGTTCTCCCCGTTTCTCGTTGTTGCCCGCGGATTGGATTTCTGGTCCGCCATGGAGACCAGCCGGCGCGGGGTCACCGCCAACCTCGGTTCGGTCATTGTACTTTTCCTGGTCACTCTGGGGCTGAACCTAGGCGGGGCTTTGCTATGCGGCGTTGGGCTCTTTTTGACGATTCCGTGGACATTTTGCGCCGGTGTGGTTGCTTTTCACTTTTTCTTCGACGATGACGCGCAGGATCGCCCGTCGGCGGATGCCCGCGAGCTCCCGCCACCGCTACCTCCGCCTTCGGGGCCGGTCAAGATTTAGCTTGCTGCCTGAGGTGGGGGTGCTTCGGAGCTGATTGGCTGGCTGCCCGTCTGGATTAGTTCGCCGAGGTAACCTGGAGGTTTGCAGGGGGCGCGGGAGTACATTGAAGGCACCATTCGTAGGCCCCGATGTCGGGGCCGCTGCCCTGCGGGCGAGCGACGCCGTCGCGGTCAACCGTCACGGAGGCAAGCGGCTCGCCGGCATCAACTGCCGGGGACGCGACGGCGAGATGGTAGTTGTCCGCCGCAACGTTGACAAAAGACGAGGCGGAGACGGCGAGGTTCGAGGGTGCGGATGCTTCCGAGGGCAGGCTGCCACCCAGAATGAGGAGATTCCGCACGTCCACGCCGGTGGAGAGCGACGACGCTGCCTGGAACGCTTGCGTTACGCGATCGCCAAAGGTGCAGTTGTAGATCTTCAAATTCTCGATGTCGTCCTCGTAGCGCACTGCTTTGTCCACATCGTAGACCAAGGTATTCCGAAGCTGTACCCAGGCGCTGCCCCGATCGGTCGGGCCCCGGAGGCGAAAGGCGATTTCGGAATCGTAGACGGTCACTCGTTCCACGGTGGCGTCGATCTCCTCCTTCAAATTGAAGGCCGCCTGAACGGAGATCAATCCATTGCGGAATCCCCACGCCACCGTGTCCCGAATGATCAGGGTCGCCCTTGCGGCGTCATCCCATGTCTTGGTGTCGAGGGCATTTTCTCCCGGAACGGTTCCCGCGGGGAACCCGTTGGTGGCCGTCGGCAAGGGCTCGAGCCAGAAACGGCAACCCTCGATCGTGACCTGGTCCCAGCCAGGAGCGGATCGCGAGGGATCCATCTGAATGCCGTCTCCGGAAAAGGAATGGATCTCGGTATTGCGGACCGTCAAGTTACGCACCGCTCCGGTAACGATCCCATGGGCATCGGTTCTCCCGTTGCGAGAGTTCAGGCAATGATGAATCAGGCTGTTTTCGACCAGAACGTTCGTGGGATCGCCCATGTCGACGCAGTCGCGACCCGAGTTGCGGACTTCGACGTCCCTCAGGATGAGTCCGTCGGCGGTGCCCCCTACCCCGACCGTTCGGTTGGGTCCGTACTGCCCATCGACCACAACGCCCTCGACGGTTGTATAGGCATGGTAGATCCTGAGAACTTTGCCGTCGGACGCGGTCAGGATCGCCGTGCGGCTTTGCTCCGCACGAAGCGTGATCGGATTAGAGGGGGAGCCCGAGCGCACCGTCGTCACGCCGCCCGTGTAAGTCCCGGGTTTCAGTATCACGGTATCGCCGGGCAGCGCCGCTGCCAGTCCGTCGGAGATCTTCCCGAAAGGGGCGCCGGCGGAGCCGTTGCCCGAACCGGATGGGCTCACATACCACTCCGCGGCGTAGCCGCTCGAACCGTAAAGCAGCCCGGCGACCAGCATCGCAAGTAGGTGGCCTTTCGGATTGAATCGACCCATAGCTATTGTCCTGTCTAGACAGGGGGTACTCTTGAGTGAGTGCTATTGTTAGTTGAAATTCAATGAAAGGAAAGCGGCTCCAAGAGTGGTAGATTTTTGTTTTTGTCCGAAAACGAAGTCAACCAATTCTCAAGGAGCCACTATGAAGAAGATTCTACCAAACAGCATCACATCGAAGCAAAAACGATCGTCAGGCGAGACACGATTTCTCGCAACCAATGATCAGCTCAACGAACTTGATGCACGTATCGAGCTCATCCAAGCGTTGATACCGCTGGGATTGCGAGCCGTCCAGGACAGCCTTGAAGATGAAGTCAACCACCTCGCTGGGGAGCGCTATAGCCGAGCCGGCGGCGATTCCAACCTTCATCGATGGGGATCGCAAAGGGGTTCAGTGTACCTGACAGATCAGAAGATTCCAGTCCGTGTTCCTCGAGTCCGAGATACTGATCGGAGTTGTGAGGTACCGTTGAGAACATATCGGCGGTTGCAGCAACCCAGGAATATGGACGAGGGCCTTTTGAAGAAGGTAATCAACGGATTATCGTGTCGCAATTATCGGGAGTGCGCTGAGGCCGTTCCGGAGGCCTTTGGCATGTCAGCATCAAGCATCTCGCGCCGTACCATCCAAGTGACAGCTCGAAAACTGAAGGAGCTGCAGGAACGATCTCTTGCAGGATACGATTTTGTTGCTCTCTTTCTGGACGGCAAAAGCTTTGCATCGGAGCAAATCCTGATTGGATTGGGAGTGACCCTCGAGGGTGAGAAGATCATCTTGGGGTTCCTGCAGGCCAGTACCGAAAATGAACGAGTGTGTACGGACTTTCTCCGAGGGCTAATACAAAGAGGGCTTTGCCATGACAAGGGCCTGATGTGCGTTATCGATGGGTCCAAAGGATTGCGAAAAGCCATCCAGACGGTATTCGGCAACCGGGCTGTCGTGCAGCGCTGTCGATGGCATAAGCGTGAAAATGTATTGTGCTACTTACCCAAGAGCAAACAGGGAACCTTTCGCAAACGATTGCAGGATGCCTATCAAAAGCCAACCCTGAGAGAGGCAGAAAAAGCGCTTCTACGGGTCCGAAAAGAACTATCGCTGCTGAACCGGTCAGCGGCAGCCAGCTTGGATGAGGGTTTCGAAGAGACTCTCACCCTTCACCGGTTGGGCCTGGCAGAGGAACTCCGGGAGAGTTTCTTGATTCACAGCTTGGACAAAGATTTGCTAGGGCGCGGCCGGGACAGGTCCGTGGCTATCGGGACGTTCCTAGCCGTATTGCAGGCGAAAATAGATAAAAAGGCTGGAGTGATGAGCAAATAGTGACAGATGACCCAAATAAGTGCCAATGACGGCGTCGGAATCATCGACGCCAGCCGTAATTTGATGTCGATGCCGAATGCCGGGGTGTTATCATCCAAGATCCAAGGTCCAACCACACCGGGAGGTCGAGCGTTGATTCACGCTAGGGCGCGGCCGGGACAAGGACATAGCCGTATTGCAGGCGGGCGGACTGCAGGATTCTGGCATTCGTCCCGGAGAGCGGGTGGCGATCGCCTTGCCCAACAACCTCGAAATGATAGTTGCGTTCCTTGCCAGCGCGAAGGTCGGGGCAGCGGCTCCTCTGAATCAAGCCTACACTCGGGACGAATTCCGCTTCTACCTGCAGGACACGGGCGCTTGCCGCTTGATCCTTCCCGTCGCGGACTCTGAAGAGGCAGCGAAGGCGGCCGCCGAGCTCCAAATCGGCATCCATCGTATAGAATTCGTGAGTGAGGACGAGCTTCGATTCGCCCATGCGGCCACGCGGGCATCCGATCTTTCTTCGGATGCTCCGTCCGAGGAGACGGCGTTGATTCTTCACACCAGCGGCACGACGAGCCGGCCCAAGCGCGTGCCTCTGTCTCACGAGAACCTCCTGAGCTCCACCCGGACCGTGGCGTCGACCTATCGGTTGGACCCCAAGGACGTTTCCTTCTGCGTCATGCCGCTGTTTCACATTCACGGACTCGTGGCATCGACGCTCGCGACTCTGTACACGGGCGGAACCGTGGTCCTTGCCGGCGCCTTCAATGCCCTGTCTTTTTGGAGGCATGTTCGAGATTACAATGTGACCTGGTACTCCGCTGTACCGACGATTCACCAGATGCTGTTGTCCAGATCGAAGTCACGGCCGGAAGGCGCGGAATTGCTGCGGTTCATTCGGTCGTGCAGTGCACCGCTGGTGCCCGCTACCATGAACCAGATCGAGGAACGCTTCGGTGCTCCCGTCCTGGAGGCATACGGAATGACAGAGGCGGCGCATCAGATGTCCTCCAATCCGCTTCCGCCGGCTGAACGAAGGCCAGCCACCGTTGGGGTGGCGACCGGTGTCCGGATTGCGATTCTGGACAAACAGGGGAACGAGCTCCCGCCCGGCAGCCGTGGAGAAGTATGCATCCAGGGTCCGAATGTGATGGGGGGCTACGAGAGCAACCCTCAGGCGAACGCGGAGTCGTTTGTTCGCGGTTGGTTTCGCACGGGAGATGAAGGGAGCCTGGCCGCGGACGGCTACCTCACCTTGCTGGGACGGATCAAGGAAATCATCAACCGGGGTGGAGAAAAAGTCTCTCCTCGGGAGGTCGATGAAATCCTGGTCACGCATCCGGAAATTGCAGAAGCTGTCACCTTCGGCATACCGGATCGTGTTTACGGAGAGGAAGTGGCAGCAGCCGTCGTTGTCCGCGACGCGGTCACAGAATCCGAATTGATCTCACATTGCAAACAGAAGCTTGCCGATTTCAAGTGTCCCAAGAGCATCTATTTCGTGGAACGAATACCGCGAACAGCGACGGGAAAGATACAGCGGCGAGCCGTTGCGGAGAAAATGCTCGAAGAGCGCGGTTGAGCCAAGCCCATGCGTTTCTGTGTCGTGGGAGCGGGTGCCATCGGGGGATTCCTGGGTGCCATGCTTTCCAAATCTGGTGAAGACGTAACCCTCATCGCTCGCGGTCCGCACCTGGAAGCAATGAAAAGAAACGGGATACGCCTGGTCGGGGCATCCGGCGAGCTCGAGGCCCGGCCGGCCGTGACCTCGGATCCGGCTGAGGTCGGGCCCGTCGACGTCGTGCTTCTCACGCTCAAGGCCCATAGCATCCCGCCGATGGCCGAGCGCCTGCAGCCCTTGCTGGGGTCGCACACCTCTGTGGTCTGTGTTCAGAACGGCGTCCCCTGGTGGTACTTTTTCGGTCTTGCCGGGCCACTGCGGGATATTCACCTGGAAGCTGTCGATCCGGGTAGGATCGTGAGTCGAAGTATTGGCCCCGATCGGGCCATTGGTTGCGTGACATATTGCTCGGCTGTCGTTGCAGAGCCGGGAATCATCGAACACATCGATGGCACCCGTTTTCCGATTGGTGAGCCAGACAACTCGCGCAGCGAGCGATGCCATCAGATTGCCAAAGCGCTCACCACGGCGGGCCTGCGGTGTCCCATTCGTCGTGACATTCGTCGCGATGTCTGGGTGAAGCTGATGGGGAATCTCGCTTACAATCCCATCAGCGTTCTCTCTCGAGCCACTCTATTGCAGATCGTTCAGTGCCCGGAGACCAGAGACCTCGCGGCGGACATAATGAAGGAAGCCGAGGGCCTGGCCCGAAGCCTCGGAGTCGAAACGGGGATCTCTGTCGAACAGCGCTTGGCGGGCGCCGAGAAGGTAGGACACCACAAAACGTCGATGTTACAAGACCTGGAGGCCGGGCGTCCCATGGAGTTGGCCGCAATAGCCGGAGCTGTCGTGGAGCTCGGCGAAAAAGTGGGGAGCCCGATGCCCTGTACGCGTGCGGTCTACGCCTGCGCCAAGCTTCTGCAGCAGACGAGCTGAACATTAGTGCTCCCCCGAGCGATGGGCAGCCACAAACCGCGAAGTCTATGATTTTCGTCACAGACTTTCATATTTTCTGAAGTTGCCTGCCGCGCCGGCCGATAGTAAACGATTATAAACCTGCCCCCCCAAGCAAACGCATCGAACCAGGGAAGGACCCACTATGACGCTCAGCAGCATACTGCGCCCAAGCATACTGCGCCCAAGCACACCCCTCGATTTTGCTTCCTCCAACTCTCCCCAGACCTCTAGAGGCACACAACCTAGCGCCGTCCAGCAGAGTCGCATTTCGGCCTTTCGCAAACAGCAAGCCGATATCACCATCGTCACGGCCGAAGGGGACCGGGTCACACTTTCCTCGACCTCGCAGACGCACGCGCTCTACTCGGCGTACAATCGCACGGGCAGTCACGGGCAAGGCAGCACTCAGAGCCTGTCTGTCCAACAGAGTCACAACCTTTCGATCTCGATCGAGGGGAACCTGAACGAGCAGGAGTTGCGGGATATCCGCAAGGCCCTTCGTGCGATCCGAAAGGTGGGCAAAGAAGTTGCTGCCGGTGAGATCGGGCAGGCCCAACAGGGGGCGCACGCGATCTCGAAAAGCATCTCCACCTCGGGTACGATCTCGAGCCTCCAGGCAACTCTACAGTATGAACAGGTCCTGGCGCAGCAACATCAGACGGTCGAGTCCCAGTCCAACCGGAAGCCGGAGGTGGCGCCGGCTCACGAGACGGAGCATGAAGAAGATGCGCCGATCGAGAAGCCCGTCCGGGCCCATCAGCTAGCCGAGCGGATCAGCGAAATCCTGGAAAAAACTTCCATAGAGCCGAAAAAGCTCATACGGCCGGTCCGGAAGCTCTTTCGCCGCTTCTCGAGGAGACTCGAGCAGCAGCAGGGCGAAGATTCGTCCAACCTCAAGCTCGTGCGCCAGATCAAATCCGAGGTGCTGCATCGGCTACGAGAACTGGCACGCGCCGATCGACAGCCCGAGGCCGAAGGGGAGCATGAAGCGAACCCGGAGCTCTCCGAGAATAGAGCTCTAGCCAAGGAGCAATCGTAGGCTGTCAACTCCGCAAACTCCATGGACAGCGAAGAGCAGCTCGCGGAGCGAGCTACCCACCCCACTGTAATTCTCTTCTCAATCTCGGTATAATTCAGACTGGGAATCGACAAGCGAGGAGAGAGACGTGAGACTCGTGATTTTTGTAGTTTCGGCCTTGGGTATCTTTTTTGCCTTGGATCAGCTCGGTCTGTTCCATCCGGCCGCGGCCAGGATCGGCCGGTACCAGAGCTCCGCTTCGAACGACGCGAGCTCTAACTCGAAATCCACAAAGTTGCGGGTGTATTCCGTGAAGGGTAAGGGATTTGTCATGACCGAGAAGATCAGCAAGACGAAACAGGAGTGGCAGCGACAGTTGACCCCCGAGCAGTACCATGTTGCGCGATTGAAAGGCACAGAGCGGGCCTTTACGGGGGCGTACTGGAAAAACAAGGAAAAGGGAACCTACAGGTGCGTTTGCTGCGCCAACGACCTGTTCAGCTCCGATACCAAGTTTGAATCGGGTACCGGCTGGCCTAGTTTCTGGGAGCCCGTCGCGATTGAGAATGTAGATACCGAAACCGACAGTAGCTTCAATATGGTCCGGACCGAGGTTCTCTGCAGCCGCTGCGGCGCCCACCTGGGGCATATTTTCGAAGACGGCCCGAAACCCACCGGTCTACGCTACTGCATCAATTCGGCTTCGCTGGAGTTCGAGGAAGAAAAGTAGCTTTGAGCTCTCAGCTCTCAGCTTTCAGCTCCATGCTAGGCGTGGTTTCTCGTGGCGACGTCAACGTCATAGGTCTTCGCTTTTTGGCTAAACGCACCCCACAAGCCTCGCCGCAAGCGGTCTGAACCCGCGTAGCAAAAGCTGAAAGCTGACGGCTGATAGCTAAAAGCTAGTTACCGATAACTCCACAGAGCTGGGTCCTGCAGGTGCGGTATAGTATTGAAAGAGTCGAGTGTGGAGCGATTTCTGCTGTATACGATTTCACTGATCGAGCAGTTGCGAATTCTCCAATTCAACTCGAGCGCCGTGGCTTCGGGTGCCTGGGTCGCCAGTTGTATCGCAACCGAAATAGGTCCCCCGGAGGTGAAGACGGCGATGCGGCGTCCGCCGTCGTTGAGTTCCTGGATCCGCTCCAGAGCGGCACGGACGCGATCATGGAAGGTCCGCCAGCCCTCGACACCGGGCGTTTCGACGGTCTGCAGCATCCAATATCTCGCCACCGCCTCGAGCATCCGGTGAAAGTGCCTGTAGCGGTCGGATCGACTCGAGGCCTGTTTGAAGTTGGCCACGAGCGAGCGAACCTTCGTGTCCTTATCGGATAGCCTGGGAAGCAGAATCTCCATCATTCCGTCGGCATCATACTCGTTGAGACCTTGCATCTCGACGGACTCCGGCCAGCGTATCCCGACTTCCGCGAACATATTTCCGATCACTTCGGCCGTACTCCTCTGTCGCACTAGAGTGCCAGAGTAGACGGCGTCGAATTTCACCTCCCGTTCGATCCAGAGTTTGCCCAGCTGTCGTGATTGTTCCTCTCCTAGTGGCGAGAGCTTGTCGTAGTCTCCATCCATGAAACTGGCTTGCCCATGACGAATCAAAACGAGATGGCTCATGATCTATCTCGGAAAGGGTAAGGATACGCTCCGAATTGCAACCGGCGGGATGCGATTGGGATGCCTGGTGAGGACAACTCGGGTCTAGCCCAGCTCACCGGAAACCCAGGCTCTATCTTACCCGGACTCGCAGGGAATTGACAAACAGGCCTGCACGATTTTGGGAGTGCCATCTTTGGGAGTGGCAGCGGCGCATCGACCCGCGCTGTGCTATATTAGGGAGCCCTTAGGGAGAAATCCGGTCGAAACGCGTCGTTTCGATTTGGAGTCGATGGATTCCTCGAGCAGTAGGAGGGAATATTGCATATCGTTGTTTGTCTAAAGCAAATACTCGACCCAGAGGTGCCGGCGCGGGACTTCCGCATCGATTCCGAGCACAAGGAAGCGGTACGGGGATCCGCGAACCTTGTAACGAACATTTTTTGTGAGAACGCGCTGGAGACGGCGCTGCAGTTTCGTGAAAAAGTAGAGGGCAAGGTCACGGTTCTGTCCTACGGTGCAGAAACAGCAGAAGATTCCGTGAGAAAGGCTTTTGCAATGAAGGCGGACGACGGCGTCCTGGTGAAAAACGACGGACATCCTCATCCGGATCCTCTGTCGGTCTCTCAGGTGCTTGCAGCCGCGATCCGTAAGATCGGGCCGTTCGATCTCGTTTTTGTGGGCCGGGAATCTGGGGATTGGGGGGTCGGACAGACTGCTGGCCTCGTTGCGGAGGAACTCGGCATTGCGAGCGTTGCGTTCGTGGACCGGATCGAAACGGAGGGTGACGGCTTGCGGCTCAGACGACAAACGGATGTAGGATGGGAGACGTTGGAAGCCAAATCTCCTTTGGTCTTGTCGATCACCAACGACGAGCACAACGTGCCCCGGGTGCCCAAGACACGAGATGTGATGATGTCTTACCGGCGCCCAATAACGGTTTGGACTCTGGAGGACCTGGAGCTGGATGCGTCCGAGGTTCGCAAGGGTACCGCTTACTATGAGCTGCAGGAGTTGCACATTCCTGTAAAGGAGACCCAGTGTGAGTTCGTGAGCGGTGATACCCTGGAAGAAAAGGTGGACCAGCTCGCCGAGCGAATCTTGGCAGTCACTCGATCGTTGTAGAACCGATCGGCATTACTACCCTTCTCGTGAGGAACCCATGACGGAAGTTGTGGTCTGTGTTTACGCCAGAGATGAATATGACCGCTCCTCACAGGGCCTCCTGGGGGCGGGCCAGCGTCTGGCCAATAGTTTACAGAAGGGCCTGCATGTCGTCATTCTCGGCTTGCCGAGCGATGCCATGAGTCAGAAAGTTCAATCGGCATCCCAGCGAGTCACCGTCGTCGAGGCCATGGACATCTCTCAGTATCAGCCGGAGCCATATCTTCACGGCCTTGCCGAGATCTTGACCGCGCTTGAGCCGTACGCTGTTTTGCTCGCCAACGATACCTACAGCCAAGAAATCGCGCCACGCCTGGCGCACCGACTCGGCGGGAGCGCGGTGGGAGACGGGTTGGCCTTGAGTGTGAACGAAGGTCAGCTTCAGGTCGCCCGGAGTGTCTACGGTGGTAAGGCCACTGCCACGATTCGCTGCAACCGATTCCCCGCAGTCGTGTGGATCCGCTCTCGTGCTTTTGAGCCGGCGCAGTCCGTTTCACAATCCGCTGCGACCGAGCAAGTCACTGTATCTTTGCCGGACAATCCAGCCTCCCGCATCGTCGAAAGAAAAGTCGAGGGCACGGGCGAGAGCCGACTGGAGGATGCTCAGGTGATTGTCTCGGGGGGCCGGGGTTTGGGGGGGGCGGAGCCCTTCGAGCAGCTGAAACAGCTGGCGGCATTGCTCGGCGCTCAGCTGGCGGCGTCCCGGGCGGCCTGTGACTCGGGATGGGTCCCGCCGTCCTGGCAGGTCGGGCAAACAGGAAAGAAGGTGGCACCGGAATTGTACCTCGCCATTGCGATTCACGGTGCAAGCCAGCACCTGGCAGGTATTTCCGACGCCAAGGTCGTCGCGGCCATCAACATCGATGGGGATGCCCCGATCTTCAAGCACTGCCTCTTTGGAATCGTCGAGGATTATCGCAAGGTTGTTCCGCCCTTGATCGAGAGACTCTCAAAACTAGAGAAATGAACCCATCCATTCCCACCCGGGAGATTCTTTGGAACATCTCACATGTATGGGTGATGTATGCTCTGCTCGTTCCCACCGTATTGATCGGCGGGTACGGGTTTTACCGACGCTGGATGAAGTGGCAGCGCGGTTTGCCGACCAACCGCTTTGACCAGCCTGGTAAGCGTGCTCGACGACTCCTCGAGCACGCCCTGGTGCAGCATCGAACCATAAAGCAACGATACGCCGGAATATTCCATACACTCGTCTATACTGGATTCGCTGTACTGACCATCGCGACGATCGTCGTCATGATCGACTACGATTTTGGTCTTCCCCTCATGCAGGGCGCCTTCTATCTTTACTTCCAGTCCTTCATCGTGGATGTTTTTGGTGCCTTGACGATGGTGGGAATCCTCCTCGCAGCCGGCCGGAGAATGATCGGTCGACCCAAAAAGCTGGTATACACGGACGAGTCGAACTGGATCCTGGTGGCCATTTTCTTCATTGCGCTGACGGGTTTTCTGGTCGAAGGATGGCGAATCGCAGCCACGGACGATCCCTGGGCGGCGTGGTCTCCGTTCGGCCACTTGGTGGCGACTCTGTCGGCCTTGGTCATCGGCCCGGAGGGGATGCGCAGCGCACATTTGTGGGTCTGGTGGATCCATGCGATCGCTGTGTTTGGTTTTCTCGCCTGGGCTCCTTATACGAAGCTCGCGCACGTTGTTACCGCTCCGCTGAACATTTACACGGCGTCGCTCGAGCCGGTGGGTGCGTCGCTGAAGGACATCGACTTCGAAAAGGCGGAGGTCCTGGGGGTCAACGCCCTCGCTGAATTCACCTGGAAAGATTTGCTCGATCTGGATGCCTGCACCGAGTGTGGTCGTTGCTCGGAGGCCTGTCCCGCACATACTGTGGGGAAATCGCTCTCCCCACGAGACATCATCTTGGACCTGAGACAGATCATGCACGAGGAACCCGGAGAGTTCAGCAGGCGAGCTACCTCGGGAGATCTCCAGGACAATAACGGCAATGAAGCGCACAAGGGCCGCGCCATTATCGACAAGGCTCGCGCCACGGCCCCGGAAGCGCTTTGGGCTTGCACAACCTGTGCGGCGTGCGTGGAAGCCTGCCCGGTTTTCATCGAGCAGATGCCCAAGATTCTCGATATGCGCCGTTATCTCGTCATGGAACAGGCCGAGTTTCCCGAGACGATGCAAGAGGCGGTGACCTCGCTCGAAAGTCGAGGACATCCTTTTCGAGGGACACAGTCCAGCCGGATCGATTGGACCGAGGGATTGGATATTCAGACGCTTTCGGATCCGGCCGCGGCACACGACGCAGAAGTCCTCCTATGGGTGGGATGCGGAGGAGCTCTGGTCGAGCGCAATCAGAAGATCACCCGTGCCCTGGCCCAGTTGCTGGCGAAAGCCGGCGTGAAGTTTGCGATTCTGGGCCGGGAAGAAAAGTGTACTGGCGATCCAGCGCGCCGGATCGGAAACGAGTTTCTGTTTGAGATGCTGGCGAAAGAGAATGTGGAGCAACTCCGCCGCTACGAGATTCGCAAGATCGTGACGGCGTGTCCTCATTGCTTCAACACCTTCCTGAACGAATACCCGAAACTGGGAGCACGATTCGAGGTGTATCACCACACCCAGTTTCTGGAGCAACTGGTACAGGAAGGCCGTCTGTCTCCGACACCGCAATCGGCCCGGGTGACACTTCACGATCCCTGCTACCTTGGGCGGCACAACGGTGTTTTTGAAGCCCCCCGGCAGCTGATCCAAGCCGTCAGTAACGAGCCGATCGAGTTGGAGCAGAGTCGGGAGCGGAGCTTCTGCTGCGGCGGCGGCGGCGGGATGAGCTTTGTGGAGGAGCCGCCCGAGCAACGGGTCAACCAGGAACGGGCCCGGCAGATTCTCGAAACGGATGCAGAAATCGTGGCCGTCGCTTGTCCGTTTTGCACCACGATGCTCGAAGATGGAATCAACGCGCGCAAGGGGAGTCGTGAGATCCGCGTGATGGATGTTGCCGAGCTCATGTGGGAGAATGTAAAGTAGTTTTGTATAGCAATAATCCGAAGGGCTGATTACTGATAGCTCTCAAGAAACTAATCATGTTAGTGCTGTAGATGGAACCAGTTGCATGTTGAGCTGTTTGGCCTTTTTCTTAAGGTATCGGAGTTGTTGTTCCTGGTACTTGGACTCATAGTATTGCGCTCCTTTGTCTGCGTATTGCTGGCCGTATTTGAGCATGCGATAGATAATTCGTGCGAGTTTATGAGCGATGGCGGTAATGGCCTTGGCGGGACCCAAGCGGGCGCGGAGACGTCGGTAGTTGGCCCCTAGCAGCCCGTGGCTAAAACCGGATGGAGCACAGATCCACGGACAACGATGATCCTGGGGCATACTGGATGGAAGTCATCTACAGATGGTTCCCTCAGCCAAAAAGCGGCCCAGATCGACCTCGACCATCTGAAAAAGGCCAAGATACGCGTCAGAAAGGCGCAGAGACGCCCCTGCAGACTCCGCGGCGTGCCCACGCCATACAGCTGTCGCATCAGCAGTCCGAGATTCAATGCACCGACATGAAGCAGCAACCGTTTGAGGATGTTTGGATGACCACGGAGATATGTCCGCCGCATTGCACCTGTTTCATAGAGGTGTGCACAAGGTCGTTCCAGTCGTTCTCCCCGTTGGCGAAGCAGGCGCTTTCCCCGTTCTCCTCGGATACGTCTACGATTTCGGTACACGGCATCCCGCGCACGGGTGTTCCCGTGCCACCGCCGTTTACCCCGCTTTGGTTCGGAAATGTAGCTTCGGATCTCCAGTTGCTCGAGATCTTCTACCAGTTGCGTGCTGTGATATCCCTTGTCGGTCACAAGCTCCTGCAGTCTATCGCTTTCAGGCAGCACACCCTCGAGTTGTTCGGCCGCTTCAATGAGCGTCTTCTTGATCGTCGTCGTATCGCCCTGGTTGGCTCCCTGAACCGTGATGCCAACCACCGCTCCGGTTTCCAGATCCACGGCGTGTTCGGCCTTGTGAGCCAGATGCGTGCGGCCGTCCTTCATCTTGGTGATGCGGGCGTCCGGATCCTGCGGGTGCTGCCAGTCATCGTTGGAACCCTTCTTCGGCCGCTTGCGATCTATGCGCGCCAGATCCTCCCGGGTCGGTGTCTCAATACCCGATTCCTGTGCCAGTTTCGTCAAGTAGGTCTCGTAACTGTCTCCGGTATCCCGCCGTACAATGCTGCGCAAAGCCGCGTTGGCTTCCAGAGTGGTCGCATCCACCCCGAGGGTCTTGCCCTTCACCAGGTCCGCCTCAGCGAGCCGGCTCAGGATCCAGGCAAAGACTGCGCTATGCGTCTCCACATCCATGCGCCGTCGCGTGCGGGAGATCGTCGAATGATCCGACGGATCCTCGCCCCACTCGAGTCCCAAGAACCCGCGCAGGCTCAGCGAATCGGCAGCACGCCAGGCGATAGCTCGCTCCGAATCCAGTCCCTCGAAGTATCCGATCATCAAAAGACGGAAGTATCGACCAGGTGCCAGACTTGGGCGACCCATCTTGGGTGCATAAAAACACGCACATCGCTGCTCGACAAACTCGTCAAACCCGGCTTCGTCGAGCACCTGATTCAATCGCTGGTAGAAAGGGTGGGATGCACTCCTGGGGAGATGTTGAGTCGGCACCCACATGCTTTTCTGCTTCGACTTGCGTTTCTTTTTTCCCATGGCCATGCGTCGATTTTAGTCGAAGCGCAGTAGAGAGTCGATTGCGAACAAAAGGATTTACCAGACTTTTACCACGGACTGCTAGGGGACTTCGCCCGAGGCACAGACCCTGAGTTTGCAGCGTTAGCGGTTTCAGAGCTGGAGCGTTTGCGCAATAAGGACGACAGTCTCTCGGTACGCGCAGCGGCGAGAAGGGTTCTCGACGAGCGGGCGGAATCTGAAGATCTGGCGGAACAACCTGGTGCAGCTGAAGAGGGTCAGGCAGTGAGTCACGACGTCCCAAAGAGTGCGGAGCCGACTTTGAAGACAACAGAACGCGATAAAACGATCACTGACCCGCGTAACGAACCAGGGCCATCACGTTGGGTGAGGCTGAGGGCGAACATCCGCACTGGAGGCATTGCTGTCGCCATCATAGCGGCAGTCGGCGCCATCGTCGTGGCAGCAATCGAGTTCGGCCCGACATGGATTCCCATCATCAACGGATCAAGTCCCGAGTTGTCAATCCAGCGACGAATTCTGTATATGAGCCTGCGGGAATTTCGAGACCGGCGCCTCGACCAGAAACCGTTCAAGCAGCAAGCATACGTAGGTTTGGACAACAGTACGGTCAGAGCGGCACCAACAGATCTATACGATGAAGCTCAGTACCTTGACGTCCTGTATTTAAATCCCCATGAGACGGAAGAATACGTGTCGGAACTTCACTCTAGCGGAATCGCGGATATCGACGCAGTCATACCGTGGAATCTTCGAACTACGATTTCACGATATGACCTGAGTTCTGGCGGAGAACTCGACTACCGCTTGATTCTGACCGGCGGTACGCCTTCGGAGCCGCCCTTCCATAATTACGTAATCCTGTCTCGTCATTACTACAACGGTTACCAGTACGATGGAACCGTCTACCAGAGTGATGGCGGAATGGATATCACTTACCCAACCGAAGAAGCGATCTTGATATGCGACTTTACGGGTTTGGACTATAACAATCTCCTTGCGAAGTCGCCGCAGCCCCGAATTCTAGGTGTCGACGATCAGCCTCTGCCGACGCCGCCGTCTAGACCCAAAATAAGCGAGGTATGAGCTCGCTCGGAAAATCGTTTGCCTTTTCCGAATATCTCGTGGATTTCAGCTCCTTGTGCGTAACAGGGAAAGCAAAGAGAAACACAAGAGACAAACCTTCCATTGGTTGTCTGGATCACTTGATCTTGTTTGTCTCTGTTATGCCCTTCCTTTCGCCCGCCACTCTTGCTCCGCCGGGGGTACGGGCTCACCCGCCGGCGAGGCGCCTTCAAGTAAACCTGAGTTGCCTGATATAGTCGAACGTCGCCAAAAAGGTTTCGAGATGCTTGCTATAGGCCAATATCCTGTAAACGAGGCGACGACCGGTTCTTACAATCTGACAGGGTATTTGCACAAAGTTCACCAGGAAGCGTTTGAACTCCATCCTCAAGATATCACGACGTACTGTCGGCGCCTGCGTCACCAGGCCATACCAGGCCTTCAGATTCCACGCCAGCGATGCGATGACCATGTAGGCCCAGTTCGATACCAGACTGTCCGAAGGCATCCTCAAGGCGTTCACTCCACTCTTGAGCTGACCGATGACGTTTTCCTGGTTGCAGCGATCGTTGGCAAAAAGGACCACTTCTCCCATCGTCATCTCCCGATCGTTGGTGATGTAGAAGAAGTACCGGACCTCATCAAACAGCCGGTGCTCCCCCTTTTCGATCGTGAGGTTCTTCCGAACCACAACCATGCGATAGGTTTTCTTACAGTGTCCGGGACGATAGTCA
The DNA here is from genome assembly GCA_965249005.1 of Acidobacteriota bacterium. Lineage (GTDB taxonomy): Bacteria > Acidobacteriota > UBA6911 > UBA6911 > UBA6911 > CBDFLD01. The sequence continues at coordinate 379,417 of CBDFLD010000017.1, forward strand.
AACTCGGCGACCTGCTCGCTCTGCAGGCGGATGTTCTTGAATTCTCTCTCCTTGATTACTTGTTCTTTGACGTTTTCCGGACGGCGCCGTTCTTCGCTCTTGACCTCATAACGAGGAGGCCGCTCGAGCGGTTTCCATTGTCTCTCCGGCAGGGCATCGGCCATCCCGACCAGGTTCGGCTTGGCGTCATAACCAAAGACAAAACCAACCCGCTCGTCCCAGCGATCGAAGTTTCTCGTCAGCGAGAAATCCGTGTCGCCCCGAAGCCAGACCTTCGTAAACACCGACGACACCAGATCGATTGCCCGGTCCATCCACTCGGCCGCTCCGTCGGAAGAGGGACGGTTGCCCGGCCGATTCATCAGATAGAGGACCTCATTCGTATTGGCCAAGGTCACGATCAACGGTGCGTAACCCCAGATCCCGTTGTAGGCAATGTCCATTCCTTCCTTGCATTCCCCCAAGGTTCCGGCGACGGTCCCGTCCACGTCGATGATGGCCTCCTTCCGGAAGGAAGCATCCTGCAACTTCCACACCTTGGTTCGGGTTTCATTGATGGTTTCCTGAAGTCCGAAGATCCAATCCTCATCGAAACGACGGAGGAAATCTCCAGCCGTCGTGGGATCCGGAATCCTCTCGGCTCCCAGTCCGTTCATGTAGGTCTCATCCTGGCGCAACCGCTCGATATCTTCGAGACAGGTTCCACCCGACAAGACGTTGTATGCGATGTTCAGTACATGATCGGATTCCCAGTAAGGAAAGTGGTACTTGAGCAAAACGATGTTTCTGTTGATATCTTTGTCCAATCCAAGCTTACACACGAGCTTGTGAATGGCTCCGATACCACCAGATCCGATGGCGCGCGTTCTCTCGGCGATCTCGTAGTAGGTGTTGGAGTCCTTGAACATAGGATCGGACCGGTCCTCAAACTGATTTCTTTCCAACCGGCGTGTAAGATTTTGCTTGTCTCGGAGGAGGATTCTGTGGTTTCTTTTATTCACCTGGAATGTGCTCCTTTCGGGATGGCTTGTAAATATATCAAACGCATTTTATCCCGTAACGGCGCACGTTCCAGGGCTTTTCTTCCTCCTCATGCAAAAAATCACGCTGGACTAAGGGCTAGACCGCTCAGTCGATAGCTCAAACCGTCCGACGCCTGACTCGCGGCCAATCTCGTACTCTCAATCAGTTCTTCGACGGCAGCTGTTGCCTGGCTGCTGTGCACGCGAACCCATGCCCTGCCGAGCGAGTGGACCTCACGCACTGGAACGGGGCGTATTGATTTGACAAGATCTGTGGCCTGCCGGAGCGCTCGACGTGCACCGCCCAGCCAGTCAGCAGAAACTCCTAGTCTTTGAGCTGTTTGATCCAGTTCCTCATCGGCGTTTGTTTCGACAATGACCTCTGATAATCGTATTTGAGAAGGAATGGGCAAAGGGGAGAAAACAAGGCTGAATAGAAGAATGGTCTTCATTCATTCTACATCTCAATGGGGTCGGTGTCAATATTGTGAACCAGGTACCAATAAAGAGAATACTAACCAAAAACTCGTTGAATGTATAGCCAGAGGATCGAGTACGGTCAGAGGAACCTCACGATGAAGATTCTCAACCATGTAGGGTATCGTTATCGAGACTTTCCCTTTGAAAATCATTTCTGTTTTCGCAATCTTCCAGGTAGGGTGCTAAAAGGTCGCCTGAAGCCATCGTAGTAGTTGAGACCTGCCTTACGCCACATCGCGGTTTTGAGATGCTTGAGCGAGAGATTTGAGGCCAACATCTCTTCTTGTCTACGCTTCCCGCATATCGCTCTTCGCGCTTTGGTGGAATCCGTCAACCGCGGGGGACCCGGTGATATCAATGAGAGGTTGCGGGTAGAAGACGGATCAATAACAAGTCAGCCGTTAAACTTTCTACAAGCGGCCCCCCGAAACAGAGTAAATCGGGCTAAACCAGGCAGCTAGCGGGCGCACGGATAGTTCGTGTGGCTTATGGGAAGCGTTGTTGTCGCCAGCTATTCGGGAGTGGTAGAATTGCAGCGATTACTCATCAAACAACTGACACGTTTACGAAATAGGGACAGACGTTCCTCTCGATGCCCATCTCGAGGGCGGCGAGTCACTGGAAGCCGCATCACCCCTTCCGCTGAAGGCGCCTCGGATGTCGAAAGGCAAGGAACTGCAGGTCTGAGGGCGGGCTACGACCACGGCAAGGCAGGTCGGAAATTGAAGCAGCAGAACGAGGCGGTACCTATCGCCGCCACTCAGCAGACCTGAGAACCTTCCCGGAAAGCGAAATGCGCTACGTTCAGTTCCTCAATCCTAGTTTCGACCGAACGCATGCACTTCCGGGCGTTTACGACCCAACGCTCGTGGTCACCTCAGTCTTAATGGCGTCTCTGGCGGCCTACGCAGCGTTCGGGTTAGCCGCAAGAATCAATGCTGCAGAAACACGGAAGGACACGCTCCTATGGCTCTGGGCGGGGGCCACTGCCATGGGAGTTGGCATTTGGGCGATGCATTTCATCGGAATGCTTGCTTTCCGCCTGCCGATTGCCGTCGCCTACGATTTTGCTGCCACTGTCGTCTCGGTGGCCCCTGCTGTTGTTGCCAGTGCGATCGTGCTCTACGTCACTAGCCGCGAAGAGATTCCCTTCCTACGGCTTGTCCTTGCTGGTACGGTCATGGGTCTTGGCATTGGCGCCATGCACTACACAGGCATGGCTGCGATGCGCCTGTCTGCGGACATGTACTACGACCCAGTGCTATTTGGGGGCTCGCTCGTTGTTGCCGTGGGACTCGCGACGGGCTCTCTGCGGGTCCACTTCTTGGCAGTAGGAGGAGGCGAGCGGCGAAGTTGGCCCCGGCGGCTTGGTGCAACCATTACGATGGGATCCGCCGTCGCAGGCATGCATTACACCGCGATGGCGGCTGCCTATTTCTTTCCATCCGTAGGGCAGGGATCGCCGAGCGGCTCTATCGATCCTACCGTGATGGCCACTTTGGTCGGTTTCGCAGCAGCCCCTGATCCTAGCCTTGGCTGGCTTCGTTGTTGTGATCGATACCCGGCTAGAGGCGGCGGCTATATCCGTCCGCACAAGCCGGGCCCGCATGATTCATGCTATCGAAAGCGTGTCAGAAGGATTCTGTCTCTAACGACTTCCAAGACCGGCTAGTGCTCTGCAATAGCCGATACCGGGAACTGTTGCGTCACACAGACAAGGAGGTGATCGGAGAAACCTTTGAGAGCATCATTCGCAGAGCGATCCTGGGAGGACTCATCTCGTTGGACGACCGCGATGCTGAGGAATGGATTGCGCAAAGGCTCATACAACATCGGAATCCCTCCGGGCCACACGTCCAGGAGCACAGCGATGGCCGTTGGATTCAGATCGACGAACGGAAAACCGAAGACGGAGGAACCGTAGCGATCTACACGGAGATCACCGAGCTGAAACACGCTGAATTGGAACTCAGCAAAGCACTTGAAAACCTGATGGCCACACAAGTGCAATTGGTGGAGACAGAGAAGATGGCCGCGCTGGGTCAATTAACGGCAGGGATCGCTCACGAGATGAATTCTCCCCTTGGAGTGGTCTCCAGTTCGGCGGACAGTTCTCAAAAGTATATTGAAAGAATCCTTGCAGCAATCAAGAATAGCCAGACGCTGGATGAGGTTCGATCCGATCGAAACTTTCAGCGATCAGTCGAAGCGATTCGTGCCAACAGTCGTGTTCTAGCCCTTAGTCCAGCGTGATTTTTTGCATGAGGAGGAAGAAAAGCCCTGGAACGTGCGCCGTTACGGGATAAAATGCGTTTGATATATTTACAAGACATCCCGAAAGGAGCACATTCCAGGTGAACAAAAGAAACCACAGAATCCTCCTCCGAGACAAGCAAAATCTTACACGCCGGTTGGAAAGAAATCAGTTTGAGGACCGGTCCGATCCTATGTTCAAGGACTCCAACACCTACTACGAGATCGCCGAGAGAACGCGCGCCATCGGATCTGGTGGTATCGGAGCCATTCACAAGCTCGTGTGTAAGCTTGGATTGGACAAAGATATCAACAGAAACATCGTTTTGCTCAAGTACCACTTTCCTTACTGGGAATCCGATCATGTACTGAACATCGCATACAACGTCTTGTCGGGTGGAACCTGTCTCGAAGATATCGAGCGGTTGCGCCAGGATGAGACCTACATGAACGGACTGGGAGCCGAGAGGATTCCGGATCCCACGACGGCTGGAGATTTCCTCCGTCGTTTCGATGAGGATTGGATCTTCGGACTTCAGGAAACCATCAATGAAACCCGAACCAAGGTGTGGAAGTTGCAGGATGCTTCCTTCCGGAAGGAGGCCATCATCGACGTGGACGGGACCGTCGCCGGAACCTTGGGGGAATGCAAGGAAGGAATGGACATTGCCTACAACGGGATCTGGGGTTACGCACCGTTGATCGTGACCTTGGCCAATACGAATGAGGTCCTCTATCTGATGAATCGGCCGGGCAACCGTCCCTCTTCCGACGGAGCGGCCGAGTGGATGGACCGGGCAATCGATCTGGTGTCGTCGGTGTTTACGAAGGTCTGGCTTCGGGGCGACACGGATTTCTCGCTGACGAGAAACTTCGATCGCTGGGACGAGCGGGTTGGTTTTGTCTTTGGTTATGACGCCAAGCCGAACCTGGTCGGGATGGCCGATGCCCTGCCGGAGAGACAATGGAAACCGCTCGAGCGGCCTCCTCGTTATGAGGTCAAGAGCGAAGAACGGCGCCGTCCGGAAAACGTCAAAGAACAAGTAATCAAGGAGAGAGAATTCAAGAACATCCGCCTGCAGAGCGAGCAGGTCGCCGAGTTTGACTATCGTCCCGGACACTGTAAGAAAACCTATCGCATGGTTGTGGTTCGGAAGAACCTCACGATCGAAAAGGGGGAGCACCGGCTGTTTGATGAGGTCCGGTACTTCTTCTACATCACCAACGATCGGGAGATGACGATGGGAGAAGTGGTCCTTTTTGCCAACGATCGCTGCAACCAGGAAAACGTCATCGGTCAGCTCAAGAGTGGAGTGAACGCCTTGAGGATGCCTTCGGACAGTCTGGTATCGAACTGGGCCTACATGGTCATCGCATCGCTGGCGTGGAATCTGAAGGCCTGGTATGGCCTGGTGACGCAGGCGCCGACAGTACGTCGTGATATCTTGAGGATGGAGTTCAAACGCTTCCTGGTGAACTTTGTGCAAATACCCTGTCAGATTGTAAGAACCGGTCGTCGCCTCGTTTACAGGATATTGGCCTATAGCAAGCATCTCGAAACCTTTTTGGCGACGTTCGACTATATCAGGCAACTCAGGTTTACTTGAAGGCGCCTCGCCGGCGGGTGAGCCCGTACCCCCGGCGGAGCAAGAGTGGCGGGCGAAAGGAAGGGCATAACAGAGACAAACAAGATCAAGTGATCCAGACAACCAATGGAAGGTTTGTCTCTTGTGTTTCTCTTTGCTTTCCCTGTTACGCACAAGGAGCTGAAATCCACGAGATATTCGGAAAAGGCAAACGATTTTCCGAGCGAGCTCATACCTCGCTTATTTTGGGTCTAGGGACTCTGAACGTAGGTCACGTTTTGCTGTCACGTTTGTCTTGGCCACTGCTTTATCTCACCTTCGTCCCGGCTATGCGTGTTGATGCAGGCACATCGCTAAATCCAAGAAAGGCAATTCTTGGGTTCCTAACTGCTGTTTTTATCTTATGCATCATACGAGCTCTTCTATAGAGGGTCCGTTCAATTGCAAGACGACCAATAGCTGGTTGGATATCAGGAGTTCAGTATTCTTGGATACAAGGTCCTTCTTGGAACATTCGTCGGACATCTATGAGCGTTTGTACAAATACCGCATGAACAAAAGCAATGAATAAGTGCTTACAGATTACACTCGAACCGCTGTCTAAGTTCAAGGAAGAAGTGCACAGGGATTCGCCATGACCTCGGGGTCGTGCTGTAACGAGATCGAGACTTCCGACCCATGCCCCTCAAAAGGGTCTTTCGTCATCCGCCAGTATCGGGGTTTCACTGAACGCTTCGGATGCGTCGGTGGAACTTCGACCAAGCGCCGCGGTCTTGGGAGCTGTGACGGGAACTGTTCAAGACTCTCGTGGCGTGAACCGGAGTAGGGCAGCGGAGAGGCCAGGCCGGCTAGGGCACGCTGGGCTTCACGAAAACGGAGGGGCCGGTTGACGGGATCGAGGTCCACGCGATGTTCTTGCAGAGCGTCCTTGACCCGTGCGTTGACGGAAGGGTGAACCGGCAGGTGGTCACAAGGCGTTGCTGACGTGTCATACCGATTTATCACCCCCGCGCCTCCTTGCGTCTTAATAAAGCAGCGTGAGGGAGGTGGAAATAGTTCACGTATACGCGCGCCGTGGCGTACAGGTGATCCAGGGCGCCAACTGGCGACGCTGCAAAGATTCTACTTTCGAGCGATAAATGTAAAGGCTCCCGTCGTGGTCGTGACGCGCTTATTCGCCAGATTCCTTCCCAAGAACACGCCGCCCAATGCCCACCACGCGCGATGGATTATTTGCAGCGGCATCACCAGTGACCTGGCCAGCATACGAGGCATCTTCGGGAATAGGGCCATGCTCGCCTGGGCGACGAGAACGGACCACGTATTGCTCGGGGAAATGCAGTCGATCTCGAACCCGCCCTCCCGCAATGAGGCATAAGTTCCCAGGTGTGTATGATGATAGAAGCTATCCGCATGGAACGGTTCAAGAAAAGCAACTGTGCCGATAAATACGCCCTTTGGAATCAAGACCCGATAGGCTTCCTTTGTAGCGCACCCGGTTCCTTGGACACAAGTTTGAGCTACGCCGCCTGGCGTAGCTTGTGCGCCTCGCGTGCCTCGATCGGTGTTTGATAATCGATCTTCTCGAGACGCCAGGTCTTGTTGTACAACTCCACGAACTCGGCCACGGCGGCACGCACCTTCTGGAGGTTCTGGAAGATTCTCCCGTGGATCGCTTGGTCCTTGAGCGTGCGATTCCACCGCTCCGCAACTCCGTTCGTTTCCGGTTCCTCGACAAAACCGAAGCTGGGACGGATGCCCCAGCACCGGATCTGGTTGAGGAAGTGATCCGACAGGTACTGGGAGCCGTGGTCCATCCGGAGCGCCAGCCCCCGGGCAACGTCGGAGTCAATGGAACCATAGAGGCGCAGCAGACCCTGCGAGATCGGCTCCAACGCCGCGAAGCGGCTACCGACCTTGCACACGTGCCACCCCACACACTCCGCGTTCCAGTGCTCCACCGCCGCGAAAATCCAGACCCACCCGTCATCGAGCGTGAACACCCGCACTCCGTCGGTCCCCCACATCACGTTCGGCGCCAGGGTGACGATCTTCCCATCGTGTGCCTTCGTTCCACCCTGGCGTCCGCGGTGTGGTGAGAGCAACTCATGCTCTCGCATGACCCGCAGCACCCGCTTGCGCGCAACCCGGATCCCGTCCAAGATCCGAAGCCGCGCGTGGACCTTACGATGACCCTCGCCCTGGAACGGTGAGCGCTCCAGATCGGCCTGGATCGCCTCCAAAAGCTTCTCGTCCGACACCTTGGGCTGGGGACCCCGCCGAGTGGGTTCCTCGCCCTCCTGCCGCTTCTGCTCGCTTGTCCGCCGGGCGTAGAGCGCCGAGCGCGAGCGCTCCCAGGCCTGACACACGCGCTGGATCCCGTAACGTTGACCCGTGGCTTCGGAGATCGTCTCGCTCATCGTCGCGACCTCCTCATCGCCAAAGGGAGGCGCTTCTCCGCCGCCCGGGCGCGATTGCGCAGCAGCTCGATTTCCATGGACAGCTCCCCGATGTGACGCTTCGCAGCGTCGAGCGCCTCCGCCAACGGCTCGCCCTGGTGATTCTTCAAGCCGAGCTCGAGCCCGGCCAAGGCCCGCTCCCGCCACTCCTCCAGCCGGTAGATTTCCACGCCCACCTCACGCGACAGCGCATCCAGAGATTCGCCCCGCAGCAGTCGCAGCACCACGTCCCGCTTTCGTCCTCCGCTCCAACGCTGCCCCGGCTCCAGAGGCCTCGCCCCGGGCGCGGCGCCGACGGCCCGAACTCCAGTCGCCCTACGGGCTCCCTCCGTTCCTGCCGTCGCCTTCCACTTCACCCTCTTCGTTCGAACCATTTCCACCTCCTTGGACATCTCATTATCTCTTATTCTGTGTCCAAGAAAACTGGGTCCGACTCACGATAGGCTTCCTTCATCATGACAAACGGAAACCGTATATGTTCCAGCACGGCAATGGATAAAATAAATTCGAAACTCTCGTCCTTGAATGGTAGGGCGTGCGCGTCCCCCAGTATCGGCGCCTCAGGGGAACCGTAATCCAAGCCAACATATTCGAATCCCGCGTGTTGACAGATCTCCCGATGGATCGCGCGCCCGCAGCCGAGGTCCAACATAAGGCTTTTGTCCGTCTTTGCCTTTGGAAAGTGACTAAGCATCTCCTTTGAGACGTGGCGGGGAACACGAAATCCGGAATAATCTACTTCCGGCGTTGCATTCATTGGCAATAAACGAAAGTCTAGATGGTTTGGTATACTTGATGGTGCACCTATCGTGAAATCGTAGCGGATGGCTTTTTCACGCTGAGGCCGTAAGTCCAAAGCGCCAGAGTTTTGGAATTTGTAATCCAGGTTACAGTAATTACATGTTATTTTCTGATTTGATTGGGTTGGCGGTTGACCGCAACTTGGGCACACTAAAATACTCCGAATATTGTGGGATATTGTATATTTCATGATTATTTTTTGTTCGCGTGATTATTTGAGCGGCAAGGCCAGCTGGCCAAGGAGAAATCTTGGCCCGGCCGTGGCACGATCGAACGCCTCACCACCGCGTCGATCACAACATGAAAACTCTTGCTCCCGCTGGAACCTGAAAGACGAAGAGGGCAAACAGGCAACTGCAATCCGATTCTACACAGGATAACACGCCAATTCAGGATGTTTCGGTCGAGTCTCAAAAGGATAAAGATACCTCCCAGATTTAGTAGGTTGTAAAACCATCGGCGTTGCAGTTTGCCTCACATGTCCAACTCGGCAACTCGATCTGCCCAACTCGCGGCGTTGCAGTGGTAGGCATTTCGATAGGAGAATCGCCTAGAAGCATAAAACCGAATTTCAGAGTTTTTGGGTCTCCGGATTCTATCATAGTATACTCTCGCCTCCAGTGGAGGCAATGAACTTGCCCTGGGGACCGCATGGAAGCAGACGAAACGGGGTCGAGGGGTTGCACTTCCACTTCCAGAAAGACCGGTTTGATTCCGACCGGACTCTTCTGTTGCAGTTGCCTGCTCAGTGCGTGATTTCCTCGCAGACTTTGCAGTCACATTCCGGATGCCGGTCAACAGTTAGTTCGATACTACGGTCAGGGATCCCACGTCTGCCGCGCCCGCAGACGACGAACGGCCACTTTCCCAGACGGGCCGCTCGGTCTCTTACGATTCCGGGATGACTCTGTCCTCAGGGTTCAAGGACTCCTGGGCTTGCATGATCAGGGGGTTTATGAGGCTGACGCCCGACCCTCGCTGTGCCAGCCGGATGAAGATCGTCAGCCTCGTGATCCCGACCCTGGTCGAAAGAATCCTACGCCATCTCAATCTTTTGGGACAACCCGATCGCATCGGCCCCACCTCCGAGGACTCTTCATTATGATTACGATGCGGTTGCCGGCAGGGCTCCGTGCGAGGTACGCCGCTTGGGTACACGGACGCGACTCAGGAGCTGTTCCTGCAGCCGGAAAAACTGCATTTCCGTTTTCGTCCCACTCAATTTACGCTCCCAAGCGACCATGGCACCCGGGTTGCCGCGATGTTGCAGCATTCCAGCAGACTCTTCGGGCTAACCTATAGTATCCTCCGACAGTAGCGAAAAGCGATTCCTATTCTTTGTTCGCGTGGACAACGGGCGAGAAGTCGCTCGAAGGATCCTCGATCGGCGGTCTGCTTGAGTAAAGTAGGGTTGAATTTTGTCGGCGTCGGCGAGCCTGGCGTGAACGCGTCCATAGAGTCACTAGGCACGGGCTCGATCCGGAGAGGCGCGAGCGACCGGATGATACGATGATGACCGCCAGAGACCAAAGTTTGAATCCTGTTAAGGAAGTGCCCCTCGCCTCAGTTCGCAGAGACTATCTCGACATTGTTCCTTGAGAGTTTGGATCTTCTCCCTCACTCCAGCTCCAGTAGGGTGGTGGATTGAGATAGTCTATTGGTCGACGCAGCCGGCTCTAGCAGCCCGTGGCTAAAAGCGGATGGAACGCAGATCCACGGACAACGATGATCCTGGGGCATACTGGATGGAATTCGTCTGCAGATGTCTGACTCGGCCAAAAAGCGGCCCAGATCGACCTCGACCATCTGAAAAAGGCCAAGATACGCGTCAGAAAGGCGCAGAGACGCCCCTGCAGACTCCGCGGCGTGCCCACGCCATACAGCTGTCGCATCAGCAGTCCGAGATTCAATGCACCGACATGAAGCAGCAACCGTTTGAGGATGTTTGGATGACCACGGAGATATGTCCGCCGCATTGCACCTGTTTCATAGAGGTGTGCACAAGGTCGTTCCAGTCGTTCTCCCCGTTGGCGAAGCAGGCGCTTTCCCCGTTCTCCTCGGATACGTCTACGATTTCGGTACACGGCATCCCGCGCACGGGTGTTCCCGTGCCACCGCCGTTTACCCCGCTTTGGTTCGGAAATGTAGCTTCGGATCTCCAGTTGCTCGAGATCTTCTACCAGTTGCGTGCTGTGATATCCCTTGTCGGTCACAAGCTCCTGCAGTCTATCGCTTTCAGGCAGCACACCCTCGAGTTGTTCGGCCGCTTCAATGAGCGTCTTCTTGATCGTCGTCGTATCGCCCTGGTTGGCTCCCTGAACCGTGATGCCAACCACCGCTCCGGTTTCCAGATCCACGGCGTGTTCGGCCTTGTGAGCCAGATGCGTGCGGCCGTCCTTCATCTTGGTGATGCGGGCGTCCGGATCCTGCGGGTGCTGCCAGTCATCGTTGGAACCCTTCTTCGGCCGCTTGCGATCTATGCGCGCCAGATCCTCCCGGGTCGGTGTCTCAATACCCGATTCCTGTGCCAGTTTCGTCAAGTAGGTCTCGTAACTGTCTCCGGTATCCCGCCGTACAATGCTGCGCAAAGCCGCGTTGGCTTCCAGAGTGGTCGCATCCACCCCGAGGGTCTTGCCCTTCACCAGGTCCGCCTCAGCGAGCCGGCTCAGGATCCAGGCAAAGACTGCGCTATGCGTCTCCACATCCATGCGCCGTCGCGTGCGGGAGATCGTCGAATGATCCGACGGATCCTCGCCCCACTCGAGTCCCAAGAACCCGCGCAGGCTCAGCGAATCGGCAGCACGCCAGGCGATAGCTCGCTCCGAATCCAGTCCCTCGAAGTATCCGATCATCAAAAGACGGAAGTATCGACCAGGTGCCAGACTTGGGCGACCCATCTTGGGTGCATAAAAACACGCACATCGCTGCTCGACAAACTCGTCAAACCCGGCTTCGTCGAGCACCTGATTCAATCGCTGGTAGAAAGGGTGGGATGCACTCCTGGGGAGATGTTGAGTCGGCACCCACATGCTTTTCTGCTTCGACTTGCGTTTCTTTTTTCCCATGGCCATGCGTCGATTTTAGTCGAAGCGCAGTAGAGAGTCGATCGTGCGGCAAAGAATTTACCGGAGTTTTACCACAGCCTGCTAGGCAAGTTCGCCGTCAATGGACTTGATATTCGGGACCGATCACTTGTGCATCCGCTTTTTCATGCCATCGCCTGAGTCCTTATGCTGGCAGTACGCATCATCCTGCGCCCAGCTCGAGAGTCCCCATTTGCAAAGTGGTGAAGCATGCCTGACATCGTGAAGTGGGGGATCATTGGCAACGACGCCGTTGCGAGTGACCTTGCGATTGGGCTCTCGTACACTCTGGGCGCTAGGCTCGGCGCCATCGGGCCCCGTGAATAAGACGGTCACCAGCTTTTCGAGTTGCCTCGTACCGGACAAGCGGGCGGACATGCCGGCTGTGATGACTATCGCACCTGACTTCTCGTCGGCCTAGCATTGAGTTCGCTTCTGGCATGCTCGCGAGGCTCACGTGCGTCATCATTGCCCAGCGCGGTCACCTGCTGCGAACGTGACACGGCTGCGATGCAAGAGCGCGAAACAGATGGACTTTGCCAGTGGTGTCGCTGAGCTTGCAGATGTGCTTACTGAGCGGCGGCCGAGCCGCCTCCGCCAATTTTTTGCTTCACGTCAACGAGATCACGCTAACCGTACAGTACCCCGACAAAATCGACTCACCCAGCACTCTAAAGTCCAGCTTCGAACCAATGCAGTCGAAGGGCGATGGACTGATCCACTTGGGGGCCGTGGGCTCAAAGATTGGGGCATCAGAATACGAGCACTGCGCGTTCCAACGGAGCGGCCAGCTAGCCCCATGAGGAGTTGGAGCTCTGCTGCTACGAGATGGAACGTTACTGGACGGTTGGAACTCATGTCGTTAGATTTATAGCGCGTTGGGAAGAACTCGCAGAGAAGTTTGCTAAATGTCGATTCCTTTCTACCGGTGCTCAGATGCGAAAGTGCAACAGTAGGATTTCATTCGGTATGAGAAGACGGAGGTTGCTGGGAAATGCCAGGGACTTTGCTGAGGGTTAGGTCCGCTTGCTTAGTCGGGGGGTACAACGACGTGATTGAAGTGGTTGTTGGGATCGAGCCCCGACCATGTCTGCTGTCTGGAAAAGTGGCGGATTTGGTGGACGGTAGGGTTCTCGTGACTTGACAATCGGGATCGCTAATGCCTACGTTAATCTAGATCGGGCAGGCCGAGCGACGATGGAGGGTATCGATGAAATCATTTGTTGTCCGTTGGAGAGCGGGCATGGTTCTGGTGACCGCCGTTTGTATCAGCGGTGTGTATGCGGAGGGGCAAGGTGGGAGGAAACCGCAATATCAATCGGATTCGATTCTGATTCCAGGTGCGTCGGAGGATGAACCGAAACGGGCTGAGTTTTCGGCGGAGCTCGCCGATCGATATCTAACTGATGGAGCGCTAGCATGGTCGCGGGAGAAAAAGTGCGTCAGCTGCCATACAAACGGTTCGTATCTGGCAGTGCGTGGAGCACTTACTCCCAAGCTAGGCCCACCTCCTACGGAAATGCGTGACTTTTTCGTACAACAGGTAGAAGAACTCGCAACGCGTGATACTGCCTCACTTCGTAAAGGCGACACCAGCACTGCGACGACCTACATCGCACTTGGACTGGCGGAGTGGGACGCGCACGTTACGAAATCTCTTTCTCCGGAAACTGACGAAGCGCTCCGGGTAATGTTGTTGGCACAGTCTGCCAACGGTTCCTGGGCAAACGATACGTGTTGGCCTCCTTTGGAATCGAGCGCGTTCCACAGTGCCACAGTGGCAGCCTTGGCGGTAGCTACTGCGCCTGGATGGCTCGCCAGACGCAGTGACGTAGGTTCTAAGGACCAAATCGAAAAGCTGAGGACCTACTTGCGCGGCTCGGATCCGGCTCACGATTACGCTCGTGTCCTGTTGCTGTGGGCCGCCACTCGGATGCCGGATCTTGTGGACAAGAACCGGAAAAGCGAGCTGATCGATATGTTGTGGCGTCACCAACGTGAGGACGGTGGGTGGTCACTCCGCACTTTCGCGAAACCTGAGCAATGGGGAGCAGGGAACCGATCCGCGAGACTACTTAATGAACCGGACATCACCGATCCTTCCAGTGACGGCCACATGACAGGTCTGGCGGTCCTCGTCTTACGTGATGCCGGCGTGGAAGCGAAAGATGGTCGAATTCAGGCGGCCGTCAGTTGGCTCAAGAACAATCAGCGCGAATCAGGCCGCTGGTGGACTCGATCGTTGAACACAGACACGTTCCACTTCATCACGTTCAGTAGTACAGGATACGCGTTGCTGGCCCTAGCCAAGTGTGATGAGTTGTAACGCAAGCGATGGGCAACTCTATTATGGCAGATCCCCGGTGCTGCTTACCATTCCCATTGCCTTCTTGAGCTGGCCCTTGGTCCCGCTCATGACCAGCAGATCATCGGTCTGGATCGTGGTGGCGGGGCCGGGATGGCTCAGTGTCTCGCCTTCTCGGATGATGCCGAGAATGAAGGCGCCGGATTTCTGGCGCAGGTTGGTCTCGTCGATGCGTCGGCCGGACATGACGGAGTCCGCCTCGATCTTGAACGTCTCGGTATAGATGTCCAACTGTGTGCTCAGCCGAATCCGGGGCACCGTGGTCTGTTGCTCGCGAAAGATCTGATACCGGCCGTCCCGGATGCTCTTGATCTCCTGGGCTACCAACTGCCGTGGAAAATTGTAGACGCGGAGAGTGCGCGAGAGGAGCTCGATCGAGGTCTCGAATTCCTCCGAGATCACTTCTGTCGCTCCCAGGTTCAGCAGCGTGTCGATCTCGGCCAGATACTTGTTTCGCGCCAGGATCACGAGCTCCGGATTAAGGCTCCGTCCCGACTTGACGGTCAGCCGAGTGGCAAAAGGATCTGAGAGGGCGATCACTTGCACTCGAGCACTGGCGATGCCCGCGTGAGTAAGGATATCCGGGTCTGTGCAATCGCCGAAGAAGATGGGTTCTCCGTTCTTTCGCTCCTCCCGGACCGTGCGGGCATTCAGCTCCAGGATCGCGTAGGCCAGCTTGTTCGCCTTCAGGACGCTGGCGATGCTTCGGCCTGTCACCCCGAATCCGCAGATGAGGACATGGTCATGCATGATCTCCGAGGCGCCGTCGAGCTCCCGTATGCTCGCTCCCCTTCCGAGCCGCCGCACCTGCGTGGCAACACGACCGTGAGCCAGTTTACGTGGAATCAACGACAGAAACGGCGTCAGGATCATGGTCACCACCGCTGAGGTGAGGATCAATTGGTACAAGTCCTCCGGGACCAGCCCGCTCTTGAGACCTTCCTCGAGCAACACGAACGAAAACTCTCCGATCTGGGCCATGGAGAACCCAACCACGAGCGCAACCTGGACGGGCAAGCGCGTGATCC
This sequence comes from Acidobacteriota bacterium, assembly GCA_965249005.1. Lineage (GTDB taxonomy): Bacteria > Acidobacteriota > UBA6911 > UBA6911 > UBA6911 > CBDFLD01. The sequence goes on from CBDFLD010000017.1 coordinate 394,494, forward strand.
AGACCGAGAGGATCAGGATCACGGCCTTGCCTGCTACCACGGCCCCGATCGTCGCCAGCACCTCGGTGGGATGGTTCCAGATGAAGCCGGTGTCGACCAGCATGCCGATGGAAATGAAGAAGAGGCTGTTGAGGCCATCGCGAAAGGGGCGGATATCGACAAAGATCTGTTGGCTATGCTTTGATTCGGAGACAGTCAATCCCGCCAGGAAAGCGCCCAGGGCGAGCGAGAATCCGAACTGCGCCAGCCCCCAGGCCATACCCAGGAGAATCCAGAGCGACGTAATCACGAACAGCTCCTTGCTGCGTGACTCCATCACCTGCTGCAGGAAGGCGGGAAATACACGGCGCGCCAGCACCATGACCACGACGAGGATGACGGCCGCCTCCCCCAGGGCCGCTGCAAAGGCAAGCCAGATCGGCCCCTGCTGTGCCAGCGGCGGAATCACTACGATCATCGGTATGACACAGAGATCCTGGAAGATCAGCACTCCCAGGGAGACGCGGCCGTGAACCGAGTCGATCTCCCCGCGTTCGAGCAGCATCTTGATCACGATCGCGGTGCTGCTGAGCGCTACCAGAAAGCCCAAAAAGACCGCCACCCGGAGGTCGAGCCCCAACAGCATGGCGAGGCCGAGCCCCGCCATGACCGTGACCGATACCTGCAGAAACCCCGTGCCGAAGACGACATGGCGGATCTGCATTAACTTCTTGAAGGAAAATTCCAAGCCCAGAGAGAAGAGCAGCAGCATCACGCCGATTTCGGCAAGGAGATGCACGCTCTCCGTGTCGCTGACCAGGCTCAGGCCGAACGGGCCGACCAGCACCCCCGTCATCAGAAAACCTACGATGTTGGATTGGCGCAGCTTCTGGAACACGAAGACGACGAGCGCTGCGACTCCGTAAATGACGACCAGATCTTTAAGAAAGTGGGCTTGTTCCATGACAACTCGAGGCCCTACGTTCCATCACATATGTAGCAAGGGGAACCTCGCGAGTTTTTTGTGGCCTCTAAACAGCCTACCCCTTACATTTAGTGCAGAACAGCCGAAACGATGATCCGCACTACAGCCAGGCCCATCCAATTATACTCCGGGCAAACCTCCGGGAAAGGCGCAGACTCCTCAATCCCGTACTATCGAACTGCATCTATACTCGCGCAAAGCTTGGCCCTAATTACAATAAGCCGTTCGACATTCTTGCAGATGGAGTGAAATCCGGGGAATGGCGGGGCCGACGAGACTCGAACTCGCGACCTCCGGCGTGACAGTTCAAAGAGTGACGTGTTACCAACCGTTACCGAGAGTGCTGGAATCCACGTGTGACACGGGTTTCAGCACCTCTCGGTATCTTCCATGACACTCAGTAACTCTACGTCACAATTGGTCATCCAAGCCGACTTACGTCACAATCCACGTCACAATGCTTTCCAAGAATCGTGTGCGTACTGGTCGCGCGTCTGTGGTTAGGGCCTGGACAAGACGTGCCAAAAAATCAACGGCATCATGAACGTGATGAAGGTGATGAACGTGATGAATCTGAGGGGTCGCCTCGCTTTGGCACTTATTTAGGTGCCATTTCATCGTTCCAATCCCCCCTCACTCTTCGGTTTTCTTCACCATTTGTTAGCGATCGCGTGAAACCGCAGTTTTCTGAACGGGCGCCGGTAGAGAGGTTTTCAGGCGCAGTTTGATTCGAAGATACCTCACGTAGTCTGCCGAGATAGGATTCTGAAGTAATTCCTCAATGACCGGGAGAAAGTAATACAGGGACCGGATAGGCGATAGCCTGCGTGCCTGTGGATCACGGAGTAACCGACGAGCGGAAGTCAGGAGTAAGCTCGATTCTATGACCGAAAGCGGAACCCGACGATCATAGAGCTGATAAGCGAGTTGATAGTCTTGCCGACGAGGCCGTTGTGGAGTCTCAGGCAGCTGGGCGTAGAGATCAACAACAATCTTTACGTATTGAATGCGATTGGACGGCACGGGTTCTAACGTTTCTTTTTCCTCCGCGCGGAGGCTTCCTGCTCGCTCTCTCGAATCCGATAGCTACGTCCTTCAATGACGGTCACATCGGCATGGTGAGTGAGACGATCCAAGAGCGTGGCAATGCAAGCGGCATTGGGAAAGACCTCGTTCCATTCTCGAAAGGCTCTATTTGTACTTATAACGATGGATCGATGCTCATAGCGCCGGTTGACGACTTCGTACAGCAGATCCGCGGCATGGTTGTCATAGGAGAGATACCCGACTTCGTCTACGCACAGAAGGTGAGGGCGGGCGTAGGATTGGAACTTTCTTCTTCGGAGTTCCGGGGAATCACATTGGAGATCTTCGATCAGGTCGGCAGCCGTACGAAACAGGACGGAATAGCCGGCCAGCACAGCAGCGTGGGCAATGTTTTTGGTAATCATGGTCTTGCCCAGACCGTTGGCACCGAGTAGGACAAAGTTGCGACCATCCGGGATGAAATCCAGAGTGAGGGCGCGTTCGATGACCTGGCGATCGATTTTCTTTGGCCAATTCCAATCGAAATCCGCCAGCGGTTTGAAGCGGCCGATGCGGGAGCGTTTCAGGCGGCGCTCGAGACTGCGGCGGCCACGCTCTCGAGCTTCGGCCTGCAACAGCTCCTCGAGCATTACACGAGGACTCCAACGACCCTTGGTAGCCCGGGCGATGAAGTCTTCCAGGGATTCAGAAGTGGCATTCAGACCGATGCCGGCGAGTTGGGTGGCAAGGTTATTCGTCACGGTCGGAGAGGTCATCGTAGGCCTCCAAGTTGTGGGGTTGGACGTTGAGGTTGGCAAGATCGGGACGACGAGTCAGATCGACAGGTAGTAGATGACGACGCTGTTGGGAGCGGCGATGTTTCTGTAGAATGAAGGCAACCGAAGAAGCCCGAGGCGTCTGCCGCTGGAGTGCTTCCCGAACGGCGACTTGTAGTTCCGTGGCTCCATAATCCTCCAAGAGCTGAGATAGCTGAGTGGTTTGCCCGCCGCCGGACTCTCCCCGCTGGAAGGCAGCCGCGATCAAGGCTTCGCTTTCAGGTACCGATTGAGCAAGACGGCCTCCAGGAGTAGCGCCGATGGCTTTGCGCTTCTCTTGTAGCAGTGCTTCTTGATGCGCCGGATCCAGGACGGCGTCATGGCGGTTGTAGGAGCGGCGGTGTCGGGCGATTTCGGTTGCGCCATCGAGAATGCGTACAGTGTCCTGTGATGCTGCCAGAGTGAGTGCTCGACCCACGGCCGTGTGTGGAATCGAGTAGTCGTTGAGATCAAAACGGATATAGATGGTCTTGCGCGATCGAACCGGTACCACCAGATCGGTATCGAAGGAATGCACCGGCAGTGGAAGCAATCGAGGTTTTTCCTCTTCTTCGAAGATTTGCTCAACGGTGCGGGACTGGTCTCCGGGCCAGGGACGTCGATGAGCGATTTCGTCGCGCCACAGAAGCGCTTGACGGTTGAAGTCCTCCAGGGTGGTGAAGCGGCGTGCGGCAAAGAAAGAGTGTCGGATGTACTGGATGGTTCTTTCGACACGCCCTTTCTGATTGCCACGGGCCACTTGGCACGGGCGAGTGGCAAAATGATAGTGAGCACAAAGCTCAATCAGCCGAGGATGAAAGTGCACGGCATCGCCGTGGCGTTCCAGCACGGCCGACTTCAGATTGTCGCTTAATATGACACGAGGGCAGCCCGACCATGAGTCGAAGGCCCGGACGTGACCGCGCAAGAAGTTCTCCAGGGTTTGATCGAAGAAGAACTCCAGATATAGGGCTCGGGAATAAGAAAGTGTAAGAACGAAGCAGGACAACCGACGACGGGCACGGCCGATTGCAACGGCTCCAAAATGTGCCCAATCGACTTGGCCCTGCTCGCCAGGAAATGTTCGCAGCCGTAAGAAGGCTTCTCGGTGAACAGGGCGGAGACGGGCGACGACTCTCCGGAGTATCACGACACTGCCGGTATAGCCTCGATCCCGAATCATCTCATAGATACGAGTCGTTCGTAGGCGCGGATACTTCTCCAAAGTCTCCTTGATAAAGTCGATGTAGGGATCCGTGAGACTGGGACGAAGGATCTTGGCTCGATTGAATCGATCGGTTTGCAGGGCGGTTCGTACCGTATCCCGGTGAAGTCCCAGTTCTTGCGCGATGGTTCCAATCTTCCAATGCTCGGCATAGAACAAGCGACGGATGTGTGCCACGGTCTCGGCTGCAATCATGTTTCATCTCCATCCATGAAACACATCGATGAGCTGGCCCGCTCGACCGCAAACCATGCAGGTGATAGGGCCGGAAATCGTAGATGTGGTGTGTGTTTGAACTTTCTCATCACGTTGTACTTGCGCTTCGCGCGCAGCGATCCTGCCAGAACGAAGCTCGCTTCGGCTACCTGGATCCGTCACGCGGGCCATGGCTCGTCGACGCCGGTACGCTCGCTGACGGTCTCTGTGATCCAATCTTCCTTCGGGGCTTTGTTGATGCAGGCGATTGGCCTTGCGACGTTGCTTCCGGCGCGCTTTGCTACGACAGCGACAACTGCAGTACTGCTGTCCACGGTCACAGCAGCGACAGATCCAGAAAAGCGCCCCGCAGCCGTCAGCTCGGCAAAACCCTTGACGAAAGGTAACTTCGGAGGTGACCGTCATCCCATTCCCAGGGGTGGGAACTGGACAACGGCCACAAATCATGGCAGGCTACGAACATCTGATGGTTTGGTAGCTCTTCCAAAGAGAGCCGCCAACGGACCCCGATTGTTAATGGCGGTCGGGGTCCTCTTCCACACCCGAAAACAGCATAACCTATTGAGAAAAACTTGAGGAGGCGCCTACGGCGCCGATGATGTTGAGGCTTGTTATCTCGGCGTTTGTTCAGAAAAGTGCGGTTTTAAGCGATCAGTAACACTTTGCTGGGCCGCCACCAGAGGCCTCAGTTCCCCGATGAAGCGCTCATGCGCCAGGATCACGACATCAGCGCCCCGAGTTTCCCGGCTCCATACAGACGGCCGGTTCTCCTTCACGGCTGCCAGCCTCTTGACCGCTGGATCTGAAAAGGCCAGCAACGTTCGCTCTCCCTCTCCCGAAGCCATGACCGTGACGGCGTGATCTCCCGGACCCAGCGCTTGTCTGAGTCCTGGCACCTCAGACACGGCTCGGGGATCCGTGATATCCACCACCCGGATCATCGGGTGCGTGAACCCCTCGATCCGCGCAAGATGTCCCGCCGAAAGGGTCATCCCAAGTGATTCCTGGTCCGCCCGGTAGGTCTGCCAGAAGGTCAGCCGCAAGAAATCGACCAGGCTCACGTCGGACTCAGGGCCATGGGCCTGCAGTGTAATGGTGTTATCTCCCTCCTGGATCAGCTGCGAAGGCAGAGACCAGGCAGCCGTGCCACGGGTCTGTCCTTCGAAATCGATGCTACCGAGATCGAATCCGTTAAAGACTACCGAGACCTCATGTGACGTCGTGGTGGCTCCCTGCAGGGCTACTTCCAGACGGGCGTTGCCGGGAGCATAGGGATCGGGGCCAACAGCAACGAGCGATTGCAGCAACGGCTCTGCCTGCACCACCGATCCGAAGAAGCTCTCCGCTTCCCCGTTACGCAGGGCCGCAAAATAAATGGACCGATCCTTTCTCTCCAGCGTGGCAAGAAAGCTTTGGGACCGGGGTGTGCCTTCCATTTATTAGATCCGGCGCGGAGACGCACCGAGTAGCGAGTGACGTGGCGCAATAGGCCGTCAGCGATATGGATCAGCCAGTACCGGCTGTTGTGTCAGGTCAGTCTTGGCCAGCGACGCGGAGTGGAGTTGGGGGGACGTGCGTAACCGGCGATTTCAGAATACCCGGCTGGCGCGGCAGACGGGAAAGATCTTAGGCAGCCAGCCGGCCGTACCTATGGTGCAGCCCTCCAACCAGAGGCGTTTCGATGATCCTCCCGTATTCGGGCAGCTCCACCCGTCTTGGCTCGGGGGAGTCTTTCTCCAGTGAGAGGTGCGTTCGGCATGTGTGGTAGTACACGAGGTACAGCCGAAGGAGCCGGCGAAGGTGATTCTCGCTGAGCACAATCACGTGATCAATACAATCACGACGTAACGTCCCGACCAGGCGTTCCGCGTAGGGATTCTGCCAGGGGGACCGCGGCGCAGTCTTGACTTCCCGGATGCCCATGGACTGGACTCGGCTTGAAAACTCCACCCCGTAAATGCCATCGCGGTCGCGGAGCAGATATTGCGGCGCGGTGTCCCAGGGAAACGCCTCCACGATCTGCTGGGCTGTCCATTTTGCCGCCGGAGAGTCCGTCACATTGAAATGCACGACGCGCCTGCGATTATGGGCCAGGACGACGAAGACGAACAGCACCCTGAACGTCACCGTGGGCACGGTGAAAAAGTCAATGGAAACCAAGTTTCCAATGTGGTTGTCCAGAAAGGTCCTCCAGGTCTGCGACGGCGGGTCGCTATGGCGGAGCATATACTTGGAGACCGCCGCCTGCGATATCTCGATCCCGAGCTTGAGCAATTCGCCGTGAACTCTCGGCGCTCCCCAAAGTGGATTGGCTCGAGACATCTTCCGGATGAGTTCCCGGATCTCTGGGGCAACCGCTGGTCGCCCCTTTCTCTTTCGACGGCTTCTCCAGGTCCAGTACAACCTGAAACCCTTTCGGTGCCATCGGATGACGGTGTCAGGCTTCACCACGGCCAGGCTACCGGCCCAGTCCTTCCAGAACCTGGACATCAGCACCCAGAAGAGTCGGTCGCTCTTCTTCAGGTGGGGACGCTTGACGGAGCGTTGCAGGACGGCGACCTGATGCCGCAGCGCGAGGTTCTCAAAGGCCAGCCTTCGGTGGGACGAAAGGGCGGAGATCAGGGTTCTGAACAGCGTTGCAATCATGTAGGATATGGTGCACCGACACGGATGCAAGTTCAATGGCTTCAACGGGGACGCGTTTTATAGAAGGCACAGCACAGTTCCGTAAGGGTGACTGAACGATACTACGCCCATTTCCGGGAGGACGAGTCGATCAAGAGAGTGTTGAAAGTTATGGAGGGAGGAAAACGTGGAAGGGGCTAGGATGGCTTTCGCGGATTCGATGCCACTCAAACCAGAGAAAGGGCGTCCATGGATGCCCCTTCCACAATCGATAACAGGAAAGAAACAGGAGATCGATCATTCACTAAGATTTCCCGTCTGCTCTAGCTCGCTGAAAAGAATGGCGGGGCCGACGAGACTCGAACTCGCGACCTCCGGCGTGACAGGCCGGCGTTCTAACCAACTGAACTACGACCCCGCGGGTCGAAACGCCGAATCATAGCTTATAGAACCCTCGGGTTCAATCGGAATGTCGCTTGGTGTTGGCGTCAAAGGCGGCGCCGCGTCCAGTTTCTCTCCTTTTGCATTTTGGGGCAGTCTTGCGGAGTGCGCTGTTTCCGTTTTTCCAAGGAAAAGAACGGAGTTGTCCCACTTTGAAACTTTCCGGTTGCAGAGCTCTACTGATACCCACTATCCTTCGCTCACTATGATCGCGAGAGTCGTCGGCCGGAGCTTTGACCAACGCTCCTGGGATCCCGTTCGATTGGAAAGGTGTCGAGACGAATATGAAAGCAGTCTTGTGTAAGTCATATGGCCCTCCCGAGAATTTGGTGCTGGAAGAGGTCGAGCCGCCGAAACCCAAGGATGATGAGGTAAGGGTTGAAGTCTTTGCGGCGGCCTTGAATTTTCCGGACACGCTTCAGATTCAAGGTCAGTATCAATACCAGCCGCCTTTTCCTTTTACTCCGGGTTCAGAAGTTTCGGGGAAGGTTGCCGAGGTTGGCAAGAAAGTAAAGGGACTGAAACCGGGCGACCGTGTCATGGCCATGACGGGTATCGGGGGGCTGGCAGAGGAGATGGTGGCAAACGGGTTCGCGGTCAGTCGAATCCCCGACGACATGGATATGGCGACGGCCTCGGGTTTCGGCATGGTCTATGGCACCTCGTACTATGCACTGAAGCAAAGGGCCGAACTGCAATCTGGGGAGAATCTACTGGTGTTAGGAGCCAGTGGGGGAGTGGGTCTGAGCGCCGTCGAAATAGGCAAGACGATGGGAGCCAGAGTCATCGCGGCGGCCAGCACGGACGAAAAACTCGAGGTGGCGAAGAAATCAGGTGCCGACGAACTCATCAACTACAGCGATGGGCAACTCAAGGATAGGGTCAAAGAGCTCACGGCAGGGAACGGGGCCGATGTGATCTACGACCCCGTCGGTGGGGACGCTTTTGATCAGGCCACCCGCTGTATCAACTGGAATGGCCGGCTTTTGGTGATTGGTTTTACCAGCGGTCGGATACCCCAGTACCCGGCGAACTTGGCGCTTCTGAAGGGTTGTTCGCTAGTAGGGGTATATTGGGGTAGGTTTGCCCGCACGGAGACGCGGGTGTACCTGCAGAACCTGGCAGAGCTCTTTGAACTCTACGAGGAAAGGAAGATCAAGCCGCTCGTCTCTCGAGTCTTTCCCCTAGAGAAATACGCCGATGCGCTCAACCTCTTCGTCGAGCGCAAGGCGGTTGGCAAGGTTATCCTGACAGTGCGACAGGAATAAGTGGCCGTTCAGATCTCGATGTTCTTGATTGATAACAACAAACCGATTTTGGCGGCGAGTGCTAGGAGTCAGGTGCCCGCTGAAGCCGGACGCGAATGTTCTTGTGGTACGGCGTCTTTGCGATCGGGTCGCAGTAATTCGAACTTGTGAGGAAGTTGGCTCGTGCGCCCGCCTGTATCTTGCTGCCGTCGTCGCATGTGCTGGTCAGGCCGTACCCATGGGGCATGTTGAGAAATCCTGGTTGGGCTCCGGGATCTTCCTTTACCCGAATTCTGACTCTCCCTGTGCGGGATTCACAAAAGACTTCTTCCCCGTCGGAAAATCCCAGCTCTCTAAGGTCGTCGGGGTGTATCCGTAGTGCCCCATCCGGGTCATCACGCCGCCACCGGGGGTCTCGGTTGATGGTGTTGGCGTTGTAGGAACGCCTTCCGCCTGCGCTCAGGACGAAGGGAAACTCTGGGTCATCGGACCCCGAGCTCATTTCGCTCTCGAGCGTGCGCACCGAGTCGAGCAGGGCGTCAATTGCCAGATGTACTTTGCCATCCGAATGACGGATGAGCCCGTAGGTGTCTTCGTACAGGAAACGGCCGATTTCGAGCCCGGAGCGTTGCTCGACAATTTCGTCAAAAAGAGCCTCCCCAAGACCACGGCCCTGGTTTGTTATTCCAGCGCGCTCGATGGCTTCTGGATAGAACTTGGCGTATTTCTGGCAAGCCGCCAGAATTGGTGCTGCCAGGGCCTTGAAGTTGTCGGACCGGTCCTGAAGATACGGTAGTGCCGCCTGAAGCTGTTCCGCTGCTCCTAACAGAGGGATTGTTTTCTTGGTTTCGCCCATTGCAAGGATCAAGCGTCGGTATATCTCCGGTTCCGGCAATGTGCCGTCAAGCGGCTTCAGTATCGGATTTCTCCAGTGAAAGAAATGTGAAGGCACACCGGTCCCGAAGAAAGCGGCTTCCCATTTCTCGTACTGGGTGGCAGCCGGTAAAATGTAGTGGGCTAGCTCCGCCGTCTCGGTCATGGAGACATCGATCACGACGAGAAGCTCCAGTCGCTTGAAGGCACTCAGGTAGGCTGGGGTGTCCGCTCCGGTGACGATGGGATTCATACTGTCGACGACAACGCCACGGATCCGTCGGGGGTGATCAGTGTCGATCTCCATCGGAAGGATGTTGGGGGGAAACAGTTTGGATATTTCCACCATGCCGGTTACTTGCGTTCTCACAGCAGAATTCCCGGTATCTGGTGAGTGTCCCATGATCGGAATGAACTGAGGATGAAGATTGTTGCACCCTTGCCGCCTGAAATGTCCAGTCACGAGAAAGAGGAGCTTGCCCAGGTAGTCATTGAGGGTGCTGTGCAGCGTGTGCTCCAGCCCCAGGTCGGCTCGAATGGTCGCTCGTTTCGTTCTTGCGTATTCTCGCACCACACCGCGCACCGTCCTTGGATCGAGACCCGCAAACTCGATGTAGCGGTCCGCCGGGATTGAACGAAAGAAATCACGGATTCGCTCGAATCCCTCGGTATGCTCCTTCAGGAATGTCTCATCTTGCAGTTGTTCTTGGAAAACGATCCCTAGCATGGCCGAAAGGAGAAAGGCGTCCCGCCCAGGTTTGACCGGAAGGTGAATGTCAGCCAGCTCCGCGGTTTTGGTCTTCCAGGGATCGACGACCACCATCTTACGGTGGGGATCCCGGTGGACTTCCTTGTGGAACTTCCGAGCTTGCGGGATACCATGAGACTGCCAGGGGTTCGTTCCCAGAAACAGAATGAAATCGGCGTTTTCTACGTCGTGGGTCGGGTGACACGACTGGCGGCCAAAGAGCTTACCGTTGACCCAGAACCCGCCGGTCTTTTCTTGTGCCAGGGAACTGTAGTGATAGCGGGTCCCCATAGCTGCCTTCAGTGCGTTTCCGTAGATCCCCCCGAGATGATTCCCTTGACCCCCTCCCCCGACATAGGCCAGTGAAGTTCCACCATGCGCGCTTTTGAGCTGAAGTAGTTTGGCTGCGATTTCCGAAATGGCTGTCTCCCAGGAAACCAGCTCAAACGACCCTTTTGCTCTGCGGCGTAGCGGCCGCCTGAGTCGATCAGCATGATTCTGATAAAAGTCCAATCGTGACGCCTTCTGGCACAGGTACCCCTGAGATGCCGGGTTGGCTCGATCGCCGCGGATCCGAGCTAGATGCCCCGCTGGATCCACCTCCACCTCGATTCCACAGTTTTCACTACAGAGAACACAGGCTGTTTTCTGCCAGATTGGGTTTTCGGTCATCTGATTTGAGTGTCCTGAAATGCCGCGTTTGCCAAAGTGGACCCGTTTTCGGCAACTGTCGAACCGAATCACCTGGCTGTGCCCTTGCCCGGTTCAAGCGATTCGCTCCGGTGACGTCCCGGCAGTTCTTCAAGCACGAGTATCCGGAAAAGGGGTTGCGCGTCCCTAATCGATTTGTTGCCGCAACACTGCCGCCAGGAGTCTCTGTGCTCGGACGTTCGGAGCCAAGCATTGCGGCTAGTCTTGTGAAATGCTCGAAGGTTCTTCCGGGGTTTCAGACCAGTGGCCATGGACGAGTTTCCAGCCGTCATCCCGACGCAGCCAGATTTCGGTTCCGCGGCCCGCAAACGGGACCTCGAGCTCCGGCGACTCCAGCAGTACTTGAGAGGTCAGCCAGCCGATGTCACCTTCGATACTGACAATCGGATGAAAATCAGTCCAGGTTGTTTGTGAAAAACGCTCGAACATCTTCCCCAGACCGTCCCTTACCTCCTCTATTCCGTCGTAACGACTCTGCAGTCGGGGATGAAAGATCAGAAGGTTCGGCGCAGGGGCCAACTGCCGAGTGAAAGCATCGATGTCGACGGATTGATACGCGTCAATGAGTGCCTGATGTGCCCCGATCACGGCTTGTTCATCGGCTTCCACACTTGCTGCCGGATCTGGAGTGGTCGGCTGCGACTGTTCCGTGCTCTGGCAGCCGTAGGAAGCCAGCGTGGAGCCCAGGATCGAGCAGAGGACCAAATGCTTGAGAAGAGATCGATAGTTTAACAATTGCATAGCTCGCTCCTTCAGTCGCCTGGGCGGTAACCCGGGTTACTTGGATTTCTTTTCGTGGATGCCGCGCTCTTTCATTTCCGCGAAATTAAAGGTCGGAACCTCGTGCGGTGCCTTTTCGTGGCATCCCTTGCAGGTGGCTTCCAACGGCATGACGAGGCCGGCGGCCCTCGATTTAGCGGAATCCTTCATGACCTTGAGTGACTTGTAGCCACTACCGGGTCCATGGCACGCCTCGCACTGGACACCTGGAAATTTTGCGTGACCCCCGGTGGCATGGCACTTCAGGCATTCGGCCTTGCCTTTCTCTTCGGCCGAAAGCCGCTCGAAGGCCTTCGCGTGGGCCAACTTCTGCCAGCTAGCAAATTCTACCTTGTGACAGATCTTGCACTTCTTTGCGCCGATATAGGTGGGTCCGCTAAAGGCTAGTAAAAAAGGCATTAACAGGATCAGTGCGGCGAGCGTCTTGCGATTCATCCCTTCCTCCATTTGTTAGCGATCGCGTGAAACCGCAGTTTTCTGAACGGGCGCCGGTAGAGAGGTTTTCAGGCGCAGTTTGATTCGAAGATACCTCACGTAGTCTGCCGAGATAGGATTCTGAAGTAATTCCTCAATGACCGGGAGAAAGTAATACAGGGACCGGATAGGCGATAGCCTGCGTGCCTGTGGATCACGGAGTAACCGACGAGCGGAAGTCAGGAGTAAGCTCGATTCTATGACCGAAAGCGGAACCCGACGATCATAGAGCTGATAAGCGAGTTGATAGTCTTGCCGACGAGGCCGTTGTGGAGTCTCAGGCAGCTGGGCGTAGAGATCAACAACAATCTTTACGTATTGAATGCGATTGGACGGCACGGGTTCTAACGTTTCTTTTTCCTCCGCGCGGAGGCTTCCTGCTCGCTCTCTCGAATCCGATAGCTACGTCCTTCAATGACGGTCACATCGGCATGGTGAGTGAGACGATCCAAGAGCGTGGCAATGCAAGCGGCATTGGGAAAGACCTCGTTCCATTCTCGAAAGGCTCTATTTGTACTTATAACGATGGATCGATGCTCATAGCGCCGGTTGACGACTTCGTACAGCAGATCCGCGGCATGGTTGTCATAGGAGAGATACCCGACTTCGTCTACGCACAGAAGGTGAGGGCGGGCGTAGGATTGGAACTTTCTTCTTCGGAGTTCCGGGGAATCACATTGGAGATCTTCGATCAGGTCGGCAGCCGTACGAAACAGGACGGAATAGCCGGCCAGCACAGCAGCGTGGGCAATGTTTTTGGTAATCATGGTCTTGCCCAGACCGTTGGCACCGAGTAGGACAAAGTTGCGACCATCCGGGATGAAATCCAGAGTGAGGGCGCGTTCGATGACCTGGCGATCGATTTTCTTTGGCCAATTCCAATCGAAATCCGCCAGCGGTTTGAAGCGGCCGATGCGGGAGCGTTTCAGGCGGCGCTCGAGACTGCGGCGGCCACGCTCTCGAGCTTCGGCCTGCAACAGCTCCTCGAGCATTACACGAGGACTCCAACGACCCTTGGTAGCCCGGGCGATGAAGTCTTCCAGGGATTCAGAAGTGGCATTCAGACCGATGCCGGCGAGTTGGGTGGCAAGGTTATTCGTCACGGTCGGAGAGGTCATCGTAGGCCTCCAAGTTGTGGGGTTGGACGTTGAGGTTGGCAAGATCGGGACGACGAGTCAGATCGACAGGTAGTAGATGACGACGCTGTTGGGAGCGGCGATGTTTCTGTAGAATGAAGGCAACCGAAGAAGCCCGAGGCGTCTGCCGCTGGAGTGCTTCCCGAACGGCGACTTGTAGTTCCGTGGCTCCATAATCCTCCAAGAGCTGAGATAGCTGAGTGGTTTGCCCGCCGCCGGACTCTCCCCGCTGGAAGGCAGCCGCGATCAAGGCTTCGCTTTCAGGTACCGATTGAGCAAGACGGCCTCCAGGAGTAGCGCCGATGGCTTTGCGCTTCTCTTGTAGCAGTGCTTCTTGATGCGCCGGATCCAGGACGGCGTCATGGCGGTTGTAGGAGCGGCGGTGTCGGGCGATTTCGGTTGCGCCATCGAGAATGCGTACAGTGTCCTGTGATGCTGCCAGAGTGAGTGCTCGACCCACGGCCGTGTGTGGAATCGGGTAGTCGTTGAGATCAAAACGGATATAGATGGTCTTGCGCGATCGAACCGGTACCACCAGATCGGTATCGAAGGAATGCACCGGCAGTGGAAGCAATCGAGGTTTTTCCTCTTCTTCGAAGATTTGCTCAACGGTGCGGGACTGGTCTCCGGGCCAGGGACGTCGATGAGCGATTTCGTCGCGCCACAGAAGCGCTTGACGGTTGAAGTCCTCCAGGGTGGTGAAGCGGCGTGCGGCAAAGAAAGAGTGTCGGATGTACTGGATGGTTCTTTCGACACGCCCTTTCTGATTGCCACGGGCCACTTGGCACGGGCGAGTGGCAAAATGATAGTGAGCACAAAGCTCAATCAGCCGAGGATGAAAGTGCACGGCATCGCCGTGGCGTTCCAGCACGGCCGACTTCAGATTGTCGCTTAATATGACACGAGGGCAGCCCGACCATGAGTCGAAGGCCCGGACGTGACCGCGCAAGAAGTTCTCCAGGGTTTGATCGAAGAAGAACTCCAGATATAGGGCTCGGGAATAAGAAAGTGTAAGAACGAAGCAGGACAACCGACGACGGGCACGGCCGATTGCAACGGCTCCAAAATGTGCCCAATCGACTTGGCCCTGCTCGCCAGGAAATGTTCGCAGCCGTAAGAAGGCTTCTCGGTGAACAGGGCGGAGACGGGCGACGACTCTCCGGAGTATCACGACACTGCCGGTATAGCCTCGATCCCGAATCATCTCATAGATACGAGTCGTTCGTAGGCGCGGATACTTCTCCAAAGTCTCCTTGATAAAGTCGATGTAGGGATCCGTGAGACTGGGACGAAGGATCTTGGCTCGATTGAATCGATCGGTTTGCAGGGCGGTTCGTACCGTATCCCGGTGAAGTCCCAGTTCTTGCGCGATGGTTCCAATCTTCCAATGCTCGGCATAGAACAAGCGACGGATGTGTGCCACGGTCTCGGCTGCAATCATGTTTCATCTCCATCCATGAAACACATCGATGAGCTGGCCCGCTCGACCGCAAACCATGCAGGTGATAGGGCCGGAAATCGTAGATGTGGTGTGTGTTTGAACTTTCTCATCACGTTGTACTTGCGCTTCGCGCGCAGCGATCCTGCCAGAACGAAGCTCGCTTCGGCTACCTGGATCCGTCACGCGGGCCATGGCTCGTCGACGCCGGTACGCTCGCTGACGGTCTCTGTGATCCAATCTTCCTTCGGGGCTTTGTTGATGCAGGCGATTGGCCTTGCGACGTTGCTTCCGGCGCGCTTTGCTACGACAGCGACAACTGCAGTACTGCTGTCCACGGTCACAGCAGCGACAGATCCAGAAAAGCGCCCCGCAGCCGTCAGCTCGGCAAAACCCTTGACGAAAGGTAACTTCGGAGGTGACCGTCATCCCATTCCCAGGGGTGGGAACTGGACAACGGCCACAAATCATGGCAGGCTACGAACATCTGATGGTTTGGTAGCTCTTCCAAAGAGAGCCGCCAACGGACCCCGATTGTTAATGGCGGTCGGGGTCCTCTTCCACACCCGAAAACAGCATAACCTATTGAGAAAAACTTGAGGAGGCGCCTACGGCGCCGATGATGTTGAGGCTTGTTATCTCGGCGTTTGTTCAGAAAAGTGCGGTTTTAAGCGATCAGTAACACGTCGGGGCTGGTGCAGTCCGGAGGATTGGATTGCCCTTCGAATTTCTGCTTCCAGTATGCTCGAGGCGACCGGTGATGAATTGCTACGCCGACGAGCTCGCGATCGGACTGCTCGCCCTCGAGCGATGGTATCGACCAGTGGTTTGCTCCACCTGAGGGCACTCGGACCCGATCAAGATCAAACGCCGTCAGTGTTTGACTCCCGAGGTTGTTTGCAATGATTTCTTGGATCATTTCCTTCTCGAGTCCTAAGATGGCGAATTCCCCACGCTTGGCTACGGCAGTGACCTCCGTCTTTTTCGTTTTGGCTTTTGGCATAAAGCTCCTTTCAGGATAATCTTGCCTTTACTTTAAAGACCTCACTTACGCCCAAACTGTGCTTCAGTTCTGCTAGCTCCTCGGGCAGGACCATGCCTTGTGGCTCCAGGTCCGCCAGACGCTCGCAGGTAGAAAAGCTCAGCTCATGGTTGCTCTCGGCTTCCCGCAAATAGGCTGAGATCGAGTTACTGTTGAATTTCTCTTCCACGTACTCAGTCATGCCGGCCGATTTGAGCGCCGCTACGGCAGCTAGCTGTCCTCCTTGCGGAATCCGCAGCCAGATCTTTCGCTCGATATAGACGGTGAGACCATTGAGGTGAAGGCTCGACATATTGGCCTTGTTCATTGACACGAGCACCGGCTCCTGAAGATCTTCCAAAGAAACCTTCAATGTGCGAAGCTCGGCCTCGAGCCGGCGCCGGCGCTTCTCCAGTGACACGTATCGCTTCAAGAGTCGGTTGTCCATTGATGGAGCTCCTGATGATTGCTTTGATTGGCTGGCTTTGGTTTTTCTTTCAGGTTTTTCAATATGTCCTCGACTACGTCGGCTCGCGCATCGAGCGCCCGCATAACGCGCTCATCGATGGTGCCCGCGATGATCCAGTGATAGTAGGTCACGGACCGGAGCTGCCCGGGCCGGTGCACCCGTGCAAGGCTCTGCTCATAGTCTCCGAGCGAGAAACCGAGCGAGTAGTAACCGCAGTAGCACGCCCGGGTAAGATCTATCCCGACGCCGCCGGCAGAAATCTGAGTTGCCAGGATCGCTGCCTCACCCTTTTGCCACCTTCGGAGCTCGTTACGGGTGCCCGATAGCTCTAGGCAGCTCCTGCCGAGCGACTGTGACATCAGGTGCACGGCTTCCAAGTCGCGTCGAAAGCGGCAAAAGATCACCCAAGGCTCCGCAGGGTCCGTATCTTCTACGGTCTCGGCCATGAGTTTCAGTTTCTCGTTGTCGACAGCGACAATCTCATCATTGTCAGTTCGAATAAACCCGGAGGTTAGTTGCTGCAGCCGCAGTAGTTTGGTTAAGGCGTTGTAGACCGTGATGGTCCCTTCTGCGACTTCGGAGACAAATCGCTTCTCGAGATCAGCGTAGACTTTTTGCCCTTGCTCTGCGAGGCGAGCTACCCGGGTAATGTGCATCTCTTCGGGTAAATCGAGCACGTGTTTACTTACCCGATAGGCGATTGAGTAGATCTTACGATTGAGCTCCGCTTTGTTTTGGATCCCTCGCAGCTCGTAGCCGCCGTACCCACCATAGATGCCGTAGGTGTGCTTGAACCGATTGAAGTTCGTACCAAACACCGTAGGGTCCACGGCGCGGTACTGAGCGTAGATGTCTAGGAACGAATGCGGCATCGGGGTGCCCGTGAGGGCAAGCCGCGAGCGGATGAGTTTACTGAGACGGAAGACGTAGCGGCTGGCTCGACCGCCAGGTGCTTTTATCCGATGAGATTCATCAAGAATGAGTAGATCAAAACCCCTCGTCATGGCGTGTGTCCCGAAGGGCTCCCGCCAGGCGGCTTCGTAGTTACAGATCACGGCAACAGGAGTACCCCTCACGTCTGCCAACGAGATGGCACTGCACATTTTCTCTTTCTTCTGTTTGACCGAGGCATGACCCAATGAGCATACCGAGACGGCACCACCCGCATGACGCGCGAACTCATCCGGCCATACACCGACGACGCTCAGGGGGCACAGAATCAGGACACGCTTATGGCGCCGCGCCAGGATCAAATCGATCGCCACTTTCGATTTCCCGGTCCCCATTGCCATCGCCAGCATGGCGCCGCGAAGTGGGCGGGCAAACTGCAGGGCCGCCACCTGGTGGCGCCAAGCCTTTGGTGGCCCGGCGGGCTTCGCGGGAGCTGAGAAGTCAGCATCTGAAATGGGGAGGTAAGAAGAAGATTTCATGCTGCGGCGCTCCATGGCCAGTTGCGGGACGTGCCGTCGTTGAGGTTTTCAGGAGATCGCACACTCGAGGACATGCCGATGTATCCGTCATAATTTGACAGCTCTTCACCTTTTGCTCGAGCATCTGCGTGGTCTGTCGCCTCGACCAGCTGCTCGGAGTTGTCGAAGTACGTTACGAGGTGGCATTGAGGCGTTGGCGTCACGCTGCCTCCCGTAAACGTTTACGAACTTGGAAACAGATCTCACCCTGTAGTACCGTCCGACAGTAGTTGGATTTGGTCGTACCTTCGCGATCGGCCTGCCGTTGAATCAACCGATCCAGGACTTCAGGGCATCGAAACGAAATGACGTTCAGCCGTTTTTCCTGGAAGTCGATAACCCGAGCGGCCGGGGCCGCTGGTGAGGGGTCGGGGTCCGGTCTCTTCTTGGACAATAGGGGGACCTCCTATGCTGATTTAGAAGATTTCTCTTCGATGAGAAGATCCTCGACGGTGAGCTGCAGGGCTTCCGCTATGCGCTTGATAGTGTCAGGCTTCAACGTTTCGCCTCGCTCTACCCGTCCGACTGTGCTCTGATCAACACCGGCACGCCGGGCAAGTTCGGATTTGCTCCATCCGCTCAAGAACCGTCGCTTCTCAATCTTCTGAGTGTCGATCTTCATAGTGATGTATTAGTAACCAAAGTTACTAATAGGTGTCAAGCAATTTCTCGCATTTTGTGCGATTTTCGTGCAGATTATTGCTAAGTGAAGACGTCACAAACACTTGGTCAGAAAAGACTCGGCCAGAGGATAGCTTGGTTTCGCGCGAGAAGCGGAGATACCCAAGAATCCCTTGCGAAGACATCCGGCGTCAGCAAGAGGCACATCAATTTCATTGAACAAGGAAAGGTCAATCCAAGCCAGGCGGTCGTAGCGAAGCTCGTGAAGGCCATGAACGTCAGCCTCTCAGAGTTTTACGCCGGGGCAGCCCCGATCGAAGAATACAACAAGGAAAATACCGAAGCCGTGGAGCGCTTCGCCCTACTTCTCACGAGCACCAGGTACAAGGAATCGGTGCAAACCGTGGTCGACGCCGTCTTTGCTCAAGCTGTTGCGATCATCGATCCAAAGAAAAGAGGTGGAGCAGCGCGAAAGCGCCGGTTGGGCTGACGAGCCCGGCGCTAGTCGCCCCCCTGTTGGCGGCCGGGCTAGCAATGTTCTGGAATTCAAGAAGTAGGAAGACTGCGCCAGAAAGCCCAAAAACATTCCACCGCTTTCAAACCTTCCAGCGCGGCCTCTATATTAGCAAGACGCAAAAACTCGGTTTTACGGAACTGAAATGTTTCCAAGAAAGGTCTTAGAGATAAGGAGACTGACAAATGAAACGAATTCTATTGCTTGTAGTTTTCTGGATTGCTCTTCCCTTTAATGTTTTTGCGCAAAATGATTTTGCCGAAAGGTTCATACGCAGCTACGAGGCTGGAGTCAGATCTCGCCAGCTTCAAGAACAAACCCGCCTAATCGAGCAGCAACGAGAATGGATGAAGCAGCAGATTCGAAAGACTGAACTCGAGATGGAGCAACTAGTCCCAAAATAAGCGAGGTATGAGCTCGCTCGGAAAATCGTTTGCCTTTTCCGAATATCTCGTGGATTTCAGCTCCTTGTGCGTAACAGGGAAAGCAAAGAGAAACACAAGAGACAAACCTTCCATTGGTTGTCTGGATCACTTGATCTTGTTTGTCTCTGTTATGCCCTTCCTTTCGCCCGCCACTCTTGCTCCGCCGGGGGTACGGGCTCACCCGCCGGCGAGGCGCCTTCAAGTAAACCTGAGTTGCCTGATATAGTCGAACGTCGCCAAAAAGGTTTCGAGATGCTTGCTATAGGCCAATATCCTGTAAACGAGGCGACGACCGGTTCTTACAATCTGACAGGGTATTTGCACAAAGTTCACCAGGAAGCGTTTGAACTCCATCCTCAAGATATCACGACGTACTGTCGGCGCCTGCGTCACCAGGCCATACCAGGCCTTCAGATTCCACGCCAGCGATGCGATGACCATGTAGGCCCAGTTCGATACCAGACTGTCCGAAGGCATCCTCAAGGCGTTCACTCCACTCTTGAGCTGACCGATGACGTTTTCCTGGTTGCAGCGATCGTTGGCAAAAAGGACCACTTCTCCCATCGTCATCTCCCGATCGTTGGTGATGTAGAAGAAGTACCGGACCTCATCAAACAGCCGGTGCTCCCCCTTTTCGATCGTGAGGTTCTTCCGAACCACAACCATGCGATAGGTTTTCTTACAGTGTCCGGGACGATAGTCAAACTCGGCGACCTGCTCGCTCTGCAGGCGGATGTTCTTGAATTCTCTCTCCTTGATTACTTGTTCTTTGACGTTTTCCGGACGGCGCCGTTCTTCGCTCTTGACCTCATAACGAGGAGGCCGCTCGAGCGGTTTCCATTGTCTCTCCGGCAGGGCATCGGCCATCCCGACCAGGTTCGGCTTGGCGTCATAACCAAAGACAAAACCAACCCGCTCGTCCCAGCGATCGAAGTTTCTCGTCAGCGAGAAATCCGTGTCGCCCCGAAGCCAGACCTTCGTAAACACCGACGACACCAGATCGATTGCCCGGTCCATCCACTCGGCCGCTCCGTCGGAAGAGGGACGGTTGCCCGGCCGATTCATCAGATAGAGGACCTCATTCGTATTGGCCAAGGTCACGATCAACGGTGCGTAACCCCAGATCCCGTTGTAGGCAATGTCCATTCCTTCCTTGCATTCCCCCAAGGTTCCGGCGACGGTCCCGTCCACGTCGATGATGGCCTCCTTCCGGAAGGAAGCATCCTGCAACTTCCACACCTTGGTTCGGGTTTCATTGATGGTTTCCTGAAGTCCGAAGATCCAATCCTCATCGAAACGACGGAGGAAATCTCCAGCCGTCGTGGGATCCGGAATCCTCTCGGCTCCCAGTCCGTTCATGTAGGTCTCATCCTGGCGCAACCGCTCGATATCTTCGAGACAGGTTCCACCCGACAAGACGTTGTATGCGATGTTCAGTACATGATCGGATTCCCAGTAAGGAAAGTGGTACTTGAGCAAAACGATGTTTCTGTTGATATCTTTGTCCAATCCAAGCTTACACACGAGCTTGTGAATGGCTCCGATACCACCAGATCCGATGGCGCGCGTTCTCTCGGCGATCTCGTAGTAGGTGTTGGAGTCCTTGAACATAGGATCGGACCGGTCCTCAAACTGATTTCTTTCCAACCGGCGTGTAAGATTTTGCTTGTCTCGGAGGAGGATTCTGTGGTTTCTTTTATTCACCTGGAATGTGCTCCTTTCGGGATGTCTTGTAAATATATCAAACGCATTTTATCCCGTAACGGCGCACGTTCCAGGGCTTTTCTTCCTCCTCATGCAAAAAATCACGCTGGACTAAGGCCTAGGGACGCTTAACGCCACCGTGCACAGCAATGCGGTTACAGTAAACGGGGTATCTCCACCGAGCACAATTCCGGCAGGGACTAACATATATCCATAAGGAGGACAAACGATGATCAGTCATTGTCTAAGTGGAGTTATCCTTGTGGTTGTGCTCTGCATGGGGAACCCACAAGATCCTTCGCCTCAGTGGGGTCGGATTCAAGGAACAGTAGTAGACAGCCAAGGAACGGCAGTAGCTGGGGCACGTGTCTATGCAACTAACATAGACCGTCCGCTTCCCAGCCGAGCGCGGTATTTTATGTCGGATGAGGATGGAGGCTTTGTCATCGAGAGGGTGCATCCTGGCAGAAACCTTGCTGTGGCCTTCAAAGAAAATGAAGGCTATCCGGACAAAATTTTTTCCTTCTTTTCGCTCGGAGATGAGAGCGATCCACCAATTGTCACGGTTGAAGCAGGAAAGATTGTCGAAGGAATCAGGCTCAATCTCGGAGAGAAAGCCGGCAAGTTGAAGGTCTACGTCTATGACCAGACCTCTGCTCGTCCGATTGAAAACTTCAGGGTCAGAGTGTCCCGGGCTGAAGATGCCGAGGTAACCCTGCAGAACTCGATTGTCAGAGGGTCGACAGATCAAAGCGGACAAGTAACCCAACTGGTTCCGGCGCCAATGGGTTATAGGGTAAATGTCTCAGCCGAACACTACCACGACGGACACTTCGTAGATGATAATACAGATGTAATTTTTATGGAGCCCGGGGAAACCAGAGAAGTGTCCGTGGGGCTGGTCCCGAAGTAGGAAGAACGGCGTTTCCGACAATACCATCACGACTCCGATGACCCCCATGCGTCATCCTTTGACGGGCTCGCCATAGATGTCGTCGATGACGGACGATCGATCAAAGACCGGCCCAGCGGCGTGCTTGTGTTTAAAATACAGCTCCATCTTCCGCAACTCCGTCTTGAGACGCCCAAGGTAGTCACGCAACACACCAGACACCTTCTTTGCCTCGGCCTGATCGTTGCGCTCGACGGCATCATTGAACGAGCGGTCAGCCGTGCGGTTTGCCGCAGCCATGAGCGTGCGGTATCGACGATGAGCCATTCATGCGATCAAGCGAGTAGCCCGCCTTCGCCTTCGGGATAAGTGTGGGCTGGTGGAAGGAAGGGATTATTCCGTTGATGGTGTGCCCCGAAATATGGAGGGAGCCAGAGACCTGTGGGAGCGGGACAAGTACCACTTCCAGAAGTGGGCTGTTGAGGAAGTGGACGGATTTGTGACTACTCGAAGGACAGCGGACGGAGGGGTGGACGGGAGGCTCTATTTTGGCGTTCCTGGGGAGCGTGACCTGCAAAGCATGGCTGTGGTTAACGGTGGCAAGAACATCTCCATACGTGATCTGAGGGCTTTACGGGGTGTTTTAGACAGCGATGCCGCACGCATGGCTGGCTGGTCTGATTATTATGGAGCCGTTAGGAGCCACGAAGACGAGGAACTTTAACAAGTTCATGGCAGAGGCTGGGGATGTCGAGATACTTGGGGTGATGAGATACTGGAGGGGGAACGGTTTCACACACCTGGTGTGGCTGGGCGTGGGCTTGCCCAGCCATCTTTACCTATTGGGTAATCTGTGAAAGATAGCTCGATAACTGGTAGAGTTATATGGTTGAAGCCCTGGTCGGAATCGAACCAACTCATACATGCCTTGCGGGGGATGCGCGTTCCCATTTCGCCAGGAGGAGGATTTGCGACAATCTTTTGGTTTCCTTTTGCTTTTCTTTTCGGCACTTGGCGTTTTCGCACAAGAGTCCTCCGAAGATCGCGCGTTGCCCGAGGCTGTCGCAGAGCTCGAGTCTGCAGACAAGATCGAAATTAGTCTTGCTCTAGCTCAAGTTCGTTTGGCAGAGTCGCGTTTGGAAAACGCACAGCTGTGCTACATACTGACCATTCGGGAGGTGCAGCGGAAAATGCAACTGGGGGATGAGTATCAATGGGACGAGGCGGCGCTCGAGTTCAGACGCGCGAACAAACAGGCGAAGTGATCTGTGATGATTGCGGCAACTCCTACAAGATTGGTGAATGGCCCTATTGCCCTCATGGAGTCCCGCATGGCATGATGACATTTCGCCCCTACTGGGACGAGCACGTTACTGGAAGTCCTGTTTATGTGACTTCTCTGGCTCAAAGAAGAGAGCTCATGAGGCGCAATCAAATGGACTATCGGGGCAAGGCGGTTGGAATGCCCGGATGCGAGATTTAAGCGATGTCACTGCATGCACATTTGTTAAGCTTGAGAAAACGTGGGCGACTCAAAGGAAGAAGTAAGATCGCCAAGGCATTGGGAGAGTTCAAACGAGGCCGTCTTCGTGCCGGAAGTAAGAAAGGACCAATCGTGAAAAAACGATCTCAAGCACTTGCGATCGCGATGTCTGAGCAAAAAGAAGACGAGCATAGAGAAGGAGTAGAGTTTTAAATTTATGGGACACCAGCGACGGCTAGTGTTCCACCCCAAAACGTTTGATGAAAGGGCCGGATTCGTAGCTACGGCGGATCCGGCTTTTTTTGTTTTGGGGTTCACCTTTTTGCCGAACTTGTAGCGTGCTCGGCAATGCATCGCTCCCCAGGCGGGAGCGGGGATTGAAACATACATATGAGCACTGCGGAAACAGCCACCCCTACGTTGGAACATGCCATGGATGCGGCGGTCGAAGAGCACTCGAAAGAGCAAGCTGGCAACGAGTCCGAAGCGGTTCCGTCAAAGGAGACGGGCGAAACAGAAGCAGGCACCACGCAACAGACGCAACAGACGCAACAAAACGAAAAGGCTCCGGATGCGTCTGCCGAGAGGGCCGAAGAGCAACTTCTGAGTGATGAGGATTTCGATAAGCTCCGCGATGATCCTGCCTCTCTTCGCAAGGCGATGAACCGGGCCTTCACACAAAAGACCCAATCCTTGTCCGAATAGCGCAAGAGAGTCGAAGGCTATACCAACTTCATTGAGGCATTTGAAGCCGATCCGGAAGCAGCAACCCGTCAGCTTGCGGAACAAATAGGTCTCCAGCTCTCAGAGTCGAAGAGTGAAACTTCTTCCGAAAAAAAGGTCGATGGTCAAGATGCCTTGGAAACGGTCGACGATCTTCGCTCTCTGATTCGTGGCGAGTTGGACAAGATCACAAAGCCTATTGCCGAAGCTGAACGTCAACGCCAAGCAGGCGAAATAGCTAGAGAGGTGAAAGCCGACATAGTGGAATTCGCCAAACGGCACCCGGATTGGAAAACACATGAAGCCGAGATGACCAGGATCGGTACTCGGCTACAGCCGGGTAAAAACGCAACCACACTGGCCTACATGGAAGACCTGTATCGGTTGGCTACACACGACATCAGTGAAGCTGACCGCACCGCACGGGTTGTCAATCGCCTCAACAAGAGTGCCAAGGAAGCCGAACCTCGCAATTCAGCAGTTCCGGAAAGTGCAGTTTCACCTACTTCATCCAAGCCTCTGTCGCTCGAGGAGTCTTTTGATCTTGCGATTCAGGGGAAAACGGTGGAGTAAGATTAGGAGCGAAGTAAAATGCCAGGACCTAGTTCTCTCACACTTGATTATGATGCGGTGCTGTCTTCGACGATTTTCAACTACCGAAAAACGCTTGAAGACAATATCGCGACTGCCAACGCTTTCATGTTTTATCTCATGAGGCGTCAGGCGAGTGGGTATGTATCCACAACCGACATCGGTGAACGGATGCAGATCCCGCTGATGTATCAAATCGGCAATGCGGATTCCTATGGTGGATACGACACCCTGAATGTCGATCCGATTGATGGGATCACCAGTGCCTTTTTCCAATGGCGGCAAGCGTCCATCCCCGTTTCAATCAGCGGCATTGAGGAGCTGAAGAATGAAGGCAAGGCCCGGATTTTCAATCTTCTCAAAGGCAAAATCCGTCAGGCCGAGCTGGGAATTCAGGATTATTTCGGCCAGTCCATCCTTCGGGGCAACGGGGGCAGTGCGATCACCACGCCGAAAACCTCATCGGTGAATGGATCTCTCTTCATCGATCCAATCCCACTTCTGGTTGCGTTCGATCCGACTTCTTCTACGGTGATCGGAAACATCAACCAGAGCACATCCACATGGTGGAGGAATCAATTTCTGAATTCCTCAGCGACTACCTATGCTGGATTTCTCAAGGAGCTTCGCAAGCTCAACAACAATTGCTCGAAAGGTACAGGTGGCATGCCCAACCTGCATGTTGTGGATCAGAACGTTTTCGAGCTTTACGAGGCGGCCTTGGCTGCTCAGCACCGTAATCCGTCTTATCAGAAGGCAGACATTCCCTTTGACAATATCGGGTTCCGTGGGAAGCCGGTCGTCTGGGATGAGTTTGTTCCTGATGCGGCGGGTGGCAGTGCGACGCAATCCACCACGTCGGGCACCTGGTACATGCTCAACACGAAATTTTGGCAGATTCAGTATCACGCTCGCCGGAACTTCGTGCCGACCGCGATGAAGACGCCGAACAACCAGGATGCGCGCGTGTCGCACATTCTCTGGCTCGGCGGCGCGGGAGTGTCGAATCGGCGCAAGCAGGGTGTTATGGGTTCGATCGACACCACGATCACATCCTAACCGTTAACCAAGTTTAGCCGAGGAGACAAAAAACTATGCCAGGAGTACTGCAAAAACTACTGGGTGTCGACGCTACTCGAGTCGACACCGTTCAAAAACACGAGCTCGGAATCGAGATCGATTTCGCTGACGGTAGACGCCGGAAGTACATCCGTGCCGGAGGCGCGATCGCAGTCAATGATGCGCTCAAAGTCGATGTGGCCGAAGGGCCGCACGACTTTATTCCTACGGCGGCGGCGAACGATGCACTGGCCGGTGTAGCCGAAGTCGCCATTGCCGACAACAGCTTCGGATGGGTGGTAGTCCGAGGAGCTGTGGTCTCAAAGGCCGCCGCCACGGTCGTGGCTGGCGCGCACGCAGTTCCTACGGGTACGGCTGGAACATTGGATGATTCCACCGCGGCGGCGGCTAATGCCATCGCACTGGCGGCAGGCATCGGCGCCATATTCCAGACAACCACCTCTGGTGGCTTGGCAACCGTCATTCTGAACTGAGCCAAACCCTCGAGCGGGGGAGTCTTCGGATTCCCCCGCTCGAGAAGAATTGAACATCGCACAAAGACCGCTCCCTACGCGGGAGATCGGAAAGACATGGGCGAAGTATGGATTTTCTCGAAATGCAGACAGAAGTATTCAGGCGGCTCGATGAGTCCTCGGTATCCCCGGTATTTTGGGATCTACCGGATGTCAAGACAGCGCTCAACGAGGGCTATGAGGAAATATCTGAAGCTGCCGAATGGTTTGAGACCAACCAGATTGTTGGGTTTACTCAAGACAACACCTACCACAACATCGAGCTCCTGCTCACAAATGATCCTTTGACTGTGCGGGCTGTCTGGAATTCTCAAACATTACGTTGGATGTGGCCGACGACTGTGCGTGAGCTCGATACTGAAATGTACCCCCACTGGCAAAAGGTGACTGGCGCTCCGGAGTATTGGTTCATGCGCGGTCTTTCAATCCTTGGTGTTTTCCCGAAGCCCCCGGCATCGACCGGTACTATGGAGATTTGGGGAACCGCTATGCCGGTAGCCTTGAGTGCCAATGGAGACACCCCTGCGTTTCCGAGAGAGTTTCATTACGGCTTGGTGGAGTATGCGCTCTATGACCTTCTCGTTCAGGATGTAGAAACCAAAGAGGCAATTATTCACTACAACGAGTATCTCCGCTATGAAGATGGGCTGCGCAAGCATGTTCAGGAACGAACCCGCGATCGGGTCCGGAGGCATGGCTGATGGCGGAAACTCTTGCAAGCGTCAGAACGGCCGTCAGCAAGCACCTGGGTGATTCCACGCAGACGATCTGGACGGCTGCCGAGATTGATCAATACACGCGCCAAGGCTACGATGAATTTGCACGGGCCACGCTGGCCATCTGGGATTGGGACTACCTCAACGATGTAGCAGGAACGGCTACATACACGCTCCCTGACTCACTGCTGGTCATTGACCGCGTAGCGTGGGATTTACTGCGTATTCCTCCCATTGCGCCGCGCCGGATGCGTCTTCACAACAGCCAGTATCAAACCACACAAGGCCAGCCAGGCGGATACATAGTCGATGCTGACGGTATCACAGAGATCCGCCTCGTTCCTGTTCCGAGCTCATCGGCAACTTCGGGTCAAGATACTAATAACACCCGTATTGAAGGTTACTGGCGCGGCTCGGATCTCAACGTAGATCTGGATGAATTTGACGTTCCGGAGCGCTATGTGAAATACATCCGCTTTTTCGATTTGTGGAAAGCGCTGGAAAGAAAAGGCCCCGGGCAGGATTTAGCATTGGCTGATCATTACAAGGGTCGTTTTGCGGAGGGAATGAAAAGAATCGTGCGCCGGCGCGAAAACATTGGGCGTGAGCGCGTAGGCCGCATGGGCGGAACGCGCGTCAATCGTCGAAGTGGCATTCCTGCTCCTCAGCTTCCTTGGAATTTCGGGAGAGAAGTCCGATGGCGATGAGAACGCTTCAGAGAAAAGACTTCTCCGGCGGCTGGACTCCGAGTGCCAGCGAAACCAATGCAGCGAAGGCTGCCGTCCTTCGTGCCGACAATCTCTACCTGGATGAGCTCGGCATATGGTCGGTCCGTCGGGGCTCTTCGATTCTATACACGCTGAGCGAAACAGATGTGCGAGTTCTTTTCACCTCTATTTTGGCCGGTGTGAAGCGTCGGTTTGCCGCTGGATCCAATACCGTCTACATGGATGGTGCCTCGATCTTTACACCCTTGGCCGGCTCTGGCGATGCGGCCTTTGGTAGCTATATGCAGCAGGTCTTCTTTGCCCGATCGACCACAAAGAGGAAGTACGACGGGGCCACATTGCGTAATTGGGGAATTGCCGCTCCTAACGCAGCACCTACGGTAGTTGCTCTTGCGCCCGATTCGAAAACATTTGCTTCTTGCAATGGGGCTGAAAGCCCGGCCTTTTCTGCTGACGAAGGGACCATCACCCCGACCTACCCCACTGGTCAGGACGGCACGGCCAATGGAGCTATCGAGGTTACGCCAGACGGGACAACCAATCGGGGCTCGATCACGAAAGCGTTCGCCACGGATCAGAATTTCACTTCCTACGATGGCGGAGATACGGGAACCGACGAGGATCTGATTGATCTATACGTCTATATCACTGATCCCAACGAGATTGAATCGGTCACCCTTATGATCGATGTAAATAGCTCCAGTCAAAATCTTTTTCAGGATGACTATTATTTTCACACATTTGTATCTACAGAAACCATCGAGGTACTGATTGAGCCCCAGGATTTCCTTGATTTTGATTTCACGGTTGAAGGATTTGACCGCGATCTCATTCGATCCCGTCTTGAGGAACGCATCCCACTGGTGACAACCTTCCGTAAAGACAAGCCTGTTGCCAATGCAGGATGGAATCATTTCACGATCGCGCGTAGCAAGATGCAGCGGGTTGGTGCCACAGAAGGAACGAACTGGTCTACGGTCAAGGCCATTCGTTTGACGTTTCAGGGCAAAGGCTCTGGGGCGGCCAACGTCGTACGGTTCGATGACGTCAGAATTATCGGTGGTCAGAATCGCCCGCTTACCGGTCGGTTTGAGTGGCGCTACGTGTTTGCCAAGAATTTCGGTGACTACGTAGCCTTCAGTCCTCCATCTGCGGCCAGTGCAGAGTTAGAGCTAAAGGCTCAGGCCGCTTCCGTGACAATCCCGACAGGGGCACTTTCCGCTATGGATTCTCAGGTAGATGAGATCTGGGTCTACCGGTTTGGCGGGTATACGGACGCTTTCTATCGAGTGATTAAGACAGTGGACGTGGTGGACCCGGTTGTTCTGACTGACGCTACGAGTGATCGTAGTGCCTTGATTCTGAATCTAAGGCTCGAGACTGACAATACTCCGCCGCCTGATGACATTATCGATATCGAGGGTCCCTACTACACGAGGCTCATGTGTCTTACGGCCACGCATCTATATCCTTCTCGCCGGCGCAATCCAGACAGTTTCAGTGCCGGCCAAGCAATTCGCGTAGCGGATGGAAGCACAGAGTCTGCCTATTGGGTAAAGCAAGCTCTTGGAGGCCTCTATCTCGGGACCTCCAAGGACATTTACCGGATTGATGGTGATGGTGCGGAGTTGCCGGACGGGACGGTCAATTTCCGTGTGAGAAATATGAACGTCGGCAATCCACCGATCAAGGATAACGCCGTTGCCCAGGAGGGGAACGTTCTGGTTTATCTGGCTGACGATGGATGGCGGATGTTCAATGGCTCGACTAGTGTGCCCATTCGTGGGGACACGGATATGCTCTGGAAAGGATACATCCGCCACGGCGTGGAGCCGATCAATATCACGAGTCTCACGTCAAGATTCCGCGCGGCGATAAGCAATGGAATCATGTCGGCCATTACGCCCGAGGGAGGCGACACGTTCACATCGGATGTGCTTTACCGATACAACTTCTCTCAAGGCAAATGGTTCCGTCATCCATATCCAAACCCTTTTTGGTCGATTTACAGAGAAAGCGACGGCACGCTGATCGCCGGCGACAATGCTGGAAACATCTGGGAGCTCGACGTTGGAAATCAGGATAATTTGGTTGATATCCCCATCACACTCTGGACACCGCGAGATGACGACGCTCGTCACCTTCAGCGTAAAGAGGCGCTGGATTACCAGGCGCGCGTAGATACCTTCACCAATGCCGTTACGATCGATCTCCATTTGGATGGATCCGGAAGTTCGGCCAAAACACTTTCTGCCACGGTGGCTGGTGGCGGAATCTTTCAGGAAAAAATAGACGATCTCGCGCTCTTCCGACAGATTCAGCAGCGTATTACAGGCTCCTTCTCCACGTTCCGCTGGTATGAAAGCTCGATTGTCTATCGGGACTTGCCTGCCGATCTGGAGGCTTACCTTACGCCTCAGATGCCCCTTGGAAAGGAAGAGTTTGTTTGGCTCCGTGAGATTCGGATCATGGTCAATGCCCCGACCGATCTCACGGTCACACCCTATTTCGATGACACTGCGTTTTCGGCAGAAACTGTAGTGGAGCTGTGGTATCGAGCGGCCGGCTCCGTTACCCAAAAAAGAAGCTTGAGAATTCCCGTAGGAAGCAGAGCGGCATGACGGAAAACCTTCCAGCGCAGTTAAATCTTATGGAGATACAGCAGTCTCTCAGAGAGATCTGGGATGTTATTGACTTTCTGGATGTAGGTTCGGGCAATATCGACCTTCACGGCCGCAGATTCATCAACGCTGGCAGCAGCATTTCAGGTCATGACTACGTGACCCGCCAGCAACTCACCGAATCTGTTGATTCCACGCGGGCCGCCTTTCGCGCCGTCAGCCTCCCGAACGACGTGGCAGCCCCCGGGGCGGTGCAGAATTTCGCCGTCGCGGGTGTTGATGGAGTATTCAAAGCAACATGGGATCGGCCGCTGACAAACTTCGCCACCTTGGATGATTTTGGGTTGCAGTGGGCCACGGACGCTGGATTTACGGCAATTGTGGATACGATCAGCCTTGGTGTGCGCTTCTATGCCGAAGGCCTGGATCCTGAGAAGACCTATTGGTTTAGAATCGCAGCTCACAATACTTCCGGTGACACAACTCAAAATAGCGAGGCAGCGCTGCTTGCAATTCATCCCGACGGCTGGGGACCCTGGGTGAGTGTCGGACCGGTAGTCTCAGGCACCATTGTAGGCGCTTTGGTTCAGGATACTGTCATCCCTGATGCAACGGTAATTGCGAGTATCAAGCACGGCGTCAACAGTGAGCTCATCGGCGTTGATCGGCCCGGGGGATCGCCTAGCGGATGGACTGCGGTAAATAAGATCACCGTAGAAGTTGCCACAGACAGCTCGTTCACAGCAATCGTTGCTACTCTCAAGACTACCGGTGTACAAATCGTCGCGGCGCAATTTGTCTTTGTGAGCAGCAAGCCTGGACACTTCTTTGCGCGAGCTCGCGCTACAAACAATATTGGGGACTCAGGCAACAGCAGCACGCTACAGTTTGATACCGACACATCAGTTGGCGATACCGATGTGCCCGGGCAGCCTACGCTGACGCTGTTTAATAAAGGTGATCGAACGAAAGTGGCCCACGGGAAGATTGTTGCTCGAGTAGATTTCTCCGCCGTAGCCAATCGGGCCGGCATCTGGCTGGCAGCAGCGCAGTTTCATACTTCTTCCGCAATGACCAATCCGGAGGCGAGTCCTATCTTCACACCTACGGGTGACCTTAAGGGAGACATCGTCTTGGGCGAGTCTGTCTTCACCGATTCCGATGTTGTCTTCCCCGTGGCCGGCAGCATCGTCGGTAAGATCCTGATGATTTCATACGACGATCCCTGGCCTGGCTCGCCTGCGACTCGTGTTTTTCTGGCCGGCATTCGGGCGCGCAACTCTGACACAGAGCTTGCTATTTATGGCGTCTGGAGCCAGCCGACAGGCCAGTACACCTATCGGATTGTTGATACCTTGGAAGATGTAGATTCAGGGGAAGGGTTCGTGCCTTTCCAACTTATTCTCAGCGACCGCACCCGTGATCGCGGCTATGTGGAGCTGGAGCTCGATCTTCCGACAGACACCACTTGGTATGCGCGTTGCTGGGTGAGCAATACCTTTGGTCGGTCCAATACTGCAGCAGCGAGCTCGGGCAAACTGAACATGCCAAGTCCGAATGGGACTTATGGCAGTCTCTCCACTCCATCAAACACCATTAACGACGATGGCTCGGCTGACGTTCAAATTACTTGGAACTACACCAAAGGAACGATTTCACCCGATGGCTTCGAGATCATGGTGCATAGCTCAACGGGCCTCCCAGGTACGATCACCGAAGCCAACGCCCAGCAGAGATACAAGCAAGGGCTCAAGCAAGCATCCGGGAGTCAGCTTGAGCAATTCGTCATCAAGGCCATCGATCCTACCCACTCGTACTCGTTTGCTGTTCGGGCGTATCGCGAGGTCGAAGGCAAGCTGGTCTACGATTCGATCACCGATACCGCTAATTGGCGGAACCATAATCCGGCGAGCCAGCCGAAGATTACCGATGGGATTCTGACCGATGGGTCCGTTGTCAGTTTCGATCAGGTAGCCGGGAAGGAAGTATTGACGTGGGTGAGTAGGGTAACCATGACAGCCGCCGCGTGGAACAATAACGACATATACACTCGGAATACCAGTGCCGCGCATGGACTTTCGAACACGCCAGTGCTTCTTGCATTTTTAGTAAACGGAACCGCGCGGTATCCAGCAAGCGGATTGCCGGGCATGCATCTCGCCCGTCATGTGGCTGGGCCAATAACTGCGAGCGCCGGGACGCTGTCCACTATCACGATAGATACTACCTACGGGACATTGGTTGCTGGAGAGTGGAGTAGATATTTAGTTCGGATTACTGGAGGAACGGGAGCAAATCAGCAGAGGGGGATTACGTCGCACACGGGGACCGTTATAACGGTTGCAGCCAACTGGACCACAACCCCAGACAGCACAAGTATATTTTATATAGTGCAACCAGACGGCACCGAGGGTGATGTTACTGCATGGTCGGATGGGACCAATGTCTATGCGGAGAATCCAAGCACAGGATCTCGTACTGTCAAATTCTACTTGTTCAAGGAGAACGCATCGTTTTGAGAAACGTATGGAATGCCGATGAGCAAAAGATTATTCAAGTACGGGACGACGATCCGTCTCTGCCGCTCCCTGACCCGACGACTAGACCCAAAATAAGCGAGGTATGAGCTCGCTCGGAAAATCGTTTGCCTTTTCCGAATATCTCGTGGATTTCAGCTCCTTGTGCGTAACAGGGAAAGCAAAGAGAAACACAAGAGACAAACCTTCCATTGGTTGTCTGGATCACTTGATCTTGTTTGTCTCTGTTATGCCCTTCCTTTCGCCCGCCACTCTTGCTCCGCCGGGGGTACGGGCTCACCCGCCGGCGAGGCGCCTTCAAGTAAACCTGAGTTGCCTGATATAGTCGAACGTCGCCAAAAAGGTTTCGAGATGCTTGCTATAGGCCAATATCCTGTAAACGAGGCGACGACCGGTTCTTACAATCTGACAGGGTATTTGCACAAAGTTCACCAGGAAGCGTTTGAACTCCATCCTCAAGATATCACGACGTACTGTCGGCGCCTGCGTCACCAGGCCATACCAGGCCTTCAGATTCCACGCCAGCGATGCGATGACCATGTAGGCCCAGTTCGATACCAGACTGTCCGAAGGCATCCTCAAGGCGTTCACTCCACTCTTGAGCTGACCGATGACGTTTTCCTGGTTGCAGCGATCGTTGGCAAAAAGGACCACTTCTCCCATCGTCATCTCCCGATCGTTGGTGATGTAGAAGAAGTACCGGACCTCATCAAACAGCCGGTGCTCCCCCTTTTCGATCGTGAGGTTCTTCCGAACCACAACCATGCGATAGGTTTTCTTACAGTGTCCGGGACGATAGTCAAACTCGGCGACCTGCTCGCTCTGCAGGCGGATGTTCTTGAATTCTCTCTCCTTGATTACTTGTTCTTTGACGTTTTCCGGACGGCGCCGTTCTTCGCTCTTGACCTCATAACGAGGAGGCCGCTCGAGCGGTTTCCATTGTCTCTCCGGCAGGGCATCGGCCATCCCGACCAGGTTCGGCTTGGCGTCATAACCAAAGACAAAACCAACCCGCTCGTCCCAGCGATCGAAGTTTCTCGTCAGCGAGAAATCCGTGTCGCCCCGAAGCCAGACCTTCGTAAACACCGACGACACCAGATCGATTGCCCGGTCCATCCACTCGGCCGCTCCGTCGGAAGAGGGACGGTTGCCCGGCCGATTCATCAGATAGAGGACCTCATTCGTATTGGCCAAGGTCACGATCAACGGTGCGTAACCCCAGATCCCGTTGTAGGCAATGTCCATTCCTTCCTTGCATTCCCCCAAGGTTCCGGCGACGGTCCCGTCCACGTCGATGATGGCCTCCTTCCGGAAGGAAGCATCCTGCAACTTCCACACCTTGGTTCGGGTTTCATTGATGGTTTCCTGAAGTCCGAAGATCCAATCCTCATCGAAACGACGGAGGAAATCTCCAGCCGTCGTGGGATCCGGAATCCTCTCGGCTCCCAGTCCGTTCATGTAGGTCTCATCCTGGCGCAACCGCTCGATATCTTCGAGACAGGTTCCACCCGACAAGACGTTGTATGCGATGTTCAGTACATGATCGGATTCCCAGTAAGGAAAGTGGTACTTGAGCAAAACGATGTTTCTGTTGATATCTTTGTCCAATCCAAGCTTACACACGAGCTTGTGAATGGCTCCGATACCACCAGATCCGATGGCGCGCGTTCTCTCGGCGATCTCGTAGTAGGTGTTGGAGTCCTTGAACATAGGATCGGACCGGTCCTCAAACTGATTTCTTTCCAACCGGCGTGTAAGATTTTGCTTGTCTCGGAGGAGGATTCTGTGGTTTCTTTTATTCACCTGGAATGTGCTCCTTTCGGGATGTCTTGTAAATATATCAAACGCATTTTATCCCGTAACGGCGCACGTTCCAGGGCTTTTCTTCCTCCTCATGCAAAAAATCACGCTGGACTAAGGCCTAGAAAGCGGCCTGAAAAGGGCAGAAAGCACATCCTGTTTTTCGACAAAGTTACTCGATGCGTCTGCGCTCACATGGAGGCCACCGATGACCCCGAAGTCATCAAGAGAATACAGGAAGAGCATAACAAGATGGAGAATTCGGTTGGATGCAGGGTTCTTCGTAGCCGGAAGTTCCAGCTACCCCGTGCTGGCAATTTCGCGGATGCCTTTATGGATGAAACCATTCCAGAGGACTTGACCGTGGACGACATAGACTCAGACACAGGCAATATCCGCGGGAAATACGCCACAGACGGAGCACTGCAAGTGCGTGAGTGAGGGAATGCTCGTAAGAATTCTCGATCCTCGATCGTTCCACCGTCTCCGAGGCTTATGGGAAAATGACGATTGGATTCCGGATCCTGCGATTGCCAAAGTGGTTGTGGCTGAAGTTGACGGCAAGATCATTGGTTTTTGGGTGGCCCAGGTGGTCTGCCACCTCGAACCGATCTGGATCAGACCGGCTGAAAGAAACAAAACTGTGGCCGGTGCGCTGTGGAAAAAGATGCAGGCAGTTACAGAAAAAGTTACTCGCATCTACGCTTTTAGCGACACCCGTGAGATCGACGATTACCTCGAACGGCTTGGTTTTAAACATATGAATCTCAGTATTTTTGAAAGGAGGCAATGATGCCATTTTTAGCGCCGGCGATGCCGTTTCTAATCCCTGCCCTCGGTAGTGTTGGTGCTTCTGCTGTAGGCGGTGCACTGGCAGGTCGAGCGGGCAACAGGACCCAGACCTCGGAATCCAGCAGGACCGGCAGCATAACGCCGATTGAGCCCGAGCAATTCAAGGGTCTCGAGGATCTCCTTATCGGCAGAGCCACAGGAAGACTCAACTCTCCCATTCCGATCGAGGGACTTCGTGCCGGCGGCATCTCGGGCATCAACGATGTGTTCAATACGAGCAGGCAATCACTGGAGAATCGCCTGACGAACCGAGGGCTGAGCACAAGTCCGGTAGCGGGCGCCGGGGAGGCCACACTGGAGGCTTCTCGCGCATCCGAGATTTCAAGGTTTGAGAATCAATTACCGCTTATTGAGAGAAGTCTCCAGGACGAGGACTTCCGTAACGCGCTGGCGCTATTCGGTCAACGACCTATCGGGCAGCGTACCGAAGGCACGAGTACCGGGGAGGTAGTGTTTCCGGGGAGCCCGACAGGCGGGGCC
The DNA here is from genome assembly GCA_965249005.1 of Acidobacteriota bacterium. GTDB lineage: Bacteria > Acidobacteriota > UBA6911 > UBA6911 > UBA6911 > CBDFLD01. Next base: position 430,451 of record CBDFLD010000017.1, read on the forward strand.
TTTAGTGGAGCTGGTTCCATGCTGGGCTTTTTGATCGGGCAAGGAATCCTCGGGAACAAATCAAAACCCCCCGGTAGCTCGACGTCCTTTTTCCCATCTTAGGAGGACACAAATGGCCGACTTTGCGACTGAATTCATACGAGGATTTTCTGAAGGGCGGCGGCTGTCTCAAGACAAGGAACGCCTTGGGCGTGAGCAGGAAGATCGAGAGCTGAGGCGTAAGGCGATCGAAGCCGAGCTCAAGAGTCAAAGGCTCAGAGAGCAGATGGATGCACGTAGTACGGCCATCCGCGAATTTTCCTTCAGAGAAAGCCTCCCGGGTGCAACGAAGACGGAGGCCGCCAATCTAGGGCCAGCCACACCGGCGCCGACGGCCACGATAGATCGACCTCTGCCCGAAGGACTCCCACCGCAGCTCCAACAGCTGCTGACCAACCAACAGATCGAGCTCCGCGGAGCACCGACGCCACAGCAGCTAGTAAGAACAATACGACCAAACGTGCCTGTGACGATTCCGGGTGTACCCGAGAGGGGCCTGAAGGAATTTGAAGCCACACCGCGTACGCTCGAAGAGGTCCGGGCACAAACGATGGGGGATCTGGCGCTTCAAAGCAGGTTGAAGAATCTGCCTGCCGATACTCGCGCGGCCCTCAGCCGTATATCCCGAGAGCGCATTGCGGGGGCACAAATACAATCCAGAGAGGGGATTGCTACTGCCGCCCAACAGGGCACCCTTCGAAGGGCATCCGAAGGGCGGGAGCTTCAATTGGAACTTGCCAGGATGTCCCAAGCCGGCACGCTGCGACGAGCCAACATTAGAGCCGGTAGCTCGGACGCCGACAGATTACTCAGAGAAGAAACCGCGGATAAGGATCGCAGAGCACGGCTCACAATCGGTCTCAACAGGCTGCTCGCAAGTGAAAACAGCGCTAGGGCAAGGGATAATAAGCCTTTGCTATCCGCACCTCCAGGATTTGAAATCGCACGTCTCGAGCAAGCAGGCCAGGATGTTGGCGTAAGACGGTGGGGTCGCGACAAGCTCATGTCTCCAGAACTCGGAGCGCAGTATTTAGCCCAAGCTGGGAATGATCCCAGTCTAGCCGAACAATGGGCATTAGAGGATGGCTGGGTCCTGCCTGAAAAGTAAGATGAGCTCTTTCTTTCAAAGTCTGGCAAAAAAAAATCAGGAAGATCCAGCAGCGTCTTCCAATATGGTCCAGCCTCGCGCAAGTTTCTTTGAGAACTTAGCTCAAGAGGCCGACCAGAGCGGTCCGTCTGCCTCTGCCCTTGCACCTGCTGGGGCGAATGGAGGCTCCGCAGGGGCATTGGTCACCCCAGCGGCACAAACCCCACCTGGAGGCTCTGAGACCACTTTACGAAGTTTCGACCAAGAGAATGTAAAAGAACAGCAAGAAACTGCAAGTAGACTCGGCTCACTTGTGGATGAAGCCACAAGATCGATCACTGAGCAGTTTGCCGCCGGCGCCGAGCTACTGAAGCAAGCCTTCGGGCCACCCGTGGGGCCGATGTCACGCCAAGCTACGGGTAAGAGTCTTATCACGGCTGCGGGTAAGACTCTTCTCGGAACTCTGGGAGTTGTTGCCTCTCCTGCTGCTCCGGCGTTTCGTGGCATCGAGAATGTCGCTCGAGCCAGCATGGCCACCTTTGCTCGCGGAGGAGCAGAAGGACTGAAGCAATTCAAACGTGTCGGTAAATTGACGGGCGAAGACCGACCTACTACCGGATCCGAGTTGGGGGATATCGCTACGGATGTGGCCTCGGGCCTGATCCCTATTGGTGGAGCAGTCAAGACGGCGGCAACCGGGCCGCGGCTACTCAGAAATCTTTTGAAAGCTTTTCCCAAGACAAAGATCCCGGCCAAGATTGCACGAGACGCAGCGGTGCCGGCCACCGAAGCGGCCGCAAAGGCGCCCCAGCAGGCAAGGCTACCATTCCCTAAATTTACGAAGCCAGGTGCAGTGCTGAGTGAGGCGGAGCGAATAACTGCCGCGGCGCCACCCAAGCCTCTTTTGAAGCAAATCACCAAAAAGGCCAAAGCCTTACCTGGGAAACTACAAACCTCTTTGGTGAGCGAATTCACCCCGCTTCGTACTCTTGAGAAAAAAGTATTGAAAGGTGCTGGTAGACCGATCCCCAAAGTCGACTTGGCCCGCAAGTTCGAACAGGTAGCCGGCGCCCCGGCAAAGGCCCAAGCTGATTTCATCAATTTTCGGCGAACTGTTATAGATCCAGTCAGAGAACATGCGGATGATTTCAATACCTATCTATTTTTGAAACGCACGGGTGACCGACTAGCAACAGATCCGAAAGTGAAACGCGTGGGAAATTGGACCGTGCAAAAGACACGGCGAGGACTGACTGAATTGAGCGCTAAAGTCGGATCCGACGTGATGAAGAGACTGGAGGTGGCCGGTCAAGCATTCCAGAAGGAAATGACCAAAGCTTTGGAGCTTCAAGTGGTTTCGGGTCGAATGAGTCCCGAGGTTTTCGATCGAATCAAAGGCAGCAATGATTTCTATGCTCGCTTCAAAGTCTTGAAACATTTTGAAGATATCGAGATCGGAGCTCCTGGCACTGGTCGACGCATTGCAACGACGCAGGATCTCACAAAGGCTATCACGGGCATCGACAAAGAAGATCTGCGGATCGGAAATATTCTAGAAGCCTCGGCCGAGCAGATTTTGCGGTCCAGGATTCTGGCTGAAAAGAATCTCAAAATGCTGGAGCTCGACAAACTCCAGATACTGGATAAAACCGGTGATCTGATCAAGCGCGCTGCTCCAACTCGCTTCTTCCCGATCAAAGAGACATCTCAGCTTGGGGTTCGATTCGCAACAAAACCTCGAGCAGGATATGAGATTGTCAATTTCTTCAAGAACGGGAAGGAGACTGCACTTGAAGTCAGTAAAGAAGTCGCAGCTGCCGTCGCCGGCAAAAATGCCGCTGAAGCCGGCCTGATCAGTAAAACGCTGATGCTGACAAAAACCCCGCTTCAGTGGGGCGCCACGTCCGCCAATCTCGGTTTTCAGATGACTAATTTGTTCCTTGCCGACCTTCCCCGGGCTGCTTTGATATCGAGGTATGGATTACGCAGAGCCGACGACCTGATTCGGTTCCCTGGCGATTGGATATATTCATTTTTCACCTCTCTTCGTGGAAACTTTGGCAGCCCAAACGCTCTTTATATGCAATGGCTCAGATCCGGAGCGGCGAATTCCACTATTCAGCGCGCCCTTACACCTGGGGCCTTTCGCGCCGATTTAGGTCTACCGCAGGCTTTCAATCTCAGACGACTCTCTCGGCTGCCTAAAGAAACCATCTTGGATAATGTCGCGAAGTTTTCCGGTGCCATCGAAGAGACATCAAAAATCCTGGGGCTAAAGCGTGGGATTCGATTTGAAGGAAT
>CBDFLD010000018.1:0-403496 GCA_965249005.1 Acidobacteriota bacterium
CCGAGGGTGGCCTGATTCTGGTCCGCGAGTTGGACGAACGGCTGGGGATGGGACGACTCATAGACGAGCATCTCAACGACACGCGGCAAGGCTTGAACAAACAGTTCCCGCTCGTCGATCTGCTGCGGCAATCGGTCTATAGTCGCCTGGCAGGCTACGAAGACCTTAACGATGCCGCGCGGGTCTCAGTTGATCCGACCTTTCGCTTGATCGGCTCGAAGAAAAACTGGGATCGCGGTGCGGCGCTGACCTCGACGTTACACTGGTTCGAGACGGAGCTGCTGACGCGAGAAGAGAATCTGATCGGGCTGATGGCTCTGAACCGAGAGACACTCGCACAGGCCGAGGCTCTGGACAAGTCTGATCGCGTAGTGTTGGATATGGACTCAAGCGAGAGTCCGGTGCATGGTCAGCAGGAAGGCAGCGCCTACAATGGCCACTTCGAGTCCGTGTGTTACCATCCGCTGTTTCTGTTCAATAGTCACGGGGACTGTCTGGCGGCCAAGCTGCGGCCGGGTAACGTGCATAGCGCCGAGGACTGGGACGAGCTTCTGTTGCCGGAGATCGATTTTCAACAGGAGCAAGGCAAAGAGATCGTCTTTCGAGCAGACGCCGCCTTCGCCAAGCCAGAGGTTTACGAGACCCTGGAAGAGCGCGGCGTTCAGTATGCCATACGCATCCCGTCCAACAAGAGCCTGGAGTGGGAGATTGCCGACATCCTGTTTCGTCCTCCAGGTCGGCCCAGCCGCAAGCCACTGGTGCGCTACAAGAGCTTCCGCTATCAGGCCGAAAGCTGGTCGAGGCCGCGACGGATCGTCGCCAAGGTCGAGCATCACCAGGGCGAGTTGTTCCCGCGGGTCGGGTTCATTGTCACGAACATGAGCTTGCCGAGCCGCTCGGTGGTGAGGTTCTACAACAAGCGCGGCACGGCGGAGCAATGGATCAAAGAAGGCAAGCAGGCGACGCATTGGACGCGGCTGTCCTGCCATCGCTTCCGTGCGAATGAAGTGCGCCTGCAGTTGAGCGTGCTCGCCTACAACCTAGGCAACCTATGGCGGCGACTCGGGCTACCACCCCGGATCAAGAGCTGGTCGCTCACGAGCTTGCAGCACCGGTTGATGAAGACTGGCGGAAGGCTGGTCAAGCACGCGCGGTACTACTGGTTGCTCTTGGCCGAGGGGCATCTGGACCGTCGGTTGTTTGGTGAAATGCTCAGGCGGATCTGGGCCTTGCCGCTGCCAAGCGGTTAGCCGCCCGGCTTGCAAGTCCGGAATTGGAATGCCATGGAAGGAGTGTGGCGATGTGTCTGGAAAATCGCCCACGCAGGAGTGAGAAGGTCTACTACCACGGCGACAACGGGTCATTGGGATGCGTTGACTGGATCCATGGTTGGTCTGAGGCCGGGATTTTCTTGCTCCCATGGTGGCTCGAGACTATTATGTTGGGAACCGAGATCCAAATTGGAAATTCCGGGTTAATCAGTGCCTGGGCAGTGGTGCAGATGGGAAGCCAGGCAACGGAGATTCCCTTGCTCGAGGTGGGGAAATATGCATCTGTCCAGGTACGTTCCTTTTGGGATACGCGATCGTTCGGGAAGAGAAACAGGATTGAGCCTATTTATGCAATGCTCAACTCCAGTGACTCTCCGCTCAAGTACTGGGCGACTGTTACGTCAGAGCGTGGAAGAAGAATAACTTACGAGGGAAAGCTGAACCCTCACGCTCGCTATATTCTGTCGCCGATGAGAAACAAGGGAAACTGGAAAGCTGGATCGATCACGATAAGGCACAGTGGCATGCCGGGAGATCTGTTGTCGATAGGTTTGCTGCACGGAGATTCTTTCTTGAACCCAATACCGGTGTTCGATGTAGCAACCCTTGTTTCAAACAGGTACCATAGCGTCAGGGTCCCGATCAAAACAGCGGGCAGCTTGGGAAATGTTATTCCAATGCAAGCCCTGCTCTCGGCTTTCAATCCAACCCGGCGGAGTCAAAGAGCCCTGCTGACGGTGTTTGATCCGGAGACAGGAGAAGAACTGGCAAGTCATGATGGTGTTATTGCGCCAGGCGAGGTGGAGACGCTAAATATCACGGAGTTGCTTACCCGAGATGACAAGAGGATCGGCGGTGACAGTGTCAGGGTGGCGATTGAGCATTCAGGCAGGCCTGGGACAGTACTCTTGGCAGCTCGTAGCGTCAGCGCGAATAATCAGGTCATCTATGTACCGTTGATGGCCGAGTCTAGCGCCCACCATAATGGCATGTACCCATTGCCCCCGCTTGATACGCATAGTGTAGTTACAACCTTGACCAACCTGGGGAGTATACCGGCACGGATTGGGGGTCAAATCAACTGGGAAGATGGCAGCTATATTTTTCCCTTAATCGACATCGCGCCTGGAGCCTCTCACCGTATCGATATCGCCGAACTGGCCAAGAATGGCGAGCCAGACATTTTTGGCAACAGCCTCGATCCAGACTACGAAAACGGGGTTTTGCGTTGGGGTTATTTTGTCGGGACAGCAACCTTAGGCAGCACAACGCTGATTGCCCGAACAGAAGTGCACATAATTGGCGGTGGGCATGTCGGGTTTAACTGTACAGGTTGCTGCTGGGAGAATCCCTATGGAGACATTCTCCCCGGATCGGTAACGTTCGAAACAGGAAGTAGTCCTTATTTTGAGGCCGTTGTAGTAGTTCTGGCCTGTAGCGGGCCCAACGGGGTGTATCATGCCGAAGTGACTTCGACTAGCACTAGCGTGCCTTCTCCATTTAGCTGGAATGAGTATAACGTTTCGGCTTCAGATGCAGGATCGGCAACAATCAGCTTTACCGGGCTGGGCCAGTACTTTGTTTACGGTGAGTGCTTTCTTCCACTATTTGTAGGATATAGTGGCACAGCTGGGGCGACGGCCAAGCCTAAGATAACGAGTGTTACTGGCCCTGCAAAGGTCCCGCTTCGACAGGGAGAGACAGGGGAAGGGGACAACTCCATTCAGCTTCAGGCCTCCGTGAATCCAACCGGGGGAACATTCGAGTGGACCACGACTAGCAGCAAGGTTTCGTTAAGCAATACTAGCCAAGCGACCGTTACAGTTACGTCCGTGAGTCAAAGCAGTTCGAGAGATGATGTGCCTATCAAACTGAAGTACACAAAGAACGGCCAATTCTCCGAGTGGCAAGGTACATTGACCGTCGTAAAGCCTGCCAGTCTCTCTCTGAACTCCAACACGTATAACGGAACATCGCATACGTGCGATCCTAACGCGAGTAGCGATAGTTGTGGCCAAAGCAGCTTTACAGGGAATGGGACGTACAGCTCCTACAGGAGAGACCGGGTATACAGGGTTATGGATCATCTTCCAAACCCAGAGTGGATCTCGGGATTTTCATTGTACATAAGTGAATCATACACTACTCCCAGTGGTCCGTGTTCAGGTAGCGCTCCAATTATTGGATCGGGTTTTGGCGATACAGTTACGGATTGTTTCTATTTTTGCGCCGAAACCTGTCGAACGGGGGGGAGTTGTAGCGTGAGTTCGACACAAACAATTAACGTTAATGGGTTCGCTGTGGGTACTAACAGCGTAACGTGGACATGTTCAGACGCAACGGTCACGGCACAGTGAACCAACTGAGCCGGGCTATCTTGCTGTGATAGAGCGACACATAGCTAGTAATTGGGAAGTTCCGAGTCCCCGGGAGAGGTGGCAAAGATGCGATATTGTGAGTGTTTGTCTAACGGGCCGGTTGCTGGCGACCCGAATTCATTCGTGAGCGGAGGAGGTCGAAGTGAATAAACTTCAACTAACTATCTGTTGGCTAGTTGTCCACAGCGGAACTGCGTCATTTGGTGGTGCGGTGGAATTGGGGATTCCTAATACAACTACGCAAATCGAAGAAGAGACGGTTCTAGACGTGAGGATTGAGGCCTTTCGAGTCAGCGACCAGAACATGTTTGGTGCTCTTCGTGCTCTTCGTTCGACGAATCCCTCAAGGATTCTCATTGGCTTTGAAAGCATACCGGCGCGTCGAGATGAAGAACAGTATCGCATCTCTCTTGAGCTCACGGACAAATCAGTCAAGTATGTCCTCCACCAACTAATACAAAGGGACCCCCGATACACATATGAGTTGACGGGCAGTCAACTCGTCAATATCTATCCCAAGAACGCCAAAGAGGACCCTGATGATCTGCTGAATATCCGCGTTGAAACCTTCGTGGTGGACGATGAGATGTGGCCCCATGACGCGGTGCACAGGATTTCTATTTACGCCGCGGAACTCAGAGAGTTCTTGGCGAGAAAGAGAGGAGAGCATTTGGAGCGTTTGATGAAAGCTGGGGTAATGCCCCCTGGATCAGCCGGGGCGAGCATGTCCGGGAACGCGCCAAAGCCACGAATGACTTTGGAATTGAAAGACGTAACGGTTCGTGAAATCCTAAACTCCATTGCTCTTTATACGGCAGCTCATGCCAAGGAGATTCCCGGGGGAAATCCCGTTAGCTGGCATTATGACTTTATTCTCGATCCGCATGCTGACACCGGCTTGGGTGGGTACCCTCTGTGGAGTACGTTCTAGTAGGATTTAGCTGGGTCGGGAATTGTGCGACTGAGTGGCAACCGTTGGCCGCCCGTCGGTGCCTCTGCAACCACTTGATTCTTGAGAGGCTCTCACTTTCTATCAACGCAAAGGATTCGTGTAGAGGAAAAGTTCTGATCACGGCTCAACATCCCTTTGTTTCAAACGAGTTAAAACGATCGTGGAGCCCGATGCCCTTCCGGCCGAAGCACGTCATCCTTTGACGGACTCGCCATAGATGTCGTCGATGACGGACGATCGATCAAAGACCGGCCCAGCGGCGTGCTTGTGTTTAAAATACAGCTCCATCTTCCGCAGTAAGAAGGCAGGAGAGTTCCCTAAAACTATTGACGCATGTTGGAGAACCGTGATAAGTACTTATTCTAAAAGGGGAGAACTATCCCCATCAGACTGAACCAGTGCCGCTGACACCGATGGCAAATAATGCCATGTCACTTAAGGGGCAATCTTGACAATCTGGGTACCGCCGAATTGATGATTTGTTGACTCGACTGTGGTATCCACTGCCGCCGGCGGGATGGCAATATGACAAAAAAGTTGCGAAGATGAGACCTAAACAATCGCCAGAAATCAATGGTTCAGCCAAAGTCAAAGAATTTTATGACAATGTCGGCTGGGAGCTACACGAAAGCGGCAAAACGGTCGATCGGCACTTATTCGGCTCACATACTAGCCCCAAAATAAGCGAGGTATGAGCTCGCTCGGAAAATCGTTTGCCTTTTCCGAATATCTCGTGGATTTCAGCTCCTTGTGCGTAACAGGGAAAGCAAAGAGAAACACAAGAGACAAACCTTCCATTGGTTGTCTGGATCACTTGATCTTGTTTGTCTCTGTTATGCCCTTCCTTTCGCCCGCCACTCTTGCTCCGCCGGGGGTACGGGCTCACCCGCCGGCGAGGCGCCTTCAAGTAAACCTGAGTTGCCTGATATAGTCGAACGTCGCCAAAAAGGTTTCGAGATGCTTGCTATAGGCCAATATCCTGTAAACGAGGCGACGACCGGTTCTTACAATCTGACAGGGTATTTGCACAAAGTTCACCAGGAAGCGTTTGAACTCCATCCTCAAGATATCACGACGTACTGTCGGCGCCTGCGTCACCAGGCCATACCAGGCCTTCAGATTCCACGCCAGCGATGCGATGACCATGTAGGCCCAGTTCGATACCAGACTGTCCGAAGGCATCCTCAAGGCGTTCACTCCACTCTTGAGCTGACCGATGACGTTTTCCTGGTTGCAGCGATCGTTGGCAAAAAGGACCACTTCTCCCATCGTCATCTCCCGATCGTTGGTGATGTAGAAGAAGTACCGGACCTCATCAAACAGCCGGTGCTCCCCCTTTTCGATCGTGAGGTTCTTCCGAACCACAACCATGCGATAGGTTTTCTTACAGTGTCCGGGACGATAGTCAAACTCGGCGACCTGCTCGCTCTGCAGGCGGATGTTCTTGAATTCTCTCTCCTTGATTACTTGTTCTTTGACGTTTTCCGGACGGCGCCGTTCTTCGCTCTTGACCTCATAACGAGGAGGCCGCTCGAGCGGTTTCCATTGTCTCTCCGGCAGGGCATCGGCCATCCCGACCAGGTTCGGCTTGGCGTCATAACCAAAGACAAAACCAACCCGCTCGTCCCAGCGATCGAAGTTTCTCGTCAGCGAGAAATCCGTGTCGCCCCGAAGCCAGACCTTCGTAAACACCGACGACACCAGATCGATTGCCCGGTCCATCCACTCGGCCGCTCCGTCGGAAGAGGGACGGTTGCCCGGCCGATTCATCAGATAGAGGACCTCATTCGTATTGGCCAAGGTCACGATCAACGGTGCGTAACCCCAGATCCCGTTGTAGGCAATGTCCATTCCTTCCTTGCATTCCCCCAAGGTTCCGGCGACGGTCCCGTCCACGTCGATGATGGCCTCCTTCCGGAAGGAAGCATCCTGCAACTTCCACACCTTGGTTCGGGTTTCATTGATGGTTTCCTGAAGTCCGAAGATCCAATCCTCATCGAAACGACGGAGGAAATCTCCAGCCGTCGTGGGATCCGGAATCCTCTCGGCTCCCAGTCCGTTCATGTAGGTCTCATCCTGGCGCAACCGCTCGATATCTTCGAGACAGGTTCCACCCGACAAGACGTTGTATGCGATGTTCAGTACATGATCGGATTCCCAGTAAGGAAAGTGGTACTTGAGCAAAACGATGTTTCTGTTGATATCTTTGTCCAATCCAAGCTTACACACGAGCTTGTGAATGGCTCCGATACCACCAGATCCGATGGCGCGCGTTCTCTCGGCGATCTCGTAGTAGGTGTTGGAGTCCTTGAACATAGGATCGGACCGGTCCTCAAACTGATTTCTTTCCAACCGGCGTGTAAGATTTTGCTTGTCTCGGAGGAGGATTCTGTGGTTTCTTTTATTCACCTGGAATGTGCTCCTTTCGGGATGTCTTGTAAATATATCAAACGCATTTTATCCCGTAACGGCGCACGTTCCAGGGCTTTTCTTCCTCCTCATGCAAAAAATCACGCTGGACTAAGGCCTAGTAATTGGCAAGTGAATTCGCCTGGCATTAGTGGAATATTTTGCCTTTTCGTTTTGTCGGGACCCCGAGGACGGTCGGAGAATAACACTTTGGCTCCTAATCTCGGAGGGCGTGTGGCCCGTTGCGCGTTTGATGAATCGAGAAAAATCCTCAGGCCACTGATAATCAAGATCATACGCAATCTGTTTAATACTCTGGGCTTTATCTCCTGACAAAAGGCGGAGTGCCTTGCGAAGGAGATACTCCTGCTGCAACTCATGAAATGACCGACCTCTACTTTTCCGAACGATGCGCTCGATCGTGTGACGCTCGACCACATAAAGGTGATCAGCAACATCCACGGAGAAAGGGCCACCGGCATTACGAGTGGTCCCCTGTTCCGGCCGAGGCTCAACCCTCAAGCAAGAAGCTGGCAAACCGAGCGATGGATGAAGTGACGATAAATCGTGTGGTCCAGAATTATATGGAAAGGCTCCCTGGAGCCATGAAGGAAATTCAGGTGCCGGACGGCTCGAGCTCGCGACGGTGTGCTTACATGCCTCACTCTCTACGAGCAACGACCGCTTCTCCTCCTGGATGCCGGCGTCGGCATCCGGAAGGGCCAGGATCTGCTGGGGCACCGGCACATCACCACAACCCAGATATACGACCAAGCGCCGGCGGAGCACTTCGGAGCGTGCTTCGCACGATGTTCCCATTTAGCCGACATAGCCCACCAGAGCTTATCTCCCCTTGTGGGAAGACAACCGCAATTGCAATTATCTTTGGCGGTGTGTCCAAAGGAGGTCACCCAATTCACGCGTGGGCCTATACGCATGGAATTGTTGATTAATTCAGACACAATAGGTGAGTCGTAGAAAAACTCTGTCAAATTGCACTGACTATTTGTAACCTGCCGAAGGATTGCATTAACAGGATGCTGAAAAACTCCAACTAAATCGGTTTTCGTGCATCTTCAATATGAACCCTCTTATTGATGATTCCTTCGAGGAGAAACCGATGCGCGGACCGGACGAAAAGCAAGACGGGATGTTCAGCTACATCTCGGCCGAGAAACGAGTGCCGAACGAACACCCGCTGAGATCCATTCGAACCATGGTCGATGTCATTCTGCAAGAACTGTCTCCTCGATTCGAGGGTCTTTACGCAAGAGTCGGCCGTCCCTCGGTGGCCCCGGAGAAGTTGCTCCGAGCCTTGTTGCTTCAGGTCTTGTACTCGGTCCGGAGCGAACGGATGCTCATGGAGCAGTTGGACTACAATCTTCTGTACCGTTGGTTCGTTGGTTTGAGCATGGATGATCCGATCTGGGACGCGACCGTCTTCAGCAAGAATCGGGACCGACTTCTGGAGGGAGACATCGCCAGGGCCTTCTTTGAACGCGTCCTTTGCCACGCCCGTGCTCAGAGCATCCTGTCGGACGAGCATTTTACAGTGGATGGGACCCTGGTAGAGGCATGGGCAGGACAGAAGAGCTTCAAGAAGAAAGGTAGCCGCCCCAGCAAGCCGACGGATGGTTCTGGAAATCCAACGGTGGATTTCAAGGGTGAGAAGAGATCGAATGATACGCATCAGTCGACGACGGATCCAGATGCCCGTCTGTACAAAAAGGCCAAAGGCCAGCAGTCGAAGTTGTGCTACCTGGGCCATGTCACGATGGAAAACCGAAACGGTCTTGCGGTGAATGTGCGGGTCACGCGGGCAACGGGAACAGCAGAACGGGAAGCTGCGCTGGATATGCTTGACGATCTGCCCGGCAGAAATCAAATTACCGTAGGTGCAGACAAGGCCTACGACACGAAAGCATTTATCAGAGAGAGTCGACGTCGCAAGGTGACTCCACACGTGGCGCAGAATAACAAAAACCGTAGGAGCGCCATTGACGAGAGAACGACCCGCCATCCGGGCTACGCCGTCAGTCAGAGAAAACGCAAGCGGGTTGAGGAGATCTTTGGTTGGCTGAAAACTGTGGGTATGTTGCGTAAGACAAGACATCGTGGTGTGGACCGTGTCGGCTGGATGTTCACTTTCGGAGTGGCTGCCTACAACCTTGTCCGGATGAGAAACCTGATGGAGGCAAAGCCGTGATTGGAGCAGGGTGGACTTCGTCCGAGCATTTGATGAGCGGCCTAACGCATGCGCCGTGCCAATCCAGACCCTCATATCCCCTGCCAAAATAGAGTCAATCGATGCCGAAGTTCATGTTCGGAAACAATCTCGGCACAAAACCGGATTTTTCATCAGCCTGCTAAGCCCAGGAAGGCCACCGATCAGATACCGTCTCAATTCTCTACCCATCAGCTTCGTGCAATATTTCAGGCTAGACACCAAGTCGTATTGATACCCTTCCGTCGTCTGCCTTGCCTCGAACTCGCTGGCAGCCCACCCCCGCCGATTGTCCTGGAGGCGGAAATGCACTAAAAGTAACCCTTGATGTACACCGTTTTCGGGATCTATTCCTGTTCCTCTCTCACTGTCTGGTTGTCTTCGTCGTGCTGGGCTGGATCTGGAAAGGAACCCGTCGAATTTACCTGAGACTGATCGGTCTCATATTGGCTTCATGGTTCTGCTGACTCCGATATACGGCTTCGGATACTGCCCGCTGACCGACTGGCACAGGCAGATAAAACGTCAGCTTGGGGCCAGTCAGCTACCCAACTCCTGCCTGAAGTGGTCTGGACCGGCTCACCAGCCAGGATTGGAATCCCGCCTGGGTGGATGCCCCTGTTCTCATCTTCAGTCTGTCCTCATTCCCTCATGACTTTCGCAGAACGGCAGTACGTAACCTCGTTCGTGCAGGCATTCCCGAAGACGCGGCCACGAAGATGACAGGTCACAAGACCAGGAGCGTATTTTCCCGCTACAACACGGTAGACGAGGGGACCTCACTGATGCTGTCAAACTCCTAGACAAATTGGCCAACAAGATTGCGGGCACAACCTCAGGGCACAATCCGGGGTTCCAGGGCGATTGACTTAGCTGAGGGAGGTGCGGATATGAAGGACATCCAGAAAGTCCTGGGCCACAGCTCAGTGCATACCACTGAGCTCTACTATGCCAAGTATTCCCCGCGCAGTGCAGCCAGACGAGTGCTGACCGTGCTCCAGGGACGAGGTGACAACCAGGACAAAAACAGGAAACAACCAGTTGAGCTAGTCGGTTAGGAAGTTTGAAATGACTAAAAATAAAGGGTTTGGAGTGTTAACGATCACTGAAAACCGTGCTTTTCTGAACACACGCCGGTTGTAAGGACTCAACATCATCGTCGCCGGAGGCGACTGGGTGTGCACCGGAGCGGTGATCGACATCAATCCGGTTGCGCGTGACGGATCAAGGTTCCCCAACCGATTTTTCTGTGGCAACATCACCCAGGGGGATGTTTGGGCACCTGTAACGTGTGAACCTTTTCGTCGTGGATAGAGTGGTTTCTAGCAGAACCTGACCAGCTTTTCTGAAAGTGGAATCCCAATCCTCTCGGCGCACGTCCAGAAAAATACGTTTTTCGGTGATCGCTAACAGTTTGGAGAGTGCCGGGGGACGGAATCGAACCGCCGACACGCGGATTTTCAGTCCGTCCATGTCATCTGTTGATTGACGTCAACGACATTTCCCTTTGACGACGATTACACTTCCCTGTAGTCGTTGTTGATAGTGAACATCATCTCGCTTTTGTCCGAGTCTTCTGCAGTGCCTTCTCGGCCCTATAACTAGGAAGATTCAACTCCAGGATGACGGCATGGTGTACGAGGCGATCGACCGCAGCCGCCGTTGTCATCGGGTCTTTGAAGATCTGATCCCACTTCGAGAAGACAAGGTTTGTCGTGATCATGACGCTGTGACGTTCATAGCGTTCCGCCAGCAAGGTAAACAATATCTCCATCTCCTCGCGATCTTGCTGTACATACCCGATGTCATCGATGAAGAGGGCTTCCACTTTGTTGAGCTTCCTGATCTCCTGACTCAGTCTGAGGTCGCTTTTAGCTGCCAGCAGCCTCTGCACCAGCATGGAGGCCGAGATGAACAACACAGAATGACCTCGTTTGATCAGTTCATGAGCAATGCCGCTGAGAAGATGGGTCTTGCCGGTTCCGGGGTTTCCAAATGCGAGGAGGCATTCCGTGCGAGATAAGAAGCTTCCTTCGCACAAGGTTGGCAGGACCGCTCGGATCTTCTTCGGAAGCCGGTCTACCTCAAAGGTATCCAGCGTCTTTTCCCGCGGCAGCCTGGACCTTTTTAGTAGCAGGGCGATCTTTCGATTGTGACGCTCATAGGCTTCCTGCTGAGACAAACTGTGTAGATACCGTTCGTAGGTAAATGCTTCCTTCTCGGCCGTACGCGCCAGGTCTTCGAAGTGCGCAACGAACGCCGGAAGCTTGAAGCTCTTCAGCAGCATTCTCAATGTCGGCTCGGCCGTCATAACGTTACCTCCTGGAGGAGAGCATCGTAGGCGCCTATGTCCGGAATGCGGATCTCTAGATCGAGTGGTTTCTCACAGGGTTGTTGTGACATCTCGACCAGTCTTTCAAAGTCGAGTTCTTCTCCGGTGTCGAGCCGTTTCTTCAGTGCTGCCCCCATTGCCGACTCTGAGTTCAGTGCTGCCCATTGCAGGATCTCCAAGTATCGACGACTGGCATGCTTGGGCTCATCCTTTAGTAATTGGTCGTAGGCTTGACGGAACACCGTCGATGGGAACATCTCCTCTCTGTATCGGTAATTAGCAAAGGCTCTGGGTTTTCGCACCAGGGAACCGATTACATGGCGGTAATCAATCCGTGCCTTCCTCGCTCCCCGCAGCCGTTGCATCTCGGCCACCCGTTCGCCGGCGAAGAAGACTTCCACGCGATCCGCATGCAAGCGAGCTGTGACTTCGTACCGGATAAGGCGAGCTGGGACCGAGTAGGCGTTCCTGGCCACCTGAATCGTGCTCCAGGAGCTCACCGGAACCTTATACTCACGATAGTTCTGTATCCGGGAGGTGGGCAGTGCTCTCATAACGGGAAGCTCTTGCTCGAGTCGTTTGCTTCGGCTCAGATTCCTACTCTCAACGACCGTCGTCAGGAAGTTCGCGTACTCAGACCGGTCGGCAAAATCCAGACTTCCACGTAAAAGCAGACCTTGTCCGATTCTTTCCTTGAGCCGGTAGTGGGCCTGTTCAATATCACCGTTCTCATGTGAATTGCCGGGCCAGTTTCTGGTGGGTTTCATACGGTAGTGGCGCATCAGGACCGAGTAATAGTCGTTGAACTCCCTACGTTGTTGCCTCTGAAAGGTGGCAGCCCCCAGGTTATCCGTCCTGTGAGTGGTGGGGACTCGACCAAGCGTCCACAACGCGTTCTGCAGTCCCGTGCTCAATGATTCGAAACTCTCACTGAAACAGACTTCGGCATACTCCCAGTTCGAATAGGTCAGAACAAAGTGATAGAGCAAGTGGGAGAACTCGAGTCCGCCGATCGTTATGTCGAGTGAGTTCATCGAGGTAAAGTCTGACTGGCTATCGATCCCGGGGTGGTGAACCTGAGGGAAGAATACTTCTCTCTCAGGTCCGTGGAGCCCACGCCATACCCGCACCCTCCGTTGCAACGTCCGCAACTGCCCATCATTGAATTTGCCGGGATAACGCCCTTGCATCTCCCGAAATATAGTCAAAGCCTCGAGTCCCGGGGCAGTCTTCAACAACCCCTCGACCTCCGGCCACACATCGGCAAACGGGTCCTCCCGCGTCCGCCAATGCCGAGATCGTTTCATCTGACTCGGAAACAACCCGGATCGCAGGTACTTACGGGCAGTCTTCGCATCCATGCCTGCCTTCGCAGCTAGCGTCACCAGTGGCAAATCTTTCTTGCTCGACAATTTAAACAATCTCCTTACCTGCTCGTCAGTCGTAATCACCTGGCCCCCTTTACTTTAGAGGCTTGGCAACTACCACCAATCAAGCGTTAAGACCAGGGAGATGTAACTGTCGTTCAGGGAAGTCTAATTGTCGCTCATCAATCTGTAACATCTTGTAAATCATAGCCTTACAAAGCACTTACAATTTCTCGTCTTGGGTGGCGTTGGGTAGAGTTGGGTGGTCTTGGACTGCCGCGGGCACACTTTGGGCACAGTGAACACCTCCGGCGCGTGACAGTTCCATCCGGGGTTTAGTTCAAAGTTTGACCTCCAGACCGTCTTTGTGAAGGATGCCGGACCCTGAAATAGACGAACCCTCCTTTTCATTGCAGATGGGCGGATCAAGACATCTGGCTCTGTAGGTAGAGGTGTGGGTGCCTGCCTTTCTCATAAGCACGGTCTGAGATGAAATTCCTTCTTTAGTTGCCCGGAACCCGCCAAATAAAACATAATGCCTTCTATCAGAAGCTGAACCGAACGTTTTCACAGGAAGACTACCCACCATCCAGGCGGGAGGAGGTGACAACCGTGCCGAAGTTTATCGATGCCCATCCCATGACGCCGTTCACGGCGGACGAGCTGAACAAGTTGCAGAAGGCGCCGCCGGACGAGTTCGGGGTCACGCACCACGACATCCTGTTCAGCGAGAAGGACAACAAGATCTATTGCGTCCTGGAAGCCCCAAACCCCGAAGCGATCGACAAGCATCATGCGAAGGCCGGCATCAGGTGTAACTTTATCCACGAAGTGAAGTCGACGCGCGGGTGACGGATAGCCCTTGGCCGGCGTCCGCGTAGATAGCTCCGGGATCCGAAGCGAGGACCCAGGGGATACGTTCCCGTTCTGGGTCAGCGGGGGCTGGCAAAGGCGCACCCACTAAGAGCACCACCGAGATTGACTGGACGCCAAATCCAAGTGGTGGCTCGATTACGGTGTGGGCCGAGACCAGGGGGAAACGCAACGGCAAGTTTTCCCCAACATCCTGCGGTAGCTGCAGGAAAGGCATCTCGGGAGGGACGTACTTCCGAGACGCAGTTTGTTTTTCCTATGCTCATAGCTTGCCGGACTACGGCCTGACGGTCTCCGGTCTCGCCGATGCGGTGGGCGTTTCGCGTCAGACCATCAACGAGCTGCTCCGGGGGCGGCGAGCCGTCAGTCCGGAGATGGCGCTTCGCCTGGCTCGCCTGTTCGGCAATACGCCAGAGTTCTGGATCAGCGCGCAAAGCACCCTGGACCTTTGGGACGCAGCCCGGGCCATAGAAGGAGAAGTCAAGCGCATCAAGCCGTTACAAGTCGTCTAGCATCGGCGGACCGCCCAGGTGCTTAGAGGGTCCCCTCTGGCAGAAGTCCTTGGATTGAGGATCTTAGGTGTGCCGGGGGACGGAATCGAACCGCCGACACGCGGATTTTCAGGTATCGTGGCTAGCTTTCAGCCCTCTTCGTCTAACATTCGCTGACGACCTACACGGGGTCTAGCTCAGAAGCCGCCAGGGAGTGAGTTGTGGGAGGCGACCAGGACCGGGACGGGTTTCCGAGGCACTCCAGTATCCTGCGAATCGCTTCAGGATGGTGAATGGAGGAAACGATCCTCATCCGGCCATGACAGTCCGGGCACTACAGCACATCCAACGTGTGCGTCGCTTTCCGCTCTGCCATGGTTATGTCTGCCTTCCTTTGCGTAATGCAACTATCCCTTACCGTTGCTACCTTCCCTCGCCTTCCCTTACTTGAGGGGCGCCAGCGGCTTCGACCTCATCCAGGATGGCTTGCAGGGACAACTTAGAAAACAGTTTGCCTCTAAACACAACGGCGGCGATCTTTTGGGTGTTGTCGATTGCGTCCAGCGGATTGGCCTCTAACAGGACGAGGTCGGCTATTTTCCCTTGCTCCACTGTACCGAACGAGTCTATCCGGCCGAGAAACTCTGCAGGATGGAGGGTCGCGCTCTGCAAGGCTTCCATCGGTGTGAACCCGGCTTCGACAAACAGGGCCATTTCCTGGTGCAAACCGAAGCCAGGAACAGAATAGGGTTTCCCAGCGTCGGACCCCACCATAAACTTCACCCCTGCGCGGCGCATCTGTCCCACAATCTCGAGCTGTTTTTGATAGAGCTTCCTGACAGGCGCGAACTCCTTTGCTGTGAAGTCCCCGGTATAGGGGTTGTACCATGTCTTTTTTATAGAGGGAGGTATGTATTTAAGATAGGGATCGCTAATAAAATGGCTCTCGCCTTTAACCGAATTCCACCGAGAATCGTCCGGGGCCATGAAGTGTGCGGTATCGGAACGCCGACCGGCTAGCGTAGGGACGTGCACAGTGCCATTCTTGACAAAGCGCGCAAACAGGGCTTCGGCCTTTTCTTCGCTATAGGTATCAAGGATCTCAACCGAGCCAAAGAGGAGATACTCCGCGATGGAGGCCATGGAGTAATCTGACTTGACAATGGCCTCCATTGCCTCCTTTCTCAACTCCGCCTCCCTCGCCGAGCAGCCGAGCAAGACAGCGGGTCCCGAGAGGTGCTCGACAGTGCTTTGTCCCGCGTCCGAGACCTCGGCCGCACTAACCCATCCGGGTATGTGGCCAGCAAATGGAAAGCCCTGTTTCTTAGCTTCCTCGGCAATGGCAAAGTATTCATCGCGAGTGAGCAACGAAAAGACCTTCAGGAAATCGACACCACGTTGCCTGAGAGAAGTCACAGCCTGTTTCGCCTCGGCAATATTGCCCACTCTGAGGGCTCCTGGGAAGGCGGGTTCGGGACCACTGACGATTTGTCCGGCCAAGAGTATGCGTGGGCCGAGAAGCGTCTCATTGGCCACCTGCTCTCGCCACCGATTGATCCGTTCGTGGGGCCCACCGCCCATCTCGCGCACGCCGGTGACCCCATTTGCGATGAACAGAGGAAAAAGGGGTTCCATCTCCTGTAAATGCGCGTGCATGTCCAGCAGTCCCGGGATCAAGTACTTGCCCGCTGCGTCTATGATCTCAGCATCGTTGGGAATGGTGACGGTTCCGGCTTTACCCAGCGCGGCGATGCGATCGCCGGTAATCACGACCGTCATGTTCGGTTTGGGTGGGGCACCGGTTGTGTCGATTACGGTGACGTGGGAAAAGACAAGGGGCTTGGATTCGTCAGACAGCGGTTTCTCCTCTCCACCCGTGCATCCCACCAGTAGGCAGGCTGTGACCGCACAGTATAGAGATAGGTAGAACCCAAGGGAAAACTCAGACAGTAGTTGACATGATCTTGGAGCACGAGCGCCCTGGGTCATGAGGGGCCCACCCCGATGCTGCGTCTCAACACGTAACCTGGATGTTCTTGGAAACATATTCTGTCACCTTGACACGCCCCACCGAGAGTGTCTCAAAACTCGACAACCGAGAACCAACGCCGGTTCCCCCCCCGGGTCGCGGAGGGCTCCGGGATCGTCTTGGTTTTTACTCGGCGAGTTTTGAGACACTCTCACAGTCTGAACGAGTCTTTGATTGTAGAAACCGATTTTGAACCTCGGGCCGAACGGGAGCACTTAGCGAAAAGAGAGGTGATCGTAGCGTCTCCCTTCGACCATCACGAACCGCACTTTGGCTAAGTCTTGGATCTGTTCTAATGGATCACCTTCGACTGCAATGATATCGGCAAGCTTTCCCGGCTCCAAAGTTCCCAGCCGATCGCCCCAAACAATTATTGATGCGCATAAACTATCGCAACAGCTCAGCAGGACGAAGCTCTTTCTCGTCATGATAGCATCTTCATTACCCGTTACAGCAGCGATTGAGATAATGGCGAGGAATCCCGAAGTCACATGAAACACGGAGGCGTCGGACTTCTTCCAGGTCCACGCGGGGAGTACCAGTTTACGCCCACCCCAATTGTTGAAGGCTTATGGTGTCATTCCAGATCTTTGTCATGTGACGAATGCGATCTCCTTCAAACTGCATGGCATAGACGTAGTCAGCCACTATGGTTTTTCCCGTCGGATCCCCCGGTCCACCCGGTCCGGTTTGTGTCCCGTAAAACACCGCGTATGCCGCTACGCAGTTGCGATCCTCGTCTGCTGCGAAGAATCTGAGTTCATAACGGCCATCTGGTACTGGCGTAAACAGGTTCTTCATCCACTCGCTGTATCCTTCAAGGGTATCTATTTCGGACAGCACGCCTGTTTGGGCTGAAAACGTAGCCTCGGGATGACAGTACGCTTTGCAACCGTCCCATCCCTTTCCGGTTTCACATGCTTCGAAGAACAGTTTGGCTTGTTCAAGAATGCTACTCATCATGTGCTCCTTTCGTACGCGACCACTCGGGTTTCATTGCTTGCACAATTCCTCGCAATCGACTCTGAATCTCGTTCTGAACCGTCCAAACTTAGGGATGAGCGGCGTAGCCAATCGTTTAGTTGCAGCACATTGGTTTTCGAAGGCCGCGCTTCGTCAGCTCAGCTTCCCGCCGCACGAAAGGAAGGCCACGACCGCTCCATCCCGGAGTTGACCGGACGCCCAAGGGTGTGTTTACAGACGCCCGGCCCAAGAGCAAGGAGCTGGAAGCCCAATCTCGCAGCCCTTATTCGTTAGGAAATCGGGCGCCATTATACATGTCTTGGTCCTGGATTAATTGCCCAAAAGCCGTGCCAGATATACAATACAGGCAAAAGAACAATCCAAAGAAAGTCGAGGAGACAGACATGCGCTCAATCCTCAGGGTAAGTGTGTCACTTGTCTCAGTATCGATATTGGCAGTGATCTGGTGCCAACCCGCAGCACCCGTTTTTTTTGATCCGTGGTGTCGATCAAAGGTCCGGGATCAACCATATTGGTGAAGACCAAGCTCGTTCCTGAATGGTCGCCTTGACGTCAGGGCGCGGCTCGGCCCCCGCCTTGATTGCGTCCCACGTCGACCATCGACAGGTAGGGTTCTCGAGCACGCGCACATAATAGAAGGCCCGCCGCGAAGGTGCGAAACTTGGATCTTTCCACACAGTCTGGAGTTGTGCGGCACCCACGCCTGTCGTGATGGAACAATCGCTAAGATCAACCCTCGCTCCATTGTCAGGACAACGATGAGTGGCTGGATCCACGGCCGCGCCATCCGAGCAGGCCACGTCATAGACTTGCTCGTGGTGCTCGCCGTTCACCGTCCAGGCCTTGATGATCTGTACGCGCTGTAGTGGCGCCGCATGCGGGTCGCGCATCGCCCAGACGACAAAGGTCGGCCTCTGTCCTTCGCGAGCCAGCAAGTCGGATCCCATCGCCACGCCGTCTCGGTAGGCGCGCGTCAACCCATCCGGCGCGTCCAGCATGCTGTCATCGAAACCGTAGCCGCCAAAGAATCGAACTTTGATGCGGCTTCCCGATGTGGCGAACGTCTCCTTTCGGCGCAGCGCATTGTAGATCGATATTCTGCTGTTCTCCTCCGCCCATACGCCGGCAAGGCCCGCGGCGCCCCAAGTGATCAGTGCGCCGGTTCGATAGCTCTTGCCGTCGATTTCCTTGATGTCCGGCTCCTTTGCCGCCTTCGCTTGCCTCACCTCGTCCTCGGCCATCGGCAGCGACCCTCTCAGTGCGCCATTGGCATCGATCAAGCCGATCTTGCCGTAAAAATCGGATTCGTCGGTAGACAGGGCGCCAGTGTGAGTATCGGAAGCACCGACAAAACCAAATTTGTAGGGGTTGGTCACACCGCGATCCTCGAAGCCGAGGCCGTTGAGCAACGCGTGCCTCGCGTAGGAACCTTTCGGCTCGCTATAGAGCGTGGTGGCGATTCGGTAGGGCATGATCTCGAAGTCTGCCCACTCGTCAGTGTCGGAAAGCGCCGGATGGGTCTCGGAGATGCCCTTGATTTGAGTCAGCTCGATGAGTGGTTCGTTGCGCCTTCGCTGCTCGGCGGAGGTATTGTCAATTGGATTACCGGCCCAATCTTCCAGCCTGAACATTTGGCCATTGGAACCGTTCGAGTTGTGCGGAATGGCCAGCGATTCGATACCCTGTCTCCTCAAGTCATCCATCCAGTCCCAGAGTCCTTCTGGATTGCGGCTGTGAAATCGCGAGAAAGGCATGGATGGAAGCTTGTCTGCGTCGCGAAAAAAGACGTTCCTGTGCAGGTTGCCTCGGTCCGCGGTCGAAGACGTGTATTCGAAAGCGACAAACTGGTGAATCGACCCGGGTCGTTGAATTGTTCCGCCGCCCGGATGGTGTCCGACCATGCACTGCGTGCGATGTCGTTGGTCACCTCCTGATCGAAGATGCCGTCGTCGATAGCCTTTAGAATGTCCCCGAGAAAAGACGAGAATGCCTTGCTGCGCTCAGGATCGCGGCCCGCCACCCTATTCTCGGGCGCGTTCAGATTGTGCATGTACGGAACATGGCCTAACTTCGAAAATTCAGTTGACGTATCCGCAGCCGCTCGCGCCGCGCCGAGGAACATGGCGTGGTCGGTGACCGCGTAAAAATCGAGTGGCTCCTGCAGCTTCATATCGAAGCCAGCGGGATGTTTGATCGTTTCGCCCCGCGCATAACGGTAGGCTTCGTACGGAGTCGCGAGCGTGCCAAATGCGAATGCATCGAACGAGTACGTCGTGTGGACGTGCAGGTCGCCAAAATAGGCTTTTCTTCGGGCGTTGCGTTCCGGATTGGCGACGACGAGATCGGCAGGCATGTCGAGCGGGTCACGGCCGATTTGCGAAGCTGCCTGGGTTGTTGGCCTAGGAGCAGCTATCGACTCGGTCGCCATCGAGCCGACAGGGGCTTCCTTCGTTGTTTCTTCAGTCTCATAACCCGCAAGCACTATGCAAACCACCGGCAGCCCCATCAAGGACCGACGCAACACCTTTAGCATGATGAATTCCTCTCAAGGTTGTTGACACTCTAGCGTCGATTGCCGCAACCGCGTCTGTCTTACTCTGGCTCCCAACCACAACTCGTCTGTTAGCGACATTTAATCCCGATACATACTCATTGTCGAGCGAATCTGGGGATGGAAGCCCGCTCGACATCATGGACGTCCCCGGAATCGCGTCTTAGCCGACGCGTGTACAATGTGCATGCGCTGGCGCCGACGGCCGAGCAGCGGCTCCCCGACGCCAGGATCCAATTCGAACTCGATCCGCAGATTGCCGCACTCGTGGATAGCTGGCCGATCGGATTCGACGATTCCGCGGCACGGCAAGACTGGGACTGGCAATGCCGTTTCGATTTGGACGCGATGGCGGACGACTTCATCGCCCACCTCCGGACGTCATAAGGACCCACTTGAAACGGCCTGTCGCGTGTGTTTAATTGTCCCGTTGACAGGTTTGATCGTAACCATCTTCTCCGGGAGTTTGCTCAACATGAAGTCCCACTGCGCCGTCGCGTTCGCCAGTCTGTTGCTAATTTCCGCCTGCTCTCCCCGGTACGACGCGTCACCGCCGACCAGTGGAGGGAATAACACGACGGAAACAGCCGTAGCAAGTTCCGAAATGCCTCCTATTGTCTGGCAAATCACCTCGGGACTTGAGGCTCCGGAGAGCGCCTATTTTGACGCGCAGTCTGGGCTGCTGTTCCTGTCTCAAGGGGGACAGGGTGGCGGCGACGAAAAGGATGGCGATGGCTGGATTTCAAAACTGACCATGGAAGGCGAAATAGTTACCGACAAATGGGTAACTGGTTTTAACTCACCGAAGGGGCTTCGCAGCCACGACGGGACGTTATGGGTCTCGGATATTGATCGGATCGTCGCAATCGATATCGAACAGGGGGCCATCGCCGAGGAAGTGCAGATCGCCGATGCCAAGTTCCTGAACGACCTGGCCTGCGGACCGGACGGAGCGGTGTACGTCGTCGACATGGTCTCCAGCCGTATTTACCAGTATCTCGACGGCCAACTATCGGTTCTGATTGAGGGAGAGGAAATCGAACACCCGAACGGCCTGCTGGTTCACGAAGGCAAACTGTACATGGCCGGGTGGGGCCGGAATTTCAACCTCGACGGGTTTATCACCGATCCGAAAGGACGACTGCAGGCGATCGATCTTGAGACCAAAGAGATCACCGTCATCACACCCGAACCGACCGGCAATCTGGATGGCGTCGAGTCGGACGGTCACGGCGGTTTCCTGGCCACGGACTGGAAGACCGGGGACTTGTTCCACATCAAGCCTGACGGTTCGTCGGAGTTGATCCTGGAATTTCCCAAGGGCGCGGCCGATCAGGCGTACCTTCCGCACCGACACTTGCTGATTCTGCCCGAAAGCCTCGAGAACAAACTGACCGCGCTCGACATGAGTCGCATGCTGCCGTAGTGACCGTGGGTTGATGGCTTATGGCTGATGGCGAGCAGATGTGAGCAGTTTGGGATAAATGAAAAATGTAACACTTCAGTCGTACGGCAGTAACCGAAGAAAAACCGCCAATAGACGCTGTCAAGGAGACATAACAACACCGTATCGGAACCTGTCAGGGAAGGCATCTCAGGAGCGACGTACTTCCGAGATGCAGCTTGTCTTTCCTATACTCCACAAGACACGCAGCGTTTTTGACCGCTACGACATCGTCGATGAAAACGACCTCGCCGCTGCCGGAACTTTGCTCGATCAAGCTGGAGGAACGGGCATAGTTGGGTGGCCATCGCAGAAGGGAGAGCTGTAAGTTACTGATTTTAGAGTGCCGGGGGACGGAATCGAACCGCCGACACGCGGATTTTCAGTCCGTCCATGTCATCTGCAACATCTTGTAAATCATATCTTTACAACGCACTTATAATCTCTCATCTTGGGTGGCGTTGGGTGGAATTGGGGTGGTCTTGGACTGCCGCGGGCACAATCTTGGGCACAATCGACCAAGTTATAGGAATCCTGTTTCCTCTGCGCCTGTTCACAGAGCCGTGAAGGGACTCCTGATGGGACCCAGAAAATGATCTTTTTGGGGCAGCAACCGGACGCCCAACGTTCGTTCCTGCACGGGAAAACGCTTGCTCATCGGCGAGCCATCAATGCTAAACTCGCCAGATCAGCGTTGACACAAGAGTATCTCTTAAATCTAAACACCGTCTCGTCCCACTTTCGCTGACGACTGACACTTCAAGAATGCTAGGCAATCGAGCCTTCAAAACAATCGGGCCTGGGCTTCGGACGTGGGTTCCTATCGCCGTTATCGTACTACTAGGCGGGATAGTCTGGTGGGGAGTTGCAGTCTCAACCTTTTTCTTCGCTGATGACTGGGGACATTTTCGACTCTCCCTGCTTAGCAAATTCCAAGTTGCTCCGGAACAATTGTGGCCGTGGGTGCATTCAAGTCGACCATTCGGTAGATACTTTATCACTCTCCTGCACCGTCTATTCGGGTTGTCCGAGGACCCATACCACATCGTGCAGATGTTCATCCATTTGCTCAGCGGCACCCTGATGTTCACAGTTGCAAGACATCTCTCGAAAAGCGACGTTGCCGGATTGATCTCAGCTTTGATTTTTTTGCTAAACCGTTTTGCCTATTGGCCAGTTTCATGGGTAGGTGCAATTTTTGATCTCTTAGCTGCATTTTTCTCTCTAGCCTCTTTGGCTTCGTACCAGAAAAGCTCCGAAAGGAAAGGGATGGCTAATTGGTTTTGGTTTGCTCTTACTGTCCTGAGCTTCAATCTAGGACTGAAATCCAAAGAAAATACGATTGTGTTGCCTCTGGTGTTGTTCTTATACAGCCTGCTGTTTGGACAGTGCAGGAACCTCTTGATGCGAAAGACGAGCGGTATATGGCCAACGCTTGGTAGCATCAACAAGGCGGAAGTGATCAAGCTGGGTATTCTGGCAATCCAAGCGTTAGTTTTCTACGTGTCTCGTTCCGTTTCCTTCGAGTCAGGTTCACCCGATGGGGCTTACTATATGAGCCTGTCACCATTCATAGTTCTCAAGTCGATGGGGTGGTATCTTGCTCAGATCATGTTTGTCGGTGTCCTTGTGCCTCAGGATCCCGCATCCGACATTTTCGCGTCGCTGTTTTTCATCTTGGTCTTTTCCGTTGCGCTTGCTTTCGCTATCAAGACACGAAACAGTCCCTTTGTTTTCGGCTGGCTGGTTTTATGGGTTGGACTAATACCAACTGCCGTATTATCCAATCACTTTGACTACCAGCTCTACATTTACATGCCTATGATCGGATTCGCCATCGCGGTTGGCTCACTCGTGGCACGTGACACTATCCCCAGACGAGGTGCACGAGTCGTGACGTTGGCGATAGCGTTCTTCATAGCAAGTTCAATCCTTTGGACCCGCGTCTCTGGCTCCGCCAAATACACTATCGATGTTAGCAACAGGGATCGGCGGATAATGTATAGCCTCTCAAAGGCACTGCCCGTACTAACCGGTTCAGCGCAGCTTGTCGTTCTTGACCTTGCCGAATTGGGACCGTTTACCTACGGCCCCGGAGTCGCCGCCATGGTCTGGTATCAAAATGTCCATTTGACGGTGCACTTCGCAGAAAGCGAAGATCAAGTCGCGAATCTTATCACAGAGGAAAAGGGTAAGGTTTATATCGTAAGATGGAAAGATGACCACTTCGTGAGTGTTAGGTGGCCACCGACCGGGGGAGAATTCGAGTAGACTCGTGGAGCTAGAGCTCAAGAATTTGGTTGCAATCGCCAACGGTTAGGAATCATGCTCCGCCGGCGGATATCACTATGGTACCTGCACGTGCACAAGCACGGGACTCCTACGGAACGAATTGTTTTTGGAGAAAGACCGGCCGCCGAGTTCTAGTTCAACCGGATGTCTGGCCAGGAAGGGGAGCAGGAACATGCCCCTCGCCGCCCTAATCAAGAGCGACGGCCAATGGGTTGTTCAGAACTTTGTGGGAACATGGATAGTCTGACCATGTAATGAACGGGGCAATCAGCCCGTCATGATCCGATTTCCACCAAATTCCAGCCCCTTCCAACCCCTTCAAGATCCGTTGCGGGTCCGCAAAAACGCAATCTACCGTCACCACGGCGCGCCAAGGTCAAAGCGCGGCTGAATGAGTGGTTGCGGTCAATGGTCTAGATAGGGATGACGGCAGATCGGTGATTCTAGGGTAACGTCGAAGGCGCATGACAATAGCGCCGCTGTCACAGGTGATGCTGAGGTCTCGATACCCGGCAAACTTCCTATCGATCCCTTTCTTTCCGTCGTTCTAGCCAAGCTGACCTTACATCGCGACAGCTTTGGCAAAACAAGACTTCCGCCTTAGAGGCATATCGTACTATGCAGCCGCCTCCGGACGACTTGTTAGCGTAAGGGAAACGCTCTTTCTCGGCATTCCGGTGCTGCTGCCAGAACTTATCAGAACTGGGCAGTCCATAGCTGATCGGCACAATATCCAGCTTCAGGGTTTCGCGGTGTACCTCACAAACACTCTTTCCGATCTGCCAGGTGCCGGGATTCTCCTCCAATTTGATGAGCCACGGCATTACATGATTCACATCCATGTGAAACGGCCGCGTGAAGCTCGACGTAGGGTAATTGTCTGGCTCCGATCCTTCCTTCACTCCGATGCGTCGAAAGGAAAATGTCAGGATGGCCTCACGTCTCTCTCTGGAGGGATCCCGACTAAACTTCCATTGCTTTGAAGCATCCAGGGCAGGATCGTTAAAGAGGCCGTGGCTCTTCACGACCTCTGCCGAGAACACCACTCCATCGCCTCCGATTCCTACCTTGATCGCAACGTCACCCTGAGTGGCGGCTCTAATAGCGAGCTCTGGATAACTCGGGGCGACCGTGTCGATGACGACGGCCGCAGTTTCCTTTACAGGTAAGCGACCGATTCTCTCCTGTTGAACATCACCCAGGGCACACAGGTCCGCCGGCGAAATCCAGCTGAGAAATACGAGAATCAGTATTTCAGTCAGGCAACAAATATTGATACGCATAATCCACCGCAATCGCTCGGTAGGATGGAGTGCTTCTTGTCATGATACCATCCCCACCACCCGCAACCGCAACGATTGACATCATGGGTAGTGCTCTAATGAAATGTTGCTGGATGCTGCTATGCGTTTCGATTTCGCTTGTCATATCTGTAGTCTGGTGCAAAACGCGGAATCTCGGATCCCAACCCCTGCGCCCAGACTTGTATATCAAGCTGTGCGGACCACAAGAATTCAGTCTCGAAAGTTTCGTCAGATCCAATCCTTCCGTACAAGATAAGCCCGTAAAACCAAAAAACTGGGCGATGCCCACTGGTGTGGGCGTCGAAGTGTCGAGCTGGATCGGAAACTTGTCTAATGTCGATGGGCTTGGTTTTACCGCCAGAAGGAATCAGAATGTCCTCGGGCAAGTCGAGGTCTCTGGCACTGCTGAGTGCGGGTGGATCTCCTGTGGTGTACTGTCCTCCGAGACTGACCTCCCTCAGCACGGCGGGCGTTCGCCCGTAATTCTTAATCGAATACTCAATGCTGGGCATGAATTCGGGCGTTCCATCGACAGACGTTTCAAAAGTCTTAAACGTACTGTATCCAGCCAAATTGTCCCAGTCCGTTTTCCCGACGAAAAGGTGCAGGACAGGACGTTCCACCTGGCTTTGCAACCTCAACATACCCAAAGCAGCTTTGGCTTGCCTTTGAGATGCGAGATAGGCTCTATACGCATAGCACAGAGCAATACAGGCAACTATCAAAATGCCAAGGTTTATCGAAGTGTCTACAAGGCGATAAGAATCGTGCTTGGTGTATTCAGCTTCTTCTTTGGGACTTGGCTGACCGAGTACTGTGACAGGACTTTCGACAGCGACACTACTAGACCTTAGTCCAGCGTGATTTTTTGCATGAGGAGGAAGAAAAGCCCTGGAACGTGCGCCGTTACGGGATAAAATGCGTTTGATATATTTACAAGACATCCCGAAAGGAGCACATTCCAGGTGAATAAAAGAAACCACAGAATCCTCCTCCGAGACAAGCAAAATCTTACACGCCGGTTGGAAAGAAATCAGTTTGAGGACCGGTCCGATCCTATGTTCAAGGACTCCAACACCTACTACGAGATCGCCGAGAGAACGCGCGCCATCGGATCTGGTGGTATCGGAGCCATTCACAAGCTCGTGTGTAAGCTTGGATTGGACAAAGATATCAACAGAAACATCGTTTTGCTCAAGTACCACTTTCCTTACTGGGAATCCGATCATGTACTGAACATCGCATACAACGTCTTGTCGGGTGGAACCTGTCTCGAAGATATCGAGCGGTTGCGCCAGGATGAGACCTACATGAACGGACTGGGAGCCGAGAGGATTCCGGATCCCACGACGGCTGGAGATTTCCTCCGTCGTTTCGATGAGGATTGGATCTTCGGACTTCAGGAAACCATCAATGAAACCCGAACCAAGGTGTGGAAGTTGCAGGATGCTTCCTTCCGGAAGGAGGCCATCATCGACGTGGACGGGACCGTCGCCGGAACCTTGGGGGAATGCAAGGAAGGAATGGACATTGCCTACAACGGGATCTGGGGTTACGCACCGTTGATCGTGACCTTGGCCAATACGAATGAGGTCCTCTATCTGATGAATCGGCCGGGCAACCGTCCCTCTTCCGACGGAGCGGCCGAGTGGATGGACCGGGCAATCGATCTGGTGTCGTCGGTGTTTACGAAGGTCTGGCTTCGGGGCGACACGGATTTCTCGCTGACGAGAAACTTCGATCGCTGGGACGAGCGGGTTGGTTTTGTCTTTGGTTATGACGCCAAGCCGAACCTGGTCGGGATGGCCGATGCCCTGCCGGAGAGACAATGGAAACCGCTCGAGCGGCCTCCTCGTTATGAGGTCAAGAGCGAAGAACGGCGCCGTCCGGAAAACGTCAAAGAACAAGTAATCAAGGAGAGAGAATTCAAGAACATCCGCCTGCAGAGCGAGCAGGTCGCCGAGTTTGACTATCGTCCCGGACACTGTAAGAAAACCTATCGCATGGTTGTGGTTCGGAAGAACCTCACGATCGAAAAGGGGGAGCACCGGCTGTTTGATGAGGTCCGGTACTTCTTCTACATCACCAACGATCGGGAGATGACGATGGGAGAAGTGGTCCTTTTTGCCAACGATCGCTGCAACCAGGAAAACGTCATCGGTCAGCTCAAGAGTGGAGTGAACGCCTTGAGGATGCCTTCGGACAGTCTGGTATCGAACTGGGCCTACATGGTCATCGCATCGCTGGCGTGGAATCTGAAGGCCTGGTATGGCCTGGTGACGCAGGCGCCGACAGTACGTCGTGATATCTTGAGGATGGAGTTCAAACGCTTCCTGGTGAACTTTGTGCAAATACCCTGTCAGATTGTAAGAACCGGTCGTCGCCTCGTTTACAGGATATTGGCCTATAGCAAGCATCTCGAAACCTTTTTGGCGACGTTCGACTATATCAGGCAACTCAGGTTTACTTGAAGGCGCCTCGCCGGCGGGTGAGCCCGTACCCCCGGCGGAGCAAGAGTGGCGGGCGAAAGGAAGGGCATAACAGAGACAAACAAGATCAAGTGATCCAGACAACCAATGGAAGGTTTGTCTCTTGTGTTTCTCTTTGCTTTCCCTGTTACGCACAAGGAGCTGAAATCCACGAGATATTCGGAAAAGGCAAACGATTTTCCGAGCGAGCTCATACCTCGCTTATTTTGGGACTAGATGGACCTCCTGGCACGCGCTTTGGATTGGTTGTCGATCGCTCTGTTCCCTTGTGGCGGGATCTTTTTGCTGTGGCGCGGTGGATGGTGGGTCTGACTCGATCTGAACTCCAAACAATATTGGAAATAAAGCAATTGCGAGCAAACGCATAGCTTTCCTAGCTTAATATCAACTCATTCAGCGTCCAAATATGATCTGCAATGCCTGCTTCCATGGCAGGCGTCACCCGTAACGCAGCGTGGATCCTGCAAAAGTTGTAGTAGGCGAAGTGCAAGGCGACCGCATGCTTTAGGTTCCCCCAGCTTTGAGAAGCCCAACGATAACCGAGTTAACCGACGCAGACAATTGTCCAATAAAATTGCGGGCACAATTTCGGGCACAATTGGGGATTCCGGGTGAACAGCCAGTCTGTAAGTGCTTTGTTTAGAGTGCCGGGGGACGGAATCGAACCGCCGACACGCGGATTTTCAGTGCTGGCCCCCAGCCTTTGCACTTCTTACCATCCCTTTATTTTCATCAATTTATCGGGCGGGTTGGCACTCGTCTCTTCCCATTGAGTCGGACCCAGTTTTCTTGGACACAGAATAAGAGATAATGAGATGTCCAAGGAGGTGGAAATGGTTCGAACGAAGAGGGTGAAGTGGAAGGCGACGGCAGGAACGGAGGGAGCCCGTAGGGCGACTGGAGTTCGGGCCGTCGGCGCCGCGCCCGGGGCGAGGCCTCTGGAGCCGGGGCAGCGTTGGAGCGGAGGACGAAAGCGGGACGTGGTGCTGCGACTGCTGCGGGGCGAATCTCTGGATGCGCTGTCGCGTGAGGTGGGCGTGGAAATCTACCGGCTGGAGGAGTGGCGGGAGCGGGCCTTGGCCGGGCTCGAGCTCGGCTTGAAGAATCACCAGGGCGAGCCGTTGGCGGAGGCGCTCGACGCTGCGAAGCGTCACATCGGGGAGCTGTCCATGGA
The DNA here is from genome assembly GCA_965249005.1 of Acidobacteriota bacterium. GTDB lineage: Bacteria > Acidobacteriota > UBA6911 > UBA6911 > UBA6911 > CBDFLD01. Next base: position 28,565 of record CBDFLD010000018.1, read on the forward strand.
AATCGAGCTGCTGCGCAATCGCGCCCGGGCGGCGGAGAAGCGCCTCCCTTTGGCGATGAGGAGGTCGCGACGATGAGCGAGACGATCTCCGAAGCCACGGGTCAACGTTACGGGATCCAGCGCGTGTGTCAGGCCTGGGAGCGCTCGCGCTCGGCGCTCTACGCCCGGCGGACAAGCGAGCAGAAGCGGCAGGAGGGCGAGGAACCCACTCGGCGGGGTCCCCAGCCCAAGGTGTCGGACGAGAAGCTTTTGGAGGCGATCCAGGCCGATCTGGAGCGCTCACCGTTCCAGGGCGAGGGTCATCGTAAGGTCCACGCGCGGCTTCGGATCTTGGACGGGATCCGGGTTGCGCGCAAGCGGGTGCTGCGGGTCATGCGAGAGCATGAGTTGCTCTCACCACACCGCGGACGCCAGGGTGGAACGAAGGCACACGATGGGAAGATCGTCACCCTGGCGCCGAACGTGATGTGGGGGACCGACGGAGTGCGGGTGTTCACGCTCGATGACGGGTGGGTCTGGATTTTCGCGGCGGTGGAGCACTGGAACGCGGAGTGTGTGGGGTGGCACGTGTGCAAGGTCGGTAGCCGCTTCGCGGCGTTGGAGCCGATCTCGCAGGGTCTGCTGCGCCTCTATGGTTCCATTGACTCCGACGTTGCCCGGGGGCTGGCGCTCCGGATGGACCACGGCTCCCAGTACCTGTCGGATCACTTCCTCAACCAGATCCGGTGCTGGGGCATCCGTCCCAGCTTCGGTTTTGTCGAGGAACCGGAAACGAACGGAGTTGCGGAGCGGTGGAATCGCACGCTCAAGGACCAAGCGATCCACGGGAGAATCTTCCAGAACCTCCAGGAGGTGCGTGCCGCCGTGGCCGAGTTCGTGGAGTTGTACAACAAGACCTGGCGTCTCGAGAAGATCGATTATCAAACACCGATCGAGGCACGCGAGGCGCACAAGCTACGCCAGGCGGCGTAGCTCAAACTTGTGTCCAAGGAACCGGGTGCGCTACACTCGTCTCTTCCCATCTATTGACCACAAAGTAGGACAAAAACAGGAAATAGAAAACCCGAGCTGTATGTGGTCAGCGAGTGTGGGACAAAGAGGTCTTTGATTTAAGAGACACTTTGTGTCGAAGCTGATCTGGCGAGTTTAGCATTGATGGCTCGCCGATGAGCAAGCGTTTTCCCCTGTAATATCCTCCTTCTGATTTGAATCGAGTCTCTTCTTCCAAAATAGACATCCTCAGGCGTTACATTGCCCAGCGCCTCGTGATACCGTCGGCCGTTGTAGTACTCGATGAATCGGGCAATCTCACCCTCGAGTTCGACCGGGGTTTCCCATACGACCAGGTTGATTCGTTCTTTGCACGACCGGTGGTACCGTTCGATCTTCCCATTGGTCTGCGGATGATAAGGCGATGCCAGAATGTGGCCCAATCCTTTGGCCTCCAGGTATTGGCCGAAATCCTTCGAGATCAGTGCCGGTCCATTGTCGGTTACCAGCCGCGGTTTCTTGATCGCTGGGGTTTGGCAGATACCAGTCACGTCGCAAGCTGCCTCGATGACATCGCTGAAGTCCCCGGCAGTCATCGCAGATTGAAGCCGCCAGGCAAGGATGCGACGGCTGAAGTCATCCAGTACCGAGATTAAGTAATACCAGCCCCAGTTCTTGACCAATAGATATGTGGCATCGGTCTGCCATTGCTCGTTTGGCCTCGTCGTCTTGACCCGATACTCCGAGCTGGCAGGAAAGGTCTTCAGCTTCACTTCCTGGATCAGTCCTTCGGCCTTGAGAATCCGATAGACGGAAGATTCCGAGATCGTGAATCCACAAGTATCGGTGACATAGCAACTGACCTCCCGTGGGGACCAGTCGGGATACAACAGCGCCATCTGCAGAACCTTGTCTCGTTCTTTGGGCAGAATCTGGTTCCAGACTCGTTTACGTACCGGCGGCTGATCATGGAGCCCAGGTTGTCCACGACCGCGAAACCTCCCCCGCCAGCGGTAGTAGGTCGATCGTGGGATCCCTAGCCCTTAGTCCAGCGTGATTTTTTGCATGAGGAGGAAGAAAAGCCCTGGAACGTGCGCCGTTACGGGATAAAATGCGTTTGATATATTTACAAGACATCCCGAAAGGAGCACATTCCAGGTGAATAAAAGAAACCACAGAATCCTCCTCCGAGACAAGCAAAATCTTACACGCCGGTTGGAAAGAAATCAGTTTGAGGACCGGTCCGATCCTATGTTCAAGGACTCCAACACCTACTACGAGATCGCCGAGAGAACGCGCGCCATCGGATCTGGTGGTATCGGAGCCATTCACAAGCTCGTGTGTAAGCTTGGATTGGACAAAGATATCAACAGAAACATCGTTTTGCTCAAGTACCACTTTCCTTACTGGGAATCCGATCATGTACTGAACATCGCATACAACGTCTTGTCGGGTGGAACCTGTCTCGAAGATATCGAGCGGTTGCGCCAGGATGAGACCTACATGAACGGACTGGGAGCCGAGAGGATTCCGGATCCCACGACGGCTGGAGATTTCCTCCGTCGTTTCGATGAGGATTGGATCTTCGGACTTCAGGAAACCATCAATGAAACCCGAACCAAGGTGTGGAAGTTGCAGGATGCTTCCTTCCGGAAGGAGGCCATCATCGACGTGGACGGGACCGTCGCCGGAACCTTGGGGGAATGCAAGGAAGGAATGGACATTGCCTACAACGGGATCTGGGGTTACGCACCGTTGATCGTGACCTTGGCCAATACGAATGAGGTCCTCTATCTGATGAATCGGCCGGGCAACCGTCCCTCTTCCGACGGAGCGGCCGAGTGGATGGACCGGGCAATCGATCTGGTGTCGTCGGTGTTTACGAAGGTCTGGCTTCGGGGCGACACGGATTTCTCGCTGACGAGAAACTTCGATCGCTGGGACGAGCGGGTTGGTTTTGTCTTTGGTTATGACGCCAAGCCGAACCTGGTCGGGATGGCCGATGCCCTGCCGGAGAGACAATGGAAACCGCTCGAGCGGCCTCCTCGTTATGAGGTCAAGAGCGAAGAACGGCGCCGTCCGGAAAACGTCAAAGAACAAGTAATCAAGGAGAGAGAATTCAAGAACATCCGCCTGCAGAGCGAGCAGGTCGCCGAGTTTGACTATCGTCCCGGACACTGTAAGAAAACCTATCGCATGGTTGTGGTTCGGAAGAACCTCACGATCGAAAAGGGGGAGCACCGGCTGTTTGATGAGGTCCGGTACTTCTTCTACATCACCAACGATCGGGAGATGACGATGGGAGAAGTGGTCCTTTTTGCCAACGATCGCTGCAACCAGGAAAACGTCATCGGTCAGCTCAAGAGTGGAGTGAACGCCTTGAGGATGCCTTCGGACAGTCTGGTATCGAACTGGGCCTACATGGTCATCGCATCGCTGGCGTGGAATCTGAAGGCCTGGTATGGCCTGGTGACGCAGGCGCCGACAGTACGTCGTGATATCTTGAGGATGGAGTTCAAACGCTTCCTGGTGAACTTTGTGCAAATACCCTGTCAGATTGTAAGAACCGGTCGTCGCCTCGTTTACAGGATATTGGCCTATAGCAAGCATCTCGAAACCTTTTTGGCGACGTTCGACTATATCAGGCAACTCAGGTTTACTTGAAGGCGCCTCGCCGGCGGGTGAGCCCGTACCCCCGGCGGAGCAAGAGTGGCGGGCGAAAGGAAGGGCATAACAGAGACAAACAAGATCAAGTGATCCAGACAACCAATGGAAGGTTTGTCTCTTGTGTTTCTCTTTGCTTTCCCTGTTACGCACAAGGAGCTGAAATCCACGAGATATTCGGAAAAGGCAAACGATTTTCCGAGCGAGCTCATACCTCGCTTATTTTGGGCCTAGCTGTCGAAGCGAGTGAGTAATCGACAATCCGGATCCCTCGACGGCTCGCAAAACTTCTAACTTAGATGAGGCTGCCATCCGTTGATACCTCTGCCGCCTTACAGGCCCAAACTTTTTTTGAGCCGCTGATTTTCCAGCACCGACTCAGCTACCGCCTTCTTCAGCGCCTCATTCTCGTCTTTCAACCGGTGCACCTCGTCGGTTGTGGCATCTCGATGGGTATCCCGAGCCAGTCCGTTCTTGCCGGCGTCCAGGAACGCTTTTGACCATTTGTAGTAGATTGAGTTTTGGATCCCGTGTTTGCGACAGAGCTCTGCTATTGGCACTTCCCCTCGAAGGCCTTCTAGGACAATCCTGATTTTCTCTTCAGCAGAGAATCGACGACGGGTGGCTTTGCGAATCTGTTTGACACCATCTGTGGCCATGGTGGTTTCTCCTTCGATATGCCATGACCAGCTTCGACAAGCCTGACTGTGGTTGTCAAGTCAGAGCTGTTCGGGAGGGATCAGCCCTTCCCAACAGCCCCAAAGTGTCTCTTATTCGACACACCCAATCTGTCTCATTTTCGCTGCCGGGAAACAATAACGAAAACTATGTCACTTGCCCGACACGGGCTACCATCTCAGGGCAGCGACTGGATGAGGGTGGCAGCGCGAGCTATAGCTGGAAGCACCGAGGAGAATGGCTCACCATTGGAGCGGGATACTCCGGCCCTCCGACGTGTCCACTCCCGGATTCAGAAGAGGAGTTTATAACTGAGCATTACTGGGGTTATTCCACGCAAAGAGACGGAGGCACGGTCGAATATCGCGTCGAGCATCCGCAATGGCAGGTGTGGCCGGCAACCGAGTACACGGCCGAGGGCGACTTCGCCGCTTTCTATGGGTCAGAGTTTGCCGGGGCCCTTGCACAGATCCCGACATCCGTGTTTGTCGCAGACGGGTCCAGAAACCAACTGGCTGACGTTGGTGGTCCGGTGAAGTGTGCTGCGAAAGGCACGCTTCCGAGTTTTTTCCACTTCATCCCGATAGGGCATGACTAAGGGGGCAAGGTGACTGGTCGCTGCTGGCCCTTACTTCGAATCAACCAACGCAAAAGGAGCCTGAAGTGAAGCAGAGTGGCACCATTCGGAGTATAGGAAAGACAAGCTGCATCTCGGAAGTACGTCGCTCCTGAGATGCCTTCCCTGCAGCTTCCGATACGAGGTGTTATGTCTTCTTTGACAGAGGCAGTCGAGCTGCTGCCGGTTACGAGGGGATTTTAACTCAAACCGCCCCTCCAGGAAAGGCAAGCACGCACACGTCTACCTACACGGCGGATTTGGAGATCCCATTCTCCTGCTCACGAAAGGTACAGCTCGTCCATCTCACAAGCGCCGGTTACTTGATGGCCTGGTAGGCGGAGGCGAAGTTCGCCAGCGGCATGCGGACGTCGATCTGCGATTGTGTGAGGTCCTGGAACCCCAGCCGGAGGGTCGTGCCGCTTTCCAGCTGGCCCAGCAGCTCGGTCGACACGGTGGCGCCCACGTAGCAGCCCGCCGCGTCGCAGGTCTGCACTGGGAAGGCCAGCGGCTCGTGCTCGTCCACCTGCAGCTCGAGCCCCGCGGGCAGGAACAACCCCAGGGGCAGCTGCACCATCATCGCCGGCACTTGGGCATCCTGCGGCAGCCGAATCCGGAACAGCGCGACGATCTGCGCGGTCTCCTTCGTGACGATGCTTTGCTCGACCGAGCAGTCCAAGGCGCCCCCCCGCGTCGGACCGGTGCAGCGCGTGATCCAGTTGGATTTCACCTCCGCGGCGGTGTCGGCCGCCTGATCGGGTGGCTGGGCGGCGCCCTCCTGCGCGGGCAGCGGCACGAGGCTCAGCAAGCCCACGGCGAGGACGCCGAGGGCGACGCGCGGGGTCAGAGGATTGTGCATAGGGGGTGCCTCCAGGGTTACGTTACCAGATCTTGGTGAGTCCAATGCTGCCGCGCCACGTGCGCACCGGGTCGCTGACGATGCTGTCAACGTCGACGAACATTCGGAAGTTGGCCGGTAAATCCAGGGCGAGTCGGCCGCCGAAGACGCCGCTGTCGCGCAGCCGATCGGCAGCATGGAGGTTGAACCCGTACCGGTCCGGGTCGCCCGCCAGGTAGGTCGGCACGTCCGGCAGCAGGGCGAAGTCGTGCGCCCACGCGGCGCGGCCTTCAAGCAGGCCGCGCATCCCGAGCGTCGACAGACTCTTAGCCACCCGCCAGCCGAGTATCAGCCGCTCGGAGCTAACGCGACGGGACGGAACGACGAGGTTGAGCACCTTGGCCCCCACCTCAGTGAAGCCGTCCAACCAGAGCCCGGTGTACTGGAATCCCACCCCGGGTTCGACGCTGACGCTCTTCCCCAGGGTGAAGGTGTAGCCGTATTCGATCTGCGACGACACGCTACGCACGTCGTAGGCCGACTTGGCCACCCACGCACCGCCCCCGTCCGTAACGCCGCGAGCGGCATACTCGGTCTGACCACCCCCCCCGACTATGAAGTCGATCCGTGACCGATTCTTCCGATACCGTCCGTAGACCCCCCCCTGCAAGGGGCGAGCGTCGCTGCGGTCCGTGAGGCCATCCAGCACCACCTGCGAGTCCATGCTAGCTGCGCTGACGGCGCCCGGCCGCCGGGGTCGGCGGCGGTGCCCTGCAGCGTCGTCACCCCGCCGAGGCCGCTGACCCACCAGCCCAGTCGCCGCTCCCCCGCAAAGCTCACCCCCGCCCTGCCGGAGCTCGACCGGTTGACGGCCAGGCCAGTGCTCTCGTCCCCTTGCCCAGCGGCGGCCACGCCGATCCGGGTCATGTTGATTCCCATGAACGTTTGCGCACTGGTCAAGCTGGTGCGCGCCACGCGCTGATGCAGAATGCCGGACATGGACGTCATGGCCTGCCGCGCCTGGCCGTCGTAGAGGTCGTACACGTTGTTGACGACGTCGGCCAACGCGCCGGTGGCGGTGCCGACGAGCTGGTTCAGCATGACCGCAACGCCGGTTTGATTTCCCTGCGTGCCGGTCGCCCGGAAATCGACGTCGTTGCGCCGCAGCGTCAGATACACGTTCTGCGCGTCATACTGCAGCGACGGATTCAGGAACGCGAGGTTCGAGGTGACGCCCGCAAAGAGGCCCGAAATGGCGTCGCTGGTGAAGATCGTGTACTGATTGATGGGGCGATAGCGTAGGCGCCCGCCCGCCCGCACCTCGACGGTCCCACCCGCCAGCAGATCCCCGGCGGCGACGGTCAGATCGGACCCACCGTAGGAAGCCGTCTGGACCTGGTATACGGACCCGGCGTCGAACTGCACATCGCCGCTGCTACGCAGAGTGCCGATCGAGAGCCCGGGCGCCAGGACCCCGCCGCTGGTCAGCGTCATCGTCGGCACGAGGCCCGTGCCGCCCAGAACGCCGCCGCGCAGGACGCGCACGCCCTGGCCGCCAATCGAGCCGGTGACCAGGAGGTGGCCGGCGGCCACCGTGGTGTCCCCCGCATACGTGTTGATGCCGGTCAAGACGAGCACACCGCTGCCGGCTTTCACCAGGCCGCCGCTGCCGCTTATCGCGCCCCAGTACGTCGTGCTCGCGTCGTTGCCCCCGGTCGTCAGCACCGCGCTGCCGAGCCGTACCGCCCCAGCGCCCGCCAACGACCCGATCGCCTGGTCGAACCCGGCGAGCTCCAGCGCTGCGCCATCGGCGACCGCGAAGGTGCTGTTGGGACTGAACACCTGTGCCGCGCCCGCCGCCAGGGTGCCGCCCGCCACCCAGGTCGCCCCGGCGTAGCTGTTCGCGCCAGCCAGGTTGAACGTGCCGGTGCCGACTTTCACCAGGCCGCCGCTGCCGCTCATCGTGCCCCCGTACGTCGTGCTCGCGTCGTTGCCCCCGGTCAACAGCAGCGCGCTGCGGAGCCGCACCGCCCCAGCGCCCGCCAACGACCCGATCGCCTGGTTGAACCAGGCGAGCTCCAGCGCCGCGCCGTCTGCGACCGTGAAGGCACTGTTGGGACTGAACCCCTGCTTCGCGCCCGCCGCCAGGGTGCCGCCCTCCACCCGCGTCGCGCCGCTGTAGCTGTTGGCGCCACTGAAGGTGACCGTGCCGCTGCCCTGTTTCGTCAGCGTGCCCGAGCCGAACACCGACCCGCCGAACGTCCCCTCTGTCGACTGGTCGAACACCAGCGCCGCCTCGTTCAGGATCGCGCCCACCAGGCTCGTCGTCGTCCCCAGCAGCGTGCCGCCCACCACCCAGGTTCCCCCGGTGTAGCTGTTGGCACCAGCCAGGTTGAACGTGCCGGTGCCGACTTTCACCAGGCCGCCGCTGCCGCTCATCACGCCCCCGTACGTCGTGCTTGCGTCGTTGCCCCCGGTCACCAGCACCGCACTGCCGAGCCTTACCGCCCCAGCGCCCGCCAGCGACCCGATCGCCTGGTCGAACCCGGCGAGCTCCAGCGCCGCGCCGGCGCCGACCGCGAAGGCACTGCTGGGACTGAACACCTGCATCGCGCCGGCCGCCAGGATGCCGCCCACCACCCGCATCGCGCCGGCCGCCAGGATGCCGCCCACCACCCGCGTCGCGCCGCTGTGGCTGTTGGCGCCACTGAAGGTGACCGTGCCGCTGCCCTGTTTCGTCAGCGTGCCCGAGCCGAACACCGACCCGCCGAACGTCCCCTCTGTCGACTGGTCGAACACCAGCGCCGCCTCGTTCAGGATCGCGCCCACCAGGCTCGTCGTCGTCCCCAGGAGCGTGCCCCCCTCGATCCAGGTTCCCCCGGTATAGCGGTTGGCGCCAGCCAGGTTGAACGTGCCGGTGCCGACTTTCACCAGGAGGCCGTTGCCACTTATCGTGCCCCCGTACGTCGTGCTCGCGTCGTTGCCCCCGGTCACCAGCACCGCACTGCCGAGCCGCACCGCCCCAGCGCCCGCCAACGACCCGATCGCCTGGTCGAATCCGGCGAGCTCCAGCGCCGCGCCGGTGCCGACCGTGAAGGCACTGTTGGGACTGAACACCTGTGTCGTGCCCGCCGCCAGGGTGCCGCCCTCCACCCGCGTCGCGCCGCTGTAGCTGTTGGCACCGCTCAGACTCAGGATTCCCTCGCCGGCCTTCGTCAACGAACCGGACCCGGTCTGAATCGCCGCACCGATGTGGGTCCGACCCGGACCACCGACGGACAGGTTGCGATTGTCCCCGGTGATCGTCGGGCCGTTCACCTGCAGCAGGCCCGCGCTATTGTTCACCCACCGCTGGTTGGCCCCGAGAATCACCGGGACGCCGATGGTCGTGTTCGGCGCCCCGGCGCTCAACGTGATGCCGGCGCGGCCCCTGGCTGCCAGCGTCAGGGAGGGCCTTCCGCCGATATGGACACCACCGCCCGGGACGGCTTGCCCCAGGACCGGGCCACCGCTGGTGATGGTCAGGCTGTTGATGACGAAGTCGGCGCCGAGCCTGGTTCTTGAGCCCGTGCCCGGGAAGAACACGTCGGAGGCGACCCCCGGAGTCCCGAAGATGAACTCCGTGTCGGCCGACCCCCGGGTCCAGTTCGACCCGCCGTTCAAGAAGGGCGAGCTCCACGTGTTGCTGGTCGCCCCGTTCCACACGAACGCGCCGGTCGAGGGCAGGACGCTCAGCTGCTGGGCGGTGTCGGAATTAACCAACGTGAAGGTCTGACCGATCGGCATCGGGCCGTCCAGACTCCCGAGCTCGAACTGCGCGCCCAACAGCCCCCCCTTCGGCGCCGAGAGGAGCGTGTAGTGCCCCGACTGGGTCGGCGTGGTGATCTCGTGCAGATTGACTGTCGTCACGCTGCTGCCGAGCTGGGCGATGCCCGACACCGTGAGCCTGTCGGACTGGCCAATCTCGCCGATGTCGAACAGCCAGGTCGGCGTGCCCGACTGCACGAAGGTGCCCGTCAGCGCCGTCGTCTGCAGCACCCCCATCCCCCCCGGCACGAACGTGCCTTCGTTGGTGAACACACCACCCGCCCCTAGGGTGATCTGGGCGCCCGACTCAACCCACCCGGTCGCCGTGTTGGTCACCGCGTTGGTGCCCCCACCGAGATCGATCGAGCCCACCAGCCGCCCGAAGTTGTCGACTGTCTCGTTGCCCGAGGTACCGAGCAACCGTCCATCCGGCGACTCCCGCCGTCGACGTGACCACGCCGTGGTTCGTGAGTCGGTTGTCGGCGCCGCCATCGAAGGACACCGCAGTCCCCAGCGCGCCGCCGACGAGACTGGAACCGGCTTTCAGTACCACCCCGATGTCGCCCGAGCCCGCCACGCCGGCGCTGTGCAGGTACACGGCCGTCGATGACTCGGCCAGTGCCTTGACGCTGCCCTCCAGCGTGAGAGAGATGGCCCCGCCCGAGCCCAGACCGCCCGCCGACAGCGCCCCGAGGCCGGCCACGTACCCGCCACCGCCACCCAGACTCTGGGCGAACACCCCGAACGCCCCGGCCCCGGTCGTGGTGATGTGGCCCGTCTGCACCAGGGTAAGGTCGCCCCCGTCGCCGGCGTTGGCCGCCGAGACCGTGACAGGTCCGCCCGGCGAGAACACTGCACCGCCGCCGCCGATGGACTGCGCAAAGAGTCCGTGGGCGTGATCCCCACTGGTCGTCACTGCACCGGTGTGCTCGATGGCGATCGTGCCGCCGTCGCCCGTCGCCCCGGCCGACCCGCCAAGCATCACGGTCAACCCCGGGCTGCCCGTCATGCGCGCGGCGCCGCCACCCGCTCCGATGCTCTGCACGACGACGCCGAGCGCCCCCGCGCCCACGGTGGTCACGTCGCCGGTCAAGGTCGCTGATACGCCGCCGCCATGGAGGGCGCTGCCGCCCGCGGCCCCGAGTGTCACCGCCCCCGTAAGAAGGGCCGCGCTGGTTGGCCCTGCCGCGCCCGCGAGCGCCACCGCCGTCGCCAGAGCGCCGCCGCCCACACGCAGATCGAGGCTCCCGCCCCCCCCGCCGATGCTCTGGAGCAAGACGCCGTCGGACCCGTCGCCGCTCGTCGTCAGCGCTCCCGTGCGGCTGTAGCTCACGGCTCCACCCATCTCGGTCGTCCCGTTCGTGCCCCCGAGGGCCAGGGTCACCGCCCCCAAGGTTTCCACCGCCCCGGTCACCGAGACGATGCCACGACCGCCCCCGCCACCGATCGATTGCAGCGCGACGCCCCGGGTGTGGCTCCCGGTCGTCACGATGTCTCCCACATGGGAGCTGTCGATGACGTTGCCGCTGTTGTTCGTGCCATTCGCACCGCCGAGCACGACGTCCAGCGCCAATTGACCGGTCGTAGTCGCTGCCAGTGGGGTGGCGAGGTTCACCTTGGCGTAAACCGTCCCGCCCCCGCCGCCGATCGACATCTGACTTACGGCCACACTGTTGGTGTTACCCCCTTTCATTACGTTGCCCGTGTGGCTCACGGTCACGGCACCCGCGTCCGTGTTCATCTGGCCTTCGCCGCCGGCGCGAATCGTCAACGCCGGGTCGGTCGCGTCTTCCGGTCCTCCTACACCTGGAATCCCGGGGAGCGCGGCGCCGCCCGGGAGACTGGTGATGCCGTCAAAATCGAGCACGAGCCCGCCTCCGCCACCGTTGATGCTTTCCGCCTTGATCGCCTCCGACCCGGCACCATTGATCTCAATATCTCCGGCGTAGTCCACCTTGACCTTACCACCTTTGCCCCCGGAGGCACCACCCAGGAGCAGATCGCGCACGCCGCCAACGGCAAACGACAGCGTGTTCGCGAACGCTGTGCTCTTGACGTCGCTCGTAAGACCGATCCCGACCCCCGCGTTGCCGCCCCCGCCGCCGATGCTCTGGGCCACGATGCCGTGAGCATTGGCGCCGCTGGTTACGATCTTCCCGGTGCCGGTGACGGTGACATTGCCCGCGTCCTCGCCGTTGCCACCCGCGCCACCAACGGTCACCAGGGGCGTCGCTTTCCCGCCACCCCGGCGAAGCACGCCGTTGGTCGCCAGGCTCAGGCCGCCATTGCCCCCGCCGCCGGCAATGCTCTGCGCGAACACGCCATGCGCGTCGTCGCCGCTCGTCTCGATCGTACCCTCGTTGGTGACCGTCACGACCCCGCCGTGTCCGCCGTCGCCCCCGCTGCCACCGATGTTCAGGCCAATGAGCGTCGTGTTCTTGGAGCCGCTAGAGAAGTTTGCGGACACGACGGAGCTGCCGTTGCCCCCTCCGCCGCCGATGCTCTGAGCGAAGACGCCGTATGCCTTGCTGCCGCTTGTCCGAATCTGGCCGCCGGCAAGATTCTCCACGTCGACGTTGCCACCCGTGCCGCCCGTGCCACCCGCGCCGCCGATATTGATCGTCAAGCTCGTCGAGGATGCGTCCGCCGCGGGCTTCGAGATCTCGATGTTCGCCACGAGTCCCGCGTTGCCACCACCACCACCGATGCTCTGCGCGAAGATGCCAATGCCGGACGTAGTGATGACACCATTGCCACCATTGGTCACGTCGACAGCGCCACCGACGCCACCATTCCCCCCGGCGCCTCCGATACCGACAGTCAGATTGGTGCCGCGGCCCTTGCCGGCGACGGTCCCGTTAATGACGAGACCCCCATCGCCTCCGCCCCCACCGATGCTCTCCGCGAAGACGCCGAGCGAGTCGGCGCCTGTGGTGGTGATGGCACCCATATTCTCGACCACTACCTGGCCGCCTGCCCCGCCGGTGCCGCCGCTGCCGCCGACCGACACCCCGAGACCGCTGTTGCCGTTCGCTGCCGCGCCGCCCGTTTGAATGCCGACCAGACCCGCATAGCCGCCGGTGCCGCCGCCGCCACCGATACTCTGCGCGAGAATCCCGTGCGATTCGGCTCCCTCGGTCCTGACCGTTGCACTGCTTGTGACGGTGACCTTGCCCCCGAACGAGCCGGTCCCGCCCGTGCCGCCGACCCCGACTTTCACTGAGGCGGTCTCCCGGAAAATGATGTTGGTTGCCGCGCCACCGATGCCGCCGCCCCCCCCGACACTCTGTGCGTGAAGCGCGTGCGACTTGGCACCCTCAGTCTTGATTGTGCCTTTTGCATGGACGTCGACCGCGCCACCGATGCCGCCGTCACCGCCCTCGAGACCGATCGCGATGTTTGCCCCGACGGATTTCTCCGCGGTACCCTTGCCACTTGACGAGGAGACCCCGACGGAGATCGCGCCGCTCCTGCCACCGCCGTTGCCGACGCTCTGTGCGAGGAGGCCGACCGAACGAATCCCGGCGGTCATCAGCGTGCCGTCGGAGCTGACGTGGACGTTGCCCCCGGTGCCGCCCGTTCCGCCCGTGCGCCCGAGACCGAGATCGAGCGTATTGCTCGAGAGCAGACTGGACGCCATGTCGAACGACGCGTCGCCGCCGCCGCCCCCGACACTCTGCGCGAAGATCGCTGATGAATCGTCGTAGGCGGTCCCGATGTAACCGGTGTGGTTCACCATGACGCTACCGCCGCTACCGCCGTCACCCGGAGCGCCGCCGACGGCGAGGTTGATGCCGGACGTGTTAGGGTTGAGACCCGCCGCGATGTTCCAGTCGGCATTGCCGCCACCTCCGCCGATGCTCTGCGCAAGCAGTCCGTCGCTATGTCTGCCGTGGGTAAATATGTCGCCGGTGTGGGTGACGGTGGTCGAGCCGCCACTGCCCGAGGCTCCGCCTGTACCTCCGATGACGATCTGCAATTCATACCGCTTTCCGGTGCCCGCGGTAAGCACGAGATTGCCGCCCGCGTCGCCCCCCCCCGCCGACGCTCTGAGCGGTCAGACCGTTCGCCTGGTCGCCGAAGGTCTGGAGCGTGGTCTCGCTCTTCGTCCCGCGCGTTACGGTGACGTTTCCCGCGTCGCCCCCCCCGCCGCCCGACCCGCCGACATTGAGCGCGATCGGACTCCCTTTGGTCACGACGCCGGAGAGGTTCACGCCAGCCTGTCCGCCGCCGCCACCGATGCTTTGCGCCAGGATCCCGTTGGCACGTTCACCGAAGTTCTCCGTGGCGCGATCAATGTCGGGGTCGCTTTCGACCGCGCCACCGAGGCCGGTGACGTTGATGCCGCCGTCGCTCGTGAGGAGGACGTCACCAGCATCCGCACCCAGACCCCCCTTCCCACCGATACCCACGGTCACAGCGAAGCCTTTGCCGGCCGCCAGGCTACCCGTGACGTTCAACCCGCCGGCCCCGCCGCCCCCGGCGACGCTCTGCACCAGGACTCCGATCGAGTTGCCGCCAGTGACCGTCACGCTGCCTTCCTGCGTGACCGTGACATCACCGCTCGTGTTTCCCGCACCCCCGAAACCGCCCAGACCAAACGCCAGGTTGGGCGTGTCGGCCAAGGTCTCCCGCGCGATCCCGCCGGTGACGTTGATGCCGCCGTTGCCCCCCCCGCCGCCGATGCTCTGGGCCAGCAGGCCACGCGCCGTGGTGCCTTGCGCCACGAGGTTGGTCTCGACCGTTGCCGTCACCTCGCGGGCGATGCCGCCATTGCTGCCAAAGCCACCGATCCCCACGTTGAGTGCGCCGTCCATGACGATACCACCGGTCACGTTTATCGCGCCGTTGCCGCCACCTCCGCCGATGCTCTGCGCGATCACGGCAGACCGGTCGTCGCCCCAGGACGCAACGGTGCCAGCGGTCAGGCGGAGCGTCACGGTCCCCGCCGCGCCGCCCATGCCGCCGAATCCGCCGATGCCCACGTTGAGCGCGCCCGACGACCCGCCCCCGCTGGTCAGCGCGATACCGCCCGAGACGTTGATGCTGCCGTTGCCGCCCCCTCCGCCGACACTCTGCGCGACGACACCGTTGGAGCCGTCTCTGCGGAACTGACGTACTACGCCATCGACCCCCTCGATGAACGGGGCGCCGGCCCCGCCGGTCGCCGTCACGTCGGCGCCGTTGAGAGTCGCGGTCACGTCCGCGCTCGTCCCGCCGTCGTCGCCGAACCCGCCAACGCCGATCGTCATCGCGCCGGTGGTTCCACCCATCGCGCCGGCGATGCCGGCCGACACATTGAGTCCGCCATTGCCGCCGCCGCCAGCGATGCTTTGAATCGCGACACCGTCCGAGTTCGCGCCACTGGTATTGGTGGCGCCGTTACGGGTGAACGTGACGTTGCCGCTGTTTCCACCATTACCGCCGAACCCGCCAATCCCGATCGCGGCGGCGGCAGACGTCGAGACGGTCGATCTCGACAGATTGAGGGCGCCAGAAACATTCAGCCCGCCGTTCCCCCCACCGCCACCGAGACTCTGCGCGAGCACGCCGAACGAGTCCGCGCCGGATGTGTTCACCGTGCCGTTCACGGTCCCGGTGACGACCCCGCCGTTGCCGCCAAAGCCCCCGACGCCGAAGCCAAGCGCGCCGCTCGTCTGTTGGGCCAATGTCACCGCGCCGGTGACGTTGATGCTGCCGTTGCCGCCCCCGCCGCCCCCGCTCTGCAGCAGCACGCCGTAGGCGGAATCGCCGGACGTCGTGACGTCGCCCGTGACCGTCGCGTTCGCCGAGCTACCGGTACCCCCGTCTCCTCCGGCGCCGCCCACGCCGAAGCCAAGCGACCCCGCAGCTGACTTCGATGCCGCAATGGCTCCGGAGACATTGAAGGCGCCGTTACCACCACCGCCACCGATACTCTGGACGGCCAAGCCGGTGGAGTTGTCTCCCATGGTCGAGATGTTCCCGGTCATGGTGTTGGTGACGACGCCCGCATCGCCCCCGCCTCCACCACTGCCGCCGAGGCCGACGGCGACGGCGCCGCTCCCGGTGCCGGCGACACTGCCGGAGATGCTCACATTGTAGCCGCCGTTACCGCCCCCGCCCCCGACGCTCTGGACGAGCAAGCCGGTGGAGTTGTCTCCCATGGTCGAGATATTCCCGGTCATGTTGTTGGTGACGACGCCCGCATCGCCCCCGCCGCCACCACTGCCGCCGACGCCGACGGCGACCGCGCCGCTCCAGGTGGCGGCGCCACTGCCGGACATGCTCACATTGTAGCCGCCGTTACCGCCCCCGCCGCCAATCGACTGCGCCACGAACCCGCTGGAGCGATCGCCGCGCGTCGTGATCGCAATCGCACCGATCGATGAGACATCGACCGTGCCGCCGACGCCGCCGTCGCCGCCCGTGCCACCGACACCCACACTGAGCGAAGCCGAAAACACCGGGCCCACCGATCCGGCGAAGGACACGGCGTACCCGCCATTGCCGCCGCCGACGCCGACGCTTTGCAGTAACACGCCCGTGGAATCGTCTCCACTGGTCTCGATGATGCTGATACCCCCGGTGCCCGGCAAGACTGTGACGGTGCCGCCGTTGCCACCCTTGCCACCCCCGCCGCCAACCGCGATGGACACCGCCCCCTTAAACCCGCCCGTCACAGCGAAGGCGCCACCGCCCTTGCCGCCGCCACCGCCGACCGATTGCGCGAAGATACCTACCGAACCGACGCCGCTAGTGCGGACGATCGAAGCGGTGTTGGGATCCCGGCCTTGCAGGGTCAGGTCGACGTTCCCCCCGGCGCCCCCTCCGCCACCCCGGCCGCCGACCGCGACACCGAGAAAGGCCGATACCGACCCCGCACTGCCGCCGCTGCCACCTCCCCCGCCGACCGACTGCGCGAAGATACCCGTCGAGTCCTTACCTTCCGTTATGATGCTGCCGCCGTGCGTCACGCTGACCGTCGAGCCATAGCCTCCGCCGTCGCCGCTTCCGCCGACCGCCACCGGGCCCCCGGTGGAACCGCCGTCGCCGCCGCCACCGCCGATGCTCTGGGCGACGATTCCCCGTGAGGAATCCCCTTTGGTCGTAATGTCACCGTAATTCTGGACGGTGACGGCGCCGCCATTGCCGGCATTGGCTCCGCTGCCCCCGATCGCGACCAGACCGCCGGCGTCGGAGCTGCTGCCACCGCTGCCCCCGACGGAGTGGGCGAAGATACCGTCCGATTGGGTCCCCGTGGTTTTGATCGTCCCCGAGCTACCGTTTGTGACCGTGACGGTACCGGCGCTGCCGCCGCCGGAACCGGACCCTCCGAGGGCAATCAGCCCGCCGGGACTTCCGCCCGAGCCCCCGCCGCCACCGATGCTCTCCGCAAAGATGCCGCGAGATTGCGGACCGGTGGTAGTGATCGCGCCATCGTTGGTCACCGAGGCTGCGTTACCGTTGCCGCCATTGTCGGCGCTGCCCTGTAGCGAAAGGAGAAGATTGCCCGAAGTGCCGGACGACCCGCCCGTGCCCCCCTGGCTC
Organism: Acidobacteriota bacterium; assembly: GCA_965249005.1. Taxonomy (GTDB): domain Bacteria; phylum Acidobacteriota; class UBA6911; order UBA6911; family UBA6911; genus CBDFLD01. Next base: position 45,688 of record CBDFLD010000018.1, read on the forward strand.
TGAGCCAGAATACCGTGTGCGAGCATTGCGGAAGTGGAGATGGTGCCGGTGCCTCGATTATCGATGGAGACCGGCCCGCCGCTTCCCCCGAAACCACCGCTGCCGGAACTACCGACGAGACCCCACTGGGAGCCACCGGTGCCGCCGTTGCCGCTCACGCTCAGGCCGAAAATGCCGTATGCTCCCTGACCCTTGGTGATGATGTTGCCGTTGTTGGTCACCGTCGCGCTCCCACCGTCACTGGAGTGGCCCCCGGTGCCTCCTCCCGGCGCCAAAAAACCGGAGCCGCCGTTTCCAGCAGCTCCGCTGCGGCTGAGCGCATAGATGCCGTGCTTGTCAGCGCCGGTGGTGGCCACCTGAATACCGGCGTTGTTCGTGACCTCGACCGTGCCGCCTTTGCCTCCGTCGCCACCATCCTTGGCGGGCCAGAAGTTGAAGTAAGAATCCCCACCGTTGCCGCCTTTGCCGCCGATGCTGGCCGCCTCGATGCCGATCTTGTTCGTGGTGGACACATCGGTCTCCAAGGTGTAATTGACCAGGTCCCCCTCTTTGCCGTCCTTCCCCGAACCTGGTGGCACGAAGAGCGCGCCAAAACTACCGTTGTCGCCGTCAATGATTTTCCCTTTTTGCACCACACCGTTGACCCCGTCAACTACGACGGGGGGGGTCACAGCACCGGGGGTATCTTCGCTGAAGAGTTCGGCCTGCAGTTCCGAATCCAAGAGCCGCGTCTTGAGTGTGGCGGTAGTCGACCCAGGAGGGTCAGTAGCACGTCTCAGCTTCACGGTATTGGGCTCGGTTCCCGGCTCCACCACGAAGCCCAAGGGGGGGGAGTCGCTGTTGTAGACCGTTTCACCGGGTGCCTTGACCAGGAACGCATAGCCGTCGGTGGTTTGCACGAACGCGGTCGCGCCCGCGGTCGGAGTTCCCGCTGGATCCGTCAGGAGTCCACTCACGGTCGTCGTCATCCCAGTGGCGGGATTCGTGACCGTGTCCCCCACCATCGACGTCGCTGACGGTGGTGCTGGTGGATCCTTCGACCAGAGAGCTGTTTCCAGGCACAAGACGGCCAGAAGGAAACACGCCCAACGCACTAGTGCAACCCAACGGCGTGTGTGGGGGAGCGAATCTCGAGCGCAAGAGCCTGACTCAACACTTGACACGTTCTGCATGATCTGTCTCCTCAACCGGTGGAGCCAACAACCGGTTCGGCGTCCGCCGCTCTAAGCGTGCGATGTTGGCCCAGGTGCCGTCGCGCGGCGTCACGCTGTCACGGGCGACCGTGTCCCCCATCAATTCCGGGACTGGTATTTTTGATCTCGGCATAAACCTGGCATTTTGCGCCCCCGCCTCCCAGTACCGGCCGCGGTGACGGCCAGTAGAGGAATTATCAGGAGTCGGGAATGAAACGGCTGGAGAGCTTGAAAAAGTGTTCTATCCCGGCAATATGGCGAGTGCTGAATACCCATAGGTGTCCCCTAGACCTTATCGGCCTGCGACTGGCAAATCTTCTTACCCAGCAATCCGATGGGGGGCATGAGAACGTCCTGGACGAACGAGGTCATGATCGGTTTGCTCGTTTTCGATCTCATTCGGGATCCAGCACGTGGGATATGCGTCGACCATTGCGCTGGCCGTCTTGGAACTTCATGACCCGGCATATCTAACTGCCCGTCAGGAGATCTGTGCCGGAGATTCCGCGGGAAGGACGCAATTAGTGGCCGGTGCGAAAACTCTTGGTTGAGGGGAGAGCAGGTGTGCTTGGTCTGGCCCGTTTACTTAATGGGACGCGGGTGTCGTTGTGGGGTACCCCGGGTGGCTGGAGTGTGCCCAAACTGTGCCCGCGGCAGTCCAAGACCGCCCAATTCTACCCAACTCCACCCAAAGTAGAGCAGATTTAACCCGTTGATATCTCTTGCTTTTACAGGTATTTACGAAACGCTGGTGCGGGACTCCGTCGGAGTTCCCCTTGAGTCAAGTCTCGGATGGGATGGCATTTCGCCGCAACAGCCCATGTATGATCCGGTCCAGTCCCGCGAAGCGCTGTACTCTGGACTCTCTCAGGCAGATCGACTGCGGCTGTCGAAGGAGACATAATACCCCCTATCAGAAGCTGCAGAAACGCCATCTCAGAAGGGACGTACTTCCGCGACGCAGCTTATTCTGCCTATCCTTCTTCCATCTCGTTAAATATCGCTGCAGATGTTTCTCCGCGAAACGGCTGAGACCCGGTGGCCTTCTCATATAGCACAACACCCAACGAGAAGAGATCGGTTCTAGCATCCAACTCTTTCCCAAGAGCCTGCTCCGGCGACACATAGGCCACGGTTCCCATCGCAGTACCTGGCGTGGTCAACTGATCGTCTTGGGCTTGTGCCGTCGGCATTGCAGAACCAGCTTCTGTTGGGGATTCCGTGAGCTTTGCCAGTCCAAAGTCCAGGACCTTTGCGTGACCGCGCTTGGTGATGAAGATATTGGCGGGTTTGATATCCCGGTGAACGATGCCTTCGGAATGGGCGGCGTCCAGTGAGTCTGCTATTTGAATCCCTAGTTCCAGTAGCTGATCGACTTCGACGGGCCCCGCGCTGATGCGGTGCTTCAGAGTCTCACCTTCGAGCATCTCCATCACGATGAACGGCTGGCTCTCGTGTTCACCAACATCGTAAATAGTGCAGATGTTTGGGTGATTCAGGGCAGAAGCAGCCTTGGCCTCACGCTGAAACCGCTCCAACGCCTGATGATCCTGCGCCAGCGTCTCGGGAAGGAACTTCAAAGCTACGTGCCGACCCAGTCGGGTGTCTTCCGCCTTATACACAACCCCCATGCCTCCACCGCCCAGCTTGTCGAGGATCTTGTAGTGGGAGATCGTGGTGCCGATCATGTCAGTGCGCATGGAGCAACTCGGTCATGTTTGCTTCGGAAAACTCATTCGGCGCAGCAAGTCCTGAAAACGAGGGTCGTTGCGGATAGGATCCCAGAATGGATAGTTGTTCAATAATACAAGAAGACCCTCCTTTTCATCGTATGCTTTTTCGAGCCATTCAAAGGTCTGATCCTTTTCACCAAGGGAGCACGTGATCATTGCTATCATGGCCGAAGGGAAATAGTCTCTTTCCCTTTTCCCCTCGCACTCGTTCAGTATCCTCACGGCATTCGCTTCGTTCCCCATCAATGCATAGGCGGAGGCAAGAAAGGCTTGACATATCGGGTCGTTCTTGTCCAGATTCAAGCCTGCTTTAGACGCCTCAAGAGCGGAAGTATATTCCCCCTTCGCAATGTGAGCCGGAGCGAGATGCCAGTAAAACCCAATGCGACCTGGATCCAGTTCGATTCCCTTACGACACTGTTCAATTGCTGCATCGTATTGCCTTCTGTAAAGCAAGGCCAAGGCCAAGATCCGGTTTGCTTCGGGCAGAACGGGATCCAGCGCAAGGGCTTTCTCAGCTTCAGACATGGCATCGACTGACCGATTCATTTCTCCTAGAAACTCTGTATACATAGTGCGGAGTGAAGCGTCGTCAGGACGCAGGCGAATCGCTTTCTTGTATTCCCTTTCCGCACCTTCCCAATCCCATTCATACCAATGCAAGATCATTCCCAGAGAGTGGTGGACTTCGGGGATCGTGTCGTCGAGATTCAGGGCCTTTTCCGCCTCCCTCTTGCCCTTGGGCATCACTTCTCCTGGTGCCTCCCAGCCAATAACTCCCAGGGCTGCATAAGACATGCCCAATCCCGAGTGAGCAAGCGCATAACTGTCATCCAACGAGAGGGCAAGTTCGAAGTATTCGATGCTCTTGTTGATTCCATCACGGGTTAACTTGTACAAATGATGCTTGCCCTTGAGAAACAGGCTGTAGGCATCAACGTTGTCGGTATGGCGTTTGGCCACGATCTCTTCTTGATCCCCGACCAACCGGATCCTTAGCGCATCCACAATCTTTAGGGTAATGTCATCTTGGATCTCGAAGATGTCCTCCATCTCACGATCGTATCGTTCCGACCAAAGATGATATCCGTCAGCGACGTTAATGAGCTGCGCCGTGATACGCAGCCGATTTCCCGCCTTGCGGAGACTCCCCTCCAACACAGTCTTCACGTCCAGCTTCCGGCCGATCTCCCGTACATCCAGTCCCTTGTCCTTGAATGAGAAAGCCGACGTCCGAGCTACCACCCGCAAGTTCTCCAGTTTTGTCAGAGCGTTGATGAGCTCTTCCGCCAGTCCGTCGCAAAAGTACTCCTCTTCCTTGTCGCGGCTCATGTCTACGAAGGGGAGAACGGCAATGGAAGATTGTTCGGTTGTCTCTATACCGGGCGCAACCGTCGTGACACCGCCGGAGTCCAACTCGCGCTTCAGGCGGCGCAAATCTGCATTTAGACCCTTGGCCGACTGGTAGCGATCGTCCGGGGACTTGGCCAGCAACTTATCGACGATACGCCCAACTTGGTCGGATGAGTTCCGAACGTACCGAGCTATCGGATCCGGGTGCTTGCTGATAATGGAGGCTAGAGTATCGGGGACAGAACTACCCGAAAACGGATGACGTCCGGTGGTCATTTCATACAGTACGACCCCAAAGGAGAACAGATCCGTTCGATGATCCAACGGCTTCCCGCTGGCCTGCTCGGGAGACATGTAATCGACCGTTCCAAGCAATGTTCCGGACTGTGTCACATTCTGAGTAACCCCCTCAGGGTCCGCAGCAGTTGACGTGAGGGACTTGGCCAACCCGAAGTCCAGAACCTTGGCCTGTCCTCGGTGCGTAATGAAGATATTGGCGGGTTTGATGTCTCGATGGATAATCCCCTTGGAGTGGGCGACATCCAGTGCATCCGCAATCTGAATACCCAGTTCTAGAACCTCGGCCGTCTCTAGAGCCTTGCTCTCGATGCGGTGGCAAAGAGTCTGGCCTTCAAGCAACTCCATCGCAATGAAAGGCTGCCCCTCGCTCTCGCCAATGTCATGGATGGTACAGATGTTTGGGTGATTCAATGCGGAAGCGGCACGGGCTTCGCGCTGGAACCTCTCCAGTGCTTGGTGGTGTTCAGCGAGTTTCTCGGGGAGGAACTTCAAGGCGACATGACGGGCCAGGCGGGTATCTTCGGCTTTGTAGACCACGCCCATACCCCCACCGCCTAGCTTCTCTGTGATCTTGTAATGGGAAATGGTCTTTCCGATCATTCAGTTTTCCGTTGGGGTTTGCGCCTCTCCCTATTTGCCATCCACAGAAAAAGCCAGCAACACGTTGCCCGGCATGCCGCCCCAGAAGCCGTAGCCGGAATTGACGTATAGAATGCCGTCCACTACCGTGGGGCCCGCCGCATCTAGGGAACCTCCCCGCGCGGTCAATCCGTTAATGGTTTCGTACTCCCGCACGGTATCGATGTCCCACAGAATGGACCCGTCTTTACTCGAGTGGGCTCGCAGGTGGCCGTCTATGGAGCCGGAGAAGACCACACCGGGAATCAACGTCACGGCTGCCGATTGTGCAGGACTGCATGGCCTCCTATCACCGCAGCCAGGTGGAGCCGAGTACCAGACCCTTTCGCCCGTGCCGATGTGAAGCGCATACAACCCGCCACCGACGCTTGGATCGAACCGCACTTCGGCTCCTAGCTCTGCATGTTCCACCACGTCAAAAGCCACATCCGACACCGCAACGTACACCCTTTGATCGTCGGCTGCCGGGCCCCACTGGACGCCTCCCTGTATGCCCCCCCTTGCCGACGCGAACCTGCCAAAGGATTTCTCCGCTTCGATCGGGATCCAGGGCATGGACAATCCCGGATTTTTGGCCCACCAGCAAGGCTCGCTTGCCTTTTGGTAAAGACACCAGAATCGGGGAAGAACCGAAATCGAAATCCGGGCCGTTGGACTCGGGGCAGTTGGTCGTGTCCGGCATGAAGCAAGCTCCATTGAAAGCATCGCCGGCAGTCATCTGGCGGGACCAAAGAATCTTTCCCGTATCCAGTTGGAACGCCATAATGGCATCGCTGGTTTCGTTGGGCGGATCCGAATAGTTATCGCCCGTCGCCACATAGAGAGCGTTGCTTTTGGGATCGATCGTCGGTGCTGACCACACGGCAGCTCCGGAAGGGCCCCAGAGCTGCGTTCCTACTTTGTTCTTCTCTGCCTTGCGAGCAGGCTCCGCGATGGTATAGGTCTTCCAGATTTGCTTTCCATTCTCGGAATTGAGAGCGACTACGCTGCCACGAAAGCTACAGCACTCATAGCTCGGATCCACGGCCGTGCCTTCCTCAAATGACGAGACCGGGACATAGAGGCGCTCGCCATGGAGTTGCGGCGCTCCAGTGATGCGGGTGTCCGGATGCTCCTCCACCCGAGTCTTCCAGATCAGTTCACCGTTTCGGGCGTCGACCGAATAAACGTTACCGCGTAAATCGCCGAAGTACGCAGCATGACCTGGACCGATGGTAATTGCCGAGCGAACGGCGCTTGCAGCCTTGAAGGACCAGTGCGTACACCCTGTTTTTGCATCCAGGGCATACACGGTTCCGCGGGCGCTGCCCACGTAGAGCCGTCCTCCGACAACGGTGGGCTGTGCATAGGCCATGATGTCGTTGGCGAAGCCGAAGGCCCACTTCAGTTTTAGTTTTGGCACTTGCTCTGTGGCCAATCCAGCCATCTCCGTCGGTTGGAAGCGACTGTTTGAAAGGTCCACTCCCCATCCATTCCAGCGAGGGCCGTCGATTGGATCGGCGAGGTCCTCCGCCGTCCCCGAACAAGATCCGATACCGGGATGAGAAGCTTCGGGCTCCGATCCGAATGGCTTACCAGCAACGAACTCGGCGATGAGCCGCCGTTCCCTCACCGTCCGGATCACTCCCAGAAGTCTCATCGTTCCAGTTTCCAAGGAATGGAGAACCGCCTCCGGAGACATCGTCCTCAGGGCTTGCATCCGCGGAGCCCGGGGTACGCCACCGTCGTGACAGGGTGCGCAATGTGTCTTATAAAGGTCGATTCCTTCCTGCGGCGCTGCAGTCGATGACGCGGATGCAACGAACACGACAACTAAGGCTCTGATGCCATTGCCTATTCTCATGTCGCAATCTCCTATCGGTCATCCGTGGGGACGAGGCGTTTGAGTTCCTCGAACCAGTTTTGGACTAGGACCATTTCTGGCTCATCCTGTTTGATCATCAGGAAGCGTCCATCATCGGGCGAGATATCGTACTGTCGAACGTGGGAGGTATCGGGAAATCTTTCAAACAACACTTCCGGGGTTCCGTGGGCAAAGCTCGGTTCGGTTTGGATGCTGACGGCCATCATCTTAGTGCCGTTACGGTAGAAGAGCTCTCGACCATCCGGTCCCCAGGTAGGTGAAATCCCACCTCCCCTGGAGATGGCCACTTTCCAGTCCTCTACCTTTGGGAAGGGGCGCACGTAAATCTCGAACTGACCCGTCTCGTCAGACACGTAAGCAATCCATGCCCCGTCAGGAGACACCTCTGAAAAGCGTTCTTGAAACTCCTCCTTTAGGATGAGTCTCGTGCTAGGCTCGCCCTCCATGGAGAGCACTCCAGTGTCCCACGTATCTCCCATGATCCATTCATCAAAGATGAGGAGCTTGGCGTCGGTTGACCAGGAAGAGGGCACGTGGGTTCCCGGCTTCGCCCAGAGTAGATCGACCTGCCCGGTGCCGTCAGCAGCTTTCGAGTACAAATCAACGGACCCCCCTTTGCGATCAGAACCAAACACCACCTGAGCCCCGTCGACAGTCCACAGCGGGCGTGACTCAGAACTTTGGCTGCTTGTGAGGCGGGAGAGGGTCTGGCGTTTCAGGTCAAGGATCCAGATGTCTCTGTTTCCCCGGTCAGTGATTGCTATAGCCGCGCGATCGCCTTCAGGCGAGATCCGCGGTGTCGAATAATCACGAGGCTCGAACTCCAGTGGCTCCTCGTTGCCCTTCCGATCAACCCAAACCAGTGTGCCCCCCGACCTGGCCCTGACATAAACCAGCGATCCCTCGTCGGAAAGACTGAAGTTTGGCGACCTCCAGCCCTTTGTCATGACACCCTCCAGCACCTGAATGGCCTCGCCAGTGACTTGACGTGTCCGAGGATCGAAAGCCACGGCCCACAAAGCTCCCGTTCGCGCGTAAACAATGTGTCCGGTTGGGGTGTAATAGGGACAAGTACCCCCCTCTCCGGCAATGAGAATCCGCTTCTTTCGCGTTTCCAGGTCGAGCAGCGCGATATCCCGCGGTAGACCATTGGCGTAGATGGTAAATAGAACTCCCTTACTGTCCGGCAGGATCCGAGGCCAATAATGGGCAGTTTCTCCCTTCTCAGAATCTAGTTCTGACAACCCTACAGCCTCGCCCCCAAGAGCTGGAACGCGAAAGAGACCCACTTCGCTTCCGAAGATAATGCTCCCATCAATTCCCCAGCTCGAACCAACGGTGTTGTGTGATGCGGCATGAATAAGTACAGGCACCCCACCCTGAATGGACACCTTCTTTAGTTCAGAACCGTGGGAAAAACCGATCACACTGCCATCAGGCGAGAAAAACAGGTTAACAATCAGTACTCCTTTGGTGCCTCGAATTGGAATGGATTCCAATTGATCGACCGGGCGCAGGTAGAGCTGCCGTTGAGTGCCGTACCTACCAGAAATGTAGACAATGTGTCTTCCGTCAGGAGAGATAGCCAGGTCCGGGAAGAGAGTGGTCATCTCCAAAGGCGCACTCTTTAGCGAAGTAACTGGGAAGCGAGCCAGAAGTCGGGGTTCTAAGGAAGGTCCAGGTTTTACACTCCAGAGCGTGATGCCTAAAACGACGCCTAAGACCAGCGCAGCGACGCTAAACAGAATTGTCCTCTGCCAACCTGCTGGGGCAACAATACTGACTGGGGCTTGCAATACGCCACCAGGATCAGCCAGTACCTCCTCGATCTCTAATCGTCCATCTGCGATGTCGTGCAAGCGCTTCTTGGGGTCCTTCTGCAGACAGCGGCGTAATAGTTCGCGGATCCTTGGATGGACGTTTGGCGGTAGGCTGTCAAAGTCCGGCTCCGTCTTGAGCACGGACGCCAGAACGTCAGATATCAACTCTCCCTGAAACGTCTTTTGCCCAGTGAGCATTTCAAAGAGCACACAGCCAAAGGACCAGATGTCCGTGCGCTTGTCCAGTGCCTTGCCCCGCGCCTGCTCCGGACTCATGTACGATGCCGTTCCCAGTATCACCCCTTCCTGCGTCTGCCCTTGTGTGATCGTCGGAGAATGGGCTTGTTCGCTTTCTGACAGCTCACCCTCGAACGTTCGCGCCAGACCGAAGTCCAAAACCTTGACCACATCTTCAGCCGTAATCATCACATTTGCCGGCTTCAGGTCCCGATGGATCACGCCTTTCTCATGAGCCGCTTCCAGACCTTCTGCAACCTGACGGCACACTTCCAGTCCTTCTTCTATAGCCGGCGCACCCTTTTTCAGTCTCTCCTGTAGGGTTTCGCCCTCAACGAACTCCAGCACCAGAAACGGATTGCCATCGGATTCCGCCAGCTCATGAATGGCTCCAATGTTCGGATGATTGAGCGATGCCAGAAGCCGTGCCTCTCGCTGAAACCTGGCCAGGCGCTCCCGGTTCTGGGAAAAAACTTCGGGCAGTACCTTGATTGCTACCTCTCGGCCCAGCTTTGTATCCTTGGCACGATACACCTCTCCCATGCCCCCTGCCCCGATAGGGGAGAGGATCTCGTAAGGACCAAGCCTCGTTCCTTCTGCAAGAGCCATATAGGCTCCTTGGATGTCGTGGGTTCAATGCTGGGAACAGGATAGCAGAGGATGGGGTCTGGTTGTGAGGGAAAGGTCAAAGAAGAGATTCGGGAGGCTAGTGAGGCAACCCTTACCCAAACCATTCGGCAGTCATTTTGACTTCTCTGGCACTTGATTCCTGCCGTGCTGGAAAAGAGAAACGGGCATTCTGAGGGGACTCCAGGCGGCCTTCTTGGACAGTACTGGCCAAATCGGTCCATGATGTGCGGATGCGGGACCCGCTTAAACCAACTCCACCCATGGGCGGGTTACACATGGACGGTTTCATCTAAGGGATTTCTCCCCATAAAAATCAGGGTTTCCCTGATTGCAAACTTTCAGGAGATGTGTTTGTATTGCCCACCTCACATCCATGTCCGAGTTGGTAGTCAACGGAAGATTCCTGTTCCAGCACATCTCCAACCATTTAGATCCAAAATGAATTCCATGGAGAATCACCATGAAAAAGGAAACGGTTGGCTTCTTGGCAGTCGCGCTTCTACTAGCTCCATCGGTCGTACTAGTCCCAAAATAAGCGAGGTATGAGCTCGCTCGGAAAATCGTTTGCCTTTTCCGAATATCTCGTGGATTTCAGCTCCTTGTGCGTAACAGGGAAAGCAAAGAGAAACACAAGAGACAAACCTTCCATTGGTTGTCTGGATCACTTGATCTTGTTTGTCTCTGTTATGCCCTTCCTTTCGCCCGCCACTCTTGCTCCGCCGGGGGTACGGGCTCACCCGCCGGCGAGGCGCCTTCAAGTAAACCTGAGTTGCCTGATATAGTCGAACGTCGCCAAAAAGGTTTCGAGATGCTTGCTATAGGCCAATATCCTGTAAACGAGGCGACGACCGGTTCTTACAATCTGACAGGGTATTTGCACAAAGTTCACCAGGAAGCGTTTGAACTCCATCCTCAAGATATCACGACGTACTGTCGGCGCCTGCGTCACCAGGCCATACCAGGCCTTCAGATTCCACGCCAGCGATGCGATGACCATGTAGGCCCAGTTCGATACCAGACTGTCCGAAGGCATCCTCAAGGCGTTCACTCCACTCTTGAGCTGACCGATGACGTTTTCCTGGTTGCAGCGATCGTTGGCAAAAAGGACCACTTCTCCCATCGTCATCTCCCGATCGTTGGTGATGTAGAAGAAGTACCGGACCTCATCAAACAGCCGGTGCTCCCCCTTTTCGATCGTGAGGTTCTTCCGAACCACAACCATGCGATAGGTTTTCTTACAGTGTCCGGGACGATAGTCAAACTCGGCGACCTGCTCGCTCTGCAGGCGGATGTTCTTGAATTCTCTCTCCTTGATTACTTGTTCTTTGACGTTTTCCGGACGGCGCCGTTCTTCGCTCTTGACCTCATAACGAGGAGGCCGCTCGAGCGGTTTCCATTGTCTCTCCGGCAGGGCATCGGCCATCCCGACCAGGTTCGGCTTGGCGTCATAACCAAAGACAAAACCAACCCGCTCGTCCCAGCGATCGAAGTTTCTCGTCAGCGAGAAATCCGTGTCGCCCCGAAGCCAGACCTTCGTAAACACCGACGACACCAGATCGATTGCCCGGTCCATCCACTCGGCCGCTCCGTCGGAAGAGGGACGGTTGCCCGGCCGATTCATCAGATAGAGGACCTCATTCGTATTGGCCAAGGTCACGATCAACGGTGCGTAACCCCAGATCCCGTTGTAGGCAATGTCCATTCCTTCCTTGCATTCCCCCAAGGTTCCGGCGACGGTCCCGTCCACGTCGATGATGGCCTCCTTCCGGAAGGAAGCATCCTGCAACTTCCACACCTTGGTTCGGGTTTCATTGATGGTTTCCTGAAGTCCGAAGATCCAATCCTCATCGAAACGACGGAGGAAATCTCCAGCCGTCGTGGGATCCGGAATCCTCTCGGCTCCCAGTCCGTTCATGTAGGTCTCATCCTGGCGCAACCGCTCGATATCTTCGAGACAGGTTCCACCCGACAAGACGTTGTATGCGATGTTCAGTACATGATCGGATTCCCAGTAAGGAAAGTGGTACTTGAGCAAAACGATGTTTCTGTTGATATCTTTGTCCAATCCAAGCTTACACACGAGCTTGTGAATGGCTCCGATACCACCAGATCCGATGGCGCGCGTTCTCTCGGCGATCTCGTAGTAGGTGTTGGAGTCCTTGAACATAGGATCGGACCGGTCCTCAAACTGATTTCTTTCCAACCGGCGTGTAAGATTTTGCTTGTCTCGGAGGAGGATTCTGTGGTTTCTTTTATTCACCTGGAATGTGCTCCTTTCGGGATGTCTTGTAAATATATCAAACGCATTTTATCCCGTAACGGCGCACGTTCCAGGGCTTTTCTTCCTCCTCATGCAAAAAATCACGCTGGACTAAGGACTAGGCGGAGATGTGGATGATCTAAAGGCTGCTCATGAGAAATATATCAATGCGATCAACTCTCGTGATGTGGCCACTGCCGCAGAGTCTTTTCACGACAGCGCACTAGGTTTTTTCCCTGAAAGTGCTTTCCCTGTTGATGCTAAGGGAATGACTACAGCACAGATGAAACTAGCTTGGCAGAATATCTTCGCTGACAACGAGAGCTTCATAGTCACACTGATCAATCCTGTTTATCGCGTCATCGGCGATACCGGCATTGTTTGTGGAAACGGCTCCACCGTCAGCAAACCAAAGGATGGGCCACGACAAACTAGGAATAACCGCGGGATGTCTATTTACACGAAGTCAAATGGCAAGTGGCTCTTAGTTTCTTTCCATGTATCTCCCATTCCGTCGGGAAACTAGTCTCTTGAGGCTACTCACGAATCTTGGATGAGATCAACAAAAGGAGGAAAAGTAATGTCAGAAGAAAACAAAGCGATCGTTCGACGTGCTTTTGAGGAAGTCTGGAACCAAGGAAACCTCTCAGTAATAGACGAGATTCTCTCGCCTGAATATACTGGACATGCCCCACCGGAAAGTGTCAAAAGCTCGGAAGAATTCAAGGAGCTCGTTATGAAATACCGAGCCGCTCTTCCTGACATCCATTTCACTATCGAGGAGATGGAAGCGGTAGGAGACAAGGTGATCACCCGCTGGACAAGTAGTGGCACACACAATGGCGACCTGATGGGCATAACGGCAACGGGCAAAAGGACAACCACAACAGGAATTACCATTATGCGAATCGCAGACGGAAAATGCGTGGAAGAACGCTCGAACTGGGACGCCCTCGGCTTCATGCAGCAACTCGGAGTTGTGACCATGCCAGCACAGGCTAAGAGCCAGTCTGCCGGATAAGTCCCAAGGTTTCGGAAGTGTGCTAGAGGTGGTTTCCTGTCTGAACTGTTAGGCTGCGTGTCACTTCCTGGCCCTTTCCTGCGTAAGGGAGAGTGGATGGCGGTTCAGGCTCTCCAGCACTCGCAGTGACAACTCGCAGTAGGTAGTTGATTCAGATTCATCGCCACTGTGGGCCAAAGGCGGGATAGGTCAATTGGGAGAGGGTCGAGTTTTGAAATTGATTTGGGTCAGTGCTGGAGCTAGAGTTGTCCACAGCGGAACTGCGTCATTTGGTGGTGCGGTGGAATTGGGGATTCCTAATACAACTACGCAAATCGAAGAAGAGACGGTTCTAGACGTGAGGATTGAGCCCGGATTTCCAATTTGAATGAAATATAGCAACCTTTCAGCCGCCTTCGGCATCCCTATTTATAAGCGTCGGAGAATGATAAGGACACATTGGAGGGCAACACCCGATGGGTGAAAAAGAACGAAAGGGGTTTCAACTCAGCTTTAACGGATTACTCAAAGTTGATTTTCAGGGATCGCGAGTCACCTCCGAGGGTGGCCTGATTCTGGTCCGCGAGTTGGACGAACGGCTGGGGATGGGACGACTCATAGACGAGCATCTCAACGACACGCGGCAAGGCTTGAACAAACAGTTCCCGCTCGTCGATCTGCTGCGGCAATCGGTCTATAGTCGCCTGGCAGGCTACGAAGACCTTAACGATGCCGCGCGGGTCTCAGTTGATCCGACCTTTCGCTTGATCGGCTCGAAGAAAAACTGGGATCGCGGTGCGGCGCTGACCTCGACGTTACACTGGTTCGAGACGGAGCTGCTGACGCGAGAAGAGAATCTGATCGGGCTGATGGCTCTGAACCGAGAGACACTCGCACAGGCCGAGGCTCTGGACAAGTCTGATCGCGTAGTGTTGGATATGGACTCAAGCGAGAGTCCGGTGCATGGTCAGCAGGAAGGCAGCGCCTACAATGGCCACTTCGAGTCCGTGTGTTACCATCCGCTGTTTCTGTTCAATAGTCACGGGGACTGTCTGGCGGCCAAGCTGCGGCCGGGTAACGTGCATAGCGCCGAGGACTGGGACGAGCTTCTGTTGCCGGAGATCGATTTTCAACAGGAGCAAGGCAAAGAGATCGTCTTTCGAGCAGACGCCGCCTTCGCCAAGCCAGAGGTTTACGAGACCCTGGAAGAGCGCGGCGTTCAGTATGCCATACGCATCCCGTCCAACAAGAGCCTGGAGTGGGAGATTGCCGACATCCTGTTTCGTCCTCCAGGTCGGCCCAGCCGCAAGCCACTGGTGCGCTACAAGAGCTTCCGCTATCAGGCCGAAAGCTGGTCGAGGCCGCGACGGATCGTCGCCAAGGTCGAGCATCACCAGGGCGAGTTGTTCCCGCGGGTCGGGTTCATTGTCACGAACATGAGCTTGCCGAGCCGCTCGGTGGTGAGGTTCTACAACAAGCGCGGCACGGCGGAGCAATGGATCAAAGAAGGCAAGCAGGCGACGCATTGGACGCGGCTGTCCTGCCATCGCTTCCGTGCGAATGAAGTGCGCCTGCAGTTGAGCGTGCTCGCCTACAACCTAGGCAACCTATGGCGGCGACTCGGGCTACCACCCCGGATCAAGAGCTGGTCGCTCACGAGCTTGCAGCACCGGTTGATGAAGACTGGCGGAAGGCTGGTCAAGCACGCGCGGTACTACTGGTTGCTCTTGGCCGAGGGGCATCTGGACCGTCGGTTGTTTGGTGAAATGCTCAGGCGGATCTGGGCCTTGCCGCTGCCAAGCGGTTAGCCGCCCGGCTTGCAAGTCCGGAATTGGAATGCCATGGAAGGAGTGTGGCGATGTGTCTGGAAAATCGCCCACGCAGGAGTGAGAAGGTCTACTCCCGGATTTCCAATTTGAATGAAATATAGCAACCTTTCAGGCGCCTTCGGCATCCCTATTTATAAGCGTCGGAGAATGATAAGGACACATTGGAGGGCAACACCCGATGGGTGAAAAAGAACGAAAGGGGTTTCAACTCAGCTTTAACGGATTACTCAAAGTTGATTTTCAGGGATCGCGAGTCACCTCCGAGGGTGGCCTGATTCTGGTCCGCGAGTTGGACGAACGGCTGGGGATGGGACGACTCATAGACGAGCATCTCAACGACACGCGGCAAGGCTTGAACAAACAGTTCCCGCTCGTCGATCTGCTGCGGCAATCGGTCTATAGTCGCCTGGCAGGCTACGAAGACCTTAACGATGCCGCGCGGGTCTCAGTTGATCCGACCTTTCGCTTGATCGGCTCGAAGAAAAACTGGGATCGCGGTGCGGCGCTGACCTCGACGTTACACTGGTTCGAGACGGAGCTGCTGACGCGAGAAGAGAATCTGATCGGGCTGATGGCTCTGAACCGAGAGACACTCGCACAGGCCGAGGCTCTGGACAAGTCTGATCGCGTAGTGTTGGATATGGACTCAAGCGAGAGTCCGGTGCATGGTCAGCAGGAAGGCAGCGCCTACAATGGCCACTTCGAGTCCGTGTGTTACCATCCGCTGTTTCTGTTCAATAGTCACGGGGACTGTCTGGCGGCCAAGCTGCGGCCGGGTAACGTGCATAGCGCCGAGGACTGGGACGAGCTTCTGTTGCCGGAGATCGATTTTCAACAGGAGCAAGGCAAAGAGATCGTCTTTCGAGCAGACGCCGCCTTCGCCAAGCCAGAGGTTTACGAGACCCTGGAAGAGCGCGGCGTTCAGTATGCCATACGCATCCCGTCCAACAAGAGCCTGGAGTGGGAGATTGCCGACATCCTGTTTCGTCCTCCAGGTCGGCCCAGCCGCAAGCCACTGGTGCGCTACAAGAGCTTCCGCTATCAGGCCGAAAGCTGGTCGAGGCCGCGACGGATCGTCGCCAAGGTCGAGCATCACCAGGGCGAGTTGTTCCCGCGGGTCGGGTTCATTGTCACGAACATGAGCTTGCCGAGCCGCTCGGTGGTGAGGTTCTACAACAAGCGCGGCACGGCGGAGCAATGGATCAAAGAAGGCAAGCAGGCGACGCATTGGACGCGGCTGTCCTGCCATCGCTTCCGTGCGAATGAAGTGCGCCTGCAGTTGAGCGTGCTCGCCTACAACCTAGGCAACCTATGGCGGCGACTCGGGCTACCACCCCGGATCAAGAGCTGGTCGCTCACGAGCTTGCAGCACCGGTTGATGAAGACTGGCGGAAGGCTGGTCAAGCACGCGCGGTACTACTGGTTGCTCTTGGCCGAGGGGCATCTGGACCGTCGGTTGTTTGGTGAAATGCTCAGGCGGATCTGGGCCTTGCCGCTGCCAAGCGGTTAGCCGCCCGGCTTGCAAGTCCGGAATTGGAATGCCATGGAAGGAGTGTGGCGATGTGTCTGGAAAATCGCCCACGCAGGAGTGAGAAGGTCTACTACCACGGCGACAACGGGTCATTGGGATGCGTTGACTGGATCCATGGTTGGTCTGAGGCCGGGATTTTCTTGCTCCCATGGTGGCTCGAGACTATTATGTTGGGAACCGAGATCCAAATTGGAAATTCCGGTCTACTCCCACCGACATCAAATACCGATGAATCCCGAATCCGTCCCGACCTGCTTCGTAGCACGAGACGACCCGAGTCTTCGCAGGCAATCCAAATCGTTTCTTTCCACTTACTGCGTTAGCCAGCACGCGAATATGAGGATGCTAGTCCCAGGTCGAAACCCGCTCTGGATCAGACGATGAATATTCAGGCTGACAATTGGGGCGTCTATATGAGTAAAAACAAGCTGCATCTCGGAAGTACGTCGCTCCTGAGATGCCATCCCCACAGCTTCTGATAGGAGGTCTTGTATCTTCTTGACAACGTCGCGGCAAATCTATCGGATTGCTTCCGGCTGCGAACGGGTATCGCAACGGCAATGGTCCAGTATCCTATCGGGGAGCTGGTGACGGAACGGGTCCGGGCGATGGGAGTCCAGCCGTTTTTCAAAACCTTCGAGCACGATGGGGTACGCGGTCCAAACCTGGCCACGGTATACAGCGAGAGGAGCCAAGTCCCGGGCCAGCTGGAACCGACGAGATGCCCTCCTGTCCGTTGTCGTCATTGTCGCCATACTGGGGATCCTGGTGTATTTCTTTCCTTTGGGCGTGGGACAGTAAGGAGCTTTCCGCCACCCGCTTACCGCTCTCGGAAAAACTTTCGACCTGGCCTACAAGAACTCGTAAACTACCACATTAGCGGGAGTCAAAAGCGGAAAGCGGAAAGCGGATGGCGGAAAGCGGGTGTTACCTCCGCGAGTCGAACCACATCGACACACTGACGGCAGCCTATTTGGTCGTCACGGCACTTTTGATCCTGCTGTGGGGGCGTTCGATTCCCGGATGGCCTCTTTATGTGGCGTTGCACCTATTGGTCGCCATCCTGGTTTCCTCGCTTCGTTTCACGTTCACCCGCTCGAAGCGTATTCCGTCATTCTTCCGGTTCTGGCGGGACTGGTACCCTTTCCTGGCTTTTCCACTCCTTTACAAGGAGGTCGAAATCCTGGCCGCCGCGTTTGGAGATTGGAGTTTGACCGGTCCCATTCGGGCACTAGAGACGAGTCTGTTTGCGGGGCAACCGAGCATTTATCTCAGCGAATACTGGCCCTGGGTGCCACTGTCGGAGTACCTTCATTTTTGTTACTTTTCCTACATCTTGATCATTCCCACTACTACCACGGCGACAACGGGTCATTGGGATGCGTTGACTGGATCCATGGTTGGTCTGAGGCCGGGATTTTCTTGCTCCCATGGTGGCTCGAGACTATTATGTTGGGAACCGAGATCCAAATTGGAAATTCCGGTTGAGGCCTTTCGAGTCAGCGACCAGAACATGTTTGGTGCTCTTCGTGCTCTTCGTTCGACGAATCCCTCAAGGATTCTCATTGGCTTTGAAAGCATACCGGCGCGTCGAGATGAAGAACAGTATCGCATCTCTCTTGAGCTCACGGACAAATCAGTCAAGTATGTCCTCCACCAACTAATACAAAGGGACCCCCGATACACATATGAGTTGACGGGCAGTCAACTCGTCAATATCTATCCCAAGAACGCCAAAGAGGACCCTGATGATCTGCTGAATATCCGCGTTGAAACCTTCGTGGTGGACGATGAGATGTGGCCCCATGACGCGGTGCACAGGATTTCTATTTACGCCGCGGAACTCAGAGAGTTCTTGGCGAGAAAGAGAGGAGAGCATTTGGAGCGTTTGATGAAAGCTGGGGTAATGCCCCCTGGATCAGCCGGGGCGAGCATGTCCGGGAACGCGCCAAAGCCACGAATGACTTTGGAATTGAAAGACGTAACGGTTCGTGAAATCCTAAACTCCATTGCTCTTTATACGGCAGCTCATGCCAAGGAGATTCCCGGGGGAAATCCCGTTAGCTGGCATTATGACTTTATTCTCGATCCGCATGCTGACACCGGCTTGGGTGGGTACCCTCTGTGGAGTACGTTCTAGTAGGATTTAGCTGGGTCGGGAATTGTGCGACTGAGTGGCAACCGTTGGCCGCCCGTCGGTGCCTCTGCAACCACTTGATTCTTGAGAGGCTCTCACTTTCTATCAACGCAAAGGATTCGTGTAGAGGAAAAGTTCTGATCACGGCTCAACATCCCTTTGTTTCAAACGAGTTAAAACGATCGTGGAGCCCGATGCCCTTCCGGCCGAAGCACGTCATCCTTTGACGGACTCGCCATAGATGTCGTCGATGACGGACGATCGATCAAAGACCGGCCCAGCGGCGTGCTTGTGTTTAAAATACAGCTCCATCTTCCGCAACTCCGTCTTGAGACGCCCAAGGTAGTCACGCAACACACCAGACACCTTCTTTGCCTCGGCCTGATCGTTGCGCTCGACGGCATCATTGAACGAGCGGTCAGCCGTGCGGTTTGCCGCAGCCATGAGCGTGCGGTATCGACGATGAGCCGATGCCGCATCACGCGGGTAGTTGTCGTGGTTGATCTGGATGCCATGCTCGGTCCAGGCAGCCACGTCGATTGAGGCATGCCGCATCTCAGCCACGAGCGTCACTATGTAAGCGTAGGCGTTCCGTAGACCGTCGTCGGCTCGTGTCTTATCGGTCAAATCTGATTGTTTGATCGCATCCAGCACGTCGTCGATCCCATCTTAGTTATTCTATTGACGTTTACAGGGGCAGAAAGGAACCCGAAACGCATCTGGGAATATTTGCCCTTTACGTAGCCTTCTTTCCCCAGCTTGTCGCTGGACCGATCGAGCGTTCCCACCGATTGCTGCACCAGTTCTATCAAAAGCACAGCTTCGATCACAAGCGCGTTTCAGATGGGTTAAAGCTAATGGCCTGGGGGCTGTTCAAAAAGGTCGTCATTGCCGATAGATTAGCCATCGTCGTAAACAATGTATATAACGACCCCACAGACTACGCGGGCGTTCCCTTGCTCGTAGCAACCTACTTTTTTGCGTTCCAGATTTATTGCGATTTTTCCGGTTATTCTGATATCGCTATCGGTGCAGCACAAATCATGGGGTTTGACCTGATGGGAAATTTCACACAACCTTACTTTTCCCGCTCCATTCCGGAATTTTGGCGACGTTGGCATATCTCTCTGTCTACCTGGTTTAAAGACTACCTCTATATCCCACTGGGCGGCAATCGGGTATCGCAACCGCGCGTCTACTTGAACCTCATGCTCGTTTTCGTCATCAGCGGTCTCTGGCACGGCGCAAATTGGACCTTTCTAATTTGGGGCGCCCTGCACGGGTCCTACATTCTCGTTACCCTTTGGACCACCGATCTACGTCGAAAGGCTGAAGATTTACTAGGGCTAACGCGACTTCCCATCCTTCTTGCCGGACTAGAAATCTTTATCACCTTCCACCTCGTCACCTTCGCCTGGATATTTTTCCGAGCCAACTCCCTTTCAGATGCGCTCTATATTATAACCCATCTATTTCATGGACTTCGACTAACCGGTACCGGCACGGGCGCCGGGCCATATGACCTTTCTATTGCTCTTTTAGCAATCTTATTACTAGAAATCGTACACGTCTTGCAACGTCAAAAAGGGAGTCTCCGACAGCTTATTGCGATCCAACCCATCTGGCTTAGATGGACTGCATACTACAGCCTTACAATTAGCATTGTGATTTTTGGCAAGTTTGGGTTCAATGAGTTTATTTATTTCCAATTCTAAACCCAACCACCGTCTCGGCATCCCGGATACCTTACCGACAACAATATTGAACTCATAATGAGAACATTTACTGTTAAGTACACACTATTTCTCTTGGGTCTCTTCATAGGTGTCCACGCCCTAGCTTACATCGCGGATAGTATCGACCCTGACGATAGCAAACGGTTCCTGGAACGGGAGCGGCTTCAGTGGGAGCAGATCCTAAAACGGTCTCAAGAAACCAAAGCACTGGCAATTGGCAACTCCCACACCGACGCAATAAATCTGCCGGCTCTCGGTTACGATGAGGGCGTTAAGTTCACTCGCGGCGATAACGATTTGATTGAGATACAATATGAGATTGAGACTCTCGTTCCCACAATGCCGCATCTGGACACCGTCTTTATTCCCATTTCCTATTTTCTCTTTCACCAGAATAACATAGCCTCGGAGGAGGTCGAGATACGCCGGGCCCATCTTTATAGTGTCATGCCATCCTGGCGATTCCTCAGCGGAGACTTCGAGAATCTGTTGATAGGCAAAAGCCAAACGCTTTTCCCGGTATCAAGCGTTGTTAGGGAAGATAATTGGAGGCGTATTGTTCATGCACTCCTAGGTGGAACCCAAAAACAGTCCAAACTGACCGTCGGATTGGCAGAAGACGATTGCAGTCACATGATGTTAAATGATTTGGTAGAAAATGCCAGAAGGAATCGTGTGGCCCGGCAAGTGCGGCTGACAACTGAAATGGAAACCAATCATCCCAACGTGGCCGGCGATACGTTTCGGGCGTTGACAGAAACCATTCAATATCTTCAAGAGGAGAGTATTCGACTAGTATTGTTTACCCCACCCTATTCTTTTCCTTACACTCAACGTTATCAATCGGTTGATTCCGCCACGATTGCCCAGATGAAGCAAAATATGAGCTACTTACAGGAGCAATATGGCGTTGAGTACTACGATTGTTCAGCGGATCCTGAGATTAGCACCAACCACCAGCTGTTCGTCGACCCTGATCATCTTAATGGCTGCGGGGCTAAATTGTTCTCAGCGAAATTGGGTCAGGCTATGGCAGAAAATGCTTCGGTTATTGCTGAACAGGGTTGAACTGGACCATCAAACGCGAGTTGGCCGGCATTTTTGGTTTCTTTCGAAAACGGATAGAAGATATGGATGCCCCCCTCTTGACCCGATGGCTCCCATCCAAGATGGATACCTCAAGTGGCAGATAGGCCACTGACACAAGAAAGGAGGCGTCCATGATTCAGAATATAGTTGGTGGCGTGCAGTTGAAGCTTTGCTACGAAGCGTCGTATGTGGGTTTCTCGCTACAGCATGATCTGAAGGATCAAGGCTATGACTGTGAGGTGGTGGCACCGTCAAGTATTCCGCGACGAGGTGGAAAATCGGTTAAGACCGACCGTATCGATGCGACAGAACTGGCGGAGTTTTACGCGAACGGATTGTTGACGGTCGTGGTGGCACCGGATGCGGAACTTGAAGCAGATCGAGATTTGTTGCGGTCCAGGCAACAGTTGATACAGCAGCAAGGAGCACTGCGAAAGCACATCCAGTCATTGCTCCGCCGCAACGGTTCTCACTACAAGGCCGAGACCCAACGCAGAACTCACTGGCAGAAAGACCACTGGGGTTGGTTGGAGAAAACGGTTCATGAGTGTTCCGGAAGCCTGAAAGTGAATTTGTCGTTGCTGCTGCGCCAACTGAAAAGTCTGGACGATATTTTAGTTGCGTACGGAGAGGAAGTTGAAGAGCTGGCTGTGGCACCCAGGTATCGAGAGCCGGTCAAGACGCTGCGCTGACCTGCTACAAGGGCATCAAACATCTGTTTGCGCTGACGATGATCACCGAGATCGGCGATGTGAAGCGTTTCGCCCACCCGCGCGACAGCTGGTTTCCTGGGTTGGCATGGATATTCGAGAATCCGCATCAGGCGGCAAATCGAACCGTTTTGGCATAACGAGACAAGGCAATCGTTATCTGCGCACGGCATTCATTGAGGCAAATCAGCGCGGCTATCGATCCACCAGACTGGGCAGGGACATCAAGGCCAGGCGCGCGGATACGGCGCCGGAGTACATCGCATTGCAGACCGCTGTTTGCGTCGGTTGAGCAAAAAAGGGAATCGGTTGCTGTTGGCGGGCAAGCATGTGAACAAAGTGAAAGTGGCGTGTGCTCGAGAGATGGTGGGCTTTGTCTGGGAATCACTGAACCGAGCGGCAGCTGCCTAGAGAGTACGGATATTGTTTGTTGGTCTGAATACTTTGGGTTGATCTGGAGGGTAAGACAGAGATTGGGAAGTCCACGTGTCCTTCCGTAGAGAAACGGGCTGCGAGTCAGCGCGAAGCACCTGGGGATAGGTTGTGGTAACCCCAAAACGGACAGATCTTACTGCGTTAGCCAGCACGCGAATATGAGGATGCTAGTCCCAGGTCGAAACCCGCTCTGGATCAAACGATGAATATTCAGGCTGACAATTGGGGCGTCTATATGAGGAAGGACAATCTGCACTTCTGAAGTGGGTCGCTCCTGCCATACATTCCCTTGGACTTCTGATAGCAGGTGTATGTCTCCTTCGATAGAGTCCTCGGCACGAATCCAGCTGTCGCCTCTTAACAGGCTGATGAAAAATCCGGTTTTGTGCCGAGATTGTTTCCAAACATGAACTTCGGGATCGATTGGCTCTATTTTGGCAGGGGATATGAGGGTCTGGATTGGCACGGCGCATGCGTTAGGCCGCTCATCAAATGCTCGGACGAAGTCCACCCTGCTCCAATCACGGCTTTGCCTCCATCAGGTTTCTCATCCGGACAAGGTTGTAGGCAGCCACTCCGAAAGTGAACATCCAGCCGACACGGTCCACACCGCGATGTCTTGTCTTACGCAACATACCCACAGTTTTCAGCCAACCAAAGATCTCCTCAACCCGCTTGCGTTTTCTCTGACTGACGGCGTAGCCCGGATGGCGGGTCGTTCTCTCGTCAATGGCGCTCCTACGGTTTTTGTTATTCTGCGCCACGTGTGGAGTCACCTTGCGACGTCGACTCTCTCTGATAAATGCTTTCGTGTCGTAGGCCTTGTCCGCACCTACGGTAATTTGATCTCTGCTAGGCAGCTCTTCAAGCATATCCAGCGCAGCGTCCCGTTCTGCTGTTCCCGTTGCCCGCGTGACCCGCACATTCACCGCAAGACCGTTTCGGTTTTCCATCGTGACGTGACCCAGATAGCACAACTTCGACTGCTGGCCTTTGGCCTTTTTGTACAGACGGGCATCTGGATCCGTCGTCGACTGATGCGTATCATTCGATCTCTTCTCACCCTTGAAATCCACCGTTGGATTTCCAGAACCATCCGTCGGCTTGCTGGGGCGGCTACCTTTCTTCTTGAAGCTCTTCTGTCCTGCCCATGCCTCTACCAGGGTCCCATCCACTGTAAAATGCTCGTCCGACAGGATGCTCTGAGCACGGGCGTGGCAAAGGACGCGTTCAAAGAAGGCCCTGGCGATGTCTCCCTCCAGAAGTCGGTCCCGATTCTTGCTGAAGACGGTCGCGTCCCAGATCGGATCATCCATGCTCAAACCAACGAACCAACGGTACAGAAGATTGTAGTCCAACTGCTCCATGAGCATCCGTTCGCTCCGGACCGAGTACAAGACCTGAAGCAACAAGGCTCGGAGCAACTTCTCCGGAGCCACCGAAGGACGGCCGACTTTTGCGTAAAGAACCTCGAATCGAGGCGACAGTTCTTGCAGAATGACATCGACCATGGTTCGAATGGATCTCAGCGGGTGTTCGTTCGGCACTCGTTTCTCGGCCGAGATGTAGCTGAACATCCCGTCTTGCTTTTCGTCCGGTCCGCGCATCGGTTTCTCCTCGAAGGAATCATCAATAAGAGGGTTCATATTGATGATGCACGAAAACCGATTTAGTTGGAGTTTTTCAGCATCCTGTTTTAAGGAAACAGCTCGCGGATCTAGTTATATGTGTATCATTTAACGAAACTGCAAAAATCGTATTGTGCTGGTCGACTGGGGCTGTTTCCGTTCCAGTGACCAGCGCGGCACGCGCTGGTCGGACGCTGGGTTCTGCCGCGTAAGATGCGCAGCGGCTCCCGAAGCTCGTCAGCCGTTTGCGCATCCATCTGTAATCGCCCTGCTTCTTCGTGAACATGGGCAAGCATGTAGGTAGTTGTTTGTAATCTCTGCCTCGTTCGCCTTCGTATATCGGAGGACAGTGCGGTCTGGAATTCCAATTTGCTTTGGTGATGGCTAAGGCCCTGGCCTTCAGACAAGAGTTCTACTATCTTGTTTACTCTTCTTCGGTTCGTTTTCGTGGCAATGTTCTGCTCCTTGTTCAAGAAATGGACGACCAAACGGGTACGGTTGGGCGATCTGTGGCCCTAAAGAAAAGCGGTTGCGAATGGTTGCGAAAGTTGCGATAGAATGCTGCCATATGCTGCTACTTGGCGCCGTAAACCCTGTAAATCCTTTTGCCTCAACGTCCCCTCCTTCCTCGGATAGGAAGGAATCATGAAGGGATTCCTCTATTGGCTCATTCAGCACCGTTGGATGTTTGCCTCGTTTTTGCTGGGGACCCTCGCGCTCGTGCTCCCGTTGCCGGGAGACCTCACGCCTGATGGCCGGCAGGCGCTTGTCATTGCGCTGGTCGCCATCATTCTATTCGTGTCGGAGCCCATCCCGCTTCCTGCCATCGCACTGCTCATTGCCGTCTCGCAAGTGCTCTTCGGTATCGCAACTCCGAACGAAGTCGCCCACTCGTTCATGAGTGACTCGGTCTTTTTCATCCTCGGCTCCCTGATGCTAGCCGTGGTGATCGTCAAACAGCATCTCGACCGTCGACTCGCGGTAATGATATTTCGATTCACAGGACCCAAGACAAGTCACATCGTGGTTGGGCTAATCGGCGTGTCGTCGATTCTGGCCTCTCTGGTTGGAGAGCACACGGTCGCGGCCATCATGCTCCCCGTGACACTCAGTTTGATCCGGCACGTCGATGAAAACCCGAAACGGATACCCGGCCTGACTTCATTGCTGCTGTTTTCGATCGCATACGCCTGCGCGATCGCGGGGCTGGGAACCCCGAGCGGCGGGGCGCGCAATGCCATCATGATCGAGTACTGGTCTCGCCTCCATCAGATCCAGGTCAGCTACCTCGATTGGATTCGCTACGCCTATCCCATGGTGATCCTTCAAATTCCTTTTCTGGCCTTCGTTCTACTGAAGACCTTCAAGCCCGAGAAGACCGACCTCTCCACAGCTGTCCGAAAGCTCCGAGCCCAGGTACTCTGGGACGGTAGGATGCGGGCGCGGGACTGGCTCACAATCGGAATCTTTTTTCTGACATTGGTTCTCTGGGTTTTCTTCAGCGACACGATTGGTTTGGGTGCGCCGGCACTGATCGGGGTGTCTCTGTATCTCATTGCCGGGCTTGTCGACTGGGAGGAACTGAACGCGGGCGTCAACTGGGGGATTTTCTTGATCTATGCCTCGACAATCTCCCTTGGAGTCGCCATCGAAGATACGGGCGCCGCACAATGGGTGGCGCAGCGATTCTTGATTCTGACTTCGGCCATGTCTATCGACACCGGCATTGGACTTTTGGCCGCTGTGGCGGTCCTCACCTTGGCTATATCCAGTTTCATCAGCCGCGCTCCGGCCTTAGGCATCCTGACACCGATCGTGCTCAGCCTTGCGCGGGACACCGGAACCTCCGTTCTTGCCATGGGCTTCGTAACCGCCATGTCTTCCGCCTTCACATACATGACCGTTATCGGATCGCCCCCCAATACGATCATATTCAGCAGCGGCTACCTGAAACCGAAAGATTACTTCCGCGCAGGCGGATGGATGACCCTCGTGTCTCTCCTTCTCCTGCTTCTGGTTGTCGAAACCTACTGGCAGTTTGTCCTGCCGGGTTGACGCGGATAGATACACGTGTTCCGCATGGGATGGAACCTATGAAATTTCTGATCTGCATTGGTGGAGTCGAGCCGTCGGCAGAGACAATCCGATTCGGAGGCAGAATCGCCAAGGCTTTCGAAGCCGACGTGTCTGTCCTGTACGTCCAGCCGCATGTTCCGCATGCCGTGCGGGAAGAACTGAAGCTCACACGAGAGAAGCTTTCGGAATGGGAAATCGATCTCCCTGGAGTCAAGGTTCTGCGCTCGGCGAGAGAGATCTTGCTGCAGGAAGGGTTCGTTCAAACAGGCCGGTCCGGGGAGGTAATCCAGAAGCATGCGTTGAAACCCGGTGTTCGCGGGGCATGGGAGTTGCTCCTCCTTGGAGTTCATGGGGAAGACATCCGGATGCGCATCCGGGAAGGAGACACCGTTGCCGAGATCAATCGAGAGGTCGAGTCGTTTCGACATGACCTCGTTCTTCTCGGTGCCAGCCGAAAACGGCATATCCTGCACAAGCTCGTTCAGTTCATCAATGGCTCCATGCTCATTGTCAAGAACCCCAAAAACGTCGATTATGAGTTCCTTATCTGCACGGACAGTTCACCGGCATCTCGAAAAGCAGAGCGATTCGGCGCGAAGCTGGCAAAATTCCTCAACGCTAGGGTGCAACTGGTTTCGGTGGCAAGATTCAAAAGCAGAGAGCACATGGCCATGGAAGGGGCCGAGCGCGCATCCCATTTGCTCACCAAGGCCGGCGTTGCCCATTGCATCACGATGCGCTTCGGAAACGTGGTAGACGAGATCTCTTCGTTGGCCCGCGAAGACACCCTGATCGTCATGGGCGAGAGCCAAATGCCAGAGGTCAAAAAATACCTCTTCGGGAGCAAGCCAATGAAGGTGGTAGAAAGGGTACCGTGCCCGGTGTTGATAGTCAGGTAGCTGTCAGCGATCAGCTTTCGGCTTGTTGGGAGTCATTCGTTGAGACGTGCACAACAGAACTGTCTAAACGTGGAGCAAGAGACGGAATGCCTTGCACAACGAGGCCGCAGGTGGGAGCTGGAGTGCCAGAAGAGAATGTATTAAAGAAAGGTTGCTGGAAAGCTGAAAGCTCTCCAGAAACTGTTCACGTTAGTGCTGTAATTGGAACGAGTTGCATGTTGAGCTGCTTTGCCCTTTTGTGAAGGTATCGGATTTGTTGTTCCTGGTATTTGGACTCATAGTATTGCATTCCTTTGTCTGCGTATTGTTGGCCGTATTTGAGCATGCGATAGATGATGCGGGCGAGTTTGTGAGCCATGGCAGTAATGGCTTTGGCGGGACCGAGGCGAGCACGGAGACGTCGATAGTTGGCCCCTAGCAGTCCGTGGTAAAAGTCTGGTAAATCCTTTTGTTCGCAATCGACTCTCTACTGCGCTTCGACTAAAATCGACGCATGGCCATGGGAAAAAAGAAACGCAAGTCGAAGCAGAAAAGCATGTGGGTGCCGACTCAACATCTCCCCAGGAGTGCATCCCACCCTTTCTACCAGCGATTGAATCAGGTGCTCGACGAAGCCGGGTTTGACGAGTTTGTCGAGCAGCGATGTGCGTGTTTTTATGCACCCAAGATGGGTCGCCCAAGTCTGGCACCTGGTCGATACTTCCGTCTTTTGATGATCGGATACTTCGAGGGACTGGATTCGGAGCGAGCTATCGCCTGGCGTGCTGCCGATTCGCTGAGCCTGCGCGGGTTCTTGGGACTCGAGTGGGGCGAGGATCCGTCGGATCATTCGACGATCTCCCGCACGCGACGGCGCATGGATGTGGAGACGCATAGCGCAGTCTTTGCCTGGATCCTGAGCCGGCTCGCTGAGGCGGACCTGGTGAAGGGCAAGACCCTCGGGGTGGATGCGACCACTCTGGAAGCCAACGCGGCTTTGCGCAGCATTGTACGGCGGGATACCGGAGACAGTTACGAGACCTACTTGACGAAACTGGCACAGGAATCGGGTATTGAGACACCGACCCGGGAGGATCTGGCGCGCATAGATCGCAAGCGGCCGAAGAAGGGTTCCAACGATGACTGGCAGCACCCGCAGGATCCGGACGCCCGCATCACCAAGATGAAGGACGGCCGCACGCATCTGGCTCACAAGGCCGAACACGCCGTGGATCTGGAAACCGGAGCGGTGGTTGGCATCACGGTTCAGGGAGCCAACCAGGGCGATACGACGACGATCAAGAAGACGCTCATTGAAGCGGCCGAACAACTCGAGGGTGTGCTGCCTGAAAGCGATAGACTGCAGGAGCTTGTGACCGACAAGGGATATCACAGCACGCAACTGGTAGAAGATCTCGAGCAACTGGAGATCCGAAGCTACATTTCCGAACCAAAGCGGGGTAAACGGCGGTGGCACGGGAACACCCGTGCGCGGGATGCCGTGTACCGAAATCGTAGACGTATCCGAGGAGAACGGGGAAAGCGCCTGCTTCGCCAACGGGGAGAACGACTGGAACGACCTTGTGCACACCTCTATGAAACAGGTGCAATGCGGCGGACATATCTCCGTGGTCATCCAAACATCCTCAAACGGTTGCTGCTTCATGTCGGTGCATTGAATCTCGGACTGCTGATGCGACAGCTGTATGGCGTGGGCACGCCGCGGAGTCTGCAGGGGCGTCTCTGCGCCTTTCTGACGCGTATCTTGGCCTTTTTCAGATGGTCGAGGTCTTCCTCGGCCACTTTTTGGCCGAGGAAGACATCTGTAGATGACTTCCATCCAGTATGCACCAGGATCATCGTTGTCCGTGGATCTGTGCTCCATCCGGTTTTAGCCACGGGCTGCTAGGGCGCTTTTGCTGTTCAGGAGGGTGGAGGCAGCCATCCGGAGAGCGTGGGCAGCACGGTTTTTGATTTGTTTGGTACCGCGTTTAATGACCTTGCCTCCGGTGATGTGATTGCAGGGTGCCAATGCCAACCAGGAGGCGAAGCGCTTCTCAGTTTTCCATGGGGTTATATCGACACCAACTTCGGAAATGACAGTAGAAGCAGTCATGACATCGATGCCGTCGACGGAAGTAAGGTCCACACCGGTAATGCGATACAGTTCGGAGTGTAGGTCAAACTGGGGAGCGTTTCCGCTAGGTTTCGACCCCTTGCGTCCCGGCAATGGATCAGCACGGGCATCAATCTTGTTGTCGAAGGTTTGCATATGGGCTTGGATGGCTCTGTCACACTCGGCAATTTCTCGCTGGTAGGTCTCGTATAGTTTCAGAGACTGACGCAGGACAAAGAGCAATTCTTGGCGCCAGTCGCCGTAGAGACTTTTGGCAATACGGTCTCGGGTTGATCGGATTCGGGGGTGTTTGAGTTGAGCGAGCTTGTCTGGGTCTCGTTCACCGTCGAGGATGGCACGAATGATGGCAAGTCCCGTGACGCCACTAATGTCACTGATGACGTTAGCCAGTTGGATGTTCATCTCCGTCAGAGCTTTTTGCATGTGTTGAATACAACTACTGGCGGTTTTGACGAGATTATCTCGCTGACGCCAGTAGGTTCGAAGCACACGGATCTCGCTAGAAGGACGGTAGGAATTTCTGAGTAACCCGAAAGTCTCGAGCTTCTGCAGCCATTGACAATCCTGGATGTCGCTTTTACGTCCGGGGACGTTCTTGACATGGTGAGCATTAACTAGTTTGACGGTGAAGCCACGAGCTTCCAGGACTTGATACAAAGGAATCCAATAACTGCCGGTAGATTCCATGACGACCGTGTCGATATCGCAGGATTTCAGCCAATCGGCCAACCGATGCAGATCGGCCGTGAAGCAATCGAATCGGCGGACCGGTTTAGAATCGCGGTCTGGTGGCACGGCAACGAAGTGCTCTGCACTTGCTACATCGATGCCTGCAGCATTGAGATTTAGTGGAGGCAATCCGGCAAATGGATCTCGTTTCGATTTGGATCGTGATTTCTTAGGTTTTGACATACAATTTTCTCCTCGATTTAGGATCGAGGGCTCGGCCCGGTTGCGGGTCGGTTTGAGAATCTCTCCAACGGGGTCGAGTCTCCCACGCCAAAAGACCGGGAAATCACGCCACCAAACAAGTGACCGCCAAAGAACCGGAACCACGCTGATAGACGGGCATAGAAGCACCAATGCTTTCTCGGTTTTAACTGCCGAGCCTCGTCCTAGCATGATGGCACGGACGAACTATTGGCGGACAGTTTCTTTACCAAGTGACCGGCGCGACGCGCTGGTCAGACGCTGATAGCTGATAGCTCTCCAGTAACTGCTCGCGGATCTGCTGTTATATGTGTAACTTAGCAAATCGCCAAGAACCACGTTTTTCAGGCTGTGCAGTGCAGTTACTTTACCAAGTGACCGGCGCGACGCGCCGGTCAGACGCTGATAGCTGATAGCTCTCCAGTAACTGCTCGCGGATCTGCTGTTATATGTGTAACTTAGCAAATCGCCAAGAACCACGTTTTTCAGGCTGTGCAGTGCAGTTACTTTACCAAGTGACCGGCGCGACGCGCCGGTCAGACGCTGATAGCTGATAGCTACTGTAGTAGCTTTTCAACGATGCGTTCCATTGTCTCGTGTTTGTCGGCGGGGACACCAAGGTATTCTTTCACCACTCGCCGTTTCCCATCGAGAATCAAGGTGGTTGGAAGGACAAAGATCTCTCCAAACGGATCGAGCTGTTCCGGGGCCGGCACGGCAATGGGGTATTGCATCTTGAACCGCTTGGCTGCCTGGCGAATCTCCTCTTCCGTTCCGGAGTCCAGGGCCACGCCAACGAACTCAACACCTCTACTTTTGAATTTCTCGTAGAAGCGATTGTAGGCCGGTATCTCCACCAGGCAGGGCCCGCACCAAACAGCCCAGAAATCGATAATCGTGACACGGCCTTCCAAGTCACGCGAGCGGACAACCCTGCCATCGATCGTTTTCAACTCAAAGGAGGGAAGCTGTCGCAATTCGTCGGACGGGTTCCGGAACGCATAGACGGCGCTGTTGGTCTGAAGCGGCCAGAAGTATCGGCGGATAGGGGGGCTGGAGACCGCCGCAACAAAAACGAGCGCCACCGCCAACCCGGGAGCAACCCGCCACCAAAGGGGCCGTTTTGGATCAGCGGCAGGCTCTGGGGCTCGGGCCAGATTGAGCATCTCGGAGCTGACGCCGGATAGAGCGATCCCGGGCAACTTCCCTTGTTTTGCAAACGATGCCCCGGCTTTGATCCTTTCGAATTCCTGCCGGCACCAGCGGCATCGACCCAGGTGACGGGATACCTTCGCCCGCCTGTCGTCGCCGAGTTCGCGGTCAATGAGAGCGGAGAACAGCCTGCGGACAGCCAAGCACCGGATCATCCAGACCCCTCCGGTGCTACAGCATACCCCGGGCGCAGAATCGACTGGAGTGCTTTGCGAGCTCGATTGAGCCTCGAGCTGATAGTGCCCGTCTGTAACCCGAGGACCGAGGAGATTTCCTCATAGCTCATCTCCTCCAGGTCCTTCAAGATGAGCACCGCCTTCAGATGCGGTTTCAACCTTGTGATGGCCCTTCGAACCTGTCCCGCCACTTCCTTCGAAAGGAGTCTCCGCTCCGCATCGCCGCCGCCACGAAGGGACGAAGCGTCCGATTGCGCTTGGGGGCGCTCCTGCGGGCCACTGACGGCACCATATTTGCGCCAGGACTTTCTGGAGTAGTCGATGCAGGTATTGATCGAAATCCGATAGATCCACGTCTTGACGCTGGAGCTGAAGTTGAACTCGTCCAGGCTCTTCCAAACCTTGGTAAATACCTCTTGAACAATATCTTCTGCGTCTTCACGACTTCCGGAGAACTTCAGCGCGATTCCGTAAACAAGAGGCTGATATTCGGTGAAGGTCTCTTCAAAACTCGGCGTGCGGACGAGCCTCTGCGGCGGCTCCACCGGCGAATCGATCAGCGGCGGATGGATTCCGGATAAACTCTTGATAGAACTCATGTTTCCGACTCTTTCGGTCTGACTGTCCGGAACTTTCTGCGTCTCCATTCTTATAACATCCTGGAAGCGGGAAAATTCCCTCGATATTCATCATATCACGGCTGCCGGATTGCATCTCTGGACAAGAGCACAAGCTTTTTGCCCGCAACCAGAGGACCGCGGGGAGCCTTTCGCCGGGACCGCGATGTCCATGCCCCTCCCTATATACGGGACAGCTTTTGGAATGTTCTCTTCAAATTGTGGTTTTCTCATATTTTGGGCGCGTTGTCGTCTTTACCATGGGGCAGTGGCTTCCAATTCCCAACGGGCATGGGTGATGTAACTTTGCTTGTGTAAAAAGAAAGAGGGTGTAAGTTTGGTTTTTTCGCTGCGATGGCAAAAACCAACTCCAAGAAAGGAGCTTACACCCAATGGCGAAATTAACACCGATGACCGAACAATTCCAACATTTCCTTGATGAGGTAAAAGAAGACTTTTGGGGAGATGTGTATAGCAAGACAAAGCTGGCGTGGAAACGGTATTTCGAGACTGAATCACAGCGGCAGAGAGACCGTTATTGTGGCTTTGGATGGTATGAAAGAGGTGGGCAGAGAAAGAGAGAGTACCGCAATGGATACTATGAACGGGACTTTGTGACCCGCTTTGGAACGTTACGGTTGCGGATTGCCCGGAGCCGGAACAAGAATTTTCTCCCGAAGGGATTACAACGGTTTCAACGACGAGCTGACGAGGTAACGTTGCTGATACGAGAGGCGTTTCTCAGAGGAATCAGCACACGGACGGTGGGACGGATTGTGGCGATCATGACGGGAGAAGTTGTCAGTGCACAGACGGTATCGCAGCTGACACGAGAGCTAGATGAAGCAGTACAGCGATTTCACCGAGCTCGGTTGAGTGACGAATGGAAGACACTGTTTCTGGACGGAGTGAGTCTGAGGGTAAGACGTCCGAGTGGGCGGAAACGGGTGCAGATGCTGGTGGCCTACGGGGTGAGAGCGGATGGTAGCCGGCAGCTTTTGGCATTTATGCGCAGCAGTGGAGAGAGTCAAGCTGCCTGGGAAGGACTCTTAGGAGATCTGTACCGGCGTGGTATAGAGGGAGATAACCTCGAGCTGATTGTGACCGACGGCTGTGCAGGTCTGGCAGCGGCCATTGAAACGATCTATCCGAGAGCTCAGCACCAACGCTGCTGGGCACATAAGATGCGAAACATCGTCAATTCAGTCCGAAAGTGCGATCGAGACCAGATCAAGCAGGATGCACGGGCCATCTACCAGGCCGATAGCC
Organism: Acidobacteriota bacterium; assembly: GCA_965249005.1. Lineage (GTDB taxonomy): Bacteria > Acidobacteriota > UBA6911 > UBA6911 > UBA6911 > CBDFLD01. The sequence continues at coordinate 79,107 of CBDFLD010000018.1, forward strand.
GTCGGGATGCACTGACAGCTTTCAGGAGGCTGAAGCGTTGCTGGCACAAGGATTATCCGAAGATGGTGAATCGATTGGAGAAGGATCTCCCTGAGTTACTGGCCTTTTACAGCTTCCCACGGCCTCTGTGGAAGAAGCTACGAACCACCAACGTCATCGAACGCTGCTTCGTTGAGGTTCGACGGAGAACGCGTCCGATGGTTTGCTTTGTTAATGTCCAGAGTGTCGACAGAATCATTTACTCGATCTTCCATCGATTCAATCTCGATTGGAAGGAACAACGACCAACTCGTACCCTCGACCTTTTTACACAAGCAGCTTGACATGACCACGGGCATGGGGGGGATTGATCCGGACGGCGCGGGACCGCATAATGACTGCAGGGATCGGATAGACGCAGCATGACCCAAAGGACACATTTCCTCAACGGCAGGGCCTGGAGCGAAATCCAACCAACCCTCTCACCTTCGACCCTGACACGGCTAAAGCTTTGGCTACAAGTGACACTATGGCTCCTGGTGTTCGGGATGACCGGTCACGGAGGAGCGTGGACGGGACCGGACTCTGCATCTTCACTGGGGACAGAGTCTTGCGATGTCAGCCTGCCGATTTCCATTGCGCTCGAGCCAATGGCAGATCCCCGTCCCGGCGCCCGGACCCCTTTCGAGGTTGCAATCAAGATCGGACTCGATCCGGACGACGTCCGCAGCGTTCAAATCGAGTACGATCTGCCCGAATCATTCCAGACTGAGCTGGGTTCTTCGGAACGCCTGCAATTCTCCGGTCCGCAACCGACGAGTCGGTTCGAGATCGCCCTGACGGTTCCAGACGAGCGCCGGTACAGCGTGCGGGCGCGATTGATCGTGGAGCTCACCTCCGGACAGAGGCTCTCCGAAAGCGCAGTTTGCTGGATAGACATTGGGAGCCCGGATCGCCCCCCCGGCATGGTCGACCGGCTGGTTGACGCCGACGGAAGCGGCATTCGCGTGTATCGGGGCAAGACAAGGGAGCGCCAGTGAATAGCAGCCGCATCCCCTGGCCCTTTCTGGGCACGCTTGCGCTGTGCTTTGCCTTCGCGCACGCAGCCCGGGCTGATTACCGGGTGACCGGCTCCTTTCAGTACGAGGACCGCGAATTCGACGGCGCCGGCTTTACCGGCATCGTAACGCCACGCCCCATCCGGTTCGCCGAGGTCCGCATCATCGCGGGCCGGGACACACTGGTGACCGGGGCGACCGATGAGAACGGAAGTTTTTCGATTGTCGTGCCCGGATCCACCGCTCAATCCATCACGGCGGCGTGCATCACGACAGCATCGGCACGCTCCGATCTGCTACTGGACGTACGGGTCGCCGAAGACAATATTACTTCCGGCGACTTGTACTCCGTCATGTCCGAGCCAGTGGAAGCCAACGGCACGTTCCCTGTTCAAATAGGAAGAACCGTGGCCGGTTTCGAATCCGATATCGGGAAGGCGTTCAACATCTGGGACGTCGTTGTCGACGGGATGGAATTCCTGGCTTCCCCCGAGGCCCATGGAACCCTGCCGACGGTCAAGCTGACGGTTCTCTGGCGGCTGGATCACGCCCGATCCGGATCCTTCTATCGCCGCTCCAGCAAATTCATCTACGTCGGAAACCATACCGGATACGACGACACCATCATTCTGCACGAGTTCGGCCACTACGTGGACGATCTGTTTTCGGTCTCGGACAGCCCTGGAGGCAGCCATTCGCTGGGAGACAACAGACAGGACATCAGACTCTCTTGGGCCGAAGGGCTTGCCACATTTTTGGGTTCGAGCATGCGAAGGTTCAAGGGTTACCCGCGTCCGGATCTGTACGTCAACACGGATGGGGAGGCCTTGTCGTTTTCCTACGAAATCGAGTCGCTGACCGGCTCCATAAATATTGCGAGCCGCACCGGAAGTACCAATGAGATTGCCGTGAGCGCTGCGTTGTGGGACATCGTCGACGGACCGGGATCGGACGATTCCGAACCGGGCGACGACGATCCCTTGGAGCGGCCGTTTTCCGATTTCTGGCAAGTATTCACGCGCTATTTTGCAACCCTGACGGCACGCGGCGTCAGTGTGGAAGATTTCTGGGATGGGTGGTTCGCACCCCTGACTGATCGCGGGTTCCGGGCGGACATGGAAGCCGTCTTCGCCTCCATCAACGGAATCGAGTTCGTCGCGGACGCGCAGGAGGGCGACGACTCGGCGGCGGCGGCGGCCAGCCAATCCATCGCCCGGATTCCGTCATTGGTAGAGGGAGCGCACGTCATACTCAATGAGTTGGACCTGGGGAGCGAGGATTCCGTGGAGCTGTACAACGCGGGCGACGCCGCGGTCAATCTCGAGGGCTGGCAGTTGGAGGCGGCACGACCGGATTTCACACTCGTATCCGCTGAGCTTCCCGCCTTCACTCTCGAGCCAGGTTCCTTCGTGATCTTGAGCGAGCGAACGGGCTCGGATACGAAAACCCGAATCTACCTTGGGGAGAATATCTCCTGGGGGAATGGCGCAGGCGGATCCTGTGCGTTGTTTGAAGCATCCGGTGCCGGGGTCGATTTCGTTCGCTGGGGCGACTCGGAGGAACCCCTTCCCGAGGGGATGCGATTCACGGAGATGAATGCGGAAACAGCCCCGGCGGACCACACGATTGCCCGCCAGTATCCTTGCATGGATTCCGACTCGAGTTGCGATTGGGGTGCCCAGAGTCCCACGCTGGGAACCTTCAATGCTACCCGCACGGAAGTTCACCATACCTTCTTTCCTGCGGGAGACACCGACTACTCCCGGTTTGAGGCCACCGCAGGAGCACACTACGTCATCCAGACGATGAATCTGCAAAGCGGAGCCTCGGTCCTGGTCGATATCCTCTCGGCAGACGGGGCGACCCTTGCAACGACCGACGGAGATCAGAGTCCCAGAGACTCTGCCAATGTAGAATGGACGGCTCCCTCAACCGGGACCTTTCTGATCCGAACCCGCCGCTTTTCTGGCACCTCCAACTACGCGGAGTATGGGACCTATGACTTGCGTCTCCTGGAAACCAGCGGGGGAGTCGCGGAGTGGACTTCCGTCAGTCCTCAATTCGTGGTGGGCGGCGACTATGAGACCTCCGTCATCGTGGTCAACACCGAACAGGTCCCGGCTGCGGTCCGAACCGTCTACACCCGGTCGGACAGCCGCGCGCTGGAGGTCCAGGCCGACGATCGCAGCGATAGTACCTTCAGTTACTGTATCCCAGCTCTGGGAGCGCGCCGCGTCGCGCTGCGATCCCCGGGCGATACAGCCTCGGGATACGCCCAGTTCCGGAGCAATCTAACGGTAGGGGGAAGCGCCCTGTTGCGCATCGTCCGTCCGGACGCCACGATTCAGAGCCAGGCTGGAGTGGGGCTCTCGGCCAGAACGAAGAACTTCCTCATCTATATCGACAATATCGACAATGCGCTCTCCGGGTACGCCGTGGCAAACGACGGGTCCCAGACCGCCAGCTTATCGCTCACCCTCAGAGATCGAATGGGGAACACGATCGGCAACGCAGTCCTGGTCATTGCGGCAGGGAAACACATTGCAGAATTCGCTTTCCAGCGCTTCCCTCTCGTCGCGGGCGCCGGCTTTGAAGGTACCATCGAATTCGTCAGCGACGTCGATGTCTCCTCCGTGGCTCTTCGCTTCGACAACATTCTGCAAGATGTCTTTTCTACGATTCCGGTCCTCATCGACGAGGCGGGCACGGTTCTATACTTTCCGCAAGTCGTCGACGGGGAGGGCTACCATACCAACATCATCCTTTTGAACCCGAATGACAGCGACACGGTCGCGACGATCGAGTTCTTCGATGATGACGGGAACCGTCTCGAGCTCCCCATTGAAGGAACCTTCGCCGCTGTTCATCAAGTTTCACTCAAAACCAGAGGGGTGGCTCGCATCCTTACCGACGGTACATCGCCCAATCTGAGAGTCGGATGGGTGCGGGTGACCTGCGCTGTACCTCTGGGAGGATCCTCCATTTTTCAGACCCGCACAAGCTCTCGCATCGTCTCGGAAGCCGGCGTTGCCTCGTCCCCCCTGACGTCTCGCTTCGTTGCCTACGTCGACAGCGTCGGATTCGCCGAATCCGGACTCGCGATAAGCAATCCCAACATTTCCGCAGTAACACTCACGTTGAACCTTCGGGACTTCAAGGGGAACCTGGTCGCAAGTCTGGAGATAAACCTCCCGGCATTCGGACACACCGCACGATTCTTCACCCAGTGGTTTCCGGTCGGCTTCGATGAATTCGAAGGCACACTCGAAGTCCGTGTCAACAGCGGACAGGTCAGTGCCGTGGCGCTGCGCTTCGACAACCGCTTCGCCGATGTCTTTGCCACACTTCCGGTGATAGTACCGCCGAACGAAGACTAGCGTCTTCTCGCTGGGCGTCTAGCGCTATCCGTTTTGCGCTTAGCGTCCACCGTCTTTCCTTTGTCGGAGAGACGTGGCAAAAATCCCCGTGCTTTTCTGTGAGAGGGTGCCGCTCACGAAGTGAGCGGCCTACGATGCCGCTTGACGCATAGCGGGTAGCGCTTGGCGGTTCTTTATGGTACATTTCACCGCGAACCGAACCTACTTGTATGGTTGGAGGGCGCTGTATTGCTGCAAAAGGAAGACCGTCCGTGAGAGCTCGAAGCTCCGCGAAGGCTGGTTCGAAGAGCAGGTCGAGCAAGTTCGATTCGAAACCTCGCCAGTTGTCTCTGGTTGAGCCGGCCCCAGCCTCCTCTCCCGATCGGAAGGGAGGAGTCTCTTCGAACGCAGCGCCGCCATTGAGCCCGCAACCTCCGCCGCAGAAAACGACACCAGTTCGAAAACCCCGCCGACAAACCGCTCAGACCATGGCGGCAAGACAGCGGGAGATTTCCGTTTCCGAGTTCTTCACCAAGAACCGACATCTGCTGGGTTTCGACAATCCCCACAAGGCGCTCCTGACCACCATCAAGGAAGCCGTGGACAACTCGCTGGATGCCTGTGAAGAGGCGGGCATCTTGCCCACGTTGAAAGTAGAGATTCATCAGCTCGCCGAGGATCGTTTCCGCATCGTGGTCGAGGACAATGGCCCCGGGATCGTCAAGTCCCAGATTCCCAAGATATTCGGCAAGTTGCTCTACGGGTCAAAGTTTCACACCCTCAAGCAGGCACGGGGTCAACAGGGGATCGGCATCTCCGCCGCCGGGATGTACGGCCTGCTCACAACGGGAAAATCGATCGCGGTGACGTCGCGCATTGGCGCTGGGAAGCCGGCTCACTACTACGAGATCCAGATCGACACGCGCAAGAACAGCCCGCAGATCATCAGTGATCGGGTCGTCGAATGGGAGCCGGCTCACGGGACGCGGGTGGAGATCGAACTGGTTGGCACCTACAAGAAAGGCCGGCATTCAGTTGACGATTATGTGGGACAGACGGCAATCGCCAATCCGCATGCGGAGATCTATTACAGGCGACCGGGCCAGGAACAACAGCATTTTCCTCGTACCATCGAGGTCTTGCCGGCCGAACCCAAGGAAATAAAGCCCCATCCCTATGGGGTTGAGCTGGGTTTGCTGATCAAAATGATGAAGGAGACCCGGGCGCGACACCTGAAGGTGGCCCTGGAAAAGGATTTCTCCAGGGTGAGCCCGACCGTTTCACAGCAGATTTGCGAGGCAGCCAACCTCCGGCCGAAATCCAACCCGCACTCGATCGCAGTCCACGAAGCGGAGCGCCTCTATCAGGCCATCAACAGCGTCAAGATCATGAGTCCTCCGACCAACTGCCTCTCTTCGATTGGCGAAGATCAGCTTGCCTCCGGGATGAAGAAGGAGATCGACGCCGGCTTCTATACTTCCATTACCCGATCCCCTGCCGTATACCGCGGGAATCCGTTTCAGGTCGAAGTCGGGATGGCTTACGGAGGCAATCTCCCGACAGACGAGCTAGTCGACCTGATGCGTTTCGCGAATCGCGTGCCGCTGCAATACCAACAATCGGCCTGCGCCATCACCAAGGCCATTCTCAGCATCGATTGGCGCAGCTACGGGCTTTCGCAATCGAAGGGAGCTTTGCCGGTGGGGCCCCTGGTCTTGTTCGTTCACATTGCCTCGGTCTGGGTCCCCTTCACATCGGAAAGCAAGGAAGCCATCGCTCCATATCCCGAGATTCTGAAGGAGCTCCGGTTGGGGCTGCAAGTGTGCGGGCGTAAGCTGGCATCCCATATCCGGGCGCATCGCCGCGCCCTGGATGAGGAAAAGAAAAAGTCTTATATCGAGCAGTACATCCCGCACATCGGCATCGCCCTACGCGAGATCCTCGGACTCACCAGCAAGAGCGAAACGGCGGTCGTGACCACTCTTCGAGACGTGCTGGAACGGAGCCGGGACGGCTCGAGAAAGTAAAAGGCATGGCGAAAAAGGCACCCCAGAAGGCAAAGCCGAAAACAGTAGCGAAGTCCGGAAAAACGGTTCTCGCGGCCATCCATTCCTCGGCGGAAGGCATAAAGAAGAAAATAATGGCGCGCAGGAAACCCACCATGAAGTTTCCCATCCGCTCCCTGTCCAATGTGCGATACCGGCCGGGCCGCGGCTACTTCGAGATCGCAGGACAAAAAAAGGAGCGGACCCTGACGGTCAATACGGTCAAGACATTCGCCCAGACCCTCCGGATGGTCTCGCTATCGAAGGACCTGATCGAAAACGATGATATCGCAACGAAACGAGAGGCCTACTACGTATCGAAGAACTGGGAAGAAGCCCGTTTCAACGAACAGCCCGAATCAGACACCGTCATGGACGACGTGGAGGCGTTCTTTTCCGTCAATCGCGAACAGCTTGGCTTTATCCCGGAGGAGAAAGGCGGGGACGTCGCGGGCCGACTGATCGTGATTGACCACGATCGCGACACCGGTCAAGCGCTGCGTATCGACTGCACAAAGTTCGGCTCCGGAGCCTATAGCATCCCTATTTCGGTGGAGCAGCTTCAGTTCGAGACCAATGCAAGCTTCATTCTGGCCATCGAGACAGCGGGAATGTTCCAACGGCTCGTGAAGCACAACTACTGGAAGAAGGCGAACTGTGTCCTTGTGAGTATGGGAGGCGTGCCGACGCGGGCGTGCCGTCGTTTCGTTCGTCGCCTGGCCGATTTCAAGAAGATACCGGTCTATGTATTCGTGGACGGGGACCCTTATGGTATCAGCAATATCTACCGGACGCTGAAGGTGGGCTCCGGGAACGCCGCTCACTTGAATGAGTTCTTCTGTGTGCCGCAGGCGAAGTTTCTGGGGATCACGCCGCAAGACATCGTCGACTACAAGCTCCCGACCCATCCGCTCAAGGATGTGGACGTAAAGCGAGCGAAAGACGCAATGAAGAACGACCCATTTATTCGCCATCACGGAGAATGGATCAAAGCGTTCGAGCAGCTTCTCAAGATGGGCGTTCGTGCCGAACAGCAAGCCCTTGCCAAGCACGGCCTCAACTACGTGATCGACGCCTACCTCCCCCAAAAACTCAAGCACCCCGACCGATTTTTACCGTAGTACGCTGCCGCGATTGCAACTCGAGCGCATCCCCCCGGAGGCGTTGACGGCGCGAATCACAACCCCGATTTTCCGCCCACAGAACCCTGCAACCGTTCGAATGCAGACGGTCTCTTTCCCGAGTCTAAGTGGAGCAACAGGCCCTTTGGATCATGTGGGATTGTTGGCGTAGAAGCCGGGGTTTTCCGGTGGGTCTTAAACCGGGAAGCGGAAAGCGCGGAGGGAGATGGTATAATGCCGCCATCGGAAAGTCTCGAAGGCTCCTGCAACTGGCCCCGGCCAGGGGCGGTTTACTTTTGAAAAGGTAATCGAGGCGAGGTGCCTGAATGCCGGATTTGAGAGGCTTCATCACGAAAGCCGTGTTGGGAGCGGCTGGTCTCTTTTTCATTGGACTCGAGTCCCCGCGCGCAATCCAATTCAAAGAGGTACAGGTTACCGTCATCGAGACCAACCTTGGGCGCATCCGGTTTCAGCTCTTTCCGGACAAATCGCCCGAGAATGTTGCGACATTCATCAAAAGGGCCCAGGACGGATTCTACGATGGCACGCGGTTTCACAAGGTTTTGCCCGGCCTGCTGATCGAGGGGGGAGATCCCCAGACTGCCAAGAGCAAGGGTGCGGCATCCATACGTGAAGTCGGAGAACTGAAAATCGAGACCAACGACCTTAAACACGAGGCGGGAAGCGTTTCCATGGCCCATCAGAAAAACCAGAATCGCAGTGGGAGCGAGTTCTTTATCTGTCTGCAGGCAATCGGATATTTTGACGGGAAACACACCGTTATCGGCAAGGTCTTGTCCGGGTTGGAGGTGGTGGAGGCGATCAGCAAGGTCCCCCGCAACCTGAAGCAGGCCCCTCTTTTCCCCATATGGATCGAAAAACTTTCTATCGGAAGGGAGACCATCCGAAAGTAGCGTGACAACAGCGTGAGCGTGATGATTCACGCCGGCGCAGTCGGGGATCGGCGCGAAAGCTCGAGGACAGGCACACGGATCGAGGGTATTGATGCTCAAACAACTAAAGAGCCGTCTTCCGATCGAGCGGGACGAATGGAAGATCGTCCTGATCATGCTCTGCTACATCTACGGAGTCTTGACCTTCTACTATGTTCTCAAGCCCCTGAGGAGCGCCCTTTTTCTCGAGAAGTTCCCCTCGAGCCAGCTTCCTTACGTCTACTTCCTCACTGCCTTTGTTGCCGGCGGACTCGCCACTGTCTTCTTCAAGTTGAGTCGCCGATTCTCGGCTATCTCTTTTCTGACGGCGACCAATGTCCTGATCATCGCGACGCTTTTCTTCTTTCGATGGGCCGTGGGGCGGGAGATCTTCTATCTGCCTTATCTCTATTATGTTTACGTCCAGATCGTATCGGTGTTTTCAACAACCCAGTTTTGGCTTCTTGCCGGCTACATGTTCGACAGCCAACAGTCCAAGCGTATCTTTCCGCTACTTGCCGCGGGAGCCATTGCTGGCGCGATGTCAGGATCGTCCATTCCGGGATTTCTTTCCCAGAGGCTCAGCACGGAATCGATGCTGCTTATCTGTACAGGCATCATTGGCGTCTTGATTCTGCTGGGCCAGACCGCCTGGCGATTCCGAAGGCCCGAGAGCGAAACGAGCGCGGAGAAAAGCAAGTTCGCCGAAAGCCGCGAGAAGACGACGGACCTGGCCCGAGTCGTTTTCGGCTCGCGACACCTCACACTCATCGCCTTGATGATCTTTCTCACTCTGATCGCATCGCAGTTAGCGGAGTGGCAGGTCCAGGATGCCGCTCAGAGGGCCTACTCGCATCTCCCGGATGACCAACTGAAAGCTAAAATCGGCGCCCTGTGGGGGCAATTCTACTTCTACACGAACATCTTGGGGATCGCCCTTCAGTTGACTCTGGCGGGTTTCGTCATTCGCAGCTTCGGGATTGGAGCGGCCATCTTGCTTCTCCCGCTGGCGCTGCTTGCAAGTTCGTTCGGTGTTTTGATTGTCCCAATGCTCGCTACCACGGTCGTGGCGCTGGGCAGCAACGTCGTCTTCCGCTATTCGATCAACAAGGTCGGGATGGAGCTCCTCTACCTTCCCTTGTCACCGGACGTTCGAAAGAAGATAAAACTTTTTCTGGATGTCTTTGTCGACCGCTTTGGCCGCGCCATCGCGGGGGTCATCATTCTCGCGCTGACGAGTGCTGTGCTTCCCCTTGGCCTACGGGGAACGGCCGTGGCCATCATCTTGCTGACCGCGGCAAGTGTTGTGGTAGCCGTATTCCTTCGCCGGTCATACGTGGAGTCCTTCCGCCAGAAGCTGGCGACTAGTGAGGTCGACCTAAGTGAAATCAATCAATACGTAACCGACCCGACCACGGTGCAGCTGCTGATCAGCACGCTCGGAGATGCCCAGGAGCGTAGAATCCTCTACTCGCTTCGCCTGCTGAAATCGATCAGCGGGGTGGACTTCTCCAAAGAGCTCCTTCCGCTGCTCGAGCACTCCTCCCCATACATTCGCGAAGAAGCCGCTCGCACCATGGCGGCTCTGCCGGGTGATCACACGAGGGAAGGGGAAGCGCTTCTGTCGGATCCATCGGAGCGAGTCCGACACGCAGCCGTCGACTATCTTTGCAGCGTCGATCCCGAAGGACCGGACAAGCGGCTCGGTGCCCTCCTGGAGCATTCGGACATACAAGTTCGGATGTCTGCCGCTTCTTGCATTTCCGTCTCGTCCGCCAACTTCGTGCCCTCATCGCAGCTGGTTCAGAGCTTCATGGCCCTGGAAGGGAAAGACGCGGCCGGAGGGAGGATCGCGGCGGCGTATCTTGCCAGTCGCCTCCCAACCCAAGAATCAATCCGGATCCTGCGTGGGTTGACCGAGGATCCCGACCCAAAGGTCGCCGCTGCAGCCATCGTAACCTGCGGCTCCAGTGGGCATCTCGATTTGGTCTTCACGGTCATCTCCGCACTGGCGCGCCCCCAGATGCGAGCAGCCGCCCGGGAATCGTTGCTCCTCTACGGGCATCGCGTCGTCGGTTCGCTGGGCGACATACTCGACTCAACGGATCATTCCGCGGAGCTTCGGCGCGAGATTCCGTGGGTGCTCGGCCGGATCCCGACCAAGCGGTCTGCCGATATCCTGGTCGAGCACCTCGCCACGGAAGATCCGATGATCAAGTACCGGGTGGTAAAAGCTTTGAGCCGGCTGCACAATACCAAGCCCGAGCTACCGGAACCTCGCCCCGAAATCGCCTCCCGGGTTCACGCAGAAACGCAGGCTTACTATGAAGCCTTGATCCTCTTTCAGCCGTTTTTTCGGCCGGGAGTGCAAAACGGCGGCTTGTTGCTGGGCAGGGCCCTGAGAGAACGCCTCGATCAGAACCTGGAGATCATCTTCCGGCTCCTGGGACTGCAGTATCCCCAAAAAGACATTCGATTCGCCTACGCGGCGATCAAGGGGCAGCGTACGGACCGAAGGAATGCCGCGATCGAATTCCTGGACAACGTTTTACAAAAGAATTTGAAATCGATTATTCTACCTTTGGTAGAAGAAGCTTCAACCGAGCGGCTGGTCGATCGCGCGCAACGGTTGTTCGGGATCGAGACTCGGGGGAAGGAAGATGCCCTGAGGTTGATTCTGCAGCAACCCGGGGCATGGCTGAAGGTGTGTGCTTTGCACCAGGTCGGGGCGGAATGCATCACCGGGTTGCTGGATACCAGCAAGAGCCTGACACGAGACCCGGATCCTCTGGTCCGAGAGACGGCAGAATGGGTCCTAAACCGGTGCGAGTGAATTCCTACGGGACAACACAATGCTGACGATCATAGAAAAGGTCCTTCTTCTCCAGAACATTGAATTGCTCTCCAGCGTGACCACGGAGCAGCTGTCGTTTTTGGCTGCGATCGCACAAGAGGCAAGCGTGGAGAGCGGCAAGGAACTCTACAAGGAAAACGATCCCCCCGACGGACTCTACGTCATCGTAACCGGAAGCGTGCAGATGAAGCGCGGCGGCGGCCAGATCGACGAGATGCAAGCGGGCGGCTCCTTCGGTGTCTGGGCGCTGTTCGACAATGCCCCCCGCTTGACCACCGCCGTCACGCTCGAGGAAACGCGCTTGCTGTTCGTGCCGCGCGATGACTTCTACGAGGTCCTGTCCGACCACGTGGACATGGTCGAGGGCATCTTCAAACACCTGATAGAACGAATCCGCAAACTGGCCACCGTCGCGGAGCCATGAGATGACCTATCGTGTCCTGATCGTTGATGCGGCTGCGGATGCGCGTCAGAAGATGCGGCAGTCCTTGCAGGCTTCGGGACACGAGGTCGCGGACTTTGCCACCCTCGAGGAAGCCCTGAAGAAAAAAACGGCGCTGGGGCCCGATCTCATAATCACATCCGACCTCCCGGATGCGTCGATTCGAGAGACACTCGACCGAGATTTGCCGGGCGAGCGCGGGACGATTCCGATAGTCGGGATAGTGGAAGACTCCAAGCCGAAACCTCGGCCTGACTCCGACGTCGATTACCTTGTTCCCTCCGGCCGATTGGATCAGTTGAGCCAGTTGGTGGGCCGACTCCTCGAAAATCACCAGCTGAAGATCGAGAATCTGCGCTATCGGAAAGAACTCGAGCTGGCGCGTGCCCAATCCAAGGACGCCGAGGATCAAGCGGCCAAGATGACAGCGAAGATGGAGCACGATAGCGAGCAGAGCACTCAGGCTTTGCTCGAAACGGAGCTTCGCTACCGGGAACTATTCAACCTCGCCAACGACGCCATCTTGACGGTAAGCGCGGAGACGGGTCAGATTTTGGACGCCAATCTCCAGGCATCGCAGTTGCTGGGGTATAGCCACGAAGAGCTTACCAGCAAGAATTCCAGAGACCTCCATCATCCCGAAGACCTGTCACAGGTCGAGTCGTTCTCCGATCAAGAGTTTCAATCCACATGCGGCTGCGGCATCACCGGAGATCTTCCTTTTGTCAAGGAAGACGGGTCTCGGGTAATCCTGAGTGTGAGTTGCTCGGTCATGGAAGTTGGCGATCGAAAGATCATATTGAGGATTTGCCGCGATGTGACCAATCTGCGAACGATGGAGGCGCATTGGACAAAATACACCCACGATCTCGAAGAGAAGTTCAAAGAGAAGACAACCGAGCTGCTTGACTCCCAATCGCAGTTGGTCCAGGCCGAGAAGATGGCGGCGCTCGGCAATCTCGTAGCGGGTGTGGCCCATGAAATCAACACTCCGTTGGGCAGCATCAACAGCAACAACGACGTCTTCATGCTGGCGATGAAGAAATTCCAGGATTACTTCACCGCCCATCCCCCCGCGGCCTCAGAGGATCTATCGGATATTCTGTCGATCGTCGACGACGCGCTGAGAACGAATCGCATCGCGTGCGAGCGCATCATGAAGATCGTGCGCAGCCTTCGCAATTTCGCGCGTCTTGACGAAGCAGAACGGAAGAGAGTCGATCTTCACGAGGGCATCGAGAGTACCTTGACCTTGGTCGCGCACGAGCTCAAGCGCCGGATCAAAGTGATCAAAGAGTACGGCGACATCCCCGAGATCGAATGCTTTCCGAACCGCTTGAATCAAGTTTTCATGAACATGCTGGTCAACGCCTCACAGGCCATCGAGGGCGAAGGGGAGATACGCATTCGCACATGGCGCGACAATGAAACAGTTTGCATCGCGATCAGCGACAACGGGAAAGGAATCCCGGCGGAGATCAGGAAGCGGATCTTCGATCCCGGATTCACAACCAAGCAAGCTGGTCTCGGCACCGGACTCGGGCTGTCGATCTGTTATCAGATCATTGCGGACCACGCCGGGAAAATCGAGGTCGAGAGTGAGGTTGACAAGGGAACGACGTTCACTATCTTTTTGCCGATAGTCGAGGGCGACGAAAGGAATACGAATGGCTGACGACTACACACCCACCATACTCATCCTGGACGACGAGGAAATGGTGACCACCTCACTGAAAAACCTCTTTCGGCTGCAAACCGACTACAAGATCCTCGTCTACAATTCCCCCGAAGAGGCTCTGGGCGACGCAGAGGCCCACACGGTGGAGCTGGTCATTACCGATTACCTGATGCCGAAAATGGACGGCATCACCTTCCTGGGTCAATTCAAGGAAATCCAGCCCCACGCAGTCCGAGTCCTGCTAACCGGGTATGCCGACAAGGAAAACGCGATCAAGGCGATCAATAGCGTAGGCCTGTATCAGTACATTGAAAAGCCCTGGGACAATGAGGGACTTCTGCTCATCGTCAAGAACGGCCTCGAAAGACGGCTGCTGCTGCGCACGCTGGAAAACAAGATCACCGAATTGGACCTTGCCAACAACAACCTGAAATCGATTCAGACCGAAATCATCAAAGCGTTTATGTAGGGTGTTTTGAGGGGACGTTCCCCACGTTTCCTGGTTTTGAGCGTTTATGGGACGTCTCCCACGTTTCCTGGTTTTCTGCTCGGGGTGTCTTTATTGCCGCCGTGTTTGCGAGAAAACCAGGAAACGTGGGGAACGTCCCTTCAAAACAAAGGACGGCCGTCGACGGGGTGGGGGATCGGGATCTCGAGAAGCTTGGCCAGTGTGGGGGCGATGTCGATGGTTGCGGCTCGTTCCTGGATGCGAGCGGGGACGATTCCCGGTCCGGCGAAAATCAGAGGAACGTGAGTGTCGTGGCGGTAAGGAGTCCCATGCGTCGTTCCTCCCCCAGGGGCCACCACGAGGTAGTTCTTTTTGAACTGAAAAAACACGTCCCCGGACCTTGACTCGTGAAAGGAATGAATGAAGTACGGCGTATAGGCCGTCTCGTGTGGGTTCCCTGACAACAGCTCCGTGCGGGTAAAAACATCCTGGATCAAATCGGAACTGCGAAGAATCTGCACGACGCGTTGCTCTAGATCCTCTCGTGAGACTCTTCGCTTGCGAGCCGTTTTGAGATCGAAATAGATGCTGTTGTTGAGAAATTGCGCAATCCACGGCCCTTCGCCAAATCGCGTTCCCAGATCCGTCACCACTCGTCCAAGCAGATTCTGAAGCGCTCCCAAGATCCGGCGGCCGTCGACCCCTCGTGATTCCAGAACCTCTGGCAATGATTGGACGCCGTGGTCAGAGGTGAGAACGATCAGAAACCTGTCCTTTCCCACGGTCGTTTCCAAGAACTGGAAAAAGCTGCCCAGGTACTGGTCCAGACGGAGGATCGTATCCTGGATTTCGTGGCTGTCCGGCCCATATCGGTGACCCACGAAGTCCGTGGAGGACAACCCCAGAGCCAGAAGGTCCAGGGACTTCCGCTGCCCCAGTTTCTCCTCCCGGATGGCCGATTCGGCGAAGCGCAGTACCACTTCATCCATGAACGGGGTGCCGGACAGATTGGCATGGAATTGCTTGTCCGCCTTCTTTCCGGAGAACTCGTGCGGGAATGTTGGGTCTCCCCCCTCTCCAGCCTGCCTGTCAGCCGTTGACCGCTTGTCGTAGATCGAGCGGTCCCTCAAGAGCCGATTCCAGGCCACCCCCAAGTATTCACCAGGAAGCTTTTGCTTATTGAAGCTCTTGACCCACCGCGGTGTGCGTGGATAGTAGCGAGAAGAAACAAACTTTCCAGCGTCAGGGTCGAACCAAAAAACGCCCTTGGGCCGCCGGCCGGCCAGCAAGATTGCCGATCGGTCTTTCCGGGAGAATGCGAAGACCTTGCTTCGCGAATCCAGCTTGCGCATCCAATCCCCAAGCGTGTCGACTTTCATCGCCCCGGGGCCCCTGGTGCCGTTCGCCGGATCTTCGGCGCAATAGACGACTCTTTTCCTCTTCTGGTCGTACCAACTATTCCCAACGATGCCGTTCCGCGCCGGATGCGAGCCACTCAGAATCGAGGCGTGGCCCGCTCCAGTGAGGGTCACGGCATGGTCCTGATGGGCGTCGGTATAGATCCGGCCGTTGTCTATCAGGAACTTCAGGCCGCCGCGAAACAGCGGGGTGAACCGCTCCACATACTCGGACCGCATCTGATCGACGGAGACAATCACGATGAGCTGCGCCTTGCGCGCGGCGCCTTCCCCGGCAAAACTGGAACCCGGGCAAAGCCAGGCGGCCAAGACAATTCCTGGAATTGTCATCCCCAGCGCTGAATTCATGGCTTCCAAAAGACGAAAAAAAGGAGATACGCGACGCGAGGGGTATGATGCCCCTGCGTTTGGCACCAAGTACCGCTACTTACGGGGCCGTCACCATTCCCCGAACCGGGATCTTCAACTCGGGCGTGAATTTGCTGGATGTTTTGACCACGATACTTCCAAAGTGGTAGCCCTCTTTGGTGTCGGCCTTTTGGACCGCGACCACGGTGACCTTTCTTGCACTGGAAACAGGGTCGGGTTTGAGCTTGACCGTGACGTTTTCATCCGTCGATTCGACACTCAAGACCTTTACCGCTTTCCCTTCCGTGATCGAGACGGTTAGCTCCTTGGTAACTTCTTGACCTTGCGGAACTTTTCCAAAGTACAAGGACCGAGGGGAATAGCTAAACTCCGGCTCGGAAACAGCACTGAGCTTGAGCGTGATCTCCGCCTGACGAGGGTCATTGGTCGTGACGGTCACCCGGTTTTCAATCCGACCGGTCTTGCCCTCGGTCTTTACTTTCACCTCAACTTCCGCCGTCTTCCCCGGCTGCACTTGCTCGGATGAGAGCAACGCGGCAGTGCATCCGCAGGAGGCCTCGACTTTTTTCAGCTCCAGTATATCGTCGCCCCGGTTTGTCACCTTGAACACGTGACGAAGCAACTCTCCCATCGTCACTGTACCGAAATCCTTGCTGAGACTATCGAAGACCGCAGTGGGTCTTTTGTCCGAAGCCCATAGAGAAACCCCCAAGGGCAGAATAAGGGCAAGAGAAAGCAAAGTTCGAATCCGCTTCATGACGGTCTCCATTTCAGGTTACCAAACTGATTCACCCAAACTGATTGACCCGTTCATTATACCCACGCCCGTCGGGCCGTTCAAACCCATGTTCCACTAAGATCCGGGTCTATGGTCCGTCTGTACCTCAGGAACTGCCCCCCTCGGGTCGGAGTTTGAAATAGGTGTTGTACTGAAAGATGTTTGAACGTGGTTTTCCGCCAGCCTCCCCAGCCTTGATGGAGCCGAGGCGCGATTTCAGGCGCCGGGCCGTTTATTTGACTCGATCGATGGAGGTTCGGGCCAATCCGGAGGTCCTGGGTACTTTTCTCGCCAGAGCCGATCTCGCCCCTCGATGGTACCGGACAGACGGAGTGGGACCACGGTGGTTGAGACCGCTCACGATGGCCGGATGGGGAGAATATGTCCCCGGGAAACTTGCCGTACGCGGGGGACTCGCTGTACGCGGGGGAAAACTCGCTGTACGCGGGGTTGACCGGCGAGTGACCGCGAGACCGGACATTGGTATTTTTCAGCACCAGTGGCATGCCCCTGGGATCCTATGGTGCCGTTGCTCCTTCGAAATCTACCCGCTCGACAACGCAACTCATCTCGTATGGAACCTGGAGTATCGACTCGATGGCCGACTTCATCGATGGGCGCATACCTTCGGGCAAGATCGCCAGCGGCAGGAGATTTCCACCACCATGGATCGATCACTCCGGCGAATCCGCGCACTGTCGGAGTGGATCGAAAGCTGCCGGGAGCATCCATCTTACTCGGTAAAATGCAAGGTGGTCATCCCAAAGTCGCCCACGGAGGAAAGCGATCTACTGCCCCTTACTTCGACGTCAACGCCGTCACCGGAAGCGTGGTGAACTGCCCGGCCTCTGAACCGAGTTCCAAGGCCGTTGCGGCGACCCGCCCGCCCGTGGCTTCGACGACCAGGGTTCCCTCGAAGTCATTCAGCGCCACGCCAGGAAAGAGCTCGTGGATGAACTTGGCTAGATGTCCATGGGGCGGGAAGTCCTCGATCGTGATCATGGCGACTTCGGCACCTTGACGGCGCAGTGTCATTTTCAGAGTCACGGAGGAGCCCTCAGCATTGTAGATGGCAACCCCGGTACTGATCCCGCTGGCCAGCTGCCGGACCGGTACGATGAAGCTGCTCAACGGAAGGCTTACCCCCACGCCCGCGATTCCGATACCTGGAATGTGAAAGCGGATGACGCCGCCCAGGGCACCGCTGGATGTGACCACTGCCGAGCCAGCCACCAGGTCTCCCAGACCATCGGTGGAAACAGTCAAGACATCCAATGGGGCGATGGAAAAGTTGATGCTGCTCACCAGTTGTAGGGGCTCTGCACCGCTCGCGAGGACGGCTGGATCAGTTTGCACCAAACCCACAACGAGCGGCTCTCCATCGTCATTGAAGAAATCTGCTCTTCCAGAAATGGAACTGCCGGAGGGGTTGGGCAGCACCAGATCTGAGGTGAATCCTTCACCGCTACCAAATTGAGCAAAGTAAAGTGTCTCTTCCGCCGGCGCCGTGGCAACGCCGATCTCGGCATTGATACCAGTCGAAAAGCCATGGTAATACAGGAAATAGGTGGAATCGCGCACCATAACGGATTTTGGAATCAGGTCGTTGGGCGCCCAGAATTCCGTTCCGGCTTCCAGAATCGGGTTGCCGCTGGATTTGGTCCAAACGATGCCATCGGAGCTTTTAGCGTACCCGATATTCAGACCGGACCCCGGGAAAGCGTTTGCCGCATAGAATATCTCCCAACCACTCGCCGTTTCTCGAACGACGCCGGACCAGGCGATGTTGGCGTCCCAACTGCCCGGAGGGCCAAGTTCCAGTACGGGATCGCTCTCGGCGAACGGCGCGTTGGCGGTGTCCGGATCGTTGTATTTCGTCCAGTTGATCCCGTCCGGCGATGTGGCCAACCCGATTTGCATGTTCGTCAAGGGCATCGTAAAGCCGGTCGAGCCTGTGTAATACATAACAAAGCCCTCTTCGGTGGCAACCACAGTATCGGGGAAGACAAGAGCCGAATCCCATTCGCTCGCGCTTCCGCTCGTCAAGACCGGGTCCGGACTGCGCATCCAGGGACCGGCCGGATCCGGGGCGGTGACCCGTCCGATACCTGGGCTGGGAGTCGTGGTCGAACTCCCATCGTAGTAGAGGACCCATGTGTCCCCGTCCACGACGACGGCAAGGTCGCAGACGACAAAGGCATCGAAACCCGTTCCATCGCCTTCGAATACCGGATTGGCCGGACTCTTTTCCCAAGCTAAACCATCGGCGGAAGTGGCATATCCGATGGCGAGCGGGCCGCTCACCAGATCTTGGGCGCCACAGTAGAACGCGTAATGCACCCCTTCCTGAACGACTACCTCGGGGAAGAAAGCAATTCCGGAATCCCAGGACCCGGGTGGGCCCACCGGGATCACGGGGTTTCCCTGGCTTGGAGACAGGAAAGTTTGGGCAAATGTCATCCCGGGCAAGCTACCCAGAACCAAGCCGCCCAGTAGTAGTGAAGCAAAAACGCTCTGCATTGCAGTCCTCCTTGTCGTCTGGTTTGATTGCACCGCCTTCGTGCACTCCCCTTCGTGCACTCCGAGGATGAGCCGCAAACCCCAGTGGAGCAACCGGTAAGAGGATCCAGCATCCTCTTGAGCGCAAATGCTCCCTAGTGCCTATTGCGTTGGCCCGTCATTTCAGGATCGAAAGGCCCATTTGTAGCTCTGCTGGAGCTTCACCCATGACTGGCGTATAATGAGCCACACAGTTCTTAATCCGGGGGTTCTAGTATGGTGGAGCGGCACGAAGAAGCCGGCAAGCCACCCGGGAACTCGATTGAAGGCGAGCGACTCGATTCGTGGAAGGAGATCGCGTCACATTTCGGACGCGATGTATCCACGGTACGTCGATGGGAAAAAAACGAGGGGTTGCCCGTATATCGCCATCCGCATCACAAGCGAAGCTCGGTTTACGCCTACAAGCAAGAATTGGAAACCTGGTGGGGTAATGGACATGCTCGCCTGGAAGTTGCGCAAAACAACGCCCGAGTCTCCCTAGCTTGGCTAGGGACCGTTGCGGCTTTGGCCGTTTTAGCCCTGGCGGCGGCGCTTTGGGTACGATTCTCCGATCGGCAGCTACCGTCACCCTACCAAGATTGGAGAATCACTCCTCTCACCACCTACTCTGGAAGCGAAAGGTTTCCTAGCTTTTCGCCCGATGGAAGTCAGGTGGCTTTCGCCTACCTGAAAGAGACTCGCGGGGATTATGACATCTACGTAAAAGACGTCTTCTCCAATACCCTTCTACCCCTCACGGAGAGCCTCGATTCCGATATCAGTCCAGCCTGGTCGAACGACGGCCGGCTCATCGCATTCTACCGCCGGTTCAGGAAGGATAGTGAGCACCACTCCACAGGCGCCATCTACACTATTTCACCGCTGGGAGGCTCCGAACGTCTGCTCTTGGAACTCGATGATCTATTCCGCTCTGGATTTAAATCGCCAACGTTTCAGCTATCTTGGTCTCCGGATGGAAAGCTCCTGGCTTTTATGGATGGGGACCCCCCCAAGACACCCTCCAGCATTTACTTGCTCTCGATCGAAAGCGGGGAGAAGCGCAAGCTGACCTCTCCCCCCACCGCGTGGAGAGGAGATGGAACCCCTGCTTTCTCTCCCGATGGCAAAACAGTGGCGTTCGTCCGAGCGAACGCTCGGGGGGAAGCGGACGTTTATCTGACCTCGGTGAGCGGTGGCGAGCCCCGGCAACTGACCTTCGACAACAATTACGTTGTTGGCATGGCGTGGAAGGCGAACGGCCGAGAAATTGTCTTTTCCTCGTTCAGTAAGGGGCAATCACTCCTATGGAGCGTTCCGGTCTCCGGGGGCTCCCCGCGCCGGCTGTCGCTGGGCGGTGAATTGGGTGAATTTCGAGAAATATCAGCCAGCGGAACGCAGCTCGCCTTCGGACGAAGCCGGTCCGATAAAGACATCTGGCGGGTCCAAAGGAGAAGTGGAAAGCAGATCGATAGCGTTTCAAAGCTGATTGTTTCAACTCGAAACGACAGCGTGCCGGCATTTTCTTCCGATGGGAGCCGCATCGCATTTATTTCGAATCGTTCTGGAATTTACCATTTGTGGGTCTGCAACGAGGACGGCTCGAACCCGGTGCAGGTAACTTTTGCCGAACACAATGGCATAGGCCCGCCCAGCTGGTCTCCAAACGGCGAGCGCATTGCTTTTCATGCCAGCAAGGGAAAGAACGTGGATATTTACACGGTCGGCGTGCGGGGCAATAATCTGCGGCGCCTCACCTCGCACCCGGCAAATGAACGGATGGCCAGTTGGTCCCGCGACGGTCGCTGGGTTTATTTTGCTTCCAGCCGCTCTGGAAGTTTTCAGGTATGGAAGGTTCCTGAAAGCGGGGGGAGCGCTATTCAGGTGACCACAAAAGGGGGATATAGAGCTGTCGAGTCCCCTGACGGCGGTTTCCTGTACTACTCTAAGGGCCGACGTACCCACGACGTGTGGAAGGTGCCTGTGGGAGGGACAACAGAAGTTTCTGTGCTGGAAGGCTTGAAAAGTACCTGGACCGTTGTCGGCACGGGTCTCTATTTCTATGCAACTCAGAAGAAGGCAGGATCCCAGAATCAATGGTCGATAGGGTTGTACGATCTGGAAACTGGACGGACCAACACGCTTGCAGAGTTTCGCAGGAAACCCCACTTCCTAGCGCCTCCCGCCGTTTCCGCGGACGGCGGGACTATACTGTTTGTTCATCAGAATGAAGGCAAAAGCGACCTCATGCTGGTGGAAAACTTTCGCTAGCGCGGGCCCAGACACAGGCGTCGCTTCCATGCAGTCGCTCACGCGGTGTGCGACTTACAGTGGAACCCGATCAGGCCTCCCTTTACCCGGCGAATCTCCGCTGCTCTGACGCCTGCTTGTCGAACTAGTTCACGCAATTCCTTCAACGTGTAGGCCGCTCGAACCGAGGACTCGAACGACTCCCCCAGCCTAGCTCGATAGTGGCGTCCGTGCCTGCGGAGGTATCTGCCATACTCCCATCGGCTGGGCCGACGAAAGTCACGAAGCAGCAGCACCCCGTTAGACTTGCACACCCGCCCCATCTCCTCGATCAAGCCGACTGGATCCGGGCTGGCATGAAGCACCAGATTGCACAGCACCATATCGAACTGCGCGGAACGAAACTGCGTCGGGATATCGCCCCGGTTCAAGAGAATGCGCATGCTGACGCCCCAGCGTTGAGCGTCGAACGCAGCCTTGCGAAGCAGAGCATCTGACGGATCAATTCCATGGATGACAAAATGTGAGTTCTGCAGCGCCAGCTTTATTGCAACCTGTCCGGGTCCCGTGCCGAGATCCAAGACCACCCCCTTCTGGGGTCCTAGAGTCAACGCGGCATCGACGAAGGCATCGTCAAGCGCCTCCAGCGCTCGCAAAGCGTTCGGGTCGGCGTCCTTGGCAGCCGACTCTTCGAAAGAGAGTGAGTCGGATCGGGGAACCCTCGGCAGATCAAGAAAGGTCATCGTTAGCTACCGCATCCTGACTTTAGAATAGCGAGGCAGTCGCCCCCCTTAGCGTGAACCATAACGTTTTGACCCCCGAGATGCTATCATCGGGGCGGGCGAAACCGTAGCGACGGAAATCGAGTGGAAAAAGAACGCATCGAGGGAGCAAAAATCGAGGAACCGCAAGACCCACCCCGGTCTTCCTGGGTATTGGTCGGCCAATTCTTCGTGGTACCCATCTTCATCGTGGGGTTGTGCGTGGGTGTCTTTATCCTCTTTGGTCTCATTACCGGGGAGACGAGAACTCCCCGGGACTACCTCGAGGAGGTCAAATCGGGCAAAGGGAGTAGGCGGTGGCAAGCGGCCTTCGAGCTATCGAAGTACTTGACTCAAAAGGCATCCGCTGCCAGAGATCCCAGGTTTGCCAGCAGTCTAGCGACCGCTTTCCAGGGCGCTCGGCAGGACGACCCTCGAATTCGTCAATACCTGGCACTTGCGATGGGACGACTGGGAGATCCGGTTGCCGTCGAGCCGCTGCTCGGTGCTCTCGAGGACAATAACGAATCGACCCGCCTCTTCATTGTCTGGGCTTTGGGTGAGCTGGGCGACCCAAGAGCCCTCGAGCCGCTTTCGGCGTTACTTCAAGGCCCCGATCCGGACCTTCGCAAGATGGTCGCCTACAGCCTCGGTCAGCTCGGAGATGCCGGGGCAGTTTTATCCCTGAAAACGGCGCTACATGACAGTCAGCGGGATGTGGGCTGGAATGCAGCCCTGGCCTTGGCTCGGCTGGGAGACCGCAGCGGTCTGCCGATCTTGCATCAGATGCTCGACCGAGACCTCCTCCGAGCCGCCGAAGAAGTCAGTCCACGGCAGAGCTCCGAAGCTCTCCTGAACGCGATCCGGGCCGTGGCCCTGCTAAGAGACTCTTCATCTCGTTCCCTTCTGGAACGATTGAGAGATGATGACGACGTCAAGGTTGCGGCCGCGGCGATTGAAGCACTGAAGACGATGTCAGCTTGGAAGTGATCTCGCTCCGGCGCGCCTGAAAAAATGTGAGCCCTCCATTGTGAAATCTGGCGCTTGGGGTGAAATCTTGTGCTTGACTTGAACGCGATTTCACTTAAAATATTGGGTTGTTGTTCGAGTGAGACTCTATCCCATTACGAACCAATGATTTAGACAACGCGTGCACCAAACCTAGACGCCAAATCAAGAGGATTATGTCATCAGAAAACCCTCCCTCCAAGCCCGCGGCCGCGCAGCCCGGTGGCAGTGAAAAAAAATCTGCACCGGCAAAGGCCGGAGAGTCCAAGAAAATCCCACGTCGTGAGTTCAACTGGCTAGCGCTTGCCTGGACGTCTTTCACAGCCGCGAGCGTGGCCGGCCTGACCGCCACGATGCGTTTCATGTTTCCCAACGTTCTCTTCGAACCGCCCACCGTATTCAAGGCCGGGTTGCCGGAGGACTACAAGCCGGGCGAAGTCGATGAGCGCTTCAAGGACAAATTCGGCGTGTGGATCGTTCGAGACGACGAGTTGAACACTTTGTATGTTCTTTCCACGGTATGTACGCACTTGGGCTGCCCGCCGAACTGGCTGGCGGCCGAGCAGAAGTTCAAGTGTCCCTGTCACGGCAGCGGCTACTACAAGAGCGGCATCAACTTTGAAGGCCCCACCCCTCGACCATTGGAACGATTCAAGGTAGCCATCGGCGAGGACGGGGAGATCATCGTGGACAAGAACCGAAAGTATCAGTGGGAAAAAGGGGAGTGGAACGATCCAGACTCATACTTGAAGCTCTAGTCGGTTGCCTTACGGGCGGTTGCAGGCCCTTTTCGAGCGCGCGCCGGATCAATTCCCGAGTACCCCGATTCTAACATCTAGATATATTTCATCCGGATTGGAAATCAGACCATGGGAAAAATCAAAGAATTATTGGATTCATTTGGAAGCACCCAGGTATGGAAGTCGATCGTCCGTCATGGAATTCCCCGGTCGGATCGCAACCGGGCCTTGGCGGTGCTCTCGAATGTTTTCCTGCATCTTCATCCGATCAAAGTACGCCATTCCGGAATCAAGCTGAAGTACACGTGGTGCATGGGCGGGATCACCTTCTTTCTCTTCCTGGTGGAAACCTTCACCGGTCTTCTACTCATGTTTTACTACCGTCCGACCGTGGAATACGCTTATGTCGACATCATAGATCTCGCAGAGCAGGTGCCGCTGGGAATCATGAGGGAAATGCATCGATGGGGCGCTCACGCGATGGTGATTTCGGTGATGTTGCACATGTTCCGTGTTTTCATGACCGGATCGTACAAACCACCCCGAGAGTTCAACTGGGGGATCGGTGTTGTGCTGCTCGTCCTCACGTTTCTGTTGAGCTTCACGGGCTACCTCCTTCCGTGGGACCAGCTGGCAATGTGGGCAATCACGGTGGGGAGTAACATGGCACGAGCGACTCCGATGCTGGGGAACGAAGGTCCCGGGGCAGCGCTGCTCGCCCTGGGGGACATACAGCTGGTCCACGCGGGCAGCGACGCGCGCTTCTTCTTGCTGGCCGGCAAAGTCGTGGGAGCCGGCGCGCTGTTGCGGTTTTATGTACTCCATTGTGTCGCGATTCCAGTCGTGGCCGGCTTTTTGATGGCAGTCCATTTCTGGCGTGTCAGAAAGGACGGCGGTGTTTCCGGTCCACTGTAGACCGAACAGAACTTACAAGCGAAGAGGCGCTGAGAATCCATGGAGTTTCTGAAAACCATCGTCAACTTTCTGTCCGATCCGCAGTATCTGCTGCCGATTTCGATCGTTATTCTAGCGATTTCTCTTCGCGTGCCCGGATTTTGGTCCAAGAGAGGGGGCCTGTTTGCGCTGGCCCTCGTTGTCGGGTTCATCGCTTTGAGCCTGCTGGATCACGACTTCCGCTTGATCGTCACAAAAGCCGATAACGTGCCCATTGTCGCTCTCATCTTCCTGGTCGGCTTTTTTGTGTGGCTCGCGCTGCACCAGGGCTTTGAAAACGACCGACGGATCGCAAACGGCGGATTGCCCACCGAAAAGGAAACCGAGAACGAAAAGGTCTGGGTCTGGCCGGATCTCGTTTACACCGAGTTGATCTGCATGGTGCTTTTCTCCGCCGTGCTGATCGTCTGGTCGGTTTATCTCAAAGCACCCCTGGAAGAACCTGCGAATCCCAGCGTGGCACCGAACCCTTCGAAAGCTCCCTGGTACTTCCTGGGGCTCCAAGAAATGCTGGTCTACTACGACCCTTGGATCGCAGGTGTCTTGCTGCCGAGTTTGATCATTGTCGGACTCATGGCGATGCCGTACCTGGATGTCAACCCGAAGGGTAACGGTTACTTTACCTTCAAGGAACGCAAGTATGAAGTCAGCGTATTCTTGTTCGGCTTCGTCATTCTGTGGATCTTGCTCATCATCCTGGGCACATTTCTCCGGGGGCCGAACTGGAACTTCTACGGACCTTACGAGTACTGGGATCCGCATTATCTGATTCCGCTCAACAACGTCAATCTGAGCGAGTTCATCTTCGTGAAGTGGCTGGGGCTCGGTGTTCCGACGAACTGGTTTGTCCGGGAGATACCCGGGATCGTTCTCGTCATACTCTATTTTGTGGTCACACCCCTAGTTTTCGCCAAGACGTGGTTCAAGAAGTTTTTTCTCAGCATGGGAATGGTCCGCTTCCAACTCATGATGTTCTTGCTCTTGTGCATGTTCAGCCTGCCCATCAAGATGGTGCTGCGCTGGACCACCAATTTGAAGTACATCGTGGCGATACCCGAATACTTCTTCAATATCTAGTGATAGGCGAGGCGCATGGCTTCTGAAAAACCGGAACGAAATCGAAACTATCGATCTCGGGACTTGAATATAGTGTTCGCCATCAGCAGCATGGTCCTGACGGTGACGGTCGTCCTCATGATCGTCGACGACTATAGCAGGGAGTGGAAGGACATCCAGCGGGATTTCAACTCGCAGGAAACACGCCGCACACACCAAGATATCCAGGAAGCTGAAAAGGAGCTGGCCAGCTCGGATCTCAAGCAATTGAGGACTCAGCTACAAGAGGCCGATGCGGAGCTGGGTCAAAAAGGGGAGGAGTATCGGGAAGCCCTGGGCAGACTGGATGCGCTGGACGCCGATCTCTACGGCCGGGACATGGACTTCCGGTTCGCCAAAGCCAACTACGATTCCAAAAAATACGAGATCGAGAAGGAGATCGACCATCTCCGCCAGCAGGAACGTCTCGACGAAGTAGCGAAACTCGAGGGAGAGCTCCAGGGCATCAAGGAGACAATGGACGAGGCCAAGGTTCACTTCGACGCCGTCACCGCGGAGCAAAAGGCGGCCAAGGGTGAGGTAGACAATCTCTCGAAGCGTGTCGAGGACACTCGCTCGGAGATCTCCAAGCTATACGCGACACGGGAACGGCTCGAAAGAAAGTTGGCGGGAGTCGAGTCCAACCTTGCGACCTGGCTCGTGAACGCGCCCATGCTGGACTTCCTGGCGCCCACCCTCACGGTGCAGCAGGTCGTACTTCCCAATCTACGCCACGACATCAACTTCATGGAGATACCGCGCGTCGATCGCTGCATGACATGTCATACCGCGATCGACGTTCCAGGTTATGAAGACGGCCCGCAACCCTTTCGAACCCATCCTCAGCTGGATCTCTTTCTCGACCCCGGATCCAAACACCCGATGGAGAGCTTTGGATGCACGGTCTGTCACGGCGGGCGGGACCGAGGGACCTCATTCACCTCGGCGGCCCACACCCCGGATAACGAGGCTCAGCGCAAGGAATGGGAACAGAAGTATGACTGGCACTCGATGCATTACTGGGAAACCCCCATGCGCCCCTCGAGTCACTACTACTCCGGGTGTTACCAGTGTCACTCCGGGCAGGCGCAGATCCCGAACGCGGAACCCCTGGACCACGGGCTGAAGCTCGTGGAGCGTGCGGGTTGTTATGCCTGTCACAAAATCGAAGGTTTCGAAAAACGGCGTAGAGTCGGTCCGGATCTTGCCCATATTCCGAGCAAGACCGACAGGGATTGGGCCTCTCGCTGGATCCTGGAACCAAGGAAGTTCAGGGCGGACGCGCGCATGCCCAGTTTCTTCCAGCAGAGCAACCAACAGGCAGCAACCAGCGGGGACAAACCTTCGGACGCCGAGTTGAATCAAGCCGAGATCGACTCCATCGTAACCTACATTTGGGATAGCGCCGAGCCACTCCAGTACGATCCCATCTCTGGAAAAGGAAACATGGAGAGGGGCCGGAATCTGGTCCGCACCATCGGCTGCTACGGCTGCCATACAGACGATCCGGACGAAAAGTTTGAAAGCCGGGCGCATGAACGAGCCTTCGGGCCCAATCTGGCCGGTCTGGGAAGCAAGACGAATCGAGACTGGCTCTATCACTGGCTCAGAAAGCCACAGCACTACTGGGAAGATACCTACATGCCGGACCTGCGCCTGACCCACCAGGAGGCGCTCGACATCACGGATTATCTCCTGAGCACGAGAAACGAAGATTTCGAGGCCATGCCGGTGCCGGCTGTCGGTGTCGAGACCCTCGATTGGTTGACGCTGGAATACCTGAGCAGCCGGGCCAGTCTCGCGAAAGCCAGCGAACAGCTGGCAGAGATGTCCGAGCACGACAAAAAGATGTACCTCGGCGAGAAGATGATCAACAAGTACGGATGTTTCGGCTGTCACAACATCAAGGGGTTCGAAAACGCGCAGCCGATTGGAACCGAGTTGACCGAAGAGGGCAGCAAGCTTTTGACCCGGCTCGACTTTGGTCTGGAAGAGGAAACCCTCGAGCATAGCCATCAAGCCTGGTTCACGGCCAAGCTTCAAAACCCGCGACTCTTCGACCGGGGAAAGATCAAGACGTGGGACGAAAAGCTGAAGATGCCCAACTTCCACTTCAACGAGCAGGAGATTCAGGCCCTGGTGGGAGTCATTCTCGGCTGGACGAAATCGGAAATGGATGCCGACATGCGGTATCAACTGACCGGGGACCGAAACGCGATCGAGAAAGGGAGACAGCTTGTTCGAGACCGCAACTGCACGGGCTGCCACATTTTCAACCAGCAAGGTGGGGCAATCCGGGACACCATCGAAGATCCCGGCTACTTTCCGCCAGCCATCGACGGCGAGGGAGAAAAAGTCATCCCATTTTGGCTTTTTAACTTCATCAAGGCTCCTTCGACCATCCGCCCATGGCTGAACGCTCGCATGCCGAGCTTCCATATGAACGATGGCGAGGTGGTCACCATCTCACAGATGTTCGCATACACGGACAAGGTGCCCTATCCCTTCAGAAGTGAATACCAGCAGCTCCCATCCGAATCCCCGGAGCTACTGGCCGCAGGACGAAAGCTGTTCACCGACTTCAAATGCCTCCAGTGTCACATCACCGGAGCAGGCAAGCCTGAGCGTGAAGCTGCAGATCTGGCGCCGAATCTTTCGCTGGCGCGCGAGCGCCTCCGGCCCAGTTGGATCGAGAAGTGGCTGAGAGATCCTCAGCTCCTGCAACCCGGCACGCGCATGCCCGGTTACTTTCCGGATGGGCTGTCTCCAGATCCCAAAACGCTCGGAGGTGACGCCGCACGGCAAATGCGCGCACTGAGCTACCACGTGCTCGGGCTTGCGAGACAGGCCCCTGCTGCCGGCAGCAGAACGGAATAATGCGAGCGTTCTGGAGTGTTGCTCTCCCCCTCGTTGCGTTCCTGTCGGGCTGCGGCTCGGAGTCGGAAGTACCGGTCGAGTTGCCAGCACCCCCAGCGAGTAGTGCCCCGTACCAGGGCTCGATCGACTTCGAAGGCGGAACGATCGCCGGCTTGGTCCGGCTCCTGGGCCCGGTGCCCGTCCTGGAGCCGCGAAAGGTCGACGCCAAGTCGAAGGTCTGCGGCCCGGGAACGAAACAACCGAACGAGATTCTGGTATCGGGAGATGGCTTCCTGGAAAACGTTGTGGTCACCCTCGAGGGAATCCGAAGCGGAAAGCCGATGCCGGCAAAACCGCAGGCGATCCTGGACCAGAGAGAATGTGATTACCAGCCGCATGTCCAGGTCGTTCCGATCGGCGCTACGCTTGATATCCTCAATAGTGACGACCTGCTGCACAACGTTCACGGAAAGCTGAATGGGAGGGCAACCCTCTTCAACCTCGCCATGCCTCTGAAGGGCCAGAGGCTGACACGTGCGCTGAGCAAGGCGGGGGTGCTCCATCTCCAGTGCGACGCAGGACATACATGGATGAAGGGGTATATCGTAGTGGTCGAACACCCGTATTTTGAGGCAACGAGCGCCGACGGGACATTCGTTCTCTCGGACGTCCCGGAAGGCACTTTCACCTTGAGAGCCTGGCACGAATCGCTGGGTGTGCTGGAACAGCCGGTCGAGGTGCGCGCCAATCAACAGAGCCGCGTCACATTTGAATACTAAGATACTACCGGTCAGCCGTTTCCATGGAACGCTGTCCCGACCGTTTCTTTGGCGAGCTGTCGTGGGTCAACCTTTTACTCAGATACACCTTCGATTCCTGATTGTCCGTAGAATGGCGTTCGAACTTGATCACGTCGAAACATAGGTGATCCAAGGTTCCGCGCATGGCGTAGAATCTGTTCTTCGTCTTCACGACGATCTCGTCGAATCGCCGACTCGAGGCCCAATCCTCCTGTTTTTCTGTCAGCGCGCGAAAGTGGCCCTGGCTGCGCCAATCGCGCCGTGTCCCGCCGATCCAGCTGTAGAGAACTCTCCGGCCCTCGAACGAGACACAGCTGCTCACGCGTTCGACCAGGTCCTTCAACTTCGGTTCTGTTTCCTCTGAATAGACTTCGTGGGCCACCTTGAAGGAAACTGGAACCAGCGTCGAGGGATCCTCCTTGAGCGGCGCCTCGGCCAGGAGAATGAGGTGGTTTCTGTTTTGGAGCCGGCCGATGATCTCTTTGGCCGTCTTCTTGCGTTTGAACTCGCCGAAAAATTCCTCGATGTACTCGATCTCGAGGGCTCCCTGCTCGAGGGAATACTCCTTTATCTGGACCTTCTTCATCCCCCACCCCCAACCAAAATACCCGCCACCGCGGTCCCAACCCCGATTCTCTGCGGCGAGACACAGGACTGTCAACAAAAAGTGCACACGCTTCGCGCTTTCCGCCGACCGCAGTCCGCGCATCGCGCTTAGCGGAAAGCGCGCCTTTCTAGTAACATACTCGGCATGGGAACGGACCTGGACATCAAAGCGGTTCTGGAAGAAAGCAAGCGGTTCTTCAAGACCCATGGGTTGGAGCCCTGGATCAAGGCACTCCCATTTTCCGCCTCCTTTTCCGCAGCTGAAACCCAGCTCCTGCAGCGAGCCGACGAGCTCGAGCTCCACCAAGCGTTCTGCTTCCCAGACTTCGAAACACAAATGAGGCTGATCCGCTCCGTGATCGATGAGACGGCCTACCGGCCGCTGAGCGGATTGCCGGCCGATCCAAGGTTCTCGAGGTCCTATATATCGGACGACTGGGGTAAGGAACCCAACGGGAGGGTCTACCAACGGGCGATCGGTATGGGCTCCAGGCAGGAAGGGCCTTACTTGCTCCGCTACGACCTGAGCTCCGTTCGCGCCCGGACCGGAAGCATGACGGGTCACAAGATCAAAAGGCGATTCGAGCGCCGAAAGTGGAACGGGTTCACCGTGCCGGAGTTTCTCATCACATCACGGGCATGGCGCGAACATCAGGTGTCACGGGGCATGCACACTACGGCGAGTTTCGAGGAATACCTCTGGTCCTGGTTGGTCGATTCCGAGGAGAGTGGATACTGTTCGGCGGCCTACCTTGGCCTGCAGACCATTGGGGTCTTCGGTTGCGACATGCGACGGGCCGAGGCTCACCGGGGAGCTCACGCGGCTGTCATCGTTCCTCTACGCTGACGACCCCCGTTGCGGCGCTACGCTGGTTTGTCCGTTTTCGGGTAATCTCGCGCCGCCGGGTACGATTGCCAGGAGCTGGCTTGCGTTAACCCTCGCAAGATGGCCGTGCTCAAAACATCCGCAGCCAAAGCTCCGACCAAACCCTCATCGGCGGAGCCCGTCCACTTTCCGGTCGAGACCGCAAACAATGTGTCTCCGTCCCAGGGAGTGTGCGATGGCCGAATGCAGCGCGCGAGTCCGTCGTGAGCCATTTGCGCCACCTTGTTACACTGGGGCTTGCTGAGGGCCGCGTTGGTTGCGACGACGCCGATAACGGTATTCTCGCCGCCGCGGGCGGCGGGAGTCGCACCGTTTCGCAGCAGTTGCAAGACATCGACGAATCCCGTGTCGTCGGCTCGTCTGGCCCCCGCAACAATTCGTCCCTCCGCCGGATCCATCACATCTCCGACACAATTCACCGCCACGACGGCACCTACGCTCAGACCATCCGCTCTTCGATAGGCCCAAGACCCAAGGCCGCCCTTCATCGCGCGGTCTGGACCGAGTAGCTTGCCCACCGTCGCGCCGGAGCCCGCTCCGACGTTTCCCTCCGGGACAGGCGCATTGCTGGCGGCAAGAGCCGCGCGATAACCCGAGCGTGCATCCGGCCGGATCTTCGGATCGCCCAGGCCGAGGTCGAACAGGATGGCGCCGCAGACGATGGGAACTCTGGCGACCTGCGCATCGAACCCCCGATTGCGCTCGTCGAGAAACTGCATCACCCCCGAGGCGGTGTCCAATCCGAAGGCACTGCCACCGGAGAGCACGATGGCGTCCACCCGGCTGACCAGGTTTTCGGCTCTCAAAAGATCCGTTTCCCTAGTTCCCGGCGCACCTCCACGCACATCGACGCCGGCGACAAACGAAGAGGCGCAAAGAACCACGGTACAACCCGTGGGACGCTCTTTGAGAGTCTCATGCCCCACCCAGATACCCTCCAGGTCGGTCAGCGACGGCCTTCGCGTTTCCTTCTCCTGCCGCGAGGCTCCCGTGAGCGGAGGGATGAGCGGACCCGAGGCAAGCAATCCCAAAAACTCACACGGAAACTGTCGACGGCTGATCAAACGCATAAAGGGATCCTCCACTCCGCCAGCGGGCGTTCGGATCATGATATCGACTCAAGCCAGCCACGACAAGACTGGCCGGCCGGCACGGCGGCGTTACCGGGCACCAGAGATTCTGCTATATTTCATTGTTTGAACCCAAAATGGTGCCTGGCCGTCTATAGACACCGGAGCATCAGGGACAACACCCTCTATGGTTCACCTTCACTCCATCCGCCGCGCCGCGCTGTGGTGTGGCGTCTTCATCAGTTGTGGTTCTGTTGCGACATCATACGTACGGACCCAGTCGGACCCAACCACGCCGGTGGAATCCCTCCCGGAACTCGACTCCTTCTTGGCCAGAATCAAGGAGAATCTGAGGAGCGATCGGCTGCTTCTGAGCCAGTACACCTACAAGGAAAAGGAAACCGAGCATCACCTGGACAAAAAGGGCAAGGTCAAGAAAACCGAGGTCCGCGTCTACGAGGTCTATCCTTCCCTCGAGGAGGACATGACTTATAGGAGGTTGATTTCCAAGAATGGAGAACTAATCGAGGACAAGAAGCTCGAGAAGCAGGACAAAAAACATAACAAGAAAGTCGAGCAGAGGGCCCGGAAGCTGGCGAAGGAGAAGACAAGCGACCGCGAACGGCGTCTGGCCAAGGAGACCGAGGAAGAGCAAAAAGAACAGGACACAATCGATGAGTTGATGCAGATCTATGAATATTCGATGCTGGGCCGTGAAACCATCGACGGTCATTCGACGATCCTGCTTCGATTCACCCCCGTGCACGGATACAAGCCCAAGACCGACGATGGAAAGATGCTGAAAAAATTTCGCGGTCGGGCCTGGTTCAGCGAACAAGACTATCAACTGGTCCAGGTCGAGGTGGAGCTGATCGAGAACATTCGCTTTGGTCTCGGCCTCGTCGCCCGGTTGCACAAGGGAGCTCAGCTGGTTTTCAAACGGCGCAGGATCAACAACGAGATCTGGCTTCCCGCGGAAGCGTACGCTGCCGGTTCAGCACGAGTCTTGCTGCTGAAGGTCTTCCGGATCGAGGCAGTCAGTGAGTTTTCCGACTACAAAAAGTTCACGGTTGCCAGCAGCGTGACTTTCTCGG
The DNA here is from genome assembly GCA_965249005.1 of Acidobacteriota bacterium. Classification (GTDB taxonomy): domain Bacteria; phylum Acidobacteriota; class UBA6911; order UBA6911; family UBA6911; genus CBDFLD01. The sequence goes on from CBDFLD010000018.1 coordinate 112,243, forward strand.
AAGAGGTCCCGCCGTGATTCCCCTCTTGACTGTGGATGAGTTCCGCAATCCAGAATTCTGGGCCGCCCTCGCGATCGGATTGTTTTCACTGCTGTGCTTGCTCTACTGGCTTCGTTCCGGTGGCCGCCGGTCTCGTTGAACTCACCGGAAACCTTGAAACGCGCGGCAAGATCCTCTTGGGCGCCCTTCCGGCCCGGAAGGTTCTTGGAAAAAAATCTTCTACCCTTCTGCCCCTCATGGTAGAAAGGAGCGATCATGGACAGCAAGGAGTTCGTGGAGCAACTCGAGCGCTCCAACGCACAGGTTCTGAGCCATCTGCGTGAATGCCCGGTAGAGCGCGCGGGTGAATCAGGTGATGTTCTGTCGCTACTGCGCATTGCTCTGAAGAACGAGCTCGAAGCCACAGAATTGGCTGCTCGGTGGATGCCGTCGACGGTGGAACTGGATGTCTTTATGGCACTGGCTCGACAGGTCGGAGACGAGGCCAAGCACTATCGCTTGCTGGAGCAACGATTCCTCCAGCTGGGAGGAGTGGCGTTCGATCCGAGACAAGACGGCTATAGCCCGTTGTTTCAATACCTGCTCGAGTTGGCAACCAGCGTCGAGCGCCTGGCCGCAGGGCACTTCACCCGGGAAGCGATTGCCCAAGAACGCAACGACATGTTCCTGGAGTATCTGGGAAGTGTCGGAGATCAGACGACTGCTCGGCTATATATCGAAGTCATCCAACCCGACGAGGAGCACCATCACCAGCTCGGCCGGGACATGCTCATCAAGTACGCCACCAGCCCCGAGGCGCAGGCCTCGGCCCGTGAGGCATGCCGGCGGACACTGGAAATCGCCGAGCTATTGCGTGGCAAGGCGATTGAAAAGACGGGCATCCTTCAAATCCCCGGCTGCTAGCCAACCAGAGGAGGACTCATGCTCAAAGAAGGAAGCAAGGCACCTGCCATCACACTTTCAGACGATTCCGGCAATACCATCCGGTTGTCGGACTATGAGGGCAAAAAGGACGTCGTACTGTTCTTCTATCCGCGGGCCAGTACTCCTGGCTGAACGCGGGAAGCGTGCGGGTTCCGCGACGACAAGAAGAAGTTCGACAAGAAAGGCGCAATCGTTTTAGGCATCAGCGCCGACAAGGTTTCAGCCCAGGCAAAATTCAAGGACAACTACGATCTGAACATGCCTCTGCTATCCGATGCGGACAAGAAAGCGGTTCAGAAATACGGCGTTCTCAAAGAAAAGAACATGTACGGCAAGAAGGTCATGGGGATCGAACGAACGACCTTCATCATCGGGAAAGACGGCCGGATCAAGAAGATCTTCCCGAAAGTAAAGGTAGACGGGCACATCGAGGAGGTTCTGGCCGCGCTTTGAGGTTCGCTCGAGAAAAAACGCAGAATGGGCGGTCGGGGATCGATCGCTTGCGATCCAGCGAACCGTAGGCGGAGCGGAGTATCGACATGCAGCAATACCTGGAACTGCTCGGAGATGTCCTGGGCCATGGTGCTCGAAAAGAAGACCGGACGGGAACCGGGACCGTCAGCGTCTTTGGACGGCAGCTCCGTTTCGATCTGAGTCAGGGCTTCCCCGCCGTGACCACCAAGCGATTGTTCATGAAAGGAGTTATCCACGAGCTACTTTGGTTTTTGACCGGCCGTACCGACGTGCGCTACCTGAAAGAAAGGGGGGTCCACATCTGGGACGAGTGGGCGGACGAAAACGGAAACCTCGGACCAATCTACGGCGCCCAGTGGCGGAATTGGGAGGCTGCAGATGGCCGAGGCATCGATCAGATCTCCGACGTCGTTGCGGAGCTGCAGAGAAATCCCGATTCCAGAAGGCTCCTGGTGAGCGCCTGGAATGTGGGGGCGCTGCCACAAATGAGCCTGCCGCCCTGCCACTGCCTGTTTCAGTTCTATGTCGCCGACGGAAAACTGTCGTGCCAGCTCTATCAGCGGAGCGCCGATCTGTTTCTGGGCGTCCCGTTCAATATCGCCTCCTACGCCCTGTTGCTGATGATGGTGGCCCAGGTAACCGGGTTCGCTGCAGGTGAGTTTGTACACACTTTTGGTGACGCGCACATCTACCTCAACCACCTCGAGCAAGTTGAGATCCAGCTCTCCCGCGCGCCTCGACCGCTGCCTCGAATGCAAATAAACCCAGAGGTGCAATCGCTTTTCGATTTCGCCTACGGGGATTTCAGTCTCGTCGGTTACGATCCCCACCCCGCCATTCGCGCACCGATTTCGGTATGAAACTTTCGATCATTGTCGCGATGGACAAAAACAGGCTGATTGGAAAGGAAGGAACTATCCCGTGGCGTCTTCCGGCCGACCTGAAGCACTTCAAGCGCACCACCATGGGGCACCCCATCATCATGGGACGCAAGACCTATCAGTCTGTCGGCAGGCCGCTGCCGGGAAGAGACAATATCGTGGTCACCCGTCAAGCAGGGTTTCGGGCTCCTGGGTGTAGTGTTGCCGAATCTCTCGACGATGCCCTCGCCCAAGCCCGCGAGGCGGAAGGTGGGGAAGAAGCATTCATCATCGGAGGAGCCGAGATCTACGCTGCCGCCATCGATATTGCGGACCGTTTGTATCTCACCGAGATCGACCATGGTTTCGATGGCGACGTGTACTTCCCGGAGATTCCGATGGATCAATGGAGGCTGGTCGAGCGCCAAACCTATGAAGCCGACAGCTCCAATCCGTACCCATTTACCATCTCCATCCTGGACAGGGTGTAGCGGCTTGCCAGGTCCGCTACCCACCCTCCGAGTTTGCGGATCGAGTCTTCTCTATGCGGACGAGCGCAGATCGGGTGCCAATGGCCGCTAGTGCCTGTTCGATTTCTTCCCTCACCTCTCTATCCTCTTCGGTCTTGTAGGCGGACTTCAAAGAAACTGCCGCCGACGGGGTGCCAATCTCACCGAGCGCCCATGCGGCGTGAGCTCGAACCAGAGCGCTCGAATCTCCGAGGGCGCGAGCCAGTGGAAGCGCGGCTTCGGGAAGACGGGAGTTGCCCAGGGCCACGACGACGTTTCGCACCAGACCGTCTCTGCGCGCCCGCTTGATTGGACTCTTGTGAAACCGGCGCTTGAACTCCGCCTCCGTGAGCGAGACCAGAGAGGACAGCTCGGGCATCAGGCTGCCCTTGGTGGGGAAAAAGGTCGGCTCGGACGAAGGCACGGCGAAGCGGTTCCAGGGACAGACGTCCTGGCAATCGTCACACCCAAACACCCGGTTCCCGATCAGGCCTCTCAACTCCCGGGGGATGGGACCGCGCAACTCGATGGTCAGGTAGGAGATACAAAGCCGCGCATCGACCACGTACGGAGCCACGATAGCTCCCGTCGGGCAAGCCGGCATGCAGCGGCTGCACGTTCCGCAATAGTCCTTTTCGACGGGATCGTATTCCAGCTCGAGACTGGAAAGAATGACCCCGATAAAAAACCACGAACCCTGGTCGCGGGTGATCAGGTTGCTGTGTTTTCCGATCCAGCCCAGACTCGATTGCGCCCCCCACACCTTCTCCATCACAGGGCCGGTATCCACGTAGTGGAGACCTTGCGCACCCGGCTCTTGATGTAGCATGAATTCATGCAACTGCCTGAGTCGCTCCTCGATCAACTCGTGATAGTCCTCTCCCCAGGCGTAGCGGCTAATCTTACCCTTGGAGGGATCCTCGTCATGGGAAGCAGAGACGTTGTAATTCATGGCCAGCGCCAGGATTGAGCGAGCCGATTGCAGCACCCGGGACGGGTCTCGCCGCTTCTCGGCCTGCCGGGCCATATAGTGCATCTCGCCGTGCATCCCGTTGTCGAGCCATCGATCGAAAGCTTCCGATTGCGGCAGTGGGCGCACCCGTGTAATCCCGACTTTGAAGAATCCCAGTCGATTCGCTTCTTCTCGGATCTTCGTTGTAAGGGTTTCGGACGGCATGGGAGTCTCAGGGTCAGTGCAGAGCGTCCGAAGAAACCTGCATTTCAGGATGTTCCACGGGAGATGCGTGGTGCACCGTCATCTTCCAGCGTCCCGCTGTCTTGACATAGATATTCGTGGCCTGGGCGTGAGAGCGCATCAGCTCTTCGCGAAAGGTAGCAAAAATCTCCTCGATGCAAAGCACCCAGGCGCAGTTCCCCTCGATCGAGATGCGCACGTCGCGAATCCGAACCTTCAGCCGACTGTCGTTGGCGAAAATGCCTCTCCAGCTCTGCTCCACCGACGGCCAGCCGTAGACGAGCTGCCAACCCGGGTGCACACACGCAACCCAAGGTTCGTGTAGCCAGATCTCGGTAATACCCTCGAGATCATAGGCTTCGAGTGCCTTGTAAAACCTGGCGTTGATTTCCTGGACCGCGTCTTGCTCACTCACTTTGCTCATAGCTCTCTGTCGAACCGAAAACCGCTGGCGGATAGGTCCACCCGCTCACCCGTGAAATGAACCCCCTCGAGCTCGAGCAGGGTACGCTGATCGAAACCGGCTTCACCCCTCAGCAAGATACGTCCGCCACTTCCCAGCACCCTTTGCCAGGGCAGCCCCTTGCTGCCGGCCTCGCGCAAGGCCCAAGCGACCTGACGGGCAGTCCCTGGATGCCCCGCGGCCCTCGCCACCTCCCCGTACGTCGCCACCTTCCCCTTTGGAATGCACCGTACCGTGGCCTGTATATCCTCAAAATAGCCCATCTTGCCAATAAGTCCTTTTACATTAGTGCATTACGTTCGTCAACTCGTCCTGGTGCAGATTGGGTGCAGGGTTAGTCCCGGCACTAGCTCGCAGTTGCCGACTCCAGTTCTGTCGATTCCCTTCTCTTGCTTCCAGAAGGGTTGTTCACGTACTTCCGGTTTGCGTTGGTGAACGAGAATCACATTCACGTCCTCTTTGGTTGACGGGAACCTGCCAAAGGAGACATACTGCCTTCTATCCGAAGCACTACGGAATGCATCCTAGGCGAGGACCAGCTTCACGATAGCAGCTTGTTTTGTCTATCCTCGCCATGTGCCACGCCAACTAGGTGACTCACATTTTATTCTTCGAAAGAGCTTATTCATGTTCTTAGAGTCTCCACGGTTGGCAATTCTCTGCTCTACCACTACGCTGTGGATACTGTTCGTTCTATCCGTGGCCTCGATGATTGGTTTTGCGCTGTTGTCTCCGATGGCTGGCGGCACGCTGCTCGATGGACTCTCGTCACTGCTTGAGTCTGAGAATCTGCTCGCCGGAATGTCTGCGGCAGAGAAGAATGCGCATTTCTGGATAACTCTGCTTGTGGATATCCCCTTCCCACTATTCTATGGTGCCCTCTTCCTCGGCGTTGCACTCAAGTACGGCGGAAAATATAAAACATGGTTGACCTTGCCAGCGCTATTGGTGATACCGGCAGACTTGATCGAGAATTTTGTGCAGCTATTAGCACTCAAGGGAGTAACAGGGCTGTTGCCGCTTAAAGTCTATGTTACTCCACTGAAATTTTTCTTGTTTCGTTCTGCCGCTGGCATCGCTTTACTATGTCTGGTTTTTGCAGGCGCGCAAATGACTATGCGAAAGCTAGCGCGCTAGTTAAGAGGAGACTATCGCAGGACAAGGAAAGTATACAAAGGTGGGCCTACCTGTCCCTGGCCTTCTTGGATAAGGACCAAAATGGCACAACCAGAATGCCCAAATTGCAACCACCCCGGTATCGATAACATCAAGGCGGAAGTAAAACGGGCACACACAGGTGAAAGCAGCGACATTCACGTTGTCTACTGCTCCCGCTGCGGTCATATCTACGACGTCCGATTGATAACAGACACTGAACGTAGCGCGATGCGTGGATCTGGATCCAGAAGATAAAATCGCAACAACTTGCCGCGGCTCGAAGTGAGGCAGGAATTCCTACTTCAACAGAATGGTAGGATCTCCGAACAGGATCCAGGATTGGCGAAGGTCGGTGTCCTGGGTAGCTCTTTTGGCAAGGAGCGTGGCTTCCCCGAGTGTCAGGCCGTGCTCGAACAGGTAGCGGTAGAGCCTACGGTTCAAGAGCACCTGCTCGTTGGGCTGGCTCAAAGCCGACGAGGTCCATACGGCCAGGGCGCCTCCATCCTTAGACACCAACAAACTCTCGGCCAGGCTCTCGGTATAGACATCATGGAAAAAACCGTTCAGGCAGTTCATGGCCACAAACAGCGGCAGGCGCGTCCCATTGGTGAGATCTCGTGCGTCGTCGGAGTTGAACAGATCGCCACGCCACACCTCAACCGAACCGTGGCCAATGTAGTTTACAAGCAGCGGTCCCTGGTTGATAGCAGCCAACACCAGCTTGCGCGCGATCTCATCCTCCATCCGGCCCCGGAGGATCTTTCTTACGGCAATGCCGTTCGGAAGTTCGGCCTGGATTTGCTCGGTGGCCCGTTCGAAGTCGAATCCGTCGTTTTCGTCCGCCACCAGTAGCGCCTGGCGCAGCCTACCGGCGTCGGATTGTCGGTAGGCCACGATCTTTGCTACCAGCTGGCGCGCCTGGTCGCGGCTTCGTACCGGCAGGCGACCCACTGCCATTTCTCCAATGCCGTCCTCATCGAAGTCCACGAACCACTCGTCGGTCGCTGCCTCCAGATATTGGGTCGCCAAGATTCTAGTAGGCACTAAATCAAAGTCGCCGAAACCCAGATAGTTCCTGGGATCCAGGCTTGCGTCTCCCACCAGCAGGACAAACCGAGGCTCGCGTTGCCATCTTTCACTCGCATCCCGAAGAAAGTTCCGGATCGCCCACGGATCCTTGTGACCGAACGAGTACTCATCGTACACGTCTTCGATATCCACCCGTACGACCCGGTAGCCTTCTGCTTGCTGTGCGGCCGCCAGAGGCTTCATGTCCTCAATGAACCTCTCGTGCGACAATATCACGACATCCGCCCCGCGTTTCTCCCGGCTCCAGACCGACGGCCGGTTCTCCTTGACGGCAGCCAACCGCCTGACGGCCGGATCCGAAAATGCGAGCAAGGTACGCTCCCCCTCTCCGGGAGCCATGATCGTGATGGCGTGCGATCCCGGTCCCATGGCTTGTCTCATCCCAGCGACTTCCTGCACCGCTCGTGGATCGGTGACATCGACAACCCGGATCATGGGGTGGGTGAATCCTTCGATGCGTGCGGTATGTCCTCCTGCGACCGTCATCCGGAGGGACTCCTCACTCGCTTTATAACGCTGCCAGAATGTCAGCCGCAAAGAGTCCACCAAGCTCACGTCCGCTTCTGGTCCCTGTGCCTGTAACTGGATAGAGTTATCCCCCTCCTGGATAATCTGGGAGGGCATGGTCCAGGAGGCCACGCCGCGGGATTGTCCCTCGAACTCCATCACCCCGAGATCGATGCCGTTAAAGACAACCGAGACCTCATGGCGCGTGTCTGACGCTCCCTGCAGGGCAACTTCCAATCGTGCGTCGCCGGGAGCATGGGGAGCACGGCCCACAACCACGAACGACTCGTGCAAGGGCGCGGAGCTTACAACCGAGCCGAAGAAGTTGTCGGCCTCTCCGTTTTTGAGCGCCGCAAAATAGATGAACCGGTCCTTGATCTCCAGGGTGGCGAGAAAGCTCTGGGACCGAGGTCCGGGTCCGGGAAATGGAGCCCGCGCGATCCTGTTCCCGGCATCGAGACCCTCGACAACATAGTAGGTCCGTGTGCCAGTCCAGGGTTCATCCAGGGCTTGACCGTAAAACTCGATGCTGTCTCCGCGATCGAGGATCCCGTTGGATTCACCGTTCATCACCATAGGGTACTGCTGACCGTCGCTGTACAGCTGAAGCTTCCTGGGATCGACGTTTGGATCGAGACCGGCGCCCAGCAAGCTCGAGCCAAAAACTCGCTTCCATCCCGTCCTGCGCACCAGAAACTTCACGCCCGGCTGAGCCGCCAGCGCTCGCTGAACCTCGAGTCGATCCTCCGGAGGATCTTCCGCCTCGGCCATGAACGCCTGCCGAATCTTGCCTCCCGCTTTGACGGAGTTCGGCGCCGGGCCTTCTTTGGCCGCCGGCCGCAGAGACATCGTCCGCGATGGCAACCCAGGGGAGCTCAGGTCGCTGAGCATTGTCGCTGCCGTCGGAGCTGCCATGCCGGGCACCCCCGGGTCCGGCGTTATCGGCCCGTGCCAGTTGCTGGTGCCGTCGAGATCGAGGTCTTCCAACCAATAGCGGGCGCTATAATTGCCAGGCCCGCGATCGAGCCAGGCATAAGATCGGCCCGAGGTCAACGGCCTGCCTGCGCCTGGTCATGTCAAGCTGCTTGTGTAAAAAGGTCGAGGGTACGAGTTGGTCGTTGTTCCTTCCAATCGAGATTGAATCGATGGAAGATCGAGTAAATGATTCTGTCGACACTCTGGACATTAACAAAGCAAACCATCGGACGCGTTCTCCGTCGAACCTCAACGAAGCAGCGTTCGATGACGTTGGTGGTTCGTAGCTTCTTCCACAGAGGCCGTGGGAAGCTGTAAAAGGCCAGTAACTCAGGGAGATCCTTCTCCAATCGATTCACCATCTTCGGATAATCCTTGTGCCAGCAACGCTTCAGCCTCCTGAAAGCTGTCAGTGCATCCCGACGGCTATCGGCCTGGTAGATGGCCCGTGCATCCTGCTTGATCTGGTCTCGATCGCACTTTCGGACTGAATTGACGATGTTTCGCATCTTATGTGCCCAGCAGCGTTGGTGCTGAGCTCTCGGATAGATCGTTTCAATGGCCGCTGCCAGACCTGCACAGCCGTCGGTCACAATCAGCTCGAGGTTATCTCCCTCTATACCACGCCGGTACAGATCTCCTAAGAGTCCTTCCCAGGCAGCTTGACTCTCTCCACTGCTGCGCATAAATGCCAAAAGCTGCCGGCTACCATCCGCTCTCACCCCGTAGGCCACCAGCATCTGCACCCGTTTCCGCCCACTCGGACGTCTTACCCTCAGACTCACTCCGTCCAGAAACAGTGTCTTCCATTCGTCACTCAACCGAGCTCGGTGAAATCGCTGTACTGCTTCATCTAGCTCTCGTGTCAGCTGCGATACCGTCTGTGCACTGACAACTTCTCCCGTCATGATCGCCACAATCCGTCCCACCGTCCGTGTGCTGATTCCTCTGAGAAACGCCTCTCGTATCAGCAACGTTACCTCGTCAGCTCGTCGTTGAAACCGTTGTAATCCCTTCGGGAGAAAATTCTTGTTCCGGCTCCGGGCAATCCGCAACCGTAACGTTCCAAAGCGGGTCACAAAGTCCCGTTCATAGTATCCATTGCGGTACTCTCTCTTTCTCTGCCCACCTCTTTCATACCATCCAAAGCCACAATAACGGTCTCTCTGCCGCTGTGATTCAGTCTCGAAATACCGTTTCCACGCCAGCTTTGTCTTGCTATACACATCTCCCCAAAAGTCTTCTTTTACCTCATCAAGGAAATGTTGGAATTGTTCGGTCATCGGTGTTAATTTCGCCATTGGGTGTAAGCTCCTTTCTTGGAGTTGGTTTTTGCCATCGCAGCGAAAAAACCAAACTTACACCCTCTTTCTTTTTACACAAGCAAAGTTACATCACCCCTGCGCCTGCAAGCAGAGCGGAACCTGCAACAACCTCTGGCGTGATACGGGTCAGGCCATCCCAGTCTTCGCGGTATACGTGAAAGCCGAGATTGTCGACCTCGAAGCCCGTGCGCCACTCGAGCCAAACCCCACCATCGTAGCCGGTAGCTGCAAAGGAGGTGAGTGTGACGGCGGTTGGTCCTGTTTCGAAAACTTCGATCGTGTTATTCAGCGTTGTGGCCCCTATCGTAATGGATTCGCTGGTTGGCACCACGCTGGACCGGGTGACGGTGGTTCCCTTGGGATATATCACTTTGACCGTATAGGTGGCTCCCCCACCGGTTGCCAACCCAAAGTGCTGGATACGCGGGCCATGCGAACCCATGCCCACGCCCCCGAACGGCTCTCTCACTGCCAGTAGTGTCGTGGCCGAAGAATCCCAGAGCTCGACCCGGGCCCCGGTTCCGTCCTTGGGGGAGTAGCCGTTGCCCAGCCCGGTCAACTTCACTTTCAAGTAGTTGCTGTCGTTGAGAGTGTTTCGGAACAACTTACTGTCGCTGGTGTTGCCGCCGACAAACAAGTCCAGGTCGCCGTCCAGATCGTAGTCTGCCCACATGGCTCCATAATTGGCCGACGAGTCGTCCAGGCCGAAGGAGGCGGCCACATCGGTGAAGGTCCCATCGTCGTTGTTGTCGAAAAACTGGTTGGCTGCGTCGGAGTGGGCGACGTAAAGGTCGAGGTCTCCATCATGATCAAAGTCGCCCCAGGTCACGCCCTTGGTGTTCGAAGACGTTCCTGCCACGCCCGCGGTCGTGGTGACATCGGTAAATGTGCCATTGCCGTTGTTGCGGTGGAGCTCGTTGGATCCGTTACCGCCCAAGTAGAGGTCGAAATCGCCGTCGTTGTCGTAGTCTCCCCAGGCAGTGCCGTTGTAGCCGCCATTGTCGTCGGTGATATTGAAGGTTGTAACCAAGGTGAACGTGCTATCGCCGTCGTTTTCCAGGAGCCGGACCGTATTGCCGATGCGGAAGAGAATGTCGATGTCGCTGTCCCCGTCGTAATCCACGACTCCCGTCATCTCACCATTGCCGGAGACCGCGTTTAGGCCATCGGGCTGCAGGCTGGTGAAAGTGGCATCACCGTCGTTGCTGTAGATGTAGTTGCCGTTGGTGGTCCCGTTGTGGGCGAACATGTCCAGGTCACCGTCGTTGTCGTAATCAAGCCAACTGAGGTCCCCAAGGTTGTTGATGCCTGTGATGCCGACGGTCGCGTTGTCCTGCAGCGTGAAGGTGTTGTTCCCGTTATTCTTGCTGAGTTTCATATCAGCCGTGGCGGCGAAATCCAGGTCGCCGTCGTTATCGTAGTCGCCCCAGTGGGCACCCCGGCTGTTGCCCGTCAGGGACGGCCCGGCAGAGAAGGTTCCGTCTCCGTCGTTCGTGTAAAGCGCATTTGCCGTCGAGACATAGAGATCGGGGTAACCATCGATGTCATAGTCGCCCCAGCCAACCCCGTAGTCGTTGCTGATGCTGCCGAGGCCGGCGGTGGTGGTATAGTCGGTGAAATCAGGAATGTGGAGGTAGTGAAAGCCCATGTCTACCGTGCCGGTATCGTCGATTCCGTCTGTGCGGGTGGACTTGTCGGTATAGCCAAGGTTGGCGGCCGTGTCACTCCCGGCGTCGATAGCGGGGCTGTCCGACCCTTCTCCGGTAGCGACGTGGCTCAGGTGAAAGTCGCCTCCGCCGGCGTTGATGAACAGCGGATTGGAGGAAATGTTTCCGGTACCGGTCAGGACACTGCCGATGTAATCGTTGTAATTCGCTGTCGCCAGAGAGGTGTTGTCGACCGTGTCCCAGATGATGTTGTCCTCGTAGAGATTTCCCGTTCCGTCCGCCCCCTCGATTGCCCAGTCGGTACAGGCGTAGATCGTGTTGTTCCGGAAGGTGTTGCTGGTGCCCGCCGTGATACCGTCGTCATCGATATTATAGATGAGGTTGTTCTCCACCAGGCAGCTGGTACTGGTGTCCAGGTAGATCGCGTCACGACCGGTGTCATGGAAGATATTGTTGCGAATGGTGACATCATTGGAGGTGCCCACCCAGACGTTCCCGTCAGTACCGGTGCTGTCGAGGACGTCGGTGTGCTCGAAACCATCGATGACGATGTAGTCATCGCTGATGAGATCGAAGGAACGGGTTCGCGTGGCTTGGCCATCGATAATGACCCGGCCCTCAGCCTTGTAGGTAATGAGATTCCCGGAAGTGCCGCTGTTTAAAGGTGCCACCGCTTCAAAGTAGGTACCGCGTTGAACAAGGACTGTGTCGCCGGCCACCATCGTGTCGGCAGCCTTCTGGATGGTGAGCCAAGCACCGGAGGGGATGTTGGAGGTCCCGGCGTTACTGTTGTTGCCGTCCTTGCGCACATAATAAGTCGCGGCGCCGGCCGGCCGCGCCAGGAAAAGTGCGACCGTGCCGAGGAGCAAGGTGAGCCGAACTCTGCGTCCCCGTTTCGTCTTCATGATGCCATGGCTATCGATGCTCAGCCCGCTAGCTATCGGGTTTTGCAATGCCTTCCGCCGCTCTTGTAATGCTGCTCTTGTTCGGACCTGGTGCTCCGGTGCTCCCATCAAGAGTGCATGAGCCGGGGGGCTGGCACGATCAAAGACGGCAACCGTATTCCATGAGTCCAGTGACTCCCTCGCGTGTGTGCTGTCCGGGTGGAATACCTATCAGCGCTGACTGGCGCAACGCGCCAGTCGCTTGGGAACGTAACTGCACAGCGCACCGTGAAAAACCGTGGTTCTTGACGATTTGCTAAGTTACACGCATAGCAGCAGATCCGCGAGCAGTTACTTAAGAGCCACCACTCACTGAGCAATCGACCCGGATTTCCAGAAAGCCAGGGCCGCAGCAGATGTCCCATATGCACGAACACCCACACCGGCCGCCCTCCTGCATACGCAGACAGCGTCACCTGATTCTTGCTATTTCCGCATCGGCGATTTCGCTCCAAGACTTTATCTGGTACGCGCGGACTGTAACCCCCTACTCCGATTCTTGTTCCGGGTACTGGAATCGACTATACTTCGAATAATGAATTACCGTAGCCGCACCCTCGCTACTGCGGCTTTCCTGTTCTTGCTTGCGATTCCACTCCTGGGCAAGTACAAGATCAAGCCCATAGAGCCCAAACCGGCCGCAGATTACAAATGCCACCTCGACTTCCAGAACGTGGTGATCGGAGCCTTTGCCGCAACCAACGAAAAACGGGTGCTGGAGCTTTTCGACGAAAAGAAGATCCACAAGAAGAAAATCCTGCCGGTCCTGATCGTAATCGAGAACAATAACGATTTCGCCATCCGCTTGCACGAGAGAGACATCTATCTGGTCCGCGCCGACGGCACCAACGTCTCCGCTCTTCCGGTGGGGGAAGCGTTTCTGTCGGTGGTACTGAAAAAAACCCCTTCCGAGAACCCGGCCCAGGCAAGCATTCTGCTGAACGACTACAAGAAGAGCGCCATGTTGGCGGATTTCCAGCACAAGCACTTCGACGAAAGAATGATCGCGCCCTTTGGCTCCGACTACGGAGTCGTCTTCTTCCCTCTCCCAGAGCCTGACCAGCGGCAGGGGCTACGCCTGTATCTACCCGAGGTGGAGAACGTGACCACCGGGCAGGAACTGATTTTCTTCGAAATCGATCTGGAATGAGGCCGGGGACGAGGAATGAACCGCACAGCGACGGATCGCATCCATGTAGGAGAAGGACCCTGGTATTGAATATTGTCCTTTTTTGAGGTGCCCGTGAAAGTATACTGGCTGTCGCTCTTACTCTGCGCCCCCCATATCATCGCCCAGAGCCTGGACGACGTCATCATCCCCAGCAAGACGGAGATCTTCATCGAGCTGCAGAGAACCATCAACAGCAGGACGGCCCAGACGGGAGACAAGTTTCTGGCCACGGTCGCCGCACCGGTTGCCGTCGATGACCGGATCATCATCCCCGTTGGTAGCTACATCATCGGTCAGGTTGAAATGGCCAAAGGGTCGGGTCGCGTGAAAGGCAAGAGTCAGCTGTGGCTGAATTGCGATACCGTGATCCTCCCGACCGGAGTCACCCGGAAGATGGAGTCGGTCGTGATCATGGCAGAGGGCTACAGCAGTCGGGACACCGACGAGCGCGGCGTGATCACCCACGGGGGCAGCCAGGGCGGTGAGGTCGCGAAGGGAGCGGGCACGGGAGGTGCGGCCGGCGGAACCATCGGAGCCATAAGCGGTGGCCTGAAGGGCGCAGGCGTCGGGGCCGCAATCGGTGCCGGAGCAGCGGGTCTGGTCGCTCTCTTTGGGCGGGACGATATCGTCCTCGACAAGGGTTCTTCCGTCACCATCCAGTTGGATACTGACGTCCGCTTCGTCAAGCCGACGCCTCCGAAGAAGGGCGAGATCCTGAAGGTCCCGAAAGATGGCAAGGGGTTGTGACCCCACCTATTCCTTTACCGCTACCCAACAGCCGTCCCCGATGGGGGCGATGATGCCGTGCAGTCCCTTCGTTTGCGCCACCATATCGTTGAAGCGTCGAATCGACTCGACGTCCGGGTCCGTGGGGCGTTCCTGCAAGAGCTGTCCATAGGCAAAGGCGTTGTCGACCAGAACAAGGCCCTTTGGGCGCAGGATTCGCAGGCACTCAACCAGGTACCGGGGATAGTTTGATTTATCCGCATCCAGGAACGCCGCATCGGCCGACGTTGTCTCAAAGGTCGGCAGTAGCTGGACTCCAGAACCCCGGTGGACACGAACCTTCCCAGACACATCGGATTTTGCAATCCACCTTTCGGCAAAGTCCGCGTGCTTGGCTGAGAGCTCGATGGTCTGGACCTCGCCATCCTCGGGTAAGGCGCGAGCCATCACGATGGCCGAGTACCCGGCCAGAGTCCCAACTTCCACGACCTGACGTGCGCCCTTTACCTTCAAGAGAATCTGCATGAAGCTCGCCTGTTCGGGAGAAATCCAGATTGGAGGGATCCCACTGCTCCTGGCTTCGTCCTTGAGTGCGATCAAAAAATCGTCGTCACGGCGGGTGTGATCAGCGATGTACCGAAAATGAGCATCCGAGACTGCCGTGGATACCTCCGACATTTGGCCGTTATCCTTTCTGGCGAGCGCCTAGAAGTTCTGACACAGAAACTCCAGTGATTCTTTGAAATGGGCCGAAACAAGGGCCCCACCCGTGCGCCTCTCCTGGATATACCTTGAAAGAGTGATCGACATTCGCCTCGGTCAAGGCGTGGTCGAGCGCTTCGACACCCTTGTCCAGCCTGATCCGCTGGATGTAGCGATCACCGGTTCCATAGTCGAAGTGTATCTTCAGCCCCCCCAGCTTTGCGCTCCTTGCCAGCAGTAGGGTGTTGTTCGCATCCCACAGTTGCTGGCGAAACGGAACGCCAAAGATGGGTCGCAGGATCCGGACGAAGAATTGAAAATACCGTGAGGACTGAACCTCTGCGGGCACGTCGAGTGGGTTCTTGCCCAGAAAGATTATGGGGGAGTGCCCTGCTACGGCGCTGTACTGGTCCGGATACTTCATGGCAATCTTCAGTGCCCCGTAGCCGCCCATCGATGTGCCGGCGATGGACCGATGGGCTCCGCCTTCCTTGACACGATAATGCGATTCGATATGTTCAACCAGCTCTTGACGAACAAAGTCCTCGTACCGTTTGCTCCCGTCGGCGTAGTTGCAATAGAAACTGTTGTCGCCTTTCGGATGCACCATGATGATTTCCGGAAGCTCCCCCGCCAGGATCAACGATTCCGTCTTCTCGTGCAGCCGTCCGTACCGGTCCACCGTCCAGCTTGTGTGGTTGTTGTTCAAACCGTGGAGAAAATAGACCACGGGATAGCGGCGAGTGCCGGCCTGATACGAGGGGGGAAGGAAGATACTGTAGGGCTGGGTCGTTCCCAAGGTCTCGGAAAGCAGCGACTCGAACTCCACGAGCGAGCCGCCCGCCAATTGAATCGGCTCGGGACTCTCGCGTCTCCGCTCTTGCTCTTGTCTCCGCTCTTGATGGTAGGGTGTCCCGCCGGAGGCAAAAAATGAGCAAACAAAGACAACCAATACGGCGCAGCTAAAGCTAATCGTCCTTGGCATCCATTTCTGCATTATATCGAGACTCCCCACGGTCAGAGTGTGATCTTGATGCGCACGGGCTTGCCCGATTCCATTCCCTTGAGACTGTGAGTCATTCCCTGGATGGTCTCGTAAACCAGTGTGTGGGCAAAACCCTGGCCCTCCAGGCTCAACTCCCGGCCGTCCACGGAAGCCTTCACATTCTCCCCATCCAGTTCGAAAAGGATATGTTCTTCGGCCGGGGGAGATTTCAGTGACTGGATAATGGCGAGTGAGACACCCACCAGGAATCTCCCCACGAACGGAGTTACCGGCGCGGATTTGCCATCACATGTAAGTTCGATGTCCATGAGGGTTGCCATTGTATCAGATCTGGAACCCGCAACCTCATGGCAACCAGGGAAACTCCTCCGCTCGATTCATCTAACGATCAACTATCCCTATATCTACCAGCCTGGGGTGCCGATATGGTCTGCGCAAGATTATTCTTGCCACCGGCGGCGTGACCCAGCCAATTGCGCCGCCCCGTGAACTCTGCTAAGATACAGCCTCCAGTTTCTACTAAGGGGTTGGCAACAAATAGGTTATCGTTATGCCGAAGATGGCCGTCACCGGCGGTGCCGGGTTTATCGGGTCCAACCTCAGTGAGTTTCTGCTGTCGCAGAAGCACACGGTAGTGCTGGTGGACAACTTCTCCACCGGAAGGGAAAGAAACCTTGCCGGTTGGAAGAACGAAGCTAAAAACCGTCTCGAGGTTCTGCGCGTAGACATCAACGAAACGGAGGCGCTTCGCGCCGCCTTCCAGGACGTGCAATACGTGTTTCACCAGGCCGCCATCCCGTCCGTACCACGTTCGGTCGCAGACCCTCAAGCCTCTCACACCGCAAACATCACGGGCACTTTATCGGTACTCGTGGCCGCGCGCGATGCTGGAGTCCAACGGGTCGTTCTAGCTTCCTCCTCGTCCGTCTATGGAGACGATCCAAACCTGCCCAAGGTTGAAAGCCAGATTGGCCAGAGTCTCTCTCCGTACGCACTTTCGAAACGAACCGGAGAGGAGTATTGCCGGTTGTTTACAGAGATCTACGGACTCGAGACCGTCTGCCTTCGATATTTCAACGTATTCGGGCCGAGGCAAGATCCGAAGTCGGAATACGCAGCGGTCGTACCACGCTTCACCACGCGGCTGATCGCGGGGGAGCCTCCGATTATCTTCGGAGACGGCGAGCAGACCCGGGACTTCACGTTCGTGAGCAACGTCGTCGACGCCAACTGGAAAGCTGCGACGGAAAAGAATGGAGCGGGTGAAATCTTCAACATCGGATGCGGTGGACGGACCAGCCTCAATCAGTTAGTCCGTGCACTGTGCCAGATTCTGCGCCAAGACGTCAAACCCATCTACGAAGAAGCAAGGGTTGGAGACGTAAAACATTCGTTGGCGGACATTGGCAAGGCAAAGCGACTCTTGGGGTACGAGCCCTCGGTATCTCTCGAAGAGGGACTTCGTAGAGTTCTGGAGTGGTACGGTTCCCAGACGGAGGTCAGGAGTGTCACTTAGCGAGAAAATACTGGATCGCACAGCGAAAATCGGAGTTGTCGGCCTCGGCTACGTTGGGCTTCCATTGGCGACGGAGTTCGCGCAAGGAGACTTTGTCGTTACCGGAATCGATGTGGATGCCAAGAAGGTAGACGCTCTGAACTCCGGCAAATCCCACGTTCAAGATGTGTCTCCAGCGTTGATTCAACGGCTGTCTGAAGAAGGAAAGTTCCAGGCAACGACGGACTTTGGCGTCGTGAAAGAGCTGGACGCGGTAAGCATTTGCGTACCCACTCCTCTTCGAAAGACAAGAGATCCCGACATTCAGTACATTGCGGACGCCACAGCCAAGATCCGGAAGTTTCTGCATCCGGACATGCTCATTACGCTGGAAAGCACGACCTATCCGGGAACCACGGACGAAATCCTCTTGGCCGAGTTCCAAACCAGCGGCCTTGCCGTCGGAAAGGACTTCTTTCTTGCCTTCTCTCCGGAGAGGATCGATCCGGGCAACGCACACTGGAACACTCACAACACTCCGAAGATCATCGGCGGGGTGACTCCCAAATGCACCAATCTGGCGAGGCTTCTGTACAGTCAGGTGATCGAAAGGGTCATTCCGGTCAGCTCGACAAAGAGCGCCGAGATGGTGAAACTACTCGAGAACACTTTCAGAGCAGTCAACATCGGCCTGGTCAACGAGATCGCCATCATGTGCGATAAGCTCGAGATCGACGTTTGGGAGATAATCGAGGCGGCTGCATCCAAGCCCTTTGGCTTCATGCCTTTCTATCCGGGACCAGGATTGGGAGGCCATTGCATCCCCATCGACCCACTCTATCTCTCGTGGAAGCTCAAGCTGCTCAACTACAACGCTCGCTTTATCGAGCTGGCAAGTGAGATCAATGCGAGCATGCCGGAATACGTCGCCGCAAAAGTCTCGCGTTCACTGAACAAATGCAAGAAAGCCGTCAACGGCTCCCGGATACTCATACTCGGCGCCGCCTACAAGAAAAACATCTCCGACATTCGGGAGTCTCCTGCCCTGGATATCATTCGACTGCTCCAGAAAGACGGGGCGCTCGTGGAATACTCCGATCCCTACGCCCCTGAAATCCGCATCGACGGGACGATGCTGTCGTCTCAAGATCTGACCGCCGAGGGCCTGGGTCAATACGACTGCTGCGTGATCATCACCGATCACACAGATTTCGACTTCGACCTGATCTCGAGAAACTCCCGCCTGGTGGTCGACTGCAGAAACGCCGTTCGAAGCAACGCTCCCAACGTGGTGAAGCTATAAAGAGCGGTCAGCTATCAGCGGTCAGCTATCAGCTGATCCGCACCGAGAGTCTTCGCTCTCAATAAATCTTGTATTGAAGGCGCCAATCGCCAAGACTGGGTGCACTACACCCCGAAGGCACCAGCGCGCGGGTTCTATCCCGAGCAACCGGCGCGCCGCGCTGGTTGGCCGCTGAAAGCTGATAGCTGTCTGCTCTTAAGTAACTGCTCGCGGATCTGCTGCTATGCGTGTAACTTAGCAAATCGTCAAAAACCACTTTTTTTCACGGTGCGCTGCGCAGTTACGTTCCCAAGCGACTGGCGCGTTGCGCCAGTCAGCGCTGAAAGCTCACGGGCCGGCCTTTACCTCTCTCATCGTTGCCCCTATACTCCGTGAGGGCGACGGAACCATCATGGGCATATCATTCCTTTTCATTGATACGGAACGAGTCTGGCGCGGCGGCCAAGATCAGCTGTTTTCCCTGCTGCAGGGCTTGTCGGAACGCAATCACGAGATTCACCTTGTCTGCCATCCAGACACTCTCCTTGCCGAGCGTGCCCGGAAGACCGGCCTGAAAGTGTATCCGATATCGATTCGGCGCGAGCTGAGCCCTGTTTCTCTCATTCGACTTTTCTGGATCATGATTCGGATCCGTCCTTCGATCGTGGCATTCAATACTCCACGACCGATTCTGGTCGGCAAGCTGGCTTCGTGGCTGGCCGGTGTGCGCGTTCGGATCATCTTTCGCAGGGTCAACTTCCCCTTGCGCCGGACACCGTTCACTCGACTAAAGTACGTATGGGGAACGGCATTCATCATCGCAATCTCGGAAAGCATCAGCCATCAACTGCAGGAGGGGGGTATTCCCGCATCGAAGATTCGGCTCGTCTACGAGGGGATCGACGTTGCGCGTCACCCGACCCTGGAACGTTCGCCCTACGACTCCGCCCGGCACCCGGTGATCGTCGGGTCCGTTTCTCATCTGAGCAAAGAGAAAGGGCACTATCATCTCGTCGAGGCGGCCCACATGATCCCGGAAGTGCACTCCCGGCTCCGCTTCGTTGTTGTGGGCGACGGCGTCTGCAAGGAGAGCCTGGAAACACAGGTCCGGGAGCGGGGACTGGAAGACTGTTTTCAGTTTGCCGGTTTTCAGAGTCGAACCAATCAGTACCTCCAATCGTTCGACATCTTCGTCCTTCCCAGTCTTTCGGAGGGGCTTTCCTCGGCCATTCTATCTGCCATGGCATCCGGTTTGCCGGTGATTGCGACTTCGGTCGGCGGGATCCCGGAGCTGATTCAGCCTGGAGTGAACGGCCTGCTTGTTCCTCCGGCCGACCCCGTAGCGCTGGCCCAGGCGATTGTCCACTTGCACAACCATCCCGAAATAGCACTGCAGATGGGACACGCGGGACGACGTCGACTAGAGGAGCACTTCACCCTCGACCGGAAAATTGCCGAAACCGAATCGCTTTGTGAGTCGATCCTGAAACGCAATGAACTGTCCTCACACGAGGCTCATGCTTAGCCACAAACAGTTTCTTCCGACTACTCAAAATGGCGACTCCGAGCCGTTGACCTGATTCCTTCTTGCAATGAGCGTCCCCTATGCGGCAATTTCGGATTGCAATCATCGGAACGCGGGGAATTCCAGCGAATTACGGCGGGTTTGAGACCTTTGCCGAGGAGTGTGCCGTCGGACTGGTGGAGCGCGGGCATGACGTCACCGTATACGGGCGGACCCACTATGTTCAGCGAAACCTCGAGAAGTATCGGCGGGTCCGAATCGTTGTTTTGCCCACGCTAAAGTGGAAATACACCGATACGGTGGTTCATACCTTCCTGTGCATCCTCCACGCCATATGGACTCGATTCGACGCAGTGCTGATCTGCAACGCCGCCAATAGCATCTTCTGCCCGTTACCTCGCTTGTTTCGAATGCCTGTGGTCGTCAACGTGGATGGGATCGAACGACTGAGATCCAAATGGAGTTGGCCCGGACGCGCTTACTACCGGGCATCGGAGTATCTTTCGACCCGACTGCCAAACGTCATGGTCACGGATGCGCGGGTAATGCATCAGTATTATCAGGAGACTTACGGCGCTGATTCCGTGTGTATCCCGTACGGTGCCAGCACTGCCATAACGACAAGCCAGCAAATGCTCGAAGAGCTCGGGCTCCAACCTGGAGGGTACTATCTCTACGTCGGCAGGCTGGAGCCAGAAAACAATGCCCATCTCGTTGTCGAGGCTTTCGAGCAGGTGCGGACCTCTCATCGCCTGGTGGTTGTCGGGGACGCTCCGTACAGCGGCGGCTACATCAGGAAACTGAAGCGCACAAAAGACAGTCGCGTCCTGTTTCCCGGAGCCATATACGGGATGGGCTACCGGGAATTGCAGGCCCACGCCCTCTGTTATGTGCACGCCACCGAGGTTGGTGGCACCCATCCGGCCCTGCTCGAAGCCATGGGAGCGGGCAACGTCATTGTCGCGAACGAAACACCCGAAAATGTTGAAGTGGTCGAGAACGCTGCAATCTTATATCGCAAGAACGACGTGGCGGATCTGGCGCGGCACCTCCAGGAAGTCTCCGACGCCCCAGATCGTTTTTCCCCTCTGAAATCGGCAGCCCGCCAAAGGGTGGCCGAGAACTATTCCTGGGCGAGTGTGGTGGAACGCTACGAGCGACTCTTCCTCGAGTTGGTGCACCCGGAGTTGGTTGAATCGGAGTTGATTCGCCCGGACACTTCGCGCTCTGGCGGCGCCAGTCCCGCGAGTTCGAACAAAAAAGGGTACGAGTCATGACAGACGAGTTGCTCCAGTGGCACACGGTCGTGAATTCCTGGGTCTGGGGCCCGTACACCATGGCCCTTTTGATGGGGGCGGGACTCTACCTTACTTTCCTGACGCGAGGCGTGCAGTTCCGGTGTTTGAGGCTCACCTTTCGAGAAGTGCTCGGCAAGATCTTCACCAAGGGCTCCGGTGAAGGAAGCGTCACGCCTTTTCAGGCACTCGCCACCGCCCTGGCTTCGACCGTGGGGGTGGGGAACATTGCGGGTGTCTCTACCGCGATCACGCTCGGCGGTCCCGGTGCCCTGCTGTGGCTATTGCTATCGGGTCTTCTTGGGATGGCCACCAAGTTCTGCGAGATCGTCGTGGCTCTGACCTATCGGGAGATGGATGACCGCGGCACCTATCGAGGCGGCGCCATGTACATCCTGAGCAAGGGACTGCACTTGCCCTGGCTCGGCACGGTATTCGCGCTTCTGACCGCCATTGCCGCTTTCGGGATCGGCAACATGGTCCAATCCAATAGCGTGGCCGAATCCTTGCAAACCAGTTTTGGAATCGACAACCGCCTGAGCGGAATTCTCATCGTGGCCCTGACAGCCGCAGTCATCCTCGGAGGCATCAAACGGATCGGCGAAGTCACTCAGTTTCTGGTTCCGTTCATGTGCCTGTTTTATCTTCTGGGGGCGGCATTCATCTTGATTCGCTACGCCGCGGAGATTCCCGGCGCTGTCGCCCTGGTCTTCGATTCCGCCCTTTCCGGCAAAGCGGCACTGGGAGGATTTGCGGGAGCAACCGTCATGCAAACAATGCGGCACGGCATTGCAAGGGGACTCTTCAGCAACGAGGCAGGTCTCGGTAGCGCACCGATCGTCCATGCCAGCGCCCAAACTGACCATCCCGTGCGGCAGGGTCTTTACGGAGTCTTCGAAGTTTTCGTCGACACGCTACTCGTGTGCACGATGACCGGCTTGGCCGTCCTGGTCACCGGTCACTGGAGCCAGGGTGAAACAGGAGCGGCGCTGGCCGCCAGGGCCTTCCAGAGCGGCCTTCCCGGCGGATGGGGAGACCTCGTGGTCACGATTGGAATCGTGACGTTTGCGTTTTCCACGATCTTGGGCTGGTCGTTCTACGGGGAAACCGGCGCGAGCTATCTGTTTGGCACCAAGATTATACTTCCCTACCGTCTGGTCTGGCTCGTTCTGGTCTACCAAGGGGCCGTCGGATCCCTGGAAACGATCTGGTCCTTATCCGATACCCTCAACGGACTCATGGCCATTCCCAACCTCATTGCCGTTTTGGGATGCAGCGGCGTTGTCACCCACGCGCTCGCCGATTTCCGAAATCACCACGCCAGCCCCGGTAAACCCCAATAGACCGTTGCCATCCGTTTTCCCAGAATCACAAGTAAATGGACGGAGAGCGGTCAGCGCTAAGCGCTTGGCGCACTATAGCGTCAGCAGGGCGGCAAATGTGACGATGGACTTCCAGAAGTGTCCCAACCTCAGGTTCTCATCGGCACTGTGCTGATTGTTGTCAAAGTTCACCGTTGGAACCGAAATGGCCGGGAAACCCAGCATTCGAATGAAGGGAGCAGTCGGAACCGAACCACCACTGGTTCGAATCCTTACGGGAGTTTCTCCCCAGACGCGCTCCAGTGCCTGGGTCGTTGCCATCGAAATAGGATGGTCGAGCTCGGTCCGATAGGCTTCCATGAACTCCTCGACGTGGATGCGGGCAATCTTCCGATACCGTCGGCGGGTCGCGTCGTCGGGCTCGTGATCCACGAGATGAAACCCCTGGCTTTCGGTGTGACTGCGAATCTTCGCGATCATCGACTCTCCCGACGTCTCCTTGACCAGGCGGAGATCGATGGAAGCCCGCGCCTTGGCCGGAATGATCGTGCGCGCCTCGGCGCCCACATACGCGCTCAGAAGACCCCGCAGGTTGAGACTTGGAAACTGTATCGCCTCCTGGAGACTCGATCCCACTCGATCAGGGTGGGAAATCCCAAACAACTTCTTCAAGGCCTCGAGGTCATCCGGAACCGCATCGAGGACCTGGCGCACTTCGTCGCTCAGGGGAGGAACGTCGTCATAGAAGCCCTTGACCAGAACACGGCCGTGCTCATCCTTCATGGAAGCAAGCAGTCGGGTCAACTGAATGGCTGGATTCGGAGCCCAATTGCCGTAGTGTCCGCTGTGCAGATCCACCTTCGCGCCGAAGACCGTCACATCCAGGCTCACGATCCCTCGGGCGCCAAAATTGAGCGTGGGCCGCCCGCTCGGGTGCGAGGGCCCATCGAGGATCATCATGATATCCGCCTCGAACTTGGTATGGTATTTCTCGACGGCCGACGCCAGATTGGGAGAGCCAATCTCCTCTTCACCGTCGAGGATGATTCGCATGTTGCTGGTCGCGTTGGTGCCCAGGGCGTCCAAAGCATCCAGTGCGGCGCAGAGACCGACGATGGGCGCCTTGTCATCGGACGCGGAACGCGCATAGAGTCTCCAATCGTCATTGAAAGTCTCCAGCCCGGTCCAACCAGAGACGACGGCGCCCCCCTCCGCCAGAGGTCCGTCTCGCAGAACCGGCTCGAAGGGATCGGCTTGTTTCCATGCCTCCGGGTCCACCGGCTGGCCGTCGTAGTGGAAATAAAAAAGGATGGTCCGTGAGGCGCCCGGCGTCATTTTCTCGGCAAAAACCAAGGGATTCCCCGCCGTCTCCAGCAACTCCGTCACAAAACCGCGGGATTGCAGCATCGTCCGTAAATGGCGGGCGTTCAAGCGCAGGTTTTCGGGATCGGTCGTGGGGTTCGGAATCGAGAGGAACTCGGTCAGCTCCGCCAGAATCCGCTTTCCGTTTGCACGGACATAGTCCTCCACGCGCGGGCGAAGGGTTTGAGAATAGGCTGCCGTGGGCAACAAGATCAAGCAAGCCAGCATCGAAAGTCGAATCGTTTTACTCACCGATAATCCGCCTCATGAAACGCTGATAGAAAAACGCCACCGCAAGCAGGAGCAATCCGAGACTGAGTACCGAGAGGATCCGATACAGTTGCGTGAGCGTCCAGATATCGATCAAAAACACTTTGCCGATGGTTACAAAGAACAGAGCAATGCCGAAAAGCCGGACCGGACGAAAGCGACGCCAGATACCGATCATCACAACCGCGATGGAGTAGAATCCCCAGAGTACCGACAGAGTCACCTGGCGCGCATTCCTGAGGCCAGCCACCAATTCGGCATGCTCGGACCCCGTGACAACCTCGCGCTGCAACGAGAGAGACAGTTCCCGGAGCTGTCGGCCATAGTACGCCCAGGATTCATGGGCCAGCATGACGACGGTGATCACACCAGCAATCATCAACAGGGTGGTAAAAACGCGCTTCTCCCATCCCTGCTGTCGCTGAGCCTTCCGGTACAAAAAGGCCCCTGCGTAAAAAGCTCCAATCAGAGACAGGTAGGAAACCCAATGACTGGCCGAGCCGCGCAGCCACATGCCCCAATCGAAAAAAGCCGCCAACGACAGCAACAAGACGAGCAGCCCTGACACGCGGAGCTTCATGATTGCAGCCCGAAAGCCGAGTCCGATCAGGATCACCGACTCCGCAGCCCAGCCGACCACGACCCAATCCTGATCGAACTCGATCGGGATCGCCAGCGTTGCCAGCGTCAGAGCAACGCCCACGTAAGCGAGCGAAATGATCGCCGCCTCGGGTCGCTGCCGCACCAAAGCGTGGGCCACGCCGACGAAGACAACCCCGAGAACCACCGCGTAGAGTCCCATCCATTCAGGGAGCTCCTCGGCCAGAAGAAAATAACTGAGTCCGAAATATCCCAGCCCCAGGGCCAGCAAAGCATAAACCTGCGAAGACCGAGCCGCCTCAGAACGACGGAACAGGGGCTGGACCAGAAACAGCGCAAACACAACCGTCGAGCCGATCCACGTGGTCAGCAGCGACTCCTGCCCGTAGAAAGTTGCGATCCACAAAACAATTCCCGACGCGCTCAACCAGAATAGTCCTGGGGCCAGGTTGGCCCGCGGGGCCGTTGGAGAGTGCGACAGCCCGATTCCCAGCAACAAGCCGTTGAAGAGGACCAAGAACGTCCAGTAGTAGCTCGCGTCATCGCTCAGGTTCGCCTGCGTTCCGGCAAAAAAGAGAACGATCACACTCGACGCGAAAACCATCAGATTGAACTGGTGGTTTTTTGCTCCGGAGTCATCGCCCCCCTGCTGGAGCTGGTGCCTCGCCTGATAGATCAAATAACAATACAACCCCGCGAAGACGACAAGGAACGCTTGAGTGGTCCAGAGATCGTCCCTGGAATAGAATTGAACGCCCCACGAGAAAAAGAGAATGACCGTCCCGGGAAAACTGATTCCGTTGAGAAAAAACCAACCCCTCGACGCGGCGAGCACTCCCATCCCCAGATCCAAAATGAGGACATACCCCAGGAGGCTGACCTGGTTGGATTCGCCAGTGCTGAGCCAAAACGGAGTGAGAAGGCCGCCGAGCAGGCCCAGCATCGCCAGGACCTTGCTGTCAAGGCGCGCAGCCTGGACCCCGCACATGGCCGTGATCAAGATCATGAAAAGGAAAGCCGCCAACTGCGGGATCAAGGAATAGAAGTTGAAGGCGGCATAGACGGACAAATAGAGGATTGAGATACCCCCGGCCGCCAGCGTCTGGCCATAGAGCAGATAGTTTTTCTTCTGAAACAACTCACCCGCGTATACCAAGCTCAATCCGGCAAATACGCCGATGAGGACGCGGCCGCGGTCCCCGATCCACTGGTTGTCGAAGGCATACTTCAGAAAGTAGACCGCTCCCACCACAATCGCGAGGATTCCGATCTTCAGCAACCAATTTCCACCAATCAGGGTTTCGAGTCCGGCTCCGGTAGGAGCCTCCCCGGCAGGGGTTGGCGGTTGTTCCCGTGGGGGAGGAGGTTGATCTTCACTCGGGCCGCTCGGATCGGGCCGGGGAGGCTCGGGAGCTGGAGGGGGGGCAACCGGAACTTCCGGGCCGGGGATGGCGCCGTCTTCGAGGGTGGACTCTGCCGGGCTACTCCGTCGATCCGCCTGTGCTTCCAGCTTGCTCAGGCGCGACGTCAGACGGCCTATCTCGGTCTGGATCTGACGGAGCTGCTGATCGAGCTTTTGAAATTGCCCTTTCATGTGCAGATACAGCGCCGCAACCGTGACACCCAGAAAGAAAACGATAGTCGTGACCATCAGGATTGCTCGTTACCCCGTATGTGTGCCGGCATCGGACCCGAAACTGCAACGCTGGTGCCGCTCACGGCGTGGGCGGCCTACACTCGCCGCGAGCTAGGGCGGAAAGCGGACAGCGCTCCGGGCCGCAGACCCGGAGCCTCACGTCATCTGAGACACCCGGGCATCCAGGGCCCGGAAAAGCGCGTCTCGCACCTGGTCGTAGTTCGCCGGAGTTTCTACAGGGGGATTGCGATAGTTGTAATCCATGGCCCCCAGCTGCTCGGTATGATAGCGGGTCTTGAACGATGTAAACTTGAGTCCATGGGCGGTCGAGATCACGACGACCTTGGATTGCGGTGAAATCTCCCTTTTTTGGACGAGCTTCTTCAATGCCGCCAGGGCGACTCCGGTATGAGGACAATTGTAGAGTCCCGTCCGATCTCCTTCGGCTGCCGCTTCGGATAGTTCTTGCTCGGAAGCCTGCTCGACGACACCATCGAAGGCCTGAAGGACCCGAATCGCCTTCTTGATGCTCACCGGGTTCCCGATCTGTATGGCGCTGGCCAGTGTCGGCTGAGCCGTAACCGCGCTCACGTCTTGAAAACCCGTCAGGTAGCTGCGGTAGAGCGGGTTCGCATTCTGCGACTGGGCGCAGACGATGCGGGGCAACTTGTCGATCAGGCCGACCTCCTTCATGATCAAAAACCCCTGGCCGAGCGCGGTCACGTTGCCGAGGTTCCCCCCAGGGATGATGATCACGTCGGGAACCTCCCAATCGAACTGCTGGCATAATTCGAAACTGATGGTCTTCTGGCCCTCGATCCGGAGCGAGTTCATGGAATTGGCCAGATAGATATTGTTGCGCCGGGTAATCTCGAGCACGATCGCCATGCAACCGTCGAAGTCGGTATCGATCGCCAGAGTGATTGATCCGTGGGCCAGCGGTTGCACCAGCTGCGCATGGGAGATCTTGTCTCGAGGCAAAAAAACAATCGAAGGAATGCCCGCGACCGCACAATAAGCAGCCAGGGCCGCCGATGTATCTCCGGTCGACGCACAGGCGACGGCCGGGATGTCTTGCCCCTCGTGTCTCATTTGCTTCACCATACTGACCAAAACAGTCATCCCCAGATCCTTGAAGGAACCGGTATGGCTATTCCCGCACTGTTTGATCCAGAGATCTTCGATCCCCCAGCGTCGGCCCAGCTGCTCGGCCCAGAAGAGGTTGCTGCCCCCTTCGCAGGTCGAGACGATGTTTTCATTGACGACATTGGGACAAACAAACTCCTTCTTGCCCCAAACGCCGGATCCATACGGCCATTCGGTTCGCATGAAGCGGCTGTCAAAGACATCCTTCCACTCCTGCGGCGTGGTCATACGAAGCGCGCCGAGGTCATGAACCACCTCCAGCAGGTCACCGCACCGAGGGCAGTGATAGATCACCTCGTTGAGCTCGTACTCTTCCGGGCATTCCCGAATGCAGCGAAAGTGGGTGCGGTATTGGGCTTCAGGGTTGGGAGACTTCAGGCGATAGGACATGGCGCTTTGCTCAACTCCAATGCTACCAAAGAACGCCGCCAATCCGACACTGATTCTTGGCCTATCCAGGGCAAAAAAGTGCTTGAGTCGGAAAAGGGTCTTGGCCCAAACTGTCGTGTTGCCTACACAATCACGCCAAACCAGGAGACTCGAATGCAGGATCTGCCGGAACTCATTCGCTGGCGGGCTCGCGTGACACCGGAGCTCTCTGCGATCTGGTTCGAAGGGAAAGAACTGACATATCGCACATTGCATCTCCAATCGAACCGAGTAGCCAATGCGCTGCTCCAATACGGAATCCAACCCGGAGACCGGATCTGTGTCCTCGATCAGAACCACGACATGTTCTTCGAGACGATCTTTGGCATCGCGAAGGCCGGCGCCGTCTTCGTCCCGGTCAACTGGAGGCTGGCTCCCCCTGAAATCGAGTATGTCTTCAACAACGCCGAGGCGAAGTTGCTCTTCGTCGGAGGGTCTTTCAGTGATGCCGTGGAGTCGGTCCAGGGCAGACTGTCGTCGGTAAAGAGAATCATTTCCTATTCGGAGGACCGTCCGGGTTGGGACCGCTTCGACACCATGAGGGATGCGGCGGCGGACAGCGATCCGCAGATTCAGATCGATCCTTCCAGGACGACGTGGCAGCTCTACACGAGCGGCACGACCGGGCACCCCAAGGGGGCCGAGCTGACGACATCCAACTTGTTTTCCACTTACACCTTCGGTCCCACCTTGTTCGGAGGAATGCGGGAGGGGGACTCGTCGCTGATCGCCATGCCCCTGTACCATATCGGAGGCTCGGGGTATGCGCTGGTCTCACTCATTGCCGGCACTCGACTCGCCGTCATGAGGGAGTTCCATCCGGTCAAGGCACTGGAAATCATCCAAGAGCAGAGAGTCCAGTATTCTTTTCTTGTCCCGGCGGCACTGCTTTTCATGCTCCAGGCCGACCCGGAAGGACAATTCGATCTCTCCAGCTGCAAGGCCGTTGCCTACGGCGCGTCTCCCATCCCGGAGGATCTGCTGCGACGCTCGATGGAGCGCTTCGGATGCGAGTTCTTCCAGGTCTACGGCCTGACGGAGACAAGTGGCGCGGTATCGCGGCTGCTATTCTCAGACCATCATCTCAGCGGGCCCAAAACCAAGCTGCTCCGATCCTGCGGTCAGCCACTTTTCGGGATCGATGTCCGGATCGTCGATTCGGACGGACGAGAGCTCCCGCGCGGCGAAATCGGAGAAATCGCGGTTCGGGGCCCTCAAATCATGAAAGGCTACTGGCACAACCCCGAAGCCACCAATCAGAGCATCCGCGACGGCTGGTTCTATACCGGAGACGCCGGCTACATGGACGAAGACGGGTTCATCTACATCCACGACCGCGTCAAGGACATGATCGTATCAGGGGGGGAAAACGTCTATCCCGCCGAGGTGGAAAGCTGCTTGTTCGATCATCCCGCCGTCGCGGATGTCGCCGTCATCGGAGTCCCGAACAAAAAATGGGGCGAAGCGGTCAAGGCGATTGTCGTGCTGAAGCAGGAGAAGGCGGCGACCGAAGAGGAGCTGATCGACTTCTGCCGGGACAAGATCGCAGGGTTCAAGAGGCCGAAATCGGTCGACTTCACCGCGGTGTTGCCGCGCAATCCGACCGGGAAGGTGCTGAAGCGGTCGCTGAGGGAGTCTTACTGGGAAGGGAGAGATAGAGGGGTGAGCTGAGCGTCGGGCGCTACGCGTCGTGCGTCGAGCGTCAGGCGTCATGCGCTGAGCGCTTTCCGAAAAAAAACCGTAGAGTCGCAGAGATTGCCTCAAACCCTCCACTCGGGCCCGGTTTCGTTTTGCCGCTCACTTCCGTATGCAGTTGAAGCGGAAAGCGCATGACGCTCAGCGCTTGACGCACGACGCTCAGCGGGCCGTCTTCCGGCGTGTCTTGCGGCGCGCGGGGGTCGTGCGGGCGGTGCTGACGCGCGGGGCTCTCAGACTCTGGTAAACCGGCTTGATCCCGTATTTGCCTCCGGCCCAGAGGGTCAAAACGGCCGTAATGCCCGAGATGGCTCGTTTTTCGTCCTCCTCATGGATGATCAGACCGTAGGTGTCGGCGACAAAGCGGAGGTACTTGAGTATCTTCTGGGCCCTTTGGCGCTCGATCCATCCGTGCCAGAAGGCGACCTGGTCCACGATCATGTCCTCGTGGCGCCGCAAGAACTCTCCAAGGGAAATGACGTTGGAACTGAGGGGGGTTCGCGGCTTGCAGATCGCCAGCAGGTCTTCGACGTATTCGTCCCACTGCCGCGCGAATTCCCGGTTTTCCGGCCTTCGGAGATACTTGGCGCGGGCCACGGAAAAACGTGCTCGGGTCTGGACCCGAAACCGGGGAACGACTGGATGAAAGTCGTACAGCGTCTCTGTGCCCCCATTGTTCTTGTCGGGCCGATGATAGACCCAGTGTCGCTTGAACTGGGTCCAGGTCTGTATCGTCAAGACGGCGTTATTCCGGCTGTCCAGCAGGATGAAACGCCCTCTCTCCTCCTTGACGACCGTGACCCAATGCGTCCACTCATAGGCGCAGATCAAACACGGGGTGCCGCGCCGAAGATGGGCCACGAGCTCCCGGCGGGCTTCGTCGGCGCTGTACTCACGAATCAGGGGTAACTCGCAATCCAATCGCCGGGCAGCTCTGGCTAGCTCTTTTTCGTCGGTCCCGGACCACCGGTTGGTCCGCGCGAAGCGGGACACTTCCTTCTCATCCACAAACTTACCCAGCATCACCAGGGCGTGCTTGAGGGCGAAAGGCCCACACTGCCATATGTTGGGTTGGGGGACAAAGCCCATTGCCAAGACCTCTCTAACTGATCGGTATCCCTCAAACTATCCAAACTTGGGGCTTCTTGCAAGCAGACGTTACAGATTTCTAGCAAAATCTCCATATTCGGCATAGACTTTATTGGGAAATGCGGCAGAAAAAGCCATATGTGCTGATTCTCTACAACCACGTCGGGGAAGACGTCTACGAAAAGCTCCGTACCGTGGATCCGGCTCAGCTGGGATTCACGCCCGAGTATACGATTCACGTCGCGACCATCACGGAAGAGTACGAGGCCATCGTCTCTGCGCTGGAGTCCGAAGGATTTCGTGCGCGGGCCATCAACATCGAGGAAAACCTATCCAAGCTGCAGGCCACGCTCGCCCGGAGTCGTCCCGATGTCGTCTTCAATCTGATGGAGTACTTCTACAACGATCCCAGACTTGAAGCCGCCGTTGCGGCTCTGTTCGATCTTTACCGAATTCCCTACACGGGAGCCTCGTCCTTTGCGCTCGCTCTGTGCCAGAGGAAGGATCTGGCCAAGCAACTCCTCGCCAAGAATCGGGTTCTGACTCCCAAATTCAAGATCCTATACGAGCCCAAGGTGCCAAAGCGGATCGGATTGAACTACCCCCTGATCGTAAAACCCGCCAGAGAAGATGCGAGCCTGGGAATCACGAAAGAGTCTCTTGTCCACGATTGGGAGCAGCTGTCGGCACGGGCTCAGTTTTTGTTTCAGAAGTTCAATCAGCCTCTTATCATCGAAGAGTACATCGAGGGTATCGAGCTCCACATTTCCATATTGGGGAATGATCGGCCTCAAGTCCTTCCCATCATCGAGTTTGATTTTTCAGAGCTTCCCGAGGAAGACCCGCACATCATTACGTACGAAATGAAGTGGAACCCGCTGGCTCCGGCCTATCACAAGGTACATTCGAGCTGTCCCGCGGATCTGGCCGCCAAGGTCGAAGAAGAAGTCAAGGTTCAAGCGCTCCGCGCGTTCAGGGTGCTCGACTGCCGCGACTATGCCCGCGTGGATATCCGGCTGTCCGAGGACGACAAACCCTTTGTACTCGAGGTCAATCCCAACCCCGATCTCACTGAAGGAGTCTCCTTCATGGAAGCCGCCGAGGAGGCCGGCCTTTCTTTCTCCGAGACGCTCCGGACGATTGCCGAGTTCGCGTTGCGACGCACGCTCGCCCCCTTCGTTCCGTCCAAGGAGCCCAACGTGGAGATGGTCATCCCATCGCCCGATCAAACCAACGCGGCCGATCCGTCAGATCCGCAACCGTCCGAACCGCAGCCCTCAAACGTAATGGCCGGTCCGGAGCAAACAGACGAAAACAACGAGTCTTGAGGGGTGCGACGTCCGTCAGCTTTTCTGAGGCTCCGAGGGGCGCAGTTCCACGCGGCTCGGGAGCGCTCTCGGATCCATCTGCAGAAGATGAACCACCGTCGCAGCCACGTCCTCGGGCCATAGCTTCCATGTGCTCTCGGGAGGTTGTGGTCCTCTCCCGGCGAAAGCGGAGTTGACAGAGCCCGGCATCACGCAGCTGACCCGAATGTGGTCGAAGCGCACCTCCTGCATCAACGCGTCGGAAAACCCCACCAGACCAAACTTGGATGCGTTGTACGCGCCGCCACCCGCGAAGGCATTCTTTCCCGCCAGACTGGCGATGTTGATGATGTAGCCGCCGCCCCGCCGCTTCATTGCCGGGATGGCCTCATGGCAGCAGTAAAACACACCGGAGAGATTCGTTTCGACCGTGGCCTGCCATGCGGAAATCTCCATCTCCTCGACCGGACCGAATATCCCCACGCCGGCGTTGTTCACCAGAATATCCAAACCGCCCAGGGCTTGCTCGGCATCTTCGAACAGGCGGGCCACCTCGGGATGACTTCGGACGTTGCAGGCGCTTCCAGAGACGCGCGCGCCGTAACTCTTGCTGAGATCTGCCACGGTCTTTTCAACCGAATCGGCATCCCGGGAAGTAATCAGACAGTTCGCTCCGTGGTCGAGTAACCCTCGCGCTATGGCCAGGCCGATACCTCGAGTGCTACCGGTTACAATCGCGCGTTTACCTTGGATCATAGTGAAAGAGCCTTCAGCTATCAGCTATCAGCAGACGTAACTTGACTCACGGTTTTTGTCAAGTCTGGCTTCGCGAACGGGACAAAAAAACCATGAAGTTCTCGCTGCTGTTGTGCGTGTTTCTTAACGAGATCGGGTAAATCGTGATCTTCAGGCCGTACCGGGCAGTTACTTCACCAAGTGACCGGCGCGACGCGCGCGCCATAGCTGACAGCTGAACGCTGACAGCTGAAAGCTCACAGCTCATGATGTTGATTCTGCCAGTTGAATGATGGTGCCAAAGGCGCTCTTTGGAGAGATAAAGGCTTCCTTCCACCGTGGGTCGGTATAGTTTTCCCCGACGATCCGGTAGCCCGCCAGTTTGAGTTTTTCGACCAGCTCCTCGAGGCGGACCACCTTGAAAGTCATATGGTGCAGGCCTTCACCCCTTTCCGCGAGGAACTTGGCCAGGAAACCTCCGTCGCCCACCGGCTCGAGCAGCTCGATCTTTGATCCGTTGGGGTATCGATACTGGGCGAAACGAAATCCTTCATCGGCCGATTCTTCCTGGTACATGCATTTTCCGCCCAGAACCTGACCGTAGAGCTTCGAGGCCTCCGCGATGCTACGCACGGCATGAGCCGTGTGGTCCAGTACGAGGATATGATCTCCAAAGTCCGCCAACTCCGTCACTGTTTCTCCTCCAGTATCATGATCACCTCTCCCACGTTCAGCGTGGCCCCTTCGGAAAACTGAATTTTCTGCACTACGCCGGCAACCGGAGATTCTACAGGAATCTCCATCTTCATCGATTCCATGATCACGAGAGTTTCCTCCAGAGCGACCGACTGCCCCTCTTGCACCATCAACTTCCAGAGGTTCCCCGCAATGTGTGCTTTGATTGCTATCTTCGCCATGCCCGTTAACCACAACTCCGTCAGGGTTTCAGTCCTTCGAGCTTCGCGACGATTTCTTTCATCACCTCGTCGGAACCGCCGGCAATAGAAAAGACGCGGTTGTTCCGATAGGCGCGCGCGACCGGAAACTCCTCCATGTAGCCGTAGCCGCCATGCATTTGCAAGCAGGTATCGATTACAAACTTTGAAACCTGTTCGGCGAACACCTTGCACATCGAGATCTGCTGGGTGGCGTCTTCTCCGTGATTGAACCGGTTGGCACATTCGTACACCATGGCACGCAAGGCTGTGAGCTGGGTCAACATGTCGACGAAACGATGCCGGTTGACCTGATGGACCGACACCGGCTTTCCGAACACCTCTCGCTGCATCGCGTAGGTTTTGGTCTGCTCATAAATATGAAACGCGGCCGCCATCCCGTTGATCGAAGCAATGAGACGCTCGTCCTGAAACTGCTGCATCTGATAGACGAATCCCTGGCCCTCGTCTCCGATACGATGGGACACGGGAACGCGTACATCATCAAAAACAATTTCCGCTGTGTCCGAGCAGTGGTTCCCCAGTTTCTTGAGTTTGCGCCCGACCGAAAACCCGGGCAGATCGGTAGGGATGACCAGCAGAGAAAATCCGCGGTGTCCTCCCGAAATGTCTGTTCGGCAGAGGGTCGTGATGAAGTCCGCTTGAGTTCCGTTTGTAATGAACATCTTGCGGCCGCTGACAACGTAGTGATCCCCGTCGAGTCGGGCTCGCGTTTGAGTATTGGCCACGTCCGAACCGGCGCCCGCTTCAGTGACGGCCAGAGAGCAAATGTATTCCCCCCGAATCGCACCAGCGAGATATTTGCTCTTCAGCACTTCGGATCCGTGCCGCGCAAGCGCCGGGGTTGCCATGTCGGTTTGAACCAGCAGGCCCATCCCCACGCCGGCGGCGGGAATTCGTGCCAGTTCCTCGGCAAAAACAACCGTATACCAGTAGTCGGCATCGAGACCACCATACTCTTCCGGGTATCGAAGACCCAGGAAACCCATCTCGCCCATTCGCTTCCAGACCCACCTCGGGACAAGCTCTTGCTTCTCCCATTCATCCACATGAGGAGTGATTTCTTTGCCGATGAACGATCTCAAAGTGGACCGAAACAT
This sequence comes from Acidobacteriota bacterium, assembly GCA_965249005.1. Classification (GTDB taxonomy): domain Bacteria; phylum Acidobacteriota; class UBA6911; order UBA6911; family UBA6911; genus CBDFLD01. Next base: position 147,182 of record CBDFLD010000018.1, read on the forward strand.
GCGGTGTTCTTCGCTGAATGGAGACAGGCCCTCGTTTGCCATAGTTCCACGCCTCGCTACTTCAAGATGGCCATGTAGGCAGCCAGAGCAGCCACATCACGTTCGGTCAGCTGCATCTCCGGCATGCTCTTTTCGGCCTTTTTCCAGTGCGTCCCGTGAAGCCACTCGAACAGATTCGTGCGGGTGTTCGATAGGATTCCCGCACCCAGCGTCTGACGGCTGCCGAAATGCGTCAGGTCTGGAGCCTTTCCCGATAGCGCGGCCGAGCCTCCGACCGTATGACAGTTGATACAGGTCAATTGCTGAAACAACTGCGCCCCTTGCACCGCCTCATCCGACGTCGGCATGGCCGGGGCTTCCAACTGTTGTCGCGTCCAGAGGTCGAACTTTTGCTCTTCCTCCGCCACGACCCTCAGATCCATCACGGCGTGCCCCTTCTTGCAAGCAATGGCACAGGTCCCGACCAACGCGCCCGGCTCGGCTACCTCGAGCCAAACACGCTGGACCTCACCGGGAACCAACTCAATCTTCCGGCCCAGTTGGGGCAGCCAAAACACGTGGTTGTCCGAGACCGACTCCAGATCCAAAACGAGTGGCATCCCCAAGGGGAGGTGCATCTCATTCGCCGTGACGATCCCCAGCTTTTCGTAGCGGACCTCCCACCACCATCGATGGGCGATCACAGTCAAATCCGGACTAGCTTCCGCCACCTGTCTGACCGATTCACGGATCGAGACGAAAGCAAAGATGGACAAGGAGACAAGCCCGACGGTCACGATCGTAACCGTCGATGCCCGGGCGCCGGTCCCACGCCTGGAGTACATACCCCCCCGACGGAGCTGCCGGGGCAGCGGACCCGCGCGCCAGCGCCACATGACGTAAAGGTACGCCGACAACGCGATGGCCAGCACAAGGGCCACCGTCGACCAGGGTACAGTGAAAAAATCGAAACTTGTTTGCATCAAATCAAAGACTGTCGGGCCGCTCACCGCTCAAACCGCGTCGAGATACTCACGACCGCAACACGGTAACAATGAGAACACGCGCTCCCAATATAGCCGATGGCTCGGGGCGACTCTAGTGTGATCTGGCCGGGCAGTGGGCAAAAACACTTGATTCTACACTTTGATTCACCCAAGCTAAGGTCCCCTGTTTGCGAACAGGACTTTGAATCGAATCCGCTACTCATCGCTCACCTGCGAGTCGAGAGCGTCATGCGCGTTGCATTGGGGTCGGACCACGCCGGCTTCGAGCTGAAACAAGAGATCGCAGACTACGTCCGGGGTCTAGGCCATGAGGTCGTCGACGTCGGGACCAATGATCGCGAGCCTGTCGACTATCCCGATTATGCCCAGGCGGTGGCCAATGTTTTGTCTCAGGGACGTGCGGACCGGGGCATCTTGATCTGCGGCAGCGGTGTCGGAGCTTCCATCACGGCAAACAAGGTGGCTGGCATTCGCGCCGGACTCTGCCACGACACCTATTCGACTCACCAGGGAGTGGAGCACGACGATATGAATGTGCTCGTCATGGGGGCGCGCGTCATTGGGTCCGCCCTGGCGAAAGAGCTGGTTCGCACGTATCTGCAGGCTCGCTTCACGGCCGAGGAACGTCACCTCCGCCGGTTGCGCAAGATCCAGAAGATCGAAGAGCTCGCCGCCGGCAAATCAGACCAGAAGGATCGCTCATGAGCCTGTCGCGGAAATATGGTGAATCCTCTTTCTTGCCGCAAGTGTACCGAGACAAGGTCGACCAGGCGCTCGCGGAGTGGAAGTCGCTGGGCAACTCCGGACGGCTGTGGGCGGGTGATGCTTCCGTGTGGACCGGTAAAGACGAGGGTCAATGGCTTGGTTGGCTCGGAATCATCGAGGATCAGCTCGCTCACATCCAGCGCCTGGACGAACTGGCTGCGGAAGTCCAGAAGGAACAACCCTCCCACGTCCTTCTCCTGGGAATGGGAGGATCGAGCCTCTGTCCTGAAGTTCTAAAAATGACCTTCGGAAAGATCAGCGGCTTTCCCGAGGTCCACGTCTTGGATTCCACCGTTCCGGCGCAGGTCCGGACGTTGGAGCACAAGGTCGATCTTCAGAATACCTGGTTCATCGTCTCCAGCAAGTCTGGAAGCACACTCGAGCCCAACATCTTCAAGGAGCATTTCTTCAAACGCGTACAGGAAGCGACCCAGACAGAGGACGTGGGCAACCGGTTCATCGCGATCACGGACCCGGGGTCGCAACTGGAACGAGTGGCAAGGAATGATCGGTTTCGGCATATCTTCTACGGAGTTCCCACCATCGGGGGACGATACTCAGCCCTGTCGCACTTCGGCACGGTCCCTGCCGCTTTGATGGGCGTGGATGTCCACCGGCTGCTCGATCGGGCCAACGAGATGGCAGTCTCCTGCTCTCGGAGCGTTCCGGCGGAAGAGAATCCCGGCGTTACACTCGGAACCATGCTCGGTGTGCTCGCCTCCAACGGGCGCGATAAGGTTACCCTGATCTCCTCCGCGGCGATCGCGGACCTAGGAGCCTGGCTCGAACAGCTGCTGGCCGAATCGACCGGAAAAGAGGGGAAAGGATTGATTCCCGTGGATCGCGAGCCCTTGGGCTCGCCCGAGGCATACGGTGACGATCGCGTCTTCGTTTCCATGCGGCTAGACGGCGACGCCTCGGACGACCCGGCCCTCGAAGCGTTGGAGCGGGCGGGACACCCCGTGATTCGGATTCCTCTGTCTGATGCCTATGATCTCGGCCGGGAGTTTTTCCGGTGGGAAATGGCCACGGCCGTGGCCGGATCCATTCTGGGCATCCATCCATTCGATCAACCCGATGTGGAAGCGAGTAAGGTAGCCACCCGCGAGCTTACCAGCGCCTTCGAGCAGACAGGGTCGCTTCCGCCCCAGGAGCCCATCTTTCGCGAGGGTGGGATCGAGCTTTATACCGATGACCCCAACGCGGAGGCACTGGCGTCTGGCATGGGGTCGGGACGGTCGCTCCGGCAATACCTCGAGGCGCACGTCGGTAGACTGGGACCGGGCGACTACTTCGGGATCTTGGCCTACGTGGAAATGAACACGGAGCATGAGGAGGCGCTTCAGAATCTGCGAGTCCAGATTCGAGACCGTTACCGCAGCGCTACCTGCGTGGGGTTCGGGCCCCGATTCCTTCATTCCACTGGCCAGGCTTACAAGGGTGGGCCCAATTCGGGGGTCTTCCTGCAGATTACTTGCGACGATCCGGAAGACGTGCCGGTTCCTGGACGCAGGTACGGCTTTTCCACCGTCAAGGCCGCACAGGCCGGCGGTGATTTTCAGGTTCTGGCCGAGCGGGGGCGTCGCGTCCTACGGGTCCACGTAGGGTCACAGCTTGAAAATTTAATTTCCGTTTTCCCGGAGTGGATGCGGAAAGCGGACGACGGTGAGCGCTAAGCGTACCGGGTCGCAGGCGACCTGGTGCTACTTCCCCTGGAACTGGGGGGGGCGCTTTTCGTGAAAGGCCGCGATTCCCTCTTTGACGTCGTCGCAGTAGTTGGTCACCATCACCGAAAGCGCGGCGTCCTCCAGGGCGTTTTCCAGGCTCATCGTCTGCTGCTTGTACATCATGCGCTTGGTGATGCGCACAGCAATCGGCGGCCCGGCTGCCAGCTTTCGAGCCCACTGCCCCGCCACCTTCAGGAGCTCACGGTCGGCCACTACCTCGGTCACGAGCCCGAGCTCGAGCGCGCGTCGCGCGTCGTAGACCTCTGAGAACAGCGACATTCTGAGCGCATTCTGAAGCCCCATGTATTGAGGAAACAGGTACGCGCCTCCCTCGTCAGGGATGAGGGCAAACTTGAGACTGGTGTCCCCGAGCCGAGCGCTCTCGGCGGCGATCCTGAAATCACAGCAGAGCGCCAGCGTGAGGCCCCCGGCCACGGCCGGTCCGTTCACGGCCGCGACGATGGGCTTGTCGAATCGTCGCAGGAAGGCGACCAGCTGATGCATGTTCTCCCGCATCTCCAGCATGGCTTCCATCCGATGGTCCCGGTAGCGCGAGGGATATTGGAAATCCTGACCGATATCTCCACCGGAGCAGAAGCCTCTTCCCGCTCCCGTCAGGACCACGGCCCGCACAACATCATCGTCACGGGCATCGGCAAGCGCTTCCAGGATTTCATGTACCATGCGCTCCGAATAGGCGTTGAGCTTCTTCGGACGATTGAGTGTAACCGTCGCAACATGATCTTCCTTTGAATACAGAATTTCTTGAAAAGGCATCGAACCCTCCTCGAGAGCCCCGCAAGGGGCGACAAGTTCCCTGCTACCGTCCGACGAAATTCGGGGCCCGCTTTTCCAGAAACGCCGCCACCCCTTCCTTGTGATCCTCTGTCATTCCGCAACGAAGATGCGTTTCCGCCTCCCGATCCAGCATGGTCCGGAAGTCGGTGCTGGCGGCCAGATTCACGTTGGCCTTCATGTACCGATAACTCGTAAGCGGGCCGCTTGCGATCCGACGAGCCAGCTGGTGCGCCTCCTGGGCAAGATCGGTGGACCCGACCACGCGATTGACCAGTCCGATTCGGTGCGCCTCCTCGGCATCGAAGACATCTGCCAGAAAAAACAGTTCCTTCGCTTTGGCCGCCCCCGCGTATCGGGCCAGCAGCCAGGTGGTACCGAAGTCCCCGCCAAAGCCGACTTTCGCATAAGCGGTTCCGAACTTGGCCGTATCGGAGGCGATCCGCAGATCGCAAGCCAGACAAACTCCAAGACCCGCCCCCATGGCAAAGCCGTTGACGGCGGCGATGGTGACTTTCGGCATGTTGAACAACAGCCAGGACAGTTCCTGCCGTTCTCTCAACCCGTCGATGCCCTGCTCGAGGGTTTCCGGCGAGTCGTCACCACGGCTGGCCATCAGGGAAACATCGCCGCCGGCGCAAAAAGCGCGACCGCTCCCCGTTACAATGATGGCACCGATGCCCGGGTCCCGGCCCCATTCGAGTAGAAGCCTCCTCGACTCATCCAGAAGGTCCGAGCTGAGGGCGTTGAGCTTGTTCGGGCGATTGAAGGTCAGGGTCGCAACCCGGTCTGAAACCTGACTGAGAATATCTTCGGCTGGCATTGGCAAGTCCTCCCTGTGGGCGCATCGTAAGAAAATCAATCTATATACGAGTTTGACGGGGATAATCAAGATTGACCGTGCCGGGGTCCCAAAGGTACGATCCACCCATGATCCCGCTGCGTGACGACAACCCCACATCTATACAGCCGGTGTTTACGGTCGGGCTCATTGCCATCAACGTATTGGTGTTTCTCTATCAGTTCTCGCTCGGGCAGGGCGGCAACGTTTTCATCTACCAGTTTGGAGCCATCCCGGCGGTCGTCTTCGGATCCGAGTCCTTGCCCCCGGAAATCGTCGCGATTCCCGCTTCGATGAGCATTTTGACCAGTATGTTCCTGCACGGCGGATTCATGCATTTGATCGGCAACATGCTCTACCTGTGGATTTTCGGCAACAATATCGAAGATGCCATGGGTCGAATTCGCTTTCTGCTTTTCTATTTACTGACCGGCTTCGCGGCTTCGATGACTCACTTTGTAACCGATGTCACTTCGGTTATTCCCACCATTGGCGCGAGCGGAGCCATCTCCGGGGTCCTGGGAGCCTACATCCTGCTTTATCCGCGAGCCCAAGTCTTGGTCCTGATTCCGCTCGGATTCTTCACGCGACTGATGTATGTGCCGGCGGGCGTTGTACTGGGCCTATACATCGTGCTGCAGATATTTCAAGGAAGCTTGAGCCTTGGTCAGCAAGGCGGTGGAGTCGCCTGGTTTGCTCACATTGGAGGATTCGCAGCCGGCCTGGCTCTGGTCGTCGTATTCAAACGTCCAGACGTCCATCTGTTCAACAAGCCGCACCATCACGCGCATCGAATCGAACAGTGGAGCCGCCACTAGCTGCGCTATCGGCTTCCGCTTACCGCTCTCGGCTCCTTCCGAACAAAGCGGACGTGCTCTGGAGGCGGTTGACTTCAAACAAGTCTGAGGTTATTAATTAGAGTTCGCCAAGATCATTATTCAAAAAAGACCAAGTTACTCGGGAGGATTTGTAATGGCGGATCTGAAGGGAACGCAGACACACGAAAACCTCAAATCGGCTTTTGCTGGAGAGTCGCAGGCCAACCGTCGATATCTATATTTCGCAAAGAACGCGGACGTCGAAGGCTACCCGGATGTCGCAGGCCTGTTTCGAGATACGGCCGAGGGCGAGACGGGACATGCCCATGGTCACCTGGACTATCTGAAGTCCGTGGGAGATCCTGCAACGGGAGAGCCGATTGGAGAGACGGCGATGAATCTGAAATCGGCGGTTGCGGGAGAAACGTTCGAGTATACGGACATGTATCCCGGAATGGCCAAGACCGCCCGTGCAGAGGGCTTCAACGAAATCGCGGACTGGTTCGAAACGCTCGCCAAGGCTGAAAAATCTCACGCCGGACGCTTCGGCGAGGCACTGAACACTCTTTGAGCGCTGACTGGCGCAACGCGCCAGTCGCTTGGAAACGTAACTGCGCTGCGCACCGTGAAAAAAACGTGGTTTTTGACGATGTGCTAAGTTACACGCATAGCAGCAGATCCGCGAGCAGTTACTTAAGAGGGCTTTGAAGCCCTTCGTCCATCCAGGGCCTTCTTGAAGGAAGGCCCTGGCCGGGATCCTCATGTCACGGATTTCTGCATCGCCCACCGAAGGGCTTTCCTACTCCCCGCTCGATGCCCACTATTTCGACGAATCGAAACTGGCACCGGAAATCGAGCGGGTTTTCGATATCTGTCATGGCTGCCGTCTCTGCTTCAATCTCTGTCCATCTTTCCCCGCTTTGTTTCAATTCGTAGACCAAAAGGACGGAGACGTGGCTGCGCTTTCGGATGCGGAGCACCGGCGCGTCGTGGACCTGTGCTATCAGTGCAAGTTGTGCTACGTCAAGTGTCCGTACACGCCTGACGACGGCCACGAATTCAAACTCGATTTCCCGCGGCTCATGGCGCGCGCGAAAGCCGTCAGGGTTAAAAAGGAAGGGCTTTCGCTCCGGGAGCGGCTGCTGGGGAATCCCGACGGCATTGCAATCGCGGGTCGCGTCCCCGGCTTGGCGCCACTGATCAACTGGCTGCACCGGCTTGCGCCGATCCGCTGGCTGATGGACAAATCGCTTGGCATTCATCGGCACAAGATCCTCCCCAAGATTCGTTCCGAGACATTCATGGCCTGGCTCCGGCGCAATCCGCAGAGCTGCAAGTCAGACGGAAGCCAGGGGAAGGTCTTTTACTTTCCGACCTGCTACGTGAATTATAACGAACCGGAAATTGGCAAGGCGGCGGTTCGGGTCTTGACCCGGAACGAGCTCAACCTCCGGGCGGACTACCGGCACTGCTGCGGAATGCCAGCCCTGGATGGGGGCGACATCCAGCGGGCTCAAGCGCAGGCCAAGGCCAACATCGATCTGCTTTTGCCCCATGTGCGGGACGGCTACTCGATCCTTGTCAACAACCCAACCTGTTCCATGATGATGCGCAAGGAATACCCGAACTTGATTGCCGGTGCCGAGGCAAAAGAGCTTTCCGAGGCGGTGCGAGATCCCAACGAGTACCTCAACGGGCTGAGACGCGAAGGTCGCCTCAATACTGAATTCCAATCGTTCCCCGGCAAGATCCGCTACCACGTGCCTTGTCATCTACGAGCCCAGAACATTGGCTATCGCTCGCGCGACATGATGCGCGGGGTTGGCGGTACCGAAGTCGAAATGGTAACCGAATGCTGTGGGCATGACGGGACCTGGGCCATGAAATCAGAGTATTTTGCGCTCTCGCTCCAGTCCGGCAAAAAAGCATTCGACGGGATGGCAGGAAACGAGATCACGAGCACAGATTGTCCACTCGCCGCGGTGCAGTTCGAGCAGGCAAGTGGAAAGAGACCGTTGCACCCGCTCGAGATCCTGGACCGAGCTTATTGCAAAGATGGATTCCAGTGAGGGCCGTGCCTTGGAACCTGTGAGAGTATCGGAAATCGTCGATATCGCCGCCTACGAGAAAATCCGTCCCGATTTTCGGCGCATGGTACTGGAGGCGAAGGAGCCTCGCAGAATCGGCGTCGGTCCGGACTTCAGCTTCCTGTTCGAGAACCGTCTGACAGTGCGCTATCAAATCCAAGAGATGATGCGCACGGAGAGAATCGTACTTGATGGCGCCATCGCTCACGAGTTGCGGACGTACAACGAGCTGATTCCTCCCGCCGGAAGTCTATCGGCAACTCTGCTCCTGGAATACGACGATCCCAAAGTCCGCGACCACCAGCTGAGGCAACTCATTGGCATCGAGAACCACGTGAAGCTGCTCGTAGGGGACCTGTCTCCGGTGCCGGCTGAGTTCGATACCCGACAGATGAACGATCAGCGTGTCAGCGCCGTTCAGTACATACGATTCCACCTGACAGAATCGCACCGTCGATCCTGGGACGAGGAGGGCCGCGGGGGAAACGTTCGGTTATCGGTAGATCATGCTCACTATTCGTTTCAGACGATTCTCTCTCCGACCTCAATCAGCGCCCTGGCCGAAGATCTGGCGGGTTGAAGAGCTTTCCGTCATCCGCTATCCGTCGTCCGGCCCTCTCCCAGAAGACGAGCGCAGAAAGCGGTAAGCGGGTAGCGCAAGACGGAAAGCTATTGGAAGAATTGGAGTAGTATTTGCCGCAACTGTTTTCGGGTAACGGCCCACACATCATGCGGAAGTGACTCATGGCTGACAATGCTGCGGGTCTGACGATGCTTCGCGGGGCTTACGAAAGAGACTTCGGGAAGCCACGACGCGGCAGACTCGTGCGCGCTCCGGGCAGGATCAATCTAATCGGGGAGCACATTGATTACAACGGTCTCCCCGTTCTTCCGATGGCCATCCAGAGACAGGTGACGATCCTGTTCGAGCGCAGAGACGACAGGGTCGTCCACTTCACCAACACCGATCGCCGCTACCCTCCGCGCAGATTCTCGTTGAGTGCATCCATCCCGTTGGGTCCAGGGAGAGATTGGGGAAACTACCTGAAGGCGGCGGCTCAAACACTGGTTGCGGAATTCGGAGACTTCAAAGGCATTCAAGGAACTGTCTCGAGCGATATCCCGGTCGCCGCAGGCCTGAGCTCCTCGTCGGCGCTGGTGGTAGCATGCGCACTGGCTCTGCTCCACGCTAACGACCTAACGGTCGACACCCGCTCTCTGATGAGCCTCCTGGCAAAGGGAGAGTGCTACGTTGGCACACAAGGGGGAGGAATGGATCAGGCCATCTGCCTGGGTGGACAAAAAGACCGGGCGTTGAAGATTCATTTCGACCCTCTGGAGCTGCACGCCGTTGCTATCCCCGCTGGCTGGCGTTTTGTTCTTTTCAACAGCCAGGTCACGGCCCAGAAGTCGGGCCCGGCGCAGACCGCATACAACTTGCGGACGGAGCAATGCCGGCGCGCTCTGGATCAGGTCAAAGGAAAGCTCAACCTCGATCCCGATCTCGGTTATTCGGAGCTGATGGACCAGGTATCGCTCGAGGACCTTCTCGCGACCAGCCGGGAATTGGACGACCCGATCGGGCCGCGCTTCCGCCATGTGGTCACGGAAGCGGGGCGCGTCGGACGTGCGGCGCTGGCCCTGACGCAGGACCAGCCCGAGGTGTTTGGAAGTCTCATGACGGCCTCGCATCAAAGCCTCCGAGATGACTACGAGGTCAGCTGCAAAGAGCTGGACGCTCTCGTGGAAATCGCGACGGCTCACAAGGCCCGCGGAGCCCGGCTGACCGGGGCCGGTTTCGGAGGTTGCGTCATTGCGCTGTGTGCGACGGGCGAAGCCGACAGTCTGATTCACGGGATTCGTCGGGAGTACTACGCCAAGCGAGGTACAGCTGCCAACGCTGATTCCGTCATGCCAGCCGTACCGTCAGACGGAGCACAGGTCGAGGAGTTTTGATGGGGATTCATGGGGATCCGTCGGGCGTCTTGCGTTCTGCGCTCGCCGCTCAGCGCTAGACGGAAAGAGCTACGCTACACCTCCACCCTCGGGAGATAGCGGAACAATCCCATCGTGGCGATGGCCAAAAGAGCGAAACAGATCATTGCGGGTCCGTTGCGACCATACAGCAAATAACCCGTAGCAAAAATCGCTGCGTACACTGCCAGACAGCCAAGGAACCAGCAAAGAAACGCGGCGGTGAGACTCCCCTCCGGCTTCGGCATACTAGCCCCGACCGCCTTGCTCCAGCCGGGACCGAGCGGCCGGATCTTCTTGTAGAAATTCTCCAACACCGACTTCTCCGTCGGTGGCGTCAGCATCGTTACCAGGAGCCAACCGAACGTCGTCATGGCCACGCCGAGAACCAGCGCCAGGGTCGGAGAAATAGGATGCAGCCCGAGACGGTCATGGAAGAGCCGGAAGTAGACTGCAACCGCGAAGGAGATGGACATCGCGGAAATCTCACTCCATGCATTGATGCGCCACCAGAACCAGCGCAGCAAGAAGATCAGTCCAGTGCCGGCGCCTATCTGCAGCATGATCTGGAAAGTATCGAGCGCATTCTCGAGCCAAAACGATAGGATCGAGGAAAGAACCACCAGTAGAACTGTCGAAAGCCGAGCCACCAGCACATAGTGGCGCTCGCTCGCCTGAGGCACAAAAAAACGGCGATAAAAGTCGTCGACCACATACGACGATCCCCAATTGAGGTGGGTGCTGATGGTCGACATGTAGGCGGCAGCCAGCGACGCCACCACCAATCCGAGCAACCCGTGTGGGAGGGCAACGAGCATCGCCGGGTAGGCGAGATCGTTTTTCACGATCGAGGGGTCCAGATGAGGGAACTGTTCCTGGATCGCGCCCACCGTCGGATACACGATGATCGAGCACAGGGCCACAATGATCCATGGCCACGGGCGCAGGGCGTAGTGCGCAACGTTGAACCAGAGGGTGGCGCGCAAGGCTTCCTTTTCGTTTCGAGCCGCCAGCATTCGCTGCGCCACGTATCCGCCTCCGCCCGGTTCGGCTCCCGGGTACCACGTACTCCACCATTGGACGGCGAGCGGAACGACGAGGACCGTGAGGACTCCTTCCCAGTTGGTCAGATCAGGGAGAAAGCTCAGCTTGTCCGCCACGGCCGGGTGTGCAAACAAACCACCGAGACCATCGACCTGGGCTCGCTCCAGCGCGTAGTACGCCGCCGAGAAAGATCCAACCATGGCCACCACGAACAACAGCAGATCCGTCACGACCACCCCCCAAAGACCGGAGGTAGCCGAATAAACGGCGGTGATCGCTCCGCAGATCAAGACGGTAGTGTATTTGTCCAACCCCAGGAGAACGCCGCCGATCTTGATGGCCGCCAGCGTGACCGACGCCATGATCACGACGTTGAAGAACACCCCGAGATATAGCGCCCGGAAGCCGCGCAGGAAGGCGGCGGGTTTGCCGGAGTAACGAAGTTCGTAAAACGCCATGTCCGTGAGAGTGCCCGACCGGCGCCAAAGCCGCGCGTAAAAAAAAACCGTGCACATGCCCGTGATGATAAAGGCCCACCACAACCAGTTGTTACTCACACCTCCGGTGCGAACAATGTCGGTTACCAGGTTCGGGGTGTCGGTCGAAAATGTGGTCGCCACCATCGACGTCCCCAGGAGCCACCACGGCAGCTGTCTTCCGGAGAGAAAGAAATCGTGCCGTCCCTTCCCGGCTCTGCGGGCGAAATAGACGCCCACCCACAGGGCCACCACCCCGTATAGTGCGATGATCACCCAGTCGGTTGTGTTCAGGGCCATTGGCGACAGTCTCCCTCAGGAAGGTTGGCTGGTGGCGCCCATAGAAAACGCCGAAACTGCCCAAGAGATTATCCGAAATGCGCATCCCATACAAAACCTCCTTTGCCATCTTCGCTTAGGGGCGCTCGGCGCATGAGCTGGCGGTCATCCGTCGTAGAGATTGGGCCGAACTTCCGGCGCTGACTGGCGCAACGCGCCAGTCGCTTGGGAACGTAACTACGCAGCGCACCGTGAAAAAACGTGTTTTTTGACGATTCGCTAAGTTACACACATAGCAGCAGATCCGCGAGCAGTTGCTTAAGAGGTATACTAGATATACGATGAGCCGCCTTGGAGGAAAGCTCTGGAGAATTCTCGAGCCATCATGAATTGTGGGAGCTTGGCATGACTTTCAGAATACCATTGATTGTCTTCATCCTGTTGTCACTTTCCAGTGGACTCCGTGCCTCGGCCCAGGTAACGCCGCGCGAGGCCGCGCAGGGGTGGATCAGCCTGTTTGACGGCGAGACCCTCTTTGGGTGGAACCAGATCGGCGATGCTCATTGGAAAGTCTCCGATGGCAAGATCGTTTGTGACGGCGGCAGCGGCGGCTGGATTGCCAGCTCGAGCCAGTTCGCAGACTTCGAGTTGGTTGTCCGACTGAAGGTCGACGCCGGAACATCATCGGGCGTCATGGCACGGGCAATGCTGGAAGGGTCTCCGAGCGCGAATGGGACGGCGGTGATTCCGATCCCAGCCGAGGAGTCGGCCAGGACACAGGAGGTACGAGTGAAGGCGCTCGGCACTTCGATCTCGGTCACCCTGGATGGGGATGAAGTGGAAGGACTGCAGGCCGGAAACCTGCGAGGTTTTGTTGGAATTCAGTACCATCATCGCGGACACCGGATCGAAATAGAGTCGGCAAAGCTCCGCCCTCTGAGCCTACGCTCGCTGTTCAACGGAAGAGATCTTGCGGGCTGGAAGATACTCCCGGAGCGCCGATCGAAGTTCTCCGCAGAGGATGGGATCCTCAACATCAAGGACGGGAACGGTCAGATCGAAACGCTGGAACTGTTCGAAGACTTCGTTCTTCAGCTCGATATCATTTCCAATGGCCAACACCTCAACAGCGGCGTCTTTTTTCGAGGAGCGCCGGGAAAATTCTGGAAGGGATACGAGTCCCAGATCCGAAATCAGTGGAAGGACAATGACCGGACTGCCCCTGTCGATTACGGCACAGGAGGAAACTACGGAAACCAACCGGCCCGAAGGGTCGTCGCAAACGACCACGAGTGGTTCACCAAGACGATCGTCTGCCACGGCAACCATGCGTCCATATGGATAGACGGCTATTTGACCAGCGACTTCACCGACACGCGCCCGGTTTCCGAGAGCCACAATGGAAAGAGGGGATACATACCGGGTGCCGGCACGATTCACCTCCAGGGCCACGACCCCAAGACGGATCTATCGTTCAGGAACATTCGGATAGGAGTGTATCCGCAGCCCTGAAGGGCTGCGGGCGCTTACCGCTGAGCGCTATACGTCAACCGCTATTCGCCTTTGGCTCAAACCAGTCGATTTGTATGTACTACGGGGCCTTCTGATACCCAAAGCCTGAAGCTCCCCTCTGTTGGGCTGTGATCTGCCTGCAACCCATCAGGCCGCTTTGCGTCTGAGGGAGTAGAGGTGTTTCAGCTCTTGAGTAACTGCTCGCGGCTCTGCTGCTATGCGTGTAACTTAGCAAATCGTCAAAAACCACGTTTTTTCACGGTGCGCTGCGCAGTTACGCTCCCAAGCGACTGGCGCATTGCGCCAGTCAGCGCTGACAGCTGACAGCTGACAGCTCTTAATCTATCGCTTCGACTTGGATAGGGGCCCCGGCTTGCGTTCCTCGCAGCTGGTCCACCTCATCGAGCGCCCTTCCCCAAATGTTCGTGGGCGAGGCCAATCGAATCTCGTTGCCTCGCGAGATCGGCGTCGGCCCGAATCCGATCGCGATACCATCCCCCTCGACCCAGAACGCCAGTTCCCCTGCCTCCACGACATCCCTCGCATCCTTTTCCAGCTCCACTCGCACCGGTGTCGAGAAGTACACCTCATCTCCCCAGGTCGAGGCCGAGCTGGAAAACGGCAGAGCCGTCCAGATGGCATCAGCCGTCGCAGTCTCGAATAGCTGCGCTCGGATTTGCACCGTTCCTATCGTCATCCGCAGTCTACGCAAAGGGTCCTCGTTGGTTCATCGTGCGCTTGTCAATCACGATTTTCCCCTTCGGTTTGGAGGTTCGATGCCACCCGTTCGGCCTCGGCCCAGACACGGAGCAGATTGCCACCCCAGAGTTTTGCGATTTCTTCCTCTTCGTACTCGCGGCGGAGTAGCTCGAAGGTCACGTTGGCCGTCTCGCTGGCATCGTTCCATCCGCGAATCCCTCCACCCCCATCGAAATCAGAACTTATCCCCACGTGATCGATCCCGATCAGGTTGACGGCATAGTCGATGTGGTCGACAAAATCGGCGACGCTCGTCTCCGGCCACTGCCGGTGCAACTCGGCGAGACGCCGCTGCGCTTCATCCCGCTGCTCCGGTGGGACTGGGGCCAAGCCGGCAGGACCGAGAGTCGTTATTCCCAACTCCTCCCGCAGTCTGCGAAGAGCCTCGGCGTATTCCTTCGGCTTCCTCTTGACGAAACTCCCCACCGACACGATCTGGATCACACCTCCGTTTTCGCGGAGCGCCAGCAACTGCTCGTCATCGAGGTTCCTCGGATGATCGCACAGGGATCGGACCGCCGAATGGGAAGCGATGACGGGAGCTCGTGAAAGCCCGACCGCGTCCATCATCGCCTTCTTCGAGATGTGCGACACATCCACCATCATGCCGAGCCGATTCATCTCCCTGACGACTGTTCTTCCGAACTCGCTCAAGCCGTCATGCAAGGACTGCCCATCACCCAGTCTGTCCAGGGGTGTGGCGGAATCGGCGATATCGTTGTGTCCGCCGTGAGCCAGAGTCATGTACCGGGCGCCCAGTCCGTGGTACCGCCTCAGAACCTCGATCTCTTTACCGATGACAAAGCCGTTCTCGATTCCAATGCACGCCACGAGCTTGCCTTTTCGCCGGATTCGGCTCACATCGGTGGACTGTCGTGCCAACTCGATTTTGTTCGGGTACAGCTCCTGCGTCATCCGGTGAATGGCGTTGAACTTGATCATCGCACTGGATTCCGCCATCCGGTAGTTTTCCTCGGTCCGTTCCGCCTGGGCCACGTAGACGACGAAAAAGGCCACATCGAGCCCCCCCTCGGTCATCTTGGGGATATCCACTTGGCGTTTGTCGCTGCGGACTCCCGGGTCGACCTCTCGCGTGGCGAAATCGAACGGGATGTCGTCGTGTGTGTCGATGGTCAGAATCCTCTCGTGGATTGCACGCGCATCCATATCCTTCACATTCTCGAGCATCTGCTCTGACGGCGCCGTCTCCGGCGTCGCTGAACAGGCAGCCAGACCAACGGCCAGCAGGAATAGTGTTGTTTTCGACGACATTGGGATACCCGTATACAAATCTCGTCCAGGTTCAGGGTCGGGGGCACGCAACGAGCGTGCGCATACGATTGATCGCGGCCGCTATCTCATACGCCCTCGGACGGGCTAGGTTTCCTACCTTGAATGAGGAGAGGAGATCGAGGCCTCCCTCATCCAGCTCTTCCTCCAAGCGGCGGAGCCCTTGCTCGAGTGAACCTTGCGAGGCAAAGTGCTGGGCGTAGCGATGGATTGCATTCCCGATCGCACGTGTCTGAGAGACCGCGACCAGCTGCTCCACGCATGAAAGGTCGACGGCGGTCGATCCGAAGACCAAACTCCTCAACCCGCGAGTATCGATCTTGACCTCACGTCTGCCTCGGCTGGAGTCAAAACTCGCCTCGCTCGGAAAACGTGGCTTCGGGGGCCCGAAAGCCAGTACGGATTCGTTCTTTCGCTTTGAGGGATTGGCCTCTGCGATTTCCCGCGCCCGGATCGTGGCATCGTCGACGACATAAGAATCCATCAGAAGAACCTGATCCGCAACATCGAAGTAGTCGCCGGAACCCCCGACCACCATGACAGTCGAAGTGCCATGCCGTTCGAACAACTCCCGGGCGCGGTCGATAAAGGGAGTGATGGGTTCTCTCGTTTTTGCCACGAGCTCCTGCATTCGAGAGTCTCGAATGATGAAGTTGGTAGCCGACGTGTCTTCGTCGATCAGCAGCAAGCTCGACTGCATTTCCAGAGCTTCCATGATATTTGCGGCTTGCGAGGTGGAACCCGAAGCATTCGGAGTGGAAAATGATTGCGTGTCCTTGCCCAAGGGAAGATTGTTGATAAAAGGGGAGATGTCGACATTGGAAACGTGCCGGCCATCCTCGGCCCGAATCTTGACCGCGGTTGGCGATGTGACCACCCATTCCCGACCGTCCCCGGGAACGTGATTGTAGACTCCACGCTCGAGCGCACGCAAAAGGGTTGATTTCCCGTGAAAGCCTCCGCCCACGATCAACGTGACGCCTTCCGGAATGCCCATTCCGCTGATGTTTCCACTGTTGGGCCGCTGCAACTGCACGCGAAAACCGGTCGGCGCAACAAATTTCACAACCGATGGTTCGCCACTGTCGGATGTAGCCACGAGCGGCCGGTCGTCGATTCCACTTCGACGTGGCAGAACGGAGTCATCGGCGACAAAGGCAACCAGACCATTCGGGCCGAGCTGCTCCCGCAAGGCATCCTGGTCCTCTGTCGTGAGAACGTGGCGGCGCATTTGCTCCGCGTCCAGGTTCCGGTAAAACAGCGACCGCTCGATGATTGAGGGAATCTCTTGCAGAAGCATCTCCCCCGCGACTCGAGCCAAGACCCTCCGGCCGTCAGCGGGCAATCCTGCGGTGAACCGCACCTCCAAGAATTGTTCGGTGTCGTATTCGGTGTCGTATTCGCCAACCACGACGCTGTTTCGCTCCAAGATTTCTTGGGCCCCACAATCAATATCTATCAGGCCGCTCTTGCCCGTGCCACGGTGTCCGCTAACAACCTCCCGGGCAGCATCGGCGAACGATCGAGTGAGAAAGTCGGAGAGAGCCACCTTGCGCACCTTGTTTCCGTGGTAGGCGGTGGGAATCCCGGACTCCGCGTAGGATATTCGGGCGCTCAGACGGGACGGCGCCGCGAACGGGTCTCCCTGGACATGATCTACCGACAACTCGAATGTCTCGTACCGGTAGACGCCCTTGAGATCGCGGTATGCTTTGTAGCCGCGTCCATCGATGCGGGCAAGAATCTGCTGGAGTTCATCCGTCGATTTCATCGTACAGGGCGGTTCGGCTGTCGGAGTTCGCGAAAAAACCGCATTGTAGCAGCATACCTTGGATAACCGCACGAATTCCGTCGGGCTGCGCGCATCTAGCGCTGAGTGTCTGGCGTCGAGCGTCTAGCGCTTACCGCTCCTTTTCCAGTGAGTCTGCAAAAGCACGAGACGCCCAGCACCCGACGCTAGACGCTAGACGCCAAGCGCTCGACGCCAAGCGCTCGACGGTCAGCTGTTTTTATTCGACATCGGGTGGGGGGGCATACTAACCTTCAAGAACCTGTTCACGGAATCTCGCGTCAAGGACAAGGCCATGCAGAAAGTAATGCTGATGATTGGGACCCGGAAGGGAGCTTTTCTTGGGCTTTCCAACTCAGATCGTTCGACGTGGGAACTTCGCGGGCCCTTCTTCAAGGGTGTGGAAATCAACCATTTCAATTACGTGGCGGGCGACCCTCCTACTCTCTATGCCACCGTCAAGAGCGCGTGGTGGGGACCGGATGTCCGATTCTCGCAAGATTGGGGTGCAACTTGGATCGAGACGACTCCGGGCGTCGGGTTTGAGGCCGATCGGGAGCTCTCCGTCGAACGCGTTTGGATCGTCGAAGGAGACCCGAGAAACGGCATCGTATACGCGGGCGTAGATCCTGGCGCGCTCTTTCGAAGCGACGACAAGGGCGTCCACTGGCAGGAAGTACGCAGTCTGACGGAACATCCCAGCAGAGACCAATGGACCCCCGGCGCCGGCGGTTTGATGGTCCACTCCATCGCGTTCGACCGAACCAGACCCGAGCGCATGTTCGTCGGCATTTCCGCCGCCGGTGTGTTTCGAACCGACGACGGCGGCAAGAACTGGACACCGAAGAACAAAGGAGTGCGAGCCGATTTCCTTCCCGACAACTTCCCGGAGGTCGGGGTCTGCGTCCACCACATGGAGATCCACTCTTCCAATCCGGAGATCCTGTACCAGCAAAACCACTGCGGGGTCTACCGGTCCGAAAACGGCGGAGACGATTGGATCGACATCTCCGAGGGGCTTCCCTCTCGATTCGGGTTTCCGATCGCTGTGCACCCCCACGATGGAGACATTATCTACGTTTGTCCGCAGGAGTCGGATGAATTCCGCATCACGCCAGGCGGGGCCTTTCGCATCTTTCGGAGCCGAGATCGGGGAAACACCTGGGAAGCCTTGACGCGTGGTCTGCCTCAAAGCCACGCCTATCAGAACATCCTACGGGCCGCGATGGATACCGACGCCATGGATCCGGCGGGGGTGTATGTAGGAACTCAAGGAGGACAGCTTCTCGGAAGCCGTGACGAAGGAGACCACTGGCAGGTACTCTTCAACTGGTTGCCTCCGATCTATTCCGTAAAAGCCAGCATCGTAGAGATGTAGCCTCGCTCTACAATAGAGGAAACAACCCATGAAGACCGTTCCGCGATACCACCCCCTGTGGCTGAAGGTATGGCTGGCGTCGCTTCTCACGGCCGCCGTGTCGCTTGCGTTTTCCTCCCACGGAGAGGAACGAGGCAACCTGCAAACAAACCAGACGACCCCAGCAACAAAACAGAGCCGTCTGGTCGAAGCTGAGGTTCCGAGCGATCTCGTCCCGAGTCCGGTTCCATATGCCGTTTTGCTTCCGGCAACCTACGATGCGGGAGCCGAGCCACTGCCCCTGGTGCTCAACCTCCACGGCGGAGGAGGGAATCGGGAAGTCCTGGCCCGACAGAAGCCGATCTTTGATGAGCTCTGGGAAGCAGGAACGCTACCCCCGATGATCATCGCCACGCCGAGCGCGACCCCGCGCGGCTTTTACATGAACTACAGGGACGGTTCGGAACGATGGGAGGATTTTTTGATCGGCTCCTTTCTGGCGCACCTGCGGCAACAGTACAAAGCAACTCAGGACCCGAAGAAGACGTTCATTGCCGGCATCTCCATGGGTGGAATGGGTTCCCTTCGTACGGCGTTGAAGCATCCGGAAATGTTCGCCGCGGTTGTCGGCATGGAGCCGGGCATTGAACCCGTTCTACGATGGGAGGAGATGCGCAAAAAACATCGCTTCTGGCGCTCGGACGGCCTCTTCGAGAAAGCGTTTGGAACGCCCGTGGACCCAGACTATTGGGCCGCGAACAACCCGGCCAGCATCGTGGCTGCCTCCGCGGACCAGATCCGGCAATCCGGGATCCAGATTTATCTCGAGGCGGGCGACGAGGACCAGTTCTGGCTATATGAAGGGACGGAATTCTTGCACCAGCTGCTGTGGAAACACAAGATCAAGCATGAGTATCATCTTGTCCGCGGGGCCGATCATGTCGGGGTGTCGATGCGAGAGCGAACCATCGAGGCGTACCAGTTTTTGGCTCGCTCGCTGGAGCCCTGGCCCGCCACCAGTCTGAAGGGCGCCCGCTCCGGCTACCTCCGTTACCTTGAAAGCGAAAAAACAAACTCGACGAAAAGGATCACTATTCCAACCTGCCCTAGACGCAGCGAAGGTGTCCGGGCGCGGAACCTCAGAACCGGACCGCCAATCCAACCAGTACGTTGGCCTTTGGCGACGGGTACAGTCCTTTCTCGGTAGGAAACGTCGTCGCCACCCCATACTCCGCGTACTCCTGATTCAAGAGATTGTTGACATCGATGAAGACCTGGAAGTGGCGGCCCCAGTCGTATGTCAGCTTCGCGTTGAGCAGGAAATAGTCCTCCTGCTCACCGAAAAGATTGGGATAGTCGCTTTCGAAGAATCGAGGACCAATGTAGCTTCCGTTGACACCGAACGTGAAACTCGGGGACAGATAAATCGTCGAGCTCACGGTTGCCAGGTGGCGGGGGACGCTAGGGACCCGGTTTCCTGCCAGCGCACCTTCAAGCACCTTCGCGCTCGCGAAAGTGTAACTGCCGCCGACGACCACATTCCGGATGGTACTTCCCAGCTGAACCTCTACCCCGGTTCTCCTGGATCGACCGTCCAGATTCTCGTTGGCCCCGAAACCAAAAGGTCCCCCACTGGGATTGAAGAATATCTCGTCGTCTATCCCCATATAGAAATAGTTGAGGTTTCCGTAGAAGCTCGGGGTAAAGAAGTGGCGCATTCCCAGTTCGTAGTCGTCGGAGGTCTGGGGTGCGAGAGTCGGGTCGACCGTGTTGGCGAAGAAGTTGAAAAGCTCATCCAACACGGGGTACCGAAAACTGCGCGCGTAGCTGAAGTAAAGGTAAGAATCCTTTTGCAGATTGTAGTTGGCGCCGGCCGTGAAGAGGTTTCGATCGAAGCTCGTTTCCGACGGGACGCTAGGCTGGAAACGGTAACGGACGTTATCGTATCGATAGCCCGCTGAAAGAGCCAGGTTCTCGATGGGGTAGATCTCATCGTGAAAGTAGAAACCGTAATTTCGCTTCTCCAGCGTGAAGTTCGAGGTCGACGGAGCACCAAAAAACGAAGTGTTCCGAATGTCTTCCTCGGCGTTGGTGAAATCCAGGCCGACGGCAAGATTGTTGTCAGCTCCGTAAAGCGCCTTCTTCACGACGAACTTCGGCGACGCCATGATGGTCGAGATCCCTGTATCGCCCTGGAACGAACCACCGAAAAAGGAACTGAAGAACAGTGATTCCCTTCTTCGAAAGGAAAGGTCGAGTTGGAGCAGACCCAGATCCTGAAACGAGATTTGCGGCTGGACCATGAGATAATAGTCTTCAATGTCGGCGAAATCCTCCGGATGGGTGGTGTCAGTTCTCGAGGCCCCCGCGGCGAACTCGCTCTCGCGCAGTGCTC
The DNA here is from genome assembly GCA_965249005.1 of Acidobacteriota bacterium. Classification (GTDB taxonomy): domain Bacteria; phylum Acidobacteriota; class UBA6911; order UBA6911; family UBA6911; genus CBDFLD01. The sequence goes on from CBDFLD010000018.1 coordinate 168,076, forward strand.
CCGGAAGTCCGGTGCGGTCACTGTGAAATCCCCCGCTGATCGCCAGCGAGAATGAATCGGAAGCAGCAAATCCGAGGTGGGCCCCAAGATCTCCGCCGTCGGTAGAACTGTTTTCACGATAGCCGTCGGAATCGAAATAACCTCCGGAAACCGCATATGAGAGCTTGGGGCTCGAGCCTCTCGTGTAGCCGTGCGCCCGGATCGCGCCGTAGCTTCCGACGCGCAGCTCCGCTCCGTGGGTCGGTCGATCCCCTTGCTTGGTAATGATGTTGATCACGCCCGCGGAGGCATTGTCCCCGTAGAGAACACTCCCCCGGCCGCCGCGAACGACTTCGATCCGCTCGACCTGGTAGAGCGGCAGTTGCATCCAGTCGGTGCCGCTCAGGTCGGGCTGATTGACCCGCCGGCCATCGACCAAGACCAGCGTGTTGGCGTGAGCGGTCTCCCCGAAACCGCGCAGGTCGACCCGATAGGTGCGACGGTTCCCCGTGAGGTCCGATACGTGGATTCCGACCTGGTTTCTCAGTAGCCCGGGGATATCTTGCGCCGTGGAGTGTGCGATTTCATCCTGTGTAATAACCGTAACGTGGGCAGGAACGGAAACGACTTTTTCCTCGTATCGCGTTGCCGTGACCACTACGAGATCGGATATTCGAACAATCCGGTCCGTTTGGGACTTCTTCTCCGGTTGCTCCTCCAATGCTTGTCCATGGCGCAGCCCCAAAAACTGGAGACTCAAAACAAATAGCGCCAGCAGAAAACTGATTCGTCGTTTCGATTGTTTGTGACTCATCTCGGCCCCCGTAGATCGACTGCAAGTGGGGTCCGGGTTCGAGCAAAAAAATTCCCGGACCGAACACCGATCCGGGATTTCCCTTTTTATCCGAACCTGTGGGCCACCCTCACACCGCGTAGGAATGACACGCTCACGCCAGGCAGGTTTTCTGACTCTCGGATCATCCTACTAGCCGCGCCTTCCCAACCGGCAATCACCGATCAGTGGCTCGTTGCGGCCCTCGTCCCCGATCACAGCGGCGGGCCCGTCCCCGATTCAAACGGGGTTCCCTATTAAGCGTTACTGCTGCACCTAGTGTGCATCCACGTTGGGTCAAAATGAGGTTTGTGTCAAGAAGAAAAGTGCGCTTTGCGTCGTGCGCTTTTTTGGGAAAGGGGTGAACACGCCTTTTATCGCGCTATCGACTTCAACTTTTCCTGGATCTCGGATTCGGGCAGCCATCTTCCCCGGACCATGACTCCTGCCCGGCGCGAAAGATGGGAAATGTCTTCCAGCGGGTTAGCGTCGAGCAGTATCAAATCCGCCCGGCGGCCGACCTCGATCGTTCCGAAACTGTCTTTTTCTTTGAAGTACTCCCCCACGTTCCTCGTACCCGAAACAAGGATCGCATACGGACTCATGCCACAGTCGGCCATGAGGTGCACTTCCCGGTGAATTGAGAATCCGGGGACGCTAAATTGCTGCGGCGCGTCGGTACCGAGCAGGATCCGGACCCCCGCCTCGTTCAACGCCCGCAGCAGGCGCTTGCGATTGTCCACCATGTGGCCGACCGCATCTGGATTGAATTGCGGGCTGCCGATCCGGCGTTCGAACGCGCTCGTCCAGCGGTCGACCTGATCGCACGGCATGTATCGGAGCTCCGGGTAGGCTTGAAGGTCCTCCAGCCTCGCGGCGCCCAGCAGTGTCTCCCACAACGCCATGGTTGGAACGACCCAGGCCCCGGAAACCTTGGTCCGGCGCGCAACTTCCATGAGTCTCGTCCGCTCGACGGCTCCCCGATCGCCTTGGAGGTACTTGATATACCCATCCAGATGATCGACCGTCTCCTGCCCCATTTCCAGGGCGTGCAACAGACCGACCTCCTGGGGAACGTGTCCCGCAAAACGAATCCCGACTTCCTTGGCCGTCTGGGCCATGGCGTCGTATTCCGCCATCGTCAAACCCGGATGGACCTTGAGTAGATCCCATCCTTCGGCGTTTTGCTGCCGGACCCTCTCTTGCGCCTGTTGGGGCGATTGGATCGATCGGCCGTTGAAGCTCGGGCCGGCCAGGTAAAGTGTCGGCGCAACGATTTTTCCTCGATTCGCCTTGTCTCTCAAGTCGAGCTGTCCGGGCGCGCCCAGCATCCCTCTCACCGTGGTGACACCGTTAGCCAGGTAGAGAAACAGGACCGCCTCGACAAATTCCTCCGGGGCGCTCGGAGGAGGAAAGTGACCGTGCATCTCGGCAAGACCAGGAACAAGAAACTTTCCCCGGCCATCGATCCGCCGCACACCCGAGGGCAACCCGATCTCCGAAGTGGCTCCAACGGCCGCAATACGATCCCCACGCACGATGACCACTTGGTCGGCGAGAACACGATTGGTCGCCGTCATGGGAACGACATCTACTCCGACGAAGGCATACTCCGGATCGTCCATCGCGGTCGATCGGTTACTCGCAACAAACAGCAATGTGACGGCTACCGCGAGTATTGTGATTTTCATGTCCGTCCTTTCAAAAGAGCCCATTGGCATGCGATAGCGGGGAGCGAACCACAACACTCGCCTCAGGAGGGCAGAATCATCGATGACGACCAATACCGATAGATTATCATTCCGTGCCGGCAGATTCCATCAACGCGAATCTACATCACCAAACCTACATCACCAAAGTTACATGGCCCCCGGTAACGCAATCGCCCGCTCGAAGGAAACGAGCGGAAAGCGGATTGCGACAGGTTTGTGCTACGATGCGGGCAAACCAGCTTTGGGTCGATTCACCAGAGAGGCTCATGTCTACTTCCCCTTATTTCTGGTCCGTTCTCGGTTACCTGGTCGTTTTGGCCGCGATCGCCATCTACAAGAGCAGGGCGGTGAAGACCGAGACGGACTTTGTCCTCGCCGGCCGCGGATTGACGGCTCCCTTTCTGATCGGAACGATGCTGGCGTCCTGGATCGGGGCGGGGACTCTGATCGCGGGGGCGGAGTACGCGAAAAATCACGGGTTCGCTGCCATCTGGCAGCCGGCCGGCGCCTGGCTCGGGATCGCGGTAGTCGGCCTGTTGGCACCGCGGGTGCGACGCCTGGAGCAGTTTACGCTCCCGGACATCCTGGAGCTCCGATACAACCGCTGGGCCAAGTTGCTGGGGAGCCTCACGATCATTATCGCTTTCACGGCGATCGTCGCTTATCAGATTCGAGGCATGGGCGTCGTACTCAACCTCGTCGCCGGAATCGATCAGGATACGGCTCGACTGATTGTGGCCATCTTCATCATCGCTTTCACGGCACTCGCTGGATTGATGTCGATCGCCTCGATGGATTTGCTCAACGGCACCGTGGTACTGCTCGGCGTCATCGTCGGGGTACCGGTCCTCTATTCCGTTGGGATGAGCCAAGACGCCTTTACCGTGCCGGTCTCGAGCCAGCTCTCCTGGACCGGGGGCCTATCGTGGACGGAGACCTTCGCCTATTTTCTTCCCACCTGTTTTCTGCTGCTTGGAGACCCTCAGATATACGGAAAGCTCTTTTCCGCCAAGAATCAACACGAGGCGAGGCGGGCGGTGTGGGGCTGGATTCTAACGACTGTCGTGGTCGAGGTACTGGTCGTGTGGCTTGCCGTCGAGGCCGGACTGCTGGACTACTCCAGATTCGGCGCCCCGCCAATCCCGGAAGAACATCCCGAATACACGATCCTGCATGGCGCTCGATACGCCTTCCCACTCGTCATGGGATGCGTATTCCTGGTGGTTTCCACCGCTATCATCGTCTCCACCGCAACCTCTTATTTACTCCTTCCGGCCACGAACTTCACCAAGAACGTCGTCCAGCGCTTTCTTCGTCCCGAGATGACACAGCGTGAGTTGGTTGTCTCATCCCGTTTCTTTACGGTTCTCTTTGGCGCGGTTGCCTACCTCATGATCCAGAGCTTCGAGTCGGTATTGGAGATGTCGCGCTATGCCTACACGGTCTACGGAGCCGGAATCACCCCGGTGGTTCTGGCCGCATTCCTGTGGCGACGGGTCACGACCGCGGGCGGTATCGCCTCGATCGTACTGGGGACCGGTGTGACGGTGGCCTGGGAAATGAGCACCCAAAGTGCCGGAGCGCCCCCTTTCGGAATCCCGACCTTCTATCCAGCCATTGTGGCTTCGGTTGGAGCGCTTATCCTGGTGAGCCTCTGGACTCCTGCCGAGCCCCAATCCAAATGGCAGCCGTTTTTCGAGGGTTTGTAAAAATAGGGACGTCCCCCACGTTTCCCAGTTTTCTTGAAATGGATTTTCGCGAAAAAAAACCGGGAAACGTGGGGAACGCCCCTACAACAACGATCTGGCCATGCCGCCGTGGATCGGAATGGCCACGCCGGTCAGAAAAGACGCCTGCTCGGAGGCGAGAAACGCGACCAGGGCCCCGAACTCCTTGGGGTCACCGATCCTCCCGACAGGAATCAGGTCTTGCATCGCGCGCATCTCTTGTTCCATGGTCCGACCCGCTTGTTCCGCCCGGGCACGGCCGAGGGACGCCAGACGATCCGTCAGAAACAGGCCTGTGCAGACGCTATTGACGAGGACCCCATCGGCCGCCACCTCAGACGCCAGCGTCTTGAGATAGCCGGTAAGGCCGGCGCGCATGATGTTCGATAGGGCAAGCGTGGGAATCGGCTCGCGCACCGACATGGACGTCAACGCGATAATCCGGCCCCACTTTTTCTCCCGCATCCAGGGAAGCACGGTCGCGATCGCCCGGATCGAAGCCTTCATGGTCAGCTCGTACGCTTGATCGAGGGTTTCGTCGGTAACCTGGCTGGCGGTCCCCGGGGGCGGTCCTCCGGCGTTGGCAACCAGTATGTCCAGTGAGCCCATGCGCTCGCGCGACGACTCCAGATGACGGACCAGGGCCGCTCCATCGGTCACATCGCATGATTCGCCGAAAACCCGGCCCGGATGAGCCGTCTCCAGACGATCGATGGCATCCTGGAGCCTGTTGCCATCACGTCCGGAAATCGCCACACGGGCGCCCTCTTGGGCCAAGGCCTCGGCTACGGCAAACCCCAAACCTGTACTGGAGGCGAGCACCACCGCACTTTTGTCACTCAATCCTAGGTCCATGGTTCCGCTCCATTCATGAGTACGCTAGAGTTTTGAATTCGGAGGCAGTTGAAGGTAGCCGAGATTTGGTCCACCGTCAAGGAAACATCCGATAATTTGGATGATAAATCAAATTGTTGGATCGAGCTTCCTCTAGCCCAACCTTGCTCACGACCGATTATCCTCATAAATCATTCACCAACAACAGTTTGAATGGGTGGTCCGATAAGATCTCCGCTAGGACATCGAATTGCTAGTATGACAATGGCTCACCGGTCAGGAGGACCGCCAGGGGCACTCTCGGGGAGTAGAAATGATTGATTGTCAGGGTCGGCTTCCGCTACAATTGTTAGCCAAGCCCGGCAAGCTCAGCAAAAGATACCAGCCAAAAATAAAAAAAAGACAAAAAAGAACCAGACAGTAAAGACATGCGGGAAACAGCGGTCGGCTTGGCGCGGGAGAAGGTCAGATCAAACTTCATCGCGCCGGCTACAATGGTACGTAGGTTGTTCTCTCCGAAGGAGGGGTATATGGGTAAACACACTCTCAAGGTTCAATCTGTGCGAACGTCGGCGTCGGCCCCGGCCCGGATTGCTCTCTTTGCCCTGGTGGCTTTCTGCACGATGGCGATCGCGACAAGCTCCAACATCTATGGGCAGGATTTGTCGGCCAGATTTCAGGGTTCCGTCACCGATGAAACCGGCGGCCGGGTCCCGGGCGCCGCAGTGACCCTGACCAATGAACAGACAAACGCAGCACAGGACACCGTTACCAACGACGTGGGACTTTATGTTTTTCCGAGAGTCATGCAGGGGGTCTACCAGATCAGCGCAGAGCTGTCGGGATTTCGGAAGGCTCTGGTCGAAGGCATCATCGTCGAGGTACGGGCGCCGGTTACGGTCGATCTGGTCCTCGAGCTCGGGGATGTTTCCGAGACCGTGGTCGTCAGTGCCAGGGAAACCCAGGCCATCATCAACACGATGACCTCCGAGATCGGCACCGTCGTCAACCGACAACAGATTCAGGCCTTGCCACTCAACGGGCGCAGTCCGACGGAGCTCGCACTCATGCAAGCGGGCGTCACCGGGTCGAGTCAGATCGCCCGCACCGCCTCGGTGAACGGAACCCGCGGTACCCACAACAACTTTACGCTGGATGGAATCAACAACCAGGACAACTTCATCCGCACCGATGCCTTTTTCGGCACGATTCCGGTCAAGGAAAGTTTCATCCAGGAGTTCAACATCACGACCTCGAACTCCGGCGCCGATGCCGTGCTGGGCGCGTCACAGACGCACATGATCACACGCTCGGGCAGCAACGATTGGCACGGGCAGTTTTTCTATTACCACCAAAACGACGCACTCAACGCGAACACGTTCTTCAACAACGCCGCCGGGGTCGGGAAGGAGCGCGGCCTCAACCATCAATACGGATTCAACTTCGGAGGACCGGTCCTGAAAAACAAGCTCTTTTTCTTCCTGGATTACGAGGAAGAGCAGACGCCGGGAACGGCCAGCGTGGTCGCCAGGTCATGACGCCCGCCACCCGCGCGGGAAATTTTACTTATCTTGCGGCTGACGGTCAGTCGCGGACCGTGAATCTGCTCACGCTGGGCGGCGTAGCTGCGGATCCCAGGATGCAGGCCTTCATCGATCAGACTCCTCTGCCAAACGATACCAGTACGGGTGTCGGCGATGGAGTCAACATTCAAGGCCACCGTTTCAACAACACCGACGCCAACGATGGGAAGTGGTTCGTTCTCAGAATGGACTACGAGCTCAACCAGCAGCATCGCCTCAGCGGCACTTTTCACCAATTCAAGTTCGCTCAGCCGGTCCAAGGGAGTGACTCGATAGGTCCGGTTTTTCTCAACACGCCGGGAGCCGGCCAGAAATCGACCCGCCGGCTCGGGGCCTATACCTGGCAGTCCAGTTTCCTTCCAACCCTCAATAACGAACTGCGGTTCGGCTTTCAGTGGGCGCCGGTCGAGTTCTTCAATGCCGAGACCTTTCCGGACGGCTATATCCTGACCTGGCCGGACATAGTGGACAACCCAGTTCAGGACTTCCTGGGTCAAGGGCGGAACTCTCCGATCTGGGAGATCCATGACAACGCAACCTGGGTGAAAGGAAACCATACCTTCATGCTTGGCGGCGGTTTCCGCAATGTGACCGTGGATCAGTTCAACGATGCCGGGATTATTCCCGACTACACGATTGGCTTCGGGGTGGGGAACCCGAGCCCGCTGGGACCTGGCATGTTCCCCGGAGGGATTTCAGGGAATGACTTTGCCAACGCAGGGGATCTGCTGGCCGTGCTCGGTGGATTCGTCGACGAGGGGGAGCAGACGTTCAACGTCACCAGCCGAACCTCTGGATTCGTCGATGGCGCCACCCAGAACCGCATCCTGAAGCAGAAGTTCTTCAACCTCTATGCCGGAGACATCTGGCGTGTGACACCCAACCTCACCCTCAATTTTCAGCTGCGCTGGGAATATCATTCCGTACCCACCGAGGAGAATGGCCTCGCGCTGCTTCCGAAGGGCGGAGTGGCCGGCGTCCTGGACCCGAATGCAGTGATCGACTTTGCGGGCGAAGGCACCGGAAGGAACTTTTTCAACAGCGATCGCAACAATTTCTCTCCTGGCTTCGGACTCGCCTACCGCATCCGGCCCAACCTCGTTTTCCGCGGCGGCTATTCGATAAACTACGTTGTCGACAACAACATGACCGTCGTGCTCAACGCCTTGCGGGGGAATGACGGCTTGACGCAAACGGAGTTGCGTACCGCTCTGGCCGGGACGGTGAGCGGGGGCGGCTTGACTCCGATCCCAACGCCCGAGTTCAAGGTCCCGAGAACGGCACGGGATCAAATCGACTCCGACCCGACCGCGGCCCTGTACACCATCGATGAGAACCTCAAAACCCCGTACGTTCAGCAATGGAACGTGGGCCTTCAGTTCGAGCCCTTCCGTGACACTGCCTTCGAAGTGCGGTACGTGGGAAACCGAGGCTCTCAGCTAACGCGGGCGATCGACCTCAATCAGGTCAAGTTCCCCCAGAACTTCGTCGATGACTTTCGACGGGCGCAGAACAACCTCATAGAAAACGGGAATCCTTTCATCGAGTGAGTGCTATTGTTAGTTGAAATTCAATGAAAGGAAAGCGGCTCCAAGAGTGGTAGATTTTTGTTTTTGTCCGAAAACGAAGTCAACCAATTCTCAAGGAGCCACTATGAAGAAGATTCTACCAAACGGCAATACGTCGAAGCAAAAACGATCGTCAGGCGAGACACGATTTCTCGCAACCAATGATCAGCTCAACGAACTTGATGCACGTATCGAGCTCATCCAAGCGTTGATACCGCTGGGATTGCGAGCCGTCCAGGACAGCCTTGAAGATGAAGTCAACCACCTCGCTGGGGAGCGCTATAGCCGAGCCGGCGGCGATTCCAACCTTCATCGATGGGGATCGCAAAGGGGTTCAGTGTACCTGACAGATCAGAAGATTCCAGTCCGTGTTCCTCGAGTCCGAAATACTGATCGGAGTTGTGAGGTACGGTTGAGAACATATCGGCGGTTGCAGCAACCCAGGAATATGGACGAGGGCCTTTTGAAGAAGGTAATCAACGGATTATCGTGTCGCAATTATCGGGAGTGCGCTGAGGCGGTTCCCGAGGCCTTTGGCATGTCGCCATCGAGCATCTCGCGCCGTACCATCCAAGTGACAGCTCGAAAACTGAAGGAGCTGCAGGAACGATCTCTTGCAGGATACGATTTTGTTGCTCTCTTTCTGGACGGCAAAAGCTTTGCATCGGAGCAAATCCTGATTGGATTGGGAGTAACCATTGAGGGTGAGAAGATCATCTTGGGGTTCCTGCAGGCCAGTACCGAAAATGAACGAGTGTGTACGGACTTTCTCCGAGGGCTGTTACAAAGAGGGCTTTGCCATGATGAGGGCCTGATGTGCGTTATCGATGGGTCCAAAGGATTGCGAAAAGCCGTCCAGGCGGTATTCGGCAACCGGGCGGTCGTGCAGCGCTGCCGATGGCACAAGCGTGAAAATGTATTGTGCTACTTACCCAAGAGCAAACAGGGAACCTTTCGCAAACGATTGCAGGATGCCTATCAAAAGCCAACCCTGAGAGAGGCAGAAAAAGCGCTTCTAAGGGTCCGAAAAGAACTATCGCTGCTGAACCAGTCAGCGGCAGCCAGCTTGGATGAGGGTTTCGAAGAGACTCTCACCCTTCACCGGTTGGGCCTGGCAGAGGAACTCCGGGAAAGTTTCTCTACCACGAATTGTCTCGAGTCCATCAATGCGCAGCTTGGACAAAGAACCGATAAAGTGGATTACTGGAAAAACAGCAACCAATTACATCGCTGGGTAGCTACGGCATTGCTTGAGATCGAGCCGAGACTCAGGAAGGTCCGTGGCTATCGGCATCTGCCGAGGTTACGTCGTTCCTTAAAAGCCCGCTTTTCAAAAGCCGTGGAGGAACGAATTGCGTAAATACCACGGGAGCCGCTCTCCAATTTCAACTAAAAATGGGATTGACTCCTTTCATCGGAGAGCCTCTGACGGTGTTCCCCCAGCTCGGATTGGCAGGCTTTCTGCAAGCGGGCTTTGTCCAGAACTGGATTGCCAATGGAGAGATCGGAACCTATGTGGGAGCGTTCATGGTTCCCAACCGGGCCTTCTTTTTCGCGGGCGAAGGCGGCGAACGCTTCGGCGCCACGCTTGGAATCAGCCCGTTTTTGAACAATCCCAATATCTTTGTCGCCGATTTCGTCGGCAACAACGCCTTTTCCAAGTACAACGGTCTTCAGTTTGAGGTGCGGCGGCGCTTTCATGAAGGTATCGCCGGACAGTTCAACTATACCTTTGGCAAAGTTCTGACCAACTTCGCGGGCACCCAGTCCGGCTTCCGCGGCTACTTCGACAACGCGCAGCAAAACCTCGAGGTCATGCGTCCCGAGTACGACATCACCCACACACTCAACGCGAACTTTGTCTGGGATCTGCCCGTCGGGCAGGGGCGTCGGTACCTGAACCAGGGAGGCATCGTCGATGCCATCCTGGGCGGCTGGCAGACGACTGGAATCGTCAGGGTCCGCTCAGGGGAGACGGTCAACATCGTTTCCCAGCGCGGAACGATCAACCGCGACGGCTCACGCGCCACCACCAACACCGTGAATCTGAACGGACTGAACATTGGGGAGCTTCAGTCGCGCACCGGGGCCTTTCGCCAACCGGATGGAAGCGTCAATCTCTTTGATTCGTCTCTACGCGGGCCGGACGGACGCGGGAATCCGGACGTCTTCGAGAACCCGGGACTCCTCGAGGCCGGAACGCTTGGCCTCTCTCCGGTCAGCGGACCCTGGTACGGCAACTTCAACATGGGGGTGCGGAAGCAATTCGGACTCCCATTCAAGGAAGACTCCTTCCTCGAGTTCCGTTTCGACTTCTTCAACATGTTCAACCGAACCAACTTCTTCATCCGGTCGACACCCTTTGCCGGAGGCGTTTTAGACGATCTGGGTGTTTTGAATCGACACGACATCAACGGCACGGACTTCGGCTTGATCGACGAAACCTACAGTCCGCGCGAGATGCAATTTGGTGTGAAGATTTTCTTTTAGCTCGCGTACCGGGAGGCCTTCGGGCCTCCCGGTCGCTCTCAGCTTTCAGCTTTCAGCCATCAGCTTTTGAAACCCCGCTGGCCTGACGGTCAGTTTCGGGACCTGTGTACGCGACCACGGCCGCGGTTTCGCTACGCGAAAAAACCGTGGATGTCTCTTCGAACGCAGCCGCTACCTGGTACGATCGCATATTTAGAGCTCTCAAGAAACTAATCATGTTAGTGCTGTAGATGGAACCAGTTGCATGTTGAGCTGTTTGGCCTTTTTCTTAAGGTATCGGAATTGTTGTTCCTGGTACTTGGACTCATAGTATTGCGCTCCTTTGTCTGCGTATTGCTGGCCGTATTTGAGCATGCGATAGATAATTCGTGCGAGTTTATGAGCGATGGCGGTAATGGCCTTGGCGGGACCCAAGCGGGCGCGGAGACGTCGGTAGTTGGTCCCTAGGGCACTTTTACTGTGCCGGAGTGTTGAGGCAGCCATCCGGAGGGCATGGGCGGTGCGGTTTTTGACTTGCTTGGTCCCTCGTCTAATTACCTTGCCGCCACTGATGGCATTGCAGGGTGCCAGTGCCAACCAGGCGGCGAAGTGCTTCTCAGTTTTCCAGGGGCTTATATCGACTCCGACTTCGGCGATGACGGTAGAAGCGGTCATGACATCGATGCCGTCCACGGAAGTAAGATCGACACCGGTAATGCGATACAGTTCGGAGCGTAGGTCAAACTGGGGAGCGTTTCCGCGAGGTTTCGATCCCTTGCGTCCCGGCAATGGATGAGTTTGGGTATCAGCCTTGTTGTTGAAGGTTTGGATATGGGCATGGATGGCTCTGTCACAGTCAGCGATTTTACTCTGGTAGGTCTCGTACATTTGCAGAGACTGACCGAGGACAAAGAGCAATTCTTGGCGCCAGTCGCCGTGGAGACTTTTGGCAATAAGATCTCGGCCCGATCGGATTCGGGGGTGTTTGAGTTGAGCGAGTTTGTCAGGGTCTCGTTCGCCGTCGAGGATAGCACGAATGATTGCGAGTCCCGTGACACCACTGATGTCGCTGATGACGTTGGCGAGTTGGATATTCATTTCTGTCAGAGCTTTTTGCATGTGTTGAATACAGGTACTGGCTGATTTGACGAGATTATCTCGCTGACGCCAGTAGGTTCGAAGCACACAGATCTCGTTTGGAGGACGATAGGAATTCTTGAGCAGTCCGAAAGTCTCGAGCTTTTGCAGCCATTGACAATCCTTCACGTCGCTCTTACGTCCGGGGACCTTCTGGACATCGTGAGCGTTGACCAACTTGACGGTGAAGCCGCGAGCGTCCAGGACTTGATATAAAGGAATCCAATAACTGCCGGTGGACTCCATGACGACTGTGTCGATATCGCAGGATTTCAGCCACTTGGCCAACCGATGCAGATCAGCCGTAAAGCACTCGAATCGACGGACCGGTTCAGAATCACGGTCTTGTGGCACGGCAACATAGTGTTGGGCATTTCCAACGTCGATGCCTGCAACATTGAGATTGAGTGGAGGGAAGGTAAAAGGATTTCGTTTCGATTTGGATCGTGATTTTCGATGTCTTGGCATAGAATTTAATCTCCTTAACGGTTGGGGGCTCGGCCCGGTTGCGGAAGGGTTTAAAAACCTCTCAAACGGGGTCGAGCTTCCGTCCATCAAGGAACGAGAATCACGCCACCAAACAAGTGACCGCCAAAGAACCGGAACCACGCTGAAAGACGGGCATAGAAGCACCAATGCTCTGTCGGTTTTAACTGCCGAGCCTCATCCCAGCATGATGGCACGCAATGAACTTCTGGCGGCCAGTTTCTTTTGCAAGTAACTAGCGCCCCGCGCTAGTGGGTCGCTGAAAGCTCTCCAGTAACTGCTCGCGGATCTGCTGTTATATGTGTAACTTAGCAAATCGCCAAGAACCACGTTTTTCAGGCTGTGCAGTGCAGTTACGTTCCCAAGTGACCGGCGCAGCGCGCCGGTCGGACGCTGATAGCTAAACTGCTATCATTCGTCGGATTGAAAACACGACGAGGTGGCTATGTTTCTCTCAACGCGTGCCCGAATCTTTGGTTCCATCCTCCTCACTCTCTGCTTCGCACTCTGCTTCGTTCCAGTCTCGCGCGCGCTGGACGAAGGGATGTGGACGTTCGACAATCCGCCCACCGAGAGGCTGCGGACCCAATACGGTTTCAGCCCCACTTCCGAATGGCTCGAGCATGTCCGGCTGGCCAGCGTTCGAATCAACGACGGCGGATCGGGTTCTTTCGTCAGCCCCAAGGGGCTCGTCATGACGAACCATCACGTGGCGCTCGGACAAATCCAGAAGCTCTCCACCGCCGAAGCCAACTATGTTACCGGCGGTTTCTACGCAGCGACGACCGACGAGGAGCCACGCTGTCCGGATCTGGAAATCAACGTCCTGATATCCACGAAAAACGTCACGGCTCGAGTACGCGCGGCCGCAAAGGCCGAGAGCACGCGGCGGAAGGCCGCAGACGCCCGGCGAGCAGAGATTGCTCGGGTAGAGAAGGAAAGTATGGAGCGGACTGGCCTCCGATCCAACGTCGTCAATCTGTATCATGGCGGAGAGTACTGGCTCTATCGTTACAAGAAGTATACCGATGTCCGCCTCGTGATGGCACCGGAGAGTCAAGCCGGGTTCTTTGGCGGCAATTCGGACAACTTTACCTACCCCCGGTACTGCCTCGATGTCGCGTTTCTGAGGGTGTACGAAGACGGGAAACCCGCCCACACCCCCCATTTTCTGAAGCTGAATCCGACGGGTCCCGGCAACGGGGAGCTCGTTTTTGTGGTCGGGAATCCCGGCTCGACTGACCGGCTCTTCAGCTACGCGCAGCTCGAGTATCAGAGAGACGCGCGCTACCCTGCGCTGCTGGAGTACCTGGATGCTTTCATTGAACTCCTGCAGGCATACGGACGGCGAGGAGACGAACAAAACCGCCGCATCCAAGGATTGCTCCTGAGCTACAACAACTCCAAGAAGGCCCTGGGGGGCGAACATCAGGGGCTTCTCAATATCCGACTCATGGAGAGCTTGAAGAAGCGGGAGCGGTCCTTTCGCTCGGACCTTCGCTCTCTCCCGAACGGGAAGGAGTATCAAGAGGCCTTCGCCACTATTGCGCGCGCAACCGATGTGGCAGGGGAGTCCTACCACCGGCGTCTATACGGCGTTTTCCACGGCTCGACTCTGATTCAGTACGCGTCCACGATCGTTCGGTACGCCACCGAAATCGAAAAGCCGGACGCCGAGCGCCTGCCCGGTTTTCATGATTCACAATTGGACACACTGAGATTCGGGCTTTTCTCGCCCGCCCCCCTGTATGCTGATATGGAAGTCGCACTGGTTCAGGGTTTTCTGGAGGAGTCCCGAAGAAAGCTGGGAAAGGACGATCCGTTCGTACGGACGGTCCTCGAGGGCCGGGAACCGGCCGCGATCGTCGGGCCGGCCTTCGAGAAGACGACTCTGCTCGATGTCGAGACTCGCAAGACACTGATCGAAGGAGGACGAGCCGCGGTCGAATCTTCCGAGGACCCCCTGATCGCGATGGTACGGAGGGTGGATCCGATCCTCCGGAAAAGTGAAAAATGGTACCGCGACGAGGTCGAAAGCGTTCTGGACGCCGCGGGAGAACAGATCGCCCGGGCCCGCTTTGCGCTGCACGGAAAATCTGTCTATCCGGACGCGACTTTTACCCTGAGACTCGCCTTCGGCACGGTCAAGGGTTATCCAATGAACGGAACGCGGGCTCCGTTTCAGACAACCCTTTATGGGCTCTTCGACCGTTCGATTGGCTTCGAGCGTAAGGGCGCATGGGCGCTTCCGGATCGCTTTTGGCAAAGAAAGCCCGATCTGGACCTTTCGACCCCGGCAAATTTCGTCTCTACAGTCGACATCACCGGAGGAAACTCGGGTTCTCCGGTCATCAACACCCGTGGTGAAGCGGTCGGTCTTATATTCGACGGAAACGTCGAGAGCCTGGTCGGTCGTTTCGCCTACGAAGACGTTTTCGGGAGGTCGGTATCCGTGCATCCTGCCTATATCCTCGAGGCCCTGACCAAACTTTACGATGCGCAGGCCCTGGCGGCGGAAATCCAAGGCGAAGGTGTGGATTGATCCAGATGAACCGCGATCAAGCCGAACCAATCCGAATCAACCCGATCCACCCCCAGCAACCATGACGGCAGCCATTATCCGGGGGAGCGCGTCGCGAGGACGCTTCTCACACAATCCGGACCGCCGAAGCACCTTTCTGTTTCTTCTGCTTCTTTTGGTCGCGGGATGTGACGGGCGAGGGCGGGTTGGGTCCCTTGACGGCTTGCACGAGTCCGGGGAATCCACGGGATCCTTCCGCAGTGGTGTGAGTTATGACGGGCGGGCCGACCTTGCCGCACTCCGCTATCTTGCATCCCGGGGTGTCACCTGGCTGGCCGTCATCCCGTTCGGCTACGGACAGCGGCATGCGTCGAGTCCCCCCGATCCCGATTACCGTTTCTCCAGCTATCCGGGGGAGTCGATTAGCGACGCGCGCGACATCGTCATGGCTGCCCGGCAAGCGGGGTTGCAAGTTCTTCTGAAGCCGCACCTGTGGTTCTTCAGGCATGACGCGTGGCGCGGCGACATCGCCATGAACAACGAGGTCGACTGGAAACGCTTCTTTTCGGCATACCGCGGGTTCCTTGAACCCTTTTTGGACCTATCGGAGCAACTTCAGGTCGAGGCTTTCTGTCTGGGGACGGAGTTGAGCGGGACCACGAAACGAGAGCGGCAGTGGCGTGATCTGGTGCGGTGGGCCCGAAAACGTTATTCGGGTGATCTGACCTATGCGGCACACTGGGACAGGGAAGTCGAGTCGATCGGGTTCTGGGACTCCCTCGACTTCATCGGTGTTCAAGCCTACTATCCCTTGTCGGTTGCCGTCGGGGACTCAACCGATCGGCTCGTGCGCGCATGGAAGCCCTGGATTGAACAGCTGAGCGAAACATCACGAAAGCACGCAAAACCGATTGTCCTCACCGAGGTCGGATACCGGGCCCGGGCCGACGCGAGCGTACGGCCATGGGAATGGGATCAACACGGACAGGTGGATGTGGCGGCCCAGGCCACTGCATATCGCGCGATCTTTCGCGTCCTCGCGGATGCACCCTGGCTGGAGGGTATGTTCATCTGGAAGTGGCCCGCGGGTTACAGCGGCATGATTGAAGGGGGCCGGCCACCCCGCCGGGGACGCTTTGACGGAGGGTTCAGTCCTCAAGGATATCCAGCGGAGCAGATCATCTTCGAGTGGTTTCGGGAACGCGGCCGTTGACGCCACTAACTCCGCTTCCCTGGATGCGCTCAACGGTCCCACAAACCTTCGGGAATCGGTTTCGCCTCCAAGAATTCGACCAGGATACGGTCAGGCGCGCGAGCAAAGAAGCTTCGGATTTTGTATTCTTCGGAAACCGCCACCGGACGAACAATCTCGAACTGTTGCTCCTTCATCCGCTTGAAAGCTGCATCCAGATCTCGAAACGAGAACGCAAGATGATCCAGTGTGCTCTCCTCGGTGGGTAGCACCGTGGGACCTTGCTCTTTCGGCCGGAACCGGTCCGAATTTGGAAAGACCAGAATGTTGACGTTGTCGACGAAGACCACAGAGCGCTGTTTCTCGTCCGGCGGAAGATCCAAGGCCTTGCGGAACCATTGAGCCGTTTCCTGAGGCTTGGCCGCGAGAAGATGAATGTGGCTGAAACGATGGTGGCCCTCGCCGCTGTATATCTCGAGCACCTCCCGATCCGGCCCGTAGAGGTACATGTAGTGATGCGAGCCTACCGGGGTGAGCGGGGTATGAAAATCGACTCCTTCCTTCTTCCACCATGCATATTCGCTCGGACCGTCCACTCCTCCCCAGCCGATGTGCCAGATGGCTGTTTTCAAGTTGCTGAGCGCGGTCTGCTCTACGGTTTCGAGCAGGATGAACGACCTTTCCGTGTATAGCGCGGGGGACACATTTCGGAACTGGACGGGCGAGGCGCCAAAGACCTTTTCATAAAACTTCTGTGTCGCCTCGGCGTTCGTTACCTTCAGGTGAACGTGATGGAAGTGTCCTCTGGAGGACTCTCCAGTCCCGGGTTGACCCTGTGCCCCTTCCGACAGCACTAGCAGCAGCGGCAGCACACTCCACAGGGCGGCTCGATGGTTTCGAAACTGATATGCCATCCGGTTACTCCGAAGTTGGGAGACTTTTCATGAGCTTGGGCAACTGCACGATCCGCGCTACTCGGCCGAGCCCTTCTTCTGGAAGACTGTCGCTGCGGCAAGCACGAGATCAGAATCGAGCCGCACTCTGTGATCCGGATTGACATACTGAAAGAGAATCGAACCGCTGGCATCGACTAGAAAGACCGCCGGCACTGGTAGAAGATGGTGGTTTTCTCCGGACGCTTGCTCGAGGTCAATGCCATAACCCTGATAGCGAGAGAACGTCTTGTCACTGACCTTCCAGGCCAATCCGAATGCCCTGGCACACTCCATTTTGCTGTCGGAAACCAGCCGATAACCAATTTGCCCTTTGTCAGCGGTGGCGCGCAGCTTTTCCGGTTTGTCCGGGCTGATGGCAATGATCTGAAAACCCAAATCCTTGATCTTCTGCTCGACGGTGCGCAGCTGAACCAGCTGCCTGTCACAGTAGGGTCACCAGCCACCCCTGTAGAATATCAAGACGGCCGGTTTTTCGGAGATGGCACCGCTGAGATCGTAGGGAGAACCATCCAGATTCGTTAGGGTAAGAGCTGGAATTCGGGTTCCGACAAGGATTGGATGAATCTTTTGCGGCGAATCCGGAATCGCGCTCTCATCGTGAGCCATCCCAACCCGTGCGGGCCCTACCGACAAAATGAGGAAAACAAACCCAACACTTGTCACAAACTTGCAAAATCTTTGCATTCCGCCCTCCGTGGCGCCGCGGTGTAGCCCGCGCGCACAAGCCAACAAGCATATCACTGCCATTTTGCCCCAACCTGCACTCAGCCGCAATAGTCGCACCAATGTCTACGCCCTGCCGCCAGGGAGTACTCGGCCGGCACTAGGCGTCTCTCGCCGAGAGACGCACAACAAAATCGAGGCGCGTTCGGCCGAACAGATAGCAACGTCAATCAGCAAGCTCCGTAGACCGCTCACGGAGTGAGCGGTCTACGCGCACATCGGGGCCGGGGCCCGGCGCCTACCGATTCCGAAAGCGCGGGTTTCTCTTCTCGGCAAAGGCCGTCACACCCTCCCGAAAGTCCTCGCTGGCATCGCATGCTCGAATCAGCGACTCGGCGTCCCGAGGCGAGTGTAGCGAGGCCGATTCCGCGGAATGGCGAATCGATTCCTTGATCGCTCGAAGCGTCATGGGCGCGTTGCCCGCAACCTTGCGGCCAAGGGCCACAGTCGCAGCTTCCAGCTCTGATGGCGGGTGCATCTCCTGGATCAATCCCATCTCCTTGGCCTTGGCCGCATTGATCTGGGTTGCCGTCAAGAAAAGATACCGGGCGCCGGCAGGTCCCAGTTCTTGCACGGCCCTTTGAATGCCGCGAAGCGAGTATCCGATCCCCAACCGGGCAGGCGTCAAAGCAAAGCGGGATTCACTGGAAGCCAGGCGAATATCGGCGCTGAGTGCCATCGCACAGCCACCCCCCATGCAGAAGCCATGGATCATGGCAATGGTCGGTTTCCGGCACTTCTCGAGCGCACCCAACACTTCTGTTGCCCGATTCTTGGTTGCGACCTCCAATCGGTTGGATCTCGAGGCAAACTCCCTTTGAACCGGAATTTCCAATTTGGATCTCGGTTCCCAACATAATAGTCTCGAGCCACCATGGGAGCAAGAAAATCCCGGCCTCAGACCAACCATGGATCCAGTCAACGCATCCCAATGACCCGTTGTCGCCGTGGTAGTAGACCTTCTCACTCCTGCGTGGGCGATTTTCCAGACACATCGCCACACTCCTTCCATGGCATTCCAATTCCGGACTTGCAAGCCGGGCGGCTAACCGCTTGGCAGCGGCAAGGCCCAGATCCGCCTGAGCATTTCACCAAACAACCGACGGTCCAGATGCCCCTCGGCCAAGAGCAACCAGTAGTACCGCGCGTGCTTGACCAGCCTTCCGCCAGTCTTCATCAACCGGTGCTGCAAGCTCGTGAGCGACCAGCTCTTGATCCGGGGTGGTAGCCCGAGTCGCCGCCATAGGTTGCCTAGGTTGTAGGCGAGCACGCTCAACTGCAGGCGCACTTCATTCGCACGGAAGCGATGGCAGGACAGCCGCGTCCAATGCGTCGCCTGCTTGCCTTCTTTGATCCATTGCTCCGCCGTGCCGCGCTTGTTGTAGAACCTCACCACCGAGCGGCTCGGCAAGCTCATGTTCGTGACAATGAACCCGACCCGCGGGAACAACTCGCCCTGGTGATGCTCGACCTTGGCGACGATCCGTCGCGGCCTCGACCAGCTTTCGGCCTGATAGCGGAAGCTCTTGTAGCGCACCAGTGGCTTGCGGCTGGGCCGACCTGGAGGACGAAACAGGATGTCGGCAATCTCCCACTCCAGGCTCTTGTTGGACGGGATGCGTATGGCATACTGAACGCCGCGCTCTTCCAGGGTCTCGTAAACCTCTGGCTTGGCGAAGGCGGCGTCTGCTCGAAAGACGATCTCTTTGCCTTGCTCCTGTTGAAAATCGATCTCCGGCAACAGAAGCTCGTCCCAGTCCTCGGCGCTATGCACGTTACCCGGCCGCAGCTTGGCCGCCAGACAGTCCCCGTGACTATTGAACAGAAACAGCGGATGGTAACACACGGACTCGAAGTGGCCATTGTAGGCGCTGCCTTCCTGCTGACCATGCACCGGACTCTCGCTTGAGTCCATATCCAACACTACGCGATCAGACTTGTCCAGAGCCTCGGCCTGTGCGAGTGTCTCTCGGTTCAGAGCCATCAGCCCGATCAGATTCTCTTCTCGCGTCAGCAGCTCCGTCTCGAACCAGTGTAACGTCGAGGTCAGCGCCGCACCGCGATCCCAGTTTTTCTTCGAGCCGATCAAGCGAAAGGTCGGATCAACTGAGACCCGCGCGGCATCGTTAAGGTCTTCGTAGCCTGCCAGGCGACTATAGACCGATTGCCGCAGCAGATCGACGAGCGGGAACTGTTTGTTCAAGCCTTGCCGCGTGTCGTTGAGATGCTCGTCTATGAGTCGTCCCATCCCCAGCCGTTCGTCCAACTCGCGGACCAGAATCAGGCCACCCTCGGAGGTGACTCGCGATCCCTGAAAATCAACTTTGAGTAATCCGTTAAAGCTGAGTTGAAACCCCTTTCGTTCTTTTTCACCCATCGGGTGTTGCCCTCCAATGTGTCCTTATCATTCTCCGACGCTTATAAATAGGGATGCCGAAGGCGGCTGAAAGGTTGCTATATTTCATTCAAATTGGAAATCTGGGTTGAAGCTCCCGGATGTCGGCTCCCACTGAAAAGGCCTGCCTTCCCACACCTCTGAGGATGATCACCTGAACCTCGGGATCGGCCTCGAGCTCACCCAGGATACCCGGAATAGACTCCCACATGCCGGGAGTGAGAGCGTTGAGCTTTTTCGGACGATTCAACACGATCCAGCCAAAGGGCGGGTCCCGGTCGGTCCTGATATTCGGATTATTACTCATGTTGCATTCCGTTGGGAAACGGCATTGACTATTTTGCTGCGCCGCGTTATGGGGCCGAGACCGGACGGTGGGGCCCCGGCTGCTGGAAGAGACAGAAGTTATCACAAATTCCAAATTGCAGACACGAAGATCCTGGGTTTGAAACAAACCGGCGTCGGCCCGTCCTGCACCAACGGGCCGGAAAGCGGATAGCTAATTCTTGTTTGCATCCTTCCGTCCGCACGGCAATTGCTGTAAGTTTGTTTGTTGTTGACCCGCCCCCTGGGAGGAGTCCCATGAACTATACAAATCTCGGCAGGACTGGTGTCCAGGTATCCCGCATATGCCTGGGGTGTATGAGCTACGGCTCACCCAAGTGGCGGCCCTGGGTGTTGGAAGAGCAGGAGGCACTGCCCTTTTTTCGCAAGGCCATAGAGCTGGGAGTCAACTTCTTCGATACCGCGGACATGTACTCGCTGGGGGCGAGTGAAGAAATCACTGGCAAGGCCATGCGTGAGTTCGGCCGCCGGGAAGAAGTTTTTCTGGCCACCAAAGTGTACTTCCCCATGGGAGATGGGCCGAACATGCGCGGTCTTTCCCGCAAGCACATCGTGCAGGCATGCGAAGCGAGCCTGGCGCGCCTGGGAGTGGATACCATCGACCTGTACCAGATCCATCGCTTCGATGATCGGACTCCGCTGGAAGAAACTCTGTCCGCGCTCGATCTGCTCATCCGCCAAGGGAAGGTCCGCTACATTGGGTGCAGTTCCGGCCCGGCCTGGAAGTTCGGCAAGTCTCTCTCTCTTTCGGACCGTTACGGGTGGGCTCGCTTCATATCGATGCAGAACCACTACAATCTCATCTACCGGGAAGAGGAAAGAGAGATGAACCCCCTTTGTGCTGAAGAGAGTGTCGCGGTACTGCCATGGTCACCGCTGGCGCGAGGGCTGCTCGCTGGCACACGGAGGTCCCTGCAGGACCGAAGCTCGACGGTGCGCTCGGGAAGCGACGACTACGCGGAAAAACTCTACGATACCTCCACGGACTGGAAGATCGTGGAGGCGGTCATGGAAGTCGCCAAGGAGCGGGGCGTCTCCGCTGCGCAAGTAGCAATCGCTTGGCTTCTTTCCAAGCCCATGGTCGTCGCCCCCATAATCGGGGCCACCAAGATCCAACATTTGGAGGAATCCATCGCGTCCGTTGAGGTGGAGTTGAGCCCGGTCGAAATCGAGAGGCTGGAGAAGCACTACGAACCTCACGAGGTTCGGGGATATTGAAGCAATCCGCTGTCTGCTCATGACACATCTTGGCATGCTGGTACGGGTCGGCGGCTACAGCAAAAAACCGAAGGAGAAACCGCGGATGTCCGAGACAAAAAAAGCCAACCCGGCGCACCCGATTCACGATTTGATCTCCCGGCGTTGGAGCCCGTATGGCTTTGACTCTCGCCCGGTCTCGGAAGCAGACTTGGGGTCAATCTTCGAGGCGGCCCGCTGGGCTCCGTCTTCGTTCAACGAGCAGCCGTGGAGCTTTATCCTGGCCACTTCGGCGGACCCGGACGAATTCGAGAAACTACTCTCTTGCCTGATCGAACCGAACCAGGTTTGGGCAAGGTCCGCGCCGGTGTTGGCTCTCGGAGTTGCAGGCACCCGCTTCCGGCGAAACGACAAGCCGAACCGCGTCGCCATTCACGACCTCGGCCTCGCGGCCGGGAATCTCTCGCTGGAGGCAACCTCGCGGGGCCTTGTCGTGCATCAGATGGCCGGCATCCTTGTAGACCGCGCCCGAACGATCTATGCCGTACCGCAGGATCATGAAGTCGTGACCGGGATCGCAATCGGCTACGCGGGGGACCCGGCTGGCCTGCCGGAAACACTGCAGGGCCGGGATCGCTCGCCTCGCGCTCGAAAGCCTCTGGACGAGTTCGTCTTTACCAGGGAGTGGGGCGCTGCAGCGGGGTGGGTTCGATGACGGGCCGCCGCCCCCGAACCCAGATAGCGGAAAGACCCTGCCTCGAGTTCCTCAAGCTGTTTCGGCCAGTTTCAAGATCTCCGAAAGAGACGGGATACCCTCCATGGCACCAATCGCCTTGCAGTTGAGGCCGGCAGCCGCGTTGGAGAAACGCATGATCCGACCGACGGACCAATTCTGAAAAATCCCGTAGATGAAAGCGCCATGGAAGACGTCGCCGGCGCCGGTCGTGTCGACGGTGTCGACACAGAAGGCAGGAAATCGAACGCACTCGTTCCCGATGACAGCCATGGCCCCGTCCACGCCGTTCGTCGATGCGAGGAACCCGCCACAGATCTCACCGAGGGCAAGGAGTGACTCCGACGGATCATCCAGGCCGGTGAATTCGGCAGGAAACTCGGCGCTGGTAATGAGGAAATCGACTTTTTGAAAGAGTTTTTCTGCCTCGGGGAACACCTTGTCGATGTCCATCACAACCGGGATCCCGGCATCCCTGGCCCATGCGGCTGCGCTCAGCGCGGCGCCGCCGTCGACACCGTCCAGGTGCAGAACCTTTCCCGCGCATACCTGAGCAGGATCGAGCTCCGCATCTGCCAGATCCAGCTGTGGATCTCTATGCCAGAAGATCGTCCTTTCGCCATTTCGTTGATCGATGACGATGAAGGCGCTTTGGTTCGGAACCCCCTGCTCGACGACAACCGAAGACACATCAACCTGCTCCGCTTTCAAGCTTTCCAGGATCAGGGCCCCGAGCTCGTCGGATCCGACCTTGCCAATGTATTTGCCCGCGAGTCCCATTCGAGCCAGAAAAACGAGCGCGGTTGCGGTCGGCCCGCCAGGAAGCTTCTTAAAATCCAGGATGCGCGTCTTCGTATCCAGCCGAGGATAGCGGGGAACGACGCAGAGTTGATCCACTGCATTGACTCCGACGCCAATCACATCAAAGGGTTTTTCCGATGACAGGTGCAGATCGAATCGATCCTCGACATGCTGCGGAGGCTTGACGCTCATGAGTTCAGGGTGTCCGCGATCTGATAAGTGGAAGTCCAATCGATACGCGTCTGCTCTCGTTGCTCCATCACCCTATTGAATATCTCCCTCTGGAGCGAAATCAAGCCAAGTCCCTCAGCCAGCAAGCCGCCCTCAGGTTGAAAAGAGCAATCTCTCCATCGAGGAACGAACCACCGAGGCCACCTTCTCGACCATCGGTCCTTTTTTCTTGTAGGTGACGTGAAACAGATCTGCGTCTTCACTCGCCGAGAGCAGGTAGTCATCGCTCGTTTCCAGTTCGTCGACAAGCTTGAGCTCGAGTGCCTGGACCCCGTACCAATGTTCGCCGGTGGCGACCGCCGTCATATCTACCTGGGGGCGGTGGCGCTCCACGAGGGCCTTGAAGAGTTGGTGTGTTTCGTCGAGCTGCTTTCCAACGATGGCGCGCTCCGCTTCGGTGTTCTTGCCGAACAGGGTGAGCGTCCGCTTCAGCTCGCCCGCCTTGATCTGCTCGAAATCGACCCCCGATTTCTCCAGCAAGCGGTGAAAGTTGGGGAACTGGGCGAGCACCCCGATGGAACCCAGGACCGCGAACGGCGCGGCAACGATGCGGTTACCCACGCAGGCCATCAAATATCCGCCACTGGCGGCAACCTTGTCTACTGAAATCGTCAGGGGTACTTCCTTTTGCCGGAGTCGTAACAGTTGCGAAGCGGCCAGGCCATGGCTGTGAACCAAACCCCCACTGTTTTCCAGCCGTACCACCACCTCGTCCTTCTCGGTAGCCACAGTGAGGATAGCGGTGATCTCTTCGCGCAAGTTGGAAACCTCCGTCGCGCGAATGTCGCCGTGGAAATCGAGCACAAAAATCCTTCGCTTCGTTTCTCGGCCGGCCCTCTTCTTTTCTGCTTTTCTTTTCGCCTTGTCGGCCTTCAGTGTCTTTTTGAACTCGCCCCGCGGAAGCATCTCCATCTGCAGGATCTTGGCCATGAGGTTGTATTTCTTATTCAGGCTCTTCACCTCCAGTCGTTCCGGAGCTGCCCTTCTGTGCGAAAACGAGACGATGGAACCAATGATCAGCCAGGCCAAGAACACGACCGTCACCGACTTTGCGAAAAACAGACCATACTGCACCAAGATTTCCGTCATTTTCTTCTCCCCAAAATGTATTCTAGATTCCATTGGATCATAACCTATGTTGCACCAGGTCGTGCGGCCCGGTGCCCTTTCCGTCGACCGCTATCCGCAGCCGCACCGGGTCACGGCACACCTACTGCGGCCCGGTGTCACTTTCCTCCCTTTGTGATGTATACTGCACGATTGGTCGGGGGCGCACCGTGAAAGACATCATCGATCTTCTGGAAGAATCTTCCACAACCGTTGCGGTAGTCGGGGCAACAGACGATTCCGGGAAATACGGGTCCGTCATCTACCGGGACCTCAAACGGAAAGGATTCGAAGTTTTTGCGGTCAATCCCAACAGAGAGACTGTCGACGGCGACCGGGCGTTCGCATCCCTCAGCGAGATTCCAGAAAAGCCGACCATCGCCAACATCGTGGTTCCACCTGGGCCTGCCCTGAAAGTATTCGAGGAGTGTCTGGCCCTGGGAATAAACAACATCTGGATTCAGCCTGGAGCTGAGAGCCCGGAGAATCTAGATTTCCTGCAACAGAACAATTTCAACTATCTGGCCCACGCCTGTATCATGGTCCAGAGTCGTTTTCGGGCCTCACCCTGATGACACGCAATGCCACACTGGACGTTCACCTCAATTTAAATGTCCGCGAGCTGAAGCAATCGGCGACGGTTGCCCTCAACGAGTACTGCGATTCCCTGGCACGCGAGGGTCGTGAAGTCTTTCGGCTCGGCTTGGGCCAGTCCCCCTTCCCCGTACCGCGGCCCGTGATCGAGGAGCTGCGGGCCAATGCGCATCAGAAAGCCTATTTGCCCGTTCGGGGTCTCGAAAGGCTGCGCCGTGCTGTCGCCGACTACCACAACCGGACTCAGGGTCTCACCTGCGGGGGAGACCACGTTCTGATCGGACCGGGATCGAAAGAACTGATGTTTCTCCTCCAGTTGGTGTACTACGGTGATCTGGTCGTACCCACACCCGCGTGGGTCTCCTACGCCCCTCAGGCACACATCGTCGGCCGCAAGGTTCATTTGCTGCACACGGAGCAAGCCATGGGGTGGCGCCTGACTCCCGATCAACTGCACGACCTGTGTTCCTCTGACGTCGGCCGTCCTCGCATCGTGGCGCTGAATTACCCGAGCAATCCGACCGGGACCACTTACGCGGCCGAAGAACTTCAGGAGCTTGCTCGAATAGCGCGGCTGAATCGAGTCATCCTGTTGTCGGATGAGATATACGCAGAGCTGCATCACCAGGGGCAGCACATCTCCATTGCCCGTTTCTATCCGGAGGGAACCATCGTGAGCTCCGGGCTCAGCAAGTGGTGCGGCGCCGGCGGCTGGCGTCTCGGCACCTTCGCCTTCCCGGCCTCGCTTGCGTGGCTGCGAGAGGCAATGGCCTCGGTCGCGAGCGAAACTTACACCTCGACCAGCGCTCCGATTCAGTACGCGGCCGTACGAGCATTCGAAGGAGGAATGCGTATCGAACGTTATCTCTGGCACTCGCGGCGGGTTCTCGCCGGACTGGCTCGATGGATTTGTCTCTACCTGAGAGAGGAAGGTTTCTTGCTGAACCTTCCCTCGGGAGCGTTCTATGTCTTCCCGGATTTCGAACCCTTTCGGGAACGACTGCGCACCCGGGGAATCCTGACAAGTCCACAACTCTGCGATCGTCTGCTTCAAGACACCGGCGTCGCCATCCTGCCAGGAACCGATTTCGGGCGTGCGGCCGAAGAGCTCACCGCGCGCATCGCCTACGTGGACTTCGACGGCGCCCGCGCCCTGGCGGCTGCGGAGCTTCTGAGCCGCGACGAGCCGGTCGGAATGGAGTACCTCGAAACATACTGCGTCAAGGTTCTAACCGCGATCAGACGACTCCGGGAGTGGGTGAAGCAGTAACCCCGGTTTCTCGAGTTGAATCGGGGAAAGCCTCGGATCTCCTCGCAAGATTTCTCCCCCGACGAATACACCGAGCACGGAGTCTCGACACCGCACTCGCGCGCAGGCTACAATGGTTTCTTCGACATCGAGCCAATCGAAGCAGCAACGGGTACAGCCACAGCCATGACCAACGGTCCCATTCGTGTCCGCATTGCTCCGTCGCCCACCGGGGACCCCCATGTGGGAACGGCTTACCAGGCTCTTTTCAACTACGTCTTCGCGAAAGGCCAGGGCGGCCAATTCATCCTGCGCATCGAAGACACGGACCGCGCGCGGTCCAGTTCCGACTCCGAGCGGGCAATCCTGGAGTCGCTGCGTTGGCTCGGTCTGCAATGGGACGAAGGTCCCGATGTGGGGGGTCCGTTTGCGCCCTATCGTCAGAGCGAGCGACTCGAGATCTACCGGAAGCATGTCGACGTCCTGCTCGAGGCAGGGCATGCCTATCGATGCTTTTGCACAAAGGAAAGACTCGACCGAATCAGGGCCGAGAACCGAGATCGCAAGCTATTTCCCGGCTACGATCGACACTGCCGCGGCCTGTCTCAAGAGGAAACCAAGGCCCGGATGGGGGCAGCAGAGCCCTCCGTCGTGCGCATGAAAGTACCCATCAGCGGCATTTGCCAAATGCACGACATGCTTCGAGGAGAAATCCAGAGAGAGTGGGCATCCATTGACGACCAGGTGATTCTGAAGTCGGACGGCTTTCCCACCTATCACCTCGCGAACGTGGTCGATGATCATCTCATGGGCATCACACACGTCATCCGGGGAGAGGAATGGATCAACTCCCTCCCGAAACACATTCAGCTCTACCTTCACTTTGGATTCGAGCCTCCGGCCTTCTGTCACCTTCCCCTTCTACGCAACACGGACCGGTCCAAACTATCGAAGCGTAAGAATCCGACCTCGATCCTCTATTTTCGGCGGGCTGGATTCCTACCGGAGGCGTTGCTGAACTTCCTGGCCCTCATGGGCTGGTCCTTCGGTGAAGACAACGAAAAGTTCCAGCTGGAAGAAATGGTGCGCCAGTTCCGGCTGGAAGACATGACCCTCGGCGGTCCGGTATTCGATGTCCAGAAGCTTCGCTGGCTGAACGGTCGGTATATTCGCGAAGACCACAACACAGAATCCCTTCGGGCAAGACTCGAGGAATGGTCGTTGAATGCCGAGAACTTCGGCAAGATCATTCCGCTGGCACAGCCGAGAATGGAAACACTATCGGACTGGGGTTACTTGACAGCTTTCTTTTTTGCCGATGCGGTGCCGATAGATCCCGAGGAGCTCGTACTCAAAGGGAAGACGTCTTCCGAACTGGCCATGATCTTGCTGATGACGATCTGGCAACTCGAGCAACAAAAGGATTTTGCCAGTTCGTCCATCGAGGCCTCACTCAGGGAAATGGGCGAGAAAATGGATATCAAGCTTCGAGACCTGCTCGTCCCTTTCTATGTAGCCATCACCGGCTCGAAGGCCTCGACTCCAATTTTTCAGTCCATGGAGATACTCGGCTCCGATATGGCGCGAATGCGGCTGCGCCAAGCTGTTCAAGCCCTGGGAGGCATCTCGGGGAAACGCATGAAAGAGATCGAAAAAAACTACGCTAAATTATTCACCGGGTCCTCGACCCGGTGAGCTATCAGCGGTCAGCGACTGACAGCTGATAGCTACTTCGCCAGCTTCTTCTCGATCTTGGCCCAGGCGTCTCGCAGCGTGACGGTTCGATTGAACACGAGCTTTTCTCCGCTGCTGTCACGATCGACGCAAAAATAGCCCTGCCGCTCGAACTGGTAGCGGGTTTCCGGCGAAGCGCCGACCAAGCTTGGTTCCACCCGGCAGCCGGTCAAGGTCACCAAAGAGTCGGGGTTCAAGCTTCGTCTGAAGTCTTCTCCGCCTTGAACAGGGTTTGCTGACGAGAACAGGCGATCATAAAGCCGGACTTCCGCCTCCAGCGCATGCGCAGCCGAAACCCAATGCAGCGTCCCGCGGACCTTGCGGCCGTCCGGCGATGTTCCGCCGCGGGTCGCCGGGTCATAGGTACAGCGCAGTTCCAGAACCTCGCCGGTCTGTTCGTCCCGTATCACTTCCTTGCAGGTAATGTAGTAGCAATAGCGTAACCGCACTTCTCTTCCCGGGCCGAGGCGAAACCATTTCTTGGGTGGGTCCTCCCGAAAGTCCTCCTGCTCGATGTACAGGACCCGTGAAAAAGGAACCTTTCGCGTGCCCGCACCCTCGTCTTCCGGGTTGTTCACCGCGTCCATCTGCTCCACCTTGTCCTCTGGAAAATTCTCGATCACCACGCGAAGAGGGCGGAGGACGCCCATGATTCGCGGCGAGTGCCGATTTAGATCCTCCCGTATACAGTACTCGAGCAACGCAACGTCGACGACGCCGTCTCGCTTGGCGATTCCGACCCGCTCACAGAAAGTGCGAATCGACTCCGGCGTATACCCCCGCCGCCGAAGACCCACGAGGGTGGGCATCCGGGGATCGTCCCAGCCGGTCACGCGACCTTCTTGCACGAGCTCGAGCAGCTTGCGCTTGCTCATCACGGTGTAGCTGAGGTTGAGCCGTGCAAACTCGATTTGCTGGGGATGGCACGGCACGGCCAACTGATCCAGGACCCAATCATACAGAGGACGGTGATCTTCGAATTCAAGTGTGCAGAGCGAATGAGTGATCCCCTCAATCGAGTCCGACAAGCTATGGGTGTAGTCGTACATCGGGTAGATGCACCAGGTGTCGCCGGTCCGGTGGTGAGGAACGCGGCGAATCCGGTACAGAGTGGGGTCGCGCATGTTGATGTTGGGAGACGCCATGTCGATCTTGGCGCGCAACACGTGAGTACCATCTTCGAACTCCCCTTGGCGCATCTTCTCGAACAGTTCCAGGTTCTCTCCCACGGATCGGTTTCTGTGTGGGCTCTCCCGGCCGGGCTCGGTCAGCGTGCCCCGGTACTCGCGAATCTGCTCGACCGTAAGGCTATCCACGTATGCTTTTTCCTCCTTGATGAGAGCAACGGCGTAGCCGTACAGCCGATCGAAGTAGTCCGACGCGAAATAGAGCCGATCTCCCCACTCGAAACCCAGCCAGCCGATGTCCGACTGGATCGCCTCCACATACTCGACGTCCTCCTTGCTCGGGTTGGTGTCGTCGAATCTAAGATTGCAAAGTCCTCCCGGAAACTCCTTCGCGACGCCAAAATTCAGAGAAATAGACTTGGCGTGTCCAATGTGCAGGTATCCGTTGGGTTCAGGAGGAAACCGG
Organism: Acidobacteriota bacterium; assembly: GCA_965249005.1. GTDB lineage: Bacteria > Acidobacteriota > UBA6911 > UBA6911 > UBA6911 > CBDFLD01. The sequence goes on from CBDFLD010000018.1 coordinate 197,774, forward strand.
GTATGCACACGACCGTCGTTCTTGTTTACGCCGATATCTTCGGAGATGATGCTGCGGATAAAGTCCGTTTGCTTCGACGCGGAGCCCACAGATTCAGCCGATCCGGAGACGACGCCATTTTCTTTGTTGGGACCACTCGACATCTTCCTAGCTCCTCTTCCTTAGCAATCATACTTCAGAATCCTGAAAACTCTACCGGGGAAAAGGGCGCCCGGATGCGTCTACGCCGACCAGTGGCCGCCCCTCACTCGTGTGTAACCTCTTGCGCCCAGTCCAGTATTTGCTGCACCCTGGGAATCAGAAGTTTCCGCGCCGGCTGGTAGCACAGCCAGCGGAACTCGTGATGCTCCGGTCTCCCTAGCTGCGGGTTGATGCCCAGACAGACCTCTTCCCCGAGGGACTCGGCGACGTAGTATCGCGCCACCTTGGCACGACCATAGGGTTGTGTTTCGCGAAACGTCTTCCCCCATCGAAAGTCCAGCTTCCGCAGACTGGTCTCCTCACGCACTTCACGCAACGCGCACTCGAACGGATCTTCCTTCGCTTCGACTCTCCCTTTCGGAAAGTCCCAGTAGTTGTATGCACGCAGGAGGAGGTAATCGATCTCGGCCTCCCGATATCGCAGCACGACTACTCCGGCAGAGAGTTTTCGTTCAATCATAGTCTGGCACGCAAGGTGCTATCCGGTCCGTCGACTGCGATTCTACCCCAAGGGCCATGCCGAACTGAGCAAAGACGTCTGTTATGGCAATGAGGGTTGCCCAATACGCGTGCACGACCGATCCGGGGACAACCTCCCCACTAGAAGAGCTTCAACTGATTATCGTCTCCCACGACCTCGTCAAAGCTCAGTTCGAGCAACGTCAGTACCGGCTCGGCCACCGCTCGGACCTGCTTTTGAACATAGTGCTCGTAATCCAAGGCAGACCGTTGCTCATTCGCCGGCTCTGGCCCCTTCTTTGTGATGACATAGGTAATCACGGACCCAGGCTTCGAGGTCATCTTTCGCGCAGCCGCTACATGGGGAGGGGTCGATGCCGTATACGCGCTGAGGTTCTTGCGCAGTGATTTTCGGTAGACGAGCAACTCGTCGAAAGCGCCCGCGCGCAACTCCGACACGGCCTGCCTCAGATAGCTGTCGACGGGACGATCCGAGAAAAGCCTCAGGTACAGCTCATGCTGTACCCTCTTGGCCAACTCGGTCCAATCACTACGGACAAATTCCATCCCGGTGAACACCACTTCGGGGACTTGCTGGTTCTGTACGAGCCCTGCGTAGCGCTTTCGCGCACCGGCGGTCCCATGGCGAATGGCAGGCAGAAACAATCTCCGATAGAGCACTTCGAACTCGAGCTCCAGACGACTTCGGACCCTCCAGTTCTGCAGGATGTAGTCGCTCAGATCCCTGTTCAGCTCGGCGACAAGCCTGGATCCCAACGCATGCGCGGCATCCGGATCCTCCAAGCTGGATTCCACGAACAGGCTATCGGTATCTCCATAAAGGACCGAATAGCCATAGTCCTCGATCCTGCCCTTCGACCACAACAGGATCTCCCGTCCGAATCCGGTAATCGCGTTGGCCAGCTTTGGAGATGCAAAACGGCACGCCGGCGTCCCCAGCACACCATAGAACGAGTTCATGAGAATCTTGATGGCCTGGCTGGCGACCAGATCCCCGGCGCGCTTGGCCGCTTCTCGCCGGGGAAACAACTCATCCAGAAGCTGGGGAAGGATCCCGGGCACTCGTTTAAACGCCGCTCCGTTGGGTGCCACGATCGCATCTTCTTCCGACGCGTCTGACGTCAGCCCCAAGGGGTCGATTTGAAAGGTCCGAATGATGTTCGGATAGAGACTCTTGAAATCGAAGATCAATACGTTCCGATACAGACCAGGCAACGGGTCCAGGACATGGCCTCCCGTTGTCTGGACATCGGAGGATACAGGTTGCGCTACAGTCGGCGCCACGATGTCCCGGCGCGACAGTTCCGACAGGTACAGAAAATCGAAGGACGCGATGCTCGCCGCGACTCGATCCGGCGGCATCCCGGTCAGCCGGCTTCGTTCGACCGTCAACTCGACCAGCCGGAGCTTGTCCAATATCTCCAGCACCAGCTGTGAATCATTGAGATTGTATTGAATGAAACGCTCTCGATCCTCCCTGAACGCCTTGAAGATATCCTCGGCGCGATGGTCGCCGGTAATCGTCTTCCCTTTCCCCAAGATCTCTCGGGCCGCGTTATCGAGAGAATAGCTCTCCAACCGGACAAAGGCTCCACGGAGGAGCTCGATACCGTCGAGCACCACCCGACCCTGAACCGTCGCGTGCTTTGTCGCCCCGCGAAAGTTCGTCGTCCGCATCCTGAGCGGTTCGGGTCCTCTCCCGATAGATAAAGGCGTGCCGTGGTTGCCCGCGATTCTCAGGAGAACCGACAGATCGAATTCTACGACATTCCATCCCGTCAAAATGTCCGGATCGAGCTCCTTGACACGCTGGATGAACGACTCCAGCAGCTCCTTCTCGCTGCGACATTCGATGGCTCCCTCAGGATTCTGCGTCCCAGGCGGAGTGTAAATCAGAACCTCCGAAGCCCCGCACCCGTAGAGCGAGACAGAAAGCAGCCGTCGCGCGTTCGGGTCCGTTTCGATGTCGAAGGACAAAACGGACAGTTCAGGCGTCCAATCGCATGGAACGATCTGTGGGTTCAAGAAAACGTCGTCGACACCATTGCCCAGGCGGGGCGCGCCTCGGATCTCGACCGAGGCTCGGATTCCTCGGTCAATGAGATATCGATAAGCGAAGCGGATGTCCGCCTCATGACAAGGAATGCCGGCCCTGGAGAGCCGGTCCCGCAATGGCGGGGTATCCTCGGGCCTCGATACCTCGACGCGAATGACAGGATTTCCTTCGAGATCCACCTTGGAACGCTCAGCTGCGACGACCTTGGCCCCGAGAGCACGAGCCCTGCCGGCATCTTCTTCCCGAATATGGAAATGAGGAACCTGCTGGGTGTCGCGTACGAGAAAGGACCGGCCGTTGTCCAGCTTGCCGTAGAGCGTCACGACCGGCTGTCCGGATTCGATACGGTAGGTGGGTTGTAGGACAAATCCTCTATAAATGGGCACTCGACTCGATCTCCATGGCGGCGGGGCTCGCGACCCGGCGCTCCGTCAGCGGTCCACTTTCAGGTTCGTCTCTCGGCGGGGCACCGACGGCTTCCACCCTATCTCTTGGGCCACCCGGTGGGCCATCTTGACGCAGTCGTTCAGCCCCACCCCGTAATAGGCGTTCCCGACACAGTGCAGACCGGGGTGACGGCCGGCGAGTCGTTCGATCCGCTCTCGCCGCTCGCGATGACCGAGGTTGAATTGAGGAATGCCTTGCGGCCACCGATAAATACGGAGCTTATCGGGATCTTTCTTGATCCCGATAAGCGGATCCAGTTCCTTCCGGACTGTGGCCCATAGTTCTCCATCGGACAATCCCGCAGCATCGGGATCGTTCGCGCCCCCCAGCATGGTACGGAACTGCACCGATCCCGTGGGACACCGACCGGAAAATATGGAAGAGGTCCAGATAGAGCCCAGAGTTCGGGTACGTTCACGACGCGGGATCAAGAAGCCAAAGCCGTCCAGCGAATGCCGAATATCCTCAACTCGATGGCCGCTGGCGACAACGGCAATCGGGGCGTAAGGAATCGCCGCGAAAGCGTCAGCCAATTCCGGGTCAAAATCGCGGAGGATCCGGGAAGCCGCAAACGTGGGGCAAGCCAAGACCACGCGATTTGTTCGCATCCTGTCTCCACGGGTATCGGTGACTTCCCACGTTTGTCCATCTCGAGCGACGCGGGATACGGCTCGATCGAGCTGAATCACCCCTTGGAGATATTTGCCCAGCCGAGTGACCAAAAGATCGAGGCCCCCTTGAAAGGAGGTCAGCGTGCCACCGGGACCAGCCGGTCCCCCGGTCCGTTTTCCTTTGCTGCGATTTTGCGCCTGGATAGCGCGCGCCCTTTTTCGGGCCAGCATCGCTCGCACAAGCGACCCATGTTCCATCTCCATCTCCCGCATGATCGGAAAGCAGGAGGGAAGCGACAGCTTACGGGCGTCCCCACCAAAGATACCGGAGACCATCGGGTCGACGAAGGTTTCAGCTGCACCCCGACCCATTCGACGAGCCGCGAAATCGAAGACCGATTCATCGCTTTGATCTGAGCGCTTGCGAATCAACGGCTCGGCGAACACCCGCAACTTCTCCAACGGACCGAGCAGCCCGGTGCTCAAGAACAAGGGAGGGGAGAACGGTACCGGGTGCAGTCGACCCTGCTTCACTATGAACCGTTTCTCGCTGTTTTCGTTTGCTCGTTCCGTCAGACGGGACAACCCGATCTCGTCGACCAGGCGCAAAGTAAGAGGTTCTCGGTCCAGGAACCCGTTCGGCCCCCAATCCACGGAATATCCATCGACCCGATCCGTTCCAATCGTGCCGCCGAGACGGGGGGCCGATTCCCAAAGCTCCCAAGACCCTGCGTTTTTGCCCAGGCCCAGCCAATGGGCAAACGCCAGACCGGAAATGCCTCCTCCGACGATCAAGCCATCCCGATTATCGGACGAACGTTCCCCCTCCAACAAGACCTCCTGCACAAGACCACGGATGAATCAGGTTTCGATGGGATGGAAAGCGTCGCCGCGCGCAGGTTCGGGTGGCGTCGACCCCGTTTCGTAACCGGTGTTGGTCCTCAGGATGCGAATTCGAGCTTCCGCCGCAACCAGGATCTGATCAAGGCCCTGGCGCCGTAGAGCGCTCACCGCGACAGCCTCGCAGCGGCGGCTGAGCACGGCGGCGAACTCCGGTTCGAGCAGGTCGCACTTGTTCAGGACTACCAATCTCGGCACCATTCCCAGGCCCAGCTCCGTCAATATTTCTTCGACGGCTTCCATCCTTCGATCCAGTTGGGAATCCGACGCATCGACCACGTGAAGGAGCAGATTCGCGTCATCCAACTCTTCGAGCGTCGCGCGAAAGGCCGTCAGCAGGGCCGCTGGAAGATTCTGGATGAACCCAACTGTATCGGTGATCACCACGTCGCCCTCGGCGGGAAAACGCAACCGCCGTGACGTGGGATCAAGCGTCTCGAACATCTTGTCCGCCGCACCCACACGACTTTCCGTCATTGCATTCAAGAGCGTGCTCTTGCCGGCGTTGGTGTAGCCAATGATGGATAAGGTCGGAATGCGGTTCTTGAGCCTCCGCTGTCGACGCGTGCTTCGCTGCTTCGATAGCTTAGCAATGCTTTTCTCGAGATGACGTATCCGATCTCTGGCCCTGCGTCTACCGATCTCCAGAACGGTCTCGCCCGGGCCGCGACCGCCGATTCCGCCCGTCAAACGGGAGAGACCGGCATCCTTCTCGGTCAAACGGGGCAAGGAGTACTTCAGTTGTGCCAGCTCCACCTGAAGTTTCCCGTCTCGACTCTTGGCGCGTTGAGCGAAGATATCGAGGATCAGTTGAGTACGGTCAATCGCCTTCAAACCGGTGGCATCCTCGAAGGCTCTCGCCTGAGCCGGCTTGAGATCGATATCGAAGATCACGACTTCTGCGTCCCTCCGCATCCCCTCCAGGACGATCTCCTGAAGCTTGACCCGACCCACGATGGTCCGGGGATGAATCTGGCGACGCTTCTGCGGTATGACGCTGGCCACGTCGACCCCGGACGCCCGGACGAGTTCGACGGTTTCCGAAAGCGATTCACTCTTTCCAGACACCCCTACGATGAGGGCTCGCTCGGTTTTCCGGGACCCGGATCCTCCTCGGGCAACTCTAGAGAATTCACTTTCCAGTGCACGAATCTCCGAATCGAAATCGAAGTCGAGATTATGGATGTCTTTTGCCAACACCTTTCGAAAGGGATCGGTGTGGTCGCCGTCACTCTGCAGCAGCGGAAGGATATGGGCCAGCTCGACAGAGCCCGGGTTGCCGTCGGAATCGACCTGGACCGCCACGATGAGATCGAGCCGGAGAAGCGCCAGGTCATTGAGGTCGTCTTGCGTCAGCGGCTCCCCACGAAGGTGTGTGTGGACCAGCCGCAATCCGCGAAAACGTCCAGCGCCCCCGCGAAGTCGTCCGATTTCCGGAACCACCAGATGCGTGGTATCTCCAACGATGACGCTTCGGACCATCCCCTCACGTGAGACGAGAATCCCAACCTGACGGCCCAGCTCTCTTGAAATCGTGGCTAGATGTTTGGCGAGCTCCGGTGAGACCACCTCATGGATCGACACGCGCCGGCGGAATGTTCTCTCCAGGGACTTCCGTTGTGAGGGCTTGATACCTCTGAGGTTGCCTTCTAGCTGTCGAATAAGTCACCACCGTGGGGCCTCATCCTTGCCCCACTGTTATTTTACATTGCGCCGGGTCCGCAACCCAGCGCGCTTTCAGCGCTGACTGGCGCAACGCGCCAGTCGCTTGGGAACGTAACTGCGCAGCGCACCGTGAAAAACCGTGGTTTTTGACGATTTGCTAAGTTACACGCATAGCAGCAGATCCGCGAGCAGTTACTTACGAGCATACTGCCGTCGGCGGATAGCGCTGAGCGCGCCTGCTCCCAGGAGCGTGGCGCTACTTCCCATGGAGTTGTTTCCATTCCTCTTCGAACTCGTTTCCTGGGTTCCAACGAGGCATTTCCTCGGTGTTTGCTACCTTCAATACGGTTTCGAAGACAATCCGCATGTCCCGCTCGAGGCCTGACAGATCCCAGGAACGGTTCACCTCGTCGGACACTTGATGATAATGGGCATCCTTGTACTCGCTGGGATCGAAATCCAGCGTGGAAATGTGATCGCTGCCGGGCTGCACGAAAAGAGCGGGTATTCCCACCTTGGCAAAGTTGACCTGATCCGACCGGTAGAAGCTCCCCTCGTTGGGGTTGGTATCGCCTTTCACCTCGACCCCCATGACCTCTCGCTCTGTGGATGGGACAGGATATCGGGCAGCCACTTCCCGGAGAGCTTCCCCCAGAGAATTCATATCCACCCCGATCGCCGAGATGTCAGAGGTTACACCGAATATCTGAGGCATGTCGGTATTGATGTTGGCAACGAACCGCCGAAGAGCAAACGGCGGGTCCGCCACAAACCACCGGCTCCCGAGGAGCCCGCTCTCTTCGGCTGCGCAGGCCAGGAACAGCACGGATCTTCGAGGCGGATTTGCTGCCAGAGCCTGGGCCAGACTGATGATGCCCGCGGTCCCGGCGGCATTGTCCCAGGCGCCGTTGAAAATCTTGTCGTCCCCCTCCAGCAATTCGTTCGTCCCGAGGTGATCGTAGTGGGCGGTAATGACGATCACCTGCTCCGCCAGGGTAGAATCGTCCCCCTGCAGGAGTCCCACGACGTTGTATGTTTCCAGTTTCCTCACAGAGGACTCGACGTGGGCCGAGATACGGAAACCCGTGTCCACAGGCTCGAATTCCCGCGTGGCTCCCATTTCAAACAATCCCTGCAGCGTGATTCCCATCGAACCGGCAATCGCAATCGAGGTCGGCTCATCGATCCAGCCGAGCAGATCGACCTTATACCCGGTTCCGCTCAGATCCAGGGCGAATTGCTCGGCTGCACCTTCATGCTGCACGACACTGAAAGGGTAGCTGGCCGACGGCGTGGTGTGGATCATGAATGCGCCGGCGGCTCCGTGCTTCATGGCCTGCTCGAACTTGTAGGTCCACCGGCCGTAATAGGTTCGCGCTTCACCCTCGAACAGTTCGGCTTCACCCTCAGAAACGGGCGGATCATTATTCAAGAACAGCAGGACTTTTCCGCTAACATCGATCCCCTTGAAATCGTCCCACTGGTATTCCGGTGCCTCCACGCCGTGGCCGACGAACACTAGCGGAGCCTCCTCGATATCCACCACTTCCCTTTGCGCGCCCGACCAGTAAGTGAGGGTTTCCTCGGACTGATACTCCAGTCTACCTTTGGCATTTCGGAGGCTCAGCGTCGACTCCGCCGGATCCTTCTTGGTCCCAATCATCCCCACCGCCTGCAGATAGCTCCCTTCCACAGGCGCCAGCCCAGCATCTTTGAAGCGGTTTTCAATATAGGCCGCTGCCCTTCTGCCACCCGATGTCCCGGCCCCCCTTCCCTCCATTTCATCAGAAGAAAGGGCGCGCGTGTCGTCGAGCAAGGTCTTCTCGGCGATGAGGAGCGATGCATCGGGTGCCGGGCCCTGACTGCAAGCTCCAGCCAACAGAACAGAAACAGCAAACGCTGCTCTCGCGATGAAGCGACGATCCATGGGGTCTCCTTGGCAACGAGACGATCGGGTAATTCTCTTCTATCGCGCACCAAAACTCCAGCCCCGGCCGTGAGTCTGAATGCATCGAGCCCGGGCTACGGTGGAAATTAAATTGAAACGCTGCCGCAAAAAACCTATCTTGCTCGTCGGCCCTGTCGCGCGAATTTGCCGCAGCGCAGCAAATTGCCTTCACTATGTCAATGATTGGATCAAATCCAGCACCCAGCGCGTCCCTTGCGGTCTCTACGGGGGTGTTCTCCGTTGAACCCATAGACCTGCTCATCATTCTGCTCGGAGCCTTCAGCCTCCTGCTGGGAGCCATCCCAGCTGTTGTCTTTTTTCTTCGCTTCAAGCAAAAGAATTATCTTCTTCTGTCCTTTGCAGCCATGGGGGGGATTTACGGACTCCGGGCGCTTCTGAACGTCCCAGCGATTCAATCCTTCACCGGAGCGTCCTCCACGCTCATTCCCTACGGCAATGCGCTTTTCAGCTATTCGATCAATATTCCGGTCCTGCTGTACTTCAAGCAGCTTTTCGATGCGCGGGAGCCGATTCTGCGCGCATTCAAATTCATAACCATTGGCTTCGCGCCCCTGGGTTTCGCTTATGACCTTTTCAATGGGAAGCCTTCGAGCGCGATGCTCTTCAACAACGTTCTGGTCATCGCCTATGTCACGGTCGCGATCTACCTTCTCCTTCGCTCGCCGCTGGCCAGAGACAAGGAGCTGAGTTTCTTAAAGATCGCTTTTTGGGTGCTTGCTATTTCTGTTATCCACGAAAACCTGACCAGCGTGGGACTCCTTCCCTCGACCGTTAGTGTCGAACCTGTCGGCGTGGCGATTTTCATCCTTCTCATCGGGTTCGACCTGCAGCAGCGCTTCTTTGAAAATCAGAGGCAATTGCTTTCCGTGGAGCAGGAATTACAAACGGCACACAGGATTCAATCAGCGATTCTGCCACAACAGGTGCCCATGCTGTCGGGGCTGAGGATTGCCGTTCGCTATCGTCCGATGAAGGCCCTGGCCGGGGACTTCTATGACTTTTCCGTTTTTGGAGATGACGACCTTGCGATCCTGGTGGCGGATGTCTCGGGACATGGAGTGCCAGCAGCCCTCATTGCCTCCATGGCCAAGATGTCGTTCACCTTCCAATGCTCCTCCTCTCGAGACCCCGCCCAGATCCTGGAAGGTCTCAATCGCAACCTTCAGGAGACACCTCCGGAGCAGTATTTGACGGCAGCGTGCGCCTACTTCGACTCCGGCAGGCGAACGCTGGTGTACAGCAGCGCTGGACATCCACCATCACTTCTCTTGCGGGCCGCCAGCCGTGAACTCGTCCTCTGCCATTCGGAAGCGGGCATCATCGGTGCCTTTCCCTCCATCTCCGCGGTCGGCCGCCAGATAGCGATCACAGGGGGGGACCGGCTAATCATCTATACGGACGGAATTGTGGAAGCTACCAATGCCGACGGGATCGAGTTCGGACAAGACCGCCTCGTGGAGTATCTACGCAATGTCCGGGGGATGGACGCGGAGCGCTTTGCGGACTTCTTGTTCCAGAACCTCTTACGATGGCGCGGGACTGGAAACGAATCATTCGATGACGACGTCACTTTGTTGGTCGTCGATGTTCTCTAATTCCGCGAGGCGCTGGGCGCTTTCCGTCGAGCGCTGAGCGCTAAGCGCTTAGCGCCTGGCACAAAGCGATACCCTCAATAAAGGGCTTCAATCAGCACAGCGGTCGCCTCTCCTCCACCGATACACGGGGTCGCCGCCGCATACCGGCCGCCCCGGCGACGTAGTTCGTGCAGCGCAGTCAAAACGAGCCGCGCCCCCGTCATACCGATCGGATGCCCCAGCGCAACGGCGCCACCGTTGACGTTCAACCTCTCGTGGGGAATCCCCAGCTTGTCGGCGACATACAGAGCCACGACCGAAAAGGCTTCGTTGACTTCGTAAAGATCTACATCCGCGACGCGGAGCTCGTGCTTGTGTAGCAGTTTCTCCAGTGCAGTGGCCGGGGCGGTAGTAAACCATTGAGGGTCCTGCGCATGAGTGGCGTACCCCACAACGCGCCCAAGAGGCTGTAGACCCCGGCTTTCTGATTCCGACCGACTCGATAAGACCAAGGCCGCGCCCCCGTCGTCAATCGAACTGGCGTTTCCCGCCGTCGTCACTCCCGCCTCGCTGAAGGAGGGTTTCAGGCTCGGGAGTTTTTCCGGCTTTCCCCGTCCTGGCTCCTCGTCCTCGGCAACCACCATCGGATCGCCCTTGGGCTGCGGGACCGCAACCGAGATGATCTCCTCGGAAAGCCGGTGCTCTTTTTGTGCCGCCTTGGCTCGTCGGTAACTCTCGGCGGCAAAAGTATCGATACGGTCTCTCTGATAGTCGTACTCTCTTGCGCAGAGGTCTCCGCAATCTCCCATGTGCACGTTGTGGTAGGGATCCCACAGACCGTCGTGGATCATGGTATCGATCACGACTCCGTTTCCCATTCGCAGGCCCGTCCGGGCCCTGTCGATGGCATAGGGGGCATTGCTCATCGATTCCATCCCGCCGGCAATCACGATACCGGAGTCTCCGAGCCGGATCGCCTGCGTGGCCAGCATGATCGCCTTCATGCCCGAACCGCAGATCTTGTTGATCGTCAAGCAAGGCACGCTCGCAGGAATTCCGGCCGCGATAGCAGCCTGTCGCGCAGGAGCCTGCCCCACCCCGCCCGTCAGGACACAGCCCATGATTACTTCGTCTACGTCCTCCGCTCGTACGCCCGCCCGGCGCACGGCTTCCTTGATCGCCGCGGCACCCAACTGTGGAGCACTCAGCGGTGAAAGAGACCCAAGGAAGGCCCCGATCGGAGTCCGCACCCCAGACAGAATGACTGCTTCTTCCATAATAGGCCTACCGGCCGCTATGCGCTGTCCGCTCAGCGTCAACCGCTGAAGGCATCTTTGCAACTGCTCATCGTAGAAAGCGGAAAGCTCTTAAGTAACTGCTCGCGGATCTGCCGCTATGTGTGTAACTTAGCGAATCGTCAAAAACCACGTTTTTTCACGGTGCGCTGCGCAGTTACGTTCCCAAGCGACTGGCGTGTTGCGCCAGTCAGCGCTCTCAAGAAACTAATCATGTTAGTGCTGTAGATGGAACCAGTTGCATGTTGAGCTGTTTGGCCTTTTTCTTAAGGTATCGGAGTTGTTGTTCCTGGTACTTGGACTCATAGTATTGCGCTCCTTTGTCTGCGTATTGCTGGCCGTATTTGAGCATGCGATAGATAATTCGTGCGAGTTTATGAGCGATGGCGGTAATGGCCTTGGCGGGACCCAAGCGGGCGCGGAGACGTCGGTAGTTGGTCCCTAGGGCACTTTTACTGTGCCGGAGTGTTGAGGCAGCCATCCGGAGGGCATGGGCGGTGCGGTTTTTGACTTGCTTGGTCCCTCGTCTAATTACCTTGCCGCCACTGATGGCATTGCAGGGTGCCAGTGCCAACCAGGCGGCGAAGTGCTTCTCAGTTTTCCAGGGGCTTATATCGACTCCGACTTCGGCGATGACGGTAGAAGCGGTCATGACATCGATGCCGTCCACGGAAGTAAGATCGACACCGGTAATGCGATACAGTTCGGAGCGTAGGTCAAACTGGGGAGCGTTTCCGCGAGGTTTCGATCCCTTGCGTCCCGGCAATGGATGAGTTTGGGTATCAGCCTTGTTGTTGAAGGTTTGGATATGGGCATGGATGGCTCTGTCACAGTCAGCGATTTTACTCTGGTAGGTCTCGTACATTTGCAGAGACTGACCGAGGACAAAGAGCAATTCTTGGCGCCAGTCGCCGTGGAGACTTTTGGCAATAAGATCTCGGCCCGATCGGATTCGGGGGTGTTTGAGTTGAGCGAGTTTGTCAGGGTCTCGTTCGCCGTCGAGGATAGCACGAATGATTGCGAGTCCCGTGACACCACTGATGTCGCTGATGACGTTGGCGAGTTGGATATTCATTTCTGTCAGAGCTTTTTGCATGTGTTGAATACAGGTACTGGCTGATTTGACGAGATTATCTCGCTGACGCCAGTAGGTTCGAAGCACACAGATCTCGTTTGGAGGACGATAGGAATTCTTGAGCAGTCCGAAAGTCTCGAGCTTTTGCAGCCATTGACAATCCTTCACGTCGCTCTTACGTCCGGGGACCTTCTGGACATCGTGAGCGTTGACCAACTTGACGGTGAAGCCGCGAGCGTCCAGGACTTGATATAAAGGAATCCAATAACTGCCGGTGGACTCCATGACGACTGTGTCGATATCGCAGGATTTCAGCCACTTGGCCAACCGATGCAGATCAGCCGTAAAGCACTCGAATCGACGGACCGGTTCAGAATCACGGTCTTGTGGCACGGCAACATAGTGTTGGGCATTTCCAACGTCGATGCCTGCAACATTGAGATTGAGTGGAGGGAAGGTAAAAGGATTTCGTTTCGATTTGGATCGTGATTTTCGATGTCTTGGCATAGAATTTAATCTCCTTAACGGTTGGGGGCTCGGCCCGGTTGCGGAAGGGTTTAAAAACCTCTCAAACGGGGTCGAGCTTCCGTCCATCAAGGAACGAGAATCACGCCACCAAACAAGTGACCGCCAAAGAACCGGAACCACGCTGAAAGACGGGCATAGAAGCACCAATGCTCTGTCGGTTTTAACTGCCGAGCCTCATCCCAGCATGATGGCACGCAATGAACTTCTGGCGGCCAGTTTCTTTTGCAAGTAACTAGCGCCCCGCGCTAGTGGGTCGCTGAAAGCTCTCAAGAAACTAATCATGTTAGTGCTGTAGATGGAACCAGTTGCATGTTGAGCTGTTTGGCCTTTTTCTTAAGGTATCGGAGTTGTTGTTCCTGGTACTTGGACTCATAGTATTGCGCTCCTTTGTCTGCGTATTGCTGGCCGTATTTGAGCATGCGATAGATAATTCGTGCGAGTTTATGAGCGATGGCGGTAATGGCCTTGGCGGGACCCAAGCGGGCGCGGAGACGTCGGTAGTTGGTCCCTAGGGCACTTTTACTGTGCCGGAGTGTTGAGGCAGCCATCCGGAGGGCATGGGCGGTGCGGTTTTTGACTTGCTTGGTCCCTCGTCTAATTACCTTGCCGCCACTGATGGCATTGCAGGGTGCCAGTGCCAACCAGGCGGCGAAGTGCTTCTCAGTTTTCCAGGGGCTTATATCGACTCCGACTTCGGCGATGACGGTAGAAGCGGTCATGACATCGATGCCGTCCACGGAAGTAAGATCGACACCGGTAATGCGATACAGTTCGGAGCGTAGGTCAAACTGGGGAGCGTTTCCGCGAGGTTTCGATCCCTTGCGTCCCGGCAATGGATGAGTTTGGGTATCAGCCTTGTTGTTGAAGGTTTGGATATGGGCATGGATGGCTCTGTCACAGTCAGCGATTTTACTCTGGTAGGTCTCGTACATTTGCAGAGACTGACCGAGGACAAAGAGCAATTCTTGGCGCCAGTCGCCGTGGAGACTTTTGGCAATAAGATCTCGGCCCGATCGGATTCGGGGGTGTTTGAGTTGAGCGAGTTTGTCAGGGTCTCGTTCGCCGTCGAGGATAGCACGAATGATTGCGAGTCCCGTGACACCACTGATGTCGCTGATGACGTTGGCGAGTTGGATATTCATTTCTGTCAGAGCTTTTTGCATGTGTTGAATACAGGTACTGGCTGATTTGACGAGATTATCTCGCTGACGCCAGTAGGTTCGAAGCACACAGATCTCGTTTGGAGGACGATAGGAATTCTTGAGCAGTCCGAAAGTCTCGAGCTTTTGCAGCCATTGACAATCCTTCACGTCGCTCTTACGTCCGGGGACCTTCTGGACATCGTGAGCGTTGACCAACTTGACGGTGAAGCCGCGAGCGTCCAGGACTTGATATAAAGGAATCCAATAACTGCCGGTGGACTCCATGACGACTGTGTCGATATCGCAGGATTTCAGCCACTTGGCCAACCGATGCAGATCAGCCGTAAAGCACTCGAATCGACGGACCGGTTCAGAATCACGGTCTTGTGGCACGGCAACATAGTGTTGGGCATTTCCAACGTCGATGCCTGCAACATTGAGATTGAGTGGAGGGAAGGTAAAAGGATTTCGTTTCGATTTGGATCGTGATTTTCGATGTCTTGGCATAGAATTTAATCTCCTTAACGGTTGGGGGCTCGGCCCGGTTGCGGAAGGGTTTAAAAACCTCTCAAACGGGGTCGAGCTTCCGTCCATCAAGGAACGAGAATCACGCCACCAAACAAGTGACCGCCAAAGAACCGGAACCACGCTGAAAGACGGGCATAGAAGCACCAATGCTCTGTCGGTTTTAACTGCCGAGCCTCATCCCAGCATGATGGCACGCAATGAACTTCTGGCGGCCAGTTTCTTTTGCAAGTAACTAGCGCCCCGCGCTAGTGGGTCGCTGAAAGCTGATAGCTCTTAAGTAACTGCTCGCGGATCTGCTGCTATGCGTGTAACTTAAGCAAATCGCCAAAAACCACGTTTTTTCACGGTGCGCTGCGCAGCTACGTTCCCAAGCGACTGGCGCGTTGCGCCAGTCAGCGCTGAAAGCTCATACATACCTCCGGGTGATCCACTCTGCGACACAGCATGGCTTTTCCGAACCCTGGCACTCCACGACGACGTTCCAGGTCATCTGAAAACCGCCCTCGATCTCTTCGATCTTGCTGACCGTGAATCGGCCGCGAACCTTGCCGCCCGATGGAACGGCGGCAGGAAACCGGACCCGATTGAGTCCATAGTTGATTCCCATTTTTGACGGGGCCTTGATGTGAATCGTGTCGAACATCATGGGAACGATCATCGAGAGAGTCAGGAAACCATGCGCAATGGTGCTCCCGTAAGGCGACTCCTTCTTGGATCGATCGGGATCCACATGGATCCACTGATGATCCTGGGTCGCATCGGCAAACTGATCGATACGCGTTTGGGGCATGTCGATCCAGTCGGAAACGGCAATTTCCGTTCCCACCATCGCACTCAGTTGGTTCAGGTCCTCGACTTCCGTCACAGACATAGATCCTCCTCGGTACCGCTGTTCGCAAATACGCCAATGTTTGATGTAGCCGGCAGGAATACTCAGAGCTGGATGGATTTGATCTCCAGGAACTCTTCCAATCCGTACTTTCCCAGCTCGCGCCCGTTTCCAGATTGTTTGTAACCGCCAAACGGAGCCAAGGGATTGTAATTGCCACCGTTGATATCCACCTGGCCCGTTCGCAAACGCCTCGCCACCCGTTTGGCATGGTTTTCATCGTTGGACCACACCCCACCGCCCAATCCGTACATTGTTCCGTTGGCGATTCGGATCGCGTCCTCCTCATCTTCGTAGGTCAAGATCGCCAAAACGGGACCAAAGATCTCCTCCTGAGCGATCGTCATATCAGGAGATACATCGGCAAAGACGGTCGGGCGCACGAAGAACCCTGCTCTTAAATCTTCCGGAGGCTCGACTCCGCCCGTCACCAGGGTAGCGCCCTCCTCGATCCCTGTTTGAATGTAATTCCGGACTCGTTCGCGCTGCACCTCCGAGGCCAGCGGACCCAGCTTCGCCTTCCCTTCCTGCGGATCACCGAGGGAGAATGCTTCGGCCGTGGCCTTTGCGATTGCGATGACCTCGTCGCGCCGGCTCTTCGGAACCAGCATGCGGGTGTGGGCCGAGCAGGTCTGTCCAGAGTTGAAATAGCAGTTGCCGACGCCGCTCTTGATCGCCTTTTGAAAGTCTGCGTCTTCCAGAATGATGTTGGCTGATTTTCCACCAAGCTCCAACGCGACGCGCTTGACGGTCTGGGCTGCCAGCTCGCTCACCCGTTTGCCCGCCCGTGTCGAGCCGGTAAAGGAAATCATGTCCACCAGCGGGTGAGTGGCCAGAGCCTCTCCGGCCACCGGCCCGAGGCCGGAAACCAGGTTGAAGACACCGGCGGGCAAACCCACGGAGTCAAGGATCTCGGCAAAGAGAAACGCTGTCAACGGGGCCACTTCACTCGGTTTGAGGACGACCGTGCACCCCGCAGCCAGAGCCGGGGCCACTTTATTGACGACCTGGTGCAGGGGAAAATTCCAGGGCGTGATGCAGCCGACAACGCCGACAGGTTCGTGTACGATCCATGAGTTCTTGATCTGCTCCTCGAAAGAATAATCCCTGAGAAGTTTCGCGTAAGAGCCAGCCACGACGGGGGGCAGTCCCGCCTGAACCGCCGTGGCCAATGGCAAGGGCATTCCGACCTCAGCAGCAATGAGCCGGGCGATCTCCCCTTGACGAGCCGTCAATGCTTCGGAAATCTTGGTCAGGAAATCAGACCTTTCCTCCGCGGTGGTCGTAGACCAGGCTTCAAAGGCCTGTGCAGCGGCCTGGACGGCCCGGTCGATGTCCGCCTCGTTTCCGTTCGGTATCCGCCCCATCACCTGCTCGGTGGTGGAGTTTATGACCTCGAGCATCCCCGTTCCTTCCGAATGGGTCCACTCGCCATTGATGTAGAGCTTGTCGTGAGTCTTTACCGCCAATGCGGGTGATGCTGCCATCTTACCTCCTACAGTGCTGACAAAGAGCGCTTGGTGTTTCTGTTTTTGCTGCTGTACGGGAACAAACGCGGTCTATTTATCCTCCCGCGTGGTCTATCTTTGCCGCTCACGGCGTGAGCGGCCTAGTGCGCCTGCGAGCGTGTTTGGCTAGCGAGGTGAAAGTCCTCGTCAGGCATACACACTCCGGCCTGTAACTGAAAGTAACTGCGTCCTTGTGAAAGGGGGTGGAGAGCAACTGGAGGTGAACGAGCAGTCCGTAGTAAAGCGAACCCGTTTCGGCCGGGCTGACTGGCGAGCCTGCTAGGTAATGGCGAAGCCCGAAAGGCCTGTCGCGCTGAGGGGTTGTGTGCAAAAGCGACGGCAGGGGCAGTCAGGTGGTTGGGGACGGAATGCTCTGAAGGCCAAACACGTAAAGCAGGGAGACCTGAGCGACAGCCAAGACGGAGTTCATACTCGAAGGAGAGCCGAAGAGCCGGTAGCTCAGGAGTCAGAGCGTCCATAGTAGCGAAGAAGCGAGCTAACACTCGTGGAGCAAAGGGACGCAGGGAGGTGGATGCGGGATGACCGAACAGTCGGAACAACAACCGGGCGCAGTGTTTAGAGGTCGGAAACGCCCTCGGACTCAACCCGACGGAGAAGTCCGCAGCCGATGGAGGTGGACGGAAGCGACGGTTTGGACGGACCGCATGTTGACGGCACTCGAGGCTGGAGTGCAAGGAGGGAAATGGGCCCGACTGATCGACAAGGTGTTTGCGGAAGCTAACCTGCTCTCGGCATACATACAAGTGGCCGGGAACAGGGGAGCCGCTGGCGTGGATCACGTGACGATAGATGAGTTCTCGCAACACCGAGACAAGAACCTGGGACGCATCGCACAAGCCTTGCAGAAACGCACCTACGTGCCACACGCGGTCCGACGCGTGTGGATCCCAAAGCCGGGAGGTGAGGAAAAGCGACCACTCGGTATCCCGACGGTGCGCGACCGTGTAGTTCAAACCGCGCTTCGCAACGTGCTGGAACCGATCTTCGAGCGGGAGTTTGCCGAGCATAGCTACGGCTTTCGACCCGGACTCAGCTGCAAGGACGCGCTTCGACGTGTTGTTGAGCTGAGGAAGAGTGGCTACGGCTACGTTGTGGACGCGGATTTGAAAGGCTATTTCGATTCGATTCCGCATGATAAGTTGATGGCACGCGTGCGAGAGAAAGTCAGCGACGGCCGGGTGCTCCGACTGATTGAGCAGTTTCTTAAGCAAGGGATCATGGATGGTCTGAAGCAGTGGACTCCAGAATCTGGTAGTCCGCAAGGCGCCGTGATCAGTCCCTTGCTTTCGAACGTTTACCTCAATCCGCTCGATCACCTGATGGCCAAGCGAGGCTTTCAAATGGTGCGCTACGCTGATGACTTTGTCATCTTGTGTCGTACGCGAGAAGAAGCAGAGGCGGCCTTGGCTCTGGTACAGGCGTGGACTTCGGAAGCTGGTCTGACGCTTCATCCGGAGAAGACGCGAATTGTGGATGCTGAGACGGAGGGATTTGACTTTCTGGGGTATCACTTTCGAGCCCAGTATCGCTGGCCACGGAAGAAGAGCCTGAAGAAACTCAGAACGACCATCCGGGCGAAAACAAAACGTGCCCATGGCCACAGTCTGGCATACATCATCGAGGATGTGAACGCGACGCTGCGAGGCTGGTTTGAGTACTTCAAGCAGAGTCACAGCAACACCTTTGAGCCCATAGATGGCTGGGTCCGGATGCGACTGCGATCGATACTGCGAAAGCGATGCGGTCGGAAGGGACGTGGCCGCGGGCGAGATCATCAACGCTGGCGGAATTCCTACTTTGCTGAGCACGGGCTGTATTCCTTGGCGACTGCCCATGGCTTGGTCCGTCAATCCTCGTCGAGGTAAGACCACCAACTGGAGAGCCGTATGCGGGAGAACCGCACGTACGGTTCGGAGGGAGGGGGGATCGAACTCAATCGGGCCTCCCTACCCCTATCGCTAATTTCCGTTGTTGTCGAGGATCAAACCGGCCAGGACTTCACGATGGTAGTTGGCATCGCCAAACAAGAACTCCGCCGCCTTGGCCCTCCTGTAGTACAAATGCATATCGTGTTCCCAGGTAAACCCAATTCCGCCGTGTAGTTGAACGCCCAGGTTGCCCACTTCTCGAACGGCATCGGAGCAGTACGCCTTGGCAAGAGCGACGGCCCGGGATGCGGACGGGTCGTTCTCTGTCGTGGTCCAGGCGGCATAGTACACGGTCGAGCGCGCACTCTCGGTCATCACGAGCATGTCGGCACACTGGTGCTGCACGGCCTGATAGATGCCGATCGGCTTACCGAACTGTTGCCTTGTCTTGGCGTATTCCACCGTGGTCTCCAAGATCCATTGCATCACTCCGACCATCTCGGCGCAAAGGGCCACGGTCGCTACAGCCAGGGAGGCCACCAGGGATTGGCCAGGAGAAGTCCCCTGATCCAAGGCGCTCGCCTCCGGAACTTGCACCCCGTTGAAGTCCACCGTATACAGCTTGCGGGTAGCATCCATCCCGGGGGTAGGAGTAATGGTAATCCCCTTCTCCCCTCTCGGGCATGGGAGCAGCACGATCTGGTCTCCGCTCCGCGCGACGCAGATCAGGATATCCGCAGTGGCGGCATCACTCACGAGCTCCTTTTTCCCTTCCAACTGAAAGTGTCCGGAACTTCGCATCGCGTTCGTCCGTACGGCTGACGGATTCCAGTCTCCGCTGGACTCCAGCAGCGCTACCGTCGCTCTCAATTCACCACCGGCAATGGGATCGAGGTACTTTTTCCGTTGCTCCGCATTGCCTGCCTGCTGGATCAAGGCCGCGGCCCAAAGAGTCGAAAGAAACGGCCCAGGAAGGCAGACCCGGCCCATCTCCTCCGCGACCGTCGACAGCTCCACCAGGCCGAGTCCAAGCCCGCCACAACTCTCCGGCAATGTCAGCCCCGTCCAGCCCTGATCGGCCAACGCCGTCCAGAGCTCCGCGTCGTATGCAGTCTCACTTGCCATCAGCGAGCGCAAACGCTCGGGTGGGCACTCCCGGCCAAAGAAGGTTCGCGCCGTTTCCTGTAATAGTTTTTGAGGTTTACTGAGATCAAAGTCCATATCGGTTTCCGTAGGGGTCGAAGGGTTATGAAAAAAAAGAATCGGGCAATCGAATCCGTTTCGGTTCTAGTAGCTTTTGGGTAAGCCAAGCACGCGCTCGGCGATGATGTTCCGCTGAATCTCGCTCGTGCCAGCTTCGATCGTGTTCCCACGCGATCTCAGATATCCGTACACCCAGCGTCCGCCGTCGAAATCCGTCAGCTGGGCGTGGGGACCGAGCACCTCCATCGCGATCTGCTGCAATCTCTGATTCATCTCGCTCCAGAGAAGCTTGAGAATCGAGCCTTCGGGGCCAGGAATGCTCTCTTTGGCCATCCGGCTAAGGGATCGATTGTTGTTGAGCAGAAAAACCTGCAACTCCATATAGGACTGGGCCACTTTTTGCCGGACCAACGGGTCCTGGCTGAGAGGCTTTCCGGCGCGCTCGGTCCTACGGATACGCTCGATGAGCTCGTCCAGGTTGCGTTTGATACCGACGTAGATACCCGCCCCAAGATTGGCTCGCTCGTTCATGAGAGTCGCCACCGCCGTGCTCCAGCCCCGGTTGACCTCCCCCAGCACCTGCGATACTGGCACGCGCACGTTGGAGAAGAAGACTTCATTGAACCCTTCATCGCCCGTGAGCTGACGCAAGGGACGCACCTCGACGCCGTCGCTGTGCATGTCTACCAGCAAGGCCGTGATCCCCTTGTGTTTCGCAACACCCGAATCGGTCCGGACCAGGAGAAGACACCAATCGGAAACGTGAGCCACGCTGGTCCAGATCTTCTGTCCGTTGATCACGAATTCGTCACCGTCGGGAACGGCCTTGGTTCCCAGAGCGGCCAAATCGCTTCCCGCATTGGGCTCGGAAAAGCCCTGACACCAGATCTCCTCCCCGGAAAGGATCTTTGGCAGAAATCGTTTCTTCTGTTCCTCGGTGCCCACCGCGATGACCGTGGGACCCACCAGGGAAAGACCCAACACATTGAGTAGCGCGGGCGCTTGCGACTGTCTCATCTCTTCTTCGAAAATCGATTGCTCGATGACGGTAGCCCCTCTGCCGCCATACTCCTTGGGCCACGATATTCCAGCCCAGCCACCTTTGTAGACCTTGTATTGCCACTGCTTCAGGAAGTCGAAGTAGTCTCCCTTGACGAGCTCGATGGTAGATCGACCGTGCCGCGGCGGCGGCACGTTGGCCTCCAACCATGATCGCAGTTCGTCTCGAAACGCCTTTTCACTCGCAGTCAGATTCAGATCCATATGGCTCCTATCAGCTATCAGCTATCAGCGACCCACTAGCGCGGGGCGCTAGTTACTTGCAAAAGAAACTGGCCGCCAGAAGTTCATTGCGTGCCATCATGCTGGGATGAGGCTCGGCAGTTAAAACCGACAGAGCATTGGTGCTTCTATGCCCGTCTTTCAGCGTGGTTCCGGTTCTTTGGCGGTCACTTGTTTGGTGGCGTGATTCTCGTTCCTTGATGGACGGAAGCTCGACCCCGTTTGAGAGGTTTTTAAACCCTTCCGCAACCGGGCCGAGCCCCCAACCGTTAAGGAGATTAAATTCTATGCCAAGACATCGAAAATCACGATCCAAATCGAAACGAAATCCTTTTACCTTCCCTCCACTCAATCTCAATGTTGCAGGCATCGACGTTGGAAATGCCCAACACTATGTTGCCGTGCCACAAGACCGTGATTCTGAACCGGTCCGTCGATTCGAGTGCTTTACGGCTGATCTGCATCGGTTGGCCAAGTGGCTGAAATCCTGCGATATCGACACAGTCGTCATGGAGTCCACCGGCAGTTATTGGATTCCTTTATATCAAGTCCTGGACGCTCGCGGCTTCACCGTCAAGTTGGTCAACGCTCACGATGTCCAGAAGGTCCCCGGACGTAAGAGCGACGTGAAGGATTGTCAATGGCTGCAAAAGCTCGAGACTTTCGGACTGCTCAAGAATTCCTATCGTCCTCCAAACGAGATCTGTGTGCTTCGAACCTACTGGCGTCAGCGAGATAATCTCGTCAAATCAGCCAGTACCTGTATTCAACACATGCAAAAAGCTCTGACAGAAATGAATATCCAACTCGCCAACGTCATCAGCGACATCAGTGGTGTCACGGGACTCGCAATCATTCGTGCTATCCTCGACGGCGAACGAGACCCTGACAAACTCGCTCAACTCAAACACCCCCGAATCCGATCGGGCCGAGATCTTATTGCCAAAAGTCTCCACGGCGACTGGCGCCAAGAATTGCTCTTTGTCCTCGGTCAGTCTCTGCAAATGTACGAGACCTACCAGAGTAAAATCGCTGACTGTGACAGAGCCATCCATGCCCATATCCAAACCTTCAACAACAAGGCTGATACCCAAACTCATCCATTGCCGGGACGCAAGGGATCGAAACCTCGCGGAAACGCTCCCCAGTTTGACCTACGCTCCGAACTGTATCGCATTACCGGTGTCGATCTTACTTCCGTGGACGGCATCGATGTCATGACCGCTTCTACCGTCATCGCCGAAGTCGGAGTCGATATAAGCCCCTGGAAAACTGAGAAGCACTTCGCCGCCTGGTTGGCACTGGCACCCTGCAATGCCATCAGTGGCGGCAAGGTAATTAGACGAGGGACCAAGCAAGTCAAAAACCGCACCGCCCATGCCCTCCGGATGGCTGCCTCAACACTCCGGCACAGTAAAAGTGCCCAGGGGATGGCCGACAAACCGCTCATAGATTTCACTAGCGTCTCGAGAGTGCTGATAAAAGTGCCGGACCGACTCGTCGATGCAAGGCTCGGAAACTTCGTCCGCCTGCAAGCCGGATTCTCGAAACGCTCGAAAATAGTCCTCGTGGAGATGCAGGTAGTTGCGGATATGGAGTTCCTCCCCGCTGCCGTTGTGGGGATGTCGAAAGGAGCGCTTCCAACCCAACAGGTGCGCGTACGGATGAAAGTCGGAGATGAGCAGCGAGCTTCCCAGCCGGGCAACGCGGGCCAGCTCCTTGACGGCAGGTTCGAGTTTTTCGAGGTGGCCCGTCATCAAGGAGCAGGTCACGATATCAAAGGTCTCGTCGGCGAAAGGGAGTGCAATTGCACCCCCAGCGACTAGTGTTACGGATGAACATGAACGCAACTGCGCCATGGCTGAACGCAGCATGTTGACGGAAAAATCGACTCCGATCACGCAGCGGGCGTCCAGTTGTGCCAGCTGTTGACTCACCCGACCGGTGCCACATCCAACGTCGAGCACGCGCTTGCCGCTGACGTCTGGCAAGAGCTCCTTTAGGGCTTGGGTTTCCAAGCTCAAGACCGGATTTCTCTCGCTTGCATAGCAATTCGCCCAGCACTCGTAGCCCGTGTGTACATCGACCTCGCGGCTAGGAGATCGGTTCTGGGTCCATAATCGTCGCCACAGACTCATAAGCTTTCAGCCCACGGGTTGCGAAGGGTGGCCAGCCGCCTGGCAATCGTGAACTCGATCCGAACATGTGATTGAAGCGAAACTCTATCTTGATTGGATACCTATACCAGAATCCAACCAACAATTCTCCATCACATTGGGTGCCGCGGCCAGCACGTGCGCTACTATGTAACCATCGAGGAGCGGACCATCCACGATTGACACTGGAATCGACAGAAGATGCGCATTGCCGTCGACGCTACGACCCTTCGTTTTCCGCAAACTGGGATTGGTTACTACACCGAGCACTTGCTTCATCACATGCTCGCGGACTCAGTCGGCAACGATTTCATTCTGGTCTCCAATCGAGGGATCCAGACGACACTGCCACTGAAGGGCTCTTTCTCCGTTCACAGGAAAGACCTCTTCCCTTTGCGAAGCATCTGGATGCAGACGCTGGCGTTGCGGGCGCTTCGACACACGCGTCCACACGCCGCACACTTTACCAATTCGGTGTGCCCTTTGCTCGCGGAGGTTCCGACTCTCGTTACGATTCATGACATGAGCCTGACGCTTTACCCGCAATATCATCCCTGGCGCCGGGCGTGGACTCGATCCCTGCTGGTACGCTCCGCACGGCGGGCAGATCTGGTGATTGCTGTCTCGCAAAGTACCAAGCGGGACATCGTGCGCCTCACCGGTATTGCAGCTGAGAAGATCCGGGTCATCTATGAGGCGGCGGCACCCCAGTTTCAGCGGATTCGTTCAAAACGAGTGCTCGAAGACGTCCGTCGCCGTTACGGACTGTCTTGCAGATTTGTGTTGCATGTGGGGACGATCGAGCCGCGTAAGAACCTTGAGCGGCTGGTAGAGGCCTTCCGGAGGGTTTCGAGTGTAGACCACACGGATTTGCAGCTTGTGCTGGCCGGTGTACCCGGGTGGGGGTATCGGGAGGTAAAGCGTTTGATTGGCACTTCGAGGATCGAAGACCGGGTCAGTATTCTCGGCTACGTGCCCTATCGGGATCTCCCTGCTCTTTACTGCGCAGCCGAGATTTTTTGTTTTCCGTCCCTTTACGAAGGTTTCGGGCTTCCGGTGATTGAGGCCATGGCTTGCGGGACACCCGTCATCGCGGCTCGGAACTCCTCGATCGAAGAGATCGCGGGAGACGCCGTGGAAGGGATCGATGCCGACCGAACGAGCTCGATCGAGTCCGCTCTCCGTAGTTTGCTTGCTGACAAGGTCCGTCGCGAGGAGGTGGCGGTGCGCGGCCTAGCCCATTCACAGCGATTTTCCTGGAAACGGGCCGCCCGGGAAACGCTGGATACCTATCGGTCACTGGTTCGGAGCTAGCAGATCAGTGGAGCTTCCCAGGGGATGCGTAACCAATAGATCCCATCCCATCAAAGTCCCTTGGTCTCGAGCCGGATTCTCAGCAGGTACCGGTCGGCCGTGATATAGAGGGTCGAACCGTCGTCACCGAACGTGCAGTTGGAAGTGGCTTGTGTTGTCACCATGGTCCCCAGGTGCTTCCCCTCCGGGGAGAAAACCAGAACGCCTCCGGGTCCGGTGGCGAACAGATTTCCGGATTGGTCCATCGCCATACCGTCGGGCAGTCCGGGCCGGTCTCCGACCATGGACGTCGCATCGAAGAGCATCCGCGGCTGGTCGATGGTCCCGTCCTCGGAAACCGAAAAGGCCATCCATACTGCGCGTTGCGGATCGGAGTTGGCCACATAGAGCGTGCCATAGTCCGGCGAAAAAGCGATCCCGTTGGGACGAGACAGTTCATCGGTCAGCAGGGTTACCTCGCCGCTGCCGCTCATCGAGAGTCGGTAGACCCCTTGATACGGAAGTTCCTTTGCAGGATCTTCCATCTTTCCTTCGAGACCGTACGGGGGGTCGGTGAAGTACAGGTTCCCATTGGAATGGAAGACGGCGTCGTTGGGACTGTTGAAGCGATGACCTTGGTAACGGTCGGCGAGCGTGAGAAATTTCGGCTCCGGGAGGTCCAGGGGGGCATCCAACTGAGCGATGCGACGGTCCCCGTGCTGGCAAAGGACCAAATGACCGCCCGGGTCGAGCAAGAGTCCGTTGGAACCGGATTCGCCGCCTCTGGGTGTCTCTCCCGTGTACCCCGCCGGACGAAGGTACAAGCTCGATCCCTCGCCCTCCTTCCACTTCATGATGGAGTTTCGGGGGATGTCGGAAAACAAAACATACTGCCCCTGCTGGACCCACACGGGACCTTCGGACCAGTCCAATCCGTCGACGAGGATTTCCAGCTTTGCGTCGTCCGGTATCAGCTCGTCGAGTGCCGGGTCCAGCCGCTCGATATTTCCGATCGTGGCAGAAACGGGATCGGCCTTGATTGCGTCGGCCGGCGACTTATCGAACGGCGGCGAATCTCCCGTACTGCAACCGGGCAGAGCTACGACTGCCATCGGCAGGACAAGTATCAACGGGCGCATGGATTGACTCCTTTTTTGGGTGGAGATAAGCATAACTTGGATCCGACGGGGGGAAAAGGTGATTCGAATATGAGGGTTTCAACCGATACCTGATGCGGCTTTGCGGGGGCAGATCGGGTAAAATGGATGTTATCGAGGTTTTGTGCGCTTTAGAGTCGTCACCTACAACATTCATCGCGCCATTGGTGTGGACCGGAGATTTCGTCCGGATCGGATCATCCAGATTCTCCGTCACCATGCCCCCGAGGTGGTCCTGCTTCAAGAGGTCGACGAGGGTGCCTCCCGCTCCAAACGGCTGGATTTGGCCAGGGTACTGGCCGCAGAGCTCGAGTATCCCCACTACGTGGTCGGGCACAACGTGAGTCTCCGGAGGGGAAGATACGGAAATGCCATCTTGAGTCGCTTTCCCATCGAGCGGGAGAGAAATATCGACCTTTCAGTCGATAGCCGGAAACGGCGGGGGTGTCAGAACGCTTCCATCCGGTTGGGGAAAACCGGCCGTCTGGAAGTATTCAATCTCCACCTCGGACTATCGGCCCGCGAAAGGGCGCGACAGATGGGAATCTTGGCGCGCTCGGACGAGTTTTCTGGCTTGCCTTCCAATGCGGCCTGCTTGCTCGGAGGTGATTTCAACGACTGGCGCTTACTCCTGCACCCCATCATGACGGAGATCTTTCAATTTCACTGCGCCACCCGGAGAGGGTACGGAGCCGATGGATCGATCCGCACTTACCCCTCATTTTCGCCCACCGGTGGTCTCGATCGAGTTTATTATCGGGGGCCGATCCGGCTCATCTCTGCCCATCGCTGCCGGCTCAGACTCTCTCGCGTTGCTAGCGACCACCTCCCGGTCGTCGTCGATTTTCAAATAGACTAGCGGCGTCCTGCTGAAATCGTACCGGTTTTTCTCATCCACTGGTTTGTGAGGAGCCCGGCCACACCTCCCGCACGCCTTCGTCCATGCCCCGAACAACTCCGCGGCTCCGTTCCACGGGGTAGCCCAGGCAGTGGGAAACGTAATGAATGCCGTCGATCATACGATCCCGGTTCCGATGCTGATGTCCGTAAACATGGATGATCGAGCCCAGGCGCCGAATCTGTGTATCCAGCGCGGTCGTTCCGGCGACGCGGCTGAAGTTGAAACGGGGGTTCGGATCCCGATGTCCCGAAGGCAAACGGGAGACCGTGAGATACTCGTCGCGTGTGGGGAACATGAGCTCTCTCCTCGGCAGGAAGTGACTGAAGGAGATCACCGGCGCGTCGTATGTTCTTTGCAGTTGAGGCCTGTTCAGATCTAGAAAATACTGTTCCATCAGGGGCCGGCAGTCCGTTGGCTCATGATCTTGACCTCTGGGCCAGCGGATGTAGCGATTGTCACTCCAGGCCCGGAGCTCGGGGTCCTCGCCAGGTTTGGATACGAACAAGCTGTTGCTTCCTTCTTCGGGTTTGAGATACCACGAATAGAGGGGAACAATCCAAACTCCCCGATCATTGGGTTGACCATGAGTGTTGTCCCGATGGTCTCGACGCTTCGGATGGTCTGTTTGGTTTCCTTTTCCCGCGATCTGCGGCGCGCTTGCTGCGAGGCACCCGTCTTTTGCCCTTATTCGAACGGGGTGCGTCCGCACTCCGATGGATTCACAGCGTTGTATGAGGTGCCAGAATTTCTCCAGAGAGTTGATGCTTTCTTCTCCGTGAATCCAGAGCTCGTGATTTCCGGGCACAAAGAACACTTCGGCAAACTTCCGTAGCAGGCACTCGAGTGTTGCATCGATCCGGTCGAGATTGTGGCTGACGTCTCCGGCCAATATGAGAACAGAGTCGTTGTATTGATCGGATGGAATAGCTTGTAGCCAGGCCCGGTTTCCGGAAAAGTCGGTATGTACGTCCGATAAGGCGAATACCCGGACCGATCCCGGCAGCTGGACGGTTTCTGGCTGCGCCGTCAATGCGGACTCGCGCCGCCGGTCTTTGCTTTTGGCTCGCTCGATCGGATGTGGCGTTTTTGTCAGGATGTCACCCCTGTTGGCAGTGTATCATGGCGTTTAGCACGCGCGGTGGGATTAGGGGAAACTCGAAAGGAAAAGGTATGGCAGAACCGAAGCGACTCGTCGTAGGTATTACCGGAGCTACCGGAACTATTTTTGGAGTCCGGATACTCCAAATGCTTCGGCCCACCGATATTGAAACCCATCTGGTTGTGAGCAAATGGGGCGCCAGAACCCTGCTCCACGAGACCTCTTACACTCTGGAACAAGTCCAAGGGATGGCGGATGTCAGCCACCAGGAACTGGACCAGGGGGCTACGATCTCGAGCGGCTCTTTTTTGACCATGGGCATGGTTGTCGCGCCCTGCAGCGTCAAGTCTCTGTCTGCGATTTCGTACGGTCAGGGTCAGAATCTAGTGCACCGGGCGGCGGATGTGATCTTGAAGGAGCGGCGAAAACTGGTGTTGGCGGTTCGCGAGGCTCCCCTCAGTGACATTCATCTCGAGAGCATGTTGAAGCTATCGCGGATGGGCGTGGTCATCATTCCACCGGTCCCAGCCTTCTACAACAATCCGGAATCGATCGACGACATCGTCGATCAAATAGTCGGGAGAATCCTCGACCAGTTTGGGATTTACCTGGACAAAGTGAAGCGCTGGGATGGGAAGATGTCGGCCGGAAAGACTTCGTGAGCGTCAGGACAGTTGGACTCGATCGAAGTTGGCATAGCTGCTTCCAGAAGAATCCTCCAGATAATGGACCCCTCTCGATTGCCGGTTGTGCCAGGCGGCGGAAGCGACGATCCATGCTGCCTGTGCCATGTTCCGAAGGCCGATGAGATCATCGGTCAACTGTGTGGTCCGGTAAAAGTTGTCGATTGCGCCCCAGAGATGATTCAAATCGCGCAGGGCGCGGGAAAGCCGGTGGGTGTTGCGCGATAGTCCTACATACAGCCACATGATGTTCTGAATGATGCGCCGGTCGTTGTATATGAGGACGGGGTCGGTTACCTCGGCGTTCTGAACATACTCCCACGGCGGGATGTCGCTTTCGTCCGCCACGGCCGGTTTCGGTTGCCCGGCGATGTGACGCGCGGAGCGATCGCCCCAAACGAGTCCCTCCAGCAACGAAGTGCTCGCCAGGCGATTGGCGCCGTGCACACCCGTACAACTGACCTCTCCAATCGCGTAGAGCCCCCGGATGTTCGTTAGCCCCCACTCATCGACCTGTAGACCGCCACACGAGTAATGTGCCGCCGGAACCACGGGAATGGGATCAGTGGTGATGTCGATTCCCACCTTCTGACACGCGTCGTGAATACTGGGGAAACGGGTGCGAATACTCTTGGAATCAATGTGGTTTGCCAGATCCAGCAGGACGTGGCCGTAACCGTGGGTAATCATCTCGTGATGAATGGCGCGGGAGACCACGTCTCTCGGCGCGAGATCCCCCCACTTCGGGGCATAGTCCTCCATGAAGTGGCGCCCGTCGGGCGTGTATAGCTTTCCCCCTTCGCCGCGGGCCGCTTCGGAGATGAGAAAGTTGTTGGCGCTGGGGACCGCGAGAGTCGTGGGGTGGAACTGCACGTACTCCGCATTCAGGACACGGGCACCAGCCCGATAGGCCATGGCCAGTCCATCGCCTCGAGCTCCCTCGGGATTCGTGGTGTGCCGGTAGATTCTCCCGAGCCCTCCCGTAGCCAGGATCGTCGTGCTTGCAAAGATCCGGTGGACGCGCCCTTCCTTTGGGTCCAAAACGTAGGCGCCATGACAGGTCGTGGGTTCGTATCGATCCAGCGGATCCCGGGAATGGTGCGATGAGGTAATGAGATCAACTGCGGTCAAGCCGGTGTGGATCGTGACTCGAGGCATGTTGCCGAGTTTGCGGATCAATGCGTTCTCGATGGCCCGCCCGGTCGTATCACCGACGTGCAGAATGCGCCTCTTGGTGTGTCCTCCCTCGCGCGTATAGGAGGAGGCATCGGTTTCCGGTTCCCGGTCAAAGACGACGCCTGCCTGCTCGACCAGAATACGCTCTACCAAGGCAGGACCCTCCTCGGCAAGGATCTCCACCGAACTCGGGAGACAGAGTCCGTCCCCTGCTTTCACAATATCGCTTATCAGTTCTTCGCGGGTGTCTTGGAGTCCCTGCCCGACGATTCCACCCTGGGCATAAAGGGTATTGGATTCCCCAGGCTCCTGTGCTCGCGTGATAATCTGGACCTGGCCGACGTTTTCTTCTGCCAACCGTAGTGCTGCGGCAGCGCCGGCGATACCACAGCCTATGACCAGAACATCCGTTTTTGCGGCCATAGCTTTCCCTTTCCCACTCTCCGGTTGGTTGGACGGTCGGCAAACCAGGTGCGCGACAGCCTACAAGCATACAACAACACGAATGGAACGAAAAATCACGTCTCCGATGAGAGGAGGGTCTAGAATAGGGTCCAAGCTACTATTGAATGGTCCCTAAGCAATGGGGGAAGTCCGCATGAGACAAAAGCGATTCTTATCGTTTGTGACTTTCGGACTCGGCGCCGTCTCTTTATTATGCCTGGCCGCCTATTTTCTTGCCCTGCATGATATATCCAAAGACTACGCGAGTCCGGAAACGTGGCACCGACGAGGACTTGATTTGCCGGCCTGGCTGCCCGAATGGGCCGCGTGCCCACGCGAGTGGCAAATCGTCCGGTTCGGATTCTGGCCAATCCTCGGCTTCCACCTTCTCTTCTTCGTCTCGTTCTTCTGGAAACCATAAAAGGAGGGACGTCCCTTTTTTAGTCGACTTGAGGGCTTCGAGCGTGGATACTCTTACAATCCCAGTGAGATTCCCTTTTGAGTGATTCGCTTGTACCGGACCCGTTGCTGGTGTCCAAACGGATTGGCACTGCCAGTCAGAAAGGCGGAACCTGAAAGATGGCGGATGAAGAGATTCGGAATGGACAGATTAGGAATGAACAGATTCCCAACTACATCGCGGCAGCCGCGCCTGTTCCCCAGGAGGAGCGGCGGCCATGGTACAAGAACACGGCGCCAACCTATGCCGGGATCATGCTCTGGTTTGTATTCTGGAGCCAGATGGCCAGCGGCGGGACCAACCAGCCGGGCGGCGTACTCTCCCAGGGAATCGGTGTCGCGTTTCTGGGACTGGTTGTCTCTGCACTGATCTGTCACTACCTGTTCTATCTGGTGCCCGGACTGCTGGGACTGAAGACGGGGCTTCCGCTCTACATTGTCGGAGCTTCCACCTACGGAGCGCGAGGCGGCTTTCTAATGCCCGCTTTTCTCATGGGGGTTCTCCAATTCGGCTGGCTGGGGGTCAATTCCTATTTCTCGTCCAACCAGATTGCGACCTTTATTGGGGGAGGTGAACCTGGCGGCATGATGCCGAAAATCATTGCCGCCGCTTTTGCCATTTTGGCCGCGTTCGTGGGCTTGAAGGGCATTCAGTACGTCGCTTCGGTTGCCACCTTTGTGCCGCTGGTTCCTCTCTCCATCCTGGTGCTTCTGCTGGCCGGTACCTGGGACGGTCTGGCCAGTTTTGATGCCGACGCTCTTGTCGCCGCTGCCGCCGCAGGAGGGGCTGATGCAAGTGCGCTCGGTACTTTTGGCGTGCTGGCTCTTTGCATCACCTACGTCGTCGGATTTTTCGCCACTGCCGGTGCGGCGGGGGTCGACTTCGGGATGAACAATCGCCACAAGGGGGATGTTCAAATGGGAGGACTCGTCGGGATCGCGCTGGCGGCCATTTTCGCCGGAGGAGGCGCGTTGCTGATTGCGGCCGGAAACTTTGGCGCGACGGCAAATCCGGCCATGGAGACGGCGAATCCCGATTTCATGGGTACAGTGATGGGGAATGCCGGCTACGGGCAGTTCATGGGGTTTATGCTCGCGTTGGCGGCCTTTCCTGCGGGCTGCTTCTCCTCCTTTATTGCGGCCAACAGTTTCAAGACGACCATGCCCAACATAAATCCGGCGGTTTCGGTCGGTGTAGGAACCGCCCTGAGCATTCTTCTGGCGGTGACCGGCTGGGCCGGAGACGTCATCGGAGTGTTTACCGTGATCGGGGCGTCCTTCGGGCCGATCTGCGGAGCGATGGCTGCGGACTACTGGCTTGCTGGTAACCAGTGGGCCGGCCCTCGGGCCGGATTCAACCCGGCGGGTTGGATCTCCTGGGCGGTGGGTTTCGCCGTCGGCATGCTGCCGCTGATTGGTGTCGCCAATATTCCTGCGGCTCCGCTCGTCGCTTTCGTGATTGGATTTGTACTCTACGCCGCAATGGCGAAACTGGGTCTGGAATCGGCGCGATTGAATCTGGAAAAGAAATAGGCCGAGAGGGCGATCTCGCTAGATCTGGATGGCGAATTCGCTATTGGTGAAAAAAAAGTTGTAGACATAGGAGCCCTGCTTGGCATCGTTGTGGACGAAGTCGATCCAGGAACCATCCTTGAAGGAATAGACTCTGTCCTCGTACAGGTACATGTTTTGGTACTTGTCGCGCAACAACTCGACGAACTCCTCTTTGGAGCTGCCCATCCGTTGGAGGTTGTCGCAGCAGTATTCGACACAGAAACAATGAACCTTCTGCAATAGCTCACCCATTCCCTTGATGGCCAGCGATTCCGCTCCTTCGATGTCCATCACCAGCAGATCGATCCTATCGCCGAACCTCTCCGCGTGGCGGTCCAGGGAAATCATCTCAACGGTGCTGTCCGGGCCGGTCGTTGAGCTGAAGGGCTTGGAAGGATCGATCGATATGGTGCTGCCACCCGAATTGGCTTGATTGTGTTGGACGGCTACAGTTCTGGCCGTGTCGCCCACGGCGAGATTGAAGCACTCGACGTTGTTGCAGCTGTTGAGCCGGAGGTTGTATTCGAGGTAGCGGTAGTTTCGCGGATCCGATTCGTAGCCGTAGACTCTTTCTGCGATCTTGGCGATCGGCACAACGTACACGCCAATATGCGCTCCGACGAATACGACTGTGGATTGGCTGTTGATGAAGTTTGTCAGGAAACGGACGAAATGAGGGGCGGAAGAGCCATCCCGCAAGAGATGGTTGGTAATACCATAATCGAGCGGGTCGAGGGCAAAGACGCCCTGTTCGGTTTCTGCGATGTACCCGACGCCGTGGTTGCCGAGATGTCTCTTTCGGAGCCTTCCACGGAGCGATCTCAGGAGTTGCTTCATGGTGCGTGGGTTGGCCTTTCTCACGGTGGTGCCGACGGCAATGCCTAGACGAGTCGATGAAGCTGCTGTACCCGTTCTTCGTACTGATCGCCGGAGAAGCAGTACTTCAAGTCGAGGAAGCGTTGCCTCAGTGACGCGACGGCATCCCTGGCATCGGAGCCGTGGATGACGACGTCGTGAATCAACTCAGCGAGCTCGCCGAAGCTGTCCGGCTCCATTCCGAATCGGGTCATCTCGGCCACGCCCATCCGGAGTGAGCCAGATGTCGTGAACCCTTCTTCATCCGGGGATGCCTGGTAGTTCACCACGATGTTGTTTTCCTCGAGTCTGTTTGCCACCTCCGGTCCCTTCGCGTATCCCACCTTGACGATCACCTGGTGGGTTTCGGTGAAGGAGACCTCGGGATCGCCGGCCACCTCTAGGCCGGTTTCGCTCAGCGACCGAGCAAAGGATTTGGCGTTGGCCAGAACCCTGGGCTGGTACTCGTCCTTGAAGTGGTTCATCTCATAAGACGCCATGAGTAGGCCAACAAGCGTGCCCAGATGATGGTTGCTCACGGCACCCGGGAATGCGCGCCGCTCGATGGCCTCCCAAAACGGAAAGTGACGGTGTTTCTCGGGGTAGTCGGCCGCGATGATACCGCGTTGTGTGCCGTAGAAGGTTTTGTGGGTCGAACCGGTCACGACGTCGGCACCTTCCTTGAAGGGCCGCTGGAAATGGGGACCGACCAGCCCCAGCACGTGTGCCATGTCGTTCATGATGATGCAATCGAGGTTCAAATCATCGACGAACTGGCGCACGGCGGCGACCGGTTCCGGATGCAACGTCATGCTCTTGCCCAGGATGATCAGCTCGGGTTCGTACTCGGTAATAAGCTCCCGGGTGGCGGCGATGTCGATCCGATAGGGGTTTTCTTTGAGCACCGGGAAGTTCACAACCGCCGCTTTTTCCGTCTTGGGGTCCCGAGCCACGAAATCTCGCAGCGCCCCCATCGGTTGCGCGCTGAGGTGCCCGCCCCGGATGATGTGATTGTTCAAGACCCGGCGCATGCGTCTCTGCTCGCTCTTGCGGTCGGTCCGGTTCAGAAAATCCACCATGGCGCTGAAGACCGTCGTGTTGGCCATCTGACCCGAGATCACTCGCGCTTCGAGCAGGCTACACTCTAGAAATTCCCGCAACTCAGCCTGTAGAAGTTCCTCGACCTCACCGATGAAGTCGGTTCCCTGGTAATAGAAGACCTCCGTCTCGGCAAGAGCCTTGATTCGCTTGTGCTCTGCATAGCGGCCGACGGGATCGAGGATGGAAAGCAGCTTCGTCATCGGGGAGAAGGTCTGTTCGGATGGTATCAGGTTGATGCATTGCTGCTGACGCCAGACCGTATTCGAGATCGCGCGATCGAGCAGTCGGCTGACCTTTGTTCGTATCGGAGTTTGCCTGGAGGCTGGGGAACCTTCGACGTCTTGTTGCTGTGAGTCCCCTTGCAGTATCTTCGGTTGATGAATGATCGGGCGGGCAAATGGAGGAGCTTCCGTCCTCAGAAAATACGGGACGATCAGGGCCCCGACACGCTTTCCCCGGATTTCGATCTCGACGGTGTCGCCGTCGCGCAGATGACTGTCGATCAGCGCCAGTCCAATAGCTCTCCTGCTGCTGTGTTGAGTCCAGCGGCTTTCGAGCCCGGTGCCCTCACTCATCCAATACGGGACCATCGTGCCGCTGGTGACGTATCCGACGTGTTTCGAATCCCGATAGACCTTGTCCCCCGCGCGGCACACTCCTTTT
Organism: Acidobacteriota bacterium; assembly: GCA_965249005.1. Classification (GTDB taxonomy): domain Bacteria; phylum Acidobacteriota; class UBA6911; order UBA6911; family UBA6911; genus CBDFLD01. The sequence continues at coordinate 232,556 of CBDFLD010000018.1, forward strand.
CCCGATAGCTCCACGGGCAGGATCACTCTTGGAAGATCACTTGTCAGACTCTGGTCCCGCTTCATGATTCGTTTGAAAGCCCGAAATTGTCTCTCGAGCGAAGCGGCGCCCACGAACTCCCCCTTGAGTCCGGCGAAGCTGACGGCGAAGCGGGATAGACCCGACGCAAACACCGGTATCTCGTTGCCTTCGGGATCGAGACCCAATTCGTGCCCGTACAGCGGCAAAGCCGCCTCCAGCCGGAGCGTATCCCTCGCGCCCAGCCCTACCGGTGTTGCACCTCGATCGAGAAGCGAGTCCCAGACCTCGAGCGCATGGCCGCTCTCGACGAACAGTTCGAAGCAGATGGGCTCGCCCGTATACCCGGTTCGTGCGATCCAGGTTTCGACCCTGCCGACGGTCGCCAGGCTGAGGGCGTTTCGCATCGGCTCCGGGAGCTCCCCGGAATCGAGCACGCCGGCCAAGATCTCCTTCGATCGAGGGCCTTGCAAGCTCAACATGGATAAATCGAAAGTTCGGTCCACCATTTCGGTGTCCGGAAACTCAACCCGTAGAGACTGCAGATGCTCCCAATCCTTGGCGCGGTTTCCGGCATTGACCACCAAGAGATACTCGCCCTCGAAGAAGCGATACAGATAGGCGTCGTCGACGGCGCCCCCACTGTCGTTGGCGATCATGGTGTACTGACCCAGTCCAGGCGTCAGGCCGGCTGAGTTGTTCGTCAGGGCATGTTGAAGGAAAGACAGAGCCTGACCTCCACGGATCACGAAACGGCCCATGTGGGAGACATCAAAGAGCCCCGCTTCGGACCGCGTGGCCAGATGTTCCTTGACGATTCCGTCAAACTGCAACGGCATATCCCACCCGCCGAACTCCGTGATCTTGGCCCCGAGACTCGAGTGTCGCGCGTACAATGCAGTCCGCAATGCCTGTGCCATCGTGTTTTTCTCCACCGCTCGTCAACCTAATCTAGCTGAACTGCCCGGGTGCGTAAAGTAGGCCGCTCACGCAGCGCGGCTTGACCGCGCTATCCGTGAGGCGCACAGGGGATTCCAGCGTTAGCAGGGTTGAACTCGACTTGTCCGTCGGCATGAAGTATCTCAGCGGCGCGCTTCTGATTCGAATGCCTACCCACTACAATGGATCAGGGACACCTGGAGGCTACCCGCCCGGTGCGGAATGCACGATCACGTGCGACAAGGAGGCGGGTTGATGAAACGCATGATCTACATCGTCATTGGGGTAGTTGTATTATTGCCCATCGTACTTTTGGCATCCCTTAGCGCGTTCTCGACCAGGCCCGACAACCTCGGTGTCAAGGAAGGTCGATTGGCACCGTGCCCCCCCTCTCCCAACTGCGTCTCAACCCAGGCCCAGCAGAACCGCGACGAGCAGCACGGCATGCCGGCAATCGCCTGCTCCGGGTCGCCGGAGTCCGCCGTCGCGGCGATCAAGGCGGCGCTGGTCGAGATGCCCCGTTTGAGTGTCGTGGCGGAGAGCGAGAATTACCTGCACGCGGAGGCCACGAGCTTGATCTTTCGATTTGTGGATGATGTGGAGTTTTTCGTGGACAAGAAAAACGGCCTGATCCATTTTCGCTCCGCGTCGAGGGTTGGCCGTTCCGACCTTGGGGCGAATCGGTCGAGAATGCAGCGATTTCGTAAGGTGTTTGAGCGAGAAAGTGAATGAAGATGAACGCTGTCCTTGCCCGGAGCGGTGAAGGCCAGGTCAGGCCTGCCGTGTGGAGCGGAGTTCGGCTGTTGCTACTCGATCGACGGCTTGCGTCACGGGGTCGATGACGACACCGTAGTCTCGGCGGGCTGCTTCGACTGAGACGTAGCCTTCGACTACGTCGCGCGCTACCTCCGCCGGCGATCGCTCCAGCGGGTCACCATAGCCGCCACCGCCGCCCGTAACGGTCCGGACCCGCGTATTGGCACGGATCCGGGTGGCCTTTAGCTTGAGGCTATTGCTGTTGAATCCAGGACCCGAAATCTCGATGAGCGGCGGCGCACCATCCTGGCCTCCGAACAGACCCCACGCCGGCGATACGGAGCGCTCGAACCAGAGGGAGACGTCGCAGTCTGCGAGCGTGCGGTACGATCGGACGACACCGCAGCCGCCGCGCCAGCGACCGGCACCACCACTATCACGCCGGATCGCAAACTCTTCCAGTTGGATGGGGTATTTCGTCTCGTACACTTCGACGGGAATGTTGCGGAAAGAACCGTTCGAGAGGTTGATCATCGCGCTCTCGCCGTCGCTGCCGCAAAAGCCGCCCCATCCACCGGCGGTTGGCTCGATCACAATCCACTCGCCGCTAGCGCTATTGCGGCCCGCAAAGGCTGTGACCATGGAATCCCCATAGTGTGCGGCGACGGCTTTCTCCGGTAGTGCTTGACCCAGACACGTCACGATGAGGTCCGCCAGCAGGCCGAGCCCGCTGAAGTACCACTCGCAAGCTGCGGGCTGCTGAGCGTTGAAGATGCAAGACTCAGGGATTCGCACATCCAAGGTCGGAAACGAGCCACCCGTGATGGCGAAGCCAGGATTGATCATTGTCTTGTAAGCCAGCCGGATCATCGAGACCGTCTGCGCAGCGCCGCAGTTCATCGAGCCAGGCACCGGCCCCGATGTTCCGGCCAGATCGACGATCATGCGGTCACCGACAACGGTGACGCTGGTACAGACCTTGATCGGTCCGAAGCCGGTTCCGTCGTCATCCATGAATCCTTCGGCGCGGTACCTTCCGTCGGGTATCTCCGTGATTGCCTGCCGGTCTAGTTCCGCCGACTGGCGAAAGATATTTTCCTTGGCGTCTTCGAACACGTCGACGCCGATGCGATCGAGCAGCTGGGCAAACCGCCGCTCGCCCGTCCGAATGGCAGCAATCTGGGCGTTGAAATCGCCCAGCATAGCGTCGGCCATGCGAACGTTCCGACGAATCAGATCGAACCATTCCTCGAGTGGCTCGTAGCTCTTCACGACCCGCGTCGGACCAATCCGCAAACCCTCGTGGTACACGCTGGTGGAACCCATGGTGGTCCCGGGATCGATCGTGCCGATGTCCTGCCAGTGCGCCCGGGTCGATGCGAACCCCACCAGCGCATCGCAGTGAAAGATGGGTCCCAACGCCGTGACGTCGTGCGTATGGGTCCCCTGCAGGTAAGGATCGTTCAGGATAACGATGTCTCCCTGCGTGAACCAGTCGAGCCCGTGCATGTCGATTACCAGCTTGATACATACTTCCATATTGCCGATGAAGATCGGCACGCCGGTGGACTGACCCAGCATATTGCCGTGTCTGTCAAACAGGGCAACGGCGCTGTCGCGCCCCTCGTAGATCACGGGCGAGAACGCGGAGCGGTACAAAGCCGCGTTCATGTCCTCGGCGCAGGACGTCATGAAGTTGCGCACGACCTCGGTCGTGATTGGATCTGCACTATTTCGGTTCGACATCGTCAGGTTCGCGTGATTGAAAGGTGCCCGCCGGCGACAACCCGCGCTGTCCAGCCGGGCGGCACGATGGTGGTGGCCGTTGGTTCCTCGATGATGGCCGGCCCCACCAACCCGTACCCCGGTGCCAGGCCGTCGCGTGCGATCATCCGCGTTTTCCAGAGCTGTCCGGAAAAGAAGACATCACGATCACGATCACGATCACGATCACGATCACGATCACGTTGTCTCGGCGCGGGTTGCGGCTTGCGCGGCGGCGATGCCGCTTCCGACCGCTCCAGCAGTCCGGTCGCGATCACCCGAAGGTTGACGACCTCCATGCGAGAGTCCGGGTTCGTGTGACCGTATTGACGGATATAGGCTTCATCAAACTCTCGCCGCACCCTCTCCGGATCGATCGGCCCGGGCGGGACATCACAGTTCAGCTGGTATTCCTGTCCCTGGTAACGTAAGTCTGCGCTGCGGGCGAAAACGATGTCGGCATCGGCGATATCTTCGCGCCGCAAGTACGCTCGTCCCTTTTCCTCCAACACCGCGTAGGTATGCTCTAGGTCGGAAGGGTCGACCGCATCCCACAGTGCGAAGTACGTCCGCTTGAGATCATGTCTGATGTTTGTCTGCAGCATCCCCCAGGCTGAGAAGGTGCCGGGATGGGCGGGCACGATCACTTCCCCGACATCTAGCTGGTCCGCTAGCGCTACGGCATGCATGGGCCCCGCGCCGCCATAGGCGAACAGCACGAAGTCGCGCGGATCGATGCCCTTTTCCACCGTGATCGTCCGAATCGCGTCTGCCATCTTCGCATTGATGATGTCGAGAACGCCCTGCGCCATGTCCTCCGCCGTGAGTCCGAGTGCGCCGCCGATCTCGCCGATGACCCGTTGGGCCGCCTCCACGTCGAGCTGCAGTCGACCGCCGGCAAATGTCTCCGGATCGATGCGGCCCAGGACCAGGTTGGCATCCGTCACGGTTGCGTCGGTGCCGCCCCGGCCATAGCAAGAGGGACCAGGTTCGGATCCAGCGCTTTGCGGGCCGACGCGGATGTGGCCGCCCTCGAGCCAGGCAATCGACCCACCGCCGGCGCCGATGACGTGGATGTCCACGATCGACATCTGTATGGGCAGCCCTTCGAGCTCGGCCTCCGACGAGGTGGATGGCCTGCCGTTGACGATCAGGCTGGCATCAAACGAGGTGCCGCCCATGTCCACGCAGATCAAATTCGGACGGCCCAATTTTGCGCTCTCGGACTCTGCTCCGATGGTGCCGCCAACGGGACCGGACAGAAGCGTCTGGATCGGCTTCTCGTGAGCCGAAGCGGCCGTCATAGCGCCGCCGTTCGACTCCATCACGTGGAGCGGGACAGGGCTTAGACCAGCGTCGAGCTCAGCCATAAGAGCGGACAGGTAACGCCGGACGACCGGTGCAATGTAGGCATCCATGACCGCCGTCGAGGTTCGCGCGTACTCACGCCATTCCGGAGACACTCGGTGTGAGAGCGTGACCGGGAGGGGCAGTCGTTTTTGCAGGTAGCGTTCGACGGCGAGCTCATGGGCGGGGTTGACGTAGGAGAAAATCAGGCACACGGCGACTGCGTCGAAACCGCGCGCGCTCACGGCGGCAATCAGTGCATCGAGGTCCTCGAGCTGGGGTTCGGCCTGAACACTTCCATCTGCTCGCATTCGCTCGCGGATAGTAAAAATATTGTCCGGCGACACGAGCGGGGCCGGTTTGCGATAGTGGATCGAGAAGATGTCACGCCGGTCGTTCCCCGCGATCGTGTAGACGTCACGGAAGTTGGCCGTCGTCACCAGGGCGACCCGGGCGCCTCGGCGCTCCAGCACGGCATTCAGCCCAACGGTCGTCCCGTGGATCAAGAACTCCATCTCCGCCTCAGAGGGGAGAAAGGTCCGCAAGCCATCGAGAACCGCCGTTGCCAGGTTATCCGGTGTACTGAGGATTTTACCGGTTAGTCCCTCGCCCGTGGCCGGGTTCTGAAAAACGAGGTCCGTGAAGGTCCCGCCGATGTCCACGGCCACGCGGTACCGAACTTTTCCACTGTTGCTCATTCCGCTTCACCCGAATCATCAGCGCCGATCCCGCAGCCTTAGTGGCGACGGACGAAACCCGAAACCATGATGAGGTCCATCTTAGGTTAGAAGAGTTTATCAGGCAACAAACCACAGTGAACCGAGAAACGACTTCGATGCACCCCGCTGACCTTACTTGTAGAGTCTACGCCGAGGCGGGCCATCGTCTCGGGCAGCGGGTCATGATAACGGCCGAACAGATCGTGCTACCCCTTTTTGATTCAGAAGTGTATTGAGACAGCTTGCTTCCGAGACACTTCCGCGCTAGAAATAGCCGTACATGCGGCCGTACTTTCATCCGGGAAGAGTCCATTCTAAGGAGCTTTGAAATGAGGAATCTGAGCATTGTTGGTCTGTCTATATGTGTACTTGCGATCGTGGGTTGGATGGCGGTGGAGACCGCACATGCCGAAGACGCGGATGAAAAGGTAAGGCAGGCAACAGCCCAATTCTATGCGGCTTTGAATGATCTGTTTCAGGGCGAACTGGATCCGATGAAAGAGGTCTGGTCGCACGCGGACGATGTCACCTACATGGGGCCGGCCGGCGGTATGCAGCTGGGCTGGGATGAAGTGTTACAGAATTGGGCATCGCAGGCCGCCCTGAGGCTGAGAGGCATGATCCGGCCCGAAAAGATGCAGTCGATCGTGGGACAGCAAGTGGCCGTCACCACCTGCTTCGAAGTGGGAGAGAACATCAATGCCGACGGACGGCCACAAAAAGTGTCCATCCGCGCGACCAACACTTTTCGCAAGGAGAACGGCCGGTGGAAGATGATCGGGCATCATACGGACGTGCTGCCGTTTTTGCAGGAATCCCAGTGAGGGCGGATTTGATCTGTTTCCTTCGCAAGCAGGGCGGCACTCGAAGTAATGACGGGGGTCGATTCCAGCGCTTCACGACTACCGTCCTCCACGCCGACCCAGCTGGTAAAGCTGCGCCCCGAAGCGCGCCATCGTTTCAGGCATGGGGTCGTGGTAGCGGCCGAACGGATTTTGCAGGCCGGAGTGCTGCCGCTCGTCTCTCCACTCCGCCCACATGTCCATCCATCCGCACCAGTTGTAGCCGATCACATCCGGCCGGGACAATGACCGGGACGCGCTATTGAGGAATCGGCGTGCGCGTGTCTCTTGATCCGGGCACACCGCGCCGATCGGCGCTGGCATTTGCCGATAGGGCACGGAGAAACAAGTGTCCGCATGAAAGAGCGGCTTGCCGGTCAGCTTCGACCAGTGATCGAGAATCTGTTCGTGCGCATCGTAGTCATCGTAGAATTGATACGCGATCAGATCCGAGTAGCCGGCAACGAGTGAAACGACGTCGTCGGGCGGCGCAGTCTGGGCATTTAAGATATCACCAAAGAACCGCGTCCAATAAGGGGTGCGTACGAAGTACAAACCCTGCACATAGGGTACCGTCAGCGAGCCAAATTCTTCTTTCCTCGCGTGGGTCCCGATGCTGTTCATCCCGAAGGCATCGAGGTCCGTCAGGACCTTTCTCACGAACGCTTTGCCGAAAGCCGGGTCCGAAGGATCTTGCACGCCGAAGGCAGTCTTCCAGTGATCGATGTTATAGGGCTGCAGCAAGTACTCCTTGTTCGCGTGATTGAGCCCGTAGGAAAGAAAGGCCGAGCCGTCGGGGGTGACGAACCACCATCGATCTGCCTTCTCGACGCGGAAGAAGCCGGATGGTTCAAAGCGAACGGTTTTGAGGCCACCGTACGAGTCCCGGCGGTCGGCCGCGTTCGCCCAAGCAGGGAGGTATGCGCTTGCAGCGGTGGCGAACGGCCCCAATCTCAGCAGGAACGCGCGCCGCGTGAATGTCGAACGGGCCATGCGTCACCTCGGAGATCCGGACGCGAACACTCGATCGATCTGTTTGAGTAACTGTCGTCGCCACTGGATGTCTTGGCTGCCCACCTGTGTGAGCACCACGATGATCAAATCCTGGTCAAGGTCGATCAGGACAAGGGTTCCCGATCCCCCGATGTGCATCACGCGGCCGGCCGTCCTGTCGGGCCTTTGTCGGAGAACGTTGAATCCCAGACCATATTCTCTTCCCTTGCTGGCTGGATGCGGGACGTACATCCGGGCGAGCGCATCTGCGGAAACTATTTGCCGGCCATCCAGGTTGCCGCGGTTTCTGTGCAGCATCAGGAATCGGCCCACTCCGTCCAGCGTGCCGGCGAGTCCTCCACCAGGATTGATGACCGATCCGAACGGTTCACCCTGAAAAGCCCGAAGGCCCTCGGACGTTCGTTCATAGGCAGCAGGCATCTTCTGCATGTTCTCGGATGGATAGGAGGTGGACGTAGCACCGACGGGATCGAGCAGGAGCTCACGCATGAGCGCGGAATACTCCTTGCCGGTCACGACCTCGGCAACCCGGCCTGCGATCATGTACCCGGTCCACGAGTATGCGTTTTGGGTTCCTGGCTCGTTGACAAGCGGCGTCGTTGCCAGAACCGATACGATTCCGGTGAGCGTTCCATTCTGCCAATCGAAGTCCAGGCTGTCTGGGGTCAGCGCCTGACTCCCCGGGTAGCCGGATGTATGCGAAAGGCATTCGGCGATTGTCGGACGACGCGAGGCGAGGCCCTTTCCGCGGACCTTGATCTGGCTGAACTCCGGTAGATACTTGTCGATCGGGTCTTCCAAGGAGAGCCTTCCCCGATCGGCCAGTATCGCCAGCACGGTGGCCGAATGCGGTTTGGTGAGCGAGGCAAGCCGGCACCGGGCATTGAGCGGAAACACACGATGTGTGTCCAGATCGTCCACGCCAAACGCCTCGCGAAAGACGACCTCACCCCCGTGGACCAGGAGCAACGAACCACCGGGAATCGCTCCCTGATCCACGCCGTCCTGAAAGGCTGCTCGAATGGTGTCCCGCTGCTCGGTTGTGAACCCGTGCGAGGTCCACTCGACCGTGGGGAGCAGTTCGGTATAGCCCGGCGATCCACCGGCGTCTCGAAGTGCTGCAACCAGTCGGCGAGGGTGCTCGACCGGGACGCCTTCGTCTTGATTGCCATGAAAGAAGTCGTTGCTTTCCTGTGCCTGCGCTTCTGGTTCTTGATCAATGCCTGCGGTCGTCCCGATCGCGAAGCAGGCAACGAGCGCTACCGATTTAGCGATACGTGAAACTGCGGAGGACTTCATGACGGTGGTCTCCCTCCATGGGTGATCAGGGCGTGGACACCATCTCGCGGCGACTAACTTCATACAGTTGCTTGCCGAAGCGGGCCATCGTCTCGGGCAGCGGGTGGTGATAGCGGCCGAACGGATCCTGCAGGCCCGTGTGCTGGCGGTCGTCCTTCCAGTCGGACCACATGTCCATCCACCCGCACCAGTTCCAGCCAAGAAAGTCGGGGCGTGAAAACGACCGCGTCGCCACATCAAGAAATCGCCGCGCGCGTGCTTCCTGGTCAGGGCAGACAACGCCGATCGGGGCAGGCATGTGCTCATTGGCCACCGAGAAACTGGAATCGGCGTGAAAAAGTGGCTTACCTGTCAACCTCGACCAGCGATCCAAAAGTGGATGCTGCTCATCGTATCCCGAGTAACACTGATACGCGATCAGATCTGTATGTCGCGAGATCAGCCGAATCACATCATCCGGCGGCGGCGTGTTCGCGTTCAGCGGATCGCCAAAGATCAGATGGTTGGGGTCGAACTTCTTCACCGCAGCGCACCCCACGGTGTAGTAGCGATCGAGAATCTTCAACAAGAAGGCGTGGTTGTCGTCCACATCGTCAATACCGTCGCTCTTTACGAATGGACTCCAGTCGCTTGCCACGCGCAATTCGTCCAATGATGCAAAATTCGTTTTGTAGATTTGATTGAAACGATCGATGCTCGAATAACGCTGGCGCATCAGGGCCACAAAGGCATCTTTGCCGGCCGATTCCGGGCCCAGGTTTCGCAGCGAGCGCGGCCACGTGGGCATGTTGGGTTGAGACCGGCCCCAGGGGACTTCACCGTGGGAGTCGGCGTCCAGATCGGTCAAGATCGGAACGTTCGTGAACGTGTATCCCATCAGGTATGGGTCATTGCGTTTGGGTGCCACGACTCTTTTCGCCACTTCGTCGCAACGATGTTTGAAAGCGTCGGAGAAGACGTCCAGAAAACTGCGTGGCGAGCGGACGAGCCAGTAGGCGGAACGAACGAAAAATAAACCTTGAATGTAAGGCACCGTGATCTTTCCAAAATCTTCCTTCAGAGCATGGCATCCGAGAGTATTCATCCCGAAGTATTCGATGTCCTTGAACGCCTTGGCGGCAAACGCCTCGAGAAACTCCGGCCCGTACGCGTCGTCGACGCCGAACTGCTTCTTCCAGTGATCGATGTTGTAGGGCTGGCGCACGTAATCCTTGTTTGGGTGATTGAGCCCAAAGGAAAGAAACCCTGCACCGTCGGGCGTGACGAACCACCATCGATCCGCTTTCTCCACCCGAAAAAAACCGGACGGTTCAAATCGGACTGCTTTCAGACCGCCATAGTGATCTAGCGGATCGGCCGCGAGATCGCGGGCGGGTGCCGCCACAGCGACGCCGAGCGTTGCCAGATCCTGGATGAATGTTCGCCGTGTGAGAGTAGAGCCGGTCATGTTCTAAGCCTGTCGGCCTAATCTAACTCAACTGTCCGAGTCCGTAAATAGTAGGCCGCCGCTGCCGTGAGCGGCAAAGCAAGTACCGACGGGAGGGGAAATTCTCGAGGAAGTCTCTGTGGTTTCGCAGGCAACCTAAATTAGCAGAACAACTCTGTCTCGACGAAGCAAACGATTACTCGTACCCGAACTCAGTAATTCTGTATCTGATGCTGCACGATGCCGAGGAGAGCCGCCAGACTGAGGATCTCACTATCCAGTGATTCCGCGTACTCCACGGCCGACTCAAACGAATCCCGCCCGTATTCGCTCAGAAGCGTGACTTCCAGTTGATCGGCCTGAGTCAAGGATTGACGCGGTCGCCCGTGGTGATGGGTGACGTTTTGTTCGTTATCGCGCATTTCCGCTGCTAGAAGGAAACCCCGTTTCAGCAGTTTGGCCGGCACCTCACCTTCCACGCGCCGGTATGCCTGGATCACGTTTCGAAGCGCGGATGATCTTAGGTTGATGTCGTCCAATTGCCCGTAAAGGGAAAAGGCCACATCCAGCGCGATGCTCGCAAGTTCCGGATCATGTTGGTTGGAACGGTCGGCCAAGGTAGTGAGAACCTGCGTCTGCTCTGGATTATCCACCGCTTCCCTCAACTTCCGGCGGACCATCGCCGGATCGTTGAGGGCCTTGCCTCGCAACTCACCGTGAAGATCGCGCGACAACTGTGAGTTCGATCGGTTTTGATCGTGTGCTCCGGCTCCCGGTTCCGGTGGCTTTCCGTAGTTATAGGTCAAGCTGCCTGGAGAGTTGTAACGATTCAAGAGCTGGTCGATTCCCCCGACAAGGTCTAGCTTCTGTCGGATCGATGGCACATTGTTAAGCAAATCTATCGCAAGTTCAGGCCGTTGGTGCAGGTTTTGCAACTGGTTCAGGATCATGGTCTCCGCCGGGGTGAAGGACACAATCTGATTGTCGACCTTTGCATAGCTACCGGTCTGGTGTCGCGCCAAGCCCTGATCGATTCGTTGGGTCAGGATCGAAAAGGCTCTTTGATATCGTTCGGAGTCCAACCAGGAAAGACTGTGGAAGACACCCTGAAAACCTGCGCTTCTTGCTGGATCAAGGTTCTCTTGGTCGTAGCTTTCGAGCACCTGGTCGACAATTTGCAGAGCTTGATCCCGCTTGCCCGCTCGGGCGAGTTTTTGTGCGATTTGGGTCTTCAGCGAGTCGGCCCATGGCGCGGTGGGATTTCGAGTCGCGATCTTCCGCCAGGCTTCTTCCGGGTTTTCACGGAGGAGGTATTGGATAGATTGCTGCTCGAGATTCGAAAGCATCTGGTTCCGCGTCGGGTCCTCCTCTCCTTGATCCAAATAGGACGGACGGGGCCAGGCTTCGGCGACTTCCTTGGCCAAGTCCGAGTCCAGTTGGGATAGGGAGTTCAGGAGCCCCTGGGCCGCAGAAGTCGACCGCTGGTAAACCGAGGGATCAGAAGTACTCGAGGCGTCATCCGCCAATCGCCAGATCATCGATTCGAGGGCACGGTCCGCATGCCGATGCAGCCGGCTCCAGAGACTTCCAATGGAACGGAATTGGTTGTACGGGACTGGATCCATTGTCCAAGCTAGTTCTGTCGCGGACTGGAGCGTGCTCCTGGCGTTTTTCAACTGCTGCACGCTGATGCGGAGTCGAAGGGCCGTTCGCTTGAGTTCTTTGGATTCAGCGCTTACGATTTCGATTTGTCCCCGTGCGAAGATGTATTCAGGAAACAGGGCAAGTAGGAGCAACAGGGGCGTGCAGTGCAAAAGTTTCATCTCTAGCTCCTTTGACTTCGATTGACTCGGGACGCTCCTTGGGGGGACTCGATTATTTCTTTAGACGCCCCACGCTCGCGAAAGTTCACTTTATGTTTCAATCAGAGCGGCGCGGTCGCTTATTCTTGAACTTGCTGCTGCAATCCTTGGGTCAAGGACCGTTTCAAAAACACAGCCAGGAGCGATCGATTTTGCTATCTTAGATGGCCTCGAGTTGCCAGGACTTCAAAACCAAACCCGAACTGAAGGATCCCATGAGTCAATTGGACGTCCCATTCATCGGCGTTACCCACAGTTTGGCCAGCCACGGTACTTGGCGGCCCAATAGTACGGCATTGGTTTGTGGGGAGAAAAAGTGCACGTCTCGAGAGCTGAACGCCGGGATCAACCGGGTGGCAAACGGTTTGATTGAAATGGGTACAGGCTGAGCGCGTCACCCACACTTTCATGGTCCCCTCGCAATACATCACGCTGCTGGAGCTCGAGGAGCTCGCGCAGTACGATTTCCGCAGCATGGAGATCATGCTGAGTGCAGGGGCTCCGCTCAGGGTAACCACGAAGAAAGCCATCCGGGATCGTCTGGATTGCCGGCTGATGGAGCTTTACGGCGTGACCGAAGGACCCGGCACGGTTCTGAATCCGGAGGATATGGAGGACAAGATAGGTTCGGTCGGGCGACCGATTCTGGGGGCTGACATCCGGATTGTCGATGCGGACGACCGGGAACTGGCGCGGGGAGAAATTGGAGAGATCGTTGGCTACTGCGGGGCTAACATGAAGGGGTATCACAAGAGACCGGACAAGACGGCTGAAACCATCTGGGAGGACGAGCAGGGAAGAACGTACGTAAGGACGGGCGACATCGGGCGTCTCGACGAAGATGGGTTTCTGTATGTCCTGGACCGCAAGAAGGACATGATCATCTCGGGAGGGATCAACATCTTCGCCAGTGATCTCGAGGAAGTGATCAGCAAACACGCAGATGTCCAGGAAGTTGCGGTGATTGGCATTCCCCACGACAAGTGGGGGGAGACGCCCTTGGCCCTGGTGATTCCGCATGAACGCAGCGACACGTCACCGGATCAAATCAGGGATTGGGCCAATTCGAAACTGGGCAAGTATCAACGGGTGACAGCCGTCGATTTCAGAGACAGCTTGCCCCGGAACGCTTTGGGAAAGGTCCTCAAGAGGGAGCTAAGAGAGCCGTATTTGAAAAACTCATGAGTCGAGGTGGCAATGGCAAACAGACTTGAGGGGAAGGTAGCGGTGGTGACCGGCGCCGGCCGGGGCATCGGAAGGGGAGAAGCTCTGGCTTTGGCTGCGGAGGGAGCCAGCGTGGTCGTGAACGACCTCGGCGGAGCTCCGGACGGGAGCGGCTCAGACCGTTCTCCCGCGGACGTGGTGGTGGAGGAAATACGGAAGCAGGGAGGGCAAGCGGTTGCCAACTACGATTCGGTGTCAACGGCCCAGGGGGGCGAGGGAATCGTTGCTACCGCCATAGACACGTTCGGCCGGATCGATATCTTGGTCAACAACGCCGGGATTCTGCGCGACCGTATGATCTACAACATGACCGAAGAAGAGTGGGACACCGTGATCAAGGTCCATCTCTACGGGCACTTCTTCACGACGAAACATGCCTGTGTGCATTTCCGCCAACATGAGGAGCGGACGAATCATCAACACCTCTTCGGGAGCGGGTCTCGGCGAGACCTTCGGTCAGGCCAATTACGGAGCGGCCAAGGAGGGCATCATCGGCCTCACGCGTCAAGTGGCGAAGGACATGGGGCGCTATGGCGTGACCAGCAACGCCATCCGTCCCTGCGCGACCACCAGGCTTTCGGTCACGGACGATCTGATCTCCGCCTGGCAGCAAGCGGGCATGCAGGAGGCGATCGAAGCCTACAAGGGCTGGAAGGCGGAGGACATCGCAACCCTCGTGGTCTGGCTTGCCTCCGACGCGGCGGCGAACGTCAATGGCCGCACTTTCTTCGTCGCGACGGGAGAAATCGCGCTTTATTCGGAGCCGGTAAAGGAGAGAACGCTGGTCCGAGACGGGCCTTTCACCGTGGATGAAATCTTCAAATCTATGCCGAGCGCCCTCACCCGTGATTTTGTGAATACCGCAAAGCTCGAGGGCAAGAGAGGGTAAGAAATGAAAGACGTCTATATGCCGGAGCCGAGCTGGCCCTGGCGCAAAACGGTGGCGGTACGATCGGCTTTGAAGAAGCGGTTTGCTCGGTCGTCATCCTGGAAAAGGATCGCTAGGGCAGAATCAATCTTTTTGCCCGGCTTCCTCCACGGACCCTTCGGAGACTGAATGCTCCGTGCCCCCGACGGAGATCAGGTGCCGCTCGGTACGCAGGTACATCCGGCCGCCGGCGATCGCGGGAGTGCTGTGGCTCTTCTCTCCAAGGTCGTTTCGGGCCAGGACCTCGAAGGTATCGCCGGTCCCGATAACCACTACCTCGCCTTCCGCGGCGATACAGAATATGCGATCCTCGATCCACACGGGCGAGCCAAAGAAGTTGCCGTTCGCGCGCCCCCGCCAGATAACCTCTCCCGTCGCGGACTTGATGCTGGTCACGATTCCGCCCTTGTCGCTCCAGAAGTACGCTCGGTCACCCTTCGCCAACGTCGTGGGTACGTACGGAGCGGAACGCCTGATCGTGTAGGCTACGTGGGTTTGACTGACGTTCCCTTTGCCTCCGGGCCGCACGGCAACGATGTAGTTGCCGCCACCCCCGGAACCGCAGGTTCCGAAAATCACGCCATCTCCTACGGCAACGGAGCTGGCCGATCTCTTTTCAAAAGCTCCGGCCTCCCAGATCGGTGTGCCCGTACGCGCATCCAGACTGTAGACCCCATGAGCTTTGCTGGCCAGCAGTAGCTCCGGTTTTCCCTTCTCATGCTCGTATATACAGGCCGTCGCGTACGCGGCTCTGTTGCTGCGCCGCGGCGTCTTCCATCGGACCTCGCCGGTTGCCCGGTCCAGCGCGAGCACGTAGCTGTGGATTCCAAGCTTCTCGCCTGTGTCTGACACCTCTTTGGGGAGAATCACTGTGTCTTCGAAGATCATTGGCGACGCGGCAAAACCGTGCGGCGCGACGAATCCACCGCCTGATTGCTTCCAAACCTCTTTGCCGGAGTGGTCGAGGGCAACGAGGAAGACTTCTTTTGGATGCGCGAAGGCCACGTAAACTCTCTCACCATCGACTACCGGGGTGCTCGATGCAAGATTGTTGAACTTGTGGGTCTTGTAGAACTCCGATTGGTACTCCTTGGTCCAGAGGGTGCGGCCGTCGCTTGTGCTCAGGCAACTGACAACGCGGGCCGAGCCGTCGACGGGGGCACTGGTGACAAAGATTTTGTCACCCCAGAGAACGGGCTGAGAGTGCCCGATCCCAGGTAGCGCGACCTTCCAGTTGTAATCGGCTTCGGTCCACTGGGTGGGGATGCCCTTGGCCGGACTGACACCGGTGCCGTTGGGGCCGCGGAACCGTGTCCATTCCTGGGCGAAGGATGTGGCCAGGAAGAAGGCACAGAACCACAAGAATAGAATGGTGCGTTGATACGTCTGTCTCATTTTGGAATCCTAGATCTCGTTGTTTGCTTCCCGAGCGTCGCTTCCCTATTGTCGGCGATCTAAGGACAAACCTCCAGCCTTTTTGACGACATCACGAGACGAAACGGTGGGGGTGACGTTTCAACTCCAGCCCTGCCGCTGCCGAAGAGAGTTGATCTGGGCCACGTGATGACGACCGTGCCATGCGTAAAGAGAAATATTGCGGTCGATACGGACCGGACCGAGCTCCGGGTGATTGAAGCCGCGCCCGAGCTGGTCGGAGCTCAGCGAACGCAGCAGGATGATCCACCTGCTGTGCAGGGAATCGAGCAACTCCAGCGAAGGCAGAATCGGGGCGCTCTTGGCGTCGGGCAGTTCCGCCCAAGCAACCTGGTCATAAGGCTTGATCGTCGGCTCGTCCTCGGTCAACGCCAGCTTGAACCGGAGGAAGCTGTTGCAATGACTGTCGGCCAGGTGATGCACTACCTGCCGCACCGTCCAACCACCTTCCCGATATGGGGTGTCGAGTTGCTCCTCCGATAAACTCGCCACGGCCTCGTACAATTGCGCGGGGGCCTCGGCGATCTGGCCAATGTGGGTCTCGTGATCAGAAGTAGTGATCGTCTCCGGGAACGCGAATCGACCGATTGGATATCTCGGGTCTTTCACTGTGTCTCCTCGTTTCTGGGATTGATATGACGGGTCATACCGAGCCAGTGACTCCTCGGGTCTGCTCTTGCCGCTCCGGCAAGCTTATCCGAAGTCCCTCTTGTAACGTTCGAACAGTTCTTCTTTGGTCCCCTGAAACAAATAGATCTTGCCCCGGATGTCGCGCGACTCGCCTGGTTCCAGTGGACCGACGTTGACGCTCAGGTGCATGCATTCCCAGGGGTTGTGCCCCTGATTGGAAAGAAAACGATCCCATGCGATGCCGGTGACCCATGCGTCGTCGGTAGACTCTCGAACGATGAGCCCGCCGTGGGAGTCCACGTCGGACTCCGGCCACTTGAACGACCAGGCGTATTTACCCTCCTCGTCTGCCTCCCCATCCACGCCCATGCGCAGTCCGGTGTTGTAATGGATCTCTCTGTCGACCAGGCGGGCCAGGCCGTCGGGGCCGGGGAAGAAAGTCTTGGTGTTGGCGAACTGCCGATTGCGGATCTCCTCGGGCCCTGGATTGAAGCACGGGATGATGGATGCCAGCGCGGGCCAGGAGTGATCGGACTCGTTTGTGACCGTCAATGTCATATCCGCGCTATCGACTCCTGCTGTCATCGAGAGGCTCAATCCGAGCGGGACGGAGACAATCGTCCCGCTCTTGTGGTCTTCAGCGATACGAATATCGTTCTTGTGCGTGCCGTGAGTGTGTTGACCCTCCCGGATGGCCTCGAACATGTGCCATTCATAAAACCACAGATACACCGTCATGTCTGCTTGATCAGGCGAGGTAACGGCGAGACCCTTCTCCCACGTCGACAGCTCTACAAGGGGCGCTTCAGGTGCCGGACTGCATCCAGCCGACAGCACAATAACGGTCACCGCAAAAATGTATGCCGTTGCCGTTTTGCAACCTTGTTTGTTCATATCGGTCCTCTTATTTAGTGTCTTTTGGGATCTCGCCGAAGCGAAGTGTGGTCTCGATCTTGTTGTTTCTGCTCGTGAGCTCGGCCTGGCCCGTTCGGCTCTTTACTTCGACTTCGAATTCGTGTGCCGATTCAGTCGGTCGCCAAGGAAATCCAAAGCGCGTGGTTTTGGGGGTGAGGTCCAGCGGAGCATCAAGCGAGCTGCCGACGGCACGAGATTCTTTGCCGGATTCCTTGTCCCGCAGGAGAACCTCGTACTCACCCGCGGTCGCCGACCCGATGTTGTGCACCGTCACATAGAGATAACCCCAGTCGTCGTTGTATTCGAGATCTTGCGGACTGATGGCCAAATCCGCTAAAAGAGCTTGCTCGGTGCCGGCTCCAATCTGAGAGATCACGACCAGATAGGTTTGATCTGTCTCCAGTTGAAGGTCGACGGACTGACCCCGCTCTTTGAGTTGCCACTCCGTCTCTCCGGCCACGCGGTCCATCTGGTCATCCCCATCGTTGTCCGGACCCCACTCGACTTTGTACCTCGCTCCGAGGTCGAGCTTCCACGGGACCAGCCCAATTGTTTTGGTTTTTAGGCCCTCAGAATCCAAGAGATGCACCAGAGCGGTCAGGCTGGTTCGATCCGCTCCGAGCACGGCAGCCGCAAACTCACGGCCTACGTGGCGATAAGTGAGGTGCCCCGCCCAGTCGGTGGGATTGCCGCCGGTCATGACTTCGATGAATTGCACGAGGTTCGGCACATGGACTCGATCGGTGGATTGAATGTCAGTTGTGATATAGGGCCAGTGGCGCCGAATCTGGGAGACGTTCGGAAAGGTGAGATCCGCAATGCGGCTGCTGCTCATGGTGCGAATATCTCGTCCCTTCTTGCGGGCCATTTCGCGTTCGATCCCGGCCCAAACATCCGGTGCCATGCTCATGACGGCCGCAATCCACTTCTCCGACCCGGGCTCGAGCTTCCAGAGATCGCCTTTTCCTTGGTTCGGTCCGTGCCGGCGCACGTAGTCCGCTTCGATCTTGATAGGCTCGAGGAATCTCTCGTCTCCCGTCAGCTGAAACGCCACCTGCATGACCGCCAACCGATGGCCGTGAAACTTCTCGAAACCGTACATCCGTCGAGCCGGGATGTCCCCGGGGTCGAACCACGTCGGGACACCTCGGCCACCGAGCTCATCGGTTTCGAAATCTACTTCTCCAGGAATGATTCCTTTCGGCTTGCCCTTGTCGGTTCGCATGGCGTCTTCATAGAGGGCCTCGGCGTGTTGCAGCACCAGATCCCGTATCGTGGGATTGTGGGTGAAGTAGAGAAGCTGAAGCGCCGGTTCGGCAGCCCGCCAGTTGATCGAGGAGTCCAGGTGGCTCCCGGGGGGACCGATTCCGCTGGCACCGAGGAAGTTCGAACGCCAGTGCAGATGATTCTTTCGATTGACTCCCATCCAGATCTCTTTCATCAGCTTGGCCGACTGAAGCGCACGTTCGTTCCAGATCGGATTCCCAAAATCGACGGCCAGTACCATCGGCAGGGTCTTGCCGGTCCACTCGGCCGTGTGTTCCGAATCACCGGCGGAATAGAAAAAGCCTCCGACCTTGTCCATGGACCCACTATGGTCGTAGACGCCACGGACCAGTTTTCGGGCACTCTCGATCGCGATCGGGGAAGCGCCTTCACTCATTCTGCCGATGTAGCCGAAGACGCCGACAACCTCCACATCATCGCCCCATCCACCTCCGATCGAACCGTCTTCCTGTTGCTTGTTCTGTGCCCACCACTCGGCAAAGTCGATGGTCAGGTTGAAATAAGCATACACGCCGGCTGCCCAGCGGGGCGCACCGCGCACGCGTGCCAGATAATCATTCGTCTGCCAGTCCGGCCAGTCCGTCAAGTTGCCGTGGAGATAAAACTGTACGAATCGGTTGTGAGGAAACTTCTCCTCGACCGCGCGCAGCCTCCTTTTTCCTTCCTGCGCGTGCCAGGCCCACTGATGCGGATCGAGGATGATCATGTAGCGCGCCTGCAGGGCAAGACTCTTGTAGTAGAGAGAGCTTGCAGGGTGAATCTGGTCCAGCTCCGCCACGGCGCGCCACATCGAGCGGAGCCCGTTGTTTGGCGGAACGCCGCGCTGGCGGTAGTGTTCCAGGGCGGCGACGAAGATGCGAGCGTCTTCCAGGAGTTCCCGGACGACGGGTTTGCCCATCTGTGAATCGACGGCCTGCTGGAGGAACGAGACAGCGGTACGCGCGTTTGCATACTCGTTTTCGTAGTCGGCGCGTCCTGCCAGAGCTAAGAACCCCATGGCCTTTGACAGTGGATCGGACAGGCGTTGGAACTCATCCTCCGCTTTCTTGAATTCCCCCCTGTTGAACAGTTCCATCGCGCGATCGAGGGGTGCGTTCGGGGAAGAAGCGTCGCTTCGGACCAAACGCAAAGAACCCGGTTCGATTCGCAGCGGCAGAGCGCTTTCCGGATACACCTCGAGTCCCATCAAACTGATCTTGGTAAAGGGGCCGCCGATGTCGTAATGAGGACGGTACTCTTCCGGCAGAGGGTCGTGACGAAAACGGGACTTGGGCCATTCATCAGGGGATTTCGCCAGCTCGATTTCCAGGAGGCGGCGATACTCGGCGTCGTCTCCTTTGAATTCCAGCTTCAGACCTTGCGTTTCGTTCTGAACTTCCACCGGGAACACGACTCGTTTGTAATAGCCGGCAGCCTTGTGCAACTTCCCGCGCTCCGAAGAGAGCCAATGGCGCGCGTCGATGCCGCGCGCCATTTGGGCACCATTGGCATAGATGTCGATGCTGTAGCGTGCCTCGTTCAAGCTTCCCACCGTGGCGAGGACACTGTAACGGCCGGGGGGCAAATCGATCCGGAAGGCAACCGGCTTTTCGCTTTCCACTCCGTCGCGGCGCAGGTCCGTGACCATATCGTCATAAAAATAGTGCGGGTCGAAGTGATACCAGGTACGGCGCCGGATGGGTGGTTTGGGGGCGGTGTAGTCGAGAGGCTGCATGCCGGCCCAGCCATAGCCTCGCGCCGTGGAGTACGTCGCCGAGCTGCTGACGCCGGCGAAACCTTCCTCAACCGGAGATCCGGAGGGGCCGAAGTCGAAATGATACTCCGCTTTTGCTTGGCCAAAACTCGGCGGGGTGACGACGAAACACAAAAAAATGATACAGGAGAATTTGTACAGCATGGATTGATCACCGCGCAATTCATGAATATTGCTAGCAACTGGGTCGCCCGTCATCGCCGCGTGCGCAGCTCCTCCCAGGGAACTACCCCCACCCGTGTGGCCCAGGCGTCGTAAAGATCCGACAACTCTACCACTGTTTCAGGTTTTTCCGCTGAGCGATCCTGTGTCTCGGTACGATCCGATTGCGTGTCGTAAAGCTCCCACACACCCTGCCTGTTCTCCGCCGGTCGGAAACGTGAGACTAACTTCCAGCGATCCCGTCGAACAGCGCGGTTGCCTTCATGCTCCCAAAAGAGCGCCGGATGGGCTTCGCGCTGGCCGGTCAAAAAAACAGGCAGAAGGCTGCGGCCCTCGGTCGGGCGAACCGCTTGTCCGTGGTGCGAATCTGGATACTCTGACTTCGCCAGGTCCAAACACGTAGCCATGATATCGATCACGTGCCCGACCGCGTGCGTAATCTCGTTCTTTTGCTTGATCCGATCCGGCCAATGACAAATCAGCGGAGAGGCAATACCCCCTTCGTGAACCCAATGCTTGTACATGCGAAACGGCGTGTTGCTGGCGTTGGCCCAGGGTAAGCCGTAGCTTCTGAATGAGTCGCCGGGTCCGGGCGGCGCCTTTGGGTCTCCCCAACTGTTTCGCGGATCCCCCTGTGGAATATTGATTTCTTCGGCGCAGCCGCCGTTGTCGGCGAGAAACAGTACAAGCGTGTTGTCCAGTTCGCCGATCTCGCGGATCTCATCCAGGATGCGGCCGATTCCCTGATCCATGCAGTCGATCTGGGCTGCGTAGACTGCCATCTTGAGATCTTCCAGTTCTTTGTCTTGGACTGTTTCCCAGGCGGGAGCCTCTGGGTCGCGGGCGCTGATCGGACACCCGCCGTCGATGAGTCCTTCTTCTATCAATCCAGCGTGCCGTTTCGCCCGGAGCACATCCCAGCCGTCGAGGTAAGTTCCCTTGTATTTGGCGATGTCGGCCGGTTTCGCATGCAAAGGCCAATGGGGCGCCGTATACGCGACGTAGAGAAAAAACGGCGCGTCGAGCTCGGCTTCCCCGATGAGCTTCACTGCGTGATCCGAGAAGGCATCCGTCAAATAAAAGTCCTCGCCCTCGGGAATGAATCGTCTGTCGTCGATGGCCATCTGTCGGGCGCGATCCAGCTTGAAGTAGTTGGTCCCGCCGCTGATGAGCCCGAAATAGCGATCGAAGCCGCGATCGATCGGCCAATGTGGACGCTTCTCGCCCACATGCCACTTGCCCGACATTAGCGTCGTGTATCCTGCCTGCTTCAATACCTCTGCGATCGTGACACTGTGATTGTTGAGGTAGCCCTGGTATGCCGGGAACCCACGATTGCCGACCATGTGTCCGACTCCGGCCTGGTGGGGGTACAAGCCAGTCAGCAGAGAGGCTCTCGTGGGGCAGCACCGAGCGGTATTGTAAAACTGGGTGAAACGGAGCCCGTCGGCAGCCAAACGATCCAGGTTCGGTGTCGAAATCTCGCTGCCGTAGCAGCCGATGTCGGAAAACCCCATATCGTCGGCCATGATCAAGACGATGTTGGGGGGCTTCGTGGATGCCCGTATTGGGACTCGGCCGCCGCTGCAGGCCGCGTTTGCCGCCACCAGCGCCGTCCCGTTGCTGAAGATTCGTAGAAAGGTTCGTCGATCCATTGCGCTTGCTCACTCCGTTTTGACGATCCTCTATCTTTCCGAAATCCTTCGGAATGTCCAAGGGAATAATCGTGTGTTGTCTTGGGCTGTTCAGATCGAACGGTGAGATAAACGATCCGCAGAAGAGAATCAAAAAAACACGATTCCCCCTTGACAACTTTTCTCGGTCGTAACCAAAAGGAACAGCAGCCGTGCCGTACAGCCGTCGTTTCGAGGCGTCACAGGCACGACAGGGCCGTCAATCCTCCTGCGAAGCGTTCCAAGTCATCTCAAGCCTCCTAAGCACGACACAGGCGATTCCTGAGCACGAAAAGAGTCCATGGTATAAATCAACATGGCAACCACACATCAACTCAAAACACTTTCCGATGACGATTTGCTTCGACGTTTGTCAGAGCTTCTGCAGCAATCGCGCCGAGTCGAGGCCGAGCTGGTGGCCCATATCGGAGAAATAGACGCACGCCGACTTTACGCAAGCAAGGCCTGCCCGTCCATGTACGTCTATTGCACGGAGGTTTTGCGCCTGTCCGAAGCTGAGGCTTATCTGCGCATTACTGCGGGTCGGGTGGCGCGAAGACATCCGGTGGTGCTGGAGATGCTCCGCGATGGCCGGCTTCACCTCAGCGGCATTGCAAAGCTCGCTCCGCACCTCACCGAGTCGAATCGGGAAAGGGTTCTGACTCGTGCCGTGCACAAGTCGAAACGTCAGATCGAAACACTCATTGCGGAGCTGGCACCGCGACCGGATGTGCCGACGGTAATGCGAAAGCTGCCCGATCGGAAGCCCGCGACACTACCGAGTCCACCAGCTCTATCCATCCCAAAGCCGGAACTCCGTCCGGACGGAGTACTGACCCGGCCTGCACCGGTTCCAGCTCAGCGGCCTTCGGAAGTAATGGAGCCACTGCGGCCGTCGGAAGTAATGGAGCCACTGCGGCCGTCGCGGTACAAGGTTCAATTCACGGCGGATGAAGAGCTCCATGAGAAGTTGCAACGGCTGTGTGCCCTTACGGGTTCGGATGATCTCGCAACGGTCATCAAAGCTGCCGTGACGGAAAAGCTCGAGCGACTCGAATCACGACGATATGGCAAGACCGCCAAACCGCGTAAAGGCCTGGAGAACGCGGACGCGACTCCCTCTTCTCGTTACATCCCAGCTCCGATCAAGCGTGCCGTTCAAAGGCGAGATGCGAATCGGTGTACCTATGTCGATGCACAGGTCCGCCGCTGCCCCGAGCGCAACCGGCTGGAGTTTCATCACCGTCAACCTTTCGCTCGAGGGGGAAGCCACGGTGCCGACAACATCGTGCTGATGTGCCGCGCGCATAACAACTATCTGGCTGAAAGAGACTACGGCAGAGGGACGATGGCGAGGTATAGGAATTCGTATGTTTCGGAGCCTCTGGCGGTCTATGCGCTGTCTATCCACACACCTCGGTCACCGCCATTTGCTCAAGCCTAGGCATCGATTGGTCGCACGGCTTGTCTGGCCTTCGCCATAAGGCTAGAATTCTCCACGCAGCAGCAACGCTCGCAATGAATTCTCTCGACAGGCTAAACAGCCATGTCACATAGAAGGAAAAAGTCTGCCGACTCCAAGGGCGGCGGCAAGCTACGGATCGGTGATCATTGGAACGCGATTTCCATTATCGCCCTGTCACAATCGAATCCGCTCAAGGCGGTGGCGGAGTTCGTCGAGAACAGTATCGATGCGCAGGCCAAGCACATCACGATTACTCGGGGCAAGGAAGGAGGCGAGCAGTACCTCCGCATCGTGGACGATGGAGGCGGTGTGCCCAGAGACGGAGACGGCCTGCCGGATTTCCGGTATGTGGCCACGCACATCTGCGATTCCATCAAACGCCGACTCAGTGCCGAGGATGCGAGAAACGTTCAGGGCGAGTTCGGTATCGGATTGCTCAGCTTCTGGACCGTGGGAAAACAGCTCACCATGCTTTCGACCGCGGCCAATGGGAAGACTTACCAAATGCAGATGGTACGGGGCAAACCCGACTATACGGTAGAACCTCGGCGGGTCCTTTTTTCGAAGGGGGGGACGTCGCTCACGGTAAAGCCGCTTCTGTCGGGTATCCGACAGTTCAGCGGTGAAAAGCTACAGTGGTATCTCGCTTCTGAGTTACGCGATCGAATTCGAAAGTCGGGCGTGAAGATCGATATCATCGACCGGCAGGCCCGCTCACAACACAAGGTGGAACCCAGAAAATTCCACGGCAGGTTGCTGCAGCGACTTCCAGAGCCATCAACGCCTCTCGGCGCGGTTTACGTGGAGATTTATCTGGCCGACCCCAAGTCCGAGAATCAGGTGGCGCTCTATCGGTCTGGAACCCGGGTTTTGCCATCGATCACGGAAGTAGATGAGTTTCAAGTCGTTCCCTGGAGTTCAGGGTATCTGCTTGGCATCATCGACGCCCCCTTTCTGAGTCTGACCCCAGGGTCCAGATCGGGGATCATTCAGGACGAAGCATTTGGAATGTTCCGGGATGCCCTGAAGCCACTCGAAGACACCCTCAGTGAAATCGTCGCCCGGCAGGTCCAGGCCGAGGAAGAAAAAGCGAGTCAGAATACCTTGCGTTCGATCCAGAAGGCGTTTCGCGAGGCCTCCCTGATCCTGCCGGCGGAAGAGTACGACTGGATTCGGGTCCGCGGTCAGAAAGCGGAGAAAGAGGGAGGTGATCGACAAGGAGCACGAACACCGCCGGGAATACCCTTGAAGCACAGTGGCACGGAGGAAGAAGCCACCGACTCGGCCGAAGCCGAACCACAGAAAAAGTTTTTCGAATACGCGGGTCCCTTGTTCTCTGTCCGGATATCGCCGGCATCCACTCTGCTTCCGGTTCAGCAAAAGCGCAGTTTCCGTGCGATTGCTCGGGATCGAAGTCGTCGGCAGGTCGAGGACAATCTTGCCTTTTCCTGGGAGGTCTCAGAAGGAAGCGGCGTCCTGGACAACCAGGATCGCGAGATTGTTACTTTTGTCGCCCCATCGGAGCCTGGTCTGACCAAGCTCAGCCTCTCGGCCACGCAGGGAGAGATCGTCTGTACTGCAGAAAGCCTGATTACGGTAACCGATTCCTTGATTCCAAGTAGGAATCTCCCTGGGGATCAGCGCGGTCTGCCGGGGTACACGTTTCGCAAGGCCCCGGGGGAATTATGGAGATCCCGGTACGATGAAGGGAACAATCTCATCATCATCAACAACGGTCACCGAGACTTTGTCTATTGCTCGAAAAACAAATCCCTCAAGCTCCGCTACCTCTGCCGTCTGTTCGCCAAGGAAATGGTCTATCGTAATTTTCCCGGCTATCCTCCAGAGCAGCTGCTGGAGCGACTGATCGAGTTGTCTCTGTACACGGAAGAACACCTGCGCTGAGTTCAAATCCCAACAGGAGTGATCATGAAGGCATTAAGCGGTCTAGGAACATCCCTATTCTCTGTTCTCATCCTGTCTTTCCCCGCCGTGTGCGTGCCACAGGCATATGCCGACGACACGTGGCGCTTTGACTTTGGCACAGCCGACAGTCCCTCTGCCAAGGGTTACGCCAGCGTGACGGGCCAAGACGCTTATGAATCCTCCCGCGGGTACGGGTGGGAGAGTGCCGTCCAGGAGGGATTTGCGACTCAAACCCCCAGCTGGGACGATGAGACTCCGTCGCAAAAAGTCGGTCGCGGGATCACCCTGGAGGCTCCTCTGCTCTATAACCAGTTCGCAGACCCGCTGAACCGTGACGGTGTGAGCAGCACGCGGCCCATGACGTTCCGCGTCGATCTACCGAACGGCCGTTATCGTGTTTCCGTTCTTGTTGGGGATCTCACAGAACCCTTGGGCTCACTTTGGTTGGATGCCAACGGCCGGGCTGTCGCCCGGAATCTCAGCACGAAGCACTACATCTGGCGGACTTACCCTTTCGGCCTGGGGTTCTTCCGCTGGGTGCGTTTTAACGCGGATGTGTCGAACGGGAAGTTGCAGTTGCGTTTCTACGGCAATGACGAGCAGTATCGTAAGGACAAGGCCCGCATGGACGAGCTGTTCCCGCGAAACGAGCATCTGCAGAATCTCAAGCGCAAGCAATCCTACGCCAGGGGAGATCCCAATCCCTACCGCGAGCGGGAACATGACTTTGGTGGCCCCTTCGTGCGCAGCAGCGTTCTGGGCCTGACGGTTCTGCCGTACTCGCAACCTCCCCTGCTTTGGGAGGGAGCCACGCTGCGCGCAGGCCGAGATCAGCAAGGAGAATGGATAGGGGATTTCCTCGAGTCGTTCCACTCGGGTGATTTCTCCCGGGCAGTCGAGCTTCTCGAAGCGGCCTCGAACCGGGGCGAGAGCTCCGATGCCGTAGCGTTTGGGTATCTGAGCCTTCTCGGTCATCCCGAAACGCGAGAGCCTTACGAGGAGTCGTGGATCAAGGAGGCAGATCAAGCGCTTGCTGCGTTCGAATCGGACGAAATCCGGCAAGATCTTGCCTACTTCGCGCGAGCCCGAAGACATTTCCAGGAGCGAGGCATGGGGCGGGAAGTGGATCCCGTTACCGGTCGTACGTCGTACGAGAGCCATTTCTTGCAGCTCTATCGCGCCGCGGCCCTCTGGCAACAGATTGGACCGGATTCTCCCCTTTATTACAATGCGCAGCAGTACCGGATGCGGGCCTTGATGATGATGGATCCGCACCGTTGGACATTCTGCTCCGGTGAGGGATTCAAGATCGTTCCGAAACTGCTCGAGGTCTGGCCCGAGAACAAGTACGCGCTCTATTTCGAGAAGGGGCAATGGAACCGGGACGAGGATTGGATTCTGGGAGAGTACAGCGCCGACATTCCGATGGACGGCGCGCCGGAGTGGGCGCGTATGCTCCGGGCGGCCCATCTCATGATCTTGGACATGACCGAATGGTGGCACGATCATAAGTTGCAGCCGGATGGAGGGATCGGCGGCGGCTGGGGAGACGATGTCGAGTTGATCGCCCTTTGGGCTGTCTACGGTTTGCTCAATCCTTCCGCTTCACCCAAGACCGTCGCGGTAGCGGAGCGTAATCTGCAAGGACTTTGGGATAGTGATGAGGTCGACTCGGAAGCTGGATTTGTACGATTCTTGACTGATGCGGAACACGCCGCCGAGTGGACCGGCAATACGCTCAACCTGATGCTCAACGTTCGTTATGGGAATCCCCTCTGGGTGGAACGAGCCATGGGCACTGCGAAGTTGATGCGCAATCTCTTCATGGCCAAAACCAAGCTGGGCCGGCTGCACTTCAAGGCCAACTACATGGGTGCGCTGAACATCGATATTGGGGGCAAGCGAGGTCGGGGGCCGCGGTCTAACGACTCCTACATCAACTTTCGCGCGACCCGGCCTGCGGCTGCCGTTCATTGGTACAGCGGCCACCCGACGATCGAACGTCTGTTTGTCGATTGGGCAGCCGGCTGGCTGCAAGATGCCATGAGTGAGAGTCGGGGAAAACCCAGGGGGGTGATTCCTGTTGAAGTGGGTTGGCCGGACAACGAAATCGGTGGGATCGACAGTCCCAGTTGGTACGAGGCGTATCGTCCCTTCGGCACGGTCAATATCGATTTCGAGAATCTCGGCTATCGCGATTACATCATCCAGCTGTTTCTCATGGCTCATGAGATGACAGGGGACGACAGATTCCTGGAGCCACTGCGTCTGGAGTCCGAGCTGGTTCGGCACTATGAGGGCCGGATCCCCCGTGCGCCGGAGCCCGGAACCGCAGCCTGGGCTGCTTACATTCTGAGCGGACACAACAAACGCAACTACAATGCCGATGAGCAATGGCAGAGGATCCAATCCAGACTTACCACCGCCCAGGGCACGACGACCGGCTACTCCGCCTCGGATGTCATCAAGGGTTGCGAAGCCGTGATCGAAAATATGGAGAAGCTGTGGCCGCGGCTCACGACGGAGACATCGGCGACAGATCGCATCGCCTTCGGGGAAATTGGAAATCCTTTTTACTACATGAGTGGAACGGTGCCGAGCCCCTCGGTGATCGAGAATCTGGCGATCACACATGAAGGCCTGGGACGCGACGCCGTGGCCCGGGTGGCGCTGTCGAACGACCAGGAGCTTAGGGTTGTCTACTATAACTTCAATCCGAAACCCCTCCGCTTGGACGCCGCACTTTGGCGGTTGACTCCGGGAGGAACCTATCGCGTCGTCACGCGTGTGGACACTGACGGAGATGGCTTGGCAGACCGTGACGTTTCTCGGGCGAAAACGGTTCTGGAGAACCGTGGCGAGACCGTAACGCTGACGCTGGCTCCGAAGACGTCGACGGTGCTCGAGCTTACCCAACTGGTGGCGGGTGACGGAGTCGCGCTGAAACCCGACCTGGCAGTCGTTGCCGAGGAGATCGTATACAACACCCGGTGGCGCGAGGTCGAAGTCACGCTTCACAACATCGGCGCCGTCGAGGCCGAAAACTTCGATGTGGTTTTCTCCACCGTGGATGATCAGGACCAGGCGGAGGAGATCGGGCGGGTTCACGTCTCGTTTTTGAACTGGCCGCTCGATTTCGATCCCAAGACGATGCGCGTAGGGGTTCGGTACCTTCAAAAAACCGCGAAGGTCCGCTACCGCGTCGACGTCGATCCCGACGACCGACTGGACGAAATAACGGAGCGGAACAATAGGGCCGAGCGTCTCATCGAACTGGATCCCCGCAAACTGCTCGGCCGCATCGTCCCTGACAACTACTAGTTATTTGCAACGGCCCAATGGACTCGATTCTTAGGTTCCTAATCAGCACTTTCAGCCACCAGCGACCGCGACCACACATTTGCCCACAGCCTACTAGCCCGATCTGCCAGCCACAAGCCGATGGCCATAGCTGCCACGGTTGTGATGCTGCCCAACGAGAGTAGCGGTACACCCACCAATCCGTGGCCTAGGTTGCAGCCTCCGGCAATGCCTGCCCCAACGCCCATCAGCAAACCACCGGCTGCCAACTCGGCATTCCGGCGCGGCGACTCTCCGCGGATCCATAGTGTCCCTGATAATTTCGCCGCCAGAAATGCACCGGGGATCAGACTGATCAAGCTGACAGGTATCCAGAGCGACCCGATTTGGCCACCTTCGCTCAAGGCCGTCAGGACGTTAGCCGGAACACTCGACGTGCCAAAGGTATAGCTGGAGCCACCAGCTTGAGCCAATAACCACGCCAAGCCTTCCCCAACTCCAATACTTGCCCCTCGACGCCTGAGGCGAACGCCATAGCCAGACGACCAGCACCAACCCCACCAAAGCAATCAGCCCAATACCAACCAACGGGCCGAATAGATTGAGTGTCGTCGCGCTCTGACCATCCACCGTCACTTGAGCCCTATTCAATGTCTCATGGAGTGGCGACAGAGGACCGCGATAGATGATGATATCTCCTAAAGCCCATGTCGCCAGGGCCACGAGGGTCCCCAACATTCCATGCCCCAACTTGTAGAACATGCCAGTAACGCAGGTGGCGGCGACCCTCATTCCAATGCCGAAAATGATCCCGCCAATAAGGTTCGCCTGCCAGGCAAAGGGGGGAATCCAGGGATCGATCAGGCCCAAGGCAATTAGAGCATACACGACGGGTGCGGCAACGAGTACAGTCAGTAGATAGGCTGGAAACAGGTCGAGGCGACGTGGCGATCGTAGGAACCCCCGCAACATACTATGGAAACACAAGTCGCCCCGCTCAATGATGTAGCCCAAACCAAATCCCGCCAGAATGGCCAAGATCACTATTATCGGTATCTCCTCATCATTGCGGAAAGGACTCGCCCGATAGCATGAAATAGGTTAGCGTCTGTAGGCTATTGTTGTCGTTGGCAACGATATATTCGTTACTGGGATCCGGCCCCGGAAATCGACTCGGCGTACTTGAGCTCGCCGGTCAGGCCGTCGTAGTACTGGAAGACGACCTGCGGCACGGGGAAAGCGACCCATCGTTCCTCCCCGGGCTGGCGCGGGTTGTTGAACACGTTGTTGAGCTGGACGACACAATAGGTCGGGTAACGCAGCTGCTCGCGCGGCACGTCGTCGAGCCAGAAAGTCGACCAGCGAATGTTCACCTTGTGCCCCTGATACTCGAACTCCCCCGAGCCCGGGCGATTCCCTTCATCGACGTAGAGATGGTTCGGGGAGTTGTGGGGCCCGGAGGCGAACTCCCACACGCGATCCGTGATCTTGATGACGAAAGAATTGTGCAGGTCACCGGTCAGAACGAAGACGGGTTTTCCCAGGCTGTCCCAAAAGTCGATCAGTTCCGTGCGTTCTTCCAAAAAGACCGTCCAGGCATCATCCTTGTTGAGCGGGCGCACGGCGCCGCCTCCGACGTGAGGAATCATGAAGTTCACGGAGCTGACCACGAAAATAAAATCCGCGTTGCTTCCACGCATCCCCTTCTTGAGCCACTCCTTTTGTCTCTGTCCCAGCATGGACAGATCCTTCTTCCAGGGATCCCGCGTGTCGTGCATTTGACGATGAGTACGGGTGTCGAGGACGAAAAAGTCTGCGTTGCTGACCGCAAACCGGTAGAAGTTCAACATGCCGATCGAGTAAGAAACTTTGCCGCCGGCCTTCGGCTCGGGGCGGACTCGAAGTCGATGACGATCGATTTTTTCCACGATCTCGTAGACTCCGGCGGCTGCATGACCGCCGACTCCATCGAGGGCGTTATCGTTGACCCCGTCGGTTGGCTCCCCCCAGTGCACGAGCAGCGTCGCAGCCTTCTCGAGATCGAGCTGGCTGAAATCCTGGTTGGAGTCGGTGAGGATGTCGGTGCCCGCTTCGAGCTCGACCTGTCCAAAGACTATCTTCTGTGGGTCCGAGAGTGGATTGCTCCAACCCAGATAGTCGTGCCAGGCCTGAACTCCGATGTCTCGAAACGAAGCTCGTCGGTCCCGCAGCCCTGGTGTCCCCGCTCCCCAGACGTCGTTGAGAATCTCGTGATCGTCAAAGGTGAAAAACGTGGGGATATTCCGGTGCCAGTTGGCCAGGTTTTGCCCTCTGGATAGGTAGAGCTTGTAGTTCTCCCACACCCCGACGATCGTCGGCGCGACTTGCACGATAGGGGGGAGGTCGGCGTCGGCCACGGCGTTGTCTCGTTGCCATTGAGCCACAGTGGTATCGCGACGCTCCTCGTAGAGCCAGTCGCCGTTCATCATCTGAAAGTGGATCTTGCCCTTGAGCTGATCGAACATGGTCTTGAAGGTGGGCAATGAAGGTCCCAGGCTTCTGGTCGGGTGCTGCATATTTCCGCAGGCAAACTCGAAACTGAAGTTGAACAGTCCATTCGGATTGTGCTGAGGATCGCGAAACTGATCGGCGTGAGGGAGCGTGCGGAACGAGCCGCCGGCGATCTCGGTTCCCGATCCGGTGATTTCAATCGAATACTCGTATTCGGTGTTGGGCTTCAGCGATCGTACGTGTGCCCAACCGCTGTTGTCGTGCTCGAGGCGTGTATTCGCATGCGGCGAGGGCACTACGTCGCCACCATCCGCGCGGCAGATCACACGAAACTGAACAGGGCTCGAAGTGCGCACCCATACCCCTATGCCGTCGTGACTCAACCGACCGAGAATCGGACCATGAGTAATGGTCGGCGCCGTCGCCGGGGAGCGCGTAGCGACAGGAGCAGACTCACCCCCGAGAGCCGTGCGTACAGAATTGGTGCCAGTCAGCGCGGCCGAAATCGCGATGAGCAACAGAACAACATTCGAGTGTGGGTTCCTTGTCATGTATCTTCTTCCTCTCATTTTTCCTAGTCCATGAGCGCAGGCCGTGCCGGAGGGAGGCTCGTCCTCATCGGAAGTTCTCGATCAGCATGATGTCTGAACTCACCTTCGTGTCCCCAAAGGCGTAGTAGATCCATTTGTCATCTGGGGACACGGCGATACTCCCCCACCCGAGCGCTACGGTCCCCTCCTCTGAACGCACTGGGGTATCAATTCCGGTCTTCAAATCCAAATAGTGAATGGAGAACCCTCCCCCACTTCTATTCTTCCCGTAGTAGAGTCGATCCCCCACGATGTCAAATCCAATGGCTTTTTCCAGGATCTCCACCTCCTCGCCACCCTCACTGGGAACTCGCCAAATTCGACCCTGCATGTAGTAAACGTACTCTCCAGCTGCCGATGCATGTGGCCAAGCCCATCTTCGTGCAACCGGGAATGTCTCCTCTCCCTCGGGAGACACCTTACGGATCTGCTGATTAGCGGTGGCGAAATAGATCCAGCGACCATCATGGGACCAACTCGGAGTATTATCGGGCTTAGGATCAGTGGTCAGACGTTTCGGCTCTCCCCCTTCGGCGTCAACGACATAAATATCCGCCTTGCCCTCCACGATCGAGACAAAAACGATCCTTTGGCCGTCGGGAGACCAAGCGGGTCCGGTACCGCCTTGACGGGTCAACTGCATGGGATGCGAGCCATCCGCTTGAGATGTCCAGACTTCCTCAGTACCGGACCTCGTCGATGCAAAAGCGATCGTCTGGCCACTAGGGGACACCCTTATCATATGATCTGCCAACATCGGATTGGTGTGGCTGATTGGTTCCGGGTTCCGCTTTTCCTTCATGTTAGGGCCCGGGATACGCCATATTCCTAATCCCTCCGATTCACGTTGCACAAACACCAGACGATCCCCTCGGATACATGGGTAAAACGCTCCCATCCCCGGACCGGCTACGACGTCCAGCGTCCCTCCTTTAGCGGGTACACGAAAAAGGCGACTATGACCGTGGTCTGGTAGTAGACCTCCTTACTGCCGAAAAAATGATATCTTGGCCGTCAGCTGACCACGCAAGGGAATGGATTGCTGCGTATCCCTCAAAAGTCAGCTGCTCGGCCTCGTCACCTTCTACCGATCGGATCCAAACGTCCTGAGAAAGGCAAGCACCTCCCGTGCGAACAAAAGCCACTTGAGTTCCATCCAGTGAAAAGGACGGAGCCGTATCGCCTTGACATGATGTGTCGGGAGGATCAGTCAGGGGCACCTTTTCCCCAGTCTCTGGGGAGATCAGGGCAATTCGGGATCGTCGGTCTTTCGGAGACCTCTCTGCCATGGCGATCCACCGCCCATCCTGCGACCAAGAGAGAGTGCCCCACAACGAAGATTGTTCGAATGGGATCTCGAGGTCGGTGAGTCTCTGAAGCTGTCCTCCAATGGGGGCGGGCATGGTGTAGAGTGCCCGCCCTTGCTCAGTGTCTCGCACGAGGGCAAATCGTTGACCGTTCGGGGACCAAGTCGGAAATCTTTCCGACTCGGGGCGATTGGTCACCTGGTGCACAGTTGTTCCTTCACCGATCGGCTTGAGAAAGATATCCCCATCGGAGTGATAGACCACCTGGCTGCCGTCGGGCGAAAGCTGCGGGTATTCTTTGAGTCGGCCGTCAGTGGTAATAGGCCTGATATCGATGGGTTTCGTGGGAAGCTCTGCAACCGTCTCCGTCCCCGGCCAGAAGTAGATCCCGGCTACGACGGCAAGTGCCAATACGACGATTGCAGCCCCTATCCACGCTGTTGGCCCCCAGCGTTTTTCTCGTTCCAGACTTGCCTCATGCCGTGGTATCGACACTCCCGTCAAAGAGTCCCGCTTCAGCCGCCTCAGATCCGTCAGCAAATCCTTTGCCGACTGATAACGCAACTTCGCATCCTTCTCCAACGCCTTGTCGATGATCTGTACCACATCATCCGGTAACTCCGGCTTGATCCGTACCGGCGACACAGGCACCTTCGTCAATATCTCGTTGAACACAACCCCGGTTGTCGCCCCCTTGAATGGTTGCGTCCCCGTTGCCATCTCGTACAACACCACTCCAAACGAAAACAGATCCGTCCTTGCGTCCAGCTCCTGTCCCTTCACCTGCTCCGGCGACATGTACGCCGCCGTCCCCACCGTCGATCCCGGACTTGTCAGATAAGTTTCTGTCGCCACGGACGGAGAGTCCGACGACGTTTCTGTCGACTTCGCCAATCCAAAATCTAGGATCTTTACCTGTCCTCGTTCCGTGATGAAGATATTGGCCGGCTTGATATCCCGGTGCACGATTGCCTTTGCGTGCGCTACCTCCAGTGCGTCGGCAATCTGAATTCCCAGATCCAGTAGCTCTTCTGTCTCTATAGGTTTGCTCTCGATTCGCTCTTTCAGGGTCTGACCTTCCAGATACTGCATCGTGATGAAGGGCTGACCGTCATGCTCTCCAATGTCGTAGATGGCGCAGATGTTCGGGTGATCGAGCCCTGAGGCGGCTCGGGCTTCCCGCTGGAAGCGTTCCAAGGCGTGGCGGTCCTTGGCCATACTCTCGGGAAGGAACTTCAAGGCCACATGGCGGCCCAGGCGGGTGTCTTCGGCTTTGTACACCACACCCATACCGCCACCACCGAGCTTCTCCAGGATTTTGTAATGAGAAATGGTCTCGCCGATCATGGCACACCAGCCGCAGCGGATAGATTATCCCGATATCGCCCTTTGTTGTCGCGTGTGTTGAATAGCTGGGGGACAGGATAGCAAAGGACAGACACCTTGTTTACCCAATTACGAGGATTTAATTCCTGACCTAACTCAGGTCATATCACCGTGAAAGAGTAAATCCAGTATCGAGTCTTGCCGTCGTGAACCAAGGATCAGTCCGGAACCACCGGCTGTGTCCATGCCATCTCTCGATCGCCGAGCGTGAAGGGGTTGGGGTGAGGCTTGCTCGAGACGATGCGCGCTCGGACGTACAGCTCGTCGCCCTGGAGTCGGTAAACGGCTGGGTTTTCCGTTGTTTCTAGGAGGACCTGGCCGACTTCCTTACTATAGCGGCGGCTCACCCCCGGAATTGCTTGTCCCCCTTGGTCGAGGCGGATGTCGGAGGTGCGATCAAATTTCTCGCGTGTGCCGATGAACTGGGTCGTGTAAAAGATGCCGAAATCTTCTTTGATTCGGATGCGAAAGTCTTTGCTGGTTACCTGAATCGCGTCGACAATCACGCCGCTCGAGGAATAGAAGTCTCCTCGGTCGATGGCCTCGACAATGTCGTCGGTCGAAAGGGAGCGAGCGAGGACGACGATGAAGCCACGGCCACCACTTATGTTGCCCGGCTTGTGCTCGAAATATTGGTGCGTATCGTCAGTTCCAACTCCGTAGATGGGTCCCTCGGAGCCCTCACTCAGTCGCATGGCGAGCAGGATATCCCAAAGGCGATCGGTCGACGGCAGGCCGGCTGTGGGGTCTCCCCAGTTGTTCACTTCACCGTGGCCGTTGAAGACCTCGAAGAAACGTGCGCCGCGCGTGGCCATGATATCTTCAGCGGTAACTCTGCTGCCAAAGTTCGGATGGTTGATGTGGGCAACCATCGGTCGATCGAGTTCCTCGCTCTGACGGGCGACGGCATCGAGGTTCATCTGTAGGATACTGGCCTTGGAATCGCCGCTCGCGGGTGGGATGGTGCGAGCCAGGTTGATACCGTTGACGTGCACAGAGTGGGATGAGGAGATCTCTTCTCCGTGAATGATGCGGAACCGTTCGGGATCCTCCAACAAGGGCCTAATCTCCTCGATTGTCTTGAGGCGCATCTCCCACCGGTCATCGTTTTGGCGGTTTTGGCGAACCTCCGGCCACGCCTGGCCAAAGATCCGTTTGATCGATTCGAGGCGCTCGCCGGTGAGGCGTTCCTCGTCGGAGGAGTCAATCGGGAACCAGCGTTCGCCCTCCCAAAGCGTATTGTGGTCCGAGACAGAGATAAAATTGTAGCCGCGGTCCTTGTAGTATTGGACGGCGACCTCCGGTGCAGCGTCCCCGTCACTCCAGAGCGTGTGCATGTGCGTGTTTCCTTTGTACCAGCGCTTCTGGCCCGACTCCTTCAGCTCGAATTTGGAATCGTCGAGAATAGAGACACAGGCGCACACGAAGACAACGCCGGCAAGGCAGGCATGACGCTTTTCTATCAACCACAGAGAGATTTTCACGGATTCTGTCTTAGGTAGTGTGGGTTGTCGAGGTAGAAGGGGTACGCGACGATGCTGTGGCCTCGCACGGTACTCACCCCAGACCGGTGGTTATTCGAACCGTGAAGAAGGCCGCCAAGACTCGGCCAGGGCAACATCGTCTGGATGAGGACAGCAAGACTGACCACCCGCGTCGCCACGGTAGGTCGTCTGCTCCCTATTCGTTTCGCACGAGGTCTCCGACCTGGATTCCGGATCCTTCTATGGCCTCGGCCACCGATGACCCTGCGTCCACTTCGGTGATGCGAGCTCTGCCGACCGTTTCGGATATCTCCCGGAGCACTTTGCCGGATGCCGGATCTTTGATCGTGCGCGTGACTCGCTGGATTTTGACGATGTCTCCAACCTGAAGTCCGGTGCCGGAACCTACGTTGAGAATGAGAGTCGTCCCGGCGACATCAGCCACCAGACCGCGGATGTCAACTTTGCGGGCCGGCAGGCGATCGCCCCTCTTGATCAACTTCCCACCCAACTCAGTGACTGCGGCTTCGGTGGCTTCGCCGATGATCGTTTGTCTGAAATCGCTGCTGGTCATCGAGATCCCTCCGGCGCCGGCGTTGCCGCCGCTACCGCCGGCACCTCCGAGCATCAGGCCGGATCGTTTCGATTCCCCCTGGCCCTTTTCGGAAACGAGTATCTCAGCCGTGTCGATGTTGACGATTCGAGCCGTCAGTTGTACCTTGGCCTGTCCTTCCTGTGTGCCAACCTTTCCTGCCCCGAAACCACCCACCGACCGACCGAGCCCGCCGAGGCTGAACCCCTTTTTTTCCACTCCAAACTGGGTAATGCTCCCTACAATGATGGCGTCGACTCCCAGCACCTTTCCGATTCTGGCTGCCGAGTTGGGGTCGGCCCGCTCGCTGTTCGAGAAATTCTGCTCGGCCAAGACTGCGTCCAGGCGGCTTCGCTCGATCACGCTATATGTGCCGTCATTGACCAACTCGTCGACAATCATGTCGGAGATTCCTTTGCCGATGTCCCAGGTTCCTTCCCACCACCTCTGAACCGTCCCGAATTCAAAGTCCAGTACAGCCACGCGCTTCTTCTGTGCCGGGAGGTAACTGCATGACAGCAAAATCAGCAGAACAAGGAAAATCAACCGTTTCATAAGACACCCCATTTTTTTTCTCTTGAACGACTGCACCGATTACTTATCGGAACACTCAATACTCCCCCACAACGCACCTTAGGATAGTTTGCTCTCCGTGGCTCAACGGATTCCTTGGAGGCGATCTTCAGCGAACAAAAGGTCGAAGCCCGAGAATTTCCAAATCTCGCTGGACCGGCTTGCTGTCCTCATAATTGGGGACCCGACCGCCAAGACAACCTTATCCTCACTCATGCCCTGTCTCAGTAGTAGGGACTGGCTCAGATCGGAGAACGTCGATTCCGGTTCGCCGGAAACCGGCTCCTTCGCAATCCACTCACTGACGAACCGGTCCGACCTGCTCGAAAGCTCAATCCTCGGCTCCGACCAGCCGCCATACGGGAGAAACCCTGGGAACCAGCGCTCTTGGGGGGCGGAATCTGCTAGAGCCAAGTCATTGCTGAACGGGCTGAACCCGCGATGCCGGGCGCCGAAAAAGAATGATCTTCCCAGGTTTCCGCCCCAAAGCCCACCGATGTGCGTCCCTGGCTGAAAACGGAAGCCCGCGCTCCCTGTGCCACTGGGGGAGAAGCGACCTCGCTTTCTCTGCGGCTCCCCTACGACGCTACCGACGAAAATCAGCAGCAGCCCTGAAACAGCGATCCCACGACACCACGCTTGCTTCGCTCGCTTCATGTTTGCCTCCAGTCCAACAGACTATGTTCCGCAGGACTTGGTTCATTATAGAGGAATCCCACTCCACAGCTGAAACAGAATCTCCTCGATCGCGGCCGACACCGGGTGCCACGGCGAAGCGCCACAGGATCAGTCCGGAACCGTGGGCTGTGTCCATGCCATCTCGCAATCGCCGGATGTGAAGGGGTTTATTCCCGCAATATTCCGCGAATTTACATTGAGAGTGCTGTAAAGTAGCGGTACTCAGCGGTGCGAATCAAGTTAAGTCTTATCGCCAAGGAGCGAAACCCTGTGGGTGCAAAGGTCGCCGTGAATTCTAGCCCCGACCGCCTTCCAGGCTTCCACGTCATGACGAAGCCGGTCGGCCCCATTTGCAACCTCGACTGCAAGTACTGTTTCTACCTGGAAAAGGAAAAACTCTACCCGGATCAGTCCTCCTGGGCCATGAGCGACGAGGTGCTGGAATCCTACGTCCGCCAGTATATCGAAGCTCAGAATGTCCCCGTCGTCTCCTTCGCGTGGCAAGGGGGAGAGCCCACGCTCTTGGGCGTCGAATTCTTTCGAAGGGTCGTCGCGCACCAGAAGAAATATGCCAACGGCAAACGGGTCGAGAATGGGTTTCAAACCAACGGAATCCTCCTGGATGACGATTGGTGTCAGTTCTTGGCGGAGAACAGTTTTCTGGTCGGCCTGTCGATCGATGGGCCACGCGAACACCACGACCACTATCGAGTCGACAAAGGAAACCATCCCACTTTTGACGGTGTCCGCAGGGGCATCTCTTTTTTGAAGAAGCATGGGGTGGAGTTCAACACGCTCACGGTGGTCCAGCGTCACAACTCCCATGCGCCTCTTGAGGTGTATCGGTTCCTGAAGGAGGTCGGCAGCGGCTACATGCAGTTCATTCCCATCGTGGAGCGGATGGCGGACGCTCCCGAAGATGACGGGCTGGTGTTGATAGCCCCCCTTGATCCGGCCCCGGCCCGCGTGACCGAATGGTCCGTGGAGCCCCTGCAATACGGACGGTTTCTTTGCTCCATCTTCGATGAATGGGTTCGTGGGGATGTCGGGAAGTACTACGTCCAGATGTTCGACGTGGCGCTGGAGGCCTGGATGGGGATGGAGCCCAGCCTTTGCGTTTTTCGCGAGACCTGCGGGTCGGCTCTCGCCGTCGAGCACAATGGAGACCTGTACTCCTGTGACCACTATGTCTACCCGGAGAACAAGCTCGGGAACATCATGGAGCATCCCCTGGAATCGTTGGTGCACTCCGATCAACAGACGAGATTCGGCACCGACAAGCGAGACACTCTGCCAGCGTATTGCCGAAGCTGCGACGTTCGGTTTGCCTGCAACGGGGAATGCCCCAAGCATCGATTCATTCAGACTCCGGAAGGGGAAGGGGGGCTCAATTACCTCTGTGAGGGTTACAAGCTTTTCTTTCATCACATCGATCCGTACATGCGCTTCATGGCGGATGAATTGCGGCAGAAGCGGCCCGCGGCTAACGTCATGGCTTGGGTACGGCTACAAGAGCTTCGCGAGACTGGGAAACGAAGGCCCGGCCGGAACGATCCGTGTATTTGCGGAAGTGGCAAGAAGTACAAGAAATGTTGTGGTGGCGTATCATAAAAATGGAGGAAAACCCATGAACGGCACGCGAGTCTCACGACGAACCTTTCTGGCCGGTGCAGGGGCCACCGCGGCTGCCTCGACGACGGCCAAGTCCTACGGCAGGATTCTCGGAGCCAACGAACGGATCTTGGCCGGAGTGATCGGCTCCGGCGGAAGAGGCCGAAAGTTGATGGATATGTTCCAGAAGTTCGGCGGCCAGTGCGTCGCCGTCTGCGACGTGTATGAGAAGAACCGGGCCACCGGCGCGCGCCTGGCCGGAGGAGAAGCCAAGAGCTTCTCCGACCATCGCAAGCTGCTCGAGACCAAAAACATGGACGCGGTATTGGTGGGTTCTCCGGATCATTGGCATCACGATCATCTGGTCGACTCGGTGAGTGCGGGAAGGGATGTTTACGTGGAAAAACCAATGTCTCATTCGGTAGCTCAAGGCGCCGCAATGGTTCGAGCCGTACGGGCATCGAAGCAAGTCGTGCAAGTCGGGATGCAACGACGTTCCAGCGAGGCGGTCCAGTGGGCCAAAGAGGTCATAGACAAAGGGGTTCTGGGAGAAGTCAACGCGGTGAAGGCGGAATGGAACTGGAACATGCCGCCGCTTCGGTCCCGAACGCTGGAGGGCTCTCTCGATTGGGAACGCTTTTGCGGTCCAGCTGGGAAGCAACCATTGGCTATGGGCGACTATAAGAATGTCCCGTTTTTTCATTGGCGGTATTGGTGGGCGTTTTCTGGCGGAAACTGCACAGATCAGGGTACGCATTTGATGGATGTGGTTCAGTGGTTTGTCAACGACTCACGACCGCCGCGTTCCGCGATTTGCCACGGAGATGTGTTTCGATTGCAGCCGAGCGAGACCCCCGATGCATTCTGTGCCGTTTTCGAGTACCCCGGCTTCATCGCGACTTGGACACTGGTCTATACCAACGCCTACAAAAACGGTTGGCGCATCCTTTTCCAAGGGAATAAGGGTACGCTCATCCTCGACAATCAAGGGTTTCGTGTCTATCCGGAGAGTGGAGAAAGAGTGGGTTCCTCGGACGAGCCTTCGATTCAGTACCGAACGTCGATACCGAGCGAGCCGCACATGGCAAATTTCATGGAGTGCGTGAAAAGCCGCCAGGAGCCGAACGCACCGGTTGAAATCGGTCATGCCGCCGTAACCGGACCTCATTTGGCCAACATGGCGCTTCGGCAGAAAACGCGAGCTAGACTCAGCGAGGATGGTTCCGAAGTCATCACGCACAGCGGAGCGTGAATCCGGCAGGTGACGCGCGAGGCGAGGTGATACCGAGTGAGGAGCCTCAGGCGGTGGGGGACGTCGTTCATGAATTGTAATGGATACTTAGAGGAAACATGCGGAAGAAAAAAAGTTCGTTTGAAAACTGGGTTGGGATCTGCGTCGGTCTGACCATGTTGCTTGTCGCGTTGGGCCCGCTGGAAGTTTCTGCTCGAGAGCGATGGGTTCACAATTTCGGTTACGTTCAGATGTCCGACGGAATCGAGATTGCCTACACACTCTATCGCCCATCGGAACAGGGGCGTTTCCCCACTTTGCTGATCTACAATATGTACGACGCATCAATTGTGGCGCCGTACTGGAACCAGACGATTTCCACCGAGGTATCGGACTACCTCGAGGCCGGTTACGCGGTGATGGGTGCAAACGCTCGTGGGACGGGATGCTCCACCGGCATACAAGACCCGCTACACGCGCAACAGGTGGGCCGCGACGGGGCGGAGGTCGTGGAGTGGATAGGCAGTCAGCCCTGGAGCGACGGCGGAGTTGGAATGTTCGGCCACTCGGGATCCGGCATCACCCAGTTCTATGTGGCAGCGCACAACCCGAAGTCTCTGAAGGCGATTATTCCAGGCGCCGCGCCCGCCGACATCTATCGGGACATTGGCTATCCCGGTGGAGTCTTCAATTACGTGTTCATGTACTTCTGGTCACGCGGAGCGCAAACAGAGCAGTCCGAGCGCGCGGCGCGCGGCCACATCCAGAGCGGGGACACCAAGTGCGCCGAGACTCTTCGCAATCGTGTGCCCAATCCGACCTGGGAC
This sequence comes from Acidobacteriota bacterium, assembly GCA_965249005.1. Classification (GTDB taxonomy): domain Bacteria; phylum Acidobacteriota; class UBA6911; order UBA6911; family UBA6911; genus CBDFLD01. Next base: position 274,008 of record CBDFLD010000018.1, read on the forward strand.
CAGATGCGAAAGCGGCCGCTTCATGATGCGTGGCACGCAGGGCACTCCGTCAATTCCGTCGCTTCGCGCATCAAGGTCCCCACTTATGTCGTCTTCGGCTGGCAGGACCAGAGCGTGCTGTCCACGGCGGTCAAGGTCTTCGACCAGTTGCAGGGACCCCGGAAAATGTTGCTCGCCGAAGGGAGTCATAGCTTCTACATTCGACCGATGGAAGTCCGGCGGGAGAAGATTCGCTTTTTCGATCACTGGCTCAAGGGCGCGTCGAATGGAGCGATGGACGGCAAACCGATCAAAGTATGGCTCAACATGCGCGGACAAATCGAGTCCATTCCGGATCGAGTCGTCGAGCTTGATCGTTTGCCGGTGTACGGTACCCGCTGGACAAAACTCTTCCTCTCGAAGGAGGGAGCTCTCACCCCAACGGCACCGACGCAAAGTGCGACCGCGGAGTATCTGTATCCGGCGGGCGCGTCTTACGTTTACGGAGGAGAAGGCTATCCGCACAAACCTCATGACATCGGCGGATTGATTTTTCGCACAGAACCTGTGGCTGAAGAGAAAGTACTGTTGGGCCCGACGGTGGTTCGCCTCTACGGCGCCTCCACCCAGTCGGATACGACGTTTCTGGTCGTGCTCAATGAGGTGGACGGAGCGGGCCGGAGCAAGTACCTGCAGCGCGGATACCTGCAGGCGTCCATGCGTCAGATCGATCCCACGTCGACTCAATCGGAGCCAAAGTATCCTTTCAACAAGCGCACACCTCTTCAACCCGGAAGGGTGACCGAATTCGTTATCGAACTGCATCCCACTGGCAGCATCATTGAAAAGGGAAACGCCCTCGAAGTGATCGTGATGGTACCGACGATGGCGCCCGAACCGGTCGGGACGTGGGGATTTGCTCCTGTTTCAGCGGGCATCAATACCATCCACATGTCACCGCAGTACCCTTCGCATGTATTGCTGGCGGTGGTAGAGCTGGACAGCACAGATTGAGCGGTTCGTGATGGTCTGCCACAGGTTGGAAGCCTGTGCCAGGAGAACCAGCGCCTAATCCGAGATGCACACATTCGAGCCCAGATCGCATGGTCAGGCTTCCCGGTTTGACCTCTCCTTTCTCCGATGGCTGGAGCGTCAGCACGATACCGTTTTTCTGGAGACTTCTCGAAGCGACGGATTCGAGAACCGGAGCTTTCTCTTCCAGGATCCGGTGAAGATTGTCGAGTGCAATCGCCTCGAACAGGTCGAAGGTTCCCTGCAGGAAGTTCAAAAGGCTCGGGAAGATGGCTTCTACGCCGCGGGTTACCTGGCGTATGAGGCGGGATATGCATTCGAAGCCGCCTTTCGTCTTTCCAAGAATCTCCCAATTCCTTTGCTCTGGTTCGGAATCTATCGGCGGCCGACGGTTTATGATCCCGGTGCCCCGACGGAGGTCGCGGGCGAGGCGCCGGTGGGGTGCTCAAACCATGGCCGGGAATCTGAACCGTCGGTGTCCGATTTGTCCTGGGACCTCGATTACGAGACCTATCGGGCCAGGGCGGCCCGAGTTCAAGACTATCTGAGGGCCGGTGAGACCTATCAGGTCAACCTGACCTTCAAATCCCGTTTCCATTCGGAATATCCCGTCTCGGAGCTGTACCGGCGTCTTCGATCCAATCAACCCGTGCCCTACTCGGCGATCATCGGTCTCCGCAGCCACTATATTCTTTCATTTTCTCCCGAGCTTTTCTTTCGCATTCGAGACGGTGCCATTCAGCTCAAACCGATGAAAGGGACAGCCCCGCGCGGCCGGGCACCCGATGCGGATGAACGGCAACGAAAGCGGCTCGAGGCATCGCCCAAAGACCGCGCCGAGAATCTGATGATCGTCGACATGCTGCGTAACGACGTGGGTAAGATCGCGGAAGTCGGGAGCATTCGAGTTCCCAGCTTTTTCGACATCGAGACGTACGAGACGGTCTTTCAAGCAACATCTAGCATTACGGCCAAGCTGAAAGCGGAGACGACCGTCCCGGAGCTCTTTAGGAGTTTGTTTCCTTGCGGCTCGGTCACGGGTGCCCCCAAGCTTCGAACCATGGAGATCATTCAGGAGTTGGAGTCAGAGCCGAGGGGTGTCTATTGTGGGAGCATTGGTTTCTTGGCGCCCGGCGGAGATGGAGTCTTCAATGTCGCTATTCGAACCGTGCAGGTCGATCGTGAAACCGGCGCGGCGGAAATGGGCATCGGCAGCGGGATCGTGGCAGACTCCAAAATCGACCAAGAGTATCGGGAGTGTCTGCTCAAGGCTCGATTCCTGGGGGTCGGCGACCCCGGAAGCCGGCGTGACGCCGGGATCTCCGCTGGTCGGACAGGCTCAAAGGTGGCGGAAGCGCCGGGGGAGTTCCGTCTTCTGGAGACCCTGCGCTGGGATCCGCGAGGTGGATGGTTTCTCCTGGATCATCACATGAGGCGTTTGCAGCACTCCGCTGATCATTTTGGATTCTCCCTTCGGGAGGAATCTATTCGATCGCGACTACGACGGCTTGAGAGTGAATGGAGGACGGGGGCCGGGCTGCCGGCCTATCGGGTTCGCTTGACACTCGCTCGTGATGGGGCGGTCGTCGTCGAGCACGTTGGTATCGGGCCGATGGAAGAGATCTCGTTGGTCGGTGTTTGCTCGGAGCGTGTCGAGTCAAGCGACCAGTTTCTACGACACAAGACGACCCGGCGTAGACGTTACGACCAAGCGCTTCGGAACGCCCTGGATCGCGGTTGGTTCGACATGCTCTTTCTCAACGAGAGGGACGAAGTAACCGAAGGTGCGCGCAGCAATCTGATCATCAAGACCGGGGGGCGATACTACACGCCACCCGTTGATTGTGGGCTGCTGCCCGGCACTTACCGCGCCCATCTTCTCGAATCCGGATCTCTGCCTCTGGAGGAAAAGGTCCTGTGTCTGTCGGACGTCCGCGCGGCGGACGAGATCTGGCTGTGCAATTCCGTGCACCGAATGGTCCGCGTTCGTCTGGCGGCAGGCGGTGCGGGCCACGATATTCCATCAAACTAGGTGGCCCAAGCTCTTGTTACTTTTTCCGCTCGAGCGCGCGCAAGTGGAGGTTCCAAAAGGGATCGTCCCAAGCTTTGAGCCATTCTCCGGTCAGGGCCTCGAGACGTTCTTGGTGCGCCCGATAGGAAGGGTCCCCGATCAGGTTGTGCATCTGATAGGGATCCTGCTCGAGGTCAAAAAGGGCAAAGGGTTCCCGCGTCGTGGCGTACATGAAGCGTTTGGTTCGAACTCCCCGAAAGATCTCCGCCGGGTGATTCGGCGCGCCCGCGAGATCGCGGAACATGTGCATGATTGGTTGATACGCGGGTTCCTGAATCGTCCCTCCCAGCAGGACCCCTGACAAATCCTGTCCGTCGCGATCGCCCGCGACGGGCACGCCGGCGAGTCCAGCGACGGTCGGCAAAAAGTCGATCGCGCCGATCAATGTCTCCGGCCGTAATCCCGACTTCACCTTTCCCTTCCAGCGCACGACGAACGGGATTCGAATCGATTCCTCGAAGGGCTGGCGCTTTCCCATGCGACCATGAGAGCCGAGCATCTCGCCGTGATCGGTCGTGTAGACGAGGATGGTGTTCTCGGACAACCCGTTTTTGTCCAAGAAATCGACAACGCGTGAGATTTCATGGTCAATGGCGCTGATGTGAGCCAAGTAACCAGCTAGCACTTTGTCATGAGTGCGGTTTCCTCGGGCAAAAGCCTGGAACCGCGGATGCACTTCGTCGCGGACATTGGGCCTCCGTTTCAGCTGCCTTCCTTCATACAGCTCCCGATATTGCTTTGGTGCATCGAAGTAGTTCGAGTGCGGAGGGTTCAGAGAGACCATCACTAGAAAAGGACGGTCCTTGACGCGGTCCAGGAAAGTCAACGCCTGGTCGATCATTTTCGTCGCGTTGTACTCCTTCCAGCGGACGTAGCGCGCAGAATCGGGGTCCCAGTACGAGGAATTCATGTGGTTGCTGGTGCGGGTCCACGGTTGGAAATGCTCGAAGCCGTGCCTTCCCGGTGCGGGTTTGTCATTTCGGCCCAAGTGCCATTTCCCGATGTAGCCGGTTCGATAACCGGCCTGTTGAAAAACGTTTCCAAAAGAGTCTCCACGCTCGGGCAAGGTGATACTGTTGTCGACCACACCTGTCTTGAACGGTGCTCGGGCCGTCAACAGCATGGCCCGGAATGGCGAACAAACCGGGTAGTTGGAGATGGCGTTCGTGAAGGTGGCGCCCTCCCGCGATAGGCGGTCAAGGGTCGGAGCAATCACGCTGGTATGTGGCTCTCCGGGGTAGGAGGCCATTCTATGCTGATCGGAGAAAATAAAGACGACGTTTGGTTTGCCCGATCGTCGGTTTTGGCTGGCTGCAACGACGGGCGCCAACAGAGCCACGACGGTTATCAAACAGACCCAACAGCGAATCAGTATAGACATGACAGAACGCTCCTCATGTTGTTGGACGTTACGGTTTTTTTCCCTCTTGTTGAAATTTCCACTGGTTGTCCCAGAATCCCCAGGACAAGACTCGAGGGCCATCATAGACCAGGTAGTCGGTCAGAAGCAGCAGATTCAGGTGGCTTCCAAAAGTAAGGGCGTCTTCCGTCACCCCGCCATGTTTCCGCTTCGCAGCCCGTTGTTCCCTGCACAAGAATCAGGTTCTCGAAGAAGAGATCGCTGATCGGCCCCGAGCTGCCATGGTGTTTCTCTGAGCGAAGATCGAATTCCCCCTTTTGCCATTCACCGGACTGGGCAATCCGGAAAGTGTGTCTGCCATCCCGGTCGTGCGTGCTGACGTCTTGATCATCCACGTGATCTGGACGGGGCCTTCGCCGGGCAGAGGGCCGATCGTCATGGTTCGTACATTTTGAGTCGACACGAGGAGACGAGAATCTTTTTCGGTGCGTGCATCGACCGACCCGCGATCTCCGTATTGCAGCAGCTGATCGACACGGATCCAGTAAGATTTGTTGTGTCTCAGCCAGTAGGTAGCAAAGGAAACTTGCTTCGGAAACCGGACTTTCGTCTGGTCGAGAAGCCAGAGCACAGTCTCCTCGCTCATCTCCTGTGTCGTGAAATGATGCCCCTTCTGAGGCACTTCGGTATATCGCGCCGACCCTGGAGATGTAGAAATCCATCTTTCCGGTGATACCGGCCTCGCGGATCTTTGCTACGAGCGCTTGCCGGTTCCTCGTGCGTCCCTTTTGCTCATGCTCCTGAGCCCCCCGGTCTTGAGCTCGAATCTCGAATGTAGGGCCCGCGGCTAAGAATGCATAGAGCAAGGTTAGCGTCACCGTTTGTCTCATCGGGATCCTCAATGAATGGCCGACTCAAAGCGGATGGTGCGACTGAACTACCTATTGTACACCGGAAAGGCAACCGGAATGTTCGTTGGACGAAACGCCGCGAGGTTCCGCGCTCAAACAAAAGCGGTGCACTTGGGCCTTCTTGCAGACTACTATGCCGGTGGAAGGAGATGCAAAGTCAGGGAATCTCCGATTGACTTTCTGTGGAGCCGTTGATAGGTACGTTCTTATCAACCGCGAGTCGAACGTCCGATCCCTTTCGTGCGTAAACCAGAAACACCGTGCCCATGAACTTCAACGCACTTGGTAAATTGTATTCGCAGGGAAGGCAGCCTGGACGGGCCTCGCTGCTATACTTGGCGCCGATGGCTCCCTTCGTGACTAGCCTAGCTTTATCTTTTCTCCCTGGTTCGACCTTTCAGCCGGATCCTTCTGCCCCCAAAAAAGAACAGGCGCAAAGACAAGATGCTCCTCTTGTCGTCGAAACGCAGCCCTCCGCCAAATTGTTCCGCGTGCCCATTGAGGGTATGGTCGACCTCGGTATGGCCCCCTTCGTGGCCCGGGTGATCGAGGAGGCATCTTTGGCTGAGGACGGTATCGTGCTTCTTGATATCAACACCTTCGGCGGTCGAGTCGATGCGGCCGTTATGATTCGGGATGAACTCATTAACACTCCGGTTCGCACCATCGCCTTTATCAACCCAAGGGCGATCTCGGCTGGAGCGTTGATTTCACTTGCGTGCCAGACCATTGCCATTTCCTCGGGCGGAACCATCGGCGCGGTGACCCCTGTCACCGGTGGCGATGGGAAGGAACCGGAAGCCGCAGACGAAAAATTCATGTCTTACATGCGCACTGAGATGCGATCGACGGCGGAACGCCGAGGGCGACCCGGCAATGTTGCTGAGGCGATGGTAGACCCGGACGTTGAAATAGAGGGGGTGAGCGAGAAGGGTAAAGTTTTGACTTTGGCCACTGACGACGCCCTTCGACTCCAGATTGCCGACTTTCGGGCAGAAACCGCTGCAGATGTGCTCGCGGAACTTGAACTTGCCGACGCGCACATTGTGGAGACCGAGTTTAACTGGACGGAAATAGTGGGGCGGGCAGTTTCAAATCCGGTGGTGAGCTCTTTTCTCCTCAGCCTCGGCTTTCTCGGGATCATGCTCGAGCTATACCAGCCGGGCTGGGGTATCCCCGGAACGCTGGGTATTGCATGTTTGCTCACCTTTTTCTTCGGACATCGCGTGGTACAGCTCGCGGGCAGCGAAGAGATTCTCCTATTCATGCTCGGTGTAGCGCTAGTGCTTCTCGAGGTGTTCGTGATCCCTGGTTTTGGTGTCTCGGGAATAGCGGGCATCGCATTGATTTTGGTCGCGGTGCTCTTGTCGCTGATAGGCCTCGACTTCCGTGTGTCCTGGGATTTAGGTCTCGTCAATCGGGCGCTTGTCACCCTTTCGTCTTCGATCGTGATGACACTTGGCGGAGGTCTGTTGATCTTCTGGCTCATGCCCGCGACGGGCATTTTGGGCCGGTTTGTTCTCAAGACGACGCTCAAGGACGAAGAAGGATTCACTTCCCACTCAGCAAACCCCCAGGGCGCTTCGCCCCTGGGAATGATAGGCGAGGCTATGACCGACCTCAGACCGGCCGGGAAGATTCGTGCCGATGGGAAACGTCTGGATGCTGTCTCCGAGGGTAGCTTCATCGATGCGGGCGCAAATGTGGTCATTGTATCTTGGCGGTCTGGGACGGCGGTGGTGCGTGAGCAATCAACCCACGACGAGCAAGGCGAGAGTGATTGAGACCGGGTGGGACCGTGACTAACGACGTGACGATCGTGGCTTCCCTCCTCGTGGCCGGTTACTTGTTGCTGGCCATGGAAGCCTTTATTATTCCCGGGTTTGGGGTTGCTGGCATCGGGGGATTCCTTAGTCTTGGCCTGGGCTGTTGGCTTGCATTCAGTTGGCTCGGGCCGATCTATGGGTCAGTCGCCGTCGTCGTAGTGGTAGCAACGACAACCGTATTGATGATCTGGTTCCCTCGAAGCCGCTACGGTCGAGGTGTCGTGCAAGATAAGACGCTCGCCGACGCTTTTGCGGGAAAGTCGGACTTGACCATCGGACAAATTGGCGAGGCAGAATCCGACCTTCGACCCGCTGGTGTCGTTCGGTTCGAGGAGCAACGTGAGAGCGTCGTGACCGGCGGCGAGTACATACCTTCCGGTACACCCGTTACTGTGATAGAGGTTCGAGGTTCAGTAATTGTCGTGGAATCTGCAAAACAAACAACTAGTGGGGTGTAGCATAAGGAACCCCCCGGAGGTAGCTGATGGAAGGAATTCTCTCCGTTGCATTAGTCGTCCTGCTCGTTCTTGGGTTCGTCTTGTATTTTGTTCCACTCGGACTCTGGATTGCCGCCTTTTCATCTGGTGCCTACGTCGGGATCGGCACCCTGATCGCAATGCGGTTGCGCCGTGTGCCTCCTTCCGTCATCGTCAAGCCTCGCATCAGTGCTGTCAAAGCGGGTCTCTCGATAAGCATCGACGAACTGGAAGCGCACTATCTAGCCGGAGGACATGTGGAACGCGTGGTCAATGCGCTTATCTCGGCCGCGAAAGCAAATATGAAGATCGGTTTCGCACAAGCTGCAGCCATTGATCTGGCTGGCCGAAACGTCTTGGAAGCGGTTCAGATGAGTGTCAATCCGAAAGTGATCACCGCCCCAAAAGTCGCGGCGGTTGCCAAGGACGGTATTCAGCTCATCGCACAAAGCCGCGTTACAGTTCGCGCTGACCTCGATCGGCTCGTGGGTGGTGCGGGGGAGGAAACCATCATGGCACGGGTCGGAGAAGGCATCGTCTCCACCATCGGTTCTGCCGAGACTCACAAGGGTGTCTTGGAGAACCCCGACCTGATTTCGAAGACCGTTCTTGCCAAAGGTCTCGATGCAGGCACAGCCTTTCAGATCCTCTCGATCGACATTGCCGATGTGGACGTGGGAAATAACATTGGCGCCAAGCTGCAAACGGAGCAGGCTGAAGCCGACAAGCGGATTGCGCAGGCTCGCGCAGAAAGTCGCCGCGCGATGGCCGTAGCTCAGGAACAGGAAATGAAAGCACGGGTCCACGAGATGCGGGCTAAAGTTGTCGAAGCCGAGGCCGAGGTTCCCCTGGCAATGGCGCAGGCTTTTCGTGACGGCCATCTGGGAGTGATGGACTACTACAACATGAAAAACGTCGCCTCGGACACGAAGATGCGAGATTCCATCTCGCGGTCTGTTGAGCCAGAAGAGGGCCACGAGGGCGGCGAGAATGAGTAGGCAGAAGGTAGAAGATGGACGAGCTCCAAGAGCTCTTTTTCCCGGCGCAGAATCGACCCTGAACCTCGTCGAGACGTTGGAGGATCGGCGTACCTTCCAGGATCGTCTCGTACTCGCAGTTGCACTTGCCCCGCCAAAAGCGTTAGAAAGAAGAAAGAGAAGAACGGCAACTCGCGCTGATGATGGGATCGGGTAACCTACGAACCTCAGTGAGTCTTGAAGAGCGATGGATTTTCAGGATCTAGTATATTTGGTAGTTTTCATTTGGTGGCTTCTATCGTTTTTGGGAAAGAGGACACCGTCTGTTTGGCGAAAGGACGTTCCCCCAGCCTTACCAGTGGGGTTGCCTTCTTCGCAGGAACTGTCGGAAACTCAAACGGGGCTGGCGGAGGAAACGAAAAGTCCGGAGGACGAGCCGGAACGAGCCAAGATCGCCGCTAGAGTTCTCACTACACTGGCGAATGAAGAGACCCTCCTGAGAGCGCCGGCCAAGGCGACAAAGACCCCAAGGGTGCCGGCTAGCGTGCGATGCCCCGCTATCTCACGTCGGGTAGCAGAGTCCCTGCTCCTCGGCGACATCTTGCTGAAGCCGCGGAGCCGGGCTAGATGAGGTCATACTGCCGTGGGGGAAAAATGAGGAACTACAGATATCCGCCACCGGTCAGCATGTGGTTGCTCAAGCCTCGATCGGCTTGAAGTACGCGATATCCAGGATGTCTCCCGTTCGCTCCTCGGCCCATACCGGCTGGACCGCCATTCCGATGTGGATCTTCTTCTCCAACTCGTCGGGATCCGAATATTCGATGCCGCCGATGAAGTGCAGAAAAGAGTTCGCCGACTCGCCTATCTTGATGATTCCCTGACTGAACGGTGGATCCGGAAGATTCCGTGTCTTGATCTTGTAGACCGTGTAGGCGACGACCGTTCCTTTTGGTTCGATCTCGAACGGATCCCAGGTCTCAACACAGCAGATGTCACAGAAGGGCCGGACCGGTGCGTAGAGCCGATGGCACTGGGTACATTTGTTGGCAAAGAATTTCTTCTCCACCAAACCTTCCATGAACTGGCTATATTTCTCACCGAGCGAAACGCTGTAATCGAGATTCAACGAATATTTTTTTCGCATAGAGGCCTCCATGCACAGTCTCTCAGGGGAGCCTGTGCGCTTTCCGCTCACCGCTTTCCGACCTTCGTATGAAAGACCGCAATTCACCCACAGACGCGCAAAGGCGACAGCGGCTAGCGCATGGCGCTTAGCGCACGACGCGTTTTCCTCAGTCTCTTCGCAAGATGCCCAGGCAATGAAACTGGCCGTCGCTTCCTCCCCAGGCGTGAGCCAGCCCGAGGCGGGGCGGACCTGCGACCTGCCTGCCTTCCGCCTCGCCCCATAGCTGCAGTGCAATCTCCGCGAACCGGGTCAGCGACGCGGCGATTCCCGAATTCGTGGCCACGACCCCGCCCGAGGGATTGACCGGAAGCTTTCCATTCATGGCCGTGACTCCCTGGCGCACGAGCTCGGGGGCCTTGCCCTTGTCACAGAACCCGAGCGACTCGTAGGCGAGAAGCTCGAATATCGAAAACGGATTGAAGATCTCGGCCACGTCCAGTTGGTCGAGCGGATCGGTGATTCCCGCCTCTGCATAAATCCGATGGGAGAGCTGCTCGAGCTGGTCGAACTCCGCGTATTCGCGATAGCCAGAGATGAAGGTATCGGTGCTGGCGCCAATCGCGTCCAGCCAGATGGGTTGATCGACGAACTCACGAGCCCGCTCTTCGGAAGCCATGATCATGCAGGCCGCCCCGGAGGAGATGGGACAGATTTCGTACTCCCTCAATGGCCAGGAGATCATGCGAGAAGCCATCACGTCGTCATACGTCCACCCCTGGCGCAGGTGGGCGTAAGGGTTCGAAGCGGCATTGCCGTGACTCTGGGCCGCCATTGCCGCCAACTCTTCCTCTCCCCAGCCGTGATCGTGGAGGTACCTCGACCCGTACAGGGCCCCGATCGAGATCGCGCCCGGCCCTAATGGTTTTTCCATGATTGGATCCATGGCGGTGTTCAGAACCTGCTGATTGTCCACCACGGCGTTGAAGGTGCTGCCGGCAAACACGAGGATTGTGTCATAGAGGCCCGCCCCGATGAGGTGATAGGCCTCCTTGATGGCGCTGGCTCCACCGGTCCCGCCGGTGTTTACGCTGAAGACAGGGAGCCCATGCTCCTGACCGAAGCAGGGCTGCAAACGTTCGCCGCGGTTGGACCCCTCGAAACCGTCCACGGAGGAATAGACCGTTGCATCGATGTCCGCCAGCGTCATCCCGAGGCGATCGAGTGCGGCTCGGACGGCCGCAAAGCTCACTTCCGAGCGCTCGCGCGTTTCCTTTCGGACCGACGTGTAGTTGCTATATCCCACGCTGACAATCGCCACCGGAACGGCCATGGGTTTTTGCGCTCTCCGCTTTCCGCTCACCGCTCTCCGCCCTTTTCCTTTTCGATGATCATTACGGCGTGGGAGTCCCCGCCGATACCGAGACTCATGTCACTGTCGTGGACTAGTGCCTTCGCCGCTTTGTGAGGTCCGTCCGTGAGTGCCGAGGACGCCTGGGATAGTCGAAAGAGTCCACCGGAGTTGGCCGCATTTGTGCAGAGAGTTCCTCCTGACGGATTGATCGGAAACTCTCCATCGTGAGCCGTCGCCCCGCTTTCCAGGAGCTCATGAGGATTCTGGTCTCGACAGAATCCGAGTGCCTCGTATGCGGCCCACTCGTAAAGCGCAAAAGGCGCGTTGATCTCCGAAAGAGCAATTTCTGCACGAGGATGATCGATGCCTGCCGCTTGATAGGCTTCTTGCGATGCCCGGCGCAGCGCAGGCAAGTCCCCTTGTTTCTGAAATTCGACCGGATTCGTGCTCATGCCAAACCCGGTGATCCACAGCGGTTCAGCCGGACTCCGGTGGGCGCGTTCCTCCGATACCAGGACCAGCGCGGATCCCCCATAAGATGAGATCAGAGAAACTTCGGCCTCCCGCAGCGGGGAAGAAATAACGGGCGTGGCAGCCACGTCGTCGGCCGATAGTGCCCGGCGAAAGTGAGCGTAGCGATTCTGGGCTCCTGCCGCGTAGTTCTTGGCCGCGATGCGCGCCGTGTCTCCCTCGGGGACATCACGCCTCGCATGGTACGCGCTTGCGAAAAGCGCGCAGGAGTTGATGAAGTTGAACCCGACGGAGTGGCCAAAAAGCGGGTGGCTGCTGAAATTGGAAACCGTCAGCCGGTCCGTACTCACGGCGTCCACGGAGCTGACCACGGCCACGTCACTCGCACCGCATAGTATGCTGGCGCAGGCTGAGATGACGGCGAAAAGCCCGCCGTTTTGAACCCGCGTCCCGTCACGCCCGTATCCACCCGCCGCCGGTTGCAAGATGCCGTTGCTGATGGTGACGCCGTCGAAGAGGTCCATGGTCGAGTTATGGACGGAGGTGATTTCATCTCGCGCGATGCCGGCCATCTCGCGTGCACGCTGAGCTACGAGAAAGCCGAGGTCTTCACTCGAGTGAACGGTTTCTGCGGCGTAGGGCTCCAGGGCGTAGCCGGCGATGGCGACTCGTGTTCTTTTCATTGTGTCGGGGTTTGATCCCTCATGTCGTACTGTCCCGTGAAGCCGTTTTTTCACGATACTCGGTCAGCGTCAGGGTAGAGTCGTCGGCCTGCAGCCGCACGTCCCGGATCAGCTCTCGAAGTCTCGGCCACAGCTTGCTCCGCTTCGCGAGCGAGCGGGGAACTTCAGGTACCTTGATGTAGAGCCGAGGACGCTTCCAGCGTTCGAGGTGCTGCCGCATGTGTTCATCCAACCGGTCGCGCAGATCAGCTTCGCTCATGGTTTGGTCCTTGGGTGCTACGATTGCGGCAGGTGCCTCCCCGAATCGCTCGTGCGGGATCCCAATACAGGCTGCATCCGTGATGAAGTCGGCGTCGAGGATGACCCGCTCCACCTCGATGAGCGAGAGCTTTTCTCCGCCGCTGGAGATGATGTCGTCGGTCCGGCCGCCGACAGTAAAGTGTCCGTTGTCGTGGCGCACCGCCAAATCGAAAGTGTGAAACCACCCTTCTTCGTCAATCGCTTCGGAGGTTCTTCCCGGATCGTTGTAGTATCCGGGAGTCAGCACATCTCCTCTGAAACAGATCTCTCCCGCGACACCGGACTCCGTTATTTCCTTCTTGGTGACGGGGTCGATCAGCTTGACCTCGCCGAATTCCCGATTCGGAGTCCCGACCCGACCCTTTTTGACTGTCTCGTCGTCGTGGTAATAAAAGGAATTGTGGGTGACACATACCGCCATACTCTCGGTCATTCCGTAAAGAATGAGGGTGCGTGCCCCGCGATCCTCCCACATCTTTTGCACCTCCGGAACAACCGGCTCGCCGGCCAGATGCAGTCGAACTCCGGTGCAGTCGAGCTTGGCAAAGCGGGGATTTCGATCCAGATCGCGGGTCATGACCGGAACCATGAGAAACACCCACCCCGGCCGATGACGTTCCATCAAGTCGATAAAGCGATCGCTATTCCACGGTTCGCCCATCATGATCACCGTCGCATGGGCCACCAGCGCGGTCAACAAGACGCTCAGGCCACCGGTGTGAAAGAGGTAAAGCGGACAGAGGACCTTGTCGGAGCTACGCATTCCGGCCCAATGCGCGCCGCTCATGTATGACGTGATGAGTGAACCATGCGGAAGCATGGCTCCCTTCGATGGTCCTGTGGTTCCGGTGGTGAAGTTGATGATGGCAAGGTCGGCGTTCGCGCGGGGGACCATGCGCAAGGTTTCGGCTGCGCCTTGTACCTGATCATGGAAGCTGGGGAGGCTGAATTTACCTTTCCCCAGTACCGCGACTCTCTCGATGACCCCTTCCTTTTGCAGCCGCTCGCCCACCTCGACGAATTTGGGATCCACCAGTAGTAGTTTGGCTTTGGTGACCTCCAGATCGTGGACGAACTTGGAGTATGTCTGGGTTCGGTTGAGGGAGCAAAAGACCGCCCCGATCTTCCACAAGCCGAATAGGACGGCCACGTGGGCGGCCGTTTCTGTTGCCAGCGTCAGCACCACATCGTCGGGTCCAATGCCGTGGTGCTCTCGAAGAGCATTGCCGGTCTTGTTTGCCAGACGGTAGAGTTCGCCGTAGCTGATCTCGGAGTTGTCCGGGTTGACCACGGCCGTCTTGTCGGGAAAATCCCATGCGCCGGTCTCGAGCCACCAGGCTAGGTTCATCTCGGTCTCTCCTACGATTTTGGCGTGGAAGTGCGAGCCTAACAAACTTGCCGCTCGGCGTCGAGCGTCATGCGTCATGCGTCGAGCGTCGAGCGCTGTGCGTCTTGCGTCATGCGCCTTGAGCGGCAATAGGAAGACGACCCCAGGTGTCGAACACGTCAAAACGTCTCAGTCAGCTAATACAGAAGGGCTCAGCGCAAAGCGCCTGACGCCCGACGGAATCCACTTCTCCCGTTGCGCAAGTCTCTTTATAATGGCCTACCTTGTGCGAAAGGGGGATGGATTGACACTGCAGCTCAGCATCGCTGGCGTAGCCCAAAGCCGGTATTCCGCGGGCCACCGGCGCAAACGTCTGGAGGACATGATCTTCGAAACGGCGGCAGCGGCGCTCGCCGATGCCGGAATCGAACGCGAAGGCGTCGACAACATCGTGTTGGCAGCTTCCGATATGGTCGACGGCCGTTGCATCTCGAGCATGCTGACGGCGAACGCCGGAGGCGCGTACCTGAAGGACGAGATCAAGGTGGCGGACGAGGGCTCGTACGGCTTGGTGATGGCGGCATTGCGCTTGCTGACCGGTCATTTTCATACCAGTCTCGTGGTCAGCTGGTCGAAGCCTTCCGAGGGCCCTTCCTATCTTGGCAACAACCTCATGGCGGATCCCTTCTATCACCGCCCGTTCGGACTCAATCAGATCACAACATCGGCCATGTTGGCGGGGAACTACGTCGGGCGGTACGGCTCACAGGAAGAGGCGGCAGCGGGGATCGTGGCAAAAAATCGCGCCAACGGTGGGCAAAACCCGGCGATCGAAAACGTAGCCGCTGTGGAGATCGACGAGGTCCTTCGATCATCGTATGCGGCGTATCCATTGCGGCAACTGCACATCGCCACTCCGGCCGACGGTGCCTGTGCCTTGGTGTTGACCACGGAGGAACGGGCGCGCGATCTACCCGGTCCGTCCGTATCGTTGCGGGGCATGGGCTGGGCCGCGGACTCGTACTATCTCGGGGAGCGCGACCTGAGCCGATTCCGGGCGTTGGAGATTGCAGCCCAGCGTGCTTACGAAAATGCAGAAATCACGAGGCCGACAGAAGAACTGGACCTGGCCGAAGTTTCCGAGATCACGGCGTATCATGAGCTGCTTGCTTGCGAGGCATTGGGGTTCTGCGGCCAGGGTGAGGCCGGCGCGTTCCTCGATAGTGGTGCCACACAAATGGACGGCCGGTTGCCCATCAATCCTTCCGGGGGTTGTCTGTCGGCCCATCCGGTTTTTTGCTCGGGGTTGACTCGGATCGTCGAGATCTGTCTTCAGCTAACCCGGCGTGCATCGGGACATCAGATCGCTGGGGCCTCGCTCGGGCTGGCGCATGGTTGTGCGGGATTCGCGGGCCAGTGTCATACGGCGTTTGTCTTGTCGAGCGATTGATTCCAGGAGAGGTCTATGGCAGCCAAGGCGGCCATCATTGGTGTGGGGCAGACACGGTATCGTTTTCAGACACCGGATAGGACCTGGCCGGAGCTGGCCCAGGAGGCGAGCCGAAAGGCGCTGGAGCACGCGGAGCTGCAAATCGAAGATATTGACGCCGTGGTGCTCGCGCTCGCACCCTCCGCTCTGGTCGGAGTCAACGAACCGGAGAAATGGGCAGTGGATGCCGTCGGCGCTGTCGGCAAACCCTACCTCCGGGTCAACACCGGCGGCGCCACGGGTGGGTCTGCCGCTCAAGCAGCCTACTACCATGTGGCCTCCGGCCTGTTCAAGAAAGTTCTGGTGGTTTCAGCCGACAAGGTCGCAGAATCCGCGGACGCCCAACAAGTTCTCAACACTCCGTGGGATCCGTTCTACGAGAAGGACTTCGCGATCAACGCCATCAACATGTGTGCTCTTGCCGCGGTCCGGCAGATGCACAAGTATGGAACGACGGAGCGGCAATTTGCTCACGTTGCGGCGCGTAGCCGGGCCAACGGGATTCGAAACCCCTTCGCACACTTGCGCCGCCCGCTGACCGTGGACGAAGCCCTGGCCTCTCGAAATATCTGTTATCCGTTGAAGCTGGCCGACTGTTGCCCGCGTTCCAGCGGGGCCTGTGCGGCCATCGTGGCTTCCGAAGAGGTGGTCTCGGAAGTGTGCACCCGCCCGGCATGGATTCTCGGCACCTCGGCCTGCAGCAACACCTATTACATGGGCGACAAGATGGGCCCGGACCGGGACACGGATCACGCCGACTGGGACGATCTTGCCCTGGCGGCCAAGGAAGCCTACGCCATGGCGGGCATCGGTGATCCGCTCCGTGAAATCTCCGTGGCTGAGATCTATGCCCCCTTCAGCTCTACCGAGATCGCGGCCGTCGAGGCACTGGGTCTTTGTCCGAAGGGTCGTGGCGGACCCGAAGCCGAAGCGGGTGCGTGGAATATGGATGGCGACGTACCGGTCAATCCGTCCGGTGGGACGCTTTGCTCCAATCCCATTTCGGCCACAGCGCTGGTCCGGGTCGCGGAGGCTGCTCTTCAAGTGATGGGACAGGCGGAGGAACGCCAGGTCAAAGACGCCTCTGTCGCGGTTGCCACGGGCGTGGGGGGGTCGCTTCAGTTTCACACGTGCATGGTCGTCGGGTCCGATAGCTAGCTAGAGGGTGCGTGCTTGCGAACGTGCGGGCGAGTTCTCTGAGCTGCTTTGGAAAGTTTTTGCGCATTAGCAGGTAGGACAAAACGACGTGCACGCGAGGCCGTCCTGAAGCATGCTAGTCATGTGGGACGGGCATGTCGTCAGTCCTGCAACGGGCCCTCGGGCCCGTTGCGCTGTATCGCAAGTCCTTTAGTCAGCGCGACCGGTGTTTCAGAATCGGATGCCTTGTGGCAATGGGAGCAATGGAGAGCAGATGAGCGAGAAGAGCGAGATCCTGTCAATTCCGGGACAGTGGAATATTTCTTACAATTATGCAGCTGGCGAAACTGGAAGTGAGTTTCTTCGGCGCCTGCGCGACGAAGAACGAATCTCCGGGGTCCGATGCTCCAAATGCGAGCGTGTTATCGTTCCACCTCGCGCTTTTTGCGAGCGCTGCTTCGTCCCGGCCTCCGAATGGGTGGACGTGGGTCCGGGCGGGGCCATCGAGTCTTTTACCGTTACCACCGAACAATTCCAGGGTCTACCGGAACCTCCGTATGCGATTGCTTACGTGACTCTGGATGGTGCGACAACCGCCATGGTCAATTTTGTCGAGGGAGTTCCGCTCACCGATCTCGACGAAGCAGCGAAAAGTCTCGCCATTGGAACGCGTGTGAGAGTCGAGTGGAAATCGGAGCGCGAAGGGCGAATTACAGACTTTTACTACGTGCTTGATTAGAGTTAAACAGGGGGAAAGATGAAACGCGTGATTTTGACTAGATCGGGACTGCTCTGGATTTTGTTGCTGTTCGCGGCTCTGTTTTTTATCTCCCAATCGGTGGATCGGGGGAATGCGCAGCGCGGACCGGCCGTCACGGAAACCGAGGTGCCCAGTGCGCAGCTGTTTTACGTGACACGGACACCGCCTTGCCAGTGGGAGCTCAACGGTTTGGTTGCGGCCTCGGATTTCGTCCGTCTCGTCTTCAGACGTCAGGAGGCGTGGAGAGACGTTTCCTCCGCACCTCGGGCACTCGTTTTCGGCCGGGAGTACCAGGACAGACACTTCGACTTGCTCACGGCGTCCGATCTCCTGAAAATCGAGCTCCGACCCGAAGGGCCCAAGCAGTGGAGTGCTCCCACGAGCTTGGTTATGATGCCCAACTATAACTACCTGCTGCCCGCTCTGGTCAAGAACACGACGGACCAAGTGAAACCTCTGGAAATTCGAACTCCTTTCAAAAGTTTCCGCTTTTACGTGCCACCCCGATCCGTCCGGGGCTACGCGCTGAATCTTCGAACTTCCGAGACCGGAAAGCGCCGGGCGGAGTTCGTTATTCATCCCCGAGGTTCCAATTCTTCTCCCATGTTGGTCCCGATCGAGATTGACGTGCGTCAGCGAACCTTTCTCAAAGTACGCCTGCGTGATGACGGCGAAGCGGCGGCGGCACGGGTTTATCTGACCGGCGCCGACGGTCTGTCCCACACACCTCTTGGAAGTCTCCAACGGATTCTGCGTAACGATGGAGAGTACTTCTTTTACGCGCGCGGCGAGTTTGAGGTGGTGGTCCCGGCGGGGCGGACGACCATAGAAGCGGTTCGAGGGCTGGAGTACGAACCGGTGCAAGCCGAGGTTACGCTGTCGGCCGGCGAGACAAAAACGATCAATCTGTCACTCGATCACCGATTTCCCATTTACGAGAGAAACTACTACTCGGGCGATTCTCACATTCATGCCAACTACGTCAACAACGAAATTATTGACCTCGACGACATCGAGCTGCAGGTCGACGCAGAGGGCCTGGACAATGCCAACTTGATGGTCGCGAACTCGAGCGATGCTGTCGTACATGACCAGCGCTTTTTCGAGGGCAAGCCCAACGCGCGAAGCGGCGGCCACAAGACCCTCTACTGGAACGAGGAAATGCGTAACCGGGGCATCTACGGGCACATGTCCTTTTTCAACCTCAAGGAGCTGGTGCATCCGCTGTTTACAGGATTTCCTGGGACCCAGCACTGGGAGGATTATCCTCCGAATTACGAACAGGCCCGCAAGGCGCAAGAGCAAAACGGTGCGGTAGCATACGTACATCCCGCCCGGGGAACTTCGTTTGACATGGCCAGCTTCAAGGAGTTCCCCGTCGATCTGGCTCTCGGCCAAATCGACACACTCGACGTCATGAGCAACTCCCAGGAGGTTCCCAGCATGACGCTCTGGTACCGTGCCTTGAACTGCGGTTTTCGGTGCGGGATTTCCGCGGGGACGGATTCGTTCACGAATCTCATGATGCACTGGATCCCTGGAGGGCATCGTGTCTACGTTCACGTGCCCGGAGAGTTTTCCTATCAGAAGTGGATCGACGGTTACAAGGCGGGGAGGAGCTTTGCCAGTAACGGTCCGATGCTCCAGTTTACGGTGAATGGGAAGGGTCCCGGAGAAGACCTCCGCTGGAATGGGGCCTCCACGGAGGTCCAGGTTGCTGCCGTGGCCCGCTCAATCGTCCCCATGGACAAACTCGAGGTCGTGCTCAATGGTAAGGTGATCGTTACCAAGCAAGTCTCTGGCGGGACGACGGAGCTGATAATAGAGAGGACGGTTCCTCTGGCGGGCAGTTCGTGGCTAGCGGCGCGGGTTTCCGGTCCGTCTCACCGCATGGTTGTCAACGATGACCAGGTATTTGCCCATTCCAGTCCTGTCTATTGTTATCGGGGCGAAGACCCGATTGCATCCCGGGCGGATGCATCGTTCTGGTCGGATTGGATCGACCGGCTGATTCAACTCGTCAAGGACCGTGGCGATTTCGCGACGCCGGACAAGCGAGAGTCTGTCATTCGACTCTTTCGCCAAGCCCAAGATATCTACAAGAAGCAAGTTGAGACAGAAAACCAACCGAGATGACGTTATCGCCCTTGTTGCTCATGTCGTTTGGCGCCCGATGGCTCACCGGCGCATTTCCGGCTCGCCAAGTACAGGTGGCACTCAAACCTATTGTTTTTCAATTCGTCTTACCGATCAAGTTGTCCGTGAGGACGAGGCGTTTGAGTTCCTCGAACCAGTTCTGGATGATCCGGATGCGAGTGGGGAAGTGCTGTTCAAGGGCAGCCGTCTCCACGTCATCTCCCCTCTTGATCACCAAGAAACGTCCGTCCGGCGCGACATCGTATGAGCGAACCGGGCCCGAATTTGCATATCCACTCTCAACATCCTCAAACAATTCTGTGGGTGGGCCGACAGTCAGACCGTTGCCATTGACATCGATTTTCACAGCAATAAACTTTCCGCCCTGTCGGTAAAAGACTTCCCGGCCATCTCGCGACCAGGCTGGCCACCTCCCTCCTTGAATCGAGAGCTGGACAGTCTGTCCGGATCCTGCCGAGGGGCTAACGTAGATCTCATAACGCCCTGACTGAGTCGATACATAAACGATCCAATGCCCGTCCGGCGAAAACTCCGGGTGCGTTTCTGCGAATCTCGTCTGCAAAAAGGGCTCTACTTTCCCTTCACGCGACATGATCGAAATGTCGTGGCCGGGGTTCTTCACATTGAACACCATAAAAGCCAGCCGTTGGTCGTCCGAGGACCACGAGCTCGCAAGACTTTCGGCTATCGTCGGTAGCTTTTCAACCTCCCCGGGCTCTGAATCGACCTTCTTGACATAAAGAGTCGATGGTCCTTCTCGGTCGGATTGAAAGGTGAAGTGGTCCGGTCCAGGCCCCCATACCGCAAAGCTCTGATTTCCCTCGAAAGTCTGCCGCCGCAGGAGCTTGCGCTTCAGATCGAAGATCCAGACGTCCTTGGGAGGATATCCACCCGTGAGCAGCACGTGCTGGCCATCCCGTGAAACACGACCCGAGAGGTACAGTCTCGGTTCCACCCCCAGCGGCTCTTCCCTCCCCTGCCGGTCTACCCAGACCGCTTGACGTTTGATTTCTGGAAACACAGATCCAGCCAAGTAGGCCAGCGCTCCCGAGCTGGAGAAGCTGAACTGGGCTACCCCCGTCTCGCGTAACGAGTGTCCCGTATGTATGGAATGGTTGATGGCATCAACAACCGGCACTTCTGGACCCGTGACCTCGAGCCTCTCGAGATCAAACGGAACTGCCAGCAGCCGGCCTTTGCGTGCAAACACCAGATGGCCTGTGGGCACATAGCGCGCATCGGATCCTCCCTCAATGAGGAGTTTTCGCTCACCCGTCTCCAGGGACTGGACAAAGATCTGAGCCCGTTCCTCGCTATCAAAAAAAGGGGCATACCGCAGTACTGTATAGAACACAGCCCCGTTGTTCGGGAGGATGTGGGGAAGACGGTGGCTGACCTCTCGGGCCTCTTCGTCGAGTTGTGTGATCTCTTCCGGTTCGCCTCCGGAAGCGGATACGCGAGATATTCTGCCATTGGCCCCACCAAAAAAGATCCTGTCATCGGGACCCCAGACAATCCCATACGCGGCAAGGCATTCGCAAATTTCCTCGGGCTCACCGTCACCGGCAACTATATTGGCAACGTGCTGATCAGCAGGGCGAATCAACTCAACGTTTCACAACCCTCTCAGCTATGCGATACGGCAGGGCTGACCGTTCTTCGTGGGTGTAACCTATTTAGTTTTGTCATACCGGGTCACAACGTAGGCACGGCTATCCTGTTCATGAACGACGATGCCGGACCCGTTCAAGTCCACCACGGAATCACCGATTCCGTGATTTCAGATACTGCTGGTTGGGGAGTACTCTCCACGGTTGCGGGAGGCGTCGTTGCGGCGTTGGACATTGTGGGAACCCGCGTTGAAGACATTCACTTCGCAGAACACACCTTTAACAGTGGTCACGGAATTGTTGCAGAGGCGTTCGAGACCGCTGAACTCACCCTAACGGTGAAAGACACAACCATCTAGCGCACGCAAAGAGAAGGTCTTGTCCCCATCACCGGGTTTTTTGGGTCGGCGTTCTTCCCGCCGGGGATCATTCCGGTCAGCGACGCGACGATCAATGCTGATATAGATTCCTATAAATTCGTTGGTCTGGGGCCGGGATTTTTCGATAATCAGAACGGCATCGAACTGGGTATGTTTGATTTCCTGAGTTCGGCGATGCATGTTCGCATGCGGAATAGTGACATGACGCGGGCTGCTCAAGCGGGGCTTGAGATTTTCGGTCCATGGGGGCTTAGAGATTTCACCTTCGATTTTGGCTGCGTCAACGTCGACGATCCTGCCACGATCGCGATCGAAACGTGCGAGGACATGGGTCTCGAGCCGAGTCCAGGCAACAACCGAATTTTCGATAACGCTCCGTTTTTTGGTGGGGTAGACGTTTTAATGTTCAGCGCTTTTACGGCGGCTGCGGAGGGAAATTGGTGGGGCGATCCGGCTGGCCTGGGTGAATGCGTGGAGCTTCCGCCTGGGACGCCGTTTACAATTGACCCCAGGTGTTTCTTAGCTGAAAGCGCAGTCGGACAGGGCTTTGGAACGTTCGATGCGAGATTCCATCTCACCGAGGACCCGCGGCCGTAGAAGCCGCCGCGGCACCCGTAGGCTCGATTGACGACTCTGCGGCCCCTGGTTATGGAAGGCGTTTCGGATTCGTTGTCGCAGCGTCATCACTTGAAAGATGGTCTACTCAAGTCTGTCTTCTGGTCAAGGAAAGTGCTTGCGCGACGGCCGGATGTTCCGACCGTCGTGCGCAAGCTGCCGCAGCGGCGACCCATTGCAGTGTCGATCTCGCCTGCTCCCACATTGACCGGGCAACTCCGTCCGGAAAGAGTTAGTAGCTCACAGGCTGCCGGGGTGGTGCAGCCTGCCCGAGTGATGGTGGCGTGGTGTAGACTAGGACATCCCGAGCGAGCTTCTATTTCCTGTTGATCAAAGGACCCCCCTTTGGTCGGCGTGGGGTTGCGGGGGTCATACTCATAACCGTCGGTTCCGGCCGACGTCGGTTTCCGGGTGGTCAACCGTCCATCCGCAACCGAGATACCGGCACGACCCGAGCTCGTGAGCAATGAGCACGACGAAAAAGCGAATCAACTCCACCACCCTTCGATCTCTTCGAGCGTCTTTCCCTTGGTTTCCACGACGGTGAACCAGGCGAATAGAAAAGCCAGCACACAGATACCGGCGTATACGTTGAAGACCCCTTTTCCTAGGGACTCGTTGAGCCAAGGAAAAGTCTGGGCCACGATGAAATCCGACAGCCACAGAACCATCAAACAGATTGCCATGGCGAATCCACGGATCTTGGTCGGGAATATCTCGGCCACCAGCACCCATCCCACCGGCCCAAGGCTGATCGCGTAGAACCAGATGTAGGAAATGATCGAAACCAGCATCAAAGAAGCACCGAAAACTTCGGTGTCGGCCGAGCTACCAGCTCCCAACAGCGAGAGCCCCATGCCTACCAACCCCACGTAGAGAAGAGGCTTTCTTCCGAATCGATCGATGATGAAAAAGGACACAATCGTGCCGATGAAATTCGTCAGCCCGATCAGCACCGATGCGAAGAGCGCAGCGGAGCTTTCATCTCCTGACGCCATGAAGATCGTGGGGGCATAGTAGACGATCGCACCGATTCCCGTGACCTGGGCGAACACGGAGATCAAGACTCCAATAAGGAGCGCTTTTCGCAACCCGGGTTTGAAAAGCTCGAGAATCGATCCCGTCTCCTCTTCGATCGTCGTTTGTATGTCAGCCAACTCGGATTGCGCGTTCTCGGTACCTGCAACCTTCGCCAGGACTTGACCCGCTTCGACCGTTCGGTTCTGTTTGACCAGCCAACGAGGGCTTTCGGGAACGAAGAAGAGAGCGACGAAAAAGACGACGGCCGGCAGAGCCTCCAGGCCGAACATCCACCTCCAGTTGTTGGGTCCGGCATCGACCAACAGCCAGTTCGTGTAGTAGGTCAACAGTATTCCGGTTACGATTGCAAACTGATTGAGCGATACCAGAAAACCTCGTTTCGCCGCCGGTGCAATCTCGGATATGTAGAGCGCCGAGACCATCGAGGCGCCCACCCCTAGGCCGCCGACGAAGCGTGCGGCCACCAGTTCCCAGTAGGATCTCGAAAGCGCCGAAGAGATCGCCGAGACGGTCAGTAGAACCGCCGCGAAGATCAGAATCCTACGACGGCCGAAACGGTCGCTCAGGGCACCGGCGAGCGATCCGATGAGGGCCCCGATGAGGATGTTGCTGACCGCGAAGCCCTCTTGATGTGCGTCGAGATGGAGCTGTTCCGTGATGAAGGGGATGGCACCTGCGATCACACCGATATCAAATCCGAACAACAGTCCCCCGAGTGCGGCGGCAGTAGAGACGACATATAGGTAAAGGGGATGGGATTGGGGTCGGGGTTGGTTCTGATCGTTCATGGGGCTCCATAAGCTATCGGCGGTGAGCTATTTCTCTTCGAGTGAGGCGGAGAGGATCTCCTTGTCGTTTCTCACATATATGTGTCCGTTGGAGTAGGCTGGATGAGACCAATGAACCAGCCGTTTGCGGCCGAGCTTCGTCGTCGGCTCGATCAGCTTGGTTCGGTCGACCTCGACGTAACGCTCCGGCGTGAAGCGGGCGATGATGAGATCGCCCTGGTCGTTGTTTACGAAGTACCGGTCGCCGTGGCGGACCATGAAGGCCGCAGCCCAGCGGTTGAACTCGGTCATGTCCAACGTCTCCCAGATGCGCTTGCCAGTCTCAGCTTCCAGGCAACGCAGCTGACCATAACTGCAAATCCCGTAAATGTAGTCTCCCTGGATGATCGGAGTGGTAAGCAGAGAGTGGAGCCCATCGGTGCGCTTGGGCATCTCGCTGGTGCTCTTTCCTTTCCAGAGCATTTGTGCCGCCGGCCGGTCCGGGTTCAACCGTAGCATCATGGAGCCGCCATAGAATTGACTGATCAGAAGTTTCCCGTCTTGCCACACGGGGGTCGCCACGGTCATCCCGGCGCCCACCTTGAACGGGATTTCCCAGAGGACTTTTCCGGTCTCAGGAACCAGAGCCGCGAGCGCCTTCGGATGCCAGATGATCAGTTGGCGCTGTCCGCCCCCTTCCAGGATCACAGGCTGCGCGTAACCGAGCTCCCATTCCGAAGATAGGGAGCGCCAGATCTCACGACCGGTTCTCTTGTCAAACGCCATCACCTTTGCATCCGGCTCCCCTCCGACGAGACAGATGAGACGGTCACCGTCGACCAGAGGCGAGCTGCTGATTCCCCAGATGGCTACACTCGTTCCATAGTCTTGGACGAAGTCCTTGCTCCAGATCAGCCGCCCAGTCTCGGCGTCGAGGCAACGGAGCACGCCCGTGGCTCCCACGACGTAGACCCTGTCTTCATCCACCGTGGGAGTGGCCCTCGGACCGATGGCATATGACGCCATCAGCACGCGATAGCTGGTAGCCCACTCGTCGCTCCAAAGGACACGGCCGGTTTCCTGATCGAGACAGAGCAATCTCTCCGTTCCATCGAGGGTAAGCGACTCGGGTTGCTGCTTCCAATCCGCCACGAAGATCCGGCCGTTCGAGACGGCGGGACCCGCGTAGCCGGAACGAATCGGTGTGCGCCATTTGAAATCGAGCCCCTCCGGCGCAAAGGCTTCCAGGATTCCGGTTTCCTTCCAGACACCGCGCCTTCCCTCTCCGCGCCACTCGGGCCAATCGTCTGCGTGGAGAGCCCCAAGCGGGCACAGCAGTAAGATGCCTAGGACGAGATCAGTCTTGATCATGACAAGCTCCCTTACCCATTCTACTGCAGTTCTAGTCTCCAAGCAGACGAGCCAGATACTCAGCGGAGAGTTCGTGCTCTGGTTGGAACTGCTCGCTTTGTATATATTCCGTCAGACTCCGAAGCATTTGCCGGGCGGACAGTCGCTGGTCCAAGTCAGATGAAAGATCGTATCCGCAAATCAAGATGCGTCCGACTCCTACGCGCGCCTCGAATACCTGTCCTAGAAGGCGGTTGAAGTGAAAGTCCGGCACCAGCTGCACGATGGGCCGAAATCCCGACGGTACTTCGTCCAGAAGGAAAGTCGTCGCACTTCGAGTCAGCTCGTACCATTGCCAGTCACTGTGGCCGTCGTTGGGAAAACCGGCCAGAGCGGGATGTGCCGGATCGCAGAGGACGCCAAGCGATGAAAATTCATTGCCCCACCACGCGGCGGTCCAGTAAGAGGATTGATAACCCGTCGTCTGCACAGTCCCGTTCTTCAACCCATGTCCGAGCAAGAGAACGCGCTCGCCCCTTGTGAGGGCTCTCCGAGTCTCTTCGTCGAACTTCTCCGCGATGAAACCCCCCTCTTCCGGTATGTCTTGCTCTAGAGGATA
Source organism: Acidobacteriota bacterium (assembly GCA_965249005.1). Taxonomy (GTDB): domain Bacteria; phylum Acidobacteriota; class UBA6911; order UBA6911; family UBA6911; genus CBDFLD01. The sequence goes on from CBDFLD010000018.1 coordinate 299,826, forward strand.
GACCCAAAGAGGCCACCGATTGACCGTCTTCCCCATACGAAGCTCCAGTGACAGGGCGCAAGCTTCGGAGAGGCCTTCCAGGCGCAGGTTGATCTGTTCGAGTTTCGTCACACCGCCGGTGGCTACATCTGCCGAGTCCAAGCTGCCCTCGGCCACGGTCTCCCCTGAAACTGTCGTTAAGGACCAGCCGATATTGGCATCTACCAGGTCCCGTGGACCGAAATGTGCCACCTCTACCTCGGCTGAGAATAGGTCGCCGATCGTCCAGGTGTAGCTCGGAAACCTGACGAGCAAGACCGTTTCGGAGTTCCACTGGCGTACCTCTTCCGCGGTGACGACACCTTTCTCTTCGTAGAAGGGATCCAGGATTCCGGCCAATGCCTCACTGTGGCCGGTGTAATCGTTCAGTACGAGTTGATGGTATCCCGCCAGCTGGGCGGACCGGAGCAGACCCTCGTGTTCGGCCTTGTGTTGGACGTACTGAAACCTGGCGGACGCTTTCTTGAAAGCGCCGACTTGAGCGGCAACCGCGCTCTTCTCGACCGCTTTCTGCAGGCGTACCAGATTGTGGGGACGCAAAGGTCCTGTGAACTTGGGAATCAGCGCGCTCAAATCAGGATAGACCACACGCTGACCCGTCTCATGCGCCACCACCGGCAGTTCCGTGGCATCCAATGCTTCCGAGAAATCCCACGAGGTGTGTGGGGGGCCAAGGCCACGAGTTCTCGCGGGGCCTCTTGTTTGGCCTGTTGCACGAGTCCGCGCCTGAGCCGTGGAGTGTGTCACCCAGTAGTCGTCAGTGCCAACGATCTTTCGAGCACCCGTTGCGTTGTAGAGTCTGCGTGGATCACGCTCTTTGATTTCAGCCAGGAGTTCGTTGACCAAATGCCAGTCGCTGTCCATCCCGAATTCGTTGCCAATGGAAAAGAGAACGAACGATGGGTGGTTTCCATAGGCTTTGCTTATCCGGGAGATCTCGTTTCTCACAAAATCTACAACGGCACTATCGTATCCGAGGAGCTTCGGGTAACTGGCCGTCTTGACGGTCCAGTTGTCCACCCAGAAAGGCGTCTCCGGAGCGAGGTACAAGCCGAGACGGTCCGCGGCTTCAAAGGCGGCCTCGGGAGGGCACCAGGTGTGAAAGCGAACGTGGTTGAACCCGTACTCCTTGACCGTTTTAAACTCGTCTAGCCACTCGCCCAGCGTCATCGGGGGATGCCCGGTTTTTGGATAGACCACCTTGTTTACAGTGCCCCTGAGAAAGATTCGCCGGCCGTTGATATAGATGTTGCGGCCTTTGCGCTGGATGCTTCTAAAGCCGAACATCGCACTCGATTCGTGTATCTTCGGACCGCTTTCGAGTCTTGCCACAACCTGATATCGCACCGGATGAAACTCATCCCAGAAAAGAACGGGCCGAGTGACAGTCACTCTCTTCTCGACAACTTGCCTTCCCTGCTCGATCTGCAAATCGGTCCTGGTTGCACCGAAAATGGTCTTTCCCGCCTCTTCCCGAATTTCCAAAACCAGGACGGCGTTCTTCGGTTTGGCTGTGGTATTCCGCAGCCGCGTCTGGACTCTCACGGACTTGCCATCCGCGGCGGGGAACACTCGTAATGCGCAAACCGCTATTGCCGGTTTGGCGGTCAACTCGATCTTCCCCACAATACCGTTCCAACGTGTCTGGGTCTCCGGGGTATAGGAGTGACCCAGGATGCCAATGTTGTGGACCATCCCGTTGTCGACACAAATCGTCAAGCGGTGTTTGCCCGGTTCCAGCATTCCCAGCTCATACCGATGTTCCGTGACGAGGCTGTCTCCTGAGCCGACAAACTGGTCGTCGATCCAGACGTGGGACTTCCAGAGAACTCTTTCCAGGCGCAGCTCGACAACCCAGTTGGCCCAGTCGCTTGGAATCTCGAACTGCCGCTGATACCAGGCCTTGCCGACATAGAACCAATCTCGAACCAGTTGGCCCGCTTCGTCGGCGCGGCTGACCGGGTTGGTTCCGGGCCACTGCGTTCTCAGGACCTGAACGTGGGTGGACCACTGCGGATGAGGCATCCGGTAGGTCATGGTTTCTTTGTCGAGAGGAAACCCTTTCGCATTCTGATCCGTGGTACCGGGAAGAAGCACTTCGGATGTGAACTGGTCCTCGAACCACCGGTGGCGGATTCCTGCATCCATGGGATCGAGCCGGAAAAGCCATTTACCCTCCAGCGGCATCGTCTCAGCCCTTTCCGACGGCGAAGCAGCCGCCGCGGTCAGACATAAAGCAGCGAAAAAGGGTGTTCCGAGATGGCTGTGAAGATGACGACGAAACCAGGACATTCGCTCCTTATACAACATTGTCCGCCCATGGTCGACATGCAGGGGCGAGCCGCCGGTCGCGGCGAAAACCATCGAGTCGCTTGAGTTTGTGTATACTGGAGAATTGTGAATCGAAAGATGTTTCTGAAGATCGCCGCGGTAGTGGCGATTGCGGCCAACAGCGGCCTAACGCTCCATTGTGCGCGGGTGAAAGATCGCCCCAATATTTTATTCATTATGACCGACCAGCATCCGGTCAGCTGTGTCGGGGTCTATAACGAGGCTGTCCGGACTCCGCATCTGGACAAACTGGCAAGCGAGGGTGCTACTTTCAATAACTTCTATATCTCAGGGTTTCCCTGTTCTCCGTCGCGAGCCAGCATGCTCACGGGCCTCTACCCGAGTAACCACGGCGTGATTACGAACAATATCCTTCTGGATCCCTCCATCCCGTCTCTGGGATTCATCTGCCGGGAAGCGGGGTATCATACCGGGTATTTCGGCAAGGGACACTTGGGCGGAAACATGTATCCCAACAGAAACACGGATCCGTCACGGGAAGAATTTACCGAATACTGGAATCTGGAAGTGAGGGAATCCGAGGATGGATGGCGGCTAGAAAAGGTCGAGGGTGGACCAGGGGAAGACGCTCCACAGCTGGGATTCACGGAGTGGGCCGGCGGATGGCTTCAATACAAGGAGTGGCTGAAGGAGCAGGGACAGGACCAGTTCGTCGCGCGTGCCGGCAATCATGAAGACGTTCCATCGGCGCCGGAAGGGAAGCATATGTATTCCCTGCTCGGGGAAGAAACCCATATGGCCGCTTTCTTCACGGAGAAGACGGAGCAGTTCATCAGAGAACATTCGAAAGACGCACAGCCCTGGGCGGCTGTGCTTTCTTACTTCGGGCCTCATCTTCCGGTGGCCCCCCCGAAGCCTTGGGATACGCTTTACTCGCTCGACGATATACCACTACCGCCGAATCATCGGGATTCCCTCGAGGGGAAGCCACGTAGACAGCAGAATAATCGTTTGTGTTACGTGTTGCCCCGATGGTCCGACGAACAGTTCAAGGATTATATCCGCCGCTATTGGGGGTACTGCGGTTACCTCGATCAGCAAATTGGTAAGGTGCTGGACATACTGAAGGAGACGGGGGAATGGGACAATACCATTGTCGTCTTCACAAGTGATCATGGGGACATGGTTGGCGCTCATGGGATGATATGGAAACTCACGGCGTGTGGCTATGAGGAGTTGTTCAAGGTCCCCGCCATAATCAGGATCCCGGGGATAGAGACCACAGGCATCCGCAGCGATGTACTCGCCGCGAACATCGACTTGCTGCCGACCATCTTGGAGGCCGCACGGATTGAAGTGCCACAAAGGATTGACGGAAAGAGTCTTCTCGCCGTTGTCCGTGGCGAAGCGGACCGCCATCGTGAGAAGATTTTTGCGGACGTCATGGACCAGTCCATTGTCTTTCGGGACGCACGGTTCAAGTTCGTGCTCAACTGGAAAGAACGTGACCTGGATGAGCTGTATGATCTGGAAACGGATCCCGGAGAGATGAACAACCTGGCATACGAGGATGGCTACGAAGAGGTGGCTCAGGACATGAAGCGACAGATCCTGGAGTGGACAGAAGCAATAGGGCACCGGTATGCTGACCTGATTGCTCAGAAAGCTGAGGAAGAACCAATGGAACGTAGGCCGCTCACTCCGTGAGCGGCATCGCAGCTCCAATGGAGGGATGTCCATCGGCAGCCACAACTTTCGCCGGCCAGGGGCTCGCGCTACCATAGTTCCGGAAGAACTGCGGCCTCCATCGGACGCCCCCGCCTGACTCAGATAATGATCAGAACACAAAGCATCCTGACTCGAGACGATCTTCATTATTTCAATCAAGGGACGCACTATCGTCTCTACGAGAAGCTTGGCGCTCATCCCACCGAGCTCAATGGCGTGGCCGGGACCTACTTTGCGGTGTGGGCCCCTAACGCGGAGCGCGTTGCCGTCATGGGGGATTTCAACGGATGGAGCAAGACAGATTCGTTGCTGACTCCAGTCGAACATTCAGGGATCTGGGAAGGCTTCCTTCCCGGCGTCGGCAAAGGGACAGTCTACAAGTTTCATGTCGTTTCCAAACACGGCGGCTATCGGGCCGACAAAGCGGACCCTGTGGCGCTGGCGTCTCAATCACCGCCGGCGACGGCTTCGAAAGTCTGGGATTTGTCCTACGATTGGAGCGATGAGCAATGGATGCAGCATCGGCGGTGGAAGAATTCGCTCGAAGCGCCCATGTCGATCTACGAGGTTCACCTCGGTTCATGGAAACGAAACGCAGAAGAAGGGAACCGCTCGCTGTCCTACCGCGAGTTGGCCACCGAACTCGTCCACTATGTGGGCGAGATGGGTTTTACCCACGTCGAATTGCTTCCGATCATGGAGCATCCCTTCTTCGGTTCTTGGGGGTATCAAACCACAGGTTATTTTGCTCCCTCCGCCCGTTATGGTGATCCTCAAGACTTCATGTGCCTCATCGATTGCCTGCATCAAAATGGCATCGGGGTCATCCTGGATTGGGTTCCGTCTCATTTTCCCGTGGATGAACATGGCATCGGGTTCTTTGACGGGACCCATCTCTACGAGCACGCCGATCCCCGCCAGGGCTTCCATTTGGATTGGAAAACCTACATCTTCAACTACGGCCGGAGCGAAGTGTCGAGCTTTCTGATCAGTAGCGCTCTTCTCTGGCTCGACAAGTATCACGCCGACGGCCTGCGCGTCGATGCCGTGGCCTCGATGCTCTATCTCGACTACTCGAGGAACAAGGGAGAGTGGATCCCGAACAAGTTCGGCGGGAGGGAGAACCTGGAAGCGATCGCGTTCTTGCGCAGCTTCAACGAGACAGTTTACAGGCATTTTCCCGATGTACAGACGATCGCGGAGGAATCGACAGCCTGGCCCATGGTATCGCGGCCGAGCTATGTCGGCGGGCTAGGATTCGGTTTGAAATGGGACATGGGGTGGATGCACGACACGCTTGAGTACATATCCAAGAATCCCATCCACCGCCGCTACCACCAGCACGACCTGACGTTCCGCGCCATTTACGCATTCAATGAGAATTTCGTGCTGCCCTTGTCTCACGATGAAGTCGTCCACGAGAAGGGTTCGTTGATGGGGCGGATGCCGGGAGACGAATGGCAAAGGGCAGCGAATCTACGCTTGCTCCTGGGATACATGTACGCGCAACCGGGCAAGAAGCTGCTTTTCATGGGTGGAGAATTCGGCCAATGGCAAGAGTGGAACCACGACGCGACCCTGGACTGGCATCTGCTGGGACACCCTTTTCATGCCGGCACTCAAAAGTGGGTGAAGGATCTCAACCGTGCCTACAGCCGCGAGGCCGCGCTGCATGAGTTGGATTGTGAACCGTCGGGCTTCGAATGGATTGACTCCAACGATAGTGAAAAGAGCGTTTTGACTTTCATGAGGAAAGCCCGTTCCCGTAAATCGGCCGTGCTCGTCGCTTGCAATTTCACTCCTGTGCCACGGGCGGACTACCGCGTCGGAGTTCCCGGTCCGGGATTCTGGCGAGAGATCCTCAATAGTGATGCATCGGAATATGGAGGAAGCGGGCTCGGAAACCTGGGAGGAGTGGAAAGCGTTTCTATCCCCACGCACGGACGGAGTCATTCGCTGACCTTGTCGCTACCTCCATTGAGTATCCTTTTCCTTCATGGAAGACATCCATCGTCGTAGGCCCACCGCTCCGATGGCCGGAAATTGTTGATGATCGAGTTCTGGGTGCCGGCGACGTCATGATCGTTTTGGGTCAGCCCGATCAGGTCGCCAAGCTCCGGCAATACGTAGGCGGGGGGCAATAGGGCCGGCCGGCGAATCCGTATCGCGCCGCGTCGAAACTGGAGCGCTCTTCGCGCACACGCCCCAGCGCTATCAAGACCAAAGAATCCTTACGTCCGCTCTTCCGCTACTTCGACTTCATGGACTTTACCCAGGAATCGATCTGTTGCGCCGCCGCATCACGGCCCCCGAGACCGAAGCTGATGGCCACGGCGACGGCAATGGCGCCGAGAAGGAGCCCAAAGGCAAGCTCGATGATCTCGTTGGCCAATCCCATCTGACGCAGGGCGATGGCTCCGGAGAGCACGATGATCGCCAATCTGGCGGCTAGCGACAGCAGGGCCGCCTGGGTCGCTCCACTGGCGCGAATCGTCCGGGCCGCGAGATTGGCCAGAAACAGCCCGATCCCGAAAACAACCAGGCCAAGCACGACCTGCCCGGCGAACTCCACAAAGCCCGAAACGAGCTCCGCCAGACTTTCAAATCCGAGCAAGTTCGCTGCCTCGATCGAGCCGAACAGCATGATGGCTGTCAGGATCAGAGTCCCCACGAGAGCCGAGGGGCTCCGTTGCAACTGGGCATTAGGTTGCGAGGTGCTCGAGATGCCCAGTTTGGCCAGGATGTTGTTGAAGCCGGCTCCAGCTAGTATGTTCGTCAGCAGGCTTGCAACCAGACGCCCCACCACGAAGGCAAGTACGAGCAGAAGCACGGCGGCGAAAATGCCAGGAACGCTTCCCATGATCTTGCCGAGCATGTCGCTCGCCGGCCGGGTCACCGCTTCGAGTGCCAGCGCATTCAGAGAGGAGATTATCACCGGAATCAAGATGACGACGTACACGATCGTCCCGAGCAAGCCTGAGAGCGTCATCGTCCCAAGCGCGGCGTCCAAGCCGACCCGATGGCCCAATGCGTCGACTCCGATGGCGGTGAGGATGTTGACGACGATTCTCTGCACGATTCGCGCTATGAACCAGCCGACGGCCAGGATCACTGCCGCCGCAACGATGTTCGGCAGGTAGGTCAGGATACGATCGATCAGTCCCTGCACCGGCAGCAGCAGTCCTTCCAGCGATAATGCTTCCAAGATGTTCGGAAGAAACAACAGGAAGACGAGCCAGTAGACCGCATCGGAGACAGTTTTGGCCAGCCCGGGCCGTTTGCCGTCCTCCAGACCCGCCTCGCCTCCAATTCGCTCGTCCAGGCGTGCCATGTCCAGCGCCGTAGACACCACCCTCCGGAGGACGGATGCGAGGATCCACGCGACCCCCAGTAACAGTAGCGCGCCCGCGATGTTGGGAAGGAAGGAGAACACCTTGTTCAGCAGGGCGGTCAAGGGCTCGCTAACCGCTCCGAGATTGAGGGCATTGAGGAAAGCGACCAGCACGAACAACAGCAGGAGGTAATAGACGGCCTTGCCGACCCATCGTTCCACCTCCACGGATTCTTCCTTCTTTTCGCCCAGTACCCACTTGGCTAGACGGTTGTCCAGTGTGGTCTTCTTGAGAGCCGCACGAACGAAAGCTTGAGCTGCCAGCGCGACAATCCAACCGATGACCAGGATGCCAAGCGCGCGAGCTACCTGAAACACTTGCGGACCATATCCCGTCATTATCTGATCTCGCAGATCGATCAAGTACTGCATGATAGTTCCTCCCATTTACAGGCCGTAATTCGGAGACTCCCCTGCCCGATTCGTCAGATTTCAATGTTCAAGGTTCTGCTAGTATACACTGGCTCTCACATTTTGTTGGAAGCGCAGGGAAAAAAGAGAGAACATGTGGCCGCCTGGTTATCGTATGGGCGGATCGATCGAATCTAGTGGCATTCACGATTACGCCACACAAACTACCGAGCAGTTGGAGGCGGGTCTCATGAACATCGGGAGAAATCTGAGGGGGGTGGCGGTTCTCTTTGCATTGACAGGTTGCGGAGCGCCGGACAAAGAGGCCGAAGACCCAGTTCATGACACGGGGCACTATTTCCCTCCGGAAGCGGGTGACTGGGGAACTGCCAATCCGCAAGCCGTCGGGTGGGACGCAAATGGTCTCGAAGCTGCCCTGGTGTATGCGCAGCAGCAGCGCTCCAGCGGTGTTGTCGTTTTGGTGGGGGGACGCATCATAGCCGAGCGTTACTGGGAAGTCGAAGCCGATCCTGAAGATCCGTCCTATACTGAAATGACGCACGGCCGCACGAGCCGTGGCCAGACCATTGAAGATGTTGCCTCGATCCAAAAGAGCGTGATCTCGTTTCTTGCCGGGGTTGCGGAGGCGAAAGGGAGACTGGATCTGGAAGCACCCGTGTCCCAGTACATAGGGCAAGGCTGGTCGAAGGCTTCCGCCGAACAGGAACAACAGATCAAGGTCCGTCACCTGCTCTCGATGGCCAGCGGTCTCAGCGAAGACCACAGCTATCAGGATCCAGCGGGTGAAGTGTGGATGTACAACACACCGGTCTACAGCAACATGGTCCAGGTCCTCGAGTCCGTCACGGGTCTAACGTTGGACGAGTACACTTCCGCCTGGCTGACTTCTCGCATCGGGATGAAGGACAGTCGCTGGCTGGAACGCGCCTGGTACGAGCCGGGGATCGACGCGAACCGCTACGGATTTGCCACCAGCGCTCGAGACCTCGCTCGCTTCGGATTACTCATTTTGGCCAGCGGCCACTGGGCCGGTGAGGATCTCCTCGAGAATCCGACATACCTCGAGCGCGCACTCTCTCCATCCCAGCAAGGCAACACTTCCTATGGTTACCTCTGGTGGCTCAATGGTGGCGGTAACTTTGTCAGTGGACGCAACAACAGCAACCAGATCAAGGGACCGATGTTTTCCAGTGCCCCGGATGATATGGTGGCGGCGCTGGGCGTACTCGGCCGCAAGTGCTATGTGGTTCCAAGTCTGGACCTTGTCGTGACCCGCCTCGGTGACAACCCCCACGACGAGGACTTCAGCAACGGGCTCTTCGAACACTTGATGAAGGCTGCACCCAGATAGAGGCGCGCGGCCCCTTTGCAGAGTTTCCGGTATCGTGGTACAGAGCCCTTTACGGCCAGAGCCAACCGAAGACGCCTGCCGTCAGAAGCGCATAAACCAGTCCGTCGAACATGTGTTTGAACGTGGTGCTCCAGGCAACGCCTTTCCAGATGGAGTCGACCGCCTGGCCGAGCCCATAGCCGAGAAAAGCAACAGTGCTGGAAACGCGGAAAACGGTCAGGTACTCGTTGCCTGCGCCGACGGTCCGGCCGGTGAGATAAGCGACGAACACGCCCATGACGAGACAATAGATAAACCAGAGTGTCAGACTCTTTCCCATGGCGGGGGGGCCGTTGGGGAGTACCGTTACAATTCCAACGGGACCGGCTTTGTATTTTTCCTGCATTTCGGGCGAGTTCATGTCCTTGGGCCCGTCGGGGCACGGAAATGCATAGTCGCCCGGCTGCACTCCCAAGCTTCGCAATGATTCGAGCGCCTTGTCTTCGTTGGGCAACTTCGCGTAGTCGTTTCGGTGAAGTGGCAACACCATGTGAAGGATTGAACTGGCAACGAACACAATCACGGCCGATGCGACGATCGGAAGCCAGAGATCAGAGAGATAGATCATCTGCAATTCCTCCTTGTTGCTCTATCCGAGTTTGTAAAAAGAACCGGCATTACTACGATATAGTTTTTCGAGCTCTTGCTGCGAGCATCCCGCCAGTGCAGAGTCCAGAGCGTCCACCCACTCCGTGAGCACGGCCGCTTGCGAAACCACCGGCCAATCGCCGCCGAACAGAATGCGATCGAAGCCGAAGCACTCGATGACGTGGTCGATATAGGGTTTTAGATCCTCCCGCGTCCAGTTCTGCATATCCGCCTCGACGACCAAACCCGACATTTTGCAACAGACGTTGGGTAGCTCCGACAGTGCCCGGATCTCGGTGCGCCAGGGTTCATGGATATGGTCCTTGATGCCGGGTTTTCCTATGTGGTCGAGGATGAAGTGGACTTCCGGGCATTGCCGAACCATCGGGATGATCTGGGACATCTGATGGTGAGAAATGCAGATGTCAAAGCTCCAGCCGTACTTCGGCAGAAGCTGCAGGCCTTCGATGAAGCCGGGTCGAAGGCAGAAGCCAGCGTCCTCTTCTTGCTGAAGAATACGCCGGATCCCTTTGACCAGCGGAATAGAGGCGAGATCGTCCAGGCTCGCATTGCAACCTTCTCCCTTCTCGATGGGAGCCCAGGCCACGATGCCCTTGATCCGCGGGTCCGATTTCGCCAGCCCGGCCACCCACTGTGCCTCCTTCAACGCTTGTGAAAAAACCGCCTCGCACTGGAGAAAAACCATGCTTTCGATTTGAACCTGACCACAGGACCGGTTGTAGTCTTCGAGCAGGAAAGGCCGCTGCAGAGAAGGAACCTGTGCCAGCCAGGGATAGTCGATGATCGCAGGATCCCACACGTGCAGGTGCGAGTCGATAATCGGAAACTCCGGCATGATTTCTCCTTCGATGAAGCGCCGCGCCTGCTGAGTACCTGTCCTCACTCGAGAGGGTCCGGAGCCAGCACCGAGCCTTCAATCGTTGCTTTGTGCGCCGACCCAGAATGGACTGGACCAGGCGCGTCCGCCGTCGAGCTGGGTCACCCGGACGTAGTAGTAGTCTCCGGCCTCGGGCGCTTCCAGGTCCGTGAATTCGAACTCTCGATCCATCGGTCTCGTGGGGTCGATTGCCTGGATGCGGATGGCATCGATGTGGTCGTCTACCTGGAATTCGTGCGCGGCTCGACCCGCTTGCAATTCTGCCAGCCGGAGTCGGCCATCCGCACCGGGCAGGTCTCGAGGGGGCCGGACCAGAGGGCCGGAAAACTTCAGCTCCTTGCGCGGCTCGAGTTGAAAACGCAGTACGGTTCCGGCGCTGGCGCCCTCCAGCTCCAGCAACATGGTGTCGCCGCGGCCCCGGGTCTCGACATGAAAGTGAATCCGGTTGGTGACCTCGGAATCGATCCTGGCAAATTCGAAGTAGCGATTGTCGAAGCCGGGAGTCTGAATCGATCGAACACTGGCGCCCGTGATGTCCAATGTCCCCACCCACTGGCGGTATGGTCTGGGATTGCCCTGCTGGCCTTCGAAAACCTCCGACGAAGACTCGAAACTCACCTGAACCCAGGCCCGCGAGGCCAAGGGAGCCGACAGGTAGTTTTGGCCGTAGATGACACTGCCGTTCTTGACAACTTCGATCCGATCGATCGGAGATGTCCCCATGGCTCGGCATGTAATCGCGCGTTCGGTGGTGAAGGGTTGCCTGGTTCCGGTGGCGGCTCCGTTGAGCCTGGCGTCCAGGATGATCCTTTGGCCCGAGGTGGCATAGGCCGACAGCCGGCGGAGCGCATCGAAGATGGCGTCCCCAGTCTTTTCGGGGGCGATGACGGCCGCCAGTCCGGAAACCTGGCCCAGTCGGGAGGCGAAGAACATGCCGTGGTTGTAGCCCGGCTTGGATTGGTGAGTATCGGAGGCGGCAATGAAACCGACTTCGAAGCCGTTTTTGAGGTACATGTTGCCAAACCACTCGAAGCTTCCGTGCATGGAGTAGATCTCGATCAGCTTCTCGAGCTCCGGGTCGTTTTGAGTCCAATCTCCGGACTGGTGCGCGTGCGGGATGATCAGGACATCGGCGGGATCGTTTTCCCGATGAAGGCCGGCATACAGTTCCGGCAGACGATTGGCGTCCTGCCCCCCGACGCGATTCCTGCCCGGAGTCCGAAAGAGCACGTTATGATGGCCGCCTCGGGCTCTTCCCATGGTCCATTCGAAGCCAAGGAAGGGAATGAAGCGTCCTTCCTGGTAGTACTTGCGCGCGAGCTCCTGAAGGGTCTGCCATTCTGAATCATCCAACCAGACATCATGTTCCGAGAGGGTGAGAAAATCGAGGCGAGAGTCTTCCAGGCCGAAGCGAAAATAACCCTCGGCCGAACCCTGTCCCTCGGCAAAAGCCGTGTGCCCATGGGTCTCGCCCCAATAGACCCGGAAGGGTGGATCTTTGCGGACCCAGACGGGATTGCTCGAGCCCTCGACCTTGCCGTCGGCCGAGCGGATCGCGAACCGATAGACGCCGGCTGTCTCGATCTTGATGTCCGAGATTACATGAATTGCCTTTTCGCCGGCGGGAATCTGCTGCACCGGCTTACCGCGGAGAAATACTTCGTACCCGGGAATGGCACCGCTCGCCCGATTGAGATACAAGTCTTCACTGCGCACCGACATTTCGAACACTTCCCCGGTTTCCACAACCGAAGGGACAAATCCGTGCACCCCGTGGACCTTGGCCCCAATGACCTCCAGGGATGGCCAGGAGGGAGTGAGAAAGTTCTCCTTGCCCTCGAGGTCGACGTACAGCGGAAACATGAGCTCGTCGGTCGTGCTTTCCTGGACCCTGAAGCCCGCCGAGCCTCCGGAGGTGTCGCCATAGACAACCCTGACGGTTTCGCCCGCTCGCAAATCCGCGCCTTCGAGCTGAAACGTGGCGGCGGGCGTATTGAAACGATTTCCGTGCATCCCGCCCAGCGGGCGCGTGATCTTCTCGAATCGAATGCCGGGATTGGAGCATTGGATCGAAACGTACCAGGGAGCCGATGGGTCCTCGTTTTGAAACGACTCCGGACCGAGAGAAAGCTGTTTGCCGATCATAAAGGCGCCGCCCGGCTTCATCGGCATCGATCCCACCGTGTAGGTTTGCTCCACCGTGCTCCAGCTTCCCGCAACCAGGGGTTCGATGCTGGCCAGCTGCAGTGTTCCTAGGGCGTCCGGATGTTCGTCCTTGAGGGTCAGCTCGCGAATGTAATGGTCGATGTTTTGTAGAATGACCGCGGGGGTTTCGCTGTTGTCGGACTCGACGATGCGCACGTTGGTGACATCGACCGGCAGATTCACGGGAACTGGACCACCGGTGTGGGAATAGGCATTGGTCCAATCCCAGAGCGTGTCGGTTCGGGCGCCCACGTTCTCCGGCGTGCTCGGATTTTCCGCAACCTCTCTTTTGAGTTGCTCGACACGTGAGCGCAGCCCGGGCTCCAGGTAATCACGGGTAGTGCTCGTGCAACCGGCGACAGCGGCAACGAGAAAGACGAGCGCAACCCGGCGGAATCGAAGGATGGCCGGATGAGGGAGGCAGTCTGTATGGATCGGGGGGAGGCTATCCAGTGGCGACCCCTTTCTGCTTTTTTTCCGCCTGCTGGTCCTTCATCAGCTTGAAGTGCATGCTGTCGGCCAGCGCGATCCAACTGGCCTCGATGATATTTTCCGACACGCCCACCGTTCCCCATACGTCGAGGCCGTCGGAGGATTCGATCAAGACCCGCACCTTGGCTGCCGTCCCATCACCACTCGACAGCACTCTCACCTTGTAGTCCGCCAGATGCACCTGACTGAGAGCCGGAAACTCCACCTCGAGCGCCTTCCGGAGCGCGCGATCCAGCGCATTGACCGGTCCATCCCCTCCCGCGACGGTGTGATGGACCTTTCCTTCGATGTCGACCTTGATGATCGCCTCGGAGACCTCTGCGCTGGCTCCAGTCTTGTTGCGGTTGATGGTGCGGAAGCTGACCAGCTGGAAGCGATCCTGGTAGGTTCCCATGGCCCGCCGCACCATGAGCTCGAAGGAGCCCTCAGCCGCCTCGTATTGATAGCCTTGGTTTTCCCGTTCCTTGACCGTGGCCAGCACCTTTCCCACCAGGGGGTCCTTCTTGTCGATGCCCGAGGAAAAGCGGCGTACCTTGCTGACGATCGTCCCGCCTCCGGACTGATCCGAGACGAGGAAGCGGCGCTCGTTGCCGACGGAGTCGGGCTCGATGTGCTCGAACGATCGCGTGACCTTCATCACGCCGTCGACGTGCGCTCCACCCTTGTGCGCAAAGGCGCTCTCTCCAACGTAGGGTTGCCGATGGTCGTGGTGCACGTTGGCGATCTCACTCAGAAAGCGGGAGAAGCGCATCAGATCTTTCAGCCGGTTGCGACCTATAGTTTTCTTTTCCAGCTTCAGTTCCAGCGTCGGGACGAGAGAGCACAGATTGGCGTTACCGCAGCGCTCGCCGTAACCGTTGAAGGTTCCCTGTACCTGCTTGGCCCCCAGCTCCACGGCCACAAGCGCGTTGGCGACGGCACAACCTGCGTCGTTGTGAGTATGGATCCCGAAGGGTGCGGAGACCTTCTGTCTGACCTGCCCGAGGATGTCGGCAATTTCCGTTGGTAGTGTGCCTCCATTGGTGTCGCACAATACCAGAATACGAGCTCCTCCTCGCTCGGCGGCGAGCAGCGTCTCGGTGGCGTATTTCGCGTCGGCCTTGTAGCCGTCAAAGAAATGTTCCGCGTCGTAGACGACCTCTCGGTCCTGGCTGACCAAGAACGCGATCGAGTCCTCGATGAGCTCCAGGTTTTTCGGCAGTGTAGTACGCAATACCTCCTTTACGTGGAGTGTCCAGCTCTTGCCGAAAATCGCCACGCTGGCTGTGCGGGCCTCGAGCAGAGTCCCGAGGGTTTCGTCCTGCTCAGCAGTGTTCGTGGCCCGTCGTGTGCTTCCAAAGGCGGTAACCTTGGCCTTCAGGCCTAGCTTGCGCGCCTCTTTGAAGAAGGCGAGATCTTTCGGGTTCGTGGGGTTCGGCCACCCGCCCTCGATGTAATGCACGCCAAGCTCGTCGAGCCGCTGGGCGATGAGCAGCTTGTCCTCGAGCGAGTAGGCGATTCCCTCGGCCTGTGCTCCGTCGCGGAGCGTCGTATCGTAAATCTCCACGCTACCGGCCATAAGGCCTCCTTTTCCCCTTTTAAGCCTCGGCGACAACCCCTGCCACCATGTCTCCTACCTGTTTGGTGGAATAGCCCATCTTGCCGGCTCCGAGATGGTCCAGCTTCTGGACCGTTTGGATGATCCCTTGCTCGATGGCCTCGGCCGGTTTTGCCTCGCCCAGAGTTTCGAGCAACAGTTGAAGCGCTCCAATGGCAGCCAGCGGATTGATGACATTCTGGCCCGTATACTTCGGAGCCGACCCGCCGATGGGTTCGAACATCGACACTCCTTCCGGGTTGATGTTCCCCCCCGCCGCAATGCCCATTCCTCCCTGAACCATGGCTCCCAGGTCGGTGATGATATCCCCGAACATGTTGTCGGTCACGATCACGTCGAACCATTCGGGATTCTTGACCATCCACATGCAAATGGCGTCCACGTGGGCGTAATCACGATCGATCTCCGGATAGTCGTTCTCTCCCACTTCGTGAAAAACGCGTTCCCAGAGATCGAACGCATAGGTCAACACATTCGTTTTCCCGCACAGGGTGAGCTTTTTTTCACGGTCACGCTTGCGGGTGTATTCGAATGCGTAGCGCACGCAGCGCTCCACTCCCTTGCGTGTGTTGATCGATTCCTGGACGGCGATTTCGTCTGCCGTCCCGCGCTTCAAGAAGCCCCCGGCGCCCGCGTACAGCCCCTCGGTGTTCTCGCGAACAACAACAAAGTCGATCTCGTCGGGTCCCTTGTCCTTTACAGGTGTGTCCACCCCGGGAAAGAGCTTGACGGGCCGAAGGTTTATGTACTGGTCCAGTTCAAATCGTAGATGTAGAAGAATCCCTTTTTCCAAGACTCCGGGTTGAACATCTGGATGTCCGATGGCGCCGAGCAGGATGGTATCGAATTGGGAAAGCTCCGCTACCGCGGTGTCGGGGAGCACTTCACCGGTACGCAGGTATCGGTCGCCACCGTAGTCGAACTCGTGGGTCTCGTACTTGAAGTTGAACCTGTGTGCCGCCGCGGCCAGCACCTTGAGTGCCTCAGCGACGACTTCGGGGCCTGTTCCATCTCCCGGAATAACAGCAATCTTGTGCAAACCACCCTCCTCTGTCTCGGTCTCAGCCAACCCTAGCCGTTGGCGTTCTCAGCCAACCCTAGCCGTTGGCGTTCTCAGCCAACCCGGAAGCCGTTGACGTATGGCAATCTTTGACGTGTGGCGGCTATCGCGCCGCCGGCCTCGAGCAATTGTCCCAGAGCGTCCCAGGTGCCCGTGAGGAATTGCTCTCGCGGGCCGTCCGGAATCGTTCCCTGAATGGTCCCGCCGCTGAAATGGACGGTTTGGGCGCCTACGTCCAGGCCCACCTCCTGGCTTGGATCTTGTTCGATAGCGGTCTGAAGACGCACAACATCCACCTCTTTTGCCGTGAGGCAGGGCAATCCGAGGGCGACGCAATTGCCGAAGAAGATCTCCGCAAACGACTGACCCACGAAAGCATCGATGCCCCATCGCATGAGCGCCTGAGGAGCATGCTCGCGGGAGGACCCGCAGCCGAAGTTCTCGTTTACCACGAGAAGGCGACTTCCCTGGTGCCGGGGCTGATCAAACGGGTGTCCCGCCGCGGCGCGGTCGTCCGCGAACGCATGGTTTCCCAGGTCATCGAACGTCACCGCAAGCAAATAACGCGCAGGAATGATCCGATCGGTGTCGATGTCGTTGCCTCGCAGCGGCAAGCCACGGCCTCGGATCTGTTTTCGGATACTCGATTCCGTCATATCGGTTCAGTCCCACAGGGCGCGGACGTCCGACACCTCGCCATTCACGGCGGCGGCGGCGACCATGGCGGGGCTCATGAGCAGGGTGCGGCCGGTCGGACTTCCTTGCCTCCCCTTGAAGTTCCGGTTGCTGGAAGAAGCACAAATCTCGCGCCCATGGAGCTTGTCTGGATTCATGGCCAGACACATCGAGCAGCCCGCGCCACGCCACTCGAAACCCGCCTCCTCGAAGATCACAGACAACCCCTCTTGCTCGGCGGCCTGACGAACCTGTTGAGAGCCGGGCACGACAATGGCTCTGACACCGGAGGCGACTTTCCTTCCACGGGCCACGCGCGCCGCCTCTCGTAGGTCCGAAATCCGTCCGTTGGTGCAGGAGCCGATGAACGCAACGTCGATGGGAACTCCCGCAATCTTTTGACCAGGGGAAAACCCCATGTAATCGAACGCCTCCTGGGCGCTACCGCGGTCGGCGTCGGGCAGCGAGGAAAGCTCCGGCAACGGACAGTCGACCGCAACGGATTGACCGGGCGTGATTCCCCAGGTCACAATTGGGCCGATATCGGCGCCTTTCATCTCCACCAAATCGTCATAGACAGCATCTGTGTCGGAGGCCATGGATCGCCACCAGGATACGGCCCTTTCGTGATCGCTGCCTTCGGGCGCATAAGGTCGTCCCTTGATGTAATCGAAAGTGGTCTGGTCGGGATTGATGTATCCCACGCGGGCCCCGCCCTCGATCGACATATTGCAAACGGTCATGCGCTCTTCCATCGTCATGGCATCGATGATGGCGCCACCGTACTCGTAGCCGTAGCCGACGCCCCCTTTTACGCCCAACCGCTGGATGATGGCGAGAATCACGTCTTTGGCAAAAACTCCAGGCTTGAGCTGGCCCGTTACCTGGATGCGGCGGACTTTGAGGGGGTCCATGGCAAGACACTGAGACGCCAGCACGTCGCGCACCTGGCTGGTCCCGATGCCGAAGGCAATCGCCCCGAAGGCACCGTGGGTGGAGGTATGGCTGTCCCCGCACGCAATCGTCAACCCCGGCTGGGTCAGGCCCAGCTCTGGTCCGATCACGTGCACGATCCCTTGCCGCCGATCGTCGATACTAAAGAAGGGGACCGTGAACTCGCGGGTGTTTTTCTCGATGGAGACCATCATCTGCTCGGCCAGATCGTCATGGAAAGGCCGGTCAGTGAGATCCGTGGGGATGATGTGATCCACCGTGGCGAACGTATGCTCCGGGAACTTCACATGAAGCCCTCGCTCGCGCAGCATGTCGAACGCCTGAGGGCTCGTCACCTCGTGGACCAGATGCAGGCCGACAAAGAGCTGCGTTTGCCCGGACGGAAGATCCCGAACCTTGTGTTGCTCCCAGACCTTGGCTAGTAGAGTCTTTCCCATCACAATCTCCGGAGCCGCTTTCTGTGCCCTGCCAACCAACAACCGTGCGGCTCCTACACGAATCCCCTGAGGGCGGAACCATCATTTATAGGTAATTCTAGGGGCTATGTATAGGACAAAAAGTGCGCGAAACCACAAAACCGGCACGAAGTTGCAGAACCCGATGCGCCTTCTTCCGCGGTTGCCGTATCGTTAGTGTTGGCTAAAAGATAGAGAATACTCGCGTCACGATCCGTACCCCCATTCGTGGAAGCTGGAGGTAATGACCCCGGGCACGCTCTCCGGATCGTCATCTTCCACCATGATGATGTAACCGAGAACCCCGTCGCGGGGGAGCGGGAGCGCTGCCTGATAGACTCCGTCTCTGGCCTCATTCATCGCGGTTGCCTGCCACGGATTCGCCTCATCTTTACGATATGCGCCGGTGGGATCGACCACGCTCCAGAGCTCGACTTTGGTGATTTGCGTCTCAGAGTCGACCTTCGCCGTCACGTGCAATCGACCGTTCCGGGTGGTCTGGTTCACGTCAATCCTGGGTACGTCGCGTCCCTGAAAGATATGGGCCAACCACATGACCGTGGCGGTCTTGTGCCAATCGCTGCTTCCGTGCCCGACGTTCGGCGCCAGAAGGATCCGAACGCCTTCGGGCATGTGGGGCAAAAACAAGGTGCAATGTGCCACGTGAAAAAGGGGATCGACCACCCCCGCCATATAGAGAACCTTCTTGCCGGCGATTCGGTCCCGATAATAATAAGGATCACCGATTTGAAGCCACTTGGTTCCCATGGGTGTGGAGATCTGCTCCAGCATTTGGGCAGGGGTCTGACCGGAGGGGGTGCCCTTTCCTCCCCGGCGATGGTCCACACCCAACCGTTCGACCTCCAGTCGGAGTGTCTCCTTCGCGTTGCCCCGGTTCCACGAAAACGGCACGGCTCCCACGAAGCGATCATCCGCCGCGACCGCCATCCAGGATGCCTGTCCCTTTTTGGAGCCACCCTGAACGACAAAACGGTGAATTTCAGATCCCTCGAGAGCCTCCAACGCAGTGGCCGCTCGCATGTAGACGCGCGCCAGCCATCCATAGCCCTCCCAGCGAAAGTTGCCGGTCTCGAGTGCCTTCTTCAGACCGACCATCATCACGCGACCCGCATGCGTTTCCCCATACTTTCTGCCGGGCACCCCCTCGATGTTGGCGGCCGCAAGTCCAAGGCGCAGCGCGGAGTCGAAGATGCCTCTCCCCGATGTAATCAGAGCGCCGCCTCGATACGGGGCGGGCGGATTGGCCGGGATCCGCGCCACGACCTTGTGGCGCCAGGTTTCTCCCGCCCATTCAAATGCAGTGAACTCGAGAACGATCTCCTCCACCTTCCCTCCCGGGACGGTGCGGTGATCGACTGTCTCTCGTTGGATCACCTTCAGATCCAACGTGCTCCGATCCAAAATCTCACTGGGAGGGAATAGCTCGCCCAGGGCATCGCGGTCCTGGGCAATCGCGGGAAACGCCAGGCTGAGGGAGAATAGCAAAGTAACATTTTCTAGAAGTTTCATTTTCCACTCCATTGGATCCTCTCCCTCCGCCTGTATTGGGTTGTGACAAAGCGCGCGTTCGGCTTGACGTGACGGCTAGCCGAATAGAGATATGATAATTGCGCTCGAGGGTCTTGGGTAGTAGTTTGCTTTCGTGAGACAGGCCGACATCGAATGCCCAGGACTCTTGCCCTAGTTTACTTTCTAGGCTACTATTGAATCATGATACGGCTGAACATACACGAGGCCAAGACGCACCTTTCCCGATATCTCGACCGTCTGGCACGAGGCGAGACGATCATTCTGTGCAAGAGAAACGAACCGATCGCGGAGATCCGCCCCATCCGCGCTCCACGGAAGACTCCGCGTCCTCTGGGGCTGGCCAAAGGCATGTTCAAGATCCCGAAGAGATTCTATGAGCCGCTGCCGAGGAAAGTACTCGATTCCTTCTATGGGAGCGGGGGAGGTAGACGGTGAAGCTATTGCTCGATACCTCGACTTTTCTCTGGATCGTGCTGAACGAGCCAGAGCTCTCTGAGCGAGCACGCGAGCTTTTTGCAGAGCCGGATAACGAAGTGTACTTGAGTTCGGTATCGGCATGGGAGATCGCTATCAAGCATGCGCTTGGGCGCCTGCCGCTTCCGGAACCACCAGAACGATTCCTGCCCTCGCAGCGGAGGGCGCATGGTATCGAGCCCCTGCCGTTGGATGAGCAAAGCGCCTTCCAGCTTTCTCGGCTTCCGGCCCTCCACAACGACCCATTCGATAGGATGTTGATATGCCAAGCAATTGTTGCCGGCATGGCCATTCTATCTTCGGATGAGCTCGTTTCCCAGTATCCGGTCCGCGTGGTGTGGTAAGTCTGGTGGGGTAGAGAGTAGTGTTGCTGGAGGAAGAATGGTGAAGCGACTTCTGATCGTGTCAAGGGATGGCTCGGAACGGGATGCGATTCGGCACACGCTCATCCGGGAGGGCTACACGGTAGACACGGTGGACAGCGTTTCGAAGGCCCAGGAGATTCTCGGCTCCGGAGAGCATTGGGATCTGGCCTTGATAGATTGGAACCTGGCCGATAGCGACTGTGTTGAGTTACTCGAGTGGATTCATCGCGAGGCGTCCGATTCCAGGCCGGAGGTGATACTGCAGTCTTCGAAAGTCAGCCCCGAGGATCTGCGCAAGGGACTGGAGAACGGCGCCTACTACTACTTGACCCGGCCCTATCAGATGGCTCAGTTGCAAGCCGTTGTCCGGACAGCGCTGTCGGATTCCGATCTGAAACGTTCGCTGGCACAGAAGATCCAACACGCCGAAGATGCCTGCCGCCTTCTCCATGAAGGAACCTTTCGCTTTCGGACGCTGGTTGAAGCGGAAGCGCTTGCCGTCGGTCTTGCCAGTATGTGTCACGCGGACGAACGCGGCCTGGGATTGATGGAGCTTCTCGTCAATGCGGTCGAGCACGGCAATCTCGGAATCCAGTATCAGGAAAAAGGCCGCCTGCTGGCGGATGGGACATACGAGAAAGAAATCGAGCGACGACTGGGTCTGCCCGAGAACAGGGACAAGCACGTTAAAGTCAGTGTGCGGAAGCACGCCGGACAAATGCAGATCGTGATCGAGGACAGTGGAGTCGGCTTTGACTT
The DNA here is from genome assembly GCA_965249005.1 of Acidobacteriota bacterium. Lineage (GTDB taxonomy): Bacteria > Acidobacteriota > UBA6911 > UBA6911 > UBA6911 > CBDFLD01. The sequence goes on from CBDFLD010000018.1 coordinate 321,111, forward strand.
CGATTGTTATCAGGACTTCGATCAAGATTGTATTTTCGACTCCCACGGTCGAGGCATCCTGCTGGCAAGGGCAATGCTGGACCTGCAATACATCGAGCCCGGCAACAAGGTCCAGGTCACCATCCCCCTTCCAAAGTAAAGACGCCCGGGTGGCGTCTTGCGGCGTCTTGTGGTCGGATCCCACTAGTTGTCGATAGATGCTGCAGTGATTTGCAAAAGCGTTTCAAATCGCCTGGAAATCCGATAACCTCTTTCTCCAACAAGAGCAAGTGAGTGCGCCTGGAAGACCGCGGCAGAGATGGCACCGCATCACAGCAACAACGATACGGCGGTAGTAGAGGAGCAAACTCTGAAACAACGAGAGCAGATCATCCTGACAGCGCAGGAGCAAGCGGGCTTTCTCAGGTCCGAGAAGACCGTCATTCTATCCTCCGTGGATCGCCACGGATTTCCTCACTCGATCGCCATGTGGTTCGTAGTAGACGAGGATGGAACCATTTGGATGACGACCTACGGCAGATCCCAGAAGGTTCTGAATCTGCAACGCAATCCCAAGGTGGCGCTCCTGATCGAAACCGGCAAGGGATACAAAGAACTAAAAGGACTCCTCATTCGTGGTGAGGCGGAGATCGTGCGGGATGAGGATCTTACCTTGCAGACGATGCTGCGCGTGCACGAGAAGATGACGGGCGCGTATCCGAAAGACGCGGAAGGGGAAGCCGGCCGATCCCAGGCACGAAAGCGGGTCGTTCTGAAGGTCAAACCCCAACGGATCGCAAGCTGGGACCATTCGAAGCTGAAGAGAGCCCGCTAGACCCGGACGTTGTCACTCGGAAGCTCAAACCTGGGCGTAGAGTTTCGGTTTCCAACGATCACTGCAAGCGCCGACGGCGCTTGCAGTGTCGACAAGGAGGTTCGATGCATAGTAACGACCGGGTAACCTGTCGAAGCCTGACGAACACTTCGAGAGTGCGAACCGTCGCTGACCGGGTAACCTGTCGAACCCTGACGAACATTTCGAGAGAGTGAACCGTCGCTCTGGTCTTGGTTGTTTCCGTTGTTTTGACGTCGGTGTCTTGGCTTTGCGGTGCGGAGGCGGAGGAAAGTGAATGGCTGGTCGGGTTGGCCGCAACCAAGATTACGCCTACGCAGCCCTTGGAAATGGTTGGCTATTCGTCACGAAAGGGACCGTTTGAGTCGGTGGAAGACGATCTGTACCTCAAGGCCATAGCGTTCCAAGACCAACAAGGCCAGCGCGGCATTTGGATCACAGCCGACCATGCCGGCTGGCCGCGCGACCTCGCACAACCCGTCTGTGATCGGATTCAGGCCCGGACGGGGTTGCCTCGGGAAGCTATCTTGCTGAACGCCTCCCACACTCACACGGGACCCCATGTGAGTGCACAATTGGCCGGCGGCTTGAGCGACGAAGGGAAAGCCCGCGTTCGCGCCTATTCCAAGGAGCTCGAGAACCGGGCGGTGGCGGCCGCGGTGCAGGCGCTCGAGCGACTGTCTGCCGCCCAGCTTTCCTGGGGATCTGGTGTCGTGCCGTTCATCACCAACCGGAGGGAGGCTACGAAACGGGGGATTGTTCTCGGGCACAACGGGCGCGGCCCCGCCGACCGTTCGTTGCCCGTGCTGCGCGTGACCGATCCCGAAGGTGATCTCCGCGCCGTCGTATTCGGCGAGGCGGGCCATCCCACCACCCTGACCGGCCGGCATCGGTTCATCAGCGGAGATTACCCCGGATATGCGCAGGCAGTCATAGAAGAGAAGTATCCCGGCGTGCAGGCAATGTTCATGCTCGGTTGTGCGGGCGATGCGAATCCCTACCCGAAGGGCAAGCTCGAGTTCGCCAAGCGCCATGGCAGGGAACTGGCCGAGGAGGTCTCGGCCGTCCTCGAGCAGAGGCGTCGAAAACTCCAGCCGGTTCACGGGCCGTTGGCCATGGTGCTTGAAACCGTCGACCTCCCGCTGCAGCGGTTTTCAAACCGCGAGCAGATCGAAGCGATCAAGGACAAGAACCTTGGCTTTCGGAAGTACTTCGCCGACGGGGCTCTGTCGCTGCTTGACCGGGGCGAATCGTTACCCACCCACTACAGTGCTCCTTTCGCGGTATGGCGCTTCGGCGACGATCTGACGCTCGTGGGTTTCAGCGGCGAGACTTTGGTAGGTTACGCGCTTCGGACCGAAAAGGCCCTGGGTCCCCTGAATCTCTGGATTGCAGGTTACTGCAACGATCTTTACGGCTATCTGCCGCCTGCCTCCGTCATCAGAGAAGGGGGTTACGAGTCGCGCGGGTTGTATGTGCAGTACGGTCTGTTTGCGCCCGAAGTCGAGGAGGTCGTCATGGACACGATCACGCGGCTGGCCGGCCGAGTCGGTCGCAAGGTTGTTTCCGAGACTGGATCCAATGCGCAGGACTAGGGTCGCGGTTGGCATCCTATTTCTATCGAGTCTGATTTCCACTTCGCTGCCGGCGGCCGACACGAGGCCGAATATCGTCATCGTCCTTGCGGACGACCAGGGTTGGGGGGACCTGAGCGTCCACGGAAACCAGAATCTCTCGACCCCGAACGTCGATTCGCTTGCCCGCGATGGGGCCCGGTTCGATTCTTTCTTTGTCAGTCCCGTATGTGCTCCCACGCGAGCGGAGTTTTTGACCGGCCGCTATTTTCCGCGGGGTGGCGTGCATGGCGTTTCGACCGGCGCCGAGCGGCTCGATCTGGATGAACGGACCATTGGTGACGTTTTCAAGGAGGCCGGCTACGCGACCGGCGCATTCGGTAAATGGCACAACGGCTCCCAGTACCCCTATCATCCCAACGGCCGGGGCTTCGATGAATACTACGGCTTCACATCCGGTCACTGGGGTCAGTACTTTGATCCCATGCTCGAGCACAATGGAGAGCTGGTCCGGGGCACGGGCTTCATCATCGACGATTTGACCACCCGCGCCTTGCAGTTCATCGAGGCCAATCGCGCTCGGCCCTTCTTCTGCTACCTTCCCTTCAATACGCCTCACACTCCGTTTCAGGTTCCCGATCGGTTTTATGAAAAATTCAAGAACGCCCGGATCGAGATGCGGCATCGGGATCCGGACAAAGAAGAAGTGGCCCGGACCCGCGCCGCGCTGGCCCTGTGCGAAAACATCGACTGGAACGTAGGCCGCATTCTGGGTAAGCTCGATGATTGGAATCTGGGGGAAAGGACGATCGTCGTCTACTTCAGCGACAACGGACCCAACAGCTGGCGCTGGAACGGGGGCATGAAAGGCCGCAAGGGCTCGATCGATGAAGGAGGAGTGCGCGTTCCTTTTTTCATCCGCTGGCCGGGAAGGATTCCCTCGGGCAAGAGAATCTCCCGGATCGGTGGCGCCATCGACTTACTTTCGACCCTATCCGATCTGGCCGGGGTTCCAATCGGGGGACAAAAACTTCTGGACGGAATCAGCCTGGCACCCCTTCTTTTCGGTTCCGAGGCGGATTGGCCGGATCGCATGATCTTTTCGGCTCAACGGACGAGGGCGAGTCTCCGAACCCAACGCTATAGGCTCGACGATTCCGGGCAGCTTTTTGACATGAAGCTCGATCCGGGGCAGCGGACGGACATTTCCGGAGCGAAGCCCCAGCTTGCGGCTCGATTGACGAAGGCACTGGTGTCCTGGAAGCGGGAGGTGCTTTCGCAGTCCCTTCCCGACGAGCGTCCGTTTCCGGTGGGCGCTACCGAATTCCGGACGGGATGGCTCCCGGCCCGGGATGGCAAGATCCAGGGGAGTATTCAACGAAGCGCGCGGGCGCCGAATTGCTCCTTCTTCACCCACTGGGCGAGCACCAACGACGAAATCGCATGGGACATCGAGGTATTGAACGCCGGCCAGTTCGAGGCCGTGGTCTACTATACCTGCGCCGAAAAAGACGTCGGCTCGACGGTGGAGCTCTCTCTGGGAGACCGGAAGATTCGTGCCAAGGTCACCGAAGCGCATGACCCCCCACTGGTGGGGGAGTCTTTCGATCGGGTCCCCCGGGGAGGGGAATCGTATGTGAAAGATTTTCGGCCGCTCCGGCTGGGCGTGATCGCCGCCCAAGAAGGCCGCTACACAGTCAAGCTCCAGGCGGTCGACATTGCAGGCGCTCAGGTCATGGACGTCCGCGCCCTGAGTTTGAACTTGCAGTAATGCGGACGTCGTTGCCGCCCACGTGGGCGGCCTATGCTTTCTCCGGCAGCTGATGCGGTGATCGGACGACGGTCGGCGGGAAGCGCAGCGGATCGGCAGCTCCGCTGCACAAATTTCCTTGCCCCTCGAATTGCGCTGCGATAAAAGGTCGACACTCTCGAACCTTTCAAAAGAAGGAGTACTCTCGTGGGTTTCCATCAAACAACAAAACATCGTAGAGGGAAACATTCCTATCACCAGATCGGTCTGGTGCGCGGCCAGTTCGGTGACGTGCCGGAAGACGAGTGGCTGAAGTTCATTTCCGACACCGGCTACGACGGCTGGGAGGAATCGAGCTGGGAACTGGATCTGTCCCAGTGCGGCAATGACGCGGGAGCCCGGGCTTACGCCAAGGAGCGCGTCGGCAAGGCGCGGAGTCTCGGCCTGGAAATCTTCACCGTGGCGGTGCACCTTCAGGGCCAGACGCTGGGAGACGAGCCGTCGGCCAAGACGCTGCAGTTCGTGGCTGGCGAGCCAGTGCAAGCCTACAAGGCATGGCGTGACGAGGGAAACGAACCGCCTCGGAACGAACCCTACTACGTTCCCGATCACGTCGGCAAACTCATGACCGAGACGGCGCTCGAGCAGATGATCCAGAGCGCCCGCCTGGCGCATTATCTTGGGAAGGAGCAGGATCGGTCGGTGGTGCTGCCCGGGTTCGTGGGCTCGCCGGCGCACTGCTGGGCCAGCTTCTTTCAGTTTCCGGCTTTGCCCTCGTCGATCGGAGGTCACGCCATCCGGGATGTGCGGGAAGTGAGCCTCGAACTGCTGGTGGAACGCTTCGGTCCGTTTCTCGATGCCTGCTCAAACTACGGAATCAAGTTCGGCCTCGAATGTCATCCGACGGAACGGGCCATGGGCGATTTGGAATCGGCGGGGGATTTCCTGCAAACGATGGAGCAGGCCGGCTACGGGGACGTCGCCGGATTCAACATCGATTCTTCACATATGGAGTGGCAGAACGTGTCGGGTGTCGAGTTCATCCGGGAGTACGGTGACTACATCTACTCCGCTCACATCAAGGGCGTTCAGGTGAGCCGGGATCATTGCCGTGCGGGCCTGCTTGGAGGCCACCGGGACATGGGACACCGGCTCAACGGCTGGAACTTCGTTACCGCGGGGTCACTCCGGGATGCCGTCAGTGTCGAAGAAATCCTGGTGGAGCTCAATCGCTCGGGGTTCGACGGCGCGGTCAACATCGAATGGGAAGACAACGATGTGGACAAGCAGGATGGAGCGAGGGTTGCGCTGGCTCACGTGCATCGGGCCGACGCCGCTCCGAGCTTCAGCCGGCACGATGACACCCTCAAGGCTTAGTCTCGCGGTCGTTACAAAATGAACCGACGTACTTTTCTCAGGGCCTCCATTGGAGGGCTTCCCGTTTGGGCCGGCACGGGATATGTGCTGGCAGGTCCGAGCCGAGCCTCGAGCAAATCGATGCAGCGCGTCGGTATGTCCACCGTCACTTTCCGCACGCGCTTTCGCGCCACACAAGACATGGGCACTCCGGACATGGATCACGAGCTGACTCTGCTCGATATTCCGGAGTATTTCGCAGACCGTTTCGGCCTGCAGAACATCGAGTTCTGGAGCAAGCACTTCGAGGCGCGAACGCCGTCCTATCTCCGGGAATTGAAGAAGAAGATTGCCAAATCCCGATCGCGGCTCATCAACATTCAAGTCGACGAGGGATACAACCTTGCCGATCGGGATGAGGATAACCGTCAGAAGAGCGTTGCCTTGGTCAGGGAATGGCTGGACGTAGCTGCCGAGCTTGGCTCCGCAGCACTGCGCGCCAATCCGGGCCGGGATTCGATCGCGTCCAGTGTCTGGTCGCTAAAAGAGCTCAACGCCTACGCGGTGAAAAAGGGCGTCGTACTGCTGGCGGAAAACCACGGCGGTATCGAGAAGAATCCTGACGTTCATCTTCATCTGATGCGCACCGTGGGCAGCCCAAACTTTCGGACGCTGCCCGATTTCGGCAACTACCCTGAACAGATCCGGTATCGGGCGCTCCAGAAGATCATGCGCTATGCCCATCTCGTGTCTGCGAAGGTGATGCTCTTCAACGACCAATGGGAGCATGTTTCTTTCGATTTCGATCAATGCATGCGCATTGCCGAGTCGAGTGGATTTCGAGGCATCTACTCCGCGGAACAATGGGCACCCAGACCCTCGAAGACGCAAGGATCCAGCGGGGATCACAACCCGGACTACGAGAAAATCGCCGATTGGACAATCGACCGCATCCTATCCCACCTATAAAAGCTGATAGCTCTCAAGTAACTGCTCGCGGATCTGCTGTTATATGTGTAACTTAGCAAATCGCCAAGAACCACGTTTTTCAGGCTGTGCAGTGCAGTTACTTTACCAAGTGACCGGCGCGACGCGCCGGTCAGTCGCTGATAGCTGAAAGCTTTTTCAGTGCCCTTCTTCGCCGTGCGAGCAGCCGAGAAACTCGTCAAAAAAGGACTCCCCGGTCCATCCAAGCTCACGCATTCCTGTTTCCGAGCTGTAGTAGGCGCCGCTTAGCCAGCCCTTCAAATGCTCGAGATGATCGTAGAGATTGTGCCGAACCCGATCCGGCGACGGCTCTTTCCTGACCAATCGGAACCAGCCCCAGTCAGGCTCGCGTGAGGACTGCTCCGGTTGCATCGCGGATGCAGACAGGAGAATTTCATTCTGCTCGACCCCGCTGCAAGCGGTAAAGGGCTGATGGAAGCGACGGATCGCTTCCGATTCGAAGGCCGAAAGGGAATTCAGAAATCTTTTCTGATTCTCACGCGAGTCGACGCTCAGCAGCAAGTCGATGAATCGTTCAACCTCTGCTCGAGCTGAACCGGGGATGATCTGCTCGCCAAGCACCGCCAGCGTCTGAATTTGATGGGATGAGAGAAAAACGGGGGCCCAGTCTTTTCCGGCCAACTTGGCATCGGCCGCATCGAGTGTCGATGCATTGTGCAGGTGTGAGTAAACGGGATGGCTCGCTGCAACCGCGGGAAGGGCAGCAATTGCTGCTCCTGCGCCGCCGAACAGCCACTGGATCGCCTCGCGACGCGTGACCGCACGTCGCGGCCCCTTTTCATGCACCACGGGCAGAGTGGCAAACCTACTGTTTTTGTTCAACAGCGTCCCTCCCGCAACTGGTTTGGGTACGATCATACCATCGGGCTCGGTGTCGAACAATATGGCTGGCGACCCCGGTCGCCGAAAGCGTGGGTGATGTAACTTTGCTTGTGTAAAAAGAAAGAGGGTGTAAGTTTGGTTTTTTCGCTGCGATGGCAAAAACCAACTCCAAGAAAGGAGCTTACACCCAATGGCGAAATTAACACCGATGACCGAACAATTCCAACATTTCCTTGATGAGGTAAAAGAAGACTTTTGGGGAGATGTGTATAGCAAGACAAAGCTGGCGTGGAAACGGTATTTCGAGACTGAATCACAGCGGCAGAGAGACCGTTATTGTGGCTTTGGATGGTATGAAAGAGGTGGGCAGAGAAAGAGAGAGTACCGCAATGGATACTATGAACGGGACTTTGTGACCCGCTTTGGAACGTTACGGTTGCGGATTGCCCGGAGCCGGAACAAGAATTTTCTCCCGAAGGGATTACAACGGTTTCAACGACGAGCTGACGAGGTAACGTTGCTGATACGAGAGGCGTTTCTCAGAGGAATCAGCACACGGACGGTGGGACGGATTGTGGCGATCATGACGGGAGAAGTTGTCAGTGCACAGACGGTATCGCAGCTGACACGAGAGCTAGATGAAGCAGTACAGCGATTTCACCGAGCTCGGTTGAGTGACGAATGGAAGACACTGTTTCTGGACGGAGTGAGTCTGAGGGTAAGACGTCCGAGTGGGCGGAAACGGGTGCAGATGCTGGTGGCCTACGGGGTGAGAGCGGATGGTAGCCGGCAGCTTTTGGCATTTATGCGCAGCAGTGGAGAGAGTCAAGCTGCCTGGGAAGGACTCTTAGGAGATCTGTACCGGCGTGGTATAGAGGGAGATAACCTCGAGCTGATTGTGACCGACGGCTGTGCAGGTCTGGCAGCGGCCATTGAAACGATCTATCCGAGAGCTCAGCACCAACGCTGCTGGGCACATAAGATGCGAAACATCGTCAATTCAGTCCGAAAGTGCGATCGAGACCAGATCAAGCAGGATGCACGGGCCATCTACCAGGCCGATAGCCGTCGGGATGCACTGACAGCTTTCAGGAGGCTGAAGCGTTGCTGGCACAAGGATTATCCGAAGATGGTGAATCGATTGGAGAAGGATCTCCCTGAGTTACTGGCCTTTTACAGCTTCCCACGGCCTCTGTGGAAGAAGCTACGAACCACCAACGTCATCGAACGCTGCTTCGTTGAGGTTCGACGGAGAACGCGTCCGATGGTTTGCTTTGTTAATGTCCAGAGTGTCGACAGAATCATTTACTCGATCTTCCATCGATTCAATCTCGATTGGAAGGAACAACGACCAACTCGTACCCTCGACCTTTTTACACAAGCAGCTTGACATGACCAAAGCGTGCCGGTGATTGACCCTTCTTCGCATCAGCTGATAAGATCGCAGGCAACGCCTTTTCAGGGGGGACCGTGCAGCCAAAATCCAAGCGGGTTTTCGATGTTATTGTCGTGGGATCGGGGGCCTCCGGAGGTTGGGCCTGCAAGCGGCTGACCGAGGCCGGACTGAACGTTGCCCTGGTGGACGCAGGTCGACCGCTCTCGGAGCAGGAGTTCTCCGAGCACGAACCGTCCTTCAATGTGAAGTACCGGAATCGGGCTCCCTCCGTCATACGTAAAACGCGTCCCGTTCAGGGATTCTTCTGTAACGAACACAACTACAGCTGGTTTGCCAATGACCTCGAAGAACCCTACACCACACCGCAGGGAAAGCCCTTCGTGTGGGCAGGGCGGCTTCGTGTGACCGGTGGCCGAACGGTGGTATGGGGGCGGCAGAGCTACCGGTTCAGCGACCTGGATTTCAAGGCCGCCTCCTTTGACGGTTACGGAGAAGACTGGCCACTGGGCTATGAGGATCTCGAGCCCTACTATGACCTCGTGGAGGACTACGTAGGCATCAGCGGCCGGGCGGAGGGGATCTACGAGCTTCCGGATGGACGGTTCCAACCCGCCATGGGGATGACGTGCGCGGAGACGGCTCTGCGCAATCGGGTGAAGCAGAAACTGGGATGGACCGTCACGATCGGACGAACGGCCAACATCACGAGACCAACCAACGGTCGGGCCGCCTGTCACTATTGCGGCCCGTGCAACCAGGGGTGCGTGACCCATTCTTACTTCAACTCTGCCTTCACGACCGTGGCCGACGCAATGGCGACCGGCCGGTGCACACACATTCCGAATGCCATGGTTTATCAAGTGTTGATGGATTCGGATCGTAATCGAACCAAGGGTCTGCTCTACATCGATCGTGTGACCCGTCAGCCGCGTGAGGTGTACGGGAACGTTGTGGTTCTGTGTGCCCAGGCGCTCGAATCGGCCCGGATTCTGCTCAACTCGTCCAACAGTCAGTACGGAGGCGGGCTGGCGAACTCGAGCGGCGCCCTCGGTCATTACCTCATGGATCATATCTGGGTCGGGGGAGGCGCATCAGGAGAGTTTCCGGAGCTCACGGAGCGACCGAATCTGGACGGACCGCACCGTCCCAACGGTATCTATGCCATCCGTTTCCGCAACACGAAGAACGGACCGCGCAGCAAGGACTTCATCCGTGGTTATGGATACCAGGGCAGTGGATCGAGCAACTTCAATTTTGCTGCGGAAGGCTTCGGAGAAGCCTACAAGCGGGCGATCCTGAAACCTGTTGGCAATGTCCGTCTTGGTGGGTTCGGCGAATGCTTGGCCCGCTGGGAGAATCGAGTGGAGATCGATCCCAACGTCGTCGACACGTTCGGGATTCCGGTGCTGCGAATCCAAATGGACTGGTCGGAAAACGAACACGCCATGATGGATGACATGGGGGTCTCGGCGGCGGAAATGTTCGAAGCGGCCGGAGCGAAGAATATCGTTCCCTTCGTGGTACACGACCGCGAGCCGGGCCGTGGTATTCACGAAGTCGGGGTCGCGCGGATGGGGAGAAACGCCAAGACGTCCGTCTTGAACCAGTTTCAACAGAGCCACGACATCGGCAACCTGTTTGTCATGGACGGCGCTGGTTTTACTTCCAGTGCCTGCCAGAACCCCACCCTCACGATCATGGCGCTCTGCGTTCGATCCTGCGATTACCTCCTCGACGAGCTCAAAAAAGGAAGCATAAGAGTCTAACCTCGGCAACAGGCGCAGATGTAGATCCTCATGGTTGGGATGGCTATTGCCCGGTTCGAAAGAGAGCGGACAGCGGATGGCGGTGAGCCGATAGCGTCTTTTAAAGCAACCCATCTGCCCGTACGTCGAGCAACGATTCCTGGAACGCCTCGATAACCGTGTCGATGTCCGCCGGAGTGTGGGCCGTGGAGATGAAGAAGAGGTGAATGCCCGGCACCAGGATCCCCCGGCCGAGCAAATGAAGATAGAATTCCCGCTCTGCTGCTTGATTAACATCCAGGGTGTCACGCGCACCTTCGATGTCGCCGCTCTTGAAATGCATATAGAAGATCGAGCCGGCATTCATGAGGGTGGCGCCCATCTCGTGCTCTCGGCAGAACGCGTTCACTTCCTTTGCCAGCCGGTTGCCCTGCTCCATCAGATAGGGGTATATCTCGTCTTTGTGATCGCGCATATGACGGACCGCCGCGACTGCAGCTGTCATCGTCGCCGGGTTGCCGGAAAAGGTTCCACCGGAGAAGACCCCATCCGGATCGCCGAATCCCTTGCTCAACAGTTTCATGATCTCCCGCTTCCCGGAGAGGGACCCGATGGGCATGCCGCCGCCCAGCGCCTTGCCGTGAGTCGCCAAATCAGCCGTCACCCCGTAGTATTCCTGTCCGCCGCCGAATGCCAGGCGGAAGCCCGTGACCACTTCGTCGATCAGCAGCAGCACCTCGCACTCATCGCAGACCCGACGGAGCTCGTGGAGAAACTCATGGTTGTCGATGCGCGGCGTGTGGTTCTGGACTGGCTGGACCAAGACGGTTGCGAGCTCGTCCTTGTGCTTGCGAATCAGATCGAACGCGGCCTCGTGACGGTAGGGGAGGATGACGACGGTATCGGGGATGACCCCCGGTACGCCGTATCCCAGAATCTTGCCCTCGGGCGCATGTCTGGGACTCTCCGGATCGTCCTTGATCAAGGCGTAATCATGAGCGCCGTGGTAAGAACCATCGAACAGCGCAACCCGTTGTTTTCCCGTGAATCCTCGCGCAAGGCGCATACCGTACATGGTGGCCTCGGTGCCGGAGTTGCAGAAAACTGCTAGCTCTGCGCTCGGAGTTGCCTCTTGGAGGAGTTCGGCCAGCTGTGCCTGCAATGTGCTGTGAAGGCCGAAGTGCCACCCCCGGGACAGTTGCTCGCGCAGAGCTTCCTCGACGACCCGAGGGCGATGGCCGAGTAGATGAGGACCGAATCCCATACTGAGGTCGATATATTCGTTGCCGTCAACGTCGGTGACCCGAGCACCCTCTACCGCATCAAGGTATATCGGGGTCGGCATCCAAAAGGTGGGCACGACCTCCAGCGCCAAGAGGTCGGCACCCTTTTGCTGAGCCTGCTGTGACCGCCGGGTCTGTTGCTCGATCTTGTCCCGGACGGCGCGACCACGCGTGCCGACTTGATCGGTCATTTCAGTCACTTCTTTTCCAGAGAGTCCATGAAGGCCATGACCTTGAGCATCTCATCGACCGTGATCTTTCCGGCGAACGGGAGCATGGCGCCGGTTCCACCGGCATAGATAATCTCGAATGTACCGATGTCGGTCTTCGACCGTGGGAAGGTGTACTGGTCATCGACCAGATTGGATCCGATGCGTCCGGTTCCGTCTTCGAGATGGCAAGCGGCACAATTCTGCTGGTAAACGTCCTTTCCGTCCTGGATCGCTGCTGCGCTACTGCGGTAGGGGTTCTGTCCCGTGTTGCGAAACTGCTGTGCCAGGGGTGTCAAACCGGCCTCCGGTGCGCTGTTGAAATCGAGGGCGGTGTCGTCCAGCGCGTGCCGGAAGAAGATGGCGCCGCCAGCATCGGTGGAGGTGAGTCGGGTGATCTTCGAGACGGTCCGCGCGGTCTCCGCACCGGCCGGGAGCTGGTCTGCCGGAACGACTCGCCAGAGCGATCCGGGCGGGTTCCCGGTTGCTCCGCGGTCGGAGGTATAGAAGCAGTTGCAGTTGACGGCCAGCACCTGGCCGTCTTCGTCGTACCCGCCCGCGGTGAACTGAAGGTTGGTGTGAAGCAACTCTTGCAGTTGCCACCTCTCGCCGTCCCAGCCAAGGCCAAATACGCGTCCGGAACACCAGTCCCCAACGAGGTAGACTCCTTTCATCCCGCCGTAGTTGGCTACCCCAAGACCCTGAACCGAGCAGCCCCAGCCGCCCCTAACGGGCGATGCCCCCGGATAGGGCACCTCGTGCGGGTATTCCGCTGCAGGCATCAGACCCACTTGAGCGCATTCATCCGCGGGCCCCGTCATCGGATGGCACTTGGTCGCGTTCAGCCGTGGCCAGCCATAGTTCTCGCCACCCTTGCTCCCTGCGGGTTGGAAGATGATCTCCTCATCATGGTTCTGTCCGACGTCGGCGATGTAGAGGTCCCCGGTCTCGAGATCAAAGGAGAACTCGTAGGGATTGCGTACCCCGTAAGCCCAGATCTCGGGTCTCGACCTCATCTTGATCTTCGAGAAGTCGAGCTCGGAGATCCCGAACAGTTGCATGAGACGCTCGGACGAGGCATCCGCGAATGGATTGCTTGCCGGGATCTTGTACGGAGTGCGATCGTCCGACGTGTCGACGTCGATGCGCAGGATCTTCCCGAGCGGCGTGTTCAGATCCTGGCCGGCTTCCAACGGATCCCCTTCCCAGCCGCCGTCCCCGGAGCCGATGTAGAGATAGCCGTCCGGACCGAACTCGATCTGGCCGCCGTTGTGGTTGTAGTAAGGCTGCTCGATCCGCATCAATACCTTGGCGGTTTCGTTCGTGCGCCCGGGCGTCATGACATTCGGTTTGGCCGAGTCCACCTGAAAGCGAACCACGACACCATCGCCGTTGAACGGCAAAGACGCGTAGTGTACGAAGAAGTATCCGTTGTCTTTGAACCTGGGATGAAATGCGATGGCGTAGAGACCCTGCTCCACGAACCCCGTCTGGACATCGCTGCCCAGTGGATTGATCTTGGTCAAGTCGAGGAACGACTCCGGCTGCACACGGCCGTCGGGGTGCACGATCTTCACGCGCCCCACCCTTTCGACGACGAAGATGCGACCCGAACCGTCGTTTGCGCTGGCGACGTTGGTGGGATCGATGAAACCATCCGCCACCTTGACCAGTGCTATTTGGACCTCGCCGGGTAGCTTGCCCCCCGGCCGGGCGACTTGCTCGGAATTCTCAGGGACGCGGGCTTGGTCCAGCGCCATGAGAGTGATAGGCGTCGCGAGGACGACGATGGCGATGCTAGAGACGAGTCGCAGTTGCATGAAGGCCTCCCAGACTCATTTTCGTTTCCAAATCGACAGGGAAGAAACCAAATTAGCCGCTTCGCCCGGAGGTTTCAATCTTTATCGTGAGTTTGGCCGTTTGATTGGCCAGATCGAAAAGACCCTGATGGGAGCTTACGGTTTCAAGGCCCGGATCTTGTCTTCAAAGAGGTCGAAGCGCTCGATGATAACGTGGCCTGACTTGATTCCCCGATGTTCCCAGTGTCCGCGGGTTTCCCAATCATCGACAAAGGCTTTCGTGTAAGGAACCTCCGGCTCGATTTCTCGCAGACGGGACATGCTGTGTCGCGGCCGCACCCGAAAGAGCTCGCGAAATGACTGGAAGGCCCCGAGGGCTCGATTGAAATAACGCTGCGCCGCTTCCGGCTGGCTATCGGCCACGAGATGCGCCCGATAGAGACTCTGGATGCCTTCGAGACGCATCGAGACGTAATCGAGCTGCCACATGTAATCGTCGAAGAATTCGTTGCCCTCGAGCAAGGAAGCGAGGGCCCGCGCGGGCAGTAAGGCATCGTGCATCTGCGCTGCCCTGTCTTCGAAAACCGCGAGCCTTTCTCGCAGCCAGGTGAGGCGCGCCTCTCCCTGAAGCTCGAGCTTGGACAACACGTCCTCGGCACTGTCGTTGTAGCCGGGGGAGACAAGGGAGAGAAATTGATCCCGGTACTGGAGGGTGGCTCCGAAGTCGATGGCGTCGTAAAACGCGCGCAGGCTCTCGGCGAGAGGTTCGCTCCCCGTGGGGCCGAAGCGCCGTCGTGCCCAGTCCCGATAAAAGGCGGTCAGGTCTACACGCTTGGTCCACCCGATCTGTGCCGCCAGGTCGGCGATCATTTCGTTGATGCTGGCCTGAATGTGAAAGAAGACGACGCCGTGGGCTCCTCGGTCCAGCGCGTCGGCGAAGAAATCGATGAGATACCGTGGGTGGTTGCGCGTGCCGTTGGGTGGCCACCATCCTTCGAAATTGGAGTGTGTCAGCTGGATGTACGGGCGGCCGTCGAAGCCGTCTCTCGGTAGCCGATCGCCGCTGTTGCGAAACAAGTCCCATTCGACGACGCCGATCTCCCGCGGAACTTCCTGATTGAAAACCAGCCATTCTTTGCCAGGGTTTTCCGTGATCGTCCGCGGAGTTCTGGCCGGGCAGCGGACGTACGGGTCCGGGCACTCGTGCCGGTACTTCCAGCACCAGGTCTCGACATACATCTGCGCATCCGGATCTATTTCCTTCAACACCTCCCAGGCTTCGATCGTGGTTGGATTTCGATTCTTCAAATTATCGGGGAGATGACGTTCATGCTGATAGGAGCAGACGTAGTAGGTATGCGAATCATCGATCCCGAAAGTATCGAGAATGGCTTTCCAGTAGCGCTTCATGATCTGGCGGCATTCCGGTTGAGAGAATTCGATTCCAACGTTGCGCATGTTGAGCGGGAGGTACTCGAGGTCCGGGAAAAACTTCGGGAAGAACTCGGGCACTTGCGTGTAAAAGAGATTGTAGGCAATCGAAATGCCGCTCTCTCGCGCGTACTGGAAAATTTCCTTGTTGAGCTTGGTCCGCCAAGAAGGATCCACGGCAAACAGCGCGAGGGTCTCGTCGTTCTTCTTGATTTCAGGGAATTCGCGGAAGATCACATCCCCCCACATGTAACCGCCGGCATCGTGCATCATCGGGAGCGTGTTGAAGCGCTTACGGCGCATCCAGTCGATCGACTCTTTCCATCGGTCCGCGGACCAGAGCCGCCAGCAGTTCGCGTGGGGGTGTTTCCACGTATGGTGATGAAACAGCCCTCGTGTGCTCGCCGCTGGTACCTCGGCCCGGTGCAGGCCGGCCAGCGAGACGGATGGGTTGTCCGGCACGCGGTTGCCGTCGATGAAAAAGCCGATTCCCAGCTCGTTTTCCAGAAAGGAATAAGCAGCGTAAGAGGCGCCGCGGCCGGTCTGCCCCATCAAAACGACCACTGTCTTTCCGTCGGCCTCGAGTGACTGAACAAGAGATCCCTCGGGCCCCAGATCACGCCCGGCTTTCACTTTGCCCTGTTGCAGGAGCTTACCCAACGCGGCATTGTTCTCGGCGGTGCCGAAGATCAAGGCGGCCGGTTCGTCTAGTGACGACAGCGGCACAGTGGAGAGCTGTCGGCGGACGACGGCTTTGATCGATCTTTGAAGAAAGCTCGCCAGATCCTCGATCGCCAACCGTTCGGCGACGGAAACTTCGTTTGGGATAATGAGTGCAACTCTCTGGTCTCGAGCCAGCTCGAGTGTGGCGGCGGTCAGCCCGGTTGTATGAAATGATGTCAAGGTAACTAGCGCAAAGTTGATGATTCTTCTCATGGTTCTCCTGTAATGGCACCGGCTCTTGGGAGCCGGTGCGCTCTCCGCGTCAGGTCTCGGCGAAACGTAGCCCCTGGGAAAGTCTCTGATGGTAACATGAATTGACGAATGTTTAATTGGCTTAGGTAGTGGACGGAAGACGGAAGCAATGACAAGACGAACCTGGCTGCTACGCATCGGTGCGATTGCTGTTCTAGGTGTGAGCCTACTCCATGCGATCCAGTCCGATCGGTTGGCGACCCTGTCGGTCACGATCACGAATGCGCAGACGGGAGAGAAAACACCGGTCCGCGTTCGATTAACGGACGGCGAAGGCAACCTTCTCCCGACGGAGAAGGGTGTGCTGCCGGCGCCTGGTGCTACCCTCGGGGTGCCCGAGGAAGCGATTGCTCTCATGCACGGCCGCTGGGACAAGCCCGAGTGGTACGCACTGCAGAAAGACGGATCGTTCTACGTCGATGGATCCTTCCACACCGAGCTTCGTCCCGGGGACTATCGGATTCGTGTGTCCAAGGGCAATGAATTCGTTGCGCAGACTCATGCGATCCGCCTCGAGCCGGGAGAGAGCGTTGCCCATAAGTACGAGCTGCATCGTTGGATCAACATGCCGGAGCGGGGCTGGTATTCCTCCGACGACCATATCCATCTGAGACGATCCCCGCGCGAAGATCCTTCGATTCTCCGATGGGTGGCAGCCGAGGACATTCACGTCGGGACCCTCTTGCAGGTAGGAGACCTGTGGCGAACGTACTTTCACCAGTACGGCTTTGGCGAGCACGGACTCTACCGAGAAGGCAGCACCATACTGGCGTCCGGACAGGAAGAACCTCGAACTCCGGAGATCGGCCATACGATTTCGTTATTGGCCCGAGAGTTCGTACGGTTTCAAGGCAGGTACTACCAATACGACCAAGTCTTCGACCGGATCCGAGAGCTGGGCGGAATCGCCGGGTACGCCCATCAGGCGATGAGCTTCCACGGCTATCGCGGCATGGCGCTGGATGTACCGCGCGGGAAGGTCGATTTTCTGGAGTTGCTGCAGTTCTGCGTGCTCGGCGGCCCGCTGCACACCGAGCACTACTATCATTTCCTGGATCTGGGATTTCGGCTGACTGCCACGGCCGGGTCCGATTTTCCTTGGTGTGGGAACGGGCCGAAGTTCGGCCTCGAGCAGGGATGTCATCCGCCATCGATCCTTGGTTGCTCTCAGATCGGAGACGCTCGTTTCTATACCTACACCGGCGAGGGGTTGACCTACGATGCCTGGGCTGAGAACGTCAAGGCCGGTCATACCTTCGTCACGAGCGGTCCCATACTCGACCTGAAGGTCGACCAGCACCTTCCCGGAGAGACCGTCGACGTCGATCGCGGGACGACGATTCGCGTCGAGGCGTCGGCATTCGGACATCCCTTCCAGATTCCGCTCGAGCGGCTCGAGATCATCGGCCACGGGAAAGTTCTCGAGTCGGTCTCCGTCCAGGATACCGGACAAAGTACCGAGATGCTGAAACTCGAGCTCGAGATTCCGATCGACGAGGGCATTTGGATTGCCGCCCGCTGCACGGCAAAGCCGACGCAGGTTGCCCATACCACTCCGGTGTACGTCACCGTGAACGGTGGGGGCTTTTACAACCCGGAAACCCTGCACCACTACCTCGACCTCACAGAGGATTACCTGCAAGAGCTCGAACGTGAGCTCGCTCATCCAACGAAGGGATTTGATTTTGACGCCTCCAGCCACCGCAAAGGCTTGACTGAGCGCATTGCCGCCTCCCGCAAAGCACTGCGCGCGCTGCAAGAGAACGGCCCACGCTGATTCAGGATTCGTTTTCGTATTCGGATTGGAGCTGATCGATGCTGTCGCGATCGAGCTCTCCACGATGCAGGATCATGCGGTAGCGAAGTTCCAGGGGTTCTGTTCGCGATAGAGGGACTGGCTCGCGGCCCGGGAAGACCGGGTTCTGCATACTGGGGCGATTTCTCAGGATCCAGGGCGGCGGAAAGACCGGCAGTGACGGGTGGCAGAGTATGGCGACACCGGTCGGAGTCTCCGAATCGTCGATCGTGGCTCTGAAGTGCACCCACGGTCCGGCATCGATTGTGGGCAACTTCGGCTTGATGGGTCCCTCGCGGCCGTTGAAGAGAATCTTCTTGGGATTCACGATCCTGGCCGAGAACCCACCGTAACCCTTGTTGTCTTCCGATCCGCCGATGGTCACAGAATCCAGCAGGGCCAGCAATTGAATGGAGAAATCAATCTTCCGGTAATCCTGCGAAGCGCGATGCACACGAACCGTGGCCGTTTCCTTGACCAAGGGAATCTGCTTTTTGTCCTGTTCGACCCAGAGGGGGGATTTCCAGAGGACCTCGGCGACGAGCGCGATCGATTCCGGGTGAGACTGGATCACTTTCACACTCTGGACGTCCCAAGAAAAATTGCGCGTCAGCCAAGGGTCCCCGATTCTTTTCTCCCCGACCCAGACCTGGTGCCATGTCCAGAAGATTCCTCGTTGATGCCGGTGATCGAGAGGAAAGTCCTCGGTCAGCACGCGTCCGTCCAGGTCATAGAGCGGGTGGATGTAATCGGCCCGAGTAAACCGACCCTCGAACGACTTGGGCTCGCGCTGGTAAAAAAGGACACGGGCCCCATCCTCCAGAATCCAAACGCCAGCCTTTTCCTCACGCGCCGCCAGGCCGCTCGGGCCCACGCTCTTTGCAGGTTGGACGTGCGTGCACGCAACCATTCCGGCGAGCGCGACAAACCCGAACAAAAACACCGCGATCGGCGCCGAGAAAACGGGCCTCGGACCGACGACTTGCATCCGGCGCAAAATAGCTTTCAAGGGCCCTCCAATTAAGATTGCGCGGGTATCGGGGCTGTGCCGCTGGGATTTGCCTCGCAGGACCAATTCCGTCGAATCTCGAGCCCGGCCGCCGGGTTGACCATGATGGACGTAGCCAACAGAACAGCCCCCGCCCCCGCCTGCAAGTACGCCTGGACGTGATCGGCGGTATGGGCGCCTCCCACCCCGGCGATACTCAGTTTCTGATTGGCTTTTTTGGCGTGTGCGGCGAAACGGCGAACCTGCTCCATGGACGCTTCCCGGGTGGCATCGCCGCAGATACCGCGGCGCTGGCCATCGAAAAGCAAACCCCCATCCGGACCGACGACCGTCGTCGCGATACTGTTGGTCATGGCCAGAGCGTCGACGTATGGGCCGACGGCGCGCAACACTGCGTCCGTTTCTTCGTCGCTACGTACGTGACCGATCTTGATCATGTAGGGAACGGATCCAATGCGGTCCCGCACGTGAGAGCTGACGATTTCCATGGCCTTCGGCTCTTGATAGAGCTGTCCGTCTCGACTCGAGACGTTCGGGCAAGAGTAATTGGTTTCGACCATGTCTGCGCCGCTGTCCACTGCCCACCTCGCGCAGTCCGCGTAGTCGCGCGCCAGATCTTCGATTGTCCATCCGGATCGCGTGGTTCCAACAACGGAGACAACCAGCAGCTTACCTCTGGGTAGTTGGCGACGCGTCTGTTCGATGTCGGTTCGCCACTGCTCCGGTGCCTTGGAGGGCATTCCGAACGATACGGCCCAGGTTCCCGCCATCTTGCCTGCGGCCGGCAACCTCTCTTCGTCCCCCATGAGGGTTGCGGTCGTTACCGGTAATAGATTCGGCAGGGGATAGCAGGCTCGCGCCACGCTGCGTACTGTCTTGTAGGTCAGAATGTCGAACCCCAAGCTGGCGTAGTATAGAATCCATCTCCCGTTCAGAAGTGGGCCGGCTGGGATTCCGAGCGGAGAATCCACGGACAATCCGCAGAATTGCCAGTCGCCCGGAATAGCCGGTGCCTCGACTTCGACCGGTTCCGGTGCACTCGAGTAGTTGTAGTCGTACGTTCGCGAATAATCGTAGCGAGGGAGCCGGTCCGGCCCCGTGGACGATTGCATGATCCGCCTCGGTCAGTTGTCTTTAGGGGACTCCAGCGCCCCTTTCCAGAATACCGCAGTGTGAGTTCATTCGAAACAGATTAGCTGCGGGCCAATGCTACGGGCCGCCGGCCCGTAGCGCTGAAGGCTGATAGCTGTCAGCTGATAGCTCCTAGAGCCGCCGGCAACCGATCTCGCACATCTCGAAACGACTCAAACGGAACAAAGGAATGTCCCCGGGCCCTGCAGTACTCGGCGAGATAGGTCTTGGCGAAAAGGACATCCGCAAAGGGAATAGCCATGATATCGGAGGTCCCGTCCCCCACGAATACGGTCCTCACCTCGCTCGCAACCGCGCGGAGGATACGCGCCTTGTCATTCTCTTCCCTCTTCCTGTAGATCCAACCCTGTGGCCTCATCTCGACCTCATGGGCGTAGCACGGTATGTCGAGCGAGGCCAAGAAAAAGGCAATCACTTGCTCGATCCCGGAGCTCACCACCGAAACGGAATAGTCGAGCTGCTGGCACCACTGGACAAAGGGGACAAACTCGGGATCGATGGAGATGTGACCTCTCAAGTACTCTTGGGCTTCTTCCCAGCTGGCATTCACGCTGGCAAGCTCTTGTCGAATGCATTCGTAGTTCGAGAGTGAACCTTCCTTGACCTTGTCTATGATCCGGCGCCGGTACTGGCTCCCGCCACCAAGATCCTCCGTGAAGGCGACGATGGAGTCTCGATTGGTGATGGTGCCATCGAAATCGCAAAAGACGTGAACCTTCTGGCTTTCCATTCTCACGGCCCCGGCCCCGCTACTCGATCACCACCAGAAGGTCTTTCGGCTCCACGTTCTGGCCCACGGATACGAGTTTTTGGACTACCTTGCCAGCCACAGGCGCATAGACCGTGGATTGCATCTTCATTGCTTCCATCATCAGCAGCTTGTCTCCCTTGCGGACCGGTTGGTTCAACTCCGCGGCGATACTGGTAACGACGCCCGGAATCGGCGCTCCCACGTGCCCGGGATGATTCGGATCCGCTTTGGGATTCGGCTCGCTCTTGGCTTCCAGCGATCGGTCGCGGACCCGCACTGTCCGTGGTTGCCCGTTCAACTCGAAGAAAACGGTTCGGGTTCCATCTTCGTGGGGTTCGCTCACGGTCAAGAACTTGACAATCAGTGTCTTGCCCGGTTCGATGTCGATGGCGCACTCTTCGCCTTGCTCTACCCCATAGAAGAACTGCGGAGTGGGAAGCACTTCCAATTCACTGTACTTTCTGCATGCCTCGTCGAACTCGAGGAAGACCTTCGGATACAGCAGGTAGCTCAGCAGATCCGCGCGGGAAGGGGCCCGGCGGAGTTTTTTTTCGAGGCGAGCAGACTCCTGTTTGAAATCCGCAGGCTTCAGCTTGGCCCCCGGTCGACCCCGATTCGGTTTCTTCCCCCTCAAAATGACCTGCTTGATCTTCCTGGGCCATCCTCCCGGAGGTTGGCCGAGCGAGCCCATGAACATGTCGACTACCGAGTTTGGAATGTTCAAGTTATGCTCCGGTCCCAGGGCTTCCATCTCTTGGACTGTCACGCCGTGGCTCACCAGAAAAAGCGCCAGGTCGCCCACCACCTTGCTCGAAGGGGTCACCTTGATGATGTCGCCGAACGCCATATTGACCTCCGCGTAGGTTCGAGCCACCTCCGGCCACCGTTCCCCGAGTCCCATCGCGTTCGCCTGCGCTTTCAGATTTGTGTACTGACCGCCGGGCATCTCGTGCAGATAGACTTCCGCGGTCCCGGACTTCGGCGCGGCGTCAAAGGGCTCGTACCAGGTCCGCACCACCTCCCAGTAGTCGGCACACCGATCGAGAGCCTCCGAGTCCAGACCTGTTTTTCTTGGCGTGTGCGCCAGGGCGGCCACAATCGAGTTGAGATTCGGTTGGCTGGTGGTGCCGCTCATCGGGCCGATGGCGGCATCGGCGACGTCCACTGCCGCATCGGTTGCCTTGAGAATCGAGGCTGCATTGAGACCGCTGGTGTCGTGGGTGTGGAAGTGAATCGGCAAGTCGGTTTCCTGGCGCAGCGCTCTGATCAGCTTGTATGCGGCGTAGGGTTTACACAACCCCGCCATGTCCTTGATGGCCAGAATGTGGGCTCCCATTTTCTCGAGCTCCTTGGCCATGTTGAGGTAATAGCCGAGAGGGTACTTGTCCCGCTTGGGGTCGAGAATGTCGCCCGTATAGCAGATGGCCGCTTCGCACACTGTTTGGGTTTTCCGAACCGCGTCCATCGCGACGCGCATGTTGGGGAGATAGTTCAGCGAGTCGAAAATCCGGAAGATATCGATCCCCTGGCGGGCCGCCTCGTAGATGAATTCCCGGACCACGTTGTCCGGGTATGCGGTGTAGCCCACCGCATTGGAGGCGCGCAGCAGCATCTGAAAGCAGATGTTCGGGATCTGCCGGCGTAGCTCAGAAAGCCGCCGCCAAGGATCCTCGTGTAGGAACCGCAGGGAGGCATCGAAAGTAGCCCCACCCCACATCTCCAGGCTATAGAGACCATGCATCCGGTGCGCCATCCAGTTGGCAATCCGGGTCATGTCGTGGGTGCGCATGCGGGTGGCCATCAGCGATTGGTGAGCGTCGCGCAGTGTGGTATCGGTGAGCAACAATCTCTTCTGCGCGCGCGTCCAGGCGGCGAACTTTTCCGCGCCTATCTGGTTCAAGAGCTGTCTGGTGCCGTCGGGTGGCGTGGCGGGATCACGCGGCGGTACGGGGGCCGGCCGTATGACCGGCGCCTTTTTCCCGTTCATCTCCGGCTTCTGATTGACGAGGGTCTCGCCGAGATAGGTCAATAATTTCGTGGCCCGATCGCGGCGTGGGATGAAGGAAAACAATTCCGGCGTATCATCCAGGAATGAAGTCGTGGCGCGCCCTTGTTGAAACTCTGGATGGTTGACGACATTCTCCAGGAACGGAATGTTGGTCTGGACCCCTCGAATTCTGAACTCCCGCAAGCCGCGATCCATGCGTTCGCAAGCCTGAACAAAGCTCCGTCCCCAGGCCGTTACCTTCACCAACAGGGAATCGTAGTAAGGGGTGATGACCGCTCCCCCATAGGCCGAGGCCCCGTCGAGTCGGATGCCGAATCCTGCAGGGGACCGGTAGGTGTGAAGCCGACCATAATCGGGGATGAAATTGTTGGTAGGGTCTTCGGTGGTCACCCGGCACTGAAGGGCATATCCGTTCAAAGGAATGCCATCTCGGGGCAAAGCCATATCGCCTTCGTGCAGATCCTGCCCTTGCGCGATCTGGATTTGACAGCGAACCAGATCCACGCCGGTCACAGCTTCGGTAACGGTGTGCTCTACCTGGATGCGGGGATTGACTTCGATGAAATACCACTGTCCCGTCTCGGCGTCGAGCAGGAATTCGACCGTGCCGGCGCTGTAATAACCTGCCTGCCGGGCTATCTTTATCGCCGCTTCCGAAAGTTGCTGGGCGACCTCGCGGTCCAGGTTGACGGCGGGTGCCACCTCGATCACCTTCTGATGGCGCCGCTGAACGCTGCAGTCCCTCTCGTAGAGCGATAGTATGTGTCCCTTGGTGTCGCCCAGGACCTGGACTTCGAGATGGCGAGCCTTCCGGATAAAGCGTTCCAGGAATACGGTATCGTTGCCGAAGGCCGCGGAGGCTTCCTTCCGTGCTTCGTCGAGCCTTTTCCGCAACTCACCCGCGTGGTGGACGACTCGCATGCCTCGGCCACCTCCTCCGAAGGCAGCCTTGATGATGAGCGGAAAACCGATCTCACGCGCACTCTTTCTGATCGTCTCGGTTCCCGACACCGGGCCGCGGGTGCCTGGTATTATAGGCACGCCGGCCTTCTGGGCCAGGCGTCGTGCGGCGGTCTTGTCACCGAGCAGCGCGAGGACACGCGCACTGGGACCGATGAAGGTGATGCCTGCCGAGTCGCACGCCCGCGCAAGAGCCGGGTTCTCAGCCAGGAAACCGTAGCCTGGATGAATGGCGTCTACCCCCTTCTCTAAGGCCAGGGCAATGACACCCTCGGTATCCATGTAGGCTTCGACAGGGCCTTTGTCCGCACCGATCGGATACGCCTCGTCCGCCTTGAACCGGTGCAGGCCGAGACGGTCCTCTTTGGAGTAGACCGCTACGGTGCGCAACCCGATCTCGTTGGCCGCCCGCAGAATCCGGATGGCAATCTCACCGCGGTTGAGTGCCAAGAGTTTTTTCATCTCTAACCCGCTTTCCCAGTCGCTAGTCGGTTTGGTTCCAGTCGGATTGTATCAGAGTTGCGTGGTGCCGGCGGTTACGGAATCCATGGATCGATGCCCATTGCACAGGTATACTTCGGTGGCCGAGAAGCTGAAGGGTTGAAAGCTGACGGCTGACGGCGCGCCGGGTTGGGACCCGGCGCAAGAGGAAAACTCCTTGTCCAAGATGATAGATTTTCGAAGCGATGCCTCCAGCCTTCCGAGTGATGCACAGCGCCGGGCCATGTGCGAAGCTGAGGTGGGAAACGATGATTTTTCAGATGATCCCACGGTCGGTCGGCTAGAGGAGAGAATCGCCGAGTTGCTCCACAAGGAGGCGGCCGTATTTGTTCAGAGTGGAACCATGGCGAACGTGCTTGCCGTGATGTGCCACGCGGAAGGGCAGCGGGTGCTGATTTCCAAACAGCATCACATTTTCTATCACGAAGGTGAAGCCATGCGGCGGCTCGCCCGTTGCGAATTCGATTTCCTCCCGGATTCGACCCGTGACGGCGTGACCCGGATCGGGTACGAGCAGGAGCCCGAGTCCGAAGCCGATGGTTCCGAGTCGACAAAGACAGGGCATCGATTGCTGTGCCTCGAGAACTCGGTGAACCGCCTGGGCGGAACCGTCTTGAAGCCCGATCACTTGGCGGAGATTTATCAGTGGGCGAGCAAGCAGGACCTTCGCGTGCATCTCGATGGGGCCCGCCTGTTCAACGCGGCGTGCGCGCTGGATGTCGAGCCACATGATCTGGCCACCTGGGCGGATAGCGTCGGGGTCGTCTTCACCAAGGCTCTCACGGCGCCCGCCGGCGGAGCTCTGGTAGGTCCCGCGGAAACAATCGAGCGGGCCCGTCACTTTCGCTGGATGCTGGGAGGAAACTGGAAGCAAGGAGGAGTGCTGGCGGCTGCCTGCCTGGCCGGGCTGGATTCCATGAAAGAACGAGTGACCGAAGACCACCGCCATGCCCGCCTGCTGGCCGAAGGTCTCGATTCGATTCCGGGAGTCGAGATCGAGCTCGAGAATGTCGTGACCAATATCGTCCTGATGCGCCTGAGCGGCGATGATGTCGATCCGGACAAGTTCAAACAGTTTATGCAGGAAAGAGGTGTCTTGTTGGGGAGATTCAAGCCAGGCAAACTGACGCGTCTCGTGACCTACAAGGATATCGGCGCAGAGGACATCGAACGCTTCGTCGGCCTGGTCCAACAAGCCGTTTCCAACCCCGTAGTTCGAGAATGAAAACCGTCATCCGCCTGCCGCGGAAGGCGGATGACGGAAAGCGCTCGGCGCTAAGCGGAAAGCGCAACTATGCCCAACGAATCGAAAAAGAATTTCATACAGACCGTCCTGGGTCCCGTGGACCCTCGTGAGTGGGGTCCAACGGACGCCCATTCACACCTGGTTCGATTAGGAGGACCGCTCGTCGAAGACGACCGGCGTTTTCTGCTGGCCAGCATCGACAAGGCGCTCGAAGAGCTTGCCGCGTTTCGCAAAGCGGGCGGTCGAGCCATGGTTGATATGACGCCGACCTCTCCCGGCCGCTGCGTCGAGCGCCTGGTAGAGATCTCCCGGCGCTCGAACGTGCACGTCGTGGTCGCCACGGGCTTCATCGAGTGGGCCCTCTATCCGGCGGGCAAGGACTGGCTGGAGAATACCGACGTCGAAGCGTTGGCGTTGCTGCTAGCGGAGGAGATTCGAGAAGGGACAGACCGCAACAATTATACCGGACCTGTTGTGCAAAGGACCGAGGCGCGTGCTGGCGTTATCAAGGTCTCGACCGGCTACCAGGTCATCACGTCCTTCCAAGAGAAATGCAACCGCGCCGCTGCCATGGCGCACAGGATGACGGGGGCTCCCGTTTCCGCGCACATGGAAAAGGGGACCTGCGCCATCGAGCTCATGGAATCACTCCAAAAAGAGGGTGTCCCCACCGACGCAATCTCTCTTGCTCATATCCTGCTCAATCCAGATCTCGAGTACTTGAAGGAAATCGCAGCAGCGGGAACCTATCTCATCCTCGATGGACCCGGGAAGACCCACTACGCTCCGGACTCTCAGATCGTGCATCTCGTGGAAGGATTGGTTGCTGCAGGATTCCAGGACCGTCTCATGCTGGCCGCGGACCATTCGAAGAATAGCTACTGGAAAAGCTACGGGGGCGGACCCGGCTTTGACTATGTTTTTTCTCGCTTTGTGCCGCGGCTGAGAGAAACCGGGATTCCGGAATCTGCCATCTCTGCGATGCTGTCCGAAAACGCCGCAAGGGCGTTGCAGATGCGCTAATGCAGCGGGCCTTTGGCCCGGCTGCGCTGTCCGCTCACCGCTTTCCGCACCAGGTTTCGACGAGTCACAAAAAAACTAGGGACGTTCCCCTCGTTTCCGGGTTTTCGCGAACTCCATCCAAAAAAAACCCGGAAACGTGGGGAACGTCCCCTGTTTTTAGTCCGGCAGCCCGGGGTAATTCAATCTGGTCTTGGATTCTTGAATCGCCTCCACGGCTACTCGGCTCAAGGGTGCCGGGTGATAGTCACCCTTGGCCCATAGGTCCATCTGGTCCTTGAAGTGCGGACTGGACGGGTCTTCAGAAATCCCCGGCGCGATGACCGAGAGGCTACCGTCCAGGTTTGAAAAATCGACAACCTGCGAATAGGTCTGGCCGGTCTGAGACCAGATGCTTTGAACGATCGGCGCGACGAGCGGCGGCGAGTCCAGGTCGTGTTCCGGAGCCAGCGACTCGATTCCGAGCCAGTTCGCCTGGTATGGCATCGGGTAGATGTGTCCGTTTTTGGCCTCCTCTTCGAAGTCGGGTGCCAGGGCGACTCCCTTGCTGAAGTAGTCCTTCAGCCACTGGCGCACCTCGGGGTTCCGTGGCGTTTTTCCGGATTTGTGGAAGGCCGGCATCATCTCTCGAAACATCATCGATAATCCAGCCCAGGTGCCGCCATAGCGGAGCCACCAAGTGTTGTCCATGTCGTTCTTGACGGCCTCCAGAATCCCACGAGCCAGCGCGTACCCGCGTGTGTCGGTCGAATACCGGTAGTCCCAGTGCTCGAGCTCCGCCACTGCGCTCCGGATGTTGGAATCCGTCACACCATCCTCCTCGATCACCTTTATTGCCACGAGGATGAAATCTCGAAGAGTGGTGTTGACGGTATCTTTGTGAATGACTTCGATAAAATCCTCGACGGAGAATTTTCGGTCCTGGGTGATGATCTCGTGAATGCGTTCGCCGCGGGGACCTCGGCCGCGCCCGGACCCGACCGGATGGGGATACCAGGAACCGGCGGAGAGGTGGTTCGCGCTGTAGACGACATTAGAAAGGGGATTGTGGAGGCTGGGAAGCTCATCGAAGGGAATCAGCTTCCACTCGTCCTCGCCGGTCCATCCCTTGCGCGGAAACGGCATCAACGAGTAGCGCTCGGGAGTTTGCACCAGCGACTGATAGCCGATGTCGTTGTGGCGGTCGGCATAGATGACGTGCGCGGCGGGAGAGGCATACTGGCTCATCCCCTCGCGAAAGCTCGCCCAATCGGTGGCCCGCATCATCTTGAGCATTCCTTCCAGCGACGACCTCTTGGCGTTCGACGCGGAAGTCTGCAGCGCGTAAACCTCACCCTCTGGCACTCCATCGAGAAGGTCGTTGACAACCGGCCCGTGGTGGGTAGAGCGAACTTCAAGTGTGATCGAATCGCCTCCCTTGACCCGGATCATCTCCGTCCGCTTTTCGAACTCCTTCCAATCTTCTTTCCAGGCATACTGATCCGGATTCTGGGAGTTGACCTTCTCTTCGAAGAGGTCGCCGTTGTCTCCGCCCAGAGCCGTCGCTCCCCAGGCGGCGTGATTGTTCCATCCAATCAGTATTCCCGGTGCCCCAATGGCGATGACATACCCTCGAATGTTGTAGCGGCCTCCCACCAGATGCATCTCGTAGCCAAAGTTAGGACTCTCGAGTGGGATCTGAGGATCGGATCCCATGATCGGCAGCC
The DNA here is from genome assembly GCA_965249005.1 of Acidobacteriota bacterium. Classification (GTDB taxonomy): domain Bacteria; phylum Acidobacteriota; class UBA6911; order UBA6911; family UBA6911; genus CBDFLD01. The sequence continues at coordinate 349,439 of CBDFLD010000018.1, forward strand.
CCGTCGTGGATTTGGATCCGTTCACGAGCCAATTCTGACTCGCCTTGAAGTACTCCTGGTCGACGAAGAGGTTGGATGCCTGCGGGCGGTGCTTGGCCTTCTTGGCCATCAGGCGTTCGTAGGCGTCCGGATAGGCACGCTTGAATTCTTCTTCGGAGACAATCTGGGCCGCGCTGTCCGGATTGGGCCAGACGGCTTTGGGAATCACATCCGGTTCCCGCGTCGTTTTCGGTAACCGGCCCTGCTTTGCCAAGAGCTCCTTTTGCCATCCTCCCATGAAGCGCGTCCCCAACATGTGGAAGACCGAGATCGAATCGGCCGCCGTCCACGGTTCCGGATGCCCTCCATAACGGTCGAAGAGCGGAAGCAAGTTCCCCCGTTGGTCTTGCAGATATGCATTGATTCCCGACGCGAAGGCCTCCAGGTTCCGACGTGTATCTTCGTCCTGACTGGCCAGCAGATCGGGGGCCAGAACGTGAAATCCGAAGATACGAAACTGCCGGTCGAGTTCCAGGTATCGATTCTCCGGCCCGGGACCCAGAATCTCGGCCAACCGGCCCTGCGCCACCCGGCGGCGCAGCATCATCTGGAACATGCGATCTTCAGCCATGGCATAACCGGCCCCAAAGAAGAGGCCCTCTTCCGTTCTGCCATAAACGTGGGGGATCCCCCACCGGTCTCGAATGATCTCGACCTGCTCACCCTCTCGTTCCGGGGGAGTCGCGCAACCCATATGGACGAAAACAATGGCCAGGAACGTGACGATCCCGATCGCGTTCCAAATGAACGGTTGCTTCGATCTCATGGTGTTCTCCCCTTTAGTTGATGAAGGTCGTGAAGACGGCGTCGCTCCAGTCTCGCACGGGCTTGCCTGTTTGAGAAGGAGTCCCTTATATCACGAGCAGCGAAAACAAGACAAGCAAGGGTGCGTAGGGGTCGCCGCTCCGTCGCGGCACTCGAATCGAAAGCAACTATGGAAGCATATCCCGAACTCGGATAGAGAGCTGAGGGAAGACAAGCGGTGTCAATTGTTGGTCGCCGGAGTAGGTCTGAACCGAACGAAAACGCCAACCATGAAGCGATTCGGCGTGGGTCGCTGGCTGCCGAAAGACCTGCACGTCGTTGTCGCTCAGGCCGACGCTCCAGAAGTCGTCGATTCGAGCCCTGGCGTACAGGCTCGCTTTGTTCCCCCGATCAAACGTCAATGTTGTATCGGCGACCTCGATGATCCAGACGGCCGAGGTTGGGTGGAAGTCTCGATAGTCTCTTGGGACGCCCCGGACTACCGCGATATCGGGCTCGGGTTCCGATTCACTGCCGAGAGCCAAGGGCATCTGTGTCCGCATATGGAATGCTCGCCTGGAATCAATGTGCGATACTTCTCCGACATGCTCTTGTATCAAGCTCTGGATGAGACTCACAGCCGTGGCATGGCGGCTCCCCTGCGGAGGCTCCTTGATGATCTCTCCGTCGATCAGCTCTAATCGCTCGCCGGGCCGGAATACGCCCACTTCGATCATCTTGTCATACTCATTCCGGGTCCAACGGCGCAACGGAAGGGCTCTCAACGCCTTTCTTGCTCCACGACTCCGCCCAGTTCAGGGCGTCGATCTTCCTAAAGCTTACGCCACGCGAATTCAAAAGACAATTCGAGAGCCAGCTCGATCGATAGAGACCGCCTCTATCCTAAGTTTTGTTCCTGGCGTTGCTATTTTCTGCCAATCGCTTTCCGCCGAGTTTTTTTCTGGTTGGGTTAGCTGAGGAAAGGAGGGAACAAGGTATACTATTGAGTCATAGGGTGGCAGGTTAAAAATTCAAATGGCCGTTGCCACATGAACATCAATGAAAACGGACGAACTTCTCGGTAAGAACCGAGAGCAGATCTTGAAACTCGGCACCGCACATGGAGTCTTCAACGTGCGTCTATTCGGCTCGGTTGCACGGGGCGATTTCGGAAAGGACAGCGACATAGATCTCTTGGTGGACATTGAGAAAGGTCGAACGTTCCTCGACCTAGTGGCTTTCTGGCAGGATGTTGAAGAGTTGCTCGGCTGCAGTGTCGACGTCATAACCGATGGTGGCATTAGCCCCTATTTGCGAGAAAGAATACAATCGGAGGCACACCCTCTTTGAAGGACGACCGCGTTTATCTGCTTCACATACGCGATGCCATGGAGCGCGTCAGCGAGTACACGTCTGAAGGCAGAGATTCCTTCCTCGCGGATCCTAAAACTCAGGATGCCGTCGTTCGCAACCTGGAGGTGATCGGCGAGGCCGTCATCTGATCGCTAACGACTAGCCCCCCGTCCGTAATCAAATACTAGAGTGAGCTTGGGCTATTCAAGAACACTTCGAATATCGAAGGGCTTTTTTCTTCCCGATGCCCGGCACTTGAACTAATTCCATGATGGTTGCCTTCATGCTCTGCTCTACAGAGCCGAAATGCTCCAGCAATCCCCGTGCCGTCATGTATTGAAGCCCGAGGGGGAGCTCGTGGCTTCGACCAACAGGAAGAACCAGCATCTGGTCGCGGTTGCCCCAACCCCCCATCCAATCACCGACGGGGTTGCGCCGCTTCACATCGTCGAGGAGACCTACAAGCACATGTGGATCTCTCCCAAGGTGCAGGTGCTGCTCGAGACCGACAATGCCAATAGCGACCGGGCGGTAGCGTGGATCAGCCCTTATCTCAAGTCGCGCGTGGTCTATCCGGAAATGGGGCACGACTCCAGGTCCCATCTCCATCCCAGCTACCGCCGCCTGGTGTGTCGCGCAATCCAGTGGGCTGCCGGCAAACTGGTCGCTGGGGCAACCCAGGTCGTATCCAAGTAATTGGACAAATGGGCTCCAGAAAATTGAATGACCCCATGTTTCCATTGGAACCGGTCGTGGATACAGCTAGTGCTTGAAATTTGAATCGGAGATATCCTATAGTCTTTGAGTAGCTTACGGCCTTTTACAATCCTTGCCACATTTGGTCGCTCCAGCAGCGAGATTGGCATAGAATTTGCTATCTAGTCAGTTAGTGAATGGTGTATAAGGACATCATTCCGGGCTTTTTTTGTCAGTTTATGTATGTGAAACGGTCAGGCAGGCTACATCGGTGTCGAGCACACAAAGTATTCTAAATATAAATAGAACGTAGTCATTATCCCCTCTGCATAGTCTTACAAGATATTTGACACAACAATTGGCACAGCAACAACGGGCAAAATAAAAGGAGAAGCGCATGTCCAAAGTTAGGACAATGTTTTTTGTAGGCGTAGTGATCTGTTTCCTCATCAGCGCGCCGGCTCTGGCTCAAACGGGCCGCATCCTGGGAAGCATCACCGACGAAACCGGTGGGGTGCTTCCCGGGGTTGGGGTCACTGCCACGGCCACAGCGACCAACATCAGCCGCGAATTTGTCACCGGCGACACGGGCAATTATGACTTTCCCGGCCTCATCGTGGGCGAATACACCGTCACGGCTGAGCTGACGGGCTTCAAGAGAGTTAAAGTGACCGTAACGGTCGAAGTCGAACAGATCCTCCGTCAAAACCTGCAGTTGAGGATTGGCGAGATTTCCGAGGTGGTCGAGGTTTCCGCGCTAGCGCCGCTGTTGCAGTCGGACAAGGCGGAAGTCGGCCAGGTGATCACCAACCGACAGATTGTCGAGCTTCCCTTGAACGGACGCCATTACACGCAGTTGCTGTTGCTCGTTCCTGGAGTGACCGGGCGCGGCGGCGGCTTATCTATGTTCGGGGACTCGGGTAGCTTCTCCATCAACGGAGCGCGACCCGGCCAGGAAAACTTCATGATCGAAGGGGTCTCGACGAACTCCACCAATACGCGTACAGCTCAGATTTCTCCTTCCATCGAATCGATTCAGGAATTCAAGCTTCAGACGAGCTCCTACTCGGCTGAGTTTGGCCGGGGATCGGCGGCCATCAATGTCACCACCAAGAGTGGTGGCAACGATTTCCACGGAACAGCCTACCTCTTCAACCGCAACGATAAATTCGCGGCGAACAACTTCTTTCAGAACCAGGCGCCGGATCCGGACGCGATCGGGGTCTCGCTCAACCGAAACCAATTCGGCGCCACGTTGGGTGGGCCGATCTTCAAGGACAAGACCTTTTTCTTCGTCAACTACGAGGGAGAGCGCCGAGATCAGGGGCAAGCGCAGACCTGGAGAGTTCCCACCGACCTCGAGCGAGCCGGTGATTTCAGCCAGACTCCGGGTGTGAGCTTCGTCAATGACCCATTGACCGGGCAAGCGTTTCCCGGCCTGAAAGTCCCTTCGGACCGCTTTCACAGCATGTACAACTACTTTCAAGGTTGGTGGCCGGGGCCGAACACGAGCGATGGGTTTTTTCTGATCGCAGCGTCGGAAACTGTTTTTAACACGGACCAGTTCAGTGCCCGGGTCGACCACAACTTTTCGCCGAGCGACACAGTCTTTTTCCGGTACTTCAAGGGGCGCCGGAATCAGAGCCGTCCGGGTATCGGGACCGAGCCTGGCCTTTTGCAGGCCTATGAGGAGAAGATTAAGAACTACCAGATTGTGGCACACTGGACGCACTCTTTTGCGCCCACGTGGCTCTTGGATTTCCAGTATTCCCGTCACAACTTCGATACCCTTGGTATCGGTGGACCTAATTGTCTCAAGGAGACGGGCTGTCCAAATCACACGATAATGTCGGGAATACCAAACATGGAATTCACTTCCGATCTGTACCCTGGCGCTCCCCAGCTCGGCTTTGGCGGTGGCGGATGGTTGCAGATGGCGGACACGCGCGACCCCATTATTCTGACGTATCCGACGAACTCGTGGAAGCTCGATACCACCTGGATCAAGGGAAGACACACCATTAAGGGTGGGTATGACGGCTACCTACAGAAACTCGATGCGGCTTTTGCTCTCCGGGCGCGAGGAGTCTTCTCGATGAATGGCGCCAGGACCTCGGGCCGAAGAACTCCTTGGTCGGATTTCATGTTGGGGCAGATCGGCGTTTCCACACGTGCGGGGGCTTCAGAACGAACCGGGGTAGACAACAAGAACCATCACTTCTTCATAACGGACGATTGGAAGGCGACCTCCAGGTTGACCATAAACATGGGTCTCCGCTGGGAGTACAATTTGTTTCCTGGAGCTATATTCGGGGGCGGAGGGGTGAATCCCGAGACAGGCCGATTGATGTTCGCCGACGTCGATGGAGACGGCAGTCCTGTTAACGAAGCAAGGTTCTCGCCGTCGTTCCAGCATCTCTTCCCGGCGGTAGAGGATGGTCTGGATGCGAGCTCGGCATTGGGATTGAATCCGAACTTTACTCATCCGCGTAAGAACAACTGGGCCCCCAGGATAGGGCTGGCATACCGGGTTGGCGAAAACACCGTTGTCCGGGCTGGTTACGGCCTCTACTACCTTACGATTGCCAATGGGAACATTGCGGAACAACAAATTTTCATGCCCCCCTTTTCGGTTGTGGAGCGTAGCCGGCCTGGATCGATCGACAACGCATGGGATAGCCCCTTCCCCTCGCTCGGCGCTTGGGGGCCCACCTCTTTCGATCCCAATCAGCGTTGGCCTTACGAGAACCAGTTCAGCTTGAACATCCAGCACAGTCTCAGCAGCAACTTGGTCTTGGAGACAGGCTACGTGGGCAAGACTGGAATCCATCTGGTCAGCCGCAGCAGAGTCACCTTTCCGGCTGATCGGCCCAGCTTCGTTCCTGGCGGCAGCATCTACCATGATGCGGGTTCCAACTCGAACTATCATGGGTGGCAGACGAGCCTGGAAAAACGCTACTCGAACGGACTGGCCTTTTCGACCAATTACACCTGGGGGAAGGCCATGGATATCTCGAGTGAAGACCGGGATACGGGCGGCGTCGACGGCGTATTATTCAACCAGTACGCCGTCGCTGATTTTGACATTCCGCATCGTTTTGTCGTCAGCTCGGTGTGGGATATGCCCTTTGGTTATGGCCGGAGGTATTTGAGCGGCAACGGTGGACTCGTCGATGCCGTCCTGGGCGGTTGGCAATTGTCGATCATCTTTCAGGCCCAATCCGGACATCCCTATCACTTGCGTTGGCAAGGGGGTAGCGGCGGCGGCCCCATCGCGATCATCCCGGATCGAATTGGCGATGGTACCATTAGCAATCCCACGCCGGAGCGCTGGTTCGACAGTTCGGCTTTCGTTGCTCACGTGCGACAGAACGACCCCGACGGGAACCGGATCTTGTCGGAAGGAAACGCCGGCCGCAACATCCTCCGGTCCGACGGCATGGCGAACTGGGACATTGGGATCATGAAGAACTGGTACTGGGGCGAGGGTTATCGGGTTCAGTTCCGAACCGAGATGTTCAACGCGTTCAACCATGTGCAGTTTAAGGCACCTGGAGCTGGCGGCAACGCCTTCGGCCGGTCGGCGAACAGAATTTTTGTAGGTGGCCCCGTCGATGGGCGCGTGTTCGCGACCAACAACGTCCCCCGTCAGATGCAGTTCGCCGTCAAGCTCTTCTTCTAAGGGCCTGGCTGACTTGATCTCCCAATCCGTGAGTTCCGTGGCATCCGCTGCGGGGCTCACGGATTTTTTTGCGTAGGCGTCTCCCGCCGAGAGACGCCAAAAGCATTTCCACCAGAGCCGCCCACGGGTGGGCGGCCAACGCTTTCACACAAAACTAATACGGTAAGCGGAAAGCGCGCCGGGTCACCAGACCCGGTACCCGTTGCGAAACTCCTCCCCGAGATATAGAGTCAACGACTGAAGAGACCGGAGGAAACCCTTGATCAAGTTGGAAGACCTACCCATTCGAGTGGCGCTGGGACAGTTTGAAGAGATCAGCGATGAGCGGCTGCGCTTCATCAAGCAGTGCGGCGCGGACGATTTTCAGGTAAACACGCCGATCTTGCCAGGAGATCAGTACTGGGAGTACGAAGACCTCGCCGGTTTGGTCCGTCGCGGTAAAGAGTTTGGATTGCGCCTGATGGCGATCGAAAACGTCCCGCCGCATTTTTACGACAAGATCATGCTGGGCCTCGAGGGGCGGGAAGAGCAGCTGCAGAACGTGGCCCGGACGATCCGCAATATGGGACGGGCGGGGATCCCGATTCTGGGGTATTGCTTCATGCCCGCGGGTGTCTGGCGGACCGACTGGGAAACACCCGTTCGCGGTGGAGCGCTAGCAAACTCATTTGACTATGAGAAAGCAAAGTCCGTCGGCGCGGGCGAGAAGACCTCCTACGGCGGGTGGGGGACGATTCCCCTGGATCGACCGTATTCCGAGGAGGAGATCTGGGAGAATTACTGCTGGTATATGGAACGGATCCTTCCCGTGTGCGAAGAGGCCGGCGTTCGCATGGCGGCGCATCCCGATGATCCGCCGGTCCCCACGCTGGGTGGCGTGGGGCGCATTTTTCGCAGCTTCGAGCATTTCCGGCGCGCCATGGAAACGTTCGACAGCCCGATGCACGGCCTGGATTTCTGTCACGGCTGCTGGTCGGAAATGCGGGGTGGGGAAGGTGTTCAAGACGCCATTCGCTGGTTCGGATCACGAGGCAAAATCTTCTATGTCCACTTCCGGGACGTCCGGGGCGCGGCCAACGATTTCACCGAGTGTTTGCTGGGCGACGGGAATTGCAATCCCGTCGAGACGATCCGCGCTCTGAAAGAGGTCGGCTTCAATGGCTTTCTGATTCCGGATCACGTGCCGCAGATGGAAGGGGACGACGACTATTGCGACCGCGGCCGCGCCTGGACGGTGGGGTATATGAAGGCGCTACTCACCGCCGTGGATGTGTAGGCCACTCTGGTTCGGACGAGGGGGCAAGCATACCAAGCATAGACTGATCCCAATTCGCCAGCTTTCAAAGTTCAGATAAACACGGCCGGGGAGATGCCAAAGCGCTTGGCCAGGACTCGGATTTGGCGAGTGTTGAGCGCTCGCTTGCCGCTCAAGATTTCCGACACCACGCCCTGTGAGCCGATCTCAGGTAGGTCTGATTGAGTGAGGCCGTGTTCCTCCATGAGAAAGCGCAAGGCGTCCGAGCCGCTGCAATCCGGCATCGGATGGTGCGTCTCTTCATACGCGTGGACCAGCGTCCCGAGAGTATCCAGTAGCTCGTAGAGAGGGTGGCGCTCGTTCGCCCCGACCTCGGTGAGAAGACGATTGAGCCTGCCTACGGCCCGTTTGTAATCACGCTCGGTGCGAATGGAAAGCACGGGACGAATGGCCGTCCAGCGCTCCTGAATGTCTTCAGCGAGAGTACTCACTGCCTCCACCTCCACCTCCACCTCCCTCTGTCGTATTCGCGGTGTGTGAGCACGTTGCGAATATAGACTTTGTCACAACCGTAATGAGATTCCAGGCAATAGTTTTCTGGACTAGCGTTCGCGCGCCACGGGAGACACTGCCGAGTCCACGAGTTGCGCCAAAACCTGGAGACCAACTTCGGTCCGGGGGGGTGTTCAGATAGAGATCCAACCATAGCCAATCGCCAGGGCTAGCAGTATTCCGACGGGCGAAATCACCGTCATTGCCAGTCCGCAGACCCAGAGCCACGCCGTGGTCCACCGCCCCGGCAGGATGCGTGGATCGACTTCGCGGTAACGCAGGTACAGTACGCCGAGACCCAGCGTCGGGTAGAGCAGCGCGCCCAGAAGGCTGCTGGTGATGATTAACATGAGCGGCGGATTCTCGAACAGCCAATAGGCGATGACAAACAGAGCGACCGAGACCAGGACGAAGATACGGATAAAGCGCAGCCTTGTTTTGTAGTCTGTCGGATCAATGATTCCCATGACTGCCAGCGCGTCCGGTATCAGACGGGAATAACCCGCGACTCCGGATGCGACCGTCGTGAACAGTACAAAGAAGGCTCCCACGGCAAAAAGCGTCGCCGCCCAGTCGCCGAGACTTTCGGTGTAGATGTTACTGAGCGTGGCCAGCGTTTCCGCACCGTCCGGATTGAGGTTCTTCCTCGCCAGAATAGCCGCGCCGAGGAGGTAGAAGCACACCGTTCCCACGGTGTAGACCACCATGGTGACAAAAACATCGGTGTACATCACTCGAATCCAGCCCTTCGCTCGCCGAGGCCATTCCGGGCCGGGTTGATTCTCGCCGGCGTGGCGCGCATAGCCCTTTTCGACACACCAGTAAGTGTACATCCACGCTTCACCCCAGGCGACGCCGGTGCCGGCATACATTGCCAATGCCGTCAAAGCGACCGCCGCCGACAGTGGCGTCGGTATCCCCAGGGATAGTCCGTGCCGCAAATCCGCGGCCGAGATACCGAAACCGGTCCACTGAAGCACCACAGTAGAGATGACGGTCAGCCCCGTGAATGTCACAACCAGGGCCACGAGAGTCTTCTCCAGCGTGGCGTACTTGCCGCTGATGAGAAGCGCCGCGCATAGCACGGCCACGATCAGTCCCCAGGCTCGAGAGCCGCCTTCGAACAAATCCGGGAACAGCAGCGGTAGACTCTGAGCCGCGCCACCCAGGATCGCGCCCGCGTTGGCGAAGACGATGAGCATGGAAAAGAGCCAGAGCCACATGAACCAGTTGATAGTTGGTTGACGGGGTTGGCGGAGTTCACTGGGTTCATGGGGTTGCTGTGGCTGGCGCGCCGCGTCGCTGACTCCGGCCTCTGCTTTTTTATTCAGGCGCCGGTGTCGAATCCATACGGTCGTGCCGGTTACCGCAACCAGGACGCCGACCACGAGACTGCTCACGACCGACCACGTCTGCGAGGACTGATCGAGCTTTACGTAGATGGCAATTGCGGCCACGAAAATGGCCAGTACGGTCCCCAACCATCCGAGCGTGAGCCAGACCGGTCTGCGTACGCGGGGCCCGGGCAAGTCGTTGAATACGTGCAGAACGGTCTTCCCGCTGGAGATGGTATGGCGTACCAATTCCGCCTGGACGACCACCTTGATGAAGCAGGAAAAGAGCACGAACCACAGCAGCACAAAGCCCGCGACGGCGCCGAGCTTGGTCGTTACGATCAGCTCACCCGCTCCGACGATCGATCCAACGATGATCATCCCAGGCCCGAGATGACGCAGCGTCGCTCGGAATCCCTTCGGCGGCTCTCTGTACGCGTCCACGCTCCGTGCGTATGGATCTTGCAAAGCTTCGCCTCTCGATTGCGATTCGAGCTAAGAGGCCAGCCTACCACGATGCGAGCTGATTTTGCGAGTGAGTCCATGCGTCTCGCGGCGCCCGCAGGCCGCTCACGCCGTGAGCGGCTGTGAGTTATTACACCGCTTGCGAAACTCCAGTGGCGCAGATAGAGTTATAGCCTCGTTGACCATAGCCAAAGGAGTGGGAGTCATGCAGGTTTGCGCTCGACGTTTACTTACGGCCTCTATCATTGTTTTTTCTCTGTTGCTGCTCCAGGTAGCCACCGTCGCGGCGCACGCCCCGATCAACAGAGGAGATCGGATCGCCATCGTAGCCGCGGAAGACCTCGAGCCTCGACAGCAGTTGGCGGTCGATGATCTGACGGCCTTTTTACAGCGCTCGCTGGCGGCGGTGGTGCGCTGGTATCCGGATTCGGTCTCCCTGGAGGCCCTGGAAGAAGATGCCATCGTGGTTTTCGCTCCGGCGGACAACAATGCCGCGCTGGGCCGTCTCGCCCGCGAAGCGCAGACGACCCTGGCGACCACGGAGCTGGGAGACGAAGGATTGCTGGTCCAGGCCGCAGCCGTCGACCGAAAACCCGTCGTCTTCTTGACGGGCAAAACCGTGACCGGCGCTTGCTATGCCGCATATTCCTTTCTGGAGAACGAGGTGGGGATCGGGTTTTTCGTGGATCAGGACCGCGTGCCGGAACTCCAAGAATTAGACCTCGATCACGTCAAGCGGAGCGAGATTCCGGCGGTTCCGATTCGGGGGTTGTTCTACCACCCGACCTGGAAGCATCCGCATGCGAATTCCTGGCGCCTCTGGTCCTGGGAAGGCTCGAAAAAGAAGATCGATTGGCTGCGCCGGAAACGATTCAACGTGCTCCCGCTATTTCATGACGAAGGGGGCTACCTTTGGGGTGACTTGATCTTCAAGACATTTTCCAAGCTCAAGATGAACGACAAGAGCTTGTCTCAGTTCGTGGTCGATCCCGCCTGGCGCACCGAGTTGAACAAGAAAATGTTCCGCTACATCCGGGACAGTGGTATCAAGGTGGCCTATAACCTGTTCTACTCCCAGGTGCCCGAGTTCTTCGCCGACTTCTACCCGGAGCTGAAGTATCATCCGCTGAACATGCGCAACGTGGGGATCAGCGCGATTCAGCCCGAGTGCAAACAGATCATGAAGAAGTACTGGGGAGCGATTCTGGACACCTACGGAATCGATGATTCTCACCTTTACTTCGTCTGCTCCTATCAACACGAAAGGTCGCTTCCCGCTTACTACGACAACCGCAACCAGACCACGATTCAGGCCTACGAGGTACTGAAAGAGCTCGATCCGAAAGCGGAAATGTATATCGAAACCTGGTGCTGGAAGTATCGCCACGAATGCCCGGATCCCTACGAACCCTGTCCGCAACGGAACGAGACCACCCTGAACGGGAATCCCATCGACGAGTGGTCCATCTTCAACGATGGGGTCCCCAGAGAGATCGGAGTGGCGGAGTGGGATCTGAAAACCAACCCCAAGCGCATTCCCGACCATACCTTCGACGGACGCCCCCACGTGCAGCTCACCCACACCAATATGGAAGGGTGGTGGCCCCCGACGACAGCGCGGCGATCTCCTCGCTGGCTGATCGACTATTTTGGCGACTCGATGGACAACGGCGCCCGGGGTGTTCTTTATTTCCACATCCAGGGTCCCGTCAATTCGATCTCGGCCGATCTGGCCTCGCGCATCGGTTGGGAGCGCCGTCCGGATCTGCAGAAGTTCTACCGGGACTATGCCGGCAGGCGTTTCGGCGAGGACGTGGGCGACACGATGGCAGAAAGCTTCAGCAACCTTTGCGACGCCATCGATATGGGAGCCGACGGGAGCGCGAAATTCAATTATTCGCTTGCCTTGGTCTTCCCGGGCTTCAGAAACAGCGCGGAGGATATTCTGGCGAAAGCTCTGGCTGCCGGAGAGGTCGACAAAGCCTGGCTCGAGGACCGGTTGGCCTACTTCGCGGAAAAGGCGAAATTCGCCGGCCAGGCGCAACTACTCGCCCGCGCGGTGGCGCCGAGAATGAAGGACGACTACTTCTTCGGGAACTACATGTGGGAGCTGGACTTCGTGTCGGCGCGTTTCGAAGGGATCGAAAACCTTTACAAGGCGCACCTCACGGCAGGGAGCGACCCGACCAGGGCGGCCAGGCACTTCAGCCGCGCGACCCATGCCTTCACGGCGGTCCGCGAGATGTTCCGGGACAACCCGGGATTTCGCATGTCGGAAATCCGGAATCTCGAGCCCGACGTTCCCTACACCGCCGCCTTCCTGAAAGATTGGGAAACGCGCGGGTACTGGCAGCCGAGGGTGCGATGGTTCCATGTCGTTTGGGAAAGACTCGATGAGTTCGAAGCCAAGGTCCACGACATGAAACCCAAAGGCCTCGAATAATCCGGTCGGCTCTCCCCGAGAGCCGACGCTGAAAGCTGAAAGCTGATGGCTGATAGCGCGCCGGGTCCGCAAGGATCCGGTGCAAATTACAGACCGTCGCGTCGCGATTTCCTCGGGAGCCTGGTTCCTGCCGCGGCCGCCATGACCAGCTGCACGAGGTCTCGACCCGGCCGTCGTCTCGACCGTCCCAACATCATCGTTGTCCTTACGGACGACCAGCGGGCCGATGCCATGAGCTGCGCGTCGGCTGGGAGCCCGCTTCGATTCATGCAAACACCCGCCATGGATCGATTGGCCCACGAAGGGACCCGGTTCCGAAACACATTTGTCACCACTTCCCTCTGTTCCCCGAGCCGTGCCAGTATCCTGACCGGATCGAACCTCGACCGGCACGGAGTCGTTACCAACGTTGTGGATCTGGCCGCGGATGAGATTACATTTCCCGGCCTGCTGCGCCAGTCCGGCTACGACACCGGTTTCGTGGGCAAATGGCACCTGGGGAAGGAAAGCGATCGGCCGCGGCCCGAGTTTCGGCACTGGGTTGCGTTTCGCGGCCAGGGAACTTACTTCGATCCCACCCTGAACGTCAACGGCGCGGCGCGCCACGAAAAGGGATACGTCACAGATCTATTGACCGATCACGCCATGGATTTCATACGCCAGGAAAGATCGAGCCCGTTCTTTCTCTTTCTGTCGCACAAGACGCCTCACGGTCCGTGCACGCCGCCGAATCATCTGGAGACGCTGCTTTCGGATATCGAGTTCCCTCTCCCTCGAACCTATTTCGAAGACCATTCCGACAAGCCGGACTGGTTTGTTCACACTCACAATCATGACGCCTTTCATACGCTGCTCTACCCGAAGGATAACTACGACAACTACGTCAAGAACTATTGCCGTTCCCTGGTGTCCGTGGACGAGAATCTGGACCGTTTGCTGACCGCCCTGGACGGACAAGGGCTGACCGAGAACACGGCCATCTTCTTGCTGGGAGACAACGGTCACTTTCTCGGCGAGCACCAGCTCTTCTCCAAGATGTTCATGTACGAAGAATCGATTCGCATTCCCCTGATCGTCCGCTATCCTCGGCACGGAGCCGCCGCAGCCGTAAGAGACGAGATGATACTGAACATCGATCTCGCCCCGACGATTCTCGCTCTGGCTGGAGTCCAGCCGGAACCGGTGGACGGCACCTCGTTCCTTGAGCTTCTGGCCGGCGAGGAGTCACCAAACTGGAGACAGAGTTTCCGATACCAATACAGGGCGTCCCATTGGGGCATGCCCTCTCTCGAGGGAGTTCGCACCGCCGACGACTGGAAGTACGTGCGCTTTCGGGATTGGGAGCAACTCTACAACGTTCGTGAGGATTCCGACGAGATCGTGAATCTTGCACTGCAGCCCGAGCATCAAGAAAAGAAAAAAACGCTGGCTGCGGAGCTCGAGCGGCTGGGAGGTGGAGGTCAGCTGGAGGGACCCAGGCCGTACCAGCTTCGCCACGCTCCGTTCCATCGAGACCATACAACCCCGTAGACGAGCGAAGAACAACTGACAGACGAGGAACTCGTGATGAAAATCAACCCTTACTGGACCGCGGCTCTCACGGCCCTGGCGATGGCCGGCCTATTCCTGAGCCAAACTCGATCGCGGACTCAGGACGAGGTCGATCCGGCGATCGGACCGATCGAGTACCGGACCGGCGTCTACCTCCCGGAGGACTTTCCTCTTGGCGGAACCGTGAAATTGCTCAGCCCTCCGGTCGCCGAGGCGGGGCAACGCAGTCGGATCAAGATCGAATACACGGTCGGCGACACTCCGGTTGAGCCGGGAATGTCCCTGGAGATATGGAAGCATTTCACAAGTGACGTCGAGCAGTTTCAAGTGGAAGACGCCCGTGCTCCGGCACACTTTTCCGTGGAGTTTCCGGAGGGCGAGGTCACAGCGACGACCCGTACTTTTTCCAATTGGACGCGGCGCAACAATCCCAGTGTCTTCCCTTATCGCAAGGCGGCGGGCGTTACCATCGACAACGGGAGCTTGGTGCGGGGAAGTCGGGTCCTGTTTGACCTGGGCGGAGAAGTCGGCGTCCGCATGCAGCACTACGAGGAAAACCTCTTTAATGTCCCACTCGGGGATGGGTGAAATCCCTCGCCTTCAGGCGAAGCCTTTAGGAGGCTTGCGGTACAATGATGCATGCCGAGATACCGGAAAGGATCGCACACAGTCTATGAGCTGCAATATCACTTTGTGTTTATCACGAAGTACCGCAAGCCGGTCCTGAAGGGGGACATAGCCAGAAGGACAAGAGAGCTGATCCGAGAGATCTGTGCATCTGAGGATGTGGTGATTGTGAAAGGGAATGTGAGTCCAGATCATGTGCACTTGATGTTGAGCATGCCGCCGCAGGTGTCGCCGAGCCGAATCATGCAGGCCGTGAAGGGGAAGAGCAGTCACCATCTAATGAGGGAATATAGGTCGGTGCAAAGGGAGTTCTGGGGCCGGCACCTGTGGGCACGAGGGTACTTTGTGTGTACGACAGGAAATGTGACGGACGAAGTGATCAAGCAGTACATTGAGCAACAAGGTGTCGAGCCCCAGGAGGACCGGGACTTTAAGATAACGGAATAGGCCATTCTATGAGGCGAGGCCTTTAGTCGGCTTCAGCCGACGACCGAAGCCCTCGCCTTCAGGCGAGGGTAATTCACTTTTCGCGTGGCCATTGTTCGCGACCGCAAGGTGCTGGGCTATGGCGGCGATGCCATCTTGAAGATCAACGGCGGGCCCGTGCGAAAGCTTCGTGTCCGTGCCCCTTCGATTGTGGGCGTGCGCGAGCGATTTTCAGTCGAAGTCGTGCCGTTGGATGAATGGGGATCGCTGGGGAAAGACTGCCTCGGCTTGGATTTCCGCATTGCCGGCGGTTCCGTGGTGGGAGGAACCTTCCGTTATGACCCCAGCCTGATGCACTACATCGCTCGAGACGTCATGGCCACATCCCTCGGGACCGAGCGACTTCTGATTGAATCGACCGACGGCCGCTTTCATTCCTTGAGCAACCCCGTCTGGGTCGAGCGGAGCCCGAATCGTCGGGTCTACTATGGAGAGCTTCATCAGCATAGCTATCTGCAGGATGGCCGCGGCGTTTTTTCCGAGCTCTTCCTTTACGGCCGGCGAGTGGGTCTGCTCGATTTTGCCTCCATCACTCCACACCACGCGTACATCCGAAGCCTGGGCCCATTCTACTACCTGGACAACTACGACTGGCGGCGCAACCACTGGCCCGAGATGCAGAGGGTGAACCGGAAAATGAACGGATGGCAGGGGCTCGTGACGATCCCTGGCTACGAGTACAGCGTCAGCATGGCCATGGGCGGACATCACAACGTCTATTACAACGCGGACGAGGCACCGACCCAGATGGATCTCGATCCGATCGATAAGGAAAGATACGACGCATGGGCTCAGGATCGAAAAAAGCCCGCACCCATGGCCGACATTGCGAAGATGATCCGGCAGCTGCGCGACGTGAAGAAACCGACCCTGGTGATTCCGCACATCGGAGGCGGCCCACCGGACTGGAAGCACGCCACAGACCCTCGAATGGAACGGCTTTTTGAAATCGCGTCGGTCCACGGTGTTTTCGAGGAATCTTACTTCAAGCATCTCGAAACCGGATTACGGCTCGGCGCCATCGCGGCCGGGGATGTCCACACGACCTCGATGGGGAGCGCCTACCCCGGCTTGATCTACACGATGACCAACGGCCTGACGGCGGTGTACGCCCACGGAAAATCCCGGGATGAGATTTGGGACGGATTGTACGGGAGGCACACCTTCGCGGTCACCGGCAACAACAGAATGTTGCTCGGTTTTTGGGTCAATGGAGAAGCGATGGGTGGGGAACTGGCCTCCGGTCTGGAGACAGAAGCCAGGGTCAAGACGAGGATTTCCGCGACCTCCCCGATCGTGCGCGTCGATCTGCTGAAGAATCTGCAGACGATCTACTCGGCTCATCCTGCCCGTCCAAGCCGAGGAGGCGGGGACCAGGGGTCGACGCTGCTGCGTGTGGTGTGGGGCGACAACTACTATCAACGCAGAGCCAATGACGGGCTGGCTTCGGGCACGCTGCTACCGGAGAAGGGAAGCCTGGAACTGCGGGAAGTGATTCATCGCGATCAGGCCTTCGAGCATGTGGCAACGCTCGACAACGGAGTCCACTGGACCACGGCGGCGGTGTCGGGCGACCGGGATGGTTTCTTGGTGGACATATCGAAAGCCCGGGGGGATGCTCTTCTTTTTCGTCTCGAGGATCCGCAGTTGATGGGAACGCTGGAGGTTGCAATCTCCCTCGACGAGTTGCGCCAAAACGGACACTTCACCTGGACGCAGCTGGCGCCGGCCGAACGGACCCATCCCTACATGTTGCGTCTAGGTTTGAGGACGACGTTTTCTCTGGAATGTGAGCTCGTATCGGAAAATGCCTCGATGGATTTCGAAGCCACCTATCTGGACAAGGCGGTTCCGAAGAGTGGAGATTTCTATCAGCTGCGCGTCGAGCAGCTCGACACCAACAAAGCTTGGTCGAGCCCGGTGTGGGTTAATTGAAGCCTTCAGCCGTCAGCCGAAGGCTTACCCGTGGGGTGGCGCTTATCGGAGGGTCTGTTCTTTCTCGGCTGTTTGCAGGAGCTGTTCGTAGATCTTGCGTGCCTTGACTACTCTTTCCAGTAGCTCGGGGCCCTGTGCGGCGAGTTCGCGAATCGGACGGTAGAGGCCGAAGGGAGTCGTCGGGGCGCGTCCGGCCGGGGGGTCTTGATCGGCCCTTTCCTGGGCGTCGGCCACCACTTCTTCGATCTCCTTCAGACTCTCGAGCCTTTTCTGAACCAAGCGACTGACGTCGGGGTAGTGCCAGAACCGCAACGGCGCCCGCATCACATAGACCGGCGTCGTATGGGCCAGGGAACCGTCACTCGCCTCGGCGCGTGCAGCAATCCAGAATCCATTGGCCGCCGGGAGCTTGAAATCCACGGAGAGCTCGGCCTGCTGGTGTGAACTGGGTTGCAGGCTTTGGATGACCTTTCCGTGTTGTACGATCTCCAACTTTGTCGGAAGCAGTCGATCCCGGTGCCCCCAGACCCGAGCTCTCACCCGTAGTGTTTGGTCTGCTCGATCCACACGCAATTCGTCTCCCGGCAGAGAATCGTCCACACGCAAATCGATCATGGGTCCGTTGGTCACAAAAGTGCGTCCCCGGCGCATCCCGTCAAACCAGCCATCTGCCGTGAACGGTCTAGCTTCGGTGTAGGAGTAGACTCGGACTTCGCCGACGGTTCCACCCCAGGGAACGTCCGACCCGGCCGATGCTGTCAATTTGAAGCCGAGGTTGAGAAAATCGTAATACAGATCGACGGACATCTGTGCCGCTTGCATGATGGAGGCGAAGTCCGCCTTTCCCTGGGGCACGTTGAGCGTCATGTCGCGGTATACTTGAAAGATTCCGCGGTAGGAGACGTGCGCATAACCTGTCAGCCCGCCCTGGGCGTGGACGCGGTCGAAAACCCAGTCGTAGAGGTAGTACTTATCCGGGTTTCGGACCATTTGCCGCGTGTTCATCGATACGGTATGACCGAGCTCTTTGGTTCGAGGGCATTCCTGGCCCGGACTGAGCACTCGATCCCCATCGATGATGCGAGACTCCGGTCCGAAGCCGCGCTGCTCGAACCAGGTCATGTAAATGTCACCCATCTTGGCGATGTTGGCGAGATGAAGGTCCTCGGCAGCCACCCAGGTCAACAAGTTGCGCGCGTCCGAGCTGCTGGTCATGCGGGCGTGGACATGGTCGTCCCCTGCGTACCAACCCTGCTTGGCCATGTCGACCCAGCGCTCGGGCCGATAGGTGCGCTCTGAAGTCTCAGCAGATTCAATCGTGATGCGATCGACGATAGGAATATGCTCGATCCCTCGTCGAATGCGGATCTCCCACTCGCCCGGCGGAAGAGACATGTCGAACGGTCCAGGAACACACCAGTAGGATTCTCGTCCCCAAGGGAATTTTCCCATCCGTTCGCTGGTAGGCCGTCCGCGTCCCTCGAACTGGGCAGCCAGGTTGACGGCATTGCTCGGCGGACGGGCACGCCCGTCCACTTTCGATACCAGACTCACCATTGCGGGAACCGGACGACCAGATTCTGCGGAGAGTATCTGGACCTTGAGACGCCCTCTTTGCGGTGTCTCTATATCCAACGGAACCCAGCCCACCAGATGACCAGCACGGCTCAGTTCGACCAGCAAGTGGCTGCGATTGACCGGTATGTGGATCATGTCGATGAGAACCCACGTCTTTCCAGTCTCCGGCAACTCAACCTGGACCGGCTTTCCCGATACTGCGGGATCATAGTCCGTGATGGTCTGGTAGTGCGTTTCTCCATCCAGCGAATCAACCTCTAGAAGGACGGCACCCGTGTCACCCGGCAAGGAGATGGGCTCGGATCGAGACGTCCTGACCGAGAGCCCATCGATTCGGACTGGGAGAACAAAAGCACTGGTCTCCAGGATCTCGCCGAGTTTTTTTAAGGCCGCGCCGGTATCGTCCATTCTGCTCTGCGATTCCCGGAGCCGACGAAGGACTTCGTCCAGCTCTGATCGCTGTACTCCAGCGATCAGATATGGGTGTTTTCGGAGGATCGTCCGCGCTAGCTGGCGCGCGCCGGCGACTGATTCTTCCGTTTGCATAGGGGGAGCAAGTGACCATATCAGAATGGCTGGGCACAAAAGTAACCAGATGCTTGATCGTTTGGGCTTGACCATTTGTTCTCCATGCGCCGGACTAGGCTTTGACAGGTCTTTGGGCTTTTCCTGTTGAATCTTCTACGTGTCGAAAGCTCAGCGTGAAATAGCAAGACGGCGTAACGGATGATCTCGGAAGGCAACTGGGGACGACGATAGCTTGGTCGAGTTTGCATCCCGACATCTTGGCTGATCGGTGTTAGTTGGACAAAACCGGTTCCAGTGGCGGGGCAGGCAAGAATTCTGCAAACCAGTTCTCAAAAAACATTCTTGGCTCCATGTCCGGGTCTGCACCGTACTTTCTATCAAGCACTTTGCCATCCTTCATCATCACGAGACAAGGAAACATGAGGTCCGGCACAAACTCGTCAACCAACACGGGGTTTTCGTCGACGTCAATCTTGCAGAATTTGATCTGGCCTTGATACTGAGGCGCCATCTCTTCCAATACCGGACTAAGTTCCAGACAGGGAAAACACCACTCGGCCCAGAAGTCAAGCAACACCAGATGATCAGCATTGTCGACTTCGCGTTCAAAGTTCTCTTCGGTAACGTCTACAATCTGTGTCTTGCTGGCAGGTGGAAGTTTGCTGTGGTGTAAAAATATGACGATATCTTTGATGTCATCTTTCGCCGATGAGTCGCTGAGTTCCGGCATCCTGGATATTCCGTCTTCTGTATGTTTTTCCACAGGTTCAGCAATAACAGCATTCGGGTCGAGGATGGAGCGAAGGATTTCTTCCTTGGTGAGACGGCTGCCAACATCTGCCATGTCCGGTCCCATAGCGATTTCGTCGCGCATGCCAGGAGCTTCCTCATCACCGATGGTATGGCAATGCCAACAGCCGTAAGTGTAAAAAGTATCGTGTCCGCGCTCGATCGCTTCTTCTCGTTCGGTTTCATCCTCCGGAAAAACCAGAAGTCCGGCAAATGCCGGATCAAGCGGTTCGACATGTTCTGGAAACTTGTCCACCATGTCCGGAAGTGCGCGAGATGGAGACGGTTTTCCGCCAACTGCCCCAGGCGGGCTTGATTTGCCACAGCCCCAGCTGAAGCAAAAAAATAGGGTTATCCCACTGATGCGGACAAGAACAGATTTCATGCTATTGGCCAGAATTTCTATGCCTATCTCACGCCCGGCCTAACTAATCATCTCCTCTGCTGCCCCTGCCTTTGGATGAACCGGCTCCGTCATAATAGAGCACAAAATCTCCGCTAGCGGTTGCGACGACCGCAGGGTTGCTCCATCTTGCGAGAACGCCCTCTACTCTCCCCTTGGCATTGGCTATGGCTTTGCCGCTCTTGTCGAAGATCTGCCATGCGACATCCTGTCTCTCTACCCATGAGAACAGGACATCCCCATTGGTGTTGGTAGCGACCATCGGCCGGGTACTGGACTTGCCTGAACTGGGCGCGGCAATAGCTTTCAGCTGTTCACCAGCCTTTGCAAAAGAGGACGTGCTGCGGGTGCTGAATCCGAGATAGACTCCCTCCGGACCGCTGGCCATGGAATATGGCGCACCGGGACAACCGCAGTTTTCCCACTTTTGAACCAGCTTTCTATTCCAAGTCTTGCCCGTGTCTTTGGAGACCAATAGCATGGTATCCTTATCCCAGGATTTTGCTGAAGTCTTGACGGAATTTCGATATACCAGATATATACCACCTGATGCATCCATCGTGGCCTGTATCGGACAACAGCGGCAGTTGCCTTTGATATCAACATCCAACTTTGTTGGTTTTGACCAGTTTTTGCCTTCATCTTCCGATACCGCCATATACATATCGCGTTCCATCTCAGGTCCAGGTTCCAATTGACCGGCCCAGAAGGCATAGACATTCGTGCTATCTTGATCGGCAACAATCGCACCAACGCCCTCAAAGCCAATGGTCTTGCCAACGATACTCGTCTCTTTTTCAAATGCTGTACCTTCATCGTTGAGGCGAGAGTGCAGCATGTACCTCAAAACAAAGAATCTTGCTGATTTGAACATGGCATCATACTCAGCACCCAATGCCTTCTTTGAATATTTTGGATTCGGCCGTGTCAATACGTGTACGCGACCGTCTTTGCCGACCGTCATGTTGTATCCTGCGGCCATGCCGGCAGCGTTGCGCAGGACTTTGATCGGCTTGGAAAACGCCTGCTTGCCAGGCTCCTGTCTGATATATATCAGCTCGCCTCTTGCTTTCGAGTCTGATTGAATAATGTGAACCACCCCTTTCTTATCAATTGCCGCTTGCGGCCTGATGCCGGCGTGGGGTAGTTTAACCGTCGTTACTTTTGGCTCAGCGGAGACGATAGTACTGAAGAGAACAGGACTTAACAGCAGTGCAAGTATTCTAATTTGGGTGTATCTCATCTTTGGCTTCCTCGTATGAAAATGGTCACCTAGCTATTTTACCTGTACTGTCAAGCTAACGGAGCGGTGTCAGCTTGACAAAACCGAGTCAAATCATCGATGAAGAGTCATCGGACGACACATGCGGGCATGACCCGGCGTGATTTCTTGGGCGCCGGCGGGGCCGGGTTGACGGCCACGTCGCTCGGCCGATCGAAGGGTTTCGATCCCAGCGGGAACGACCCCGGCCAGGAGTCTGCAAAGCCAAACGTGCTTGTTATTTATGCGGATGAGCATCGAGCGGACTGTCTGGGCGCGACGGGCAACCCGGATGTGAAGACTCCGCACACCGATGCTTTGGCGGCGGATGGGGCACTGTTCCGCAATGCCTTTTGCCCCTGGCCTGTGTGCACACCCTCGCGATACTCGTTGCTGACGGGGCTCAATGTTCGACAGCACCGGGGTTTCAGCAACCGTTCGACTCTGGATCCGGGACTGCCGACGTTCCCGGAGAAGCTGCGCGACGAAGGGTACGAGACGACAGCGGTGGGCAAGATGCACTTCAACCCGGTCCACATGGATGTCGGATTTGACTCGCTGATTCTGTGCGAGCAGAACGGTCCCGGGAGACTGGTCGATGACTATCATCGATATCTCAAAGAGAGAGACCTGATCGATTCGATTGATTTGTTCGACCAAGTGAGGAGCCTTCGGGAGCAAGCGCCGGCAGAATACTGGGAGACGTTTGGCGCCGGCCGTTCCAATCTACCCGAGGCGCATCATTCGACGACCTGGATTGGTGATCAGGCGGTCGGGACCCTATCGAAGTGGAGCCGCGACAAGCCATCCGTGATGATGGTTGGTTTCGTCAAACCCCATCATCCCTTTGATCCGCCGGAACCGTGGGAGCAGATGTACGATCCGGAAAGACTGGCCGAGTTGCCCGGATGGATCGATGACGCGCAGAAACGGGACATTCAATACAACGAGGGCTATTTCAAACACGCCGGCTTGAGCCGGGATTCCATCCGTAGAGTCATGCGCTACTACTACGCTTCAATCTCACACATGGATGCGCAGGTCGGACGGATGGTCCGCGTCCTGAAAGAGAAGGGGCTATACGACAACACCCTGATCATCTACACGGCGGATCACGGGGAATACCTGGGGTTCCACCATTTGTTGCTGAAGGGAAACTTCCTCTATGATCCCGTTGTGAAAGTTCCCCTGGTGATCAAGTTCCCGCACCAGGAGTTTTCCCGATCCGTCAGCGATGCCCTGGTGAGTGGAATCGACGTCACGGCCACGATCCTGCGGCAAACGGGAATAGAACCGACGGAGGACATGACCGGGCGCGCCTTGCAATCCGTGTGTGCCGGACAGGACCCGGGTCGGGAGTATGTCGTCACGGAGTTTACCGTGCGCAACTTCATGATGATCCGGACCCAGACCCACAAACTTCTTCACGCCCACGACCCGGATCAATCGCTTTTCTTTGACCTGCGGGCCGATCCCCTTGAATTCAAAGATCTGTACCACGACGCGGGAAAGAAGGCAGAAGTTCGTTACCTGAAAGACAAACTGCTCGAATGGTTCCAGACCCAGACGGAAGCGACGTCCGAAGTAAAGCGTCCGCGGTCTCAGGTCAAACACGTCTCACCGATGACAGCCGCAGCGATGCAAAAGTACATCGATCGTAAAATGGAAGACGAAATCCAGCGCTTGAAGCAGCCCGAGGCGTCCATGTATGGAAGTATGGCCAAATGACCGTTTGTGTCTCCCCAGTGCGCAGTCTCTACTTCCAAGCAACTGGCCGCTAGGCCAGTCAGCGCTGAAAGCTGACTGCTCTCCAGTAACTGCTCGCGGATCCGCTGTTATATGTGTAACTTAGCAAATCGCCAAGAACCACGTTTTTCAGGCTGTGCAGTGCAGTTACGTTCCCAAGTGACCGGCGCAGCGCGCCGGTCAGTCGCTGATAGCTTAAAAATGAATTGGGTCTGAGAGAGGGGGTCACCCAGCGTCTGTCTCCCGGAGACGTGCTACTGTCGGGGGATACGACTGGACGGGGACACACGACCCGTGTAGTGGGAAAGGGCAGAGCCATCCTGGCCGTCATTCCGCTCGCGTAGGTCGCTCCGAGCGACTCGGTCGCTCACTCCGTGAGCGGCACGGAATCGTTGTGGTGATCCGGCAAGCTGCAGGCCGCTAGGCCACCGACGGTGTGAGCGTGGGCTCCCCGTCCGGAGTGTCTACACGCTCTGCGTGAATCTCTCTCAGTCCCGGCTCAAAAAAGAACTCGCTTTGCCCGAATGCCGGTCTGAGGTCATCGAGCCAGGTTGCAGTCGGATCATATTTGGCGAAAAAGGGTCGGCCCACCCAGGAAGGATCTCGACCCTGCAGCAGCTTGAGTACGAATACCCGCTCGCCATGGATCGTGGTCTCACCGTCTACCAGGACCTTTCCCGGCATGGCGGACATCGAGGGCCCACGCACGGTTCTCCCCAGCCCGGAGATATCATTGTAGGATTCATTGAATATCCGCAGCGCCCGCGCCAGCGGCACCGCAAAGTAGTTCTTGGCACCCGTATCTCGCTCGACGAACATGTAATAGGGCACGGCTCCCAGTCGTATCTGTCGCCTCCACAAGTCCGACCAAACGGCGGGGGAATCGTTGACGTGCCTGATAACGGGCGCTTGACATCGCACCGTGGCGCCTGCGTCCTGCATTGCTCGAACCGCCTGCTCGGCGATAGGAAGCCCCAGCTCTCGCGGGTGACTGTAATGCGCCATGATTGCCAGGTGACGGCCGGAGGCGCGGACCTGCTCGAACAGCCGGGCCAGATCCTCAGCATCGGAGTCGGTCACGAACCGTTGCGGCCAGTAGGCCGGCGCCTTCGAACCAATGCGAATGCTCTCGATATGCTCGAGCTCTGGGTCGAGCAACGGCTCGATATAGCGCCTCAGCACGGAGGTCTTCATGACCATTGGATCGCCGCCGGTGAAGAGCACGCTCGAAACTTCCTGGTGTTCCCGGAGATAGTGGACGAGCTGATCGGACTCTTTGCTGGCAAACTTCAACTCGTTGATTCCCACAAACTGGGCCCAACGAAAGCAATACGTGCAATAGGCGTGGCAAGTTTGCCCCGGGGTAGGGAAGAACAGGACAGTCTCCCGGTACTTGTGCTGCATTCCAGCGACCGGTTCGTTGTCGATTCGCGGAACGTTGAGCTCCATCTGGCCGGCGGGATGAGGATTGAGCTTTCCCTGAATTTCGCGGGCGGCGGACTGGATCTCGAGAGCGGGGGCGCCCCGGCGTACCAGTCCATACATGACGTCGAAATCGTATCGGTCGAGCATGCCACGCTGCGGAAAAGTGAGTTGGAAGATCGGATCGTCCGGGATGTTAGTCCAATCGATGAGCTCGTCGATGACGTAACTATTTACGCGGAATGGCAAAACAGCCGACACCGCCAGGATGGCGGTCAAGTCCGTTTCGCTCAGTCGCTCCAGTTGAGGAATCCGATGCAGGTCCTTGCGCGTGAATACGGTGTACTTATTCCCAGCTTCGAGTCCTTCGCGTGTCAATTCACCCTCCATTTCTCCAGTGGGGACAGAGGCACCGCCCCCTCTGGATCTCACACCCTCCATATTGATTGATCCAGTATGCTGGCCGTTTGTTTCAACGACCGTCAAATCATGTCTCTGGATTCAACGAACAGTACTGCAGTACCAACGGATAGAGACGTTTGCACCCGACAAGTGCATTGTGCACGCAACCAACGGCATGGCCGATTAATGGCGGACCGGGACTTGCGATCTATTAAGTCTGCTGCCGGCCGGGACTGCTCCGGCATTGTGTCAATGTATGCTAAGCTCCTATAGTTTAGCATATTCCAATCCAATTGCCAGTAGTGGTTGCCCTTCATAGAAACGCCATGGATGGAACCCAAATATTATCTATAATTTGCCGCCTTCCTCCGGCCATTGTCCAGCAGGCAGCCGGATCGTTTTAGTGCGAAAAATGTTGATTAGTTGTTCGAAGGCTCGGTGGGTTTGGCTATGGGTTGGTAGGAGAACCAGGAACGCATTTCCCTGGGCGAGATCTTCCGATGGCGGCGGACAGCCCGGCGGATCGCCCAACAGCGAGGCAGGTGGCGGGCTATCAAGGGGAAGGCTCGAAGAGAGGACCATTCGAATAGCAATACATACCCCAGGGCGATTGCATCGCGCGAGGTAATCGGGATGAAGAAGCGGCAGTACGTTCCCAGATCCATGTTCTTCAAGCGTAACAAGAAACGATTCTTGAACGAGTGCATGTTGATGTCGTCGGCCAACTGCGCCCGTCGTTCAGGCAACACGTGCCGGACGTGGAATGCGCGCGCATCCGGCACGTACAAGCAGCGCCAGCCCAGCCACTGTGCCCGCCATGCCAGATCCGCGTCCTCCCGGTAGGCGAAGAAGGCCTCATCGAAGTACTCGGTGCCGATCTTTACTTCTTCGAGCATCGTCCTACGATAGAATGCCGCGGCACCCGATGCTCCGAACACGTAGGCGAAGGAATCGTACTGACCGACATCCCTCTCTCCGGAGCCACGATCGAGATGGCGCTGATTCGGCACCATGAAAATCCCCGTGGTGTCTAATGTCTCGGTATTTTCGGCGGTTTCCATCGTTTCGCCCTTTTGGCCGCTCTCCACGCTGTCGGAGGCAGGCGCTTTGGACACGGAGGAAGCCGTTTCGGTCCAACGCCAAAGTTTTCCGGTAGCAGAGCCGGCATGTTCGTCCTGGTCCATGGTACGTACCAGGTTTTCGATGAACAGTGGCTCCATGACGACGTCAGGGTTCAGCACCAGGGCATAGTCGCTCGGGATCGAGGCAATCAACTTGTTGTGGGCCGCGCTGAAGCCGAGGTTCCTGGGGGAGAAGTGGGTCGAGTGGAACAGATCTCCATGCTGGGAGATGATCTCCATCGTATTGTCCTGTGATGCGTTGTCCCAGAGGCAGATCGCGAGATCCTGATAACTCTGGTCGCGCAGCGACTGGAGACAACCAGCCAGAAACTGATCGGAGTTGTGTGTTACCAAGCTAACCAGAACTCTGGGCACGCGTTGTCTCCTGCAGCGTCAGAAAGTGTCGTGCGGCTCGCCAGAATTCCGCGGCAGATCTTCGCCCGCGAGCGCGTCGGGCCCCAGGATAGACCAAAGACGCGAACGCTCGGAGAAACATACCGATCACGATGAGCCGGCGCACCCGGACCGCTTGCTTTCTCCCATGATGTTTCCTGAAATAGCGCAGTTGGTTCGTATGATAAATCTCCAGAAAGTCCGAGTGGGACAGTTGCTTCAAGCTGGAGCCGCCGTGGTGGAGAAACTCCGCTTCAGGCTCGAACCAGATTTTGCCTCCTGCCAGATGAATGCGACGGCAGAGATCCACGTCCTCGAACCAGGCAGGAGTATAAACTCCATCGAATCCATTGAGCCGGTCCAGTATGTCCCGTCGCACCATCAAACAGGCGCCGGCTGGCTGATCCACGAACCCGGGGGCCTGAGGCCGATCCGACCCGCGATAGCGGCGGGACCACGGATTGCCCGGCCATAGCTCATCGAGAAGGAGCATTTCGGCCGCCACAGCGCCGAGGGTCGGGAACGAGCGGACATTGAAACCAGTTGCCTCTCTTCCTTCAAAAGGGAGAAGCCTGCCCGCCACCGCCCAGATACGGGAATCTCCACCGAGCTTTCTTTCCAGCTTCGATGGCGCGCCGGGCTTGCATTCTGTGTCCGGATTCAGAAACAAGACCGAATCCCCCGCACTTTGCCGCCATCCGAGATTGTTCCCAGCCGCAAACCCAAGATTAGTGGCGTTCCGCAGCACTCTCATCCCGGGGCGAGGGTCGCCAAGAAAGTCCAGGCTGCCGTCCGCCGACGCGTTGTCCACGACAATGATCTCGCAGCCCGAGGCATGTTGCCGCAGCGATTGGATGCACCGCTCGAGAAGCGGGCCGGAATTCCAGTTGACGATCACGATCGAGATCATGGTCAGCTTCCCGGGAGTCCCGGGCTTGGCGTGTTTCACGCGGCATCGGTCAAACGGGCGGAGGATGCGCGGAACATTCGAAAGTAGCAACGCAGGAGCTTCGAGTTGCCTTTGGATCCCGGAAGAAAATCACCGCGGGCTATGGTCTCCGAGCGGAGTATCGCGGCCCACAATCGATCCGAGTTCTCTTTCCAGAGAAGGCTCTTGGTCTTGCGTGAACGTAGAGATCGAGGCAGCAACAGCATGGCGCCTCCTAGACCCCGAAGGTAGCTCCAGATCTTTCCGCGCACCAGGACCCTGGCCAACCAGGAGGCCTGGAGGATCAAGATCATGGGGAGACAACGCCAGACGATTCCGGCCGGCAAACTCTTGGCCAACAGCAGCAGAGAATTCCGGGTCCGAAGCCGCACGCTCATGGAGGAGAACTCACCCCCGCTGGTTCCTCCCCCGTGGTGCATGACTTCCGCCTTGGGAACGTAATACCCCGTCTCTCCCGACGCTTGGAATCTCAACCCCAGGTCCACATCCTCGAGATACGCGAAGTAGTCTTCGTCGAAGCCACCTTTTTCATCGATGTTGGGCTTTCTAAACAGCGCGGCCGCTCCACTTGCAGAAAATATTTCCATCTCGCGACGATATCGGGGCTGGTCCCTTTGTTGCTGTCCACGCCGGTACCCTATACCACCTCTAAGGAAGCAGTCTCCTGCGCTGTAGAGATGTTTTCGGTCATGCTCCAACACCCGGCTGGCGAGGAATACGGCGCCCGGATTGCGATCCGCCGCGGCCATGGATTCCTCGATCCAGGACGGCGAGGCTTCGCAGTCACTGTTGAGGACGGCAATCCAGTCTCCGTGGGCAATCCGGATCCCGGCGTTGATGCCTCCCGCGAACCCACGGTTCTCCTCGAGACTCAGCACACGCGCCGCGGGGGCGACACGACCCACCACCTGGACTGAAGAATCGGTGGACGCGTTGTCGACGACAATCGTTTCGACGTTCGGATAGGTTTGCTGCTGAATTGAATACAGGCAAGGTTCGAGAAATCGTTCGCCGTTGTAGTTTGCAATGACAACTGAAACTTTTTGCTGAATAGACATACGCGATGGCCGATCTGGTTGGTTAGCCCCTGAGCATTTCCCTTGACTGGCGAAGTGCATGGCCGTATTTTTTGCAAGCCTGATTTCTCGGAAAGGCGCTCATGCCAAGCTCCAAACGATGTTCAATCGTCATTCCCGTCTACAACGAAAAGAATACGATTCTGGAAGTCATCGACCGTGTGCAAAGGACGGATGCCGCGAAGGAAGTCATTGTCATCGATGATTGTTCCACGGATGGAACTCGTGCTCTCCTTCAAGAGCTTCCGCCTTCGAACGGACTGAAGATAATATATCAGCCTCATAACCAGGGTAAGGGCGCGGCCCTTCGAGCCGGCTTCGCCGCCGTTTCTGGCGACATCGTTATCGTACAGGACGCGGACCTGGAGTACGATCCCGATGATTACCCGATTTTGCTCCAACCCATTCTGGACAACAAGGCCGACGTTGTCTATGGCTCGAGATTTTTGGGGGGGCCGCATCGGGTGTTACTTTTCTGGCATTCCGTCGGAAACAAGGTGCTCACCATGCTTTCGAACATGATGACGGACTTGAACCTGACCGATATGGAAACCTGCTACAAGGTGTTTCGGGCGGATCTACTCAAAAAGATTCAGCTACGTGAGAACCGCTTCGGGTTCGAGCCGGAGTTTACCGCGAAGGTGGCCAAGGCTCACTGCCGGGTCTACGAAGTGCCGGTGTCTTACAGTGGCCGGGACTATTCGGAAGGAAAGAAAATCAGCTGGAAGGACGGAGTCGCTGCCATCTACCTCATCTTCAAGTACCGTTTTTTCAACTGACAGGTCTCCCGGCCAGCCCGGCGCCTGTTAGGACGAAGTTGCGTCCTTCATGGTCTGTTCGATGACGCGGGATACAGCCTCGAACACCTGGTTGGCGGAGGTCGCGTCCATGCAGGTGACTTCCTTGGGACACACACTGAGGTAGCACGGACTGCAATCGAAGTCGGATACGATCTTGGCGCCGCGCCCATAGAGTTCAATTTCCTGATGGCATGTGGGGCCGATCAGCACCACCACGGGCACGCGCAGCCCGATGGCAATATGCATCGCCAGTGTGTCCCCTGTGACCATGATGTCGCAGTTGGCCACGATGCCCGCAAAATCGCGAATCGTATTCTCAGTTCCAGCATCAATCAACGGACGACGGGCGATCGACTGGATACGCGCGTTTCGCTCCGCCTCGTTGGGGCCGCCGAGTAGGATTACTTTGGCGCCGTAATCTGCAATCAGACGGTCGCCAAGCTCAGCGTATCCTTGCTCTGTCCACTTCTTGGTCGCGAAGATGTCTCCCGCACCGGTATTCAGTCCGATCTTCAAATCGCCACGCGATGCGCCGCGCCGCTCCAACAAGCGCTCGGCCGATGCCGTCTCATCCGAAAGATCAGGGAAAACGTATTCTTGGGGAGCGTCATACGGTAGGGACGCGCATTCGAACAGCAACTCCGGATAGGTTTTCTGATTGATGGTGAACTTGAGCGGATCGTTGATCCCCAACTCGAACGTGTACTCGGACTCGGGGTTGAGCGGCTTGACGTTTCCATACTCGCTCAGCCCGAATCCCACTTTTCGATTCCCTCGGACCTTCATGGCCAGCGCCGCCGCCTTCGGCTCCTTGTCGAAACAGTAAACGATGTCGAAAGACTCGTGCTCGAGCGCAAGCACGGTTTCGTAGTTATAGGGCACTACCCGGTCGATCTCACCAATACCGGCCAACAGCGGCATGACGTTCGCCTCTGTCAGCCAGGTCAGATGGCACTCGGGATGTGCCCTGCGCAGTCCGCGAAGCAGGGGCGTGGTCCGGAGCACATCTCCCATGGCCGCGAGCTTGATGAGAAGAATACGTTTGCCGAATGGAGTGTAGTGCGGGCAACCCTCACACTCACGGCGATACACGCAGGGCTTCGAACCCAAGAAGTAGCGGCAGTCATAGCGCACAAACATCGCAACCTCTCAAACCTGGTGCCGAGTCGCCGAGCTTCGCAGATACAGCCAAACAATCAGTAACCACATGAAGCGAAGAGGAAAAAACGAGAGTTTGACCAGTAGAAACAGCGGCAACCTCAGCGGGCTGAACCAACGGGGATCCATCCCGACTCGGGACTGTCCTCCTAGCCGATGGGCGAGAAAGGCCAACCAGTGAGACCATGAGAAGTAGAACGAATCGGTATTCTCGTTGACAACCACTTTGCGCCGCGCGCCCAGCAGGAAAGCAAAATATTTTATCTTCCAGTAGCTTGGATCACCAGTGAAAAAGACAACGACCGCGTCGAAGCGCTCCCGGCGAAGCTCCATCAGATGCTTCCAGCTGTTTTGAACCTCGTTGTGGATGCGCGTTTCCGCAATCATCGGGTGCTCTTGGAACTTGCGGACAACCTCGGGTCGATTGCGACAAAAGACAGAATAACGGGGATTTCGAAATAGGGGGCGGGTGCGCAGGTGATCCAGGGTTCCAAGGATGTACGAGGTGTCGGCGGATTGCACGATCAGTACCTTCTCGCCATCGTAGAATTCGTCGCCCTGGGAGTCCAGGCTGGGCAAGAAATCCCAGTGATCCGTAGGAAGCCGGTGCTTGCACCGGAAGATCCAGTATCGAAAGCATGCCTTCCAGGTCAATACCACCACTGAGCCGTCGCCCATATCGAAGACCCGTTGGGCAGCTCTCAACCGAAGGGCTGCAAGCTTCATCCGACTGTAATTCTTTTCCCCGGTCCAGAAGAAGTATTGCACATCAAAGCGCTTGCCGCGAACTTCGCGAAGAATGGCGCGCCGGCGCTTCTCGACCAGCGGAACAACTTTTGCCTGCTGGATCTCGGAAAGATACCGCACCGTTGTTGGATCGTCACGGCAGAGAATCGTTACACTGGGTTCCTGGTAGAGGCGTCCTTCCAGGATCTGTTCCACGGTCCGTCGCACGCGCTTGGGAGAAGCGGTTTCCACGACCAAGATTGTGCTCAAACGACCCTCCCCCCCTCCCGCGCCAAGGTCAGAGGAGAATCGGCGCGAGACATCCCGGTCACTTCCTGGTAGACGCGCTCGAGCTGGCGCGCAGTCCCTTCCCATCCGTAGAGCCGCTCGGCCAGCAGCCGGCCTTGGCGGCCGAGCTCTGCCCTTTGTGCCGGATTTCTGAGCAGTGCCCCGACCTTTTCGGCAAAGGCCGCCGAATCATCAGCTATGGCCAAGTGGATTCCCGGAGTGCCATTCAGGCCCGCGCAGGCGACCGATGTTGCGACCACCGCCAGCGACATGCCCCATGCTTCCAATATCTTACCCCGGATGCCGACCCCAAGCCTCAAGGGAACGACGTAGACGGCGCTTTCGGACATGTACGGTCGGATGTCAGCCACCCAGCCGGTCACGTGCACGCCGGAAATATCGGCCAGTGCCAGAACCGCGGGGGTCGGACGGCTCCCGACGATGGTGAGTTGGGCTTCCGGTATTTGGTATTGGATTCGGGGGAGGACATCCCGGCAAAAGTAGACCATGGCATCCACGTTCGGCTCGTGCTGAAACGCGCCCACGAATACCATCTTCGGTGCGTCCACGGGCTCGCGAGCAGGCTGAAAATACTCCAGATCGACGCCTGTGTTGACGACATGAACGGGAACTGTCGAACAGAACTTCCTGAGCTCGTGGGCATCGGCGCCGGTCATGCAAATCGCAGCATCGGTGCGTTTCAAGAGACGAATCTCCCGATCGAGTACTTGGAGGTAGTTATAGAACCACCGCACTTTCTTGTGAGGCGCGCGTTCCAAGCGGGCCTTCCGCAAGCAGGCCGCAAAATCCACTTCGTGCTTGGTCACCAGCGACGGAATTCCCATCCGGCTGTCGGCGTAGCATGCCATTTGGGAGTATTCCAGCTGCATCAAGTCGAAATCGTCGTCTTCCAGGCAAGCCTCTACCACGCTGCGCATGTCGGGAGTGTCGAATTCCTCGAAGGGCTCGTAGGGGAACAGCTGAAGTCGCTCCGGACTGCTGCGGCGCAGCACGATCACACGTTCGCACAACTCTTCGACCTCCGCTAGGAATTGGCGTTCGTCGTCGTTTTCCAGGAAACTGACCAAGGTAATCCGCTGGTTGCTCGCCATTCTCTTGAGCAGCTGAAACATTCGGGCGGCCCCGGCATGCCTCCCCAGATGAGGCAGATAAGCGGTCAGCCAGAGAACACGGGGCGCCCGGGACTCGCGGGGCGCCGAATCTCGAAGAGTCGGAGGTTGCTCGCGTCGCGCCCGTTGGGTCCATGGGGATTCGGGGCGATAGAAGTTCAAAAACGGTTGCTCGAACAAACCCAGGATTTCTTTGTCCGTCCGTATGGCGCCGCGAACCGTCCACAGCTTGGCCCGGGCCACGGAGGGCAGGCGGACGAACGCTTGAAAAAGGGTCTTCCAGCTTGAAATGCCGTGATCCCGCGCAAGACGGAAGGTATTCCACGGGAGGAAAAAGCAATGAGACAGCAGATATTTCCAGCTGAAGAGATTCTTCCAGATGAAGAGGAACTGGTTGCGCAGGATCAGGCGGTGAAGGCTCCCCTGGTCGAACCGGCGCCGGCTGGTGGCCCGGTGCTTGTGGTAGACCTTCGAGCCCGGAGCGAATAGAACTTCCCAACCCGAAAGCCAGGCGGTGAAGGAAATATCTGTATCCTCGACGTAGGCGGGGGAATACAGCCGCGAGAAACCTCCGAGTTCCAGAAAGCGCCCGCGGTGAAATGCGGAGGATCCTCCTCCGGCCCAAAGGACGGGGTAATAGCGGCGTCCCAAACGGCGTCGCTCGAGATTGCTGTGGGAAAAATCCACCATGCCTCGCCGAAAACGCGCCACGGTTTTTCCTGTTTCCTCCCTGCGCGCTTCCGGATCTTGCAAGTATATCTGGCTGGATACGGCGAAGGTCTTCGGGCCGAATCCATCGAGCAACGGGCGAAGGAAGTCGGACTCCACGATCATGTCGTTATTGAGCAACACGACGATTTCGTGGCTGGCGGCCCGAACACCGGCGTTGTTCCCGGCGACGAAACCGAGATTCTCGCTCAGGGCAACAACGCGAACGGTGGGGAAGTTCTGCCTCAGGTACTCGACGGAACCGTCGTCGCTTCCGTTGTCGACAACCAGGACCTCGTGATTCCGTCCATCGGCCCGCACGGCCTCCAGGACAGATGGAATTCCCTCCGCGAGCAGATCTTGGCCGTTCCAGTTGAGGACAACGATCGACGCTGAATCCTTGGAGGGTGCCTCGGTCTTCGACCGAGCGCGGATGCCGCCGATGGAGCACATGAGATTCAGCAAGGAGAGCACCAGGGAAAGGAGGAGCAAGAAGGGCAGTAGTGCTATGGTGCCCAACAAAATCGTGACGCGTCGAAATAGGAAAACCATGAGCCGCTATCCGCTACGCTTACCGCTGTCTGTCCCTCTAGCAGAAGCGGTCGATGGGGGGTTGGTGACCAGGCTCGGTCGTCTCATGTAGTTGCGAACGCGGGCTTCGATCTTCAAGGTCCCGTAGACCTGCTCTTTCGACTTGAGCTCGAAAACGAGCGCGTTGTCGATCCAATCGCACATATCGTGTTTGACCAGATTCCCATTCGCAACCGCGGGCGATAGCGAGTAGCTTCCGGGCGATAGATGGGGAAGCTGGAACGTGAAGTCCGTGGTTGCAACTTGTCCTTTTTGGGCTCCGGGCAGAGGGTTGCCGAAATACTGGGTGTTCCCTGCGGCGATTTCGATTCCCAGGCGATCTGTCAACGTAAAACCGACTATCGGCCGATCCAGGTCACGAGCGAATTGGACGGAGATCCGCACTGCCACCCATTCTCCTCCAAATGCCTCCAGGGTTGCAGAACCCCGGGCATCGATCAGCTCGATACCGAGCAATGTGGCGTCCCCATTGCCGAAACGGTGATCGACATTGGGAATCGACCGGACAATCGGAATGGTGTCCGCGACCTCGAGGGCGGAGGATTCGTCGATAGGCGGGACCGGAACCGTTTCGTCCGGGTTACTCCGCTCACGATCGAACACGAGGGCACGATACCTTTGGGTTACCAGGTCCGGCTTTCCATCCTCGATCAAGCAGCCGCCGTCCAGCAGGATGGCACGATCGCAGAACTTGGCAATGGCTGCGAGATCATGAGTCACAAAGAGAATTGTCCGTCCGCTCTCGCGCAGCTGGTTCATACGATGAAGACACCGATGCTGGAAGATCAGATCGCCAACTGCGAGTGCCTCATCGACGAGCAGGATATCGGGATCTACATGGACGGCGACGGCAAAAGCCAAGCGCATGAACATTCCGCTGGAGTATGTCTTGACCGGTTGATTCATGAATTCGCCAATCTCGGCGAAGCGAGCGATTGATTCGAAGCGCCTCTCAATCTCGCGAGTTTCCAGGCCCAGGATCGCCCCGTTCATGAACACATTCTCTCGGCCTGTGAACTCCGGGTTGAATCCTGAGCCGAGCTCTAGCAGAGCCGAGACTTTGCCGCGGACGTGACAGTCTCCATGGGTCTGCCGCATGATTCCCGCCAGAATCTGAAGCAAGGTGCTCTTGCCGGACCCATTCTGCCCGATGATCCCGAGCGTTTGCCCCGGCTCCACTTCGAACGAGAGGTCGCGAAGGGCCCAAAACTCGCCCTTGCCCCGGTTTCCGGTGCCGATCAGCCACTCGTGAGCCTTTTTCCACGGCCCCCGGTGGACGGGGTATTTCTTAGCCAGATTTTGAACTCGGATTACCGACATTTAGAGAACATCCGCGAATCCGCGTTTCGTCATCCGAAAGAGAACCCCGCCGATCACGAAAACACCGAATGATGACGCAAACAGTATGGCGAGAAGCTGCAAATCCGGCATCTCCATCTTCAGCAGGCAATCTCTATATGCCGCGACGATATGGGACATCGGGTTCCATGCGAGCGCGGTCTGCAGTGGAGCCGGTGCCATGTCGGGAACGTAGAATATCGGGGTGAACCAAAACCAGAATATCAACAAGACGCCGAGGACCTGGGAAACATCTCGGACAAAGACGTTGAACGACGAGACCATCCACGAGACTCCCAGGGTGAAAAGTGACAGGCACAGCAGATAAAACGGAACCATTAGAACGAGCGGGCCGACCTCATGCAAGGTGAAGAGCAGCATTACTATGAGTATTCCGATACCGATCAAATGATTCACGATCCCGGCCAGGAGAACGGTCAGGGGCAGAATCTCAGTGGGAAACAGCGTTTTGGTGACCAGATTCGTGTTGTCCACGATCACGGTGCTCGACCGCTGTACGCAATCCTGGAAAAAGAGCCAGGGCAAGATGCCGCAGAACAAGAACACAGGAAAGCTCGTGGTACCGGTGTCGGGCAGGGGACGAATCTTGAAGACGTATTGGAACACAAACGTATAACTGACAATCAGGACAATCGGGTGGACAATGCTCCAAAAGAAGCCCATGAACGATCCAACGTATCGTGCCCTCAAATCCCGAACCACGAAACTGCGGATGAGGCCTCTCTGTAGATAGATCTTCTGCAGGAAGTTGGCGAAGATGATCCATGGTGCCAAGATCGGGTTTATAGCGGCGGCAACTTGTTCGACTCCCCTTGCCCGGTCTGCTTCCATCGCGCGTTTCTCCCTTAGGCTCGGTGGCCATTATGTCTCACCCGGCGGTTGCCGAGCGGGGTCGTCACAGCAGAAAACGGCGGGCATCGGCTCTCAGCCAACGTTCTCACCGGTAGATTCACGCAGAACCCCTTTGTCGAGATAGTGTTGTTTCGCGGCGCCGGCGGCGGCGCGGGGGTCGTGCGTGACCAGAACGATTGTCTTGTGAAGCTGCCGGTTCAGCGTGCTCAGGATCTTCAGGACTTCCGAAGCCGAGTCCGAATCCAAGTCTCCGGTCGGTTCGTCGGCAAGCACAAAGGTTGGGTCCGTGACGATCGCGCGGGCAATGGCCACCCGCTGTTCTTCCCCACCCGAGAGCTGCCGAGGATAGTGCTCAGCCCGGTTCTCGAGGCCAACCAGCTTCAAAGCTGTCATCACGTGCTCCCGGCGCTCCGTTTTTGTCAGAGGGGTCAGCAAGAGGGGCAGCTCCACGTTGGCAAACGCCGTCAGAACCGGAATCAGATTGAAGTGCTGGAACACAAAGCCGACGTGTTCGTTTCTCCAGCTCGCCAGATCATCCTCACTCATGTCGAGGAGCTCGCGGCCGGCGACGCGCAGCATTCCCGCGCTCGGCCGGTCGATCCCCGCCAAGATGTTCAACAGGGTGGTCTTGCCTGATCCGGACGGTCCCATGAGGCTAACGAAGTCCCCCGGCCACACACTCAAGTTGATGTCGTCAAGGACTAGGATCTCGGTGCTATCACGCTTGAAGACTTTGCGTAGATCTTTCAACTCTATCAACGCATCACGTGGCTCTTGCGTCACGGTACTCTCCGCCATTCGTGTGGCTCCTCTAATCCCGCATCACATCGACTAACACTTGGTGCGCCGCCCGCCGTGCCGGCAGGTACCCCCCCAGAGTTCCGACCAAGACGGCGAAGATCAATCCCTGGGTGAGAATCGCCGGTGTAATGCGGAAGCTGAATAGCAATTCGCTGAAGGTCTGGAAATTGGCCGTCCCCGTCGTGATTCCGTGAATGGGCAGGGCCAAGAGACACCCGAGCACCCCGCCGGCAAGACTCAGGATCACGGATTCGACCATAAAGGACGCTAGAATACTGCGCGAGCGAAATCCTATCGCGCGCAGGGTTCCGATTTCCCGGGACCGGGCCATGACCATCCCGTACATCGTGTTCATGGCGGCAAAGCAGGCCCCGATCCCCATCACGATCGCGATGAAGTAACTCAGGGCCCGGACCCCCATGGAAGTGGATGTCTGGTCCTCAAAGTAGGCTCCTTGCTCGATGGCTTGCAGGTTGATCCTTTGATCGTCGGCGACCCGCCGTACGATGTCCTTGACGGCTGCGTCGTCTTCCGCTTTTAGTAGAACCGAGGAATACGTTCCCACTCGGTCCCAGTCCTCGGCGATCTCCGAATAGTGGGCAAGCACTTCGGAATCGTACGCGGAGCCCCCGGCGCTGAAGATTCCGACGATCTTCCAGCGACTCTTCGCGATCGAGACCGTGTCCCCCATCCTCATGTCTTGAAAACGGTTGGAGATGGACTCGCTCACCATGAGCTCGCGCAGGCCGGGCCGAAATTTCCGCCCCTGGACAAGTTCTATTTCGGGACGCAGCGCGAACCCGAGGTCCGCCAAGCCCCGAATCGTGATGTTCGAAGTTTCTCCCGATATCCTGGCGTGATTGATCACCACGACGAGCTCGCCGCTGACGAGCGGCTCGTCGCGGGCGTTTCGCGCCACTCCAGGAAGGAAACGTATCGCGGGAAATGTCTCCTGATCGAAATAGCTATTCACCTCGGTGAGAGAACCCTGCCGGAGCACAATCAGCTGGTGGGGATGTCCGGTTTCCACGTAAGTAGCGTCCATGCCGTTTACAAGGGCCAGCATGATAATGAAGATCGACACCGTCAAGGAAATCCCGAGGATCGTCATCGCGGTCCCGGTACGGCGGGTCCAGAGACTCCCAATGTTATAGCGGATGGGTATTTTCATGAGCTTCAGACGTGACGCAGCGCGTCCACCACACTTCGCCGGGCAGCTTGCCACGCGGGGATTCCTGCCGATGCAATCCCGACGAACGCTCCGATCGCCAGACACGTCGCAAGGGTTTCGGGTGTCACCAGAAAACGGGACAAGATGCCGGAGGTAATAGTTGAAAGAGGAACTCTTGCGAAAATGATTTTAGCGCCCAGAGACCCCAGGAGGGCCCCGCTGAGTGCCAACAAAAGCGCTTCGGCGATGAGGAGTCCCAGTATCTGCGATCTTCGGAAGCCGAGGGCGTTGAGAATCCCAATCTCCCGTATTCTTTCCCGGATCGACATTGCCATGGTGTTGGCGGCGACCAGCACGATTGTGAAGATTACCACCACGGAGATCCCGGAAACCAGGAGGCGCACATTTCCGAGCATGTTGATGAAGCCCAAGAAAAACGCCTTCTCGCTCTCGGTCTTGGTTGGGGCGCTACTATTCTGGAATAGTGCATCGACGTCTTCTGCAATTCTGGGTACGCTTGTGGGCGCGTCGGCCCGAATCGTAAAAGTCCCGGTGAAATCATCGAACTCGGCCTCTGCCTGCACCAGGGACTCATTGAAATAGTCCCAGTGAAAATAGAGGCTGTTGGCCTCATCGGATCCACCGGTGTAGATGCCGTCCACGTTCAGCTCAGCATCGACCGGGAATAGAGCACCTCTCAGATGGATCTTGTCGCCCAGGTTCCAATCAAACCGACTGGCCAGGTTTTCTCCCACAATGGCTCCGGTCCGGTCGCCGAGAAAGGCATCCTTCTGACCTTGGGGCATCATGATGTCAGAGTGGACAGCAAAGAACTGATCCGTGTCGACGGCGAACTGGGCAAAAAAGTTCTTGGGATCCTTGTACACGCCGCCAAACCACATGGAACCGATGACCGCTTCCACCCCATCCACATTGGCGATCTTGTTCTTATGGGAGATCGGCAGGATATTCGCCAGTGACACCCGATGCCGCGTGACTAGACGAACGGCGGAGTCCGGGGTCTCCGGTGGGTTCTCCAACTCGGTCAGAAGAGTCAACAAAGTCGCGACCAAAAAAAGAGACGCTGCGATACTGGCAACGGTCAAAATCGTCCGCCGCCGGTTGCGAAAAACATTCTGAATGAGCAGCCCAAGGAATTTCATTGTTTCGGTGTCCGCTTTCCGCTAACCGCTAACCGCGGCACAGGGGCACAGTCAGGACATAGGTAACACTTTAGGTTCAAGGCATCGGGAACACTTTTAGGATTACTGACCATGGTCATTGCCTGTTTGGGGTCTTACTTTAGGGGCCGACAGCAGATAGCGAAAGCATTGGGGACTCCATTCATGAATACGGGACGTTGTTGACCGAGATCTTTACCTTACCGCCAAAAGAGCAAGGTACTAAGTTACACCCAAGATGACTGGCAATAAAGGGGTTTCCCCTATTTCGTTCATGTCTTCAGAAAGTGAGACGATGAGAAAACAGGTGCACCCAATGCACGGGAGGCCGCCATGCTCCGTATCCTCACATTCAACTGGCACGAAGGCTATCTTTGCCTTCTGGCCAAGACGAATCATCATCTCACCGTCGTGGACAAGGATAAGGGCGGCTACAAGGGCTGGATTCATGCGACCCGTCCCGTACCTCCGAATGTCGAGCTATTGCCGATCGGGTCAGAACGAGCTGCCCTCGAACGGGCACGGGCCGGCGAGTTTGATCTTGCCATTGGTCACAACCTTCAGGACCTTGCGGAACTTTCCGAGCTCGCCATTGCAAAAGTCATTGTCTTTCACAACCGGCTCTCGACCGAGCTCGAGCTCTTTCGCCGCTCCGGTCAACCTGTTTCCACCAACAAGGCGTATGCGGAGCAGTTTCTCTCTCTCTTTGACAGCCGGACCCGGGCCGTCTTTATTTCCCGAAGCAAGCGTGACGACGCTGCCTCGATCGCGGGACACGTCATTGCGCCAGGGATCGACCTCGACGAATACGGTGGATATCGGGGCGATCAAAGGAGGGTCCTTCGGGTCGGCAATTTCTTCACCGGACGTGATCTGATGCTGGGACAGACCGTCGCGACGAAAGTGTTGGGCCCATTACCGGTCACGGTGCTGGGAATCAATCGTGACATGCCAGATGCAAGGCTCTCGACCTCCTGGGAGGACCTGAAGGAGCAGTTCAGAAGTCACCGGGTATACCTGAACACCACGGTGGACGGCTATGAGGATGGCTACAACCTATCCATGCTAGAGGCGATGGCGACAGGCATGCCGGTTGTGACGACACTCAACCGAACCTCTCCGATCAGGAATGGGACCACAGGATATATCGATTCGGACCCGGGCATTCTCCACGAGCGCCTCGCATCGTT
This sequence comes from Acidobacteriota bacterium, assembly GCA_965249005.1. GTDB lineage: Bacteria > Acidobacteriota > UBA6911 > UBA6911 > UBA6911 > CBDFLD01. The sequence goes on from CBDFLD010000018.1 coordinate 390,224, forward strand.
GCTCCAAGACGCAGAGCTAGCCCGCCGGCTGGGCGAGCAAGCCAGAAGTAGTGTGGCCGAAGAATTCCCGCTGGACCGATTTACGGCGGCCTGGGAGGCACTTTTTGAAGAACTGCTCTGCCAGGGTTCAGGCGCCGCAGCTCGATCACCCGCCATTTCCGACGAGACACCCAGTGCAGCCTTCGAGGGCAATGTCGGTCGGTTGCTGCGCACCAAGCAGTGGGCGAGTGCGCGTCGATTGCTCGAGCAAGAGCGTAATCAAAGCCCGCAGCGAGCGGGGATTTTCAATCTCCTGGGAGAAACATACCGGCTACTCGGGCGGGACCCCGAAGCGGCACAATCGTTCTGGCGGGCTGCCTGGTTGAACTCTTCCCTCGAGCAGGCCCGGGGGATGGACCCCGAAACTTGGGACGGAAGCCTCCTCGAGGATCCTGAGAAAAACCCTGAAGTGGCGGCACTGGCCTGTATCTGCGTGGGAAGGGGGGTGGATATCGGCTCGGGCGGGAGCAGAATCCATCCAGGCGCAATATCCATCGAGGTCGGCTTCGAGGGTCGTGAGTACCAAGGTGCGCGCAGGGCGAGCACCATCCATGTCAGTCAGCCCGATATCACTGTTTCTGGGTACACCCTCGAGATGTTCGGAGACGAAGAATTGGACTATGTTGTCAGCCGGCATCATCTGGGAGACTACCAGGATCCGCTGCGCGCTCTCGAGGAATGGCGGCGGGTTCTAAAAAAGGGCGGCGTGCTGGCCTTTGTTCTTCCGGACGATTCCCATATTGATACGATGCACCACGATACGAGTCGTCGACACGCCTTCACGCCCGATAGCTTCCGCAGGCTCATCCGTTACTTTGGCGATTTCGATATCCTGCATGAGGGTCCCTGTTTCCATTATTGGAGTTTTGTCGCCGTGCTCCAGAAACGCGGAGGGGGGGGAGCGGTCGTTTGACTACCACCGGTCTCACCGAGCCGACACGGCTCGAGGCTGCCGCCGCGCTGCACGCCGATGGGAGGAGAATGGGGATCCCCACGGGGCGCTGGAGTGCTGGCGCGAGGCCGCGGAGCTCGAGCCCGGCCAGCCGGCTGATACGGAAGGCCAGATTCGGATGATGCGCCGGCTTGGCCGGCTGCTCGAGGCCGAGGCACTGCGCAATCAGGGTGGCCCAGGGGCGCCCTCTTCGAACCGACCTGTCGCTGCAGCTCGCCTGACGCAACGGTGCAACCTCTGGAAGGTCAGAGACCCCTTGCCGCACGCCAAGCCCAAGAGAATACTTCTTTCCTATTGCGCCAACCCGGTGACCACAGGGGTCTACCTGGAACGAGCACTACGAAAGCGCCACGAGGTCCTGACTTGGGGGCCCACGATCGATGATCGGGTCATCCAGCTCTGGAACCTGGAGGCGGTTGCAGACCAAAGGCGACTCACGGATCTGGGGTACGGATCCCCCAACGTTTCCGACGCCCTTCGTCGGCAGGCTCCGGACTGGAGGCCGGACCTTTTTTTGTGGATCGAGTCCGGGGTCCAGTATCCAGTCGAAGGATTGGCCGATCTAGCGTGCCCGAAGGCGTGTTACTTGACTGACACCCATATCGACAAGGGAAGTGATCACCGAGTGGAGGCCCACCTCGAATGGGCCCGGCCTTTCGACTATGTTTTCTTGGCGCAGCGGGCGTACCTGCAAAGGTTCCTCGATTCCGGATTGAATGCTTACTGGCTGCCCTTGGCAGCCGATCCTGAAATTCACCAGGATCAGCAGATCGAGCGGGTTCACTCCGTAGGTTTTGTCGGCAGTCTCAATCAGGAGAGGCGCGTCGCTCTCCTCGAGCGTCTGCGAACAACCCATACCACCCATATCGAACGGTGTTTTCTACAGGACATGGCGCAGGTGTTTTCGAGCTCCAAGATCGTGTTCAACAACGCCCTGAACAATGATCTCAACATGAGGGTTTTTGAGGCAATGGCATGTGGAGCTCTGCTGCTGACGGACCCGGCGCCTGGCAGCGGGTTGGAACACTTCTTCAAGGATGGGAAACATCTCGCGATCTATCGTGAGGACTCAGAAATCTTGGAGCTGGCCGACCGTTGGCTCGCGAATCCCGGTGAGCGTGAAGCCCTGTCGAAGGCCGGTCAGGCGGAGGTGCTCGCGCACCACACCTACGATCATCGAGTCGTCCTGATGGAGACCATTCTGTTTCAGCAGGCAAGCGGGGATGAGCCGGGCGGACAAACAAGCCGCGATGAATCGCGGGGAACGAACGCAGCGGAGGAAGCCGTAGACGAGGAACTGAGCCGGCAAGCACGTTCACTCCTGGGGATATGCGCGTCGCCGGCAGCAAACCGGAAGCCAGACGCACGGCTCGGACGCGGACGCATTCTTCTATCTCGAGGCAGACTCGGGGAAGCAGAGGATCTGTTTTCTGAATGGGTTCGGACCGACCCCCCGGAAGCCGGCGCACACCTGGGACTGGGCTCGGTGGCATTTGTCCGAGGGGAATGGGATTTGGCCCAAAGAGAGTACCGGGCGGCACTTCGGATAGCTCCTGCAGAAGTCGCGGCACTTTCCGGATTGGGTCTGGCGCTGGCGTACGATGGCCGGGAAATGGAAGCCACGGATGTTTTGATCGAAGCCACGCAGAAAAATTCCAACCCGGGAAGCGATACGATCTCGGCATTGGTTCGAGCCGCCAGCTCCGTGGGGAGATTCGTAGAAGCCCGGGACGCGATTCGGTCGCACCCGAATCAACAATCTTCCAATCCGCAGCTCCTTTTCACCTGTGCGGTCCTTTCCGCAAGAGGGGGCGAGGCGCAACAGGCACTCGATTTACTGGACGAGCTCGAAGCTGTCGATCCTTCTTTTCCCGAGCTGTCGGTCTGGCGCAAGGCCTGGGCCAAGAATCTTGCGTTGTCCTCTGATCCAATGTAACTTTCCGCTTTCAGGACGCCACTGCGGCCGGGTATCGTGCCGCTCGAACCCCAGCTTTTCCAGAAGGCGGGGCTGGAGAGAGTATGGCCCGCATCGTCAAGAAGCTCGAATATGTGGATGCTCCCATCAACGTTCGCTATGCGGAGACCGACCGGATGGGGGTCGTGTACTACGCCAACTATCTGGTTTGGTACGAGGTGGGCCGGGTTGCCTGGTGTAGGGCAAAGGGGTTCAGTTATCGGGACATGGAGCAGCTAGACGGTCATTATCTCATGGTCGCAGAGGCAAGCTGTCGATACAGAGGCCCGGCGCGCTTCGAGGACGATCTCGTTGTTCGCACCGCAATCGCCTCTGCAAGCGACAAGGTTCTTCGTTTTGTCTACGAAGTTCGAAATCGGAACCTATCGGAGTTGCTGGCGACGGGAGAGACGAAGCATGTAGTGACAGACCTGGCTTTCAAGCCGTCCCGATTGCCGAGTCGTTACCCCGAAAGTCAGTTCCCGAATAGCGCAGAGCCCGATCATTGGAGCTGTCGTCGGGAGCTCAAATGCCTGGGCAAGGGACGCAAAAGACGTTTGAAGACAAGCTGCCGTCCGTTGGGAGAAATCTGCAGGCGATCCATCAACCGTTCCACCACATATAGACTTCGTTCTGCCGGCGGTCGTGCCTCCGTGACAAACGGAGAAATCGCAGCTTTTTTCACGGCCCCGACCGCCTCCCGGGGCACGGTCACCGAGAACTTGAGGTGCGTGTCCGTGATGCGAATCTCGACTTGCACTTCGCGCTTGAACTTCGGTCCCCACCGGAGGGCGGCGTACAGAAGAGCCTCTTCCAACGCCAACTCGGTGGCCCGATCCCAGAGGACCATACCAAGTTGCTCTTCGGCCTGCGTCATCAGAAATTCGATCGTCCGCTGAAGCTTGCCAAACTCGCCAGAAGTCTCGACATTGAGGGTACGCAGATACCACCCTCTCAGGGAAAGCCGGATGTTGGAAATATTGACTTCCGTCGCATTCGATTCGTCTGCGCCGGCGAGCGCCGATCGTTTCTTCCGTTTTGTCTGAGGCACGAAACTCCTTCCTCCTCCGCTTCCAGATGTTAGAAAAATGAAGCCAAGATTGGGTGACCGACAATGATCGATACATTGCAATTGTAACATCTCCCCCCCATAATTCGACGTCAAGTCTTTCAAAATCTGGCTCGAAAGGTCCGAAAGGACCATTTTGCGGGAGGATCTATGACATTGAACCTGGACACGGTAGGGACGGTCTTTGGACCGGAACGCTGCAGCTACGACGCGGACGACGCCATTCTGTATGCCTTGGCCGTGGGAACCGATCCGGAGGAGCTACAGTTCCTCTACGAAAAGAACCTGAAAGTGCTCCCCACTTTTGCTGTGGTTGCCACTCGAGGATGTACCTTCGATCCCCTGGAGCTCATGAATGCGGATGGCCGCAAGGTGCTGCACGGGGAAAATCGGATCGAGCTCTTCCATGCTCTACCTCCCCGTGCGGATTTAGAGGCTCGTTTGTCCATCCAGGGCATCTATGACAAGGGAAGCGGAGCCTTGGCCGTCGTCGAGCTCGAGGCCTCGGATACTTCTGGGACGCGCCTGTTCAAGAATACAACGTCCATCTTTATTCGCGGCGAAGGGGGGTTCGGAGGCGACCGAGGCAAGACGGGCCGGAAAAACGAGCCTCCGGAAAGAGAGCCGGATCAGGTGGTCGTGATGAAGACGAACGAGAATCAGGCCATGCTCTACCGACTCTGCGGAGACAAGAATCCACTGCACATCGATCCCGAATTCGCCGAGCAGTCGGGCTTTCACAAGCCGATCCTTCATGGCCTGTGCACTTACGGATACGTGGGGCGAGCGGTACTGGGCGCATGCTGCGACAACGATCCATCGCGTATGCGCGCCCTTGAAGGTCGATTTTCAGATGTGGTGTTTCCGGGAAACGAGATCCATGTGCGGATGTGGAATGAGGCTGGGGAACGAGTTGTGATTCAGGCGGCGACCGAAGACGGTCGCGTCGTGCTCCGCAATGCCGCCGCTGAATTGAATTAGTGCCCCGATCCGTAAATACGATGACGTTTGTTGCAGGGCGGCACAAAGTACTCAATCACCCGAGAAGCACGACTCGTTGATTGATATCAAGGCCACCAAGACTACCTTCTGCCGCCTGCAACCCTTCGGGCGCATGAGGGTTGTGGGCGATCTCTTTGTCGTTCCTCGTCGACGATGTCACCACATCGCCTCCTCGTCTCTTCGCGACCTCGCCTTACAAGCCTCACGCGCAAACATCACCGTATTTACGGACCGGAGCACTGAGTGCTATTCGCCCCCGGGTTCGTATGCGAACAAATGCTCCTGGATCCCGTGTCTGAGCAGAAACGATCCGGAGACTCGGAAACCGATCAATGCCTTGCTGATATTCCTCGCTTGAAATCGAGGGCACGGTCGGGATTCCGAGGATTGCATCTCATAGATCATCTGATCTTGTTCGACGATCCGAAAGCTCATGGGTGCCGACGGCATCTCGGGTTGCGAGGAAATCAGCGTCAGCAGCAGCGCCCCTGGTTGGCAAAAGCTGGATAGGTAAAGCACCATAGACTCGATTTCCGCAGGCGCGAGATAGTTGAATAAGTCCCAGGTCAGAACGATGTCAAAGCGGTCACTGGGATCGAAGGGCATCACCGACTGCAAGACGGATCCGAAAGAAACACCCTCCGGAGGCGGGTACTCCTTGGATGTGACGAGGCTGCCGTAGAAATCGACGAAGTGGATCTTGCAGATGTACCGCGACCAGAATTCTACGTTATGACTGAGAGCCCGCCCCAGATCCAACACCGCGTAGCTTCGATCGGGTTGGACCTGTTTTAGCAGGGCCTCCAGTCCTAGGGACTTGTGAGTGGTCGGCCCGGCGCGAGCGGGCTGGGCCGCGTTTCTTGTCATCTCGAGCTTTGATAGGGATCGTTGGTCTTGACTGCAGCAGCCACCGTGTTCTTGTCGGACTTCGTCTGCGGTGACGGTGAAGATGATGACGATCCTGCCCCGGTCTTCACGCTGCCGGAAACCGATTCTTTCTTGTCGGTCATGTCAATGCTACCTTTGAAGTTCGCGCCATCTTCCAAGCTAACCCTTGCCGCAATGATGTTGCCACGTGTGTTGCTGGACTTGCGGAGAATCAATTGTTCCGAGGCGTGCAGATTGCCATCGACCTCTCCTTCGACGCAAATGACTTTTCCGAAGATATCTGCCTTCACGCGTCCGTTCTTTCCAACAAGGACGTTGTTCTTGAAGAGCTCGATCTTTCCCTCGACTGAGCCCTCAATGGTAAGGTCCTCTTCTCCCGACACGTCGCCCCGAACGAGAATCGAGGGACCGATCAGGGCCGGGGCCCCCGAGGCGCCGCTATCCCGCCTGGCTTCCGATCGTGGCGCGGACGGCTGCGTAGTGGCCGCAGGGGGTGAAAACGCCGGCTGGTCCTGAGATTCTTCTTCAGATTTCTTCCACATGGTGGCTTACTCCTATAGTAAGGGTTCCAGTCATCCCTTGCCTTTTTAGGTCACGGGTCCCGAGAAGTCAAGAATAGGTTACTCGGGAGCGTCTACCTCGCTTTGGATTATTCCGAGGGGGTCCTGATCCGGATCGAAGGGTTTTCCTTCGATTGCCGGATCTTCCGGCGGGGGAATGGGGTCTGCCTCACCGGGGTTGATAAAACGATTTGCCTCAACCCCTAGCTGGCGTGTGTAGAGATCATAATATCGTCCTTGCCGGGACATCAATTGCGGGTGGGTTCCACGCTCTACAAGAAGTCCGTCCTCCATTACGAGAATCTGGGTTGCACCCCGAATCGTGCTCAAACGGTGGGCGATGACGAACGTTGTTCTCCCTTCCATCAGCGCTGACAACCCCTTCTGAATCAACGCCTCACTCTCGCTATCCAGACTCGAGGTCGCCTCGTCCAGAATCAATATCCTTGGATTCGCCAGAACCGCGCGGGCTATCGCAACTCGTTGGCGCTGTCCTCCCGAGAGTTTCACCCCCCTTTCCCCGATGACCGTTTCGTATTTGTCCGTCATGTTGAGAGCAAACTCGTCAACCCTAGCTATTCGGGCAGCGGCCTCTACTTGTTCCGGGCGGGCATGGGGCCAACCAAATTGAATGTTCTCCCTGATGGTTCCGTCTAACAGGAAGTTGTCTTGCAGAACGACCCCCAGCTGACTTCTGTACGATTGTAGCTTCACTTGGGAAAGATCGATGCCATCCACGAGAATCGTTCCTTCCGTTGGTTTCGCGAAGGCCGCGACGAGGCCTATCAAGGTGCTCTTTCCGGACCCGGAGGACCCGACCAGGGCCGTTACGGTTCCGGGCGCCGCCTCCAGCGAGATCCCGCGCAGCACGGGCTTGTCTCGCTCGTATCCGAAGGCCACTTTTTGAAATACCAACCGGCCCTCTATTCTTCCAATCGTGACTGTCCTGTCCGGGTCTACGTCCTCGGGTACTTCTTCCAGGACCTCGTAGGCTCGGTCCAGGCCAGCGAATGCCTCCGTTAGCTGACTCCCGATGCGGACAACCTGCATGACGGGTGCAATCATAAGACCAAGGTAAAGACTGTACGCCACGAAGTCTCCCAGACTCATCTGTCCTTGAACCATCATTCGGGCGCCGACCACCATGACCGAGATGCTGACGACTCCCGTGAACAATGTTCCGCCCATGCCGAGCAAAGAAGTCGCAGTCAGGGTCTTCTTGATGTTCTCGAACAGCCTCCAGGCCCCTCGGGCAAACACTTCGGATTCCCGGGCCTCGGCGTGGAAGCCCTTGATCACGCGGACGCCGTTCAGCGATTCCGTGAGCCTCCCCGAGACCTCCGCATGGATCTTTCCCCGTTCCCGGTAGATCGGACGAATGAAAGAGAACGCTCTCGTCGCAACCAATCCGAAGATTGCGAGAAAACCGACACTCACAAGTGTGAGAGTCGCGTTGATCCGTAGCAGCAAGCCAAAGGCCACAACAGCCGTCAGGATTCCACCGATCAACTCGACGAGTCCGGTTCCAACCAGGTTGCGGACGCCCGAGACGTCGGACATGATCCGTGATACCAGAGCTCCTGCTTTGTTGGCATCGTAGTAGCGAACCGGCAACCGGCCGATGTGGGCTTGTACTTTGATGCGCAGTTCCGCGATCACCCGCTGGGCGGTCTTGCTCAACAGCTGGGTCAATGTGAAGCTGGAGACTGCCTGCAATACAACCGCGATCCCGACAAGGGAAACCAAGGGTACCAGGAGCTGAAGGTCTTCTTTCGCGACGACATCATCGATGAGGAACTTCGAGGCCCCGGGAAGGACCAGCCCGGCCAAGCGATTGACCATGATCAAGGTGAGCCCCAGGCCGAGTAAGCCTCTTCTCGGCCACACCAGCTCCTGCCACACGCGTTTCAAACTCAGGGTCGAGAATGGTTTCTTGCTTTCCTTTCGGTCGGCGCCTATGTGGGTTGGTCTGCTAAATTTTCTCATCGGGGTTGGTTTTCTCGGGGATCTGCTAGCGCAGCTGCGAGGCCTTCTGGGCGAAAAGACCGAAACCCTTGAGAGCTGTCTCCTGCTCGAGCTTCTCGAGCCGGGCCGTTCCGGCGGAGACTTTTCCGCTGCGAAGCTCGGTTTCCCCCAGAGCCAGCCGGGAATCAAACTCCTGGACCAGCAGATTCGACTTTCGCGCATCCTGAAGGATTGCCTCGAGGGAACGCATTGCCTGCGTCGAGCGTCCCTTGGTCGCCAGCATGCGTGCCCGCGTGATGCTGAGGGTGAGCCGCAGCTCATGGTTGCCCCTCCGCCATTTGATCTTGAAGGCTCGATCGATTGCCTGGCTGGCCTCGTTCGTATCGCCTTTTCCCAACGCGGACCGAGCGACGAGATTCAGGGCAGTTGCGTGCTCGTTGAAGCGCTTCGTGGATCGAAAGACGGGCACGAGCTTGTTCAGAATGGCTTGTGCGTCTTGAAATCGCTTTTCGTCGTTTGCCAGAGCTGCCAGGCCCAGCCGGCACAGCGAGGAAGGTCTCTTTTGATCGAGGAGGTTCCAGATTTTGAGGGCTTCTTCTGCATGGACGCGTGCCTCGGACAGTTTGCCCTGTAGTCGGACGATTTGGGACAGGTTCATCAGAGCCTGGGCGGTGCCCATCAGATTCCTGCTTTTTCGGTAAAAGTCCAGTCCTCGCTCATAGAGACGCGCCGCCTTGTCGAGCTCGCCCTTCTGTTTGAAGGCGAGCGCCATGTTGTTCATCGGCTTGGCCAGGCGCGCGCCTTTCCCCCTTGCCATGGAGCGGGCCGCGATCTTCTCCTCGTAGAGTTTGCGGACCGAGTCCATGTCTCCCTGCTCCGAAAGGATCTTCGCCAAACTGTCAACCGTCGTGGCCAGTCCTGCCTGGTCCCCTGCCTCTTCCTGGGCCTGTAAAGCCTTTTCGTGCATGGTCTTGGCGTCGGCGTAGGAACCACTCTCGGTCAGCAACTGCGCGATGGCATTCATGGCAAAGGCCATGTTGGCGACGTCGCCGGCGTCCTGATAAATCGTTTTCGCCTCCTCGAACGATCGGCGCGCGGATTCAAAGTCGCCCAGCTTCCGGTGTGCTGTTCCTTCCAGCAGCTGGGCGCGAGCGACGACGAGGCGCGACCCATGGACCCCTGCTTTGTCCGCTGCGGTCGAAGCCAGTCCCTTCTGGGTCGGCCAGTCCGAAAGAGCCTCCGCAGCCTGGGCATCGACGAGATCGATCCGCGGATCTTCCGACAAGGACCGCGGAAGGCGTCGCAATTGTGCGGCGGTAATCCGCGCCTTGTCTGCCTTGCCGAAAGAGATCTGTGCCTCTGCCATCCGCAGCCCGTAGTCGAGTTGGTCGGGATAGTCCGATACGAGCGTCGTGTACAACTGGATTGCCTTGTCCCATTCCGAAGTCGTTTCGCGATAGCGTGCTTCGACCGACAGCCTTTCGCCTCGCGGAAGCTTGGCGGAGAGCTCGAAGGCCTTCTTCGCTTCCTCGGTGGCCTTGGCGTCTTCTCCGAGCCGCGACCAAGCCACTGACAGTGCTGAATGAAAGAGCGGATTCCTTGGGTTCGCCTTCACGGCGCGGGACAGGAGACCCTCGGCGGATAGCGCGTCGTAGACTCTGAGTTTTTGCAGACCCTGGGAATAGAAGCGCGCCGCCTGTGGTGTCTTGGGCCGCGCGGCCACCACCTGCTCCTCTTCGTCGGGAGACAGGTCGATGCCGAGCTTTTCCCTGAGCCTGTCCCCGATCTGCGAGACGAACTCCGTGAGTTTTGCCTGCTGGGTTTTTTCGGAAATCCGGTCTAGCGTCTCCCCTTCCTTCGTTTCTTGGAGACTCAAGATGATTTGGATCGGAGCTTCTGTTCCGAGGGCCAGGTAAGAGCCCTGAACCACAAATGTGGCCCCGAGCGTGTCCCGAATTTGCCCCAGGGTGTCACTCGCCAGGGTGTCGCTATCTCGCAGCGCAAGATTGATCTTCATCCGTTCAACATTTTCGCCCGGAATAATCAGCAGTTCCTCCCCCGCTGCGAGCTCCGAAGAGAGCATCTCCGAAAGAGCTGTCGAGAGCCAGCCGACCTCATCTTTGCCGGAGAGATTCTTGAAACCCAGGATCGCTACCGACGGGCGAGAAGAAATCACGACCGGCGGGGGCGGCCTGGGAGGATCCAGCCCCGTTTCGTTAGGCCGCAACTGGTAACTGGAAAACTGATAACCGAGCAGGGCCAGGAGAAACAGAACAACCGCCGCGGCAGCCATTAGCGGAGGTCTTTTCCAGATGGGTCGAGTCTGGTGCAGTTTGGCACCTGCCGCGCCGCCGTCGAGAAAGGTCATGACATCGGCGGCCCGCGCAAAGCGCCTTTCCGGCTCGCGCTCGAGACATCGAAGAATCACCGCCTCCCACTTTGGATCCAGATCCGGCAGATGGGTTCTGGGCGACTCCGGAGCATCTTTCAGTCGTTTGATCAGCCCGGACAGCGCTGTGTTTCCCACGAAAGGAAAGGCGCCCGTCAGCATTTCATAAATGACGATTCCCAAGGCATAGATGTCGGTGGCGGCGGTAATCTCGCCGTCCTCGACCTGTTCGGGCGACATGTAGTCCGGGGTTCCCACGATCGAGCCCGTGCCCGTAAACCGCGTTGCGGCCGTTTCTGCCGAAAGGTGACTGGCCAGGCCGAAATCGGTCACGACCGTCCGCAGCTCGGCTTCATTGTGGCTGGAAGGGACGAGCATCACGTTGGCGCTTTTGAAATCTCGGTGGATGATTCCGGCGTCGTGGGCCGCAGACAGTGCGTCGACCATCTGCGCCAGTATAGGATAGGCTTCGTCGGTCGTCAGTCTTCCCACGCGTCTCAATCGATCCTGGACTGTTTCTCCACGGAGAAGCTCCATTGCCAGGAAGGTTACCGCTGCGGGCATATCTGCTTGCGCCGACTCCCCCTGATGGTTGAACACGTCATAGATGCGGCAGACGTTTGGATGCGTGACCTTCCGGGCTAGGCGAATCTCGCGCTTGAAGCGTTCGATGCTTTTCCCGTCGGCCGCGATATCCGGACGGACGGTCTTGAGAGCCACCCTCTCCTGAAGCTCGAGGTCATCGGCCTCGTAGACGCTGCCCATCCCCCCGTGTGCGATAAAGCGTACGATCCGAAATCGGTCCGCCAGGATCTGGTTCGGCTGAAGTTGTGCAGCGATCGTCGCCCCGGATGCAGGTTTGTCCGAGCCATCGAGCCGGATCGTCTCTTCTTCTCCCCCCGACGGAGTCTGCTTGGATTCTCTCTCGTGGTCCGTCATATTCTTGCCTGGAGCTGCATCCCTATGCGGCCGCTCTGCAACGTCATCAATACTATCACAGGCTACGAGCTCTCAGCTTTCAGCCGATTTCCAAGCTTATCTCAGTGCCCCTATCAACGTTGCGATGCGATCCGGACGCAAGTGAATGCACGTAAGAACACGGTGGGTGCGCGAGCACCTCTCTAACTTTTTTATATACGCTGCTAGCTGAAAGCTCTTGAGTAACTGCTCGCGGATCTGCTGCTATGCGTGTAACTTAGCAAATCGTCAAAAACCACGGTTTTTCACGGTGCGCTGCGCAGTTACGTTCCCAAGCGACTGGCGCGTTGCGCCAGTCAGCGCTGAAAGCTGAACGCTCTAATGCGCCTGGCCGTTGTGATGCTCCGCCAGGAGATCGAGTCCGAAATCTCCGTCATAGTCCCGCCAAACCGTATGGCTGTGGTTTGCGTTATTTTGGATGTTGTCGTATTCGATCAGAAAGTTTGTCGCCTGCACGCGGTAGTAGTGAGGGCGGCCGATACCTTTTTCGGTCTCCCCCATCCAGGCGAAGTGGATGGCGTCCGGATCTGAAGCCACCACGCTCGCCTTTCTCCGTTTCGCGAGGTCGGCCGGGAGATTTTGAATGTACTCGAGGATCAGTTTCTGCAGCTTCCGCTTTTGTCGATCATCCATCGATGCAGCGGAAAGTCCCTTCGCGGGCGCTTCAAACTCAACCTTGCGTTTCGCGCCTGTGAAAATGTCGCGCGGGGCTTGATTGCTCAAAACTGCCTGTTTTCGCTGCAGCGGCGTCAAAGAACCCAGCAACTCCCGCGCCAGGTCCTCCTCCTTCCCGAGCACACGGAGTCCCATTCGCGGACCGGATCCAACGTTATGGGGACGCGCGCCGAAGAAAGCCGGAGTCGCGGCGCTCAGCTTGCCTTCCGCCACGGTAAAGTTCAGGGAAACGTGGTGGCCCTCGACGCTCCATCCCCACGTTCCTTCTTCTGCAGGCTCACCGAATATCGTGAAATAATAAAGCTCCGGGTCACGCAGGCTCAGCATCCTGGCATTGCCGCTTTGTTGGTCGAGTTGACGCGCCAAGTCTTCCAGGCTCATGATCATCAGCGTTTTGGAATAGCCAGTCACACTGAGTCCGGCAATCAATAGGACATGCGCCAACTGCGCCTGTTCCGGCCGCATCTCTTTCAGCGATAAGCCTTTGCGCTGTGTCTTGGGTATGAAGTGCCAGTCGAAGCGCTCGTCGGCTTCAAACGAGTACTGGGTCTGGGCACGCTGATCCGGTGAGAGGGAGACCAAAAAATGCCGCGCGGCGGTGGTCATTGCGTCAATCGAGGTTGTCTCTGGCTCATCCGTTCCGACCACCGCGGTCGCCACCAGCAAAACGCAAAGTGTCCACAAACCATGTTTTCTGTGCATTTTCATAGATCCCCCTTACGTTTGCGGAACCGGAGCATCAGCGGTGCACGACCATGGGATTATCTGGATCAGAAAACGCAAAGTCAACTCCAGTGGGTAC
>CBDFLD010000019.1:0-503312 GCA_965249005.1 Acidobacteriota bacterium
TCGACCTTCTTCCGTGATCCCGACTCGAGCGCCACCCGGCCCAAGGCCACAGCGAGAAAGAAGTGCCCTTCCACTCGGTCCGGGAACTTCTCAGCGCACTGCCGGCCAAACTTCTCGGCCAGTTGGTAATGTTGCATCTGGATTTCGCCCTTGGAGTCCGAGCCAAGATCGGAGTGCGCGCGGGCTAATCGCCAGAGAACATCGAAACGAGCGGGTTGAATCTCGGCCGCCTCATGGTAGTACCGCAATGCTTGCTGATTGTCGAACTTGATGTAGCACTGATCCCCGGCCGAGATCGCGTCATTGAACGCGGAGGGACCGCTCCGCCCATGGCAAGTTCCCAGTATGGCGAGCCCGAGGAGAGCCCGGCACAAGAACAAACTCACTTTTAGACTCATGGATCTCTGCGCGGCACAGCGGGGAAAGGCCTCATCGAGTCAGGGTCGCGGTCCGCCAATACAGAACAGGCTCTCGTCGGACCGAATGAAGAGTTGGGCGTGAGAAGCCGCCGGACTCCCCATGCACCGTTCACCGACACTGCCGGTGCCAATGATCTTGAACTCCGGCCCTTCCTCTACGATACAGGTTTCCCCATCTTCGCTTAGTGTATAGATCTTGCCCTCGGAAGCAAGAGGACTCGCGAAATAGTCTCCAGGCGCTGGAAGGCGCTTTTGATAGACAAGTTTGCCGGATCTCGCGTCCAGGCAGGTGAATGTTCCGCCTTTCTTGACCGTGTAGAGGTACGCTCCCACCAGCACCGGCGAGGGATTGTATGGAATTCCCTTCCGGAAGCGCCACGCGACATGGGTGTCGGTGATGTTGCCCCTTCCACCGGGGCGAACGGCCAGGCCTATATCATCTCCGGGGCCACCGGCCATGAGGTACAGGAGTCCGTGACCAGATACGGGCGTCGGCGTCACCCAGCGCGTCAGCCCGTCAACCCACCACAACTCGGATCCGTCGCGGGGGTCGTAAGACCGGGCCTGGTGGCTTCCGCTCACCACAACCTCGATCCCGTTTTCCGTGTGCCAGATGTAAGGAGTGGGCCAAGCCCGATTTGCGCCGTCTCTGGAAGTCCGCCAGATTTCCTTCCCGGTCTTCTTATCCAGAGCAAGAAGGAAATCACTGCCGTCGGTGTCACAGTTGAGCAACAGCATATCCCGATACAGAATCGGCGAGCTGGCGCTGCCCCAGGCATTGGGAAACGGGCCGAGGGGATGCTCCCACTTCTTGTTACCCTGGAAATCGAAGCAAACCAAACCAAACGAGCCAAAGTAGACGTACAGGTTCGTACCATCCGTGACCGGTGTGGGGCTGGCCGGACTATTGGTACGGTGGACCTTCTCGACCTCCCCGGCCTCGACTTCCCGCTGCCAGACAATCCTGCCCGTTTGCCGCTCCAGAGATAGAACGAGCAGTCTTCCGTATTGCGACGAGCTCACCAGGGAAATCAGGCGGGACGTCGCCGTCGGCGCGAACGTGGTCAAAAAGATCCGATCCTCCCAGATGACCGGAGAGGAATGCCCCGGCCCCGGAAGGGCTGCCTTCCAAAAGATGTTCTCTTCCGGGCTCCAGTGCAGCGGGAGACCCGTCTCGCCCGAGACGCCATGACTTGCAGGACCCCTGAATTGGCTCCAGTTCTGACACAGCGCCCCCTCGAGAGAAAGGGCCCAAAAGAGGACAGCAACCCAGATTCTCTTCACCAGATTCTCCTCATCGGTTTACCTTTGCTCTATTGGTCCGGTGGAGCGTCCCACAATGCAGGCGGTTGGGCGCAACCCCCTTTGATTCGTTCAGGAGGGACCAAGGGTTTACAGAAATACTACCGCCCTTTAAGATGAATAGGACTCGGAGCACGAGTCGCGTTTCATATTTTGTCTGCGGCCCGGCCATGGCCCGGGCTCCGAGCCACCATAACATTGGATGCAGTCAAAGAGGAGGGGTTCATGGTTCCGAGACTCACGGTCGTGACGCTGTCGTTGTTCATGGGATTGGGGCCGGCCCTCTGGGCCGCCAACTGGCCCTACTGGCGGGGCCCCAACAACAACGGGATAAGCGATGAAAAGAACCTCCCGCTGCAATGGAGTCCTTCGGAGAATATCCTCTGGAAGATCCCGATGCCCGACAGAACCGGGGCAACACCCATCGTTTGGAATGACCGCATCTTCTTGAATCTCGCTGAGGGAACGGAGCTGTATCTTTGGTGTGTCGACCGGGCAGAAGGAAAGGTGCTATGGAAGCAACACCTTGGAAGCGGCAACAAACGGATGCAGAAGCAGAACATGTCCTCTCCGTCTCCGGTCACGGACGGAGAGCACGTCTGGGTCCTGACCGGAACCGGCATTTTGAAGGCCTACGACTTTGACGGCAACCAAGTCTGGGGCCGGGATATTCAAAAGGAGTACGGGTCGTTCGGGCTGAACTGGGGATACGCGTCGAGTCCGCTCCTGCACGAGGGTGCCCTGTACCTGCAGGTCCTTCACGGAATGAAAACCGACGATCCTTCCTACATCGTCAAGATCCAGGCGAAGTTGGGCCATACCCGGTGGAAGGTCGAGCGCCCCACCGATGCCCTGAAGGAGTCACCCGACGCTTATACCACGCCGGCCCTACTCCGGTACGATGGCAAAATTGAGATCGTCATCAGCGGTGGAGACTACGTCACGGGCCATGATCCCGACACGGGAAAGGAGCTCTGGAGGGCCGGCGGACTCAACCCGAATAGGGACGGCTTCTATCGCACGATTGCCTCCCCCACCGTGATGGACGGGATGATCTACGCCTGCTCCAGGGTTCGCCCCATGCTGGCCCTGCGAGTCGGTGGCCGGGGAGACATCACAAAAACGCACAAGGTGTGGTCGACGAGCAACGGGCCCGATGTTCCCACTCCGGTGACGGACGGAAAGTACATCTACATTCTGAGAGACAAGGGGATCATGTTTTGTCTCGACGCAAAAACGGGCAAACAACTCTGGGGAAACCAGCGAGTCCAGCCAGGCACCTACAGTGCCTCACCGCTGCTGGCTGACGGCAGGGTTTATGTCACCAGCGAGGACGGGGTGACGACCGTGATCGAAGCCGGTCCCGCCTTCAAGGTCCTGAGCGAGAACAACCTGGACGAATACACACTATCCTCGCTGGCCATTTCCGACGGACAGATCTTTCTCAGAACGGCGAATCATCTTTATTGCATCGGAAAACCCTAGGGGGTCCTAACGACGGCTTACCGAGGGTGAGCGGCAATCGAAGAAGCGGAGGGGCCACGTTTTGGCCTCGCCCGCATAGTCGATTCCAACTCGTGGCGCGACGCATATCTCGACCCTTCGTCTCGGGCGGCGAAACAAATGTAGCTCGCTCGCTCCAATCAGATCTGCACCGGTGAAATCCCTGGTCAGTCCCAGGGCCTTGCAAAATCGTCCCGGGCCGGCGAGTAGTCGAGGGGGGGTTCCGTCGGGTCCCTCAGCGGCACGCAGCAGCACGGCTTCGGCCACCCCTTCCTTGCGTGTCACCACATTGGCACAATGGTGCATCCCGTAAACGAAGTAGACATACAGGTGCCCTCCGTCCTTATACATAGGCTCTACACGAGGAGTGCGTCTGCCGAGATAGGTGTGCGCAGCCGGATCTTTCTTGCCCAGATACGCTTCCGTCTCCACCACCCTGACTCCGTACCACGCTCGGCCGTGCCGGCGAGCGAACCAGGCTCCGACCAGATCCCGTGCCACAGACACGGTTTGTCGCCGATAAAACGAGCGCTCCGGCTCCACGACCCCAAGCTGTT
This sequence comes from Acidobacteriota bacterium, assembly GCA_965249005.1. Lineage (GTDB taxonomy): Bacteria > Acidobacteriota > UBA6911 > UBA6911 > UBA6911 > CBDFLD01. The sequence continues at coordinate 3,782 of CBDFLD010000019.1, forward strand.
CCGGATCGAAGCGAAGTCTGGGGTCGGGTGGGGTGTTCGATCTCATTCGTTTGTCAGGGTCGCGCCGGATCCTGCTGGTGTGGCGGCCGCCGGTTAGGTGGAACCAGAGGATTCAGTTCGGAACCGCTCAAAACAAGAACTTGAGCCCAAACTGTATTCGCCGTGGTGCTTCCGCAGACGAAACGCGGCCGAAGGTCGGGGAGCCCAGAAAGATGTCCGGAAGACCGAAGTTGGCGTTGTTGAACAGATTGAAAAATTCAGCCCGAAACTGTAGCTGAACCGCTTCGGAGATCGCACCCTGTTTGAGCAGCGAGAAGCTGATGTTGGTGAATCCCGGACCATCCAGGATGTTGCGACCGGAGTCCCCAAACATACCAAACTCGGAGAAGCCAAAGGCCCCCGTGTCGAACCATCTTTCGGCAGATCGCGCCCCGATGGCCCCGGAAGCCAGGCGATTCGGACGGTCGTTGGCCCCGAACCCGAGGTTCGCCCGTCCCGTGTTGCTGTTGTCGATTTCCGGGAGCAGCGCCACCGTGAACGGTCTTCCGGTTTGAAGCGTGACGATCTCGTTGATCTGCCAGTTTCCGAAAGCCGCTGAAACCCAGCCACGATTGGCCAGGAAGCGTCTTCCCTTCCCAAAGGGCAGTTCCCAGGAATAACTCAAAGAGAAACGATGCCGCACATCAAAGTTGGAGCGTCCTTTTTCAGCGCGCACATTGAAGCTGTTCTGGGGGAAGTTGGCGTCTCCGAAACTCGGGAAGAAAGTCGAAGTGTCGTCCAGGGACTTGGAAAAAGTGTAGGCGGCGAGCAACGAAAGTCCCGCGTGAAAGCGCTGCTGAAATCGGGTCTGAAAACTATGGTAGGTCGATCCACCCCTGGACTCCAGGTAAATGACATCGTCGAAGCGCGGGTTCGGCCGGAAATTGGGAATGATGGGACTCGCCGCCGGCTGATTGATATCTCTCGCCGAACGGATTTTTGTGCCCTTCGATCCAACGTAACCGAACTCCAGGATCCGGCCGGCACCGAACTCTTGTTGAAGTTTGAAATTCCAGTGTTGAAAGTACGCGGTTCGCAAATCGCGCTGGAATCCGAGCGCGGAGATCGGCAGCGGAAACGGGAACGACTCCGGAAACGGATTGTCCACGGTCAGAGGCAACCCCGGCAGCGAGAAGTAGAGCTTGAAATCGAAGAACGGATTGTTGAAGTACAGGCCTTCTCCAGGAGCCAGCGATGACTGGTCATAGTAGATTCCGTATCCCGCGTGCAAGACCGTACCCCTCTGTCCTCCTGGAGCCCAGGCAATGCCAAAGCGCGGGGCCCAGTTGTTCCGGTCCGGCTCGAACGCACTCCGCGGCACTCCGTTGGTTCCCACCTGGACCAGGGATCCGTTTTCCGCACCATAGGTGTTGGCGCGGTCGAATTGATCAACAGGGGGCGAATTGTACTCGTACCGCATCCCCATCAGGAGGGTAAAGTCCCGGTGCAAGCGGAAGCTGTCCTGGAGATAGAAATTCCAACTCTTCGTCCGAAGATGTTGATGATTGTCGAGCCGGGCACCCCCGGTCAAAAACGGAAATCCCAATAGCAAATCCGCCAGAGCATTTCCCGTGATCTGGCCAAAATTGGAAAACGTGAGAAATCCGCGTGACTGCACGTCACGAAAGGCGTTTTGCTGAAGTGCTCGAAAATCGAAGCCGAACTTGATGAGGTGTCTTCCCCGGATATGGGTCACGTTATCCAACAGCTGGTAGACGTTTGTGACGCTGTGCTGGGGGTTGTTGAATTCGTCTCCAAGGGGCGAGTAGCCGGACACGGTAATGAAGCTCAACCCGAAATCCCGCGGGTTGGACGAAAGCTCGGGCAATCCCACGAGTTGGTTCAGACTCCTACCTTGGTTCTCGTGCGTGGCGCCAAACGCCACGCGGTTGAAGGCAAACCGAAACTCGTTGATCAAGGTGGGAGAAAAAACGTGATTCTCTCCGACCATGGTGTTCTGGGCCCGGCGGGGGATATCCGTGCCGTATCCGGGAATGCGGGCAAACGTCGGACCCGAAAACGGCTCGAACAGGTCGCGGTCGGAGAAGCTGTAACGAAAGATCAGGTTGGAGCTTTTGGTCAGCGCGTGATCCAGTCGGATGTCGAAGCGATCGTCGCGATCGGAAACGGCAGGGGAGGAAACAAAGTTCTGCCCTGGAGTTCCGCTGTTCGGCGACGGATAGAGTCCAACGATCGCCCGACCGACATCACTCATTCGGAATTCTGGAATAACGTCATCGGGAAAAGGCTGCCGCGTGAACGGATCAATGGGCTTGGGGAACAGACTGCCGGAGAAGTCGCCCATGCGCTCCGCCATGCTGGGAACGTTGGCTTCCCGGGTGATTCCTTCGCGTAACCGCCTCCCCTCGTAGTCCGCGAAAAAAAAAGTTCGATCCCTTCGAAGCGGTCCCCCCAGCGAGAACCCGAATTGACTCCGTTGATACTTTGGCTTGGGGCCGGAGGGAGCGAAGAAATTCCGCGCGTCCAGTGCTCCGTTGCGAAAAAACCCGTATACGGTCCCGTGGAACTGATTCGTACCCGACTTCATCGCGACGCTGATCTGCGCACCGCCGCTCCGTCCAAAGGACGCGTCGTAGGTGCTGGCCAGGATTCCGAATTCCCGGATCGCGTCTACCGGAGGGCTGATCGATACGGTATTCAGCTTGGGATCACCGTTGTAGACGCCGTCCAGAACAAAGTTGTTGGCGTCTTCGCGCGCCCCGTTGACGTTGACGGTAAACTCGCCGCGGATCGAGCCCGGGGAACCTTGGGCCGAAGGTGCCGTTCCCGGGACCAGAAGGCTCAACTCCAGAAAGTTCCGGCCGTCCAGAGGAAGATCGACGATCTGGGGATTCTCGATCACGGCCCCCACACTGACCGAGTCCAGTGCAAGCAAGCCCTGGACTGCTGTGACCAAAACTTCCTCGGAAGGAGCACCTGGCTCCAGCGCAATATCCAGTCGCGTTTCTTCTCCGATCTTGAGCGTGATGTCCCGGCGAATGTAAGTCTTGTAGCCTGCCAGAAGGGCTTCGAGGCGATAGGGGCCCGCCGCCAAAACCGAGAGAGTGTAGGATCCGTCCGAATTGCTCGATGAAACCCGGCGCTCGTTGGTCTCCTCATTGACCAAGGTGATTTCGGCACCGCTTCGGGGTAGCCCGGAGCCCTCGACAAAACCCCGAACCGTCGCCCCGAGAGTCTGAGCGGTTGCCGCCGGAGCGAGGAACCACAACGAACAGAAAACTACAAGTGCCCCTCTGGTACCCATACGAGTCATCCTAACGATTGGATTGGTGTGATTGCCAACAAATACTTGGACGAACAAAAGTATGACATACCTGACGGGAGAGGCCAAGCCATCACTCGTGTCCGTGCAACGATCCACCTCAGCGGCGTGCTTCAAAGAAATCTTTCAGCAGAACGCTGCATTCTTGGGCCAGAACGCCCGACATCACGTCTATCTTGTGGTTGAGTTGCGGGTTCTGGTTGAGATGGAAGTGTGACTCGATCGCACCCGCCTTGGGATCTGCTGTGCCGTAAACCACTTGCTCTACCCGGGATTGGATCATGGCTCCGACGCACATGACACATGGCTCCACTGTGACCACGAGAACCGAACCGGGCAGCCTGTAATTCCGCAGGCTTTGGCCGGCATGGCGGAGGGCGAGGATTTCCGCGTGTGCCGTCGCATCACAGGAATGAATGGAGTGGTTATGCCCTCGTCCGACGATCTTGCCATGCATCAGGACAAGGGCTCCAACCGGGACCTCTCCTTCCGCCTCTGCCTTACGAGCTTCCTCGAGAGCTTCCTGCATCCATGACTCTGCCGTAGATCGGTCCATGAGGCCACCGTTATGCAGCTATCAACGATCCGTTTGGGAGTTACTTGTAGCACAGGGGGTTCTCCCAAATCAAAGTAGGAGTAAAATAGGGGACGACATGGCCTTGAAGCTTCAGATCGGAGACCTGGTTCAGTGCCGGGATGATCATTACAACCGGGGGCTCGGCCTCGTCGACAGGCTCGGCATGGTGGTAGAGCTGCGCCGAAAGGACGCTCGGATCCTGTTCGACGCGGACAACCAATCGATCTGGCTCACGAAGATGGGCGTCAATCGAGTCACCTTGCCCCCGACGGAGTCTCCATCTCTCCTCGACCGGTTGACTTGGCTGATCCATTTCTTGGACGCAAGCGAGTGCGAACTCGAGCGGGATCGTTCCGGGAACTATCGGTACACGGTTGTTTCCGAGGAACTGGATCTCGATCGAATCCACAGGGTCCGAGACTACATGCAGCCTGTCTTCATCAGTCTCAAAATCCTACCGCGAGGAATGAATCGCCTGGGATTGGAACTGATATTTCGAAAAGACTGACGAGCTTTTGCAGGAATCGTCTCCATCTTGCTGAATCATCTTGGACTCTGCATCGTAGACCTCGATGATGGCGTTTACCGCAAAGTCCCACGGGTCCAGCAACGTCAAACCACACAATCCTCCTTCCTGAAATACCTCTCACCACCAGCGGATCCCGTGCCGAAATAGAACTTGGGAGTTCGACTATGCGCTCCTTCCTCAGGACCTGGCTGTCGTACAGCTTGCTCTTTCCTGGCTTCTTGCCTGCTCAATCATTCAGGAATCAATATGAACAAACGGGCTTACCAACGTGGTGTGGGAATCATTTCGATGATGGGCACGGCGATCTTTCTCTTCTGGGTCACTCTCGCCCTCCCGCGTATCTCACAACCGGATCCGGCGGATTCGATCGTTTCCAAAGATTCACGATCTTCCGTTTCACTCCGTTTGCCGTCGAACCGGTCCCGCGGCTCGAGCGATCCGGACACGTTTGCCAAAGCGGCCGAAGCCATGGCGCAAACCCCAATTCGTTTCGAAAAGAACATCGGTCAAGCGGCCTCCGAGGTCGATTTCGTGTCCCGTGGAAGCGGATACGCCCTGCTCCTGCAAGAAACCGAGTCCGTCATGGTGCTGACGCACCCGGTCCCTCCTAGAACGCTCAGGAACATTTTGCAGGGCCCACTCCATTCGGAAGCTCCCCCCGTCGACTCTGTGTTTCTGAAGACGCAATGGGTCGGAGCCGCGCCCGCTCGCCCGGTAGCCTCGCAGTTGCTGCCGACCGAGACGCACTACTTCCGGGGCAATAGCCCCGATGGTTGGCATTGCAGTGTCCCGAGCTACGCCTCTGTTACCTATGAAGATCTCTATCCAGGAGTGGATCTCGTCTACTACGGGAGCCAGAACGAGGTCGAGTACGATCTACGAGTCCGGCCGGGTTCCAACCCGGAAACGATTCACCTGAGGTTCGAAGGGGCAGACGAGCTGCAGATCCAAAAGAGTGGTGATCTCGTCCTGAACACCCCGGCTGGCGAGGTCCGGCATCGAAGGCCCGTAATTTATCAGGATATAGACGGGGAGCGGCAGCTCATTGCAGGAAATTATGTCCGCAAAGGAAGATTCGAGATCGGCTTCCAAGTGCCCAGGTACGATCACAGCCGGACGCTGATCATCGATCCACTCATCGACTACTCCACGCTCCTTGGCGGGACAAACGACGAGATTGCCTTCAGCATGGCAACAGACAGCAGCGGCGCCGTCTATTTGACCGGTGAGACACAGTCGGCAAACTTCCCGGTGACGGGCGGTGCTGCAAACACCGACCACAGTGGAGCCCGAGACATCTTCGTGGTCAAGCTGAATCCAGAGGGCACCGGGATTGATTACTCCACGTATATAGGAGGAGACGACGAGGACTCCGCCACCGGCATCCTTGTCGCTGGAGACGGAAGCACCTACGTCACGGGGTTCTCGCTTTCCGCCGACTTTCCCACTACCGACGGAGCGTTCCAGACTTCCAAGCAAGCGGGCCAGGACGCCGTCCTCTTCAAACTCAGTCCGGACGGAAGCACCCTGCAAGTATCCACCTACTATGGTGCAAACGGGGGCGAGATCCCGGGCACGATCGCGATGGACAGCGGCGGTAATATTCTGATTGGCGGAGTTACGGCTTCCACAACGCTCCAAACGAGCGGCACCGCCTTCCAGCCGGCGAATCGCGGCGGCATTGAAGGCTTCATTGCCAAATTCGACAACACTCTGTCGTTGCTTTCCGGAACCTATCTGGGTGGGTCGGGGGAAGACCGTGTCCTTGGCATCGCGACGGATTCGAACAACAACGTCTATGCCGTCGGATACAGTGCGTCTGAAGATCTGGTCACCGCCTCTTTTCAGGATTCCAACGCCGGGGGCTTCGATGCCGTGGTTTACAAGTTCGACGAAGAGCTCGGGATGATTTTCGGGACCTACCTGGGTGGCGGCGGCGACGACTTCGGTATCGACATCAAAGTCGATACCATGGGTCGAAGCTATGTCGTCGGGCACACGGCGTCGCTGAACTTCCCGACCACCCCTGGGGCGATTCAGTCCAGGAATCACGGAAACTTCGACCTGTTTGTCAGCCAGCTGGACGCCGGGGGTGATCAATTGATTTCCAGCACTCTCTTGGGCGGCAAGGCAAATGACTTTGCCGGCGGAATTTTCTTGCAGTCCATCTCGGAGATCATCTCCGCAGCTCCCTCCTCCGGCGCAGAGCACCCGACCGGACCTTTTCATACGAATCCAGTCTTTACCGATACCGGCCAGCTGGTCTCGGGAGTCGTGTGGGATTCCGAGGGCGTGAACACCTTTCCACTCGCAAATACGGATGCGTCGGTTGGAACTCCCTGGGAACTGCGGCTGGACTACAACAGCGTCAACCAGTCGGTCGTGATCGATTCCAATACCATTGTGGACGTGATCCCCATCCAGCTTGCAGGCGACAGCCAGATGGACATAGCACTTCTCAACAACGAAGAGCTGACGTTTCTCGACACCAACGGGGTCTCGACCTTCTCGGTCACCACCACCATTCAAACCTCCGGCCCGAGTCCGTTCGGCCTCGCCGGTTTGAACCACGGCACGGGCGGCGAGCACATTGCGGTGCTCGACCGTACCGGTATCTGCACCGTTCACGACCCGAGCTTCCCCGGAGCGCCGCCAACTGTCTTCTATTCGGGCATCGACGATCCCCTTGGAATTTCTACCATCCAGTGCGGGGGAGATCCAAACTGCCTGTGGGTCCTTGGCGAGCAGACGTCAACGATCCTAGCACCAAATCAGGATGGAACCTACACCATTGCCGACCGATTGAATCACGGAGCGACGATAAGTCGTACCAGTGCATGGACATCCGGACCTGTCAACGACTCCGATCCCAATTCGGATCTCTTCATCGGAGGAGTGGATCCGGACGGCATCGGCAGTTTGTTTTGCGCCTACTCGGGAGAGTCGGGATTCACCACAAACACGATCCCACTCGACGACCCGCCGGTCGGACTCGGCCTCAATCCGCTGCCCGGCCCCTCGGATCCGAGCGCGCTGGCTGTGGTGACGCCTACCGGGGTGGATATCTTTTTCAACGACAGCGGCGAGTTCATTGCGCCCGGACAAAAGATTCGCGCGGGCTCGGACAACATCGCCGGAGGGATCGACAGCATCGACGGAAAGAGTGGCAATGATATATGGACTATCGACGCGTCAGGAAAACTCTGGATTTCGGGCTACCCCGACCATCCGGAAGATGCGACCGACAGCGGGGCAATCCCGGGGCCCCCGGCGACCGCGAAACTGGTCGATTTCTTCCACCCGGACGACCCCGACAACCGGCCCGATTTCCTGACCACCGCCCCGGCAGGAGTACCTACGTTCACCTCGGGCCTGTCCATCTTCTCTCCTTCCCCGACCAATCCGATCATTACCGCCACCATTCCCATCCTCGACTCGTCCTTCCCGTTCGGGGGCTCGCATTTCAGCTCGGGCGCCGATGCGACGCTGCCGACTTATCTTCCGGTTATTCTCAAGGGTCCAGAGGGGCACGAGCTCGCGGCCCCACGGCATTCGTCCGTTGTGTCGAGCAACATCGAGGTCCACGTGACCGGTGGAACGGCCGCTACCGATTTCCCGGTTAGCCCTGGAGCTTTTCAAGTGACCCATCGGGGAGGTCTGGATGCCTTCGCACGAAAGATCCAGCTCCCGGAAGTCACGCTGCCCTCCATCAAGTTTCCACGCCTGACAACGACCGAAGGCAATCCGACGGGTCTCGATGAAAGTCAATTCACCGGTCTCGCGGTCGCAAATCTCGGATCGACGGCAGGTCCGGTTTTCTTCACGGCATACGACACCGGCGGATCCATCATCGGAGGGCAAGGGATTACCAACCCCGCAACCCGGACCTTGAACCCGGGCGAACAACTTCCCATCGTGGACGCACAATTGTTCGGCTCGGAACTCACGAACCAGAATCCAATCGGGTGGATCGAGGTTCACAGTATTCTGAACAAGCTGGTTGGGTTCTTCCTCATGTTCAACGGGACCCTTTCGATACTCGACGGGGCGGACGTCTCGTCGGACTCCCTGCTTCATTTCATCTTTCCGGAGATAGAGGACGAGGGCTTCACCCAGATCCATGTAGCCAACCCGAATCCGATGACCGCTTCGTTGACCATGGAGCTACTGAAGTCCGACGGGACCTCGCGCGCCCCTGCTACCCATCGGAGCGTCCCTGCCGACGGAGCGGTGGCGGAGTTTCTGACGGACCTTTTTCCCGGCGTGACACCGGTTGCCTCCGACTACCTGCGCGTGACCGCAACTCGGCGGGTGGTTCCCTTTCAGCTTCTTGGCAAGGCCATGCAATACGTGGAGGGTCTCAACGGACAGGACGCAACCGCGGGATCGAAGACCCTCTACTGCCCGCAATACGTCGTGGGCGGGCCGGATTGGCGTACAACTCTCTCGATCATCAGCATCGACTCCTCCGCCGGCACCGTCACACTCAAGCTCTTTGACAACGACGGAACCCAGCAGGGTTCGACCAAGCAGATGCAGATTTCGGCCCGTGGCAAGCTATTCATCGACGACCAGAGATTCTTCTTGGACGCGGGCGGCGCCCTGACCCAGGGCTACGTCGAGATCACCAGCGACGTCCGCCTGCGCGGAAGCGTCGTCTTTGGCGACCCGTCACGCAGCACGTTCTCGGCCGCCTTACCCCTGGTGTCCGGCCTCATGACCAGGATGGTCTATAGCCAGCTGGCCTCCAACGAAACCTATTTCATGGGTGTGGCGATTCTCAACCCGAGAGATACCGCCATGACCGCGACCATTGAAGTATACGATGCGAACGGAACGTTGCTCTTCACCACAGACGTCGCCATTGCAGCCAAGCAACGCAAGTCTCAGTTGCTGACCCAGTTCTTGCCGGCCATGGTCGGGCAAAACTTCAGCTCCGGATACGTGAGAGTGAATCTCAGCAGTCCGGGGGCTAGTTTTGCCTTGTTTGGAACGAATATCTTGGATGTGCTTTCCGCCGTTGCGGCACAAGCCGCGCCGGGTCTGTGACCCGGCGCCCTTTCCGCTCGACGCAGGACGCTTCGCGCTCAGCGCTCTATCTGGAACTCGATCGGCGAAGACCTTGCCAATTCTTTGCCGTCCTCATTCAAGGCTTGCACCATCCATCGATATCGGACCTCCGGCTCGAGTCTCTCGAGTAGCTCCGGCGGTGGAAGATACTTCTGACTTCGCGTCGTGGCCGTCCACAGGACGCCATCCGGCCCGGAGATCTGAAGGCGAAAGTCAGCCTCGATCGGGATGGTCGACCACTCGAACAGCCGCATGGTCTCGACCTGGTCTACGGGGGTGACGGCCTGAATGGACACCCCTCTGGTCGTCGAGATCGGGCCGGTGACCGCTGACTTCCCTGGTTCCAAGGTCGTCCTCTCGATCCAAACCCAAAGGACCGCTGCCGCAACCACCACGACTATGGCCGCAGCAGCACGCAGGCCACGGACTCGGGACAGCCACGGCGAGGCCGGCCGGCCCGTGTCCCAGGGCGCAGGCCTGGCATCCAGTCGTTTCTCGATCTTCTTCCACCTCAAATCGTCGAGTTCAGCCGGTTCTTCGGCCATGCGCTGCTGGAGTTGCAGGCAGGGAGCGCAGCAACTCAGGTGGTCTTCGATCGCACCGATCCGATCCGGGTTCAGCTCTCCGGTTGCGTAGGCCCGGATCTGCTCGACGTCGGGGCATTCCGCCTTTTGGTCCTTCAAGCGTTCGAGAATCCCAGAGTAGTTTTGTTCGAATTCTTTTTCGTCGATTGGCATATTGCGGCCTATTGCTTCATACGATTGCCGATCTTGCCTTCCCATCGAATCTGGAAGTTTCGCCGCGCATTCTGTAAGTAGGACCGAATCTGACTGATTTCATATCCCGTGGCTGCCTCAATCTCTTGATAGCTGTAGCCCTCGATATACTTGAAAAGTAACACCGTCCTCTGCTCTGGACTCAACGATCGGATGATCTGCATCGCAATCCCCATCTCCTGAGCGAGAATCGCGGATCTTTCAGTATCGCTCTCTCCGCTCTCTCTTACCGGCATGGATTCTTCGAGTATGCGTTGCTGGGTCATCCGATCGCGAATCCGGTTCAGACACAGATTAGTCGCAATGCGGCAGACCCAGGCCCGGAAATGGCTGCCACGCATGGAGGGAAAGCGCTGATAGGCTCGCAGGAAGGTCTCGTGGGTAAGGTCTTCCGCCTGTTCAAAATCTTTGACAAGCCGAAGGCATACGCCAAACACCTGCCGCCGCGAGCGCTCATAAAGCTTCTCGAAGTAGTGGTTCTGGCCCGAGGCACGAAACAGCTCGATCCATTCCACTTCCTCCGGATCTTCTGGGATATCGTCTGCCACCATGTATGCGTCATTTTGGTGGCCTCCGGTCCGTTTCGTCAAGCCGAATGGAAGCTTCCGACCGCAACCGGACGTACCCGCCCTCAGACATGGTCCGGAAATGACGAAACGTCCTTCCCCCCATTCTCTAAATGAAAGACCCCTGAGGATGGAAAATGGCATAATGCGGGCTGTTTTTTGTGCTGGCGTAGATCTGGTTCCGCCTATGAAAATTTCCCTTCCTTCTTACGCCGAAAAACTCGTGGAAGCTGGCTGTTTGTCTACCCTCATAGTCTCCCCGATCTTCTTCAATCCCAACTCCATGCGCGTTTTCGAGGAGGATAAGATCCCTCTGCTTCGCTCCATTGCGATCCTGATCGCACTCGGCCTGCTCATACGGCACTGGGAGAACCGAAGGGCCCATGGATCGTCCCGCGAGCAATTCTGGCGACTGCCGCTCATCAGGCCGGCGCTGCTGTGGGGCGGCGTATATGTTGCGGCGACCATCTTTAGTATTGCGCCTCGGGTATCCTTCTGGGGGGCGTACGTCCGGCAGCAGGGCCTATACACCTGGCTCAGCTACATCGTTGTGTTCCTCGGCACAGCCCTGGTTTTACGAAGTCCGATGCAGATGGATCGCGTGGTGACCACGATCGTTCTGACCAGCATTCCACCCTCTTTGTATGGAGTGCTGCAATACTCGGGCAGAGATCCATTCCCATGGGCTCTGGGCTTTGACGAGCGGATTTTCAGTACCGCGGGGAATCCGATCTTCGCTGCCGCATGGCTCGTCCTGATCATTCCCGTCACCCTGGCGAAGGTGCTGCAGAGCTCGGCCGCAGTGCTCGGGGGCTCGTCTGACGGCAAGTCTGCTACCGGCCAGACCATCGAAGCGGTCTTGGCCGGAGGCTACCTTTTTCTTCTTTGCTTTCAAGTCATGATCGTCGTTCTCACCAACAGCCGGGGCCCACTGCTGGGACTCGGCGCCGGCATCACCGTCTTCTTGCTCACCTTGGCCGCTCGCTTGCATCGACGCACCATGAAGCGCCTCGTGGCAGGCCTGGCACTGGCCGCCGCTCTTTTCCTCTGGCTCCTGAATCTTCCGGACGGCCCGCTGGCATCGCTTCGCGACACACCATACCTGGATCGCCTGGCGCGCATCTCCGAGGTGGGGGACTCGAGTGCTCGCCCCATCATATGGGAAGGGGCCACTCGACTGTTGGCGGCCGAGCCGTCGAGAAGCCTCTTTGGCTATGGTCCGGATACAGTTTTTGAAGCATACACGCGTTTTCATCCCGTTGAGCTCCACCGGATCCACCCAGGTGCCTGGTCCGTTGATCGGTCGCACAACGTAATCTTCGACGATTGGATCATGACCGGAGTTTTCGGATGTGCGATCCACCTCGGCTTCCTTGTCCTCGTTGTTCTGGCCGCGCTGCGCGGCCTGGGTCTGATTCCCCGGCGCGGGATTTTCCTGTCGATCCTCGCCTCCGGGGCTGTGGTTGGAGCTCTCGTTGCTGCCTTGGCCGACGGCAGCTTTCGTTTTGCGCCGCTCGGGTTGGCAGCCGGCAGTTGTCTGGCCTTCGGCATCTTCCTCACAGTCGGAACACGAGCTCCGAGGGCCAAGCGCCAGCGAACGCTCACGCATCAAGAGTGGCTTTGGATTGCAATGATTTCGGCGGTCGTGGGCAATTTCATCGAAGGTCAGTTTGGAATCGCTACTGCGACGACGTGGCTCTATTTCTGGGTATATGCGGGGTTAGCAGCATCGCTCACCCGTCTGCAACGGAACCACTCCGCGGAAACCCCGGTCGCAAACGCTACTACCGCCGAATCCCGCTGGGCAGAGCCAAGTGGTTTGACGCTGCGGGTCCTCAGCCTGGGAGTGGCGCTGATCGGGATCATCCTCACGTTTATCTTCCGCAGCTCCGTGGCCGCGGAGCGCGAGTCCTATCCCGCCTTGATTTACCTGCTCGGGGTCTTGTGGCCCCTGGGAGCCTTGATTCTGGTCGGCTCCGAGCTACAGACCGGAAAGTGCCGTCGGGTAGCGGCCGGACTCGGAGTCTATGGAGCCTGGTCTCTGGTTCCCTGCGCAACATTTTTCGCTCTGCACTCCTGGTGGCTGCAACGGAGCTCCTGGACCACCGCAGGCACCCCGGAAATGGCGTCGCAACTGGCATCCCGGCAGGCAAATGTCATATCGATTCTGTACGCGTCGGTTCTGCTGATCGTGATCGGAATGGCTGCCGCCATGGCAACGGTGGAATCCTCCGAGTCCACGAAGCATGTTCCACGAAGCGCTCTCGGGCAAACTGCTTTCCGCAGGTTTCTCTATGGGGTGCTCTGGGTTGTCTCGGCGTTCGCGATCCTCCGAAGCAATTTGAATTTCAGCCGGGCCGACATTCACTCCAAGATAGGCTCCGTCCTGGAAAAAGAAAAACAATGGGCACTGGCTCAAATCCAATACGACCACGCGCGGCGCCTCCGGTCCGACGTTATCCCCTATGCCGCCGGCTCGAGTCGCACCCGGATGGAGCAAGCCAAAATCGAGAACCAATTGGAAAAACCGCACAGGTATGTCGAACAGGCCATCGAGATCCTCGAGCATAACCTGAGCCGGCACCCGTGCAACCTGGACGCCGTGAGAAACCTCGCTCGCACCCATCGGACGGCGGCCCTGCTGAGTGTCGAGCCAAACGCGCGGACGCAACATTTCGACGATGCCGGAAGGTATCTTTCTTATGCCGTGCAGTTGAGCCCGGACAGGCCTGAGCTCTGGAACGGTTGGGCGGCCATTGAGCTCGACCGTGGACGGGTGGCAACGGCAAGTGCGAAGCTCGATCGTTCGCTGCAACTCGACGACGAGTTCATCAAAACGTACCTTCTTCGAGCACGCGTTCATCTGGATCAGAGGGACTACCGACAGGCGTTGAACGACTACGAGCGTGCTTTGCGGATTCAGCCCAATTCAGCCGCGGCCCTGAGAGGAAAATCCCTCGTGCTCGGTCGGCTGCAGAAATGAGTGGGGGGTGCGTCACCACGCCTCCGTGCGGTTTGATTGGAAATGGCGCGACTCTGGGTACTGCTGTTCCTGAATACGATAGCGTATTGGCGAATTCAGGCACTAGAATGCACGGGTCGTTTTCGCGCGTCGCAGCGAGAGGTGCGCCGGGAGGCTGTGTGACAAGCAGTGACATCTTTATCAGCTTCACCTTGGGCTGGCAGTGTTGTGGTTTGGCACGACCGCAGCCCTGCTCCTGGGCGCGACAACTTTTTCTCTCGCAGCCCTGGCGTTTCTCTGGTTCGAGCGCCAGGCAACGGTTCTGACTCAGTCACCGGAGCGTGAGACGCCTTCTCTTGAAGACAATAAGCTGCTGAGTCGTCTTTTCCTGTCGACGCACGGTCCGCTTGCACCCGTTTGGTGCCCGAGCACGCTCGCTGGATCGAAAGGCAGCATTAGCCGCCACGTGGGCGCTTCTCTTTTGGGGGCCATAGATGAACGTGAACTCGAGGACCCCGTCAGCTCTGTCGACATTGATCCTGCTCTCGACGGCCGTACTCCTTGGAATGTCGCTTTGGTTTGGCGCGTCCTCCTCCGCGCGCGTCATTCAGTTCGAGTTGGGTCTGAACGAGGCGGAATCTACGTGGCTGACCCTGGCGGTTCAGCTTGGTTTCGTCGCCGGTACGCTGGTCAGCGCGGTGACAAATCTACCCGATGTCGTTAGCTCGCGCCGCTTGTTTGCAGTGGCGTCATTCGCCGGAGCCATGACAAATGCGGCCTTTGCCATCTTCGCTGCCGAGGCGACGGTCGCGATTGCATTGCGTTTTCTCACCGGCTTTTGTCTGGCAGGAGTGTATCCCCCGGGGATGAAACTCATGTCGACCTGGTTCCGAAAAGGCCGCGGACTGGCGATTGGCGTTCTCGTGGGCGCTTTGACGCTGGGCAAAGCATCGCCCTACCTGATCAACGTGTTCGGTGGTGAGGAATGGAGGCTGAACACGTTGATCGTCTCCGCCCTTTCCCTGGCAGGAGGCCTCCTGGTCTGGTTTTTCGTGACCGAGGGACCTTACGGGGCTCCGAAGGCCACGTTCGACTTTGGTCAGGTACGGCACATCTTGACAAGCCGGGGTCTTCGGCTGGCTAATCTTGGCTATTTTGGCCACATGTGGGAGCTCTATGCCATGTGGGCCTGGACTCCCGTCATGATCCGAGCCAGCCTCGGTCTGACGGGCCACAGCCCAAGGTTCGCCGAAGCTGCTTCTTTTCTGGTGCTTGGCGCAGGCGGAGCCGGATGCATCTTGGCCCGGTGGCTGGCCGATCGGCTCGGCAGAACCCTGGTCACGGCTTGGGCCATGGCGATGAGCGGTGCCTGCTGTTTGATCATCGGTTTCTTCTTCGGAGCCCATCCCGCCTTCTTGTTGACGGTGGCGGCGTTTTGGGGTGCCACGGTAGTGGCGGACTCGGCACAGTTCTCAGCATGTGTCACGGAACTCGGCGAACCCCGGTACATCGGGACGGCTCTCACCCTACAAACTTGCATTGGTTTCCTACTCACCACTATCTCGATGCGAATGGTCCCGTGGCTGGTACACAGCGTCGGATGGGAGTACGTGTTTGTGATTCTGGCGCCGGGCCCTTTTTTCGGTGTCGTTGCGATGCTTCGCCTGCGGGCGCTTCCGGAAGCGATCAGACTGGCGAATGGCAACAGATAATCTAGGGATTTTTTCCCGTATTGCCCGGGCTCAGAGGAATTCTTTCCCCATGGCGGGTCTTCATCGGCTGAATGAGTCGACGACAACCACCTATCCATAATTGACTTACGACGTTCTTCCGAATTGGCATGGCGTTTGCAGAACAAGTTAACGCACGCGGCCTAATCAATGCTGGAGAGCCGAGCCAACAGAGTCGGGGATCTCCAAACAGGAGGAACGTAAAATGAGAAGTGCGAAACGTTACAACATGTTCGCCGCCATCGCCGGAGCGCTGATTCTTTTGTGGGCGTCCACGGCCCCGGCAGCGGATACAGACAACAAGATTCCCGTTATTCCCGGCGAAACCTATAAGTTCTCAGGTGTGGTGGACAGTGCTTCGGATGGGACCTTTGTCCTTTTGGAGGGTCCCGGGCGTGAGATCGAAGTCCTGCTCGTAAGAGCCACCCAAATCAAAGAGAAAAAGAAAAACCCGTTCCGCGGGGCCAAGTGGTACTCGGAAGAGCATCTCACAAGGGGCTTGCTCGTCGAGGTGAAAGGCCGTGCCGACGGATACGGCCGATTGGTGGCCAAGGAAATCAAGTTCACGGATCGGCAATACGAGATTGCAAGTCTGGTCGAATCCCGGGTAAATCCGGTGGAGTCGTCACTGGCGCAGACGCAATCTCGCCTGTCGCAGAGCGAGGACAACGCCCGGCGGCTTTCCGATCAAGTAGTGGAACTGAACACAATCTCCAACTCGGCCCGTGGCGAGGCAAGAACGGCACAGAGCACTGCGGATACAGCCCTCGAGGGATTGAGCGCCGCCAATCATGCCATCAGCGAGCTCGATATGAGAACCGGAGCCCGCTTTTTGGCCCTGGACGAATACGACGAGTTGGGAGTCCTGACCGTAAAATTCCAAGCCGGGAGCACGGCTCTGTCTGACAGAGCGAAGGAGCGGTTGGACGATTTCGCCTTTGAAGCCAAGATGGAAAAAGGGTACGTGGTCGAGGTCGTCGGCTACGCTTCGTCCGACGGAGATATCTCCGTCAACAAACGACTGAGCCAGCAGAGGGCTCTTGCGGTTGTCGACTACCTGATCGAAGTCCCCGGGGTTCCGCTGCGTCGAGTCATTTCACCCTTCGGTTACGGAGAGAAGATGCCGATAGCGGACAATAGTACCGTGGAAGGAAGGCGTGAAAACCGCCGCGTCGAGCTCAAGATTCTCGTGAGTAGAGGAATGACGGAGGCCTCTCGCATGGTAGCCGCGTCAGGCGAGGGGAATTGACAGGAGTGTTCATACTGGAAACCAAGAGAGAGAACGGCTCGCCTTCTGGGCGGGCCGTTTTTTTGCCGGTGGCGATGCCCCCGCGCGACCCCCGACTTATGCTATATGACTCCGAGATGAACCACACACAGGGACCGATGCGAGCCACTCTCCGCTTTGGGTTGCGTGCTCTAATCACGCTGCTGGTTGCGAGCAACGTTTCAGATCGGCCCACGGTTGCCCAGGTTGCGCATCCCTCCGAGGATGTCGTACGAGATCAAACCCCTTCGATACGGGTGAGCTCGAACATGGTGCTCGTGTCTGCTGCCGTGATCGATGCCGCGGGTGAACCCGTGCCGGATCTGGGAATCGAGGACTTCCGTATAGAAGAAGACGGGATGGTGCAGTCCGTCGCCGCTCTCTCGAAGCCGGAGAGCGTCCCGCTGGATTTGATTCTTCTTTACGACGTCTCCCGGAGCGCTCACGTACGATTCGATTTCGAGCGACACGTGGCTCTGAGATTTCTTGAACGGATACTGACCCCGAAGGATTCGGTTACGATCCTATCGATCGGACCATCTCCCCATGTCATTTACCCAAGGGGGAACACGATCGCGCATGCCGCCCGAGAACTGGCGCAACTGCGCCCGACGGAATCGGCAACGGCCTTTTATGACTCTGTTTCCATGGCCGCGCGCCTTCTCCATACGGCTTCGGCCCGGGGTTACAGACGTGTGCAGATCGTCCTCTCCGACGGGGAGGACAATTTCAGTGCGCATGCCGAGTTTCAGAGCGTGCTTCGAGAACTTCAATCGGTCGACTGCGTCCTCTATGCTGTAAACCCCAGCGGGCCGTCGATTCGCCTGAACACCGTCAGTCAGATAGGGCACGACGGAATGCACCGACTGGCTCGTCAGACAGGCGGGGCCGCATTCTTGCCCAAGGATAAAACGGAGCTCGAGTCCGTTTTCTCGCAAATCGCAAATGAGCTTCGAGCCCAATACGTCATCAGCTACTACCCTCAGGACCAGCGCATGGACGGC
This sequence comes from Acidobacteriota bacterium, assembly GCA_965249005.1. Classification (GTDB taxonomy): domain Bacteria; phylum Acidobacteriota; class UBA6911; order UBA6911; family UBA6911; genus CBDFLD01. The sequence continues at coordinate 21,585 of CBDFLD010000019.1, forward strand.
TCTTTCCGCAACATTGCGGTCACGATTCCGGCAATGCCAAGCCCCCGGATCCGCGCCCGCCAAGGCTACTGGCCTGGGTCACAGTTTGAAAATTGAGTTTTGCGTGCGATCTTGCCCGCTGATTATCCCCGGGAGACCCGAAATTCAATTTTCAAGCTGTGGAAAAGCGCGGACGGACGAAGTCAGAGGGGCTCGTCCCTGGACTCCTCACCAAATCCACCGAACGAATAACCCCGCCCATCCATACCTCTTATCGGCGCTTCGAGAGAACCTGTAATCGTTTGTTCATGGATCATTGAGGACCGCGCCGCGCGACCATTCAATTCGAGTTCATTCAGTGATTGGACGTGCATGCTCTCATCTCACAGGAGGATAGCCAGAACATTTTCTTAGAAAACCATTGACAACTCGAATTTCCCGCGTTACCGTTAATCGATGATTAATGACTTTTGAGTCTTCAATAATACATGATTTTCAGTAGCCCTGTTCAATACGCGATCCGAGCCATGACCTACTTGGGCCAACAAGAGGTTGGTAAGCTTTCATCCATCCGCGAGATCTCGCGGAGCGCCGACGTTCCCATGCCGTACCTAGCCAAGATCATCAACCAGCTCTCCCGCAAACGCCTCGTGCGAGCCAAGCGGGGTCCTTCGGGCGGCGTCATGCTCGGGAAACCCGCAAGTGTGGTTACAATTGGAGATATCGTGGACGCCATGGACGCCTCCCTCGTCGGCAAGGAGTGCATCCTGGGCCTGTCGAAGTGCACCGACGAGGCACCCTGCCCGGTCCACGAAGACTGGAAAGGATTTCGCCAGATCCTCAATCAATCCCTGCATCAAAAAACTGTCCGAGACCTGGCACAGGCCCTCGTGGCCAAGCTCGCCTTGCACTCGAAATCTTAGGAGCCAAAGGCTCGTGCGTGAGATCGTTGCACATCAATTGATGACTAAAAACTCCACAATTGGAGAGGCCTGCGCCATTAAATGGAAAACGATCCCGATGTTGAGAAGTGTTGCGACTATCGGCCTGATCCTTGTTTTCGTTCCTTTGGTTGCGTGCTCATCGGCGGAACTGGATTTGTTAGTGAGCGGGTCGATGGACTATCCCATCGAGCCCAGCAGCGTTCTGCCGGTCTCGAGCGGACTACTGGAGCGCGGCAAGGAGACCTATCTCAAACATTGTGCGGCTTGCCATGCTGCAAACGGCGACGGTGCGGGCGAGGCCGCCTACCTTCTATACCCACGGCCCAGGGATTTCACCATGGGCCAATTCAGGCTCGTTTCGACATGGGATAATGTCCCAACCGATGAGGACTTGTTTCGAACGATCTCGCGGGGCCTGCCGGGCTCCTCCATGCCCTCCTGGGCACACTTGCCCGAAGATGTCCGCTGGGGGCTGGTGCACTACGTAAAATCCTTCTCCAGAAATTCTCTGGCGGTAAGAGAGGCCCACGATCCAGCAAGCCTACAAGAAGAAGGAAGAGGTATCATCCAAGTTCCGCCGGAACCTCCCTATGACGAAGCGGCACGACAACGAGCCCTGTTCCTCTACAAGAAGGGCTGCGCACCGTGTCATGGCGAGACAGGGATTGGAGATGGACGACAGGAGCAAGTGGATTCCAAGGGACTTCCCACACGGCCGCGCGACCTCACGGCCGGAATCTACAAAGGCTCTCCGGCACCGGAACAAGTATATCGCCGACTTGTGGCGGGGCTTCCCGGGTCTCCGATGCCGCAAAACCCGTATCTTCATGGCCCGGATGGGTGGCATCTCACCCATTTTGTCCGCGATCTGAGCGGCAAGACGCAAAGAGATCGGGTCGAGATGAAAGTGTTTCGAATCGTTGCCCGTCGGGTCGATACGATTCCGAGTCATCCGGACTCCGGGATCTGGAAATCCGCGGAATCGGTCAACCTTCATCTGATGCCCCTTTGGTGGCGACCCGTCCGACCGGAAGAACTGACGGTGCAAGCACTGCACAATGGAAGCGAAGTTGCCCTCTTGTTGACCTGGACCGATGACTCTCACGACCATACCGCGATGCGCCCCCAAGACTTCCGGGATGCTGCCGCGATCCAGTTCTCTCTCGATCCAGATCCGCCTTTCTTCGCCATGGTGCAAACAGGATCCCCGGTCAACATTTGGATGTGGAAATCTGAACGGCAGGCCGATCTCGAGCCGGCCTTTCAAGACCTGGAGAAAATCTACCCGAATATCGGTATTGATTCTTATCCGAACCTGCAACGCTCTCCTCTCGAGCAGCCCATGCGACATGCACTGACTGTCGAATCGGATCCGACCTTCGTCACCGCCTGGGGAGCGGGGAACATCGTCGCCAACCCGGTTCGGCACTCCTCCGCTGAAGACTTGAAGGCTGAGGGGTTTGGCACCTTGCGGGCTCGTCCCCAAACCGATCAATCCGTCGACGCCACCGGCGTGTACGCCACCGGGAGCTATCAGGTCGTGTTTCGCAGACAACTCGAAACCGGCGGCGACGACGCAGTCTCATTGCAGAAAGGCAAACCGATACCGGTCGGCTTCGCAATTTGGAATGGAAGCGCCGGCGACCGGGACGGGAAAAAATCCGTCACGATCTGGCAGGAACTGGTCCTTGCACCTTGAGCAGGCTGAGGAGGATTTCAAAATGAATCACAACGAAGCGGGTATCGATCGGCGGCTTTTCCTGAAGTGGCTAGGAGGAGGCGCAGGCGCCGGGCTGATGGGATTGCATGGCGCTTGTACCTTCCTGGAGCCCGTTTCTGAAGAGGACAACCCGCTCTCGCGCGTGGTGGCGCGGGACTGGGAGAAGATCTACCACGATCAGTATCGCTACGATCGAACCTTCGACTGGGTCTGTTCACCAAACGACACGCATGCGTGTCGCATCCGGGCTTATGTTCGCAACGGCATCGTGGTTCGAAGCGGATCGACTTACGATTACCAGGACTACGCCGATCTGTACGGAAACCACGCCACCAACAACTGGAATCCTCGTCAGTGCGCAAAGGGATACACCTTTCATCGCGTTCTCTATGGACCCTATCGACTCCGGCATCCGATCGTCCGAAAGGGCTGGAAAGCCTGGGCCGACGCCGGATTTCCGGAGCTGACTCCGGAATTGAAGACGAAGTATTACTTCGACCGTCGAGGAGAGGACGAATTCATCCGCATCAGCTGGGAAGATGCGTTTCGAAATATCGGTCTGTCGTTGGAGGCCATTGCCAAGCGATACAGTGGAACGGAAGGGTCCGATCGGTTGCTGGCGCAAGGATACCAGCCAGAGATGGTCAGCGCCATGGGAGGCGCAGGAACCCGAACCGTCAAAATGCGCGGCGGCATGGGCCTTCTGGGAGTCCTGGGCAAATACGGAATGTACCGACTCAATAACTCTCTGGCACTCCTGGACGTCAAAGTTCGAGGGGTCCAACCCGAGGAGGCACGCGCCGGAAGAAATTTCTCGAACTACACATGGCATGGAGACCAAGCCCCGGGTCACCCGTGGGTTCATGGACTCCAGGCCTCCGACTGTGACTTCAACGACCTTCGCTCTTCGAAGCTCATCATCATGGATGGAAAAAACCTGGTTGAGAACAAACTGACCGATTCCCACTGGTTTATCGAGTGTATGGAGCGAGGCGGGAAAATCGTAGTCATCTCACCCGAGTACGGTCCTCCATCGACGAAAGCGGACTACTGGACACCCATTCGTCCTCAAACGGACGCAGCACTCTGGCTGGGCATCACGCGCTTGCTGATCGATGGAAAGCGTTATGACGAGGACTTCGTGAAGGGTTTTACCGATTTTCCACTCCTTGTGAGACACGATAATCTACGGCGCCTGCGTGCTCACGAAGTTTTTCCAGAATATCGGTCCGCCCTCTCATCGGAGGGCGCCTCGATGAAGATCCAGGGGTTGACAAAAGAACAGCATGACCAACTGGGCGACTACGTCTATTGGGACGAAGGGCAAAACGCTCCCCGCCCGATTACCCGCGACGAGATCGGATCCCGCACCCCCGGCACGCCCGCACTGGAAGGCAGGTATTCCGTCAAACTCGCGGACGGAACCACCGTTCAATGCTCGACCCTGTGGAGTCTCTATCAGAAACACTTGAAATATTACGACCTGGATACGGTCTTGGAGATCACACACGCGCCGGGGCCTCTGGTCGAGCAACTCGCCGAAGACATTGCCACTTTCAAACCGGTCGCCATTCACCAAGGCGAAGGGATCAATCACTGGTTCCACGCCACGGAGATGAACCGGGCCTCCTACCTACCGTTGATGCTCACCGGCAACATAGGCCAACCGGGCGCCGGTGGTCACACGTGGGCCGGAAACTACAAGGCGGCGCTCTTCCAAGGATCCCCTCGGACCGGGCCCGGGTTCAAAGGCTGGGTAGCCGAAGATCCATTCGATTTGAACCTGGATCCCAAAGCGCACGGGAAAGACATCCACGCACATGCCTACGCCAAAGATGAAGAACCCGCCTACTGGAACCACGGGGATCTCGCGCTGATCGTGGATACTCCGAAGCGCGGCCGCAAGAACTTCACGGGCGAGACCCACATGCCCACCCCGACAAAGGCCATCATCTTCAACAATGTCAATCTGATCAACAACGCCAAGTGGGCCTATGGAATGATCAAGAATGTCAATCCGAACGTCGAGTTGATCGTGTCGATGGACATCCAGATGACAGCCTCCATCGAGTACGCGGACCTGGCTCTGCCCGCCAACTCCTGGCTCGAGTTCGAAGATCTCGAGGTCACGGCTAGCTGTTCCAATCCGTTCTTACAAGTCTGGAAAGGAGGAAGCCAGATTTCCGAAGCGGCAGTTCGCTTTTGTTTTCAACATCAATCGCTGCATCGCTTGTCAGAGCTGTACCATGGCCTGCAAATCGACCTGGACCTTCAGCAAAGGGCAGGAGCACATGTGGTGGGCCAACGTGGAGACAAAACCGTATGGCGGATACCCGCAGTTCTGGGATGCAAAAATCTTGGAAATGCTGGAAGGAGCAAACCCGGGCGGACAAAGCTGGGACGCGGGTTCCTCATCCGCGACCGCCTACGGTGAGTTCAAGGGCAAGACCATCTTCGAAGCGGCCCAGAAAAAGCTGGAACCAGACAGCGCGCGCGTCCTCGGCTACCTCCCTGCGGACGAGGAATGGAATTCGCCCAATATCTACGAGGATAATCCGGTCGGTTCCCGAGGCGAGAGAAACAAGTATCACAAAACAGGAGAGCAGCTTCCGGTCCACAAAACCTGGTTCTTTTACCTGGCTCGGATCTGCAATCATTGCTCCTACCCTGCCTGCCTGGCCGCATGTCCGCGCAAGGCCCTCTACAAGCGGCCCGAGGACGGCATTGTGCTACTGGACCAGCAAGAGTGCCGGGGCTACCGGAAGTGCGTTGAGGCCTGTCCTTACAAGAAGGTCATGTATCGTGGAAACACCCGGGTGAGCGAAAAGTGCATTGCTTGCTATCCAAGGGTCGAAGGAACGGATCCGGAAAGCGATGGCCAGCCCATGGAAACTCGCTGTATGGCGGCCTGCATCGGCCAGATCCGCATGCAGGGGCTGGCCACCTTGAACGACGACGGGTCCTGGGCCGAAGACCGCAACAATCCTCTTTATTATCTCGTCCACGTCGCCAAAGTGGCATTGCCGCTATACCCCCAGCTCGGCACCCAACCCAACGGGTATTACATTCCCCCGCGCTGGGTGCCGAGGGACTATCTCCGCCAGATGTTCGGACCCGGGGTCGATCAAGCAATCGAGCGACAGTCACCCGGATCGTGAGCTTCTAGCCGTGCTACAGCTCTTCCGCCGCTCCAATCGGATCATCTACCGCTACGAGTTCCAGGAAGGGCCGAAAGTTTATGAAGGACAGCTGCACGGCCGCCCGGTGACACTCTACAACGATACCGTGATCGCCTATGGGAAAGACGGCCAAGAGCTATTCCGCACCCAGATCGAAGAACCCTTGATCGAAAGACCGCCGATTCACGCAAATTCGATTTGAAGGAGCCGATCGCGACAGTACTGAAAGGAATTGAAGAGGTTCTAAACGCCGCTCCGGAGCAAGAGCGCCCGATTGCACTGGCTCTGGCGCGTGCCGTTTTGTGCCGGATTCTCAAATTGGTTTTCCAAGCCCCGAGCGCTGAAAGCCTGGGTCTGCTTTGCTCGGAGGAAGGATTTCAGCTCACCCGCAGTGCCACGGGTCTACTGGGCGCATCCGAGGCAGCGCAGGCTCTGGCCTACTTTGGAAACCGGCCGAAACAAGAAATCATAGAAACGTACGATCGGATCTTTGGTCACACAGCCAGAGGCAGAGTGTGTCCCTACGAAACAGAGTACGGAGCCGACGGTCCGTTCTTGCAATCTCAGGAACTGGCAGACATCGAAGGTTATCTTCTGGCTTTTGGCCTGAGAACAAAAACCCAGGCCTGCGAGCGAATGGATCACATTGCCGTGGAGCTAGAGTTCTTGGAGTTTCTGAACGAACGAGAGTCCTACGCCTTATCGAGAAACGACACGGCGATGCTGGAAGTAACCCGTCAGGCCTATCGCTCATTTCTCAGCAAACATCTATCGCGCTTCGGCCGTGCATTTTCCGGGCAGCTATCTCAACAAGACCCGGACGGGCCGTATGGCGCGCTCGCAAGAGTATGCAACAGTTTCCTGACTCTGGAATGCGAGCGGCTGGACATTCCCATCGGCCCGGAGTTTCTGCCTCTACGTCCGGACTCTCTCGACGACGCACCGATGGCTTGCGGATCTTCGGACCCTGATTCGGGTTTGATCCAGATCTCCTAACACGGTTTCCAGTGATGCAAACCAAATCTCTCCCGGTCGAGTTCGATCCCAGTCTCGTGGAAGAGGCTGTGCTGCGGGCCATCGAAGCCGCACCGCACTCGGATCGGCAGCGATTTCGTTCAGAACGCGACAAGACATACGGCACCTCCGATCCAGAACTTCGGGAGAAGAGATTCCGAGATCTTCATGGTCGTTGGTTTCGAAACCTGGGCCTGGCGGATCCGCTTGTGCAGGTTCTGGGCGAGAAGCCTTGTCTCTCGAAGTTTGCTCATCGCTGTCTCGTGCTTTTCGCACCGCAGCAAAACAAGGAGGGGGCGGATCTCCGCGAGAACCAGGATACGAAAACGCTGACAGTTTTACTCTCGATCCGCCCTTCCATGTTAATCTCGCAAGCCTTGCTGCCCTTTCTCCGTCACGAACTGCACTATGTCTCGGATATGCTCGACCCCGGTTTCGAGTATTCCCCGGACCTCCCTCCAACGTCGGCAGCGGGTTCTTTATCGGACACTCTTGTGCGGAAGCGCTATCGTAGCCTGTGGGACATCACCATTGATGGAAGGCTGGCGGCTGCGGGCCACATGCCCCCGAAAGTCGAAACAACCCGCATGCGGGAGTTCTTGCACAGCTTCCCGATGTTGGGTACCGCCGCTCGAGAGGTCTTTGCCGAATTCTTCCACTGCGCAAATCCGAACCACCACCAACTGATGAAGCTCGCACTGGATCCCCACACCAGAACAACGGAACCGGATTCGACATTGGGTCGATCTTGCCCTCTGTGCGGCTTCCCATCGACCCTCTCGACTCCCGATCGTATCGGGCTTTCGGCCGAGAGTCTGCTTCACATCCAAAACGATTTTCCCGCATGGAGACCCGAGGACGGCTTGTGCCCGCAGTGCGCGGACCTATACACCACGCGTGCCGGGGCGAGCAGGAAGGTCCAACATTCAAGTTTCTAGGCGCCCCTGTCTCGTACTTCTCGCATTTCTCAATCACTCTTGAATCTGAATTGGATCTCGGGACGCTCTTCTTCGGACACAACGATGCTCTTCGTTAACTCGCCGTACCGTTCATGCCAGGCGGCCAAGGTGTATCGGCCGGCGGGGAGCCCGTCGATCTGGAAGACCCCATCCGGGCCTGTCACGGCAAAGAAGGGGTGTTCCATGACGAAAACGTAGGCCGACATCCACGGGTGGATGTCGCACTTGAGCTTCACGGGATGTTCGGGCCTAGTCATCGACTTTTGCCGAGTGCCGCCCCTCGGCTGGCTGATGTTGAAGGGACGGTTCTTTCGAGCGAACGAGCGAACGTTGTGCGTGCAGGGGTCGCTGTTGACGATCTCCAAGGTCTGACCGGCGAGCATTCCCTGGACCCTCGGCACGAACACGCATCCCTGCTGGTCGAGTGTCGCCTTCCCTTCCACGGGCTCCACCAACGGCGGCCCCTCTTTGATATAGACAAATACGTTCTGGATCGCGCCGGTCTTCGCGACAAGCTCTCGCTCCGAGAGAACCTCCCGGCCCTGGTGAAGCGTGACGCAGGGTGGATCGGCTTGCATTTTCACGACCGAGCGTTCCGGTCTTGGCCCCTCGAGGTGCACGGTACCGGACAATCGGGCACCGGAATCCGGGTGCATACCGGCCGCAGTCTCCGGCCGATGAAGCCAGGTCAACCCCGCTAGAATTCCCAAAACCGGCAGGAATCGTCTCATTTCCAGGTGACTTCCATGGCAAAGAAGTGATCGAAGACCTTTCGGGTTGGATTGTTCCGCTCATCGACCTCGGGACTGCGAATGTAGAAGTCGAGTTGCTGCGCAGCCGGATTGACCGCCCCCGCCGCCGAGTTCTTGTTCAGTAGGGGATAGTCGACTTTAAGGGTTTCACGATCCCTCATCCCCTGGGTCACCATGAAGTGAGCTTCGTAGTCGTCGTAAAGGGGGTCCCCGTCCAGGGTGGCGCTCCCGTAGCCCCAGCCGGCGAGGTAAATGAACGTCTTCGGCCAATTCGAATCCCCGCAGCCGGAATCCCCGTGTTCGTAGAGGTAGGCGGCGATCCCGCCGTCCTGGCAGGGACTGAATTCGTGAAATCGGTCCATCTGGATGACCAACTCCCCCTGCGCGACCACCAGGCGAGCCACGAAAGATCCCGTGTTGGCAACTTCGTCCACTTCGATCTCGACGGTTCCCTCGACCGGATGCACCGTGGCGGCGGCATTGTCCATGTGATCCCATCCGGGCGGATCTTCCAGACTGCCCGCCTGATGGATCCGGTCTCCCGCGAGATGGAACTGGCCGTCGTAGAGATCATGCTGGTTGGGAGCCCAGAGCCTGATTCCCTCATCTGGCGAGGCCGTTTCCGGTTCCTCTTTCGGGCCATCCGTGCAAGCCGACGATAGCAACAATCCGGACAGAAGCAAAAGGTGTAGGCGCTTGTTCATTCAATCCCCTTCCAAATCACGTTAGAATCTAGGATAGCACGGCCTCGAGTATTTTCCGGCACGCGCAAACCGGAGTCCTGGTTACTATGGCGCGGGCTAGTGAACCGACGCGATGGGTGCTCTGGCATGGAGGCAAACTCAATGACGAAGGTCTTGGTAATCCACGGCGCGGGAATGGACACGCGCGGCAGCGTCCAGACGGAGATTTTTGGCACGATGAAGCTTGACGAATACGACGAACATATTCGCCGATATGCGTCCGAGCTGGATATCGACGTCGAGATCTTCCACTCGAATATCGAGGGCGAGGTTATCAACAAACTCATGGAAGCGCACGAGGATGGTACAAACGCCGCCCTGATCAACCCAGCCGGCTACACCACGGACCATCCGGCGCTGGTAAACGCGATAGCCGAGGTGCGTTTCCCCACGGTCGAAGTCCACGTTACAAACCCGGCAAGGCGGGGCCGCGTATCCGAAGTTGCAGGCGCTAGCCACGCAGTGGTTACGGGATTTGGGGTTTTCGGGTATTATCTCGCGCTGCGCGGCCTCAAAGAGATAATGTAATTCGTGCTAGCCCCTTGAGGCGATCATCTCTACGCGGGGCCGGCATACTCCACGACAACGTCTTCGGTTTCTCCAGCCGACAGGTCCACGGAAAGTCGCCGCAGACCCAGCCTTTCGTGCCAGGCTTCCAGCGTGTAGCTCCCGGGCGGAACATCGGGGATCCGGAAGCGCCCTTCCGAATCGCTCACCGCGTGAAAAGGATGGTCGTCGATCCGAATGTAGGCCTGCATCCAACCGTGGACGTCGCACTTGACAACAACCATGCCCGGGCGATCCGCTTCCTTGGTGACCTGGGTCCCTTTGAATGGCAGTGCGACGTTCGCTTCCAGGGCGCCGTAAAAATGTGTGGTGTGGAGGACCGGATCACGGTTGCGTATCTCAATCGTGTCCCCCAAGGTGAGCGCACTCACGTGAGGCTGGAAGCGGCAATCGGTGTTGTCCAAGATCAGCTCAGATGGGTCGAAGGACCCGATCTTCTCCGGCGGGATGTCCACCAGGGCAACAATGGCGTTGGCAATCCCCTGCGTTCGCCCTGACACCAAGAGATCTTGCAGCGAATGCCTCGTCCCGCAGACCTCGGGATCTGTTTGATTCTCCACCTGCGTGGACGCAGGAATCTCGCTCCCCGAAAACCGGACGACTCCCTCCAGCGTGGCGCCTGGTGTTTCTCCTTTGGGCACGATCGCGGCGCCGGGCTCACGACGGCGCTCGCAGGCGACGGCCAGCAGCAGGAGGAATACGGCTATGGCAAACAGTCTCATCGACAGAGCCAATTCGATTCGTTGGTCAAAACAAAACCACCAGATCAGCGATCGACTCGATAGTGGCATCCGGCTTGACGGGTGAGGCCGCCGCCACCGCTTCCCGATATTTGCCGGTCTTCACCAAGATACCCTTCATCCCCGACGCCTGTGCGCCACCCACGTCGGACTCGATATCATCCCCTACCATTGCGACCCTCGAAGCCGGCAATCCCAGTTTCTCTACAGCCGCATGAAAGAAGGTCTTCTCTGGCTTGCCAAGGACCGTCGCTTCTTTTCCCGTGACGTACTCCAATCCCGAGACAAAAGCCCCGATGTCCATGCGAAGCCCATCTTCCACCTGCCAAAACTTACCCTTGTGGAGCGCGATCAGCGCCGCGCCTTCCATGAGCATTCGGAAGACCCGGTTCAGAATCGTGTAGTTCCATTGCTCGCCTATGTCCCCGATCACCACGACGTCCGGATTCGTCTCCGAGACCTCGAACCCTGCAAAATCTTTGCGCGCATCTTCACTCAGCAGGAAGAAGCACCGGGGATTTCCCAGTGTTCGCAAGTAGAGCGCTGCCGCGGACGTGGCACTGATGAGCTCCGCGTACTCGATCGACAACCCCCTCGACAGGATCTCTTGATGCAGCGTCCCGATCGATTTCGTGGTTGTATTGGTGGCAAACAGCAAGGGGGTTCCTTTGCCCTTCAGATAGCGAATGGCATCGACGGCGCCTTCAATGAGGGTCGGGCCCACATAAACGACGCCGTCCAGGTCGAGCAACAAACCTTCGATTTCCATCTTCATTGCAGAACGTCCCGCGATCGATCCCATTATATCCGCATCCACGCAGCGACATGTGTGGCGAAGCCCTTTCTTGGTTCTTCGATCTATGGCAATCTAAGAACATGAAACGGACCCTCGCAGTGCTGGGCGCCATCGTACTCGTTGTGGGGCTCTCAGCCTACCTCCACTGGGACTGGGTTGTCGCCAAGGTCTCTCTTCAATTTCTGGAATCGAGCGGCCGGGTCGAGAAGCTTCAGGTGCCGCAGGTCATCACAGCTCTCGATATCGAGCCGGGGCAAAAAATAGCGGATATCGGAGCCGGAACCGGTTTGTTCTCTCGACCGCTGGCTCGAGCAGCCGACCTGAAGGGAAGATCTATGCCGTGGATATCAACCCGGAACTGCTGGAGCACATCGAAGCTTCCGCCAACCGTGACGGCATCGGCAACATCCAGACAGTACTGGGCGCGGCGGACGATTCCAAGATCCCGGAACCCGTTGATCTCATCTTCCTGTGTGATACGTTGCACCATATCGAAGATCGGCAATCCTACCTGAATCACCTGAGCGCACGACTCAAGCCTTCCGGGCGGGTCGCCGTCATCGACTTCTCGGACGTGTGGCCGATCGGCCACGGCGGAATGCGTTTCTCCGACGAGGAACTGGATGGCTGGATGGTCACGATCGGTTTCGAGAAAGTCCAATCTTTCGACTTCCTACCCGACAACTTCTTCGTTCTGTATCAAAAGACGGAATGAGACCGCGTTGCCGCACGGTTTTGCGTACTCGAGGACCCGGGTGCTGTGGATGGGAATAGTCCTCAAGTATCGACCCGAATGAAGCCGATATGTTAGCCAATCATGTTCTTTGGCGTATATCTTGTCGAGCGAGGGTCAGTCAGCAAGGAGCAGGTACTGGAGGCACTGTATCTGCAGCATGCCCGCCGTCCGCCCCTCGGACAGATTGCCTTGCGCGAGGGCAGGATGACTCTTTCCCAGGTTTTCGATACCCTCAATTCCCAGAGCGACTTCGATCTGCGTTTTGGGGAAACCGCCATCCGTCTTGGATACCTGGAACTTCACGAGCTGATGCAGCTCATGGACATTCAGAGAGGCGAAGTCTGCCCCCTGGGCGAGATACTGGTCGAGATGGGGGTCCTGGAGCGCAACGTCATGGAACGGCTTCTTTCCGACCATCGGGCGGAAATCCAGTCTGATCTGCAGCCTGAATCTCACGAATCGAGTTGACAACACGAATCATCCACTCCAAAAGAGTGCCGGATCTCAATCCGCTGCATCATCAGTGGAGCTCTAGAATATCCTGGTCCTCGAGGCAGTGCGAACGTTCCACCATCTGGCCATCGTGTTTCACCGACCCTTCGGAGCTTCGAGAGCTCCACACCTTCGCGAAGCGGAAGGTATGGGCCAGACCGCGGTGAACCGCTGCGGCAGCGTCCAAAACCGTGCTCCCTCTCTTGAGCACGAAAGGCGCGGTGCTCAGCTCTACCTTTTTTCCTGGCACCTTGGTATACACACGGATCACGTCCAGTTCTCGGAAGACTCTTTCCCGCAGCAACTCGAGTCCCGCGCCCGTTTTGGCCGAAGCTGCGAGTATCTCGAAACGGGACCCAAAGAACTCGTTCAGGATCCGGAGATTGTCTGAGGCAGCAGCAGCGTCCTGCTTGTTGGCCACCAGAATCGTGTGGCGGACTGTACCCTGCACGCCTCCGCCATCATCATCGCCATTAGGGATCTTCTTCCCCACCAGCCGGATTCTGGACCCTTCCAATGTCTGGAGCACGCTTTCGACCTGATCGAGTAGCTCGTCGCTTCCAAGATCGACCACCAGCAGGGTTAAATCCGCCAGTCGCACGAGATTCCCCATCCAGGGCTTGTAGTATTCGGGGGTCAGCGGCGGGATATCGACAAGCTGAACCTGGATGTCCTCATACGGCATCATCCCCGGCAGTGGAAGTTGGGTCGTGTACGGGTACTCCCCGATTTCCGGCATTGCATGAGTCAGGCTGGCAAGGAGAGAAGATTTTCCGACGCTTGCCGCCCCCACCAAAACCACCTGGCCGGCTCCGGTCCGCTCAACCGAATACAGTAGCGAGACGCTAGAGGTGCCATGCTTCTTGGTTCCCTCTTTTTGAAGCTTGGCCATCTTCTGCTTCAGAGTCGCCCGCATCTTCTCCGTTCCCTTGTGCTTGGGAATTATGGCCATCATTTCAGCCAGAGCATCGATCTTCTCCTGGTGGGTTGTGGCGTCTTTGAAACGCTGCTCCGCTGCATGGTATTGCGGCGTCAGATTGGCGGGCATGGGGGTATTCTAGCACCGGATCTGTGCCCCGGTGCGCTTTCTGCTTTCCGCTATCCGCTTTCCGTAGGCAAATGCGATTGGCTTTACGAAAAAGGGACCGGTAGAATGGGCGTTTTCGACTCAAAAGGACGCCTATGACGTATCAGCCTATCGAGAACTACGGCATTATCGGGGACATGCACACGATCGCGCTCGTCGGTGTGAATGGATCGATCGACTGGCTGTGTCTTCCCCACTTCGATTCCCCCAGTGTGTTCGGGGCGATCCTGGACGACAAAAAGGGCGGCTGTTTCAAGATTGCGCCGTTGTCGGACGGCATCACCTACAAGCAGTTCTACTGGCCCGAAACGAACGTACTGATCACTCGATTCCTTTCCGCAGACGGCGTCGCCGAAATCACGGACTACATGCCGATCCACCAAGCGGGGAAAACGGACGACCAGAGATTGGTGCGGCGGGTCACGGCCGTTCGAGGGTCGATGAAACTGCGGATGGAATGCAGGCCGGCCTTCAACTACGCTCGCGACAAACACACGACCCAGGTAACGCCGGAGGGTGCCACGTTTTACTCGTCTGGAATCAGTCTCGGTCTCGCGACTCCAGTGCCGGTTGCCGTCGATGGCGACACTGCCGTCTCGGAGTTCACCATTCACGAGGGGCAGGCGGCCCGGTTCGTCATGCGCCAGGTCCCCGAAGGCGGGAGCTATGGCGCATCCATTTCCGATGAAGAGGCCGTGGAGCTGTTCAAGAGGACGGTCGAGTATTGGCGTAACTGGGTCGCCAAGTGTACCTACACGGGCCGCTGGCGTGAGATGGTCCATCGATCCGCGCTGGCACTCAAGCTCCTGACCTTCGAGCCGACCGGGGCCATCGTGGCAGCCCCCACCTGCAGCCTGCCGGAGGGCATCGGCGGGGAGCGAAACTGGGACTACCGCTACACATGGATCCGGGACGCGGCCTTCACTCTCTACGGGCTGCTTCGCATCGGCTTTACCCAGGAGGCCGCTCAGTTCATGAAATGGATCGAGGCCCGCTGCCACGAGCTCAATCCCGATGGATCGTTGCAGATCATGTACGGATTGGACGGCCGGCACAACCTTACGGAAGAGTCGCTGGATCATCTGGACGGCTACAAGGGGTCCCGGCCCGTGCGGGTGGGTAACGGCGCCTTTGATCAAGTCCAACTCGACATTTACGGAGAGCTGATGGACTCTGTCTATCTGTACAACAAGTACGGCAGTCCCATCTCCTACGATCTCTGGAAACACCTGAGAACACTCGCCAACTGGGTGTGCGCCCATTGGCAAAAAAAGGATGAAGGAGTCTGGGAGGTCCGAGGGGGACAGCAGCACTTCGTATACTCCAAGCTCATGTGCTGGGTCGCAATCGACCGAGCCTTACGACTGGCCGACAAGCGCTCTTTCCCTGCCGACCGTGAGCAATGGACCAAGACTCGCGATCAAATATATGAAGAGATCATGGAGCGCGGATGGAACGATGAAATCCAATCCTTTGTGCAACACTACGACAGCTCCTCCCTCGACGCCGCCAATCTCATGATGCCTCTTGTTTTCTTTTTGTCTCCCACGGATCCGCGCATGCTCAAGACGCTGGACGCGACGGACCGTTCCCCTCAGCAAGGCGGACTGGTCTCAAACAGTCTGGTGTATCGATACAACGTCGAGCATACCCAGGACGGCCTCAAGGGGGAGGAAGGGACGTTCAACATTTGCACGTTTTGGCTGGTAGAGGCTTTGACCCGAGCCGGCCGCGTGGACCGAAGCAGGCTGGATCAAGCCAGGCTGATGTTTGAGAGAATGCTGGGATACGCCAACCATCTAGGACTCTACGCAGAAGAAACCGGTCCCACCGGAGAAGCGCTAGGCAACTTTCCCCAGGCCTTTACGCACCTTGCTTTGATCAGTGCCGCCTACAACTTGGATCGTGCGCTCGGCAGCCGCGGATGAGCCCGCCCGCGGAGGCCCCGTTGCTGAGTGCCCGCAAGATCAAGAAGTACTTGTTGCCTGGACTTCTGTTTCAGTCGATTGTCATCGGAGGCGGTTACGGAACGGGACGGGAGCTGGCAGAGTTCTTCCTGACGCTTGGTCCCGCGGCGGGTTTGCTCGCCATGGCTCTGGTTTCCACCATCATCTGGAGCACCGTCTGCGCCGCAAGCTTCGAATTCGCCCGCTTTTTTTCCGACTTCAACTATCGCAGCTTCTTCCGCCGGCTTTTAGGCCGGTATTGGTTTCTATTCGAGATTTGCTATCTGCTCACACTCCTGCTCGTCCTCGCCGTCATCGCGGCCGCAGCCGGAAGCCTCCTCAACGAGACCTTCGCCATCCGGTATGAGGTCGGAGTGGTTGGAATGATGCTGGCAGTCGGCTTTCTGGTGCTCGGCGGCAGCGAGCTCATCGAACGCTTCCTGACCGGCTGGTCTGTTCTGTTGTACTCCGTTTACCTGGTTCTTTTCGTTTGGAGCTTTGCAAGGTTTGGCTCGGATATCCTATCGAGCCTTACAGAGCATCCAATCGGCACGGGCTGGGTCCTTGGCGGTATCCGTTACGCCGCGTACAACGTCGCGGGCGTGCCGGCGATCCTTTTCAGCATCCGGCACCATGAGAGCCGGCGCGAGTCGATCGGCGCGGGTCTCCTTGCGGGGCCGGTCGCCATTTTCCCAGGGGTGCTTTTCTATCTCGCCATGGTGGGGCACTATCCACAAATCCTGGAACGTCCGGTTCCTGCCAATTACCTGCTAGAACTTCTGGGCTCGCGCGCTTTCCAGATCATTTTCCAAATCGTTCTGTTCGGAACCTTGATCGAAACAGGGGCGGGGATGATTCACGCCATGAACGAACGGATCGCATCTGTTTATAAGGAACGTGGACGATTCATGCCGGTGCTCCTGCGGCCCAGCGTTGCCATCGGACTGTTGATTCTCGGATCCCTCCTGGCGCGTGTGGGAATCGTCGATCTCATCGCCAAAGGCTACGGAACTCTGACCTGGGCTTTCCTGCTCATCTTCGTCATACCCATCTTGACTCTCGGGATCTGGAAGCTGAGAGCCGCCACCCGAGCGTGAGCTCGCATTCCCCCGTGGATGGTGTTGGTTGTGGGCGGCACATATCCATTTGGCATCGGGCTTGATGTCCGGTCACGTTCCTGGTTATAACTCACCACATGAAAACACGAGTGATCCTGATCTTGCTCCTCGGACCATTTTGGATTCTCCTGCTGATGGCTCGCCCCGGCAGTCTTCAAGAAGCCAAGACATCCTTTCGCTGGCCTGAAGGCAAGAACGCCGCCATCAGCCTGTCCTTCGACGATGCGCGCAAGAGCCAGACAGAGGTGGGCACTGCGCTCTTCGAGCGCCTGGGGGTCCGGGTTACGTTCTACATAAACCCGCCCCGGATCGAGGACAATGTCCCGGCCTGGAAAAAGCTCGCCGCAAACGGGCACGAAATCGGAAACCACACCTCCACCCATCCCTGCTCCGGAAACTTTTCCTGGGCCCGCGAGAAAGCACTCGAGGACTACAGTCTGGAGCGCATCCGGGAGGACATGGTCACTGCCGACGAGGCCATCCAGCAGCTTTTGCAGGTCACCCCTGCTTCCTTCGCGTATCCCTGCGGGGAGACATTCGTCGGCAGGGGCCGGGACGTGCGCAGCTACGTCCCCCTGGTTGCCGAGCGGTTTACCACCGGACGAGGCTTCAGGCACACGACCCCCAACGACCCGGCCTTTTGCGACTTCGCCCATCTCTCCGGGATCTCATCCGACAACCGCAGCTTCGAGGATCTCAAGCCCCTGGTGGATCGGACCATCGAACAAGGCCTGTGGCTTGTCCTGGGCGGACACGAAATCGGCAACGCGCACAATTCGCATACAACACGTGTAGCCACGCTGGAAGCACTGGTAAGCTATGTCAAGGATAGCCGCAAAGGCGTCTGGCTCGACACGGTGGGTGTGATAGCGGATTACGTCATTCGTCAGCGCAAGGGCGGCGATCGGTGAAACTCTTTGGCTACGGGAGATAGGTCATCGAGTGCGTCGTCCGCGTTCCAACCTGTCCCCCAGTTACCTATGGGTTTCAATCGTGGCCAGTGCGGGCAGCCTCGAGCAGGCGTCGCGCCCGTTCGGGATTGTATACGCCGCATGGGCAGAAGCGCGCGAGCGTGGTCACGGCCTGGTCCGTGGTACGTCTTCCTTCCCGAACCATCTCGATCATCTTCTTCGCCAGGTTGGCTGACACCATCCCGTGGCCGCACATGGTCGATAGCTCCAGCACCTGACGATCGGGCAAACGGTCGTGGGGGTCCATGAAGCCAAGAGAGTACTCTACGCTGTGGCGGCCCCTGTCACACTGGCTTGCAACTTGCTTCGCGCCATCGACTGAAGTGCTGACGTTGACCGACAGCCCGAGGTCGGCCTCGATCACGTCTTGTAGACATGCAACCGCTCTCTCCATCGAATCGAAGACGGCCGCGGCGGTGCCTGGCTCCGTGACTCCCTCGATCACCCGTTCGAAGTCCGCGGCGGTATCTCTTTTCCAATGAACAGTCGGATGGAGCCCGTTTGACGGACGGTACGCACTCCCAGCCGAGCCACCGACGTTGACGGGGCGATGCCTCAGGCAGATGCGCAAGAAGTGCTTCATTTTTTTCACTGCCCCGGCATCGTTTTTTCCCTTGCAGACCGTGGCGAAGACAACGTAGTCGTCATGGAAGCTGCTTGCGTTTCCATAGCGATGCAGAGTGTTGGTCATTTAGCTTTCAGCTTGCGAGGGTTGTTCATTGGCTATTCGTCCGAGGCCCATGTTTGTCTTTGCGCGATCCAACTCGAATCCCATCGCTTCGAGTCGGGGGCCCAGTTGGGGATCTTCTCCTGATTCGTCGCAGCGGGTCGAGACGCCGACCGCGACGACCGTGTCGATCTGCTTCGAGACGGTCTCGACTGTCTGGAGCACTTCTTCGACTCTTTCGATGGGCGTTTTGATCTCTACGATGGCGGACAGGATTTTCTCTTGGAGCAGGTCTTCTTTGAGGTTTCCCTCTTCGTCGATCATGAGCTGCGTGATTGGGTTCTTCGGTTCGAACACTATGCCCAGTCGTGACAGAGCCCGGGTCATCTCCTGGATGTGGCAAAACCGGACACCGACACCCGGCCGGCCGAACTCGATGCAGTACCCTACCTCTCCCACACCGATTCGATGCGCTACATCGTTGGTTTTGACTTCTTCGGTCCCGCGGCCGCTGATTCCGGTGCTCTCATGCTCGACCAACGGATCGCTGAAGACACGGCGGGCGATCCGGGGCCATGATAGCTCGTCCATCACGAACGCCGCCGTTGGACAAACGTCGGGTTCCGGTTCGAACCTGAAGCGCAGCGCCTTCGCCATTCCCCTCACGGCGCGGACGAAGGTCGGATTCAGATGCTCCCGGCTCATTCTAAAGCAAGAACCGCATTCGACGCATTCGTCGGAATCGATGGTTGCACGGTTTATGCGTGTATCAATCGAGATCGCCTGCATGGGACAAACCGCAACACAGTTGCCGCAGGCAACGCATTTCTGATGATCAATTTTCATGCTGAGTGCACCCTTTTTCCGGCTTCCAGTCTAGCATAGGCCAAACTCAACCCGGTGCTCCGACCTGCCCTTTGACAACCCATCACGCATCTGCGATAAAAGAAGACCGATCCGCGAGCAGTCACGACGAAAGAAAGCACATGCGAATTCACAAACTGATCCACTCCATCCTTTTTTGCTTGCTGTTACCTGCATGTCTTTTAGCGTTGCAAGGAGTGACGGTGCCGGCCGTCACTGCAGACCGAGTGATTTGCTTCGCCCTCTATACCGTTCATGACAACGTTCTGAAGCTCACCGCTCAACTCTATCCACTCCCAGCAGGGGCGACCCACACGGTGCGGCTCGAAATCCAAGAGGGCGACCGATGGAGGGAAATTGCCCGCACGCAAGTCATCGAGTCGGGGTGGACAGCTCCGTTCCGTGTGCAGGGCTGGGACTCCACCCGGCGGGTCCGGTATCGCGTGGCTCACGGCGACACGGCCTTCTACACGGGAACCATCCGAAAGGATCCGATCGACGAGGAAACGATTGTGGTGGCCGCTTTCACGGGCAACTCTATCCTTGCCAGACACGGCGGTGACATTGCGAAAACCGACATCATCGACAACCTCCGCCGCCTCGATCCGGACCTGCTCTTTTTCTCCGGCGATCAGGTGTACAACCATACGCAGCATTACGCCCACTGGCTGAAATTCGGCCGCGATTTCGGCGATATCATCCGCGACCATCCCACGATTTGTATTCCTGATGACCACGATGTCGGTCACGGCAACCTCTGGGGCGCCGGAGGAAAGAAGTCCCATGCAACCGACGGGACCGACGGGGGCTACATGATGCCTGTCGAATACGTGAAGCAAGTCGAACGCGCCCAGACGAGTCACCTTCCCGACCCCTACGACCCGACTCCGATCGACCGGGGGATTGGTGTCTACTACACGAATTTGACCTGGGGGCGAATCGGCTTTGCCATCGTGGAAGACCGCAAGTGGAAATCGGGCCCGGCCGGGCTTGTTCCGCCGACGGGACCACGGCCGGACCACGTCACGACCCCCGAGTACGACCCAAGGGACCTCGATGTCGAAGGAGCCATGCTGCTCGGAAAACGGCAATTGAACTTCCTGAGGAAATGGGCCGCCGATTGGACGGGCGTCGACATGAAAGCGGTTCTTTCGCAGACCGTATTCTGTGGCGGTGCTCACCTGCATGGAAAACGAACCAATCGGGTTTACGCCGATCTCGACTCCAACGGTTGGCCGCAGTCGGGGCGAAACCGGGCCCTGAAGGAGATTCGCAAGGCCTTTGCGATCATGATCGCGGGCGATCAGCACCTCGGCTCCATCATCCATCACGGCATCGACGATTGGAACGATGCGGGTTATTCGTTCTGTGTTCCGTCCATTGCCAATCTCTATTTGCGCTGGTGGAAGCCGCTACAGCCTGGAGCTGCCCGCCTTCCCGGGATGCCCGATTACACCGGTCGATTCGAGGATGGTCTCGGCAACAAGATCACGGTCTGGGCCATGGCCAACCCCTCTCCGGAGGAAAACGAGGACAAGCTGACGACTCGCGCGGCTGGTTTCGGCGTGGTTCGTTTTCACCGGGGGAGCCGGACGATCACCATGGAGTGCTGGCCCCGCCAGAAAGACATCACAGATCCTGCGACCCAGCAATATCGGGGCTGGCCGAAGACCATCGATCAGCAAGACAACTATGGACGGCAAGCTGCTGCCTATCTGCCTACGCTCCATATCTCGGGGCGGATGGATCCTGTCGTTCAAGTCATTGACGAAAGCAGTAGGGAGATTGTCTATACACTCCGTATCCAGGGAAACACTTTTCGCCCCAGAGTCTTCAAAGAAGGTTCATACGCGGTAGTGATCGGAGAGGGGGAACGTAGGAAGACCCTGCCGGGCATTCAGAGCGTGGGGGAAGACAGTAACCGTAAGCTGGAAGTCTCTCTTCGTTAATCGCGCATACCGCTTTCCGCCCATCTTGTCGCCCTGTTCACACGGTCTCGAAGAGCTTTGCCCAATCCTCTAGTGCGTCTTCCTGACCGGGAATAACCTGAATAGAAAACTGTCGATAACCGGCAGTTTTCATCTCCTGGATTCGTTCCCGCAATTCCTCAGGACGCCCCGTGAAGCTGAAGTCGCGGATCAGTTCGTTGTACATGAAGCGCCGCTCATCAGGACGCACGAACATCAGATGACCTCGATGCAGCGTCAGATAACGGGCATCCTCGGGCTGGTAGGAGTTGTACAGAGCGCGATACTGCTCGATGAAAGACGCCAGCTTGGGAGGAAGACCTGCAACAACCGGGGACTCCATGAAATGATGGTACACCGTCCCGGCCACCGGCCCCGCTTGCTCCAGCACCCTGGGGCTGTCGTAGGATTCCCCCTCCCGTAAGATACATCCCACCGTGAAGATCGATGCGTAGCACGTCGCAGGATCCCGGCCTGCGGTCTTCCAGGCGTTCAGAGCGCCAGCAACATCCGCGACAACCTGAGGAAATATCACACCAAAGTTGATCCAACCGTCGCCAATCTGAGCCGCCAGGGTGCGTGACTTGGGACCGAAGGCGGAAATGTGAAGCGGAATCGGGTCCTTGGTGTTTATCAATCCAGCTTCAGGATTGATAAAACGGATCTTGCGTGGCACACCCTCAAACCCCCATTCGACCGTTTGCTCGGCGAGAAGCTGTCGAAGGACCCGGACGTACTCCTGCAGATGGCTCAGCGGGAGGGGTCGCAAACCCATGGTTCGTCTGCCCGTGAAACCGGTCCCGAGGCCACAGACGATGCGTCCCGGGGCCAGTTGGTTCAACGAAGCAAGTGCATTCGCTGCGACCGGCGCAATGCGATTCGACGGTATCAACACTCCCGTACCGAGACGAATGCGCGATGTCTGGACCGCAGCTGCGCCCATGACCACGAAGACATCGGCGCAAAGTAGCTGGGTGTCATAGAACCAGGCGTACGAAAAACCGAGCTCTTCCGCTCGCTTCACCAGTTTCCATGAGTCCGCTGCAGGGGGAATCGCTATGCCAAAATCCATGTAATGCTCCTATCGCTGGGTCCTTGGGACCCGGCGGGCTATCAGCTTCTGTCTTACCACGACGATCGTCTACTGGTCCATACCGTACTGGTGGAGTCGATCCATTCATTCTGCCGCTCCTTGTGCCGCCCACTCCGTGGGCGGCCTACTATTTACGCTTTGAACGACTTAGTATAATCTCGATCCCCATACTGCTGACAAGTAGGCATTGAAATGATTGAAATCGACCAGGAGTTGAAGCTTTCCGCTCTACGGAATCGGATACGAAAACTCTGGGATGTGTCCGGTCACAAGATTCTGGCTCTCGAGCAGACCTACGATCTTGCCGGCGGCGCACCCGTCTTCACCGTTGACGGCCAGTACACCTCTCGGGGCTGGACCGAATGGACGCAAGGTTTCATGTACGGCTCGGGGATCTTGCAATACGACGCCGGGGGAGATCCGTTATTTCTCGAAACATTCCGGGAGGCCACGCGCGCAGGCATGGCGCATCATCTCACTCATTTTGGCGTGCATGACCATGGTTTCAACAACATCAGCACTTACGGCAACCTTCTGAGGCTGGCTCGGGAAGGCCGTTTTGAAGCCACGTCCTGGGAGATCGACTTCTACGAGTTGGCTCTCAAGGTTTCGGGCGTGGTGCAGGCCCGGCGGTGGACTGCCCTGCCGGATAGCCGAGGCTTTGTCTACTCCTTCAACGGGCCCCACAGTCTTTTCGCCGACACGATGCGCTCGCTGCGCTCGCTCGCGGTGTCCCATCTCCTCGGTCAACATCTGCTGGACGAAAACGACAGAAAGGTTTCGCTGCTGGATCGCCTGATTCAACACGCCAAGACCACAGCAGAGTATACGGTCTACTACGGAAAAGGCCGCGACGCGTACGACGCGCGCGGGCGTGTGGCGCATGAGTCGATCTTCAATCTCAACGATGGCCTGTATCGCTGTCCGAACACCCAGCAAGGATACTCGCCGTTTTCGACCTGGACCCGAGGCCTGTCATGGATCATTCTGGGATACGCCGAGCTTCTGGAGTTCTTTGAAGCGCACCAGGCATCGCTGGACGGAAAAGGCCTTGCTCAATTCGGGGGGTTCGAAGCCGTCACCAGGTTCATGGAAGAAGCCTGTCGCGCGACTTGCGACTTCTACATCTCCGAGACGCCAACGGACGGTGTTCCTTACTGGGACACGGCGGCCCCTCATCTGCACGAGCTTGGGGACTATCTCGACAAGCCGGCAGACCCGTACAACGCCTGGGAACCGGTGGACAGTTCCGCGGCGGCGATCTCAGCGCAGGGACTATTGCGTTATGGACGTTTCCTCGGCGATAAAGGTCAAGCGGAACCTGGCGCGCGTTACTGGCAGTGTGGTTTGACGATTGTCCGAACCTTGCTGGAAGAACCGTACCTCGATACTTCCGATACACATCAGGGACTGTTGCGACACTCCCTGTACCACCGGCCCAACAGCTGGGATCATGTACCCGAGGGACAGAAAGTTCCCTGTGGAGAGTCGAGCATGTGGGGAGACTATCACATGCGCGAGCTGGCTCTGTACCTGCAACGGGTGGACGAGAAGAAGCCGTATTTGACATTTTTTTCGGGAGTGGGTTAGCGCTTTCCGCTCACCGCTATCCGACTCCACGTAGTGGAAATGTGACGCCCTGTTCGCAGTTCAGTCTGGGAGCAAGGATTCAAGTAAAGTGAATGGGGGTGCAATGGACGCGCCGGTTGCTTTGATTACTGGGGGGACTCGGGGCATCGGGCTGGGAATCGCCGATTGTCTCGCCCAGGAAGGTTACCATCTTGCGCTGTGTGGTCGTCGCCCGGAGACTGAAATCGAAGAGGTCTGCCGTTCGCTCGAGAAAAGGGGGGGCAAAGTTCGTTACATCCAGGCCGACGTGGCTCGCCGGGATGACCGCGACCGCTTGATCGATCAGGTAGGCGGGACGTACCAACGCTTGAACGTGCTGATCAACAACGCCGGCATCGCACCCGCCGTACGCGCGGACATATTGGAGGCAACGGAAGAGAGCTTTGAAACCGTCCTGCGCGTCAACCTGCAGGGGCCGTATTTTCTGACCCAGCGCGCCGCAAACTGGATGATCCTGCAAAAGCAACAGAATCCGGATTTTTCCTGCTGCATCATCAACGTCTCGTCGATTTCAGCAACCGTGGTTTCGGTCAATCGCGGGGAATACTGTATCTCGAAAGCCGGAATCGCCATGGCGACACAACTATGGGCCGCCCGGCTGGGAGAGCATAAAATACCCGTCTATGAGATCCAACCCGGCGTGATCGCGACCGATATGACTGCCGGTGTGAAGGAAAAGTACGACCGCCTCATCGAAGAGGGATTGCTCGTCGAGGCTCGGTGGGGGTTGCCCAAGGACATCGGGACGGCTGCGGCGATGCTGGCTCGCGGCGATCTCTCCTATGCCACAGGTCAAGTGCTCGTGGTCGATGGGGGACTCACATTGGCAAGGTTGTGAATGTGAGCTGTCAGCGATCAGCGACTGACCGGCGCGCTGCGCCGGTCACTTGGGAACGTAACTGCACTGCACAGCCTGAAAAACGTGGTTCTTGGCGATTTGCTAAGTTACACATATAACAGCAGATCCGTGAGCAGTTACTGGAGAGCGCTGACTGGCGCAACGCGCCAGTCGCTTGGGAACGTAACTGCGCAGCGCACCGTGAAAAACCGTGGTTTTTGACGATTTGCTAAGTTACACGCATAGCAGCAGATCAGCGAGCAGTTACTGGAGAGCTTTCAGCTAAAGCGACAATGTTGCCCGGAGTCTTCTGGTAGCTATTAGGAAGTGCAGCTGATCTGTGTTCTAGCAGTTCAAACTTTTTCACCCCATACGGTCATCTTGGTCCGAACGATTCATTCGGTCGCTCCCATCTTGGAATGAACGATGGCAACGATCTCGTTTTCAAGCGCTTCGGCCTTCTGTTCGATCGCTCGGCCCTTGTTGAAGACCTCGTCGACAAACGCTCGATCCGCTAGACTCGCGCCATTTGTCATCACGTTCAGCATGGCTCCCCGGACCGCCATTCGGGCGCACAGCGCTCCGACCCCCGCATCGGAGGCGGAGTTTGGATTTCCGGTCTCGGCCATGACTTTGAGCACTTGCATCGAATCGAGGGCCTTCTCCATTACCTGAAGGGGAACTTCCATGGCGTAGCGGGTCGCCTGCTCCACCGCCCGCTCGCGCGTCAGATTCTCCTCTTCGGTTCCCTGGGGAAGGCGGAAGGCATCCATCACATAGTTGAAGGCCCTGGTGTCTTCATCGACGAGACGCCTCAGCTCGACATGGCAGTCCTTGGCCCGCTCGGCGCTGTTTGAAAACTCCTCCCAGCGTTCGTCCCAACCTCTCTTGTGGGAAGAGAGATTCGCCACCATGGCTCCCAGGGCCGCCCCCAGCGATCCCACGGCCGCCGAAACGGATCCACCCCCCGGAGCAGGGGACTCGGAAGCGGTCTCCTCTACAAAGTCCGCCAGCGACAGCCCGACCAGTGTCTTGCTGGAACGGTCCGCGATGGCGTACTCCACGATCTTCTCTTCGGGTTTGAAGGGATACAGGTCATCGAGCCCAAGTGATTTGACCGCGATCTTGATAATCTCCGCGTCAGAGATCCCGGTGGACCGGTTTTGCTTCTTCAGAAAGTACTTTCCAGCATCCAGCACCGCGGCCAACGGGATCAGGCCCACGAGCTCGGAACCGGTCACCCGGATACCCCGGGCGGTGGCGCTCTTGCAAACTTCATCAAAGGCGATATGAACCGGCGTGACGCTTATGTTGGTCAAGTTCATCGATATCTGCGCAATGCCGTACTCGTCGATGTACCAACCGATCGCTTTGACGCATTTCAACGCCCCAGGGGTCCATTCCGGCTCTCCATTTTTGTCCCGGACGATCGCACCGGTGAGTGGGTGCCCTTTTCTCTTGACGCGCCCTCGCTCCCGAACATCGAAAGCAATGGCATTGGCGCGTCGGGTCGAGGTTGTATTCAGGTTTACATTGTAGGCAATGAGAAAATCCCTGGCTCCGACAGCGGTCACCCCCGATTTGGGATTGAAGCTCGCGGGACCGAAGTCCGGCTTCCACTCCGCTTTCGCGAGTTTCTCCTTCAATCCCTCGTACTCACCTGAGCGGACGTCGGCCAAATTTTGACGCTGCTCGACAAGGGCGGCGTTCTCATAGCAATAGATCGAGAGCTTCAGCTCTTCGCCCAATCGCTTGGCCAGAGTCCGGGCATGGCGAACGGTCTCATCCATCGTGATGTTAGCAACCGGCACGAGGGGACAGACGTCGGTGGCTCCGAAACGGGGATGCTCACCTCGGTGCTTGCTCATATCGATGAGCTCCGACGCTTTCCGGACCGCGCGAAAGGCAGCCTCGAGCACAGGCTCCGGCGGTCCGGCCATGGTAACGACGGTTCGATTGGTTGCTTTTCCCGGATCGACGTCGAGAAGCTTCACGCCGTCGACGGTTTCAATCTGATCCGTGATCTGTTTGATGATCGACAGGTCTGTTCCTTCACTAAAATTTGGCACACACTCAATCAGTTGCTCTTTCATCACCGAATCCCCAATATGGCAAAGGGCTGATTATAGGCCATCGCCGCCGGAGATGGGAAACCGATTCCCCCTGCGCGGCCGCTCTTGAAGCATTCCACGATTTATTGCTTGGCCTCGTGTGCGATTCGGCACAGAATGTCCGGGATATTCAGAATCCCATTCCCCTGTGGACAGGAGCGCCTCAATGACCGCTGATACGGAAACGTCTCAAAGCGAGTCCCAATACCTGGATGAAGTGAATGCTCGTCCATGGCACCGGCGACTACTGGGCTACGCGCAACTCTCGGGTCCCGGGTGGATTCAAGGAGCGATCACGCTGGGCGCCAGCACGGCGACTTCTGCCTTTTACCTCGGATGGATGTTCGGTTATCGCATGCTCTGGGTGAACATATTGGGAATGGCGATGGGTGTCGTCATGTTTGCCGCCATATCCCGGCCTGCGCTCTACCGCGACGGATCCATATTCAACGCCATGAAAAAGCATATCCATCCGAGTGCCGCTTATGCATGGATCTGGGCCGCGATCATCAGCTCCGTCTTTTGGTGCACGAACCAGTACGCGGCAGCCACGGCCTGTCTCGCCGATATCGTCCAGCTAGCCGGGTGGGCCTCGTCGGATCAAGGGCTCCTCGCCACAAAATGGATCCTCGGCGCCATCATCCTCGGGGTCAGCATTCCATTGACGTGGGCGTATGGAAGTGACGCCCAATCGGGGGTCCGGCTCTACGAGCGTGTCCTCAAGGGCATGATTCTCCTCATGGTCGTGTGCTTCGTCGCCGTTTTGTGGAAGACCGGTGTTCGCTGGCTCGATCTCTTGGCCGGCCTCATCCCTGGCGATTTTCCGAGCAGGCCTGAAGATCGAACCATGGTGCTGGGCGCGCTGGGCTGCGCCGTCGGGGTCAACATGACTTTTCTGTTTCCCTTGACCCTCCGGGCGAGAGGCTGGGGGAAAAAGCATCTGGGGTTGGCGCGATTCGATCTGTTCGCCGGAATGCTTTTGCCGTTTGCCATCATTTCATCTCTGGTCATCATGACGACGGCGAACATGCTCGAGGGGTCGCCGGAACGGCCCGACAGTCCCGCGACCGTCGCCAGAGTGATGATGCCGTTGTTCGAGGGGACATGGCTTCCTGCGGCCACGGGGCGGGTTCTTTTCGATCTCGGCGTCGCCGCCATGCCGCTGTCCACGATCACGATTCTCATGCTCATTTGTGGACTGGCGCTGTGTGAGCTACGAGGAGTTCCACACACAGGTTTCTGGTTTCGCGTCGGATCTCTGCTGCCTGCGGTCGGAATCCTGGGAGTGGCCTACCGAGCTCCGTTCTGGCTGGGCCCTTTGATTTCGTCCTTCGCACTCATCCTGCTGCCGATTGCTTACTTTGGCTTTTTCGTCCTGTGCAACAGCAAGTCCTTTCTGGGATCGGACATGCCTACCGGGCGCCCCCGATTGCTCTGGAACATCGCCATGTTGGGAGTCCTGGCCATTGCAATTATTGGCGCCGCCGTGAAGATCGTGGATGCGGTGGAAGGGTTGTTCTAGCGCTATCCGTCATGCGCTTGGCGCTGAGCGCCCCCAAGAAGCGGATGGCGGTCGGCGGAAAGCGGGGCGGCGCAGCCGCCGCATTAGCTCGAGTAATACAACTCCGGTCCTATCTCCAACTTTTGCCCTGCCTTGATCGATTCGTTTCCTTTGAGAATGGGTACGCACGCTGCCATGGCGGTTGGACCGTCACAGAGGTTCGCTCTTCCGTTGCGAATCGTGGCGCAAAAACCCTCGACTTCGTTCCGGTAGGCCATCAGCGCGTTGAATCCGCTGGAGCCGCCGGCAATCTGGGATCCGGTCGCATCCCGGAGGCGACTTTCGGACGCCTGCATCACGGGTCCCGAGGCAGCAGCTGGAACTTTTAACTGCGTTGCCTCTTTGGCCTCCCCTTCGAAGAAGAGCATCGCCTCCCGTTCTGCGGTGAGAATGATCGTCCCCTCCGTACCCATGAACTCCTCGTAGTAGTGCTCATGGGCGTTCGACTGAATCGAGGAGTAGGTAACGGTAAGGCCATCCGGATATTCGTAGATCAGGTACACATGATCGAAGACTTCCCGGCCATCCCGGTGGCGCTCGATTCCTCCGGTGCCGAACACAGCCGTGGGCTGACGTTCCGTGAACCAGTTGAGAACCTGAATCTGGTGACTTCCCAGCTCGGCCATCAGGCCCTGGGAGTACTTCCAGTAGAGCCGCCAGTTCCGGAGGTGTTCCAGATCGGGATAGTCCCAGGGAACCGGATCGAAATTACTCTCCGGAACAGCCCGGCGCCACGTGTTGTTTCGGTGCCAGTTCGCCCGGATATGATAGACGTCGCCAATCACTCCTTCGTCGATCAACTGCTTCGCCTCGTGATAGAGCGGGTTGTACGCGCGCTGATGACCCACTTGAAGATTTCTCCGTGCCGAGGCGGCCGCTTCGATCATGAGACGGCACCCGTCGATGCTGTGGGCCATCGTCTTTTCGCAGAGCACGTGCTTTCCCGCCTGCAAGGCGTCGATCGTCATGCGATCGTGCAGCCACAAAGGGGTCGCAATGAGCACCGCCTCGATGTCCTTTCGCTCGAGCAGCCGGCGGTAGTCCGTATATCCCACGGCCTGCGGATCAAACTTCGCGTGTGCGATCTCGAGACCCCGTTCCAGATTTGGCGGGTATATGTCACATACCGCCGACAGTCGAATGTGACTCGCAGGACTGTTCTCCATCAGCACCTGCCCCTGCCCCCCGGCGCCAATGATGCCGGCCCGGACGGGAGTCATCGAAGTGGCCTTCCAGATCAACCCTCCGGCCACCGGGGCAGCGGCTACCGCTTTGATGAAGTTCCTTCGTCCGAGTTTTTGCTGCTCCTCGGTCAGTGCCATACCGGCCTCCCTAGACAGTCAAACAGAACATCGTATGCACTCTGGACGCGCCGCCTCATGCGGTTCTCCGTTGGTGGATCAAAATGTCCAGACCGGCAATCCGGCCAGTTGGAAAAGAGAACAGTAGCAACAGCGCCAGGGCTTCCATGAACGTCTTGTTCACATAGAGCTCGGACCCCTCTGAAGTGGACACGATAAAGCCCTGATATGCCAAAGGCGGCGCAGCCAGGTAAAACAGCATCAAGAGAAGGAATCCGCCCAGTGCGGCGGCCCGGCTCCACAGCCCCAACATCAAGAGAATCCCCAGAACCATCAGACCCCACTTCGTGACCCCATCGGTCAGCATGAGAAGGTTTGGACTCGCCGCAATCTCGTGGAACCAGGAGGCGAAGGGGCCCGCGGACGCTTCGAGATAACCCTGCGAAGTCCAGGTTGCGTCATAGAGCTTGGCAAAACCCTGATAGAAGAGATGCCACCCGATACAGAAACGGAGCAGCACCAGCAAGAACTGTTGCCAGGAAGTGAGCGAGACAGGGCGGGAACTCAAAGAAACACCTCCAAACTCTCCGGGACGTGTCCGAAGACCTGATACGTGAGAGAAGCAGCTTCACGGGGCCTCGGAACAATCAGGGCACCTGCATCCGGATCGGTTCGACAATAGGCTTCGATCTCCACCGGCTCCATTACGAAGAACGCGGTGGCCAGCGCATCGGTCTTCGCGGCAGTCCCGCCGAAGGCGGTGGCGCTCAGCTTTCCGTCAGCAGGATAACCCGTTCTGGGATCGATCACATGCCCGTACCTCCGTCCATCGGACTCGAAATATTGCTCCCCGCTGCCTGAGGTGGCCATGGCTCGATTGCTCAAATTCAAGACGGCGAAATCACGACCCCGTCCGAGCGGGTGACGGATACTGATCTTCCATCCCTCGCGAGACCGCAGGCCATTTGAGGGAGCGCTTCCGGCCGCCAAGATGCTACTGTGGCCTGCATGCAAGAGCGCATCATGCAGCTCCATCGTCTTCAACCGGTCGACCGCACGATCCAGAGCATAACCTTTGCCGATACTCCCAAGATTGAGCTCCATGCCTTTTCGTAGAAACCGAACGGATCGCCGGGCTGGATCCAGTCGCAAGAACTGACTGCCCGTCAAACGGAACGCGGCATCGATTTCTTTCTGTTGCGGCACCCGGCCCTGTCGCGTCCAGAATCCCCAGCAGCGCGACAAGGGGCTCGACGTGATGTCAAACGCGCCGCGGGTCTTCCGATGCAGTTCCGCGCCCAGAC
Source organism: Acidobacteriota bacterium (assembly GCA_965249005.1). Classification (GTDB taxonomy): domain Bacteria; phylum Acidobacteriota; class UBA6911; order UBA6911; family UBA6911; genus CBDFLD01. Next base: position 52,663 of record CBDFLD010000019.1, read on the forward strand.
GCAAAACGTCAAACAGTCTCCGCTCGACCGGCACCGCTGATTCCGATGCGCGGCGATTGAGGATCGACAGCTCGCTATCATCCCGGTAGACGGTCATCTGGGCTTCCAACCGCTGTACCTCGCTGAGCGCACGATGGACGGCAAGTATCTTGCGTCTGTCCGATGCGGCCCAGAGAATCTCGAATTCGCACGCCATCGCCGGCCGACCAGCTCGAAGGAGCAGATCGTCTTCCTTACGTTGGGGTTGAAGGGTGAATTCGGCGGCGGCGCCCAGGGCACTGCCCCATTGCATCGGGTGCACAAAGGCCCGACGGGTTCTGGGTTGACGGAATTTTGCGGACTGTGCCTCGTTCATCGGCTCATTATCCCAGTCCCCTGACAGTGATTCAACTCAGTGCTGACTGGCGCAACGCGCCAGTCGCTTGGGAACGTAACTGCGCTGCGCACCGTGAAAAAACGTGGTTTTTGACAATTTGCTAGGTTACACGCATAGCAGCAGATCCGCGAGCAGTTACTTAAGGGTACTCTGCCGGGCACGGGACAAGAGGAACGAGTGCTACCGGTTCAATCCCGATTCAATTTCGGCAGGGTTTGCAAAATCCCGCGGATGTATCCGAGCGCGTGCGCCGCTGCGGAGCGCGGATCCGGGTAGTAGTCGAAGGGTTCGACCGAAACGGCTCCTTGATAGTCGACTTCCCTGAGAGCCGCGAAAACGGATGAAAATTCATCGTCTCCTTGTCCCGGCCCCCGCTTGTTTCGGTCGTTGACCTGCACGTGTCCGATCATTCCCTTTGGGTGCCAGAGCCGGATCAGCTCCGCCACCGACTGCGTCTCGGACTCGCGCGACGCCTTGGTATCGATCATGGTGCGAAACGCCGGACTTCCGATTTCCTTCACCAGTCCAACAGCTTCGTTTACGGTATTGATGAAGTTTGTTTCAGTGACGCCCAGGGGCTCCACACAGTAGACCACCCTCGCTGCCTCCGCTTCGTCCCGTACGGCGGCGAAGCTTTCCAGCGCACGTGCTCGTGCGTCCTTTGGGTCATCGCCATCTTCGATGCGGCGCTGCATGGGCGATCCGTGCACCAAAACCCGTCCCCCCAGCTCGGCGCAGAGCTCGATGAGACTTCGCATCACGTCGATCGTGCGCTGCCGTGTAGAGAGATCTTTGCTGTTGATCGAAAGCCCCTCAGGAGCGACCAAAAGCCAGTGCAGACCAATGATTTCGATGCCGTTATCGGCCGCCACGCTCCGAATGCCGGACCGGGCGGACCGACTCAGGGTGGGCGGGTCCGGGTCGAGGGTGAATGGAGCCAACTCCAGCCCGTCGTATCCAAGCGCCGCCGCGTAGGAGCACTGCGCCGGAAAGTCCATCTCCCTCAAGACTTCGTTACACAGAGCAATCTTCATCTAAAGACCTCCCGGCTGCATACCGAGCACTGATGAGTTTCTAGCAACCTCGCGGCTTCAGCCTCGGCGTCGCGAAAGCATGATCGTCACAATTCTGCGAGACGGCCCCCGAGAGCGCAAGGCCTAAAGGCTGGGGGTCTCGCTGAGCAAAGCAGTCGGTCACCCCAACGACGGATCACGGCGATAGCGAGCAAAACCCCTGTCGTTCTACCCCTTCTACATTCCGCAGGCAAGGTAGTTTATAAATCCACTTTCCCCCCTGTTTTTTTAGCACCAACAAAAGCATAAGCAAATTCCAAACATCAACGAGAAGGTGTCTAAGGAGGTTTGACAAAGCAACAAGGGAAGCTATCTCAAACGTTCAGAGTCTATGGATGGATTCGAGCCGGTCGAAATCTGTTTGGGTCTTGCCCTGATCGCCGTTACCTGTGCATTTTGCGCAAGATTGCGAGCCAAACCCAGGAGATTGGCTCTGGTGCTTGGCTCACTGCTGCTTACCCTTCTTGTATTCGAGATGGCCCTGGCGCTCTCTTATCCCCAGATACATGGTCTCTACAAGCTATTCCAACCCGACCCGGTGTTGGGTTGGGGGTTCATTCCCAATAAATCGGTTCCGGTCTCGTATGTAGGCGAATCGCATCACTACATCCAGACCAACGAGGCCGGCTTTCGTGATCGGTCGTTCCTTGAGGTAACGCCGGGCAACAAGAGAATCATGGTGATCGGTGATTCCTTCGCCAGCAATATTGCTGTCCGGCAAGAGGATGTCTTCACCACGATCATGGAGCGATGGCTACACGGAACCGCTGTGCTCAATCTAGGTATCAATGGCTATGGCCAGGTTCAAGAGTATCTGCTCATGCGCCAGCAGATGAAACAGATCAGACCCGACCTAGTCATAGTGCTCATATATATTCGCAACGACTTCAGTGACAACGTGGGGCAACTTTCCGCGTACCCGCGTCCGTATGCGAGTTTGGTAGGCAATCTCCCCACGTTGTTGCTACACTCGGTTCCCTCAACCGAATATGCCAGTGCTTTGGAACATTCATCCTGGTTTTTTTACCGTTCCACCCATACCTATCACTTCATAAGGCATCGACTGCGTCTCATAGCCGATCGTTGGGGGAATGACCCGGCTCCACACTCGCCCTCGCGGTCTACTCCACCGGAGTTGTATCTTTGCAGGAAGGACAGCACCCAGAAGAGGGAGACGATGTTTCAAGTCATGGAACAGTTGCTGTTGGAAATGGCACAATTTGCCGGCGACAGTGATGTTCCGATCCTGTTCGCGATGGCGCCCTCGATGCTCCAGGTCGAAGAAAGACTCTGGAATCAACTAGTGCAGTCTTACGACCTTGATAAGGACCAATACGATAGGGCGCTCCCCAATCGGCGCCTCAATAGATTTGCACAGGATCATGGCGTAGAAATGCTCGATTTGTTGCCCTTCCTCCAATCTGAAACGCTAGAGGACATCCGTCTGTACAATGAACGAGAGCAACATTGGACAAGCGCCGGAAATGGCGTAGTGGCGAAAGCGGTGCTGGACCATCTCCATAAATGGTGGCCCCCCTTGAAAAGAACGAGCTAAGCCTCATATAGACGCCACGCCACAAAGATCCTTCCGTTTTGGGGTGACCACAACCTATCCTCGGGGACTTCGCGCGGACTTGTAGCCCGTTGCATGTGGTAAAGTCGATCACTACCCTACCGACGAGCGTAGTGTTTGCAAGGAGGGATCTATTGGTGGAAGCCACGAGTCTGCTTCAGGGAATTCGAGTGATAGAAGTCGCCACGATGGTTTTCGGTCCTTCTGCCGGTGCCGTCCTTGCGGACTTTGGTGCGGAAGTCATCAAGGTGGAGCCACCGGGTCTCGGTGATCTGAATCGCTATTATCACAAGCTTCCCGGCATGCCGGTGTCCGAGATTGCGTACACCTTCGAAATCGACAACCGAAACAAGAAAGGACTTGCGCTGGATGTGAAGCACTCAAAGGGATCCGAGATCATGGCAGCCCTTGTCCGCTCGGCCGACGTGTTCGTCACCAATTACCGCCCCGGGGCCATCGAACGGCTCGGACTGACCTACTCGGACCTCGAGCCAATCAACCCACGGCTGATTTACGCTCTGGGTTCCGCCTATGGGGAACGGGGCGACGAGCGGGACGCACCTGGATATGACAACATTGCTTATTGGGCTCGCTCCGCCATCGAATCCCAGGTTTTCCCCATGCGTGATTGGCCCGGGCCCTTTCCTTTTGGTTCCGGGGATCATCCCAGCGGCATGACGCTGTATGCAGGCATCATGTCGGCCTTGTATAGTCGCGAGAAAACTGGCCGCGGATCCAAGGTGTCCACCTCCCTGCTTGCCAACGGCGCCTGGGCCAACGCAATCATGCTTCAGGCAGAGCTGTGTGGGGCCCGGTTCAACGAGCGCGTCCCTCGGGAGAAGTCTTACAACTTCACCTACCTCCACTACCGGACGGCGGACGATCGGATCATCAAGCTCGGCCTCGTCAACGAGGAGAAGCACTGGTCTTCCTTTTGCAGAGCTATGGGATGCGGCGACCTGATTGAAGACCTGCGCTTCGCTACCCGAGAGGCGCGCTGCAAGCATATGGAAGAGCTCATCCGGATCCTGGATGGCGCCTTCCTACGTGGCCCTGCGGATCATTGGGTCGCGGTCTTGTCGCAATGTGATTTTCCGTTTGTGGTTCTCCCGACCTACGTCGAGGCAGCAAACGATCCCCAGAAGGCCGCCAGCGATATCGTCATCCCGATCGAGCATCCCCGCCATGGTTCTTTCCGAACCGTCAACAGCCCCATTGAAATTGGAGGGATAGAAAAGACGACACCAGGCGCCGCTCCGGAGCTAGGAGAACACAGCCGAGAGGTGCTGGACAGCCTGGGATACTCCGAAACACAAATTCAGGAGCTGGTCGAAATCGGCGTGATTGGGGTCGGACCAGGGAGCTGATGGCCTGTAACAAAAGTCGATCGCTGCCGCCGGACTCGGCTAGATCATCTCCAGAATAGCTTTTCTAAACGATCCTACTATAATGAGCGAAACTTTCAGTCTGGCTCTCTCGCCAAAAATCAGCGGAGGTCGCGCAATGTATCGCAAGCCCAGAAAATGTGTGGTTGCACTAGTGGCGTGTAACAGTTGAATTGCTATTACGTGTTGCACACTGTCGTACGCATGGAAGCACGTTCAACGGAGCTAATCAACGAATCATTACTACGAATTCACGTGTTACAGGCCACTAGTCATCACGAGCTTTCTTGCAGTCTCGCTCCAGCTCGCCTACGGCCAGCGGCCGAAACTTCCCGAGCCGGACTTCGCCGATGTCTCGTACGGTGCACACGAGAGGAATCGGTTCGACTTCTGGCAGGCAGTCAGTGAACGTCCCACCCCGCTCGTGATCTACTACCACGGCGGAGGCTTCCAGGGGGGAGACAAACGTTCGCTCAATCGACAGCTGCTCGAACTTCTGCTCAGGAACGGTATTTCCGTGGCGGCGGTGAACTATCGTCTCACGGATGTCGGGCCGTATCCGATGCAAATGCTCGATTGCGCGCGTGCGTTGCAAACCATCCGCGCCGAGAGGACAAAATACAACATCGACCCCACCCGAGTTGGCGCCACGGGAGGATCCGCCGGCGCCGGGATCTCCATGTGGCTCGCCTTTCACAAAGATTTGGCCGAGCCGAACAGTTCTGATCCTGTGGCCCGGCAGTCGACCAGGCTGACCTGCGCAGTGGTGCAAGGAGCGCAATCGACCTACGACCCCCGCGTGATCAGCAAGCTCTTCAATACCGAGAGGGTGCACGAAGCACTGATCCCATTCTTTTTGATGGAAAACGAAGAGGACGTAAACGATCCGGAGAAGATCAAGCTCTTTGAAGACTCCTCCCCTGTCCATCATCTGACCGCGGACGATCCGCCCGTGCGACTCTGCTACAATCAGAGCAACGAACCGATGCCCCCGAACTCGACGGGAAAACAACACATCCATCACCCCAAGCTCGGCTTTTACTTGAAGGAGAAGATGGACAAGCTGGGGATCGAGTGCGAGCTCATGCTTCGGGAAGACTACAAGGCAAATCCGGACGCCGACCTGATCGAAGACCACGCCAAGTTTTTCATCGACAAACTGCTGGGGACGTGATTGCGCTGTGCGTCTTCCGCTTTCCGCTGTGTTCAGGTTGAAGAACTGCAGAGACGCCGGGGCAGGCATCTTTGCCACTCGGAGCGGGCTCGCTAAACGCCAACCCGACGTTCTCAACTCGAGAAACAAACGGAGCTTTCATGAGAATTCCACGTCGTCTTTTCGTAAAGATGGTTGGAGCGCTGGGTGTTGGCTCACTGCTGCCCGGGTTCGGTAGTGCGCGAGGCGCAGGGTCCGCTTCCCCCTCCTATGAAGAGATTCGTTCGCTGCTGGCCGGCAAGAAGCTCTTCTTTGTTCCCTACTGCCACAATGACTATGGGTGGTTGAACTCGAATCGATGGGACCGGGCCCGCGCGCCCCTGGTGCATAGCGAGGCTCTGGAGATTCTGGGCCGGGAAGAAAACTTCAAATGGTTCATGGATGTGAAGTTCGAGGCCTTTGACTGGCTCCTGGAGCGCCATCCGGAGCTGCTCGATGATCTGAAACTGAGAGTGCGCGAGAAACGACTGGGCATCGCGCCGGGAACTTTTTGCAATCCGGACAACCCTTTCATGGAAGCCGAGTCCATGATCCGCAACATCACGATCGGGCGCCGTTACTTCGAGAAAACTTTTCCCGGCGTCAATCTGGAGGTTGCGATCTTCAACGACATCCATCCCGGACATACGCAGATTCCACAACTCTTGAACCTCGGAGGCTACCGGTACTATCGGATCACCAGACCCCAGGGCGCGCTGGACAAGAAGGGGTATCCCAGGGAATTCGTCTGGGAAGGACTGGACGGGAGTGAGGTGCTGTTCAGCTTCGGGAGCTACGGCTGGGGTTGGGTATTCAAGGAAGACCGTCGCAGCTTTGACGAACTCAATGGCTATCAAGACGATTGGGAAAGGGCCGTGGAGGTGTTCTATGTGTCGGCAGTCAAGGACATCATCGACAAAAGTCCAACCGGCATCCTCTACCTCCCGGTCGGGACCGATTACGCCCGCCCGTTGCGACTCTTCTTCGAGATCCTTTCCGACGAACCCTACGCGGACCTCCCGGGATTCGTGAAGGAATGGGGGAAGCGGGAATCGACTCCATTGGCGTTTGCTACGCCGGTGGACTTCTTTCACGAAGTCGACAAGGTGCGAGATTCCCTTCCTCGTGTCGACGGGATGGTCGATCCCGTCGGCTGGCCCTTCTGGTACGGGAACTGCGGCAGCGAAGGCCTGGACAACTGGCGGGAACGCACCACGCGGGATCTGGTGGAGGCGGAAATCTTCGCATCTATGGCAAGTCACGTCGGGTCGGAATTTCCCGAGGCGCAGATCGAGTCACTTTGGAACGAGAAACTTACCCTGGACCCCCATGACGGGCTTTTCGTGGGAGACGAAGACGTCATGGAGTTGATCGAAGTGGGACGCCAGGTCGGACGGAGCTGTGATCTGTTAGGAAGAAAGAACCGTCGACAGATCGGCGACCGGATCGCGGTGAAGCCGGAGAAACAGGCCACGGCGCTATTCAACGTCCTGAGCTGGTCGCACAACGAAGTGGTGGAAGTTCATGCCGTGTTTCCCGATCCCGGGATCAAAAAGATTCGCGTGGTCGATGCTTCCGGAGCCGTCCTGCCGCATCAGATCATCAAGGTCCGCCATATGGGGCGCCACGAGCTCTTCTACCGCGAGGCCCGGGTCCTGGTCGAGGCCGAAGTCCCGCCCTGCGGATACAAGACCATCTATATAGAACCGGCCGAAGGGGCCGAGGAGCCCCGCTATCTTGACGAGCCCGTCGAAGCGCTCGACAGCCGATTCGCCCGCCTGCAGCTGGGTTCGAGCGGTATCGAAACCCTACAAGACAAGGTTCGGCAGGTGACCTACCGAAGCGCAGGGAATCCAGTCTATTACTCCACGACGGAGACCTGGCGCTACCACAGCGGTCCGATCGGCGATAAAACCAACGTTCGCGACGCCGAGTGGAAGCTCGTCGAGGAAGGTGCGCTTCGAACCTCGACTGAAATGACCGGGATGGTGGGAGAGCATGCAGTCCGGATGAGAGTTTCGCTCTACCATACCTTGGAGCGAATCGATTTCGATCTTACCGTCGACAGCAAGGGCGGTGAAGGGTTCATGGCCATCGAGCTTCCCTTCGACTATCCGGGAAACCTTCACGCCGGGATTCCCTTCGGGGTCGAGAGCCGGGATCTGTCCAATGAGCCCTTCGGCCCGGAAGCGGGGCTGGAGCGGATCCGGGAAAATGTCTTCTACGCGCACCACTGGGTGGATTACAGCGACGGCGACAAGGGAATAACTATCATCGCGGCCGAGGCCAAGCGGGGCTTTCGCTTCGATCCACACAACCGGACCCTCGATCACATTGTTTTGATGACCATCATCCCGCAGCCGGAAACAGAGACCAACGATCATCACGTCCATCAGGGAGAGATGGAAACCCGTTTCACAAATCGATTCTTTCGCGGCACCGGCCGGCACCGCTTCCAGTACTCCCTGATTCCGCATGATGGAGACTGGCGTGCCGCCGGCAGCCTCCATCGTGCCCAGGAACTGCTTTATCCAACCCAGTGGAAGCATGTCTACCCCAGATCTGGAGCGAATCTTCCCGAGAGCCATAGTTTTCTCAGAGCTCACCCCGAGAGTGTCGTACTTTCGAGCTGGTTTCAAACAGACGGCAACCACTATCTGCGCTTTTACGAGTCCACCGGGCGGCAAACCGCGGCCGAGATTGCGCTCGAGATTTCCCCTGGAAGATGCAGGGCGGTCGACTTCAACGGCAGGCCGACCGAGGGTCCGCAGATCCGGTGGCGAGGTAAGACCCTGCGCTTCGATCTTGCTCCCTGGCAGATTGTGACCTTGAAGATCGAGACCTAGCGGGAACGTGGGGGGGACATCTCCACGTTTCCAACGTGGGGGGGGAGCATCCCCACGTTTCCGAGTCTGTTGGAACGGAATCCCTAAACGAGGGAAACGTGGGGGGGACATCCCTAGTCGATCCAGTTCATCGAGCGGTCGACGGCTTTCTTCCAACCGGCATACGCCTCTTCGCGCTGCTGCCCGCTCCACCGGGGTTCCCAGGTCCGATCCGCTTTCCAGTGACTCCTCAGATCCTCCAGACGCTTCCAGAAACCGGTCGCCAGCCCCGCAGCGTAGGCGGCGCCCAAGGCGGTAGTCTCGGCGACCGAAGGCCGAACTACCGGCACGCCGAGGATATCCGCTTGCAGCTGCATCAAGGTATTGTTGGCGGTCGCTCCTCCGTCGACCTTCAGGATCTCCAGGTGGACTCCCGAATCTGCGGTCATGGCCTCGACGACATCCCGCGTCTGGTAACAAATCGCTTCCAGGGTCGCTCGGGCCAGGTGGGCACGCGTGTTGTAGCGCGACATTCCGACAATGACTCCACGGGCGTCCGAACGCCAATAGGGGGCGAACAAACCCGAGAATGCGGGCACGAAGTAGAGACCGCCATTATCCTCGACCGTATTGGCAAGCGGCTCGATATCGGCTGCCTGGCTGATAATCCCGAGCTGGTCGCGGAGCCATTGAACCGCCGACCCGGTCACTGCAATGGAGCCCTCGAGCGCATACACGGCAGAAGCATCCGACATCTGATACCCGAGGGTTGTCAGCAGTCCGCTCACCGATGCGACAATCTCGTGGCCCGTGTTCAACACCAGGAAGTTTCCAGTCCCGTAAGTGTTTTTGGCCTCACCCGGCGTGAAACAAACCTGGCCCACGGTAGCCGCCTGCTGGTCACCCAGGTCCGCGCAGATCGGAACCACTCCGCCGACGGGACCATCGGATCGCGTGAGGCCATAGAAGCCACTATCCGATGACGGGCGGATCTCCGGAAGCATCGCGCGGGGTACGCCGAAAAGACCGAGCAGTTCCTCATCCCACCGCAGGGTTTTGAGGTTCATCAGCATGGTGCGGCTCGCATTGGTCACATCGGTCACGTGGGCACCGCCATTTGGCCCTCCAGTCAGATTCCAGATCAGCCAGGTGTCCAGATTTCCAAATATGGCGTTCCCCTTTGCGACGGCACCACGAACCTGCTCGACGTTTTCCAGCATCCACCGGATCTTCCCGCCGGAGAAATAGGTGGCGGGCGGCAACCCCGCCTTCTTGCGAATGAGGTCCCCCTTGCCGGCTTGCTCGAGTTCGTGGATGATACGGTCGGTCCTTGTGTCCTGCCAGACGATCGCGTTGTATAACGGCTCGCCGGTGCGACGGTCCCAGATGACAGTCGTCTCTCTCTGATTGGTAATACCGATGGCCGCCAACTGGCTGGAAGTGATCGGGGCTTTGCGCATGGCTGCCCGGATGACCTCGTGGGTTCTGTCGAGAATCTCCACCGGATCGTGCTCGACCCAACCGGGCTCCGGCAGGATCTGTCGATGCTCCAGCTGATGACGCGCGACTTCGCGGCCGGAGTGATCGAATATCATGAAGCGTGTGCTAGTCGTTCCCTGATCCAGGGCGCCTACGTAATCAGTCATGGGACACTCCGCTCGTACTCCTGTTCGTAAACAGCACGCTTTTGCACGCTTGTTCCAGTCAAAGGGCCACGAGGCGAGTTGTTTTCCGACGGATCACAAAAAGCCCAAGGATTGAAACACGATCGCCCCCAAGATGCCTCCAACGATAGGCGCCACGATCGGAATCCAGCTATAGCCCCAATCGGAATTCCCTTTTCCTGCTATCGGTAGCAAAGCATGGGCCAGGCGCGGGCCTAGATCACGGGCGGGGTTTATCGCATATCCTGTGGGTCCTCCCAATGACAGGCCAATAGACCAGACGAGGAATCCAACCAGAAGCGGTTGGAACCCTCCGCTGAAAACGCGCGACAGGTCGAGATCTCCGGGCCCCGCAAGCACTTGAGCATTCGCCCCGATGGCCAGCACACCAAAGACAAGTACCGCTGTACCGATCACCTCCGCGACAAAATTGGCCGGCGCCTTTCTGATTGCGGGGATCGTCGCAAAAACTCCGAGAATGGCAGTATGATCTTTGGTCTCTTCCCAATGAGGGAGATAGCACAACCATACGAGCCCCGCACCCAGGAAGGCCCCAATGACTTGCGCTACGATGTAGCCTGGAACCTGAGACCACGGAAAGGCGCCGATCGACGCCAGCCCGACGGTAACGGCAGGATTGATATGCGCCCCACTGATTCGTCCCACGGCGTAAATGGCAATGGCCACCGCCAAACCCCATCCCGTGGTTACGACCAGCCATCCCGAGTTCTGTCCTTTAGATTTGTTCAGTACGACATTCGCTACCACGCCATCTCCCAACACGATCAAGATCATCGTTCCCACGACTTCTGCGGCGTAACTGGACATCCCTGCCTCCGAAGACAGATCTGGCGGTTAACTCGAGCTTTCTTTCCTGACCATCCACAATGACGACTCTGGAATCACGAGCTTTCCGTACTATCGGGGTCGAACTCCTGTTTGTAAAGCTGGGTGGGGACAATGTACTGATCATAATAATGCGCGACCTCTTCGTCTGCCCGCGTTTTCGACCAGGTCAACTCCTCGGCCATCAGGGCGGCCACTCGGCCCGCGATCGCGACACCTTGATCGGGGCTGAAAGCGAGCATGCTTCGCCGCGCCATGAAGTCCGACACGCGCAGGCACTGTTCCTCTCTCACCGAGAACACGACTTGGGCGGCAATATCGGGATAGCCCGTTCCAATCGGCTCGCCCAATTGCGGAAGGGACCGCACGAGTCGTACGACCGCTTCGGATCGCGTGCCGTAGATCGAACGCAAGTGCTCCGCGGCGTCCCCGCCGGGCGGGTCCGCGGAGGAAGATCTCTCCTTCTCTCCGCCCGGCAAAGGGAGAAGGTCCGTCTGGCAGTTTGATGCTACGTTGAGTTTCCTGCAGACGAGATCTGTGATTTCTTGCGCGATGGCCCGAAACCCGGTGATCTTGCCGCCCAACACGGAGACGAGCCCAGGCTCGTGATCGTGTTCTCCGTCCACGATTCGATGCATGCGTGAAACTTCGGATTCCTTGCCACTCTGGTTGACGAGAGCTCGTACCCCGGCGTGGCTGAAGTAAACTCGGGACGGATTCAGCTTCCCGAAGAACTCTCCCGCGGATTCCAACAGATAGCGCGCGTCTGACCCCGTGGCCCGTACGTTTGAAGGGTCTTCCGAGAAGTCCGTGTCCGTAGTGCCGATATAGCTGAACCCTAGCCACGGAATCACGAAGAACAGGCGTCCGTCAAGGTTTGAAAACAAGACCAGGGCTCGCCGACTCAGGCTCGGATGGGCCAGGTGAACGCCCTTGGTAGTGCGAATCATTTGGACGGAGCTCGGTACGCGCTTAGAGTTCTCGGAGCTTGCCACGAGCTTCGAGGCCACCCGATCGAACCAGGGTCCGGAGGCGTTGACAACCACTCGACTCCGGACGCGACACTCTTCTCCCGTCAGAACATCTCGGACGATGACCCCTCTCACCCGGCCGTCGGATCGTAAAGCGGCGATCACCTGAGCGTAATTCAACGTGCAAGCGCCATGATTGCGCGCGTCGATCACGTTCTCGAGGCAGAGCCGCTCCGGTGAGCTGACCAGCGCGTCATAGTAAAGAGCCCCACCTTGCAACCCTGTGGTTTTCAGGGAGGCCTCTTCATTGCCGATTTCCTGTTTCGTTAGAAAACGATACCGCGGAAGGCTCTTCCCGTAGCTCAACAAGTCATAGAGGATCATACCGAGACGAATCTTCCACCGGTCGACGAAGGTCCGGTCATAGAATGGGAGAATAAACTCCAGCGGTCGCACCAGATGAGGCGCGATGCGCAGCAGCGTCTCTCTTTCTCTGAGGTCCAGACACACGAGTCCAAGGTCCAGCATTTCCAGGTAGCGCAGCCCGCCATGAACCAGGCGACTCGAGGCGGACGTGGTGCCGCTGCCGTAGTCTTCCTTCTCGAAAAGAGACACTTGTAGCCCGCGAAGGGCCGCGTCACGGGCTATTCCCGCACCGATGATCCCACCGCCAACGACGACGACATCAAAGATGGTGTCTGCAAGCTCCCCAAACCGGGATTGAGTCTTATGATCCGCCATGGGCGATGAAATTATCACATAGTGGCTAGGCGAGCGCGAGGATGGGGAATAGAATAAGCGGATAGCATTGGAGGAAGGATGCCGTCCGCATCTCCGGAGCAGATCAGTCTCATGGTCTCCCAAGCCAGCCTGGGCGACCAGAATGCGCTCTCGAAACTCATTCCCATTGTTTATAGCGAGTTGCGGAGACTCGCCGGCAGCTATCTCAGAAAGGAGCGCGCCGGTCACTCGCTGCAGGCCACGGCTTTGGTACATGAGGCCTACCTGCGGCTGCTGCGAGACGAGGGTTTGCAGTGGGAGAACCGAGCCCACTTTCTCGCCATTGCCGCACGAGCCATGAGACAGATTCTGGTCGAGCGGGCGCGAGCTCGATCGGCCGACAAGCGCGGCGGAGGACAGCCGGTCATTACCCTGAATGAGGCTGTTCTAGGTAAAGGGGACCGATCCTTGAACGTCCTGGCCCTCGATGAAGCGCTTCAGTCCCTGGCCGCCCAGGACGCTGGGCAGGCAGAGGTGGTCGAATTGCGCTTTTTTGGAGGCCTCACCATAGAGGAGACGGCGGCTGTGATGAAGATCTCTCCGGCCACGGTCAAGAGGCGATGGGACTTCTCCAAAGCATGGCTTCGCCGTGAGATGTCCGCGTGAATCCAGAACGGTTCGAAAAGCTGAAGGAATTGTTTCAGGCCGCGCTCGATCGGTCGCCGGAAGATCGTGAGTCTTTCCTGAATCACGCCTGCGCCTCGGATGCGACTCTGCGCCCAGAGCTCGATGCTCTCCTCGAGGCACATCTCCAGAACGACAGTTTCCTCGAGCAACCCCTCGAGCAACCCATGGAGACCGAGAAAGACATCCCGCAAGCGCTCGTTGACCAGCAGATCGGTCCGTACCGGGTCAACCGTGTGATCGCACGGGGAGGCATGGGGATCGTATACGCGGCCCAGGACACTCGGCTTGGTCGCACGGTGGCCCTGAAGGCCATCTCTCCGGAGCTGACGGGCGAAGAGACACAGCAGGAAAGATTCCGGACAGAGGCACGTGCGGCGGCAGCGCTTTCGCACCCGGCGATTGCTACCGTTTACGCGCTCGAAGATTATGGCGGCCAACTCTACCTCGTCACGGAGTACCTCGAGGGCAACACGCTTCGGGAGGTCCTGGCCCATGGGCCCGTCGAGATGAGCCAGCTGATTTCCATTGGCATGGAGGTTGTCGAAGGGCTCGTCGCCGCACACGCCAAAGGGGTCGTCCACCGTGACCTCAAGCCAGAGAATATTTTCATCACGGAACAGGGTTGCGCCAAGATCTTGGACTTCGGCCTAGCTTTGCTAGCCGAGGGCTCTGAACCCCGGAAACAGCTAACCCAGCCGGGAACGTTGCTGGGAACACCTGCTTACATGGCGCCAGAGCAACTTCAAGGAAACGCAATTGACTTTCGATGTGACATTTTTGCTGTGGGAGTGATCTTGTACGAGCTCTCCAGCGGCTCGAATCCGTTTCGGGGAAGCTCGATCATCTCCACCATTGCTCGAGTGCTGGAGACGGAACCCAAGCCCCTACCCACCGGCTCCGCGTCGCTGGCGAGGCTGAGTGAGATCATCCAGAGGTGCATCGCCAAGAAACCGGCTGAGCGCTTCCCATCGATGCAGGACCTGCTGGACTCGCTTCAATCCATCGCCGACCAAGCAAAAGGCAAACCCCTGACCAACGCATCCGTCGAGTCGATCCCGAACGTCTCCCCGACCTTCAACACCAACTGGTGGACCGCGCACCAGATAGGGACCTCGATCTTCTACGCAGCCATGGTGGCCCCGTTGTGGGAACTCATGGAACAGACCTCGAGTCTGTGGTCGACGGTACTATCCTTTGGGCTCCTCGGCTGCGCCGTCATCAACGGAACCCTTCGCGTTCATCTGCTTTTCACCAAGCGATTCAACCCCCACGCGATTCACGGGCAAATGAGTCGTGTCGCGCCGTGGCTACGACGGGTAGATTTGGCGTTTTCCGCCCTCTTGCTCGGCGCGGCCGTCGCCGCGCTGCCAAAGAGCCATCTTCTTGCAGGTTTCTTTGCTGCAGCCTCCGTAGGCTACGCGGTCGTCGCCCTGATCGTGGAGCCGGCAACAAACCGCGCCACATTTCCGAACCGGCAAGACAAGAATTAGCTATCAGCGTCCGACCGGCGCGACGCGCCGGTCACTTGGGACAGTAACTGCCCGGTACGACCCTAAGATCATGATTTTCGTGATCTTGCTAAGACACACGAATAAAAGCAGTTCCGCGAGCAGTTACTGGAGAGCTATCAGCCAAAGCGTAGGGGGCTCTCTCCGAGAGACGCAAGGTAGTTATTTCGAAGTCGCACACGGATTGCGCGACCTACAGCAGACGCATTTATTTCTCGTAACTCTTTATTTAGAAATTAGATAGCGACTCGCAAAAGGGATCCCCCCACGTTTTCAAGAGCTAACAGCTGATTGCTCTTAAGTAACTGCTCGCGGATCTGCTGCTATGCGTGTAACTTAACAAATCGTCAAAAACCACGTTTTTTCACGGTGCGCTGCGCAGTTACGTTCCCAAGCGACTGGCGCGTTGCGCCAGTCAGCGCTGCTAGCTGACCGCTTTTTCCTGAGCCCTTTCCCCTTTGGATTTCGCATTAGTCCTGGAGAGATCATTCCAAGGGAGGGATTGACAATGAGACAGAACCCGGAACACGTAAGAGAATACGGTAGCGTGCTGGCCACCGCAGAGCGGCACACGCTCATCTGGTTTGCGGAGCGCCTTCCATCGTGGGTTACATCCGACATGCTGACCATCCTCGGACTCGCGTCCATGGTCCTGGCTGGCATGAGTTTTTGGGCCGCTCGCTGGTACGATGACGCTCTCTTTATCGTTGTCGTGGCGCTCGCCCTCAACTGGTTTGGTGACAGCTTGGACGGAACGGTCGCCCGCGTCCGAAAACAGCAACGGCCCAGGTATGGTTACTACGTCGATCACGTGATCGACATCATCGGCATTTGTTTTCTTTTCGGGGGCCTGGCCGCGTCCGGCTACATGTCTCCGCTGATCGCGATGGGATTGCTGGTCGGTTACCTCCTGGTAACGGCGGAGCTGTTTCTGGCCACCTACTCCTTGGGAGTATTCAAGTTGTCCCAATTCAAGATGGGACCCACGGAATTGCGCATCCTGCTGGCGGTGGGCACCTTGTACCTGCTGCACAAGCCGGTGGTGTATGTGGCAGGCCACGGCCCGTTTCTTCTTTTCGACATTGGTGGGTTGGTCGGCATCGCAGGGTTAGGATTGGCCATGCTCGTGTCGGCCGCGCGGAACACCCGCATTCTCTATCAGGCAGAACCCCTACCCCCCGCTGCCCCGGTCTCGAGGTAAACGTGAGAGCGCTCTTGATCCGCTGGGGCACTTTCAACGCCGTGGGCTTGATGGGGGTAGGGGTTCAACTCGTGGCGTTGATGGCTCTGAAGAACTGGGCTTCCTTGCATTACCTGCCGGCAACGGCTCTGGCGGTGGAGGCAGCACTGCTCCACAACTTCATCTGGCACGAAAGCTGGACCTGGTCCGATCGTCGGGCTGGAAACCGAGCTGGAACGCTGGCACGGTTCCTGAGATTCCACCTGGCGTCCGGAACCGTGTCGATCGGCGGCAACTTGCTCTTCATGTACTTTCTGGTCGGGAGCTTCGAGCTGCACTACGTTGTCGCCAATCTCATAACGATTGCCTGTTGCTCCATCTTGAACTTCGTCGCCAACGATAGATTCGTGTTCAGGGCGCAAGAAACGACCTACTGACTACGCGCCCTGCCCAGGAGGACTCGCGGGTGCATAGAAAACGACGGGATAAAAAAACGAGACAAAAAAAAGAAAGGAAGAGGGGATGACAACGAGAATGGGAAATTTCAGAAATCGCGTCCTCGCCACCGCCGCCATCTTGGCGTTGCTGGCAGGCGCCCAACCGGCGGCAGCGGCCGTGCTAGCGCAGGAAACTCTGGGGGCTTGGGACCTCTATGTTCGACAGACCGAAGCGCGTATCGAAACAGAGCTACGATCGCCGAGCGGATTCCTGGCGCAGGACTTTCAGACTGCTGCCGGCTCCCGCAAGAATCTGGAGTCCTTACGTTCGGGAGAGGTCCTCGTTGCAAAGATGACGACGCTGGATCCCGCCGGGCGGAAGATCTCCGTGCGAGGCGGGACCATCAATCACTGGCGGGGCATCGTGTTCATTCCCGATACCGCCCTGGAAACGATTCTTGCGGGCGTACGCAAGCCGCCAAGCAAGGAGGAGCAACAGAAGGATGTGCTGGAGTCTCGAATTCTCTCTGAAACGGACGATTCACTGCGGCTCTATCTCAAGCTGGTACGTTCGAAGATCATTACCGTCACCTACAATACCGAACACTTCGTGACGTACCGGCGTCATGGCGACGCGAAGGCCTCGAGTCGGAGCATTGCCACAAGAATTGCGGAGCTGGAAAAGGCGAACACTCCGGCTGAGAAAGAGAAGCCCGAGGGCAACGATAGCGGATTCTTGTGGCGGTTGAACTCCTACTGGAGATATCAACAAGTAAAGGGAGGTGTCCTGGTTGAATGCGAGTCACTGACCTTGAGCCGGAGCGTTCCCAGACTCCTGCTCCCGATCGCCAAGCCGATCATAAAAAGGATCGCTCGCGCGTCGATGAGACGAACCTTGGACAAGATGCGCGACCGATTCCATCGATCAACGCCTACGCGTGACGCGAGCATCACCGAGCTTCGACACTGACGCTTCGCTTCGCTCCGCTTCGGTGTGCGGCGAAAAAAGTTTGTTATTTTTCTTTCGCGAGGCAGGCGGTTTATGTATATTGGGTCGAGTTCTTGGGAAAGATCACATTAGCAGTCCAATTCGCAGTCGTAGCGGGACAGTCGAAACAACCGTTCGGCCGGGGGAATATCCCCTCACAACTCCACCCGATGAAACGTGCGCCGACTGTCCCTGGCTACACATATCGGCCAACCCCGCCCAATCTTTCATTCATTGCCCGATTAATCTTCTGACTCACCGCGGGTCAAAGTTCACCTATTGAACATGTTAGGAGTGCAATAACCAGAAACGGGCACCAGTCGCGCCATAGTCAAGAGCGGGAAGCGGAGAGCGCCTTTACTGTCCCACCCCCAAGGGCGAGAAGGACACCAGGATCCCCAGAATGGCGACAATGACGACAACGGACAGGACGGCGTCTCGGCGGTTCCAACTCGCCCGGGACCGGGCACGATCCTCCGAAACTGTGGTTGCGTAGGTCAAGCCTCGGATCTGACTTTCCGGTGGCGGCGCCGTCATCATGCTGACGACGACAAGTATCCCGACGCAAACCAGAAACAGAAAGATCGCGAAGTGGAGGAAGTTCAAGTCGGCGAAGCTGTGGAGAAAACCGGTCAAGGACTCCTTGTTGAGCTCGGCTACAAGACGAGCCATCCCCAGCACAAACCCACCCGTGAGAGTCGCCATGGCGCCTGCGGCGTTGATGCGTTTCCAGAAGAGCCCCAGGAAAAAAACCGCGGCGATCGGAGGGGCAATATACGCCTGGACACTCTGCAGATAATGGTAAACCTCTCCAGATATGTTTCTCATGACCGGTATCCAGAGAATGCCCAATACCACCACAATTCCGGTCGCAATGCGTCCAACCATCACCAACGTTCTCTCGGAGGCATCCGGCCTCAACTTCCGATAGATATCCATCGTAAAAATGGTCGAGCAGGAGTTGAACACGGCGGCAAGCGAGCTCATCAGAGCCGCCAGCAGCCCACCTGCGACGAGTCCCCGGAGCCCCGCGGGCAGAAGCTCACGCACCATGACGGGAAAAGCCTGATCTGCTTCAGAGAGATTCAGCTGGCCACTCTGGGCAAGCGCATAGGCGATGATGCCGGGAATGATAAAAATAAAGAACGGAAGCAGCTTCAAGTACGCGGCAAAAATCGTCCCCCGCCTGGCCTGAGTCTCGTTTCTCGCCGCCAAGGTTCTCTGGACGATATACTGGTCCGTGCACCAGTACCACAGACCCACAATCGGCGGCGCGAAGACCATTCCAGTCCATGGAAAATCGGGATGGTCGGCGGGGAGAAACAGATTGAACCGTTGATGTCCGGCAGTCGCCAGCAGCGCGTCCCAACCGCCTATCTTCATCAAACCCACAATCGTGATCGTAGCGGATCCGGCGATCAAGACGATGGCTTGCATCGCCTCGGTGTAGACGACTGCTCGGAGCCCTCCGACGACCGTGTAGATACCGGTTAGAATCACCACGATCATCGCGCCGCTCCAGAAGTCCACGCCCATCAAGACCTGAAAGACCACGGCGCCCGCGTAAACCGTCACCGACACCTTGGTCAGGATGTAGCCCACCAGTGTGACCAGAGACAAAAACCAACGGGCCGAAGCGGAGTATCGCCTTTCCAGGAACTCGGGCATGGTAAAGACACGGCTGCGCATGTAGAACGGAACGAAGACCCAGCCCAGAAGCAGAATCAGCCAGGAGTGAAGCTCGTAATGGCCCATGACGACACCGCTCTTCGCCGCCGTGCCCGCCAAGCCCACGATGTGCTCGGATCCGATGTTCGACGCGAAGATAGATGCTCCGATAACGAACCAACCTACGTGACGGCCGGCCAGAAAGTAATCCGCGGTGGATTCCTGCTTTTGCTGAATGACCCACCAGGCGACGCCGGCCAGCACGGCAAAGTAAGCCCCAACAACAATCCAATCCCACGTCTCGAACACTGCCATGGACTCTTTCCTCGACTAGCACACCCAAATTATTTGTAAAGTAGACAGAAAGCACCCCGATGAATAAAGAAGGCCGGACCCCTTGGGTTGATTCGGGCCGGTTTTGGCCCCGTGCCCGCACACCTCTGCTGGAATCGGCTTTTCACGATCGTTTCATGCGATCTCGCCCACGGACAGTCTATAGGACACTCGACGGATTCGAAAACCTTTCAAAGAGAAGAGACCGAAGATGAAGAAAGCTCTCGTTTGTGGCGCAGGAGGCTTCATCGGCAGCCACATGGTGAAGCGGTTGAAGAAGGACGGGTACTGGGTTCGAGGCGCCGACCTGAAGCACCCGGAGTTTTCGGCCAGCGCGGCCGATGAGTTTGCGGTTGGAGACCTTCGCGAGCAGGAATTTTGCCGCCAGGTCATCGATCAGCAGTTCGATGTCGTGTACCAATTTGCTGCAGATATGGGAGGCGCACTCTTCATATTTACAGGCGTGAACGACGCAGAGATTCTGCATAACTCTGCCCTGATCAACCTGAACGTCGTGGAGCGGGTTCATCGACTCGAGATACCAAAGATTTTTTACTCTTCGTCGGCATGCATCTATCCGGAATACAATCAGACGGACCCAGACAATCCAAAGTGCTCCGAAGACTCCGCCTATCCGGCGGCACCGGACAGTGACTATGGCTGGGAAAAACTGTTCAGCGAGCGACTCTATCTCGCTTTTCATCGCAACCACGGCCTGAACGTACGAATCGCCCGCTATCACAACATATTCGGGCCTGAAGGATCCTGGACCGACGGGCGGGAAAAGGCGCCGGCGGCAATCTGCCGCAAGGTTGCCGAGGCTCCAGAAGGCGGAGAGATCGAGATCTGGGGCGACGGCCGCCAGACGCGATCGTTTCTCTACATTGACGAGTGTATCGAGGCGACCCGACGGCTGGTGGAATCAGACTTCATAGGCCCCGTCAACATCGGCTCGGAGGAAATGGTCACGATTGACGCCTTGGCCGGAATGGCCATGGACATCGCCGGCAAGAAACTGAAGCTTCGACATATTGAAGGCCCCATGGGAGTGCGGGGGCGGAATTCCGACAATGCGTTGTATCAGGCAAACATCGGGTGGGCGGTGTCGCAGCCTCTGGCAGAGGGCTTGCGGAAGACCTACCCCTGGATCGCAGAGCAGGTCGAAAAGCGCGCCCCTGCTTACGCCACGCCCTAGGCGCACGTGAAGAGGTTCTGGCAATCGAACGCTATGGATTCCTGCTCAGAGATTCACTTGTAGAAAGACCCCAATCACACGGTTTCCGAGTTCATCAGCAAGGGCAGTTCGGCATGCTGTTCCTGTTCCTCTTTGAACGTTAGCTGGGGTCACGGCTTAAAAACCTGAGCCCTGCCCTCAACTAGCCCGCAGTGCCATGCCCATTCGGGCCATGGAGAAAAACTCAATATTCAAACTGTGGCCCCCTGGCATCGCGGGCGGATTGGTAATCGCTTCCGGATTTGGTATCGTCCGGGCTTGGGCGATGCGAAAGGTCCTGTGGAGGGTACTCAGCACAACCGGTTGCATACTCGATCAGAAGGCCTATCTGAGAACTAGGTCCTCCCTGGCCCCGTGGACGGTTTCATAGAGCGTCGAGTCAAGGAAAGATCGATGAAAAGCACGTTTCTTGTGTCCGCAATATTGGTTGTCCTTGCAGCAACCCTGCTGATGATCTCGTACCGCAGCGGAGAGGATGCACCTTCGAGCACGCTCGCCGTAGCTGAGGGTTTCACGGTCGAACGGGTGGCAGGCCCGCCGCTCGTGGATCGTCCGATCACGGCGGACTTCGACGATCGGGGACGTCTCTATGTCGCCGATTCTTCCGGGTCCAACGACAAGGTCGAGAAGCAGCTCCGGGAGAAGCCGCACCGGATCGTGCGGCTCGAGGACAGCGACGGTGACGGCCGTTTCGATAGCAGCACTGTATTTGCCGACCGTATGATGTTTCCCGAGGGCACCCTGTGGTATGACGGCTCCCTCTACGTCGCCGCTCCGCCCCACATCTGGAAACTCACCGACACCGACGACGACGGCGTGGCCGACCGCCGCGAGGAGTGGTTCGACGGTAAGACATTGACCGGGTGTGCCAACGACCTGCACGGGCCGTATCTCGGCAACGACGGATGGATCTACTGGTGCAAGGGCGCCTTCGCCGAGCAGACCCACCCTCGCCCGGGCAAGGCTCCGCTCGTCACTCGCGCCGCCCATATCTTTCGGCGCCGGCCCGAGGGGGGACCGGTCGAGGCGGTCATGACCGGCGGGATGGACAACCCCGTCGACGTCGATTTTACACCTGAGGGCGAGCGCATTCTCTCGGCCACGTTTCTCGAGCACCCGCAACTCGGCCGCCGTGACGCTCTGGTGCACGCGATCTACGGCGGCGTCTACGGCAAAGAGCACGAGGTACTGCGCGGGCACAAGAGGACCGGAGCCCTTCTGCCCCAGCTGACCGACCTCGGTCCCGCCGCCCCGTGCGGTCTGACCCGATACCGCTCGCGCGTCTTCGGGGACGAATTCGAGAACAACTTTTTTGCCTGCCTGTTCAACATGCGCAAGGTAACACGGCACGTGCTCGTGGCCGAGGGCTCGAGCTTCCGTAGCCAGGACAGTGACTTTTTGGTCTCGACCAGTCCCGATTTTCATCCCACCGATGTCCTGGAGGAT
Organism: Acidobacteriota bacterium; assembly: GCA_965249005.1. Lineage (GTDB taxonomy): Bacteria > Acidobacteriota > UBA6911 > UBA6911 > UBA6911 > CBDFLD01. Next base: position 74,769 of record CBDFLD010000019.1, read on the forward strand.
GCCGACGGCAGCCTTATCGTGATCGATACCGGTGGCTGGTACAAACTCTGCTGCCCGACCTCGCAGCTGGCCAAACCGGATGTTCTAGGAGCGATCTATCGCGTCCGCAAGGAAGCTGCACACGAGACCCCCGAAATGAGGGACCCGCGAGGCCTGCAACTCGCCTGGGACGCGAATCCTGAGCTCCTGGCCGGGAGACTCGACGATCCCCGGCCTGCCGTGCGTAAGCGCGCCCTTCACGCGCTTGCGCGGATAGGGGACCGATCGATTCCCGCGCTCGACAACGTGTTGAGAGCTTCACCCTCTCCCGCGGCGCGGCTCCGGGCTGTATGGGGTCTGACCCGGATCGAAGGAGCGAAAGCTAGGGCAGCGGTGCGACTGGCTCTGTCCGATACCGACACAAGCGTCCGCCATGCGGCCATTCACTCCTCGGGCGTGTGGCGGGATGCCGATTCGACCTCGCGGGTGATCCGACTGCTGGCAGAGGACACGTCCCCCGTGCAACGTGCCGCGGCCGAGGCATTGGGGCGGATCGGTGCGGCGCGAGCAGTATCTGCCTTGCTGGCCGCGGCGAGCAACCCGGTAGATCGAATTCTGGAGCATTCTCTTGTCTACGCACTGATCGAGATCGACGATCCAGCTGCCACTGCCCGGGGACTCGAGGCAACCTCACCCGGCACGAGGCGGGCAGCGCTCGTCGCGCTCGACCAGATGGACCAAGGAGAGCTGAAACCGGAAATGATCCTGCCGTACCTGACCTCGAGCGATCCGTCTCTCGAGCAGATCGCCTCCTGGATTGCCGGCAACCATCCGGAGTGGGGAGGCTCTCTAGCGCGCTTCTTCGAAGGGCGTTTGAAGCAACCGACGGATGGTTCGTTCGATTCCCGCACACGGGAGGAACTGGTCAGCCAGCTGTCCCGTTTTAGTTCAAACGCCGTGATCCAGGACCTGCTTGCGCGTCTTACCGGTGCTCAATCCACCGGACGGATCCGGCAGAGCGCCCTCGCTGCCATGGGGGCGAGTTCGCTACAGCAGATGCCGGCGGCTTGGTCCTCGGCGCTGGTCCACTGCCTCGGCAGCGGCGATCGGGAGCTTGTGGGACCGGCCGTGGAAACCACACGCGCTCTGCCACCGCCCGAGAAAGCGGAGACACTACGGGCGGCACTTCTCCGCGTGGCACGAGACCGAGGACAGGCGCCGGAGGTCCGAGTCGGGGCTCTGGCCGCCCTCCCCGATGGTCCCGGGAAGATGGACGCGGAGTTGTATGCGCTCGTCCTCGACGGGATTGCGATGGCTCGCCCTCCGGCGCTGCGCGCGCTCGCGGCCTCGGCGATCGAGAGGGCGGAGCTCGGAGAAGATCAGCTCGCGTCTCTGTCCGACCTCGTGGGCCGGGACGCCGTGGGACCGATGGAGCTACCGCGACTGCTTGGAGCGTTCACCGGTTCTGGAGACGAGGCGATCGGACTCGGTCTGATCGATGCGCTGGAACGCTCCCGCGCCCGCTTTGCCCTAAGAGCCGAGGTGCTTGATCCGGCGCTAGAGCAGTTCCCCGCGTCTGTGCGCGAACGCGGGCGAGCCCTTCTCGCCTCGCTCGACCGCGATCCGGAGCAGAAGGGGCGAGAGCTCGACGAGCTGATCGCGGCATTACCAACAGGGCAAGGGGGGCATGGGGGCGACATACGGCGAGGGCAGGCCATCTTCAACGGTCCGAAAGGAGCCTGCTCCACCTGTCATGCCATCGGGTACCTGGGCGGAAAGCTCGGTCCGGATCTGACCCGGATCGGCCGGATCCGCACGGAGCGGGATCTGTTGGAGGCGATCGTTTACCCCGATACCAGCTTCGTCCACGGCTACGAGCCCATTCAGGTGGTCACGCACGACGGAGAGCGGTACAGCGGCGTCGTGCGCAAGGATACCGAAGACTTCCTCGCGCTCGGCATCGGTGCCGACGAAGAGGTCCGGATCGACCGCTCCCGCATTGCCGAGCTGCGTCCGGGCACCGTCTCCGTGATGCCCAGTGGCCTCGACCAGCAGCTAAGCCGCCAGGAGCTGGCCGATCTGCTCGCCTTTTTGATGGAGACGCATCGCAAGTAACCCTGCCGGATTTTTCAATTACAGCGGCTCCGTGCCCTGGTTGAGAATGTCCAGATACTCATCATAGACAAACAGGTGGCCTCGCTGGCGCCCGGTGGCCTCCCGTGCAATCCCGAGCTCAACAAGATGCCGGACCGACTTTCGCACCGTAGGCGGGGACAGGTCCAGTTGCTCAGCTGTTGCGGGAACGGACAGGATTGGCTTCGATTGCAAATACTGATACACGCGCGAAGCTGATACCGCCGGACGTCCCAAACGTTCAATCCTGACTCGATCCTTCTCGAACAGATCGAGAATCTGCCTTGCTGTCTCCGCCGCCTGCTCCGACGTGTCCCTAATGCCTGTCAGGAAGAACTCAAGCCAGGCTTCCCAATCACCCCGCTCCCGCACAAGCTGAAGCAGGTCATAGTAATGTTTTCGGTTGCTCTTTAAGAACAAACTCAAATACAGGATCGGCGCTTTCAGCGCGCCTTCTGCACACAGCAAGAAAGTGATGAGCAACCGCCCAAGTCTACCGTTACCGTCCAGGAACGGATGAATGCTCTCAAACTGCACATGGATGAGCGCCACCTTGATCAGCACGGGCAAGTTTGGCTCTTGCGAGTGAATGAACTTCTCCAACTCGCCCATACAGTCCAGCATTCGGTCAGGCGGCGGCGGGACAAACACCGCGTTCCCCGGCCTGCTCCCACCAATCCAGTTTTGGCTGCGCCGGAACTCCCCTGGTTGCTTGCTGACCCCTCTCCCTTTAGATAGAAGAATCTCGTGGATTTCCCTTATCAGCCGAAGCGACAGTGGAAAACCACCACGCAGCCGTTCCAGGCCGTGTTGCATCGCCGCGACGTAGTTCGACACCTCCTGTACATCATCCAGCGGCACGCCTGGCGCCTTATCACTTTCGAACAGCAAAAGGTCCGACAGGGACGATTGTGTGCCCTCAATCTGAGACGATAGCAACGCCTCCTTGCGAACGTACATGTACTGAAACAGCGGTGTATCCGGTAGGGCCGATGTAACGCCATCAAGACGCCCGAGCGCCCGGTTGGCCTCCTCAATCAGTCCGTAAAGCCCATCCATCCGAACCGGCGGCTCCGGCGGTAATGGTGGGGGCACATAGGCCCGTACCCGTTCGCCAGCGACGGCGGTCATGACATATTCACCGCTTCGCTTCAGAATATCCCGTGCCTCCACTTACGAAACGATCCTTTCTTTTAGATACATTCATAGAAAGGATATGCCGTTTTCCTTTCTTTGTGAAGGGATTTTACTTGATGGCTGCTGCGGTAACGTATCTCCGATTTTGATCCGTCAATCGCTCAATGCTTCACAAAACCGCCTCACACACTCAACATAGTGGTTCCCAGTCTGGATCACCATCCCAGGGGCATTCTTTTCCCCAAGTTACAGGAAATCTTCACCTTCTGAATCCTTCGGTGTGCGGCGTCGTCATAGGTGATCCATACACCACCCAAATCCTCGGCAAGCGCAGCGTAGCAGGCATCGTACCCGGTCAAACCCATTCTTACAAAACGCGTTGCCTGCCGCGCAAGATCAACGGTCATGGGGTGACGCAACATCCCACTCTGCAACAGTGGAATGACACCTTCCTGAAATGCCTCCAACCCCTGAGGGTGTAGCCGCACAAGAACCGAGAAAACTTCAAAGGGAAAGAGTTCCGGCACAGCGAAGCGGGTTGGGTCGTCTACCATTCTTTCAAGGACCTGGTCCGCACGGGGGTGACTTTCCTCGATGATAAACCAACGTATCGCCACCGATGCATCCAGGACCCAGATCACCGCGATCCTCCGCGGAGTTGCCTGAGAAGAGAAATGCTGTCTCTATTCTGTGTTCGGGGCTTTCTGTGGGACTTTATTTTTTCAAGAAAGCGACGCTTTTCCTCACGCGCTTTTACATCAACAAATCGCCTTTGGAAATCCTCGAGTGTAACCAGAACCGCCCGAACTTTTCGCCCTTTACTGATCAAGATCGGGGCGCCGGTCTTCTCCAAGCGATCGAGCACTTCACCGAGTTGATTTCGGATTTTCAGGGCATTGACCGTCTCCACAGAAAGCCTCCCTTCGACATATCAGGCTGAAACCGCTGAAAGCGGACAGAACCCTAAGTCTTCGTCAAAGGATAACCAAGATAAATGTGGATATCAAGTGTATATATAGATATTGACATATACACTTGCTACAACTCTGCTGAGATTCATTGCCACGGGGGGCCAAGGCTTGCGGGCCGCCCATGAATCTCGTACTGGCTATGTGCTGGTAATCAACACCGAGAGCGCTACGGACCCGGGCAGCTATGCCAAGATCATCAAGACCATGGGGACGGCTTGAACAGGATTGAGTGAAAGGGGAGCTTTGCGTAGAAGTGCTGGACCTCGATGCAAGACGTGCATTATTCTTTCTATGCACCGCCACTTCTGCGGATCGACAAACCGGTGCGGTTACTTGACTCCGCGAGGGAAGAATCCAACATGAAGGCTCAAACGTCCAAGTCTGCGGCCATTCGCGCCCGCCTCAACCATCCGGTCATCGACTCAGACGGGCACATGTTGGAATTCGAAGCCGCCTTCCTAGACTACCTCAAACAGGTTGGAGGTTCCAAAATCGTCCAGAAGTACATCTCTGGGGGACCTGGCGGCCGCATCTTCAGCTGGTATCGATTGTCGCCCGAAGAGCGCCGCGCCCGAAGAGTCACGCGCGCTCCCTGGTGGCTGTGGCCGGCCAAGAACTCCTTGGATCGGGCCACGGCCTCGCTGCCCGGGCTGCTCTGCGAACGTATGGATGAAATGGGTCTGGACTTCACGGTGCTGTACCCATCTCTTGGCCTCGCTGCCCCCCACTTAGAAGACGAAGAGCTGCGGCGTGCCGTCTGCCGGGCGCTGAACAACTTCTATGCCGATATCTTCCGGGAGTATGCTCACCGCATGACCCCGGTGAACATCATTCCTATGCACACTCCCGAGGAGGCGATCGAGGAGCTGGAGCATGTGGTCCAGGTATTGGGAATGAAGGCTATCTTCATGGCAGGCTTTGTCAGCCGCCCGGTTCCGGCCATCGCACAGCAGTATCCCGAGGCTGCTGCGAATGCCTTTTGGCTGGACACCTATGGGCTGGACAGCGCCTACGATTATGATCCGGTTTGGACCAAGTGTGTGGAACTCAAAGTGGCCCCGACCTTTCACTCGACCGGCATGGGGTGGGGAAGTCGCACGTCCATTTCCAACTACATGTACAACCACATCGGCAACTTCGCCGCCGCCGGCGAGGCCGTGTGCAAAAGCTTGTTCATGGGCGGTGTCACACGGCGCTTTCCCACCCTCAAGTTCGCCTTCTTGGAAGGTGGGGTGGGGTGGGCCTGTAACCTCTATGCCGACCTGATCGGGCACTGGGAGAAGCGGAATCTAAGAGCCATGGAGAATTACGATCCCGACAACGCCGACCGAGAACTGTTGGTTGATCTCTACCGTCGGTATGGCGGTAAAATGGCAGAGGGGAAGCTGGACCAGGTGGGCAAGGACTCCATCATCGTAGCTGGACGCCGGGAGGATCCCGCCATGCGGGACGAGTGGGCGCCGTGTCAGATCGAGTGCGCGGAGGACATCCGCGACCTGTTTGTGACCAACTTCTACTTCGGTTGTGAGGCTGACGACCCGATCAATGCCTGGGCTTTCAGCACCAAGGTGAATCCCCTCGGCGCCTGCCTCAAAGTTCTCTTGGGCTCCGATATCGGCCATTGGGATGTGCCAGACATGACCGAAGTGACCGCAGAGGCTTATGAGCTGGTGGAGAAGGAGTTGATGACCGCAGAGGAGTTTCGAGATTTCGTCTTCACCAACCCGGTCTCCTTCTACGCCGGCATGAACCCGGAGTTCTTCAAGGGAACGGTGGTAGAAAACGAGGCAAAAAAACTACTCGACGTATTGCCAAGTTGATACGCAGCTGGGGCCGTGCCAGCCACGCTGCCTTTTAGCAGATGCAGGAGAGTTGATCATGCCCTACACGAGATTGGATCAATTGCAACCTGAGGATATTGTGAGCCTCGGCCAGGGTATTGCCCGGCGTCAGGCCTCTATGGCGGGGGTGATCAAGGGTATGCTCCGCCAACTGAGTGAGCTGGTGTATGGCCTTCCCGTGAACGAACTCGAACATAGCCTGCAGACTGCGACCCGTGCTCTACGTGCCGGTGCTTCGGAGGAAGTGATCATGGCGGCTCTGTGTCACGACATAGGCATGGCAATCTCGATTGAGAACCATGATTCGATTGCCGCCGAGATACTCAAACCGTATGTCTCACACGGGACATACGAGATGATTCGCACTCACCAGGATTTCCAGGGGCAGTACTACTACGCCACAATAGGAAGGGACCCGGCGGCGCGTCGGCAATATGCGGACGAACCGTGGTACGAGATGGCCCGCCGGTTCTCGGACGAATGGGACCAGGCATCGTTCGACCCCAATTTTGGTACTCTGCCACTCGCCCATTTTGAGCCGATGATAGATCGCATCTTTGCGCGTGTTAAGTCTGTTTAGAGAAGAACCCTATGCGGCCTAGTCGAGTAGCAGCGTCTCCTGAAACACATCGAGATATCTAGCAGACATTTGCCCCCAACTGGGCAGTGCGGATTGGGCGCCTCGTGTTTCCAGAGCGAAACTGGCCAGAACGGACCCAACCCGGGCGGCAACCTCAGATGGCTGCTCCCGGACGAGCGCCGCCACGACTCCCGCCGCGTAGGCGTCACCAGCTCCTGTGGGATCTTCGACCTGCCCGAGCTTCACGGCCGGGATATTGAGCCGACCGTCGCTCGTGTAAACGTCACTGCCCCCCTCGCCGCGTGTCACAAATAGCAGCGATGGTCCCTGCTCGAGTAACCGGACCGGCTCTGAAATCCCTGCGGCCGCACACAAATCGTTTATCTCAAACTCATTGAGGACGACAATCTTGCACCATTTCAGGAGTTCGACCTCCCGTTTGACCTGCCGACCGGACTGGATCACAGTAATACCATTACTGTTTGCGAAGCTAGCCACGCGCACAGCATAATCCGGCTCGCAGGGGGCGATCACTACAACGGCGGATCGAGTGACTAGATCAAGGCTGAGGTCAACTTGATTGATCCGTGGCCAGAGATTCGCGGTGCTGAAGATCACCGCGTCTTGGTGTCGGTCGTAGACCATAAAACAATGATCGGATTGCTCATCTGCGATGTGAAATACTCCCTCCAAACACACCCCACTTTCCTCGAGGTGCGCCCTGTAGCCCGAAGACTCAAAATCAGCACCCACTACACCGAGGACCCCGGCCCTGAGACCCAGCCGGGCGGCTGCAACTGCGATTGTCGAAGCGCAGCCACCAAAGTATGTCGCACATACACGATCCAAGTTCTCGGTGAGCAGTCCAACGCCACCCTTCTTCGGAATCTCATCAACCATCACGATATGATCGTATAGACTGATGGACCCTGTCACCAGAATGTCAAGTTCTCCGCTCATCATTCGACTGTGAGCTCTCGCGGGCTGGTTCACTCCCCCGGTCTTGATTCCCCGGCCGATCATCGAGTCGGTACACTTCACACGCCGTCCGACCTAAACACCACTGCAGCTCAGCGCTCGTCAACTTCGAGTGCCGGTACATCCACAATGAGCCTTCCATTTCGTCTGGGCTGTCGGAGCCGAACATAACCCGACGGGGCCCCAGTTCCTTGACAAAGCGATTCAGAATTCCGATGGTCGCGCCACGTGAGGTTTCAAGATAGACATTAGGGCATTCCTTGGCGATCAGGAGCGCGTCCGCCGCATAGTGTGGGTTGCCCGCGTGCGCCAGCACGACGCGAACATGGGGGAAGCTTTTGGCTCGGTAATACAAATTCGAGGGATGGGTAAACACCGAGCCGTCGCCTGAGTGGATCATGAGCGGCACATCAAAGGTTTCCGCGGCCAGGAAGGGAATCACGCCCCTATGCGTCATAGGGTTCCAGGCGTGCGTCACGGGGTTTACTTTAACACCGACAAAGCCATGATCCCTGATGCAGCGCCCCAACTCCCCAAAATAGACGTCCAGGTCATAGTGAGGATTGACCGAAGCCATCCCGTAAATTCTCTGCGGGTTGGCACTCACAAATTGGATCAACCGATCATGCAAACGCCTGGTTATCTCTATCGTGGGACTCTGGGCCGGCTGGACGATCAATGCGTCAATGCCCGCCCGGCTTGAGACATCGATCAATTCTGACTCGGCCCTGTGGCTATCGACCAACCTGTCATCACCGAGGTGAGTGTGCGTATCAATGATCACCCGTCTGGCTCCATCATTTGCGCTTGCTTAGCCACTACAGCTCAAATACCTCTCTGGCCGTTCGCCCGAGGCACCATTCGAGTTGTTCCTGGTTGAGCCTCGTTTGCGGATCGTTCCGATACTTCCAAAGGGCATGAGCCATTTCCTCAGGATCACCGGAGCCCATCATCACGCGCTGACAACCAAGCTCTCTGACGTAACGGCCGATCGCCCGTGAATTAAAGCCAGCCTCGGATGTTTCCAAATAGACATTGGGGCACTCCTTTGCAAGCAGAAAGGACTGGTTTGCGAACAACATGGACCCGGAGTGCGCAGCGACAACCCTGACATCTGAGAACTCGCGGCAGAGATAGAACAGGTTCGTGGGCATGGAGAAATAATGATCTTCACAGGTATGTACCATGAGTGGCACCTTCAACTCTTTGGCCGCCTCGAAAGGGAGTCTCCCAGCCCTCGACGTGGGGTGGCAGGCATGGATGGCAGGGTTGGCAAACAGCCCGACAAACCCGAGATTTCGGATGGCCCGCTCACTCTCTTCGAGATACGCTCGTGCCTCCCAATGGGGCGACAGGAATGCCATCCCCTTCATCATTTTACTGTTCGCCTCCACAGTCCTAGCAATCCGATCGTGAAGCTCGGCGGCGATCTCGAAGGTCATAGGGTTCGCCGGGTGGACGACGATCAGATCAATGCCCGCTTCCCTGGCAAGGTTGAGCAACTCATCGAGCTCAAACTGCTTGTCGTAGACACGATCATGCCCCAAGGGCACATTGACATCGATGATCATTGAACAGCCTTTCTAATGAATCGCGATGACTCAGACAACCCCCGCGCCAAGACGTCGGAAGAAACTTTCCTCGGCAGCCACTGGCAACGATGGGGAGAGTCACCTGGAGCTCGTCACCCCTCAGAAAATGAAAGGTAAAGTCGCAATAGCACTGGTCGCGGAAAACGCCCGCCGTTCCTCGATAACCTGCATAATAGGTGTCTGGCTCCGTGTTTCTGCTGGGGTAAATGGGCGTTCGATGCTAGCAACTCACTTTGCTGAGCAAAGCAACTCTCCCGGGTCATAGACCACGCCGCCCTTGACGACGCGATAGATCTGGTGAACCGTGCGAATGTCTGCTACGGGGTTTGCCTCAAGGATCAAAAGATCAGCCAGCTTGCCTGGCTCAACGGTGCCTAGTTCTCTCTCTCGGCCAAGCATCCGCGCCACATTGATCGTGGCGGCACGAATGGCCTCCTCCGGCTTTAATCCCGCCTCAACCAGCAGCATCAACTCCATCTGGCTCGCCAATCCGAGCAAAAGCCCTCCACCCCCACTGCTTGGATCTGATCCGCTACTTGAATCTGAGCCCATGACGACGAGAACACCTGCATCAGAGGCCTTCTTTAAGTTCGCTCGCAGGATCGGCAGCTGCCCTTTTACGTATCCGAGGGTATCCCACTTTGCCTCCCACCTACTCACCGTCGCCGAGCTCATCCCGTCCTCATATACTTCCTTCGCTATCATCCCTCTCTCGTCGAAAGCGTCTGCTCGTCGAGCCCAGGCTGCCATATCTGAGCCGGCTTCGAAGACCGCGTGCGTGGTAATGTAGACTGCCTGATTCTTCTTCATCAACGTGATGAACTCGTCGTCAATCGGGTCGGAGATGATTCCATGAACGAGCCCATCCGCCCCCGCATGCAAAGCCTCTTTCGCATACTTCAATATAGGCGCGTGCACGTAGGCTTTCAGCTCGTGCCGGTGCGCTTCGTCGATAATCGTCGCCATCACCTCAGGTTTGAGCATAGGCCTTCCCTGCTTCGTGGCATAGGTCAAATCGGTGTAGGCCAGTTTCACTCCATCCACGTTCGCCGCCTTCAGTTCCCGCACCGCTGCCCGGGCTTCCTCTGGCGTTTCCGGTGTGTAGCCCCTTTCCCAACCGTAGCCGCCCTTCGCGGTAAATACACGGACTAGCCCAAAAAAATGTGGGTATGGAGCTATGTTCTCAGCTGACACGCGTTTGAGCTCGGCGAAAGTCTTCATGTCGATCTCAAAGCCCGGAGCGAAGACTGTGGTCACGCCCCACGCTAGCAAACTCGCGAGGTTCTTTTTGTAATCTTGTGGGGCTTGACTGGGACTGAAAGCTCCGTCGCCGAGGTGATTGTGCATATCCGCCAAACCTGGGATGATAAACTTGCCGCGTGCGTCGATGATGCGTGCACCCTCTGGTACTCTCGTTCTGGTTCCGGTCCCAACTCGCCGTATATACGCTCCTTCGATGACGATCACCGCGTCTTTGATGGGTAGGTGACCTGTGCCGTCAATCAGCGTGGCCCCGGTGATCGCCTTTGTTTTTTGTGCTTGTCCGAACGCCATGACTGAGGCGAGTGAGAGTATGGTCAAAGAGATGATGAAGTGTTTCATGCCTACGCTCTTGTCCTGCATTGTCCTGCAGAAACGGATAAGAATAGGATCACTGCCCGACGAAATGGCTCAAGTGCGCCGAGACGACCTGCCAGCGCCCATCTCCCTTTACCGACACGGCGGTCTCGACGTAGCTGCCGCTGATGTCCACTCCCCGGAATGTGCCTTTCATGGCCCCACGCAGCGTCACCACCGCCGTTTGACCGTAGACGCGCGTGGTAAGAACTTGGGAACTTATAGAGTCCAGGTCGAGTTCCTGGAGATCCGCCTGCGCGTCGGCCTTCGCCAACGGAATAGATGAAATCGTCGGCCTGGATCCTACGAAGTGCTTCGCCATCTCGCCGCTTTAGAGCCTCCATCCAATCTCGCTCCAGCTTCATCAGCTCGCGCTCAACCTGGATCTTTGGCGCGGCCTGTACCGCTTGGTTGTCTTTCCTCTGAGCAAGGGCAGCAGACGGCACCAAAACTACAAGTAAAGTCATCACAAGGATTGATTTCATCATATCACTCTCAAGTTATTCTCCAGCCTTCATCCATATTTCCGTCCAAGAGATCTGATCCGTCAATCGCTCAATGCTTCACAAAGCCGCCACACACACTCAACAACTGACCAGTAATAAAGGCGGCCTCATCTGAGGCCAAGAAGATCGCCGTGCCCACCAGATCTTCCGGCATCTCCCGCCGCTTTATCGATTGCATGGCGACCTGCATGTTCCAGATCTCATCGGGAACGGATTCCGTCCGCTCGGTTTGCGTCAGTCCCGGCGATATCGCATTGACGGTGATTCCATGTTCTCCCAACTCCGTAGCCAGCGCCCGCGTCAGCCCGATCACCCCGGCCTTTGAGGTGATGTAGTGTGTTAGATTAGGGAAACTCATAAACACGGTGCTGGAGGCAATGTTGATGATCCGCCCGGATTGTTGCTGCTTCATCTGCGGAACCACTGCCTTGGCGCATAGAAACACCCCGTCTATATCTACCGACAGTACCCTCCGCCAGTCCTCAAACGTGATCTCCTCAAACGGCTGCTCGGGAGAAATGGCCGCGTTATTGATCAGAATATCGATTCGGCCAAACGTCTCCAAGGTCTCTTGAGCCATCCGCTGGGTTTCTTCCTCAACCGACACATCCAATTTCAGCACCAAGGCCTTGACGCCCAATGTCTCCACGGCCGACGCGGTCGCTGAGGCATCCAGGAGGTCGACGGCCACGATATTGGCGCCCTCTCGGGCCATCCCTAAAGCGTAGGCCCGCCCAAGGCCCCGCGCGGCCCCTGTGATGATGGCTACTCGCCCCTCCAATCGGTTCGTCATTTCGTCTCTCGATTCCCTTCTTCTAGGATCTCCGCCAACAGATCCTCGCGATTGATAAGTTGACCTTGCTTGATAACAACTTCGATGTTTCGAGTGTTGTCAATCTTATCCAGCGGGTTCCCGTTGACAATAATAAGATCCGCAATCTTGCCCGTCGCGATCGTGCCGAGTTCGTCTTCTCCCAGATATTCGGCGGCCGTTCGCGTTGCCGCCCTCAAGACGTCGGCCGGCGGAATTCCCGCCTCGACCATGAGCTCCATCTCCCGATGAACCGCGAGTCCGGGAAAGACTCCCATCACTCCTGTGTCAGGTCCCACACCGATAGCTATGCCGCCCTCGAAGACTTTTTTCAAATTCTCCTGAATCGTCTGAACCTGCCCTTGGATATAAGATTGCTTGATTATCTTTACGAACTCATCCAACGGCCCCCCCTCAGCCAGCGTCTCCAAGGTTTCCTTGGGTATGGTTTCTCGGACAACATCCTGGGATATGAACTCGCGAAGTGCCACCTGGTTGAAGGCATCGAGATACGCGGAAAGAGTCGCCAGATACAGAGTTCCGTTTTCCCTGGCCAGTTCGATATACTCGTCATCGACTGGGGCCGTCACCGCCGAATGAGCCAGGATATCCACCCCAGCCCTCAGGGCGTCCTTGTGGTACTCCGTATCATAGGCGTGAAGCATGACACGCAGATTCCTGGCATGGGCTTCTTCGATTATCTTTTCCATGATTGGCGCGGCCAATTTCGGCAGAGGATCGACAAAGGCGCAACACTGAGTGTCATAATAGACCTTCAGAAAGTCCACGTTCGCATCGGCCAACAGGCTGACGAGAGCCGGGACCTCCTCGACGCTTGCCGGTTCTATTCTGGCCAGCGGGAGCAGTGAGCCTGCCCATCCCCCGGGCGCAGTGAAACCCGGGCCCGAGATAAATAGTCTCGGTGTAGGAAACTCGTCCCTGGCAACGCGGGCCCGGAGTTGAAGTCCTGGTTCTAGTGGTTGGACAGGATTGTAAACTGCCGTCACCCCCCAATAGAGCATCTGTTTCAACGCCCGCTCCTGAGACGGAAGGTCGTACGAATCTATCACGTCGGTGATCGTATCGAAGCCCCCACTCAACAGGTGCGCATGCATGTCAATCAAGCCGGGGAGAATCGTCTTCCCGGTCGCGTCAATTACATCTGCCCCTGGCGGCGCGGCTATGTCTCGCTCAGTGATGATGCCAAACCGCCCATTTTCGATGAGAATGGAAGTATCGGGCAGAGGTTCTTTCTCCGTGCCCGTGATGACCCGTCCATTCCGTATGAGTATCGTCCTCGATTCGTTCATAAAGATTCTCTACAGGTTTTCCAGATTGTTGTCAGCCAACACCAACAAAATCACTCAATACCTTATGAAAGTGCCTGACCGGATCTCTTGATCTTGCAACGCAAAATGGGTCCTCGCTCGCCAAGGCCAGATTGGATCGAATCATTCTACCCGCAAACAGAGAATACGTTTACGGGAATCTGGATCTCCGCAGCGCTTGATCCTTGACGTACTACATCTTATGTAGTACACTTAACGGGTGATCCATTCGTGGGGCCATGCCACCTCTCGCCGATTCTTTGAACGAGGGAAGTCACCCAAGTTTCGGGGCATGGATACGGAAGCGGCTCAGGAGCTTCTCGCTGCGCTCGATGCGGCAACATCATTGAAGGATCTGAGCCCATTAAAGAGTGTGGGTCTTCACAAGCTCACGGGAGATCGAAAGGGCCAGTGGGCAATGACCGTCAATGGTCCTTGGCGTATTTGCTTTCGGTTCCGGAAGGGTAACGCCTACGACGTCGAGATCGTCGACTACCACAAGGGGTAAGAAGAAATGATTCCTGTCCATCCGGGTCTCATCCTGAAGCGCGAGCTCACAGCTCGAGGGCTTTCAGCCAACAAGTTGGCACTGGCGCTACGCGTCCCATCTGGACGCGTTACCTCGATCATCAACGGGAAGCGTTCCATCACACCGGAGACCGCACTGAGGCTGAGCCGGTACTTCGGCAACAGCGCCCAATTCTGGATGAACCTCCAAACTCGCTACGACCTGATCATGGCGGAACAGGAACTAGGCGAGCGGATTAAGTCTGAGGTGAACCAGGCTGCTTGAGCAGACCAGGGCGCCGATGTTGCGAAAAGCACTGGATCTTAGTGCCCCGATCCATCTCGTTCGGCCATCCGTCGATTCTTTCCATGATTGGCGAGGCCAACGTCAGCCAACACCAACAAAATCACTCAATACCTTATGAAAGTGCCTCACCAGGATCTCTTGATCTTGCAACGCGAAATGGGTCCTCGCTCCTGAAGCCAGATTGGACTGAACAGCTTCAATTATATTTCCGTCCTCGAGCAGCGTATCGCGAAGCGCGCACTTGGCGTACTCCTGGCTGAACCGCTGGCCGGCGCTCTCTGCCCGAGGGTAGTAGATTCTGGTTTCCCAAAGCGTCCGGTCGACGGCGAGGGGCCAAAAACTGTAGCTGATGTAGGTACCCTCAAAGACAAACAATGAGAAGTTTGGGAAAAGAATAATCTGATCAAAACCCCAATTGGGGCTTCTCAACCGATTAATGCCACCTGGCAATTGCTCAAGGGAAATATCCCGCTTGAGGACGGAAGCGCCGAGTTGGTGGGCGATCTTTTGTACCGGAGTCGGGGTATAATCCAGACTGCCTGGAACCGACATGATGCGATGCAGTCGATAAAGGGTGACATCGAGACAGTGGATAAAGGGGTTCTCTTTGGTCGCATAGGCATCGCCAACCGAGTGTTTGTGTACCACGGGCGCATGATATCCCTCCTGAAAAGCATCCACCGCAACCTTCCAATTTGCTCTTACCTCCGCCTGGTATGAATATTCCGTCATATCGCTGAAGGGATAACCCTGGAGTCGTTCAACCAGCTCGCCCAAGTATTGCTCCAACGTTTCTTTTGGGTTTGGATCTGGGTTGACAAAAATAAAGCCTTCCCATACATCCGCTGATACCCGTGTCAGCCCGTGTTCTGACTTATCAAGGTCAAAGAACTGATCCTCATCGGGAACGTATACGAGCTGACCCTCCAAGTCATACGTCCAGCCGTGGAATCCACAATGAAAGCTCCTGGCCGAGCCACGACACACCCGGGCCACTCTGTTGCCGCGATGGGTGCACATATTGTGGAAAGCGCGAATTCGCCGGTCCTTCCCGCGGACGATGATGACGGACGTGCCACATGCTGGCAGCTCCTTGACGAAATAATCCCCCGCCTGTGGAATCATTTCCTCTCTTCCCACGCTGAGCCATACTCGCCGAAAGATATGCTTGTGCTCGCGCTCGAAATGCTGACTGCAAATGAAGGGCTCAATGGGCACAGGGCCCGTACCAAGCTCTGGATACTCCGACGTCCATCTCTGGGACGCTCTCATTCCGATCTCCTCCTGCGTCAAATCTGCAACCGGCTTCGCCATTGTCTACATCACCGACGGCTGACGGCAGCTTCGACCTGGGCCAACATGGTTTGCAGGGATGTCTTGAAAATAATTTTGCCGCCTAGCACCACGGCGGCGATTTTTTGCGTGTTGCTGATCTCTTCAAGCGGATTGGCGTCCAACAACACGAGGTCGGCGATTTTCCCCTCCTCAACCGTACCAAACGACTCCATCCGGCCCAGAAACTCCGCGGGACTGCGGGTCGCGCTTTGCAGCGCTTCAATGGGTGTCAGGCCCGCTTTGACAAGAAGAGCAAGTTCATCGTGCAGACTGAAGCCTGGATAGCAATTTGGGTTTCCGGCGTCGGTCCCGGCCATAATATCCACTTGGGCCCGACGCATGGCGCCCACTATGTCAAGCTGCTTTTGATAGAGTCTTCTGACATCAGCGAATTCCTTTGCAGTGAAGTCTTTCGTATAGGAGTTTTCCCACTCCTCTTTCAAAGAAGGAGGAATGTATTTGAGCCGTGGGTCGTTGATGAAATGACTCTCTCGTTCAAACGCCCGAGCGCGCCGGCCAGTCAGCGTGGGGACTTGCCGGGTACCGTTCTTGGCGAAGCGGGCGAACAGCGCTGCCGCTTTCTTGTCGCTGTAGGTATCTAGAAGTTGGTTGAATCGGCCGAAGAGTAGATAGTGCGTGATGACGGAAAGCGAGTAATCGGACTCCACGATGGCCTCCACCGCCTCCTGTCTCAGCTCCGTTTCCCTCGTGGAACAGGCCAGCAAGACGGCGGACCCCGAGAGGTGCTCAATGCTCCTCTGGCCTGCGTCGGAGACTTCAGCCGCACTGACCGATGCGGGTATGTGCCCAGCAAACGGGAGGTCTTGCTTTTTCGCTTCATCGGCAATTGCGAAATACGCGTTGCGAGGAAGCAAGGAATACACTTTCAGGAAATCTACGCCACGTTGCCTGAGAGACGTCACGGCTGCTCGGCCCTCGGTCACATTGGCCACTGCAAGGGCACCGGGGAAGGCCGGTTTGGGGCCAGTGACGATCTGCCCGGCCGCCACGATGCGTGGGCCGATCAGCGTCTGGTTAGTGATCTGCTTGCGCCACTGATCGATCTGTTGATGGGGTCCGCCGCCCATCTGGCGCACGCCGGTGACGCCATTGGCTATGAACAGAGGAAAGAGCACTTCCTTTCCGTGTAAGTGCACGTGCATGTCCCACAATCCCGGGATCAGATACTTGCCCGTGGCGTCCACCACCTGCGCATCTTTCGGGACAGTGACCTTCCCGGTCTTGCCCAGCGCCGTGATGCGATCGCCGGTAACCACCACCGTCATGTCCGGTTTGGGTAGCTCATCATTGGCGTCCACGACTGTGACGTGGGTGAAGACAAGAGGCGCGGGACGAGAATCCTGCGCTGGCCCCCCAAGGAGCAGAGCCGACACCACAAACGGCAACAGTGGCGCATACATTCTGTTCATTGTTCAATGCCTTGAGGCGCGGCCGTTGAGGCCTGTTCGCGCTCATCGAACAGGGCGGGATCGCTCTGACGGAGCGGGATGAGGAGGTCTTCCCAGACCATGTTCATCCCCTCGCGCAAGCTGACCGGCGCTTCCTCGGGTGGGTGTAGGTCTTGCTTTGTGGCCAGAGCGACCTCTGGGGCAATCGGACATGGCTGGATTCCGGTTGCCTTGGCCGCTTCAGCCACGGCTAGGTGGCGCTTCGCCATCCCTTCCAGCACCAGCATGCGGTAGATTGCCAGCTTAATGTCCTCACCTCTTGTGATGGCCCCGTGATTGGGTAGGATGATCGCTGCGTACCGGCCCAGGGCTTCAGCCATCGGCCGTACCCGCTCTTCGTTGGAGGCCAGGCCCCCGTAACGCTCTTCCACGATCCCGACATCACCGGCCAGAAAACAACCCTCCTGGTCGTACACCTCCGGCAACGCGCGTAAGGCGCTGAAGGTCACGACCGCAGGCGGGTGCGTGTGGACCACAGCGCCGATATCAGGATTGACCTTATGGATCAGGCCGTGTAGTAGGATCGTGTCATTGACCAGACCTTGTCCGTCTTGGATATTCCCGTCAAAATCGAGCGTCAAAATGTCCGCCGGCGTGACGCCCCCAAACGACGGACCAAAGCGATTGGCGATCATCGTGTTAGAATCGACCCCAATGCTCAAGTGGCCGGCAATACTGGAGCTGAGTCCCGCACGATGGAGGATGCGGGCACCGCAACAGAGATCAAATTTCAGATCATCAAACATCGTCGTATACCTCCGAAATCGGGGCTCGCTCCAGAGTTGGAGCCGACGCCCGGTACCATGGGAGTTTTGTTCATTGCTTCACGCCTTGGCCTTCATTCCATCGGTGGGACAACGCCAAGCTGTTGCATCATACCCATTGTGTCCCAGTTGCCCCCCGTTTCGACGATCTTACCGCCAACAATCCGATGGACGTCGGTCCCAGTCACCGTCACCTGCTTGCCGGTAGGGGTAATGCCCTTCAGGTCACCCTTGTTTGTCCCACGAGCTGTCCAGCGGACCACGACCTGGTCTCCCTCGGCGATCATATCGTCGATAGTCAAATGGGCATCGGGGAAGGCGGTGCGGAACATGGTGACGAGCTGTTTGAAGCCGTCGGCCCCCTGCCCAGCCTCCGGATCGTTGGGGTTGGCGTTTAGACGAGCCGCATCCTGATCCCGTACGTCGGTAGCCAAAATCTCGTCGGCAACCTGGAAATTCCCCTTGTTCCAGACCTCCTCGACGAGGCGGCGGGCAATGGTTTTGAGTTCTGCTGACATCGGATACCTCCCTCTTGTGCCGCCCGTCCTATCATTCACGGGCGGCAATAAAATCTTCCACAACCTTGTAACTGTGCCGCACCAATATTTCCTGGTCGGACAACGGCATATGTGTCAATACGCGGGACGAAAGCCCTTTCTGGACCTTCTCGAGCGTACTGAGGTCTTCGCGAAGAAGATCGCGAAACAGAACTTTCGAAAATTCCTGACTGATACTTTCACCCGCGCTCTTGGCTGGATTCATATACAGTTTGACTTCCCAGGATGTGCGATCGACGGCTTCGGGCCAGAAATTGTAGCTGAAGTACCAGCCATTGGCTGGAGCAATAAAAAAATTCGGGAAGATCACATTTTCATCAAATGCCCAATTGGGGCTACGACTCGGGTTCACGCCCTCGGGCAGTGGGTCCTTGGCGGCCGTCCCCTGGACAGCCGTTGGCCCATGTTTGAAAGCCAAGGTCTCGGCTGGCGTCGGCTTATGCTCGGGATTGGCATAGACCGACGCCATGTGATGGCGTTCGAAGAGCTTCACCCAAATGAGATGAACATACGGATTCTCCTTACTCGTGGAGGCATCCGGCGCGAGGCGTCGATGAACCACCGCACCATGATAGGTCTCCTGAAACGCATCGAGAAAAACCTTCCAATTCACTTTCACGTCTGCCCCATAGCCTGCAACTCGTGACATCGCATCAAAGGGATAGCCGCTCAGTCGCTCGCCCAATTCACCCATCCACTCCTCGAGAGATTCTGCCGGGTGCGGATTCAAATTGATGAAGACAAATCCTTCCCAAACATCCGTTGCCACTGGGATCAAGCTGTGATCAGATTTCTCGAGATCGAAGAATTGGTCTTCATCGGGCACGGCGGCGAGTCGCCCCTCCAGATCATAGGTCCAGCCGTGGAAGCCACACGCGAACCCTCTGGACGAGCCCGAACACTTGTTCACAACCATATTGCCCCGATGTCGGCAGACGTTGTGAAAGCCGCGTACCACGCCATCCCGGCCGCGCACCAGAAGGATCGATGTCCGTAACACGGCAATGTCCTTGACGACAAAATCTCCGACTTCAGGAAACTCATCTATTCTTCCCACATTGAGCCACGAGCGCTTGAAGATCTTCTTTCGCTCCAGTTCGAAATAATCCTCCGAAACACACGCCTCAATCGGCACAGGGCCCGTGTCAAGCTCTGGATAGTCCGTCGTCCATCTCTTGTCACTGGTTACCTTTTTCATTCAGTATTCTCCCGTCATCCCGTTGTGCGTCTCTGCAGGCCCCAAATCAACAGGTTTGAAATCCTTGACCCTATTGGCTCCCTCGGCAAGAATAGCGCAGGATATATAATATATCAGTAAAGGGTTTCTCGGAAAGCGAGTCTCTGCAATAAAAAGCGGTTCCTTTGCGGGCCAAACAGCCATAGTTACGGGGGCCGCACAGGGCATTGGCCGGGGTATTGCTATGCACTTTGCGGCGCGCGCCACCTTCGTGGCGGGTGAAATCATACGTGCGGACGGTGGACGACTCTTGAGCCGAAACCCGGATCCCATGGTGGCACCCGGAGACCGCACGGGCTAAAAAAATAACCAAAATCGGGGTCACGATTCTGCCATGGCGCAGCTTCTGTCAACAACTCTGTATCGGGGTCACAGCTTGAATATTCAATTTTGATTTGATCTGACGGACGGAATGAGGGAGTGTTTGCTAGTCAGCTCTAACGGGAGCGACAAAATCTGAAAGGAGTCACCACATGGGCCTTAAGTCATTGACCCGTCGTTCGTTTCTTGAAAAAAGTGCGCTCGCCGCGTCCGGCGTGAAGCTCGGCAATCCGTCCCTGCGAAAGGAAGTTCAGTCGAAGCCATCCATTGTTCCTACCCAACTCGGAGCCGGCGAAAAGCTAAGGGTGGGAATTTTGGGGTGCGGTGCTCGCAGTCCGGCCCATATCGAGGCTGTGAACCACTATGACCAAATGGAAGTGGGCGCGCTCTGTGACATTCTTCCAGAAAAAATGAATGAAAAATTAAAGTTGGTCAAAAGTGGAAATCCCAGGCTCTACACCGATTACGAGGAAATGCTCAAGCAAGAGGACCTCCACGCCATCGCCATTGTACTTCCCAACACGTTGCATCGACCCGCCGCTGTTTCATCACTGGACAGCGGCAAGCATGTACTGTGCGAAAAGCCGCTCACCTTAGAGGTAGCGGGCTGTAAGGCGATCATCGAAGCCGCGGACCGGAACCGAAAGGTCCTTCAGGTAGGGACTCAAAGTCGCCATTTCCCCGATTACGTCGAGTTAGCCAGACAGATTCACAACGGACTGGTCGGTCAGGTTTTGTACGCCTGGATACATACCTTTCGCGTAGACTGGCGTAAGCTCCATCCCGATCCGGAAGTGGATGCTAGGATCAACTGGCGCATGAAACAAGAGGAAGGCGGTGCGGTCATCTATGAGCAGGGAATTCACACGATCGACCTGTTTAACTGGTTTCTTGACAGCGAGCCTGAGGAGATCTCCTCCATCGGAGGCGTCCACAACAAAAAACTAGAAAAACGCAGCTCCTGGGATCATGCAGGGGTTATGGTGCGATATGCCAATGACGCACTGGTAACCTACGGCGGCAATCTATATTCCTGTGGTGGACCCGGCCCGAACATCCTCTTCGGAGAGGGGGGAAGCCTGGAAGTCGGTGATAAAGGATCTGGTCGAGCAGCGCTTTACACCCGAACCTACTGGCGTCCATACGCGATGGGTGAAGATCCCAGTGCCAAGACGAAAGAGATTCTTCTGCCCAAAGCCAGCCTCGATCCCTCCACACTTCAGTATGGGCACTTCCTGGACGCTGTCCAGGGTAAGGCAGCGGTATTTCCGTCCGCTCGTGATCACCTTCCCGCAGTGCAAATCGCCCGTGGTGCTCTCATGTCGATGGCTGAACGCCGACACATAAGAGCTTCTGAGGTGCTCTAACGGAGTTCACGTCTACCATTCTTTTCTCAAAGATTCGATTGGCAGTTGATCAGCCGCTCGCAGGATGGAACGAATAACCCGGACCGTGGGAACGAGCTGATCCTTGGCAACAACATCTGGTGTGTCCTCGGGAAAGAACAGGTAAGGGGGAGCAGAGGCGAGGGCGATGACGGGGAGGCCTGCCTCGTAAAACTCTCCGGAAACGCCGGCGGCCTTGCCCACCGTTTCCTTTATCACGAACTGGGTTTGGATCAGACTTCGCGTGTAGTCGTTCTCCTCGATGGCAGATCTGACGATTCGGGTGATTTCCTCATTGCGGCTGGTGAGAAAAAGTCTGGGGGCTGGCAACTGGCTGACCTTGAAGGATAGGTCTGGTTGTGGCGCCAGTGCTTTTCCAATGTGCTCGACGGAGACCACCAAGGCGGCCTTAGACATGAGGCTGTCCCTGTGGGTTCTGACGTACAGAGATTCTCCGAGACGACCGAGGGTATGGGCGCCAGTTGCCAGGAAGATGACCTTGCGTCTAAGCGGACGTCGCTCCCTCTGACCGGCGAAATGCTTTGCCAGTGCCAGCACGATGGAGACACCGGAGGCGTCTTGAACGGCTCCATGGGCATAGCTGTCGTGATGACTGCATACCACGTAGTACTCCTCGGTTTTTCCCGGCAATTCCACCCAGATGTTTTCCGTCGTTCCCCTGCCATGATCCGATACCAGGTTGATGTTGGCAGTGAGATTGTCTCGCTTCAGCCAACCAAGGAGGGTCCGGGCCACGCTGGGACTGACCCATAGAGCCGGAATCTCCTTGCGGAGCCCGAGGTTCATCTGGGGGCCATAACGATCAGAATCCCATTGCAGCTCTGACCCCTTCGCCAAAGCCGTAACCGGATCGTACCATGTTAAACTACGCGTCTAGGTCGAAAAGATAGTGTCGGGTTTTTCTCCGAAGCGAAAACTTCTCCGAAGCGCTGTGGTTTCCGGGCAGTGGGTTGAGCGAGAAATCCCTGAGTGACACGACACGGTGGTATATATGGAGGTGAGTAAATTGTCCAAAAGGCTACTGAACTCTTCACCCGGCTATACTCTGTCTGTTTGCTTGGAGTTGTCCTTGGATGCCGCGTTCTGTGCCCTCACCATGGCAATGATGGGGTTCTTCATCGTCCATCAACCCGCGTGCTGGGCTCAAGAAGATCCATTGGCGCATCGAGCTGAGCTGATCAAGCAAGGATTCCTACCTCTTTTCGATGGCGAATCACTGGCAGAGTGGGATGTCAAGGAAGGTCATCGTGGGCATTGGGTCGTCAGAAATGGAATCATCGATTACGATGGCAAGGCTACCGGCGAGACGTTCGATGACAGGAGCTTGTGGACGAAAGAAGCGTACAGCGATTTTGTCCTCCATGCCGAGTGGAGGCTGCCAGCCAGGCCTACCATGAAGCCGCATCCCATCGTCCTCGCCAATGGTGACTTTGTCCTCGACGAAAAGGGCGAGCGCAAGACAGTGATGCGCCTGGACGCCGGGGACAGCGGGATCCTCCTTAGGGGAACCACCAGGTGCCAGGCTAATATCTGGAGTCAGGCCCTTGGCTCTGGTGAGATCAATGCCTATCGTAAAGACCAATCACTCCCCGATGGCTTGCGTAAGAAGTATATTCCTAGCAAGCGCGCCGACCGTCCTTTCGGGGAGTGGAATCGTTTCCTGGTCACAATGCGTGAAGACCACATCACGGTTGTGCTGAATGGTGAGAAGGTCATCGATACGGTCCGCTTGCCTGGCGTACCCCGAACGGGCCCGATCGGGTTGCAGCATCACGGCGACCCGATTCAGTTTCGTAATTTATGGATCAAGCCGCTCAGACGACAAGAAGTGGAAGAGCGGATGGAACGGGCGCCTGGTGAGTTCGAGGATTTTCTGGCGGGAAAGACCTTGGCGGAGGATTTTGAGGTCTACTGGGACGGTGGTGCCACATGGTTGTTAAAGAACGGGGTATTGCGCGGCGAAAAACCTAGCAAAATCTCTTGGATCTTCACGAAGCAGAGCTATTCCGATTTCATTCTGACTTTCGATTTCAGGCTGTCTAAAGGAGGAAACGGGGGAGTATGCATTCGGTTTCCTTGGCCTGAGGCTGGAGATGCATCTCAAGGTCCGGCCTTCCTGGGTTATGAATGTCAGATTACGGAAACAGGGGAGGCCAACGCGACCGGTTCGATATACGAGTTAGCGCGAGCCTATGAAAGCGATTCCGGGAATCGACCCATTCACAAGCCCGGAGCTTGGAATCACTATCGGATTTATGCCAAGGGCGATCACTTGGTTACCTACGTCAACGGAAGAAAAACAGCAGAAACCCATGCGGATCGCAGCTATTCGGGACGCCTCGGGTTTCAGGTTCACGAACCGGCTGAATGGATCGAATACCGAAACCTGAAGCTGAAACTCATCCGTTGATGCGGTATATGGGACGGCCAATGGGTTCATCGAGTTTTCGGCAATCGGCAATTTGTGAGGGTCGTCCAACATCAGGACGTCAGGGCTTCCGAGGGCTCTTCCTGTTTTTGGCTGTGCCGATGCTCTTCTGCGGGGCCTGTCGAGGGGAGAAAGGTCCCCCCTTATCCCCTCAGCAATCACTTGGCACATTCAAACTGCCCGAGGGCTTTCAGATTGAGATCGTTGCGGCCGAGCCAGAGGTCCGCGACCCAGTTGCCATGGCATTCGACCCACAGGGGCGCCTGTTTGTGGTGGAAATGCCCGATTATCCGATGCAAGCCGAACCGAATGGGAAAATTAAGTTGCTCGAAGACCTCGACGAGAACGGGCACTTTGAGAAGAGCACCGTCTTTGCCGAGAGTCTCCATTTTCCAACCAGTGTCATGCCCTGGAGAGAGGGTGTTCTGGTTGCCACAGCTCCCGATGTTCTTTATCTGTCCGACACCGACGGCGACAACCGCGCCGACGAAAGACGCGTCATCCTGTCGGGTTTTAACGCCTACAATCCCCAGCTCCGGGTGAACGGGCTGCTGTACGGAAACGACAACTGGATTTACGCGGCCTACCCCAAGGTGGGTCCCTCCTGGAGAAATCCGGAGCAGTTTGGCCAGCCGGGCGAACCCATTCACTTCCCCGATCAGGCTGAAGTCCCTGCTGTTGATCTTCACCAACTGGGTATGGATTTTCGTTTTCGGCCCGATCCGTGGAAACTCGAACCGGCCGCGGGCAATTCTCAGTTTGGAAACACTTTCGATGCGCGAGGCAACCGCTTTACGCTTTGGAATAACAGCCATATCCGCCATGTCGTGATGGAACACCGATACCTAGCTCGAAACGCCTACCAGGGCGTGGCCTCGGCGATGCAGTTTCCATCGGACCACGAAAATCAGTCGACTATTTTCCCAGCCACAAAAAATCCCATCTATATTCACGAATCCCAGCTAGGGATCTTCACCTCTGCCTGCGGGAACTCCGTGTATACGGGTGGCAACTTTCCTGATAAGTACAGCGGTGCCTATTTCGTGTGTGAGCCCGTACACAATTTGATCCATAGCGACATTCTCATTCCCATGGGTGCCACCTTCGTGGCGAAACGCGCGCTGGAAGAAGGGGAGTTTTTGGCTTCAACCGACAGCTGGTTCAAACCGGTCTTTACCACGGTCGGTCCCGACGGGGGTCTGTATGTCGTCGACTACTACCGCAAATACGTGGAACATCCAGATTACATCCCCGAAGGGATGGAGGACCGCTTTGATTTGCGCGAAGGAGAAGAGCGAGGCCGCATTTATCGCATTGTCCATGAAACCAGCCGACCCACTGCCAAGCCGCGACTGATGGAAGCCACCACGGGAGTGTTGTTGGGGCAACTCTCCAACCCCAATATGTGGTGGCGGATTACAGCTCAGCGCCTGCTGGTCGAGCGTCAGGATCAATCCGTGGTCCCGGATCTTCGAGAGCTGGCCGTCAGTGCCTCGTCCGTGGAAGGCCGCATCCATGCGCTTTGGACTCTGGAGGGACTGGGTGCACTCGGAGCTGACCTGGTGCTGCAGGCGCTGGATGATGAGAGCCCTTCAGTTCGCGAGCAGGCCATTCGACTGTCGGAAGGAGAGCTCTCGGACTCCGTCCAGAAAAAGCTGCGAAGCATGATCGATGAACCAGAGGCGCGTGTTCTGTTTCAGCTGGTCTGCACGCTGGGTCTGCTTCCCCCCGAAAAGTCCTTTCGGGCGCTCAGGAGGATTGTCAGCGATCGCATGAACGACGCCTGGTTTCAAATAGCTACGCTCTCGTCGGCATCGGAAACGGCCATGCGATGGTTTCGAGCAATCAGCGAAGAGCGGGCGTTCCCTGAATGGGCGTCGAAGGGCAAGGGAGAATTTCTGCACCGGATTGCCGCCATCATCGGCGCTAGGCAAAAAGATCGCGAGATCGCGCAGATTCTCAATTCCGTAGAAGAAGAGAAGGACATTGGGTGGCGCCTCTCCTGCATTCAGGGGCTGGCAGAAGGTCTGAAGATGGGGACGAAAAAGCAGATACGCTTGCCGGCGGCAGCCCAGCGGATCTTGATTGAACTAACGCAAGAACCATCGCCTCAAATCGCATCGGCTGCCTTGGATGCCGCGCGGAGTATCGACCTGGCCGATTCACGGCAGCTGCGTGACTCTCTCAGAAACGCTGCTGAGATGGCTGCAAAGATGGAAACAGCAGTGGAGTCGCGTGTCCATGCCGTCAGATGGTTGGGACTCGATCCCACCGGTTCTTCAATTCCGCTGCTGAAACAACTCCTGAATCCACACCAACCTGTCAAGGTGCGAATTGCTGCTGTCAATGCTCTGTGGGACCGGGGCGATTCCGGTTCCCCTGAGACCTTCTTGGAGCAATGGAAAACATATCCTGGTCCCCTCCGAGAAGTCGTTGTAGAGGGGTTCTTTGACCATCCCACTTACCTGCCGGTGCTGCTCGATGCCATCGAAGACGAGAGAGCGCAGCCCAACACCTTGAGCCGTGGAAGGATATTTCAGCTGCTTCACTCTAGGGACGAGCAGATACGGCGGCGAGCGGAGGTTCTCTTCGCCGATGCGCTTAGAAATGACCGCTCGGAAATCATTGAAAGATATCGTCCCGCCCTAACCGCGGAGGGCGAGATTGAAAGGGGCCGGAAGGTTTTCAAGCAGCATTGCAGCGCCTGTCATAGAATCGATGGTGTGGGTTTTGATGTCGGTCCTGAC
The DNA here is from genome assembly GCA_965249005.1 of Acidobacteriota bacterium. Taxonomy (GTDB): domain Bacteria; phylum Acidobacteriota; class UBA6911; order UBA6911; family UBA6911; genus CBDFLD01. The sequence goes on from CBDFLD010000019.1 coordinate 101,320, forward strand.
TTGCTCGATCTCTCCGGCCGAAGGACAAAGGGATTTATGCTGACCGCCATCATTGACCCAGGCGCCAATATTACGGCTGGTTATGAAGAGTATCTGATTCAAACCCGAGATGGGAGAACGTTCAGCGGGGTGATCGCTGAGGACAGTCCCACCTCTGTAACCCTGCGGCGAAGAGAAGGAGATGCAAATACTCTCTTGCGCACCAACATTGTAGATGTGCTAGGGTCAACCGTTTCAGCCATGCCAGAGGGCTTGGAGGAGGAGATTGGCATGCAGGAGATGACCGACTTGCTCGAATATCTACAAAACGTAGGGCAGAGTGTTCACTCGCGCTAGTTCGTCAACGGCTCAGACTTCTCGCCAGAGGCAGCAAAATGTGTCGCAATTTCTCAGCTCGTCGATCCGCCCTTCAAAGTTGTTGGCAACAGAGTCGCTTCGGCCGCCTATGAATAGCTTGCCGGAGGAAGCAAAGCTCCGGTGGAGCCACTTGTAAGAGATCTCCGGCGTCGTCTTCCCGTTCAAGTATACCGTTACCCTGTTGCTATCACGCACGATTGCCGCGTAATTCCAGGTTTTCATCTCTATGTCCGTGACTCCCTGAATCGATTCTCCCGAAGGATCACCCTGAGTAAAGAGCAGCTTGCCTGGCGCCCCGGCCGTCCCCGCAATGCCCAAGCTGCCATGCGGCTTGCCCTCGGCGCTATCCGGACCAAGGGAAAAAAGATAGCCCGTTGTTGCTCTCGCATCGACAGGCAGACCATTGTGGAACCACATCTCGACGGTGCACGACTCGGGAATTTCTTTGAGGTCGATGCTGATCCGTCCGCCGGCGAAATGCGGTGCCCGATTTATTCGCATGTCACCGGAAAAACCCGACCAGAGAGGACCTTCCAGATACAAGGCGATGCCGTCTTCGTACACTCCATGGTGGTTGTGCCCTGTCTCGTCGACGGCCTGCGAGCATTGGAACTCGTCCAACCGCAAATAAAGCAGAGGCTTCGAGGCTAGGACGGCCTGTGAATACGGACCGTGCTCTTCCTTCACTATCCGCCGCTCTCTTCCGGAAACTCCCTCCAATAGTTCTAGCAGGGTGCTGACGATCTTTGGTTCGGCGTCAACTTCCAGCGCAGCGGTACGCGCTTCCCAAGTCGTGTAACCGCCTAGCTTGTGCTGCTCCGGGGGCGGAATGTAGCCTTCGGAGCCGTTCGCCAGCTCAATATTAAACGTGGGTTGGAGTGGGCTTTGTACCTTGATCTTCAAACCGGTAATTGCGTAGACCTCGTTGGGTAGCGCGGTAATGCCAAGGTCGCCGAGGCGCAGTGCCTGCAACTTCAACTCCCGGCGGGGCTCCTCGGCCAAAATGAGCTGTTCTCGCGCGTAGATCTCTGGGCGGTTGGCCGGCGGTCCGTCATTCATCTTGGCCATCAGGCCCTTGGCCCAAGCGAGACGTTGTTTGTCTGGTGTGCGTCGGGACAGTTCCAGTTTCGCTTCACTCATCACGATCGGAACCCAGTCTTGGTATTGGATCTGTTGGTAAGTGTGATACGCCACCTGTGCGAGTGCTTTGGCATAGTCTTGAACGGTCGTCTCTTGACGCGGCTTACTGGGGTCCTGCCAGCCCAGATCCCCACTGGTTCCCTGTGACATGATTGCCACAAAGGGTGGCTCTATTTTCTCAGGCGCAATCAACCGTTTTATTTGTTCGGCGAATTGGCCAAAGTAATCGGCCGTGACGGACTTGGCACCTAAGACATAGTGCATGGAGTAGTTGGCGAGGAGCGCGATCGGCTGTCCGTCGGTAGACTGCACCGATAGGATCGAGAAATCAGGATCTACCGGTCCGGCCGGACCCACCACATCCGGATTCTGCTACCCCGCGCCGTTACTGGCTCGAACGGTCACGTCTCCGAAAGGATCTTCCCTCATACGGTCCGACCGCAGAATCCACCGCCGGCAATGGGTGTATTCAGGGGCTTTGGTGACGGCCCAGCCGATGCGGGCGGGCCTTAGATTCTTTACTGCCCCTTCGATCGCTTCATGGATTCGATCCGCAAGAAACCGTTGGTAGTCGGCATCGGCGTCCGTGCCAAGGCAGCCCATGGCGGCCGGAGCCGAGTGCGTGTGGGTTGCTGCGATCAGCATTTGTTCCGGCAGCATGCCGGTGCTTCGCTGGGCTATTTGCTTCGCTTCGTCGAGGAGCTCTCGGGGCATCATGCAACTGTCGATCACGGCGATGGCAATGCGATTCTCGCCATCGTCCAGCACCAACGCGCGCGTGTGCAGGGGACCGCTGGCTTCTTTGGCTATCCTCGGCAGAAGCCCGCAGTTCATGACGACCGGAAGCGTTGTTGGTGTGACGTCGACGGCGTGCGCCCGGCGCGAAGGACGCGCTCGGGCGTTCTGGTGCAAGCCGAAGTCGCCACTAGGATGGCATCAACAACCAGGAATACGATCAGAAACGACCATCGTGTCATCAAGGAGATCCTCCCCTTTGTTTTGCAGCTGTAATAGACGAATAGGATCTCCCCGAGAGCAATCTGAGCCCACGCTCGGCGTGGAAACAATGCCACGTGAACTTTCGCCCCCACAACCATGAAAATTGGATGGATCATATCCAATTTTCATGGTCGGATTCGCGTTCTGAGACCGTGGGCCGCCAGCATCCGAAAACGCCAGGTGAAGTCGCCGAAGGTGTATCTCCGCGATAGCGCGGTTCTGCATATTCTCCTTGAGACTGAATCGATGAGAGACCTGGAGCGCCATCCCAAGATCGCTGCTTCTTGGGAAGGGTTCCTTCTGGAAAGCCGTGTTGCGGCGCCTTGGAGCCATGCCGGAGCAGTGCTATTTTTGGGCCACGATGTCGGGCTGCGCAATTCCACCAGCCGGGTATTGCCTATCGCTTCGATCGCAGAGGGGAGCACGCTTTCATTCACTCTCAATAACTTTTCTTTCCTCGCTCATTTGAAGTGCCACTTCTTCGAAAGGGGCCTTTTTTTGTGACGTCAGCAGACTGACCACGACTTGCCCCATGAGAGCGACCAGCAGAGCGGGAATGATCGGTCTTTCCCAGAACTCCCGCAGAGTGTCCACATAGCTCACCAAAGCCGAGACCGCCGAACCCAGGACAATGGCTGCAACTGCCCCTTGCCATGTCGAACGTTTCCAATACCTGCCCAGCAGGATCACCACCGCGAGCCCGCTCAGCACGATGGGAACGAAAATCTCGATAAACTGAACGATGGCCTCGATCGTTAGCGCCAGAAAAGTGGCAGCCAAAAAAACCCACACCAAGGACCATCTTCCCACCGCGAGTGCCTTCCGTGGGTACCTTCCGGTACACATGGGATAGATGTGACGCACAAAAAAGGTCGCCGATACGGCAGCGTCAGAGTCTCCAGATGAGAAGATGGCCGCGCTGATCGCGACCACCACCACGGCCGCCACCCAAGTCGGAAGCACCTCGATGATCAACCAAGGAATGGCTTGATCCTGCGGAACGATCTTTGGATTGAGGGCGAAAACGCACATGCCCGTGATTCCGATCAAGGCTGCAAAGCAGATCTCGAACGAGCCCGCCACGACCAGGCTCCATTTCGCAGTCTTTTCGCTGATGGAACTGTAGATTCGGTGTCGATTGTTCGTGTCAGAGATCATGGAAACGATCAGCACGAAGAAAAGGCTGATCACTTTTTTCCAGCCGAGGATCTCCACTCCAAAAAACGAGAAATACCCCGTCGGAACACTCGCCTTCAAACCCTCGAATCCATCAACACGCTCAAGCGCGACAATCGTTAGCACGACAAACCCAGACAACAAGATACAGGCTTGAACGATGTCGGTATAGACAACGGTCAGCAGCCCCCCGGGAATCGCCGTGACCGCCATCAAGACGCCAGCGATCAGAATACAAAGCTTCAATTCAATGCCGGTGATGAGGTTGATGATCAGTGCCCCGCCCGTCACCTGGACCGTGAGCCAGCAAACTTTCGAGAGAAACAGCATGACACTGGAAAAATTGTAGAGGATCCTGTTGCCGCCGTAGTAGCAGGCGATTTCCTCGCTCAAGGTCATGAATTTGTATTTTCGCATCTCGGCGAATAGGACGCCCGTGACGATGATTCCCGCTCCCAGTCCCACCGGATACAGAGCGCCTCCCCATCCGCTGACATAGGAATGGCCCGAGGCCCCCAGTGTGACTCCGGTTCCGATGCCTGTCGCCAGGACTGTTCCCGTCAGCGCGAGGGTCCCCAGTCCCCGATTGGCCAGCAAGAGGTCCACGGGCTGTTTGACCCTTCGCATCCAGTACAGTGAAATCCCCAGCATTAAGACTCCGTAGCCGACCAGAGCCGTCAGAATGGGGAAGTTCAGGTTTTCCACGCGCGCTATCCTGTCAGACTAAACATGGAATGGTTTCATTGGCTCTGGGCATCACGCCAATGCGAGCCTTGGGCTCGATGCGCTTCAACGTGAGCGCAATCGCCTCATTAAGTTCAGCAATGGGGGCCAAGAGGAATCGCCGAACAGAATCGGGAGGCATTTCGGAAAAAAGCAGGACGCGCACCCGGCTGGCATCCCGCGCAATCTGAAAAGCTTTGTGCGGCCCCACGCGAAATCCTTCCTGTTCGAAGCGCTTGATGACCTTCTCGTGTGAGGACACATCGTTCATCCAAGCTTCGTAATCCTCGCTTCCGCTCCCCTCGGGACAGGCGGCTACAAGGATGATGGTCCCTTGATCGCGTGTGATCAAACTGGCGTGCGCCAAAGCCTTTTGTGATTGGTAAAGGTTGATGTCCTTTGGATGCCCACCCGGTGACGCGATAACGAGATCGTAAGGGTGCCGGACTTTCACTTGGCATGTGGTCCGGACGATCGGGATTCCAACATCCATGAGCGCGTGCGGGTCGCCTGCAAGAACTCGCACAATCTCACGCTTCGCCCCGAGGATTGCATTGAGCGCAAAGTGTATCCCGATTTTTCGGCCGATTTCTTCTACGTCCTCTCTGGCGGGATTCCCTTGAAATAGACCCAATCGAGCTTTCGAGTGCAGCATCAAAGAGTGGTTGTGGTCAATGGTTGCGCGACCTGCCAGACCAATGGCGGCCCCTTTCGCGCCTCCCGAGAAGCCTTGAAACTGATGCGGCTCGATGTTTCCCGTCACGATTCGCAGATCGGCCTGAAGAAAACGGCGATTGATCCACACGGGAGTGTCACGTTGGGTCTTTCCTAGATAGGAAAGCTCGTCTTTTTGGTCTGCATCATGGCAAATCACGGAGTAACGTCCGAGTACGTTCCGGGGGATGAATGAGGCCCATTCTTCCTCTTTGATGGCTGGATGCAGACCGGTAGCGATTACAAACGTAATGCTTTCTGGGGAAATGCCGGACGCTTCAAGTCTCTGCAAAAGGGGGGGGAGGAGATACTCGTAAGGAACTGGACGGGTCTTGTCGTTGACCGCGATGGACACAGTCTTGGTCCCGCCGAATTCCTCCAACCTCGCGGCGCCGATGGGCGCGTCAAGCGCCTCATCCACTGCAAGCCTTGGGTTCTCTACACCGGCCGTCAAAGACGGTTCAATCAGGTCCGCTGGCCGCCCACCTGGGATTTTGAAATCGACCTCACTCTGGCCGTAGGGAAGCGTGAAAGTAGTCATGGGGCGCGGAGGTGAAAAACTGCAGATGCCGAGTTGAGCTACGCACTTCGATACAGCTTGGTGAGCACGAACTCCTCGTGACGCAAGGCTTCGGCGTTGGTTAATCGGCCATTGATGTTGCGAGCCATCACCTCCATGATGCTGTCAGCAGCCTGATCCAGTGTTTGTTCCAGCCGCAACATACCGCTGATGTCCACATCGATGTGCTCGCGCATCGTCTCAACGGTCTGGGGATTGGCACAGATCTTCATGACCGGAATAATCGGATTGCCAATTATGTTGCCCTGACCTGTGGTAAAGAAGTGCAGCACCGATCCTCCTGCAGCGCACAGGGTTACCATTTCCGCCGCAGCGCTGGAGCTGTCCATGAAGTGTAATCCTGGGCCTTTAGGCTCCTCAGCAGGCAAGAGTACCGAAGCCATTTTGTTGCGGCCCATTTTTGCGATATTACCAAATGCTTTTTCCTCAATGGTCGAAAGGCCTCCCCGGATGTTTCCCTGAGTAGGCTGCGATCCCAGCAGATCCGCACCGGTTCCAATGATGAAATCCTGATATGCCTGAAATGTCTGCCTGTAAGTTTCGCCGACTTCGGGGGTCACCGCCTGTGAGACGACTATATCCTCGCCGCCTGTCATCTCGCTGGTTTCTCCAAATATGGCCGCCGCTCCGGCCTCAAGCATCCGTTCGAGCACGCGCCCGACGGCAGGATTGCTAGCCAACCCCAAGGTCGTATCCGACTCCCCGCACTTGGCGCTCACCACCAGATCCTTCATTTCGATCGGAGTCGTCTGCAATTCGGACGCATCCTGTATTAGCTCTTTCGCTTTGCGGGAGGCCGATTCAATGATTTTCAGATCCCCTGCGCCCTCGATGCTGAAGCCGGCTACCGGTTTTCCCGTTTCGGCGATTCCCTGGACCACCCGATCGGTCCAGTTCGGTTCGATACCGACAACCACAACAGCCGCTACGTTGGGGTTCCGGCCGGTTCCTATCAGGGTGCGAAATGTCAGCTCCAGATCCTCACCAAATTGGAGACGACCATACGGATGCGAGAGTGCCTTCGTGCCGGGAATGAGCCGTGCCACTCCCTCCGCGGCTGCATTGGAGAGATCATCTACTGGAAGCACAACAACATGGTTTCTTACGCCTACGCGTCCATCAGGTCGACGGTATCCTTTGAGTTCCATCGTCAGTTCCTCCAGCGAAGACTCTTGAGGTTGTGGGTGTGGACATAGCCTCCCTTGGAAATCGGGATCGCGGCCTCACCAATACATCTTCCATACTTCATGACTTCCGTTCCCTTGGGAATGTCACGCATCGCGACCTTGTGCCCGAGAGGGATAGCCTCTGTGGGCTTGGCCGCGCCAACGGTCTCTCCTTCGATCGTCACCGCTGTCGCTTCCACGCCCGATAGTAGATCCACCACGGCAACGGCCACGTCGTCGTTGGCGTCATGCATGAGCAGCTTGTGTTTCATGATAATTCCGCTTTGGCTCCTTTCTTTCACTCCGGCACTCGACGCTGACAAGAAGAAAGCGTAGTCTCACAAACCAGATTCAGACACAATCTGATGAGTCGAATCCGCCTTGCCCGCAAAAACCAGTTTCCGCCTTTCGCCTTGTCGCTCAGAGAAGTTCACCAATAACTGGTCGCGCACGGACCGGATGTGTTCCACCATGAGCCTCTCGGCCATTTCCTGGTCTTCGTTTTCGAGAGCGTGCAGGATTCTGCCGTGAGCGGCTGTCGAACTCCGGCCGGAAAGTTCAAACGTGCGCTGCCGCAGAATCATCATCTGATTGTGCATTCTCTGCAGTGTTGTGCGTAGGCGTGAGTTAGGATTGGCATCCGCCAGAATGGTATGAAAAGCAGCATCCTGGCGCATGTATCTCTGCTTGTCGTTGGCGTGGAGGTGTTTTTCGGCCAGTTCCAGTGTCCGGTGGAGTTGCGTCCTTATCTTCCGATCCAGTTTCACACCGCGCACCATGCGAGCCTCCAAGATCTCCCGCATCTCATAGATCTCTTCTATATCTTGAACGGTCAAATCAATCACAAAGGCACCGCGTCGAGGAAAGATTCGAATCAGGCCTTCAGCTTCGAGCCGGTTCAGAGCTTCTCGGATCGGAGACTTGCTGATCCCAAACCGGGTCGCGAAGAATTCCTCTGTCAGGCGCTGTCCGCTCGACAGCTTCCCCCTTAGGATCTCGCTGCGGATCAGCCGAAACGTCTGCTCGGTCAAGCTCTCCGGTATTTTGAGTGGCACAGTTCCCCTTCGAAGTCGAACACGCTTATACGAACTTGTTTATATCACATACCAGGCACTCATGCTCACCCCCACCAAGTTCCTCGTCCACCGAACAAGACCAGAGAGCACCAAGTTGACTTTCATATCAGCTGTAACCAGCTTATTGTAAGTGTTTTATTTTGGTTTGGCTAGAAGTAACCGATCACGAAATGGAAACGACTTTTTTGGGGAGCAGGACTATGATATATGAGATATTATCTCAAAAATGATCATGATCTGCTAATTGAAAGCATAGCTTGTGGGAAGGCAGAGCGCAAACTCGCTGGAGGGACGTTTATCCGTGAAGCGTGCCAAGGAAATCCGCTGGCTCAATCATATGAGCCTTGACGAAATAATCTCGCGGGCCGGGGATCACCTCCTCGTGCTTGAAACTCTGGACGAGCTTCATCTTCATTTTGCAGAAGCCATTGCTTCCGTGCTGAAGCGCAATAGTGCAGCCGGGAAACACACTACCTTGATTCTCCCCTATGGTCCAACCGGTCAGTACCCTTTTTTGAAAGAGATCATCAACCATCAAAGAATTAGCCTCTCCAATGCAACGCTATTCTTCATGGATGAGTATGCCGATTCGTCCGGTCAAGCCGTGCCTACATCACATCCACTAAGCTTCAGAGGAGGGATCCGTTGGTTATGGGAATCCCTCGAGCCGGAACTTCGCCCCTTGCCTTCAAACATCATTTTCCCCGATGAAGACAACGTTGAATCTCTTGAAGACACGATAGCTTCCCTGGGTGGCATCGACGTCTGCTTCGGGGGAATAGGCATCCATGGTCATCTCGCCTTTAACGAGCCAGAAGAAGGCATCAGAGACTCTGGGCCTCGGCTTGTGCGCATCAATGATTACACGGTGACCATGAATGCAATCCGGTCAGGTGTGGGGGGCGACCTTGAAAATTTCCCTCGGCGCGCCTGGACCTTGGGGCTCAAACAATGCCTTTCCGCCCGGCGCATTCGCCTGTATTGTCGCAATGACGTTAAGGGTTTGGATTGGGCCAAAACAGTCCTGAGACTTGCTGTCCTAGGTCAACCCGCGGACGATTACCCTGTGACCTGGATCCGAGAGCACAATGATTGGCAAGTCATCGCGGATAGAGATACAGCTATTCCCCCCCAGAACCTCTTCTGATTGAGATGATGACCCGAGACGTTATAGCCGCGCCATGGCTTGTCACAATCACATCGCCGTTCTTGAAAACTTCCTACGACGACTCCGTGAGCCTATGGATCGCCCAGAGCGTGGGAACGGTGCATGCGGCGGCGACAAGAAGCCATAGCAATCCAGTCGTTGGGTTTCCAAGCAGGATGTTGCCCACTCCAAAGAGATAACCCAAGGTCATCGGGTTCGAGAAAATCCACCCGACGAAGGCGATTTTGAGGTTGTCCGATGCCACGATTCCTTCTTCCTTGGCTATCTCAGTCGAAATGGGCTTCCAGAGGGGCCCTGCCGGGCGTACCTTCCTGAAGAAGTTCTTCAACACCTCCTTATCGCACGGCGGTGCTATGAATGTTGCGACCAGCCATAGAGTTGTCACGATGAACAACGAATAGACGAGATACTCCAAGGCATGGTTATTGAAAGCAGCTTCTGAGCCGTAAACCCCCCAGCGAAAAACAATCAGTACGATCAACGCACCCGACATGGCAGCCATTTCGCTCCAGGCCGATACACGCCACCAGTAGAAGCGAAGGATATAGACCAGCCCGGCTCCTGACCCGATCCCGGTGATGATAAAAAAGAGTGTCCGGACGTCGTCTGCGATAAACAGGATTGAAAAGCTGACCATCAGCTGCAAACCTGTAACCCAGCGGGACACCAAAACATAGTGTGTTTCGGGCTTGTTCCTTACCAAAAACGGGCGATAGAAGTCGTTGACGAAATACGAAGCACCCAGGTTCAGCCGGGTATCGATCGTCGACATGAAGGCCGCCAGAAGGCTGGCCACCACGAGTCCTTTCAAGCCTGCGGGGACAAAATTGATGGCCGCAAGATAGACTCGTTCATGATCCGTATACCTCTCTAGGGGAAAAATCAGCAGCGTGCCGAGCCCGGCAATAATCCAAGGAAGGGGCCTTACCACATAGTGGGCCACGTTGAACCAGAGGGTGGCAAGCAAAGCGTCTTTCTCCGACTTGGCCGCCAGCATTCGCTGGGCGACGTGACTTTGGCCGCCGGGCTCCGCTCCCCCGTACACCTGTGCCCACCATCGCATTGACGCGTACACAATCACAGTCCAGAGCGATAGGACTCCTGCTTTTGCCGATCCCGAATCTGGAAAGAAAGCGAGCCGATCCGGTGATGTCGTTGCAATACCCTCTACCAACCCCTCCAGGCCACCCACCTCAGGCTGGCGGCAGACATACATCGCAATCAGGACGGCACCCATCATGGCCAAGATAAACTGAACAAAGTCCGTGATCACAATTGCCGAGAATCCAGAAAGCGCGGTATAGAACAGGGCCGTAAAACCGCACACGAGAACGATGCCCCATTTCCAGGTATCGTAGTCGGGGTCCGAGCGGTCCACGCCGAAAAGAATGGTCCCGAACTTCGTCACGGCTACAAAGCCCTGTCCGATCACCAGAATGTTGATGATGAAGCCCATATAAAGGGCCCGAAAGCCACGCAGAACTGCGGCTTCTTTTCCCGAATACCTGAGATGAATGAACTCGGCATCGTTGAGAACGTTCGTCCGCCGCCAGAGTTTCGCAAAAAAGAACGTCGTGAACATTTGCCCCGTGAGAAAGACCCACCACTCCCAGTTCTTTGCGATCCCGACTTCGCGGACCCAACCTGCAACCAGCAGGGGCGTTGGAAGGGAAAAGGTCGTCGCCACCATCGATGTTCCCAGAATCCACCACGGGAGTCTCCCGTCCGAGAGGTAGTAGCTGCGAAGTCCTTTCCCTCCACGTCCCTTCATGGCAAAACCGACAGCAATGGCAAAGATGAAGTAGAGGCCGATGATGGCATAATCTGCGAATGTAAGAGTGACAGTCATGAGACAATCCCCGTCGCGAACGATTCTCAGGGGGTGAGACGAAAATCTATGAGAGCATCATCATAGAACTGAGTCAAACCCTATATAGCCGGACGACTGTTTCTGAAATCTAGGGAATTGGGATGGGGAAAGAGAAACCAGTTCAGCTTTTTCGGCAGCAGTTTCAACGCGCGTGGGAGGTGATGAGCCGGGCACCCGGTCGAGTCAATCTCATAGGAGAACACACAGACTACAATGATGGATTTGTCCTTCCTGCTGCAATCGACCGAACCATCACCGTCGTGGCGGCAAAGAGAGAGGACTCACTGATCCGTGCCCACTCTGTGGAATTTGCTCAAGGCTCATCATTCCGGCTCGACCAGATCGAGCCGGATGCGGAGGCTCCCTGGAGCAATTATCTTCGCGGCGTTCTGGCCCAATATAGAAACAAAGGCTTTGAGCTGCCCGGTGCGGATCTGCTCATCAGTGGAAACGTTCCCATAGAAGCCGGTCTCAGTAGCTCCGCAGCCCTCGAAGTAGCAGTCGCGGAGACCTTCCGGGTCTTGGGAAGCCTGGACATCGATCCTTCAGAAATGGCCCTTCTTTGCCAGGCTGCGGAGCGAGACTTTGTCGGAGTTCAATGCGGCATCATGGACCAATTCATTTCCACGCTTGCCAGAGAAAGGACAGCACTTTTTCTAGACTGTCGAGACCTCTCTCACGCGCTCGTGCCATGGAATCTGGAGGCGAGCATTGTCATCTGTGACAGCCGAGTCCAACGCAGCCTGGATGCATCACAGTACAACCAGAGGGGAATCGAGTGTGAAGAAGCGGCTCGCCGATTAAACGGGGAGCTCGGAAATATTCGAGCCCTTCGCGATGTAGAAATGTCACAGTTGCAGAAAGCTGAGTCCATCTTGCCCGATAGGCTTTTCCGCAGGGTCCGGCACGTCATGACAGAAAACCAGAGAGTATTGTCTGCGGTGAACGCTCTAGAGAAAAACGACGGTCAAAAATTGGGAAAGCTCCTCATTCATTCACATAACAGCCTGAGGGATGACTACGAGGTAAGCTGTCAAGAACTGGACTTGCTGGTCGAGCTGGCGTGCCAGGAAGAGGGAACTCTCGGTGCCCGCATGACAGGCGCCGGTTTTGGGGGTTGCACCGTTAACCTCGTGCGCCCCGGCCGTGTGAAAGAGTTTTGCGAGAACGTGGAACGAAAATACCAACAACACACCGGACTGAATCCTCACATTCAAGTGTGCTCCCTATCTCACGGGGTCACATCCCATCTCAATACTGCTATGCCACCTCCCTCCGCTTAGCCGCCTGGTCGAGATCATATGTCGCTTGCAGGTTCATCCAAAGCTTTGCGGATGTGCCCAGCGCACTTGCCAGATCCAGAGCCGCGTCGGCCGTGATTCCACGCTTTCCTTTGATCAACTCGTTTAGCCGTGTTCGCGTCCAGCCGAGTTTTTCGGCAAATTCCACTTGTGTAGTCCCGGCAGGCCTTAGGAACTCCTCAAAGAGGATTTTACCTGGATGAAAAGGATTCTTCGGTTGTCTCACGCTGACACCCTTGCCTATTTGCCACTTTCAATGATAGTCAGTAACCTGTACGTCAAAACCGTTACCAGCCTCCCATCGGAACACGACGCGCCATTGATCGTTGATCCGAATAGAGTGAAAGCCCTTCCACTTTCCCCTCAAGGCCTCAAGGCGGTTGCGGGGGGGGCGCGCAGGTCTTTCAACTGTGCTGCATCATGTAGATAGAGTAGTTTCCTACGCGCTGCTCGCCGGAGTTCCGGGGGAAACTGCCGCACAGCCCTGGATAGTTTATCGTCGAATAGATCTTCTGCAAGCTGATTCCCAAAGCTTTCTATCACTGTTATACGTTATCGGAATTCGATAATTTCCGCAAGAGTGAAACTTCAGGCGGTGTCCCTAGCCAGAAAAAAGGATCTACTTGGGTTCACCTCAACGCACGGCATCGTAGTGTGTGTCGGGTAGCGCTCTCAGGTGGGTCGCTGCCGCTTCCGCTGTAATGTCTCTCTGCGGGGTGGCCAGCATTTCGAAGCCCACCATGAACTTGCGCACGCTGGCTGAACGCAGCAGCGGCGGGTAATAGTGGGCGTGCAGATGCCACTCCTGCCCAGACCCCATCTCCGCGGGGCGTTGATGAAAGCCCATGGAGTAGGGGAAGGGTGTACGGAAAAGGTTGTCATAGCGCGCGGTCAGCCGCCCGAGTGCATCGGCCAGATTGACTCTTTCTCGATCGCTGAGCTCATCGAGTCCGGTCCGGTGTCGCCGGCTCATCACCAAGGTCTCAAACGGCCAGAGGGCCCAGAAAGGGACAACAACAACGAAATCCTCGTTCTGAAGTACTAGTCTTTCATCCTCCTTTTGCTCTATTTCAAGATAACGGCACAGCATACAGGCGTCATGATCATACAGGTGCTCCAGGAAAGCCGCTTGCTCTTTCGCGGGCTCGTTGGGGAGGTGCTCGGTGGCCCAGACCTGGCAGTGAGGATGGGGATTGCTGCAACCCATCAGTGCGCCTCGGTTCTCGAATATCTGAACATACTCGATTCCGGGGAGGGCCAGCAAATCTGTATATTGTTTCGTCCAGACATCCACAACCAGCTCGATCTCCGATCTCTTCATCATCGAGAGAGACAAGTCATGTCGAGGAGAAAAGCATACGACCCGGCAGAGGCCCCTTTCACTCCGAGCCAGTAACAGGTCATTTCGAGTATCTCTCTCGTCGGGGGTCCTGGCAGTCAATGCCGGGTAATCGTTGTCAAAGACGAAAGTCCCCTGATAGCCGGGATTCTTGCGATCCCCCACTCGAGTGTTTCCGGGACAAAGATAGCAATCGGGATCGTGCGCGGGTACCGCTGCGTCGTGAACCGGTTCTTGCAGTCCCCGCCAAGGCCGTTCCATCCGATGGGGGGATACAAGGATCCATTCTCGAGTCAGGGGGTTGTAGCGCCGATGAGGATTCTCCATTAGATTTGATGGCATGAGAGTCATCTTGGCTCCAATAGAATGGGTATCAGTAGGCTTACCAAAAGATGACGTACAGAGCCATGGTCCCAATGATGAGCAAGGTCCCAAACCAGACGACCGATGGCGCCGGCGTCATATCGAATTCTTTCCGTACACATTCATAAGGGATTTCAATTCTCGAGGCTAGCGTGACGATGCAAGGGTTCCCCAATGAGTGGCTCCACATAGGATACGAACTCCTTGTTGATACCATTTCGATTCGGAGTGACGTATTCGGCAGGCAACAAACGTTCGACATTGGCCACCTCAGACAAAGGCACGGTCTTGTAACTCACGCTATAGGGGTTGTCGCTATCCCGCTGAATGGCAGCCATGAATCCAGTCTGTCCCGACAGGGCTTTCTCGGCCGCGAAGCTTGCGACCTGCTCGGCCTCCCTTCGGTCTACAGTCGAAGCCAGCAGCGCGGATGCCCGTCCACAAATGCCGGGCTTTTCACTGCGCGCACGAATTCCAAGCTTCGCGGAAACCAATCGAGCAAGAGAGGCGGCCACATCGCCTGGCAAGGCGTGTCCAAAGTCATCCTGACGTACCGGATCGTGTGAAACGCAGAATGGGTCGCCGCTTTCGTTTTTGAGCCCTTCCGATACTGCGACCACAACCCAGCCATGCCGTTGATAGACGTCCGCGACGTCGGTCAAGAATTCGTCCACTGCCATCGCATTCTCCGGAACATAGATAAGATGAGGGGCGTCGTCGTCGGATTCCTTGGCAAGCATGGTGGCCGCCGTCAGCCAACCTGCATTTCGTCCCATCACTTCTATAATGGAAACGGGCGTTGGTAAGGAGCGAATGTCGATTCCCAAATCCACGGTGGATTGAGCAATATAGCGTGCCGCACTCCCGAATCCCGGACAGTGGTCCGTTTCCGCCAAGTCATTGTCGATAGTCTTGGGAATGCCTACGGCATGGAGCTCATAACCCAGTGTCTCAGCAGCAGACACGAGCTTGAGTGTGGTATCCATGGTGTCGTTGCCACCAATGCAAAAAATATAGCGCACGTCCTCTTTACGGAGGATCTCGACTGCCGAGTCGGCTTCTTCCAGGGTGAGTTTCTTGCGACAAGATCCTAGAGCAGCACCGGGGGAGGTAGAAATTCGCTTCCAGGTTGCCTGATCCGGCCGCCTGAGGTCGAGCCACTGTTGCTGAAAAACTCCCAATATGCCGCCTCGGGCGCCCAGGATCTTCGAAGAGGGATGCAAGCTTTGACTGAGCGAAAGTACCACGCCATTCAGGCTACTGTTGATAACCGCGGTCGGTCCTCCTCCCTGGGCAACCACGGCATTTCCTTTCCTCGCGGTCATATTTTTCATGCTCCAATTTGAGCTTAGAGTAGTACAAGGGTAGAGTCTTTATGAGAGACTCGAACCTTCACTGATCAAGCGATGTGGGTGAATTGCATGAGAATCATCGATGTACACCATCATTGGGTGAACGAACCGGATTATCTTACCCGTCTTCTCCATGAAATGGATCGGCTAGAGATCGAAAAGGTCGGGTTGATGGCCATGGGGGTCCCGTTCCGCAAGTTGTTTTTGACTCAGGCTGAGCCCGTGGGCTGCTGTGACAACTCCGACCTGGCCAAGGTTCTTGCGCGCCAAAAAGATCGCTTCTTCGGCTATGGATTTTGCCGACTTGGACGGGATGGTCCGGATCTGATTGACTGGTTCGCCGACCAGGGATTTCTGGGGGTCAAGTTTCATATCCCCGGCTGGGACTACGATGACGAGCGGGCCTTTCCAATCTATGAACGAGCCGCCCGCAACAGTCTGGTTTGTCTGTTCCATACGGGTGTATTTGCCCTACCGGAGCCACTGCCAGGGGAGAGAGTCAGCTCCGCACGATGCCGCCCTATCCTGTTGGATCCTATTGCCAACCAGTTTCCATCTCTCCGAATCATCGCTGCTCACCTCGGAGTCTGCTGGGGCGAAGAGGCTGCCACGTTATGTCGACTCTACCCGAACATCTACGCCGATCTGTCCGGAAGCACCGATGGATGGATCACCAGCAAGAGCATCGAGTGGTTCAGGGAAATGCTCTTCTGGCCCGAGGCTCATAAAAAGCTCCTGTTTGGAAGTGATGTCCATTGCTCGCAAATTGAAACCACGCTTCGGCAACAAACCGAGATCTTGCGTCAAATGGGCTGGTCCTCGCAGCAGATCGAGCATTTCTTGTACGACAATGCCTCTGTTCTGTGGAACTTCTAGCTGCGAAACCGATGGGGCAGGCCCACGGGAACCGTTGTTAACAAGAAACATCCTTCAACGCACATAGGTGGCAGCCGAGGTTCTTTCCCTTGGCACGGGATACGATCGTCTCTCGCTTCGAGCCTTCACGACGTAAGCATCGATTTTTCCCAGGACCTCCGGGTGCTCTCGAGCCATGTTGGTGGACTCTTCCGGGTCCTTTTCGAGGTCGTAAAGTTCCCACCTCGTATCGGAAGCAGGCTGGACTCCCTTCCATTTTCCCATACGTACCGCGCGCGAGCTTGTATGCGCGTTGGTGAACTCCCAAAACAGAAATGGATGCGTAGCCTGTGGCTCGCCACTGCCGAGCAAGGTCGGTACAACGGAGATACCATCGACGGGAAAGGAAGACTCCACGCCGGCCAGCTCTGCCGCCGTGGGCAAAAAATCCCAGAAAGCAGTGACAAGATGGCTCACAGAACCGGGGGTGATCTTCCCTGGCCAGCGAGCAATCATCGGTACTCGAATCCCACCTTCGTAGAACTGTGCCTTGTAGCCGCGCAGAGGACCGTTTCCGTCAAAGAAATCCGTGACCCGCTGCCAAGCCTTCCCCTGCGGCCCATTGTCGGAGCTAAAAAAAACGACGGTCTCTTCCTCTATGCCCAATCTTTTCAGTAAAGCCACGATCTCTCCCACGTGGAGATCCAGGCGGCTGATCATGCCGGCATAGGTGGCGTAAGGCTCGTCGGCCCCTTTATAGCCCGGTCGGTGATCCGGCAGTGGCTCTTCGACAAACTTGCCGCGGTAAAGTTGTAGGGAGTCTTCTGGCACCACCAGCTCGGAGTGCGGAAGCGTATAAGGAATATAGGCAAAAAAAGGCCGATCGCGATTGCGCTGGATAAAACCCATAGCTTGAGCATGGATCTCATCATGGGAGTAGCGAACCTGCTTCTTACCCTCGTTTTCGGGCAAGTAGAATTTTGCCTCGTCTTTCCACAAGAAATACGGGTAGTAAAAGTGGGCATGAACATGGTCGAGATAGCCAAAAAATTCGTCAAACCCCTGTCGGTTGGGATGGCCTGGCGTGTCCTCGAGTCCAAGACCCCATTTCCCAAATGCTCCGGTGGCATACCCGGCCTGCTTGAGGACTTCCGCTACTGTTCCATCCGTATCCAGAAGGTGCTCCCCACTATGCCCACCACGGACCGGCGTATGGCCGGTGTGCAGTCCCGTTATCAACGCACTGCGGGAAGGGGCGCAGCTGTACGAGCCCGCGTAAGCCTGGGTAAATTTCATGCCCTCGGCGGCCAGACGGTCGATGTATGGGGTCTGGATCTTCTCTTGTCCGTAACAACCAAGTTCACCGTAACCGAGATCGTCGGCAAGGATAAAGATGATGTTGGGGGGGCGCGGTGAGACTTGTATAGGTGTGCTTTTACAGGACCCCAGAAAGACGAGGGAAAAGAGAATCCCGATTTCCACCGATTTCATCACTACAATCTCCTAAAACGAATGCGCATCCATAACTCATCGATCTGCTCAGCGGCTCGATGGGCTGACCGGGCCTTATTCTCAAGTCAACCCGAAGATCGGCGTGTTCTTGTACATCCACTTTCCATCGGTGAAATCTGGAAATGGGATCGGTTGACTCCCGACGGCAACCGACTGTTCCGAAAGGGGCGTGATGGCTCTCCACGAGGCAGTATCATAAACATCGATGGGAGGAGACGACCGGCTCTTTATGCTTTCTACCAGAGAACGCAACGTGAGGTAGTCGATTCCGCCGTGCCCTCCCTTGCGCACGCCCTCGCGCAAGTATCTATGCCACAAGGGATGCTCGAACTCCGACTGATAGGGCTTGAAGGATTCCCATTTTTTCCGGGGACTTCTTCCTTCAATATGGATGGTCTTGGAATCACTCATCCACACACCCTTTGTTCCTTGAACGCGTGTCATATTGGTGTGGGGACGGGGCAGGTTGGTATCGTGGTTGATGATGATGCTTTCGCCATTTTGGCATTTGATGACGGTTGTCACAACATCTCCGTGAATCCAATCGATATCTGCAGAGGGATGGTTCTTTCCGAGGTTGCGGACCGTCCAATCGTGCAAGCCCCGTGATTTTGTGGCGGTAGCGGTCAGGTACTGAAACCGGTTCCCTCTGTCGATGTTTAGCCATGTCGCAATCGGGCCGATCGCGTGCGTAGGATAAATATTCCCGTTTCTTTTCCTGTTTTGCCGCGTTCTGTAATCCCCACCTTCTTCCAGGACGACACCGGTTCCCTTCCCCTTGACAATGCGTCCTCGAAGATCGTGCTCGTACGCACCCTGACAGTGTATGATTTCTCCAAAGATTCCCTCTCGAATCATACGCAGGACTGCCATGAACGGCCGCTCAAAACAGGAATTCTCCAACATCATGCACGGCATGCCGGTTTCCTCGGAAGTCTTTACCAGTTGCCAGCATTCCTCAATGGAAGAAGCCGCCCCTACTTCGGGAGCAGCGTACTTACCCCCCCTCATGGTTGCGATGGCCATAGGGGCATGCCACTCCCAGGGTGTAGCAATAACCACACCATCGAGGTCGTCGCGGGTTACCATTTCGTTAAAGATCTCCTCGTCCTTGGAGTAACCTTCTGCCTTTTTTCTCCCGGAGCCCTCCACCAAGGCTCGAGCGTTGTGGAGGTTTTTCTTGGTGATATCACAGATGGCTGGAATCTCGACATCCCTCATGGTCAGGCAGATCTTCAACAAACTCGTACCCCGACCGCCGACCCCTATGAACCCCAAACGTACCTTTTGCTCTTGCTGGCTTTTCGGAATCGCATTTGGACGCGCCGCTCCCAATCCGGCGGCTGCGCCAGTCTTCATGAAATCTCTTCGATTCATATCAGACTTCATCGTCAAGCTCCTTTTTGTCTATGCATAGGCTTTCCTTTGCCGACGAGGGTCTTGACCTTCATCCGCTCCCGGGTAGGAAGACGCCACGATATTACAGAAGGATATAATATATAATATCTCATCATGCAAAGAGTCTTATCCGTCTCTTTGTTCATTATTGTCTAGAGTACTATGCTTATAAACACCCCCGCTCCGCAATCCACCCCAGAATCCACGGACACCACTGAACAGAAATCCGAGCTCGGCCCGACGGGACGCGTCATCTCCGTGGACGCATTTCGGGGCTTTGTCATGCTGCTGTTGATTTCCGGCGGCTTCGGTTTTCAAGGGATGTCACAGCAAACGGATTCGAGCTGGATCGCCTGGATTGCTGCTCAGTTCAAGCATGTCGACTGGGAAGGACTGCACCTGTGGGATCTCGTCCAGCCGGGCTTTATCTTCGTTGTTGGTTTGGCTATGCCCGTCTCTTTCGAACGTAGATCAAGAGAGGGCAACTTCCAGACACTGGTCCGTCACGTGGCGCGGCGATCCTTGGTCTTGCTTCTGATCAGTCAGGTAATCATGTCGATCAAGGCAGGGTACCCGCATCTGCACCTGACCAACGTTCTCTCACAAATCGCCCTGGCCTATTTCTTCTGTTTTCTGATCATGCAGCTGCGCCTGCGCGCCCAGGTCTTGATTGCGGCACTCCTCTTGGCTGGACACTGGGCTCTGTTTGTATTGTTCCCCGGCACGGAGGGACCCTACTCAAAACTCGACAATATCGGCGCCCTGATCGATGAGGCAACGGTAGCCCATTTTTGGAACCAGTGGACCAATCCCGGCCACTACCCAACGATCAACTTCATTCCCAGCATCGTGTCGATGCTTTTTGGTGTTTGGACCGGGCGGCTGCTGATGGATGCGTCCTCGCAGTCCTACAAGCTCAAGATGCTTGTCCTCGCGACTGCCTCCTGCGTTGTTGCAGCAATGATGCTGCAGCCTTTCAATCCGATGATCAAGAAATTGTGTACGGCATCTTTTACTCTCTTCAGCACGGGCTTGGTTCTATTGGGCCTGCTTTTCTTTTATTGGATCATCGAAGTAAAGGGATTCGCCCAATGGACCTCTCCCCTTACCATCCTGGGCATGAACTCCATCTTCATCTATTGTGTTCACATCCTCCTGCAAGGATGGATCAGCCAAGCTCTCGCCGTCTTCACTGCTCGGTTTGAGTTTGTAGGACTCCTGGCGCCGGTGGCCCATACGTCCCTGGTAACTCTGGTCTTGTGGTACCTTTGCTACTGGCTATACCAGCGCAGCATCTTTATCAAAGTCTAAGGATCTCTGCTATGTTGCGCACCACCTCTCCGTACCTAATGAACATGTTTGTATTCTCATGGGCTGTTCTGATTGCGGCTCCGTCTCAAGCTGGGGACAAGGAGATCATCCTACACATCCAGGAGCACGCGGGTGTATCGCGTTCCGAATGGCCCGTCACGGGTGGCGTGCCCTTCGGGAGGGGGGAGCTCACCGATCCGGCGAAGGTGGAGCTCCTCACGGCCGATGGCTCGCCGACCCGTCTTCAAGTCGAGCCCCTGGCGCGCTGGGAAGACGCCAGCATCAAGTGGCTGCTGGTTGACTTTTTCGCTAGCCTCGAGCCAGGCGAGACCCAGCAATTCCGGTTGCACTATGGGACAGAGGCTACGTCCAATGAAGCCATGTCCTCTCCGCTGAGCTGGCGTCGCACGAAAGAGGGAATCCACATTGATACCGGCGTCCTTCGTGCCGTTGTTAGCCGGCGCTTCCTCGAACGCCTGAGCATTCAGAAACCCTCGGGGCAGTGGATCGAGTTGATCTCAGAACCAGGCGAGCTGTGGATCAGCGTCAATGGCGAGCGCGCCGGCCATTACCTATCGTCTCTGGATGCGAAGGCGGAGATCGCCGTTGAGCAAGAAGGTCCAAATCGTATCTCCGTCGTCATCCGCGGCTGGCATCACACCCGCGATGGACAGGCCTTCGGTCCGTACACGCTGCGCGTCCATGCCTATGCCGGCAAGCCTTATCTGAGGGTGTTTCACACTTTTGTGAACTCAGACTTACCGGAGCGAGGCTTGATTACCGGTATCGGCCTACGGGCGCAGCTGAATATGAAAGAACCGCGGGCGTTGCACTATGGAAACCGGATCGAGAAAGGCACCGCTGATTGGCCGAGCTCTCTCGAGCAGATCGACTGGAACAGCCAGCAGGTTGTGCACAATGGCAGCCCAATCTCAAACCCCACGCCTGTGCCAGGATACCTGGCCGTTGCGAACCCCGATGCCATCGTGGCAACCATGGTGCGCCACTGGTCACAGCTGTATCCCAAGAAGTTGGAACTCAACAGCCAGGGCCTGACCTTTTGGATTTGGCCCGACAGCCGCGGCCCATGGGACCTGCGGCGGGAGGAACAGAAGCAATCCGAGGGTTGGCTGTGGTTTAAGGAGAATTATCCGGAAGCGTACCGGGAGTGGAACGACCCAGGCACGGCCAAATCCGCAGGGGTCAGTGCGCGTCGTTACCGCGAAGCCTTACAGACGAATAGACTCAGCCTGTTATCGAGCTCGAGTGCCTTCGGCTTGGCACGGACCCACGAGAGCTTGTGGGTCTTTGGAAACCCTGCTCTCCAGCTTCAGGATCTCTCTGCCGCCTTTGAAGAACCACTTTCCCCTTTTGTCGACCCGCACTACCTCGACCAGACCGAGGTGTTCGGCCGGCTGGGGTGGCAAGATCCCGAAGGCTTTCCCTTGGTGGAGAATTATTTTCGTCGCAAGCTGGACTGGATCATGCGCCACCAGAACGAGTGGTCGCGCTGGTGGGGCATCCTCGACTGGGGCGGGATGCGTTCCACCTACGAAAGCTTGCGCGAGACTGTGATCCCAGGTCAATGGCTCCAGTACATGGGACGTCACGGTTGGCGCAACGGTGAGGTCGACATCCCCAATCACATCATGGTCCACTATTTGCGCACCGGTGACCGTCGGATTTTTCGTTTCTATGAGTCGATTCTTCGGCATCAAATGGACGTGGACACGATCCACCTGAACCACCCGGACTTTGAAGCTGCGGGCCACCAGTGGAAATCAGGGGAGTGGACACGCGGCGGGATGCATCGGCACTCTTACAACCACTATAGCGGAGGGGACAACATCGGCCACACCTGGAACGAGGGAATTGCCAACTATTACTTCCTGACCGGTGACCGTCGAGCCTACGATGTCGCCTTGGCCATCGGCGAGTATTCGCTGGGTGCACCCTATGGCAAAGTCCAAAGCATCTTTGAAAAACAGACCACCCACCCAAGGAAAGATCTGCGCTTCAGCCGCAACGCGGCCAACTCGTATCGCAATGCTCTCAAAAGCTACGAGCTCAGTGGCCACTCGAGGTGGAAGGACGAAGCGATGCGGTGGCGGAAGTACTTCCTGGACCATAGCCCTCAATATCTGGACCAACAACCCGCGACCTTTCATGTGACCAACTACCTGGCCCGCACGCTGGCGCTGGATTATCACATATTCCAGGATCCCGGCGTGGCCCGAGAGTTAGTCCTTATGGCCCGCTGGCACCTCGGCCACATGAAACAGGGCTACGATGAACGCGGCCTTCACTACCCCTATCTGGCTTGCGCTCTCGCCTGGTGGATCACCGGTGATGACGAACTGTTACGCTGGCCCTGGCATAGGTATCTTGGCGAACGTCAAAGCGCCGTGGCCCTGGCACAAAGCCCGGGTGACTTTCGTCAAGCCGAGTTTTACGAGCTGGGTCAACTTCCCTTTTTCTTGCGGGCCTGTCGCGAAGCGGGCTTTTCCGAAGCCAAGTCGCCCGAGCCCTTGCCCGTGGCCAGCCAGGAGGGGCAGATAAGGGAGGAGTAGGAGTCAGACGCGCAAGAAGATTCGATTGCGATAAAGCCAATAGCAGAGCGCCCAAAGCACGACAACGGTCAACCACGATTGAAGGATGGGACCACCCCAACTGAGACCCGCCACGAGAGGCCGATCAAAAATCAACAGCGTCGCACCGATCGAGTCACCGAAAAGCGAAGACAGCATATAGATCGCAATGGGATTCATCCCCACCACCACGAAGGGAAAAATCCACTTGTTGTAACCTTGAATATCAATGAGCCAGTAAAGGGCCACTAGAAGCAGCAACGCCCAACCCACAGAATACACCGTAAAGGACACCGTCATCAGCCCTCGATTCATGGGGATCCAAATGTCCAGCAACGAACCGACACAGATTCCAGCAACGGCCGATCCCGCCAGGACCGACAGTTTGTGCTTGACCGAAAGTGCGCTGCGCAACAGATGTCCCGTCCAGATGCCGAAAATGACGATGGCAATGGTAGGAACAATGTGAATGGTCACCAATCCACCGCCTCGCGCGGGCATGCCCAGCTCACCAGAAGCCTTGCCGAACAGAAACAGATCCACGTAAGTGCCGATGTTGGCGTGCTTGGCATAGGCACCGGGCACAACGCCCGCCGCCGGTACGAACTCATACACAACCCAATAGCCGACCAGGATGGCGCCCACCACCATGACTTGAGCTCTCAACGACAATCGATAACACAAGAAGGCAAAAAAATAGCAAACGCCGATCACTTGCAAGATTCCGTAGAGATCAAAGGAGGGTTGCTGACGGGCAACCTACCTCAAGAAGCAACCCAATCCTATGAGTAGCAGCGACCGGCGGATGGCCTTTCCAAGACTGGTGCGATACGCTTCCCCGCCTTCCTGTCCCTTCGCCATCGAGAACACCATGGCCACACCCACAATGAGCAGGAAGCCGGGCATGATCAAATCCCAAAACGTCTGCGGTCCCTGGTTCCAGCCAAAGATCCAGTTGGCATGGCGCGCCGCACGAGCCAACGGGGCCACAATCCGTTGCTCACTATCGTACAGATGTTTGAGGCCCCAGTGATTCGAAACCAACGAGATCATCAGAATGCCCCGGTAGACATCCAGAGAAACCAACCGTCCTTCTGTCGTTGCGGAAGTCATAAGGAGGAATCGCCCAAGGCAACCAAACAAATCAACGCCGACATCCCTACTCACACGAACGGCGTCAGACCCGGCACGGCCAGGGGAGCTACTTCCAGCGGTCCCCACGCGTACTCGCTCGGACCAAGGCGTTCCTTCGATTGGAGTGCTTCGTCCCAGGTGATGGCTTTGCCGGTGTAGGCACTCATGCGGCCCATGATCGCCATCAGCGTGCTGCGGCTCATGTACTCCCCGTTGTTGATCGGCTCACCCGAACGGATGCTCGCGAATAGTGCGTCGTGCTCGAGCTGTAACATGTCGATGCTGGGGCGCTCACCGTCCTTGCTTCTCACGCCGTAGTGCCAGTTGCCTTCGCCCTCGATGTGCAGCTCTCTCCTGCCGATGTGGCAAGTTCCCTTGGTACCGAACAGGTGATCCGACACGTCGTTGCTGCAGCCCCGCCAATGCCGGCAGCGGGAAAACGCCTTCTCGCCGCCGGCGTATTCGTATACCACCGAGAAGTGGTCGTAGATGTTGCCGTACTTCGCCGCGGTCCGGAGCTGACGGCCGCCCACCCCGGTGGCCCGAACCGGCGGCTCATCGTGCATTGCCCACTGCATCTTGTCCAGGCTGTGCACGTGTTGCTCGACGTTGAAATCCCGAGAGCCAGAGGTAGTAGTACCAGTTGCGGATCTGGTATTCCATGTCAGAGCCGCACTCTTGCCGCGGCTTGTGATACGACATGGAGTCGTCCGGCTCCCAAACCCCGCCCGTGTTATAGCTGCACTCCAACGTCACCAGATCTCCGATGGCACCACCCTGGATGCGATTGAACGCCTCGCGTAGCCCTGTGTGATAGCGCCAACAGAGACCTGAAACGACCGACAACCCCTTTTGCTTGGCTAGCCGGCAACTTTCCAGTACGGAGCGCACGCCTGGGCTGTCCACCGCCACGGGCTTTTCGACAAAGCAGTGTTTGCCCGCCTCGATGGCGGCGCGCAAGTGCGCAGGTCGAAAGTGCGGTGGCGTCGCCAACAGGACGACGTCGCAGCTGGCAATCACGTGTTGGTAGTTGTCGAAGCCTGTGAAGATGTGCTCCTCGTCCACTGCGATACGATCGGCCACGTCGGTTGTCTTCAGCGCGGATAGCGCCCTGCGCGGCTGATCCTCAAAGACGTCGCCCATCGCCACCAGCTTCGTGTTCGCGTCCGCCTGCAGCGCGTTGCGGACAGCCCCAGCGCCGCGGCCGCCACAGCCGACCAGCCCCACCTGCAATACCTCTGTTGCGGTCGCTTGCTCGGCTCGACCGAGCGCCTGCTTCGTCCCCATGGCCCCAAGGATCCCAGCAGTGGACGATTTGATGAATCGGCGCCGTGACTGGCTCGGCTCCGTAGAGCGAGGCCTTCGTTTCATGAATTCGTCCCTCGGCTACGTATCAGTGGGCGGGCGGGTTTTTGACATTCATGATCTGCCGAACCTGCTCAACAACATCGGCGTGACTCTCTGCATTATTATGACTCTCGGAGACATCCGCTAACAAGTCGTATCACTGAATTTCCTTATCCGAATCTAGACGAGTTCTTTTGTACCTTCCCTTCGGCTCAAGCCGCTCACGGAGTGAGCGGCCTACACGCGGGGATCATTGCGAAACCCAGATGGGACTCGACCATGCCATCTCGCTGTCTTCTTGCACGACGCGAAGGTAGTAATGGTCCCGTTCGGTGGAAGAACTTTCATCCAGGTAAGTAAATTCTGTGTTTCTGCTTCCCCTGGCTCCTTGCTGGTAAATGATCTGATTGTTCTTGATCAGGTACACTCCTTTCTGATTTGCCGTGCCCCGGAACGCCACCTTCAACTCTCGGGAACGATTCTCGGAGGCCTTCAAGATCTGCCCCATGGGGTGTCCATTCAACGAGAACTCCAGTATGATCCGTGCCCCCGTGGTCCCATAGACCCGCCGGTTCCAGAGGGCTTCCCAGAGCCCTTCCCGTGTCAGCGACTCGCTGAACGCCGCCACCAATCCACTCTGGTAAGCTTTCCTTCGCCGCAACCAGGTTCCAGATCCCAGCTTTCCGGAATGATCGTCTCCCGAGGCGATGACGCCGACCTGATAGCCCAGAGCGAGCGCTTGCTGCAGACTTCGGGGTTTCTTGCCCCAGTGATAGGGGCGGACCTCGACCTCCGCTTGCTCTGAATTGCCCCACACCGAGTAGATTTCCATGAGCCGAACCGATTCACTGGCGAAACCCTTCCGGTACTCCTTATAGTCTCCGCCGTGGTTGTGCGGAATGATCATGATGTCGCGCTGGTTGGCCTGGTCGACGATCCTGGCAACCTCATCGATATTGATGGCTCCTCCGAATCCTCGCCCGGATGGGAAGAAGGTGTCATACTTCTGGTCCCCCTTTTTGAAATATAGGATGATATCGCCTCCCCCTTCAGGAATACCGGAGAACTCAAACGCATTCAGGGTGACGAACCGTCCCGGATCGTTGAAGGCCTCGGCATTGCGGCGAATGACGGCCTTGACCCCATCCAGATGATCCGTCACGGCACCAAAATCCAGATCCGAGGCATCCCTTCCATAACGATAGGCGTTGCTCACGGTTCCGATCCCGTCGGATTCCACCGTATGAACGTGGAGATCGCCCCAATAGATGCGATGTTCGGGCGCCTCGGATACGGCCTGGATAGGATTGCTTTCAGCGGTGTGGCCTCCGCTCCCGGACACTAGAATCGAGCAATCCCGCTTTGCTTGAACTTTAGCTCGAAAGCTCTTGATCCCGGCATCCGCCAGGGTGAATCGATAGGCTTCGGGCAAGGTCATGCCCTCCTGATCGGCAAAAGCGATACGGTCCTCACAGGCGCCGGCCACGTTGCCGAAGCGATCCCGAGCTACGACCTTGAATTCGAACGCTTCCCCTGCCTGCACCATGCTGGGGGCTGTCACCACGTACTGCGCCAACTGCGCCCCTCGAACCTGGATGCGGGGCGAGTCGACGATGAGCGCGTGGTCTTGGGCCCATTGGTAGACTCTCACTGGACTCCCCGAATCCAACTGCTCTGCGATCTTTTTCCAATCAACCTGTCGGTAGACCAAGCTGGCAATTTCATACTCCTGCGCCAGATAGGTCAGGGCTCCTGGCGAGCCATATCTTTGGTCCCCGTAGGAAACCGTGAGCGTCTCACCAGCTAGCAGCGGGGCATCCCCCACTGTCGCGATCAAATGCCAGCCCTCTCCCAGGCGCGAGTTGTCTTGCAAAGGATCGCAGAACAGAGACAAAGATACCTTCGGATCGGAGCTCCAAACCCGAGCAAAGCCGTTTCTCATACCTGCCGACTGGGATCGTCGGCTGTTGATTTCCACGGGCAAGGTACTGTCGGAATCCACATTGGTCGGCTGCGAAAAAGGATAGGGGATGATGACAACGAATGCGTCTCCCGGTTTCAGGGGCTCCTTTTCGGGCGTGTACTCGATGGTCAGGGTGAAAGCTTCCCCGGCGACGAACCCCTCTGCTGGAGTCAGTGTGACTTTTCCCAGACCCCTTTGGGGGCTGACCCGATAGATGGTTTCTGGACCCACCAAGCGATACGCGTCCCGCTCTGCCTTGATCTCAATCTGCGTCCGCGCCGCTCGTCCATCCACACATCCCTGCACCACCAGCAGGCAGAAAACCCCCCAGAAAAAACCAAAGATCAGCAAAGCCCGAGCTTCTACCGAAAACCTTTCCATAGTTGTTGTCCCTTCCGGACGCTCGCGAACTCAGCTAGCCCGGTACGTAGACCTATACCCTGACGAGAGCCCTACTCGCGCGAGTTACTTCAAAAATCATGGATCGTGAGCATCCTCCGGAAAGGCACCGAAGCCTTCCCGGAGGATCACAAGGGCTAGAAAATGATGGCGACACCAAATTCCAGCTGGCGCATGGGCATGGCGATGTTGGTGATTTCACCGGCACCGGCATTATCAACGAAATCGTTGGGCATGGCCAGATTCGAGACGTTTAAAGCGTTGAAGATAGAGACTCGGAATTTGAGACGAGTGTCCTCTCTTAAGTGGAAGGATTTGGAAAAGTCCACGTCATAGCCGAACATGGACGGGCCGCGCAGGCTGTTGCGTGATGTATTTCCTTGCGTGTAGTCGGCTGGAAAGACATACGCGCTGGTGTCAAACCACCGCTGTTCGGTCGGGTTGTCCAGTTTGCCGTCGCCGATTCGGTCCGGAAGCAGTCGTGTCTCTCGACTCCACCTGGCGTTGTAGTTCGACTGATTTTGGAGTTCGGGCGTGAAAGGGAAACCCGATCTAGCACTGAGAATACCGGACCACTGCCAACCCCCGATGATATGATCCAAGAATCCCGTGACATTGCCTCCAATCTGCTTCCCGGCCCCGAAGGGCAACTCGAAGATATGCCAGAATCGATAGACCACGGCCGCATCAAAATCGGATACCGACTTGCTGCACTCACGGCAGAAGTTGTCGACGGGGAAAATCCAACTGGTGTCTAGCCCTTTTCCCCAAGTGAAAGCATGACCAAAGCTGAAGCCGTTTGAAAAGCGCTTCCTCAGGCTTCCCTGGAAAGAATAGTAGCTGGAGCGGGCTTCATTGGAGCGGTCTGTCACGGCCGCACGGATCCCATACTGAACATTATACGGTTGGCGTAGGCGAAAGGATCCTGGCCCAGGCGGCGCTCCGTTACGATCCACGTTGGTCCATAGGTTGATCCCACGATTGCCAACATGAGAGACCTCCCAAGTCCAGTTGGGTGCAAACTCATGCTGCAATGTGAGATTCCAAGAGTGAATTTCGGGGATTGGATTGTCCTCTCTGACACCGTAGACAAGTTGGTTGCCGGGCTGCCGCATCAATCCAGACGGATCGATTTCGACGTCGATGTCAATGGGGGGTGGCCCCACTGAGAACGGAGCAAGGCCCTGGAATGCATCGTCGGCCCCAAGATTATCTATGTTGGCAGCGACGGGCCAAACGAAACCGAAGACGCCGACATTTTCACCCCCAACACCGGTGCTAAAGGTCCGTCCGTAACCCGCCCGCAGCACAAACTTGTCTGTCAGGCGGTAAGCAATACCCAGACGGGGTCCCCAGTTGTTTTTGTCCCAGCGCACGTTGGACGTGTTCGAGACATCTCCCACATTGGCGATTTTTTGAACGGCTAGGTCAAAGTCGTACTGGGCTCCACCAGGTGAGAGATTACTATAGGTGGGAGAAAACAGGGCGTAGCGGATACCGTAGTTGAGCGTAAACCTGGGGCTTACTCGCCACTGGTCCTGGATATAGAGGCCGTGTCGCTGCTGCCTCTCGTCGTTTGTACCTGGGGCGATAAAAGTTCTAGACCTCAGCTCACTTGGGATACCCAACAAATAGGTTGCTAGCCCCATGCCGGATCCGGAAACGCCCCTATCCGCTGTGGGCGTCGAGAGCGCCACCTTCCCTTGCCAAGATCTGTTCTCACCTGGCGGGCGACCTTGAATTCAGCACCCCACTTTAGTGTGTGTTTGCCTTTCGTCCAAACAAAGCCTGCGACAAAGTGGCGCGTCTGCTGTGTAATGGGACGAACCCGATCTTGTCCAATTGTATTGAAGTTTCCCCTGGGTCCATCCACCTGCATCCAAATCAAGCCATCGAACCCATTGATGTTCACGTTGGGGATCCCCAGCTCTTCTGAGGTCTGTCTTCCCCCATCTTGGTATACCCGAGTGTTGTCCCGACTGACAAACCCGAAACGGCCTTCCACCAGAAAGTTCGGTGTTATCAGGCGGTTGTAATTCACGGCCACACCATAGCCTGGCAGGCCTTGCACCACGGGGTCCTGTAGCGGAGATCCGAAGAGCGTGTTCCTGACGATTTCGTCTCGGCCATAGTTCCAGCGGAAAAAAAACTGACTCTGGTCATCAATGTTCCAGTCAAAGCGGGTTATATATTGTTCGTTGTTGGTGGCGGTCGGAAACGCGTTGATATAGTTTCGGCGAGTGGGATCTCCGGTATTGATATTAGCCTCGGGCAAGAGACCCATGACATTTCGTGACACCGCATTGATGCGGGTTGATGGAATCTGATTGTTGGTAAACTGGGTGCGGTTTCGCCCGTCCGCACCTCCGGTAAGGGGATCGAAAATCGGAAATTGAGGCAAGGAGCTGAAATCCCCCAGCCGATACTCCGGCAATGGAACGGTGCCAATGGAAGTGCGTCCCTGGCGGATCCGTATCCCTTGAAACGAGCCAAAGAAAAACACGCGGTCTTTGACAATCGGGCCTCCGACGGTTCCCCCAAACTGGTTCCATTTCAGGTCGGCAAGGTCCGTCGTAGCCTCGGTAAAAGGATTGCGCGCTCCGAAGACGTTGTTGCGGTGAAACCAAAAGAGAGTGCCGTGGTAGGCGTTGGTGCCCGCCTTGGTCACCATCTGGGTCATGACGCCTCCGACCTGGTCATACTCGGCGTCGTAGGCGTTTGTTATGATCTTTACCTCGGACACAGAATCCGCCGCGGGGACGAGGTACGACTGCCCGCCACGGCCCAGGGAGCGATTGGACACGCCGTCGTAAGTCGAATAGTTTCTGCCGCCATGCAGGCCATTGGTGAAGAGATTCACATCTTCCGTCGGAGCGCTGCTGACACCCTGAAGCCTGACTTGTCCCCTCCGGTTGTTGAAGCCGAACATGGTGCCCGGAATGGTGTTCATGACCTGGGTGACATTGCGCCCGAAAAGCGGCAGCTCCCTTATTTGCCGTTCCGTGATCTGATGGCTGATGTCGGATTGGTCGGTCTTCAACAAAGGTGCGGCCGCGGTGACGGTAACCTCCTGAGAGACTTCTCCCACCTGGAGCTGGGCGTCCACGCGAATAATGTCAGTGACCCTCACTTCCACGTTTTCCCGAACGAAGCGGCGGAAGCCACTCATCTCGATCTCCAGACGATAGGTTCCTGTCAGAAGCCTGGGAAAGATGTAAAAACCGGTGTCATTGGCTAGAACCGTTTTCGTGACGTTGGTCTTGGTATGGATCGCCGTTGCGCTCGCACCCGGCACTACACCACCTGTGGTGTCGGTGACTTGCCCCTGAATGATCCCGTTGACCCCCTGGGCCGGTGCCGCGACCGCGGCAAACAGGCAAAGCAACGTAATGCCAGCGGCGGCCAGAACAGTATTCGTTTGTGGGCATGAAAGAATGCTCATTTTTCCTCCCGAGAAGGCTATCCGCTCCCTCTGGAAATCACGCGTGCCAGGGATCCCATAGACATAGCAGGTTTCCTTAAACCTACACATGGACTCTTAGGTTTTCGTATATCACGGTTCCGTTGACGAAGTCAAGCCAGGAGGCACTTGCGGCACGTTGCCTCTGTGGAAAACTCTAACCCGTGACGTTAAAACAGCTTACTTAAAGGCAGTCCTAGACTGCGGATATCAGAAAAGGTGCGCTGGTCTAAACTCGGATAGGTAGTAATATCTGATATAGTCGTACATGTACGCTTTTTAAAATCTCTTTTGAGACAACGTCTCACAACGAACCGAGGCCATTCAAGGTCGGCAATGAAAGAGACAGGAGGCGGAAGATGAGGCAGAAGCCAAGCATTGACCGAAGGAGTTTCCTAAGAGGAGCAGGATTGGCTCTCGGAACCGGGGTTCTATCCACGAGCGCCTCGCAACAGATTCATGCATCAAAGAGTACCATTCCAACGGCGACGCCTGGAAAGGCGAAGCTGGGCATCATCGGCGTAGGAGGCCGAGGCCTGGAACATGTGCGTGTGGCGGATCTACTGCCCGATCAGTGTGAGATCCTTGCCATCTGCGACGTTCGCGAAGATGCCCTGGCGGGCGCGCGCAAGGCACTCCAGAACAGTTCCCCCAAGCCTTATAGAGAATACAAGGAAATGCTGGGCCACCCGGGACTGACTGCCGTCATCGTTTCCACTCCGAACTACCTTCATAGAGACATGGTGTTAGACGCTCTCGACCATGGTGCACACGTTCTGACAGAAAAACCGATGGCGACTACTGCCAAACACTGTGACGAAATGATTGATGCCATGTATCGGAACAATCGAGTCTTGTCTGTTTGTATGCAGAGCCGTTTCTTTGGCAAATACATAAGGCTTCGAGAAGTCATCCACAAGGAAAAGACGATTGGTACGGTCAAGTTTCTCAGCTCCAGAAACTTCCGTAACGATTGGAAATGGCTGGACAAGGATCCGGCAATCAATCGACGGATCAACTGGCGCTACTATCAAGACCTCTCGGGGGGGAGTCTGATCGAAAAATGCTGTCACGATTTCGACCTTTACAACATGCTGCTGGACAGCAGGGCCGTAAAAGTGACGGGTAGCGGAGGCACCAATCGATGGGGAAGTCGAGAAACCCTGGATCATGCCAGTGTGTCAATAGAATACGACAATGGGGTCAGAGCCAACCATGACCTCTGTCTGTTTACCCCACGGAAGGCGCATCAGTTGAGCGACAACTATACGATCATCGGAGACAAGGGTATGATTTACGCCCCCAAGACCTCTGACGAAGCCACGATTCTGGTGGGTCCCGGCACCGGTTATGGCAACTATCCCCTCGCAAAGGAAACTAAAGTCAAGGACTACCCCATGGCGGATCAAAAAGGCATTGGTCACAAAGGCACCTACGAGGTCCATGTAGACTTTCTGGCTGCCATGCGGGAGGGTCGCCCGGCCATGGTCGATGCGACAATGGGGCGAGAAGCGATTCGGATTGCACAGGCTGGGGAGATCTCGATTGCGGAAGAGAGAACGGTGTATCTCAGGGAACTCTCCTGATCCGAACCGAGCCGTACCTCCTCGCATCCCACTGGAGCATGACCGGCTGGCGAGGAGGACATTTCGTCAAAAACCGCTATGGACAATCAGGACATTGCGCTCACGGTCCTGCTGACCTACATCACTCTCATTACCGCCTTCGGTGTATAGCTTGCCAGACGCATGCGAACCGCCAATGAGTTTTTGCTCGCGAGCAGAAAGAGGTCGCGTGTCTGTCGTTTCCGCGCGAAGTATTGGGAAATTCTATTTCAAAAAAAGCGCAGCGTGTCGTCTTCACGATTCTCGACAATGCCGTGGTGGTTCTCAAGATCGGCGACCGGAAGGACGTATACAAATAGATCCAACTACGGTTGCCGGGGCGTCACCAGCCGACCCAGCCGCCACGTTCGCGTTAGTGGCAAAGCAATCAAGAACGCGGCGACAGCAACGATAAACCCAACCAGTGCAGGGTGGATGTCCGCGACATTCTCACCGTCTTTCCCAAACAGCCCCGTCACAATGTTCGCGCCAAAATTCCAGCACAATGTTGCGGAAAACCCGGCAAACATCGAGATTACGCAGGCGTAGACGCGCGACGGCCTATACCACAGGATCCCCACGAAAAATGGCAGCACCATCGTTGGCCCCCATACACTATAAATGAACTCGAGCCAGTTGATAATGTCCCTAAAATACAAGGCGGCGACGGCACAGCCAATCCCGGCCAGCAGCGTCGTGCCCTGTGCCACTCGCAGCAGCTGGCGGTCGCTCGCACCCTGGCGCAAGTGTCGACGATACACATCTTCCATAGAGATCGTGGCGAGGCTGGAAAGACAGCTATCGGCCGTTGACATTACCGCGGCGATCAGGGCTGCGATCAAGACGCCCGAAAACAGCGGATGAAATACGATTCGTATCAAGGCCGGGAAAGCAACCTGAGCATCGCCTGCCCTCGCCACCGCTTGTTCTATTTCGGGAGATCCCTGGCACGCGGTTCCCAAGATCGATGTGGTGACGGGCATGAAGATCAACAGCAACAGGCCGGCCCCGGCCACTCCCCACTTTGCGCTCGGAGGATCCTTCGCCATGAAACACCGCTGCGCGGAAGGCGGCACCAACATCTCACCCAGAAAGTAAACACAGGCCAAAGCCACGATCCGCGCCGGCGACCACGTTTCGCCTAGCCCCTGAAGCCCACCACCACCCGGCTCGACCCCGATGCCCATCAACCCACTATTCCTTGCCAGTAAGATAGCGGCCACACCGAATCCGCCAACCAGTATCCCGAACTGCAATATGTCTGTTCTTAAAACCGCCCTCAAGCCGCCGACCGTCGAGTAAAACACCGTGACCGCTGCACCTATCAAGACAGCCCATTGATAGTGGATTCCTAGCAACGCGTTGGTGATCGTCCCCACAACCACCATTTGCAGGGCGATGGCACCCAACAAGAAAACCACGCAAATGGGCACCGCCACACTGCGCGCCAGCAGTCCGAATCGGTACTCAAAGCAGTCTCCGACCGTGATCATTTCCAAGTCGCGCAACTTGGGCGCAATGAACAGCCCGCTAATGACCAGGCTGAGATACGACCCGCAGGCGACCAGCGCGGCTCCCATTCCGGTCTGATAAACCCTCGTCACGATACCAATCGACAATCCACCGCCGACCATCGTGGCCGCCGTGGTCACCAGCACCATATACCAACGGATTTGCCGGCCGGCCAGCGCATAATCGATCGACGTCTGCGACTTGGCGATGCTGCCTGCACCAATCAGCAACAGCAGAACCAAATAGACCACCAGTGCCGAAAGCTCGACGATGTAGCTGGAATCAGTCATCACGGCAGTACGCGAAAAGGTTCCAACATTTTAAGCCGAGTCCACTGGATATTTCGGAGTTGAAAGCACGTGCCGGATTCTACAATTAAAGAGGCAGCCCGTTCACCTCTGAGCACCCGTCAATCCCTGATCCGACCGTGCAGGATCATAACTGGGATTTTCGGTGGGCATCTGGGCATGGACCGATGCGCGCCACTCGACCAGAAGTCGGTGCAGTTCATCCCGCTTCTCGGGCATGGCATCGGCCAAATCTTTTTGCTCGCCCAGGTCGTGCTGCAGATTATAGAGCTCGAGCTTATTATCCTTATAGAACTCGATTAGCTTATAGCTTCCCTGGCGTACGGCTCCTCCCGGCTCCCCTCCCTGATTGCTGTAGTGGGGATAGTGCCAGTAGATCTCCTTGCGCCGGAGGGAACTTGCCTGCCGGAGTAGCGGAACGATGCTTACGCCCTCGACGCCATCTTCAGCGTTATCGATTCCCGCCATTGCAACTATGGTGGGAGAGAAATCGAGGCTAGTCACCGGGGTCTTGCAGGTGCTACCCGGTGCTGTGACTCCTGGCCAGCTCACAATCAGGGGAACGCGAATCCCACCTTCATACAGGTGTCCCTTCCCTGCTCGCAGGGGGGCATTCGAGGTCACGGCTTCTTGGCTGTCTGTTTCGTAAACCAGGCCACCGTTATCCGAGGTAAGGATGACGACTGTCTTGTCAGAGATCCCAAGCTCACCGAGCTTCTTCATGATCCGTCCTACGCTGACATCCACACTTTCAATCATTGCCGCGTAAACCGCGTGCCGCTGTTCTTGGTCTGGCTCGACCTTGGCCTGATATTTGGAGATGAGGCTTTTCTTGGCTTCCAGTGGTGTGTGGACTGCGAAGTGCGACAAGTGCAAGAAGAAGGGCGTGTCTTTGTTCTTTTCGATAAACCTTTCCGCCTCATCGGTCAACCGGTCCGTCAGGTATTCTCCTTCCTGACATCCCTCTATAGTGGAGATATCGTACGGACAAAAGTAGGTGGGTGGCGCGCCTTTCGCAGTTCCACCAATATTGACGTCGAATCCCTGGTCTTCCGGATAATAGGGTCTGTCCCCTAGATGCCACTTCCCGATGTGCGCCGCAACATATCCATGTGGTTTGAGGGACTCTGCAACGGTTTCTTCCTCCAGGGGTAGCTCCAGATTGAACTGGGGAACCAGAAGCTTGGCCCAAAGCCACTGCTTGCGCCCCGCAATCCAGTCCGTCAACTTCAAAGTGGCGGGATATTTCCCGGTCAGGATGCTGGCCCGCGTCGGCGAACAAACCGGAGCCGAGGCATAAGCATCCGTAAAGCGCATTCCGCTGCTTGCAAGCCTATCGATGCTTGGCGTCTCATAAAAGGTGCTTCCGTAGGAACTCAGGTCCTTCCAGCCCAGATCATCGATGAGGATGAAAACAAAGTTCACCTTGTCTTGCTGCGGCAATTCGGTCGGAGTGGAACAGCCACACAGGAGACATGCAACGAGGATCAGGACAGGAAAGAGACAGTGGCTCGAGTGATGTGGTTCGCTGGGCATTGCTTCGCCTCCTGTTTTGCGCTCTCCCATACTGATAGAAAGAAACATCAGAAATCGATCCGTCCACCAGGATATCCCAAACAGAGCGCTAGTTAGTCGTGTTCCCAGGGTTGACACAATCTCAATTTTGATGCTTTAGTCTAGCGGCAAAGCAGGTCGCACGATAGATTGAAAAACAGGATCTAACTAACTAATTCAATCTCAGCTTTGGCTGTCTTTTTCCTAAAGGCCACCGTTATCCGAGGTAGGGACGAGGACCATCTTGTCAGAGATCCCGAGCTCATCGAGTAATCATTGCAACGTAAACCGCGTGCCGTTGTTTTCGGTCTGGCTCCACCTTGGCCTGATATTTGGAGATGAGGCTTTTCTTGGCTTCCAGTGGTGTGTGGACGGCTAAGTGCGACAGGTACAACAAGAAAGGCCGAGCTATGCCCGAACCGATAATTCCATAGCGAACATGTCTGAATAGCAGACTTTCAAAAACGGATAACGGGAAGATCGAGGGTCGCTGCCAACGAAAGCAGCGTTTCGGTGTGATCGCCATAGGCAAGCGCCATATGGTGCTCCAGACCAGAATTGAAAACGGCGGGAAGCACATCGGCGACCGGGTGGTCAAATCGCAACACGCCCGAGGTGCCGGTGAAGGCCATCGGCCGTTTCAGCACTTCGCCGGACACCACGACAAGCTTGTGCACGCCAAAGGCCTGGCTCAGACGCAGCAGCGTGACGCGGCCGGGTTTCAGTGGAAACTGATAGAGCAGCGGCATCTTGCGGTTGGTGTGAATTGTCGCCTCGGCGACGCTGTCCGGGTCGGCCATCGAGATCGGCGCCTGCCCGCAATGCCACACGACACCGGTGTCGTCTTCGATATCCATATCGACCAGATCCGCCAGGAAGACCGGCGCATCCGCCGCGGCCTGCAGCAGGAGTTGCGTCGCGGCGCCATAGACATCGGCCTCGCAGGCGCAGGGCACGCGGCCTTCGCCCATCATCGAAACTGGCCCGCAGACCGCACCGCCATATTCGGTAAAGGTTTCCGGCCAGCAGCGAATGGCAAAAGCATCGAATCCCCGCTCCCGGCGGATCGATTCAATCGCTGATTTCAGCTTGAATGATTTTTCAAGTTCGCCCTGATCGACGGCATCCAGGCCGGTCAGTTGACCGGCAGCGACCAATCGAAGGTCCGCCGCCGCCGTGTCCGATACATTACCGGCGGTATCAAAAAGCGTTTGAAGCGGCAGCTCCTCGACCTCGATGTCGATCAGCGCCCTCAGTGCTGTCCGATCGTAGTGGCATGTGTAAAAGCCGGCCGGATGATCGCCCAGCCGGCCGATTTTGCGACCGGCAACACGTTCAAGCACGGCCTTTCCGGCAGCCTGATCAGCCAGCGGTTTTTCACCCTGCAGCGGCGCGACCTCGCGGCCGCCGGCAATCAGCTCATCGAGTTGCTCTGCCATGTCATCGCTTGACGGATCCGCATAGAGCCAGGAAAAGTCGCGCCCGCGAAGTCCAAGGGCATGGGACGCGAGATTGAGGCCGCAAAAGGCGTTAAGCCGCAGCCTGCCACCAAGTCTCGGCTCGGGGATCGCCCAGATCGCCAGCGGCTGTTCGAATTGACCGGAAATGCGCGCCGTTGCCAATGCATCGGTAAAGGTCACCTGCAAAATCAGAACAAGATCCGGAGCCTGCGCCTTGAGCGCATCGGTCGCCGCATCGGCCGCCTCACCGTCCATCAGCAATTGACCGGAACCAAGCAATGTCATGCCGGTTGCGTTCAAAACCTCCAACATGATCGCCAATTGTTCCTCGGCATAGGCAACATCGAAAGTCGGTCGCGCCAATGGCAACACACCTATCGTCTGTATCTTTTTCATTGATCGGTAACACCCGTGGAGCAGGGCCACGACGGCACCGTCGGCCGATACTTCCTCATTGCCTTTGACCCCGTCACTTCCCGGGCACGCCGCGCCGACGTGCCTCTTCCATCAGAATGCGGGCTCCCTCCGGCCAGCGCGTATCGGCAAACGCGGCACCAAATGCCGGCATTTCCCTTTGTCGAGCCAGCCACCGCCGAAATCCATTGTTTCGTCGCGAAACCCGATAATGCTGCGCTCCCCATCGGCATCGATTGTCACGGAAGAGAACGATGACCGTTGTTCCTCGAACCGCTGCACGAATGAGCTGTCAACCCCTTTATCTTAGGGCCCGACAGAATCATGCCTCCGATCATGTGAGGATAGAAGATCATTGCTTCACCTCCTGGTTTGCACTCTCCCATATGATAGAAAGAAACATCAGAAATCGATCCGTCCGCCGGATACCCCAAACAGAGCGCTAGTTAGTCGTGTTCCCAGGGTTGACACAATCTCCCTGTTGATGCTCTAGTCTACCGGCAAAGCAGGTCGCATGATAGATTGAAAAACAGGATCTAACTAACTTCATGCTTCTGCGTCGTACATTTCTAGCTGCCATGCCCTTCAGTACAATCAGTCTGAACGCCTTGTCAGCAATCTCACATCCAGGCGTCAAACAGGGTTGCCAAACTAATGCCTGGCGCATTGACCCAGGCAATTTCTCTCAGTTGTTGCAAGTGCTGGCCAACCTGAAAGAACTCCGCTTTGATGGTTTTGAGACCTCGTTCCGTAACCTTCAATCCCAGTTTAATAATGTCCTCAGGCACGCGCGTTAATCGAAAAGACGGGCTTACAGTTTTTCGGCACCCATATTTTTCTCGATAGGTACGATGAGAAAACTCAGATCGCACCATTGGATTTAATAACCAGCGTCGTGGACGGGGCTGCCGCTTTAGGCGCAGAACGTTTGATCCTGAGCGGCGGCAGTCTTATCAAAGATGGTAGAGTTGACGCCGAGGCATTAAAGCACAAAGCCGCCGGCCTCAATGCGGCAGGCAAATACTGCCAGTCAAAAGGACTCCGGCTTGCCTATCATGTTACTGATCGCTTAAAACCGCACTTTTCTGAACAAACGCCGAGATAACAAGCCTCAACATCATCGGCGCCGTAGGCGCCTCCTCAAGTTTTTCTCAATAGGTTATGCTGTTTTCGGGTGTGGAAGAGGACCCCGACCGCCATTAACAATCGGGGTCCGTTGGCGGCTCTCTTTGGAAGAGCTACCAAACCATCAGATGTTCGTAGCCTGCCATGATTTGTGGCCGTTGTCCAGTTCCCACCCCTGGGAATGGGATGACGGTCACCTCCGAAGTTACCTTTCGTCAAGGGTTTTGCCGAGCTGACGGCTGCGGGGCGCTTTTCTGGATCTGTCGCTGCTGTGACCGTGGACAGCAGTACTGCAGTTGTCGCTGTCGTAGCAAAGCGCGCCGGAAGCAACGTCGCAAGGCCAATCGCCTGCATCAACAAAGCCCCGAAGGAAGATTGGATCACAGAGACCGTCAGCGAGCGTACCGGCGTCGACGAGCCATGGCCCGCGTGACGGATCCAGGTAGCCGAAGCGAGCTTCGTTCTGGCAGGATCGCTGCGCGCGAAGCGCAAGTACAACGTGATGAGAAAGTTCAAACACACACCACATCTACGATTTCCGGCCCTATCACCTGCATGGTTTGCGGTCGAGCGGGCCAGCTCATCGATGTGTTTCATGGATGGAGATGAAACATGATTGCAGCCGAGACCGTGGCACACATCCGTCGCTTGTTCTATGCCGAGCATTGGAAGATTGGAACCATCGCGCAAGAACTGGGACTTCACCGGGATACGGTACGAACCGCCCTGCAAACCGATCGATTCAATCGAGCCAAGATCCTTCGTCCCAGTCTCACGGATCCCTACATCGACTTTATCAAGGAGACTTTGGAGAAGTATCCGCGCCTACGAACGACTCGTATCTATGAGATGATTCGGGATCGAGGCTATACCGGCAGTGTCGTGATACTCCGGAGAGTCGTCGCCCGTCTCCGCCCTGTTCACCGAGAAGCCTTCTTACGGCTGCGAACATTTCCTGGCGAGCAGGGCCAAGTCGATTGGGCACATTTTGGAGCCGTTGCAATCGGCCGTGCCCGTCGTCGGTTGTCCTGCTTCGTTCTTACACTTTCTTATTCCCGAGCCCTATATCTGGAGTTCTTCTTCGATCAAACCCTGGAGAACTTCTTGCGCGGTCACGTCCGGGCCTTCGACTCATGGTCGGGCTGCCCTCGTGTCATATTAAGCGACAATCTGAAGTCGGCCGTGCTGGAACGCCACGGCGATGCCGTGCACTTTCATCCTCGGCTGATTGAGCTTTGTGCTCACTATCATTTTGCCACTCGCCCGTGCCAAGTGGCCCGTGGCAATCAGAAAGGGCGTGTCGAAAGAACCATCCAGTACATCCGACACTCTTTCTTTGCCGCACGCCGCTTCACCACCCTGGAGGACTTCAACCGTCAAGCGCTTCTGTGGCGCGACGAAATCGCTCATCGACGTCCCTGGCCCGGAGACCAGTCCCGCACCGTTGAGCAAATCTTCGAAGAAGAGGAAAAACCTCGATTGCTTCCACTGCCGGTGCATTCCTTCGATACCGATCTGGTGGTACCGGTTCGATCGCGCAAGACCATCTATATCCGTTTTGATCTCAACGACTACTCGATTCCACACACGGCCGTGGGTCGAGCACTCACTCTGGCAGCATCACAGGACACTGTACGCATTCTCGATGGCGCAACCGAAATCGCCCGACACCGCCGCTCCTACAACCGCCATGACGCCGTCCTGGATCCGGCGCATCAAGAAGCACTGCTACAAGAGAAGCGCAAAGCCATCGGCGCTACTCCTGGAGGCCGTCTTGCTCAATCGGTACCTGAAAGCGAAGCCTTGATCGCGGCTGCCTTCCAGCGGGGAGAGTCCGGCGGCGGGCAAACCACTCAGCTATCTCAGCTCTTGGAGGATTATGGAGCCACGGAACTACAAGTCGCCGTTCGGGAAGCACTCCAGCGGCAGACGCCTCGGGCTTCTTCGGTTGCCTTCATTCTACAGAAACATCGCCGCTCCCAACAGCGTCGTCATCTACTACCTGTCGATCTGACTCGTCGTCCCGATCTTGCCAACCTCAACGTCCAACCCCACAACTTGGAGGCCTACGATGACCTCTCCGACCGTGACGAATAACCTTGCCACCCAACTCGCCGGCATCGGTCTGAATGCCACTTCTGAATCCCTGGAAGACTTCATCGCCCGGGCTACCAAGGGTCGTTGGAGTCCTCGTGTAATGCTCGAGGAGCTGTTGCAGGCCGAAGCTCGAGAGCGTGGCCGCCGCAGTCTCGAGCGCCGCCTGAAACGCTCCCGCATCGGCCGCTTCAAACCGCTGGCGGATTTCGATTGGAATTGGCCAAAGAAAATCGATCGCCAGGTCATCGAACGCGCCCTCACTCTGGATTTCATCCCGGATGGTCGCAACTTTGTCCTACTCGGTGCCAACGGTCTGGGCAAGACCATGATTACCAAAAACATTGCCCACGCTGCTGTGCTGGCCGGCTATTCCGTCCTGTTTCGTACGGCTGCCGACCTGATCGAAGATCTCCAATGTGATTCCCCGGAACTCCGAAGAAGAAAGTTCCAATCCTACGCCCGCCCTCACCTTCTGTGCGTAGACGAAGTCGGGTATCTCTCCTATGACAACCATGCCGCGGATCTGCTGTACGAAGTCGTCAACCGGCGCTATGAGCATCGATCCATCGTTATAAGTACAAATAGAGCCTTTCGAGAATGGAACGAGGTCTTTCCCAATGCCGCTTGCATTGCCACGCTCTTGGATCGTCTCACTCACCATGCCGATGTGACCGTCATTGAAGGACGTAGCTATCGGATTCGAGAGAGCGAGCAGGAAGCCTCCGCGCGGAGGAAAAAGAAACGTTAGAACCCGTGCCGTCCAATCGCATTCAATACGTAAAGATTGTTGTTGATCTCTACGCCCAGCTGCCTGAGACTCCACAACGGCCTCGTCGGCAAGACTATCAACTCGCTTATCAGCTCTATGATCGTCGGGTTCCGCTTTCGGTCATAGAATCGAGCTTACTCCTGACTTCCGCTCGTCGGTTACTCCGTGATCCACAGGCACGCAGGCTATCGCCTATCCGGTCCCTGTATTACTTTCTCCCGGTCATTGAGGAATTACTTCAGAATCCTATCTCGGCAGACTACGTGAGGTATCTTCGAATCAAACTGCGCCTGAAAACCTCTCTACCGGCGC
Organism: Acidobacteriota bacterium; assembly: GCA_965249005.1. Lineage (GTDB taxonomy): Bacteria > Acidobacteriota > UBA6911 > UBA6911 > UBA6911 > CBDFLD01. Next base: position 143,766 of record CBDFLD010000019.1, read on the forward strand.
CCGTTCAGAAAACTGCGGTTTCACGCGATCGCTAACACCTATCACAATCACGGACCGGAATTTCACAATGGTGGTCTCGAAATCGAGGGCTTATATAAGCATACTGCAGAGAGCACCTGTTATCTGCTGGAGTTCCTCGAGACACTCGAGAATTGGGCTCAGCTAGAAGCCTACTGGGGAAGTCAAGCACAGAGAGAAGAAGCATTGGCCGACATTGTGGAGGGCATGAATTTTTACCGCAACATCTGTCAACAGGATACGCTTAAAGATTGAAAGCATCCATGCCCTGGCCCCGCTCGCTTTGCAAACGCTCGAGGGCGTGCTCCATCGTCGCTTCCTCATGAATGATGGCGCACACAGCGGCCGCAACCCCTCGTGGATCTTCTTTGCGCGGAAAGGTCACGTTTCTTCCCACCATCGCACCACGCACGTTCGCACCCGCATGGATCCCTGCGTGGAAATCCAACAGCGTCGGCATGGGAGTCTCCAACGCAGGACCGCCCAGCATGAGAATTGGAAGACGCGTCGCGCGGGCCACACGCTCGTAGCCCTCTACGTAGGATAGCTTCAACCAGGTTTTCATGGACGACTCGCCCAGTGCGGCAGCCGCGCCCGCGTCCTTGACCATGGCCTCCACTGTCTTGACCGTTTCGTAACCGCCATCGGGTTTCCTGCGTACACTCATGGGTTCAAGGAAGGAATACAGATCCTGACGAAACAGCTCAGTCACAGCCACGGCACAATCTTCAATGGACTTAATGGAGCGCTCGTCGTCCAGATCGAGCCGATACATCAACTTGCCTCCATCGAAGTTCAGGCGCTTCAGTTGCTGCGCGGTAAAGGAAGTAAACCGGTCATCGATCTCTCCTTGGACTCCCGCGTGCCCCCCTCGATTCATGCACCCCACGAGCACCTTCTCGTCCAGAAAGGAATCTCCGCGGGCTTCGCGAAAGAGGTGACTCAATATCAAGAGATCTTCCATGAAGTCGGTCGTCCCCATGACACCGTCGCACCCCGGGGTGGTGACAACCCGTAACGCCCTAGAGAGATATTCCAACCGGTCCCCCATGGCCAGCGGATCGTCCCGCAGTGCAGTCACCCTGCGTCCGGGATGGTCCGTTGCCAAGATCACCAACTTGCCGTCTGAGGTCAGCTGCTTTCTTTTTCGTAACTGATGCGCTTCCTCAAAGGCCACCTTTGGATTCCGGACCCTCTGGTCGGTGATAGCATCAAAGAGATCGATCGGCAGAAAATTCTGAGCCTCGAATCGATAATCCCCAATCTGATATTCCGGCATAGTCATTCGGCAATCCTTTGAGCCACATGGATGAGTGGGAGTGTGGCCGCGAGCTCGGTCAAGGTGACTTCCACACTCCCGTGCTCTTGCACAAAGGAACCCGGACACCGGCCCGTGACCGGGCCGAAAAGTGCGCGCCGTAAGACCCCCGCATGCCAGCTCCTCATAAAGGTTAAATGAATTTTCTTACTCATGAGCATTTCATACATGCCCAGCGTCACAGCGCGCTTCGGAATGATTTCCCAATTTCCTCCAGTTCCTCCCATGCACATCTGGGCCTGGCTCTCACGGCTGATGGTCAAGATGCGCGTTCGACTGTTGCGGATTTGATCGTCGTCGCAGGGCTCGCCCGGCTCTGGGGGATCGTTGAAGGCAAAGTGACCGGTCAAGCCCATACCCCCATAACAGAGGTCGGCACCGCCATGTTCTTCAATTAGTGCGGTCGTTTCCCCAGGAGCAAGAGGAGAAGGGAAATGGATATTTTCTTCTGGAACCCGTGCCTTCCCCTTCAGTTGAGAAAAGAAATTCTCACGCATGTATCTTCGAAATCCCAGGGGATGCGACTCGTTTACCAATTCCCCGGTTGCCGCGTCCAGGTACTCGTCCATGTTCACCGTAACCAGAAGGGAGCCGTCGGTTTGCTCTCGATTCATCGCCTCCACCCAGTATTCGAAATCCAAGGGTCCGACAGGACAGATCACCATCAAGGCATTGCCATCCTTCTGGGCGTGCTTCAGTGCCTGAGTGACTTCTGCAGCGATTTGCTGATTTAACTCTGCCACTCCCGGTACCTTGTCAAAACGCCACGACTTATGCCTTGAGAAACTTTCAAACTCCAATGTGTATGGATCCATCGATGTCCTTCCTGTTCGAGTCTTCCCGCTATCATAGATGATTACCCGAAGTGTATCAGCAAAACTCGCTGGCGAAAGGCTCCTGAATTGGGTCCACCCGAGTCCAGAATCTGAAGAAAACCCAAATTATGGTGTAAGATCAGGTCACTTTGAATCGGGCAAGCTGGTCATGTGCAGTCTGCAGACACGGGGGAAAAAGCATGACGGCCTTGTGAAGGAGGCATCGTAATGGTCCAGGAAGAATTCGAAAGGGCAGACCGGCCCGAGTTTCCGATGCCGGATCCCATGCCATTTCCGGAGAAGGGTATCTCCGACGAGGATGTACTCGAGGCCGTCCGCAAACGGCTGAGTCTGAACCCCTATGCGGTGGATAATAATTTCAGCATCAGTTATGTCGGTCCGCCACATCCGATCAGCAAGCCCGCAGCGGAGCTAGCTGCGGGAACCTATTTCGTAGAGTGGGCGCGGAAAGGTCAGCCCGGCACCTATCAGCTCGAAAAGGAAGCGGTGCGTATGATGGCTTCGCTGCTTGGCTGCCCCGATGCAGTGGGCTTCATGACAAATGGCGGGACGGAATCAAACATCTCGGCGCTGCGTCTGGCTCGCAACCTGTCTCAGGAGTTTGCGCCCGAGGTGATCCTCCCGGAGTCTGCCCATTACAGCTTTCGTGCGGGAGCGGATCTTCTCGGCATTCGTCTAAAAGAGGTCCCGCTCAGCAAAGATTTTCTGCCCGATGTGAATCAGGTTGAGAATCTGATAAACGATCATACGATTGCCCTAGTCTGTTCCGCGCCGGAAGGTGCATTAGGCCTGATGGACCCGGTTCAGGAATTCGCCGAACTGGCCCATCGCAAGGGTCTCTTCCTCCACGTGGACGGTGCCTTTGGCGGATTCATTTACCCTTTTATGAGAGAGCTTGGGATGGAGGTTCCGCCATTCGACTTCAGTTTGCCGGGCGTGAGCAGTTTCATGACCGACGGGCATAAACTGGGTCTGATGCCCATTGCCTCGGGGTTTCTCCTCATCCGAGACGAGAAAATGCTCGAAGCCATCCCCACTCCCGAGACCGTCATCCACAACCTCACAGGAACCAAAAATGGCGAACGCGCTGCAGCGGCCTGGGCTGTGATGCACCGGTTGGGACGCAGAGGTTTTCATGAATCTGTGCGGTCGGTGCTGGATATAGTCGATCTAGTTGCAAAAGGTATTGAACGGATTGAAGGATTGCGGCTGGTGGTCAGACCGTTCCTCACCATCGTGAACTTCACTTCGGATGAGTATGATGTCGAAAAAATTCATCACGAACTGTCCGCCCGGGGATGGGGCAGCAGTTACGGCGTGTTCCGCGGGATCCCACGCATACGGCTGTCCATTCATCCCCATCGCGACCGCGAACATGCGCTTGGATTCCTGAATGCGCTCGAGGACTCTGTTAAAATCGCCAAGGCGTAGATATTGGGTTGCCCAGACGATGGTCTTGAACCCGCAAACAGTGCTCCCTTTAGCGGCGCCGGGAGTTTCATAAAGTGCGGAGTTCCAAGTGACAATTAATCAACAACTCATCGAAACCCCGGCCGTCTGGTACGGGGCCGGTTTCGTCCAATCAGATGAATGGATTCATCGCCTGACGTCCGCAGAAATCGCCGAACTCGATGTGGCGGTGGCCGGGGTGCGGGAGCGCGGGCAAACGATTATCGCCGTGCAGCGCGAGGATTTCCCGTTACCAAGCCTGGGGCCCGTGTTGAAGAACATTCAAAATGAAGTGGTCAACGGACGAGGCTTTGTGCTGATCCAGGGCGTACCGGTGCAGCGATACTCGCGAGAGGAGGCGATCATCGCCTATTGGGGCATCGGTCGATACTTGGGCGAGGCCGTGTCTCAAAACGCTAAAGGTCATGTCTTGGGGCACGTCCAAGATATCGGACACGATCCGCACAATCCCCTGCATCGAGTCTACGCCACCAACTACCGGCAACGCTTTCACACCGACTCTTGTGACGCCGTGGGCCTACTCTGCCTGCACCCATCCAAATCTGGCGGCTTGAGCAGTCTGGCCAGCTCGACCACCATTTACAATGAGATAATGAAGCAGCGGCCCGATCTGGTTGAAGTTCTGAAACAGCCTTTCTACGTAGACCGCAAGGGGGAAATCCCAGCCGGCAAAACGCCCTACTACCAAATGCCGATTTTCCACGATTACGGCGGCTACTTGACCACCATCTATGCCCGCGACTTCATCGAGGGCGCCCAACGCTTTGCCGAGGTTCCCCGTTTTACGGGCAAGCAACTCGAAGCGATGGACCTGCTCGACTCGCTGGCTCACAGCAACACGCTCCGGCTCGATATGGCGTTGGAGCAGGGCGACTTGCAAGTGCTCCACAGCCACCAAATCCTCCACGCCCGTACGGGCTACGAGGATTACCCAGAACCGGAACGCAAGCGACATTTGCTGCGGCTATGGTTATCGCAGCCCAATGGCCGCCCACTGCCGCCTGCGTTCGAGGAGCGTTACGGAAATATTGAACTCGGCACGCGCCGCGGCGGTATTTTTGTGCCCGGTGCGGTGGAGAACGTGCCTCTAGAGGCGGAATGACAACCTCGCCGGATGGGAACATCTTCCAGAACGCAACAAAAATAATCGGCAAGTATTGACCATCGAGAGGGTTCTTCATGTGCAGTCTGCGGACACGAAAAAAAACATGACAGCTCTATGTAGGATGCTGTTTGCATTGGTAATTGTCGCTATAAATCTTTTCTCGCTGCATGCAGCTGCCCCGCGGTATCGAGTAGAGGCGGATCCGAATTCCATGCTAGTGATTCTTTATGACCTGCAGCAGGTTCCGGACCCTGAGCAAGTAACATTGACGCATTCGTCGGGGAATCAGCCGCTGCAGTTCCAGCAGATTGCCAACTACGCCGTGGCGGCCATCCCGCGGACGAAACTCCGGCACGACGGCGCCTTGACCCTCTCCCTTTCCGGGACACTCACCAGCGCGATTACACTCGGGGTGTACCTGCTTCCTGGCTGGCCGCCGGATTATATCGAGGGCAGAAATCAGTCATGGTTCCGGCGACAGGCCCTGGCGGCGCGGGAGTATCCGGAAGGCCGGCTCTCCGGCAATGTGAGGATTGACCGGTTTGTTCCCGTCACTCTCGAAATGAGTGCCTCCGGGCGCTTAGGCACTCTTGAAGTGTTCGGGAGCAATGTCCTGCCGAAGAATCCTAAAAATGTTCCGATCTGGTGCGGTAATCAGCCCGCGGAATTCGTCAAACGGCTGAAGCAGACAAATATGGAAAGCAGTTACCAGTACCGTGATCCTACCAACGGGAAGAATCTAATTACCGTGACGATGCAGCCTATGGCGGATCGTGTGCGGATGACGCTGACGTATTCCGTTGCGCAACCGATTGATCGGGATGTGCCTGTACATTTCCGCATTCCCCTGAATCAGCCTCTCAAAGAACTCTGGGAGATTGGCCGCCCACGTGGTGCCCACCGGGACGGTGCACGCCGTTTCGTTTTTCGTCAAACGGACGGCCCGGATACACTTTTCAGCTACATGCCGCTGGTCTTCTTGAATGTCGCCAGGAGTGAGAGCGGACAGTTCGTGGGCGTCCTCGACTATGATCTGAGTAATCTTGTCGTTGAAGCTCGGCGCGCTCCCGGCAGCAAGGACTTCATTCAAGTCAGTACCTACCTCTGGCCCAGGGAGCAGGGAAAACAGTACCGGTGGACATTTGAACTGTTTACTGGCTTTGAAAACAGATTCAGCGCCCTCCTGCGCTCGCTGGAGCCTTTTACCAAAGACAATACGGAAATCTTCAACGGCATGTTGAACCGCCCGGGTTATTTCCAGTTTCCGTCTCTAAAGCCGGCATACAACGCCGGAATTCGCGCTTTCTGGCGGCATGGATGGTATGAACGGAACGGGAAGTATTTTCTTAATGACCGGGACCCTTCAGAATGGTATGAGGCCGTCTGGGCATATCATATGAATTATGAAATTCTCAAGCGGAACGTGGAGAGGGCACACAAGCGCGGGATCCAGGTCTATTTTTACATTCAGATGGCAGGCGTCTCCGAAGATATGACCGATATGTATGCTTCCTCCCTGGTGCGTGACCGGCAGGGGAAGCAGATCGTTGCAGGACAGGACGGCAGGTATCTGAACATATACTGTAATCCCGATCCCGATGGCCACTACGGGAAAGAAATTCTACGTCAGATCAAGGATCTGTTGCTGTATACCGGCGCCGATGGTATTGCCCTCGACAGAGCGGACCGCATGGACTGGACGTATGGGTCCGACAATTACGACTACGGCCATTTCAACGGCTACAGTTCCATTTTTAAACATGACGGCGCCCGGAAGCCTGTTTCGTCTATCACGGTCGAAGGGCGGCGGTGGCTCCTGGCGCTGCGAAGAATGCTCGACAGCATCGGGCGGAAATTCCTTACCAACTCCTCGATGCATCTCTTTGTCATGCGGCAGGTTGACGGCTACATGACGGAGGCGGCGACGAATCCCATGCAGTGGTTTGTGGCACGGGCGATGGGCAACGGCAAGTCGTATGCGATCACCGTCCACGGACGAATGAATGATGTGGGGAATAATTTCGTTGCCAATCTGATCCAGGCCTATCCCTTTAACGGCGCATATCCCTGGATGAGCTTTGATGCGGGGCACTGGCAGCACATGCAGGAACCGCAGCCGCTGAATGCCGATACACCGCGCGGCAGGCTGATCTATGCCATCTCGGAGGGAGAAGAATTCCCGACGCTCTGGTACTTCAATAACGGTTATACACGGCTGTATCTAAACGAAGAGTATCATGATCCTCATGAACGGTACCGGGGCAGCCAATTTATCCCGGATACGGAACGCTAAGCATGAACTGCCGTTGACAAACTCATCTAGTGTGGAGCGTTTCATGCTGAAATCTCGCTTGTGGTGTCTGCTATTCGGCTGTGCCGGTTTTCTACACGGAGCCGCGGTTGCATCAGCGGATTCACGGATTCCCTTTCAGGCGGAACCGGATAATTATCTGCTGGTTGTGTATCCGGCGCAGGACCCGGACGTTGCCATCCGCGCCGGAATGCCGGAGACGCCGCTCCGTTTACAGACGATAGACGGCTATCAGGTCGCTAGGATTCCCACCGCCCGGTGCGATGACGAAGGCGCATTATCCCTCCGGCTTGGAAAGACCCTGCGCGGCACGGCAGAAACACCCCTGGGTCTCTATCTCCTGCCCGCCTGGCCGGATCGGGTCCTGAAAGGACGCAACCGCCTGTGGTTCCGACGACAGTCATTGGCGTCACGAGAATACACCGACAATGTCGCTGCCGGAACCTTAAAACTGGACCGTTTCAGCCCTGTTCATTTTCAAACCGCTCCACAGGGTAGAATGCAACGGCTGGGCGTTTTCAGCGAAAATTTCCTCCATACTGCTGGACGCCAGCCGCTCATTTACTGCGGCGACCAGCCTGCCCCGTTTGACCGCATGTCTGACCGCACGCATGCTGGCGGAACCTCCTATACCCTGCAGTATCACGATCCCAAAAATACGGCGAACGACGTCACGGTGAAACTCATGCCGCACGCCGATCGGCTCCGAGTCGGCGTGACCTACAAGGTCAATGAAGCAGTAGACCATGACGTGCCGGTGCACGTCCGCCTGCCGTTTCGGCAGCCGGTGGAAACCCTGTGGGGGGTAAGCTGGAGGTTCTGGCGTCCGAACCTGCGGGAGAGCATCGGCGAGAAGCGGTTCCGCGATGGGCAGCAGGAAGGGTCGCTGTATGTCCACATGGCACAGGGCCCCATAGCCATCGCACGCGGGCAGGACGGCGGATACATCGGCGTGATAGATCACAATCTCAGCAACCTGGTGACGGAAGTGCGGCGGACACAAGGACAGCCCGACGTCCTGAACGTCAGTACCTATCTCTGGCCCCGGGAACGGGGACGCACCTATCAGTGGGAGTTTGAACTGACTGCCGGCTACGAAAACCTGTACAACGCCACTCTCCGCGCCTTGTGGCCCTACACGCGGGAAAATACGGAGCTCTACCAGGGCGTGCTGGGACGCGAAATCGTGCTGAGTTTTATCGATCTGAACAATATGGCATGGAACAAGGGGTTCCGCGCCATCTGGCATCACCGCTGGTTCCGGCGCAACGGCGACTATTTCGATCCCAGGCGGGCTATGACCGAGCCGTACGAAACCGTCTGGACGCACGGTTTCAGCTACGACCTGCTGAAACGGAACGTCGAGCGCGTTCACGCCGATGGGCATCAAGTTTATGTCTATTTTCAGTTCGCCGGTATTTCTGAGGATATGATGCATCGCTACGAAGCGGATCTTGTCAGGGATCAGCAGGGCAAGCCGATCCGTGCCGGCATCGACGGACGTATCGACAACATCTGGATGTATCCCGATCCGGAACGGGATTACGGGCGTACCGTGCTCCGGCAGATTGCCGAACTGCTGGATGCAGTCAACCCGGACGGTATCGCCCTGGATCGTGCGGACCGCTTCGACTGGACCTACGGAGACGATCAGTTCGATTACGGGCATTTCAACGGGTACAGTTCCATCTTCGAATATGACGGCGCTCGGCGTCCGGTGGCATCGGTGGCTATTGCAGGAAGAGCTTGGCTGCAGGAGCTGCGTTCACTGCTCGACAGCAGAGGCAAGAAGTTGGTCATCAATTCCGGCGCGCACTTGTTCCCCATTAATCTGTCGGACGCTCACTTGGTAGAAGCCGGGAGCAATCCCACCTGTCTCCTGTTCGCCAAAGCCTTCGGCAACGGGAAGTCGACCTCGTATACGGTTCGGGGACGGACGAATGATGCTCTGAATAATTTCGTTGCAAATCTGTGCCAGGGATATCCCTATCATAAGGGACGCTTGGAACGGCCCATTCATGTGGATGACATGACGGCGCCGGTGGAGTTCCAGGCGGATCAACCCCGCGGCAGGCTGTTGTATGCCATTTCCGAAGACGGCGACTGGCCGACCCTGTGGTACTTCAACAACGGGTACACCAGGATGCGGTACGATCCGGATGAAGAGCCGATCCTCAAACGTTTCAGGGGAAGTGAATTTGTGCCCGCAGCCAGAAGGTGACGAGTAGGGAACGAGTATCGTTTGTCGGGTGGAAGCACGTATGGAAAAAACATCCTATGATTCCCCTTCGCTGGTTTCTATGCTCCTCATGGATTGTCCTTCAATCCTGTGGTGAATCGGCCAACTACCGGTTCGTTGTCGATCCGGGGAACCCTTCCACAACGTTACGGAATTGCCGCGGCGGATGTCATCCGATCAGGGCGCGAGCGCGCCTGGGTAATACAGCGGGGCAGCGACGATTGGCACGCATTTGTCGGCATTCGCTATCATGATGACGACGACGAGGACGTCGGTTGGTACGTGCACCACTTTGCCAGCACAAATTCCATGAGCTGGCTCGATACCGGGCGGGTCGCCGGCGGAGAAAGTCACTGGGCGGAGGACTGCGCTGTTGTCTTCGATGGAAAGCAATGGATCCTGTTTGCGGAAAACGAGAACAGGCGAAGGCTGGAACTATACGTATCCGACAGCCTGGACACGAATCAATGGAAATTCACCGGTCATCTCGGTCATCTTCCCATCGGGGACTTTTGGAGGAGTAGGAAATCCGACCCCATTTCAGTTCGAAGGCACGTGGTACCTGCTGGGCGAGGAATGGCACCAATCATTCGCCCGGCCCGACTATGTACGCTTACTCCGCAACCGTGGGGATATCTCTCGACCGGAGGATTGGGAGGACGTCGGCCGAGCGATCCCCGAGGGCTTCCATACGCCAGAGGGCCTAGTCGTTCAAGCCGACCGTCTCTATCTATTCGTGTGGAACCAGCAGGACAAAACGCACTATATCTATATGCCATTGGATGCTACCTTCACGTGCTGGAAGAAGATGAGCGGGCCCGTAGACCTAGAAGGGAGAAAATCCCCTCAACCCTTTCACAGCAAAAACGGATGGTTGACCGTCTTTCCAGAAGACAACCGCCTGCAATTGATTGCATGGAAGAGCCACGCAGATGAGGGCGGTGACGGTAACCACGATATCCTAGTCGGCAAACTCCCTATTACCGAAAGCAGAGCGTTCGACTGAAGCGAAACACTGGCATCGAGACCCACCCGATACCCGATACTCAGGGGCATGACGTCATTTACGGGCTAGCGCCCGGTGTCGATGGGGAGATCTATCTTTCGGTAAGCAACGAGTTTACCCCGGGCGTCTGTGCCAATATTTACGCTTTCCACACGGCTAGGAAGTCCTTCCGAAAGGTCATCGATTTCCAACAACTGACGGGATACGACCCGTTGGCGGGCAAACTGCCGCATTCCAAAGTCCACCTGAGTTTGAACGCGGACAGTCGCGGGAGAGTCTTCGCCCTGACACACTTCACGGCACCTCCGTTGGGTAAAACAGGATTCGACGCCATCGAGGCCTACCGAGGTCTCTACGAGGGTTGTCACCTGGCGGCTTACGATACTCGGAAAGATCAGGTGACTCATTACGGCTGTATCCTGCCGCACGAGGGAGCACGAATTTCAACCATCGATGAAGAGCGAGGTCTTCTCTATTTTGCTTCCTACCCCAGGAACCATCTTTGCCAATTCAACTACAAGGATCGTCAGTTAAGGGATCTCGGACGTCTAGGGCAGGAAAATGCATTCGGCCTGGAGCTGGATGCTTCCGGCAATGTCTGGACCTCCGATGACCTGGGAAGAATCGTCCTGTATAGCCCCAAAGCCGAGACGTTCGAGGAAACCGACTTGATCGTCCCTTTGAAACCGGGGCGACGGCAACCGGGTAATTACATCCGGCGGATGACTCGCGGACCGGATGGACGTTTCCACGGAGTCGGAAACAAAGGAACGAGAGTGTTTACCCTTTGTCCCGAGCGGCGCTCCATTGAAGATCACGGCTGTATTTTCGGCTCGGAGGCCCTAACCAACTATCGCTTGCCCAACTTACCCCCTGCCAAGGCCATGGCATGCACGGCCCCCAACACACTGTACTTGGCATTCGGTGGTGACGGTGTCTATATCGATCAGATCCCCGTGCCCAATCTGGTTCGGTATGATCTCGAGAGCCGAATCAGCAAAGATCTCGGGAAATTCATTGATTCAAACGGCCGACCCTGCTGGATTCCACAATGTGCCCTGTTTTGCCACAGCTCCAATGCCATCTATTTCGGCATGCAACATGCAACAGGACCCCTGCTCCTTTGGGAAGTGAACCTGAGCATGTTAGAGGCAACCATTCCCCAGAAGGGAACAAGGTTCCTGCACCAGCATCAGGCCGCAGTAGACAAGCGACCCTTTGGTTTGAGTGTCGAGGGTGAAAACCCTTTGCCCATTGTGCGCAGCGGTCATGTGACCATGTGTGAGCTAGGATGGTTCGGCGAAGGGTTGGTCATCCCTCCTGGGGAATCGGCGATCGGTGCCCTCAGTATGGTCGGAGAAACCCTTTATGGTTTGACTACAGGCAACAGCGCTCACCTGTTCGTATACCATCCTTACCGACAGAACCGCTTTCTCGAAAACTATGAAACCCATGCCAAGGATCTGGGACGGCTGTCTGAAGGTCCGGTCCAACGTGCAAAGATGATCCACGATGGCTATCGTTCCCGGCTTCTCATTGGGATAGAAACTCACAACCAGGTACTCGTATTTTCCTATCCAACCGGCACAGACAAGCTCAGGTATCGAGCGGCGTACCACTCTCTTCCACACTGGAATCCAGTCCCATGGACCGCTCCTTTCGAAAAACTAGTTTCCTTGGGTGATGGGGAAGCCAGTCTCGACAACTGGATGCTGGCAGCTGAACAAAATCGCCTCTTCATGACCAATCGAGAGGGTCACTTGTGGGAGACCGATCTGGATAGCACCAGGACTCACTACCACAGGAAGGTGAGTATCTTGAAGGAGAGCCTACTCTCGTTAGCAGATGGGCGGATGATCGCAATCGACCCGAAGGGGAATATCCTCGAGATTCAACCCGGAAGCTCGGAACCCAATACCATGAAGGTCGCCCGCATGGATCCACAAGTTCCCATCAGCTCTCATGTCTCGGACCCGACCGGTAAACGCATCGTCTTTGGATGCCTCAACGGGGACCTATTAATCCTCAATCACGACTACGAGGTGACTCGTCTGCCCTTGCCCAACAGCTGGCCGGTTCGGGCTTTAGCGATCGGGAAGGACAAACGAGTTTATGGGTTCCATGGAGATGAGCATCAGATCGGTGAAGCCTTCATCCTCGATACGGAAAGTCTCCAAATCGAATTCATCGGGATTCTTCAGGTCTCGAGCCTGCCGCGCTACTGGATGTGTCACCGTTGTGATGCCATCGCTGCCGGGCTCCGTGGCGAGGTGTACTTTGGAGAGAGCGATCGAATATCTCATCTTTTCACTTATCTACCCGAGCCGCATAATTGACAACGCATCCGGATCCTCTTTGAAATGCACGTCATTGCCCAGCTTCACACCCCCGGTTGCTCCAATAATTGAAACGCCATCTCATCCCCCGTCTTCTCCCCCCATTCTCGAAGATACGATTTGAGGACTTGCACTTGCGTCGAATGCCGCATCGTACTCCAAAGATTGTCTCTCTCGTTCGGATCGTGCTCCATATCATATAACTCCGGCGGCCGCATCGTTGAGAGAATCAGCTTCCATTTTTGACTCCTCACGCAGCGCTCGATGCCTTGCTCTTGTTGACCGAGAGGGCGATTTTCAATGAATATCGCGCGACGTCCCTCGCGAGTGACCCCTCTGGCCAACGCGCTAAGATCTTCTCCCTGAACTTCTTCGGGTACCGTCTGGCCAACTAGTCCTAGAATGGTCGGCACCAGATCCACGGAACTTATCAGCTCCGTTGTGGCCTGGTTGGGGGGAATGACGTCCGGTAGGCTCATGATGAGGGGAACTCGAGCAGCGATGTCATAGCAAAGCCTTTTGGGATGGTTGTTCCAGCGGTACTCGAAATAGTGTCCGTGTTCGCTGGTATAGACAACAAGTGTGTCTTGGCTCATGCCAGTCTCCTCCAGCATCGAGAGGATGCGGCCGACTTGCTCGTCTATCTTGGAACACATGCCGTAGTATATGCGGCGCCTGTCGTCCTTTGGATACTGCTGCCTGTACATTTCTTCAAAAGATTGAGGGACTGCATAGGGTGGATGAGGCGGAAAATAGGAGACAAAGGCGAAGAAGGGACTTTCCCGGCGTTTTTTGATGAAAGCAATTACATCGTCCGTAATCACGTCGATTGCGTAACGCCGGATACCGCTTTGATCCAGAAAATAGTGGTTTTTACCGCGACCCCCTCGTGGATAAGCTGGGACGGTGCCGAACCCTTGGGCTTTCACCTTATCCCACAGCTCGTTCCCTTCGGAATCTCTCTGGTCAAGGTGCCACTTGCCAAAATAGGCACAATCGTATCGCTGGGGAGCGAGCATCTCCGCCAGAGTTAGAGCCTCGTTCGGCAGGTGAATGGCGTTCTCTACGACTCCGTGAGCGTGGGGGTAGCGTCCTGTGAGGATGGATGCCCGACTGGGGGAACAAACTGGTTGGGCTACATAGGCCCGATCGAACCGAATCCCATGACCTGCCAAGCGGTCGAGATGCGGGGTCTGGACTCCCGGCTTCCCGTAAGCGCCAATTCCATCTTGGCGTTGTTGATCGGTCAGAATGAACAATATGTTGGTTGGCTTCTCGGGAACTCCAGGCGTCTCGACTGTCTCAACCCTCTCAACAACGACGCAGGCGCTTCCCAAAATGGCCGCAAATACCAAAATCTTTGTCCATTTGATTCTTATTCTGGTCATCGAGGTTTTGATCCCAGTTAAGTTTTTCTTCCAAATGCAAAATCGTGGACGAGTTTGGGTTTACCCGCCTGGACTTTCTCTACCATTTCCCGAGCACGGGCGAAACGTCGAGTATCCACATCGCAGAGGTAGGCGACTTGCACGTCCTCACGTTGGGCGAACTTCTGCGCCAGGTAGGTCCCCCGCCCGCCCAACCCCATCACGCCCACTACAATCTTTTCCCTTAACCCCGACGAACGGGCGGGCGCTAAACTCCCAAGGGTCGCGGCGGCACCTACCGAGCCCTTCATAAAACTGCGACGATTCAGTTTTGTCATAAGGAGTTCCCTCCATAGTTCTCACAATATACTCGCATATCCCGTGTTTCGGTCGCTTTTGTTGTAGCTGCCAGAATAGAATGGCGGAGGGTGAGTCGCCTGGCACATGCCCATTTCGAGGGTGTCACATTTGAGGCGCGGTCGAAGATGGTGTGAAGGCCAGATGCCGAAATGTGGCGTTACTCTTGAGCGAGCCCCCGGGAGGGAAGTCATGAACAAACCGAACCAACCGCGGCGAGAATTCATCAAGACCGTGACTGCAGCCTCGGCAGGCGCGAGTCTTGCGTTGGGTATGCCGTCGCTGAGCAATGCCCGGGTGGGTAACAAGAATGCGCCCAGCGACACGGTCGTTGTCGGCATCATGGGCACGAATGGCAGGGGCACAGCTCTCTCGAGAGGCTTTGCGAACCACCCTGCCGCGGATGTTGCCTACGTCTGTGATGTGGATGAGCGCGCCATCGAGAAAGCCAGCTGGGCCGTGCACGAAGTGAGCGGTCAAAGACCCAAAGGCGTCAAGGACTTCCAAACAATACTCGAGGACGCTTCTGTCGACGCTCTGGTCATTGCGGCACCCGATCACTGGCACGCTCCTGCGGCCATTATGGCTTGTAGCGCCGGGAAGCACGTTTACGTGGAAAAGCCATGCAGTCACAATCCACGAGAAGGAGAGCTACTGGTCGCCGCGGCTCGAAAGCACAACCGCGTCGTGCAGATGGGGAATCAGCGCCGTTCCTGGCCGAAGACGATGGAAGCCATCGAGCAGCTGCGCCGGGGCATCATCGGAAGGGTCTATTACTCTCGCGGCTGGTATGCCAACACACGGGAGTCGATCGGGCGCGGAAAGCACATCAGCCCTCCTTCCTGGCTTGACTATGAGCTCTGGCAGGGACCGGCCCCTCGCCTCCCGCTTCGCGACAATCTCATCCATTACAACTGGCACTGGTTCTGGCATTGGGGAACCGGCGAGGCCGGCAACAACGGTGTCCACGCGCTGGACCTGTGTCGTTGGGGACTGGAGGTCGACTATCCGACCCGTGTCACCTCAAATGGCGGCCGTTATCACTGGCGGGATGATTGGGAGACTCCTGACACTCAGGTGACCACCTTCGACTTTCATGGGCGAAAGTCGATTGCGTGGGAGGGACTCAGCTGCAACGGGCTGGGGATCGAAGGGAACGGATTTGGCGTTACCTTCCACGGAGAAACGGGAAGCATACTGGTCACGGGGAAGGGCTACAGTATCTTCGATAAGAGCGGGAAACTCGTCAGCCAGATCCGAGACGAATCCGACTTCGACAGCACAGGGGTGCACCTGGAGAATTTCTTGAACTCCATCCGAACCGGCCAAGCACTTCATTCTGAGATCCTGGAGGGACACAAGAGCACCCTGCTATGTCATCTCGGCAACATGGCCCAGCGCACGGGACACGTGTTGCGCTGCAATCCCGAAAACGGCCACGTCCTCGATGACCCGGAAGCGGCCAGACTCTGGAGCCGCGCGTACGAGCCGGGCTGGGAGCCCGCCGTGTAGAATTCAAGTTGCAATTCTCTTGCACTCCTCTCAGTCGGCAAATCATAGAACCCGCACTCCCCCATAACACTCAATTGGAGCTAGACGGACATGGGCAAGACAAGGCTCTTCATCTTATCAATGGTGGTGATGCAAGCTGCTGCAACCATGGAGGCGGAGGCTCAAACGCCTGTAAAGAAGCTTCGCGCCGGCATTATCGGTCTCGATACCTCCCATTGCATAGCATTCACCGAGAGTCTGAATGATCGTAACGCCCTGCCCGATGTGGCCAACTGTCGCGTCGTCGCTGCCTACCCCAAAGGCAGTCCTGACATCGAATCGAGCGTCAGTCGAATTCCCAAGTACACGGCACAGATTAGGGAAATGGGTGTCGAGATTGTAGATTCGATTGACGAGCTCCTGTCGAAGGTAGATGTCGTGCTACTGGAGACAAACGACGGCCGTCCCCATCGCCAACAGGCCCTGGCGGTTCTCAAAGCGGGCAAACCCCTGTTCATCGACAAACCACTTGCCGGCTCACGGGCGGACGCGGTCATTATTTTCGAAGCGGCCAAAGGTTACGGTGTCCCCGTGTTCTCCTCCTCCTCCCTGCGTTACATGGCAAGCGCACAGGAGATTCGAGCGGGCAAGATCGGAAACGTCTTAGGTGCAGACGTGTACAGCCCCGCTACTATTGAAAAAACACATCCGGATCTCTTCTGGTACGGTATCCACGGTGTGGAGCTGCTATTCACCGTGATGGGCCCTGGATGTGAAAGCGTGGTGCGCATCCACACAGATGGCACAGACCTGGTGGTCGGAACCTGGAAAGATGGAAGGATTGGCACGTTTCGCGGGATTCGTCAGGGCCGCTCTGGCTATGGTGGAACCGCCTTCGGCTCCGAAGCCAACTTGTCCATCGGCCCCTATAAAGGCTACCGTCCTTTGCTGGTCGAGATCGTCAAGTTTTTCCGGACGGGCGTCGCCCCGATCGATCCTGCCGAAACGCTGGAAATCTATGCCTTCATGGAAGCCGCCGACGAAAGCAAACGCCGAGGCGTTCTGGGGTCGCAGCTTGAAAACTGAAAAACCGAATCCTTCAGAAAAAACTCAATTTTCAAGCTGTGACCCCATCTATATACTTGGGGGATGTTGTCTTGCCAGCGCAGGCTCTTTGATATTCCGGAGGATGTGGCTTACCTGAATTGCGCCTACATGTCTCCCCTCATGTCCTCGGTTGTCGAAGCGGGCACCCGGGGTCTTCTCGCGAAGGCGAGGCCGTGGAATATCGGGCCGAGGGACTTTTTCACCACCTCGGATAGACTGCGGGACGCCTGGGCACGTATCATCGGGGCGCGCGCCCGCGACATTGCCATCATCCCGGCCGCGAGCTATGGCATCGCGAGCGCCGCCCGAAACTTGCCGCTGGAGCGAGGACAGAAGATCCTCCTCCTGGAAGAACAGTTCCCATCGAATCATTATCCCTGGCGGGCGCGAGCCAGGGAGGCTGGGGCAGAGCTCACGATCGTTCCTAGACCCCCGGATGGGCGGTGGACCGAGGCAGTCCTGGATGCTCTGGACGACACGACGGCCATCGTCGCCTTGCCGCATTGCCACTGGACCGACGGCGGACTGCTCGACCTCGAACGCATTGGTGATGCTTGTCGGGATCGCGGCATCCGGTTGGTGGTCGATGCCACCCAGACGGCCGGTGTCCTGCCGCTCGACGTCAAGAAAATCAGGCCGGACTTTCTGACCGCAGCAGCCTACAAGTATCTGATGGGGCCTTACTCCATCGCCTTTCTCTATGTTGCGGAACCATGGCAGAGCGGGACACCGATCGAGCACAGCTGGGTCCATCGCGCCAATGCGGAGAACTTCGCTGGGCTGGTCGACTACACGGACGAATTCCAGCCGGGGGCGATACGTTTCGACGTTGGGGAGCGCTCCAACTTCGCGCTGGTTCCGGCAGCCGAGGCTGCTGCTCGACAGATTTTGCGCTGGGGCGTGGCCAACATCGCCGAGGCAATCGAAGCCATGACCCGCCAGCTGTCAGAAGCCGTCCAATCGCTGGGACTCGAGCCCAGGTCGCCGGACCTGCGGGCTAGCCATTATCTCTGTCTCCGTCTTCCCAAGAATGCCCCGTCTGACCTGACCGAACTATTGGCCCGCCAGAAGATTTACCTCAGCATGCGCGGTTCGTCGCTACGCGCCACGCCACACCTATATAACACGCCGAAAGACCTGGACCGCTTCATCCGGGCACTGGAAACAACTCTTATCCGGTAACGCCACAAGCAGGACAAACCAGTACTGCTGGCAAGCTTCCAAAGAGTTCCCGCTTCTCTTATGATTGTTTCCACTCACACACCCCAATAGGAGGATCCACGGTGACGCCGCGAAACGGATATACTTTGACGGTTTTTCTCTTGCTGCTCTGGGGATGCGCGCCCCAGCCACCATTGACATTCACGGAAGCCGTCACGATCGCCCCAAATCCCAATCCGGCGGTACCACTGGCTGCCGTCTTGCGGTTTGCGGCCAACCGTCCCGTGCAGACAACCATTCGTGTTTCTGACGGCACCCACGACTGGGAGCTCGAGTACGAAGAATCGCGAAAGCCAGAAGAAGGATTCCCCGTGGTCGGCATGAGACCGGACCGGCGCCACCAGATTGGCGTTGCGATCCGTGACGCGGATGGGAATGAAGCAACGGCGGCTGACGGGCTCGAATACACGACTCCACCGCTTCCCACGGAACCCACAGAGTTTCCCCCCATCCAGGTCACGGTGAAGAAGGCCGGGCGCATGGAACCGGGGATTACGGTGTTTAGCCCGCGCCGAGCCGTGGTGGGCGATTTGAAGGCTTCGGCGAGCTTTGGAATGCTGGCGGCCATCGATGCCGATGGCGAGGTCGTGTGGTACTACCGTACCGATTCCCGGATCAGTGACCTGCAGCGATTGAGCAATGGGAATTTCATGTACATCACTCAGGATTATCGTCTGGTTGAAATAGACTTGCTGGGAAATGTCGTCTCTCAGTGGTATGCAACGGGCCGACCGCTGGGACCAACGGACGGCACGCCGGTCGAGACGCTCGCCTTCCATCACGAGGTCGACGAGCTCCCATTGGGAAATCTGGTCATTCTCGGCGTGGAAAACCGGCAGATCGACAACTACTACACGAGCGAGATCGATGAGAAAGCACCACGCAAGACACAGAACGTCATGGGAGACCAGATCATCGAGTTTCAACGGGACGGCACGGAAACCTGGCGCTGGCAAGCTTTTGACAATCTTGATCCACTATTCATCGGCTTCGGAAATTTCAGCGGCTACTGGGTAAGGCGCGGGTTCCCCGATACCGTGGACTGGACACACGCCAATGGGCTTCTCTACGACGACGCCGATGATTCCGTGCTGCTCAACCTACGGCATCTGTCGGCCGTCGTGAAAATCGATCGCGCGACGAGTGAGATTCGCTGGATTCTCGCCGAACCCACGGGCTGGCCCAAGGAACTCCGAAGCAAGCTCCTCAAACTGGAAGGCGACAACAGTTTGTGGTTTCACTATCAGCATGCGCCGGTTCCCACTCCCCACGGAACCCTGCTACTTTTTGACAATGGAGTATACAAGGCCCGTCCCTTCGATCCCAAAGCGCCGCCATCGGAGAGCTTTACCCGTGTCGTCGAGTACGCCATCGACGAGGAGAGCATGACCGCCAGGCAAGTATGGGCGTCGAAACAACCCGGCGACGAAACCGTGGTGACATGGGCCATGGGTGACGTGGATTGGCTGCCCGAAACGGGCAATGTGCTGGCCCATTACGGCGCCACGATTTCCAGTGACCAGGTCGAGGAAACTCGATGGGAGTCGGTGTTGCGAACGATTTACTGGTCCTACATTCGAGAGTACGCCCATACCACCCCCGCAGAGCTTGTATGGGAAGTCGTGCTCGAAGGCAATCCAGAGAAGAAGCTGGGTTGGAGCATCTATGGGGGCGACCGCTATCCTAGCCTGGTCCCATAAGGCTGAGACGAGTGCCCGGCCTGCCTGCTTCCGACGATGAGGTTTGCGGCCACCCGCTCAATAGCCTGAGGTTTCTTTAGTCGATGTGGCGAGGTCTTGCCTGACAACCCACCAGCCTTTGTAGGAATCGTAGGTCCAGGAAATGGGCCTTTCGATGTCGAACCCCTCCCTGCTCAACCAATCCGACAGACAATGAAGCCGCCATATCGCGCTGTCTTGCATCACCCTCCGAAGCATCACTCTTCCCCCTGGGTTGATCTGTTCCTCTCAACCGGTTGCTCTAGTAAATGCGAAAAAACGAGCCGGAACAGCTCACGGAATGGCGCGACCTGTGGACAGAGATTGTCCGGACTGTGCGCGGAGAGGCGGATTGCGGTCAGCGGTAAGTGCCAAGCGGACGGGGAACTCAAGAATCCATACTTCTATCGGCCACCCTCGAATCAAGTGCGCGTGTCGCGTCGCGCCAGGCCCCCTCATCGACTACTTTTCCGGGCAACTGCTCGGTCTCGACGATCACGTTGACCTCCGCTCCCGGTTCCAGACTGTCGAGGCTTTGATCCTCGCTCAGGACGAAGCGTGCGGCGATTTCTTCAAGCGGGGGTCCGTAGAAGTGAATGTCGACGGCATCCTGACCTGAGGTGCTCGACACGGCATGAATTGTTTTCGGGCCATCCAATTCCATCAGCATACCGGGATGAATGACGTTGCGGCGCGCCACGCGCAGGCGACTCTCACCGAGTCGATCGAAGTGGGTAATCTCTAGCTGCCCCTCGACGTTCTTGCCCAGCCCGATGCAATTGTGGGAGTGGATATGGGCTCGCGTACCCGCGGTCCACTGGATTCCGACCAGTGAACCGTTTCCTTTCTTGCTCTCCCAGTAGATCGCACGCCGGTAGTTGATCGGCGGGAGAATCGCACTTTCTCGTAGTGGTTGGAGTTCTCCAATGACCGGATACACCTGACCCAAGATCCTGTTGGCCACCCTGGGAGTCAGATCCTCCTCCGAGTCGTAGTACTCGAATAGATCGACCGCCTCGCGCAACGAAAGCGGCGCTCTCGAGGCCAGGCGACGGCGCAACTGCGTCGTTTCCGGCAGGATGAGCCTACCCAACCGGTAGAGCCCATAGGCAACAATGAGCACCACCACCCCGGAGACAACCACAAGCCACTGAGAGCCTTGCGCAAAGAAAAACAGCATGAGCAGCGACACACCAGCCATGCCGACCGAGCCACAAGCGCCGGCCACGACAGCCTTCCAGCCAATCTCGACGATCGTGGTCATGTTGATCCGCAATCCGATACCGGCGCACACACAGACGATCAGAAACATCACAACCCGGCTGTTGATCGAGAGAACGGTCGCCCATGCCTCGGTGCCGCCGAAGGCAGCGTCGCCGGCAACGCGCAAGCCAAACAAGAGAAGGTATCCTACGATAAAGAGCGGCAGGTGCTGGGAGATCCGCAAAAGTCGACTGCCTGCTTGGGTCTTGCGGCCGGAGCGGCGAAGCAAGCTGAACATCAGCAGCATCGGTCCGAGCAAAAGGATGCGTAGCGACTTGGCAGCCGTCGCAATGAGCCCGGCCTCATCACTGAACTGATTGCCTACGGCCACGCTGCTCGATAGGTCGTTGACGGCCAGCCCGGCCCACAACCCGCAAAACTCTTCCGGCAATCCCACGGCGCGGCCTACAGGCAAAAAGAGAAGCAACGCAACCAGGCTGAAGAGAAACACCGCACTGATCGCGATACCCTGATCCCGCCGCCGTGCATAGACGACTGGCGACAAGGCATTGATCGCGGACGCGCCACATATCATGGTTCCGATGCTGATCAGATCGCCCATCTCCCGGCGCAGGCCGAGCCTGCCCGCAACGAAATGCGTCAAGAAGAATGCGGCGGGCAGGGCAAAAAGCATGATCGTCCCGACCATCAGCGCTTGATCTGCCTTGAAGAGCTCGGTCTGGACCTTCAGACCCATGAGAATGATCGCCAGGCGCAGCACCCACATGCCGGTGTAGCTCAGACCACGATCGAAGGGTCCGTCCGGCTCCCGGAGACCGATGCGAGCGCCAAGGGGTGTGTTCAAAATGATGGCGCCCAGTACAATGGCAACGATGACTTCGGAGATATAGGGGTTCGAACCAGTGGCGATGCCGATGACAAGCGCGGCCGCACCGATCGCCGAGACCAAAAAGAGACCGGGCACCTCTCGCGTCGTCGGAAGCCAAGTTTTCATCGCAGTTTATTCGGGGTCACAGCTTGAGCATCTAATTCTTGAAGCACCTCGACCCATTTGTCCCAGGAATATCGAATATCCAATATTTGAGCTGCGACCTCGGTAGTGTATCAGAATACCAGTGCTTTGGCGGATTGTCGTTCTGATTGGCTTTTCGTCTGCCTTTCGAGGTAGGAGGTAAGGGCATCCTCCGTCTGCATACGATCCAGAAGTTTCAGCTTCACGAGGCATTCTCCGAGCATTCTGGGCTCGGGTCGCTGGGTTCTGAGCAGAGAAATGAAATCTTTCGCTTTGAGTAGTCCCAACTTCACGGCTGCTTCGCCAAACCGTTCACCCGTAAACTTTTGGCGTCCCAAGGCCAGGGTGACATCATACGGCGACATCTTTCCTTCGGCGATGGCAAGCCTCCCTATCCGCGCCTGGAACTGGTCCCGATGGAATCGCTCACACCGGCGCAGCTGCTCGTCGGTAATCAGGCCCAGATCGATAAGGTAATTGCCGAAATCCATAGTACTTGCCCCTATACGCCTATCGGCTCGATCGCAAGCAAAGATCACAGAACTTAGCGAACTGCCACGAGTTAGGGCTTGGAAAAACAGTAGATCTTACTCTGTGTACGGACGTAGATTTTGCCAGCGCTGATTGCCGGCGTGGCCCAGGTGGGCTCGTCCAGGTCGGTGCTTGTCATGATTTCCCATTGCCTGTCGGCCGTCACCACCGACATCTTCCCTTCCGTGTTGATGAAGAAGACCTTGCCATCAGCTCCGACCGGCGATGAATAATACTGCCCCGCGGCATCCGTCAAACGGCCTTGCTTGGCGACCTCACCACTTTCAGCGTCGATAGCGGTCACGATGCCACCGTCCCGAACGAAGTAGAGGACGTTCCCGTAAACCAGTACGGATGGAATGTACGACACGGTCTTGCGGTAGTTCCAGCGAACATTCGTCTTGGTCCTATCACCGGAGTCCCCCAGCTTGATTGAGGCCAAGCCACCGTTGCCGAGCGATCCCTCGAAGGCTTTGTCAAATTCGGAGGCTTCGACCATCTCGTCGCCGTTTCCCCACTCCTTCTCGATCCTCCGGAGCAGCCGCGAGAGCGCCGCATCCGCCTGGACCTCCTCAAACGACAGTTTTCCGTCTTTGTTCGCGTCCCTCTTGGCCAGGGTATTGATCGAAGGCGGCTGCGCCACCGGCTCGCAGATGTAAAGGTGGCCCTTCGCCAGTACCGGCACGCCTACCGGGGCATTGGTCAGCCCGGTCAACCACCACTCCTTCTCGCCTGTCCGGGCGTTGTAGCCGGCCAGCTCCAGTGGGCCAGAGAGGATGAACTGCGGGCTGGCACCGTCCCGCTCCAATACGGCCGGGGTGGAAAAGCCTCCAACCAATCCGTTCATCCGGGGCACTTTCCAGATGAGTTGGCCGGTTTCGGTGTTGAAGGCGGCCACGTAGGAATCGACTTGCTGGTCCGCCTGCAGCACCACCTTGTTTTCGGCGACGACGAGTGAGCTCGAAACCCCATGCATAGTCTGAAAGGGAGGGAGCTCGGTGAGCCAGCGCTGCTTGCCGTCCAGGGTGTAGGAAATAAGGCCTACATCGGGAAAGAAGACATACACGTTCGTCCCGTCGCTCGCCGGAGTGGAGGTTACCGGGCCTGCCGGTTTGGTGGCACGCTCATCCCGCACCTTCGAGACGGCCTGGCTCCACTTCGGCGCACCCGTGGAGGCTTCCCAGCAGTGCAGCGTCCGCTTGTCGCCCTCGTGGTTCGTGAACAGAAGGTTGTCGCCGACAATGATCGGCGATGAAATTCCCTGACCAGAATCAGCCTTCCAGCGCACGTTTACGTCAAGGCCAAACCGGGACGGCAGATTACTGGAGGACGAGACGCCAGACCCGTTGGGTCCCCGAAATCTCGGCCAGTCCTCTGCGGCAACCCCTCGCCCGTTGTAGGCCAGAAAGATCAGCCCAATCACCAGTACGACCAGACGCATACGGTGGTCTTGCGAATCGTTTATCGGCATGAACCCATCCCAGTCAAGAAATGGCCAATGATCCGTCGCCCATGGCGACCAGCCATCTAGTCTATAGGCCAATGCATGCAAGTGCATGCCAAAAACGGAAATGGGGCAGGATTAGCTTGTAGCGGGAGGGCTGCCCATACACGAAAACGATATCTGGAGCGGTCGCGGAATCTCTCAAATAATCTGATCGAAGAACGGACCCAGAATCTCCTTGGCAATCTCATTCTTGGGAATGGATCGGTCCGCGGTCAGCAGCTGGATGCCCTTTTCTCCGACTTGCATGAGGTAGGTCTGGTTGTGCGACTGCGGCATGTCGTCCGGATTCCTCGAATACGAATAGGAACAGACGAGCGTCCGTTCCTTCATCCGGATGATCAACAGGCCCGCCGGAAATGAGTTTTTTTCCGCCATCAGGACTACATGTGACGGCGTGTGGGCCAAGATCTCGTGGTACGGCGGGACTCGCGCGTTGAATTCCTCGATAGCCCTGACGAGCAGGGACGAAATTCCATCCCGGGTCTGATTCGCAACGGGCTCGAATCTCTTCCGCTGTGCGAATTCGCTCTGATACTGACGATCCCACGATGCGCTCTGCTGCTTTCGATCATCAACGCCGACGATCCGGTCGTCTTCCATGGGGGACCTCTCCTGATGTATCCAATCGGCAGGGCCCTTCAAAATAGTGACGGAATATTTCGTGGAAATGCTAGAAACCGCTGAAGTTCCTCCACACATCCGCTGGCTGTGGAAATGGGGCAGAAATACCGGAAAGCGGAACCACCCACCGTTTAAACGGAACTAAACGAGCGGTCAACGTTAAGCTACCGCCATCAAACGGACGATGGCGCGGTTCCGACAGAAAGAAGCAGAAAGGAATCTTATCCCCACTTCTGTCCGAGTGCTTCCAGTCCCGCTTCTTGCAGGTCATTCGGCGTCATGACGATGCGAAACTGGCAGTCCGCCTCGAAGTTCAGAAACCACGGCTCCGCGAAAGACGGAATGTCGGACGGGTTGCTCACATCTATGATCAAGGTTGCAGCGCGCCGGCCGTCCCGCTCGGTGAAGTACACGGCTTCGGGGCCGGATTCTTCCAGGATCCGACCGATGGTTTCTCCGGCGGTTCCCTTCCTAACCGCAGCGTTGAATGGCTCATGTGGAAATGTCAGTTCAAGCAATATGCGCATGGCTCTCCTCGTGAGTGTTTCAAAGATGTTCTTTTGCCAATCAGAGAAGTGTTATGGAACTTCGCCTGCAAGTCCATCGAAATCACGAAGGAATAGGCCTGCAAACCCATGGAGGACGCGACATATCTTGATCCATCTAAAAATACGTCCGGGAGGTCGCCGATTACGGCCCCTGATAGACCTTCCCAAACATCGGTGCTACCATTCGAATCTATCGGAACGCACCGTTCTGACGTAAAGATGAGCTTGGCAAACGTTTACCACTGGACCACAGCACAGCTCGAGCGAAAAGTCGTCCACTATCCGTTGTTGTGGTTGGTGTTTGTAGGTTTCGCCGCCATCATTGTTACCAAAGGGGTCCTGCCCGCGCTCAACAACGCCCGGGGTGATTTTGCCAACTACTATACCGCTGCACGCCTGATCGCTCTCAAGTAACTGCTCGCGGATCTGCTGTTATATGTGTAACTTAGCAAATCGCCAAGAACCACGTTTTTCAGGCTGTGCAGTGCAGTTACGTTCCCAAGTGACCGGCGCAGCGCGCCGGTCAGTCGCTGACGGGGAATCGCTGGAACCGGCCTACCGCGATTTCACCTGGTTCCAAAAACAGATGGACCGCTACGGGATCGAGCGGCAGGTCGGCGGCTTTATCCCGCATCCGCCACCGACGGCGCTAGTGCTGCGTCTCCTGGCCGGTTTCGATCCGCTCACAGCCAAGCGCATCTGGATCATCTTTAACGTCGTCCTTGTCATCATCAATGTCTATTTTCTGAGCCGGATCGTCGAATTGCCGTGGCTGGTCGTAGCCGTGCTGTTTCTCGGGACCGGCTCCGGTCTGCTCAACAATTTCCTGTTCGGGCAGCAATATCTTTTGCTCACGGCATCCATCGTGTCCGGACTCTACCTGCATAAACGGGGTCATCCGGTCGGAGCCGGGATCTTGCTCGGTAGTGGTCCTCCGAAACAAGTCCAAAGGGAAAATCAAAGGCGGGGAAAAAGAGTTCGTCGCTGGGCAATAATCCGGGTGACTCGAGTCTCAACTTTTCACGCCCAGCTGCTGCTCGATCGCTTCCAAGGGCACCCCCTTCGTCTCGGGCACCATGATCCTCACCCAGATCAGCTGCAGCACCATCATACTGCAGAAGAACAGAAAGACCTGACCGGGCTCAAAGGCGGTCACCATTTTCGGAAAGAAGGCCGTCAACAGCGCCGCAAAGATCCAATGCGTGAAGCTCCCGAGCGACTGCCCCGCGGCACGGTGCCGATTGGGAAAGATCTCCGAGATGAAGACCCAGATCACCGCCCCCTGCCCGACGGCGTGTGCGGCGATGAACGCGAAGATGCCGACTGGCACGATTTCAAGGTTGCCAGAGAAAAATGCCCACGCGCACAGACCCAGCGAGACGATGTACCCATACGACCCGATGGTGAGCAGGGTGCGGCGTCCCCGCCGATCGATGAGCCACAGTCCGACGAACGTGAACGCCAGGTTCGTCACCCCAATTCCCACCGATTGCAGCAAAGCCGCTTGTTGCTCCAACCCGGTCAGTGCAAAGATACGCGGCGCAAAATAGAGAATCGCGTTGATGCCCGAGAGCTGATTGAAGAACGCAATCAGGATTGCCAGCAGAATCGGTCTCTTCAGTCGGGGCGACCAGAATCCTGATCCGCTTGTTCCCTCGCCCGCCTGGGCGACGATTTCAGTTGCCAGGAGGTTCAGCTCTTCAGCCGAGGCCTCCGGTCGCACACATCCCAGAACGCGGATGCCTTCCTCGCGATTCCCCTTCCGTCCAATCAACCAGCGGGGACTCTCCGGGATTCCGAAGCACAGCACCGTATAGATCAGCGCTGGAAACGCCTCGACACCCAGCATCCACCGCCATGCGTTCTCACCGATTCCACCCAGGAGCGCGTTGGAAAGAAACGCCATCAGAATTCCGAAGACGATATTGAACTGAAACATGCCGGCCAGTCGGCCGCGACGATCTGGCGGCGCAATCTCCGAGATGTACAGCGGCGCGGCCACCGTGGAGATGCCGACGCCGAGGCCGCCAATGATACGCGCGACCATGAAAGCGTACACGTCGTTGGCCAGTCCGGACCAGACCGCAGAGACAAAGTAGAGGACGCCAATCCAAAGCAACGTCTTTTTGCGCCCGAAACGATCGGTCGGCCACCCACCGATGAACGACCCCAGGACCGTTCCCCACAACGCCATACTCATGGCAAGCCCGTGCTGGCCGGCTCCGAGATTCCAGAGCGACTGAATCGTCGTCTCGGCCCCGGAAATCACGACCGTATCAAAACCGAACAGGAATCCGGCGAGGGCCGAAGTGAGCGACCAGAAGAAGAGTCGGTTGTTCATGGCGACCTGAAGACCCGGCACGAAGTCATGGGATTCGGCAACCTATCCTGTTGCAGTGATTTGTCATTGTCGTGGCCCACACCACTGTGCTAAAGCTAGTGTGCAATCTTGGAACCAAACCTGGAACGGGTCTAACAGAAGGAGGCAATATGGCATTCTGTTCGAAATGTGGCGCCAGTGTGGCTGAGGGTTCTGGCTTTTGTGGCTCTTGCGGTGCTCAGACCGCAGCCGCTGGAGCGTCCGCAAGTTCCGGGGCCGGTGGTTTGACATCCAACGTTGCCGCAGCCTTGACCTATCTACTGGGATTCATCACCGGAATCATCTTTCTTGTGCTCGAGCCCTACAAGGATGACAAATTCGTTCGCTTCCACGCTTTCCAGTCGATTTTTTTCTGCGTGGCTGTTTTGGCCTTCTGGATAATCTGGAACACGGTTCTTTTCTCAGGCACGTTTTCTTTCATGATACTCATTCTGGCGCCCCTGAGCTTCTTGATTTCCTTGGCCATTTTCGGCTTCTGGCTCTTCCTGATGTACAAGGCATACAACAACGAGCGCTTCATGATCCCGGTCGTGGGTGAGATGGCAGCCAAGCAAGCCGGCTAAACCGAGAAGCCAAGCCAGATCACTTTGTGCGAGTGATCGAAATCGCACTTCCGTTGTTCGATCGATCGCGGCCTACCGTGATCATGAACCCCTTCTTTTTCCCCTGACTACTCGTGATGATTCCTCCATCCGGCGTTTCCATGAACGAAGTTTGAGCCGAATCCAGTTTTTCACGATAAAAGGCCATGACCGCGTCCGGCGGGTCGGATGTCTTGAAAACATGAGTTCCCATGGATCCTTCGGAGGTTGTCATCTGCCACGAGCCTTCATTCCCTGTCGCTCCTGGATAAATAGGGACTCCCAGATCCGCCTCCGAGACGGCGGCGGCTTCGCCAACGGTGATCTCTCCCCCGGGGGTAGAGATGCTGACTTTACCGCTGTCGGTGTCGACATCCACATGGCGCGTGAACTGCCAGATCCCGAATGTCACGGCGCCAACCACAAGTACCCCCAGCCCAACAAAGATGGCCAGTACTATGAAGAGTATCTTGAGGCCGCCACTACTCTTCGCTGGAGCACTGGGGGCTGGAGCGCTAGGGGTTGGGGCGCTCGGCGTTGGAGTCGGGGGGGGCGGAGTGGCGGGGTTTGGGGCACCGGGATCCTCAGCCGGAGCCGACTGGGAAGAGGTCCCCTCGCCAAGCGAGTTTCCACATTTGGTGCAGAACGAGGTTCCCTCCGCAAGCGGGGAGCCGCATTTGGTACAAAACGTCGCCATTGTTTCCTCCCGTCAATTTTACTTATGCATTACTCATACGGAGCTCATTCAATGCTCCACCGAGATCGATGCTACTGCCCGCGAAACGTTTTCATTTCTTTCAGCAGGCGCGTCACCACCTCAGGCATGGCTGCTGCCAGATTCCTCTGCTCCCCCACATCGGCTTCGAGGTCGAAGAGCAGCGGTGGATCGTGTTTTGTACTCGCTTCCCGTTCGCGAGTATCCGGATTGGAAGAACGATCCTTGGTGGCAAGATGGATCTTGTAGTTCCCGGAACGGAAGGCGAGCGCCCTACCGCCGTAGAACCACTGTTGTCGGGGGCTCTCCTCTCCCCCCAGAAGCACTCCCGAGAGATCCATCGAGATGTAGCCTGGCTTTTTCTTTGGCTGCTCCCCACCCGATAGAGTCGCGAACGTGGCATAGAGGTCGAGATTGGCCGCCATTCCGTCCACCTCCCCAGGGGCTATCTTCATCGGCCAGCGAAAGATTCCCGGAACCCGGAAGCCGCCTTCCCAGGAGGTGCCTTTTTCTCCGCGCAACGGACCAGCCGATCCGCCATGCGGCCCGAACATCGACCACGGGCCGTTGTCGCTGGTAAACACAACCAGCGTGTTTTCGTCGATGCCCACATTTTTCAACGCGGCCATCACCTGGCCCACGGACCAGTCGATTTCCTCGATCACGTCGCCGTAGCGTCCAGCTGCGCTCTTGCCCTGGAACTCCGGAGACGCGAAAACCGGCGCGTGGGGCATGTTATGAGCCAGGTAGAGGAAGAAACGTTCATCCTTCTTCGCATGAATCCAGTTCACTGCTTCCTGGGTGTAGCGCTGGGTGAACAGCTCCTGGTTTGCGGGAAACTCGACGATCTCGCGTCCGCGCATCAGAGGCACGCGAAACGTGAACTTGTCGCAGGCATCGAAAACGTCTCGAGTTTGTTTCTTGCCCGCCGGTGCCGGAACATCGTTGCTGCCCGGTGTGCCGAATTGGCTGTCGAAACCGCACTGCAGCGGGTGCATCGGGCTCTCGGCAAAGTCCCTGGGATACCCTGCCAGGTGCCACTTCCCGATGATGGCGGTGGCGTATCCCTGCCGCTTCAGCATAGCGGCCATCAGGCTTTGGCGCGATGCCTCCGGTGTTTCACCGCCGAGCAGCGAGGGATGCCTCCCCGTCATCAGCCCCGTCCGGCTGGGAACGCAGACGGAACCCGAGGAATAAAAGCTGGTCCAGCGTTGCCCTTCGCCGGCGAGCTGGTCGATGTTCGGCGTTTTGATCTTACGGTTTCCGTAACAGCCCAGATCGCCGTAGCCCATGTCATCGACGAAGATGAGCACGATATTGGGTTTGAGAGGCTCGGCTCTGGATTGATCCAGCGCTGCTGCTATCGCCAGGACCATGGTCAGTCGCAGCATCGTTTTCGAAAGACTGGGGATTCTGGAGAACGTCTTCGTATTCATAAACGGGATAAGGCCCAAACAGGTTTGTCCGATACCGGATGTCATGGTATAGGATTCGCCGGGAACAAGGCAGCAAAATCTACATCATGTGAGCCAGGATCATCGCTACAACCAGCAATGAGGCAAGATGATACGAAGTATTGATGCCGAATAATTTCCACGACTTCTTTTCCCAGGCAACGGCACCGAGGTCCACTGGCAAAAAGAATCCAAGCCAGGTGAAAAGGGCAGCCATCCCAGCGTTAGCGGCCGGAGTTGTTTGCGAAGGTCCTAGCCCCCACGTTTCCGGGTTCC
This sequence comes from Acidobacteriota bacterium, assembly GCA_965249005.1. Classification (GTDB taxonomy): domain Bacteria; phylum Acidobacteriota; class UBA6911; order UBA6911; family UBA6911; genus CBDFLD01. The sequence continues at coordinate 174,515 of CBDFLD010000019.1, forward strand.
ACACGGCCATGTTGTGGTAAAAGACCCAGGCCATCAGGAAGTTCCCGATGATCATGAAGGTCATGCCTTTGGCCATGGCGCCACCGGAAGGTTTTTCGTCGGGGTCAAATCCCATTTCATTGGCCCAGGCCTTTCCGAAAAGCGGCGTATACCAGATGAATCCCAGCACGAAATTCGTGACCACCGCTAGGACAATCGCAAGAAAGTTGATTTGAATGTCCGGCATGATGAAACCCTCCTCGAGAGTCAGTGAAAGCCTACGCGGAACGTCGCCCCGTCAGGGTCTATCTGGCTCGACCGAGCGGAAGGCCTGTCCGGGTTGTTCCGAGACGGGAATACCGTGATGTTACACCGAACCTGTTGGTGTAGTCATCAAATCCGTCCGGACGCAGCTGTTCTCCCAGCCTGGACGGAGCCGTAAAGCCAGGCATGAGTGGTCCGGACCACTTTTGGGGTAGGCAATTGGTCAGGGCAAGGAGGGCCGCTTAATGTCCCGTCGGAATTCTCCAGTGAAGGCCGCGAATTCGTAACTGCTTGAGATGGCGCGTCGATCTGGGTCCGGCGTGTGACTCGAGCCAGTCCCAAACCGCATGGCCCGGTTCCGGCAAGGAAGGAACCGCGTCCGCATCCAGTGGCTCGGCTGAGGCCTCGGGCTTGCGTCTAAGAAGATAGGGGCTGGAGGTGAAAGAAGGGTTGTCAAAATAACCATGATGACGATGACCGAAAAGGTCTGATCAGAGACAACACCCAACGATTTTCCAATCGTGGCAAAGATCAAACCAACTTCGCCTCGAGGCACCATGCTCCAACCGACGACCAGTTTTCTCGTGTTACCAGTCGCGGCCCAACCGGCAATGATCTTTCCGAGGATGGCTACAACTGTGATGCCCAGAGCAGTCAAAAGCACCGATGGATCGAACACAACATCCAGCCGGACGGCCATACCGGTCATGACGAAAAAGATGGGAACGAAAAAATGAGCGACGGGTTCGACCAATTCTTCAATGTGATGGTTGGCATGGGCATTGATGATCTTATCTACCGGCGCCTTGATGTTGCTGGGTGTTGACTCCAGCGCCTTTTTAAAATCATCAATAATTTCCGGGTTCCTGAAATCACGATAGTGAACAGGTTCGAGAACCAATCCGGCGGCAAAAGCGCCAACGACTTCTGTCCACGTTTGCACTTTGCTATCCTACTTCCAGCATTAAGCCAAAAGATTCGGACAGCACCATGCCGCTTGACGAAGGAACCAGACTGGGTCCATACGAAATCCTCTCACCGATTGGCGCAGGGGGCATGGGTGAAGTGTATCGGGCCAAGGACAGCCGACTCGGCCGGATCGTTGCCATGAAGTTCCTGCCCGAGAGCCTGGAAAAAGACGACCTTGCTCAGAAACGTTTCCTCCGTGAAGCCAGATCAGCTGCAGCTCTCGATCATCCTTTCATTTGCAAGATATACGAGGTGGGTGAATACGCGGGAAAGTTGTTCATCGCCATGGAAAATGTGGTGGGTGCCGCATTGTCACAGAGGTTGACCGAGGGACCGCTGGGCATCGAGGAAACTGTGCGAGTAAGCATCCAGATAGCCGAGGCATTGGAGGCTGCCCACAAATATAGAATCATTCACAGGGATTTGAAGCCTTCCAACATTATGCTCACTACTGAAGGTTACGTGAAAGTGGTGGACTTCGGACTGGCAAAGCAATTGACCTTGACGCCGGAAGATGAAAATTCAGGCGCTACAATCCCTGCCCTGACCCAGCATGGGATCATCATAGGAACCGTTGCCTACATGTCGCCCGAGCAGACTCGCGGGCAAGATCTTGACGAGCGAAGCGACATCTTCAGTTTAGGATCTGTGCTGTACGAGATGGCAACCGGTCAGTGCTGCTTTCCCGGAAACGGCATACAGGAAGTGGTTCTCTCCATTCAGTTCAACGACCCCCCTCCGCTGTCAAAGTATGTCAGAGAGATCCCGGCGGAGTTGCAAAGGATTGTAAGCAAGGCGCTGCAGAAAGACCGGAACGAACGCTATCAAGCCATCGGCGACCTCCGCGCAGACCTGAAGCATCTGGATCGAAACCTGAGAGATCAACCAAAGCTAGATCAGAAACCACAAGAAACTTTTGATCAGCGACGGGGTTGACATTTTCATTAGCTATGACACTGGGGACCGGGAGCGAATCCTTCCGCTCGTTCGACGCCTGGAAGACCGAGGCTGGACGATCTGGTGGGATCGGCGAATCCAGCCGGGCAAAGCCTTTTCCGATGTGATCTACAATGCCATCGAGGCGGCCAAGTGCGTCATCGTTGTGTGGTCCAAAACCTCCGTAGACTCCAAATGGATCCGCAAAGAAGCGGCCGAAGGCGAGCGGCGAGGTAATCTTGTTCCATTATTGATCGACGATATCGAAATCCCGTTCCAGTTTCGCGATATCACGGCTGCCCGTTTAGTAGGCTACCCGCAAGCCTCGCACGAAACGGAAATGCATGAGCTGATCAATGCCGTTTCAACCACGCTTGCCGAGCCAGGGCACCGCGCAGAGGTTGAGCCGGTCTCAAAACGCACTGCCTCGGGCGGTGGCACGATGGCTAATTCTGGCCACGAACCCGCGCTGGCTCATTCGGCTCGGAAAGGCGGGAGGCGGGGGTTCTGGTGGCTCTTGTCCGTTTCCGCTGCGGTCTTGCTCGTCGTCGGACTATACCTTGTTCCACAGATTATCAATCCTGACGTCAATGAGGTCGTGGTTCCCGATATGACGGACAGCTCGGCAAGTGAGGTCGTGGTTCCCGATATGACGGACAGCTCGGCAAGTGAGGTCGTGGTTCCCGATATGACGGGCAACTCGGCAAGTGAGGTCGTGGTTCCCGATATGACGGGCAACTCGGCAAACGAAGCCATAAGAATCCTGACCGCACGGCAACTCGTCCCTATCCATCAGGTTCCAGAATCCAGCGACGTGGATGAGGACCTTGTAATTCGGACCGATCCAATTGGAGGGGATCGCGTGGAAGCCAATACGGCCATCACCCTGTACGTCTCCAGCGGGCCACCGCTATCGGTGGTGCCGAATGTCGTCGGCATCACATTGGCCAGAGCCAGCACGCAGCTGACAGACGCTAACCTGAGTATCGGGCCCCAGCATCGAGAAGCGGGCGACCTCGAGAAGGGTATGGTGATCCGGACCGATCCTAGATCAGGCGATCGCGTTGAACCGAATACCGCCGTGACCCTCTATGTTTCCGCCGGAAGACCCCGGCAGATGATCGTATTTCATTCTAAACGTAGCGGTCAGCCTCGCTTGTACGCGATGAAAGCGGATGGAAGTGAGCAAACACGCCTCACCAACAAGCATGGCCTCTTCCCGGCCTGGTCCCCTGATGGAGGCCGGATCGCTTTCACATCGACCCGTCATGGCAATGCTGAAGTCTACGTCATGAAAACGGATGGAAGTAATCTGAAACGCCTCACGTCTACCGCCAGGGTCGATAGTTCCCCTGCATGGTCCCCGGACGGGCGTCGGATCGCATTCGAGTCACAACGAGACGGCAACTTCGAGATCTACTCCATGAATGCAGACGGCAGCAACCAAACTCGTCTCACGAACGACCCCAACCCGCAGGTAGTTCCGACCTGGTCTCCCGATGGAGACCGGATTGCGTACACATACGGCCGGTTGCCCCGTCTCGAGATCCACGTGATGAATGCAGACGGAAGCAACCAGAAGCGCCTCATATCCAATGCCGATGGTGCTGCTCCCGCCTGGTCTCCCGACGGACGCCGAATCGCCTTCATGTCCCGCCGTGATGGCAACGCGGAAATCTACGCGATGAATGCGGATGGCAGCAGCCAAGTCCGTCTCACTTCCGTTGGCGGATCTGATTCGTCCCCGGCCTGGTCCCCGGATGGGCGACGGATCGCGTTCGTGTCGCAGCGGGACGGTAACCTCGAGATCTATTCCATGAATGCAGACGGCAGCAACCAGACCCGTCTTACCCAAAACGCCGAGGCCGATCAATACCCCAGCTGGACGCAGATACCGAGGTAGCAGTTTTCACTTGCCCCGCGGACAACGCCGATACCGCGAGGAAGACCACGGAGAAGGCTGGGCTTTTCCGGGACCGAAATGTAACTCCCGCACCGGGTGCGAACTGATGCCATCCATTGAACGTTTCTTCACGCCTCTACTAATTGGGGTGGTGCTCGCCGCTTTGATGGGCGATACGGTGAGCCCCCCGCTCGCCGCACAGGATCTTGCGCTGGAAAACGTCCGTCGCACATTCGGTATGATCCCGATGAAGGATGGTGTTGCGCTGTCCTATGTCGTCTATCGCCCGGAAGCTGATGGAAACTTTCCTGCCCTGTTCGCCTATGGCCCCTATCTGGGCGGGGGCCTGGATCTAGGAGCCCATGGGGGATTCAGCGCCGAGGCTCAGGACTATTTGCGCCACGGCTATGCAGTCGTGAGCGTGAGCACCCGGGGCACTGGCTGCTCAACGGGGAGCTTCCAGGTGCTCTCCGACCGCGAAGCCAAAGACGGCGCCGCGGCGGTGGAATGGATCGGGCGCCAGCCCTGGTGCACAGGTGCGGTCGGGCTGTTCGGACATTCCTATCTGGGCTTGACCCAGTACATGATCGCTTCGCAACGCCCCAAGTATCTAAAGACGATGGTAGCGGGCGCGGCTGCCGGGGATCCCTACCGGGATATGGCCTATCCGGGCGGGATCTTCAATTCTAGTTACGGCGCTTATTGGAGCTACTACGTCCAGCTCCATCAAGAACGCCAGGGTTTATCCGCCTGGCGTCGAGGGTTGGATCTGAGCTGTCAGGAGATTCGCTCCGAGGTTCGACCCAAGCCGACCTTTCATCGCATGAAGGAACATCCCTTCCGTGACACCTGGTGGCAGGCGCGCTCGTTCGAGCGCATGGCGACATCGATCGAAGTACCGGTTCTGATCATTCACGCATGGCAAGATCAATCGATCTCAGTCCGAGGCGCGGTCGGGCTCTATTATTCCATCCAGACCCCAAAGAAGTTGCTCCTCGCCAACTGGTGTCGAGCAACGAGACCTTCCAGCTTGCTCCGCCGGCCTTCGGGACCCTGGTTTATCAAACGGATTCCACGCCTCGAGACACGACCATCGTTGGATCTCCGGTCCTGACTTTTTACCTGAGCAGCGAGAACGTCGACACCGATTTCATGGTCGTGCTGCACGATGTCAATCCGGATGGGCAGGTTCAGTATTTACAGCGAGGTTTCCTGAGGGCCTCACATCGGAGAGTGGATCCCGTGAGATCCTCACCCTACGGTCCCTACCACCCGCACGACCGGTCAGACCCTCTGGCCCCGTCAGAGGTGGTCGAAATCCAGATTGAGTTTCCTCCCCTCGGACATGTCGTACGCCGGGGCCACCGGCTCGAGCTGGCCCTCATGGCCCCCCCGGCGACCCCGGATCCGCTCTGGGGCTTTGCGCCCATCATGCTGCCCGGGATCAATACCGTGCATCACTCGCGCCGTTATCCTTCCAGTCTCTTGCTTCCAGTTATCCCCGGAGCCAGCGCACAATCCGCCGCGCCGCCCCGGCTCGCTTTCGAATCAGGCCTGCCGAGATCGGAGCGTCACTCCCGCCCTGGGTGCGAACCCTTGAAGCAGAGAAAGGGACGGAAAAGGGCTCTGCCGCGTTGAGCAACAGAGCCGGGATCGGTGAGGCGGCGAGAATCGCAAAAGGAGCTTCAGTCCACCGCTGTGGTCTCCTGCTTCGCCCGGGTCGCTGCCAGTCGCTTGCGCCTCTCCTGCATGTACTTCGCGTCTTCCGGGGTGCTGCAAAAGTCGTGAATGGTGGCACGCTTGCCGTAGGGCACGTAGTTGCCCAGATGCCAGGCACTGGAACGATAGAGGGCAAAGTCTCCGGGGTTGAGCCGAAGCTGGACGGCGCCAGGCATGAGTCGGCAATAGTCGAGGCAGTCCCTTTCACGCTGCACCGGCTCGGCGGGGAGATCCTCGTGCCGGTCCTGGTTGTGGGCATCGCGGGCGGCGATTTCACCTGGCAGGTTTCTTTGACGGTAGTGGCTCCCGGGCACGAACCAGGTGGAGGAATCCTCATAGAGCGCGCAGTTGACCTGGTTCGTGTAATCGATGTCGAAGGTGTGCCGGTCCCAATCCTCTCGGAACTCCGACTCGAAGATCTGCTCAGGCATATGGTCCCGCCAGTCGCGATGCCAGTTCGTGCACCAGGGAAACTCCGCCGGCTCCAACAGGATCCCCATCCGCTCGGTATCTGCGTGATAGTGTCGAGGAGTCAGGACCTGGTGAATCGCGTCCTTGAGCTCCGGCAGCTCCCCGTAATGCTTGAAGGGCTGCAAGTCGAGGTCGTAATTCGCGACCGGCTGCAGCCGCTGAGCCTGCGGACCAGTCACGCCTCGCGCGATCTCCCGGGCGCGATCGGTCACCTGGCGCAGATCACCAATGAGCGATGTGGGAAGAATTTCCCGAAAGACCGTGTATCCCAACTTGTGGTAGTCGGCAATATGCTGCTCTGAGAACTGGAAGGTCATAGCCATTGCTCCTGATTGCCCGCCGCGCACCGCACAACTTCGTAAGTTCTTGAAAACGATCCGCCATGAAGGTCTACCCGCAAGGCGACTACCCCTAGAACTGAGACACGCCGCGACGGTTGCCTCTCGGGCTCACCGGCTGCGTCGTCATCAAATACGCAACCAGGTCGAGTACCTCCGCATCGGTCAAATGAGCCAGCAAGCCGTCGGGCATCATGGACAGCGGAGAGACCTCTCGCGACTGAACATCCGACTTGGAGATGGCGACGGCCTCCTGTCCAACGACCCGCAAGCTAAGGGTTCGCTTGCTCTCCGCGGCAAGGGTCCCGGCGTAGGTGCGACCGTCTCGAGTGGTCACCATCATCATCTTGTAATCGGTCTGGATTTCGTCGCTCGGATCCAGAATGTTGGTCAACAGATAATCGAGATTCGAACGGTTCGAACCTGTGAGCTCGGGCCCCAAGATCCCGCCTTCTCCATACATTTTGTGGCATTTACCGCACAGACCGTCAAAGATCGCCCGGCCGTCTTGAGCGTCGGCAGACCCGATGGCGCTATCGGTCAGAAGGGCACTGTATTTGGCAAATGCGGATACCCTATCGCTGGACAGCTGATCGATTGGGCCCCAGACTTCCACGAATCCACTGCCGACCACGCGACGCAACTGTCGGGCAACGTAGGCCGGCACGTCGCGTTTCGGGATCGCGCCCTCTCGTAGAGCCTGGGTCAACATCCGGCCGTAGATGGATCGCGATGCCATTGCAGAAACGACCTCGAGCTTCTCGGCGGGTGCAAACGACCCGTATCGCTCGAGCAACAGCCGTCCCAGGTCGACGCTTTCGAAAGCCGCAACGGCGCGGATGGCATCATTGCGAAGATCCGGCTCTTCCAGCAGATCCGGAAGCTCCCGGACGAGCCCTTCCCGTCGACGGCCGGCGAGTCCTTTCAGCGCGTTGCGCCGGCCGTCCAGCGGAGCGTCCTGATCCTTCAAGATCGCCATGAGCTGCTGAGCTGCTTCGATATCACCAAATTGTTGCGCAATGGCCGTGGCCAGCGCCGCGACCATTTCATCCTCATCTGCTCGTAGCTTCCGATAGACTGCCGCCCAACGATCGGGAGGCACCACGGCAAATTGGCCTTCCAGAGCGTCCCGCATTCCCTCCATCAGGTCGACGCGTGCGCGGGGGTGCTTTTCGATCCAGGCCACCAGCGTTTCCGCCGCATCGGCATCGACCGCACGACGTGCAATGAACTGAACGATCATTGGAATCTTGCAGAGGACGGCAATTTCAAGAGCGCGGTCCGGGTTTTCCTCGACCAGGGGCTCCATACCGAACCAGATCATCTTCGCTATGTTGTGATCGTCCCCATCCTCTTGATGCTCCGTCAGCGCCTGTGCGATTTCCCACCGTGCCGCTGGGTCGATCCGTTGCAATGCGGCCGCGAGGTAAAGACGCACAACTGGCGAGGGGTCTCGACCTGCCATTGCAGCGAATGCTTCGAGAGCCCGTGCCGGAGGAGAATAATCCTCACACAGAAGTTGAACGGCCCAGGCACGGACGTAGTCGTCCTTATCTTCCAGAGCCTTTACGAGATCGGTCTGTGTGAAACCACCGGTAATATGCAGCGCCCACATTGCCCGCAGCCGCAGATCCAGGTTCGAATCCTCCGCGAACATTTCCAGCAACTGGTCGTGGACCGAACGGTCCAGCTCACCCTTCGCCGCCCGGCTCTGAAGAATGAGTCTGGCCCGACGCGCGTGCCAGGCGCTTGGGCTGCGCTGCAAATCGATCAACTGCTCGTCGGTCATCTTCTTCAAATCTGCATAGCGGCCCCGCCAGTCCTGCGCCAGCGATGCCTCCGGCGTGATGCGGAAGATCCGACCCGTTTCCTTCTGTAGCACGTCTTGTCCACAGATATCCGCATCGTGCCAGTCCAGCACATAAAGGGCGCCTTCGGGCCCGACCTCCATGCTGAACCCGATCCACTGCGCATTGTTTGCAGCCAGAAAGTCATCGCCGTGATGCGCAACGAATCCGGAGCCCCGTGGCTCCAGGACATCCGACAAAACAGCGTGCTCATGGATGTTGGCCATGAAAATTCGGCCCCGATGCTTCTCGGGGAAAGCATCAGACAGATAAACCCGCGTTCCGCCATGCGCCGAACGGTGTCGGTGGTTTACGATCGTACGGATGTCGCTGTAGACGTAGGGATTGAAATGCCGGCCGCCCTGACGATGATAGATCCCGCCGGGAACCACATGAAAGAGATGCGGAATGACGCAGGCGCTGATGAACAACTGTCCCTTCGCGTCGTAGTCGATGCCCCAGGGATTGCTGAAGCCGTGGGCCACGACCTCGAAGCGATCCTTGACGGGATGATACCTCCAGACCCCGCCATTGATATCAACTCCTTCCCCTTCAAAGAGGTCCTCAGGAAAGGGCTCCCGGTGCCTGTAGAGGCGGGCGTTTTCGTCGGGCTTTCTGATCTTCGAAGCTGTGGCGTATCCCTCGAGTCCATACAACCAGCCGTCCGGCCCCCAGTGCAAACTGTTGATTGTCTCGTGTCGATCCCGGATGCCCCAGCCCGTCAGACGAATCTCGATGTTCCCCTTGTCCGCCAGGTCGTCGCCATCGTGATCCGGGACGAAGAGCAAGTGTGGGGGGGCGCCCAGGAAGAGGCCGTCGAAGCCAACAGCGATGGCCGAGGGGAAAGGGATGTCCTCGAGAAAGACCCTGCGGCTATCGGCGACACCATCTTTGTCGGTGTCCTCGAGAATCAAAATCCGGCTATCTCCGGAATTCGAGAATCCTGTCGTACGAGATTCATAGTCGCGGTTCTCGGCAACCCACAACCGCCCGCGATCGTCCCAGCAAAAGGCCATGGGCTGGGTAATCATCGGTTCCGACGCCCAGGTGTTGACCTTGAAGCCGTCGATCAAGGTCATGCTCTCTGCCGCCTCCACAGGCGTCAAAAACTTTTCTGCTCTTCCTTCCCTCTGCGCGATTCCCCAGAGCGCGCTGGTGCTGCGACTGCCAGCGTAGTCTTGCCACAGCTGGGTGAGTGCAACATCGTCCAGCTCCCCTGTGAAAACTACCAGCTGGTGGCGGATGATCTCGTGTTCTCCTTTCTCGATTGTCCAGTCACCCAGGCGCGCGCGCACTGGGCCAACCCCCATCTGGCGATCGACACGCCAGGGCTGGGGAAATCCCGCGTTCTGTGGATGATCGAAGATCGCTACGTGCGCCAGATCCCTCCGACCGTCGACCTGCATCCCGACATCGACCCACATGGCGCGACGGCCCTCTGCTTTTCGATCGCGCTCTCGCGCCGCGTTGACCACGCGGCCTGGAATACCTTCCCGCCAAGGCATCCGTAAAAACAATCCCCCGTAATCGTACTCTTCAACCGTAACGTCCGCATTCGCCTCACCCTTCCAGACAAGATCGAGCAGGAATTTCCCGTCGAGGGCTCGCATGGACCAGTTCTGGGTCTCGATAAGAACCGGATATCCCTCCTCGTCCAGCAAATTGTAGACAGTCTGCCACTCGACCTTCTCACCCGCGGCCGCGAGCACGGTAGCCGACTGCCGCCGCCAGTGCTCTCCCTCCGGATTGTGGAAGTAGTCGCGACCATTGACTCGGGTAAGCCCCCAGTACAGACCTGTCTGGTGCTTGTGATGCCCCGGGCTATACTCCGTGACGACACCTTTACCGTCCGGTGCCACGATCGGATGCAAATACGGCCGGAAATTCGGCCGCGCGTTTTGAGTTAGAACCGGCTTTGTGCCATCGGCACGGAAGATGGAGATTGTCCCGGCCTGCTCGTTCTGCTGAACCCTCAATTCCGTCTGATCTTCCGGCCCATAATCTCTTGTATCTACCGTAGTGCAGCTAGTCGCAAGCGTCGCACCGAAGAGGCCGACCGACCATAATGAAACGTCGAGATTCTTGAGCACCGATCTCCTTTTGTCTACGACACTCACTCGAGAAGAATTCGCGATGAGCGACAGGGTTCTGGACACGTATGGGGACCCGGGAAAGTCCGCCATAGAGCTATGATATACTATTTTCGCTGGTTTTGGCCGGCTTCCCAAAAGGCTCGAGTACTGTGGTTGCCGTCACCGCGCCCCTCGGCTGAGCACCTCCCCTTCATCCGGCGAGAGTTTCACAAAAACGGAGCCGTTCTACGGCACGCGGCTGAGAGGTATACTATGGGCGTGTTTCGGACATCGATTTGGAATGCGTCCGGATCCAACACCGGCGCAAACGAGGTTCTCTATGCGAAGAGAAGGAAAAGCCTGCGCAGACATCATGTTTGACCCGAAGTGGTGGCACAAGAACTACGGTCTCGATTTCGGCCAGAAGTACTACGAAAACCCCCTGTACCGCGTCGAGGTCGAGCAGAAAATGAAACGCGCTCTCTTCGAGCGGTTCGGTGAAATCGGACTGGGCGAAGAGAATCCCGAGCCAGTCCCCGTGATTTCGACACAGCACTGTCCTCTTTGCTACTCGATCAGCGAGATGTTTGGCTGCAAGGTTCGCTGGGAATCCGCCGCGGGGCCCTGGGTGATCGAAGCCAAACTCCCCGGTGAAACGATCGATGAAATGCAACCGCTGGATGTCTTCAGCACGCCCCTGGCAGAGAAGCTGGTGGCGGAAATGGACTTGCTCGAAAAGGAATTCGGATCCGTGGCGGGCGACATCAATCCCCAGGGAATTCTGAACAACTCCTACCGCATCCGCGGAGAAGAGATCTTCCTCGATATGGTCGACAATCCGGATCGCGTCCACAAGCTGCACGCGATGGTTACCGACGCCATGATCGAATGGGGCCGCTATCTGCGGGGTCGCACAAAGACCGCGGCGATTTCGGTTTCCAACATCGTAGGCAACGTCGACGATCGCCTCTACGTTTCCAGCAACTGCATGCGCATCATGATCTCCCCGGACGACTGGGAGACATTCGTACTACCCTACGAAGAGAAGCTGGCCGCCGCCTTGGCCCCATTCGGAATGCACGACTGCGGTCCGGACATGGAGAACTACGCCGACAAGTACATCAAGAACAGCCGTATCGAGTTCGTGGAAGTCGGATGGGGATCGGACGTGAAACGCTGCCGCGAATTGTTACCGGAACCGATTCATCTGTCGGCCCGCTACACCCCGATTGAGATGCGGGAGCAATCCCCCGAGACAATCAAAGAAAACGTGATGAAGCTGGTCGAATCCGGCAAGCCGCACCGCTACTTTTCCACCTCCGTGGTAGCGGTGGACGATACCACGACCGACGACAAGGTATTCGCCTTTTTCGAAGGAGCGGATGAAGCCTGGGAGGACTCCGCCGCCTACCGGAAAGGATCCTGACGCCCATGCCGAGGAAACCCGATTACGCCTTCATGAATCAGCTCCTCTACACGGGGAAGGCAAAGGAAATCTACGATCTGACCAACCAGTACATCCACGAATGGAATCTGCCGGTCGAGGAAGTACTGGAAAACGGGCTGATTGCCGGCATGGCCGTGGTGGGAGAGGACTTCAAGAACAACGTCATATACGTGCCGGAAGTGCTGATTGCCGCCCGGGCCATGAAGTCGGGGATGAAGATCATCCAGCCCATCCTCTCCGATTCGGAGGATGTCAAGCCGGCCGGCATCCTGGTGATGGGCACGATCAAAGGGGATCTGCACGACATCGGGAAAAATCTGGTCTGTATGATGGCCGAAGGCGCCGGATTTCAGATCGTGGACCTGGGGGTGGACGTGGTGGCAGACCGATTCATCGAGGCGGTCCGAGAGCACAGTGCGGACGTCATCGGCATGAGCGCCCTGCTCACCACCACCATGGGTTACATGGCCACGGTCATCGAAGAAATGGATAAGGCCGGACTCGGACACATTCCGGCTACCGTGGGTGGAGCCCCAGTCACCCAGATATTCGCCGACGAAATCGGTGCCGACGGCTACGGAGCGGACGCGGCCGGCGCGGTCGACCTATTTCTCAAGATCATGAAAGCCAAGGAAGACTAGAGCCGCGCGTCGAGCAAAATTCCGATGAGTGTTGCGCTTGAAATAAACCAGCGATCCATTCCCGTCGTCCAGGACGCCACCCTGTTCGATATGGCCGACCGAGTTGGCATTGCTGTGCCCACGAGCTGCAACCGGCAGGGCAAATGCCGCGAGTGCCTCATGGAGGTGGTGGAGGGCATGGACCAGCTGTCGCCGCGGACCGCACAGGAGGCGCATCTTTCGGATAACTTCCGCCTTTCTTGTAGAACGACCATCACGGGTGAGGCGGGCAGAATACGTTGCCATACGCTCCACCGTAGTGAAGTGCAGATCGTCGACGAGGCGGTCCGCTTGCCAGCCTCGGGGCGACCGCCCGTTCTCAATCCCGCGGTCACACGCGATGGCGACCGTGTGCTGCTGGACGGAAAAGAAATCGCGCGCTCCACCGAACCGTTGCACGGCGTAGCTCTCGACATTGGCACGACCACCGTGGCTCTTCGGCTGATCAACCTGGAAGACGGAAGCGTCGTGGCGACCCAGGCGTTCGAGAACCCACAGCGATTCGGCGGCTCGGACGTGATGGCCCGGATCAAGTACGACTCCGACCACAAGGGACGTCTGTTGCAGCGCGTTCTGACGGGCTACCTGAGCCACGCCATCGAGGCCTTCCCGGTCGATTCCCAGACCATCTACGAATTGGTGGTGTCTGGGAACGCCACCATGCGCGACCTCTTCTTCGGCATCAACGTTCACAGCATCGGGCAGAAGCCATACCGGTCGCTTACCGAAGAAGAGATGCTGGGGGGCAAACGGGAATCCACCACGCTCTCCGTCATCGCCAGACGATTGGGGCTGCCCGTGCACCCCGAGGCCCGAGTACTGGGCTTGCCTCTGATCGGTTGCCACATCGGCGCCGACACCGCCGCCTGTCTGCTGGCAATCGAGATGGACCGGCAAGACAAGTTGGTCGCACTCATGGATATCGGCACCAATACCGAGCTTGTGATCGGGACCAAGGACCAGCTGCTCGCCGCCTCCTGCCCTGCCGGTCCTGCCTTCGAGGGGGGGGAACTCTCGTGCGGTATGCCCGGAGTAGAGGGCGCGGTGGAACACGTCCGGATTCTGGATGACGGCAGCCTGAAGCTGGGCGTCATTGGCAACAAGCAACCGGAAGGGCTGTGCGGCTCCGGGCTCATCGATTGCCTGGGAGAGTTGCTGCGGACCGGCCGTATGAACCGGCTGGGACGATACAAAAACGGCGAAGATGCCTTTTACTTGGACTCGGAGCAAAAGATCTATCTACTGGAGCAAGACATCAGCCTCCTGGCTCAAGCCAAGGGCGCCAATGTCGCTGGCCTGTACACGGTATTCGAGCAGTACGGGGTTCCATTTTCCAAGATCCAGACCTTCTACCTCGCCGGGGGCTTTGCCCGCCATATCAACGTCGAGGCGGCGAAACGGATCGGGCTTGTCCCCTCCCTGCCCGCGGACACCATTGTGCAGGTGGGGAACGCTTCGCTGGAAGGCGCCACGATCGCGCTTTGTTGCACAGAGCGCCGCTCTGCTCTCGAGAAGATGGTTCGAAAGATCAAGCATGTGGAGCTGGAGACCAATCCGAACTTTTTCGATCACTTCGTGGCAGGCTGTCACTTCATGCCCTTCAGCGGTTCAGCCCATGAGGTGCTGCAATGACCGGCAACCCAGCACCCGTGGCAAACAGAGCCCTCGTCGAAGTCACGCCGCAAGAGTTCGCGCGGCACTTGACCTATCCCGACGGGAAAATTCCGCCCGGCCGATCCGAGGAAATCGCGAACGAAGCGCGGACCTGGTTCGAGCAGAACAGCAAACCCTGGTTCGTATCGCGTCGCATGTCCATAGCCGCGGTGGAGGGCAACGTCGTGAGCGTCATCACGTTGGACGACGGGACGCAACTCAAGAGCTCGACGCTGGCCGAGCGGCTGGAGCGGACCCAATGCCGCGCCCTCTACGTCGTTGCCGTCAGCGCGGGCGCCGAGGTCGATGAGGAGATCCAAGACCGCTGGCAGCAGGATCGCCCGGACGAGGCCTTTGCGCTGAACGCCTACGCCGCAGCCGCCACCGAGCAGCTCTTGCAGGCAACGGCAGGCCAACTGTGCGCGAGCGTTGAGCAACAAGGGGAAACCCTGATCCAGCACTACGGCCCCGGCTACGATGGGTGGAACCTCGAAGACCAGTTTTCGTTGATGCGCCTGGTCAAGGAAACCTACCCTGCAATCGCCCTGAACATTCTGGACTCCGGTCTACTGCAACCTCAAAAATCGATGCTCGCCGTGTACGGTATCACCGATGACGAGGCCGCGGCCGGCCCAACCCTGGTTCCCTGCACCACTTGTTCACTCTCCTCGTGCACCCTCCGGCGCGCCGCATACGACGAGCGCAGGCCGAGTCACGTAACGCTTCCACCGGCAAGCTCCCCGCACGAAGACAAACGAGCCGTTTATGCGTTTCCGTCAAAGGCGCTGAAGCGGTGGGGGAAACAGTACCTGCGTATCGAGCAAGAACCTGGAGGAACCCTTCACGCCCAGTTTCTATATCTGGGAAGCACCTGTTGCGACGGAGGAATCCCTTTGAGGTTCTTGTATGATATCCGGCTGGAAACAACCGAAGGGGTCCCCTTGATCCTTGATCTTTCTTGCCGAACGGCAAACGACCAGCTCGGCCACAGACAGATGTGCGCGTATACGGCCACCGGAGGCGGCATCATGACGGAAATCGAATCCTTCAAGCCTCTGCTGGGGCTCCCGCTATCGCAAGTGCTGCGATGGGAACCGAGCCGTGATTCCGCGGGTTGCCTCTGCAACCAGGCCCAGCGAAAGCACCGATGGCTGACGGCTTTGCAGACTCTACATTTCGTGTTGCGTCACAACGAGGAGAATGGAGAGCCACATGCGCATTGAAATCGGGAAGGAAAGCCCGGAAGCAATAGCGAAGCTGCCCGAGAATCATCCCGACGGATCACGCATTGGCGTGAACTACACGGACGTCATCATCAAGGGCATCGGGGCCGAATTGAGGAATGGGGATAAGATCAGCTGCAAGCGCCGTGGGTTGCAATTGACCCTTACTATCGGCGACAAAAAAGGGGAGGCTATCATGCGCCGTCTGGAACACGGCCCGGATCCGAAAAACATTCTCCAGGAGGCGTTGAAAGAGGCCGCGACGGCCGCAGACGCTCAATTCATTATGGAAGACGGGACGTTGTTTCTGGATCTCTCGGACGAGTGACCGCAGCCCCAGCAATTTCGCCTCCCTCAAACTTCCATTCCGAAGTAGTTCTTCGCGTTATTCCAGCAGATATCCTCGACCATGCCGCCCAGTAGCTCTTCGTCGTCCGGCAACTCGCCTCTCTCTACATCTTCCCCCAGGAGGTTGCACAGGACACGGCGAAAGTACTCGTGCCGC
This sequence comes from Acidobacteriota bacterium, assembly GCA_965249005.1. Taxonomy (GTDB): domain Bacteria; phylum Acidobacteriota; class UBA6911; order UBA6911; family UBA6911; genus CBDFLD01. The sequence goes on from CBDFLD010000019.1 coordinate 190,521, forward strand.
GGATACGACAAGAAACACCGAGAATCGGTGAGCATGCCGACGAAACGGCTGAGCAGACCCATGTTCGACAGCGCCTCGAGTTGCCGCGTCATGCCGTCTTTCTGATCGAGAAACCACCAGCCGGAACCAAACTGCATCTTGCCGGGCTTGCTCCCGTCCATGAAGTTGCCGGTCATCGTCGCCATGACTTCGTTGTCCTGCGGATTCACGTTGTACAGGATCGTCGGCGCAAGCTTGTCCTGCGCGTCGAGTCGGTCGAGGAACCTGGCCAGCGGCCGGGCCATCTCGAAATCCCCAATGGAGTCGAAACCGCAGTCGCGCCCCAGTTGGGCGTGCAGCCGGCTGTTGGCACTGCGCAGGGCGCCAAAGTGATACTGCTGGGCCCAACCCCTCTCATGGTCCATGAGTGCAAACTCGTACAGCATGCAAGATTTGAATTTGAGAATCCCTTCTTCCGTCAGTTCACGCCGCCCGCGCGCACGATCGAAGATCGCCTCGATCTCCGCATCGGTGTATGCGGCCGCATAAGGTTCGTCGATCCCGTGATCCGAAAGCCGACAGCCCCACCGATGAAAGAAGTCGTGCCGCCCCCGGATGGCGCCCAGGTATTCGGTGAAGGTCCCGAGACTCTTTCCAGAGACAGCCTCGAGACGGTCTACCCAGGCATTGAAGTCTTCGGGCCGCTCGACGGCCATCCCCATGTCGGGGCGAAAGGCCGGATAGACCTTGATGCTGAATTCCTCCTCGTACATGCCTCGGTGATGTTTTAGATCGTCCAACGGATCGTCAGTCGTGCACACCAGCCGGACATTCATCTTTTTCAGGATACCCCGGGTGCTGAGTTCCGGTTCCTGCAGCATGGAGGAACATCGTTCATAGACGCTCCCGGCGCTGTGAGCGTCGAGCAGTTCCTGGACGCCGAAAAATCGCCGCAGCTCCAGATGGGTCCAGTGATAGAGCGGATTGCGCAGCGTAGCGGGTACGGTCGCCGCCCAGGCCTCGAACTTCTCCCGGTCGGTTGCATTCCCGGTAATGAAGCGTTCGTCGACGCCATTGGTGCGCATCGCCCTCCACTTGTAATGGTCTCCGTTGAGCCAGATTCGGGTGATATTCTCGAAGTTCTTATCCTCTGCAATCTCGTTGACCGGTATGTGACAATGATAGTCGTAGATTGGAAGGTCTTTGGCGTGATCGTGAAACAATGTTCGCGCCATGGGACTGTGGAGCAGGAAGTCCTCGGTCAAAAAGCCGCTGGTCACATCAATTCCCTCCGGTCCATTACCGTTATTCGTGAATCGCTTGGTCAGCGCGTGGGTTTCCGCCCGGAGGCCACGAAGTCATCGACCACGGACCGGAACTCGGCGATGTGCTGCGGGGTGCTGCCACAGCAACCGCCCACGATGTTGGCCCCGGCCTCCAGCAGGTCGGGCAGCCCCTGGACCATCTGCGCCGGGGTCTGCTTGTACACCACCTTCAGGTTTTCCAAGACGGGCAGCCCTGCGTTCGGCTGGACCATGATGGGTAGGTCGCACACAGTTCGGTAACGCCGAACCGCTTCGTGCGCCCACGTCATATCCATACCGGTTCCGCAATTCAAGCCTATGATGTCGACGCCCCTTTCCTGCATGAATTCCGCGGCGACCTCGGGATCGATTCCCATCATCGTGCGAAACGTCGTGCCGTCGGTTGTGACATCGTAGGCTAGAGAACCGATCACGATACCTGCGCCGGCGTCTCGTGCCGAGTCGATCGCGAGCGCCAGCTCTTCGAGCGCCGTTTGGGTCTCGATAATGATGGCATCCGCGCCACCGGCCACCAGTGCGGCTGCTTGTTCGGCGAAGGCCTTACGGACTTCCGCTTCCGGAACCTCGCCATAGGGCTCCATGATGCCACCGAACGGTCCGATGCCGCCCAGCACAAACCCCGGTCGGGTACCGAAAGCTTCCCGGGCAAAGCCGACGGCGGACCTGTTGATCTCTGCCGTCCTGTCTTTCTGACCGTGGCGCTCGAGCATGATGGGGCTGCCACCGAAGGTATTGGTGATGATGCAATCCGAACCCGCCCTGGCATAGTTGCGCTCGATAGCAACCACCTTTTCCGGTTCAAGCAGGTTCCAGGCCTCGCCGCAGCCTCCTTGCTCGAGCCCGGCCATCATGAGCTGCGTTCCCATCGCACCGTCCCCGACCAGCGGACGTTCTTTGATCGTCTCCAGCAAATTCATCGTCTCGCCTTTTTATAGGAACAATACTACTAGGACAGGATATCACGTACCACATTCCCGCCGATGTCAGTCAGGCGGTAATCGCGGCCGGCGTTGCGGAAGGTCAGCTTCGTGTGATCGAAGCCGAGTAGATGCAGAATCGTCGCCTGAAAGTCGTGGATGTGGACAACGTCCGTGGCCACTTCGATGCCGTACTCGTCTGTCTCACCATAAACCATGCCGCTTCGGACCCCCGCCCCGGCAAGCCACGAGGAGTAGGCACGGGCATGGTGCTCCCGTCCGTCGGCATCCTTGCGCGCGCTGAATGGCGTGCGGCCAAACTCGCTCGTCCAGACGACCAGGGTGTCGTCGAGCATGCCGCGTGACTTCAGATCCTTGAGTAAAGCGGCAATAGGCTGGTCGACGTTCTTTGCCAACCCAGGGTAGGTCTCCTTCAGCTTGAAGTGCCCGTCCCAGTTGTTTGATGCGCCGGTGTCGATCAACTCGACAAAGCGGACACCGCGCTCGGCGAGCCGCCGCCCAACCAGACATTGCCAGGCAAAGCCCTCGGTGCTACCCCGCTCGAGGCCGTAAAGTTTGAGCGTGGCATCGGACTCCTGCGACAAGTCGAAGATGTCGGGAGCTTCGGTCTGCATGCCGAAGCCTGTCTCAAAGCTCTTGACCCGTGCCGCCAGGGCTGCATCCGTCTCGCGCGAGGCCAGGTGGCGGCGGTTGAAGAACTCGAGCAGCCCAAGCTCCATCTGCTGCAGTTCCGCCGTGGGCGTCCGCGGCGTCATGTTCGGAATCGGCTCAGCACCCGGAATAACCCGGGTTCCCTGGTGGCAGGCAGGCAGAAAATCGGAACCCCACACCTGTCCGCCGGCATACGGAAGGTGCGGGGCCAGAACGACAAATGACGGCAGATTCTGGTTGACGGTACCGAGGCCGTAGCTGACCCATGAGCCGACGCTCGGCCGTGTGAAGGTCACCGACCCTGTGTGAATTCCCAACGTGGCCTCGAAGTGGTCGGCGTGGTCGTTGCGCATCGAACGAATGAGGCAAATGTCGTCGACGCAGCCGGCGATATGGGGCAAAAGCTCGCTGACCTCGATGCCGCTTTGGCCCCGCGGTAGGAACTCCCAGTTCGGCGCGATGGCAACCCGCTTGCCGTCGATTTGCTTGTTATGGTTCGCGGTCAGCTTGGGCTTGGGATCAAATGTCTCCACATGGGAGACCCCACCGGTCATGAACAGCCAGATGATACGCTTGGCCTTGCCGGCAAAGTGGGGCGCCTTGGGCGCGAGCGGATCGCCGTCGTCCTCGGCCAGCAAATCGGACAGGATTGCCGGCATGATCATCGACCCGCTGACCAGAGATCGGAGCGCCGCGCGTCTCGTGAGAACCATGGTTTTCTCCTCACTCAACAAAAAGAAACTCGTTCGTGGCGAGCAGCACGCGAAGATAACTGGTAAGCGAGCCGGTGTCTAATAGATAGCGCTGCGACCGTTTCCGCTCATCCGGAGCGATGGGGCGGCCGAAGGCTTCTCGGTGTGCAATCTCCACCCGGGTGTGGTCGGCATCGGACAGAGCGGTCAAACGTCGCGCCCATCCGTCTGCGGCACAGTGAACGATCTTGCTGTTCATCGAAAAGAGCGCTTGAATCGGTGTGGTAGTGGTCATCCTCGCGGCGGTGCCGATGTTGTTGTCCGGACCGTCGAATACGCCTATATACGGATGGCGCTGGAAGCGCTGTGTCATCAGATAAACGCTTCGGCGCTTCGATTCGTAAACGGCCTGAAACGGTTTGTGCTGCGTAAAGCCCCACTTGGCCCAGTGCGGAAACGGATGGGGCTCGCTTTTGGAGCTCAGGTCCAGCTCACCGGACAGTTCGAGAATCGAGTCGCGGATCTCTTCGGCGCTCAGACGCCGGCGGTTGAATTTCCAGAGAAAGTCGTTCGCCGCATCCACCTCTGCGTTCCGGGGGTCGCCTTCGCTCTGCATCTGATAAGCCCGAGAAAGCACGATCATCCGGTGCATTGCCTTCACCGACCAGCCGCTTTCAATGAAGTGACCCGCGAGGAAATCGAGCAGCTCGGGGTGCGTGGGGGCGGCACCGCGGATTCCGAAGTCGTTCGGGCTGGCGACTAGACCCTTCCCAAAATGATGTTGCCAGATCCGGTTGACCATCACGCGAGCAGTCAGCGGGTTTTGGGGGTCGACGATCCATTCGGCCAGTTCCAGACGGCCACTCGTCTGGCAGTCCTTCGGGAGCGTGTGTCCCCCGAGGATTTCCAGAAACCGGCGCGGCACCTCCTCGCCCAGGTTCTTGGGCTCCCCGCGCAACTGGACCCGGACGTTCTGCGGTGAGCCCTCCCAGACGGCGAATGCGGTTTCGAACGTTGGTCCTTTCGCCAGAAGCGCGCGGCGTTTGAGACTGAGCTTCTTGGAGCCTATCTTCAACTCGGCAAGCCGCTTCACGTCCAGAACCTCGCCCTCATCCACCACCCTCTTGACAAACTCGACTTGTTCCTTTTGGAGCTTCTCGAGTTCTTCTTCGATAGGATCCAGCTCGCTCCTGATCGGGGCAAGAACCGCTTCGATGTCCTCCTCAGGAAGGCGATAGACCAGGTCTTTTTGCTCATTGATGTTTTCGGAGCCGCCAAAAGGATAACGTGTGCTGGCGAAAATCCCGTACAGGCCGTAGTAGTCCTTGGAAGAAATCGGGTCGTACTTGTGGTTGTGGCAACGCGCACAACCCGTGGTAAGGCCGAGAAAGGTCTTGCCCAGATTGTTGACGGTGTCCTCGATCGTGAGGTGCATGTCATTTTCAGGGGTCACCCCGAAACGCCGGGAAAGAGCCAGGTAGCCCGTGGCGATGATACGTTTCCAGCGTTGGTCCTCGCTCTCGAAGGGAAGGAGGTCACCGGCAATTTGCTCCCAGATAAACTGGTCGTAGGGCAGGTTGCGATTGAAGGCTTCGATCACGTAATCCCGGTAGAGATACATCTGCGGAATTGGGTAGTCGGAGCTGTCACCCGCCGAATCGGCGTAGCGGACCACGTCCAGCCAGTGTCGTCCCCAGCGCTCTCCGTAGCGGGGCGACGCAAGGAGCCGATCCACCACCTTGCGAAATGCGCGCGGTGACGGGTCATGGACAAATGCTTCCACCTCGTCGGGCTTGGGCGCCATACCGGTAAGATCGTAGCTAACGCGGCGAATCAAGGTACGCCGGTCCGCCGCAGGCGCCGGCTCGAGTCCTTTGGCTTCGAGCTTTGCCAGAACATAGTTGTCGATGGCCATCTGGGGCCAGTCCTCGGCTCGGACAACGGGACGCCTGGCGTCGACTTCGAGCGGCCGAAACGACCAATGGTTACGCTGCTTCTCGGTGATGACAAAATCAGGCATCGATGAAACTGAAATGTTGGACCAAGCCAACCCGTCTCGTACCCAGCGTTCCAGATCCGCCAATTCCGCCGCTGGCAACTGACCCGTCGGAGGCATTCTGGACTCGTCGTGAGTGTAACGAACGGTTTGAATCAACAGGCTCTCGTTAGGCTCTCCCGGGATGACGGCAGGTCCGGATAAGCCGCCCTCGAGCAATGCCTCGCGGGAATCCAGACGCAACCCGCCTGCCGGCTCATCCTGGTGGCAACCGAGGCAGCTCCTCTCGATCACGGGGCGCACCCGGCTGATGAAGAATTCTTCATGAGTCTCGGGCCAGAAGGCTCCGTCGCGTACCCATTTTTCCAGAGTGGTGATCTCGTCGTCGGAGAGCTTTCCGCCCAACGGCATCCGCAGTCGCGAATGCGTGTGGCGTACCGCAGCAATGAGCAAGCTTTCTTCCGGCTTGCCCGGCACGATCGCGGGCCCAGACTTGCCGCCGCCAAGAATCGCAAAGCGCGAATCCAGCCTCAGGCCGCCGCTCTGCTCCTCGGTGTGGCAGCTGTGGCAGTTTTTGACCAGCAACGGCCGCACATGCGACTCGAAGTGGTCACTTTGCTCGTTGGCCTGGGCCGGGCAGAGCAGAACGAAAGCGAGGACCGCCCGCACGATCATCTTCATGGTCTGTTTTCCTGAACTGGGTGGGTTCCTCTTCTTTTTTGCCGAGCGAGAACTGGAAACGGCGGAAGAGGTGCTCCCATCCGCATGTTGATACTATACCGCTCGATGCCCATGGCGCGCAACGATTCTCAGTGCCGAGGCCTTCAACACAATGCCAACTCCGTCCCGATGTGTGTCACCAGCCGGTACCATTTCTGGAATCGGGGCCGGAGGTGGCGTCTAGTCCTCGGCAAAGACCGGATAGGCGATCCAGACTACGACAAGACCCGCCAGCGTCAGTATCACCCAAAGCGTTGGTGGAGTGAGAAAGGCTATCCCGGTTCCCAATTTTACAGCGATAGCCGCAGAGATATCCGCATGCCGGTTCGCCAGGTTGCTGAGGGCAGACTCGACGAGCCTGCTCTGGATAAGCCAGACGGCCAGAGCCAGCGTCAGCCCGGTCTGAACCAAAAACCAGACGAACGACAGGGGTGCGAGCGCCCGCTCTCTGCGCGTCTGTTCGTGAAATACTCTTGCCCTTGCCCACACCAGGCCGGGATCGTGCATGGGTCCAGTTGCCTCCACGCTCTTTGCCAGAGACCCCATCCATTGGGTGATCTCGGCTGTCTCGCGACAACCCGCGCATTCCCTGAGGTGCCCGGACACCGAATCCCTCCCGTGGCCGGTACGAACCGCCCGGATAATAGACCCTTCGTGAGGACACGCTTCGTTTTTCATGATCTCTCCTCCGCCCCGTAGCCATTCTCGCGAAGAATCCCTGCGAGTTTTCTGCGAGCCCGGAACAAAACGACGCGAACGCTTTTCGCCTTCATACGCAGAATACCGGCAATCTCACCATGGTCGAAACCCTCGATGTAGGCCATCCACAACAACGTCCGTTGCTTGGGCTTGAGTTGTCGGAACAGGCGCAGCATATCCTGACTGAGAGTCAGATCCTGCGCGCCGTCGGCTCGGGGTACGGTTTTTTCAAGCCGGAGCTGTTCCCGCCTCATTCTTCGCCAATGATCGGAAACCAGCGATATGGCCGTCTTGTAGAGATACGCCTTCATCTGAGGCTCGCTCAGCTCAGCAAGATCCCTTCGGATAAATCGATAGAAGCATTCCTGAAGGAGATCATCCGCCAGAGTGGGGTTGCCGCACATGAGACAAATGTAGGACCGCAATGCCGGCGCCGTGCTCTTGTAGAAACTTTCGAACGCGGTCTCGTTCATGGAACGGGGCTCTGGGGTTTGTCCGGCCGCCAAAGAGCCGACCTCAGAAAGGATGCCCCGAGACGCGTCTGCAATCATGTCTCTTCTGTCCCAACATGTGGCTTGAGGTGCAGCCCGGATATCATCCCTCTCGAGGACCTTCAGTACCAGGTTCGTTTTGCTCCAGCACACCCCATTTTTTAGAAAGTCGATGGGACGCCCATGCTGCGATCAGAAATCCGATGCCGAGGGCGAGGACAATCACGCCCGGATAGATCAGCTCGACTTCACGCACCATCAGAACTAGAAAGCCCACTCCCAACGTCGCCAAGATCAGTCCCGCGTTGACCAGGCTAAGAACCCGTCCTGCGGGATCGACCGGTTTCGCAGTCAGTTCTTCAAGAAATCGTCGGCCGCCCTCGCTCTCGACAAATTCTGCCAGCTCCCTGCCCGAACCGAACTTATCCACCAGATGTTTATGTGACTCCGCCCGGATGCCCGCCCGGGCGGTAACTGCCCGATACCTCAGCCACACGATCAATACGACCATGGAAAAAACGAACAGCGGAACCAGTATATCTTCCCTCATCATCTCGTTCATTTCCCTGCCTCCCGATCAGAATCGCATCGATTGCCGGGCCGTCGCCCAAGAACAAATCAGAATGTCTGTCAGATCTACAACGTTTTCCGTGCGCGTTGCGTTAACAGTGCAGTCAATTTCTTGGCCCGCAACCGCATACTCAGAATAACCATCTACCGCAATATTGAAGCTGGATCACTTCGCCGCATGAACTCCGATTAGCGATGTCAGAGTCGGAGGATCCTGAGCAATTGGAGGCACGTCGGGTAACAATGGCACAAGAATCCGCGAGGGATGATCCTCGTCCATCAAGATTGTCACCGTGCCGGGAGGTTGAGCGGCCTCGTAGGTGTAACTCGGCGTGCCATCGGGGTTCAGCCCGACGGGATCCACCAGGGGTGGCTGGCTTAGTCGAACGACCAGCTTGTGCCCGGGCCGGAAGACATGCCCTACCGGGAAGATTTCAATATCGAACCGGTGAGGTTCGCCCGGTGCTATAGGTCGGGGATGAACATGGGGGTGATGAGGCCGAATCAGGATTGTATCGCCGTCGGTTTCGGTCCAAAGGGATTTACGGATATCCAGTTCCCTGTGCGAGGCACGAAGCATTCCCCTTTGTAGACAGTACAGCGGTCCATCGGGTCCCTGATCGCCGAGCAAAACGAAGAAGTCCGTGTCTAGGGTCGTCAACTCAGCCCACAAAGTCAGCAAGACAGGGCCCGCAATTGCCGTGATTTCATCGAAGCGCATGGAAAACTGGACACGATCGATTTCATCGTCGTCTGCGCCGACCACGACACGATATGCATTGTCGGTATTCGACTTTCGCAACTGTTCAGAGCTTGGAGACTCGAGCGAAAGCCGGTTGCCATCACTGAAGTAATAGTGCATCCATTGCGTTTGCGGCAAAGGAAAATCGCTCGAGACATATGGCGGGTTCCGCTGAACTGGTTCCTCGCCAGAGCCAGTCGTCTCGAAATGGATCCGCACCCGTCGAAGCGGATCCGCAATATCACCGGAGCTCTCCGCCCTTAACCAGTGGTCCAACCAGGCCTTGCGATCGGCTATGAACCGCGGCCACAGGTTGTGCTTTCCGTTGCTCAAAAGGAGTCGTTTGGGAACAGCGTCTGAAACAGCTTTCCACAGCCACAGGCCTCCTGGTCCGCTTTGCTCGTCTTGATAGGCGTGCATGATATGGATAGGAGCTCGGATATTGCCAGCAACTTCGATCGCGGACATCTGCTGCCACGCAGCCGTGTATTCCGGCTCGTCCAACAACGTCCAGAGCTGGTCTTCTCCGAGATCCCTTTCAGGACGTGCGGCAAGAATGCTCTCGAACTCCCCCACGGTCATACCGCGCACCTTCCTGGCCAACGAGTCCGCGCCGAACGGGCCGCCGGCCTCCTGATACATGCGATTGGACCAATCGACCATGAATCCGGAGTTGCGCACTCCTCCAATGCGACACATGCTCCGGTACAGATCGTCCGCCAGACCGGAGACGGCCACCGCACGCAATGAAGGCGGCGCCTGACAGGCGATCAGAAAGCCGGTCATTCCGTCCCATGAACTACCGACGATCCCGACCCTTCCATTCGACCATGGCTGCTTGACGATCCATTCTTCGATGATCTCATAGCCGTCCTTGGCATTTTGGGGGCCGACCGGCTGCAGCCGGCCACCGGAGGCGCCCGTACCACGAACAGAAGCACGAACCATCACGTAGTGATTGTCGTAGGCGAAGGGCGGGTCCGGGATGGATGCCCCTTGATAGCCACTCATTCGGAGGATCGCGGGCCACTTGCGCGAATCTTGCCCGTCGTTTCCGTCAAACCCTTTGGGAAAACCAACGGCAATCGCGATCTTGACGCCATCGGACATGGTGGCCCAGGTAAACTGCACCGGGAAATTGAACTTGCTTTCCGGCGGCCCGCTGCCTTCGAGCTCCCTCCGGCGAAGCTGCTGTCTATGGTCACGGACCTCCGACGCGCTTAGTTGTCCATCTTGATTCGCGTCTGCTTCGGGAAATCGCCGAAGGTACTCCCGCAATCTTTCTTCATTTTGGGAGCTCGGATTTTGTTGAGACCAGACGGCCTGTGCTGGCTCCCAAAGGTAGAATGTCAGGGCAGCAAGGAGGATGGGTTTTGCCCTCATGACAACACCCCCAAGTCATGAGTGCTTGATTTAGTGAGCCATCTTAACAAAAGATCTGGATAATAGGGTCGGGATAAGATCGGGACACATCCATTTCACCGAGAAGACAAATGCAAGAGCTACAAGTTCGCGAGGCACAATCGGGTGATGCTGAAGCCATCGTCGGCATCATGAACCCCATTATCGAGGCGGGGACCTACACGGCTTTCGACACGCCTTTTACAGTCGAAAGTGAACGGAAGTACATCGAAGCGTTCCCAGCTCGCGGCGTCTTTCATGTCGCTGTAGATCCTCTCAGCCTGGCAATTGTGGGATTTCAGAGCATGGAGGCGTTCGCGACGTACACCCATGCATTCGACCACGTGGGTGTGCTGGGAACCTATGTGGACCTCTCGCATCCAAGACAGGGCGTCGCAAGGGCACTTTTTCAGGTCACATTCGCAGCGGCCATCTGCAAGGGTTACGAGAAGGTATTCACATACATCCGCGCCGACAACTTCGGAGCGCTGGCAACGTACAAGAGTCAGGGATTTCAAACTATCGGTACCGCGCGCAGACATGCCAAGATCAACGGCCACTACGTGGACGAGATCATGGTTGAAAAGCTTCTTTCCCAGATCAGCATCTGAGAAAGACATCAAGATCGCTCGCCAATTCGAGCCGCGCTGCTGACCTTACTAAAATGCGGGGACAGTCATGTCTACTGCGTCTGTGACTCATCGTTACATTCTGGTCAAGGCCTGGCCCATCGTTCTCGCAAATGCTTCTGCCCCGTTACTGGGGCTGGTTGATACTGCTGTAATTGGCAACATCGGTGCGACCGCAGACCTCGCCGCCATCGCTCTGGGTGCGCTGGTGTTTAGTTTCGTGTACTGGAGCTTCGGCTTTCTGCGTATGGGGACAACCGGCTTTACCTCCCAGGCGACAGGAGCCGGTGATGAGATTGAAGTGCGCGCCACACTCGGTCGCTCCCTGCTTATCGCCGCGAGTCTGGGTCTGGTGCTGATTATTTCTCAGCGCCCGCTTGCCACACTTTCGTTTGCCCTGCTCAGTGGCAGCGAACCGGTGGAGTCAATCGCTACAGGGTACTTTGCTGTCCGTATCTGGGGCGCACCCGCAACGCTGGCCACCTTTGCTCTGATGGGAACATTGATCGGTCTGGCAAAGAGCCGGCAGTTGTTGCTGGTGCAATTATTCTTGAACGGTTTGAACGCATTACTGGATGTCGTCTTCGCCGGTATGTTGGGACTCGGGGTGAAGGGTATCGCCCTTGGTACCGTAATAGCAGAATGGTCAACACTGCTAGTTGCGTGTTTGATTGTGTTCAGAACATTGTCAAAACGCAACAGCGACAGGCAACCATTCTGGCGCTGGGCTCGCGTTGCAGATAGTGCAAGATTTCTTCGAACCCTGAAGGCAAACCGAGACATCATGATCCGCACTCTACTTCTGGTGTTTTCGTTCGCCTGGTTTACAGATCAGAGCGCACGCTTTGGTGATACGGTGCTGGCAGCCAATCATATCCTGTTGCAACTGGTTTCTTTCGGTGCATTCTTTCTCGATGGGTATGCTTTTGTCGCAGAGTCCCTCGTAGGTGCTGCGGTCGGCGGCAAACAGCGGGATCGTTTTGATACTGCGGTGCGGCGTTCCACCGAACTCGCGGTTGTAACGGCCTTGCTCTTGGCGGTTTTGATTCTGTGGCTTGGTGACTATGCGGTGTTTGTCCTTACCGATTTATCGCCGGTGCGGCAACAAGCGATGGAGTTGCTTCCTATGGCCGCACTCTATGTCTTTCTCGCTGTAGCTGCGTTTCAACTTGACGGCATCTTTGTTGGTGCGACCTTCACGCGGCAAATGCGTAATGCATCAGCGGTATCTGTGACCGTCTTCCTCCTGACTTCGTGGGTGTTGGTCGGTTCGGCTGGCGTCGTCGGACTGTGGTGTGCCTTCACCATTTACGTGTGTGCGCGGGCAGGCAGTCTCCTGTTGTACTACCCCGCGCTCAGGCGCTCTATAGCTTGACCGTTGTGATGTGGCACCAGCCGGCGTGACGAGACCGTTTACACTTCATTGCTGGGTGCTACCAGTGCAACTGTCCCGGCGCGTCAACAACCCTCAACCGGCCCACGCGGCCCCTGGCTGGCATCTCCACCCGCGCAGTATCTCGCAAGTGTCCGGTAGAATCGTAGAGGCTGAGCTCCAGCTCAATGTCGTTGTTTTCCAGGTTGAGCATGCCGGCCTAGTTGCCTCCGTAGCGGGACAAGCGATCGACCAGCAGGTCGTAGAATCCGTCCGCGTCGACGGAATGGATCCAATTCGCGTTTTTCGGGCGCCCGCTGACACCCCAGAAATCGACCACAGTATTTCCCATGGTCAATGCAGAGCCGGTTTCAATGCAGACGTTGCATTCCTTACCCACAAAAAGCGTTGGCTGCAGCAGATAAGCAACAGTGCATGGATCGTGCAACGGTGCACCGTCCGCAGCATATTTGTCGGAACCATGCCGGGAAAAGAAATCCAGCATGCCCGCAGTTGCCAGCGCCGGGCCATTGCCGACCGCGCGAATGAGCTCAATGCGCTCGCGCGAAGACAATACCTGGTGCGTGACGTCTAGACCCATAACGGTAATCGGCCGCGCGCATTCAAACACGACCTGTGCCGCCTGCGGGTCCACCAAAATATTGAACTCGGCCGACGGCGAGTGGTTACCACCTTCACGCATCGCGCCACCCATCAACACGATCTCCTGCACCTTGGCAAGAATCGATGGCGCCATGACGATGGCCATCGCGATATTGGTCAGCGGACCGGTCGGTACCAGGGTTACCGTATCGTCCCGGGCGGCAAGCAATGTTTCAACAATGAAATTTACGGCATGTTGTTCCGCCAGGGCTTGCCGCGGGACCGCGATTTCGATGCCGTCGATCCCGGTATTGCCGTGCACCGTTTCGGCGGTAACAAGGCTCCGGACCATCGGTCGCGCGCAGCCAGCATAAACCGGAACATCACTTCGTCCAGCGATGTCGCACATCAGGCGCGCATTGCGTTCCGTCCGGTCCAGCGGCACGTTGCCGGCAACAGTGGTGATGCCAAGAATGTCGAAATCTTCCGGCGACGACAACGCCAGCAGCAGGTTGATGGCGTCATCCTGCCCCGGGTCACAATCGATGATGATCGGTCGCTTTACCATGAGCCGCTCCAATAGTCTCCCGAGTAATCATGAACGGGCTCCAGTTCAGAATGTGAGCAACAGTCCGGCCAGCGCAGCACTCATCAGGTTGGATAGCGAGCCAGCCGCCACGGCCTTGATGCCAAATCGCGCTATCAGGTCTTTTTTCTCCGGCACGAGGCCGCCCAGTCCGCCGAGCAATATTGCGATCGAAGACAGGTTGGCAAAACCACACAGCGAAAAGGTGACGATCGCCCTGGTTCGCTCGCTCACGCCCACCAGGTATGCATCCAGGTGACTGTAGGCAACAAACTCATTGAGAATTATCTTCTCTCCGAACAGCGCGCCTGCCGACTGCGCTTCGGCCCATGGGATACTGAGCAGGTACATCAGCGGTGCGAACAGCCAACCAAGCATCGTTTGCAGTGTCAGGGCTTTGACACCGACCAAACCGCCCAGAAAACCCACTATTCCATTGAACAATGCAATCAAAGCGATAAACGCCACCAGCATGGCGCCGATATTGACGGCCAGCTTGACCCCGTCCGCAGACCCGACGGCCGCGGCGAGAATTACATTTTCGGGCTTGCTGCCCTCCAGTTCGAGGCGTTCGTCACGAGCAAAAGCTGCGCCCTCATCGTCATCCGGCATGATGATCTTCGCCATCAGGAGTCCGCCCGGAGCGGCCATGAAACTTGCGGCAAGCAAGTACTCGAGCTCCGCCCCGAGCTGCACGTAGGCAAGCATCACCGTACCTGCTATTGATGCAACGCCGGATACCATGACCGCAAAAAGTTGAGGCTCGGTTAGTCCCTTCAGATATGGCCGCACAACCAATGGCGCCTCTGTATGTCCGATAAAAATATTGGCGGCCGCATTCAACGACTCCACTGCCCCGGTGCCGATCACCCAGCAAAGCCCACCACCGATCACTTTGACCACCACCTGCATGATCTTGAGGTGATAGAGAACAGACATCAGCGCGGAGAAGAAGACAATCATCGGCAGGACGTTGATCGCAAAGCTCCAGATCCAGATGCGGTCATCCGCCTCCGTTGCCAGCCCGCCGAAGACAAATTCAATGCCCTCCCTGGAATAGTTCATCACGTTCTGCACGCCGACACTCATCGCCTCGATGACGGACTGACCCGGAGACGTATAAAGGACAAGAGCCGCGACCGCGACCTGCAACGCGAACGCGGCAGCGACGATGCGTGGATTGATCGCTTTGCGATTTCCGGAAATAAGGTAAGCGATGCCAAAAATCGCGACTACTCCCAGCAACCCGATCAATTTGGCTGACACGACCTACTCTCTGCGTTCGAGTAATTGTTCTATTTACTTATCGCTGTTGCCTGCCGCCCAAGCATACTGGCTACTGCGCTGATTTGCCTGATTAATCTGCCTTCAATCGTGCTGCCGGGCAGTCGCTCGGCAGCTTCACCCACTGGGAGGAAATACGGGGACACTACGGGGCCAACTAGGATTTGCTCCCCCACAACGCTCATCCTTTGCTATCCTGTCTGGAACCCACGAATACTCGGTCTCGAGCGGATGTCGAGAATCGACGGAGGAGCTGGTCAGAGGTGCTCGGAGACCTAATTCATGCTTTTGCGCGGCTAACGAGGGGGCTGATTTGGCAAGCCGATCGGTTTTGTCTGTTCTGTTGATCTTTGTTTGTTTCCCTGTTTCGCTTGTTGGACAACCTTCTTATTTTGCAGGGGGCCTGGGAGGGGTTTCGACTATTTCGGCCGATGGCCAAACTCATATCACCTCCGAGTCCACGGATATCTCCCTCTACAAGCCCGAGAATGGAGCAACGTTTCAGATTGTCGGAGGCTGGCACCTCAGCGATTATCTGAGCATACAGGTCAACTACGGGTGGAATCGCAATTCCCTCACGCTCACATCCTCGAAATCGTCTGCCAGCGAGTCTGTTTTCTACGAGCAAGCGCGCAGCGCAGCCCAGCATAGCGTGATGGGAGAGCTCATGCTCTATTTCCGCAATCTAAAGAGCCGTGTGCGACCCTACTTGTCCGTGGGAGCCGGGGTTGTGCGATTGATCAGCACCGAGGAGAGCATCAAGCAGACGAACGGCACAGTCCGGTTGGCACCCTCGGGATTCAGTTCCGTAAAGCCTGCCTTGCGGGTTGCTGTTGGGGTCGATCTGACGGTGAAGAACGGGTGGGCGTTTCGCTTCACCTTCAGTGAAACTCTTCGGAGCAACGCCATCAGTGCACAACTAGACCCAAAATAAGCGAGGTATGAGCTCGCTCGGAAAATCGTTTGCCTTTTCCGAATATCTCGTGGATTTCAGCTCCTTGTGCGTAACAGGGAAAGCAAAGAGAAACACAAGAGACAAACCTTCCATTGGTTGTCTGGATCACTTGATCTTGTTTGTCTCTGTTATGCCCTTCCTTTCGCCCGCCACTCTTGCTCCGCCGGGGGTACGGGCTCACCCGCCGGCGAGGCGCCTTCAAGTAAACCTGAGTTGCCTGATATAGTCGAACGTCGCCAAAAAGGTTTCGAGATGCTTGCTATAGGCCAATATCCTGTAAACGAGGCGACGACCGGTTCTTACAATCTGACAGGGTATTTGCACAAAGTTCACCAGGAAGCGTTTGAACTCCATCCTCAAGATATCACGACGTACTGTCGGCGCCTGCGTCACCAGGCCATACCAGGCCTTCAGATTCCACGCCAGCGATGCGATGACCATGTAGGCCCAGTTCGATACCAGACTGTCCGAAGGCATCCTCAAGGCGTTCACTCCACTCTTGAGCTGACCGATGACGTTTTCCTGGTTGCAGCGATCGTTGGCAAAAAGGACCACTTCTCCCATCGTCATCTCCCGATCGTTGGTGATGTAGAAGAAGTACCGGACCTCATCAAACAGCCGGTGCTCCCCCTTTTCGATCGTGAGGTTCTTCCGAACCACAACCATGCGATAGGTTTTCTTACAGTGTCCGGGACGATAGTCAAACTCGGCGACCTGCTCGCTCTGCAGGCGGATGTTCTTGAATTCTCTCTCCTTGATTACTTGTTCTTTGACGTTTTCCGGACGGCGCCGTTCTTCGCTCTTGACCTCATAACGAGGAGGCCGCTCGAGCGGTTTCCATTGTCTCTCCGGCAGGGCATCGGCCATCCCGACCAGGTTCGGCTTGGCGTCATAACCAAAGACAAAACCAACCCGCTCGTCCCAGCGATCGAAGTTTCTCGTCAGCGAGAAATCCGTGTCGCCCCGAAGCCAGACCTTCGTAAACACCGACGACACCAGATCGATTGCCCGGTCCATCCACTCGGCCGCTCCGTCGGAAGAGGGACGGTTGCCCGGCCGATTCATCAGATAGAGGACCTCATTCGTATTGGCCAAGGTCACGATCAACGGTGCGTAACCCCAGATCCCGTTGTAGGCAATGTCCATTCCTTCCTTGCATTCCCCCAAGGTTCCGGCGACGGTCCCGTCCACGTCGATGATGGCCTCCTTCCGGAAGGAAGCATCCTGCAACTTCCACACCTTGGTTCGGGTTTCATTGATGGTTTCCTGAAGTCCGAAGATCCAATCCTCATCGAAACGACGGAGGAAATCTCCAGCCGTCGTGGGATCCGGAATCCTCTCGGCTCCCAGTCCGTTCATGTAGGTCTCATCCTGGCGCAACCGCTCGATATCTTCGAGACAGGTTCCACCCGACAAGACGTTGTATGCGATGTTCAGTACATGATCGGATTCCCAGTAAGGAAAGTGGTACTTGAGCAAAACGATGTTTCTGTTGATATCTTTGTCCAATCCAAGCTTACACACGAGCTTGTGAATGGCTCCGATACCACCAGATCCGATGGCGCGCGTTCTCTCGGCGATCTCGTAGTAGGTGTTGGAGTCCTTGAACATAGGATCGGACCGGTCCTCAAACTGATTTCTTTCCAACCGGCGTGTAAGATTTTGCTTGTCTCGGAGGAGGATTCTGTGGTTTCTTTTATTCACCTGGAATGTGCTCCTTTCGGGATGTCTTGTAAATATATCAAACGCATTTTATCCCGTAACGGCGCACGTTCCAGGGCTTTTCTTCCTCCTCATGCAAAAAATCACGCTGGACTAAGGTCTAGATCCTCCCGGCCAGCGCAACCTCGCAAATTTCCAGAACCTTTTTGGTTTTGTAAAATACTTCTAGGCCGGGGTTACGACTTCTAAAAACCGGAGTAGGGGCAATCGTCCCAATATATGGGAGCCTTCTCTAGCCGCTCTGCCAAGAGCCGGGCGTGGCAAAGACGACAGCAGTTGAATGATTTGGCTTTTTCTCCGACCGGCAAGATACTAACCAGTTCCTCGAAGACACAAAGCCCGGAACCAACGCCCTTGGTTTCCTGAAGGCCGAGCAGCGGACCAGATTCCTCCTGGCGCCGGGTAAGTGCCGAATAGATTTTTGCCTTGAGCCTCGAAAGCGACGGATGGTTATCAGATGGGTCCGCTTCCAACGCCCCGGCAAACCTTTCGAAGCAAGTATCGTCAGACGGATAGTTACTCACGATTCCACCTACGTCTAAACTGGGCTCTGGCGCGCGCAAGAAGCCGCTCGACCGCTTTGACGGTCTTGCCCGTTTGCGCGGCCATATCCATGGTACTCCGCTCCTCCCAATAGCGCCATAGCAGCGCGACGCTGTAATTCTCCGGCAAGCTTTCGAATACCTTCCTGGCTTTCTTCTGGAGCCGCTGGCGGTCGATGCTGTCGTCCAGAAGTGGTGGAGTCGGCATCATGTCCGGATCTTCCACCATTGCCTCCGGCTGGCGAAGCTTTAATCGATAATAGTCTTCCACTTTGTGTCTGGCAATGCCAAGCAGCCAGGATTTTAGCGATGAGCGCCCCTTGAATTCATGCAGGTTTTCCCAGGCTGCCAAGAATACTTCTTGAAGCACATCCTCGACCAGGTCCGGTCGTGGAATGAGCCTGCGTCGCAGATAGGAATGCAGAGCACCTGAGTAGCGATCGACGAACTGAGCGGTCGCCTTCCGGTCCTTGCGCAGCACGGCCGCAACCAAGCGCATGTCTTCCAGGATCGCTTGGTTTTCCGTCTCCGCGATTGGAGCTGAAGACTTGGCGCCTTCCAATAACGATCCCCCCTTAAGTGCCCCTATCGTAGGGTCGAATTGAATTGACAAGGCCCGGCGTGCAGGTCGCGCCTTTTCCCCATGGCTATGTCCCGAGTTTAGCTGAAGGCAGTGCGGAGTGTCGATCACGAACGAGAGTTAGAACACTTCCGCCACGCGCTCTAAAAAGCCTCGCCCACCGGCCGGCGCCGATGGGCGAATCTCGTCTCTGAAATCGTAACCGTGGCGGCCAAGCTCCTGCCAGGGAACAAAAAGATCGGTATCTCCCGGGCAAAGTCTATGGGCTAGCCGTGATCATTGTAGAGTTGTTGGACACAAAAACATTGGACCCGGCACTGGCTTCACTGATTGCCTGTCCAAAATAGGCAATGTCATTTCCGCGGAATATGTTTCCAATACTCTGAGAGCTCGTGGCAATACCAGTTCCAAATCTCGATAACAGATTGCCGTAAACCAGATCTCCACTCGGTCCATCATCAGCTCCCGACGGGGATGGGTTGTAACAGATAGCCAGACCACCATTTTCTCCGCCGGACAACGTATTATGCGCTATTCTGTTGCCTCCACTGCCCCCGCCCCGGACAAAGATTCCCAGAAAGGTCTTGGAAATTACGTTCTCTTTGACCACCACGGCACGAGAGTTCACTATCAAGACGCCTATCTCTATTGCAGGTGGCGGCCCGCCCAGGTCCTCGCCAATGATTTGCAGATCATGAATCGCTACATTGTTGGAGTCCGTGACCTCGACCCCGATACCAAATCCATCAAGTCTGCCGTTGTAAAGTCGAACTCCAGTCGCACCCTGAACGGTGATACCGACCCCTTCCTTGTTTCCAGGTCCACTGAGGGTCTGCCCGTTGAGGTCCAGGCTCACATTGTCAGATCGTATTTCAATGGCGGCATCCGCGGACGAGAGCCGGAAGCCACGCTCCAGGAAATAGGCACCGGGTTCGGTAATTATCTTGGGTTGGATGATCCTACGAACCTGCGCGATGGCCTGGCTCGGCAAGACTTGCAACAATCCCACAGACAGACTCACCAAAAATAAAACACTTGAAGCAGCATTCCTCCTCACGGCAGACTCCTCTCTCACACTCATAAGAAACAAACTAAGATTGATAGAAATAGCTCCTGTTCAGGAAAACGATTCCCAACAAGGTCCCTTCGCACCATCTATCTCTTGACCTATCTCTTGTCGCTCCGAATTGAAAAACCCCCCTTCGAAAATGAATTTTTTTCGGACGGCCCTGCTACCAAGGGAAATGGATCTCCGACCTATGGTGTCTTGGGTGCAGCAGCTTTTCTGTTGATGCTTTGTGTTTGCTGGAGTCAAACACCTATGAGTCCGCCGACGAAGAGATCGAGTTGTGCAGTTAAACTATCAGGAGCTCGACGACCCAAAGGAATACGGAGGGGTCAACCTCCGCATTCCTGATACTCTTGAAGGAAAGAGCGTGTCTAGATCTCGTGAATCTAGATTTCAATTACATGGCTCATTGGGCTGCGCTCGCCAGGAGAAGTTTCCACCCCCACACCGCTTGAGGAGAAAGACGCCGGCAGACGAAACGTCGACTTTGCGCAGGTCTATAGACTTACCATCCTGAGAGAATGTGCCCTTGAAGCTCCCAATGATGTCGGGACCAGTGAGGGATATCGAGAACGATCGATCCGGGCGGATTGTGCCCATCTCAGCCGTTGCTTGGGCAGGCTGACCGTTGCATCCAATGAAGCTGACGCGAACCGATTCGATCGTCGTTTGGTCCACGACTCGAAATGTAACCCGAGAATCTTGGCCATCATCGTAGGTACCAGCCCAAGTTCCCTCGCAGATGCTTTCCTCGGAGGGCGGACGGCCATCTGAAAGCGCAGCCACGGGAAGACTCGCATACTGTCCCGGCCGGATCTGGAGCGCCGTTGCCGCGATCTTTCCCGCAGAGTACACCTCCAGTATTCCTTCGACACGAGCAAGGTCCATTGTCCCAGACCATTCGAATTGATTCAGGAGCCTGGCTAAATGGCCCCTTGCTGGCATCTCGAGCCGTGCGGTATCTCGCAAGTTTCCGCTGGAGTCGTATAGGCTGAGCTCCAGCTCAATGTCATTGTCTTCCAGGTTGACGACGGCAATGCCTGTATAGATCTGCAAGCCGGAATCCTCGTCCACTGGGGTCGCGAAACCATGCCGCATTGGGGCGCTCGGAGCAACCCCCGCCAGACCATACTGGCCACCGAAGAGAATGACGCCCTTGAGAGGCTGATCCGATAGTACTCGGACTGACCCCTGAGTGAGGGGGCCAAAGCCGGTCGTCTGTATCCGGTACAAACCGGAGGCGGGAATCGTGATGTCTGACTGTCCTGATAGAGATCCGTCTGTCAACTCCACGGTCATGGGTTGCCCCGCATCATCCGTCACAACGACACGGGCTTGCACCTCCACTTCTTGGTCGGGACCGTACAACACAACCTCACTGGACAGTCCGTCCCCATTGCCGAAGTGGGCAAACACCAGCTCGTACTCGAACTCTGATTGAAAGGGCCACCCCCAGCCTTGCCCTACCAGTAAGGCGATCAACCGGGATGTCGGGTTGACTCGGCTCGTTGCCGTGACCGGAGAAACACAGAACATCAGTAACAGTGCCATTGCCAGCGTCTTCTTCATTTTTTTGACCTCCCTCAAAAGCCCGACCGGCAGCCACTACTCATGCCGGCCTGGCAACCGTTGTTCAGGAGCCACCTTTTTGGCTTCCAAACCTAGAAACGGAATTCGGAGGGAAAAACTGGCATGGTGGTGGATCTTTTTTTTACCGCCCTTGCTAGGAGACATCTCAACCCGTCAGTGCCTTGGCAAGGTGCTATAATCTGCGTCATCACTGAAAATTCTTGCTCGGCCGGAATCCAATGGTCCCATCACACTTAGTGACCCGGTTACTCCAGCAATGGAAAGATGGGGATCAGAGTGCATTTGATAGGCTATTGCCGATCGTTTACGACGAGCTGCATCGCATGGCGAAGCGATACATGAGGCAACAGGATCCTGGGCATACGCTCCGAACCACGGCGTTGATCCACGAAGCGTACCTACGATTGGTAGGTCAGCGAGAAAAACCCGGTGAAAACCGCAGCCATTTCTTCGGCGTGACCGCGAAGGCTATGCGTCACATATTGGTCGATTACGCGCGCTCCCGTCACTCGGAAAAGCGAGGCGGGCAGGCGCGACAGGTCTCGCTGGACGAAACCGCCGTCGTTTCAACGGCGCGAGCCAGGGAATTGGTCCAGCTGGATGATGCTCTCGAACAACTGACGAAGCTTGCGCCTCGACAGGGCCGCGTGGTGGAGCTGAGGTACTTTGGCGGATTGAGTGTGGCGGAAACGGCCGAAGTATTGAAGGTTTCGCCCGATACAGTGATGCGCGATTGGAGCCTGGCCAAGGCCTGGCTCTACAAGACGCTGAGCCAACACGAGAACGATGGAACCTGAACGGTACGAACACATCGGCAGGATTTATCACGCAACACTCCAGCTTCCAGAAAGTGCGCGCGAAGCCTTCCTGCAGCGGGCATGCGGGGAAGACGAAGGCTTGCGCCGTGAAGTCGAGGAACTGCTGGCGGCAACAGAGCGAGTTGGGACTTTTATCGAATCCCCACCAGACGATATTGCCGCAGGGCTAATGCGGTCCGGGGAAGGAATCGGTGCAGAGCACGTTGGTCAATACCAGATAGTGTCTAGGCTGGGTGAGGGGGGAATGGGGGTGGTCTACCGAGCGAGAGACGTGCGCTTGGGGCGGACCGTTGCCTTGAAATTTCTTACAGCTGGGATGGTCCAGAACCCAGAGACGCTTGAACGCTTTCAGCTGGAGGCGCGTACGGCGGCCGCGCTGGACCATCCGAATATCTGTACCGTATACGACGTCGGGGAACACGAGGGGCGGCCTTTCATAGCGATGCAGTATTTGGAAGGCGACACCCTGATGCAGAGATTGGCGCACGGTCCGATTGCGACGCAGGAATGCATGGATTTCGGGATCCAGATTGCGGAGGGACTCGTGGCAGCACACTCCAGGGGCATCATCCATCGTGATATCAAACCTGCCAACATCTTTATAACCCATTCTGGAACGATTAAGGTCTTGGATTTTGGTCTGGCTAAGCTGACGCAGGCTCCGGAATCGTATGGATCTGCAATGTCGACGAGTCCGGGTCCGGACGCACGCTTGACGAGTCCGGGAATAGCAATAGGGACGGTGGCCTACATGTCGCCGGAACAGGCGTTGGGGAAGGAGCTGGACGCACGAACGGACCTGTTTTCGCTGGGGGTGGTGCTGTATGAGATGGCCACCGGATCGCGACCGTTTCGAGGAGAAGCGTTTGCCGCGCTGACGGACGAGATCCTGCACCGAACCCCGGTGTCAGTGATGCGGACAAATCCGGAATTGCCGGATGGGCTGGATCACATCATCAACAAAGCGCTGGAGAAGGACAGAGAGCTTCGTTTCCAGACGGCCGGTGAGATCATGGCTGACTTGAAACGACTCGGACGGGATCTTGCCTCTGTGAAATCGACGGTGTCGACAGGGAAGGTCTATCCGGAACAAACTCGTTTTCCGGCTAAAATGCGGTTCCTTCTCGCTGGCGCACTGCTCTTTCTCGTGCTTCTAGTTCTATGGGAATTCGTCCTTCAACGACGTGGAATCCAGGAACGTCCCGAACCCTCTGGTCAACAAGAGTACCGCCTGACACAGATCACTTTTGATACCGGACTCGCCGCTGCCCCCACGCTTTCCGAAGACGGCACCCTCCTCGCCTATGCATCGGACCGAGCCGGCGAGACGGGCCTGGACATTTGGGTCCAGCAAGTTCCAAACGGAAACCCGATTCAGCTGACGGATCATGAAACGGATGACCATGAGCCTCATTTCTCGCCTGATGGCATGACGATCTCCTTTCGTTCCGAGAGGGAAGGCGGCGGCATTTACCTCATTCCAGCTCTTGGCGGCAATGAGCGTCTGCTCGCACCGCGAGGGCGTCGT
The DNA here is from genome assembly GCA_965249005.1 of Acidobacteriota bacterium. Lineage (GTDB taxonomy): Bacteria > Acidobacteriota > UBA6911 > UBA6911 > UBA6911 > CBDFLD01. The sequence continues at coordinate 214,003 of CBDFLD010000019.1, forward strand.
CCTCAGTTCTCGCCTGACGGCAAACACATAGCCTTCTGGACGGGTGAATCGCCGCTGGTATTCTCGGAACCAAGAATATTTTTGGTTCCCTCGAGCGGCGGTTCCCCAAGACCTTTTCAGCCCGATTTTGAAATTGCAAGCTACCCCGTATGGTCCCCAGATGCGAAAAGGATTCTGTTCGTAGGTAAAAAAGATGGCGTTGACGACTGGTGGATTGCAACTGTCGAAGGAGGTCCGGCAATCAAAGTAGGGGTCGCCGCCGCTTTCGAACCTCACGGACAGTCGACCATTCTCGTCCCCGAGGTGTGGCAGCAAGACCGAGTCCTGGTTACCTACCGCCTGGGTAACAGCGTGAACATCTGGCAGGTTCGTATTTCCCCCGAGAATTGGCGAGTCACAGGACCCGCCGAGCGCATCACACGCGGAGGAGGAATCGAGTCCTCTCCTTCGGCGACGGCCGAGCTGATAGTGTTTTCGAGCCTTCGCGAGAACGCCGACATCTGGAGCTATCCACTAGACGCGAAGAAGTTCGAAGTCCGTGGGCTACCGCAGCGCCTCACAAACAACGCAGCGCTTGATTTCTTTCCGACTATCCCGGCAGACGGTAGCCAAATAGTATTCGTGTCGACTCGTTCGGGCAATCCAGATGTTTGGATCAAAGACCTCGAGCGCGGTGAGGAAAGAGCCCTTACAATGACTCCACTGCCAGACGGCGTTCCGATAGTTTCGCAGGACGGATCTTGGGTTGCCTATCGTGCGTACGAAAATGGAAAGGCGGCCATCCACATCACCCCAACCCGAGGCGGGGTACCGCAAAAGGTTTGCGATGATTGTCACCACCCTTGGGCGTGGTCGCCGAGCAGTCAGCTCCTTCTTTTTGGAAGAGGGCGTTTCCCCGATGGAATCGGTTTGCTGGACGTGCGCACGAACCAACGAAAAAGCGTTACCCGGCACCCAGTGGCCGGATATCGCCTCTGGTCCGCCGCATTCTCTCCCGACGAACGCTGGCTGGTGTTCCAGACCGACAACTCACCCCATGCGCGACAAACCTACGTTGCACCCTTCCATCCGGAAAAACCAACAGATCCTGAGGACTGGATAGCAGTAACAGATGGCACCTCACTGGATACTGAGCCTCGCTGGTCGCCCGATGGCGATGGAATCTACTTCTTATCCCAGCGGGACGGGTTCCGCTGCCTTTGGGCCCAGCCCCTGGATCGAGTCTCCAAGCATGCTGTGGGTCCTCCGGTCGAGATCCATCATTTCCATCCATCGAGAATCTCGACCCGCGCTCCCATGGTGAACCTGCCGGCCAACTTCGTGGGGCTGTCGTTGTCGCGGGATCAATTCGTGCTGGCAATGGCGGAAGTAACCGGAAATCTATGGATGATGCAACCGGTTGTGTCAGAATAGGTGTCTCGGAAAACACGAAGTGATCATGTCCGGTCGAATGCCTCGATTAGCTATGGCGTGCGTTCTCGTTGTCTTGGTCGCACCACTTTCTGCCCAGGATCTCGCTGGGCGGATCGACGGGTTGGTGCTGGACCAACAACAGAGCGTCATTCCGGGAGCTGAAGTATCAGCCACCCACAGGGACACGAACTTCACCTACCGAACGGTTACGACGGACAGCGGTAGATTTACCTTTCCCAAAGCAAGGCTGGGTTTTTACGACCTAATTGCAACGATGGCCGGCTTCGACCGGGCTCGGGTCGAGGATGTTCTGGTCGAGGTAGCCGGCGTGGCAAATCTGAAAATCGTCCTCCGGGTTGGAACGTCATCCCAGACCATCACTGTAACGGCCGAAAAGACTCAGGCCATTGTCAACACTGTCAGCCCGGAGATCAGCTCGGTCGTGGACAATCGCCGAGTACGGGAACTGCCCCTCAATGGACGCAATGCCTCTCACCTACTTCTACTGCAGGCGGGAGTGCATTTCGAGCGTGATTCTGAAGGGCGGGGAAGCAGGCTATTCATACACGGCCAACGACACAACAGCCTGAATATCACACTCGATGGTGTAGACACCCAGGACAACTTCAATCGCTCTTCCCTGATCATGCTCGACCAACCGATGCTCGCCCTGTCTGCGGAAAATGTTCAGGAGTTTCGTGTGATAACGGGCCTGTCGTCGGCCGAGTTCAGCCGCGGTGGTGCCCACATGACTGCGGTCACTCGCTCCGGGTCGAACGAGGTACACGGTTCCCTGTTCTGGTTCCATCGCAATACGGTTTTCAACGCCAACGAGTTCTTCAACAACAGCGTAGCGCCCAAGATCGAACGCCCTCCTCTGCTGCGGCATCAGTTCGGCGGCAGCGCCGGTGGCCCGATCTTCAAGGATAGGACCTTTTTCTTCTTTGGCTACCAGCAGACAAACGAGTCCCGAGCCATTCCAGTGACCCGACTCGTGTATACCTCCGAGGCGCGGCAGGGCCTCTTTCGATACCTGGACGGTCTGCGCACGACGCCGGAGAACGTGGCGGCACATCCGGGCTTGATCAGGAGTGCCAACCTCCTGGACTGCGGGACAGCCGTGGAATCCATTCTTGGCCGCGACTGTGTCGACGGGCGCTTCAATGTGGCAAACCCAGCGACAATCGATCCCTTTATCGGAGGCCCAGTGTTTGGGTTGATCCCGCTACCCAATGGCTTCGAGTTCGGCGACGGACTCAACACAGGGAGTCTCCGCTTCAATGCTCCCGTTATCACAAGAGAACACCTGCCGGCCTTTCGTTTGGACCACCGGCTCAGCGATAGACACCAGTTCTACGGAACCTTCAACTACATCGATCGGGAGATCGAAGGCGATTTCATCAACGGACGGGTGCCTCCCTACCCTGGCCAGAAGTCTCTTGGAGATCGCATTACCCACTCGCGCGGTTTCAGCACCACGCTTTCATCACAACTCGGACCGACCTTTGTCAACGAGCTCCGTGCCGGAGGACTCGTGCACGGTGAGAACGCTTTCCTGATCAATCAGCCCTTCGACACGCCCTTCGCGCTGGATTTGAACACGATCCGTAACCCCTACAGCCCGCGTGGAGGTGACTCGGCCCGCGATAACGACACCTATCACGTCCGCAATACGTTTTCCTGGGCCAAAGGCAAACACCTGATCCAGGCGGGCGTCGAGTGGAGACACCGTTGGGTCCACGGCTACAGTTTTGGTGGAGTGCACCCCTCGATAGACCTGGATGACAACGATTTCCCGCCCGGATTCGGCGAAAACGATCTGCGCGTACTATCTGGGGGAACAACCGATTCCTTCGATTACGAGACGGCCGCAGATTTAATGAACAACTTGGTAGGTGCCGTCTCGGAGGTGGCCATACGCTATAACGTCAACAATTTGACCTCGGGATTCGTGCCTGCAGCCCCGGAAAGACGCAAGTATCAGAATCGGGAGCTCGACGCTTTTGTCAATGATACGTGGGCGTTACGGCCCAACTTGACGCTGAACCTGGGCTTGCGCTGGGAATATTCCACTGTCCCCTACGAAACGCAGCGGCTGGCGCTGGTAGCGGAAGATGGATTCGATTCGGTCTTTGGCCCATCCGGTCGGCAAGGGTTCTTCAATCCAGGAATCTTTGGCGGCTCCTCCTGTAATGGCCTGACGGGCCTGCCCACCGACGCGACGGCGGAAAATGCGGTCGAGTTGATCACCTCGTGCGCGACGCGTTTTATTCCGGGAACGTCCTCCAATGGCCGCCCGCTATGGAACGACGACCTCAATAACTTTGGGCCCGTTGTCGGCTTTGCCTGGGATCCTTGGGGTGACGGCAAGACCTCGATTCGCGCAGGATTCCGCGTCAGCTACATTCAGGACCACTTCAACATCATCGACGGCAATCTCGATGACAACGAGGGCCTTCGGGTAGACCAGACTTGCATTCCGGCGGACGACAGATGTCTCAACAACCCGCTGTTCCTGAGGGACGTGGCATCGACCGGGCTTCCGGTGGCGCCTCCCCCTGAATTCTCTCTGCCCTCTTCGCGCAGTATCCTCGATAGCCCCACCAATGATTTCCGGACCTACGCCAACAACTTGGCCACCCCCTATTATGAAGAATGGTCCTTCAGCGTCCAGCGCGAGATCATGCCCAACCTGGCCCTGGACATCCGCTATGTCGGCAACCGGGGAGTGAAGCTGCGCCGGCTGGCAGACTTCAACGAGATCAATATCCATGCACAGGATCCGGTTACGGGGGGAACTTTCATGGATTCGTTTACAACCGCGCAGCGGAACTTGGACTGCAACCGGGTCAGTGGGTTCGGGTCCCGTTTCGACGACACCACCGGGGCACCGTGCGTCACGGCCAACCCCCTGATGACCGCACTGATTGCAGGGGATGCTGGCCGCCTAGGCCTTAGTCCAGCGTGATTTTTTGCATGAGGAGGAAGAAAAGCCCTGGAACGTGCGCCGTTACGGGATAAAATGCGTTTGATATACTTACAAGACATCCCGAAAGGAGCACATTCCAGGTGAATAAAAGAAACCACAGAATCCTCCTCCGAGACAAGCAAAATCTTACACGCCGGTTGGAAAGAAATCAGTTTGAGGACCGGTCCGATCCTATGTTCAAGGACTCCAACACCTACTACGAGATCGCCGAGAGAACGCGCGCCATCGGATCTGGTGGTATCGGAGCCATTCACAAGCTCGTGTGTAAGCTTGGATTGGACAAAGATATCAACAGAAACATCGTTTTGCTCAAGTACCACTTTCCTTACTGGGAATCCGATCATGTACTGAACATCGCATACAACGTCTTGTCGGGTGGAACCTGTCTCGAAGATATCGAGCGGTTGCGCCAGGATGAGACCTACATGAACGGACTGGGAGCCGAGAGGATTCCGGATCCCACGACGGCTGGAGATTTCCTCCGTCGTTTCGATGAGGATTGGATCTTCGGACTTCAGGAAACCATCAATGAAACCCGAACCAAGGTGTGGAAGTTGCAGGATGCTTCCTTCCGGAAGGAGGCCATCATCGACGTGGACGGGACCGTCGCCGGAACCTTGGGGGAATGCAAGGAAGGAATGGACATTGCCTACAACGGGATCTGGGGTTACGCACCGTTGATCGTGACCTTGGCCAATACGAATGAGGTCCTCTATCTGATGAATCGGCCGGGCAACCGTCCCTCTTCCGACGGAGCGGCCGAGTGGATGGACCGGGCAATCGATCTGGTGTCGTCGGTGTTTACGAAGGTCTGGCTTCGGGGCGACACGGATTTCTCGCTGACGAGAAACTTCGATCGCTGGGACGAGCGGGTTGGTTTTGTCTTTGGTTATGACGCCAAGCCGAACCTGGTCGGGATGGCCGATGCCCTGCCGGAGAGACAATGGAAACCGCTCGAGCGGCCTCCTCGTTATGAGGTCAAGAGCGAAGAACGGCGCCGTCCGGAAAACGTCAAAGAACAAGTAATCAAGGAGAGAGAATTCAAGAACATCCGCCTGCAGAGCGAGCAGGTCGCCGAGTTTGACTATCGTCCCGGACACTGTAAGAAAACCTATCGCATGGTTGTGGTTCGGAAGAACCTCACGATCGAAAAGGGGGAGCACCGGCTGTTTGATGAGGTCCGGTACTTCTTCTACATCACCAACGATCGGGAGATGACGATGGGAGAAGTGGTCCTTTTTGCCAACGATCGCTGCAACCAGGAAAACGTCATCGGTCAGCTCAAGAGTGGAGTGAACGCCTTGAGGATGCCTTCGGACAGTCTGGTATCGAACTGGGCCTACATGGTCATCGCATCGCTGGCGTGGAATCTGAAGGCCTGGTATGGCCTGGTGACGCAGGCGCCGACAGTACGTCGTGATATCTTGAGGATGGAGTTCAAACGCTTCCTGGTGAACTTTGTGCAAATACCCTGTCAGATTGTAAGAACCGGTCGTCGCCTCGTTTACAGGATATTGGCCTATAGCAAGCATCTCGAAACCTTTTTGGCGACGTTCGACTATATCAGGCAACTCAGGTTTACTTGAAGGCGCCTCGCCGGCGGGTGAGCCCGTACCCCCGGCGGAGCAAGAGTGGCGGGCGAAAGGAAGGGCATAACAGAGACAAACAAGATCAAGTGATCCAGACAACCAATGGAAGGTTTGTCTCTTGTGTTTCTCTTTGCTTTCCCTGTTACGCACAAGGAGCTGAAATCCACGAGATATTCGGAAAAGGCAAACGATTTTCCGAGCGAGCTCATACCTCGCTTATTTTGGGTCTAGTATGACTGGTTCCTGCGCCTCCGACGGCCGCTAGGAGTCGGCATCCCGGCTTCGAAGATCGCGAGCGCAGCCTCCAACTCAGCGGTTGTCTCGGAGTGCTCCTTGCTCAGGTCCTTGGTCTCGCGGGGATCGGCCACGATGTCGAAGAGTTCGGTTCTCCCACGGCTGCTCACGAACTTCCACTTGTCCCGGAACAAGCAGCGGTTGGCGCCGTTGCACAGGATCAGGTCCGTGCGCGCTATTTTCTGACCCTTGGTGATTGCAGGCCACATGTCCACACCGTCCAGTGATTTTCGTGGCTTGTGCTGCAGGCCGGCTACGGACATGAACGTGGGCAGCCAATCGTGACAACTCAACTGCTGGTTCAGCGTCTTGCCTGCCGGGACCTTGCCGGGCCAGCAGACCAGCCCGGGAACCCGGACGCCGCCCTCGTAGAGGCTTGACTTGCCCGCGCGCCAGGGTTGGTTGTCCGCACCGCCGCGGCGGATGGCTCCGCCGTTATCGCTGACGAACACGATCAAGGTGTTGTCGCGGAAACCGGTGTCGTCGACGGCCTGGACCACTCGCCCAATGGCTTGGTCCATAACGTCGACCATCGCGGCGTAGATCCTGCGATTGCTGTTCTTGATGTATTTGTACTTCGCGATAGCAACTTCTGGCGCCTGCAGTGGTGTGTGCGGCGCGTTGAACGCGAGGTAGACGAAAAATGGTTTCTTGCGGCTCTTGATCCAACGAATCGTCTCGTCCGCCAGAAGGTCGGTGACATAGCCTTCCTCCCGCACCGTCACCCCGTTTCGCTGCCAGTCCAGGTTACCGCGTCTGCTTCGATGCGTATAGTAGTCGAGCGTTCCGCCGGCGAAACCATAGAAGTGATCGAACCCCTTTCGTGTGGAAGTCCCTCGACGCGGCGAGAGCCGAGGTGCCACTTGCCAGCCATGAAAGTTTCGTAGCCAGCCTTGCGTAGGACTTCGGGGAGTGTCTCTTCTTCCGTTGGCAGGCTTCCCCCAATCGAGGTGATGCCCATTCGCAACGGAGATCGTCCCGTCAGCAGCGCAGCCCGCGTCGGGGTGCAAATCGGAAACGCGTAGTAACGGCTCAGTTTGGTGCCGCGCCGCGCTAACCGGTCGATGTTCGGCGTCTCGATTTCGCTGGCGTGGTAGCCGACATCGCCCCAGCCAAGGTCGTCAGCCATGATGAAGACGATGTTGGGGGGGGGTGTCTCCGCAGCCACCAATGCCGCTACGCCTACCAGCAGGATCGGAGTCAGCAGCGCTGCAATCTTCATGGCCATTACTCCTTGCGAGGTTAGCGTATCGTTCGCGGGAAAGAGGCGATGGTCTCCTTCGATAGGTCTGGCCGATCGGCCAGAGTCCAAAGCGACAGGACCGATTAGAGTCCAAGGCCGGGTATCAAAAATCGCTTCGCCGCTCATATCCAGCCACTTGCCTAGGCCCAAGAGCCTTCACCTTCTTCGGCGGCGAGGTCAAGCATACAAAACGTGATCGGCCAGGTCAGCGCCTGACTACCGTGGCCAGGCATTTCCTCTTGATGTCCGCCACACCCAACAACGGTAAGGAAGAAGAGCTCCAGATATTCCTGGCCCTCCTAGTCTTAATCCCAAGCGTAACCATAAAGCCTGGCGCGGCGGAGGAAAAACCGGGCGGCGGCGTACCCTTGCGGACAGGTGTCGCCGCCGGACCAGCGTGCGGGCTGCCTCTTGCTGTTACCGTGCCACGGCTGATAATCGGCGCGGCTGAAGCCGGGGATAGGCGTTCCTTCGGGATCCGTTAACTCTACGCTGAGCTCGCCCTCGCTCACTGTCGACGTGGCGGCGTTCAGGAGCAGGCGCTTCCCGCCCGCGGGCGCCGCGTGGGTGCGGAAGCTGGCTTCGTAGACGCCTCCCACCCCGCTGACCACCGCCCAGTACCGGTCGACCTCCCAGCTCGCGCGGCAGATGGCGCCGTGAAAGTTATTGAGATTGGGGCCGCAACCGAACGAGGTGTCGCCGTGTAAACCCTCCGTCCCCGCGAAGTACATATAGAGACGACCCTGGTGCTCGATCAGCTCGTGCGTCGCCCACATCATCCCCCCGCCGTAGTCACCCAGCGGCGACACCGGCAGCGTGGGCTGGCGGGAAGGACGCGACCAGAGCCGTCCGTCCGCACTGCCCGCGAATTGAAAATCGATGGTGTGCTCGCGCACGTTATAGCAACACAACAGTCCGAGAAACCCTCCCTGGACCTTGTGAGGAGCCAGTTCCATGAACTGTTGATCGTGGGGATCGCGCCAGTCGGGTTGAATGATCACCTCGATGTGCGACCAGTTCGTGCCGTCGGGACTGGTGCGCATGGCAATGACCCGTCGGCCCCAGGGAAAACAATCGTGGGGTACCAGGCCGCCGGGATGCATTACCTCTCCGACTTTCTGGTAGAGAGTGTAGCCGTTGTCGTTCTTGCCCAGGCTCCGGTTCGAATAGAAGGAAGCCGAGTCCGCGCCGCCAAAGGCCTCGGTATAGGGCATGGTCATTTTCATGCCGACCGTTTGTGGAACCAAGAGTGGCCCTTCGTGTGCCTCCCAGTGTATTCCGTCGGGCGCGTAGTAGCGATAGGTGGCAAATGGGTGGTGGGTTTCCCCGGGCATGGGCTGGATCCCTCGCACGAACGCCACCCCTGGTTCACCGGGACCCTGAGGATTGCGCATGCAAAACATCTCGTACCGAAAATCGGGCTCGGCATCGGGATGCACGATGACCGAGGCGTACCAGGTGCTGCCGCCGGAATCAAAGTCGAACAGGATGTTGGTCTTTGGGTAATCGGGCCGCGGACAGAGATCCAGCTCGGGGCGCGTCCAGTTCACGCCGTCTTCGGAGACGGCATAGGTGAGCCGGCAGCGGCTCATGCTGGCTTTTCCTCCGGCCGGGTTTGAGCTCCACCACCCCTTCCACAAGCCGTCGATGGGATCGACCAAAAAGGTGCCGTGGGCAAAGCCGCAACCGCTGTCCCACGGATACTTGGGTTCGATTAGCGGGTTCGCCGGGTCCAATACCGCCTTTTCCATTCGCCAGCCGATGTAATCTCGCTCCGCCATATCCTCGTCGAGGACAAACGAGAGGCTGTTGGTGCGTTGAATGCCGTGTACGGTTTTGAAGATCGACATGGGTGCTCTCCATTCTTTTGAGGATTCAGAGTCCTGCGTTCAATTGGGCCATTGGCGGTAATCTGCAATGGGGTTGTCAATCTTATGATCAACGGACCTTCCCCTGAATAGGAGGCATTATGTCTTCTTTTGTGGGTTCCGGGCAACTTGAGGGGGAACTTTATCTCAGACCATGCTTATGACAAAGGCAAGCACCTCTACCTATACCTGGGGATGTCTTGATCCGGAGGGCAAATTTCGTGTTACTGACAATCTGGCTGCGCCCGCTGTAGGAGGCGACCTGGACGGGAGACCGAGGCAGTCCAGTATCGGGGACTGAAGGAAAGACGCGATCCACCAGATGGGCGGCCATGTGGGCCAACCAGGCGCCCGCCACAGGACGCTCGAAAGCCGCGGCCTTTGCATTAAAACGGTAACCGCCGGTCCTTCCCGCAGGCGTCGCAGTGAACGCGCAGATGGCCGCGCGCCAGGATTCCGCAATCCAGGCTGGCCTTTTACAGCTTCCCGCGGCCTCTGTGGAGGAAGCTGCGAACCACCAATGTTATCGAACGCTGTTTCGTTGAAGTTCGACGGAGAACACGTCCGAGGTTTGCTTTGTTAACGTTCAGAGTGTCGACAGAATCAATTACTCGATCTTCCATCGATTCAATCTCGATTGGAAGGAACAACGACCAACGCGCACCCTCGACATTTTTACACAAGTAGCTTGACGTTACCCGTCAGCCGAACCGGCTTGCATCTCGCGCGCAACTGAGGCATTCTTTTGCACGACGAATCCTGTACTTCACGCTCAGAGCGCAAATCCAGGGGAGAATTTTATGCGACATATCATGACGCGATTCATGCTGTGTGCCGCAGTTGCGGCGGGTCTGTCAGGGTGTTCGAAGGAACCTGAAACAAAGGCCCCGCCGGCTGACCAGGTCGGCGAGAAGGCCCAGGCCGTCGTCTTGCTCAGAGGCCTGCCGACCCTGGGCACGCAGCACAGTGTTGGCATCGTCGAGATGGACCCGGAAGCGGAAAATTTCGGGGCCATTCTAGACGAGTTCGAAATTCCCGATATGCAGCTCCCGCTGCATCACGTGTACTACAGTCCAACCGGTCGCCTGTATGCCACGGGTCTGGATCCCAAATGCAGTCTCGCTGAAATCAGCCTCTCCCGTAACGCCTCCGGTGCGGCTCAGATCGATGGGGTCACTTGCCTGGACACCTATGGGCAGCAGGTTGGTGAAGACATCATGTGGCACACGGTCAATGGTACCGAGTACATGTTCGTCACGTTCATGGGCGGCACCGGCGTGGAGCAGAGCGACTGTGGGTCGGTCGGTGTGTTCGACCCGCAGAGCAACGAGGTTGTGAAGATCATCGAGGCACGCAAGAGTCAGGTGGCCGAGGGCCAGCCTTTCCTAACGTACCCCCATGGTATCTCCGCCTTCGGTGACCGGATGGTGGTCGCATCCACCATTCACCCCGACCTGGCAACCGGCGTGGGCGACAACATCACGGTCATTGACCTGAACACGTTCACGCCCATCCAGAACATTGTCGTCGAGGATGCCAAGCCGGTCGGATTTCCTTCATCCCCGGTCGAGGTTTTGTTCGTGCGGCCGGACATTGTGCAGGATGTGACCCCTGCGGTGCTGGTGAACACGATGTTCGGCTTTGAAACCTGGAGGATCCCCTTCAATCAAGCGGACAAATCCTTCGGCACGCCCGAAAAGCTCTATGACGGCGCTACAAACGGCACCGGCGTGCCGCTCGAGTTCTACGGCAATGAAACCGAATTGTTTGTGAGCCACTCACTGCCCGGCGTAGTCAAGCGGTATGAGTTGTCGAGGCTGCCGGATCTGGTGTCATCGGGCCCGGATATTGTGGCCGACGCCGGATCGCATCACATGATTTTCTATCCCACACGATCGGGGCGGAAAGTGATTGCGGTGCAGAATAACCTGCTCAATCTGGGAAATGCCGCGGACAATGACCCAACGGATATCGATTTCATCGCCAAGGTCAATGCGCACACGGTCACCGTTCATGACCTGGGGACGGGTGAGCGACTGGCGTCCATCGACTTCAAGACGCGTTACAGCAAAGGGATCGAAAATATCGACGGGTTGTTCGGATCCGGATTCGTGCACCACCATTGATGCTGGAGGCACGCATCGGCCCCGGGCTGCGGTAAACGGGGTGCTTCAGTAAACTGGCATTGGCCCGCGCAGCTTGCGCGCGCGGTTGTGGCTCCATGATCAGGCCACTTGGCATCTATCTGCTCACTGGCGCGGTAATGATTGGGGCGGCGTACTGGTTGCTTCTGGACCCCACTCCGGATCCGACGCCGATCCGGAACTTTGCAGCACCCTTCGTCTACGGGCATTTCCGGGCACCGGAGGACAATCCCCTCACCGAAGAGGGTGTCCAGCTCGGCCGGATGCTGTTCTATGATCCCCGGCTTTCAGGTAACAACTCGGTATCCTGCTCGACCTGTCATATGCAGCACCTGGCATTCACCGACGGTAAGGCGCGTGCGGTCGGCGTCTCGGGAAAGCCCCTCGCATTCAACAGCATGAGTCTTGCAAATCTGATCTGGGGACCTCAGCACTTTTTCTGGAACGGCCGGGCGGGTTCCCTCGAAGAGCAGGCGCTGATTCCGATACAGAATCCGGATGAAATGAACCAGGGTATTGATGAACTGCTCGAGGAACTGTCGGCAGACGATGCTTATCCAGCCTTGTTCGGACGGGCCTATGGACGGATTTCGCGGGAGAATATCGCGAAAGCCATCGCCAGTTTCGAGCGCACACTGGTCTCCGCCGATTCCAAGTACGATAGGTTCCTGCGTGGCGAAATCAAGTTGAGCGCCGACGAGGAGAGAGGCAGAAAACTGTTCATGGCGCACCCCGATGTCAAGGCCAGCCTGCGTGGCGCGAATTGCATCGACTGCCACAGCCAGTTCCTCACCAGCGGATTTAATACACTCTATGATGGATTCTCCAACAACGGACTGGATGGGGAGGCGAACATGCAACCAGGCCTGCAGGTAGTGACCGGCGAAACCAGTGACAGAGGCAAATTCAAGGTCCCCACGCTGAGAAATATCGCATTGACGGCGCCCTATATGCATGACGGAAGATTCACGACGCTTGAACAGGTGGTGGATCACTACAACCAAGGCATAAACGTCAGCAGCACCCTTAGCCCCCTGATCTTGGAGGCGGACAATCGGCAGGCACACGATCTCGCGACCGAAGCCAGCCTGCACCTGACCGAGGACGAGAAGCGCGCCATCATCGCATTCCTGCATACGCTGACGGACGAGCACTTCATTGGTTCGGAGCAGTTTTCGAACCCGTTCATGCAGCCCGGTGCGCCGAATGACTAGAAAACTGACAATAGTGCTGGGGGTGGCGATCGCCCTCGGACTGGCGATCGCCGTGTTCATTTATCGGTCTCTGCAACCGGCGACGATCAACTTGCGCTTCACCGCGGTGGTAGAGGACAAGGCACTGGTGTTCAACGAGCCCTTGTATGCCAACCCGGGCGGCAGGGGCGTATTCAGCGTGCGTGATTTCTTGATGTATCTGAGCAATATCCAATTGGTCGGTGCTGCAGGGACTTACAGCGTGCCGGACAGCTATCACCTCGCACGCTTCGACAACGAGTCGCACACATACGAGATCCTGATCGAGGCGGTGCCTCGCGATGTTTACTCCAGAGTGATCCTGTCCATCGGCCTTGACCAGAAGGCAAACGCATCGATCACACCGGCCGGCGATCTGGACCCGAACGGCCGCATGGCCTGGAGTTGGGAAGTCGGCTACAAGTTCGTCTTGTTTGAAGGATCCCTGTTGGTCGGTGGCGAGCTTCGTCCCCTCGTATATCACGTTGGCTTCAGCGAGAACCGCAGGAGGCTGCAGTTCGACCTGCCGGAACCCGCACAGGTGTGGTCGCCGGAGGGACTCGCGTTCAGAGTAGACCTGATGACGCTGTTTGCGGGAAATCAGCCCGTTGATATGCATGCGCTGTCCAACGTCAAATTCGACCGGGTGGATGCCGGTCTCCTCGCGAACAACTACGCGTCGATGATTTCGCTGGTACCGCCGCACTGAGGGCGATGCTGCTGTTGCTCCTAGCGAAGCATTGCGCAACAGGCCTATTGCGGCAGATTTTGCCGGGAACCGCGTGGACGGAAGCCCAACGATCCGCAAGAATGGATCTGCTCTATTCGGCGCATACTTTTATCAGTCCTCGTTTGCAAGCCACTCGCTTGTTTCCCAAAGAAACGCTATCAACTCGGGATCAGAGGATAGAAGATATAGATGCCCCCCTCTTGACACGAGGGCTGCCATCGATGGCAGATGAGGAAAAACAAGGGATCACACACGATCGACCTACTTCTTCAATGGTCGCCCCATGCGTCTCACCGACATGCACGGCAAATCGATTCCCGGGATCATATGAGTGCCTCGATTTCCACATACGACGGGGCTCAAGTGGCGGACAGCGTGCTCAGCATGTTGTCGGCGGGCGCCCAGCCCCAGTCGCGCCGCGCGCTCGTATCCACCATCACGTCCGGCATGGACAGGACCACCTGAGTCGCCAGCGCATCCGGTTCGAACCGGTACTCGAAGCCAGGCACCCGCCCGCTGATCGGCGTTCGTAATCATCGATGCCGCGGCCGACCTTCTTCTCCCGGGTTACCTCAAAGACCTGTGGAAGTTTGCGAGGATTGCGCCCAATCCGTATTCTCGGATGGCTTGGGGGTCTCGTTGCCCCCTTTTTTTTAATTCCAGGCCATGTGATAATCAGGGCTGAGGAATGTCACAAGATACGGGAAACCCCACAGACGGCAACAAGCGTAGCCAAAAGCGCGCCTCGCGCCCCGTTCGCTTCGATAGTTGTATTCACGAATGGCCCGATGCCGGATTCGTGCTTGCGGGCGGGCCGGCAGATCCCACTCCGTCTTTGAAGATCGAGAACGGCAGGGTCGTCGAAATCGACGGTCGGGGTGAGGATACCTTTGATTCCATCGATCGTTTCATCGCCCAGAATGCCATTGATATCGATGTGGCCGAGGAGGCCATGGCATGCTCTCCACTCGAGATGGCGAGGAAGCTCTTCGATCCATCGATGGCCGCCGGGGAGGTACGACGTCTCTTCGGAGGCCTCACCCCCGCGCGACTTGTCGAGGTGATCTGGCAACTCGATGTGCTCGAGATGATGCTGGCTCTCAGGAAGATGCGGCTTCGACGTCGGCCCGCAAACCAGGCGCACGTCACCAACCGCCGCGAACATCCCGCGCTTCTTGCCGCTGACGCGGCCGAGGCCGCACGGCGCGGCTTCGCAGAAATTGAAACCACAGTGGGCGTGGCGCCCTTTGCATCTCTAAATGCAATGGCCATACTCGTCGGTGCTCAGGTAGGACAGCCCGGCGTGTTGACGCAGGCCGCGGTCGAGGAGGGCGTCAATCTTCGCCTGGCCATGAAGGGGCTGGTGAGCTACGCCGAGACCCTCTCCGTCTACGGTAGCTCGCATGCATTTCGCGATGGGGATGACACGCCCTGGTCGAAGGCCTTCCTCGCCTCCGCCTATGCCTCGAGAGGCATCAAGGTGCGCTTCACATCGGGAAGTGGCTCTGAGCTGCTCATGGGCTATGCCGATGGTCATTCCATGCTCTACCTGGAAGCTCGCTGTCTTCTCCTGGTCAAGGGTGGCGGCAGCCAGGGTGTTCAGAATGGCGCCATCAGCTGCATTGCTCTTCCGCTGTCACTTCCGGGAGGCAGCCGCGGCGTCCTGGCGGAGAACCTCATGGCCGCCAGCCTAGGACTCGAAGTCGCCAGCGGTAACGATGCCATGGCCTCTCACTCCGATATTCGAAAGAGCGCCAAGCTGATGATGCAGTTTCTGCCGGGCACGGACTTCATCACATCTGGTTACAGCGTCATGCCGCGTGCCGACAATCTCTTCGGTGGCGGCAACTTCGACTCCGACGACCTCGATGACTGGACTGTGCTGCAGCGGGATTTTCAGATCGATGCGGGCATCACTCCGGTGCCGGAGGAAGAGCTTCGAGAGGTTCGCAGGCGCGGCGCGCTTGCCATGCAGGCCGTGTACGAGGAGCTGGGGTTTCCACTCATCAGCGACGCGGAGATCGATGCTGCCGTCAATGCTTACGACAGCACAGACCTTCCGGATAGAAGCAAGGCGGCGGATTTGGCGGCGGCCGACAAGTTTTTTAGCTCGGGCGCTTCGGTCCTGGAGACCATTCGCGCACTCGATTCCAGGGGCTTTTCGGATGTGGCCACATCTCTCATGGCCTTCTTGCGCCAACGCGCCGCCGGAGATTATCTGCAGCCATCGGGCATCCTGGAAGTCGAGGATGGAGACCTGGTGGCACTGAGCGCCATCAACGATGTGAATGAATACTCGGGACCCGGGACTGGCTACCGGCTGGAAGGTGAGCGCTGGCAGAAGCTGGCATCGCTTCCACATGCCATCGATCCACATGGCGTGGGCAAGTCGAGAGACACCGAGCCCATCCTCGGCGACGTGGGACCTGCCAGCACGGGAGATCAACCCGAAGTGGTGGTGGCTCTCTCCCCGGCATTCGGTAAAACCATTGGCGAAACCCTGGCTGGATTCTCGCACCGTGATGTGCTCGACAATATTCTAGGTGGCATCGAGGAGGAGGGGATCCGGGCGCGAATGGTGCGCATACTTCACACCGCAGATTGCGCCTTCATAGGCCATCGAGGCGCACAGCTGTCCGGTTCCGGCATCGCCATTGGAATTCAGTCGCGCGGAACCGCGGTATTGCACCACAAGGCCCTGAACCCCCTCGACAATCTCGAGCTTCTCAGCCAGGCCCCCAACTTGACCCTGGAATCCTATTGCGCGCTCGGCCGCAACGCCGCACGACATGTACGCGGCCTCGAGGTGGAGCCCATTGCCGTGCGCATCGACAACATGGCCCGTCTAAAACACATTGTTCGCACCGCGCTCTTCCACCGGCGCGAAGTCGATGCAGTTATTGAAAATGCCGAGCCCGTGGAGGTAGAAATGGCGGCCGGGACATGAAGTATCCCTTCTACAAGCACTCCAGAAATGAGCTCAAACTACCCAGCGGGAAGCCGGTGGACTCCCTGTCCATGGAGGCGTTACGCGAAAACAAAATAAGCCCGACCGACCTGGGCATCCATCCAGACACGCTGAAGGAACAGGCAAACGTCGCCCAGCAAGCCGGCTTCCATCAGCTCGCCGCCAACCTGCGCCGCTCCGCCGAACTCGTCAACATACCTGATAACAAAATTCTCCAAGTCTACGATGCCCTCCGCCCGGGCCGCTCGAGCCCGCAGACCCTGAAGGAAATCGCCAACGAGCTCAAAGAGAAATACGCCGCCCCCTTGACAGCGGCTTTCATCCGAGAGGCAGCCAACGCCCTCTAAAAAAGGGGACGCACCCCTTTTGTTAAGCTTAGTTTCCAAGCCTGCCGTTAACCCTTTCCGTCTTCGGTGGGTCCGCTAATCTGGGCTTGCGGTGCCACTGATGAACTTCACTGTGACCAGATAGTGCCTTATTCCCAAGGCGGTAGCTCGCAAGTGTCAGAAAATGTGTTCACCTCTCTGTGTGTTGACTGTTCTCCGCTTTCTTGCCCACCCAGAAGGGGCTGGACCAGGCCTGGCCGCCATCCAGCTGGGTTACACGGACATAGTAATAGTCTCCCTGGCCGGGAGATTCCAAATCGGTGAACTGGAACGTCTGGTCCAGGGGCCCGGCGGGATCCACGGTCTGAAGGCGGATGGCGTCAACGTGTTCGCCCACCTGAAACTCGTGAGAGATCCGGCTGCCGCGCAGATCCCCGAGCCGGAGGCGCACATCGGCAGCGGGGATTTGAGACGGCTGGCGCTTCACGGGACGTGAGTACTTCAGCTCCCGGTGCGCTTCGGTTTGGAACCGGAACACGGTGCTTCTCCGGGCTCCGTCCAGCTCGACGAGCATCACGTCCCGGCGGCCTCGGGTTTCGGCATGAAACCGGATCCGATTGGGGTTGTCCCGGTCGATGGAGGCGAATTCAAAGTGACGATTGTCGAACCCCGGGGTCCGGACGGAGCGGATCCGCGCACCGCTGACCTCGAGGGCTCCGATCCACTGGCGAACGGGTCTCGGGTTGTCCGGCTCTTCCCCGAAAACGTCTGAGGAGGATTCGAACGCCACCTGAACCCACATCTGAGATGTAAGGGGCCTGGAAAGGAAATCCTGACCGTACACGACCTCCCCATTCTTGATGACTTCGATCTGATCGATGGGTGCGGTACCCATCGCCCGGCACTCCAGCACTCGTTCCCGGGTGTAGGCCTGGCGCGTGCCCATCCGGGCACCGTTGAGATTGGCGTCCAGAATGATCCGCTGGCCGGAAGTGGCATAGGCGGACAGACTGCGCATGGCATCGAAGATCGCGTCGTTGGTCTTGGTGGGCGCCAGGATGGCCGCCAGACCGGAGAACTGGCCATTCGGGGAGGGATGGAACATGGGATTGTTGTAGCCCGGCTTGGCTTGATGCGTGTCTGAAGCGGCAATGAAACCGACCTCATGGCCGCGCTGCAGATACATGTTTCCAAACCACTCGAAACTGCCGTGCTGGGAATAGATCTCAACCAGTTTCTCCAGCTCCGGATCGCTTTGTGCCCAGTTGCCGGACTGGTGGGCGTGCGGAATAATGAGCACATCCTCGGGATCGTTGGCCTGATGCAGGCCGGCGTAGACCAACGGAAGCCGGTTGGCGTCCTGGGCAGCGACCATTTCCCTTCCGTCCGGAGTTCGAAACAGCACGTTGTGGTGACCGCCGCGGTCGATCTCCAGAGTCCATTCGTATCCAAGATAAGGGATGAACTTTCCCGGTTGATGATACTTGACGACCAGGTCCTTGAGAGCCTGCCACTCGAAGTCATCCAGCCAGATGTCATGTTCGGATAGACAGACAAAGTCCAGGCGCGAGTCTTCCAGCCCGAAGCGAAAGAACTCTTCAGCCGAGCCCTGTCCTTCGGCAAACCCGGTGTGACCATGAGTCTCGCCCCAGTACACCCGAGTCTCTATCTCCTTCCGAACCCAGATAGGATCGCTCGAACCCTGGATGCTCCCATCCGCCGACTCAAAGCGGAAGCGGTACACACCCGGCGCATCGAGGGCAATTCCCTTCAGTACATGGATTGCCTCGTCGCCGGCCGGAATCTCCCGGAAAGGCTCGTCGTTCAGAAACACCTCGTACGCGGGAATAGACCCGCCCGCCCGGTTTAGATAGAAATCCTCGCTGCGTACCGAAACCTCGAAGGGTTCGCCGACTCCGACAATGGAAGGGACAAACCCGTGAACGGAGTGGACTTCGGCTCCAAGCACGGGCAGACTTGGCCATACAGGAGTGAGGAAATTGCCGTTCCCGCCGAGGTCGATATAGAGGGTAAACAGAAGCTCGTCGGTGGTTGCAGGCTGGACCCGGAACCCTGGAGACCCACCCGAGGTGTCTCCGTAAGTGACCGTCACGGTCTCTCCCGGCTGCAGCGAAGGGCCTTCCAGAATAAAGGTGGGAGTTTCGTTCTTGGAGCGGCCCCCGTGCATGCCGGGCAGGGCGCGAGTAAAGCGCTGGAATTGCGCCTGTGGATTCGAGGAGCGGATCGAGACATACCAGTCGGCGGCCGGATCCTCATTCTGAAGAGGATCCGGACCCAGGGAGAGCTGTTTGGCTACCATGAATCCGCCGCCGGGCTGCATCGGCCTGGAGCCAAGCGTATAGGTTTGCTCAACGGTGGCCCATTTGCCTACAACCAGGGGCGCGGCAGAGGTCACCTGCAGCGCACCGATCGCATCGGGACGCTCATCCTTGAGGGTCAACTCCTCAATGTAGTAGTCAACCTGCTGCAGCCACTTCGCAGCAGGTTCAAACCCATCGGTCGCGGACATCCGGATGGAGACCACGTCCAGGGGCAGCTCGACGGGAATGGGTCCTCCCGTGAACGAATAGGCGTTGGCCCAGTCCCAAACGACGTCCGTCCGGGCCTGCAGGTTCTCAACATTGGTGGGCGAGGTGGCAGCCTCCTGTTTGAGTTGCACCACGCGAGCACGCAATTCCGGGGTCAGGGGGTCATCGGCCGTCCCGGGGGCGCCACACGACCACAAACCCAATAGAAACACGATCCCGGCATAGATACTGCCGCTTCCCGGATACCTGTCAATCTCGTACTTCAAAATTTCCTCTCACCCTATCAGCAAAAGGACGCACGTCCCGAGTTACCGTGCGGTCCAGACGGGTGTCCTTGACACGATACACTTCCCGCACACCTCCTGCCCCGATAGGGGAGAGGATCTCGCAAGGACCGAGCCGTGTCTCGTCTGCAAGAGCCATGGCGGCTCCGTGGATTTGGTGGGTTCAATGCTCGGCGTAGGATATCAGAGGATCGCGTCTATCGGGCGGAAAACATGTGGCAGTGGGGGTTACTGCACCTTGAACGGCGCGCGCTGGGTGACTGACTGACCACTCAAAGTGTCGGAAATGGAGCAAACGAGCTCGTACTCGCCTTCTTCCAAGCTGTGGAGCTGAACCATCCGGGCCACGTAAACCCGATCACGCAAGAATCCGATGCCCCCGGTCACTGACTTGAAGGAACGGGGAGGACGTCCACGCGGAGTGTGAGCGTACTTGATCTCCAGATTCGGTTCCCGCGCGGACTGATCTATCTCGAAACCGTAAGTCTCGAAATAGAAACCCAGATAATCGTCTGCGTGGAAAACGGGGTCTACCTGCGGCGTGATCTTGTATCGCCCGACAACGAACGCTTCGCTGATTCCGGCCTCAGAGGGCTGAATCTCTTTGGTGAGGACGAGAGAGCTGGTGCTCAACTGCTGCTGGGCCCGAGACGGAACGCGAATCGGGATTGCCACCGTACCCATCCTGCCACTGACTGTGTCCTTGACGATGAGGTCCAGCTTGTACCGGACCGGCGGCAGGATGAATTTTCTTTGATGGGCTCCATGCCGGGTCCACCCGCCCTCGATTTGTTCGGGTCGGTAGTCCGCGGCAATCTCTTCGTCGAACTCGAAGACGACGCGCCGGGTGATCGTCGAAACCAGACCGTAGACTTGCACTCGACTCTGTCGGAAGCCGTGCCCTTGCTGGAAAGATAACTCCCGATTGTCTAAGAGGATCGTGACCGAAACCAGATAGGTTTCCGGATCGATCCGGAAGTAGTGAGAGGCGACTTTGAAGGGAAACTGCTCGTATCGAATTCGCGTCCGGACCAGCGCCTTGAGATCATCAAACCGAATCATCGGAGCTTTGCTCAGCTTCATCAGCAACTCCGCTTTTTGGAAGGGTTGGTCCTTGGCTCTTTCGAAGTAGATGCCCTGCTTGTCGGCCAGCCCGGATTCCCGGATCCGGTTGACTCGAAAGGGGGACTTGCGGCCCCACATCACTTCCGCGTCGTTCAGTCCCATTCCGGGCACCATCAAGAGCTCGTCTTTGTCCTGCGGATCCATCGAGAGCCGATAGAGATTTCCCCCGCTCTGGTCGACGAATTCCAGCTCGACATCTTCCCCGACCCCTTCGATATAGCGGTACTCCCACCTTTCGAAGGGGTAGACCGAAGTCCGCCCACCCCCTTCGTGGGGTTTGCGGTCGTAGGAGCCACCCGTGGGGTAGGATTCGATCCGATCCGGCGGACCAAACATGATGTAGATGCGGCCCCGGTCGGTCTTCCAGCCCGGAATTCCCGCAGCAAAGCGATCATTGGCGTACTGGATTCTCCGGTAGTGTTCTTCTTTGGTTTCATTGATCGAACTGCGGGGATCGTGGTCGCGCCGTCGCCAGAACTGCTCAATGAAATGATCTCGTTCTTCGTCTGTGGTGAGCGCAAGAAAAACCGCCCGCTCTTCTTCCGTGATGATGTATACGACATCCTGCTCGAGCCACTCATCATGGTAATCCTGCAACCACTCCCGTTCGGAAGTTTCCTTGTTCTTCTCTTTCGGAGCGTCTCCCGAACGCTCCTGGGAATCGGCTGGGAAGCCGGGCAAAGCCAAAAGACAACACAGAAAAAGGAGCCGAGTACAGTGAAGAGTCAGGGTAGATTTCATGTGCGCACCGAGTCCACAATCAGAAGATCACCTTGATGCCGCCCTGCAAGACTCGGGCGTCACGTGCTGAATCTATCACACCGAAGTTGCCGGAATTGATGTTCTGTAAGCAGACTCCGGCAAACTGATCTGCCGGACACACGTTGAAGTTCACATTGTTGATCAAGTTGAAAGCCTCAAAGCGGAATTGCAGCTCCCCTGCTTCGCCGAGAAAAGGCAAAGAAAATGACTTGAACAGACTTAGGTCCAGTGTGAATAGATCGTCGCTTCGAAAGCGGCGCCAAGCGAGTTGTCCCGGACTGCCGGCGGCTGGATTGCTAAAGAGCTGGGCGTCTGCCTCGCTGATGATGCGGATCTGATCTCCCGTGGTCACCTTGGCAATGCCGAAGTCACAGCAATAATCGGCCGTACTAAAACGCCTCGTGTGCAAGTTCAAACGTCCACTGTGAATGGTAAAAGGCCATCCCGAAGCGTAGGAGACGATTCCATTCAGTTGCCAACCTCCCAGGAATCCGTTCACAGCCGCAGGGCTGTCGTTGAGCAAACGCCGTCCCCGCCCGACGGGCACCTCCCAGATGAAGTTGCCGTTGATAACATGAGTCGAATCAAACCAGGAGAAATCCTTGTCCAAACCTCGATTCTCATTATCCCGGTAACCAAGAGTCTGGTTTTGACCGCCATCGTAGTCGGTCAAAGCCTTACCCATTGTGTAGTTGACTTGGAATTGCAGACCCTGATGAAATCGCCGCGTCATCTCGACCTTCACTCCGTGCCAAGTGGAATTGGAGTTGTTCCCTAACAGAAACGCATTAAGGAACTGGGGATTCGTCCGGAAATAGTTCAAAGGCAACCCTGCGGCCTCGAGGAGCTTGAATTGGGCAAACGTGATGTCGATGTTGTTAATTACCGGAGCTACCTGTCCCTGGGCGATAAGGCCATTCAAGAAAGGAGGAATGCCCCTGCTCAGGAACGGAGGAATTCCCGGAGCGGGCTCGAATAACTTGCCAAAGACCCCAGTATCTTCTCCCAGGTTGGGATTCCCATTAGCGGCAAAGTTTCGCTGCGCGGCCAGGAAGCCCTCGAGAAATCCGTTCTCGCGACTCTTTTCCTGATTGAAAGTGAATTACCCTCGCCTGAAGGCGAGGGCTTCGGTCGTCGGCTGAAGCCGACTAAAGGCCTCGCCTCATAGAATGGCCTATTCCGTTATCTTAAAGTCCCGGTCCTCCTGGGGCTCGACACCTTGTTGCTCAATGTACTGCTTGATCACTTCGTCCGTCACATTTCCTGTCGTACACACAAAGTACCCTCGTGCCCACAGGTGCCGGCCCCAGAACTCCCTTTGCACCGACCTATATT
Organism: Acidobacteriota bacterium; assembly: GCA_965249005.1. Taxonomy (GTDB): domain Bacteria; phylum Acidobacteriota; class UBA6911; order UBA6911; family UBA6911; genus CBDFLD01. The sequence goes on from CBDFLD010000019.1 coordinate 236,854, forward strand.
CCCTCATTAGATGGTGACTGCTCTTCCCCTTCACGGCCTGCATGATTCGGCTCGGCGACACCTGCGGCGGCATGCTCAACATCAAGTGCACATGATCTGGACTCACATTCCCTTTCACAATCACCACATCCTCAGATGCACAGATCTCTCGGATCAGCTCTCTTGTCCTTCTGGCTATGTCCCCCTTCAGGACCGGCTTGCGGTACTTCGTGATAAACACAAAGTGATATTGCAGCTCATAGACTGTGTGCGATCCTTTCCGGTATCTCGGCATGCATCATTGTACCGCAAGCCTCCTAAAGGCTTCGCCTGAAGGCGAGGGATTTCACCCATCCCCGAGTGGGACATTAACTGCCCTGTACTGACCCGTTGCTTTGTTGCCCACGTAGGCCACCTGAAGCAGGGTATTTCTCATGACCTCGTGCTGAATCCGAAGAGACCAGCTCTGAGTGTGGGGAACATAGAGATTGGAGTCGATGGCGTAAACAACGCCTAGGCGATCGAAAGGAATGGGGGCGAAAATCTCCGGCGTGGGCAATGGAAGGAATCTGCCAGCGTCAGAGAAACGGACTCTAGGAAAGATTGTGCGAGTGGCACCCATTCCCTCATTAAAGAAGTTCGATGCCCCGGTCATGACATTGCCGACTCGGTCGTAGGCGATCCGGTAGTTTGCGCTGATGCTCCATTTCCCCCGATTGGTAGGATCCCAGGTGAATCCAATATTGGGAGCGAAGTTATTCCAGTCGGTGCCATAGATCCCTGCGCCTTTGTCCGGAGCCAACCCCGTTCGTGTGGGCTGTCCCGAGGCTCCGGAGATTCCAAGCAGCCGGTCCAACCCTCCCAGTGGTTGGACAAACAGCCCATCGGCCTCAAAGACTGGTGGAAAGATCTCCCAGCGCAAGCCCAGGTTGAGCGTGATATTCGGTCTCACCTTCCAGGTGTCCTGGAAAAAGAGAGAAAACTCACGCGACCTCCAGCGCCGCCCACGGCCCTCAAAAGGTGTGAATCTCTCGGTACTGTTGGCATGAAAATCCTGGCGAATAACGCCGATGCTGCCGGTCAGATCATTGGTCATCTGCTGAGCCCGTATCCAATCAGGGGTAGAGAGCCCAGGACGAGGACCCCTCGGAATTGTCGCCGGATTCCCGGGGTTCCATGTGTCAACCACGGGGATGTAGAAATCCCCTCCAACAAAAAAGTTGGAACGATTGATTCGGATGTCTACCCCCCCCTTTGAAAGTGTGATTCCTTTTGATCCAAGTAATATTATCTGCCAGGTTGATCACGGCTGTGGTGAGGACCTGAGGCAAGAACACACCCTGGGGATTACCGTTGCGTCCTCCTCCACGTCCACGGCCCAAACCCCTCAGCTGAAAGTTGCCTCTGCGATCAAAGCTGTCCGGGTGAGTAGGAAATCTATTTGTGTCGCGCTTCTGTCCCCCAAGGCGAAACTCATTCAGGAAACTGGGCGAGAAGGTGGATGTGAGAGCAACCGTCCCCGAGATGCGTCCTTCGTCAAACGCGTCCTGTCGGAATCCTGAAACCAGCTCAGGACCAAGGTCTTCTTGCTGGTACCAGCCTACGCTGACAGCCAACCGATGGTTCTTGCTAAAGTGGTGATCGCCTTTGATCACGAACTGATCCTCATCGAAGGGGAGATCAGAGTTGTAGCGGAATCCAGCCAAATTGAACCCGTCACCAATATCAAAATTGTTGGGCAGCGGAATCTGTTGAAGTTTGCCGGCGACGATTCCTGTAGTGTCCGGACCGAGCCGCGTAGGATCAATGGAAAAGACATCAAACGTTCCGATGTCACTCGCAGCGACTTTGGGGTTTCCTTGTCCATCCACAAGAGAGGTTGCATTACTGCCAGGGACATAGTAACGAAAAATCCCCTCTCGCATGCTTTGGGTGTAGACCCGTTTGTTGAGGATGATGGCTCGCTTCTGACGAACCCCTTCGTAGGTCCCAAAAAGGAAGGTTCTGTCCTTGATCAGGGGCCACCGAGTGAAAAGCCGAATTGGTTGCGCAGGAAAGTCGGGCGCTCGTTGCCCTGGCGATTGTTAAAGAAATTATTGGCATTCAGGACGGTGTTGCGGTGAAAGTTGAACAAATTTCCATGCAGCTCATTCGTGCCTGAATTGTAAATGATCTGAACCTGCGCTCCAGCTTCCCGTCCGTACTCGGCGGAAGCACTGGAGGTGACCACACGGTACTCCCCCACTGCCTCCAGGGGGACCGGCATCATAGAAACAGCCGGTGAGAAGGTGATGAACGGATTCTGGGCGGAAATGCCTTCTACAGTGACATTGTTGGCCTCCACGCGCAGCCCATCGACATTGCCTACTCCGCCCTGGTCGCTTCCCCCCGCCTGAGGACGATTGCGCGGGTTGGTGCCAGCCTGCAGATAAAACAGAGCCAGAGGATTACGGTCAATCAAGGGGAGATCCTTGATCTGATCTTCTTTGACTACATTACCGATCGATTGCGAAACTCGATCCACTGTGGGCGAACCGGCTGTGACGATCACTTTCTCGGTGATGTCTCCAACCTGAAGGGTGAAATTCAGGGTGACTGTGTCACCGATGAGCAGTGGAAATCCTGGCTGTACGTTGCGCTTGAATCCCGGCAACTCCGAAACGACGGTGTATCTTCCGGGAGTCAGTTTGGGAAACAAGTAAAAACCGGTCTCGTTCGTGACGGTCTCGTAGGAGATATTGGTCGCTTCGTTTGTGGCAACGATCGTAACACCTGGGACTACGGCCTCTGTTATGTCCTGGACCACACCTTCCAGCTGTGCTGTGGTGACTTGCGCTGGGGTACTTCTGATTAAAAGCAGGCCCAGGAAGGCGAGAAAGACGAGCGATCGCTTGGATGAGCAGGCACTCCCAGACCGGTGAGAATCGCTCTCCCCTTGAAATGGTCCATTTGCCTTGGACCACGTAGGGGAAAGGATGGACATAGATTTCGGCTTCGCCCGACTCATTGGATGCGTAGGTAGTGCATCTCCGGTCGCACCGGACTGCCGGTATGATTTCATGATCCACCTCCATGGTGAATTCCCTATCGATGAGGAAATCTGTTACTTCTTCTGCTAGGAACCTGAGGACGCAAGCTGGGGTTTCCGCTTGCGGTTCGAGCTCGAACGGCTACAACCGACTGTCGCGTCTACGGCTAGAGGAATGAGGGCAAACTATATAAACAGACCCTATCACGGCACAGGCAAGACACACAATCAGGGATTCCCTGAGTTCTGCCTTCGATACCCCCTACTCGACGCCGAAAAAAGGGGGACGTCTCCCACGTTTCCCGTTTTTTTTGGGGAAACGATGGAGGAGGGGACATCCCCCTAGTTTCCTGATTAGTCTGACATTGTGGAGAGAGAATCGTGGAAACTAGGGGGACGTCCCTTTGCCCTAGCGGAAGTTCTCCACCAGCATGTGTCGGATTCCCACTCAGTAAAGGAGTAGAGGATCCAGCGACCATTGGGGGACACTGAAAGCTTCCGATGCGAGGGGCGATGTTCAAGGCGGGCGATTAGGCGTCCCTCGCCGGTCTCGAGGTCGAACCGCTCGATGGACTTGCGCCCTAGATAAAAAATGCCCTGTTCGAAGAGCGTCCACTGACCGCGGCCGATGTTCTCGAGAACCCGCACCTCCCTTCCACCCTCGATTGGAATTCGCCAGACTTCTCCAGGGTCGGGGCTGTCTTTCCCAATGTAGAGGAACTTGTCTGATTCGAAAGCTACTATCCCCCCGTCTTCTGTGACCTGGACCGCTTCGCCGCCGGCGGTGGGTATCTTCCATATCTCCGATCTTCCGCTCCGGTTGGAGCTAAAGTAAACCCAGCGACCGTCTCTCGACCAGGTCGGAGCGCCCTCCTCCCCCGTTTCCGTCGTGAGCCGACGCGGGATGCCTCCCGTCGCATTTACGATGTAGACGTCCATGCTCCCTTCCTTACCCGACATGAAAGCAATTTGCTTCCCGTCCGGCGAAAGCGCAGGTTGCAATTCGCTGCCTGGAAAAGTCGTCAAGGGTACAACCCTCATTCGAGGCAGCGATGGCTCAGGTGAAGGAACAAGGAAGTACCACCACGCTCCCATGGCGAGAAACAACAGCGCCGCAGCCATCGGAATCAAATACCGTGCTTTCGACCAGATGGGACCAGTCTCGACTGTTTTCGTCAACAATCGCGCCAGGTCTGTGCTCACTTCATGGACGGATTGATAACGCTCGTCCGGGACCTTGGCCAGCATCTTTCCTACCGTATGTTCCAGCAGTTCCGGAATATCTCGTCTCTGCTGTGACAACGGCGGCGGGGTCTCATTCAGAATCGCATTGGTCGTGTCCACTCTAATGGACTTCAGAAACGGATTGATCCCCGTGAGCATTTCGTAAAGGACAACACCGAAAGAAAAGGTGTCCGACCGTGTATCCACCTCCTGGCTGCGAACCTGCTCTGGAGACATGTACCCCGGCGTCCCAATCGTCGTTTCTGCCTTCGTCAGACCCGTTGTAATTGTCTGATCCGAGTCCCCAGCTCCTTTTGCCTGAGTGATAACTTTCGCCAGCCCGAAGTCCATGACTTTCGCGTGCCCATCCGGTGTCATCATGATGTTGGACGGCTTCAAATCACGATGGACGATGTCTTTCTGATGAGCCTTTTCCAGTGCTTCCGCAATCTCTGCGGCTGTCTGAAGCGCTTTGCCGACAGTTAGGGGACCTTCTTCAAGCTTGTCCTTGAGTGTCTCACCCGCAACGTACTCCATGGATATGAAATTTTTTCCTTCAAAGGCTGCTATCTCGTAGATCTTGCAGATAAAGGGGTGATCGAGAGAAGCCGCTGATTTGGCCTCACGTAAGAAGCGCTTCTGAACGATTGGATCCCGCTCGATATTCTCTTTGAGAAACTTCAGGGCGACCTTGCGATCAAGGTTGGTGTCCTGAGCCAGATACACCGCTCCCATTCCCCCTGCACCAAGCGGGGAGAGAATCTGGTATGGACCAAGCCGTGTCCCGTCTGCAAGAGCCATGAAGGCTCCGGATTTGGTGGGTTCAATGCTGGGGACAGGATAGCAGAATGAAAATGCGATTGGCAGGGGAAGTCCGCATTCCGATCAACAGAGGCCACCCGGCCCGTGCAGATTTTTCCGAGAAAAACTTTTTGTGGAAACACTCGAAACTTTTTATTGAGGCATAAAGGTGACCCTGGCCATGCAACGGGACCTGTTTTGCACTCAACTGTGCCCGCGGCAATCCAAGACCACCCGATTCTACCCAACTCCCCCCAAGTAGAGCAGATTTAACCCGTTGGTATCCCGAGCTGTTACAGTGGTTTCAGGAAAGCTGCTCCGGACTTAAAATCCTAGGTCCTGTAAGGGACGTGCGGGTTCGATTCCCATCCTCGGCACTTTCGAGACGTCGGTGAGTTCAATTTCTACCGTTTCGGATTCGGTAATGACCTTGCCTCTCGCGCGAACCCGTTTTCCGACGAGCTGTTCTAGCCGGTCCTCCAGGTTGGCGGGTTTGACCTTGAAGCTCTGGATGCCGTTTGCATCCAACCAGTAACCATCCTCTCGATGCTCGACGGTTGCCTGAAGGGTGAGCTGGAAATCCCGTACCTCGAAGCCTCCTTTCTTGATTGTCTTTCGAAGCTTGTCGGGATCGAAGGCCACGCTGCGCTTCGGGGTAACAAGAACCGTTTGATCTTTTATTTCTACCTTGGCACTGGCGACGCCATCCAGGCGTCGTAGGGTCTTCTCGACCGAGAAGGCTCACATCGCTCAGGTCATGCCGTTGACGCCAATGGTGATCTGTTCGATCTGCGCGACGGCCGGGGCAACGAGCGCAAAAAAGAATGATAGCGACAGTCCCAACAGGAATTTCATTTCTTCTCTCCCTTTTTAGTAGATGATCCTCGTCCCAAATAGCACGTTCCAGCCCTGCGCAAGCTGCGTCCCGGTGGGCCGCTGGCTCATGGGGAATTGGAACGAGACCTCGAAAAGAAAGCGTTGCCTGACGATGCTCGTGAAGCCGGGGGCCCAGAAGAGGGCATCGCCACCAGTCGAGGGGACCTGCGCCCCGAGGTTTTGATCTTGTCCTGCGTGCCGGTAAAGAAAGCCCAGCTCAGTGTAGAACTCGACCGGCTTCAAATCGGTGTATCGCCAGGGATAGAGCCGCTTTGAAGCTCCCCAGTCCAGTTCGATCGTATCGCCGAAGGCATAGCCCTTTCCTTCGGTTTTTGCCGTATAGGTCAAGTCCGAGAACAGACCAAATCCCTTCTCGCTATTTTCATGACTGATGGCCCCTTGTATGAATGCGTCGGTGGAGCCTGTTCCAGCCTGCGTGGGTATGGGGAGACGGTTGCCCGTTGCATCACGCGCTCCCGTGGAGCCGGTAGGAAGTTTGATCCCTGTCCGTATTGCCGCGTCGGTTCTCGTCTGTCGGCCGAGCTTCTTCCAGAATCGATATTTGCCAACGAGAGCGAGATCGCCCAGACCGCTGGTTGTGCGCAGATCCGGTGTGACGACGCCATGCAAACGCTTGACAACGATGGGTGCGACGACCGTGAGGTTGAGGTCGCGTGCGACTGCGTAGTTGAAAGAGAAGGGCTGGACATAGGAAACGACGCGCCTGTGCTGCTGGTTGGGTTGCTCTCGACCATCGGTCAGGACGCGGTCCGCGACAACGAACCGTGCAAATGTACGAACAGCGCGACCCTGAAAGAACTCTGTAGTGCCGCCTTCCCCTCGGATGGGCGGAGCCTGGGCGTACGCTCTGTTACTCGGGCACGACAGAATCAGCAAAGCAAACGCAATGAAAAAGCTGGTCAACCCAGCCAGTGCAGACATTCCGGATCTCATCCTTCTTTCTTGAAGCCTCGAGTTAAGATCCTAGATCAGGGCCAGTAACGCAATGGTAATCGTCGTGGAGTCGACCTATGAGGTGGCATTCAGGCAATCGATGAACCGGTTCAGCTCATCGAGTGATGAATCGGCAATGAGGTTGAAGATGTGCAAACGACAGCCCTGGGGAATGCTCTCTGCAGTCAAAACATCGGTCACCACCACCGTACTGCCACGCAAGCCTCGCTTCCAGCCCGATTTGCGGGCATCACAGAAATGAAGGGCGTCGATGCTCACACCGGAGGCAACCAGCACGGCACGAGCCCAGCGCAAAAACTCGGGCCAGCGCGAGGCAACGGCGATGAGGGTATCGGCTGATATAGGGTTCCTTTCCGACAGAGAGGAAGGAACCGAGCGTGTGTGAAGGACGATGGTGGACACTTGCGGAGGCAATAATCCTCGGATGTTTGACTCCTTGTTGAGCATGAAAACAGGCGCGGAACCTGCCACGATCTGGTCCCGAGTGGAGTCATCTACCCCGGTGCCCCGGACCGGAAATCCAGTGGCCTTGTGTATTTCTGCAACCAGGATCCGGCGTAACTCCTCATCCGACTCGATTATCAGAAAGTGGTCGGGCGGCTGTAAATCAAGCCACTGCTTCAGTCGAGCCTGAACATCAGCCAGCGAGAAGCCCTTTTCGCGAGATGTTCTGAAGAAGCTCGAGATTATATGATCGAGTTCGAGATCCATTCCGATGCAGGTGTTCGGGCGCTCCTTCCGAACGTAGATACCACTCCCCTTACGGAACTCGAGCCAGCCACGCCTCACCAGATCCCGGTAGGCAGCACTCACGGTGTTGGGATGAATACGCATTCGCAGAGCCAGCGCGCGAGTGCTCTGAAGCTTCTGACCCGGCTTCAAATCCTCGCTGAAGACGCCAAGCAAGAGCTGCGTCGCCAGTTGTTCACGTAGAGGGACTCGACTATTTCTGGAAAGCCAGAGGCGCACCGCAATACCTTGCCTGTGAATTTACAACAAAGGTCTCACGTCCCCGGAGAGGGTGTGTGCCAGACAAACGAGCAATCGAGACGAGATATTTCACCGTCGCAGCGGGTCGATCTCCCCCCCTCGGAGACGCTCTGGTTCGAACATAGTACACCAGGCAACAACCCGTCTTGATTCATTACGGATAGTAACCGTGTCGGGCGAGAACCACACACCCATCCCAGGCCCGACTACCCGAAGGCTCTACCTTGACCTCGATTGGTAGGTAAGAGCCGGCCGTTCCTTTCCTGGCAGGCGTGTAGCCAAGGCGGTAGCGCAGCTTGAGCCGCGCTATTATGGTGTTCATGGCAGCGGCGGGAACTGGTCTCCGACATCAACAAGACCTCACCGCCGCTGTTTCCGGATATCCCGGCCATACTCTCCGGGGAGGACCAGAACGGATCCTCTCCCATGCGTGAGAAGGCCGCGGCAATTCTACTGGTGCTGCCTCCTTGATCTCCCCGAGTTTGGACGCTGTAGAGAACCGTTTCTGTCTGGAGCAAGATACGGTTTGCCCCGTTCCCGCCAAAGAGGCCCGACATTGTTGCGTGGTTGTCGGAGATCAAGAGGATTGCACGCCTGCGATCCGGGGCCGCATCGTGAAGGTACGCGGCACCGGCGGCAATCGCGTCGAATGGATTGGTGCTTCCACGAGGAAGGATGGTGGAAAGCCGGTTGACAATTTCATCAGAATTGCTGGTCAGTTCTACCAGGTGATGTACATGTCTGTCGAAACTAAACAGCGCAACCCTGTCATCGGGACCGAGCTGATCCAGGCTTTGCATGGCCGCATTTTGAAGCTCTCCAAGATAGGGGGCGACACTGCCGCTAGCATCCACGATGAGGGCCACCGACAGGGGAAGCTCGTCCCGCCCGAAGTGAGTGACGGTCTGTTCGATTCCATCCTCGAAGACCCTGAAGTCTTGAACATCCAGATCATCGCGAACCCGGCCGGTGTGATCCAGGACCGTGACCGGGACGGTGAAGAGATCGACGTCTACCTTGAAGGAAAACGGCGAAAGCGGTGTGGAGGATCTCGAACTGGTCTTTTTCCTGATCTCCTCCTCCGACGCTGGAAGGCAGTTCGAGTGCCTCGAGGAGCTCGATTTCAAAGTAGGTGCCTTCGTGCAGCAGGAGATCTCGTTGCCGGTTCATCAGCAGTCCGGCACCGGTGCCGATCGCCGCTCCGAGGGGCCCGCCAAAGAGGGTGCCGTTGATCATGCCGGAAAGATAGGTACGGGGCCGGTTGCCCTCGAGCTTGACGATGCCATGTTCTCTTGCCTGCAATGGGAGTCGGTCGATGCGGACAATCCTACTGGTCACGGCGACCGCAAGGGCGTCGGGAAAAACCAGCTCGTCCACGCGAAGATGAAGCTCCGGCCGGTCGACGAAAGTCAGCCGCCGCCGCCGATGGGATCTGATGACGGTGGCCCGCGCTTTCGCCCTCGTGAGTATGATCCCGTTCCTCAAATGAAGATCTCGAGCCATGTGCAAGGTGATGCGATTGCCGGCACTGTGGGATCGGGTTCCGACCGGCTCTTCGGAGCGTAAGACAATCCGGCTCCCGGCCGGTATGGTGACCTTCGGGCTCGTCGGTCGGGAGCTCTCCTCCGTGAAGCCGGGCAGCGGTATGCTCGAATTCAAGGTTGCGGTCAGGATTATGATCAAACTCAATCGGACGACTGGTGGTTGAATCATGTCATGCCTCCTCTCGACAGAACCAAGCCAAAATGATCCAGCGATTTGATCTTAATCCTGGGCTTTTGCCACTACAGTTATCTGTATGACAGTTTCAGAAGTGTCCTAAGGGTCCTATCCAAGTGGTCGCTATTGCTGGATTTGAAATGACGAGGCAGCCGAGACTTTCCCCGCTCGCCTGCTCTTGCAGGAGGCCGAAAACACTGCTCCGCCGGGACAAACATATGGTAGTATGCCCATATGCCGATAATTAAGACAGAGTCGCAGTATGAAGCACGGGCACAGGTCGCAAAGGCTCTGGCGCACCCGACGAGACTGCTCTTGCTTGACGTACTGGCTGAGAATGATCTCTGCGTCGGTGAGCTGACCGAGCTTGTAGGTGCCGATCAGTCCACGGTTTCCAAGCACATCGCTATCTTGAAGGACGCCGGATTCGTGGCGATGAAAAAACAGGGTGCGATGAACTTTTACTCGATTCGGTACCAGGGTCTGGAGCAGTTCTTCGGTTGTATCGAATCCGTGCTTCGCCAGAGGGTCCAGGCGCAACAGGAACTGGTTGAGCTCTGAAGAAGTGTCTTTGCCTTATTTGATGGTAAAATGGCAATAGGGCTATATGGAACTATATGCATCATATAGAAGGGTCGAACGTTAACCACCCTGATCGTAATGCGTTCCGGTCGAGGTGGGGGTGATACTCCTAGTCTGCTCTCAGTCTGTGTCGTCTGCAACCGGACATGCCACTGGTTCGCAGTTCCCGGGAAGACATGAACCGTGAGCTTTGCTGCATTCAATTCCCAGGAACGAAATGACTGAAGACAGTCAAAAACTCAAGATCCTTTTCCTTTGCACAGGAAACTCGTGCCGCAGCCAGATGGCGGAAGGATGGGCGCGGCACTTGAAATCGGCTGAGCTTGTAGTCTATTCGGCCGGAATCGAAAACCACGGGCTGAACCCGAATGCAGTCAAGGTCATGAGTGAAGCTGGAGTCGACATTGGTGGCCATCGTTCCAAGGAGGTCAAGGAATTGCTGGAAATCCCTTTCGACTGCGTGATCACCGTATGCAGTCGTGCACACGAGACCTGCCCGATTTTCCCCGGACAGGCAAGAGTGATCCACGTTGGTTTCAATGATCCTCCTAAATTGGCCGCGAACGCCCGAACAAGAGAAGAGGCGTTGGGTCATTACCGCCGGGTCCGTGACGAAATTCGAGCCTATGTCGAGACACTGCCCAGATCATTGTCTGACTAATGATGAGAAGGATGAGGCGGCGGTTCCGCGTGAAGGGGGGGGAAGAGAGAGACCAATCGGCGCTAAATGCGCTTGCCGATGCCATCGCATGACTTGGCCAGACCTTTTCAACGCGCGAGAAATCGAACGGAACCCGAAGCATTGTTGATCGTCGATGTCGATGAAACGGAAAGGTCCAGGACCTGGCCGCTCTGATCAAAGAACTGAAGCGCCCCGGAAGAGGTTTGCCCGGCGACTCCGCTGAATAGAATGAACTGAGTGATCCAGCCTCCAGAGTCCGCGATGTGAGGAAAATACGCGTCGGAGCTCGATGCTGCATCACTCTCTCTGGATGGGGGCGTCGTAGTGATCAAGAAATCGGAGCGGTCGTTCGTGCGGCTTCTCAAACCAACGATGGCAATCTCTGTCGAGTCGGAAGTCACTCTCAGTATTCCGGAGTACGGCGGGCTGAGCGATGTCAAGATCTCGTCGACAAACTTGGCGATTTGACCCGAAGCCGGCACAGGAAGCGAGCCCTGCTGTCCAATGGGCGTTCCGTTGAGATCGGTCAGTTCAAATGTGGCTGTCGTTGGCATGGACCCGGTGTTTGTGATCGCGACCCCGCTTCGCACCGAGCCAACATCCCCTGGGGTACCGGTCACCTCGACGTACACCCGGAAGGCAGAACCAGATGTCTGAGCCGGCACGCCGGCCTCCGACACGGTCACAGCGCCACTTGTGAACGAAAAGACGGTCAGGCCGGACGGGCTCGAGCTGCCCGCGTCACGAACAACCCGCACCGAACCCGACTGCGTCGCTCCATCGGGGTTGGAGGTTTGAAATCGCTGGGCGCTTCGCGGCGGGATGGAATAGCTGAACTCAGAGCCGACCTGCCCGTCAGTGAGGGTCAGACTCACCGGCGCCCCGGCGGTAGTATCGTCTCCGGGCCCCAGAAACCGGACAGTCCCTGTGATCGTCGTCTCTGTTGGATTGACCAGAATCACCTCTGTAGTCCACCCACCACCGTTGGCGAAGTGCGGGAAGTAGGTCGTATCCTCCATGGCTGCTTCCGCCTCCGCAGCCATTTCTAATGGCGAGACCGGCAGAGTCGTGATCAGAAACTCGTTTCGTTGGTTCGTGAGACCCTTCAGCGCGATCACGGCTACCGGCACCGACGAGGTGAAGGTGAAGGTTCCCAGCACCGGCGATCCGCTGTTGAACGGATCCTGATCAAGAAACTTTGCGGTCTGTTGGTTTGCTCCAAGATTGAAGTTGCCGTGGCCGAAATCGGTCCCTGCCGTGTCGGTGAAGTAAAACGAGATCGCGGCGTCCTGCCCGTTCGGGTTCGCCATGGCCAGTCCGGTGCTTACTGCCGCGCCGACCTCGGCGAAAATTCGTCCGGAAATGACCAGCAGCGAAGCGGGAACACCGGCTTCAGCCACGAGTACTCCCTCTTGTGTGAAACCGAAGATCGCCACTCCGGAAGGCGTGGTCGCGCCGGTGTCGGGACGTACCCGGGCGTAGCCCACAATTGTATTGGCCGAGGCGCCCTGGCTCGACAGGGAGGTCCCACCCAGATCGGTCACGGAATACGAAGTCGCGGCGCTTACCTTAAACGCGATGGATCCCTCGAGGGACGGAAGCGGGAAAGAAATGCCACCCGGCTCCTGGCTCGCGTAGACCGACTGCACCGTTTCGCCGGAACCCGTGTCGTAGAAGGTGACCCGAGATTGGGCTGGCGCGCTGACCCTGATGGTCTGGCCGTCCAGCGACCGGACAGGCCACTCGGGTGCCGCGGACTCGATATCGCGCACCCACCCCAAGACCATGTCATCGTTTCCGATGGCGGCACCCGTGATGTCGTCGCTGAGCACCACATCGATGGGCGAAAAGCCGGAAAAATCCACACCCTGAAGAAAGCGGGCCACGGCAGCGGAAGCGTCTTGGTAGCTGGTGCGCAGATCCAGGGGATCGCCGTCCAGCGTCTGGTGGTACTGATCGTAGCCATCTTCAAACCAGAGCATGCGGCCATTCATCGCGCCGGAGACCGCCGAGGCCCAGATCGCATGGTTGATACCGACCGGCGCTTGCGACGACATCGTGAGTGTTTCCTTGGGGTCACGGAGTGGATCCACGGGAGCTCGCGAATCCAGTCCGCACTCGCCGATGAAGACAGGCTTGCCGTATTGTGTGAGTCGCTGCCGTACGGTCGTCAGGATCAAGGCATCCAGGTTGCCGCTCCAAGGCGGGTTTTCGGCGTAGGGATGGATCTGGATGAAGTCCATCGCGTTGCTCTGTGACAGCACCGGCCAGTCGTTGATGCCCGCCAGAGAAGCCGTGACCGGCCTGTTGCGGGTGTCGGCGCCACGGATCACCGCGGCGGCACTTTCCACGAATCCGACCGCTGCGGCTTCCGACGCCCCCGTGATCAGGTTGAGTTCGGAAAAGACCTCCCAGCCGAGGATGTTCGGGCGCCCCTCCCAGCGAACCACCAGTACTTGCAACCATTGCAGCCAAAGCTGCCGAGCTTCGGTATCTTGTAGAAGCTCCACCGAATTTGCTGCCGGTCCTCCATTTGCGACGTTGTAGGGATTGTTGCTCCAGGACTGAGCGCCGGTGTTGCTCTCGTTCCAGTCCGCCCACACTTCAAAGACAGGAAGAACCTGCAAGCCGTTCTGCTCCGCCGTGGTGAGAACGGTGTCCCAGAAGGCAGCCCAGTCCTCGTCCACTTCGCCGGGCGTGGTGTCGCGGGCCGGAACTCTGCCGTTGGTGAGGTGAATCCGGACAATTCGCTCGTTCCGGCCGGCCCAGCCTAGAAGAGTGTCAAACTGTGCGAGCATCCAGCCCGAGGGATTCGTGCCGAGCAGCAAAGAGGGAGTGCCGTCGAGACGGAAGAAAAACTCTCCAGGCGCGAGCGTGATGTCGGGTACGGTCGTCTGCGGAAATACGCTGCCGCCGGCCAAGAGCGCACAGACAGCCACGACGATTGTACGCGTCCAGCAGGACTTTCCAGCTACACCTGGGTGGGTCATGATACGCGGTTGGATTACAATTCTGGGAGCGGGCCCTCGAGGCGTCCCAGGATCCAGTCGAAGATGACGGCGTTATAATCTTCACCTCCGTGGTCCCGGTCCCCGCCGGTCTCGGCTGCTGCGAACTTTGTCGGGCTATGCAGATTGCAGGGCCAGCGCGAATTCTTCGGATCATCCACGCACACCCGATGCACGCGCGAGGCGCCTCCGGGATTGTGCTGCTCGAGTGCGTCATCGAAGGGTCCATGCTGCAGATTACAGCCCGTATCCGTGACGGAGTTGCCCTCGCTGTCGGTAACGGTGAGCTTACCTACCTCGGTGCAGTCGCAGACACGGTCGCGCCGGGACCAGAAATCATAAATCGGCGTGCCCACGGTGCCGGCCGCCATGGCTGCGTGCCCCATGTTCCCCTTCCGCCAGTAGAAGCCAATCCGCTCATGGTAAAGGGTAACGTTTGCCCGGTCGTGATTCAGACAGCCGTTCTCGGCCAGGTCGAGCATGTAGGGGCTTACCACCGAGCTGTCCAGGATGGCACCGCTGATAAACACGGCGCTCAGGGTTGCCAGCTGCAGGTAGCGAACAGGACAGGTCATTCCAGATTCCCCTTTCCAAGGGACGAAAAAGTCGGCGGACGAAGCAACAGACCGCATCTCCTGAAACGAATGGGGCATTTTATCACGGTCGTTGGGATTGTACGACGCGCATGGGCGGTGCTTGGCCGCTCGGAGTGATTTTTCCAAGATCAAATTCTGCCTTTGCCTGCTGCGAACCCTCCACTTTTCTCTGTAGCCGCTGCTGCTTGATCCGGTCTATGATGGCGATCACGGGGTTGAACCGCACCAACATGGTGGAGGTGCGTGGCAGCCCGCGAATCAAACATGCCGAAGATTCAGCGGACAGAGCTGCAACGATTCACTCGAGAGATTCTTGTTGCCAAAGACGTGGCCGATGACGTGGCTCATCAGGTTGCCGAGTCTCTGGTGCTGGGCAATCTCCGAGGCCACGATTCCCATGGTGTGATCCGGATCATCCAATACGTCGACTGGATGGATCGTGGCTGGGTCAATCCAAAGGGTCGCATCCAGGTGGTGAAAGACTCCGGGTCCATCCTGATTGTCGATGGAGAGTACCAGTTCGGCCAGGTCATCGGCCGCCAGGCGACCTCAATGGCGATCGACAAGGCCAAGCAGGAAGGCGTTTGTGTGCTGACGATCCGCCATTGCTCTCACCTCGGGCGAATCGGTGAGTTTATGGAGATGGCAGCCGCGGCCGGTGTCGTCAGCCTATCGTTAACCAACACGCATGGCGGCGGTGTCCTGGCGGCCCCTTACGGCGGACGCGAACCGCGTCTGTCGGCAAACCCGATCGCGGGCGGCGCGCCGGTCCGTGGTGGCGATGCAATCGTCATGGACATGGCGACCTGCGTGATTGCCGAGGGTAAAGTCAAGGTTGCCCAGATCCAGGGTGAGAAATTGCCTCCCAACTGCGTCGTGGATGGTCAGGGAAATCCAACGACGGATCCTGACGCCTATTACGCGGATCCGCCTGGCGCGATTCTTCCTTTGGCGGGGCACAAGGGATATGCTTTATCGGTATTTGCTGATATCCTGGCCGGTGCCGTGGGTGGCGGGAGCTGCAGTCACACGAATCGGGAGCAGATTGCGAATGGTTGGTTCGCGGTCTTTATCGATCCCGCCGCATTCAGCGGTGATGAGTTTTACGATGACCAGACATCTGCGCTCGTCCAGTGGATCAAATCGAGCAAGACAATGAAAGGGTTCGACGAGGTGCTGGTTCCCGGCGAGCCGGAAAGCAGGGCGACACTGGAGCGAAGCGCACAGGGAATCCCAATCGACGACCAAACACTCATTGAGCTCGACAGAGTTGCCGGGAGGCTATCTGTTACACCCATGCGGCAACACAAAGAGTAACTGCACGTGAAATCAACCGCACTCCATCGCTTCCGCCATAAACTCGCTGCGGATGAACCCCTCTATGGATTATGGATAACCCTCGAGTCTGCTAGCGTGACCGAGATGGCGGTCGAATCGCGGCTCGACTGGGTTGTGATCGACGCCGAGCACGGTCATCTCGACTGGAATGACATCCTGCAACACATTCGAGCGGCGGTTCGTAGTGAAACCGTCGCGCTGGTCCGCGTCTCGGAAATCAGCAGCGGCATGATCAAACGTGCGCTGGACATTGGTGCTGACGGCGTGGTCGTGCCGTGGGTCGAATCCAAAGAGCAACTTGAAAAGGCCGTCCAATATGCGCGTTATCCTCCCGACGGCCTGCGAGGGATTGGTACGGAGCGCGCAACCGGATGGGGTTTAAAAACGGCAGCGCACGTGGCCGAGGCGAATGAGAATGTCTTGGTCGTGCCGATCATTGAGTCTGTCCGCGGCGGGCAAGCAATTCGCGAGCTGGTTACAGTGGATGGAGTGGATGTGTTCTACTTCGGTCCGGCCGATTATTCTTCATCGGCTGGTTACGCCGGTCAGTGGGAAGGACCGGGTGTCGCGGAGCAGATTCTGGCAGCCAAAGATGCGATACGCCAAGCAGGCAAAAACTGCGGCGTTGTTGCCACCGGACCCGAAAATCTGAGGCAACGCGTGGACCAGGGCTTTCGCATGATCGGTTTCGGAATGGACAGCGGACTCATTCTCAACGGATTGCGCGGTTGGCTCGAGGAGATCTGAGGTCGCATCGGGTAGGCCTGCGATAGAGTCAGGCGCTACTCGGTTTCAGGTGGCTCCAGCTTCCAGGAAACCGTGCCCGGTGGGTGCTGATACCAGCCTGGATCGTCGTAGCTCTCGATGCCCTCACGCACCTTGATGACGGTAAACATCCCGCCCATCTCGATTGGCCCGAACGGTCCCTGCCCGGTCATCATCGGCAGGGTATTGGCTACCCCCGGCATATGCTCGGCGTGTGTGGCATGTTCGGCCATTCCGGTCGACCCCTTCGCCATGTATCCCGATACCAGTTTCCCGATCTTGCGCGAAACCTCCCGTTGATCGACACCGATCAAATTGGGAACATCGTGCTCCATCGCGTTCATGGCATGGTGGGTCTTGTGGCAATGGAAGGCCCAGTCGCCGGCCAAATCCGCGATGAACTCCACGGCCCGGGTGCTCCCGGGATGCACGTTCACGGTTGTCTCCGGCCAGTAAGCGGAAGGCGGCAGCTGGCCCCCGTCGGTTTCCACCACCCAGTATCGATGACCGTGAATGTGAATAGGGTGGCTGTCCATGCTCAGGTTCGCGATTCGAAGACGCACCCGATCGCCCTGCTTGACGACCAGGTGCTCGGTCCCGGGAAACGACCGGCTGTTGAAGGTGAAGGTATTGAAGTCGGTCATGATATTGGGATTGGGAGTTGCGGTTCCAGGCTCCACGTGCCATTCCATCAGAAAGATGCAAAAGTCACGGTCGATCCGCTCGCTTCGCGGTGCCCTGGGGTGAATGATGAAAAAGCCCATCATTCCCATCGCCATCTGGACCATCTCGTCCGCGTGTGGGTGATACATGTGGGTCCCGTGCTGCCGGAGTGTGAATTCGTATACATAAGTTTCCCCGGGGCCGATCTGTTTCTGGTTGAGGCCCCCCACACCGTCCATTCCGTTGGGCAAAAAGATGCCGTGCCAGTGGATCGTGGTGTGCTCCGGCAGGTGGTTGGTGACCAGGATGCGGATGCGATCCCCCTCCACGGCTTCGATCGTCGGTCCGGGCGAGGTTCCGTTATAGCCCCAGCAGTTGACAATCATCCCCGGTGCGAACTCTCTCTTTACCAGCTCGGCCGTCAGATGAAACTCCTTCACTCCATCCTTCATCACCCAGGGCAGGGTACTGCCGTTGGGTGTAACTACCGGGTTGAAGTGACTGTCCGCGGCAGCCTCGTCAACGCTCTTGCGTTCCGGAGCGCCCGGCTTGGTCGCGCCGAAAATAGAACCGATGCGGTTCAGAAGAGAGGCTCCGCCCATCGCTAGAGCGGTCCGCCCAAGGTATTTTCTGCGGGTAATTTTCATTTCTCATTCCCTTCAACCGAATCTTCTTTCACTACGGCCGTGTTCTTGTCCGGGTTTTGAGAAGTTTCGGCGCCGGGCAGCCGTCCTCCCAGTGCGCGCTCGAGCTGGGTCCGGGCCAGCCAGTAGTCTCTCCAGGCCAGAATATAGGCGCGTTCCGCCTCGACTTCGTTCTGCTTGGCCAGCAGCAGGTCGTAGGTTCCTTTGAGCATCATGTTGTAATGGCGCTGAGTCTGGTCCAGGATGGCGACGCGTTGCGGCAAAAGCTTGTGCTTGTAGAACTCGGTCATATCGCGCGTCGCAATCAACAAGTCCCTCGCCTCTCGCACCCGCGACCGCACTTCGACTGCCAGCGCCTCCAGGTGCCTCTGTTGGTGAAACATCTGAGCCTGCAGCCGGGCCACGGACGCCTGCCCCTGATCAAAAATGGGCAAGCCCAGGCTCACGGTAGGACCTGTGACCCACTCGCCATCCGTCTCGCGCTCGCTGCTGACGCCGATGTGAACCCCCAGGGGGAAAAAGCGGGTGCCGCGCTTGAGCGCCAGCGCGCGGCCGAAGATATTGACTCCCCAGCGCGCCGCTTCGATGTCCAGTCGCTGGCTGATAGCCAGGGATTCCAGTCTCTCCAACGTTATCTCTTGCTCGGGGATTGCGGGAAGTTGCGGCCCAATCCGCCAGCTTGTGTCCTTGCCCCACAACCCGAGCAGCCGATTCAGTCGTTCACGATCCAGTCGGACCTGAAGCTTCGCCTGTGCTAGGTCGACCTTCGACTGCTGGTAGGTGGCGCGGTGATTGGCCCGGGCCAGGTCGTTCATGGTCCCGGCCTCATATTGCCTTTCGGCCAGCTCGGCGGCTGCTTCGTTGATCTGCAGAATCAGGCCGAGCCTGTCGGCCAACTGCTGGCCGGCCTGCAAGGTATAGTAGGCTGACTTTACCTCCGCAATCAGATCGAGGACTTCCGTCGCGACCATCAGCTTGGAATGCTCCAGTTCCGCCACGGCAATCTTCTTGCGTGGCGACAGCAACAGGAAATCCAGAAAGTCCTGGGCCAGACCAAATTCCAGGTTGGAAAGCGATGGTGCCTCCGAGGAAAATCGGATCGAAAGACCGAACTCAGGATTGCTGAGCAGGCCGGCCTGCACCAGATCCGCTTGCGCAACCGCGATATCTTCGAAGCTGGCCTGGAGTTTGCGATTTTTGAACAGCGCCACCTGGGCGGCGGTCTCAGCCGTCAGTGTCTGCCCCAGCAGTTTACTCGCGCGAAGTTCCAGTTGCTCCGTCTCGGCCGCGTCCCGCGCCCACTCAATGGATCTGTCGGTCCGGCTTGCGACAATTCCTGAAACATCTTGGAATGCCGGTCTGGGGTTGACCCTGGCGCAGCCGGCGGTGAGCATGAGCAAACACAGGCTGGCGATGGCCGAATGGTCCTTCATCACTGTGGTTCTTTCCGCGGCGCTTCTTGCGCGGTGGCTGGCTTCGGAACGAGGGGCATCGAGCAAATACTGCAGCTTCCGGCCATACTCTGGTTGACTTCGGGATGCATGCTACAGGTGTAGGCGCCAGTCGTCTCTCCCGCATCTTTTCCCTCACCATCGTGATCATGAGCGTGATGATGAGGCCCGACTCCGGAGCCCTCCTCCGCCGACGCTGACCGAACCGCTTCGCCGTCCGACATCAACATGGGCGCGTGAGGCGCGGCTGCGGCCTCGGGGGCCTTGCTGCTCGAAGGATCCGAGGGAGAGAGAGACACCGGTTCCTTGGCTACGGAGCAAGCCAGCAATCCGGCAACCGTCGTGATCAACCCAAGTCTCAAGGTCCACATTCCGGTTCCAGCCTTAGTGATGATTTCAGAAACGGCGCAAAAACTGGTTAGGTCTGCGAATAGATCGAGCGTAGCGAAGAATACAAAGACGAAGCTGAAAGCGCAACATTGATTTCTCTGTGAAAGAAATCATGTGCATAGCGAGCAAGATTGATGTAGACAGGATCCATCATGACCAGAATATGCCGTTTGCTATTGCTGCTTGCGACATCCTCCCTGGGTGCCTGTGCGGTCGGAACCTCGCCTGAAAACTCTCAAAGGCCCAATGTTTTGTTCATTGCGATAGACGATCTGAACGACTGGATCGGCTGCCTTGGCGGACATCCCGACGCCAAGACGCCAAACATCGACCGTCTTGCCGCGCGAGGAACGCTGTTCACGCGTGCCTACGCGGCCGCACCCGCTTGTAACCCTTCGCGAGCCGCGCTTCTGACTGGCATTCGTCCCTCGACTTCCGGGGTCTACCAGAACCTCCAACCATGGCGGCCGGTGATGCGCGAGGCAGTGACGCTGCCTCAACACTTCAAGCAGAATGACTACCATGTGGCCGGAGCCGGAAAGATCTTCCACGGTATCTTTTCGAGTCCGAGAAGGCTTGCCAACGTCTATCTGCCCTATTCCGAGTCTTGGCACGAGTATCGTCTCAAAGGCCCCAACATCATGCCCGAGCAATACCCGGCTTCCGGCATTCCGAACATGACGTTCTTTGACTGGAGTCCGCTCCAAGTTGCCGATGATGCGATGGACGACCATCAAGTGGCAACCTGGGCAATAGAGCGGCTGAAACGGAGTCATGATAAGCCGCTGTTTCTGGCTTGCGGCATCTATCGCCCACACCTGCCGTGGTACGTTCCCCAGAAATACTTTGACATGTTTCCGCTGGAGCAGATCACATTGCCCAAGATTCTGGAAAATGATCTGGATGATGTACCGCCGAGCGGGCACCGGATGGCGAGTCCTGGCAGAGAACACAGAATGGTCACGGAATCGGACAACTACCACCGGGCCGTTCAGGGTTATCTGGCAAGCATCGCGTTTGCCGACGCTCAGGTGGGGCGGGTCGTCGATGCCCTGGACCAGAGCGCGTTTGCCGACAACACCGTGATCGTTCTGTGGGGAGATCACGGCTGGCATCTGGGCGAAAAGCAGCACTGGAGAAAGTTCACGCTCTGGGAAGAGGCAGACCGGGTCCCGCTACTGATCGTCGCGCCGGGTGTAACTGAACCCGGGGGACGTTGCGACCGGACGGTCTCGCTGATGGATATCTATCCCACGCTCGCCGATCTTGCCGGCTTGCCCATTAGTGAAACCCTGGAGGGCGTGAGCCTGCGCCCGCTGCTCCAGAACCCTGATGCTGAATGGGATCGGCCGGCGCTGACGACCCACGGACGCAACAATCACGCGCTGCGCTCGGAGCGCTGGCGCTACATTCGCTACGCCGACGGCACGGAGGAACTTTACGATCACGAGGCCGATCCCTTGGAATGGACCAATCTGGCCGTCGATCCTCAATACGATGATGTGAAGAAGGAGTTGTCGCAGTGGTTCCCCGAGGTGAATGCTCCTCCGGCTCCGAACGGTCCGGGAAGGTCGGTTCCGACCGGTTCCGTCACCTCAGCAGAGCGGGAGCAACGTCGCGACATGACATCGCTGGACGCATTGAGTCAGATGAAGATCCTGATAGATAGTGGCGAAATTCCCTATCCCCCCTATGCGTTGAATCTGGACAAGTGGGAACTGCCGTCGGATGAGTCCCGCACGGTCAAGATTCCAATCGATGACCGTGAATACCTCCTGTACGCGCCTGCCGTGACGCGCGTCGTTGCGGGTGACAATGCGGATCTGTCGGAAGTTCTGGCTCCGACGAAATACAAAGACCCCGGAGAGCTGTTGCTCCGATCGATCCAGAGCCAGTATACGGCTTTCGTCATGAGCGGACTCTTGTTTCTCGGTGCCGACCTCGAGGTTGTGGATCACCCACTCTTCTGGGAAAGGCGCGAGAGACGATGGAAGTGGAAGAGAGCGGCCTCGAGCTTGATCAAGAGAGGCGGTTACCTGGCGTACGTCGGCCCCGTTGGGGTTCTACTTCAAGGCGAAGACGACAGCTACCTGATTGCGTTTGACCGACCCAGTGAGGAATCTCCATACCCACTTCCGCAGCAACCGATGGATTTCGACCGCGGCGCGGCTGGCCGCATCAATCTCAGCGTTGCAGGCAAAAATATTCATCTGAAAAGCCTGTAGACTATGAGTGCGTGCCTTCCCTTCTGGCTCCGTTAGCGCTCCAGTAACTCCGCAGACTTGATCCAAGCCGAATACCAGAAGTCGCGCAACGATCGTGACGCGTGAGCGAGCCGCTCGCAGGTGAAGCGTTTGGCTTCGGCGGTTTCATTGCCCTCTCCGAAAGGGTGTTGCTGGTCCAGGGCATAGACCGTCTCTAGGTGACCATGTGCGGCGCGTATATGCTTCATGGCAGCGTCCAACCAAGGTCCGACTACCTGGGCACCACCGACAAGTGATTCGAAGTCCGGTTCTTCGATCGACTGCTTGACGTAGATGGATTCGAAGCGTCCATGGATGCGCTTACCGACATAGCCCTTCGGATTGGCTGCCTTGGGGTTCCATCCGTTGCCGTGAATCGTGGTGTGCAGAGGGTTGGCGTTGTCGGTGATGAAGTGCGACAGCAGTCCTGCAATGTGGATGATGTTCTGTTCGATCTGCCTCTTTATCCGGCGCTCGTTTTCCGTCCCTTCGCGGGCCTTGCGCCAGAGCATGAAGTTGACCGTCAACATTTCGGAATGTTCTGCCATCGCGTAGGGCGCGAATCCAAGGTCGCCGTACCCGTACTGGCCACCGTCGGGCTTCGGCTTGCCCACGTATGAGAGAAGGAACTCGTAGCGGTGTTTCGGCAAGGGGCCAGTCAGCCACTCGAGTTTCAGGATGTGATCCCGATCGGCCTCAAAGCCGGCTCGCGTTTCTCGACTCGCCATCTATCCGGTTCCGGGCAAAGGTAGCCAAGCTCGACCTCCGCATTGCGGAAAAAAGCCGGCATGTCATCAGGAAGAGAGCGGACCGCAACGTGAGCCGTCATCCGGTGTCCCTTCGGTCCCCACGCGGGTGCGGAAACAACCGTGAACAGAAAGACGGGCAAGGCTAATCGAAAGACGTTCATGCTCATACAGACCTCCATTGGTTTGGAACGAAATCAGGGCTTTCAGCGCAAGCCAGGACTTTGCTGCCAGTGTCGCTTGGGAGCCGAAAGCGGCACCCGCATCCAGGAGCGGTCCGCCTCGTAGATAGCCTGCAGCTGCGCCACTCGATCGGGGTTTCTGGTGGATAGATCCTGCTTTTCTCCACTGTCTTGACTCAGATCGAACAGCTCGGTCTTGCCTTCCCGATGGATCAGCTTCCAACGCCCCTTGCGCACCGCATACGTGCGCTCGGGCTCCATGGTCCAGACGAGATGATCGCGCAGCGGGGTTCCGTCGGGCGGGAGCTCGAGCAGATTCTGGCCATCAAAGATCCGATCGGGCAGTAACTGGCTGCCGGTGGCAGCCAGGCAGGTGGGCAATACGTCCAGGCTGCTTACTAGCTGTGAGGAGGTCGATGCTGCCGGAATCTTGCCAGGCCAGCTCGCGATGACGGGCACACGAATGCCTCCCTCATAGAGACGCCTCTTCCCGCCGCGAAACGGAGCGTTGCTGGCACCGCTGTACCAGTAGGGATCGGAATCTCTCGATTCCCAGCCGCCGTTGTCGGAAATGAAGAAGATGAGCGTGTTCTTTTCCAGACCGAGACGGCTCAGGGTTTTCGATACTTTACCCACCCCCGTGTCCAGGACGGCGACCATGGCCAGGTAGGCGTCGCGGATCGGATCGCCGGTTTGGAAGCGTGCTACCTGGTCGGCCGGTGCCTGCTGGGGGGCGTGGGGCGAGCTGTAGGAAAGGACGAGAAAGAAGGGATGGCGATGGTTTCGCTCGATGAAGCCGACGGCCTCATCCGAGAATCGCTCGGTGAGGTAACCGCGATCCGAGATTGGCTCGGTATTGCGATAGAGCGGTTCATTGAAGGGGCTGTCCCCTGCAAAAGGCCTCAGGCGTTTCTGAAAACTGGATTTTCCCGGATCAATGCTGGGCACGGAAAGATCGTAGTAGTCGTGGGCTCCCTGGAGGAAGCCGTAGAACTCCTCGAATCCGAGTTCAGTGGGGTGCTGGTTTGGGCTGTACCCCAGGTGCCACTTCCCCACGAGACTGGTCCGGTACCCCTCCCGTTTGAGCAGCTGGGCGAGGGTGAACTCGCTGCGCGGCAGGCCCACGAGTTCCGTGTCCCAGTTGCCGTAGTATCCGAAGCGCTGCTGGTATCGTCCGGTCAGAAGCCCAGCGCGCGAGGGAGAGCACATCGGAGCTGTCACATAGGCGTCGGTGAACTTCATCCCCCGCTCTGCCAGGCGATCCAGGTGAGGAGTCGACGCGTCGGCAGCGCCATAGCATCCCAGGTCCCCATAGCCCAGGTCGTCGGCGATGATCAAGACGATGTTCGGTCGAGCCGCTCCCTCCGAGATGGCAATGTTGGAAGCAAACATCCACGACAGAAGGAGCAAGAAGCGGCAACATCTCTCAACCCGATCATTTTTCCAGATTCTCATGACCCTCCAAGGTGATGTAACTTTGCTTGTGTAAAAAGAAAGAGGGTGTAAGTTTGGTTTTTTCGCTGCGATGGCAAAAACCAACTCCAAGAAAGGAGCTTACACCCAATGGCGAAATTAACACCGATGACCGAACAATTCCAACATTTCCTTGATGAGGTAAAAGAAGACTTTTGGGGAGATGTGTATAGCAAGACAAAGCTGGCGTGGAAACGGTATTTCGAGACTGAATCACAGCGGCAGAGAGACCGTTATTGTGGCTTTGGATGGTATGAAAGAGGTGGGCAGAGAAAGAGAGAGTACCGCAATGGATACTATGAACGGGACTTTGTGACCCGCTTTGGAACGTTACGGTTGCGGATTGCCCGGAGCCGGAACAAGAATTTTCTCCCGAAGGGATTACAACGGTTTCAACGACGAGCTGACGAGGTAACGTTGCTGATACGAGAGGCGTTTCTCAGAGGAATCAGCACACGGACGGTGGGACGGATTGTGGCGATCATGACGGGAGAAGTTGTCAGTGCACAGACGGTATCGCAGCTGACACGAGAGCTAGATGAAGCAGTACAGCGATTTCACCGAGCTCGGTTGAGTGACGAATGGAAGACACTGTTTCTGGACGGAGTGAGTCTGAGGGTAAGACGTCCGAGTGGGCGGAAACGGGTGCAGATGCTGGTGGCCTACGGGGTGAGAGCGGATGGTAGCCGGCAGCTTTTGGCATTTATGCGCAGCAGTGGAGAGAGTCAAGCTGCCTGGGAAGGACTCTTAGGAGATCTGTACCGGCGTGGTATAGAGGGAGATAACCTCGAGCTGATTGTGACCGACGGCTGTGCAGGTCTGGCAGCGGCCATTGAAACGATCTATCCGAGAGCTCAGCACCAACGCTGCTGGGCACATAAGATGCGAAACATCGTCAATTCAGTCCGAAAGTGCGATCGAGACCAGATCAAGCAGGATGCACGGGCCATCTACCAGGCCGATAGCCGTCGGGATGCACTGACAGCTTTCAGGAGGCTGAAGCGTTGCTGGCACAAGGATTATCCGAAGATGGTGAATCGATTGGAGAAGGATCTCCCTGAGTTACTGGCCTTTTACAGCTTCCCACGGCCTCTGTGGAAGAAGCTACGAACCACCAACGTCATCGAACGCTGCTTCGTTGAGGTTCGACGGAGAACGCGTCCGATGGTTTGCTTTGTTAATGTCCAGAGTGTCGACAGAATCATTTACTCGATCTTCCATCGATTCAATCTCGATTGGAAGGAACAACGACCAACTCGTACCCTCGACCTTTTTACACAAGCAGCTTGACATGACCCTCCAAGGCGACTGGTGGCGAATACCCGCCGACTACTATACCATCGTGTCCAGCTCACTGATTGTCCACAGCACAGAGAGACCTCATGCGATTCGGCGTCTTCTATGAACTCCAATTGCCAAAGCCCTGGAAGAACGATGACGAGCAGCGCCTGTTCAACGAAGCGCTCGATCAGGTCGCGTTGGCCGATCGGCTGGGCGTCGATTATGCCTGGGCTGTAGAGCATCATTTCCTGGATGAATACTCGCACTGTTCCGCTCCGGAAGTGTTTCTCGGGGCGGCCGCGGCGCGGACGAACAACATTCGGCTGGGCCACGGGATCCGACAGGTTATCGCCAACTACAACCATCCCGCGCGAACCGCCGAGTGCATTGCCTCGCTGGACCTCGTCAGCAACGGGCGGGTCGATTTCGGAATCGGCGAGGGAGCGACTCGTCTGGAGCTGCACGCTTTCGACATACCCGCCAAGAAGAAGCGGGCCATGTCTCTCGAAGCCGCGGAACAAATCGCCAACATGATGACGATGACTCCGTACCCCGGCTACGAAGGGGAATCGTTCTCTATGCCCTGCCGGAACGTCCTGCCGAAGCCCGTGCAGAAACCGCATCCGCCGATGTGGATGGCGTGTACCAACCGGGACACGATCAAGGTAGCGGCGAGCCTCGGCCTGGGGGCGCTGGCGTTTGCCTTTGTGGATCCGGATGAAGCGAAGAGCTGGAGCCAGGTCTACTACGACATCATAAAGAGCGACGCCTGTGTTCCGATCGGCCACCGGGTCAATGCCAACATCGCGATGCTGGCGGCCTTTTCGCTGCACAAGGATCGCGCCGAGGCGGTTCGCCGAGGCCAGGAAGGATTCGAATTTTTTGCCTACGCGGTGAAGTCTCTCGTCACCCAGGACAACGTGCCGGGGCGTTCTCGGTTGTGGGATGCGTTCCACAATCAGCGAGGTGGCGAGCCAGAGAAGGTCCTCGACGCAGTGAACACCGGCGCAGACGAGAATGAGCGCGCCCCGGGAATCGGCACCCCGGACGACTTGATTCATCACGTGATCCCCTTCGAGGAGAGTGGGGTCGACCAGATCATTTTCTTGCAGCAAGCCGGGAAAACCTCCCATCGGGATATTTGTGAATCGCTTCAACTCTTTGCGGATGCTGTTCTGCCCGAGTTCGTCGCGGGACGCCAGCAGCGCGAGCGAGCCAAGGCGGCGGAGCTGAGACCTTATATCGACGCAGCGCTTGCAAGAAAGAAATCGATGCCTGCTCTCGAGGACAACGACATTCCGGTGGTGTACGCATCGACCGACAAGGTTCGGTTCAACCGAGGAGAAGCTTGACTCCCGTCCCGAACGCGCCGGTGTGCTTCGCCGAGCTGAAAAGGAGGATGCCGATGTTTTGTGCTCAACGATCGAAAACTGCAGCTCAATCTCCAAGGCTGATCTCTCTGGGGGTGTTTCTCTCTCTGTTTTTGGCCTGCTCGCCATCGGGTAACGCGGACTATATGGATGCGGCGTTACGACAGCGGGTGGAGAATCTAAAAAAGGAAGCCGCGGCTTCGGCGACCACGGTCGAGAACGTCGACGAACGAACAGCCACCCTTTGGGCATGGGCGAACGCGTTCTCACTAAAAGGGGGCGTGTTGCCCTCGCCTTTGCCCAATATGGTCGGTGCCGTGGCTCGCGCGCGCTTCGACGGGACGCCCCCGCCGAGAGGAATCATGCGGAACGTCGATCGATACATCGAGGAGCTGCGGGTCAAGGACGAGAATCCGGACGGGCTGGGAGAGCTCCGCATCGTTTCCGAGCTACCTGTCGTGGCGGAGAGCTGGGCCACCGTCGAGCAAAGCTACACCGCTGGCTCGCTTCCGCTTGCTCCCGGAGCGGTCATCATGCTGGGTCGCCAGATATTGGCCGATCAAGGCGATTTTCAGCACGAGGATCCGGCCGCGGACAACTACATTTCGATACGCGCCTCGAACCCCGATGTTTCTTTCGAGCCGACTCGCGTGCCGCTCTCCGGCTGGCATGGAGGGTTCCGCGGAGGCCCGAAGCCGACGGTTTCGTTCGTCGTGGCAGGCGGCGCACTGGCTGCTGGCGAGACCTTCACGGTCACCTATGGGGATAAGTCCAAGGGTTCGCGCGGATTCAAGGTGCAGACCTACGCGAGCGAGGAGCTGCTTCTGCCGATCTATCTCGATTTTGAGGGGAAGGGAAACTTCTTCAGTCTTCGCTGGCCTGGTCTCCGTGTGGTTGGCCTGCCGGAGGTACGGTCGGTCAACGTGTTCGTGCCGTCGATCGTCCGGGTCGGGGAAACATTCGAGCTGGCCGTTCGAAGCAACGACCGCTTTTTCAATCGACCCAGCACGAAGATTCCCGGCTATCGAGTTACCCTCAACGGCAAGCCGTGGCGGGAGATTCCGGAGAGTGATGACGCCGTTACCGTGATCGACGACGTTGTACTCGCCGAGCCGGGAGTCTATCGTTTCTCGCTCAGCTCGTCCGACGGAGCGGTGACCGGGACCAGCAACCCCGTCTGGGTAAGACGAGATCCGAACTGGCGCGTCTTCTGGGGAGAGACCCACTCTCACACGGCGCTGGCGGAAGGTCAGGGAACGCCGGACGGGCTGTATCGTTTTGCCCGTGAGGACGCGCGCCTCGACTTCGCCACGCTTTCCGAGCACGACGGGATGATGGACGATTTCGAATGGCAAACCCTGAGCGAGCTCGCGCGCAGCTTCAACGACGAGGGGCGCTTCATCGTCTTTCTGGGCTATGAGTGGTCGACACAGACCCGACAGGGCGGTCACCACAACGTGCTCTTTCGAACCCCTGATCGGAAGCGGGTGCCGATGCAGAGCGCCAACGACCTTCCGCTCCTGTACGAGGGCCTGCGGGCGGAGAACAGCTCGAGCGATGTTCTGGTCATTCCCCACGCGCATCAGGCCGGCGATTGGAACCGGAGTGATCCGGACCTGGAGAAGCTGGTCGAGATCTCCTCCATGCACGGTACCTTCGAGTGGTTCGGCAATCTGTATCTCAAGAACGGCTTCGAGATCGGCTTCATAGCCGCTTCGGACGATCATCGGGGGCGCCCCGGCTATCAAAACGCGGCTCGGATGCAGGTCATGACCCCCCCGATTCTTAGCCAGAAGGGGGGGCTTGCAGCCGCCATCGCTCCGCAGAAGACCGGGGAGGCGATCTTCGATGCCCTACGCGACCTTTCCGCCTATGCCACTTCGGGTGAGCGTATCATTCTCGACGCCGAGCTCAACGGCTTCCGGATGGGTACGCGTCAGGAAAACTCCACCGAGCGGAGAGTCACCTGCAAAGCCATGGGGACGGCCCCGATCGACCAGATCGGCCTGATCAAAAACGGAGAGGTCATCTTCAACCGCGACTACATGTCGGCGCCGCTTCGCAGCCGCAGCTGGGTACAGGTTGGATTTCAGTCCTCGTCGGAGGTCTTTCCTCCGGCGCGCGACAACCCGCGCGCTTACCGTGTCTGGAAAGGGACCGTCGAGGTCAGCGGGGCCCGGCTTCTTTCAGTCGAGACGCCCGGTTTCGAGAATCAGCACTACACGGAACGCGCAACCGTCGATTCGAACAACAGCAACCTGGTGCGTTTTCACGTCGAGACCCGGGGCCGGCGGGACACGATGGTCCTGGAGCTCGACGGAGCGAGCGGCGGTACCACATTTCGCTTCCAGCTGGAGCCGGCCACCGAGCACGGTTCCACTACAGTGCTGGCGCGGGCGCCGGCCGATATTCCCGGGGACGATTTCCAGCTCCGACTCTCAGATCTCGAGAACCGCCGTTTGGAGAAGGAATTTCAGGTCGACCGGCACACCGACCGATTGACCCTGCAGGTCGTCGACCCGAACGCTGCGTTTGATCAGGAGTTCGAGTTCACCGATCTCGAGAATCGTTCAGAAGGCGACTACTACTACGTGAGGGTGCGTCAGGGTGACGGGGCCCTGGCTTGGTCCAGTCCGTTCTGGGTCGGAAAGAAAGCGAATTAACGGCGCGAGCCCAGGCCGACGACTCGTGTGCTCAGGGTGAAGCAATCCCGTACGTCAGCTCGGTCATGTGGCGCGCGATGTAGACTCTCGTGTGACTGGCTATAGCGTTCAGTTTCCCATGGAGCTCGGGTGGCCTGCCGCTTGCCGGGAACGCGAACCAGTGGGTTCCCCTGGTCCAGCTCGGCGAAGCTGTTGACGAACGACAGAATGGTCCATTCGTTCGTGTCGCCCCCCAGCACGGTCTGACTCACGGTGCAGCCCGTGACGCCCGCCTTTTTCATCGCCGGTAGAAGCTCGCCCTTGATGAAAGTTTCAAACGCCTCGGTTTTCCCCGGTATGACGCTGACGGAAGCGACCAGCGCCATGCTCGGAGCGACCTGCGGTTCGATGCTCAAGTCGTGCCGATAAAGGACGACTAATCGATCCGTGCCACTGATGCACTTTCGGATCTTCGATAGCAGCCGGATTCCCGGCGCCGACTCCCTAGGGGTCGGTCCGTCGAACCGGGCGATGTGCTCGAGCGGCAGGATCGTCATGTAGCGGAAGACATCCCCGAAAACTTCCGTGCGCCAGAGCTGACGCCAGGAGCGTCCGCTCAGTTTTAGAAAAAAGTTTTGTTCGTTTTTGACCAGATCCTCGAATTCGGCCACCATGTCCGGCTTCACCTGGTGTATGACGACCTGTCGCAGGGACTCAGGTTTCTCCTGGGCCTGGCTCGGACTTGCCATGCCAAGCAAGAGAACGAAAACGACGGCTCCAGCAAGTTGCATGCGTAACATCGCCGGGGGTCTCCGTATCAGAGGTGAATTCGCGTTTGCCATCTTACCTAACCAAGGTCTGCAGGCCAGCTGCCCCATGGCCGAGGCCTTCCGGCCCTCCTATCGCTGGGGCCGCATGCTGCAACAGCACCACTTGCCGGCGTAAAGAAAAGAGGGACGTCCCCCACGTTTACCACGTTTTTTCCGAAGTGTCCTGCCAGCTTCGCCAGCGAACTTTTTCCAGAGGGCGAAGCAAAACCTGGTAAACGTGGGGGACGTCCCTGGTTTTACTCCCCCTTGGGGTGCGACGTCGGAAGGGCGTTGCCGATTTTAGTGGCATCCTCGGAACAGGCCGGATGGCCCCAGCCACTGGGGGCATCCGTATCGTAGACGATGTTGTCGTCCCCGCTGGTAGGGTTCACTCCCCCGGGCACATTGTCCAGGCCCAGAAAATCGCGCGTCTTCCAGGCGATGTTGTGATCCGCGCAAGAGGAATCCCCGCTCACTCCAATGGCCCCCAGGAGTTTGCCCGAAGTGTCATACAGCGGCAGCCCGCCGCCGAAGACGTTGACCCCGCCAATCTTGCCGCCGACCATTGCGTCGTCGCTGGTTCCGTTGAGCGCGGCGTCCCCGCGATAGGCCACCTCGGTGCTCACGGGATTGCTGTGTTGCAGTCCGTAAAGACTCCCGCCCGGCTGTACCGCCGTGAAAAGGTTGGCCGTCGACAGCGCGAGACCTGGAAGGCTGAAGGCATTCGACGTATTCGCCTTCTGGGCGGAGATGGCCCGGCTACCCGGCCACTGGTCGCCTCTGTCGCTGCCAGTGGAAGCAACTCCGCACACCTCGCCGTCCCGGTTCACGATCGTTCCCCACATCTCGAGGTTGAAGCCGCCGTTGGCTTCCTTCCGTGCCTTGGTCAGGGCTGCCTCCAAGTCCGCGTGGCTTGGCAAGCCTTGGCAATTGGGTGCTTCGGCTGCGGCCTTTACTTCCACCTTGGTATCCACTTGGCAAGCCACCAAACCAAGACCGACAAAAATGATGGATAAAGCGCCGATTGAGCGTCGCATGGTCTGTCTCCTTTTTTTAGCCGTCGGGACACTTGAACAATGACACCGTTCATGGTGCCACACGGCCTGAACTCGACTGGTCCTGATGGGATACGGCATGCTAGATCCTGAGTCGGGGAAAAAGCAAGTAAAAGTCGTTGGCAATGGTGGACGCTTGCAGCGAAGTTTTGTCTTGTAAGGCTGTTCCCCACATTACGCTTTGACCTTTTTATGACTGCTCAAAAGCAGAGGCTCCGCTTCGCTGTACCGACCCAGGCCTTTTAAAGAGCCACCAAATATGATGTCGGTTTAGGGCGTCCCCAGTCAGGAGCCATTACCCAAGCAGACGACGCAAGGATCATCCAGTTCGCGCTTCGCTACGTGTTTTGAGGCAACATCGTCAGCACGACTTTCCCTACCACCTCGCGATTTTGCAGCATTGTCATTGCAGAAACGGCGTCTTGCAGTGGAACCCGGGCGTGGATGTGAGGGCGGATCTTGCCCTCCTCTGCCAGGCGGAATACCGCTTCACGCACCTCTCGGCCGCGCTTCGGATCGCGACGTCCATACTCCCCCGCCCGTACCCCGATCACGGCGATCTGTTTGATCAGAATGAGATTGGACACGGCGACGCCGAAGCTGCCACTGGTGAAGCCTATCACCAGTAACCGCCCACCCCAGCTGATGCAGTGCATCGATTCCTCGAAGACGCTGCCCCCGACGGGATCATAGATGACATCCGCTCCGGAGCCGCTGGTGAGTGCCTTGACCTGGTCGCGGAAGCCGCCGAGGCCACCATCGGGCAGGCTGTAGTTGATTACATGGTCTGCGCCACGGGCCAGAACCGTTGCCAGCTTGTCGTCGGTGCCGCCGGTTGCAATCACGCGAGCGCCCAGCAACTTGCCCAAATCCACGGCGGCGAGTCCAACTCCGCCTGATGCGCCGTGAACGAGCAAGTTCTCGCCGCGCTTCAACTCGCCGCGCCTTACCAGACCGACGTAGGCGGTCAAGTACGCGATGGGAAAGGCGGCCGCCTCTTCATAGCTCATTGTAGCTGGAAGAGGCTGAACCGTGTCGGCTGCGGCGTTGACGGCATCGGCGAAGAGTCCTCCGCCTCGAGTTACCACGACGGCATCCCCTTCACGAACGTCGTGGACGCCCGCCCCTACAGCCGCCACATCTCCGGACCCCTCTCCGCCGGGCACGAAGGGCACCCGGGGTCGGTGCTGATATCTGCCTTGTACCATCAAGATATCTGGAAAGTTCACGGCAGCGGCGCGCAACCTAACGGTTACTTCACCCGGGCTCGGGTCCGGCAGGTCATGTTCTTCGAGCCGGAGGACGCGAATGTCCTCGCTGATCTCGTTACACACGATTCTTCGTATGGCTTTCATGATGGTTTCACCGAGGGATGAATCCCTGGGCCATTTTCTGCACCCCCTCGGGGGGCGCGACCGATTTGGCGCGCGACTACTTCACGATTCCAAGATCCTCATAAATCGATCCCAATATTGCGTCGCGACGCTTTCGGTTCTGGGCTCCACCCGGGCGCCCGTTGAACACCATCGCGCCTTGAAATTCGTTCTCGAGGTCGCAGAAGCCGAACGAAGACTGCGAACCGCCGTGTCCAAAACTCCGTGAAGTGTCCGCAACGCCGAGTGCTTGCGCAAACCCAAGAGAAATACCCAGGCCCCAAGGCGCGGCGGACCTACCCGAAGGAGTAACCGCATCGGGCCGGTGGTTGCGCGTCATCAACCGCACCGTCTCCGGCTTTAGCACACGCCGTCCGTCCAGCTGTCCCCAGCCGCCCAGCATTTGATAAAAGCGCGCCAGCTCCCGCATCGGGCCGCGACCAGCCGCTCCCGGACTGACAATTTGGTTCATCAATTCGAGCCTTTCGAATTTCGGCGCCGGGACGGGCTTTCCCGTGTTGGTGTTGTGCATGACTCCGATGCGATCCCCATAGGCGCGGGACTGCTCAGCCGGCATTCCGACCCAGGAATCCTTCATGCCCAAGGGCAGAAACATTTCCTCGCGGATGTACTGCTCGAACGGCCGGCCGTCGACGCGTTCGACTAGCTCCCCCAGGATGAACCAGCCCGACAGGGGATGGTATTGTGCCGTCTTTCCGACCGTCCACCCTTCTTCCAGCTTGCTCTCACAAATATCTTTGACGTGCTCATGGTTCTGCTTCAGAAACCCGTTTCCCGCACGAACGGCGCGAGGGAAGCAACTCGTGTGCGTGAGCACGTGCCGGACGGTCACGCGCTCCTTGCCGTGTTTGGCGAACTCCGGGATGTGCTTGGCCACGGGATCGTCCAGTTTCAATTTGCCCCGCTCGACCAGCTGCAGCACGCACGCGGCCGAGACTGGTTTGGTGGCCGAGTACCAGATCATCATGGTGTCGCGCGTCATTGGAACGCGGGCGGACACACCCTCGCGGTTGGTGCCAAAGGCAAAATCCGCAACCGGCTTGCCTTGGTGGACGACAAACAACTGAGCGCCAATATGCTGCCCGTTTTTCTGGCCCTCGAGAAGCTTGGCCCAAGTTTTTGGGAGGCTCTTTCGCGGGTCGGGTCCGTTATAATCGATGCGCGAATGGCTCGATGGATCCCTGTTCTCATCTGCGGCTGACGCGGTGGCCGCAGCCTCCCCTGCTACCCAAGCGAAAAAAAGAGCAAAGCACAGACCCGTTGCATATACCCACCGTGCATTTGTGAAGGGCCTCGAACTAGTGTTGATTTCAGGCATCATTTTTCTCCTCTATAGTCCGTACCGGGGGTAGGATGGTGGAAAGTTGTAGATGCACAGGACCTTTCTGGCCCCGACGGGCATCATGCCCGTATTATGCGTTACACTCTAGCGGTTTTTGAGAGATTCACGCGTAGTGGGAGCAGACTCTGGGGTTTGACGGCCTCAATAGAGGTTGGTGAACAGAAACGGAGACGACATGAAAACATTTTGGACAATCTTGCGTGGCGGTGCCTTCTCGTTGGTTGTCTGCCTGAGTGTCGGCGTGACCAACGGCTCCGGGGCGCAGTCTACATACCTCACAGCCGAGCAGGTTGTAGAGCGTTGGGAGCTGACGGACTTGCAACTCAGTCCTGATGGAGCCCGAGTTGCGTTTTCGGTGGAAGCGCCCATTCGCGGTCGAGGCCGAAACTACGACATTTGGATGTACGACATCGACCATCGTTCGCTCAGCCGGGTCACCGACTGGAAGGGCTCTGACAGCAGGCCCCGATGGTCCCCGGACGGAAAGAGCCTCGCGTTCCTCTCGAACCGTTCAGGCTCCACGAAGCTTTGCTCTGTCCCCTCGCGGGGAGGCGAGGTGAAGTGCTTGACCCCGTCTATGGGGCGTGTCTCGTCGTACGCATGGTCTCCGGATGGCGGCCGCATCGCCTTCCTTGCCCCTGAACCCAAGCCCCCAGAGGACCCGCGCGTCGTGGGTAAGTTCGGGTACGGCATTAACCTGGACCTGCAATTTTGGCTTGTCGACCTTGCCTACGGTACCGTCCGGCAGCTGACCCGCGGTGAAGCGCGGTATTCCAACGGCGATGCCTCCTCTCCGCCGTTCGCCTGGGGACCGCTGGGAGACCGGCTTATTGTCTCGTTCACCGACGACACGCGCATGCATCTCTTTACGAGTAAGATATGTTCATTAGATCTGAATGATGGCAGATTGACCGAGCTTGCCGCGCCGCGCGGCACCTTTGCCGACATGAAACTCTCGCACGACGGGAAGACGCTTGCCTTTCGTGCCGCACGGAAAGATGGCCCCCAACCGAGGGATCTCTATCTCATGCCCATCGCTGGAGGAACACTGCGCAACCTGACCGGCTCCACCATCGACCGGCAGATCAAAGGATACTCCTGGCAAGCGGACGGGAGTCTGATGGTGCTGGCCGAAGATGGCCTGGCGGCGAAGTTTTACCGGTGCACGCAGGACGGGCAGGTAGAGCCGCTTTCCGGATTCGAGGTGCACCCCTCGTCGCACTACTGGAAGAGCGAGACGTTCGTAACACCGCCTGGGAGGATTGTCTTCATTGGAGAGACGGCGCAGCAGGCAAACGAGCTCTGGATTTCCACATCTTCGGGGAAAGCGGAGCAACGGACGCATTTCAACCAGGAGTGGGACTCGATCCCGGTGCTCCCGGTGGAGTCGATCCGGTATGCGAGTTTCGACGGCATGTCCATCGAGGCAGGCTTGATCCGACCTGCCGGCTTTAAGGAGGGGAAACGCTACCCGCTCGCTGTCATGGTTCACGGTGGCCCCTCGGCGCGCTGGTTTGATCGTTTCGAGGGACGAGGGCACATCCTGGCTTCACGGGGATTTCTCGTCTTCTATCCAAACGTGCGCGGCTCGACTGGCTATGGATACAAGTTTCTCGCGGCCAACCGGTACGACTGGGGCGGCGGCGACTTCAAAGACATCATGGCGGGGGTCGATTACCTTATTGAAAAGGGGATGGCAGACCCCGAGCGGATGGGGATCGGGGGGTGGTCCTACGGCGGCATCATGAGCGCCTGGGCCGTTACCCAGACTAATCGGTTCAAGGCGGCGGTCGCAGGGGCGGCACCCGTGGATCAGGCGCTGCTGACCGGAGCCACCGATAGCTGGGTGGTGTACTATGACACCTGGTACAAGGGAGTCATTTACGAAAACGCGGATCACTACCGGGATCGATCGTCCCTTACCCACATCAAGAATGTCCAGACCCCGACCCTCATCCTGTCGAATGCCGCTGACACCGACGTTGTTCTTGCGCATGGGATTCAGTTTCACCGGGGGCTACGATACCTGGGGGTAGACACAGAGTTTGTCATCTATCCGCGGGAGCCGCACTCGAGCCGGATGAACGAGGAGGCACACCGGAAAGATGTCATCCGGCGCTTCGTCGGCTGGTTCGAAAAATATCTTCAATGACGGGGATTTTTGAGATGACGGAACTGGGAAAGCACGCCACCCCAACCTTGCTGGAATCCTTGGAGGAAGTCTCCGCGTTTCCCGAGTACATCCGACCCCTTTACCGGCCGATTCGCATGTCGGGTCGCGCTTACCCCGTCCAAGCTCCACCCGGCGATAATCTTGCCGTTCATCTGGCGCTGGCCGAGGTGCCACCGGGCGCCGTGCTGGTGGTCGCCACCGGCAGAACGCCCGGCCACGGTTTCTGGGGAGAGATTACAACCGAGGCGGCCATGGTGCGTGGGGTCCAGGGGCTCGTGACCGATGGAGCCGTGCGCGACACGCAGCAGATCGAGCAGCGCCAGTTTCCTGTTTTTTGTGCCGGGATTGCCATCGAGGGGACCACCAAGCGCGAGGCCGGTCTCATCAATCAACCGATCACAATTG
This sequence comes from Acidobacteriota bacterium, assembly GCA_965249005.1. Lineage (GTDB taxonomy): Bacteria > Acidobacteriota > UBA6911 > UBA6911 > UBA6911 > CBDFLD01. Next base: position 273,680 of record CBDFLD010000019.1, read on the forward strand.
GGGCATGCTCGATCCGGCCGGGAGATTTCATCGTTGGAGACGACGACGGGGTCGTGGTAATCCCACCGGAGATGGAATCAAAGTTATTGGAAATGGCTCAGGTGCGGGTCGACAAGGAAAACTCCATAATACAGCGGCTGCGCGACGGTGCATTGACCGTCGACCTGCTCGGCCTGAGGGAGGCGGGACGGCCGAAATGATCACAGCCCAAGGGAAGGGAAGAATAGATGGGCCGTAGGTGGGGCATTATCGGGTTTGGTGAGGTCGGCGCGATGTTTGCCCGTCAAATTTCCGATCAAACCCATCATCCGGTGGCCGTAACGGATCCGCTACTGAACCAGGAGCCCCGGCCCCAGCACATTCAGAGGCGTCTCGAGGGCGCAAGGGTACAGCCGTACCCTGACCTTGCCGAACTGGTGGCTCACTCCGATGTGGTGCTGTCGACCGTCACGGTCGAAGTCGCACGCCAGGTGGCCGGCCAGATGGGGCAAGTCTGGAGTGGGGATCTTTTCATCGATTTCAACTCGATCGCCCCACGTGCCAAGAGAGAGCTCGCGTCCGTCTTTCCAAACGACGGTTACGTGGATGGAGCGATCTTGGGCGCGATAAGCGGCGAAGGAGCGGACACTCCCTTGGCAGTGGCGGGGCCGCGGGCAGCGGAAGCCCACACGGCATTGAAAGATACTGGTTTTCGCGCTTCGCTCACAGGGCGGCAAGTAGGCGGAGCCTCGGCCTTGAAGTTGTGCCGCAGCGTTTTCATGAAGGGTCTGGAGTGTCTTTTCGTGGAGACGTTGCTGGCAGCCCAGCAGTTTGACTTGCAGAAACCCGTTTTGGAGACGATTGAGCAGACTCTGCAATCGTACGGCCTTGAGCCGATGGCCCGCATGCTGGTCACGACCCATGCGGTTCATTGCGGGCGTCGCTCGCGGGAGATGGTCGGAGCGGTCGAAATGCTCGAGGAGATGGAACTGCCTTCTGTCATGAGCGATGCCGCCAGGGATTTTCTGCAAAAGAGTCAAGAGGCCGGACTCACGGAACATTTCCGCAAGGTCTTGCCCGATGGTCTGGACGAGGTCTTGGATTTTCTTACTCAACACTATCGGGAGCCGCAGTCATGAGTAGCCTCGAAAATAAGGTGGCGATTGTCACGGGGGCCGCCCAGGGGATGGGATTGGCCACGGCGCAGGAATTGGCCACACGTGGAGCAATCTGTGTCTTGGTTGACAACAATACGGAGAAGATAGTCGCGGCGCTGGAATCGGTGAAACAGATCGATGAACGGGCCACCAGTTACGTCATTGACGTTGCCCAGCGGGACCAATGGGTACAGATGGTCACGGATATAAACGCCCAGTTTGGTTCCGTTGACATCCTCGTCCATTGCGCCGCCATCTTCTATATAGTCCCTTTCGACGAGATCATCGAGTCAGAGTGGGATCGAGTTTTCGCCGTCAACGTCAAGGGTGTGCTCTTCGGCTGCCAGGCGGTCTCAGAGTACATGAAGCGCCAGAAAAGCGGACGGATCATCAACATGGCCTCTCAGGCCGGAAAGACCGGCGGGCTGTTGATCGGTGCGCATTACTCGGCTTCCAAGGCTGCCGTGATCTGTATGACAAAAACCATGGCCGCGGCGCTTGCGCCTTACAACGTGACCGTCAATGCCATCGCGCCCGGCATCATCCAAACGGACTTTCTCAAGGGGGTGCCGGGGATCGAGAACTTCTTCGAGAGAATCCCGCTGGGGAAGAAACCGGGAGAGGCCGCGGATGTCGCCAAGACGATCGCTTTTCTGGCATCGGAAGATGCGCGTTATATCACCGGGGAAATCCTCGATGTGAACGGGGGCTTGTTGATGGATTGACTGCGGCCCCGGAGCCTAGGAAAGGACACGCGAGTCGTCGCGCGCATTAGAAAATGAAACTGCCTATCATCGATGGTTACTGTCATTGTGGATTGCGCAAGTACCGTCCGCTGGAAGAGGTTAACCGCATCATGCATCGCTTCCGGGTGGAACGCGCCGTGCTGGTCCAGCACTTGGGCGAGTACGACAACGGCTACATTCACGAGGTTGTGGCCGACGATCCGGAGCGTTTCACCGGGGTCCTGCTGGTGGACGCCGAGGATCCCGAGGCTGAGCGGCAACTTCAATCTTGGCATGAAGGGGGGACTTTTCGAGGCATACGGCTCGTGGCGGACACACTGCAGACTCGCCCGTCGCTTTGGCAGCGGGCGGCCGAACTGGGGTTGAATCTTGTGGTGTTTGCCGATCCGACCATTGCCGTGCATTCCGACCATCTGGGTCGCTTTGCCGTCGAGCACCCGAAGACGTCGATGATCATTTCGCACCTCGGTATGCTGCTCTCCGGGGAAGCTCCCCACTATCGGAGTCAATCGAAGATCCTCGAACTGGCGGAGCATCCGAACATCTATGTCCAGCTGTCGGGGTTTCATATGTTCGAACGGTCTCCCTACGAACGGCTCTTGCCTGCAATTGAGCAGTTGTTTGCCGCTTTTGGTGCTCGACGCCTCTTCTACGGGAGCAACTTCCCCGTCATGGGTCAGGATTCGCTTTATGGCGAGGAAATCGAATTGTTGCTGCACGGTCGACTCGGGGTTCCATCGACTGCTGTGCCGCAGATTCTCGCCGATACCGCAAGAGCGCTTTGGTTTGGCCGCAAGACCGGCAATTGACGTACCCACGTCGGTGAAAGCGCCGCTGCCGATCGCAGACGGACTTGGGCCGGCGGACAGCCAGGAAAATTTTCCCTGTACTGGTCTTTGATCAGCCCCCCCACCCGTAGACAGCAAGCTCGTCAAGAATTTGTAACCAATTGATAGAAAAATGGTTACTGGAACGGCACTTGCATAACCCAACCCGTACAAGGGCTTTGCAAATCAGAACGTTTCCTACCGTTACGGCCCCCATCCCCTCTTTACAGTCAAATCGGGCCTTGCTCCAAAGACAAGCGCACGGGTAACCGTCTCGGCCCAACACGTAACTGGCAACAGCTAGGATCCATTCGCCCCCCCCCCGCGAATGGAGGAGTCCGTTCCCTCACTGATCGGGTGACGAGAGGCGGCGGATCTTTCGACCGAGCGTGCCGGTGCGCCCTTTGGAGCTCGGAAAAATGGTGTGCGCTCGGAACCATCGCGGCAGGAGCTTCCGGAGAACGGAAGATGGGAAAGGAAACGCTCGTGCGACGAGCCCTGCCCAGACTTCACCGCAGCACTGAAGAGCCGGCATCGTCCATTGGATTGGAGTCCCCCATGCTTTACTTTGTGAGGTTTTTGTTTTGGGTCCTATCTTCCTTCAACTGGGTCGTTGAAACGGTGGTCTCTGGAGGCGGGGAGACGGATTCGGTCGCCTTCCCGGACGAGATCCTGCTCGCCGCCATGCCCGACGCCATGTTCGTGGTCAACCGCGACGGCGTGGTCCTGGGCTCCGAGGCGGTCGCAGATCTTTCTTGTCGCGTAGCAACCGAGGCTGTTCTCAAGAAGAACTTGCGCGAGATATTGCCGCAGGATATCGCCCAGCAGTGCCTTCTCCATATTGGGCGCGCGCTGCAGTCGGGGCAATTGCAGGTGTTTCAGTATCAGCTTCCCGTCGCCGGTGGTTTTCGAGATTTTGAGTCACGGCTCGTTGCCATCCAGAGTGTGGCGCCGCTGGCGATCGTGCGCGACATCACGCCTGAGCGGAGCTCAGCCCGGCAGCTGCGCAAAGAGCGCGACTTCATTTCGACCGTGCTCGATACGGCTGCGGCGCTGGTCGTGGTGCTCGATCGCGCCGGCCGGATTGTTCGGACCAATCGTGCTTGCGAGCTGACCACGAGATACTCCTTCGACGAGATGCGCAACCGAAAGATCTGGGAGCTGTTTTCGCCACCTGAGGAGACCGAACACAACCGGAGTGTGTTTGAGAGTCTACTCGCCAGTGGGACACACAGAGAGCACGAGAACTGCTGGATCTCCAAGGACGGGACGCGCCACTTCATTACCTGGTCGAGCAGTGCGGTCACAAACGACGACGGGCTGGTGGAGCACGTCGTGTGCACGGGAATCGACATCACTCATCGGAAGAAGGCCGAGGAGCAAATCCACTTTCTCGCCTACTACGACGATTTGACCCGGCTACCCAACCGGGTCCTTTTCAAAGAGCTGCTGAATCAAGCCCTCGCTTTTTCGGAACGCTACCGGCGTCAGCTGGCGGTCATATTTCTCGATTTGAACCGCTTCAAAGAAATCAACGATGTGCTGGGGTCTACTCAGGGCGATGCTCTCCTTCGAGCCGTTGCCGATCGACTTAGTCGAACGCTACGCCGGAGTGATTCGGTCTCCCGATTCGCCCGAAACGAACCCGTGCCGTCGGTGAGCCGCTTCGGGGGAGACGAGTTTACGGTCCTGGTGACCGATATTGAGAACCCTCGGCGAGCAGCCATTGTGGCGAGGCGCTTGCTGAGGGCCCTGAAAGCGCCGTTTCGCCTGGATGGTTGCGAGATTTCTGTGACCGCAAGTATCGGAATCAGCATTTATGGGTTTGATGGCGCCAGCGCCGATACCTTGCTCCGGAACGCCGAAACAGCCATGTACCATTGTAAGAAGGAAAGCACCGGCAACGAGCACGTATTCTACTCGAGCTCGATGACGGTTCATTCCGTGGAGCGGCTCTCGCTCGAGAGTGACCTCCGTCAGGCCATCCAAAAGAATGAGTTGATTCTCTTCTATCAGCCCAAGCTGGAGGTTCGGACCGGACAGGTCGTCGGTGCGGAGGCACTGGCCCGCTGGCAGCACCCGACCAAGGGGCTTCTTCCTCCATCGGAATTCATGAATCTGGCCGAGGAGACGGGACTGGTGCTGGAAATCGAGGAGTGGAGTCTGGCGGCTGCTTGCCGGCAAAACAAGAGCTGGCAGGAAAGAGGCCTGAGTGAGATTCCGGTCTCGATCAATCCTTTGTCGTCGACCTGGCCGACAACAAGAACGATCAGGCGTTGACCCAAGCCATCATCGCGATGGGGCACAGCCTGCAACTAAAGGTCGTGGCAGAGGGCGTCGAGACCGAGAAACAGTTCAAGTTTCTCAAGGAGCGGGGATGCGACGAAGTCCAGGGATTCCTCTTCAGTCCGCCGCTGCCCGCCGAGGGGATGGCGAAGCTTCTGGGGCAAGAGTCCACAGCCAAGGGTCCACGACTGGGCAGGCGTCCTTCTCATGATCTCAAGCACCTCTCCAGGGGCAAGAGCTGAGAAACCATGGTGGCTTGCCGAGAGATGCCGTCGTTTATGATTCAGGATTTTTTGGAAGGTGAGATGAGAGCCAAGCTCGAAAAAAGTGCTGGGGCGGCGCTTTAGCCTGGAGAAACAACTGCGTGCCGCTCGCCGAACTCAAGTTATCGCCGAGCACGCATAGCAAGAGGCACGGATCTCGGAACTTGAAAGACAGTGGAGTTCGAACATGCTAGTCACTATCGGTCTGTTCAACAGAGCTGCCCGGAATGATTCGAGCCGGCGGCTCATTCTCGCTGCTGATATCGATGGCGTTGCCGAATTCATCCAGCTCAGCAAGGTCAAGGGTGGGGATTGCATCCGATTCCAAAGGATCCTTGATCAGCTCCTTTTTCTGCATCCGTCGCTGACGCTTCTCTTCGGCCTTCTGCCTCGTTTTCAGCTCTCTTTGCCTTTTTGCCCACGTGTTTTGGTTTCTTGCCAATCTACGACCCTTCCTGCCTCAAGGCTCTCTTCCAGAGTTCTAGTCACGCCCGCGGTTTTTCCCGGCGAGTGCTGGGCACCCACGCGACTGGCCGTTTCGGTCGCCACCAACGGGACCTCAGGGCAACCGGACACTTGGGTGGCGAACGAAAGTGCGGCATGAGATTCTTCGGTGCTCTGGAAACAACCTCTATAAGTATACCCGTTCCTCGGTGGGTTGTACACGACCTCGTTGCGGCGGTTGCGCTGATTTCAGGTCAAAACACTGGGCTTTTGAGCTGCCCTGGGGGCCGAGTCCCCACCGCCATGGGCAATAATGCTTGTGAAACCCGCGTATTCTCTCCGCTTAAGCGCCATGATTTGGTACAATATCTGGCACCCCAAAGGCCTCGAGTAATGCGGGGAGGACAAAGATCCCCCGATTAGAGGAAGGCCATCAGGCTGGGTGTTCTGATCGTAGGCCGTAGCGAATCGGACCGCAGGTATCTTTGCGACGCGAAACTGCTCGCTCGTCTCGCGGACTGGAAAGTGCTTCCGCTTATCCAGCATGGCTGGAAAGGAGACCGCAGGTTGTCTATCGAAGAATGTTACGAAGAAGTGAACGAGTTGATCCTCATCGGGAAGGAGCGCGGATACATCCTCTACGATGAAATAATGGATCTGCTCCCGGAGGGAGCATTCTCGTCGGAAGAGATGGACGCTGTGTTTTCCCTCTTAGGTTCCGCTGGAGTGGAGCTGATCGATTTTGAGCCGAAGCTCAACGGCGAGAGAAAGAAAGCCAAGAGTGAGGAAGATGCGAGTCCGGGTGAGTTTTCCTACGGAGCGCTCGTTCTCGACAAGACGCTCGACAAGACCAACGATCCAGTTCGAATGTACCTGCGGGAGATGGGAACTGTTCCCCTGCTCAGTCGCCAGGGAGAAGTAGAGATTGCAAAACGAATCGAGCGAGGGCAGGGAATCATCTTCGATGCGATCTGCCGATCTCCCATAATCGTTCGAGAATTGTTGGCGATCGGGGATCGGCTAAAGAAAGATGAAATCCAGCTTCGCGACATTGTCGACTATGATGCGGAGGAGATAACCGAGTATCGGCTACGAAAGAAAAGGCTGGATTTCCTGGAAGCGATCGATACCATCCGAAAGCACGAGCGCGCCGCGAACCGCGTGCGCAACAAACTTGCGTCTGTGCGCAAAGGGTCTCTCCTATACAAGAAGAATCTCTCCCTGTTGGCACGACACCGAATCCCGCTCGCCCGGAAGGTCCGCTCGCTCGAGTTCAACGAAGCCCTGTACGACCGGCTAGTCCAGATGATCAAGGACACGGTCGAGGAGGTGCTTGCGGTTGAGCGGGAAACACTGAGGCTGCACAGACGATTGGACCGCTCCCGGCGGCCGGACGAGGTGGCAAGTATCAAGAAACGGCTGCGTTTCTTGAAAGCAAAGATCAAGGCCATCGAGACCGAAACTGAGAGTCCGCTGCCTGATATGCGACGTACCTTTGCGACCGTCAAGGGGGGCGAGTTAGAGGTTGATATTGCAAAGAAGGAATTGATCGAAGCCAATCTGAGACTGGTTGTTGCAATTGCGAAGAAATACTCGAACCGGGGTCTGCAGTTCTTGGATCTGATCCAGGAGGGGAATATCGGGTTGATGCGTGCCGTGGAGAAGTTCGACTACCGGCGCGGGTACAAGTTTTCGACTTACGCAACCTGGTGGATCCGTCAAGGGATCACGCGTGCCATTGCGGACCAGGCAAGGACGATACGGGTTCCCGTGCACATGATCGAAAACATCAACAAGCTGGTTCGGACCTCGAGAATCCTAGTGCAGGAATTCGGGCGTGAGCCCACCACGGAGGAAATCGCCGAGAGGATGGAGTTTCCGGTCAGTAAAGTCCGCAAGATTCGCAAGATTGCCCAGATGCCGATAAGTCTGGAGACACCGATCGGCGAGGAGGACGACACGCACCTGGGAGACTTGATCGAGGACCACACCGCTGTGTCGCCGACGGAAGCGGTTATCGATTCGATGCTGAAAGAGCAAACGGAATCGGTTCTCAAGACGCTGACACCGAGGGAAGAAGAGATCATCAAGCTCCGTTTCGGCCTCAGGGACGGACGCGAGCGTACGCTCGAGGAAGTAGGGCGCAGGTTTTCCGTGACTCGCGAACGCATCCGCCAAATAGAGGCGAAGGCCTTGTGCAAACTGAGGAACCCTTCCCGGGTCAAGGTCTTGAGGACATTTCTGGAGAGCTCGGCCGCGGCGGAGTAGCCTTTTGCTCTACTGCGGCGCTGCGCGGTCGCCCGCCCAGTGCACGAAAATGGGAGAGGACCAGGCGATCTCGCCTTCCTTGCTTGGTTCGTCCGAACTGAAGCTCTGAAGCACCCGCACGTAGTAGTAGCTCATACCGGAGTCGGGCCTGGCGCGAATTCCAGTTTCCGGTTGGCTCCAATCTTTGATCTGCGTCGTCGGACTCATGCTCGTGTCCCGAAAGTCTCCCCCGAACGCTTTCAAGTCTTGGAAGGTAAACTTCATTCGCTGTGGATTACTGGCGTTTGCCTCAGGGCTCCGCGTGTAAACGATCCGATTGTTTTTGATAATCTCGACCTTCAGAAGGGACGCGGTGCCAACCACTTCCACCTCGAAGTGAGGGCTTTCCGTGGCGTGCAGTTCTCCGCCCTGTAACGTGGTCTCGGTGCGAAAATCAACGACGATGTTATCCGTGGAGGCGTAGGTGCGCCGTCGGCGCATACTTTCTTGAAGGTCCTCGCGGGAGGTCGCCCCTTCCGGGACGAGCAGGTTGGCGTAAGAAATATGACTGGAGAAATGATCACTGGAAGCGATGAAGCCCATCTTGTATCCGACCCCGAGCGCGTTTCGGATCAAGCCTTTTTGAAACGGCGGCAAACCGGCGGAGCCGCGCCCCGGATTATCGGCTAGTGCCGCGCGCGGTGCGCCTTCTTCCTCACAAGAGCTGCGGTCTCCTTGGTAGATTTCCGTGATGGGCATGAGCTCATCCTCGCGCAAGCGCCAGTCCGTGCCCATTACCGTCGCACTGGTATGAGGAATGCCGAGTCCATCCGTTTGTCGCAGATAGCTCCAGAGCATTTGAGCATCGGCCTCCATCAACTCCGGGTGCTCAGCGATGTTGAGCTCTGGAACGCCTAAACTGAAGACACCGCGACGGGCGTGAAAAATATTTCGGTGTCCGAGTGGAAAACTGACCGAACGTTCATAACCGTAGAGCGGGACAAAACGTCCCGGCACGTGAAAGAGATCCGCTCCCTTCCGCGAGCGCCACCATTGATACTCGTTGTCGACATCCGGATCTTCGGGTTCGCCCGTGTCCAGCCACGCACCATAGTTGTGGTCGGTGATTCCGATGAAGTCCAGATCTGCCCCATTGAGAGCGTAGCGGTAGCAGTCCCATAGGCTTCCATCCACGCCGCCGTCGAAGGAAATCTCGGTATGGCGGTGGAGGTCGCCGCGCATGATCTTATAGGTTTTGCCGGCCACGTGAATGCGGTGGCCGCGCACCCGGGCGACTTCTGCCTCCTCTTTCGGGTGAGGGACGGCGAACTCGCCCGCGGGACTCGGCTCGAAAGTGGCGAGCTCCGGCTCTGCGCGTCCGAACGTTGCGCCGTCGATCACCAGTGCCGCGATATCGCTATGGATCGGCAATCCGATCGGGAGCCGGCGGCCGTCTCCTGCCACGGCTGCGACGATTCGGCCACCAGGACCCGGTGCGGATGCAAGGACGGTATCCTGCCGCCCCGTACTGGCAGGGAGCAAAATGGGATTGGCCCAGGAGAGTCGGCTCCCTTGCATGTTCAAGCTCGTGGCGTAGAAATCGAACAGGTGCCCGACATAGAAGCCCCGGGCAGCATGCTGGTGCCTGAGAAAGACCAATACCTTACGGTCGTGAGCTGGATTTCATCGGACCAACCATTCTCCAGTACTTTGGCGTAGAGATCGAAATTGCCCGTCTCCCTTTCCTTCTGCAGCCCGTAGACGCACCAGATGCGGCCGGCACGATCTTCTGCCAGGGAGACCCGAAAATGATCGCGCGGCGCAGTGATGGCAGCCGGCCTGGACCAAACGCGACCGTCCCGGCTCTCGGCAACCATGATTCGATCGGCGCCCTCATAGTAGTATCCGTCACGTTTCACGGTTTGGTATGCGACCCAGGCCAGCCAGTATCGGCCATCGCGTGTGCGGATGAGCGCGGGATCATCGTCCTCGAATTCCTTGGATGTCACGATTCGTGGGATCGGCACCCTTTCAACGGAGACATCCCGGTTGAAACCGGGCGGATGGTAAGTGGCGCCGTAGGGAACGTTCGCCGGTACAAACTGAAAGTGGGCGCGCCGCGAAAATAACTCGACAGACCGCTCCTCCGGGGTCAGAAAATCGACAATGACAGCCTTGGCCGCGACTTCCCCCGCGACCATTTGCAGCCGCAGATCCCACATTGCCGGCGGCCTCAACTGGTCTTCCCGGTGAAGGTGCCAGCCTGTGACGGCCCGAACCTGGGCCGGGTTGACTACGCCGCCCGACCAGTTGGCTCCATGGTTTTTCGCCCGGAGTCCAAAGGCAACCTTGAATCCGCTTGTCGACCCGATGGCCCCCGCCGACTCAGATGACGCGTTGGGTTGGGTCTCTGATGAAATCTTGGCCTGGGTGGAGGCAGAGTGAGGTATGAAGTTCCACAGCGAAGCGAGAGCCAGCAGCGCTATACCAGTCCACGTCCGAATCATCGTTGCCCGCATTGTCGTCGCGTGTCCGTCAAGAATGCTCTACAACTCTTTTGTTCTATCTTGTTCTCTTTCCCATGTCCTAAGCGGAGGTTAGACTGTATCAAACGAAAGGAAAACTCCAATGCGAATTATCCAGTCGATGTGCTTGGTTTTGCTGCTCCCGGCCGTTTGCGCAGCGGCCAATCCTGGCGAAAAGGTAACTCGAGCGGAGACCCGCCCGAGCGAGATCAACCCGACCACGCATGTCTACAAGAAGACATCCGATCGCGACATTCGTCTCGACGTGTATCAGAGTCGCCGCAAGGGGGTCTCTCCTGGGATTGTCTGGATTCACGGCGGCGCCCTAATAGGTGGCCAGCGAGATGCGATCGCGGCCCCGACCATGCGGTACCAGCTCGACGCATACCTGAATGCTGGATTCACCTTGGTTTCGATCGACTATCGGCTCGCTCCCGAAACCAAGATCCCGGAAATCGTTGAGGATGTTCGGGACGCATTCGCGTGGGTACGCGACCATGCCGCCGAGTTGAGAATCAGACCCGATCGTGTGGCCGCCATGGGCCAGTCGGCCGGGGGCTATCTCACTTTGATGTCCGGCACCTTTTCGCCGCGGCCTCAGGCGCTGGTTCCTTTCTATGGTTATGGAGACATCATTGGAGAGTGGCTCTTGCAACCGGATCCTTTCTATCGGAAACGACCACTGGTCAAAAGAGCCGAAGCCTACGAAGGTCTGCAGAGCTCTGCGACTGCGGGGAAACGTATGAAGTTCTACCTCTACACGCGCCAGCAGGGAATATGGCCCGACGAAATCGGGGGCCGGGATCCCGACGGGAACAGGGCCTTTTTCAATCAATACTGTCCTGTCCGCAACGTGAACGAAGACTATCCTCCGACACTATTGCTTCACGGAACGGAGGATACCGACGTGCCCTATCAGCAATCGGTCCAGATGGCCGACGCCTTGCACGGAGCGGCTGTTTCCCATCAGCTGATCACGATCTCACACCAGGGGTCCCACGGTTTCGATTACAACGAGAAGAATCCCCAGGCCCAGGCGGCGCTGCAGACGGTACTCGCCTTCTTGAAAAAGCATTTGGGCGATTAAGGTTGGTTCACCCAGATTGGCGAACTCCAGGCGATCTGCGAGTTCTCTTGGAAAACCCGTACGTAGTAGTAACAGGGCTTGTTGGGTTGGAAATCCGTGTCGAGGAAGTCGAATCGCACCTCTTCGGATCCCGGTTCGGACGTGTAGATCAGCTTCTCGTTCTTGACGATGACGACTTGCGAGATTCTGCCGGTTCCCACGGCAATCACGTGAAGCCGAGGGACACGTTGTGAACGAATCAGATCTCCCATGATGTAGGTCTGGCCGTCGACTTCGGCGCGAAAGTCCAAGATGATGTTGTCGGTGGCGCCGTAGGTATGGCGCTTCTGGATGGCGGCGAAGAGATCCTTGCGGCTGAGCGATTCGGCAACAATACAGGCATAGGAAATGTGAGTGGACCAATGGTCGGAGCTTGCAACGACACCTAGCCGGCGCCCGCGCTCCAACGCTTTCCACCAGTAGCCGAGGGGCTGGTAGCCGCTGCGCTGAGCCAGTAGCTTTTGGTTGCTCGCCGCCTTCGGCGCGCCGGGGTACTCGTAGCTGGCCCGATAACCCTGGTAGATCTCTATTACCGGTTCTATTTCGGGGTCGTTGTCGCGCCAATCCGTTCCCTGGTCGGTGCCGCTCGAGTGAGGGATGGAGAGCCCCCCGGTCCTTCTCAGGTGAGAGAAAAGCTTCTCGGCTCCTGCCTCTCCGCGGCGTTCGTCAACAGGTATTGGAAACGTGCGGACACCGCGCTTTTCAAAAAAGATGTTTCGGTGCCCATTGGGATAGCGCAAGCTGCGCTCGTAGGCGAACAATGGTGTAAACGCACCCGCAACGTGAAACAGATCGGCCAGCTTCTGGCTCTGCCACCAGGTGAACTCCTGGTCATGGCCGGCCTGATGATCCGTCGGGGCGATGAAGTCCATGGCCGCACTATCGATCGCATAGCGGTAAATCTCGATGAGGGAACCGTCGTACTTGAAATCGGGCGAGACGTCGGAGTGACGATGCAGATCGCCGCGATAGATCTTGTAGCGCTTGTCGCCGGCCTCTACCACATAGTCGCGAACGCGGCGGACATCCTGTGCTTCACGCGGGTGGATAGGGACGGCTTCGGCCGCCGGATCCGCCAATGGGATGAACTGCGCGCGATTGTACGCCGGCGCCGTTTCAGCCGGCGCCAGCTTTGCGGAATATATTTCCGCGTTGCGCGGCACCGTGTTGGCGAGAGTTCGATCGTCGCTCATCCAGGCGCCCCAGACGTCGCCCGAACGATCGACGCCGAGCGCGGCGACTTTCTCAATCGTGGCCGCGCTGTGCGGTAATGGCACGGGCCAACTCCAGGAGTCCCCCTCGAGCCGCGTGAGGAAGCTCTCCCAGATGATGGGTGTCCCGATCCCTCTCGAGAACTGTCGAGTCCAGTGCCGGAAGACCAGGTGAAGCGCGCCCCGGCCGTCGAAGACGATTTGCGGCTTCTCGAGATTCGAAAACAATCGATATCGATAGAAGTTAGGGATCTGGGCCCGCGGCTCGCTCCACCGGGATCCGTCCCAATACGCCACCCGCACCGTCCGTTCCTGATGAAGCGGCACCGCCAACGGGGGGTTGATCAGAAACCCTTGGTCTTTTCCCCAGTTCACCCCGGACTCGTTCCAGGCGACCCAGGGTTGCCCGTGACCATCTACGGCTACAGACGCCTGTGCCTGGAAACGGGGACTGGAAGTTACGGCTTGAATCGCGCCCAGACTGCCGTCCTCATATGTCCGGAATAGAACGTCGTAGTTTCCCTTTTGGTAGGTGTCCCACGCGACAAAGGCACGTCCCTTCGGTCCTGCCGCAACGGCGGGTTCCCAGTCGTTTCCTGCAGCGTCGCTCACACGGAACGCTTCGCTCCAGGAACCGTCGGCATACTCTTTCAGATACACATCGCTGGTGACAGGCCCCGCAGCGGAGGCGTCGAGGCGCTGCCAGACCAAAAAAAGATGTCCGTGACCCGAAGCAGTACGGTGGAAAACGCTGGAACCATCTTTGGTCAGTCCTTGGGGTCTTCCCCACCGTCCACCTCGGCGCTGTCTTCCCCAGAGGCGCCACCGCTCTCCTTCCCGCTGGCTCCAGAACGCCCAGAGGTGACCATCTCCATCGACCGCGAGTGAGCAGCGAAAGAGATCCCCGGGCTCCGGCGTGATCACTTCGGCGGCGGACCAGACTCCGTGGCTCCGAAAGCGGACCCGAACGTGGTCGCCTCCCTGTGCGTAGGCCACCCAGGCGACGGCGAGGGTGCCGTCGTCGAGAAACGTCAAGGAGGCCTCGTCATCTTCGTACTCGCCGTCACTGAGCCGCTCGACCGTCGGCGCGAGCTGTACCCGCGCGCGATCATCCAGAAACAGAAGGGGTTTTCTACGAACCTCACTAAGGTTGAAAGAAAAATCTCCTTGAGCCGTGTTCACTTCTATCTTGGCATCTGTTTCGGCGCTCAAGATCACCCACACGCTGACAGGTAGAAAGAGGGGTTTGGTTCCATAGGCCGGGCTCATCTCCAGATAGTTAATGGACATGTACCGCAAGAGCTCATCTCTCCGGGTGCTGACCTCCCAGGCGGCCGGCCCCGTCAGCCGCGCCGCGCGCGGGCTGCCGGTCACCGGGTCACGGTCGAGAAAGTGCCTGCTCTGAAGTGAAGAGACATTCCCGCCATCGACCTTCACCCAGCCGTCCCACTTTTCCTCGTCGCTGGCCCCCAGGCCGAGGGAGAGGAGCAAGGTGGTATCTTCGGCAAAGGCGGCACTGGTTCCCATCGCTGCGATGAAAAGAAACCCAACGAGAACAACGGTCGTGCTTTTTGGAGCCATGGTTTGATCCTGTTATGGGCATATAACTAGACAAGATGCAACGGTACTCCCGGAGGAGGCATACGATGCCCTACTCTATCGGATCACCGCCGCATGTTCTGGAACGATGGTGCTCGTGGCAGTCTAGTGGAGCCTGCAAGACCAGTCAATCTGCATGGGGGATAGGAGATAAGGGCCTTCAAAGTTGACCCCCCCGGGGGTCCCTCAGCAGGAATAGCACGTCCCGGAGGGATACTTGGGCTGGCTTTACGAGGTTTTTCCTGGGATTTTCCACGGGTTTTGCCGGAGTTCTCCTCGGATTTTGGCAATGCCCCTCAAAGTTGCCCCCTAAGGCCTCCATTTTCGACGATTCGCAGAAAGACACAAGACACTTGGGATCCTGGAATGAACCGTCGTGGGTTGAAGCCTGTAATGAACCGTGGAGTGAAACCTGTAATGAAAACCCTTGGAGTAGCGCGACATTCTGGTTCATCGTTAAGAAAATATGAGCTTGCCGAGCCGCTCGGTGGTGCGGTTTTACATTTCGGATACATCGAGTGGATCGAGGCGTGGTCTACGGGCCGATTTGCTTGTTCTCAGGAAGGGACGAGAAGTACTATTGGGGAACCGAGATTCAAATTGGAAATTCTGGCTTAGATTATCTACTAGAGTGTCTCAGGAGGTCTGACGTGCCTACACTATAGGTTAGCCATTTCTTTCCAGGAAGATTTTGACATTTCGTTGATACAGTGGGGAACTGCCCGTGGCCGTCACGGGCAATCCCGACGAAGAACTTCGGCCTAACGAGAATGTTCAACAAACGGAGAATTGACCCATGCGCCACATGACCAGAATTATTCCGACAGCAGGGCTCGTGATTGCGGCGTTCGCCTCTTTCATGTTGTCTCCCGTCGCCGCCGCCCAATCGCCTCAACGAATCCTTGACATGCTTGATGCCGATAGTAGCGGGGCAATTAGTAAGGAGGAAGCGGTGGACGATATGAAGGCGAACTTCTCGCTCATCGATACGAACGGAGACGGCGACATCGATCTTGGTGAGCTGGATCGAATTCTCAAACTGGTGGCGTCCCAAAATAGACAGAGCGCTCCGACTGCAGGTAATCCTGCGGATGAGATTCGGCCGGGCGTACTCCGCACCCCGGATGAACGATTCGAGAATCTTCCCGGATACGATTTCGAACCCCACTATATCGAGATCGGCGACTACCGCGTCCACTACCTCGACGAAGGACCCAGGGACGGCGAAATCGTACTCATGCTGCACGGTGAACCCACCTGGTCATACCTGTACAGAAAAATGGTTCCCGTACTCACCAAAGCAGGATACCGTTGCATCGTCCCCGACCTCATCGGGTTCGGACGCTCAGACAAACCCGTGAGCATGGACACCCACACGTACAAATTTCACGTTGATACCCAGGCGACGCTGGTCAAGGAACTCGGACTGAACGACGTCACATTCTTCGGGCAAGACTGGGGGGGCTTGATCGGTCTCCGCGTTGTCGCCGAAAACGAATCCCGTTTCGCACGCGTTGTTATCGGAAACACAGGACTCCGCATCGGTGTTGAAGGTATCGGCAGCTCCGCCGCCTTTATGCGATGGAAAAAAATGAACCAGGGCATGATTGATCGCGGCGATATCCCGACAGGAAGCATGGTCTCCGGAAATGTCGGAGATCCCTCCATCAAAGCCGCTTACGATGCGCCCTTCCCCGACCCATCCTACAAAGCCGGTGCGCTCATCATGCCCCAGCGCGTTCCCGTCACCCCAGACGACCCCTCTCGCGCGGCACAAGAAGCCGCCTGGGACGTTTTCCACGAATGGGAAAAACCCTTCCTCACCGCATTCAGCGACGGTGACCCGATTACACGCGGCGGCGAAACAAAATTCCAAGACGAAATCCCCGGAGCGAAGGGACAGAAGCATACGACGATCAAAGGCGCAGGACACTTCCTACAAGAAGCCAAAGGCCCCGAACTTGCTGAAGTCATCGTGCAATTCATCAAAGACAATCCCTTACAGATTCTCAAGGTGGCTGCATCCCAAAATGGCGAGAGCGCACCCGGACAGGGCCCCCAGCGCAGCCCCGGCGGCCCCAGCTTCGGCACACGAAATCCTGATTCCGCGCGTTTTATGAACGTTCCGCCCGAGGACGACAACATGTTCTACATGCTCAACGTCAATAAGTATCGGGAAAAGGCTAAGTATGACGACGGTCGCAAGACCGAGTTAAGCGGACGAGAAGCCGGTCAGCTCTACAATCCGATGCCGGATATTGCGAAAGCGGGCGGCGCGCTCGTTTATGCCGGTACGGTCGTAGAGCAGCTAGTCGGAAAGGACCCGACTATGGACACGGTTGCCCTCGTCATGTATCCGAGTCGCAGGAAGTTGATGGAAATGTCCTCAAGTTCGGAATGGAGGGATACAGCCCAACATAAAAGCGCCAGCTTAGAGAAAGCCCTAATCATGGTGACGACACCGGAACCTTGGACTTTTTCAAACCAGACGTCTCTCGCTGCGAAGGATATCCCCTATCCGGCGACTGCCGGGGATCAATCATTCACTTTTTTCCATCTCGTCAAGTATCGCGATGTGGCCGAGTATCCCGCAGGCAGCAACGAGCCGAAACGCAGCGGTCGCGAAGCGATGGAACTGTTCGAGAGGTCCGTCGAGGATATTCTCCATGCGGCAGGAGTAACGCCCATGCTGAGGGCCGAGGTCGAAGGAGTAGTCGTCGGCGATGGCCGCACGTGGAGCGACTATCGGATGCTTCAATTCCCCAGTCATCGCGCGTTTGAGGATGTAGTCCAGAAAATCGGAGCTAGCGATTTTGGACATCACCACGCCGCCGCGATCGAAGACGAGTACACATTCGAACTCAGTAACCGTACTGACTTGACGGCGAATCCACCAGTACCGGGTAATGTCGCGCAGGCAGGCCCGCAACGGTCCTTCGACGCCAGTCAAGCACCGTTCATCCTCAGCTCACTCGACGCGGATAATGACGGCAAGATCAGCGAGAGCGAAGCGCCAGGTCAGATAAAGCAAAACTTTTCGCTCGTAGACGCAAACGGCGACGGAGGGATCGACATCGACGAGCTAACGCGAATACTGAAAATGCAATCCTCGCAATAACGTGCCGTTAGTCTAGGCATTTGAAGTAGTTGTGAAACTGTTCGCCTCGAATCAAGGAGAAACCAAAGTGAGCTTAGACCAACGGTCCAAAACGAAACCGAATTCCACGGCCAGGGTATTCATCGCAGCGACGGTGATGTGCTTGATGACGTCGCTGGTGGCTGCGGCGGAGCGCAAGCCGAATATTTTGATCATTCTGGCGGACGATCTAGGCTTCGCGGATCTCGGTTTCCAGGGGTGCGAGGATATTCCCACTCCGAATCTGGACGCGTTAGCCAGAAGCGGAGTGCGTTTCTCTAACGGTTATGTGTCGGCAAGCTGGTGTAGCCCGACCCGGGCCGGCCTCTTGACCGGGCGATATCAAGAGCGCTGGGCGCACGAACCCCCCGCGGCCGCGCACGGTCAAGGCGGAGCGGTCGCTGAGAGGCGCGGCGCCCGGCCTCCCCTGAGTTTGCCTTTGTCGGAAACCACTATTGCGGATCGTCTGCGGGCAGCCGGGTATGCCACCGGCATCGTTGGAAAATGGCATTTGGGAACCTCGCCCGACTTTCATCCGCAACAACGGGGCTTTGATGAGTTCTTCGGGCATTTGGGCGGAGGGCACAGCTACCAGAACGGATTGCCAAACATCGTCTTTCCAGATCGCACGGGGGCCGGAGAGGACGTTGGAAGCCGCATGGAGGGGAAAATTCTTCGCGGTACCGAGTCGGTTGAGGAACCGGAGTACCTGACCGATGCGTTCGGTCGCGAGGCGGTTTCATTTATCGAGCGACATCAGGCCGATCCGTTTTTCTTGTACCTGTCGTTCAACGCGGTGCACACGCCGATGCACGCTGACGATGTGCGGTTGGCGAAGTTCGCGGCAATCAAGGATCCGGTCCGGCGCACTTATGCCGCGATGACGCTGGCGATGGATGACGCCATTGGACGGGTGATCGATAAATTGAAACAAGCCGACTTGGAAAAGGACACGTTGATCTTCTTTCTCAGCGACAATGGCGGGCCCACCGTCCACAAGTTTGCGTACAACGCCTCACGCAACACTCCGCTCCGCGGTTCGAAAGGGACCACGCTCGAGGCCGGTATCCGCGTGCCGTTCGTCGTTTCCTGGAAAGGACGTCTGCCGGCCGGGGAGGATTACGATCAGCCGGTGATCCAATTGGATATTCTGCCCACGGCGTTGGCCGCGGCGGGAGTCGAAGCGGAGCCGGACTGGAAGCTCGACGGGGTGAACATTCTGCCCCAACTCGAGAATCAATCTACCGCGGAGCCCCACGAAGCGCTCTATTGGCTCACGGTCGGACAGATGGCCGTTCGCCGGGGAGACTGGAAGCTGGTGAGGTACATGAACAAAATTGACGAAGGGGATGTGCATCGCACGGAGAACCCGCCGCTCACCCCGCACCGGCTGTACAACTTGCGCGACGACATTGGCGAGACCAACGACCTCGCCGAGGCCGAGCCGGAAAGGGTCAAGGAGATGCAATCGCTTTGGGATAAATGGAACGCCTCAATGCCCGAAGCGCCGCAGGGGCGACGCGCAAACCCGGGTCCCAGCCAGGCACCGACTATCCTTCGCATGCTCGACGCCGATAAGGACGGCAAGATCAGCGAGAGCGAAGCGCCTGCTCAGCTGAAGCAAAACTTTTCGCTCATAGACGCAAACGGCGACGGAGGGATCGACATCGACGAGCTTACGCGAGTTCTGAAAATGCGATCCTCGCAATAACGTGCCGATGGTCCGGCTCATTGAAGGAGTCAGGTCCAGCCCGGGCCGTCGTTTTGGATACTCGAATTTACTTTCATTGAATCAAGATTAACAGGAGATTCTGTGTTGGAGGCAGAGTTTTTCACTGCCGTGCGAGGAAATCAAAAGCGGGACTCACGGCCCAAGCTTCAAGCGTCGCATCAGGTCTTGGAAGCAAGGGTCGTCTAAGAAGCGGGTATGGGATGATTACTTTTCTGCGTGCGTGCCCAAAAACTCGCGAATTTTATCGGCGATTTCCCTGCCATGGGTTTCGAGGGCAAAGTGGCCAGCGTCGTAAAGATTAAAGTCGATGTTCTTGAGGTCCTTCTTGTAGGCGTGCGCGCCGGCCTCGGGAAAGATGTGGTCGTTCTTGCCGTAAACAATCAAAGTTGGTGGCTGGTGCTTGCGGAAATAGGCCTGAAAACTCGGATAGAGCGGCACGTTGTTCCCGTAGTCGTAGAACATGGCGAGTTGGATCTCGTTGTTCTCGGGGCGGGTTAGGTGACGCAAATCAATCTCCCAGTTATCGGGGCTGACGCGATCTTGGCGAGATCCCGTGCCGTGGGTGTATTGCCATTTGAGGCCTTCGGGTGAGTGGAAGCCCTCTAGCGCCTTACCGTTTTCAGCGGTCTTATTCTTCCAGTATTTTTTGATCGGGTCCCAGAACTCCAACAAGCCCTCTTCGTACGCGCAGCCATTTTGGATGATGAGTCCCTGTATGCGCTTGGGGTGTTTGACGGCGATGCGGTAGCCGATGGGCGCCCCGTAATCCATGAGGTAGAGGCTGAATTTTTCGACACCTTTGGCCTTGAGAAACTTTTCCATCAATTCGGCCATATGGTCGAAGGTATATGCAAACTTGGCCATCGGGGGCTGCTCACTACGACCGAAACCAGGATAGTCCGGCGCCAGCATATGGTATTTGTCAGCGAGATCTCGCATCAAATTGCGAAACATATGGGAGGAGGTTGGGTAGCCGTGCAGCAGGAAGAGCATAGGCGCATCTTTGGGGCCAGCTTCGCGGTAAAAAACTTCAACGCCATCAATTTCAATCGTGCCGTGGACGACGGTGTTGTGCGCTGAAACTGTGCTGGTTGCGGCTGACTCTTTTGAATCTGTCGGTTCCTTCGCAATACGAGGAGAAGTCAAAGCCCACGAAAGAATGCTAATCGTGAGAACTATGATTCGGGGAGTTGGTGTTCTTTTCATTTTCTGTCCTTTTTTAGATGCTCCCGAGTTTTTTGGCAGAACTAGAATTGGATAGAATTACGTAACAAGCGAAATGCTGCAACATTCTGCAGTTTATTTTGAAGGACCGAGGTCGCATATTCGGTCCTATCCACATTCATTCAATCGCTAGCAAGCTCGACAGATCCAGTCACCGCTGGTTTATGTGGCGACGCCACGCAGCTTATTACAATCGGGTGGGTAACTCGAAACCACGCATGCACGTTGAGATCCGTTTCCCTCAGCCATTCCACGTCGCGCGTCCAATGATTACCGATTCTATGCCGTTGACCGATGCAACGCAAGTCTGGCCATTACTGTCTACTATCTTCACCTCCTGGCCGATGCCGCTCCGTCACACATCGACCACCACGTTGGTCTTAGGCTTGGAGCAGCAGATCAGGGCCGATCCCTGAGGGGGCACATCCATTGGCTCAATAAGGTAATCTACTTCACCCTCCTCGAGCTTGCACATACAGGTATGACATATGCCAGACCGGCAGCTGTAATCCGGGCTCAATCCTTTTGCTTCGGCTAAGTCGAGTATGCTTTCATAAGACGGATTCCAATTTGCCTTTATACCCGACTTGGAGAAAGTTACCTCGAGTTCTTCGCAACACTCAGTGGCTGCGGCGACACGCTTGGGTTTGGCGACCTTTGTCCTCTCAGTCAAAGCAGACGCCGGGCCGAAAAACTCGTAATGAATTCGCGACTCGGACACGCCCCACTCCAGCAGTCCATTGAATAGCGATTTCATGAAGGGCGTGGGACCACACAAGTAAAAATCTAGATCGTTGCCGGGCAATAGACGCTTCAGGAGGGCGATGTCCACATGGCCTTGTTCGTCATAGTCGCGCCCCATGACGTCTTCTGACGAGGGCTTGCTATATCTAATGTGGACATGGACATTGCTGTTTGCTTCAGCTATTCGCCGAACATGTGCGCCTAGTGCGTGCTCCCGCTTGTTTCGGCTGCCATGAATAAACCAGGTCGGCCGCTTTGAGCCCCCCTCGACTATTGCATTCAACATGCTAACCAAAGGGGTCAGCCCAACACCCGCGCTCAGCAGGACAACGCCGTCTTCTCCTTGAGGGTCGAGGAAGAACTTACCTCTTGGGGATTTGGCGAAGAGTTTTGACCCTTCTCTCACTTCATCAAAAAAGTAATTAGAGGAAACCCCAGGGTAAACGTCCGGTCGGTCCGGTGGTGCCAGTTCTCTCTTGATGGTCAGTCGATAGTAGTCCTTATTGGGGCTGTCCGATAGGGAGTATGTTCGCAAAACAGGTTTGTACTGCCCTCGTATGTCCAATTTCAGGGGCAGAAACTGGCCCGGCAAAAAGGTTGTCAGCGGCTCGCCGTCCTCCGGCACAAGGTAAAAGGAGGTGATCGTTTCGCTCTCCGGCACCTTGCGATTCACAATGAATGTTCTTAGTTGCTCCTGAGTAGAAGTTGCGAGCTTAGCCTTGGCTAAGCGTTCTTCGAAGGTGACTCGCCAACCTGGGGGAAGCGCTGGAACACGGAGAGATTTTCTGAATCCATCAATGTTATCCTTGTCGAAGTACATGAGCTTGTTGACCTCGACAATCGTCAGGCTTACTGGGTCCATCTTCACCTTCTCGATAGCATCGCCGGCGCCAACCTCACCTTCCTCCAGCACTCGAAAATAAAAACCAAGCCTACCGCTTTGGAGGATCCGACCGTAAAAGCCTTCAACATTCATCTTGATGGCCAGTTTGTAACATGGGACTCGAGGTTGGGTGACTTCGAAAAGCGCTGTTCCTATTCGGAAAACATCGCCAACGTGAACATCTTCATCCAGCATTCGATCCACAGTGAAGTTTTCGCCGAACTGTCCATACTGGAAATCGGTCCTTCCTAGCTCACGCTTCCAGTAATCATAGTTGTCAAAGGAATACACGTATACGGCTCTAAATTCTCCGCCGTGACCAATCAGGTCCGCCTGACCGTCACCATCAATATTCAAAGCCTTGACCTTTACCCGTCCCTCGACAGGCACTTTAAAAATGCCAGTACGAACAGTCTTTCCTTTGAAAGTGATCTCTTTCGGAAGGGATACATTCACAGAGAGTAGCTTCATCATTTAGTCTCCACGTCGAATGCTCCATACTTTGCCTATCCGGGCCTCTCTGTCGGCGTATCGCCCGGTCCTGGGAGAGGAGTTTTTCTCCCACCGGCGCAGCACATCGAACCGTCTATAAGGGCAAATCTGTCTCATAGGGTCCGGAATATTACAAAAGCCTCTCGTCCAAGCTCCTTGTCCAGGAAGACTTGGGAGACCGGGTCGGTGCGGTTGGGCTGGGGATCTGCCTTGGTGTACGGAAAGACGAGGTCTTTGCGAGATGTACGGACTTCGAATGCCTTCTTCCGATTGTTGCAAACCACCGAACGGATTTTCATAGTTCGCCCTCCGCTTGGAGCTACCGTGTAAGGTAACACTTGCCAATCTGGGTTGTTGAAATTTACACTTGTTTCCTCAGACCCGAAAGACGCACGCAAGCGGCGCAGATTGAGTTCTAATGCTGTGACCCCATGCCACTGCGTGGAAACGTGCTGGTGCGGAAAGGCTGGAGCGTGTCGATGACCTCTTCCCCTTGGTCGGGAAGCCAGCGGAAGTAGCGCACCGTCACCTTTTCTGTCTCGAAATCGGCGATGACGAAACCGTTCTGCTCGATGCATGGAAGGGATTCCGTCATTCCCAGATCAATCGCAGGTTGTCCCACGACATTTCGGACGGCGGAGGGCCATCCGGTGCCGGTGCTGATGGGTCCGGTGAGGATGCTGACAACCGGGTTCTTACTCACGTCATGTTCACCGCTCCGGTAAATGATGCCTTCGGCGAGACTGTGCAGATCGCCGTTGAGAAAAAGCGGGAGGCGGTTCATTTCAGACGCCGATTGCAGGATACGGTCATGTTGCTCCAGCCAGCCATCTTGCCAGAAAAACTTAGGTTTCTTCGTTGTCAGCTTGCCTCGGCGATCGGGGCTATCGGGGAGGACATCGGGGTACCATTCTCCCCACTTCCCCGCGGTCCAGCCGAACGGGACCGACGGCGCATGGACAACGTATCTCAACTGGTCGTCCTTCATGCGGTGAGTGAGCCAGTTCTCCGCCTCGGGGGGGATGAACGTTCCTACAGAGCCCTTGAGCGTCAAGAATCGGCGGCAATCCCAAAGCAGCAGTTCCAGAAGGCGGCCGTAACGCAGTGTGCCGAAGGCCTCGCTCAACCCGGCGGGGCGATCACCGGCCGCTGTTCCGCCAAGACCGAGCGGCCGTTTTGGATCCGGTAGGAACTCCGGGTAGTAAAGCCGCTGAGAGGCGCGTGCCGCCCGCAGCATGAATGGATCTGGAGGGAAAGAGACCAGAAAAGGTACGGCCACGTCTCCCTCGAAATAGTCGTGGTCATCCTGGAGAAAAAAAGACCGGGACGGAACGCAATAGAGTTCCATAGAGGTCGGCAATTTGAGGGCCGACCGCTCGTTTGAGCACCCGTTCGTTGCTGAATCCCAGCACCGGCAACGATCGGTCGAAATCCCCGCTCAGGGCCATGGCCTCCGGAATGCTTCGGATGCCGCGGCCGCGCGCGCCCGTGCTCTGATCCCAGTAGACATGGTCGCCGTTGGCCACCACAGCCTGGGGATTAAAGGAAAGGCCTCGCTGGACCAGGCGCCGGCGTGCACTGAGAGAAATGAACTGCTTTTTTCCGCCCTTCTTCAACTCTTCACGGCCACCGGCACACGTGTACATGAGAAGACGGAGCTGTCCGACCTCGGCTTCCGGAGTCGGGAACGTGCGCAACGGCCAAGGATCGCACAGTCGATTGCCCCCCGACTCGGCCAGCGAAAGCTCATAGAGAGTATCCGCCTCGAGCCGGGGCGCATCGAACATCCAGAAGTAACCGTCGGTGTCGGTGCGAACAGCTCGAACAGTTCGTTGCCCGATTTTCAAGACGGGTGCGGCGTCGAGCGGTTCTCGAACCGAGATCTTGATGAGAAAGCGATCATGACTGGCGGTCGGCAGTATGTGGGCGACCTTCTTGTCGGCCGGCCCGCCCGGGCTGCGCTCGCGCGAGAGAAGATCACGATAACTCAGATATGGGACCGGGGCTTTTGCGAGGAACTCTCTTCGTTTCATTCTTGCTCCCCTTTGCGTCACGCTCACCGCCATCCGCTGTCCGTGTCAACTCAAAACCCGGGTGGTCCTTTTCTTCACTAGGTCCCAATCGATTTCGAAACCGAGTCCGGGTGCTTCCGGAGCGTGAACGTAACCCTCACGGTCCACGACGATATCCTCGAGGAGGCCATAGGACTCCAGATCGTGTGGCAGCAGCACCTCGAAGTAATCGCAATTCATCGAAGCCATCGTTACGTGGAGGTTGGCCACGTTGTTGAGGGCGTTGCCGGCATGATGAATCTCGCATTTCATCCCAAAAGCCTCCGCCAGGTGCATGATCTTCACAAGCGGAGTGATGCCTCCCTTCAACGCCGCATCCGCCCGCAAGATGTCGGTCGCCTTCTGGGTGATATAGGGCTGCAGACCGTACGGTCCGCCGTGCGCCAGTTCGGTCGCCATCACGGGAATATCCAGTTCCGCGCACAGCTTGGCGTTTCCGTATACGTCGGTTCGCGGCAGTGGGTCTTCGTACCAGTAGTAATCCAGTTCTTCGATCGCCCGTCCCACACGGACGGCATCTTCGAACCCATAGGCCCACATGGAATCGAGCATCAGTACCATCGGACTGTTACTGATCGCTTAAAACCGCACTTTTCTGAACAAACGCCGAGATAACAAGCCTCAACATCATCGGCGCCGTAGGCGCCTCCTCAAGTTTTTCTCAATAGGTTATGCTGTTTTCGGGTGTGGAAGAGGACCCCGACCGCCATTAACAATCGGGGTCCGTTGGCGGCTCTCTTTGGAAGAGCTACCAAACCATCAGATGTTCGTAGCCTGCCATGATTTGTGGCCGTTGTCCAGTTCCCACCCCTGGGAATGGGATGACGGTCACCTCCGAAGTTACCTTTCGTCAAGGGTTTTGCCGAGCTGACGGCTGCGGGGCGCTTTTCTGGATCTGTCGCTGCTGTGACCGTGGACAGCAGTACTGCAGTTGTCGCTGTCGTAGCAAAGCGCGCCGGAAGCAACGTCGCAAGGCCAATCGCCTGCATCAACAAAGCCCCGAAGGAAGATTGGATCACAGAGACCGTCAGCGAGCGTACCGGCGTCGACGAGCCATGGCCCGCGTGACGGATCCAGGTAGCCGAAGCGAGCTTCGTTCTGGCAGGATCGCTGCGCGCGAAGCGCAAGTACAACGTGATGAGAAAGTTCAAACACACACCACATCTACGATTTCCGGCCCTATCACCTGCATGGTTTGCGGTCGAGCGGGCCAGCTCATCGATGTGTTTCATGGATGGAGATGAAACATGATTGCAGCCGAGACCGTGGCACACATCCGTCGCTTGTTCTATGCCGAGCATTGGAAGATTGGAACCATCGCGCAAGAACTGGGACTTCACCGGGATACGGTACGAACCGCCCTGCAAACCGATCGATTCAATCGAGCCAAGATCCTTCGTCCCAGTCTCACGGATCCCTACATCGACTTTATCAAGGAGACTTTGGAGAAGTATCCGCGCCTACGAACGACTCGTATCTATGAGATGATTCGGGATCGAGGCTATACCGGCAGTGTCGTGATACTCCGGAGAGTCGTCGCCCGTCTCCGCCCTGTTCACCGAGAAGCCTTCTTACGGCTGCGAACATTTCCTGGCGAGCAGGGCCAAGTCGATTGGGCACATTTTGGAGCCGTTGCAATCGGCCGTGCCCGTCGTCGGTTGTCCTGCTTCGTTCTTACACTTTCTTATTCCCGAGCCCTTTATCTGGAGTTCTTCTTCGATCAAACCCTGGAGAACTTCTTGCGCGGTCACGTCCGGGCCTTCGACTCATGGTCGGGCTGCCCTCGTGTCATATTAAGCGACAATCTGAAGTCGGCCGTGCTGGAACGCCACGGCGATGCCGTGCACTTTCATCCTCGGCTGATTGAGCTTTGTGCTCACTATCATTTTGCCACTCGCCCGTGCCAAGTGGCCCGTGGCAATCAGAAAGGGCGTGTCGAAAGAACCATCCAGTACATCCGACACTCTTTCTTTGCCGCACGCCGCTTCACCACCCTGGAGGACTTCAACCGTCAAGCGCTTCTGTGGCGCGACGAAATCGCTCATCGACGTCCCTGGCCCGGAGACCAGTCCCGCACCGTTGAGCAAATCTTCGAAGAAGAGGAAAAACCTCGATTGCTTCCACTGCCGGTGCATTCCTTCGATACCGATCTGGTGGTACCGGTTCGATCGCGCAAGACCATCTATATCCGTTTTGATCTCAACGACTACTCGATTCCACACACGGCCGTGGGTCGAGCACTCACTCTGGCAGCATCACAGGACACTGTACGCATTCTCGATGGCGCAACCGAAATCGCCCGACACCGCCGCTCCTACAACCGCCATGACGCCGTCCTGGATCCGGCGCATCAAGAAGCACTGCTACAAGAGAAGCGCAAAGCCATCGGCGCTACTCCTGGAGGCCGTCTTGCTCAATCGGTACCTGAAAGCGAAGCCTTGATCGCGGCTGCCTTCCAGCGGGGAGAGTCCGCCGGCGGGCAAACCACTCAGCTATCTCAGCTCTTGGAGGATTATGGAGCCACGGAACTACAAGTCGCCGTTCGGGAAGCACTCCAGCGGCAGACGCCTCGGGCTTCTTCGGTTGCCTTCATTCTACAGAAACATCGCCGCTCCCAACAGCGTCGTCATCTACTACCTGTCGATCTGACTCGTCGTCCCGATCTTGCCAACCTCAACGTCCAACCCCACAACTTGGAGGCCTACGATGACCTCTCCGACCGTGACGAATAACCTTGCCACCCAACTCGCCGGCATCGGTCTGAATGCCACTTCTGAATCCCTGGAAGACTTCATCGCCCGGGCTACCAAGGGTCGTTGGAGTCCTCGTGTAATGCTCGAGGAGCTGTTGCAGGCCGAAGCTCGAGAGCGTGGCCGCCGCAGTCTCGAGCGCCGCCTGAAACGCTCCCGCATCGGCCGCTTCAAACCGCTGGCGGATTTCGATTGGAATTGGCCAAAGAAAATCGATCGCCAGGTCATCGAACGCGCCCTCACTCTGGATTTCATCCCGGATGGTCGCAACTTTGTCCTACTCGGTGCCAACGGTCTGGGCAAGACCATGATTACCAAAAACATTGCCCACGCTGCTGTGCTGGCCGGCTATTCCGTCCTGTTTCGTACGGCTGCCGACCTGATCGAAGATCTCCAATGTGATTCCCCGGAACTCCGAAGAAGAAAGTTCCAATCCTACGCCCGCCCTCACCTTCTGTGCGTAGACGAAGTCGGGTATCTCTCCTATGACAACCATGCCGCGGATCTGCTGTACGAAGTCGTCAACCGGCGCTATGAGCATCGATCCATCGTTATAAGTACAAATAGAGCCTTTCGAGAATGGAACGAGGTCTTTCCCAATGCCGCTTGCATTGCCACGCTCTTGGATCGTCTCACTCACCATGCCGATGTGACCGTCATTGAAGGACGTAGCTATCGGATTCGAGAGAGCGAGCAGGAAGCCTCCGCGCGGAGGAAAAAGAAACGTTAGAACCCGTGCCGTCCAATCGCATTCAATACGTAAAGATTGTTGTTGATCTCTACGCCCAGCTGCCTGAGACTCCACAACGGCCTCGTCGGCAAGACTATCAACTCGCTTATCAGCTCTATGATCGTCGGGTTCCGCTTTCGGTCATAGAATCGAGCTTACTCCTGACTTCCGCTCGTCGGTTACTCCGTGATCCACAGGCACGCAGGCTATCGCCTATCCGGTCCCTGTATTACTTTCTCCCGGTCATTGAGGAATTACTTCAGAATCCTATCTCGGCAGACTACGTGAGGTATCTTCGAATCAAACTGCGCCTGAAAACCTCTCTACCGGCGCCCGTTCAGAAAACTGCGGTTTCACGCGATCGCTAACAATCGGACCGACCGCCTTCCGAACGGCGCGACAGAGCTCGATATCCTCGCGTGGGTTCTTGCGAGGGTGGAGCTTATAGGCTTGCCAGCCCAGTGTTCGGTAATGCTGAGCCTCCTCAGGATACCGTTCGGCCTCCATGAGTGGGGCGGAGCTGGCGTAGGCCGGAACCTTGTTGCGACAGGTTCCGAGCAACCGATGGATCGGCTGCCCCATGATTTTGCCTGCCAGGTCCCATAAGGCGATGTCCAGAGGGGCGACGACATGAGGCAGGATAAAGTCACCCAGGTTCCACATCGTGTGCCAGTGTCGGCCGATGTCCAGGGGGTTCTGACCCATCAGCGCCGGCTTGAAGTACTCGAGAACGTCGCCGGCCCAGCGATTGCCGCTCATCCGGTGAGCGCCCAGGAAAGCATGCCCCTCGCCCCCGTCGCCGGTCCGCACAGTCACGAGCCCTAGCTCCACTTCACGTTTCCGAGCTCGTCCGTCATGGTCCAAGCCGGGTGACACCGGCCAGGTGAACATGCGAATGTCCACTTCGCTGATGCGAAGTCCGCCGAGTCCCTTCTTCTTCTCTCCGGCGAGGACGGATTCGGTCTGGTCGAAAGCGTATCCACGACCCGACGACAGGCTCGCGCCGAGGCCGACCGCACCCGCGAGCAGCGAACGCCTCCCGATGCTTGCCGGTTTTGCAGATCCTTTTCGTTTGGACTGACTCCCGGGACTGTTTCTCATCGGATCTCGTGTGGACATTCCTGCCTCCTGTCGCCCCGATGTGATATCAACGTTCCGTCAGGGCTTTCGTTTCAAGGCCGCAATTGCCTTGTCGAACAGTGCCAGAACGTACTGCCGATGTTCAGGTTTTTCATACTTGCCTTGGGTTCGGTAGAAGTCCTGTTGCTCTATCAGTTTGCCTGTCAGCGCCTTGGCATCTTCGGCGGACCAAATCGGTCTGTCTCCAACAAGGACACGAACGGCCGCGGTGTGGGCTATCGTTTTCTGTTCGATGTTGAGGTTCTCAGCCAGCGATTTCTTGGGGACCCCTACCCCTCGAGCGGCAATCCAGCAGCTGTCCTGGATCTTCCAGCTGTGGTCGATCCGGAGGCGATAAACTGGTTTTTCTCCGGACGCGGGTGACGCTTCCACCTCGAGTGGCAACGGCCGCCCGTTTCGGATGATCTGCAGAGAATCCAGAGCAAGCGGGCTGGACAGCTCTGCGTGCAACAACACATTGCCACCTCCGGCCGGCAACTGCACCGTGCCACCCGGTCCGGCCCCATCCACCGAAAACTGGAGCAAGGGGCCGCTCGTGACGAACACTTCTCCTTGACGCAGCGCGGCCTTCCAGGACTCGAAGTCGCGGTCCGCGCCGGTCTTCAGGTACATACGCACTTCGCCCAGGAATGGCTGCCAGGCGTCCCGATAAGGGAAATTCGGCAAGTCCGTGCCGGCTGCGGGCGGAACCAGGTAGCCACAGTTCATGAGCCGGTACCAAACATCGGTTTTGAAAAGGTGTGTGTTGGAGATCTCGAAGAAATCGAGCGCACCGAGAACCGTGTCGACAATGGCCGTGTACGCGGCCGGAAAGCCCGCTCCGTGGGCGACGCCGCCGACCCCTCCGAGCCGGCGGGCGGTCAAGTACACATCGTGCAGCGGAGGGAAGTTGTAAGGGACCATGGGCTCTCCGAGGCCGCCGGTCGAGATCGGCTCGATGATCTTGTGTATCCCCAGGAGGTTTATGTGTCCCTGTGCCGGATCCCGGTACTCTTCGCCCGGCCGGATCAAACGTTTGCCGTCGCTAGCTTCACCCTGCGGCCCGTAGGCGAACTGGTCGGCCCAGATGCCCGCGATATTGGCGCCCTTGAGAACCATGAAGTGTGTATAGACGAGGTCATCGGCGGCCATCATCGTCAGCCAATCCGCATCGAGGCTCTGGCTGCGTCGTTCGTAGTGCAAATGCTCGTCACACCCGACCCAGCCGTGTTCGGCCAAGTTGGCCCAGCGAGTCATCCTGACCCTTACTATCGATGCCTGGGAGGGACTGCCCAGTTCCACGGCTGTGGCCTGGGGCAAGTATTCGAATCCCTTGGCGAGGTGGACCATCACCCGTTTCGCTCCGGCCGGCAAAGGCAATTCGACCGGACCCGTTCCTCGAGTATAGGTGATGACCTGTTGTTGCTTTTTTCGCTGGTGAATCGAGACAAAGCGCAGGCCGTCTCCATTCAATACATCTGGAACGTAAGGCTCCCCATCGACGACCAAGGTAAATCTGGCCGCGGTGGGATGTCCGGATGCCGCCTCGGTTACATGAATTATCAGCTTGGGATCAGGGATTTCCTGAGACGGCGCCGTAATCTGAAAGGTTGGTAACTCCGCCCTCAAATGATCGTGGGCTACCACGGCGGGCAACCAGAGTGACGATACCAGGAAAACGGAAATGGCTGTCGCCGATCTTTTGTTGCTATGCCCTTGCATCTATCGCTCCCCCAACCCCCCCGTGGCCCCGATTGGTCCGCTGGAGGCGCGTTGCCCCGCTAGACCCACTGATCTCCAAGACTGCCCAGCGACCGTTCAGCGCAACAATCTCCAGCGCCCGCATTGCTACATTCTGCCACCTCCGCGCGTCTGATAAAAGTATTCCCCTAAGCCACGTTGTGGGGCCTGAACCGGGTGCTGATAAGTTGTTGTAATCGCACGACGTTCTTGAATTTTACCATGGGTCCGCTGACGAGAAGATGAAACTCCCAGGGCGAGCGGGAGGGTCTTGCCAGAAGATCTGCCGGCCACAGCCTGAACAGAGCAACGCTTCCGACACGGCCCTTTCAATTGCCAAAGAACGAAAAACTAGGTTTCCAGAACTGGGTACTTTTGAGTGCAAAGTGCCAAAGCGGAGCCGAGAAAAGAGGCCCGAAGCCACGACGAAAGGTTGGCATGCGTGTGGCGTGAGCTTCGGGCTGGTAGGAGTGTTCCAGCCGCGAGCCCGAAGCCCTGGTTGTGGTGTCTGCGAGGCAGAAAGAGCCTCGAGCTCCTGTTCGGCCACAGGTATTGTCTCAAGGAGATGCGGCGGAGTCTATCAGGGAAACCCTGATTTTGCGAAAAAGCTGTCAGCGATCAGCGCCGCGCTAGCGCGGCGTGCGAGTCACTTGAAAACGAAACTGCCCGCGTGGGTCCTTTGGAACCCCATTTTGGGACTTTGCTAAGTTAGACGCGCAAAAGCAGATCCGTGAGCAGTTTCTTGAGAGCCGTCAGCTTTCAGCGGACCTGCCAGCGCTTCGCGCAGGTGCTTTTGGAGCACGATTGTAGAGATCTTGTCTTACCCGACTATGGGAAACAACGGCGACCTAGATCTCGAGCTTTCCGTCGATAACCATATCCTTCAGTTTGAACTTGGAGTTGATCTTCTGATTCGCAATCTGAGTCTTGAACCTTACCTCCTTGTCCGCGAGGGTAACGGTCGGCTTGCCGTCTATCTCTCTGAGAAACTGAAAGATGAAGGGGTTGCCTCTGCCCTGCGGTGGGACCGCGTTTGCTAAGGGGATCTTCTCCTTGTTCTTCTTTTCCAGGTAGGTCTTTTCCCTTAATTCCGCCATGAACTGCTCACGTCGGGCCGCCATCTGCTCGGGGTCACCTCCCATGCCTTCCCTTGCGCCTCTGCCGCCGCCGCTCATCATACCCGTCATGCCGCCGCTCATCAGAATGTAGATGTACTCGTCATCCTTGTACTTCAGATACTTGTCGAGCGCCTCTTGACCCACTTCCGGATTGGCAAGCACGAGGTTCCGGGCCATGGCTTCTCGAAGAGGACGTGAGTACCAAGACAGGGTCATCTTCGGAGCCCCGCCCATGCCGCCGCCACGGCCACCCATGCCGCCACCGCCGCCACCCATGCCGCCACGGCCACCCATGCCGCCACCGCCAAAGCTCAAAGTGATAGTTTTCGACCAGGGTGACTTGTTGAGAATCTTCTTGGTCTCTTTCTCATCCCATTCACTGTATGCTTTCTCTTCCCAGAATTTTTTTCCTCCCCCGTATGCGAGGAAAACCACCGAAAAGAAGATCAGAATGCTCCAGGGCGTGGTCCGTCGAATCATGATGCTCGCCTCCGTCGGTGAATCGCGATCGCCTTCCTTTCCTATCAGGTTGAGGCACCGCATAGGAAAAGAAGGAACCTCAAGTGTTACCATCAAACTCTGCTCGAGCCAAAATTCCGTATCTCGGGTGATGGCAACGAGGCGCTATCCTCTAACAGTAACATTGATATCGAAGACAGCAAACCCCTTATCTATTATGTATGTTCGTGGTGCCAGAATGTGTCTCAAGACATTGTAAATTCGTTGTTAAGAATTTGTAAAACCCCGAGACTCGCCCCGAGCAGGGACCAAAATGACTTCAAACGAGTATCAATTGCTCTTAAGTAACTGCTCGTGGATCTGCTGCTATGCGTGTAACTTAGCAAATCGTCAAAAACCACGTTTTTTCACGGTGCGCTGCGCAGTTACGTTCCCAAGCGACTGGCGCGTTGCGCCAGTCAGCGCTCAAAGAGGCGCACGATTGGGGAGACCCAAAACAGCATTTTCTTGAGCTGAGGCTGCAAGAGTTATACGCTTTTTCCCACTGGAGCCGCGTTTATTGTCAACGGCAAGGAAAAATTGTGGCGCGTTCCCCTTCACTAGCGGAAACCTATCAGCGGGTGTCGGAACCCCACTTCTTCAGCGCACCGGCGAGGGACCTTGTGTCGCTTTTGCATCTTGGGCCGGGCCAACGGTTCCTGGACGTCGGGTGTGGAACCGGAGCCGGAGCCTCCGCGGCCGCTGCGCTTGTAGGTAGCGAAGGGATGGTGGTCGGGATCGACACCTCGTTGGCCATGCTTCGCTGCGCCCTGGGTGCGGGCCGCGGCGCCATGGTTTTGGGTCAAGTCATGACCCTGCCCTACCCGGACTCCGCCTTCGATTCGCTGGCTGCCGGCTTTGTGCTACACCATATTTCCAGTTATGGTGAGGCGCTCAATGAGATGATCCGGGTTTTACGCGACTCGGGCTATCTGGGGGTGACATCATGGTCGACGGGGCCATCGGATAACGAGATTGGACAATTGTGGTTCAAGGTCGCCGGCGAGTTTGTTCCAGATCACGAAGTGCAAGAAGCGACAAAATCGATTTTGCCCTGGTCGGATCACTTTGAAGATCTCTCAAACCTCGAAATAGCGCTCACGGAAGCGGGACTCGTGAACGTGGAAACCGTCCGCCTCAATTACCGGGTAGTCATCGACGCCGCGGATTATGTGGAGTCTCGATCGATCGCTGCCGAGGCGAGCTACATGAGAGAAGTTCTTTCATCGGACGATTGGCAGAGGTTTCAGGCAATGGCACTCGAACGAATCAAGGCAGAATTCGGTTCGAAGCTCGATTTTGCCACCAAGGTCAACTTTTCAGTGGGCGCCAACGGCTAGCCTTTCGCGTTGCGGCACCGCCGGATAGTGATTCTTGGGGTCGGACCGCTCTCCCCCGCCGATATGAAGGATCGGGAACGATTCCTCGGTAATGTCAGGGCATGAAAATGGTTCTTCTCTCAAGTTGGCTTCCCGTCCTTTTTTGGGTCTCGCTGATTTTCTATCTTTCCGGGATTCCGTCGCTTCGCAGCGGATTGGGCGAATGGGATACCATCCTTCGTAAGTGTGCGCATATTACCGAGTATGCCGTCCTGGCGCTCTTGACCCTTCGAGCTTGCCACAGAACATGGCCTGACTCGAACGGGAGAACGCTATGGGTCGGAACCCTCTTATTCGGCTGCTTGTACGCGATTTCCGACGAGTGGCACCAGTCCTTCGTGCCCGGGCGTGGCCCTTCTCTTGCCGATGTCGGATTCGATTCAGTCGGAGTCTGCCTGGGGGTCTTCCTTTTCAATTCGAGCCGGTTGGCCGCGCTCCGCTGGCGCTGAGTGCCCTCTTGCTGGGTGACTCTCCGCACTGCCGGGAAGTTCGTGCTGTAGAATCACGAACTCTTCGACAGGTCTGCCGGCGATCAGATGCTGCTGGATGATCCGCTCGAGTACCTCGGGACGACACGAGTGGTACCAGGTGCCCTCCGGATATACGACGGCCGTGGGACCGTCGTGGCAGACCTGGAGACAGTTGGCTTTCGTCCGATAGATCCCGCCCTCACCCGTGAGCTTCAGCTCCTTGAGCCGCTGCTTCAAGTAGTCCCAAGACTCGAGGCTCAGGGACTTTTCACAACATTTCGGTTTGGTCTGGTCACAGCACAAGAAGATGTGCCTTCGAATCTTCCCGATTCCGAGCGTTTCGGCAGTGCTTGCTAACTTCTCGTTCATGATATTACTTCGTCGGCTTCAGTTTTCTGAGAAACTGTTCGTGCTGATCCATTCGATCCCAGACAACATGCATCGTGTAGGCTCGGTCTTCGAAGAATCCTCGGGACTCCCAGTCTTCCAGAAAAGCTGACGTGTAGGGCACCCCGGGTTCCAATTTCGTCAAGGCGGACATGCGATATTCCGGTTTGTCCCGGAACATGGTTTTGACCGAGAAGAAAGCATTCAAAGCCCGGTCGAACTCCGCTTGGGCTTTTTCCGGATGACTGAGAGCCAGCAGGTGAGATCTATAAAGGCTCTGGATTCCTTCGAATCGCGCTGCGGTGTAGTCGAGCTCCCAGCAATACTGGTGGTAGAACGGATCATCCTTCGGCCGTGGAGCCACGGACCGGGCTAACAACAGCGCTCGCGCCGCTACCTCAGCCTTCGCTCCAATAATCTTCAATTTGTCGTGGATCCAGTTCGACTTCGCGGCGCCAAGAGATTCCGATCGCGCCAGGATTTCTTCGGCGCTCTGATGGAATCCTGGAAAGGTCAAGGCAAGGGAAAGATCCTCGATGGACCATCGAATTCCCGACTTGTTCGTCTTGGCCCTCATATCGACGGCGTCGCAGAACAGCCCCAGACTCTCTGCCAGTGTGTTCGCGGCAGCGGGACCAAACCGGCGACGCGCGTAATCATGGTAAA
Source organism: Acidobacteriota bacterium (assembly GCA_965249005.1). Lineage (GTDB taxonomy): Bacteria > Acidobacteriota > UBA6911 > UBA6911 > UBA6911 > CBDFLD01. The sequence continues at coordinate 309,230 of CBDFLD010000019.1, forward strand.
ACGTGCGGAGTTTGGGACGGGTCCAGCCAATCTGAGACGCAAGATCCGCGTGGAGCATGTTCGTATTGGCCTGGATGTGGAAAAACATCACACCTTCGGCTCCGTGGTCAATCGAATCCCCAAAGTAGTCGAGCATCCACTGTGGATGCCTGCGGAGTGTGCTCGGCGGCCACCAGCCTTCCATCATCGTGTGGGCGACCTGGATGTGCGGTCTTCCGTTGAAAGAGGGGTCCGGGATCCTCTCCGGATCTTTCTTGGTGTCCCACTCGGCGACGCCGATATCCTTTGGAATACCTTCGTCGAAGTTCTTCCACTCCTTGGGGGCGTTCTCGTTGAGCCATTGATACCTGGGCATTTCGGTTTCCGGTTCGTTGAGGTACTTCCAGCACCAGGTCTCCATATAGATTTTCGCCTGCGGATCGAGCTCTCTCAACAGCTCCACTGCCTGCATCGTGACTTCGTTGCGGCTCTTGTAGTACGACGGCAAGGGCTCCTCATGCTTGTAGGAACAAACAATGTAGATGTGCGAATCGTCGATACCATGCGTCTCGAGGATCTTGCCCCAGTACTGCTTCATGATCTTGCGGCAGTCCGGCATGGTGGCGTTGATGCCGACATTACGCATATGAAGCGGATGAGTATCGAGCTCCATGTGAAAAGGCACGAAAAACTCCGGTACCTGGGAGTAAAAGAGGTTGTAAGCGATCTGGAGCCCGCTCTGCCGGGCGTACTGGAAAATCTTGTGGTTCAGCTCGGTGCGCCAGGCAGGGTCGACCACGAACTGGGTGAGGGTCGTATCGTTTTTCTTCAATTCCGGGAATGCTCGGAAGATCACATCTCCCCACAAATAACCGCCCTCGTCATGAAACAGGAGAAAAACGTTGAATCGCTTGCGCCGCATCCAATCGATGGATTCTTTCCAGGAATCCCATGACCAGAGACGACAGCTGTTGGCATGAGGATGCTTCCAGGTTGGGTGATTGAAGAGACCCCTGATCGGGACCAGCGGGACTTCCCGTCGATCCAGGTCACGGATTGAAACCGCATCGTGTGTAGGAACACGATCCCCATCGATGAAGAAACCGACGCCAAGCTCGTTTTCCAGAAAGGAATAGACCGCATTGCACGATCCGGCCACCGTTTTTCCCACCAGAAAAATCAACTTCTTGTTGTTTCGTGCAGCCGCCTTCACAAGCGATCCTTCTACACCGAGTTGCGAGTTGGCAATGTTTTCTTTTCGGAGAAGCGCTGTGCGCGCATTCCCGGCATCCTCCCAGCTCAGGATGAACAGTACGTCTTCCTCTAGCCCGGATAGGCTCGACAGGCCCGGATAGCGCCGGATCACCGCGTTCAACGAGCGTTGCAGATAAGAGGTCAAGTCCTCTACTGCGAGGCGAGCCGGTTCTGGAAGTTGTGCCGGCGTCGCAATGGCGACGCGCTGCTCCCTGCGCAGTTGAAACGACGGGGTGGACCCCATGGATTCCCCCAGGAGCCCGCAGGAGGCAAGAAAGAAAGAGCATGATGCGATGGTTTTTCTCACGGACAGCTTCATGAAGACCACCCTTCTTGTTCAATCATGACCGTTCGGTGCTACATATCAGGTGAATAAACGTACCCAAAGGACAGACAACCACAAACTGCTTGGTGCTACATATCTGGTGAATAAACGTACCCAAAGGATAGACAGCCACAAATTGCAAATTCCGAATAGCGAACAATTCTCCAATCAGCAAATCTTCAAATTGCAAACAGGGGTGAAACGAGAGTATAGCGAATCCCCAAAAATTCTTCACGGAGTGGAAAGCTCTTAAGTAACTGCTCGCGGATCTGCTGCTATGCGTGTGACTTAGCAAATCGTCAAAAACCACGGTTTTTCACGGTGCGCTGCACAGTTACGTTCCCAAGCGACTGGCGCGTTGCGCCAGTCAGCGCTGATAGCCGGCGCTCTGGGTCCGTTGACCTCATTTCCGCAGCGAACGAAGGCATCTTTCTAGTAGAGTATGCGTTATGCGCCGCGAACCTTGATGCCGCGGATTTGGCGTGGGTGCAGAGAGAGGATATTTGCCGACAGATCGAGTCAAGATTCTGGTTCCTGGGGACTATCCGCCCCAGATTGCCGACTCTCCCCAACTGCAGCGGCTGACTGGCTACGGAGATGTGACGGTCTATCGGGATCGGCCCGGCGGTAGCGACGAGAAGATAAGCAGAGCCAAGGAGTTCGAAATCATCATCAATTCACGAACAGCGGTGGCGTGGCGCGAGCGGGAGCTCCGGGCCCTGCCGAAGCTGCGAATGATCGCGCTCTGCTCGATCGGCACGGATATGATCGATCTCTCTGTCGCGCGCGAGCTGGGAATAGTGGTTTCGAACCTTCCCGGGAAGACCGCCGCCATCGTTGCGGAACACATGTTTGGCTTGATGATGGCGCTCGCGAAGGATGCAGCGATGCAGACAGCAGAGCTGAAGGCTGGACGGTGGAGTCGCCCGATCCATACGCTGTTAAGCGGAAAGGTCTTGGGCATCCTGGGGGCCGGAAACATCGGAGCCGCCATGGCGCGGCTCGCAAGAGCGATCGGGATGAAGGTCATAGCGTGGACGTTTCACCCCTCGGAAGCCCGAGCCCGCGAACTGGGGGTGGAATTTGTTCCGCTGGAGAAGTTGTTACGGGTCGCCGACGTGGTCAGCCTACATGTCCGCCTCAGTGATCAAACCCAGGCCATGATCGGCCACAAGGAGCTGGAGCAGATGAAGCCGGGGGCATTGCTGCTCAATGGTTCCCGAGGAAAGGTCGTCGATATCGATGCGTTGGCGGAAGCGTTACATGCGGGTCGTTTGGGCGGAGCGGCCTTGGACGTCTTCCCCGAGGAGCCATTCGTTCTGGATCATCCCATCCTCTCTTGCGATCGCGTGGTCTTCACGCCGCATTCGGCCGACCAGACACCCGAAGGCATCGAACTTCTCAACGAAGGGGCAGTCGACAGCGTGATTGCATTCCTGGCAGGGCGGCCGCAAAACAATGTGGCCGTCTGAGTGGCCCGACCCCACGCCCATTGGGAGAAGCCCGGGCGCTCTTATTTGCTGCAGGTCGGACATTCGAACCACGACCCATTGAATTGATCAGCCATCCAGGCGAGAATATGGCGTTAGGTCCAGAGGGTGCAGGGAGGCGAAAGAATGGGTTCGCCCTTCCATTCTGGAATTCTGGCGAAGCAGTCCCCGGAATTCCTCGAGAGGAGCGTTATGAGATCACTTCTAATTGTCCTTTTGGTTGGGATGTTTTTGTTGTTGGGCTGTCAACCCGGCGAGGAGCCGCCGCCATCCGCGCCTCCTGAAGAGCCGAGTGGTCCAGCCCCCGGCTCGGAAGATCGCACGACCGTGGAAGCTGCGATTGGAGCTGCCACGATCTCCCTCAATTATGGCCGTCCGGAACTGCGAGGGCGCGACATGCTTGCGCAGCTGGGGGATGGGGCGGTTTGGCGGCTCGGCATGAACGAGGCGACGACGATGGAGAGCAGCCGGGCATTGAAATTCGGTCACGCGACGGTGCAGAGCGGGAAGTATTCCCTTTTCGCCATGAAGGCGAGCGCCGACGAGTGGCATCTCGTTGTCAATTCTGAATCCGATATCTGGGGCACAGCCCGGAAACCCGAAAACGATGTAGCCCACGTCGTCCTCCAAAAATCCGATCTCCCCGAAAGCGTCGAGAGGTTCACGATTGAGATCGACGCTGCGGGCGACGCCGGTGGCTCCATCCTAATAAAATGGTCGACGCTGCAGCTGAAGGCCGATTTCACCATCGGATGAGAGGAGCTGGATCCACATGAGTCGTGAAGAACTGGTCGAGAATCTAAAACCGGTAATGCATCGCCTTCAAACGATGGACTTCGACGGTGAGTCGTTCGTTGATGATATGGATAGGGCGTTTCCAAAGGACGGGGAGCAAATGAGGGCCGTGGTTGGGCTGGCGCTCAGCGGTCTCATGAACGGCGAGATCTGCGATCGTCAGAATGGCGATCTTCGATTTTCGCGCGTCAGTAAACCAAACGAAGAGACCCTGCAGTTCAGTATCGACGCGGTCCACATGGGCGGGGAAGGACCCGAGCATACCCATCCCAAGGGTGAGGTCAGCTTCTGTATTTCAACAGAAGGAAAGCCAAATTTTGACGGGTTTGGACCAGGCTGGGCCATCTGCCGGCCGGGATCCACCCATGTCCCCACCGTAACGGGGGGGGAAAATGCTCATCCTGTATTTCCTTCCTGACGGTGAGGTTGTTTGGAAGTAGTCGTCACTAAGGCTCTACCTCTGTCGGATCCTCGGGCTCGAATTTTCGGTGACACTGGTTGCATGTGTCAATCAGCTTCGAGTACTCCTGTCGAATGGCTTCATAGTTGAGCTTTTTGACCGCGTCACCGACCGCCACCGCCGCGTTTCGGGACTGCAGTGACAATTGCTCCCATTGCTCGGTTTGCATGTAGTCTTTCCCCTCGCGAAAAAGAAGAAGGTTGGTTACCTCGCTGAGCCGGTACGCCGCCGCGTATATCGCACGCCAATCCTCACGCTTCGCGGGTTTCTGCTGGATCGATTCTTTGAGCTGCAGGTAGCTGGGGTCGAATAGCAGCTTCATCAGCTCTTCTGTCTTGACGATCTGTTTCGGGCCCGCGAGCTCTCCCTCTCGAGCCGCCACCCCAGCCGTCTGCGGGACCCCCCACAAGGAACAAAGGCCAACAACCCCTATCAAGGTGGGGAGCATGATGCGGAACGATACTTTCTTCACGAGTTCATCTCCTTGTTGTCCATTGTTGCCGTCGATGCTGGTCCGGCTGCTCCATTGGACCCCACAACTCCAATGATATGGTATCGGAGGGTGCCGACTTGGGGAAGCCCGGATTGACCCGTACCCCAAACGTAGAAACAGCTTGCGCCGGAACTCGTATGGAAATAGCTTAGTGCCGCATTCACACATGATCCATGAGGATTGGGGTTGGAGCGATTACTGGTGTTTTCCGGGCTACTGGGGGTGTCGATACAGAAAATCCTGGAGTCTCTGGCTGCGCTTGGCCACTGGTTGATCGGTTACGGACCGTACGGGCTTTTTGCAATCGCGTTTCTGGACTCGGCCATGCTGCCGCTTCCCAGCGGTCCGGATCTGGTCATGATGACCCTCAGTGCGATCGATCCATCTGGGGTTTGGCTCTTTGCTTTCATGGCTGCCGCCGGCTCGATGTTGGGCTGCACGCTGATGTACCTGCTGGCGAGCCGCGCCGGCACGGGCGCTTTGAACCGCGTGAGCTCCAGGAGAAGGCAGCAAATCGAGCGGTTGCTGGCGCGCTACGGCGCACTCGTCATTGTGGGGGTGTGCATTCTCCCTCCCCCTTTTCCGTTCAAGCCGTTTGTTTTGACCGCGGGAATCCTGAGGATCCATCTTCCCCTCTTCATGGGCGCGATTCTCGTCGGTCGCAGTATCCGGTTCTTGATCGAGGGCTGGCTCGCCATAGAATTCGGAGACAGGGCTGCGGAAATCTTTGCCGAATATGGAATCCAAATTCTGGTCGCGATTCTCTTGCTCGTGATCGCCTTGGTCCTTTGGAGACGGTTTGGACCCAGGGCCCGTCCGGCAGCAGCGTTTTACCGCGGGCGCGGCAAGTAGCAGAGTGCACCTTCCCGCCGACGGGGCAAGGCTTTCAACGGTAGGACTCTGCCAGAGCATCCAGCTTTCGGTTCAGGCGCTCAATCGAGAGCCATTCGCCGCGAAGCATGACGCCCTCGAGGGCGTGAAGGCTAGAGACGCTTTGCAGAGGATCGGCGGACAGCAAGATCAAATCCGCCCTTTTCTCGATCTCAACGGTTCCGAGGAGGTCCGATACGCTCAAGAATTCCGCAGCCTTCCGTGTTCCTGCCCGCAGCGCCTCATAGGGAGTAAGTCCCGCATCCACCATGAGCCTTAGCTCGTCGCGAATCGAAAAGCCCGGAATGACGAGAGGGCGGAGTGAGCCTGTGCCCAGCAGAATGCCACAACCCGCATCGTGCAGGGACTTGGTAATTCCTTGAAACTCACTCAGCCAGAAGCCAAGGTGGCGCAAGGTTTCCGGCGAGAACTCTCCAAACGGTGGGGCTGCTTGTTCCCATCTGGTCCGGTCCTCAGGATGCAAATACTTCATCTCGGGTTTGCTCAATGCACGGCGCTGTTCGTTTCCCGAGAGAATCATTGTCTCCAGCGGCGTGAGGGTGGGAATGTTCCACGTTTCGGATTCGCGCGTTGCGGCAACCAAGGAGTCCAGTGTTTGAGCGTCCACCAGGTCCATTTCCACGATCTTCTTGTCGGAGAGCAGCTGGGCGATCCTTCCCATGCCAGCCACACGATCCTTGGGAGACAGCCGGTCCCACTGGGGAGGCAAAGCTTCCGACAAGATGCCGTACCAGTAGCCGGAGAGATGCTCTATGGAGTGCTGCCTTTCGGCAAGAGTGCCGATGAGGCCAATCGAATTCTGGACCGGACCGGCGACCGAGATATCGTGATGCCTGGCAGCCTCCATGAGCGCGCGGTAGGCGGGAGCGGAAATACCATCGAGGATCGATATGAAATCATAACCGGCGTTTTTCTGCTCGCTGACGGTCTGTCTCGCTTGCGTCGGTGTTGTGATCCGAACGCCGGCTGGGTGAGAGCGCGGGATCCCCTCCAAAACCGGACCGGATGTGATGATGGTGGGCCCAAGCAGCCTTCCGGACTGGATTCTGTCACGCCATTGCATTTGGCCGAGGCCACCGGCCATCAAACGGAGGGTTGTGACCCCGTTGGCGAGATAGAGCGACAGGTCGCCCGCGTGCCTCATCTGGACATGCATGTCCATCAAGCCGGGCATGAGGTATTTGCCCGTTGCAGCGACTTGAAGGGTGTCGGGGGGTAGCGTCGTGTCGGCTGCCGGTCCGAGTTGTGTGATGGTTTCATCTTCGACGATGACAGTGTAGTCGTAAAGTATTCGCTCCCGGTCCATCGGAACGACGTGAACTCCAACGAAGGCAATGGAAGGTGCGCGGGCCACCGCATCGGAGCAGCGAGCAAGGAGTGCAACACCAGGCACTCCACAGCATAGAGCAAAATAGCAAACCAAGAACCCTTTCCCGATGTATTGGGTTGTCACTGGTTCCTATCCAAGGAGGGTGTCGAGTCTGGAGGGAGACGGTGTTTCGTTGCCTGTTCAAAACCGTAGCCAATGGCAATCAACCTGGGTTCGGACCACACATCTCCCAGGATCTGGAGCCCGACCGGCAGGCCCTCCGCAACGAAGCCCATCGGGATCGTGATGGCAGGAAACCCTGCGTGTGGCGCGATGCGCGGACTGTTGTTGCCGTGGGGCGATCTCAGATCTCCGATCAGGCGGGGCGGGTTGCTCCAGGAAGGATAGACGAGAGCGTCCAGTTTGTTTTCTGCCAGGATCTTTTGGACCCCGGTGCGGAGGCGGGTCGCGTTGTCGGCGGCCGTCCGGCAACCTTCACTTTCGTCCGGGGGCGCCTGGTTGAGTGACTCGCGCAATCTAGGCGCTACCGAGTGGTGAAAAAGCCCGGAGGAGACGATTTCCTCCAGGCTCTTGTAAGGCGCATCCGAACCCAGGCCTGCCAGATAACCGTCGAGGTCGTGCTTGAATCGGCGGCACCATAAGAAACGAAGCTCTATTTCGTCGAGCTCTTTTACGTGCACGGCGTCGACAATCGTAGCACCCCGGGCACTCATGAGCTGCAGTGCTTCCTCGAAACGCTCGAGCACTTCGGGGCTGGTAGTCTCGGTGTCGGAAAGCTGTCGCAGAACTCCGATCCGAGCTCCCTTTAGACCATTTTCCACGAGACTGTCCCGATAGCTGTCGACCTTGTGCTGCTCACTGGCTTCCGTGACGGGATCGGAAGGATCATGGCCGGCGATGACATCGAGCACGGCGACCGCATCCTCGAGCGTGCGGGTCATGGGCCCGCCGATGTCGCGATCGAGGAAAAGTGGAACAATCCCATCACGACTTGTGAGGCCCATCGTGGATCGGATGCCTACCAGGCAGTTATGAGAGGAAGGGCCGCGAATCGAATTTCCCGTGTCGGTGCCCAGTCCGACCGTAGCAAAGTTTGCCGCTATGGCTGCCGCGGTTCCTCCACTCGACCCGGCGGGAACGCGATTGGTCGCATATGGATTCCGTGTGTATCCGGCCATGGCCGAACCGATTGTTTCATAGCCGGAAAACGCGAACTCGGACATGTTCGCCTTGGCGAGCACGATCGCGCCGGCCTCCCTCAACTTTCGAACCTGGAAGGCGTCGTCGGGGGGCACGGATTCGGCGAGCGACAGCGATCCGGCGCTCGTCGGCATATCATGAGTGTCGTAGTTGTCCTTGATGATCACGACAATGCCGTGGAGCGGTCCGACAAAACCTGATTCAGCGAACTGGGCATCCAGTTCATCGGCCCGTGCCCGCGCCCGCGGGTTCACGCGGATGATGGCGTTCAGGGCAGGTCCCGTCTTGTCGTATGCTTCGATTCGGGCGAGGTAGGCTTCTATCAGGTCTCTGGCTTTGAGACCTTGCTTCATCGCCTCGTGAATTTCACGAATGGTCGCTTCTTCGATCTGGAAAGCGACTCGTGGTTCCTGGGTGCTGCAAGAGAGGAACAGCCCGCAACTCAGGATCGAGATTAGCTTTGCCTGCGCTCGACGCCGGTCCATAGTAGCTCCGTCAGATCGATTAGTTTCAAACTCAGCTGGTGTCGCAAGACCCAGATGTTACAATCATGTTTCGTTTCCTGTGAAAACGAGTTCATTCTAGATAAAAGAAAGGCGACGCGACAATAAAATGAATGCAACAGAGAATTGGAAAGAGCTTGGGTCCGAGCTCAGCCGGCTTTTGGCTCTGCAGTCGCCCCCGATCGGCATTGCATTTCTGGATTCGGCGCCAGCTTCGGTACCATCCTTCGAGGCGGGTACTCCCTCTCCCACTCCCGACGGCCGCACCGGAAAAGTCGCGGCGAGTTGTGTCTTCTGGATCGAAGGGACGAAGAAGACTTTCGTGACGGCTCCGGAGGATCACGGCAACTGCAGTGTGGGACAGGTGACACACGGTCTGAAGACCATCGACGAAGTAGCGGACAACGCGGATGTGGCTGCCCTGATCGAGAGTGGATGGGTCACAATGGACGCGGTCCCTCAGATTCCGGTGGTCCGGGACCGCCCTAACTTTATCAGTTACGGGCCGTTGGAGGCGACGGCCGTGGATCCCGATGTGGTCTTCGTCCGGTTGAACGGTAAGCAAACGATGGTTTTGCACGATGCCTGGCCGCAGCTACGATTCGAAGGGAAGCCCCAGTGTCACATCCTCGCCTTGGCCAAGGAGAATGGTGAAGTGGCGGTAAGCGTGGGCTGCATGCTGAGTCGAGTCAGGACAGGAATAAGCAACAGCGAAATGACTTGCGCCATACCTGCCGGCCAACTACGCGCCGTGATCCGTTCGCTCGAGTCCACCGTGTTGGCAGACACGACCGTGGCTGCCTACGCGAGTGACGATGCGACGCGGTTTGGAGGGTGAGCGTGCCGGAAGGGGAGCGAATGCGTGATTGGTTAGCGGGCTTGTTCAGGGTTTTGGTCGTTGGCATGATCTGGGCCGGCTCCTTTGTCGGGTCGCAGGTCGCAGTTCAGGGGGCCAGGGGCGCGGGGAATCTCCAGCAATCCCGAGTTGCCGATCTCTTGGAGTGGCACCAAAAACGTCCAGTGGAAGGTGCCGATCCCGGGATCTGGTTGGTCGTCTCCGGTGGTGTGGGGGACGAAGGTCTTTTTGACGTCGGTCCGAAGCGATGGCCCCGAAGAAAAGGTGAAGAAAGGTCTGTATTTCGGTGGAGATCGACCCATCCCGGAGGGTGCGCATCACTGGTGGGTCCATTGCATCGATCTTGAGACGGGCGAGCTCCTCTGGCAACGCGAAGTCTCCAAGGGGGTGCCCGACGCGAGCCGGCATCTCAAGAACACCTTTGCTTCGGAGACCCCGGTCGTCGATGGGGAACGGGTCTACTTCTACTTCGGCCAAAAGGGGATCTTCGCGTTCGATCACGAGGGCAACGAGGTCTGGCGTAAGGAGCAAAGCTCCCACGAGACCATGAACGGGTGGGGAACCGCTTCCTCCCCTGCACTTCACGAAGACCGTCTGATCATTGTCAACGACAACTCCGAAGACTGCTATATCGCCGCCTACGACACCGCGACCGGTAATGAAATCTGGCGTGTTGTTCGAAATGAAAAATCGACATGGGCGACTCCAACGATCTGGCAGCACGATCTTCGAACGGAAATCGTCACCAATGGCTTCAACAAGATCCGGTCCTATGACCTCGAGGGGAATGTCTTGTGGGAGATCAAGGGGCCGTTCGGACGGTTGATGATACCGACTCCTTTCGCCGCCCACGGGATGATGTACGTGACTTCCGGTTATATCATGGCGGAATCCCGTCCAGTGCATGTCATCATGCCGGGGGCCTCCGGGGACATTTCCTTGCCGGAGGGAGGCAGTCGCAATGAATTCATTGCCTGGCACGCACCGAAGGCCGGACCCTACAATCCAAGCCCCATCGTGCACGGCGACTACTACTACACACTGTTAGACCGGGGATTTCTCACCTGCCACGATGCTCGAACCGGAAGGTTGATCTACGGCAAGAAGCGGATCAACGTCGGTAGCGGAGCCTTCACTGTTTCCCCCTGGGCGTATCGCGATAGGCTCTTTGCTCTCAGCGAGGATGGCGACACGTTCGTGATCCAGCCCGGAGAAGAGTTCAAGGTACTGGGCAGCAACAGTCTGGATGAACTCTGTATGTCTTCCCCGGCGATGGTCGGGGACCGGCTGATCATTCGCACCCAGGACAACCTCTACTGTTTTCGCGAGCGGTAGCTCCGGTGGCTGGGAGACCCGGCGTGCTGTCAGCGCTGACTGGCGCAACGCGCCCAGTCGCTTGGGAACGTAACTGCGCAGCGCACCGTGAAAAAACGTAGTTTTTGACGATTTGCTAAGTTACACGCATAGCAGCAGATCCGCGAGCAGTTACTTAAGAGCCCTCATTTTGTCCCTTTCATGCCTACCGTAGGTCGCTCACTCCGTGAGCGACGAGTCACACGGCCTTATTGGTTGCCTTGTGTTTCGTGACGAACTCTGGACGGACCGCAAACCGAATGCCGGATTTCGGGTTCGTCTGTAGATAGAACGGATTGGATGCGTGTTGCTTCAACATCTTTCGAACCAGGTATATGAGGTTGCGGACATTGTGCCTATCCTTCTTGTTCTCCGGGTCGAGCTGCAGCTCGAGCACGATCTGATTCATGGGCAACCACTTCATGAGTCCGTCCGGTCCGGCCGCTAAATCTGTGGTAAGGATGTCCAGGAGCTGTGCCGGTCGCCACGCAAGGTCGATGCATTCTCCCGAGTCAATTCGCAGTAGAACACGTTCGCCGGTGAGAAACTGGAGTTCCAGCGAGTGAGCGCCTGTCTCGGCCTCCAGCATTTTTGCTCTCCGCTCTACCAGTTCCTCGATTTTCTTGCTGATACTTCGTCCACATCGAGGTGAAAAGGGCTCTTCACTCAGCAAGGCCATCAACAACTCAAATTTGTATTCGACCCCCCCTGAGAACTCCTCCAACTCACTCGCCAGATCGACGAGCGTGCTGTGATCTCGTTTAATCTCGTTCAAGGTCTTCTGTAGGTCCATCGTCGTGTCCTTCCTGGCCCTGTTTTCCCGATCATCCTCAGGCTTGCCCTGCATGGAGTCTCTGTTCCGATCATTGCTGGACTGGTCCTTCATGGAGCCTCCTTGATCCGTCCTGCCAGGACGCTTGTCACGCCGGTCGGCCGGGTTCGGAACCGGCTCGAAACGGGTGGCTCTGCGTCGCCTCGCGGGAATTGGGGACGGATCCCTGTTTTACAGTTGTTTAGTATTCACAATGTGCTAAGCTAAATGTACAAGAGAACGGGGGAGTGGTGTCAAATACAAAATCATTTAATACATCATTTATCACAGTTGTAGAACAGTCATAAGAACTGTAGTAAAACTAATACAATCATATACAATGATTGTAGAACTGTAGGAGTTCGAGCATGCCTAATCGCAATACGCGTCTTCCCGGCCCCTTGGTCTATGCCGTGTGCGAACGGTTTCTAAAGAAACCCGACCCCAAAACGGGCGAGAAATGGACGGCACAGAGCCTGGCGAAATGGCTGTCGGCACGGGGGTACAAGACCAACCGCGAGCAGATTTTCCCGATCATTCGCCAGGCGATCGATCACGGCTACCTGGAGCTTCGCCCCCCGCGCGAATTCGCGCTGGGGTCTCGGCTGAGCACGCAGTTTCCGCTGATGCCGGCCGACACGCAAATCCTCGATGTAAGGCCCCCGACGGTGGTGGATAATCTGGCGGAATCGGCCGCGGAGGTCGTTTCGGGGCTGATCCAAAAGGTCGGCGATGAGAGGACAACCGAGTCCCAACGGGTCCACGTTGGATTCGGCGCCGGCGAAACGACCCGCCGCGTTGCACAAGCACTCGCCCTGCGACTCCGAAGCGAGGCGATGGTTCCGCCTCTCACGCTTCATGCCCTCAGCTCCGGATTTGCCACGAGCGATCCGTTGACCGCGCCGGTCGCTTTCTTCTCTTATTTCACCGGGCTTGCTCACGACATCGAATATGTCGGCCTCTTCAGCCCCGCTGTCGTGAAATGGAAGGAGTACGAGGACTTCAAGCAGTTGCCTGGAATCAAAGAGTCCTTCCAGGAAGCGGAGAAACTGGACGTCATCGTCACCAGCCTGGCACAGGCCGGCGACGAACATGGCCTGCTCAACATGTTTCTGAACATGGAAGGGGGATCGCAAAAGGGTCTCGAGGAACATGGCCACGTGGGGGACGTTCAGTGGCAGCCGTACTCGGAAAAAGGACCCCTCGACATCGACACCGGCATTCGTGCCGTTACCATCTTCGATTTGCAGGGTCTGGTGTCGATGGCGTCGCAGCCCAAGAAGCACGTGGTACTCGTGGCGGGGCCGTGTGTCCGATGTGGGGAATCAAAGGCAAAAGCCCTGCGTCCTTTGCTGAGCGTGCCTGAATTGAGAGTCTGCAATCATCTCGTGACCGACGTCCAAACAGCCAAGCAAATCCTGGCCACATGACCAGCGGGACTTGCCCCGTATCGAAGGCTAAGCTTTCGCTCGTGCCTTGTGGCTAGCCAGGCTGGACTCAGTAGATCGATCAGTCCTTTTTGGTGGAAGCCGGCTTCTTGGCGGCTGGTTTCGAAGTCTCCTTCTTGGAGTCAGTCGATTTGGAGTCAGTCGATTTCTTTTCAGGCTCGGCTGCGGGTTTTTCACCTTTTCGGGCGTAGTCGGTAACATACCAACCCGAGCCCTTCAGGTGAAAAGTCGAGTTGCTGATCAAGCGTTCGACCTTTCCCTTGCAGAGTTTGCATCTTGCGAGGGGCTTGTCGCTGAACTTCTGAAGTGCCTCGAACACTTCTCCACACTTGGTACATTTGTATTCGTAAAGTGGCACGGCCATAACCTCTTACATGAGTCCCGTTTCTTTATAGAACGACGATAGGGGGGATGTCAAAGAATCGTTGTTCTCGTCACTCAGCAATCAGCGCTGACTGGCGCAACGCGCCAGTCGCTTGGGAACGTAACTGCGCAGCGCACCGTGAAAAACCGTGGTTTTTGACGATTTGCTAAGTTACACGCATAGCAGCAGATCATCGAGCAGTTACTGGAGAGCTTTCTGCGTCCGATTTGTGCGGTGCGCGAGTTACTTGGACTCCCGGATGCACATTAACTCTGTCCTTCGGTCGAATCTCGAGTGAGTAGGGCAATGCGCTCCGCATACTCGGGGTACCGCTGCGTCAACGGTTTTCGGGTCCCCGGTTCATAATCGGCTGGATCGAATCCCGGAGCCATGGTTGTACCCAGTAGCGCGTAACTCCCGCCGGGCAGCAAGCGCGAGCCCTGCCATACATCGCCGGGTACGACAAACTGCAAGTGCTGGCCCAGTCCAAGGTCCGGTCCCAGTATGACTTCGCGAGCCTTCCCGTCCCGAAAGAGAAGCACCATCTCGACCGGATCGCCGAGGTAGAAATGATAGATCTCATCGGTGGGCAGCCGGTGCAGGGCCGAAAAGGAGTCGGAGTCCGAGGTGAGCAGGTAGTAGATCGCCGTTCCGAAAGGCTTTTGCCTTCCGTAGCGCCCCGGCAAGGCACTGGACTCGATTTTTTCGGAAGATATGTAAGTCTGACGGAAGAAGCCTCCTTCCACGGGAAGTGGCTGGAGCCCCAACAATTCAATGATCCTCTGGGTGGTTTTGTTCATCAGTCGATTCGCCTCGCCTCGCCGCAGTAGACCGTACGGGTCATCTGTCCATAGCCGTCAATGGGCGCCTGCCGCTTGGGCTGCGGGGTCGAAGTGGACATCCCATCTATCATTTTTTCTTTGGCGGGGGCCGGACGATGTCACGAAGCTTCCAGCCTTGATCTTGTTTGGTTGCTTCTTTCCAAGAACTGCCCCTGTTTTCCAGCAAGGCCGCATTCGCGGTTTTCAGCAACTCGGGCTCCCCGCTCAGCCACGACAGCGCTCCTTCCCATCCGGGGTTGTGTCCGAGCAGAAGGACCGTCTGGATCTGATCAGGCAGTGCTTCGAGCTCCATTTTCAGTGCCTCGCTTCCCGCCAGATAAAAAGAGCGCAGAAAACGGACTGTCGGGGGTGGTTGAAAACACTCCTGCATGAGGGCAAAGGTCTCCCGGGTCCTTTCCGAGTCGCTACTGAGAACGCTCTCGGGCGTCCATCCCTGTTCGGACAATCGTGCGGCAACCCAAGGTGCGTCTCGGCGACCCCGCTTGTTCAACGGGCGCTCATGATCGCTCCCGGCGTCCGTATCCCATGCGCTCTTGGCGTGGCGCATCAAGATAATCCTTCGTTTCATCCTCGAGTCCTCCGGCCGCTTTGAACAATTGTAAACTGAAATCGACTTTGTACAATGGCAACGGGTGGCACCGGGTCGCATGCGACCCGGTGCGCTGTCAGCCGTGAGCTGTCAGCGCTGATAGCTGACCGCTGACAGCGCTTTTGGGTCGGAACGAGCCAAAGCAATGAAACGTACCCATACCTCCGTTTACAATCGAAAGATCGAGCTTTCCAACCTCGAGAAGGTCCTTTTTCCGGAAGAGCAGATCATCAAGGCGGAGCTGATCGAGTACTATCTCAAGGTCGCACCCACGATCCTCCGTCATGTGAAAGGCCGTCCGCTCTCGTTCGTGCGCTATCCGGACGGCACGGCGGGGCAGGCATTTTTTCAGAAGAACCGGCCGGAATGGGCGCCGGACTGGATCAAGCACGTCACGCTTGGCGGAGGAGAAAGCAAGATCGACTACATCCTGGCCACCGAGGAGGCATGTCTGGTTTGGTTTGCCAATTTGGCTTGTATCGAGCTGCACCAGATTCACGGCCGGCTACCCCATCTCGATCGGCCCGACTACATGGTGTTCGATCTCGACCCCCCGGAGAAATACCGTTTTACACGTGTAGTTGAAATCGCGCTGGACCTGAAAGAGCACATCGAACGCTTGGGCTACCACACATTCGTGAAGACCACAGGAGGCAAGGGGCTTCATGTCGTTGTTCCGATCGAGCCTCGGTGGCCGACAGACAAGGTCTTCGAGGCCATCTCGGCGATTGCGAAACCCTTCGTCCAGCAACACTCGACATCGACCACCCTGCAAATCAAGAAGGATGCCAGGAAGGGTAAGGTCCTGGTCGACATTTACCGCAATCGCTTCTCCCAGACCATCGTTTCTCCCTACAGCGTCCGCGGTCGAGCCAACGGGCCCGTGTCCATGCCGGTCGGCTGGGACGAGCTGTTGACGGTGACCGACCCCTTCGTATTCCACCTGAGGATGGCGATCGATCGACTGGTCAAGGGAGAGGATGCCTGGGAAGCGATGGATGCGTACGCGGTCAAGCTTCACACGGAGCGAAAACCCTCCAAGGCGCGCGGGCGGCCGCAACGCGGCGCCAAGGCGGCCAGCTCGCTGCAGACATATGCGGGCAAAAGGAGTTTTGACAAGACTCCAGAGCCTCCACCCGATGTTGGTCCAAGTGAGGGCAATGCGTTTTGTATCCATCGGCATCACGCCTCTCGCTTGCACTACGACATCCGATTGGAACAGGAAGGGACCTTGAAATGCTGGGCGGTTCCAAAGGGCCTTCCTCCCCGTCCCGGGATCAAGAGGCTCGCCGTGGCTACCGAGGATCACCCGCTGCGCTACCTTACCTTCGAAGGGACCATTCCCAAGAAGGAATATGGAGGGGGGCGGATGTGGATCTACGCCTCCGGCAAGTACGAGATTACCAAGAACAAGCCGGACAGCTTCTATTTTCGGCTGCGCAGCCCGGAGATCAACGCGGAGTATCGACTGATTCACACCCGCAACAAGGACTGGCTCTTGGAGCGAGTCGACCGGACTCAGATCGATTGGCTTCGTGATTTCATTGATCCCATGCTCGCCTCGAGTCGCCCCAAGCCGCCGGAATCGCCGGACTACATGTATGAGGTCAAGTGGGATGGAATCCGGGCCCTGATCTCTCTGGATGAGGGCGCGTTGACAATTCGCAGCCGCAACAAACGCGACCTGGGCAAGTATTTCCCGGAGCTACTGGTTCCGGAACAGGCCTTTCGGGCTTCATCGGCGGTATTCGACGCCGAGATAGTCTGTCTCGACAGTGAGGGGAAGCCGATGTTCGATCAAGCGATCCGGCGCCTGAGATCGTCCAGCGAGTCTGCCATTGCCCGTGCACGGGCAAAGCACCCGGCCGTCTGCTATGTTTTTGACTGCCTTTATCTGGATGGGCGCCCGATTGTTCACGAGCCGCTGACGAAGCGACGGGAATGGATGGCCGACGCAGTGCGTAGCGACTCCCCCTATCGTGTCAGTGAGGCGGTGAACGAAGGGGCCCGGCTTTTCGAAGCCGCTGTCCAGATGGGGCTGGAAGGAATCATGGCAAAGGAGCGCGCGAGCTTCTATCACCCTGGAAGGCGAAGTGAGCAGTGGATAAAGATCAAAGGCCGGCAGACGATGGAGTGTGTCGCTCTGGGATATACGAAAGGCAAGGGGGACCGAGCCTCTTTGTTTGGCGCCATCCAACTCGGTCGGTACCAGCGCGGTACGCGCGGCAAAGATCATGAGCTGAAATACGTCGGAAAAGTCGGGACAGGTTTCGATGAGCGGTTGCTCGAGTCCGTCGCCCTTGAACTGCAAAAGATTCCCAAGGCCAAGCGATTGATCGATACCAAGCCACCGGACGACTCACAAACGGTCTGGTTGGAGCCGCGCGTGGTCTGCGAGGTGCGCTATGCATCGCTAACGAGTGCCGGAACACTGCGCGAGCCCGTGTTTGTAAGACTGCGGCCTGATCTGGATCCGGAAGATATATGAGCTATCGGCTGTAAGCTATCAGCGTCTGACCGGCGCGACGCGCCGGTCACTTGGGACAGTAACTGCCCGGTACGACCATAAGATCACGATTTTCGTGATTTTGCTAAGATACACGAATAAAAGCAGTTCCGCGAGCAGTTACTGGAGAGCTTTCAGCTTTCACGAATTGTATGAGTAGCTGGCTCACCTCGTCTGGCTGCTCCTGCTGTACCCAATGGCCGGCTCCGTCCACCAGATGAGAGCCCCGCATCTGCGTGCACACACTATTTTGCATTTTCTCCAACGCGCCGGGTTTTTGGTAGGCGCCCCAGTCGCTCTTCCCTGAGACGAACAATGACGGAACATCGATCGTGCGGCCGGAGAACGCCAACATGTCACCCGTGTAACGGCCGCTTGTAGCGCATCGATACCACTGAAGGCCACCCTGAAACCCAGTTTTTTGGTACTCCGCACTGTACACGCTCAACTCGTCGTCCGGAAGCCATGCGCACGCCGTGATCTCGGACTCAGAGGGCATTTCAGGCGCGACAGTCTCCGCCATTCCCTTGTCCATTTCCATGACGTAGTAGGTGGGTAGCTTTGCCAGCTCGCGGGCGGTCCAGGACCGCAGCGGGAAGGGTTTGTTTTGCTCCCAGTCCGCACTCTTCATGTGGTAGTAGGCGCGCAGGAAGGCGTGGACTCCCTGCGGACAGTTCCGCATGTTATCGTTCGCCTCCGGGGTCGAGTAGTACCACTGGTAGTGCTTCCGCGGCGGGTCCAGCGATGCCAGTTGCTCATGGATACTGGCTCGGGAGGGATCAGCGCTCGTTTCCCGGTCTCTATCTGCGCTGTGCAGAAGCGCTGGCGGGCCCTCAAAAGGGGCGCTCATCAGCACGACAGAGTGGAATATATCCGGCCGCACGAGTGCGCACAGAGCGGCGACCGGCGAACCGAAATCATGACCGACCACGGCCGCCACGGAGCGGTAGCCGAGCGCCGAGACAAGCCCGATGGTGTCGCCTAAAAGGTTGAGCATGCGGAACGAGGCGACATCGCCGTCGTAGTCCCCATCCCAGCCGGTAGTGCGCCCGTACCCCCTCTGATCGGGCGCAACGACATGAAACCCTGCGGCGGCGAGGGGCAGCATCACCTTCCTCCAGCTGTAGGCGAGCTCTGGGAAGCCGTGCAGCAGCAGGACGCAGGGGCGGTCGTCGGACTCAAAGCCCGCCTCCAGGATGTGCATCGTCAGACCGTTTGGATTGTTCAGGAAGCGGGAGCGTATCCCGTGTGGCAGCGACGCATTCTCATAGCCAAGCGTCGGGGTCAGAGTCGGGGTCATTTTTGCCTTCGCTGACGCCATCCGGGTGGGGATCAAAGACGACGCAGCGACGCCGGCACCGCCGACAATATTGAAGAGGTCACGCCGCGTAATACCTCGACTCATGCCGTTTGCTCCATCGCATCGGAACTTGCCCGCCGCCTGGGTCAGTCTGTATTCCCCTTCCAGCCATCCCAGTCGATCTCGCGATTGGCATTGACGAAAGACCCGCCGTCGACCAGCAGGATCTGCCCGGTGACATAGGCCGCTGCGTCCGAAGCAAAGAACTCGATCGGGCCGACGATATCTTCGGGCGCAGCGATCTTGCCCAGCGGGATACGATTTTCCTTCCAGGCGACTTTCTGCGGGTCGGAACTGTCCTTGTTCATCTCGGTCATCACAGATCCCGGTGCCACCGCGTTGACCGTGATGCCGTACGGGCCCCATTCCGCGGCACAGGTCAGGGTGAAGGACTCGACTGCTCCCTTCGACGCGGCGTAAGCCCCGTAGTATGGTTCTGCCCGCCGGACGTTGATTGAGGAGATGTTGATGATGCGGCCCCGGGTCTTGCGCTCAATCATGCGCTTTGCAGCGTCGCGGCTGAGCACGAACACGCTCTTGGTGTTGATGGCCATCAGCTCGTCAAACTCGGTGTCGCTCACGTCGAGGATGAGCCTGGGCCAATCAACCGCGGCATTGTTGACGAGCACATCCAGGCCGCCGAACTCACTCACGGTCCGATCGAGCAAGCGCGCGCAATCCTGAGACTTCCCCACATCCGTGGGCACCACGAGCGCGGTGCCGCCCATGGCCCGGATCTGCGCGGCCGTCTGGCTGAGCTGACTCTCGGTGCGGGACGCCAGCGCAACCCGCGCGCCTTTCTGCGCGAACGAGAGCGCCGCAGCCTTGCCGATGCCCCTTCCTGCCCCGGTTATGATGACGACCTTGCCGTTGAACTCCATAGATCCGTGCTCGAACGTCATTCTACCACGCACACACTAGTATCCTTTGAATACGGGCGATCGCTTCTCGGCGAAGGCTGCAAGGCCTTCGTTCATGTCGTGCGAGCGCAGGTGCCGCCGGACGTGCGCCATCTCCAGATGCAGGGCCTCGTTGCGGCGGAGATCCATCGAGGCGTTGGCAATTTCCTTCATTCGCCGAAGCACCAACGGACTTTTCGCAGCCAGCTTGTCCGCCAGCGTTCGGGCTGTTGCAAGGAGATCGTCGTCGGCGACGACCTGCTGCACGAGCCCGAGGGAAAGGAAGTGCCGAGCCGGGAAGTGCTCACCAGTCAGAAGCAACAACTTGGCATTGTTCAGGCCGATCCTGCCGGGTAGAAGCGCGGCACCGCCCGCGCCCGAAATGAGTCCGAAATTCGAGTGTGCATCCCCGATCCGGGCACTTTCCGCAGCGATGACGACGTCGCAACGCAGGGCCAGCTCGAGGCCGCCTGCCAGGGTGAGTCCGTTCAGCGCCGCGATCACCGGTTTCGGACAGGCACGCACCAGCTCGAAAACCTCGCCGATCCGTTGCAGGAAATCGGCGCTCCCGTCGTGCTTGGGGCTCAGCCCCTCCTGAACGCCTTTGAGATCGGCACCAGCGCAGAATGCCCGCCCGGCACCGGTGATCAGGACCACCCGAATCGTGTCGTCGGCCGCCGCGGCTGTGAAAACCTCAGCCAGCTCCTCGATCATGGTCGCATCGAGAGAATTCAGCACAGCAGGTCGATTGAGTCGGACCAGCAGCACTGGCACACCAGTTTCGGTCTCAATGGTTTCGTGGGTCATGGGTTGATCCTTCATGGGTTAATGAACATTTCTGTAATCAGCGCTGACCGGCGTGTCGCGCCGGTCACTTGGAACCGTAACTGCCAGAGGGTACCCTGGAACGCCATAATGGCAATCTTGCCAAGTTGCACATAAAAGCAGATCCGCGAGCAGTTACTTAAGAGTCATTATCTGTAAATATACGAGAATGTTCACCAATTCTTGGCATAATGTTAATTGTCCGTGACAATCGAAGGGCATTGAAACCCTCAAAAAAGAGGATGGGGTATGCGCAAGGTAAAGGTGATTGGAGCCGAGATGACCGCGTTCGGCAAGCATCTGGATCGAAGCCTGGGATCGCTGGCGCGCGAAGCAGTGGCGGGTAGCCTTGTCGACGCCGGGTTGCTGCCCGGGGAAGTTGGTTTTGTGGCATTCGGAAACGCCGCCGCCGGTGTGTTGACCGGACAGGAGATGATCCGCGCTCAGACCGCGTTGTCGGGTTCGGGACTCGAAGGGGCCCCGATGGTCAATGTCGAGAACGCTTGCGCCTCGGCGTCGAGTGCTTTTCATCTGGCGTGGCTGGCCGTTGCAGGCGGCCAGTGCGAGGTGGCGCTCGCGGTGGGGGCCGAGAAGATGCATCACCCGACCGACAAGTCTCGTCCCGCAGCCGCGTTGTCGCGCGGCGTGGATGTCGCCCCGCTGGTGGAAAAGTATGGCGAGGAGGTTCTCAGCAAAGGGCTGGGTCCGATGTTCATGGAGCTCTACGCCAAGATGGCGCGCCGCTACATGGAGGAAAACGGCGCGACCCAGCGGCATTTTGCGATGGTGGCAGCCAAGAACCACCAGCATGGCAGCCGCAACCCGAAGGCCCAGAATGGCCGCGCGTATACGGTGGAAGAGGTTCTGGCCAGCCGCGACGTGGCGGATCCACTCAGACTGCTGATGTGTTCGCCGGTCAGCGATGGGGCCGCGGCGCTGGTCTTGTGCTCCGAGGCGTTTGCCAAAAAACACGGAGGGCGGACTGCCGATGTGCTCGCCTGTGTCATGAAGAGCGGCAACGCCAAATCGGACGATGCCGTGGAGAGCCTGACCGCCAGCGCCGCTTTCGAGGAAGCGGGGGTGGACCCGGGGGACATTGACGTATTGGAAGTTCACGATGCGGCCTCGCCGGGGGAGCTGGTCATTCTCGAGGCCCTCGGGGTTGTAAAAAAGGGCGAAGCCATTCCGATGCTGGAGGCGGGCGGAACCTCGCTCGGCGGAACCATCCCGACCAATCCCTCCGGGGGGTTGGTGGCCAAGGGGCACCCCATCGGTGCGACCGGGTGCGCCCAGCTGGTGGAATTGAGCGGGCAGCTGCGAGAACGTTGCGGCGCACGGCAGGTGGATGGTGCCCGCCTTGCGCTGGCCGAGAACGCTGGCGGATGGCTGGGCAAGGGTCTAGCCAGCTGTGTGGTGACAATCCTCGGTGCCAGCTCTTAAGTAACTGCTCGCGGATCTGCTGCTATGGGTGTAACTTAGCAAATCGTCAAAAACCACGTTTTTTCACGGTGCGCTGCGCAGTTACGTTCCCAAGCGACTGGCGCGTTGCGCCAGTCAGCGCTGACAGCAGGAGCAAGACATGGATTTTTCTTTGACCGAGCAGCAGTCGGCATTCAGGGACGTGGCGGAGCGTTTTGCCCGTGAGCGTCTCGCCCCAGGCTATCTCGCTCGGGAAGAAACGCGGGCCTACCCGATGGATCTGCTTGGTGAAATGGGCGAGCTGGGCCTGATTGCGCCAAACCTCTCCGAACAGTATGGCGGCCTGGGGTGCGATTGCGCGACCATGGGGGTGATCATTGAACAAATAGCCAAGGGCGATATCAACGTGAGCTACGCCCAGCTGATCGGTTCGGCCGTCGGCCATATGATTGCGGCTCATGCCAACAAAGAGTTGGCCGACAGGGTGCTGAGCAAAGTCGTGGCCGGGGAGGAACTGCTGGCGCTGGGTCTTACGGAGCCGCGCGGTGGGTCCGATGCGGCAAATCTGATCATGAGAGCCGATCGGGACGGGGAAAGCTGGATCCTCAACGGTGAAAAAACGTCCATGAGCTTTGCCACTCAGGCGAAGTACGCGCTCGTCTTTGCCCGCACCTCCCCCGAGGCCAAGGGCGCCAAGGGCGTCAGCGCCTTCCTTGTCCCGCTCGATGCGCCGGGCGTGGCGACAACGGCCTTCGATGATGTCGGGACCACGATCGTTTCAAGGGGTTCGGCTTTCTTCGACAATGTCCGTATCCCGGCCGAGAACCTGGTCGGCCTCGTCGGCAAAGGGTTCAGCCAGGTCATGGCGGGGTTCGATTTCAGCCGAGCCATCATCGGACTTCAGTGTCTGGGCTCCGCCTCGGCTTCGCTGGAAGAGACATGGGTTTACGTGACCCAGCGGGAGGCCTTCGGTCGCCCGATCGCCCAATTCCAGGGGGTGACCTTTCCACTGTCGGAGGCGGAAACCTACCTGACGGGGGCCCGCACGCTTTGCTACCACACTCTTTGGCTCCGTGACAAAGGGCATCCACACACCGCCGAAGCTGCCATGTGCAAATGGTGGGCGCCGAAGCTCTCGGTCGATATCATTCACCAGTGTCTGCTCGTCCACGGTCACGCGGCCTATACCAAGGAACTACCGCACCAGCAGCGGTTGCGCGATGTCATGGGCCTGGAAATCGGCGATGGAACCGCACAGGTCATGAAGTTGATCGTGGCCCGCGAGAAAGCGGGGCCCATGGCAGTTCAGTACCGATAACGGCCACCCGCACGAAAGGTCACACGGCTCCATTCAGCCACAACCATCGAATCCCCAAACGGAACAGAACGGGCCGGGTTGGCTAAAACCTAGAGCGCATTGATTATGGGGCCGACGATTCGTTATACTTCTGTTCCGCCTAGTCCAAGGTGGGGTGAGGGTGAGGTGCAGCCATGAGATCAATATGGAAGGGTCACATCCGGTTTTCGCTGGTTACGATACCAATTCGCGTATACAGCGCCATCGACACGGCTTCTGCCCTGAGCTTCAATCAGCTTCACAGGGATTGCAACGGCCGGATCGGCTACGACAAAAAGTGCAAGAAGTGCAGCGAATCGGTGCGCAACACGGACATTATCAAGGGCTATCAGTATGAGCCCGACCAGTATGTCGTGATGGAGCCCGAGGACTTCGAAAAGGTGCGGCTAAAGAGCACGAAGGTGATCGAGATCGAAGGTTTCGTCGACGCCACCGAGATTCACCCTACGCTCTACGAAGCCCCCTACTTCCTTGGCCCCGATAGCGTTGTGGCGGCCAAAACGTACGCACTCCTGGGTCAGGCATTGAAGGAGAGCGGCAAGGTTGGGGTGGGCAAGGTGGTTCTGAGAGACCGTGAGGATGTGGTTATTCTCGTGCCCGAGGACCGCGGACTCGTGCTCTACAAGCTGCGCTATCCTAAGGAAGTGCGTAAGATCGGCGACGTTCCACAGTTGGACGAGGCGCAGGAAATCGATCAGGAGCAGATGAAACTGGCCCGTCACCTGCTCGATTCGATGGCGACGACGCTGGCCGATATCGAATTCAAGGACCGATACCGGGACGCGTTGAGGGACGTGATTCACGCGAAGATTGAAGGAAAGGAAATCGTCTCTTACGTCGAGGAAGAGCCGCCCGTGGTCGACATCATGACTGCTCTCAAGCAGAGCATTGACGATGCGAAGAGCCGGCGACAGCCCATGGTCAAGGCGACGGGGAAGGCAAAAAAGGCCAAGGCTGCGGGCGCGCCCAAGAGGAAGTCCAAGAGTACGCGCCGGAAATCGGCCTGAGGCGTTTCTCTTCGTCCCGGAATCTGCAGAATCCGGACAATGCATTTGCAACAGGTCAACGGGCTGCTCGGAAGGCGGGCCGCCAAAGCGATCCATCTGATCCATGGGGAAAATAATTCAGTTTCCCGCTGATGCCAGATCCAAGCTCGGCTTCGAGCGGGTCAAGTCTACCTATTCCGTTCGTGATATCGGCAAGCAGTTTGGCCTCAGCGAGCGTCACGTGCGCCGCTGGACTCAGGAAGGTCTGATTCCGGTAGCCCCGTCGTCGGACGAGGAGTCGCCCCGCTACGATTTTCATGCGCTGAAGCAGTTTCGGCGTGTTCGCGAGCTTCGGAGTCGCGGACTCAGCCTGAAGCAGATCGAATCGGAGCTGCAGGGCCAACTGAACCTTTTCTCGGCGCCGGGCGGCCAGCTCATCCAGCTGCCCACCAAGCGGACTTCGTTCGAAGAGGGACTTCTTCTGCACGAATCCGGAGACAAGGAAGCGCAGGAGTGGTACAGGAAAGCGATCCGGGAAGAGGACTTCGTCGAGGACGCTTACTGCAACCTCGGAATCTTGGAGTTCGAATCTGGCAATGTCTCGGCCGCTTTTGATTGTTTCGGTAATTCGCTGAAACAGGATCCGCGCCACTTTGAGTCACATTTCAATCTTGCCTATCTCTACTTTGAATCGGGTGATCTTCGATTGTCTCGATTGCACTACGAGATTGCGGCCGAAATCGAGCCCTGCTTCCCGAATCTTTACTTCAATCTCGGATTGGTGCACGCGATGGCGGAGGATTACGCGGACGCGGTTTCCGCGTTGGAGCAAGTGCGTCGGCTGGCACCGGAAGACGAAGGCCTCATCGTGGACGAGCTGATCGCCAGGATCCGGAAAGTGATGACGGCCGCGGCTGATCAGAGGCCTTCCGGCTCGCGTTGAAATTCCCACACTTTACACTTCGTTTCCAACTCAATAACACGGGGCAATTGGGGTCGTCCAGAAACAATGGAATCGTTTAGCAGTGAGCCAGAAAGGAAAGGCACTTTTCCCGGCACAACTCGGGATAGCGCGACCAGATTTCGTGCGTCGCCTCCGGGATCCGGAATCGCTCCGCGTGGCGCAAGACTCGCTGGAGCTCGTCGTTGACGAAACGATGAATCTTCAAAGTGCGGTCGCCCGTGAACATCAAGCAAGGGATCTCGATTTCGCCCAGCCGATCACGCGACAAATCAGGATAAGCGTCGGTCGACGTTGCCAGCACCTGCCACTCGCTGATATTTTGGAGAAGGTTAGTCCGAACAGACTCCGGAAGGTCCTCGACGGCTCTCCTTTTGAAGAAAAACCTGGAGATCAAAGCGAGCGCAGCGGCCTGGTTTCCGGCCGCGAAGGCCTCGGACAGCGGCGTCCACAAACGGCTCATGAAGTCGGAGAAAACGCGCGCCCCACCCGGCAAATCCGGCACCCAACAATGGATCGGTGGTTCGGCCAAGACCAATGATCGAACCAGCTCGGGATGTTCCAGGGCAAGGAACAAGGCGGCATAAGCGCCGTAGGATCTGCCAACGACGTGAACTTGTTTCAAACCGAGTAGCTGGAGCAGGGCGGCAAGATCCCGTGCATCTGTTCTGGCGGAATAGTCCGCTGGGTGGCCTCGGTTTTGGTTGGGATAGTTGTATCGCCGGCTATAGGCGATGGTGCGGAACTGCTGCGAGAACGGCGTTAGCTGATGGTGCCACTCCCGGTAGTCGGAGAGCCCACCGTGCACGAAGACTATCGGCGATCCATGGCCTTGGTCCCAATAGTGAATGGCAACGCTGTCGAGAGATACCTGTTTGAGATCTAAACCTCCTTGACCTCGATGCTCAACCACGATGGCTGTCCGGGCGTGGGAATTGGGGGCCGCGAGCTCGCGCTCCGTCGCTCGCCGCGCATATTCGGGCACCGGGCTTTTCGATTTTCGCCCGCGACCGGAGTTCGGGATATCGACACGAATCTGGCCTTCGCGAGCGATCGGAAAACAGGGAAGGCTTGGACGGTGCCCGCCGATCAGCTCCCCTTGGTCTTGAGGCTGCTCTCGTTCGCCTTGATGAACTCGCGAATATCATCCGTCATATCGAGGAGCCGTTCCCATTGCTCCCGGTAGAGCGTTACCGGAAATCTTCCGAGCCCATAGACAGACAAGCCCCCCTTGGCGCTCACACGAAGAGACAGGCCCTTCGAGGAGGTTCGCTTGAGTGCTTCGTTTTCGGCACGGAGTTTGTCGAGTTCTGCTTTCATGTCTTCGTCGCTCATTTTTCCTTCCTCCAGTTTACTGCCCATGGGATTGTCCGCACCCGGGGAGACAAATAACCGTTGCCACCGTAACGAGCAAGAGTGACCCGTGAATGCTGACTGCTATGGTAGCGACCTGCCCATCCGCAACGAGAATCTTGGCTTATTCAGAAAAAATATAGACTCGTTTGTTCCAGGCTTCTTGAGAAGCCTTCTGGTGCAGCAGCGAACCGAAGAATACTGCAATGGCGGGGGTTCCCGCAACTGAAAACATTATTTTTCGGCTGCCGGAGGCCGTGGACTACGATGGGTCACTCGTCAACGAAGCGCTCTCTCTCATGGGGTGTCGGGAGCGGACAGGTGTCATATCTTCCAAAGAGGCGGTAACGGTGGCGGGCAAAGAGATCGTAGAAGAAGTCTCGAATCGTATTGGGTACGACATAGCCGGCCAGGAGCAGCTTCCATGGGCCGCCCAGGTAGGCCGCAATGTGAAGGGCCGCCGCGGAACGGATCATCAAGCGTGGCTTACCCGCCACCCTTCGGTCCACGACAACGATGGAGTCGACGCTCTCTAGCGCGGGATGTCCAGCCAGAACCGACTTGCCGAATGAGCTCTGCAACGGTGCGAAGCGGATCGTTCCCTTCTTGTCATGCTTGAGGATCCATCGGACAGTCTTGTTGCAGAACCTACAGACCCCGTCATAGAGGAGCACATGCGGATGGGTTTCGGAAGGACCGACGGCGGGATTCAGTCGGCCCTGGCTAGCTGGGGGCGTGGTTGCCATAGCGTAAGCTTTCAGCCAAGAAGCTATCAGCGACTGACCGGCGCGCTGCGCCGGTCAGTCGCTGAAAGCTGACAGCTCTGCGCTAGTTGGTCGACGCACGCTCGGCCGAAGAGCCCCGTACTTTGGGAACGCTGACGTATCCGCCGATGCGGTTCTTCTGAACCCAGTTCACCACGAGCTCATAGCGTGCCCGGTCACGACCCACGAGGAATTGAATCGGCTCGTTGATGAACCGATTCTTCTTCTCGAGCTTGCTGTCGTCTACGATGATCTCGATGTTGAACTTGCTCTTCTTGTGGTCCGTTTTCTTGAGTTTCAAACGGATGTCGGCCACCTTCACCAGACGGTTTTTCTTCGGGATCTCGAACTCGAAATAATCACGCTCGCCCTTGAGCCGCAGCGCCACCAGCTCATCGGCGTTCTTGGCCACAGCCGCGCTGAGGGTTTCCTTCACGTCGAGCAGCTGCCGCTGTGTATCCCCCAAATCCTTCTGGGTTCCCTGCAGATCGGTTTGCACTCCTCCGATGGCGTTCTTGACCGTGCCGACCTCCGAGTTGACGTCACTGATCTTCTTGTCGGCGTCCCGCTTGACCGCTTCCAGATATTGCGCATCCGCCTTCTCGGCGATGGCGAGGCTCAATTCCTCTTGAGCCTTCTGGGATTCTTCCTTGATGGATCGAGTAGTAGATCTCAGTTCGTTTCGGGTCGAACCAACACTCTTCTTCGTTTCGGAGAGCTCTCCAGCCAGGCTGGTCATCTTCTGTGCGCCCTCCTGGTCCACACTCTCGAGAACTTCGATATGCTCGACGAGCTCGGCGATCTCGGCCGTTGTCTTTACCTGGAACTGGTATCCGTCATACAACAGAAACGCCACGGCCAAGATCAGAATGATGAGGAAGGTTGTCTGGAGCCATTCGGGAAAAGGCCCCTTCGAACCACCACCACCTCCACTGCCGCCTCCTCCCTGCTGGTCTCCTGTAGGAGGTTGGCCGGAATCTGGTGTTCTGCCGGTCAGGTATGCTTCCATTGATGGTTGGCCCATGATAGCCTCCTGTCAAATTGCTTGCTCGGCCGCGAATATTAACGGTGCACCCGGCACAATTATATGATAGGGCACGCCCAACTAAAGTTCAATGAGAGGGCCAATTCTTCCATTTTCCAAGAATTCTACCCAAAACGATCGTCAAGGATCGTATCGTCGCATTTTGCCGAAAATGTATAAGGGAGCGCGGGTCGCCTTGTGGAAAGCCCGATCCGTTGACTAGCATGCCAACCTCCTACTGATCGGTATGCAGCCGAACCACCATGAGGAGGAACCCTCCACCGTGAGCAAAGATGCCCAGTTCTGATCCTGCGACAGACAGCCTGCCAAGGTCGATGGGCCCGCTGCTAGCGATTTCCGTGGTCCTGGCGAATGTGATCGGAGTCGGCATCTTCACCACTTCTGGATTGCTAGCAAAGGACTTAGCGGATCCCCGGTTGCTGCTCAGCATGTGGCTTGTCGGAGGAGTGATGTCGCTCGCCGGGGCCCTCTGCTACGGGGAACTGGGAGCCAATTTCCCTCGCGCGGGCGGGGAATATGTGTATTTGCGCGAGGCGTACGGACCGCTGCCCTCTTTCCTGAGCGGTTGGGCCTCCCTGTTTGCAGGCTTCTCGGCTCCCATTGCTGCAGCCTCTGTTGGATTCACCGAGTACCTCAGCGCCTACTATCCCGAGTTGAGTCTGCAGAACCGAAGCGGGTACGTTCTGCCCGGACACCTGGTGGCAACGGCGGTCATCGTACTGCTTTCGGCGGTTCACTACCGAAAAGTCCAGCTAGGGGGGCGAGTGCACGTGGGACTGACGTTTTTCAAAGTTGGCATCATCGCTGTCTTCGTGCTGGCGGGTTTTTTGATCGGAAGGGGTGACACTTCGAACTTTTCTCCCGTGATCCCGCTGGAGGAATGGCCGGGTCTGTCGGCAGCCATGGCCTCGGGCATGATCTTCGTGATGTTCTCCTACAGCGGATGGAACGCGGCGGTCTATATCGGTGGAGAAATCCGCAATCCGCAGCGCAATCTCCCGATGGCTTTGTTTGCGGGAACAGCCATTGTCGTGATTCTCTACATCCTCATGAATTCTCTGTACTTATATGCGATTCCGATTGGCGGGATGCCTGATGTGATTCGGATTGCCGAACAGGCCTCCTCGAACCTGTTTGGACTCGATGTAGCGCCGCTGCTCAACATCGTCTTCATGGGGACGATTCTCGGGTCGGTGAGCGCAATGGTCATCGCCGGGCCGCGTGTCTACTACGCAATGGCCAGAGACGGCCTCTTCCCGCGTGCGATCGCGAGGGTTCACCCACGCTTCGGAACACCAAACAACGCAATCTTGCTCCAGGCGGTCTGGTCGATCGTGTTGGTCTTCAGCGGTCGGTTTGAACAGTTGCTGACTTTCTCGGGCGTTGTCTTGATTGCCTTTTCGTGCTTGACTGTATCTTCCGTCTTTGTCATTCGCAGAAGGTCGGCCTCCACCCTGAACTACAAGGGCTGGGGATACCCGTGGACGATGCTAGTTTTTCTTTCTATTAGTCTCTGGATTCTATTGGTGGCGTTCAGGGATCGACCAGTGGAGTCTCTTTTGGGACTGGCTGTCGTGACCACCGGAATTCCGTTCTACTACTACTGGAGTTTCAAGAAGCGATCGGGGTAGGGTGTGAGCTATAGATAAAACGTTGCACTCACAATGGTTATGGTGTTCTTGGGTTCCATGCGCGGCGGTAGCCCTCCCGAACCCGGCGTACACCTTAAGAGATAGAGAGGACACTATGAAAAATCAGACTATGGGTTTCCTCAGTTCGGGAGCTCTCTCGCTATTGCGGGCTGTCGCCGGTTTCACCTTCTCGCTTCACGGCTTCCAGAAAATATTCGGGCTTCTGGGCGGAAAAGCGGCTCCTCTCCTTAGCCTTCCAGGGGTCGCCGGAATTCTGGAGCTCGCAGGAGGACTGCTTCTGGTCGTCGGTTTGTTTACTCGACCGGTAGCCTTCGTTCTGAGCGGTCAGATGGCGGTCGGCTACTTCATGGCTCATGCCCCCAAGGGGTTCTGGCCGATACTCAACGGCGGCGAGCTTGCCGCCCTCTATTCGTTTGTGTTTCTCTACCTTGCTTCAGCTGGCCCTGGTGCCTGGAGTGTGGACCGGTTTCGAGGGGAAAAATGACAGCGACCTCGCCGGCAACGATCGAGGACTCACGAGACTTGGACGGGAACTGCCCTAGTCGGTGAGCCAGCGAACCATGTTCCGGGTCACGAAACCCGACGCATCTTGCTGGACGAAGTGACCGGCGTCCGGAATCGTGATCAAGGTCAGGTCCCTCTCCATCCAGTCCCAGGTCCCGTTCAGAGCCCCCGGCAGGAGGGCCCGGTCCTGCAATCCGTGAAACATCAATACAGAGCATCGGATCGGCGGAAATTCCTGTGTGTCGTCATATGGAGGCCTTGGGTAGTTGGCCTTGTAGTAGTTGAGCATTCCGTCGATCGAAGAACGCTTGAAGGCCTCGAGGTACTTTGCCCTGGCCTCCGGATCCCGGACCCAGCGAACAAGCTGCTCGAGCTTTATTTTTGAAGCCGCGTCGGCTTTCTGAAAATTCCGCGCGTACTGGCTGTTTCGTTGTTGATCTGGATTATTGGCCAGCTCGCGCGCCAGACCCCTCGGGTGGGGCAGGTTCAAAATCACGAGTCGATCCGTCTTTTCGGGAAAGGACATCCCGTAGGTCCACGCAACGATCCCACCCCAGTCGTGCCCGACGACAACGACCTTTTCTCGTTCGAAATGGCGGACCACGGCGTCGACATCGCCAGCCAGCTTGTCCACGGTGTAGTTTTCAACGCCTTTGGGTTGATCGCTCTTGTTGTAGCCGCGCTGATCGATTGCCACGACCTGAAAGTGCTTCGAGAGGGCGGGCATTTGTTCCCGCCAGGTGTACCAATAGTCGGGAAAACCATGAACCATGATCAGCAACGGGCCGGCTCCCATCGTCACGTAGTGAATCCTCACCCCGCTGGAGTCGGCATA
This sequence comes from Acidobacteriota bacterium, assembly GCA_965249005.1. Classification (GTDB taxonomy): domain Bacteria; phylum Acidobacteriota; class UBA6911; order UBA6911; family UBA6911; genus CBDFLD01. Next base: position 340,679 of record CBDFLD010000019.1, read on the forward strand.
GCCGTCGGTGCCGATCTCCGCCGCTAGGGTGCAGGTGGCGCCGCTGAGACAGATCAGGAGCAGAAGCTTTGCTTTCACGCTGAACACCTCCGGAATCGGCTCTCGGAGGAAGCCGATTACATGGATCCTCGGACTCGGATAGGGTCGGGCTTGAAATAGTAACCTCTCCGGTAGTTCAACCGACTCGTCGGGGGAAGATAATCCAGGCTGATCTGATAGTAGCTTTTCGGAACCTTAGTCTGGTTGGAGACATAGGTAAGATAGTACTGGTGCTTCAACTCCCGCGCGACTTCACGGTAGACGTCCTTGATCCGATCGTAACTGACGGGAAAAAATGCACGGCCCCCGGTTCGTTCGGCAAGGCCACGCATCTCGGCTTCTCTCTTGAGGAAGAACCTTTCGATGTAGTTGTCCTCTCCGAAGTTCTTCTCGTAGATCTCCTGGAGCATGATCACACGACGTTGGTTTCTGGCCGCCTCTTTCAGAATCATTGTCTTGGACACGACGTAAAGAGTCGCTTGAGATTGAACCACCGACAGGGCGGCTTCTTGGGCCAGCACGCGGCTCTGATTGTTCAGCCCATCGGTCAGCAAAATGATCGCTTTTCTGCCGTCCAACTCACCGAGCTGATCCTGAGCCGCCATGAAGATGGCGTCATACAACGCCGTGCGGAAGCCCGGCATCAGCTTTCGAATCACCTTTCTGGCCCGTTTTCTGTCGTGCGTCCAGTCTTGTGCGAGCTCCACTTCGTCGGAAAAGGCGATAATCGACACCCGATCCTGTTTCGACAACGCCATCACGAAGCTTTCCGCAGCTTCCTTGATCTTTTTGAGCCCTTTCTCCTCTTTTTCGGAACTGCCGCTCGTGTCGATGACGAGTACGACCGATACTGGAAGTAGATCTCGTCCAAAGCTACGGATTTCTTGAGGTACGCCGTTTTCGTAAAGCCGGAAATCCGACCGGTCCAGGTCCTGCACCATCTGGTCGTGCTGGTCGAAGACGGTAAAGGGAACCTTGATGAGGTCCACGGAGACCGAATACTGGGTCCGCGGATCGGCTTGACCGAAGCAAAGCGAGCCTGAGATGGCCAGCGGGGCTAACCAAGTTGGTTTCATGGGACAGTCCAAAAACGTCACTTCTAATATTACCATCGCAGGCGGGAGACGCCAGAAAATCTGCTTGGACCGGAGCCCGCTTCGTTCCCATTCATCCCTGGGTGAAGTAAACGGAGTAGAGTAAAATAGTTTTTAGTTGAACTTGTGGTCCGCCGCGCTCGTATTAGGTAATCGCGAACGGCATGCGGTGATAGCAATCGATTTTCAACCGACGTACCAGAGTGTCGCCGGGGGGGTAAACCTAACATATGAATCGCCATAAGTCTGTTGTATCGGCCTCGATCATCCTGGCCGTCGTCGTCGTCAGTGTCGCCGGGTTGGCTTTTTACAACTCCTATGGAGTGCGGGCTTCCGTTGCGGGCTTTCCCGATGCGCTGACGTACCTGCCGGCAGATTCTCACGCAATCTTCGGCATGAACGTAAAGAAGTTTGTGGCATCTCCCATATTCGCTCGTTTCGAGGGACGCCACGGAGAAAAGATCGCCGGTGATCTGGCGGAGTTCATCGCCAGGACGGGTGTCGACCCTAAGCGGGACATTTCCTACGTTGTGGCTACCGGCCGGCTCGCGCCATCCCCGGGGAGAGATGGGGCCATCATCGCCGTCGGTCAATTCAATACCGCTGGCATCGAGGCGTTCCTCGAGACCGAGGCGAAGCCGATCAGGGTCGAATATGAGGGAACGGTCGTTTTGATGATCCCGGAACGAGAAGACTCGAGCGTAGAACAAGGGGTCGCTCTGTTGAGCGGAGAAGAAGTGGCGGTGGGGAGTCTCGAAACATTGAAGCGGGTCATCGACGTTCGTTCAGGCAACGCACCCAGCGTATTGACCAATGAAGTTCTGGCGGCAATGATCGCGGGTCTTGATCCGGAGGAGATGTTTTGGTTTGCGGGGGACGCTGCGAGCATTATATCGAACGCGCCTCAGAATACACCTTTGATTGGTAACCTGGGAGGCATCCAGACGATCTTCGGGACGCTCGATCTCGCCGATGTCGTGACCGGCCGAATTGTGGCAACGGCCGCTGACCACGAATCGGCTGGTAAACTGGCCGATGTCGCGCGCGGTCTGATCGCCTTGGGCCAGATCGCCGGAGAGCAGAAGCCGGAAATCGCCGAACTGATGCAGGGTGTGCAGGTCAGCCAGAACGACAATCAAATACAGGTAGAGCTCAACTTTCCCATCGACCTGATCGAGCAACTCGGCCGCCGGGAAAGGGAGCAGAGGAAGGTTGTCTAAAATGACCCCCGGGTTTTCCCGGGGCGCTCTCCGCTTACCGCCATCCGTCTCCCGCCGTAGTGTAGGTCGCTCACGCCGTGAGCGGCTTCTGTTGATCCCGAATCTTGGAATGCCCAAGCGCCCGTGTGCGGCCTAGTATCGCCGGCTCTCTCCGAGAGCCCGAGCGGTAGACGGATGGCGGATAGCGCGCCGGGTCGAGACCCGGCGCCCCTTGATAATCGCTTACCCCTAGTGTTATAAAAAGCGCCCGCCAGTTACTTGCGAAGAAAGGTTTGCTCATGTCATTGTCCTACAGTCCTCCGTCCACGGGAGAAAAGATCGAATACCGGAATGGCCATCTTTCAGTTCCGGACCGGCCCATTATTCCTTTTATCGAGGGGGACGGAACAGGGCGCGATATCTGGCCCGCTGCTCGAATAGTCTTCGATGCCGCGGTGAGAAACTCATACGGCGGCGAAAGAAAAATCGAATGGATGGAAATCCTGGCAGGGGAGAAAGCCAAGACGCAGACAGACGAATGGTTGCCTGATGCCACGGTCTCAGCCATTGATGAGTATTGTGTGGCGATCAAAGGACCGCTCACGACGCCGGTAGGCGGGGGTATCCGGAGTCTGAATGTGACGCTGCGCCAAGTGCTGGACCTGTACGCGTGTGTCCGGCCGGTACGCTACTTCACCGGAGTGCCCTCACCTGTCAAGTCGCCGGAGAAGCTCAACCTCGTTATCTATCGGGAGAACACCGAGGACGTTTACGCAGGAATCGAGTGGGCTCAGGGAACCTCCGAGGCCGCGAGCGTGATCCGTTTTCTGAACGATACCATGGGCAGGAACGTGAGGAGCGATTCCGGGGTCGGAATCAAACCGATCTCTGTATACGGGAGCAAGCGGCTGGTCCGCAAGGCCATTCAATATGCGATTGAAAACCGCAAGGAGAGTGTGACGCTCGTCCACAAGGGCAACATCATGAAGTTCACCGAGGGTGCGTTTCGGGACTGGGGATACGAACTCGCCAAGGAAGAGTTTGCCGATCAAACCGTGACCGAGGACGAGGTCTATCGCGATCATGAGGGTCGGATACCCGAAGGGAAGGTGATGATCAACGATCGGATTGCCGACTCGATGTTTCAACAGGTTCTTCTGCGACCGGGGGAATATCAGGTGGTTGCCACGCCGAACCTCAACGGGGACTACCTGTCGGACGCCTGTGCCGCCCAGGTCGGGGGACTGGGTATCGCCCCGGGAGCCAACCTGAGCGATCGAGTAGGATTGTTCGAGGCCACGCATGGCACGGCGCCCAAGCATGCAGGCAAGGACATCATCAATCCGAGCTCGGTCATTCTATCCGGGGTCATGATGCTGGAGCATCTCGGATGGAGCGAAGCAGCCGAACGGATCATCTCCGGTTTCGAGCAAACCCTCGCCCAGAAAAGAGTGACGTACGATTTGGAGCGACAGATGCCCGGCGCGACCAAGCTCAAAACATCCGAGTTCGCCGGCGCCATCGTGGAGAACATGGCATAGGGCAGCGGGTCGATCCGACCCACCGCGCTTTCCGCTTACCGTCTACCGCTTACCGCCATTTTTCCCGGTCTACGAGCCCGGATCACCGAAAAACTTGCTGCATCTTCCCCCGGACGCGAAACGTTTCGATGTATCATTGGGATAGAACTCATAGACTCAGCACTCGTCCTAACGAAGGGAGGTGGCAGATGCGAAGCAAGGTCACGGTTGTTGGATCGGGTAACGTTGGAGCAACACTCGCACAGCGGCTGGTGGATCAGGAACTCGCCGATGTCGCGTTGATCGACATTCTCGAAGGTGTTCCGCAGGGAAAGGGCCTCGATATGATGGAGGCGGGGCCGGTCGAAGGGTACGATTGCAACATCGTCGGTACGAACGATTACAAGGACACGGCGAACTCGGACATCGTGGTCATAACGGCTGGAATCGCCCGAAAGCCTGGGATGAGCCGGGACGATCTCCTCAATACCAACATGAAGATCGTCTCCGAGGTAACCCGGAGTGCCGTGGTTCAATCCCCGCAGTGTACGATCATCGTGGTCAGCAATCCTCTCGATGCCATGTGCCACGCTGCCAAGGAAGCCTCTGGCTTCCCGAAGAATCGAGTCTTCGGAATGGCCGGCATTTTGGATTCGGCGCGCTTCCGTACCTTCATTGCGATGGAGCTCAACGTCTCAGTCGAAAATGTCACTGCTTTCGTTCTGGGGGGACATGGCGACACGATGGTTCCGTTGCCAAGGTACTCTACGGTTGCTGGCATTCCGTTGCCGGAGCTGTTGAGTCGAGAGCAAATCGATCGGCTCGTCCAGAGGACGCGGGACGGAGGAGCGGAGATCGTGAAGCTGCTGAAGTCCGGGAGTGCATACTATGCGCCCTCTGCGGCGGTCGCCGAGATGGTCGATGCAATCCTCAAGGACAAGAAAAAGATCTTGCCCTGTGCGGCCTTGCTCGAAGGAGAATACGGGATCGATGGCCTTTATGTGGGAGTGCCGGTGAAGCTGGGTGCAGCAGGGATCGAAGAGGTGATCGAAATCCGACTCGAGGCGGAAGAAAAGGCGGCCCTGGACCGATCCGCAGAATCCGTGCGCGAGCTGGTTTCTGCGATGGGATTGTAATGTTCCGGGTGAAGACCCGGCGCCTAGAGACCGCTACTGAGAAACTCCCGGTTCAGGCGGGCGATGTGTGAGACCGATATTTCCTTCGGACATTCGGCTTCGCAGGCGTATGTGTTCGAGCAGTATCCAAAGCCCTCGCGGTCCATCTGGACGACCATTTCTCGCACGCGCGATCGGCGCTCGGGCTGTCCCTGAGGCAACAGGGCGAGCTGGCTGACTTTTGCGGCGACGAACAGCATTGCAGACGCGTTCTTGCACGCCGCCACACAGGCACCGCAGCCGATGCAGGCGGCTGCCTCAAAGGCCTCGTCCGCAACGGGCTTTGGAATCGGAAGGGCGTTCCCGTCCGGTGCGCCACCTGTCTTGGAGGAGACGAACCCGCCCGCCTGGATGATGCGCTCAAAGGCGGACCGATTCACGATCAGATCCTTGACCACAGGGAAAGCTTTCGCCCTCCATGGCTCAATCACAATGGTATCGTTATCGCGAAAACTCCTCATGTGAAGCTGGCAGGTTGCGACCCCCTTCAGGGGTCCATGAGCTCTCCCGTTGATATACAAGCTACACGTCCCGCAGATTCCTTCACGGCAGTCGTGATCGAAGGCCACCACATCCTCTCCGCGCCGGGCCAGCACGAGATTGAGTAGGTCCAGCATTTCCAGGAAGGACATGTCCGCAGAGACGTCGTCGATGGGGTAGGTCACGAATCGACCTCTGTCGTCTGCGTCCGTCTGTCGCCATACCTTCAGTGTGAGTTTCATGCGTGCTCCGGCTTGTCCTGCGACGCTACTTGTAACTTCTTCTCAAGGGCTTGACGTAATCGAACGGCAATGGCTCTTTATGCAGGATCGGTTCGCTGTCCGGTCCATTGAACTCCCAGGAAGAGACATAGGAAAATTGATCATCGTCGCGCAACGCCTCATTGTCTTCGGTTTGGTGCTCTTCGCGGAAGTGGCCGCCGCAGGATTCCTCGCGCTGAAGCGCGTCGCGGACCATCAACTCACCCAGCTCCATGAAGTCGGCCACGCGGTGCGCTTTCTCGAACTCGGGATTGAAACCGTCGGAGCTGCCGGGAATCGTCAGTCGCTGCCAGAATTGCTCGCGAAGCTGCGGGATCAGATCCAGGGCTTCATGGAGACCTTCGGCTCTACGGGACATGCCGCAGTGGTTCCACATGATCTTTCCCAGGTCCTTGTGGAATTCGTCAACCGTTCGGTCTCCTTTCGTCGACATCAGCCTGCGCGTGGTTGCCTCGATACCTTCCTTCGCTTCGCGGAAGGCGTCGTGCGACGCATCTATCGCTCGCAGAGGCGAGCTGGCGAGATAGTCTCCGATCGTGTACGGAATGATGAAGTACCCGTCTGCCAGTCCCTGCATCAATGCACTGGCTCCGAGCCGGTTGGCCCCGTGATCGGAGAAGTTTGCCTCTCCCAGGACGAACAACCCTGGAATGGTCGACATGAGGTTGTAATCGACCCAGAGTCCGCCCATGGTGTAGTGGACGGCCGGGTAGATCCGCATAGGACTGTTGTAGGCGTCTTCGCCGGTTATCTGCTGATACATATCGAAAAGATTCCCGTAGCGCTGGGAGACCCACTCCTGACCGTTGCGCTCGATCGTATCGCTGAAGTCGAGATAGACTGCCAGCTTCGTCGGCCCCACGCCATGTCCCTGATCACACATCTCCTTGGCGCGGCGCGAGGCCACGTCCCGGGGAACGAGATTGCCGAAGGACGGATAAAGCCGCTCGAGATAATAGTCTCGTTCTGATTCTGGAATCTGGTTGGGATCCCGATTGTCCCCCTTGGTTCTGGAGACCCAGATTCGACCGTCGTTGCGCAAGCTTTCACTCATCAGGGTCAGTTTGGATTGATGCTCGCTGGAAACAGGTATGCACGTTGGATGAATCTGGGTGAAGCAGGGATTTCCGAAAAAAGCGCCGCGCTTGTGGGCTCTCCATACCGCTGTCGCATTGGACATCATCGCGTTGGTAGAGAGATAGAATACGTTTGCGTAGCCCCCGGTGGCCAGGACTACGGCATCCCCCGTGAAGCTCTCGATCTGTCCATTGACCAGGTTCCGAGCGACGATGCCGCGTGCGCAGCCATCCGCAACCACGAGGTCCAGCATTTCCATCCGGTCATGGTATTGAACTTTGCCCGTTCCGATCTGACGGCAGAGAGCCTGATAGGCTCCCAGCAACAGTTGCTGCCCGGTTTGACCGCGCGCATAAAAAGTTCGAGAAACCTGGGCTCCACCAAAAGACCGATTGTCCAGATGTCCGCCATAGTCCCGGGCAAAGGGAACTCCCTGCGCGACGCATTGATCGATGATGCTGTTGCTGACCTGGGCCAGCCGGTACACGTTCGCCTCACGGGACCGGTAATCTCCCCCCTTGATGGTGTCGTAGAAGAGGCGGTAGATGCTGTCTCCATCATTGGCATAGTTCTTGGGCGCGTTGATTCCGCCCTGTGCCGCAATACTGTGGGCGCGTCTGGGCGACTCGTGATAGCACAGGGCTGTAACGTTGTAGCCCAGCTCGGCTAACGAGGCGGCGGCAGCGGACCCGGCCAGTCCGGTCCCGACCACGACCAGACGGTACTTTCTCTTGTTTGCTGGATTGACCAGCTTGAGATTGAATCGATGAGTGTCCCATTTCGTCGCGAGAGGTCCACCCGGTATTTTTGCATCCAAGTGCATATCTAGATCGCTCCCGTGAGATGACGCCACAGAAAGTACACCGGTAAGCTGGCAAAGCCGATGGGGATGAGGAGCCAGAAAATCAACGCTGCGCTGTCGACGGCTGTCTGCAGGGCGGAGCGAACGCCGAAGGTCTGAAAAGCAGACTGGAAGCCCTGTTTTAAATGATAGCCTAGCAAGAACATCGAAAGAATGTAGAAACCGACGTATAGAGGATTCGAAAATGCCCCGTGCACCAGCTCGGTCATGCTGACACCGGGTTGCTGCAGGATTCGGGTCGGCACGAAGAATGTCTTGAGATGGACTATGAGGAAAACCAGGACGATCAATCCTGTCAGGTGCATTACCCTGGAGGAGGATGAAGAATTCTCCCAGGCTCTATTCGCCTCGTAATGGACCGGGCGAGCCATTCGATTCTTGAGCCATGTTCGAAAGCCGAAAACGACATGGACCAGGAATCCCACCGCCAACACTACCTCTAGGGTCCGGATTGCCCCGCTCGTCGACATGAACTCCGAGTATTCCTCGAAGGCCTCTCCACCATCGTCCTTGAAGAGAAGAAGGTTCCCTGCGAGATGAACGAGGAGAAATGTGCAGAGAAACAATCCGGTGCCTCCGACCAACAGCTTCTGCCCGACGGATGAAGAAAACCAACGTTCTACCTTTTTCATCTTTTTGCGATCCGGCCCTTAAGGATTACGGGTTGTTTTCAAGCCTCGTGTCCGGGCAATATGGTTTGCATGGACCATCGGGTTGCCATGGAGAATCTCACTTGCGATGCCGGATCTCCCCCGTCAGATTTGTTGCCCAGTGATCCTTCCAGGAAATTATATCTCAGTTGATAGGATGAAATGACGAAACTCGGCGCGCCACAATCAATCCGGCGATTCCTTCGCCCTCCGGAGAGCTCACTGGGGCCGGAATTCACGAAGGAAGTGAGACAGAAGGCACTTCGTGGATGGCGGCTCAGCAGCTGGATGGCTCTGGTTGCCGGCCTCCTCTTTACGATTCCCTACAAGGTCTTCTTGGCGAGTTACTTTCCTGCGGTGCTCCCGCCTCTCGGGGGCATAATCTTGGCCGGTGGACTGGGAATCCTCTTCAGTCATACCGGCTGGGGCCAGAAGCACCCGAGAGGTATCTCGATGCTGTTTGCCCTGTTCATTGGAACGCTCCTGGTATACTCGCAGATCGTCAGCGGTTCCCATGTGTATGGCCATTTTGGCGCGCTGTCGATGATATTGCTCGTGATGGCAGGTCTGGGTACCCTGCGACCTCTGTCCGTACTTCTGGCTTCGGCCTACTTTTTTCTTCTTTATCTCGCAGCGGGGATTCTACTCGATAAAACCGTCGGCTGGCCTCCACCAGCAACCTTTGTTTTCCCTTGTGTGTCCTTGGGAGTCGCCGGGATCTTGGCGGTGTGGCTTACCGCCGCTTCGCATCAGTCCCTCAGAACTGCATTCCTGCTACGGGATGAATTGAGCGGGTCGCTCAGGCGCCTCCACGACACCCAGGCTCAGCTACTTGCATCGGAAAAGGCACTCTCGCAGAGCCAACTCGTCGCCGCCCTGAGTCACGAACTGAACACGCCCTTCGGAGTCCTTCTCAGCAATCTCAAAACCGAGGAGCAGCTGTTCTTGCGTCTGAAGCAGAAGCTGGCTGAGAGAGGCGTCGAGGATTTGGACACGGCCAAGTGGTTCGATCTCCACGGGGAACTCAATCGAGGCTCAGTCCAGTCTTGTCAGAGGATCAGCGACCTCTTGGAGAAGCTACGCTCGTTTACCCATCTGGACGAGTCCGAACAAAAGACCGTGGACCTGAACCAGGAGCTGCTGGCCGCCCTCGAACTGGTCAAGGCCGAGACAGGAATGTCGCCGAGCGTGGAAATCGACCTCGAGCCCCTGCCCGCGATCGTGGTCGAGGCGCAAAAGGTGGGACTTGCCCTTGCCAGTCTGCTGAGACAGGCATTTCGATCCTTGAACGAGGGAGGGGTGGTTCGACTTGTTTCCCACCATCGTGACGCGCATGTCCAGATTGTCATCGAACAAAACGGAGAAGGGTTAGACCCGCAGGAACAAAAGCAGCTCTTCGATCCGACGTTTGTTCCCAAGGAGGGCAGGGTCCGGGCGCTTTGGGACATGGCAACGAGCCGGCAGATCTTCGTCCAACACGAGGGCACCCTGGTTATCGAGTCCCCCCCGGACGGAGGAACCCGCGCCATCGTTCGATTACCCGTGGTGTAGGCGCGAATCGCCGTGCCAAACCGGGTTTCCTATAATCGGAAACCGGGTTGACGAGAAGCGCAAGACGGAAAGCCGAAGACGGATAGCTCTAACCCATCCGACGAATGCGGATGTTGCAGAACCAGACGTCATTGCCGTGGTTCTGCAGTGCAATATGCCCTTGGCTTGCCTTGGCAAATTCAGGGTAGATCTTGAACTTGCTTTCAGCGATTCGCCTCATCATTTCTTCACTGTCCAACTCACAATCGATGATCTTTATACCGTTGATCCAGTGCTGGACGTGCGCGCCGCGGACGACCAGGCGCACGTGGTTGAGCTTGCCTGCGGTCTTGATCGCCCGTCGGGCCGGAGCCACGAGATCATAGATCGACCCCGCCGTGTGCACGCCTGCATCATCGCCGGTCTCGAGGCCGTCTTCCAGAAAGCCGTAGTCGTCGAGAATCTGCATTTCCGGCCCAGTATGCCACGTACTTTCCCCCGCTTCGGTCACGCGATAGATGATGCCGCTGTTCCCACGAGGAGCAATCTTGTAGTCGAGCTCGAGAACGAAGTCTCCGAACTGCCCTCGGGTGATGATGTCCTCACGTTTTCCGCCGCCCTGATTCTTCAGACAGCGATCTTCGACAATCCACCCCTCCGACGGGAAGTCCGAACCCTTGAAACTGCGCCATTTTTCCGTTGTCGTGCCGTCGAATAGTATTTCCCACTCTTCCGATTGCGCAGGGGATGGGGGTTCAGCTTGCGGAGCTTCAGCCTCGGGCCCTGAACCCGAGCAGGCCGCCGCTGAAAACCAGAGACAAAAAAAAGAAATCCCAGCCATAACTCTTGTCGAGAACAGGCAATCCCTCACGTGTATCTCCTCCCAGTTCGGCGCTTAAGGAACTGCTCGCGGAACTGCTGTTATGCGCGTAATTTAGCAAATCGCCAAGAACCACGTTTTTCAGGCTGTTCAGGGCAGTTACGTTCCCAAGCGACTGGCGCGACGCGTCGGTCGGACGCTGACAACTAGCTTTCCACCTGAACAAGATTGCAATGAAACGTGCTTCCCCCTCCTAGATCCGTGGTCTTCGGCGAAATCAAATGATTGATCCCCTTTCCGTCCGGGGATTGCTTTTGCCACCAAACCGAAGCCGCTACCACCACACCGACGGGGGCGTCGTCGGTCAATCGGGCGAACAGTCGGCACTCTCCGTGCTTGTTGTGCACCCGAACGAGCTGGCCGTCTTCAATCCCCCGTTTGCCGGCCTCCAGAGGATGGATTAGCAATGTTGGTTTCTTGGCCCGGGCGACAAGGCTCGGTACTGCTCCAAAGGTGGAGTTGAGAAAGTGCTTCGACGGCGGCGCAATCAGGTGGAGCACATCGTTCGATTCTGGCGGCTCGATGGAGTCGTGCTTACAGGGTTTGTAGTAGGGAAGAGGATCGATACCCTTGGACTCGAGGCTCGCGGAATAGAATTCGAGTTTTCCGGATGGGGTGGGAAAGCCGTCCGCGTATGCCTGGGACGGAACGTTCAGGCGGAGGGGCTTTCCGTCGCCCAAGCACTCTAGAGTGATCCCGGCCAGCTCCGGTGCGGATGTGCGTAACGCACCCCTTGCCAGATCGTCCAGCGATTCCTTGAAGCACTCCTCGTGGTACCCCATTCGCTCCGCCAGAAGCTGAAAGACCTCCAGATTGGATTTGGCTTCTCCGACCGCTTCAATGGCCGGTTCCGCCCGCTGGAGATATAAATGTCCGTAGGAGCGATACAGATCCCCGTGCTCGAGGAAGGTGGTGGCCGGGATGACAATGTCCGCATAGTCCACCGTGTCGGTGCCCACCTGTTCGTGTACCACCGTGAAAAGATCCTCCCGGCACAAACCCGCCAGAACCCGTCCTTGATCCGGAGCAACGGCCGCAGGGTTGCAGTGATAAACGTAAAGAGCACGAACCGCGGGGACAGATCGGAGGTGAGGATCTCGCCCAGTCTGATCATGTTGAGTCGGCGAGCCGGGTTCGCCGAGAGCTCCGGTTTCTGAATGTAGCTATCGTTGAGCTTGAACGCGCCGCTGGTGCTCTGGAGTGCACTACCACCCTTCTTGCCAAAGGCCCCGACGAGTCCAGCTAGACAGGCGATGCTGCGCACCGCCATCGCGCCGTTCGTGTGCCGGGAGAGTCCGTCCCCGATCCGGATGAACGGAGCCCCGGCGTGACTGTACTTACGGGCCAGACTGCGGAGATCTTCTTCCTTCACACCTGTGATTCCGGCAACACGGCCGGGATGATACTCGGTCAACACTCGGCTGCGTAGCGGCTCGTATCCGACGGTGTGCTTGTCGATGTAGGCATGATCGATCCAGTCCTCTTCGATCATCACGTACATCAACCCGAGGGCGAGTGCGGCGTCGGTGCCGGGAAGCGGGCGGATATGCCGGTCGGCCAAACGTGCGGTGTCATTGCGGTAGGGATCGATCACGGTCAGTGTCGCTCCCGCCCGGCGCGCTTGTTTTACGAACGTCATCAGATGCAGGTTCACGACCGCGGTGTTCTGTCCCCAGATGATGATGCAGTCGGAATCGGTAACGGACTCCGGGTCCGGACCCAGTGAAGCGCCCACGGTGGCATTGAAACCGAGGCTGGCCGCCGGGCTGCAGATGGTCCGTGCAAGGCGACTGGCCCCAAGCCGGTGGAAAAAACGGTGTCCGGCATTCCGTTGTACGACGCCCATCGTTCCGCCGTAGGAATAAGGTAGAATTGCCTCCGGACCCTCGTGCCTTGCAATCCTTGAGAAATTCAACGCAATCGTATCCAGTGCTTCATCCCAGGAAATCCGCTTGAATTGTCCTTTGCCCTTGGGTCCGGTTCGCTTCTGCGGGTAAAGCAGGCGATCCGGAGAGTAGACGCGCTCGTGATAGCGAGAAACCTTGCCGCACAGGTAGCCGGCGGTAAAGGGATGCTCGCGGTCGCCCTGCAGTTCGACGATTCTTCCGTCATCGACCGTCGCCAGGATTGAGCAGGTGTCCGGGCAATCGAGCGGGCAAACACTGCGCTTGATCTCTTTCATGGCAACTTATCTGCGCTTTGAACAACCCGGCCCGTCACCGGTTGAATTTCAACTCGATCTCACCGGCGCCGCGAAAGGCGTCGAGCATGAACTCCTTCAACTTGCCGGTGAGCTTCTTCTCCGCAACCCGGATAGCCTCTCTGGAAACTCCGTACATATCGGCGATTTGTTGGAGCGTGAATGGATCTTCGGCAATGAGTCTCTTTCTGAGGATCACCTGATCTCTTTCGGAAATGGTCTGCTCGAATTCCCCGAATTTTTTTTCGAGCATGTCGCGGAATTCGCCACGAACTATCTTCTCGTCGACAGCTTCGTCCATGAGGTTCAACGTGTCCACCAGAGGCGTGCTCCCCTCGTCCTTGACCGGTGCGTCCAGAGAAATGTCTGCCCCGGACATTCCTTCCTGGACCTCAATGAGCTCGCTCTCGTCCACTCCCAGGTTTTCCGCCAAAAGCCGGCTCGTCGGCGTGATCCCCTTGGCTTCCAGCTTTTGCTTCTCGCGTCCCAGATTTCTCAATATTTTACGGCGCGTGTTGGTCGTCCCGATCCGAACCAGCCGGGCGTTGTCGAGCAGAAACTTCAGAATATAGGCTTTGATCCACCACGCTGCGTAAGTCGTCACCCGAGTCCCTCGCTCGGGATCGAAGCGCTTGATGGCCTGGATCAATCCAAGATTCCCTTCCTGGATGAGATCCATGAGGTTGTTGTAAACCTTGCGGTACATCATGGCGATCTTGACGACGAGCTTGAGGTTTGTCGTCACCAGACGGTAAGCGGCCTCGCGGTCCCCGGTTTCCCGGTAAGTTACGGCTAGATCGTGTTCCTCTTCCCGGGACAGGATCGGATACCGGTTGATATCGGAGAGATACCGATGAAGGGGATCATATCGCGCGAGGTCTTTGGTTCGCACCAGGGCTTCGGCGGGCGGCTCGACCTCGGAGAGATCTTCTGCTAAAGGATCCTGTTCCGGATCGTGCTCTTCGGTTTTGCTTTCCACCATGTCCTTCATTCACCCTTGCCCCAGATAAATTATACGAGATGCCCAAGGCCCGGGCAAACGCGGGTTCCGCCTAGCGCTCAGCGCTTTTTCTTGATGTGCTCGAGCGTCCGGGCCTCGGGTCTCGACTTGTAGAAGGGATCGAGCGGAAAGCACCCTGAGACGATCCCGTTGCGCGGTGCGGTGGTGCAGTCACTGAAGGTGCGGCACAGACGTTTGCGGTCCAGCCGTTTTCCGGCCAGAACATCTGCGGGTAGATCCGGATAGGCCAAGACCATGCGGCCCAGACCTACGAAATCGACGGCGCCGGTGCGAACGCAATGCTGCGCGACGTGGGGCAACCATTCCTGCAAGTAGGAATAGGCCGTTCCAACGATGGCCAAGGCTGGAAAGGCCGACTTCAAATGTTTGGTGACTTCCAGTTGGCGCGCGACCCCGACGAGGGGATCTTCCGGAGGCGTGTAACCGTCCGACGGCGGAAAGGAGGCGGGCCGCTGAATATGGGGGTTGTAATACGGGCTTCCCGCCGTGAGGTTTACCAGCTCCACCCCGAGCATCTCCAGCAACGAGAGGAACCGCCTTGTTTCATCGAGTTGATAGCTCAGAGGATCGTTCGGGTTGGCTCCGAAGGCGAAACGGTAGGGACGGGAAGTCGCTTCGGGCTCGCCCCTTCCCTTGGCGCCTGCCCGAAATGGCGGCAGATCAAAGGCGCTGACTCGCACACCGATACGCATGGTAGGCACGCGGTGCCGAATTCCGTCGACGATCTGACGAAGAAAACGGGTTCGGTTTTCGAAGCTTCCCCCGAAGGGTCCCGGACGCTCGTGGGCCGTCAGGAACTCGTGCCCCAGATATCCATGGCAGTGCTTGATGTCGACAAAGTCGAATCCAGACGCGCCAGCTAGCTCGGCCGCATCGACAAATCGAGAGATGAGTTTCTCGATCTCGCTGTCTTCCAGCACGGGATGGTCGTCAGGAACCCCGAACTTCCGGTCCAGCAGAGGATGATGGTACAAGATGATCGGTTCGGGTTGGTCCTGACGGTTCGGCTTGGAGAACCGCCCGGAGTGCGTCAGCTGAAGCCCGACCAGCAGATCCCGGCTTGTCCGGTATCTCGCTTCATGCGCTTCGATCAGGAGCTCGCGAAGGCGCCGGAAGTGCGGAAGCGACTCTTCCGTGATGTGCAACTGATTGGGATTCGCGCGCCCCGCGTGAAGCACCGCGACCGCTTCGCCGCCCCAAATCAATTTGGCCCCGCTTTCGCCGAATCTACCCCAGCGGCGCTCGGTAAGGTTGCTGGGACGCCCATCGTCGGTTCCGTCCCAGCCTTCCATGGGATGGATGCAAAAGCGATTGCCGACCACGAAGCCGTCACGGAGAGTATACGGTCTGGCAAGTGGTGTTTCGGGACCCGTGATAAGGTCGTTGTCTAGGGGCAAGGCAATCCCGAGGCTGTGCACGTATTCTCGAAAATCCTTGGCATCCTTGAGCGATCTTACCCGCCGATACTGACCCATGACCGATCTATCCTGACCACCAAATCAGGAACCGAGAATTGCCTGCGCCCTCGCGACATCGGCTCCGTCGTGCACGATGGCCATGAGGGCGGAGACCATCTGTTGGGGCTTGCCATGTTGAATCACGTTTCGACCGTAGACGATCCCCGCCGCCCCTTGCTGCATGAGTTGATAGGTCCGCGAAAAGACCTCTTCCTCCGAGACTTTCCCTCCGCCGCGGGGAAGGACCGGTTTTCCCGCTGCAGCCTCGACGACCCGGTGGTATTGGTCCAGATCATCGCTAGGGTCCGCCTTGATGATATCCGCTCCCAGTTCGATCGCCTGGCGGACCAGGGGAATGATCTTTTGGATGTCCCCGTCTACTGCATAGGCCTCGGTCCGTTCATTTACCTGCATGACCAGCGGCTCGACCATCAGGGGCATCCCGAAGCGCGCACACGCCGGTTTCAATCGGCCGACGTTGGTCAGACACTGATGGTGCAGCCGGGGTTGTTCGGGGGCATAGATGACGTTGACCACGACGCAGGCGGCATCGAGTCGAACCGCCTGTTCCACCGCATCGTCTGTCAACTGATTGAAAAGATAGCTCGGATGTGGGCTCGCATACACATTGGCAACATCCGCCCGAAACACGAGCGCGGGCTTGGGGCCGGCGATTTGCTGCAGCAGCGGTGCCTGTCCGGGACTCAACTGAATGGCGTCGGGGCCGGCTGCGACCATCGCTTCGATGGTTTTCTCCATGTTCTCGATGCCGGAAAGGAAGGACATCTCGTTGAAGAAACCGTGATCGATGGCCAGATCGAAACAATTGCCGTCGGAAGCGAACAGGCGATTGAGTCGGGATGTAACGGACATACGGAACTCTCCTATTCGTGTCGAAACGGCAGATTCTCGCACAAATCGATTACAAAAAGCCAAACTCGTCACCGATTCGAAGACAATCCTCCAGAGGGCGCAAGCCGCCGGTCGTCGTTTCGTGAAATAGACTCGCCGCGGCAGTGCAGACCGCCAGCCGGAGACAACGCTGCATATCCCATGCTTCATGGAGCCCGAAGAGCAGTCCCGCCGCAAAGGCGTCGCCTGCGCCCACTGTCCCGATGATCCGCTTCACGGGTACTTGGACGGCTCCCTGCTCGATCACTTCTCCGCTGGCGCTCCGCGCCATGGCTCCTTGGGGGTAGTGGATCACAGCCCAGCGGTGAATCCCGCCTTCGCATAGCTTCGATAGCGCTTGCATCAAGGCACTCCCGGAAGGCGGCCCGTCTTGGACGAGGTGAATGCCAGTGGTCTTTTCCGCCTCGAACTCGTTGATGACGAGGTAGTCGGTATGAGACATGGCCGGTGGAACGACACTCTGGAATCGATCGCTGTCTTCGCTCACCAAGTCCACGGATGTTTGAAAGCCCTGCCGTCGCGCTTCCGAGAGCAAACGGGAAGCGGCAGTGGTTCCGTCCTTTCGCACCTCATCCAGGCGATCGAGCAGAAGCAAGAAACCGAGATGGAAGATTTTGGCTCGAGAGGTTGCCAGATCCAGATGATGAGCATCAAAGAGTGCGTTGGCTCCGCGCTGGTGAAAAAAAGTCCGGCGTCCCGTCGACTCCACCGTCATGACATCCGTGTAAGACGTGAGTGCATCGGTCGTCGCATGAAGCTGACGATCGTCGATTCCGTGTTGCCGGCAGTCCCGCCGTATCCGGTGCCCATTGGCATCGTCTCCCACCAGTCCTGCCGCCTCCAGCGGAAAGGGAGAGCCCAGCAAAGCCAGGTTCTTGAGGATGTTATACGGCGAACCGCCTCCGGCGCTGGATTCCTGCCGGATGTTCGCCAGAGAGTCCTGGCGTGGATACGCGTCGATGATCTTTACATGATCGACGATGAAGTTCCCGGCTGCGAGGATTCCCTTTCTTGCTGGCATGACGGCGATGCCTCGGTCTGGGTGTTCACGGTGCCTCCTAAACCCAGCGATGAAACGCCGAGTTATTTCGCTTGTCTGGCAACACCTATCGCGTTCTCTCTAGATCTGCGAAAAGCTTGCCGGGCGAAGGATAATGTCGGTGATGTTCGAGACCGTGTCTGCGTATTGTTTGTCTTTTTGTAACTTTGCCCAATCGGAGTCGACGCGGAATGATTGCCAGGCGTCGTCGCGTGCCGACATATCGTCGAAGGCCAGCATGTAAGTGAGGTTTGGCATTTGGGCGCCGACGACCGTTTCCCCGAAAAACACGGGCCGCAGTCCCGTCCTTCGAAAGATCGCGATCTCACCGCCGGCGTTGAACATCTCGACCTTCTTTTTCCCGGCCTGGAGACTGTGGCTTTCGTAGATACGCAGCTCGAAGATACGCGGTTTCTTTTGAGACAGCTGCGGCGGAACTTCCAGCTTGGGCATGTCGTCGAAGGCTACCATCAGCGAGCTCTCGATCCGACCGTAGGCCGGGTCGTCCAACCCGGCACCCAGGAAGCTTGCCCCATTGGCTTTCAGCTGTTTGTCGGCCAGCAAACGTTCCGACAGAGTTGCCACGGACTCGAGCGAAGGATGCGGAAGCAAGACGTACAGAGTAGGCTGGTTGGGACCGTGTAGAACCGTGACGCCCCAACGGGCCCGACCCCGAGTCGGTTCAAGGCCGGGATTGCGGAGTCGCGAAGAAAATCACCGACCCGATTTTTCTTCTTTCCGGTGAGCAAGTGATAGCGCCGGAGCTCGAAATACTGTTTCCGCGTATCTTGATTGCTAGACATCGCTGCTCCAGTCGGAACGGCTGCCGCGAGGGAAGTGGTCGCCAGAAAGTCACGTCGTCGCACGAGTGTTGCCTCCTGTGTGTGTCGGAGACCAAGAGGAGTCGCCTTGCTGAGCGAACCGAGGCGCCCTCATTGGGTCTTCAACCACGCTTCTATGCTACCCCGAGGCGCCCCTTGCTTGAGCCGGAAGAGACACGACACCCAGCTGGATCATCAACCCCAGGGCATCCCAGTTGACCCACATTTCCTGAATCTTTCCGCCGTAGACGCGTGCGATGGTAGCGCCGCCTCCGGCGGTGCTCTTGCCGGTGGGAGCGATGCCTTCCAGGTCCCCTTGGTGGGTTCCGCTATAGGTCCAGCGGGTTACCACCCTGTCTCCGTCGGAGATCATATCCTGGACGGCCAGGTGAAGATCCGGAAAAGCAGTTCGGTACTTGGTAGCCAGTTCCCGGATACCGTCCGGGCCCGTGACGGGGTTGACGGGATCGTGATTCACGCAACCCGGGGCAATAACTTCGTCGATGGTGGAAAGATTGCCCTGGTTGAAAACCTCCTCGACATACCGCCTGACAACGGCTTTGTTTTCTGCAGACATGGTTGGTCCTCCTGTGTTGCGGTTTGCTTTGAATGGTGTAGGAAAAGATATAGCTTCGCTCACCCGAGCGCAACGATGTTCTTGGAGAATAGGTGTGGATGCGTGAAAGCTCCGGCCTGCGCGGTAACTCCGTCCGGACGGTGTTGTTCTGTCGGGCGTGGCCAGCCGCGGTGTGGTATACTTCATGTAGGAAATCAATGCATGGAGTAAGGAAATGGCTGTGGTCAAGGTGACAGAGAAGGGGCAAATTACTCTTCCAATTGAGTTTCGGAGAAAACTAGGCATAACTAAGGACGATCACCTCTCAGTCGAGAGAGAAGGAGAGTGTTTGAAGTTGCGAAGGATTTCTGAAATAGATCCGCTCGCTCCCGACGACCCAATCTGGAGTCTCATCGGTCGCGGCTCAGGCGGGAAGAAGGACGTTTCCCGCCGTCACGATCACTACTTGTCGGAAGGAGAAACAAAGAGATGGCTCAAGTCCTAGTCGACACCAGTGCCATTTATGCCCTGATCGCCTCGGACGATGCACACCACAAGGAGGGTGTTGCGATTCTCCGCTCTCTTCCGGAACAAAAACTCACTCCCGCTCTAACGAACTTCATAGCAGCCGAGACTCACGCGCTGTTGCTGTCACGACTCGGTGCGGCGGTGGCCCGCGCATGGTTGCTGGACAACATCTGGTCCGTAGAGCCTGTTGGTCCCTCAGACGAGGAAAAAGCCCGTGCAATAATTCGACGCTACGAAGACAAGACTTTTTCCTACACCGACGCCACGAGCTTCGCGGTCATGGAGCGTCTAGAAATAGAGCAAGCCTTCAGTTTCGACCCGCACTTCCAGCAATATGGCTTCACACTAATGGGCTAAAACGCCGGATATGAAATCGGGGGATCTTCATTCGTGACCGACTTGTTGAAATCGTACGGACCAAGCGATCAATCGCTGGACGGTTTTCGGGCGCTCCTGCGGAGCTTCGACCCGACGACGAGAGCTGAAGTCTGAGGGCTTCCAGGCGAAGGCTATCGGGTGGAATTCTGGTTGACAAGCCGATAAGAGTATTGATAAGTTGCTAAGCTCAACTAATTGAAGGGCCTTTTTGCAAGGGTCCCACGTAACGACATTGAAAATGAACACGCTTGGTTTCTCCTTGATTTTGCCTGTAGTAGTCCTTTCCAGCATCGGCATCCTTGTGTGCCCGGCGCGCTTCGGATGATGGCTGCTCAGATTGGGGGGATTCCCAAGGCCGTCACCCGAAGCGGGTTGACGGCTTTTTTTGTGAGAGAATGACGACAATGGCGGTCTCGAACGCACATTCCAGCGGCGCGCAGAGTGAAAACCGGACGTTTTCCATCCTGGTGGAGAACCGGTTTGGGATTCTTTCGCGAATCGCCGGCTTGTTCAGTGCTCGTGGTTACAACATCGAAAGTCTCACGGTATCACGCATCAATGATCCGACGCTTTCGCGCATCACAATGGTGGTGCAGTGTGATACCGAGCTTTCTGGTCAGATCATCAAGCAAATCAAAAAGTTAGTAGAGGTCGTGGACGTCGCTGATCTGACGCACACCGATTGTGTGGACCGGGAATTGGTGCTGGTGCGAGTTCGTGCGCTGGAAGAAAGAAGGGCGACCCTGCTGAACGAGGCGGCTATCTTCCGGGCGCGAGTCGTGACGGCGACTCCTGACGCCTATGTTTTCGAGGTTACGGGGGACACGGCCAAGATCGACGCGTTTCTCGACGTCGTGAAGGCTTTTGGCATTGATGATATGGTACGAACCGGGAAGATCTCGCTCCCTCGTTCCGGCCAGGCAAGTGGCACTGGCGACGGTGGAGTGGCATCTGACTTGACTGCAAACTCTTGGACTGCTGGAGAATAGGCAAATGGCAAATATCTACTATGAAAAAGACGTGGACCTGAACCTTTTAAAAACAAAGCAGGTGGCCATCGTAGGCTACGGGAGCCAGGGACATGCCCACGCGCTCAACCTCCGAGATAGCGGGGTCAACGTGGTGGTGGCCTGTTATCCTGGCAGTCCCTCGGCCGAACGGGCCGCAGGAGAGGGCTTGCGGATAGCGAGCGTCGAGGACGCGACGAAGCAGTCCGACGTTGTCATGGTACTGATTCCCGATCACGTTCAAAAAAAGGTCTACCGGCACTCGATCGCGCCCCATCTGCGGAGCGGCCAGACCCTCATGTTTGCGCACGGCTTCAACGTGCACTTTGGAGCGGTGGTTCCCCCCGACAACGTGGATGTTTCCATGATTGCTCCAAAGGGCCCGGGCCATCGAGTTCGTGAATTGTACGTCGAGCGTGTCGGCGTTCCCTCGTTGCTGGCCGTGCACCAGGATGCGACGGGTTCCGCCAAGCAGAACGCATTGGCCTATGCTGGAGCGCTGGGTTCGTTGAAGGCCGGGGTCATAGAGACGACCTTCAAGGAAGAGACCGAGAGTGATCTTTTTGGAGAACAGTCGGTTTTGTGCGGAGGCGTGACTTCATTGATCAAGGCTTCGTTCGAAACATTGGTGGACGCCGGATACCAGCCTGAAATCGCCTACTTTGAATGCTTGCACGAGCTCAAGCTGATCGTCGACCTCATCTACCAAGGCGGTCTGGGCTACATGCGTTACTCGGTCAGTGACACCGCCGAGTACGGAGACTATACGCGAGGGCCCAGGGTCATCGACGAGCATGTGCGAGAAACGATGCAGAAGATTCTGGCCGACATTCAGAGCGGCAAGTTTGCCAAGGAGTGGCTGGATGAGAACGATGCGGGCCGACCCAACTACAATCGGATGCAATCCGAGGATGCCGATCATTCGATCGAGGTCGTGGGGAAGAGGTTGCGCGATATGATGTCCTTCTTGCAGCGTCCGTCCAGTGCAAAGGAGGCGCGCAGTGAAAACCAAACCGTGGCCAGGTCCGGCGAAAAATAACGCCGCAGAAGGGAAAGATATGAGCGCACATGCGACGGTCCCGGCAGAGCAACACCCGCTGTCCGGAAAGGTGATGAGCGGGGCCGATATGGTGATGCAAGCTCTGGCCGACGAAGGGGTCGACACGATGTTCGGCTACAGTGGGGGAGCCATTCTGCCCACCTACGACGCCATCTTTCGTTTCAACGCCAACCGAGAGAAGAAGGAAGATCAAATCCGGCTGATCGTTCCAGCCAACGAACAGGGAGCCGGATTCATGGCGGCTGGTTACGCGCGAGCAAGCGGCAAGGTGGGCGTCTTCATGGTGACGTCTGGGCCGGGCGCGACCAATAGCGTGACCCCGATACGGGATTGCATGGCCGATTCGATCCCGGTGGTTCTGATCTGTGGACAGGTCCCGCGCCAAGCCATCGGAACGGATGCATTTCAGGAAGCACCTGTTTTCAACGTCATGCACCCTTGCGCCAAGCATGTATTTTTGGTCGAAGACCCGGAAGAGCTCGAGCCGACTATTCGTACCGCCTTCGATATCGCCCGCAGCGGGCGCCCCGGCCCTGTGGTCATCGACATACCAAAGGACGTGCAAAACTGGAGTGGCGTGTTCCAGGGTCATGGGTTGCTGAAGTTCCGCGGATACGAAAACCGAGTTCATTCCATGCGTAGCTCGCGTGTTTCAGCTCGAGACCGGGCCGCTTTCTTTGATCAACTCGGCAAGTGCAAACGGCCCTTGATCTATGCGGGCGGAGGCGTCATCAACAGTAATGCCGCGGAACAGGTCAAACACTTTGCCGAGCGATTCCAGATACCGGTCGTTACGACCTTGATGGGTATTGGAGCCTTCGATACCACAAATCCACTCTCGCTTCACATGTTGGGAATGCATGGAATGGCCTACGCCAACTACGCCGTCGAAGACTGTGACTTCTTGATTGCCGTCGGATCGCGCTTCGATGATCGAGTTGCCGGGAAAGTGAGCGAATTTGCGCCCAGAGCTGAATACATTGCCCATATCGACATTGATGCCGCGGAAGTAGGAAAGGTTAAAAAAGTCACCTGGTCCTTTGTTGGCGATGCCGGCACCGGCCTCTCCGATCTGATCGAGGGCGGGAGGGAATTCAAAAGGGATTTTTCGAAATGGGTAGCCTACGTTCACGAGTTGAGGGAGACCCACGCCCTCAATTATGATCGGGAGACCAAGCTGATACAGCCTCACTATGTGATCGAATGCCTCAACAAGCTGACTCGGGGGGAGGCGATCGTGACCACCGGTGTCGGCCAGCATCAGATGTGGGCAGCCCAGTACTTCGATTTCAAGCACTCCCGTTCGTTTCTGACCTCGGGCAGCATGGGAACGATGGGATTCGGCCTTCCGGCGGCCATCGGGGCACAGGTGGCGCAGCCGAACCGAATGGTCATCGATGTAGACGGGGATGGCAGCCTCCGGATGAACCTCGGGGAACTCGAGACGGTCACTACCTATGGCCTGCCGATCAAAGTCCTTTTGCTCAATAACCTTGGTGATGGGATGGTCCGGCAATGGCAGAAGATGTACTTTGAGAATCGCTTTTCAGGAACGGACAAGTCTCTTCACCGCAAGGATTTCCTGAAGGCAGCGGAGGCGGATGGCTTCGCTTTCGCCAAGCGCTTGAGTGAGAAGCAAGAGGTTCCGAAAGTCCTCAAGGCCTTTGTGGACTTTCGTGGTCCGGCGTTTCTGGAAGTCATGATTGACCAGGATGCCTGCGTCTTTCCAATGGTAGGCCCGGGGATGGGCTACAAAGATATGGTTACAGGGGATCATATCGTGTCCCGCATTCCCAAGCGCCGCTCGGAAGATGCGGAGGAACCCGACGAGATCCCGGATTTGTTTTAGTTATCAGCCGCCAGCGCTTCAGCGGTCAGCTGTCAGCTTTCAGCTCAACAAACGCGAGCTACGCTCTGCTACCGTCGTGTACCCTGCATGTCGCGGTGGCCGACCCTTTGAGTTCAGAATGAAAAGGCTGATTCCTAAGAGCTGTTGGCTGACCGCTGATGGCTGAAAGCTGAAAGCTGAGAGCTTATAGCTGCTTTCTATACTCTACCCAGTCACCGCTCGGAATGAGCGGGCAGTTTTTCACTTGCGCCGGCTTCATGACGTAGCTATAGACTTCTTGCCCGTCCCTGAGCCGGACCCGGTCGCGCTGATAGAAGTCGGGATGGTCCTCGAGCCGGTCGATCGCTTTGAGCGTGGTATCGTCCACGGCGTAGATCTCCCCCAAGATGGAAGTCGTCCCCGCCAGAACGATTCCTGGAAAATCACCCAGGTCGAACATTTCGAAGCAGCTATCCGTTCTTGAGATCCCAAGATAGCTAGAGCTGTCCAGGACCTGATGGTTGGATTCGCCGCGGCGTAAGGTTCCATATACGAAAACGAGCGTCTTTTCATCCATGGCTCTTTCCGTGGCTGATAAGGTTTGCGATGGGTCGGCACTTCGGGTGAAGAGTCGCAGTCCGGTTTTCAGAGCCGGCATTGATAGACTACCGCGGGGGGCAGATTCATCCAAACCGTATGGCTTTGGCGTACTTTCCTGAAAACGGACTCGAGCTTCCTTCGAAACCGCACCCCCGCGGGCAACATCAAACTTTGAACGTATACGAAGGTCACAAACTGTCCGCCCGGCTCGAGAACATCCATCGTGGTGTCCAGAATTCGCGTCTGCAGATCATCGGGAAAGATGGACCAGGGCAGTCCGCTCATGATGCAATCCACGCCCTCGATTCCTTCAGAGCGACAGTGTGTCTTGATGTTGGTCACGCAATCGAGGTAGAGGGTCGCCCGAGGATGGCGTTTCCGAAATTCGATGGCGAATTGTGGATTGCGCTCGACGGCGAAAAACCGGGCACCATCCGGAAGTCGGCTCAGAAGTTCCGTTGTCAGGCTCCCATAGCCCGGGCCATACTCCACGACCGATTGAATGTTGGAAAGATCCAGGCACGAAACGACGCTGCGCGCCAGCGCATGGGAACTAGGGGCGACGGCCCCAACAGCGGAAGGATCAGCAAGAAACTGCTGGAGGAATCGAACACGCTTTCGCATCTTGGTTCCTTAATCGAGCCCCAAAACGGATCGGTAGTATACACTAAATAAATGGGGACGTCCCCCACGTTTCCGGGTTTTTGGAATGCAGTTCGCGAAGAATCGTAAGCGCAAGGGGCCGTCCCCGCGGAGCCTCCCGTTTGATATGGCTCCTTCGATTCCCTAACATAAAGAGGCGACCAGGCGACACCGGAGATTGATGCTCATGAAGGAAAACTGGCGAATCAGCGCCGCAGCAGCCGTAATTCTAATGATCACAGCAAATGCAGCAACTGCCGTTTTCCCTTCCTGGTCGGGCCAGGACAAGGCCCAGTCCGGCGAGGAAGTCTATGCCAACCGCTGCCCAGATGTGTCACGGTAAATCGGGGGAGGGAAACGAACAAATGGCCAAGGCCATGGGCGTGACATTTCCCCACCTGGGTGCCGAACAGACCCAGAAGAAGACTGACGAAGAGCTCTCGAAGATCATAAACGAGGGAACCGGTGAAATGAGGCCGGTGCGCGACCTTTCCCCCGCAGACATCAGTGCCATCATTGCCCACGTCCGCGAATTCAAAGACGAATGAGACGCTCCGGAGGGGCCTTTCGAGGATAGCCCAGCTATATAGAGTAGGATAGCTCCCTTATGTCCGCAAAGGCAGTGAAGCTCGACCTGTTGATCATCGGCGCCGGCCCGGCGGGCCTCTCTGCGGCGCAAGCGGCGGCCCAGGAGGGACTGGAGTACCGAGTCGTCGAAAAGGAGCTCATTGCCCATACTATTTACGAATATCCCGTCGGAAGAACCGTGTTTTCGACGCCCAATGAGCTCGAGATCGAGGAAGGAGCACTAAAACCGATACAGGAAAAGCCGACCCGGGAGGAACTCCTCAGCCATTACGTGGGTTTCGCGCTCCGCCACGACTTGCGGATTCAGACAGAGGAAGAAGCTCTGAGCATTGAAAGAAGCGCTTCGGGTAGACTCCGGGTCCCGACCTCGCGTGGGGAGTACGACACGGCAACGGTGCTAGTGGCCTTCGGGGCCATGGCGATACGGAGGCGCCTGAAGGTTCCCGGTGAAGAGCTGCCCAAGGTCTCGCATCGCTTCATCGAACCCTACCCATACGTGAACAAAGAAGTGCTCGTGGTCGGAGGGGGCAACAGCGCCGCGGAAGCTGCCCTGTTTCTGTGCGAAGAGGGCGCTCACACCAGCTTCGCCCTGTGGCGCTCGGATTGGGAGAACCGGGACCCCAAAATGGGAGGCATCAAGCACTGGGTACGAGCCCCGCTGGAAAGCCACATCGATGCAGGGCGCCTTCGACTCGTCTTTTTCAAGGAGATCCTGCGGATAGCGGAGCACGAAGTGGAGCTTGTCCAGGAGGACGGGTCCACCTTGCGCTTGGCCAATGCCGCCGTTTTTGTCCTGATTGGGACGGACGCCGATCTGACGCTGCTGAGGAACATGGGGGTCGGGATCATCGAGTCCGGTTTCAACCACTTGCCGGTGTATGATCCCGAAACCTTCGAAACCGAAGTACCGGGCCTTTATGTAGCCGGGCATTTCACGAATGCACGGCATATCCAGCAAGCCATCGCCGTCCCACGCCGGATCATTCCCTTGATCGCCAAACGTCTACGCGCAAATAAATAGGGAGGTTCCCCACGTTTCCCGTTTTTTCGCGGACTCTACTCCCAAGAAAACCCGGAAACGTGGGGAACGTCCCCTTACGGACAAGTCCCCGTTCCAAGTATGACGTTGACGAGCAGTTGAAGGTCGACCGCGTTGGTGCTGCCGTCGTTGTTGATGTCCTCGTTCTGCGGAGTCTGAACGCCGAGGATCACGTTGATCAACCTTTGCAGGTCGAGGGCGTTGACCGACGCATCCTGGTTCAGATCGCATCCGTCCGAAGCCTCCTCGAAGGTCGCGGTATAAGTCGTGCCGGAACCAGGTGTGGCTATCGAGTGGCTTGCGCTTCCGCCGTCGGACCATGAGACGAAGGTATACGTTTTGCCACCTGCGTTCTGAGGAGAGACAGCCGCGATCGTACGCTGGATGCCGACGAGTCCCTGCACCGAAGAAGGAGCCGTAAACGGTTGCCCGTCAAGAGTCAACTGGAGTGCCGGAGGGGTCGTTGTCAGGCTGATGGTTACCGTTCGCGGGTGGATGTCGCGAAAAGATGAGTGAGTCAATCCGTCCGAGTCGGTCACTTCCAGGTGAATGCGGTACCAGACGCCGGCGCTGGTTTCTCCCGACGTCGGAATGGTAAACGAGCCTTGCTTGGCCCCGGTGCTCGGGAGCACGAACGGGTGGGTGTGGGTGTCGTGATGAAAGGCGATTTCCCATGTAAACGCGCTGGCCGGCAATGTCCCGTCTTCGGGGTCGGTGCCGCTGCCGGAATACTGGATCGTCTCTCCACCGCTGAAGAGGGTTCCTGCCGTGGGTGTGGTGATGGAGCCACTCGGAGGTGTGGACCCGATGACAGTCAAGGTCGCCCCGGTGCTGGTATCACTACCCCAGGGGTTGGAAACGACGCATCGGAAAACCGCCCCGTTGTCTCCCGCGGAGGCCGAAGAGAGAGCGTAGGTGGATGAGGTCGCTCCGGCAAGGGCCGAACCGTTTCGCTGCCACTGATAGCTCAGCGGGGACACTCCGGCGGCCGTGACGCTGAAAGCGGCGGACTGGCCGATCGCAACCGAAACATCGGAGGGCTGGGTTGTGATCTGCGGTTGTTGATTCGCCGTGTGCCAAAACCTTGTAAACCGAACCGTTGCTGCGAGCCAGATAGTAGAGGCTCCCATCCGGTCCGACTTTCAAATCCACCGGCCGCGATGCGTTGGAAGCAAAGTCCGACACCGAACCATCAGACGGATCATACCGGCGAATCCACTGACCGCAGTAGTCCGAGAAAAAGTATTGCCCGACGTACAGCTGCGGGAATTGCGGCACCGTTGGGTTGTAGAAGGTGCCTCCCGTGATGGCGCAGCCTGAACTGTGGCTGTAGGCATGGACCGGACTCCGGTAAGCGGAATTGCTCGTGTAGCCCTCGGTGGCAGGCCAACCGTAGTTGGAGCCGGCGATTCCGTCGTTGATCTCTTCCCACGAGCCCTGTCCGACATCATTGATGAACATTCTTCCGGATCCCGGTTGGACCGCAAAGGTGAACGGATTCCTCAAGCCCAGCACCCAGATAGCCTGGTTGATCCCGACCGCGCTTCCCGCGAAAGGATTATCACCGGGAACGGTGCCGTCCGGATTGATCCGCAGCACCTTTCCTAGAAGGTTGCCAAGAGTCTGAGAGTTCGACGAATTGGCATTGTCTCCCACGGCGACATAGAGTTTTCCGTCGATCCCGAAGTGGATCGCCCCGCCGTTGTGGTTCGTCGCTCCGCTCAGGTCGTTCAGGCGAAGCACGAGGACTTCACTTCCTGGCGCGGCCACGTCTCCGTTCGCCGTGAAGCGGCTCACTCGGTTGTAGCGAGGTGAGGTCTGGGTGGTGTAGTACACATAAACATATTGATTGCTAGCAAAGTCCGGATCGAAAGCGACACCAAGCAGTCCACGCTCACCACTCGAATTGACACTCAAGGATACGAAGGGTGCCGGCAGAAGATCGCCATTCTTGATGACTTTCAACGCACCGCCTTGCTGGCAAACGAACAGGCGCCCGTCCGGAGCAAACGCCATGGCGGTGGCGGAAGAAAGTCCCTGGACCCACCGGCTTTCAGCAAATCCGGCCGGCAAATTGGCCGCGGCCGCATTGGTGGGCAAAACAAGGAGCCAGACCCATAGCAGCAACACAGACCTGGACTTGCAAGCAGTTTGGATAGTCCACATGAACGGTTCTCCCCGGAGGCGACGGTTCCACGAATCGCCCATCGTTTATCCTAGCAGCTACATACTTTGCTTCTGTGACCCAGTTCACCCGGGGCTCGAATGCCGGCTGGGCATGGCAAAAAGATCAGGATTTTGAATTGCGGGGAGATTTCAGCGGATTCCATGCGGAGGGCGAAACTCATCCTGGCTGCGTTCGCAGATCCGTGCCGCCTGCAAGACCCTTGCATCCGCGTGCCGCGGGCCAACGATCTGCAATCCGACCGGGAGGCCGGAAGAGGTCAACCCGATCGGTAAACTGCAAGCCGGGTCGCCGGTCAAATTGAAGGGGTAAAGCATGTTGTGGAAGGACCGGTCCTCTCGGGCCGGATCCGTGCTCTCGGGCCAGACGCGGTCGTATTGATAGGCGGGCCGGGTCAGTGTTGGGGTGAGTAACAGGTCGAATTGTTCGAAGAAAGCCCCATTCTTACCGAGAGCTGCTTTCGCACCTGGTTGGCGTTCCACAGATCGTCCAGGGTTACCTTCTTTCGCAGTTTTACGACATCCCTTACCGGATCCGACTGCAACCGGAAGGCCTTGTTATCTTCGGCTTCCAGGAGCATGGGAATGGTTCCCCATTCGAAGGCGACCAGAGTCCTGATGGCGGATGCCGGGTCAGCGAATCCCGGATTGCCGTCCACCAGGCTCCAGCCGATCTTTTGGATTTTGTCGATCGCCTGCTGGAAGATCTGCCGAACCTCATCGCTGGTGTCCGCATAGCCGAGATCTGCAGACACGGCGACGCGGGGAGCCCAGGGTTCCTCGAGCCGGTCCAGGCTGGCCCCCGGCTTTGCCAGCGAAGCCCGGTCCTTCTCATCGGGACCAGCCATGATGTCGAGCATCGCCGCGGCGTCGGCGACGCTCCGGGTCAGGGGACCGAGATGGGCAATGGTGTTGACGATCCCGATTCCTTTCGGACCGAACGGGATGGACCCGAACGTGGGCTTGAACCCGAAAACTCCGTTGAACGAAGACGGAATACGAATGGAGCCCCCGCCGTCGGAGCCTGTAGCCAATGGTGCCAGGCCGGCAGCGACTGCGGCGCCGGACCCCCCAGACGATCCGCCCGCACAATGCTCGAGACTCCATGGGTTGCGGGTCGCGCCGAAGACGTTATTGATCGTGTTTGGGATGACGCCATCTTCGGGAGTGTTTGTCTTTCCAATCAAGACGCAGCCGGCATCCTTCAACCTCGATATATGGAACATGTCCCACCGGGGGATATAATCTCGATGGATCATGCTGCCAAAGGTGGTCTTGACGCCCGCAGTGACGTCCAGATCCTTGGCCAGGAAGGGGACACCCGCGAGTTTGGAATCATCCAACTCACCGGAGTCGATCTGCTGCTGCACCCTGGTGGCTTGCTCCAGCGCGGCTTGCTCACAGACGGTGACGACCGCATTCAGCGGCCCGTTGAACTCCGCGATGGCTTCGAGAAAGGTCGTGGTGACTTCCGCGACAGAGAGCTCACCGGCTCGAATCCTACGTGCCAGCGCCAAACCGCTCAACCAACAAAGACTGTAGTCCGTCATCTTGCTCCCCTAAGGCCGCACACTCGGTGGGCGGCTTGAAACTCGATCCGGCTCGCTCGGCGACGCGGGTTACCGCAGCCTCAGGGCCAGAAAGAAACCGATCACAGGAAAAACGAGCAGAGCAGTCAGAGCCTGGCCCAGCGATGTCAGGTCTCCAACCCAGCCAGCCAGTGGGATAAAAAGCAGCCCGGCCATTCCCCACGCGAAACCCATCATGATGGCCGATACAGTACCGGCCTGCTCGGGTACAAGCTGTTGTGCCATGACCACGTTTACCGGGTTCGTCACAAGCAAGACCAATCCGCCCAGAAACAAACAAACAAGTGAGACAAATCCGTCGGTCAGAAAGAATGCGAGCAAGAAGGGACTGGAGCCGATCATCGAGACCAAGATGACTCGTTTTCCCCCGAACCGGTCCGATAGGTGCCCACCTACGAATCCGCCGATGGCGCCGGCTGCCAGGAACAACGACAGGGCCCCACTTCCCGCGCTGACAGATTGTCCGCGTTCCAGATGGAGATAGAGGGGGAGGAACTGCGTAAAACTGATTTGAATCACCGAGCGGATGAAAACCAGCCCATAGAGCAATGCCAAGGGCTTCCAGACGGCGAGAAGGGGCGACCAGCTAAAGGTCGCCTGCTTGGATCGTTCCTCGGACGCGCTCGGCAAATAGACCAGAAGAAGGGCCGACACGAGTATTCCCGGTACCGCAGCCCAAGCAGTCTGAGGGAGCCCCCAGCGCTCCGCGATTTTTGCAAAACAGTAAGGACCCAGTGACAAGCCAAGCGTGCCACTGGTGATGAAAATAGCCATGGCGCGTCCCCGATGCTTCTCCCAGGTTCGGCCCGCCGTCGCCGTAGCTTGGGGATGAAAGGCCGCCACACCGCATCCACTCCAGAAGACCATGACGAGAATCACGGTATACCCCGTTGCCAGACCCAGCGACGAAATGAAGACACCGGCAATTGCTGGGCTCAGGGCAACAAAGATCCGCGTATGGAACCGATCGGCAAGGTATCCGTACAGCGGTTGCATGACCGAAGATGAAAATGCCAGCACCCCGCCGATAACACCCACCTGCTTCAAGGTCAGCGAAAACTGGCCCACGAGCAGAGGCTGAAGCGCGCCAATGGCAGTCGAATAGAGGTCGATGAAAAAGTGACTCACGCACAATAGAGAAAGAGTCACGACCGAGGATCTGGCGATACTCCTGCCAGCCGGGGCCTCGGTTTCCACGATGGTGTGATTCAGACTCATATTTTTTGCGCTAAGCGCTTTCCGCCATCCGCTTTCCGCCTGGGTTGGCGAAAACGTAGCCGCTCACTTCGTGGAGTGGCTCAAGCAGCAACTCCACGCGTCTCTCGGAGAGGGACGCCTACGCTGAAGGCTGAAACGGCTGACGGCGCGCCGGGTCTTGGACCCGGCGCAATTATACATCAACGGGAAAGAGGTCGTCAGATGGGCACCGACCGTGCCTGTCTAGTCTTCACCACGGACGGAGAAACTCACCGAGTCGGCAATGCGATTCTCTCGATCCACGAGAGACAGCGTGTGGCTTCCCGCCGTCGGATGCCATAGCCGGCGGGAGGAGGCGTTTCCAACTGCCCTTCCGTTCAGCACCCACCGGAGGCCGTTGGCGGCGTGTCGTGATTCGAAGAGGATCTTCTGTTGAGGTTTCGGAATGTCGGGATCGAGCGCAACGATCATCCCCTCGGTGGGATAACTGATCTGGGCGGTGGGGCGAACGGAGGATGGTCGCACGGTGACGGTCTCGGTACCTGGCAAGAACCATTCCCGATAGGAGCGAGGGCGAGGATTGCCGAAGATCCGTATTGTCGTTGCAACCAGCCCGGCGGGAGGCTGTGGGCGCCGGCTGCTGGAATGCCGGTGCAGCCAGTTCATGATTTCCAGCCAGACCGGCGCCGCGCCTGTCATGCCGCTGACGTTGTGCATCGGCTCTCCGGAAAAATTCCCGACCCAGACGCCGACCGTGTATCGTTCGGAAAACCCCAGACACCAGTTATCGCGCATGTCCTTGCTCGTCCCCGTTTTGACCGCCGTCCAGTACCGGGTCGCCAACGGACTCTCGAGCCCGAAGGTCTCGGCCCTTCCCTCTCGATCCGAAAGGATATCGGACAGAATGAAAGCGACCTCTCGAGACAAATCAATTCTTCCGGAGGGACGGGAATCCTGCGAGAAGTCCATCCGAAGAGGGCTCCAGCGCCCGCCGTTGGCCAAGGTCCGATAGGCATTCACGAGATCCCACAACCTCACGTCCGCCGATCCGAGGGCGAGCGAGGGCCCGTAGTAGTCGGGCTCGCGTAGGTCCCGGAAGCCCAGCTGGACGAGAAGATCAACAAAATCATCCACTCCGATCATCTGAAGCACTCGGACGGCCGGGATGTTCAAAGACGAGGCGAGCGCTGTGCGCGAGGTCACGAGCCCTCGGAAGTGATTGTCGTAGTTCGCCGGCCGGTAGACCCCGTGAAGCAATGGAACGTTCAGCGGTACGTCGCTGATGAGAGAAGCTGCGGTCAACACGCGTCCCTCGAAGGCCAGACCGTAGAGGAAAGGTTTCAAGGTAGAACCTGCTTGCCGCTGCGCAACCACCCCGTCGACATGGCGCGCACTCGATAATGACCCGGCGTTTCCAACATAAGCCAGAATGTCGCCGGACCCATTGTCAGCCACGAGAATGGCACCGTCCTGCATGTGTCGTTCTCGAGCGGCGCGAAGGTGCTTCTGCAGCGTTTCGATGGCATGTTCCTGCGTTGCCGCATCGAGTGTGCTGGCAACTCTTACGCGAGCGCTCGAGGCCAGAGAAGGCATATTCTGGAGCAGGAGCATCCGGGCTACGTGCGGGGCGAGGCTTCGGATGGGCTGAATCCTCGGAGGATTCGAGAGCCCCCTTTCCGCATCCTTGTAGATCTCGCTTCGTTCAATCCGGCGGCCCATTGTCTGGGCGAGGTGTTCGGCGCGGCTCACGACCTTGTCCAAAGAGGCATTGGGGGATCGAACCAGTGATGCCAGAATGACCGATTCCGAAAGGCTCAAGCCGTGCGGCTGCTTGCCGAATAGCCCTTTCGCCGCAGCTGCGATGCCTTGCAACTCGCCACGGAAATAGACCAGATTCATATAGGCCTCCAGAATCTCCGATTTGGACCATTGCTTCTCGAGCGCTCCAGCCGCTCGAATCTGCCACAGTTTTTGCCGCCACGAACGCCGGCGCAGCTTTGGCCGCAGCTGCGGAGTAAACGCCGATACGAGCTGCATGCTGATCGTGCTGGCGCCGCGTATGCCAGACCGGGTTGCAAGATGGACGATGGCGCTACCGATGCCCCGCCAATCCACACCGTTGTGCTCGAAGAAACGGCGATCCTCTGCAAAGACCATCGCCCGGCGAAATGCGGGGGAAATATGCTCCAGTCCTGTCCATTCAAGTCGGCGAACCTGATCGTTCACCCTCAGCTCGTGCAGGATGCTTCCGTGCCGATCCAGTAGCGTGGCGTCCGATTGCTGGTGCTCCAGATACACGTCTCCATGCAAAGGGAGTACGGTGTTGGGAACAAGAAGGTACAGGAAGAGCCCTGCCAAGGCAGCCAAACCCACGACTCCCACGACTCCCACAACAACAAGGACGGGATGCCATCGCTCCATCCGTTTCATTGTCCGATCTCCTCCGGGCTTTGTTTCATGCTACCGATTCGGATTGGCTGGTTCGGTATCTCTCCGAACATCTCGGGCGAGTACATGGCCTCCACTCGTGTCGGGGGAATGGCGAACCTTCCCTCGTTGTTCACTCGATAGGTGTACTCGATGGTCCATCGCCCTTTGGGAACGTACTCGTAATAGGCGCGGTAGGACTCAAAGCCCCGTTCTTCGAAGATCGGGGTCAACCAGCCTCGATGCTGCTCTCCTTTTCGTGCCAGGATCGAGTCCCGGCCAAACCCCGTTCCCAGGACCGCGGAGCCAGCAGGGATTGGATCGGTCACGACGACCCACGTCATGTCGGCCTGTGCCTCGAGCTCGAGCCTCACCCGTACGATGTCCCCCACGCTCCAGCCCCCGGCTCGCGTCCGTTCTACCGAAGTCACCTTTTTGGTGATCGTGTATCCGCTCGAGATCGGCTCTGTCAGCGGAATCGCGGCCCGGCTTTGAACCGTGATCCAGGGTCGCCCCGTTCCGATTCTCTCGGCTCTTAGCTGGTCTGGGCCGCTCGGCCACGGAAAGTGCAAGTCCTTTCCGTCGGGCGTGAGTTGCCACTGTATGGTTTCACTCTTGTCCCCCAATCGAGCGCTGACGGACCCGCGGAGCGGGGTGTTTTCGAATACACGGGAGAATTTTGCGATCGCAAGCACGCCCCAGGCATTGGCAACGGTCGTGTCCCAGCGCCCCCGCTTTTGACGACCGAGGGTGCCGCGAACCAGCCGGGGGACGTCTTCTCTCCAACCAGACTCGCCTAGCACACTCAGCAGAAACCGTACGCTATTGACGTCGCCCGACACCATCAACCACCAGAGATAGTCGGATCGCTCGGTGGAGAACCCCATGGTGGTCCCTTGGAAGTTGAGTCGCGAGCGCAGTATCTGATCAGCCCTCTCAACAAGAGAATCCCGGTTCGGGATGGCGGAGACTCTTTGAAGAATGTTGAACCAATCGATCACCGCGGAGGTCGGCCAGAGGTTCGGCTCGATCGCGATTGTGTCCAGAAGATTGGCTGTCGCGCGCCCTTCCCGCGACAGGGCTTCCACCGCGGCGACCTTTCTTATCGAGAGGTCGGCGGTCGGAAGCGCGCCATAGCGGAGGGCGCGCCCTTCGATGAAATCCTCGAGAGCTGCGGCCATGCGTGATCGCAACAGATCCGGGATCGGCCACCCTACCTCGTTGCTTATGGACATCAAGTAAGACGTCAACACGTCGCTGCCCAGGCTCATTGAAGGAAAGTACTTGGCGAATCCATCCCGGTCGATGTAAGAGGGCAGCTGCTTCATGATGCTGTCCCAGTACTTGCGCTCAGACAGAGCGATCGATCGAGAAATCTGCTGTTCTAGGCAGCCATACGGATAACGCGTCATGTACTCTCGGATGCCCTCCATCCCGCCCGTCAAGGTCGGACGGAGCAGTACTGAGATACCTCCGCGGCCTGGGAGTGCACTTCGAGGTTGCCGTACCGGGACCGATAGGGGGCGTTGCAGCTGAGCGAGCGTGGCCTGGAAAATTCTCGTCGGCACCGCCGCCACGACCGACTGATCGACGACCAGGCGATCTTGCGCTCCATCCGGGGAAGCGGCCGTGATTTCATAGTGAAGAGATCGTGTGTCGGTGGGGGCTACCAGTGACCATCCGACAACGTGCGCTTCGCCGGACGCGAGCGTTAGTTCCCTGGGCAGCAACGGTTCTTCGAGCTCTGCAACCCGTCCCGTGATTCTTACCTGCATGGTCCGGTCTGTCGTGTTGCGCACCGTGAACTCAGAGCGAAACCGGTCGCCTTCGCGCACCAGAGGTGGGACCCCGGAGAAGATCATCAAATCTTGAGTGGTTCGCACACTCGTCTCCCCGGTGCCAAAGCGATGCAGTCCGGACGATGCGACCGCCACCAGACGGAAACTGCTGAGAGAGTCGTTCATGGGGATCTCGATGGTCGTGTTTCCTTCGCGATCTACAGGCACGTCGGCCTTCCATAGAACCAGCGTGTCGAAAAGCTCACGCGTGGTGTGCTTTCCTCCTCCTCCCCCGGTCGGTAGGGCCTTGAGGCCGAAATGTCGCTTTCCGACTATGTGGGTCTGGGCTGTGCTGGTACGAACCGCGTATCGCCGTCGTCTCATCATCGTCTCGAGTAAGCTCCAGCTTCGATTTGGAAGAAGCTCCAGCAGCCCCTCATCGACCGCCGCGACCGTGACGCGGCAGTCGTTCGATGGAGCCTTCCCATCGGGGGTGCGGACCCTGATGTCGACGGTG
Organism: Acidobacteriota bacterium; assembly: GCA_965249005.1. Taxonomy (GTDB): domain Bacteria; phylum Acidobacteriota; class UBA6911; order UBA6911; family UBA6911; genus CBDFLD01. The sequence continues at coordinate 376,834 of CBDFLD010000019.1, forward strand.
GCCATCTCACGCACCTTGTAGACCTCCCGGTCGGAGTGCACCGAGACTTTGAGCTCGTGCGCTTTCCACCCAACGAAGATTTCTGCAACCCCCAGCTTGTAGGCGGGCCGTCCCAGATCCACGGTCGCGGTGGGCCGGACACGCCCTTCCCGCCCTCGGACGACCAGCACCGATACGAATGCGTTGGGCGCATAATTTCCTCGGATCGGAACTTCGATCACGGGTTTCTTTCGAGACAGTGTCTGGACCCAGGCGGTAGCGATTCCCTCCCTTTCCACGGTGACGAGAGCCCGGGCGGACCGGAATGGCATCCGGACCTGGAACTTCGCAACTTCGCCGGGCTCATAGCGTTTCTTTTCTGGAAGAAGGTCGATGCGATCGCCGTCGTCGATCGAGAACCACCAATCTTCTTCTCCCGCAATCCAAACGCTGTGGTGGGTCACCGAAGTGCGGCCCTCTGTATCGGTTGTGGCTGCCTGCAGGAGTAGGTTCCCGGACACCGGTGCCGCTGCATCACAAGCCAGGATGCCTTGATGGTTCGTTGTTCCTGTGCAGAAGGCACCGATCCTGCGCGTTTCGGTCAAGTGGTCGTAGGAGTAGAATCCACCCACGAGTCGCTTTCGATGGGAATAAGTCTTGCGCTCGAACAGATCGACGGTAACAGCTGCACCGCGTATCGGCTGACCCTGCAGATTGACGACGGCTACCTTGAGTTTGATCGCTTCCCTTGACAGCGCCCAAGAATCAGGCTTGAGACCGATCAAATGGTCCGTCGGCCAAACAGGAATGCGGGAAGAAACCGTTTGAACCTCGCCGTTGGGATCCCTGAATTCGACTTCGGTCAGAAGGCTCATCGGCCGTTCAGCCCCCGACGGATTCGAAACTGTTGCTCGCGTGGTCCCGGCAGAGTCCAAGGTCATAGCCGCGCTCTGCAGTTGAAAGCGCGGTTGCCCTTGGCTCGAGGAGCTCCGCCGCACAATGCCTTCCTCGACGGAGCCGTTGGAGAAGGTAAAGCCCTCGAAGCTTTCGAAGCGGGGCAGGGGCCGGGGCTGAAAATGGTGGCGGAACTTCACGGGAAGCCTTGTCGCTCCCCCACCGGCCAGGTACCGAACCGCAATGTCGAGGTTGATTCGGTCCGGTGCGACGAGGGGGACTGCCGGCGTCCGGATGCTCCCTCGCATCAGGGGGACCCGGTACTCCTCCACTCGAAACCTTCCAGCAGCCAGACTTTCCGCTGCATTCTCCAGATAGATCTGATAATAGCCGAGCTTTGCCTCCTTCGGGATTTGCCAGCGTGCCGCCGCCGTTCCATCCGCACGCCATCTCAGCGGTAGCTGAAACTTCTGCCGCGTTCCACCATGCCGGATCTCGAGGCGTTGGTATTTCTCCTGATCTGCAACCTTTGAGAATCCGCGGGTGAGCTCTTGTCGGAGCCATACCTTCATATGAACGGTTTCGCCCGCACGGTACAGGCCGCGGTCGAGCACGGCGTGGGCTGTCTGCAGTCGGGTTCTCCATTCGGTCGGAAGCCCGAATCGCCACGGCTCGATTCCCTTCTCCCAGCTCGTGTGAACGAAGGCGAAGTCGTCTTTCCGCTGAGCTGTAACGAAAAGCCCGCGGTTCAGCTGGTGGTAGACGGCATTGTTCTCCTGGGAGCAGTCGGCGATCCGGTTTCTCGTGGGAAGTAAAGCGATCCTCGCCATGCCTTCCCGATCGGTTTTTCCCGACCATAACTCTTGCCCGCCGCAGTCGAAGATCTGAACCGAGGCCTCGCCAACGGGCTTTGCCTTGTCCAAGGTCGTAACCCAGACCAACGACGATTCGACCCCGCGCTTGAAATGTACCGACAGGTTGGTGACGAGTACGGTGGTGGGCACGAACATGGACTTCGGTGGACTGGGCCCCAGGAGCGCGGATCCAAGGATCTGACTCTCGAGCTCCAGCACATAGAAACCGGGTGATCGGAAGGGAATACCGACCACCTCCATGGGTTTCGATCCCTGGCTCTTCGGGACGGAGAACGACGACGCCAGAGTGGTCGCTTCGAAAATCGAGCTGCCCCGGTCGTCCCAGCGACGCCGGTCCACCTTCATCAACCAGCGTTTGATCGCCAGGACCCGCTCCGAGGAGACCCGGATCATCTTTCCCTTCACTTTCCCCTTCACGGGCTTCTTGTCCCCTTGGCCGGTTGGATCTTCCTCGTTTTGCTGTATGTCGATCCGGCGTCCAGGCACTTCTCGTTCTATGTTTCGGAGTGTCACGGGGAGAACCGGACTTGCTTTCAGCTCGAGAATGCCGAAACGGCTGGCAAACTTGGCAAGCGGGGGATAATCGTCGGTATAGACGGAAAGCGGGAAGGAGGCAGCGTTTTTGAGTGATCGGCCGGCATCATCCTGGATTTCCTCGGGGAGAGTAATCACGAACCGGGATTGCTCCGGAAACGGTCCCTCGAACACGAGTCGGTGAACGAATGATTCCGGATCCAGACGGCCGGGCTTGCTGGGGGACCAACTGCGCCCTTTTTCCCCTGTGAGGGTGACGTTTTGAGCCTTCGACCACGCGACCGGGGCGCTAAAGCGCAGATTCATCGGGGAAACCGGCACGCAGTCCGCCTCTGCATTTTCCTTTTCACAGTAAAATGTCGCCGCGAAGTCGGCCCGCACTCGAAATGGAAGAACCTGGTCGCCGGCCGTCACGACTTGACTTTCGGATCGGACCCCGCGGCCCCAAACCAAGCTGACGGTTGCTTCGGGCACGAACCTCTGCTTGGCTTGAATCAGCAGGAGTCTATCCGATGGCTTGTTTCGGTAGCGGTACTGGGATTGGAGGATCTGATCCCGCTGTGTTCCTTGGACGATGCGAATGCCGATTCTTTCCGATAGCTCCTCTGTTGTGAAGTAGACGCTCTCGAGCGCCGACGGTTCGTCCACGGTTCCATCCAGTTCCAGTATGAAGATTTGATCCTCGCTCACCCAGCTTCCCTCGTAAGGCTGCGACCTCGAAATCGCAGGTCCACCGGTGGAGAACTGAAACAGTCGCTCGCCAGTGAAGGCCTTGCCGGACAGGGTTCGCAGATCGTCCCGGACCTGGAAGCGACATCGAACGCCCGCCGGCAGATCCCGTTTGAAGTCATAGGCCCAGTTGTGAGGATCGATCCAGCGACCGCTGCCCTCCTCCGGCGGGTCTACACGGAAGGGTGATTGCGCCTGAGGATCTCCAAACGCGATCATGGGTTCGGAAAAGCGCACGCGAACCTGGCGTACCTTCTTGACCGTACCCCGAGGTGAAAAATCGACGATTGTGGCCTGCTGTGGTGGCGGAATGGCGCGGATTTCGTCCGATGCAAAGAGTAGAACAGTAATGAGAGCGAAACGTTTTACCATGCTTCAGCCTCCCTGGGCCCTGGTGGGCAATGCGACCGCGCCAATAGTAGCAATATGCGTGCCAGCAATAAGGGATGCAGGATAGGCGCCCCGGGATGCGCGTCACAAGGCGCCGGTCACGGGATTGGCAACAAGGCCGATCGTCTCAGCCCCCCGTATTGGTAATCGGCGACGTGTCCCATGCGACACGCCGGTGTGTCATCCCGTACACCCATGGGTGTACATCCCTTACACCGTGGTTTGAAATCGCCATCCCGTGCTCGGTATTCCGTATTAGCTGGAAAGGGCCTTTCGCAGTAGCGTCGGCATCGTCATCCCTTGAACCAGGATGGAGAACGCGACGATACAATAGGTGACAGCAAGAACGACGTCCCGATTGGGGCCCAAGGGTAGCGAGAGCGCGAGCGCAACCGAGATCCCTCCCCGCAAGCCGCCCCAGGTCATGATTCTCACGACCTTCGGGGTGAATTCCCTCCGCAAGCGGAATACGGCGACCACACTTCCAACTGTCACGAAGCGCGCCATGAGCACGACCGGGATGGCAAGGAGGCCGGCCAGGAGATAGGATTGATTGAAGGTGAGGACCAGAATCTCCAGACCGATCAGCACGAACAAAACCGCATTGAGTATCTCGTCCATCAACTCCCAGAACGTATCGAGATGCTCTCGCGTCCTGTCCGACATCGCGAAGCGACGGCCGTGGTTTCCGATCATCAGGCCTGCCGCCACAATCGCCAGAGGGCCGGAGGTGTGAAGCGCCGCGGCCAAAGCGTAGCCGCCCGTTACCAGGGCCAGGGTCAGCAGTACTTCCACCTGATAGTTCTCGATGCTTCGGAGCATCCGGAAGGTGACCCACCCGAGCAGCAGCCCCAGAACGATCCCACCCAGAGTTTCTTGAAACAGTAATAGTCCGACGTGAGTCACCGAGAAGTCATGGGCACCGGCCAGCATTTCGTAAATGACCAGGAAGACCACGACGCCCACGCCGTCGTTGAACAGGGATTCGCCGGCAATCTTGGTTTCAAGCGAGAGCGGTGCCTTGGCTTGTTTCAGTAGGCTCAGGACCGCGATGGGGTCGGTCGGCGAGATCAGAGCACCGAAAACCAGGCAATAGATCCACGGAAGGGTAATCCCAATCCAAGTCGAGATCTGATGAAACAGGAGGGCGACCAGGAAGGTAGAGCCGATCACTCCCACCGTCGCCAATGTGAGAATGGTCCATTTTTGCCGCAGGAGGCTCTCGAGGTTCATGTGCAGAGCGCCTGCAAATAGGAGAAAGCTCAGCATTCCCTGCATCAGGGTCTGGTTGAAATCGATGCGGCGTACGATATTCTCGACGCTCGTCTCCAGCGGGAGCCCAACGTAGGTACCGCCGATCAGCAACAGCGAGAGCACCATCGAGATCAACATCAAACCGATGGTGGTGGGAAGCTTGATGAAACGATGGTTGCAGTAGCTGAAGAGCGCCGCCACCGACAAGAGTAGGGAGGCCATCTGAAAGACGTTCACGGGCGACAGTGTAGCACTGCGTGACGCAGGTGTCTGCGACCCTCTAAGCTGTCAGCGGTCAGCGATCAGCCTTCAGCTTTGGCTCAGGGCGAAGTGTAGCGGGGTCATCCTTTTATGGCGTCTCTCGGAGCGAGACGACTCGGTGCGCTGTCAGGCTTCGGCTGTCAGCTAAGAGCTTTGGGGCGCATACGGCTTACCACTTGAATTCGGAAGAAGCAGCTTCGATCCGGAGTTTGCCCATCAGTCTGATGGCGGTCTGGAGCTTCAGATAAGGGATCCTAAAGCGGTCTGGCGAGTTTGAAGAGCCGGCGGTGTCGATTCGCAGCGAGGCCATGAGAAGCCGCCGGTCGAACGGAGTACGGACCATCGAGATCGATTGCACCTTGGAGAACCTCACGGCGCTCCGCTCATGGGTCCACCAACCTCGGCGCAGAAGAATCGCGGCCGGAGTCAGAGCGTAACCGAGAGTCCGCACCTGAAGTGCGGCATTGGCGTACGCAATCAGGCTCAGAGCAAGCGCGAGCAACCCCGACCACCAATGGAGCTGAGGTACGGCGGCCAGAGCAATGGCAATCACCAGGAAAAGCCCTCGGCGAAAGATTCTTCCTTTCGCTCGGGGGTCGACTGGAGTCCATTCAGTTTGGTCAAAATCGACTTCCGGCTGGACCTCCCGAAGGATCCGGCTCAGATTCGTCGTCCGGGTCATCGGCACCAGCCATTCTCTACTGGCAGCAGTTTTGTCTCCCGCGCTGCCGCCGGCCGTTTGCATTCGGATGGAGACGCGCTGAAACCAGCGCTGAATCGGATTCTCTCTCACATTCAGAAACTGGATACGATGACGCGGGATCGACGCCGTGTAACGGGTGAAGAGTCCACAACTAATCCTCAGGGAATCCTGATCGCGCTGAAGAGTGAAGCCGTGGAGCTTGAGAACCGCCCAGAGCATCGACAGCCCCATGAGCAGGAGTATCCCGGCAACGATGAGGAGAGGAATACTCAGCGCTTCCATCAAGATGGGGATCCGGGGAAACTCTCGTTGAAAATACTTCGTGATTGTCTCCGCCAGATTCAATTCCCAGAGTATGTACACCGCGGCGAAGAGAAGCGTGATCCCACGGTTTGCAATCAGGCCGAATGCCAAGACCCCTGGAAGTGTCATCGAAAAGACCGCGGTTTCCTCGAATGGTTCTGTTATCGCTCCGGCGTGCCCTGCTGGCAGGTTCCCGGGGGGACCGACCGATGAGGCGCGGCGCCGCAATTCCTCGACCGTGGCTGCCGAAAGGACGCGCAGCACGGCCTCGGGCTCTTCACCGCTGGCTGTCTCTATTCTGACTTCAGCGACTTTCAGGAAACGGTGGATCGGGTTTTGAACAAGGTCGATATTGTGAATGCGATCGTAGGGAATGTTCCGGGTGTTCCGGGTCAAGATCCCTTCGTGGATGATGAGCGCCTCGGGGGTGAGCCGGTATCGGAGCGACACATACTTGAGGATGGCATGCAGCAGCGCGGGAAAGAATAAGATCATGAGGACCGTGTCTTGACGGGTGCCTCGAGCAAATAGAAAGAAGAGAACCCCGGGGATGAGGAGCGACCAGACCGACGCTGCAATGCTGAAAAAGAGAGATGTTGGGTGAAGGCGATGAGTTTTTTCTAGCCTTTCCGCGGAGGGATCAGACGGCATTGCGGGTCCCCTCCGCCACCAGGTAGTCGCGGATCCGCAGGGCGGTTTGACGATCCAGGCCTACCAACCCGACGGAAGCTTGATGGGTCCCAGCTGTGTGGATGATCAGGGTCGCCAGACCAAACAGGCGTTCGATCGGACCCTGCGACACGTCCGTATGTTGAATTCGCGACCGAGGGATGGCGATGTTTCGGCGCCACAAAATGCCGTCGCGGATTTCGATCCCTTGTGAGTCCACTCGATAGGACATGGCCTGGAAACGCAACTCGGGTCCCAGGTGTGCCACGGCCGCGGCGCCGATCACGATCACGGAGCTGCCAATTCCGATGCTCCAGTACACCCAATCGGGCGACCGCTGCGTCCAGTACAAGAGCAAGAAGAGAAATGAAAGCAGGCCTGTCAAGAGCAAGGTCGTAATCCAGCCGACGACTCTTCCGGCTTCGACAGAGCGCCGGTCGATTTTCTTCGAGATCCCGTCAGCTACTGATGGAGAGGCAGCCGTCTGGAGAACCTCCGCAAAACCGGCACCGTTCATAGTCTTTATTGTCCACGAATGAAGTCGGAATTGGAAGGGGAGGGAGCGATCAGCCTTCAGCGTCCGACCAGCGCGAGCCGCGCTGGTCACGTGGAACGGAAACAGCCCAGTCGACCAGCACAATACGATTTTTGCAGTTTCGTTAAATGATACATATATAACTAGATCCGCGAGCTGTTTCCTAAGAGCTGCCTGCTAAAAAGTGTATGCTCACCAATGGTTCAAATGGGTGAGACCCAATGAAGACCGGGGTTTGTCCCCAAGGTGCCAAGGTGCAAAGAGCCAGTCAGCGCTGAAAGCTCAAACATGCCCGACGAACTTCAAGCTTCCCACGATCGTGATCCGGATGCTCCCGTGGCCCTGTGGCCGTCGATTCTGCACGCTCTGCGGGGGTCCCGGTACGACTACACTGAAGGGAGTATCGGACGAGCTGTCTTGCTGCTAGCCATTCCCATGGTGATGGAAATGGCCATGGAATCGCTGTTTGCGGTGGTGGACATCTTCTTTGTCTCGAAACTCGGAGCCGATGCGGTTGCAGCCGTAGGAATCACGGAGTCGATGATCGTGCTCCTGTTCGCCGTTGCCATGGGGCTGAGTATCGCCGCCACCGCCACGGTCGCGCGACGTATAGGCGAAGGGAATCCGGATAAAGCGGCCTCGACCGCGGTTCAAGCAATCTTCATCGGCGTCTCGCTGTCCACCCTCATCGGCCTGGTGGGTGCGTTGTGCGCCCCGGATCTCTTGCAGGCGATGGGAGCTTCCGATTCCGTGATTGAGACCGGTTCCGGCTACACCCGGATGATGTTCGGCGGCAACGTCACCATCATGCTCCTATTTCTTATCAACGCGGTTTTTCGCGGCGCGGGGGATGCGGCAATCGCCATGCGGGTGCTTTGGGTGGCCAACACTGTAAACATCGTTCTGGACCCTTGTCTTATTTTCGGCCTGGGTCCGTTCCCGGAGCTGGGCGTGACCGGGGCGGCGGTGGCGACCAACATCGGCCGTGGAATCGGGGTGCTCCTGCAACTCTGGTCCCTGTTCAGAGGACCGGGGCGGATCCAGATCCGACGAGGCCATCTCGGGGTCCGGGCCGAGATGATCACCCGGCTCCTACGCCTGGCTTTCAGCGGAATGCTTCAGGTCATGGTGGGAACGGCCAGCTGGCTGGCTTTGATCCGAATCCTGACGACCTTCGGAAGCGTCGCCGTGGCCGGCTACACCATCGGGATCCGAATCATCATCTTCGCGTTGTTGCCGTCCTGGGGAATGAGCAACTCGGCCGCCACGATGGTGGGGCAAAGTCTAGGGGCTGGGAAGCCGGATCGTGGCGAACGCGCCGTCTGGATTGCAGGGTTCTACAATATGGTGTTTCTGGGCACAGTCGGTGTGTTGTTCATTCTCTTCGCGCGGAGTGTGGTTATTCTATTTACCAGCGATGCGGAGGTTCTTGCTTACGCTGTCGATTGCCTTCGCATCGTCAGTTGTGGGTTTTTATTCTATGGCTACGGTATGGTCGTAGTTCAGGCATTCAATGGGGCGGGCGACACGTTCACGCCGACCATCATCAATTTGGTCTGCTTCTGGTTGTGGGAAATACCACTCGCCTATGCTCTAGCCCAGCTCCTGGGCTTTGGGCCGCGCGGCGTATTCTTGTCCATCATGATCGCGTTCTCAACCATTGCGGTTGTTGGGATCCTGATTTTTCGACGGGGTCTATGGAAGGAAAAGCGGGTTTGATATTCCCAAAGTCTTTTCCTCTTGCAACCGCGACAGGTTGTGATAGCTTGAGCCCTCTAACAAAGACTCATTTTTGGACTGCTGCGAGATGCCTGGGCGTCTCTTTTCCGATCGAGCCGAACCTTGAGTCCAACGACGGTCGTCTGACCAAAGCTTAATCGGGGAGGTACGGGACGTGGGATTCAACCTGCACTTCAAAATCAATGGAAAGGATCATGAGGGCACCGTCGAGCCACGCGTGCTCCTGGTGCACTACCTACGCGAAGCCCTCGGCCTGACGGGCACTCACGTTGGTTGTGAGACCAGTATATGCGGTGCCTGCACGGTCCTTGTCAACGGGGAGGCCGTGAAGGCCTGCACCATCCTTGCAGTTCAAGCCGACGGTTGTGAGATCACGACCATCGAAGGGTTGGCTCAGGATGGGGAGCTTCATGCGCTCCAGGACGGGTTCTGGGAAGAGCACGGACTACAGTGCGGCTTTTGCACCCCGGGGATGATCATGACCGGTTGTGATTTGCTGAGTCGCAACAAGAGGCCCAGTGAAGAGGAAATCAGGCACGCGCTCGAGGGGAATCTGTGCCGGTGTACCGGATACCAACACATCGTCAACAGCATCCAGTCGGCTGCCGGTAAATTGCGTAAACAGGCGCGGGCTGCAGCCCGCTAGGAGGGACCCATGGCCAGAAGATCCAAAGCAATCGGTGCCCCCATCAAGCGGACGGAAGACCCCCGTCTCATTACCGGCGCCGGAACATATACGGACGACATTCAACTTCCAGGCATGTTGTATGTGGGATTTGCACGCAGTATCCACGCTAATGCCAACCTTCGATCGGTCCGCACCGAGGCGGCAAAAGCCACGTCTGGAGTGGTTGCTGTCTACACGGGCAAAGACGTATCTCATCGAATTGGTTCCGTTCCCTGCGCGGCGGACATGCCGGGCCTCAAAGTTCCGTTTCACCCCGTTCTGGCAGTCGATGCGGTGCGATACGTCGGCGAACCAGTGGCGGCCATCGTGGCCACCGACCGCTATGTAGCGAGTGACGCCGCAGCTCTCGTCGAGATCGACTACGAATCTCTGCCGGCCGTTGTGGATACCGAAAAAGCGCTGGAGCCCGATTCTGCCAAGGTGCATCCAGAATTCGAGAACAACTCGGCCTATACCTTCGAGCAGGTCGGGGGAAGTGATATCGACGAAGCGTTTTCCAAGGCCGACAAGATCGTGAGCCAGAAAATCGTCAACCAGCGACTGGCGCCGATCTCCATGGAATGCCGCGCCGTGGCTGCTCAATACAACCCCGGGGAAGAGTCCATTACCCTGTGGTCGTCCACACAGATTCCCCATCTGATGCGCACCCAGGTGGCCCTGATGGTCCAGGTGCCCGAGAACAAGGTGCGGGTCATCACCCCGGAAGTCGGCGGGGGGTTCGGTTGCAAGCTGAACGTGTACCGAGAGGAAGCTCTGCTCGCATTTTTGGCGCGCGAGCTGGGCACACCGGTCAAATGGGCGGAGACGCGGCGCGAAAACATCGCGGGCACCATTCAGGGGCGCGCTCAGGTCAACTACGTCGATGTCGCGGTCAAAAACGATGGAACCCTGCTTGGGTTGCGATGCCGCCTTATCGCTGATATGGGTGCGTATCATCAGCTTCTGACGCCCGCGATTCCGACTCTGACAGGACTCATGCTGTCGGGCCCCTATCGGATTCCCGCGATTCGAATGGACCTGGAGGGAGTCTTTACCAACAAGATGGCGACAGACGCCTACCGTGGCGCCGGTCGGCCCGAAGCGACCTATCTGCTGGAGCGAATGATGGATCGCGTCGCGCAAGAGCTGAAAATGGACCCTGTAGACGTTCGAAAGAAAAACCTCGCCGAGCCAGATGAGTTTCCTTTTTCGACCGCCACAGGGCTCGAATACGATAGCGGCAACTACAAGAAGGCCTTCGATTTGGCCCTGAAGAAGGCGGGGTACGAAGAGCTCCGCAAGGAACAGGCGGAGAAACGCAAGCAGGGCCGCTATCTCGGGATCGGTCTTTCAACCTACGTCGAAATTTGTGCCCTTGGGCCGTCGTCGGCGATGCCGGCCGGCGGCTGGGAATCGGCCACGGTTCGCATCACGCCTACCGGAAAGGTAACGATCCTCACTGGAGTGTCTCCTCATGGTCAAGGGCAGGAAACGTCTTTTGCCCAGATCGCCCATGACCGGCTCGGTGTCCGTATCGACGACGTCGTCGTGACCCACGGAGACACAGCCATTGTGCAGTACGGTATCGGAACCTTCGGGAGCCGGGCGACGGCCGTGGGAGGGACGGCGATATATCTCTGTATCGAAGAGATCCGCAAGAAAGCGAAGAAGTTCGCGGCGTCGTTGCTGGAAGTGAAACCTTCGGAGATCGTCGTGAAGGGCGCCAACTACAGCGTCAAGGGGAGGCCTGAAGTGGCAACGACGCTCCAAGAGATCGCCCTGGCTACCTATACAGCGAAAGTACTACCCAAGGGGGAAACTCCAGGTCTGGAATCGACGAAGTTCTTCGAGCCGTCGAACTTTACGTTTCCCTTTGGAGCACACGTCGCCGTCGTCGAGGTAGACGCCGAGACTGGCGAAATCCACTGGCTGCGTTACATTGCCGTGGATGATTGCGGGAAGGTAATCAATCCGATGTTGGTGGATGGACAGGTTCATGGAGGGATTGCCCAAGCAATGGGGCAGGCTCTTTGGGAAGAAGTCGTCTATGACGAGAACGGCCAACTGCTCACCGGCAGCTTGATGGATTACGCGGTGCCGAAAGCCAACTTCCTGCCTCACTTCGACACCGACCGAACCGTAACCCCGACGAAGGTGAATCCGCTGGGTGTCAAAGGAGTCGGGGAAGCCGGCACGATTGGCGCCACGCCCGCAGTGGTAAATGCCGTGGTGGACGCTCTGGCTCCGTATGGTGTGCAGCATATCGACATGCCGGTCAAACCAGAGAAAACCTGGCGCATCATTCGTGAAGGGAGGGGCGCATGATTCCGTCAAAATTCGAATATGTGGTGGCCAAAACCCTGGACGAGGCGGTAAAGCTGCTGGAGCAGTCTGGTCCCGATGCGAAAGTACTGTCCGGAGGGCACAGCTTGATACCCTTGATGAAGCTGCGTTTGGCCGCGCCGACCGTCCTGGTTGACGTCGGCCGCATACCGGAGCTGAAAGACATCCGGTCCGAAGGCAGGGACGTCGTGATTGGGGGGTTGAGTACGTATCACATGATTGAAAGTTCCGCGCTCTTGAAGAGACGATGCCCTCTTGTTTGTCAAACGGCGTCTCAGGTCGGAGACATCCAGGTGAGGAACAGGGGAACGATTGGCGGAGGACTCGCGCATGCGGATCCCGCTTCGGACCTGCCGGCTGCCATTGTGGCGTTGGATGGTCGAATGACGGTCGTCGGCCCGGGAGGAATGCGGGAGATAAGCGCCAGTGATTTTTTCGTTGGAATGCTCGAATCGGCGCTGCAACCGAACGAAGTTCTTTCGGAGGTCCGGATACGTGATTCGAACTGCGGCAATGGATCTGCCTATCTCAAAGTCCCTCAGTCCGCCTCTGGTTTCGCGATTGTGGGGGTAGCTACAGCTCTGGCTCTCGAGAATGGATCCTGTTCCGACGTCCGCATCGGTATCACGGGCGTAGGTCCGGCCGCGTTTCGAGCCACGGATGCCGAGGCTGCTCTCCAAGGGTCCTCCCTGGATGAGCAGACATTGAGCTCGGCCTGCGCTTCCGTCGCAAGAGGGGTGGATGCATTGTCGGACATTCATGCGTCGGCGGAGTATCGCCAGGAGCTTGCCGCCGTCTACACTCGTCGTAGTGTAGCTGCCGCAGCGGCCGTAGCGCGGGGAGAAAGCTAGGCGGAGTACCGCCCGCCTCAGGCCGCCATCGCCCATGGTGCCTTGTTCCCCCGCCGAAGGCCATCCCGCGGGAGATTTGCAAACAAGCACCCAGATGAGGAGATCAGTTTGAAGATCGAAGGGGTTCGCGAAATGCAGCTGAGTCAGGATGAATTGTGGGCAACTCTGATGGATCCTGAGGTCCTTGCCCGCTGCTTGCCAGGATGTGAAGAGCTAGAACCTACAGGCGAGAATACCTTCCGGGCGGTGCTGAAGGTGGGGATCGCGTCCATCAAAGGATCCTACTCCGGATTGCTGACCCTTTCCAACTTGAATCCCACAGATTCCTTCCACATCAGCATGGAGGGAAGTGGGAGTCCGGGATTCGTCAAGGGGACCGCCAAGGTAAAGCTCGACAAGGGCGGGCCTCCAACGGACCTGCAGTATGCCGCCGATATCCAGGTGGGTGGGCTGGTCGCCTCTGTCGGCCAGCGCATGCTCAATGGAATTGCCACCACTTTGGTTCGCCAGTTCTTTGTGGCACTCGAAGAAGAAATCGATTCGAAGGGCAAAGCCGACAGCGCCGGTAAGACTTAAGGCAAGGGCTACGCCCTTGAAACTCCAAATCACAGATTACAAACCTCAGACCCGCCAGCCGTGCAGATCGGGGCTCGCCTGATGAAAGAAAGACCGACCCTCGCGTTTGTCTCGGTTCTGGTCTTTCTGATCTTGATCCGTCTGCCGGCATTGACGGGTACTGCAAACCTCAGCCCCGATGCCACGGAATACGTGGACGTTGCCAAGAATTTTGCGGGGGGTGAAGGAATGACCCTCAAGATCCGGAGCTACTTCACCGGGGACGGTCTCACGATGCCGTATCCTGCGATCAGTCTGCGAAGCCCGCTCTTTCCGCTGGCGATGGGGAGTCTCTATTGGTGGGTGAACAACGAAGAGGTTTTTCGATGGTTCAACCTTTTGCTTTTTTCGGTCAACATGGTCCTGCTGGCCCTGATTCTTCGGCCCTTGTTGCCCCCGTTTCTTTGGCTCTACGCAATTCTGCTCGTGGGCCTTTCAGAGCCGATGTTTCTCTGTTCCATTTTTCCGTGGTCGGAACAGTTCGCTTTGTTTTGGCTCCTTCTCGGGCTCCTGCTCGTGAGCCTGCAGCTGCATATCCGCTGGGGGGCTGCGGGCGCCGCCGTTGAAGGCCTGGTCTCGGCCATGGCTGTTTTGACAAGGCCGGAATATGGCTGGGTGGCAGTTCTCATCTTGGTATCGTTGTGGCGAGACGTTCGAAGGGGATGGGTCCCGGCGGCCTTTTGGGCCTCCGTTCTGGCACCCCTGTTGCTTTTTGCCCTGGCTTCGTATTTGCAGTACGGCCGGGTGTTTCTTCCCTCAGGACACCATCTTCAGGCTTTGAGCTCTGGTGAATTGTACCGATGGGAATCCCAGAGTTCTGCAAGCCTCCCCGAGTTCTGGGCGACTCATGGGCTACAGATCGCGGAAAGAGTAGTGACGAATGCCGTCAACTACTTCGCCAAACTCGTGGGCTGGAAGAATCTATTCCTGCTGGCGCTTGCCTTGCCTGTCGTTGTGCGAAGCGGCTTCGACAAGAACGTACCGTGGGGGCGGCGCCAACTCGTGCTGACCGCCCTGCTGTTCTTCGCAGGCTACTGTCTTGCATGGTCCGCACTGGACCGCGAACGCTACCTGATTTCGGTGACCCCGTTTCTGATTCCGCTCTGTTTGCTGGAGACCCAGCGCTGGACGGAGCGAGCCCGGCTCACCTGGCAAAAATATATGGGCCGGGGAGTGATGTTTGCCGGTCTCCCTCTGTTAATGGCAAATGTCGCTTCCGCGAACGTCACGATCCAGCAACGGACTGGATGGGGGGAGAGGTTCTACGCCAATCCCAATCCAGCATGGAATAACCCGGACGTACCGCAGCTGGCGGGTTGGATCGAGCAGAACGTGTCCCGCGGTGATGTCGTGTGCCTCGAGAATCCGTTCCTGCTGAACTACCTCACCCGGCGGTCCTGTCTGCTCCTTCCGGTGGGGGTCCAGCCGGATGAGTTCATCACGTTTCTCCGGCACTACGGAGTCCGGTTCTGGATAAACAATCAGACTTTTTCCCAACGCCCGGCGGAAGAGCTCGAGTGCTTAGCAGCTGTGGTGGCCGATGACGGAGCTACGTTGGTGAGGCACTGTGGTTCCTATCAGGTATGGGAACTGACTCCTTGAACAATCCCACTTCCGACGGGAAATAAGCTGGCGTTTGAGCTGTGGGTGGCTATCATTTGGACCTAATCCCGGATACCCCTGCAACAGGAGAGTGACGCATGTCCTTTGAAACCCTGATCATTGAAAGACGGGCCCGAGTGGCGGTCATTACGGTCAACCGGCCCGATAAGCTGAACGCTCTGAACGTCACGACGCGCCGCGAAATCGTGGAGGCCTTCCATGAGCTGACCAACGATTCGGAGGTCCGAGTCATCGTTATGACGGGCGCTGGCGAGAAGGCCTTTATCGCCGGAGCCGACATCAACGAGTTTGCCGGCAAAACGGCCAACCAGCAACGCGAGGTCATGAAGAGCACGCGGGCCTTCCAAGGGATCGAGGAGTGTCCCAAGCCAGTTATTGCCATGATCAACGGATACGCGCTCGGAGGTGGATGCGAGATCGCCATGGCCTGCGATATCCGGGTCGCGTCGACGAACGCCAAGATCGGTCAGCCGGAAATCAAGCTCGGCATCATTCCCGGCGGAGGGGGGACCCAGCGCCTTCCGCGTCTCGTCGGTGAAGGGCGGGCCATGGAACTGATCCTTACGGGGGACATGATTTCTGCGGAGGAGGCGCTACGATTCGGCTTGATCGAATACGCCGTGCCGCCAGAGGATCTGGAATCGAAGACCATGGAGCTTGCCAACAAAATCGCGGCCATGAGTCCCGTGGCCCTGGCCATGGCGAAGCAAGCGGTCAAGAACGCCTCGAGGATGGGTTCCGATTCGGGTCTGGACTCCGAAGCCGATTTGTTTGCGCTCTGCTTTGCGAGCGAAGACAAGGAGGAAGGGGTCCGCGCCTTCATCGAGAAGCGGAAGCCAGATTTCAAAGGTAGATAAGTACCCTGAGCTAGACTTCCGAGGCCTGAATCGTTCGGACCGTATGGCTCTTCTTTTTCTGGGCCACGAGGATCAAGGTTCGGCCCAGCAAAATTGTGGGTGAAGTCAGAATCCGGCGGATTTCGCGATTTGCTTTTCTTTGCTGGGGGTCGGATTCCTTTCGCATCGTGCGTTTCGTATAGAGGGAAGCCAAGGGGCGGAGGAAGTAGAGCCCGGCCGAGCTCCGTCGGAAAAAATCCGTCTGAATCTGCGTGATTGCAAATCCCTGGGTGTGCAGCATATATCGGAGCTGGTAGTAGGTCACGGGGCTGATGTGATCGAAGACCGGGACCTGACTAAACTCGTTGATCGGGCGCGGAACCAGGGAATAAAAGCCTGACAGAAGGTATTTCAAGCGCGAGGCCAGGTTCAGAATGTTGGGGGTCGAGAGCACCAGATAGCCACCGGGTTTGAGTACCCGATGGCATTCCCTGACGAACTGAAACTGATCCTCGAGATGCTCAATTCCTTCGATGCAGCTGATAAAGTCAAAAGAGGCGTTCGGTATTGGAAACCGCTTGTTCAAATCCAACTCGATACAAGGAATGGGCGAGACCTTGAAAAACCGTGGGTCTAGATCTCCCGCCGTCACCTGATAACCGAGTTTTTGCAGCTGCCAGGCCAGAGCTCCTTCCCCGGCTGGGATTTCGAGGAGTTTCCCCCGCGCGGGAAACTTCGAGAAGGTTTGAATGACTCGGTGATGTGTCTTCTCGTGCGCGATTATCTGGAGGTTTTCGTAGGCCTGTGTTTCTACCGCAGGCGCAGTAGCTGGACCGGAAGCAGCGGACATGGATAGAGACCCCAAAGATGTGAGCTTTGATATCAGACCTCCCGTGCGGTGTCAACGGATTGGACCCAGGGATAAATCCCTGGGTCCCTAAGGCCGCATGAATCTGCTCGTTCCTCTCGATGAAAACCAAGCTATAATTCCGTATGGTCAAGTATCTCGCCGCAGCGGTACTTCTGGTTGCAGTAATCCCATTCATGATGCAAGTGTCGCCCTCTCTCCCCTGGGTTGTCTCTTTCGCGCAAGAGAGCACATCCAGTCCGAATATCAACCCGGCGGCGGCCGAGCGCAACAATACCGGCGTCGGTTACATGAATCAGTATCGTTTCGGTGATGCCGCGGCGGCCTTTCAGAGGGCACTGGAAACCGAGGCTCGCTTTCATGTGGCTCGAGTCAACCTGGCTATGGCGTACTTCTATCAACAGGAATACGAAAAAGCTCAGAAACACCTGCAAGAGGCAAGGAAGACAAAACTCGATCCCTACGTCGACTATGGTTTGGGCTTGGTGCTCAAACAGACGGGGAAAAACGAGAAGGCGGCGGATTACTTCAAGAGCGTGACGGAAATGGACCCCGCAGATGCGACCGCCTTTTACCAGCTCGGCGTCGTGGCGGCACGACTAGGACGCAACCAGCAGGCAGAGGCATCGCTCCGGAAGTGCCTGCAACTGAGCCCGCGAAACACCTCCGCGGTCTACAACTTGGCGACGCTCTTGATGAGGGCGCAGCGCCGTGAAGAAGGGCAGCAACTCCTGCTACGATTTCAGGAATTACGAAGCGCCGACCCCGAAGGTACCACGAGCATGGGCCAGCAGTATGGGCAAATGGGACCCTACGCGTTGACGCGAAACTATCGGCTCATCGTTCCGCCGTCGGAAATCTCTTCGCAACCTCCGGAGACGGTGGCGCCTTTCAGGAGCGTGCAGATCGATACCCTATCCAGGGACCGTGTGGAGCGGGAAGTCCTCGTTCTTCCCATAAAGATGCTCGCATCGGATTGGAGCGCGGACATGGTGGCAGGCCCGCTCCTCGAGGGTCTCGGTGGGGGCGTCGCCCTATCGGATTTGGATCGAGATCGCGACACCGATGCGGTGCTCACTCGCTTTGACCGCCGCGTGAATGCGTGGCGGACTCGGATTCTGCTCAACGACGGGAGCGGAAGTTTCCATGACGCGACGGCAGACAGCGGTGTCGAGAATTCCGGGACCCATCTGAGCACGGCGATTGGGGACTTCGACAATGACGGTTGGCCCGATCTCTATCTGGTCGGACCCGGTGGCAACCGTCTCTATCGCAATCTGGCAAACGGCAGGTTCGAGAACGTGACGGAGCAGACCGGTGCGCAAGACGACGGTTTCCCTATTTCCGCCACGTTTGTCGACTACGATCACGACGGTGACCTCGACCTTTACGTTTGTCACTATGCGGATGTTTCGACGTTGCCTGCTGGAGAAGAGATCCTTTTCCCCTCCTCTTTCCCGGGCGAACCCAACCGCATGTTTCGGAACAACGGAAACGGGTCGTTCACGGAACGAGCGGAAGAGCTCGGCGTCACCGGTGGAGCGCACCGGAGTATCGCCATGGTGCCCTCGGATTTGGACAACGATCGGGATGTCGATCTGGTCGTCTTGAACGAGGATACGGCGCCTCGAGTCTGGACCAACGAGCGCAGCGACCGATTCTCGGACATCTCGGCCGACCTGCTGGACGGTGTTCGCGAGCCCTACCAGGTCTTGACCATTGCGGACTTTACGCGAGACGGCTTCATGGATCTCGTCTTCTCGGGACGAAACGGGGCCGCCCTTTGGGTCAACCAGGGAGACGGAAGCTTCGTCCAGGATATGCGATCCCCCGATCTGCTGGAATTCTCGCGCGGCACCGGGATCGTGGAGTCCGGTGTCTTCGATGCCGACCGTGACGGGGACCTGGATTTATATTTGATTGGGAAATCGGAGAAAACGACAGGCGGCCTGTGGGAAAACGCCGGTGATGGACGATTTGTCTTCGCTGGTCGGTTCCCGGGTGGAGGCGCGATCGGGGCGGCGACGGCCGATCTGACGGGAGACGGCCGTCCAGATCTTGTGCATTTTCGCCTCGATTCCGGCCCAGTGCTATTGGAGAACCAAATCGAGGGACCGGGTCACTGGCTGGGGATCGAGCTCGAGGGATTGCGGAGCAACAAGCGGGGCTGGGGCGCCAAAGTGGAAGTGCGGGCCGGCGCTCTCTATCAAAAGTTCGAGCTGGCGGGGCACAACGGCCATTTGTCTCAGGACAGTCCCACGATCTGGATTGGCCTGGGGGCGGCGGACAAGGCCGATACGGTGACGGTCCGGTGGCCGAGTGGAATCCTGCAGAGTGAAGTGAACGTTGCGGGGGACGCGATCGTGCGCGTCAAGGAACTGGATCGAAAGGGAACCTCCTGTCCCCTGCTGTATACGTGGAACGGAAGCGCTTTCGAATTCGTGACGGATTTTCTTGGCGGAGGCGCCATTGGATACCTCCAGGCGCCCGGGCAATATGGTTTTCCGGACACGGACGAGTACGTGCGTATCGAGCCTCATCAGCTCGTCCCGAGCGATGGCAGCTACCGGCTGAATCTGAACAATCAATTGGAAGAAATCATCATGTTCGATCAGGCCCAACTCTTGCTGATCGATCATCCCGGCGAAACGGAAATTTATCCTGCCGAGCGGCTCATGCCGGCGCCCCCTTATCCAGAGTTTCAGATTTTCGCGATCCCGGATGCCCGGCCGCCGGTCGCCGCCTACGATCATCACGGAAAAGATATTCTTGATCTGATCGAGCTCAAGGACCGGAGGTACCCCGATCACTTCCGGTCTCTTCCATTCAAAGGGTACGCGGAGACCCATAGCGTAACCATAGATCTGGGAGGTCTGCCTGCGCACGGAGATCGGGATGCCGAAAGACCGGTTTTATTGCTGGATGCCTGGATCGACTACGCGGATTCGTCCTCGAATCTGGCGGCCAGTCAGGCGGGAGCCCGTTTGATTCCTCCCTATCTCCAGACGATCGACGCCGAGGGAAACTGGCGCACCGTGCTTCCTTCGATGGGTTTTCCCGCGGGACTTCCGAAGACCATGACGGTGGCATTGGCTCCCCAATGGTTCGCAAGCGACACGCGTATCCGGATCGTGACGAACATGAAGATCTATTGGGACCGGGTGCAGGTAGGGACTTCAAGGGCCGGAGATCTCCGGGTCACCAGGTTGGGACCTTTGACCGCCGATCTGCATTTCCGAGGATACCCAACCTACTACACGCCAGACGGAAGGAAACCCTGGATCTACGATTACAGTCGCATGTCAGATTCGGACCTCTGGGGCACACATGCGGGCGCCTACACGCGGTTCGGTGACGTTTTGGAGCTGCTCGAATCGAAAGACGATATGTACGTGATCACACGCCATGGAGACGAGATCTCACTAGAGTTCGACGCCGGTCGTGCGCCGCCCCTGAAGCAAGGATGGGTGCGCGACTACCTGCTCTACGCGGTTGGCTTTGGCAAGGACATGGACTTGAATTCACTCTATCCAGAAGTCATGGGCCCGCTACCCTTCCAGAGCATGTCGAAATTTCCCTATCCGAACACGGAGAAGTACCCGGACGACGAGCCCCATCGCCGCTACCGGCGCGAATACAACACAAGGGTCTTTCCCGTTCCCCAAGCCCCAGCAGCTACGAAGTAGCGTTCAGCGATCAGCCATCAGCTTCGTTATGCGGAAAATATTTCCGCGCCTACCGGCCACGGTTTGGCTAATACAAAGAACTGGCGCAATTTTCTCCCAGTATAAGAATTGCCTATTCGGCACTTGTATGTCCAAGCGAGGAGATGCAACGTCTTAGTTAGCTGATAGCTCTCATTGTGCTACCAGATCCACGCGCCGATTCTCGGCGCGGCCGTCATCGGTTCCGTTAGTCGCAACAGGAGAGAGAGGCCCGACACCGTGGGCTCGCAGTCGTTCGCCGGCGATGCCGTGCTGACTCACAAGCGCATCTGCCACGGCCTTCGCTCGCTCTAGGGAAAGGTTCATATTGAAATCGAACCCCCCCGTGCTGTCGGTGTGGCCGACGACGTGCAGATTGAGGTTGGCGCGCTGCTTTAGCAGCGTGGCGATTTCCAATAATGCCGGATCGGACTCCGCCTTCAGGTTGGCCTTGCCGGTGTCGAAGTAGATGGCATAGACTGCAATGTGGCCGTCGCGATCGATGCCGGTGGCGAGCATTTCGGCGTTGACCGTGATCAGACCTTCTTCCATGGCCTCGATTTCGACGACATCCAGTCGCGTCGACTGAGATCCAACGTAAATAGAGATGTAAATCTCGGTGTCGTTCGTCTTGCCATGGCTGGCCAGATATCTTTGCTCCTTGAGGGCCCCTGACGATCGTACACCGTTGACAGGAGTCCAACGAATGGGGTAACCGCATTCATCCCTGGCGCAGCTAAAAAGAATCTCCGCGCCGGATTTCTGAACCGCTTGCTCGAAGTTGCGGAAGATTTCTAGGGTGGATCGGCCCTTGGGATTTCGGTAATGAATGCGTGTAACCTTTCCCTCGAGTGCCTTGACGTCATCTGGTGCGCCCGTTTTATCAACCCCCAGGACGAGGTTGTACTGGTCGAATTCGGTCTGCTCATAATTCGCAATCGACGAGCCTGGATATCGACTGATCACCGGGTGGTCTTGGCTTCCGGCCTTGTCTTTTCTTTGACCGTAGGCGGTCGGCAGTGCGATCAACAGCACGAGGAAAGTGGCGATCTCGTTTTTTCGTTTGCTCATTGCCATAAGCTATCAAACTCCAGTGAATCTCAAAAGAATATACAATCGACAAACCAGCAACAATCCGACAGGCCGGGGGAGGCCGCACATGAACTTTATCGGGCGCCGAAAGTGGAGATGGGGAGCGGCCGTCGTGTTTTTCGTGATGCTTTGGACCACGGCAAGCCCGGTTCTGGCTCAGATAACTACGAGTTTCGTTGATGCGGAGGGAGCCCGAGCGCGATACACGGAAGCGACCGCCAAGCCAGTCATGCCCTGCCGCAAGCTATTGTCGCTTACGAACTATGATTTCGCGGTCATCTCCGCCCGCACGATACCGGCACGGAACGAAGTACCGGCGCATTGCCGCGTGTTCGGCCTGATCGCTCCGGAGATCCGCTTTCAGGTCAACCTGCCGAACCTGTGGAACGAGCGACTCTACATGATCGGCAGCGGAGGCTGGGGCGGACAGCATCCGGATTCGCCGCAGTTTCTTCAATGGCAGGAGCGAGCGGTGGCGAACGGTTTCGTCGCGGCTTATTCGGACAGGGGCCACGACCAGCGAGCCGAGCCGGGGACCAGCTTTGCTTACCGGAACCTCGCCAAGGAGGTGGATTTCGGCTTTCGCTCCCTGCATCTGACCGGCGACACGGCCAGGCGCCTCATTGAGGCCTACTACGATCGCCCGCCACGGCGCTCCTATTTTGACGGCTGTTCCAACGGCGGGCGCGAGGGATTTGTCCTTGCGCACCGTTTTCCTGAGGCCTTCGATGGAATCCTTGCCGGATCGGCGCCGTTTGACAGCACAGGCTGGTTTTTGATGCTTCGCCAGGTCGTCTCGGCGCTGCAGAAGATCCAGATCACCCCGGAACGGCTCGAGATTCTCGGGAATGCGGTTTACGCCAAGTGCGACGGGATCGACGGTCTCGAAGACGGGGTGATCGAGGATCCACGACGTTGCACTTTCGATCCCCATCAGGATCTGCCCCGCTGTCTGGGCGATACCCCGGGAGCGCGATGCTTCACGGAAAGCCAGCTCGATGGCCTCGAGATGCTATACGGTTCTGTCTCCATCAACGGAAAGCCACGCCACCCGGGTATTCCCGTGGGTGCGGAGATCATTGGGAAGCCACACAACGGTTTTCCAGGCCCTATGATTTCCGGATGGGAGCCCCGGCTCATTCAGTTGGGCCGAGCTGCAACGGACGGGATACCGGTGCTACTCGAGGAGCGCCTCGACTTCTGGCTCGCCAATCTGGCATACGAGGTGGACGATGCGATGCGGACGTGGCGTGATTTCGACATCGAGCGCGACCACGGCAAGCTTGCCTTCTCGACTGCGAACCTGGGAGTCACGGAGCCGGATCTGGTCCCCCTGTCAGAGAGTGGGGGAAAGTTGATCGCGTATCACGGCTGGTCGGATACAGGGCCCAGTCCCTTGAAGACAGCAGAGTACTTCGACAACCTGTACGAATCTATGCCGGGGTTGCGGGCAGCGGCCCGGCTCTTCATGGTGCCTGGAATGTTTCACTGCGGCGGGGGTAGCCACGCGGACCATTTCGACCTCATGACGACCCTGATCGATTGGGTGGAAGCGGGGATCGAGCCGAAGCAGGTGACGGCAAGCCGTCTCGAGAAAGGGAAGGTTGTCCTCACCCGGCCGATATGCGCCTATCCAATGGTTGCACGATATACGGGCAAAGGGAGCCAGAACGATGCCGGAAGCTTTCGTTGCGTTTCCCAGAATTGATGGAAGAAGCGCGCGTTCCTCCGAATCGGAGCTTTTCAGAAAGTTCATGTGTCATCGAAATAGAGTAGTCCCATGTCTCCAACGCCTATGGTCCCGGGCCCACGGAGGGCTTCAATGAAGCTTGTTTTCCTGTTCCTTGTCACCACCACGACCGCGATGGCAGTTGATTCGGCCCTGGCGCAGGCCGAAAACGAGGCGAAACGCTGGGTGGAAAGGATGAAGGCGGAACACGATCTCCGGTTGCGCGAGTGGAGGCCGGAGACCAACGCCGTGGTTCCCGTCACCCCGATTACCGGGGCTCGGTATCCGATTATCGACGTGCACCAGCATGTGTCCTGGCCCACGCTTCCCACCGACGAGGCCGAGTTGAAGCACAGCGTCGAGGTCATGGACCGGATGAACGTCCAGACGGCAGTCAACTTGACCGGCGGGTGGGGGGAACCCCTGCGCCGGAGCATCGAGGCAGTCGACCGTTATCCCGGCCGCTTCGTGACCTGCGCGCTGCCGGACTGGAGCAAAATCGACGAGCCGGATTTCGCGGACCAGGCTGTCCGCAATCTGGAACAAGCCCATCGGATGGGTGCCCGCTGCCTGAAGATCTTGAAAATCCTGGGTCTTTACCTCAAGGATGGCTCCGGCCGATTCGTTCCAGTCGACGACCGCCGGCTCGATCCAATCTGGGCCAAATGCGGCGAGCTTAACATTCCCGTTCTGATCCACACGGCCGACCCGATCTCGTTCTTCAAGCCCTGGGATGAGAGAAACGAGAACTACGTCATTCTGTGGAATCGGCCGGAATGGTACTTTGGCGGCCCGGACTACTCGGGAACGCCGCGGAATACCCACCAGGAGTTGATGCGCCAGCGCGATGCCATCGTGGAAAGGCATCCGGGAACCCAGTTCGTCGGCCTACACTACGCCAGCTTGTCGCATGACCTGGCGGCCCTCGGGGGGTTGCTCGACCGCTATCCCAATCTGATGGTCGAGATGGGCGCCAGGAACTGGGCGCTCGGTTCCGTACCCAACAGCGGCCGTAAGTTCGCGATTCAGTACCAGGATCGAATCCTCTTCGGCACGGACGCAAAGATCGAGGAACGGCTCTACGCGGAGTACATACGAACGCTCGAGACCGACGACGACATGATCAAGTTCGGGATTCCGCGTCGCTGGGGTGTCGTACACGGCGTGCACCTGCCGGATCCGGTCTTGCGCAAGATCTACCGCGACAATGCGTTGAAGCTGTTTCCGTTTCTCGAATGAGTACGATCCGGTCGAGTTCGAGTTACGGATCGCAGCACATTTGAGATGCTTTGCGCCCCACTTGGTCTCTTGAAAAGTCTTGCTTTCCCGAGGGAATCTGGTTTTAATGTCCCACTCGGGGATGGGTGAAATCCCTCGCCTTCAGGCGAAGCCTTTAGGAGGCTTGCGGTACAATGATGCATGCCGAGATACCGGAAAGGATCGCACACAGTCTATGAGCTGCAATATCACTTTGTGTTTATCACGAAGTACCGCAAGCCGGTCCTGAAGGGGGACATAGCCAGAAGGACAAGAGAGCTGATCCGAGAGATCTGTGCATCTGAGGATGTGGTGATTGTGAAAGGGAATGTGAGTCCAGATCATGTGCACTTGATGTTGAGCATGCCGCCGCAGGTGTCGCCGAGCCGAATCATGCAGGCCGTGAAGGGGAAGAGCAGTCACCATCTAATGAGGGAATATAGGTCGGTGCAAAGGGAGTTCTGGGGCCGGCACCTGTGGGCACGAGGGTACTTTGTGTGTACGACAGGAAATGTGACGGACGAAGTGATCAAGCAGTACATTGAGCAACAAGGTGTCGAGCCCCAGGAGGACCGGGACTTTAAGATAACGGAATAGGCCATTCTATGAGGCGAGGCCTTTAGTCGGCTTCAGCCGACGACCGAAGCCCTCGCCTTCAGGCGAGGGTAATTCACTCAGTTGTGTCACGCAATGGGACACGAATCTGTCTAGGTGATACAGCTCGAGCCAGTTTGGTGATGGTGGTCTACTCGCTTCGTTGTAGCGAGCAGCTTCGGTAATCCGAAAGTCGAGAGTTTGCATGAGTGTAGAAACCAAGAAACCGCAAAACCCTCCATACCACGTAGAGGCTCTGAGCAGAGCCTTCCGTATCCTGGACTTGCTTTCCAATGGTGAATCCGGACTGACGCTTGGAGAACTGGTCAAACTCACCACGCTGCACAAGAGCACGGTCCACCGTTTCTTGAAAGCCATGCAACACCACGGTTACGTCGAGAGAAAACCCCAAGATGGTACCTACATCCTCGGGCTAAAACTGTTCGCCCTCGGGTCCAAGGCTCTGGCCCAGCTTGATCTTCACGAAAGGGCCAAACCGCATCTACAGCGCCTGGTGTACGAGACCGGCGAGACCGCCCACCTATGCGTGTTGGATGAAGACGAGATCCTCTACCTGGAGAAAGTCGAAGCGACGCGCACCGTCCGCATTCCCTCGACCGTGGGCCGACGATATCCCGCTCACTGTGGGGCTTCTGGCAAGGCGATTCTTGCCTATCTGCCCGAGGAACGAATCGATGACGTGATCCGAACCAAAGGGATGATTGCCTACACGAAGAACACAATCACGACTCCGGCGGAGCTGAAGAAGGCGCTGCGGTTGGTTCAGGAGCGAGGCTATGCATTCGACAACGAAGAGTTCGAGGAAGGCCTCAAGTGCCTTGCCGCACCGGTGAGGAACCATGCCGGACAGGTGATCGCCTCCATTGGAATCGCGGGACTCGCCTTCCGGTTGACGGATGACAAGATTGCCGCCCTTGCCGACTCCGTGAAGGATACGGCCCAAGCCCTTTCCGTAGAACTAGGTTTGACCTAGAGCGGACTAGCTGGTCTTTACCGAGCCCTCCCCTGCGTTTTTGGGAAAAAGACCAAAAAGGCTTGAATTCACGAATCAAATCTGCCAACATCCAGAAAATAACAATTGGGACGTTGTCTTATGCTATGGGACTTCGGGCCCGATATCAATCTTGATCACCGAGTAGTAAGCCGACGAGATCACGTGTTCGGCGCGTTAGAAGGGGCCTGACCGAGAGCTCAGCGAGTTTGTTGTCTATGGATCTGTGGCGAACGGAAAACTGGTTTGCGATTCACACCAAGGCGGCGCGGGAAGAACTGGCGGCGATGAACATCGCGCGGCTTGGAATTGACGTATTTATCCCGAAGAGACTGGGGGAGAAATTGGTTTGGGGCGTCTCGTATCCAGTGCTGAAGCCATTGTTTCCTCGATACGTGTTTGCGCGCTTTCGTCCCGACTCCCATATGCATTCCATTGGCTACGCGCGTGGTGTGCGCTCTGTCGTGAGCTTCGGAGACCTTCCGCTGCCAGTCGAAGAACGAATTATCTTCGAGATCCAGTCCAGAATCAGCGCGGAAGGCTATGTGCGGTTGGATTCCACGCGATTCAACAAGGGTGATCGCGTGACGGTCGAAGAAGGACCATTTCGAGGCCTCGCGGGAATGTTCGAGCGAGAATTAAAGAATCAGGATCGTGTGGTGTTGCTGCTCGAGACGATCGAGTTTCAAGCCAGGGTCTTGGTGGAAAAGCATTGTCTCAAAGAGGCACGAAGAGCGGTTTGATCGTGCTGACAAGGAGTTATAGGTCGCTGGCTCATGGGCAGAAATGGCGGTAGCACACCCATACGCACACGAGTCGGGTAAGACTTCGAACAAACGCAATGATTCGCCCTTGGCTTCATAAACTACCCGGTTTTGTCCCCGCGCGAAGCTACCGTTCGGAGCTCCGTCAGAATGCCCGTTTGGCTGTTGCTGCGGTTTTGCTGGTGTTCGGGATCTCCTGCTCTCCGCCAGAGAGCGAACGCAACCTCACCGTTATCACTTCTGCCACGGTCATCAATGGAATGGGCCAGAGTCCGATCGCGGACGGAGTCGTAATCATTGAAGATGCTCGTATTCTCGCGGTGGGCCCCGGTGGGGAAGTGGCGGCTCCGAACGCGGCGAAGGTCATCGACGCTCGTGGCAAGTTCGTAATTCCCGGAATCGCGGACATGCACAATCACCTGGGCGACGGGACTTTTGGTCCTGCGGCGGGACCTGAGGATTGGGTCAAGAATCTGGCTCACTTGTTACCCTTTGGTGTCACGATGGTCTTCTCGCCCGAGATGCACGATCTGGCGGGATTTGTCCGGCTCAAGCAACTCGCCGAATCGGATACTGCTCCCTATCCTCACTTCTTCGGCGTTGGCAACTGGTTGACGGCGAAGGGCGGTTTGGATTGGCAAAAAGGCTATAGTCCAGAAACTCCCGAACAGGCGCGAACCGCGATTCGTGAACTAAAAGCATCCGGTGTAGATGCCGTAAAGTTTGTTTACTCGGATAACACCTACGCGTTCAAGAAGCCGTATCCGATGTTCTCGCAAGAGGTGATGGCCGCCATCGTGGATGAGGCGCACGAGCAGGGCCTGAAAGCATATGTGCACGCGCCGATTCTGGAATATGCCAAAGAAGTATTGCGAGCCGGTGGTGATGGCTTGGTACACGGCATCATCTCTGATCCGATTGACGACGAGTTTATCGCCTTGATGAAGGAGAATCGTGCCGTCTACGTGGCAACCCACGCCGTCTTCACGGCCGCGAGCGACATCGCCGGCTGGGCGCGTTACGAAGAGGCCTTCAATGATCAGGGTTTGGTCCCAGAAGAATTGATCGAAGCCGGCAAGGATCCGGCTCTGGTCGAGAGTTTCGAGGCGAGAATCGACAAACTCGTCTATATGAAGGAGCACCTGCCCGTTCTGCAGGCCAACACGAAGAAAGCTTGGGATGCAGGTCTCCTGGTTGTAGCGGGTTCAGACAACAACCATGGCGGGACTGGCATTCTATTGGGTCTTTCGAGCCAAATCGAGCTTTTGTTGATGGTCGAGGCTGGACTCGAGCCCATGGAAGCATTGCAAGCGGCAACTATCAACGCGGCACGCATGATGGGGCTCGAGAGCGATCTGGGATCAGTTGAGGCGGGAAAACTGGCCGACATTATCATTCTAGATGCGGATCCGCTAAGGGATATCCGCAACATCCGGCGTGTTCATCGAGTGATCAAGGGCGGCGTTGTCTACGATCCCGGCGAAATGCTGCGTTCGGCCGGGTAAGGCCGCAGGAGCGAGCTAAGCATGAGTTCCCAGCAAGAAAGCTTACAGTCTCTGGCAGGCAGAGTTCAGCGGCTCGAAGATATCGAGGCGATCAAGCATCTGCTGATCCTTTACGCTCAAGGATCCGACAAGCAGAACGATCCCGACATCATGGTGCCTCTCTTTACCGAGGACGGTGTGTTCGACGTGGGCAGTGGGTATGGGACGTACGTCGGGCACCGCGAGATCCGGGAGTTTCTGCTCGGGGCCCCGGAGATCATTCGATGGTCGCTTCACTACATGATCTCCCCAGAAATCGAAGTTTCCGGCGATGGCACCTCGGCCAAGGTCTTCTGCTATCTGTGGGAAATTGCCAATATGGATGATCCCAAGACCGGGAAACTAGAGCCCATGTGGATCGGCGGCACGTATCACAACGACGCGGTCAAGCTGCCGAACGGAGAGTGGCGATTCAGTCACGTCCGGCTGCGGATGCAGATCATGAGTCCCTACTCCGAAGGCTGGGTGAAACGCCCTTTTCATGACTTCGGAGTTCCCGGACCGAAGGGATCGGAATAGCCATGATCTACGAGCAAGAAACGCACTCGACCTCGATTGTCGCCAGCAGGAGAGTGTCGTGACGGTCAATCCCCGCGACCTGTTCGGAACGTCAAAACCCATCATCGGGATGATCAACCTTTTGCCCTTGGTGACCTATTCGAACTATCCCGGTCTGGACAAGGTGCTGGATGCGGCACTGACCGACGCCCGAGCATTGATCGAAGGTGGTATTGACGGCTTGCTGGTGGAAAATAGTTTTTGTTTCCCGATCGATTCCGTGATCGAACCGCATCTGGGGGCGGCGATGGCGATATGCACCCACGAAGTGGTGAAAGCATCGAGCGTGCCGGTGGGTGTGGTCGTCAATATGGAGCCGGGAGACCGGACCTCCCTGGGTGTTGCTGTTGCGGCGGGTGCGCGCTTTATCCGTTCGGTCAGTTTCAACGAGGCGGTGCTGACGTCATTCGGTGTCTTTCAAGGCAACCCTGGCGAGATGACCCGCTATCGCGCCCGACTGGGTGCTTCGGATATTGCCGTTCTGGCCGACATTCAGGTGAAGTACACGACCATGATAGCCGAGCGCTCGCTCGAGCTTTCGGCTCAAGGGGCCGCCATGTCGGGCGTGGATGCGATTGTGGTGACCGGACAGGTAACCGGGAACGCCCCCTCTGTTGAAACTCCGGCGCGCGCGAAGAAAGCAGTCGGCAAAACACCCGTCATTGTTGGTAGTGGCTTGAACGTGGACAACGCTTCCGAGCTGCTGTCGGTCGCCGACGGAGCCATCGTCGGTTCCTATTTCAAAAAGGATGGAGTCTATACCAATCCCGTGGATTTGGAGAAGGTACGACGAGTAGCTGAAACGGCGCATCGCCTAGGCACCTGACGAACGCGATTGACCACGAGAAAGACTGAAAAATGGCCAAGCCCATACCCGCCAGCCCCGATCCCAGCCGTCCTTATATCGTGATCATGTCCGCTGTCACGCTCGACGGGAAATTGACCGTGGGCCGCGGTGTCACGAGCGGCTCACTTGGTGCCTACGTGACCAGCGAAGTAGTCGAGTTTTTGCACAACATGCGGGCCTCGGTCGATGCGGTGATGGTCGGCGGCAACACGATCGTGATCGACAATCCAAGCCTGACCGTGCGGGCCGTCGAAGGCCGGAGTCCCACACGGGTCATCGTGGATCCAGAGGGCGCGGTGCCGCTCGAATCGAAAGTCTTCCAGGACAAGCAAGCCCCGACCATAGTAGCCGTCGCGAGCGAAACGCCGGATGAACGCGTGTCGGCGCTTCGCAGCCTGGACGTGAAGGTGATTGTGGCCGGGTCCGGCAAGTTCGTGGATGTCGAGGTGCTCGCGAAAGCACTGGCCACCGAAGGAATTCGGTCCTTGTTGGTGGAAGGGGGCGCGACTCTGAACTGGTTGTCGATCTCGACCGGCCTGGTAGACGAGCTTCAAATCATCAAAGTCCCGATTGTCGTAGGCGAGCGGAGCGCACCGGGTTTTGCCGAGCTCCCCCCGGGGACGGACTCGGCGAAGCCGGCAAAGATGGAATGTACCCGCACGGAACGTCTGGGCAATTGCACCGTCTTGTATTGCCGCCGGGCGGCATAGGGAATCGCGAAAAAGGAGCAGGACGATGGCTTTTACCAGAATGGATCAACTGACGGCCGACATGGAAGACATCCAAATCATCGGCGATGCCCTCATGAAACGTCAGGCGGCCATGCCGCAGGTCATCAAGGGGATGCTGCGACAGCTGGAATCGCAACTGGACGGGTTTCCGGTCGATCAGCTCGAACACTCCGTCCAGACGGCCACGCGTGCCGAGCGGGCCGGCGCCACGGAAGAGATGATCGTCGCTTCGCTTTGCCACGACATCGGCAAAGCCGTATCGGACGCGAATCACGCGGCGATCAGCGCGGAGATCCTCCGGCCCTACATTTCGTCGGAGACTTTCGAAATCATCCGCACGCATCAAGATTTTCAAGGGAAGTACATATACGCATTCATGGGAAAGGATCCAAACGAGCGCGATCGGTACGCGGACCAGCCGTGGTATCGACTGGCTTGTCAGTTCTCCGATGCCTGGGATCAAACGGCTTTCGACCCAAATTACGAGAGTCTTCCGCTGGAACACTTTGAACCCATGATTGATCGAGTTTTCGCATCCCCTCGGAGCGATTCATAGCCATGGAACAATTGAAAGCCATACGGCCTTATTTCAGAGACCCTGGCGGGATGTAAGTCACTGCCGGAGAACCCGGCAGATGAGTTTGTAACAAAAAGTAACGCCATCTCTAACTGATGGATGGCAGATCACGGAGTAAGGAGAGGACACACATGCGTAGACACAGTTTGTTTCTTCAACACAGTATAGCTTTGTTGATGCTCGTCGCGGCGGCGATGCTTTTCACTGCCAACGACAGTTCTGCACAAACGACCGGCGCCATTTACGGGACGGTAACCGATGCTTCGGGGGCAGCAGTTCCTGGAGCAGACGTACTGGCGCAGAATGACGCAACCAACCTCAAGCGAGCTGCAATCACAGATGACCAGGGCGGCTACCGCTTGACGCTGTTGCCGGTAGGAATATACAGCGTGTCGGTAACGCTACAAGGTTTCGCGCCTTCGCGGCAGGATAATGTAGAGGTCCACGCGACGCAAGACGCGCACGTGAACCTGACCTTGCAAGTGGGGCAGGTGACCTCGCAGGTCATCGTCAGCGGGAGCATAACGCCGCAGGTGGATACGTCCACCAGCACTTTGGGCAAGGTCGTGGAGGAGCGACGTATCGTGGACCTCCCTCTGAACGGACGAAACTTTCTGCAGCTTGGAACAATCCAGGCCGGGGTCGTCGCGGCTCCGGTGGGGATTCAAGCGACCGGGAGTGGGACCGACAACACGCCAGGCGGAACATCCAATCAATTCTCGGTCAACGGGATGAAGATTACATCGAACAATCACCTGCTGGACGGGGCCAATAATGTGGAAGGGATGACGGGCGCCGCAATGGTCGTGCCGTCACCGGACACGATTGAGGAATTTAGAATTCTGACCAACAACTACTCTGCCGAGTACGGTCGTGCCGGCGGCTCGATCGTGACAGTGGTGACCAAAAGTGGCACGAATGCCTTTCATGGGTCGGCCTACGAGTTTCTTCGCAACGACGTCCTGGATGCGCGGAACTTCTTCTCGCCCGAAGTTCCGACCCTCAAGCAGAATCAGTTCGGCTTCACCGTCGGAGGGCCGATCGTCGCGGACAAAACGTTCTTTTTTGGTGGCTACGAAGGATTCCGCCAGCGCAAGGGACGCGCGACCAACGCATTGGTCCCATCGCTGAAGTTGCGCAATGGAGATTTCTCAGACTTGCCGGTAGCCAACCGGCCAAACCAACCGTTCAGTGGCGAGCGATGGGAAAACGACATCATTCCGCTGGCGTTTCACGATCCGGTTGCCCGCCAGGTACTCAATTTGTGGCCTTTGCCCAACCAGGGACCCGACAACTGGGTGTCCACGCCGGTTGGTTCCAATGACCGCGATCAGTTTGTCATCAAGATCGATCATTCCTTTGCGGATGGCAACAATACGCTGACCGGCCGTTACTTCTTGGATGAAGGAGATCTGGTACAACCCAACGGGCTGTTTGGGCAGAATCAGGGATTCATCGATGTCCCCGGATTCGCCTTCTCCGATTCCAACCGATTCCAGAACTTCACGGTGGCCGATACTCATATCTTCGGGAACTCGGTGATCAACGAGTTTCGCTTCGCCTACGCCCGAGCAAGAATCGGCAGTGGGAAAGAGATTAGTACAATTAATAATCGGGATTTTGGCTTTACCTACCCCACGGCGGGCGAGGGAGGAGATTTTTTTCCGCCCCACGCCGTCGCTCCCTTCTCGGGCCTCGGCTTTCCCGTTCGTGGCAATGATCGGGTCAGTCGAACTCTCCAGTTTGCCAATAACGTCTCGATCAATAAAGGCCGTCACTCTTTGAAGTTCGGGGTGGACATTCGCCGTTACAATGTCTTCAGTGATTTCCCATCAACAAATCACGGTAACTTCAATTTCAATTTTGCGTTTGTCACCGGCAGCCCGTATGGCGATTTTCTGCTCGGTCAGCCCAGCTTCTTTTTGCAGACTGCCGGGGCATCGGTGAAGGAACTGTTCAAAACCGATATGTACCTGTACTTTCATGATACTTTTCGCATCAACTCGAGATTCACACTCAACTTCGGCTTGAGATACGAGCTAGCCCCCGGGTTTATGGAGAAAAACGACCTGCAGTTTACGGTCGTGCCAGGCGTCCAATCGACAGTGAGCCCGACCTTGCCTACGGGTTTGCTGCGCCCAGGCGATCCGGGCGTTGGTAGGCGGATCGTCGCCACCGATAAAAATAACTTTGGACCTCGGGTTGGCCTGTCCTGGGATCTCACCGGTGACGGCAAGACGAGTCTGCGGGCCGGAGGTGGCATCTTCTACGATGACACGGCGTTGATTTCAAGTACCACGCTGCAAATGCCGCCGGAGATTCAAGCTTTCTATTTTGTTCTCGTGGCGTTTGACCCCACGACCACCTATGGCGCTCCGTTTGGCGGAAATAGCCCGGTAGCGGGGGATCTGACACCACCACTCCCAATCATCGGTGGCTTACCTGTCACCACGCTTGATGTCGGTCTCAAGCTGGGGAGTGTTGGACACTGGAATCTCACCTTGCAGCGGCAGCTGACTCCGGCGATGGCCGTCGAGGTGGCATACGTGGGCAACTCCGGATGGAATCTCAATAGCATGAACAACGACAATCAATCTGTTTTCGGGCCGAATGTCACGCGCGCTACGGTCGGTGCGCGTCGGCCGTTGGGGGCAGCGCTTAGTGATACCTTCACGATCACCCATGGTTTCTCTTCCAGTTACCATGGCATGCAGACGACGCTGACTCAGCGGTTCAGTGAAGGACTAAGCTTCCAGGGTGCCTATACCTGGTCTAGTGCGATTGACAACGCATCCACCTTTGGCACCTTCTTCAATATCCCCGGTCAGGCGCTCGACCCGGGACACGCAGCTGATTTATCGAATGATAAGGGATTGTCAGCCTTTCATTTGCGGCATCGTTTTGTCTTCAGTTACATCTACGAATTGCCATTCTTGAAGGATCAGCCGGGGGCACTCGGTCACATCCTCGGCGGTTGGCGGATAAACGGGATCACGTCAATGCAGACGGGTTCGCCGTTCACCATCCTTGACGCCTCTGATGCGTCATTCGATAATACCGGAGGGGACCGCCCGAATTTGGTCGGAGATCCGAACAACGGGCCGAAGACCACAGCCGAGTGGTTCAGCAGATCCGCCTTCCAGAGCGTGCCCGAAGGCGATCGCCCGGTCATGCAGGGGACCGCGGGGCGAAACATCGTCCTCACCGATGGAATCGTCAATTTCGACTTCGGACTGACGAAGGTGTTCAGGCTTACCGAAACCACCAAGATCGAGTTTCGCTGGGAGGCGTTCAATTTGTTCAATCATGCGAACTTCGGTGTGCCGAAAAATAATTTACAAGACGGACCTGCCCTCGGCCAGATCTTGAACACCTCGACACCGGAGCGCATCATGCAGTTCGCGTTGAAGTTCATCTTTTAGTTGTTGTTCTGACCGCTGCCCTGGCGGCGGTCGGAACGGCTGAGCCGTAGGCTCGGGAAAAATCTTCAAGCAACCGGGGGATACGCTCCTCCGGTTGCTTGCCCATCACCATCCACGTCCCATCAAACCGATAGAAGTGTGACGGAATCCTCAGTAGGGGTTGACCGTGTCCGATGACTCAATCAGGACTACTCCATTCGTTCAGCGTTCGATTCTAGCGGGCCTGCTCTTTTTCTTTTTCGGGGGGCTCGCGCAGGCGCAAGATCGGGTAGTCGCGATCAAAGCTTCCCGCCTCATTGACGGAGTGCAGCCGACAGCAATTGAAAACGGTGTCGTCGTCGTGCGCGGCAACAAGATCGTAGCGGTCGGTCCCGCCAATACGGTCCAGATTCCAGCCAACGCAACCATCGTCGACTTGCCAGGCCACACGCTTTTGCCGGGCCTGATCGATAGCCACGACCATCCGACCCTTCGAGCCGATTCATTGCAACTACAGCCGATGATCGATCAGCGCATGGATCCGGGCGGCAAGCAGATGGTGCGCGCAGTGCGCAATATGCGTATCAGTCTGCTGGGGGGAACGACGACCGTAAGGGTCACCGGGGAGAGCAGCGGAGTAGACTTCCAGCTGGGGAAGGCGATCCAGGACGGGCTGGTTCCTGGACCGCGCGTCATTGCGGCGGGCATGCCCATTGTGGCGACCAGCGGCGGAGCCGGCCCACTGTGGCCGACCGACGGCGTGGAGAGTATACGCAAGCGCATCCGAGAAAATGTCCTCGGGGGTGCACGATTCACGAAGATGTATTTGAGTGACACCTCGCCCACGACGACCATCCTCTCGAAGGAAGAGGCCTGTGCGGCGGTAGACGAATCCCATCGGCTGGGCATCCCGATCACGTCGCACGTGGTGGGCAAATGGGGCGTTTCGATTCGTGTGGCGCTCGACTGTGGGGTCGACAGCTTCGAGCACGTGCGCCCCATCACGGACGAGATCATCGAAATGTTCGTCGAGCATGAATCGCACCTCAACATCACCCCCTTGATCTTCATCGCCGGCGGAATTCGGTGGAGCAAGGAGATGTGGTGGCGGCTCGATAACGAGATGACTAGCGTCGAGCAGTGGATCGACTTCAACCGCACTACGATTCAAGACGGCAGACGAAACAATCCCCGAGGGGAGACCGAAGACCGCCCACAGGACGTGTTCGACATTTCGGGCGCGCAGAGCGTCGACTACACGCCGGGCATCAAGCCCTATCAGGCACAGTTGCTCAAGGCGCACCGGAGGGGGGTCCCGATAAGCCACGGCACCGATACGTTGCATGGGACGTTGCTTCTGAACATCGAGTTTCTGGTCGAAGGAGGGTTCACGCCGATGGAAGCCATTCAAGCCACCACACGCGTCGCCGCCGACGGGTTGGGACTGGGCATGGGGGACAAGATTGGGACTTTGGAGCCGGGCAAGCTAGCGGACATTATCAGTGTCGAAGGCAATCCGCTGGAGCAAATTCGGGATCTGGCCAAGGTGCGGTTCATCATGATCGACGGTCGACGCATCGACCCATTGAGTTTTCATTAGAAAGCAGGAGGGAGCATGTCGAGACGGATGTGGATTGGGTTTAACGTTTTGCTGTTGGCGCTCTGTGGGTTTGCTTGTCAGGGCGGGCAGGGTTTGCAGGCCGCCGGCACGCTCTATGTGGTCGAGCAAGAGGACATCGATCCGGCGCTCACCGGGCAGTACGAAAAGGGAGTCCAGCTGGCGATCGCCTCCATGCAGAAGGCCAAGCTGGGGCCGGAACTGAACTGGAGTGCGAGCCAGTACCAGAGCTCCTACTTCTACATCTTTCAGGTGGGTTCGCTGGCCGAGATCGATCTCGATTCCCCTCAGATGCGGGCTCGAAACGCGCAGCTGGCCACAGCGATGGACGAGGCCACCTATGGCAAGTTTGCTTCGCTGACGACACCGGCGATCCGTGGCAATCACCTTTCGGTGTTGGAGCCTTTGCCTGAGTTCAGCTATCAGCCAGCGAATAGCGTCGTCAAAGATCCGAAGTACAACTATGTCGAAATTCTGCGCGTGCAGGCTGGGCACGTTGAACGGTTCCAGGAGGTGACGGCAGAGATCATCGGGGCGGTCAAGCAATCCGACTATCCGATGGGGTTCACCGCCTATCGCACGGTGATCGGCGACGGGAAGGTCTTTTTCGATCACGGGCGGACCTATTATTTCATCGCCCCATACGACAGCCGCTCTCAGTTCTATGAAGAGCATCCTTTTAGCGCGGCTTTGGAAAAAGCAGTGGGCAAAGCGCGTGGAAATCAACTGTACGCCGATCAATTGAAGTGCCTCGTCACTATGGAGTCGTATGATTACCGGCTGCGCCCGGACATGGGCTATCAGGCAGCAAAGTAGTAGGCACCGGGACACGACGCGGTGGTGTGCGGTTTGGCTCGCGATCGCTATTGTTGCTTCAGCCGGGTCCGGCGGGACAGAGCGCTCGTTTGCTTCGAGTTCCGAAGAGGATGATCGGGAACTGAGAAGGCTGACTCGCCTATGGGGGAAGGCCAACAGAAGCGGCGATACTGCGGCGCTCAACGATATCCTGGCAGACGACTTCATCAACTACGATGGCGAAGGAGGATTCGGCAACAAGGCCGAGGCGATCGCGTCGGTATCACGCGTAAAACTCAACCCTTCTTCCCGCTCCGAGATCGTATCGGTGCGTGTTTACGGTTGTTCCGCAGTTGTTGCCACCCGGGGAGAGTCGCAGGGCACCTTTAAGGGCAAAGATGTGACCGGTCATTGGCTCCAGCTTGCCACCTGGGTCAAACGGGATGATCGGTGGCAGGCGGTTGCCGTCCTCTGGAACATCATCAAACCCGGGGCCTTCGGTAGAAACGGCAAAAACGGTAGATAGCCAAATGGACCCGCTCAGCCGACACACGAGAAGTCGAGACGCGGTTTCGAGCTATTGGGCTGACATTGTCAGGATCGTCACGATGATTACGACGGTCCCGATGGTCCCGATTTGCCTGCTGTTGCTACTTGGCGCTGGTCTCTCGGCTTCAGAGAGCGGGTCGTCGCATGAGGGGGATACTCAGGCTGAAGCTGGCCGTTCCGCCGGTCGGTCCGTCGTCCGGGGCGAACATGGGATGGTCGCTTCAAGTCAGCCGCTGGCGTCTCAGGTCGGCCTTCGTATCTTGCAGCGCGGCGGGAATGCGGTCGACGCCGCGATCGCGATGGCGGCGGTGCTCAACGTCACCGAGCCGATGATGACAGGTGTCGGCGGCGATGTGTTTGCGCTCCTCTACTGGGCCGAAACCGGGGAGGTGAAGGGACTCAACGCGAGTGGGCGTGCACCGCGTGCCTTGAAGCTCGATTTGTTTGCCGGGCGCGGTCTGAAGAAAATGCCGGAAACCGGGATGGAAAGCATTACCGTCCCGGGAGCTTTCGATGGATGGGTGGTTCTGCTCAAACAGCACGGCACGATGGGTTTGGCCGATCTGCTCTCGCCCGCCATCGAGTATGCCGATCACGGTTTCCCCGTGATGGAAAAGACGGCGAAGGATTGGGAACACGGTGTCGGCAAGCTGAAACACGATCCTGTGGCGGCGGCCAACTATCTCGTGGGCGGGCGGGCGCCCCGCGCCGGGGAAGTCTTCCGCCAGCCGAACCTCGCCGAGACATTTCGGCGGCTTGCGCGTGGCGGTCGCGAAGCCTTCTACCGCGGCGAGATTGCGCGCGCCATCGTCGACTACTGCCGGAAGGCGGACGGCTTTCTGTCGCTACGGGATCTAGCCGAGCACGAATCCGAGTGGATCGAGCCGATCCAGACCGACTACCGTGGCTATACCGTCTATCAGATTCCCCCCAGCACCCAAGGGCTGAGCGCGCTGCTGGCGCTCAATATTCTGGAAGGGTTCGACCTTCGGTCGTTGCGGGAGAAACCGGATCTCTACTACCACACGATCCTGGAGGCGATCAAACTCTCCTTTGTCGATCGTGATACGTACATCGCGGATCCGGCCTTTGCTCGAGTTCCGGTAGCTCAGCTGCTCTCGAAAGAGTACGCGGCGCAGCGGCGCAAACTGATCCGGCCGAACAAGTCGATCGATCCCTCGACCGTCGAAGATGCTCTCAAGCGTGGGGACACGACCTACTTCACGGTGGTGGACAAACACCGCAATGCAGTTTCGTTTATCAACAGTTTGTCCGGGCTCTTTGGCTCCGGGATCGTGGCGGGAGAGACCGGGATCGTGTTGCAAAACCGCGGCGCGGGTTTCTCGCTCGACCCTGAACATCCCAACCACCTCGAGCCGGGTAAGCGCCCTTTCCACACGCTCGTTCCGGCAATGGTCCTCAAAGAGGGGAAACTCTTTCTCTCGTTCGGTGTGATTGGCGGACTGATGCAGCCGCAGGCGCAGGTTCAGATACTTGTGAATCTGATCGATCTGGGCATGGGTTTGCAACAGGCGGTGGAGGCTCCGCGATGCATCTACTGGGGCGGTCGGAAGGTCCTGCTCGACGAAATGATGGGTGAGGTCGTTGAGCGCCTGAGCGAGCGAGGCCACCAACGGGTCGTAATTCCAGAACTGGACGGGTTCACCGGTGGTGCGCAGGCAATCATGGTCGACCCGATGCATGGCACCCTGATGGGCGCATCTGATTCGCGCAGGGACGGTTTGGCGCTTGGGTATTGATTTGGTGAGGCCCGCTTGGACAGAGAGACGGCGCTGGCTTGTTTTCGGATGGTGTCTTTGTATTCACACCACGCTCGCGTGGGCGCAGGAACCGGTAATAGCCATCAAGGCGGCTCGGGTCATCGATGGTGTCCGGGCCTTGGCCATCGATGATGGTGTTGTCATCGTCCGGAAAGACCGGGTTGAAAGCATCGGCCGGGCCGGCCAGGTTCAGATTCCCGCCTCGGCGACGGTCGTCGATCTTGAAGGCCATACCGTGCTGCCCGGATTGATCGACAGTCACGAACACCCGACGGTTCGTCCGGATGAGGACGGCGCACCGGCGGCGCGCATTGCGTGGGCCGAGCCCGATGGCATCCAGATGGCCCGAGCCGTGCGCAACATGCGGGTCTCGCTTCTGTCCGGAATCACAACGGTCCGGAGTTTGGGCGAAAGCCGTGGAAATGACCTCATTCTAGCCGACGCTATTAGAGACGGAATCATTCCGGCCCCGCGCGTCATCTATTCCGGTCCGGCGATCGCACCAAGCGGAGGGCACGGCGCACCACTGTGGTGGGTAGATGGCGCCGACAATATTCGGCGTCGCGTGCGTCAGAATGTGCTTGCCGGCGCACAGGTCATCAAGCTGCTGCTGATCGACACGTCCCCGACGACGACGGCC
The DNA here is from genome assembly GCA_965249005.1 of Acidobacteriota bacterium. Lineage (GTDB taxonomy): Bacteria > Acidobacteriota > UBA6911 > UBA6911 > UBA6911 > CBDFLD01. The sequence continues at coordinate 416,696 of CBDFLD010000019.1, forward strand.
ATGACGCGCGAAGAAGTGGAAGCCGCCGTGGATGAGGCGCATCGGTTGGGTGTGCGTGTGGTCGCGCACACCACGGGCAACTGGGGAGCCGCGATTCGGCTGGCGCTGGCTTGCGGCGTGGATGGCTTGGAACATGTGCGACCGTTGAACGACGAGATGATCGAGCTGTTCGTCGAGCACGGGACCACGCTCAACATCACAACGAGTGTTTACATTCCCAACGGCATCCGATGGAGCCGGGCCCTATGGCACCGGCTGGACACCGAGATTAGGAACGCCGAGGAGTGGATCGGGCTCAACCGTTCCACGATTTTGCAAGCTCGACGCGAAGATCCTCTGATCAACACCCAGGATCGCTCTTACGCGCTGGCGGATCATCCCGGACGGAGCAGAACCGACTACATTCCGGGCATCCAACCCTATCAAGCTCAACTGCTGAAGGCACACGAAAGGGGTGTGCCCATCAGTGTCGGGACCGACGGCATGCATGCCCTGCTCCAGCTCGAGATCGAGTATCTGGTAGAGGCGGGGTTCACGCCGATGGCGGCAATCCAGGCAGCGACACGAGTCGCGGCTCGAGGCCTCGGTTTGGAGGATCGTCTGGGAACGCTGGAGCCCGGAAAGCTGGCCGACATCATCGCCGTCGAAGGGGATCCTCTGGAGCGGATCCAAGACCTGGCCAAGGTGCGGTTCGTGATGGTCGGTGGGCGGCGCTACGATCACCTTTCCTTTCACTAGTATGAAGACGATCCTTACCAACTGCCAGCTGATCGATGGCGTCTCGGAAGCGCCGCGACCCGATTCTAGTGTGGCCATCGAGAACGGACGTATTGTCGAAGTGGCCTCCGATGGAGAGCGGGTAAATGGCAAGGGTGCTGGGGTGATCGATGCTCGCAACGCTTGGCTTCTGCCGGGTCTCTGGGATGTGCACATTCACTTACAATTTCCAGACATTTCTCCTCCGCCGGATATTGCGGTCCGGACGATCCGATACGGTCACAATGCGATGGAGGGATTCCGGGAAGCAGGGATCACGGGGATCCGGACGGCCGGAACCGACAACTGGATCGACGTGGCCTGGAAACACGCGTTCGCCTCTGGGCAATTTCTGGGCCCGAGGATTTTCGCGGGAGGTTATTTTCTCACGACCACGGGCGGGCATGGGCATGGCCAGCCCTTCTCGGTCCAGTGTGACGGGCCGCAGGATTTTCTCAGGGCCGTACGGAATCAAATAGAGAATGGCGTAGACCATATCAAATTGGATCTGAGCGGCGGCGTCATGGGACCACCCTGGGACAGACACTGGCACAACTTTCTTCTCGAAGAGGAACTGGACGCTGTGTTCCGACTCTGTCGCCTTCGGGATTTCAAGGTCATGTCGCACGCCACCAATGCCAAGGCAGTCAAGGATGCGATCCGGCTTGGAACCTGGTCCGTGGAGCATGGATACGTCATGGATGACCAGTGCATTCAAATGATGTTGGACAAAGACATCTACTATGTGCCAACGCTCGGTGTGACCCATTTGACTCGCGCCCAGGTCACGAACTCCTGGGAAGACGAATTTGTGAAGACATGGGAGTCGATCATTCCCGCGGAGTTTCTCGCCCGGGCGGATGCCGCCGTCAAGGAGCACAGGAGATGGTTCCAGACCGCTCTGAACGCCGGTGTGAAAATGTCCGTCGGTTCGGACCTAGGTCCGCTGAAAGACGCAACCCTGATGGAAATGGGATGTTGGGTACGGGACGGGGCGACGCCCATGCAGACCATCAAGGCGGCCACGGCTGTGGCTGCTGAGACCTGCGGCGTCAGCCAGGACCTTGGAACGGTCGAGGAGGGCAAGATCGCCGATCTCATCCTGGTGAAGGACAGCCCGCTGGAAGATATCAATAACTTGCGAACTCTTCAGATGGTCTTCAAAGATGGCAGTCTCGTCGTGGACAAGCGTCCGAATTGAGCGAAGCCATGCAACGCACGCAGAAGTTCGTGACCCTCACTCTGTCGGCCGTGGTGGTGATGACCGTCGGGGTGCCGCACAGCGGAGCGCTTCACTCCAAAGTCATTGTGGGTGCCACTCTGGTTGACGGTAGCGGTCGGCCGCCGGTCCGGGACGCGGTGGTCGTCATCGAGGGGACGCGAATCAGTCAGGTTGGTAGCAAAGATGAAGTGGAGTTTCCGCCGGGTGCACGGGTCATCGATGCCGGGGGCAAGTTCATCATCCCGGGTCTGGCCGACATGCACAATCACCTTGGTGATGGGAGTTTTCTGATCGAAAAGACGCGTCCGGATTTCGCGAGGAGCCTGGGCGAGGTACTGGCCTGGGGGTTTACCACCGTTTTTGATCCGGGAATCCTGGACCTCGAATCGTTCGCCGAACTCAAACGCCTCTCCGCCGATGAGAGTGCTCCCTATCCGCATTTCTTCGGTGTCGGTCGAATACTGAGCGCGAAAGGGGACGGCGGCGACGGCTACCAGATTGAAACAGAGGAGGAGGCCCGGGCGGCGGTTCGCGAACAAAAGGCCGCGGGCGTCGATGCCATCAAGTTCTACTACAACGATTCGACCTTCGTCACGACAGAGGCAACTCCAATGCTGCCGCCCTCCGTCATGGCAGCCATAATCGACGAGGCGCACAAGCACGGGTTGAGGGCTTATGCGCACGCGGTTTTCCTGGAGAACGGGAAGGAAGTGCTTCTAGCCGGCGGCGACGGCTTCGTGCACGACATCATTTCCGATCCGGTCGATGATGAGTTCATCTCGTTGATGAAGCGGAATCGGGCCCGATACATCACGACGTTCGGCATTTATCAAGCGGCGGCGGATATCGCGGCCTGGGCGCGCCTGGCCAGGAGGTTCGACCACAACGGATTGGTTTCGCAAGACGTCTATCAGGTGGGCCTGGATCCAGCCACGATCCGGCAGTGGGCGTCGATGTTTGACAAGCTGTCCTATTTGAAAGCGTGCTTGCCTGTCATGCGGGCGAACTCGAAAAAGCTCTTCGATGCGGGAATCCCCGTCGTGACTGGCTCCGGCACGACCACGGCCGGCGGCCCCGGCACGGTGCTCGGACTGGCCGGCCAGATGGAGTTGATGCTTCTGGTAGAGGCCGGCTACCGGCCCGAGGAGGTCCTACGGATATCGACGATCGATGCGGCGCGGTTCCTCGGTCGCGAGAAAGACCAGGGGTCGATTGAGCCGGGCAAGCTGGCGGACCTGGTGATTCTCGAGGCGGACCCGCTGGAGGACATACGCAATATTCGGTCCGTCCATCGCGTGATCAAGGGCGGCGTGATTCATGACCCGGAGAAGTTGCGGCGGTCTAGCTCGAGCAGAAAGAGATGACAAGGCATAGCAGTCCGACGGGTGGAGAGCAGTCGTATGAGTTGTAGTCGGGGGCGGCTGATTTCAAAACCGTCTCTGCAAGCCATGCTGGCCGAGCTCGAAACTTCAGACAACCTGTACTAGCAGAAGGGCTCCGATTCCCGCAGGTCCTCACACCAATGATGGAGGCAAGGGTGACAGACGCGCATCATCCGAGATTTTATGTGGTCTTCATAGAGACCGTCGATCCGGCGAAGGTCAAAGACTATGACACCGGGATCGAATTTCTGGCTGAAAAGATGTACGCAGCCAACATCGATTTCGAGAGCTGGCAGGCCAGCCAACTCAACGAGTCCTATTACTGGATTTTGGGTATAGACTCCCTCGATGAACTCCATACCAGCAGCAACAAGCGGCGTGTCGAGAGGCTCATGGATGCAGTCGGCCATGAGAATCGGGATCGATGGGCTGCGATGACCGGTCCTGCGGTTCGATCGACGGCGACGTTTGTCATGGAGCGTGTGGAGGAGATCAGCTACGCGCCTGCGCGTTCGGTGGTCAAGGAGCCCCAGTTTGCGAACGTCCATATTCATCAGATTCTCGTGACTCAAGATTCCGACGAATACAAGGCGCTGATGGCGCGAGGTGTGGAAGCCGTCGGTCGCGCCGATCATCCCATAGGATGGTCCGGTTACCAAGTGGTCATCGGCGACGGCGGAACCTGTTACGGCAACGGCAACGTCTTTTACTACGTGGCGCGCTTTGACCGCATGTCGCAGTTCTACGAGGAGCATCCGTTCGCAGCGGCCCTTGAAAAAGGACTGGGCAAGGAAGGCGCGGCCAAGTTTCATGATGATGTGATGAAGTGCCAAGAAGAAGCCCAGGTCTTCGACTTCAAGCTTCGTCCTGAATTGAGCTACAGACCGGGATTGTACTGAAACTCGAAATCGTGGCAACTCGCGTTGATGCCACGGAAATCAGTCCTAACTTTCGGAACCCGAGGTGCAATGGATATGGGCAACCAACCCGTCATCGAAAATCAAGAGTTGGATCAAAAGCTTATCGAGGCATGGAACGAGAGGGATCTAGAAAAAGTAATGAGTCTTTACTGGAAGGGACCCGAGCTGGTCCTCATTACCCCCGACGGTAAGGTGTCGAAGGGGGAAGATCAGGTTCGACGTGGATATGAGGAGTTGTTCTCGAGCGCCGAATCCATCCGGCTGGAAATGACCGAGGCCTGTCACTGGGCACATGACGACAGTGTGGTCGGGGCCGGCTGCGCAACCCTTTATCTCAAAGAAAAGGGCGCGCCGGAACAAGTGCTCACCGTACGGTTCGCAGATTTCCGCCGGAAGCAGGATGGGCAATGGGTGTACTTGCACGACTACGCTTTTACGGTCGTATGATCGGGCGCGGAGACGATTTCGGCACAAGGGAAAATGTAGGTGGGAGCAGGATGACGAACATGGGAGTATCCCGATCCGCCGCCATTCATGACCGGCTCAACCACCCAGTCATCGATGCGGATGGGCACATCGTGGAATTCGAGCCCCTTGTCCTGGACTACCTCGAGCAGGTGGGCGGGGCAAAGATGGTTCAGCGGTATCCCACGAATAGAGACAAAGGGGGCTATCTTGGTTGGCATCACCTTTCTCCGGCGCAGCGCCAAGACACCCGGGCGACGCGCACGCCGTGGTGGGGGATACCGGCCAGAAACACGCTGGACCGAGCCACGATCATGCTTCCCAAGCTTCTCTACGAGCGGTTGGATGAGTTTGGGATAGACTTCATGGTTCTTTATCCCACGTTGGGGTTCATCGTCCCGCCGCTGCTCCAGGACGAAGAGCTCCGCCGAGCCGCTTGCCGTGCCTTCAATATGCTGCATGCCGATCTCTACCGGGATTATGCGGACCGCATGACCCCGGTAGCGGTCATTCCAACTCATACCCCCGAAGAAGCCATCGAGGAACTGGAGCACGCTGTCGGTGACTTGGGTTACAAAGCGGTGGTGATGGCTGGATCTGTGATGCGTCCCATCCCATCCATCGCCCGACAGTATCCTGAGGCTTCCCGCAGAGCCGTGTGGCTGGACACGCTCGGTCTGGACAGTCAGTACGACTACGATCCAGTATGGGACAAATGTTTGGAATTGAAGGTGCTCCCTTCCTTTCACGCCGCCGGGATGGGATGGGGTAGCCGCACATCGATCTCCAACTATACCTACAACCACATCGGTAATTTTGCCGCCGCGGGAGAGGCTATCTGCAAGGCGCTCTTTCTGGGCGGCGTGTCCCGCCGATTTCCCGACCTCAAGTTTGCCTTTCTGGAGGGCGGAGTCGGTTGGGGCTGTAGCTTGCTGGCGGACCTCATCGGGCATTGGGAAAAACGGAATTTGAAGAGCCTGGAGCATTACAATCCCGACAACCTGAATCGGCCATTGTTGGTTGAATTGTTCTCGAAATATGGCGGCAAAGAATTCGCGGGAAAGCTCGAACAGGTTGGGAAAGGGTCGGATCTCTTGGAGGGAAACCGCGAGGATCCCACGATGCTCGATGAGTGGGCCGCCTGCCAAATCGAACGCGCAGAGGACATCCGTGACTTGTTTGTGCCGAACTTTTACTTTGGCTGTGAAGCCGATGATCCCATCAATGCGTGGGCCTTCAACACTCGCGTGAATCCCTTTGGCGCCCGACTTTCTGTGTTGTTCGGCTCCGATATTGGACATTGGGACGTCCCGGAGGCAGCCGAGGTGGTGGCCGAAGCGCACGAGCTGGTTGAAAAGGAATTGATCACCGCAGATGACTTTCGAGATTTTGTATTTACCAACCCGGTGCAGTTCTATGCCGGCCTGAATAAGGAGTTTTTCAACGGTACCGTGGTTGAGAGAGAGGCGAAGAGACTCCTGGAGGGAAAGCCATCGTAAGTGGATCGGATTGGACATAGATGGATCTCGCTGCGCGACAGACAGATGCGAAGATCTTCTACGGTTGGTGGATCGTGCTGGTGGCGGCCATCGGCATGTTCATGGGCTATGGCGCGATCTACAACTTCACCTATGCAGTTCTCACGAATCCCATTGGGCGGGAGTTCAACTGGAACCGCTCAACCATCTCACTTGCCTACTCCCTGTCGCTCATCGCCTATTCTGTCGCCGCTCCGTTCATCGGAAAGCTCGTGGATCACTTGGGGGCGCGCCGGGTGATCTTGCCGTCACTGGTGCTGTTTGCTCTGAGTTTGATGGCATTTAGTTTTCTTTCGTCACGGCTGTGGCATTTCTTTGCACTCAATATCGCTCTTGGACTGATCGGCTGCGGTTCCGCATTGGTTCCTTATTCTCAGGTCATTTCGCATTGGTTCGACCGGAAGCGTGGCGTGGCTCTCGGCTTGGCAATGATCGGAGTCGGGCTGAGCTCGTTTATCATGCCTAACGTCGTGTTTGCCTTGCTCTCCGATGTCGGATGGCGTTCGGCGTATTTGTGGATGGGACTCATGGTCTTGGTCGTCGCGGTTCCGGTCGGTCTATTCCTCAAGGAGGACCCTCGGATGATGGGCTTATGGCCTGATGGGGAGACCGAGAATCGAGCTGGCGCAGAAAAAGCTGTCCGGCAAAAGCTAGGGCTGAGTGCCCGGGAAGCGTTGCGCAGCGGAACTTTCTGGCAGCTGTTCGCTGCGGTTCTGCTCGTCGCGACCGCTGTGATCGGATGTTTGATTCATCTCGTGCACATGCTGACGGATCGAGGAGTATCGCCCCAGGCTGCGGCTTTCGCTGCCTCGCTGCTGGGTGGAGCGGTGATTCCGGGCAGGGTGGTGAGCGGATATTTGGTGGATCGTTTTTTCGCTCCTTCCGTTGCCGTCTACTTCTTTGCCGGTGCCGGGCTCGGTATCTTCATCCTCTGGAGTGGAGCTGGAGGTATGTGGGTTTTCGTGGCGGCCTTCTTGCTCGGATTGGGGATGGGCGCGGAGGGGGAGATGATCGCCTACATGGTGAGCCGCTATTACGGATTGCGCGCCTTCAGCGAGATCTATGGTTACGCATTGATCAGCTTTGCGCTCGGCGGCATTGTCGGCCCACCTCTGATGGGCCTGGTTTTCGACCGAACGGGCTCCTATCGTCTGGTCTTGGGTGCGTTTCTGATTTCCGTGTTCCTCGGTGTGGTGCTGATGAAGAGACTCGCGCCTTACCCGAAGTGGGAAGACAAAGCGTCGATATGAAGATCAAATCCGTTGAAGCATTACCGATTACATACGACGAGCGCCGGCCTCTGGATTACCTGTTCGAATCTCCACTGAACTTCTTGTTTGTGCGCCTCGAGACCGATGAGGGGATAAAAGGCTACGGCGAGGTCTGCGACAGTTATGGCTGCAACTACCCGCATGCTGTCAAGGCCATCGTCGACGAGGCGTTGTCGCCGCTCCTGCGCGAAGAAGACCCCCGGGCAATTGGCCGGCTGATATCAAAGCTGAGAGGATGGACGCGAAGGCGCCTTGGCGACCAAGGGATGGCGATTCAAGCCATCAGTGGGATTGAGATAGCGCTGTGGGACCTGGTGGGGAAGATTCAAGGGAAATCGGTCAGTCAATTGTTTGGGCGCTTTCGTGAATCCGTGCCCGTTTACGCGTCAAGCACGGTACTCGAAGAAGGCCCGCCCGAGATGCACCAGGAGTTGCTGGAACCTTGCCTCCGCCGGGGAGTGAGCGGGGTCAAGGTGCGATCCGGGCTTGATTTCAGGCGCGACCTGGAGACGTTGAGCGGTTTGCGCGCGCTGCTGGACCAGGATGTCCAATTGATGCTCGATGGCGGCGAGCACTACACCGTGCGAACCTCGCTGGAGATTGCAGAAATCCTGGCGGAGCTCGAGATACGCTTCTTCGAAGAACCGATTCCGCAACACAACCGCGAAGGAATTGCCCGGCTGGTGGCGCAATCGCCTGTACCGATTGCCTACGGAGAGCATTTGTTTTTGACCCAGGATTTTCAAGACAGCTTGATTCACGACCGAGCGGATGTGATTCAACCCGATGTAGCCATTTGTGGCGGAATTGCAGAATGCAGGAAGATCGCCGCACTGGCCGAGACTTTCGGTGTCACCATAATCCCGCACTCTGCGGCCGGTCCGCTGGCCTTGGCTGCCAACCTGCATTTCGCGGCATCTGTTTCCAATATCTCACTGATCGAATACACGTTCACCTTTGACCGGTTGTGGAGCAAAATGCTCGAGGATCCGATTCTCTCGCCTGCAGCGCTGCAAGATGGCTGTTTGCCCGTCCCCAACGGACCCGGGCTGGGTGTGACAATCAACGAAGAGATCTGGAGCGAATATCCTTATCAAGCGCCAGTCGTAAAGAAGGAGATGCCGACCTGGTCTTTGGGTCACGTGTGATTTCATTCTCTGACCGCGAATACTGGTGGCTTGCCTGTTGACTAACTGGGGGGGCAAAGAAATGCAGCGGACGTTGATATTCTTGCTGGCCGGATCGCTGGCCGTGTTGATGGCCTGTGCCGGAAACGAGGAGACAACAAGCACTCTAACTTCTGCTCCCACTCTAGCCATTACGGGGGCGACGCTGATTGATGTGGTCGGCGGAGCATCGATCAAAGATGCGGTGATCCTGGTGGAGGGATCGCAGATTCAGCAGATCGGCCCGAGTGGTGAAGTGACGGTGCCGGTCGGCACGGAGGTGATCGACGCAGCCGGAAAGTTCGTCATCCCGGGTCTGGCCGATATGCACAATCATTTGGCAGACGGAAAGTTCGGTTTTGGTGAACGAGAGCCGAACTATCAAAAAAACCTCGGGCATCTGCTGGCCTGGGGGATTACCCTGGTTTACTCCACGGGAATTCCCGATCTGCAAGCCTACGCGGATCTCAAGAGCGCTTCTTCGGATCCTGCCTCTCACTATCCCCACTTTTACAGTGTTGGTAAACAATTCGGCGCTGAAGGCGGTCATGGCTCCATCGGCGGCTTCGCCCCGGCCACGCCGGAAGAGGGGCGCGAAGGGGTGCGCGAAAACAAGGCCGCGAATGTCGATGCCATCAAGCTCGTATACAGCCCCGTGACGTATGCAGTCAAATCCGGTCTTCCGCAACTCGAGCCGGAGGTGATGGAGGCGATTATTGATGAAGCGCACGCGAACGGTTTGAAGGCGATGGTGCATGCGCCGATTCTGAAATATGCCAAAGACGTGCTGCGCGCGGGCGCGGATGGTTTGGTGCACGGAATAATCGACCAGCCGATCGATGAAGAGTTCGTCGAGTTGATGAAAAAGAATCAGGCTTTCTACATGACGACGCACGCGATCTTCGAGGCGGCGGGAGACATGAATGGCTGGGCGCGGCGCCTGGAGGCATTCGACCGGAGCGGCAGGGCGCCGAAGGCGGAGATTCGAAAGGGTATGGATCCCGCGCTGGTGAAGGAGTGGGAGTCACGATGGGACAACTTTTCCTATATGAAGGAGCACATGCCTGTGTTGCGGGCCAACACCAAGAAGGCCTATGAATCTGGGCTGTTCGTGGTCGCCGGTTCTGACACGGGAGACTCCGGATCAGGCCTGATCAACGGGCTGTCCCAGCAGATCGAGTTGCAATTGTTGGTGGAATCAGGGCTAGCGCCCGCGCAGGCGCTGCAGACCGCCACCATCAATGCGGCGCGGATGGTCGGTCGAGAAGGTGATATGGGTTCCATAGAGACTGGCAAACTAGCGGATCTCGTCATCCTTAATGCGGACCCCCTCGCAGACATTCGTAACGTCAACGATATCCACCGTGTGGTCAAAGGGGGCGTCGTTCATGATCCCGCACAGATGGTGGCTGCTGCCCATTAGTTTTGCCGGATGAGTTGAAGTCCACCATTGCTTCCAGGAAATTCACAAGAAAGTTGGGAGAAGCCTTGTTGAGGAAAAGCTTCGATGGCTAGCAAGTATGTAGGACAGCGCATCAAGCGTGTCGAGGACCCGCGGCTTGTTCAAGGGTTGGGCCGCTATGTCGATGACATTCGATTGCCGGGCACGTTGCACGTTTCTTTTATCCGATCAATCCATGCGCACGCCCGTATTGCGGGAGTGGACACGGCTGAGGCGCAGCAAGCCGGCGGCGTGGTTGCCGTCTACACGGGCAAGGATCTTGAAGACCAGATTGGGCCCATCATGGGTTCGCTGAAGATGCCGCCTCTCAGAGTTACGAAACACAGCGTGCTGGCCAAGGATAAAGTCTATTTTGTCGGTCATCCGATCGCCGCCGTCGTGGCGACCGATCTCTACCAGGCGCGGGATGCCGTGGACCTCGTCACGGTGGACTACGAGCCTCTGCCCGCAGTGATTGACCTCGAAGCCGCGGCGCAGAGCGACTCCCGAATCCACGAAGAATTCGATAGCAATATCGCGTACCAGATGCCGATTGGATCGGGCGATGTGGACAAGGCACTGGAAGAAGCCGATTGTGTGGTCCGGCAACGCATGGTCAATCAACGAGTCGCACCCATGGCAATGGAAGGTCGCGGAGTGCTCGCCCGCTACGATCCCGGGATGGAGGAACTGACCATTTGGTCGTCGACTCAGATTCCCCATCTTCTCAAGTCCCAGCTTGCAGAGGTTCTACGATTTCCCGAGCACAGAGTGCGTGTGATCGCGCCCGAAGTGGGCGGCGGTTTTGGGGCGAAGGTCAACATCTACGCGGAGGAAGCGCTACTGAGCTGGATCAGTAGACAGCTGGGCCGGCCGGTCAAGTGGATCGAGACCCGCCGTGAGAACATACAGTCGTCGACCCAGGGACGGGGCCAAGAGGGAGTCGTGGAACTGGGCTGCAAGAAGGACGGGACCATCACGGGTCTGCGCTACAACGTCTTTAGTGATCTTGGCTCTCATTGTCAGCTATACACACCGGTGATGCCGATGGTCACGGCCATGATGTTGTCCGGCTGTTACAAGATTCCCGCTGTCCAAACCAATATCACGGCGGTCTTCACCAACAAGGTGCCGACAGACTCCTATCGCGGTGCCGGAGGGCCGGAGGCCACCTACGTTGTCGAGCGCGCGATCGACATGGCGGCGGGAGAACTGGGGTTGGACCCAGTCGAAATGCGCCGAAGAAACTTCATCCAGCCCGATGAGTTCCCTTATCAAACCGCAACGGGCGTGGTCTACGATTGCGGGAATTACGAAGCTGCTTTGAGCAAAGCATTAACGATCGTCGAGTATGACAAGCTCCGAAAGGTGCAGGAGGAGGCGAGGCAGCAAGGTCAACTCGTCGGAATTGGCCTTTCGAGTTATGCGGAATTATGTGGGGTCGGACCGTCGAAGGGGAGTCCAACCGGGTTCGGTGGTTGGGAGAGTGCGACGGTGCGCGTGGATCCCAGCGGTAAGATCACCGTGTTGACTGGCACTTCTCCGCACGGGCAAGGTGGAGAAACAACGTTTGCGCAGATCGCGGCGGATTCACTCTCTGTGGAGCTCGAAGACATTACTGTCATTCACGGCGACACGCAGGCCGTCCAGTACGGCATCGGTACGTATGGCAGCCGCGCCACGGCGGTCGGCGGAGCGGCTCTCGTGGGAGCGCTGGACCGAGTGAAGGAGAAGGCCACCAGGGTCGCTGCCCATATGCTCGAAACGGAGCCGGAAGAGATCACCTTCGATGACGGTCGGTTTTCACGGAAAGGCAGCAAGGACACAGTCACTTTTCAAGAAGTGGCGATGGCAACGTACGTCGCAGCGAATCTGCCCGATGGGATGGAGCCTGCTCTGTGGGCGACCCATGTTTTCGATCCGCAAAACTTCACCGCCTCGTTCGGAACCCATGTTGCCGTGGTCGAAATAGACAAGGAAACGGGTGAAGTCCAGATTCGGCGTTATTTGTGTGTGGACGATTGCGGCAAAGTAATCAATCCGCTGTTGGTGGACGGGCAGGTACATGGCGGCATCGCGCAAGCGATCGGTCAAGCACTTTTTGAAGAAGTCGTCTATGACGAGAATGGTCAATTGCTGACGGGTGAATTGCTGGACTACACCGTCCCGCGGGCGCATCACTTGCCAACCTTCGAAGTGGATAGCACAGAGACCCCGTCGCCAATAAATCCGCTCGGCGCGAAAGGCGTGGGAGAGGCGGGAACAATCGGCGGGCTTCCGGTTATCGTCAATGCCATCGTCGACGCGCTCGCACCCTATGGCGTGCGACACATAGATATGCCAATCAAGCCGGAAAAGATCTGGCGGATCATTCGGAGCTCACAGAGTAAGTAGTCCAGTGCTCTTTGTCGGTAAGGCAACAACCCATGTCTCTGGAACTCGCTACATTTAAGGTTGAGGACGTTGTTCTCGGCCCCGAGACGAATTTCGTAGGCGGGGTTCTTTCCGTCAACGTGGAGAAGCTGCGGGCGCGACTGCTCGAGGACGTCAGCTTCGAGGACGTTCTCATTGACGTTGTGAAACCCGGCGAAGGAGCGCGCATCGTACACGTCTTGGATGTCGTGGAGCCGCGCGTGCGGGTGTCGGATCCTGGCAGCGATTTTCCCGGTGTTATCGGCCCGCCGCAGACGGTGGGATCGGGGACGACGCACCGCCTCGAGGGTGTCGCCGTGGTGGAGGCATCGGACGCGGTGCCGGGCGAGACCACGTATTGGCGGGAAGCCATCGTAGATATGTCGGGGGAAGGGGCCCGTTACTCGCCATTCTCGGGCTTGATCAATCTTGTCCTGACTTTCAAGCCGAAGCTCGAAAGGTTCCATGCGTCTGATGAACAAGCCAGTCCGAAGAACCTGTTTGGTGGAACACCCAAAGCGATCGAATACAACCTGGCGGTTCGGAGAGCCGGGTTGAAAGCGGCGATTTACCTCGCGGAAGCAGCGAAGGGCAGCAGCCCGGATCGTGTAGATGTTTACAATCTCGCGCCGGTTGCCACTCGCGATCTGCCGAGGGTCGTATACTTGATGCAGACGTTGCCTTATATCTACGGCGAGATTGCACCCGGAGTAGTGGGGCACGTGGAGCCGGGCGTCTTGCCCACGATCATCCATCCCAATGAAATCTTGGACGGAGCCCTGGTCAACTCTTTCAATCCGCCAGCGTGCATGCGAGAAACGACCTGGATGATGCAAAACCACGCCGTGATCGAGGATCTGTTCGAGCGTCACGACAAGGAGTTGGATTTTCGTGGTGTCGTCCTGTACACCTACGGCGATAGCACTCAGGCCAAGGAGCGGACAACCAGTTATGCTGCCAGCATTGCACAGTTGCTTGGAGCCGATGGTGGAGTTCTGAGCACGCTGGGCGGCGGCCATCCGAGCGTGGACGCAATGATGCTTTGCCAAGAGCTGGAAAGGCGCAGGATCAAGACGGTCATGCTGTTGATGGAGATGGCCGCGAACCCGAAGGATTCGGGATTCATCCATTATGTCCGTGAAGCAGATGCGATTGTGAGCACGGGAGGCTATGAGCAGAAGATCGACGTGCCCGCGCAGAAGAGAGTGCTCGGTGGAAGCCGTATCTTTGAGAGCGGTGAGGACGCGGGAGACGCCATGAACCTGACACTGCGCCACTTCATCGGTTCCACGAGCCAATTTGGTCACGGTCATTTGCGGGGCCAGGGGTACTGAGTACCTGCTCATATAACGACCGCGTCCATATCCATGGTCTTACTCCGACACATAGGAAAAACTGAGTGCCAATAAGAGTCGTTTTGTACGTCAATCAGTTCTTCGCAGGTCTCGGCGGCGAAGACAAGGCGGAAGTCTCGCCGCAGATTCTCGATAGCGTGCCCGGCGTGGCGGCGGCGTTGAGCAATGAGCTCGGTGACTCGGCGCAAGTGGTCGCCACGGTTCTGTGCGGCGACAACTACATGGCGGTCAACGAAGAACGGGCGGCCAGCGAAGTCGTGGATCTGATCGAACCTTACAGGCCGGATGTGGTGGTGGCGGGTCCGGCGTTCGGCGCAGGCCGCTATGGCTTGGCCTGTGGGCATGTTTGCGCCGCGGTCGCGGACTCGCTTGGCGTACCGGCCGTGACCGGGATGTTCGAAGAGAATCCCGCCGTTGCATTGTACCGTGGCGAAGCGATCATCGTGCCGACAGCGAAGACAGCCCGAGGAATGAGGGAGGCGCTGCCGCGAATGGCGGAATTGGCGCTGAAACTGGCGCGCCGTGAAAAGCTGGCCTCCCCGGAGCAAGATGGTTATCTGGCCCAGGGATATCGCCGGAATGAGCGATCCGAAAAACGCGGCTCGACTCGCGCCATCGAGATGTTGTTGAGCAAGATCAAAGGCGATCGAATCATCACGGAATGGCCGGTGCCGCAATACGATCCTGTATCCCCCCTGGCGCCACTCGAGAAGGCGGATCACATCCGAGTGGCGATGATTACAACGAGTGGATTGGTTCCAGCCGGGAATCCCGATCGTGTGCCCTCCGCCTGGGCGACGGAGTGGTTCAGGTATGATCTCACGGGCGTGACAGATTTGACTCCGGAAGCATTTGAAACGATTCACGGCGGATACGATACCACCGCGGCCAATGCTGATCCGGACCGCATCGTGCCCATCGATGCGTTTCGCGAGCTGGAGCAGGAGGGCAAGATTGAGCTCTACCCGCAGCTCTACGCGACCACCGGCAACATGGGATCCATTTCGGATATGAAGAGGATGGGCCGCGAACTGGCGGAGGAGTTGTCGACGGCTGGAATCGACGCCGTCATTGTGGGCGCGACGTGAGGGACTTGTACTCGTAGCGGCGCTACGATGACCAAGGAACTGGAACGGGCCGGGCTGCCGGTGGTGATGATCACGGCGATGTCGCCGCTGGCTCAATCCATCGGGGCCAATCGTATTGTGCGTGGGAAAGCGGTGCCGAATCCGTTTGGCGACCCGTCGAGGTCGTTGGCGGAGGAGCGCGCTTTTCGCAAGCGCGTCATTGAAAGGGCGCTCGAAGCATTGCAAGTCGGAGTCGAGCAGCCGACGGTGTTCGAGGTGAGGGAGTGATTTTCGCGACCGTCCGAGATGATCTCATGGCGTCGATTCCGTCAATCTAATGCAGAGCGAGGCAAATCCGAAACGGGGCATGTTCTTCTTCGGTTGGTGGATGGTGGTGGTTGTGGGCATCGGCCTGTTCATGGGCTATGTCCCGATTGTCGGCTTCACCTTCAGCGTTTTCTTCAACCCCATCGCGGAAGAGTTTGGCTGGAATCGAGCTCAGGTATCGCTGGCCTTTTCGTTTTCCTTGCTTGGTTTGAGCGTCGCGATGCCACTTGCGGGACGCCTGGTGGATCGTGTGGGTGCCCGGCGCGTCATTTTGCCCTCGGCTCTGTTGTTCGGTCTGTCTCTGGCTTCTTTCTATACGCTGACAGATAGCCTCTGGCACTACTACGCGATCTACGTGGTGGTGGGCATCGTTGGCAGTGGCATCTCGCCCATTCCCTACTACAACGTCTTGTCGCACTGGTTCGATAGAAAGCGCGGGTTGGCCTTGGGGCTGGCGATGATCGGTGTCGGCCTGAGCGAGATAATGATGCCTGCCTTCGGCCACGCACTGATCAGTCGGTTTGGCTGGCGCGTCGCGTATGTGGCCATCGGGGTGATGGTGGCCACGGTCACCTTCCTGGTCGTCTCGATGTTTCTCAAAGAGAGGCCAGCGGAGATGGGGCTCGCGGCGGATGGAGCCGTGCCCGATCGAGGCCAGGCAAATGAGTCGCACGCCCTGGCGGCGCAGGGAATGACTCTGCGCGAAGCCTGTCGCACCGCGACTTTCTGGGTGATGTCGGCGGGATTATTTCTGGTTGCGCTTACTTTGACGGGCTGTCTCGTCCATTTCGTACCCATGCTCACCGATCGGGGGATGTCCCCGGCAACGGCGGCGCTAGCCACGTCGGTCTTCGGAGGCTCGAATTTGATCGGCCGAGTGGGGGCTGGATATTTGCTCGATCGCTTTTCCGGACCCTATGTCGCTGCTACTTGTTTTACCGCCGGCGCGGCTGGGGTATCAGTGCTGTGGACCGACGGAAGTGGTTCTGTGGTTTTCATCGCCGCGTTGCTCATCGGCATTGCGATGGGATCGGAGGGAGACATCATTCCTTATCTGGTGGGACGCTATTTCGGCCTTCGAGCGTTCGGGGAGGTTTATGGCTATGTCCTGTCCATCTATACCGTGGGGGCCATGCTGGGTCCGATCATCATGGGAATCAACTACGATTGGCGGGGCTCCTACCAGGTGACGCTCGGAGTGTTTTTTGTAATCACGCTGGCGAGTGCCGTATTGATGTCGCAGCTCGGGCCGTATCGCCGCTGGGACACGGTGGAGGCAAGTATGAACCGGGAATCCGAGAGCGGACGAGAAAGGGTCGAGCCATGACGGGAAAAGCAAAAGGAAAGATCGTAGGTATGAAAGAGGGGAAGCTTCTCGAAGACTTCATCATTCCGGCAACCTACGGAAAGGCCTTCGTGGTGAAGAAGGGCCAGATCATGAGTATCATTCAGGTGGAAGGGCCGCAGATGGTCGACGCGGTATTTCTCAACGCGAATGATCTCAAAGAGGTGTTTCATGCCGGGATGACCGCGGCGATCAACATGATGAACGAAGAAGGTACGATGCTGAAGGTGAAGAAACTCTACTCCAAGCCGCCACGCGACAACGTGATGATGGAGGTGGTCGAAGATCCCGTAGGTGTTCATTTGGCTTGGAACGGGGGAAGGTGCAGTCGCAGTTTTTATGAGGCGCTCGGCGAGCGGAACCATCGTAGCTGCCAGGACAATCTGGCCGAAGTATTGGCACCCCACGGATTGACCGAGGACGACGTCCCCGATGTGTTCAATGCATTCATGAATGTCGCCGGCATCGAAGAGGGAAAGTTCGAGACGATCATGCCGGTCTCGAAAAAGGGTGACTACATTTCTCTTCGCGCGGAGATGGATATTCTGGCCGCCGTCTCCGCCTGTCCGTTTGACCAGCTCTATACACCAAGGCCACTGCAGATCCAGATCGTGGAGCCGTATCCATGACGGATCCCGCAAGTTTCGACCCGAAGCACTAGGGTTTTCTGACCAATGGGCCGCCCACTCGTGGACTGTTGAGGGATAACGGTGAAGATCACCTCTATTACAGCAATACCGATCACGCATCCGCTGCCACCGTCGCAACCGGCGAGGTTTCTGCACGAGTATCCAATGAGCCATCTCTTTGTGCGCATCGATACCGACGAGGGCGCTACCGGGTACGGCGAGGTCTCTGATAGTTACTGCTGCAGCTATCCGCTCAGTCTCAAAGCAATCATCGATGAAGTCATAAGCCCGCAGCTCATAGGAGAAGACCCGTTTGGTATAGAGCGTCTGGTGACGAAGGTAAGAGGTTGGACAAGGCGCGAGTTTTGCGATCAAAGCGCAATCATTCAAGCTCTCAGCGGCGTAGAAAATGCCCTTTGGGATGCGACCGGCAAGGTGCAGGGAAAGTCGGTGAGCCAGCTACTGGGCCGTTATCGAGACGAGATCTCGGTCTATGCGTCTGGGACCTTCCTGGCGGAGGGAGAGGCCAAGTTTCATCTGGAGTTGTTCGAGCCGTGCCTGAAGCAGGGAGTCCGGGCAATCAAGGTGCGGCTGGGCGTCGATTACAAGTCGGACCTCGAGACCTTGCGTAGCATTCGCGCGTCGGTAGGGGATGAGGTGAGCATCCTGGTGGATGGCAGCGAACATTTTTCCGCAACGACGGCGCTCGAGATTGCCAAAGCTCTGGCCGATCTCGGTGTGCTCTTTTTCGAGGAGCCGGTGCCCCAGCACAGCCGCGATGGGATCGCGCAGCTGGTGGAGAAATCTCCGCTTCCGATTGCATACGGTGAGCATCTTTTCACGCTTCATGATTTTGAAGATTGCTTGAGTCATCGCCGCGCCAACATCGTCCAGCCGGATGCCGCGATCAGCGGGGGGATCGCGGAGTGCCGCAAGATAGCGGCGCTGGCGGAAAGCTACGGCGTCTGGTTCTTGCCTCACTCGGCGGCAGGGCCATTCGTTCTGGCCGCCAACGTTCACCTGGCTGCGTCAGTTCCCAATTTCTGGATGCTGGAATACGCTTTTACCCTCGACCGGCTGGGTCGGGAGTTGTTAGTGGAGCCGATTCTTTCACCGAATCGGCTGCGCGATGGCAAGCTTCCTGTGCCCGATGGCCCGGGACTAGGACTCGAGATCGACGAAGAGTTTTTCGGTCGGTACCCTTACGAGCCGCGTGGACCGGCCTCCGGAATTTCAACCTGGGCGCAGGGGCATGTCTGATGCCTCGTGAGGAAGATGCGATGAGCGAGAAGATCCAGGCGTCACTTTCCCGGCGTGATTTCTTGAAGGCGTCCGGTATTTCGATGGCAGCCGCAGTAAGCTCCGGATGCCGGTCGGAACCGGGGGACGAAAACCCAGGGGTCCGGGGCGAGATCTTGATCCGGAACGGACGTCTGATCGACGGCACGGGCCGGGCTCCGCAGCGGGACACGTTCATTCTGATCGAGGACGGGCGGTTCAAGGAGATTTCATCCTCGAGCATCGACGTTGCTGCCATGACCGTGATTGAAGCCGCGGGCAAAACTGTTTTACCCGGTTTGATCGACATGCACGCCCATCTCCTGAGCGGTGGGTTTGACACAATCTCAGAAAAGAGCATGTCCTACGATCCGGCGGATCAGCAGCGCGCGCTTAAACAGATGCTTTACTGGGGGGTCACGGCGGTCTATGACCCGGTCCAGCCCGTGGATCAAGGAGTGCGGCTCCGGGAGCAGGTAGCCAACAAGATTTTTGCTTCACCGAGGTTGTTCATCTCAGGTCCGGGGTTTACCGCGCCCGGGGGATGGGCGGGCTCGAGCGATCCTAGGGCAAGATTCGAACCGAAGGACGTCGAAGAAGCGACACGCCAGATCGAAGAGCTAGCAGCGGCGAAGATTGAAATCATCAAGTTGTTCTTCGATGACATGAACATCGCTTTTTCACAGTCTCTGCCCAAGCTGGACCGCTCACTGATGGAGAAGATCATCCACGAAGCGCATGCCCGCGGCATGAGGGCCATGGTTCATACGTACGATACGCAGGACCATATGACCGCGATCCGGGCAGGAGCGGACGTGATGGCACATTCTGCAGTTACCGAACCGGTAGACGAGGAATATGTCGAGTTAGCCAAGAAGAGTGAGGTGTTGTACCTGGCGACACTCAGCGTTTATCACGACGTCTTTGACGAGAGAGCGATTCGCGAGTTTATTCAGCAGGACTTCGTGCAAAAGACGGTTCCGCAGAAGACTCTCGTCACCCTGAGCTCGCCCGAGCCGCTCGACAGCTTCGAGAAGTCGATCAAACAGGACAACATCAGAAGGCTCTATCCCACCATTGAGGACAATTTGAGAAAGCTCGCCGAAAGCGGCGTTGCCATTGGGATTGGGCCTGACACGGGGGTTCCGGGTGCATTTCCCGGAATCGCAGTGCATCGAGAGATGGAGCTGATGGCCAAGGCAGGTGTGCCAGCCTCAGACTTGCTCGTGGCTGCCACCAGGACAGGCGCGGAGTTTTTGGGGCAAGACGCTATCGGAACCGTGGAGCCGGGCAAGACGGCCGATCTTGTCATCGTGGACGGCGATCCGCTCGAGGACATAACGAATACGCGTAACATCAGCGCCGTTATCCAGGACGGTCGGATCATCGATCGAGAGCAGCTGCTCCGCGAGACATTGCAGTAATCCATGGAAAAGCCCATGCACTTGTACAGAGGAGGAGTGAAAGACAATGGCGACACCGGCATCTGAGAAGCGGTGGGCGAACAAGTACCCCGGTCTCGGGACGGCTCCGGTCCCGATCGAGCCGAATGTCTCCTCGGAATACTTTGAAAAAGAGCGTGAGCGGATCTTCAAGCGCTCCTGGTTGTGCGTGGGGCGGGTCCAGAGCATTCGAGAACCCGGCGACTACTTCGTCAGAGATATTGATATTCTCCGGACTTCCATCATCATCGCGCGCGGAAAAGATGGAAACGTCCGTGGGTTCCACAACGTGTGCAAGCATCGCGGCAACAAGCTCAAGAAAGCGAGTGCGGGAAACGCGAACAGCCTTGTCTGCGGTTTTCACGGATGGGCTTACGACTTGTCGGGAAAGCTGGCTCACGTACCGGATGAAGACCAGTTCTTCGAGTTCGACAAGTGTGACTACGGGTTGACGCCGGTGAGCACGGACGTCTGGGAGGGGTTCATCTTCGTCAACGCGGATCCAGAACCCGCCGAGACACTGCAGGAAGCCATGGGCGAATTATTCGGCCAGTACGGAGATTTTCCTTTCAATGAAATGCAGGTGCTCGCTTCTTACTCTGCCACTGTCGGCGTCAACTGGAAGGTGTTCATGGACATCACCCAGGAATCCTATCACGTTCCGTTCTTGCATCGACGAATCGTGCCTGACTCGAATGTGGGCGGCAACAACCCTTATTGCCACCCCCCTTCGATCCGGATCCATCGGCGCCATCGCTCTTCGAGCATGTACTCCAATCCAGGCCACAAGCTGACCCCTGTCGAGAAGGTCGCCTTCGGAAGCGGGGGGACCGTACTCGACGGCGCGGACGCCGACGCGCGGACGCCGAAGGGGGTAAATCCTGACAAGGTGCCGAACTGGGCCTTTGACAGCAACGCCATATTCCCCAACCTGATCTTGCACGTCAGCAATGGTTGGTTCATCACCCACTCCTACTGGCCGATCGCCGTGGATCAAACGTATTGGGAAAACAAGCTGTACATGAAGCCGCCCAAGAACGCTGGCGAAAAGGTAGGCCAGGAGTTTTCCAAGGTAATCACGCGCGATCTGGCCCGTGGGGACCTCAGCACCCTGGAGACCGTGCAGGCAGGACTGACATCCGGAGCGATAACGCACATGCCGCTCTCGGATCAGGAAATCAAGTTGCGACATCATTATCGTATGGTGGACGAGTTCGTTCGATCCCGCGAGAGTTGAGGAGACTATGGTATCGGCCGTCGAAGGAAAGAAATGGACCACGCAATATCCGGAACTTGGCACTTCTCCGGTACCGGTAGAGTCTACCGTCTCACCGGAGTACTTCGAGCGAGAGAGATAGAAGATCTTCGGACGCTCTTGGCTCAACGTTGCCTCCGCCAGCGAAATCCCAAATGCCGGTGACTGGGTTGTTCGTGAGCTCGAAGTTCTGAAAACATCGATCCTGCTCGCGCGGGGTAAAGACGGACTGGTACGTGGCTTTCACAATGTATGCAAGCATCGTGGAAATACGCTGGTGCAAGCATGCCGCGGCAAGGCGAACAGCTTCGTGTGTGGTTTTCACGGCTGGGCTTTCGATGCATTGGGAAAGCTGGTCCATGTGCCGGACGAAGATCAGTTCCACGACTTGAACAAGTCGGATTACGGTCTGACGCCTATTGCTACCGAGGAATGGAACGGGTTTGTCTTCGCCAACGCTGCGGCGCAGCCTTTGGAAACGGTGAGCGAAGCTCTGGGTGAGTGGGGCGAACAGTTCAAGGACTATCCTTTCGGAGAGATGCGGCCCGTCGGGCACTATACGACAACCGTGGGGGTCAACTGGAAAGTGTTCATGGTGGCCTTCTTGGAGTGCTATCACGTTCCGAGGCTGCATCGCCGCACGGTTCCCGATGCTGCGACGGGCAAGGGGAATCCGTTGTGTCATCTTCTGTCGGTAAGACTTCACGGCCGCCACCGGTCGTGCTCGGTCTACGGCAACCCCAGCCATAAGCCGTCGCCCGCCGAAGGGCTGGCGTTCAAGTACGGACCGACCGTAATTCAAGGCGAGAAGGCGAAAGCGGCGACGCCGACCGGAGTCAATCCTGAAAACAATGCCAACTGGGCGTTCGACATGAACGGGGTTTTCCCGAACCTGATCCTGCGTGTCGGCAACGGGTTTTACTACTCGCTGGTTTTCTGGCCCCAGGCCGTAGATCGCACCCGCTGGCAGGTCAAACTCTACATGAGCGCTCCGAGCAACGCCGGCGAGAAGATCAGCCAGGAATTCTCGAAAATCCTGACCCGCGACCTGTACCGCGAAGACCTGAGTACGGTCGAAAGTATTCAGGCTGGACTGGCGTCGGGGGGTCTGACACACTTTCCACTATCGGACCAAGAACTGCTTGTGCGGCATACATTCAAAGTCATTGATGATGCCGTGCAAACCCGCTAGATCCTGATTCCGGGCGGGAAGGAGGCCCCATGGCCAACGTCGCTTTGCCGAAGAAATTTCAAGATTTGGAGCCATTTGCTGAAAAGTGGGCACTGGCCCGAGAGGCGGAGCGCAATCATCGGCGAAGGTCGAGCACAATGCCGCAACTGCAAGAGTTCTACGACGCCATCTTGCCGCGAATGGACGACGTCGTGAGCTATCTGAATCAGTTTCCCCTCGACCATATGCCCGAGGACGCGCAGCGGTTGCTTTACATGGGACTGTCGTTGATGGAGATCTCCCCGGCGATCGAGCTGCTGGGCGAGCCAGATGAGTCGGGCGTGTTCGACGCGGAACGATTCCACATCGTCGACACGGACTCGGGGCAAACATAGACTGCAAGGGTGCGGCAGTGACCCGCGCCTTGCCAGAGGAGAATTCTGCATGGGGGCCAGCAAACCAACATCCGACGACCTGCGCGAAGCGGGAGAAGCCCTTCGTTTGGATATCACACCCGACGAGATGGCGGCCTTCACGGTCCTGTCCGAGGGAGTCACGGGGTTCTTCACGCGGTTGGACCAGCTGGACGAACCCAAGCCGGCCGTGAAGTATCCTCGCAGCGGAGGCCACCGGCCGTCGTCCGAAGAAGACCCTCTCAACGCGTGGTACTGGAAGTGTTCGATCAAAGGACCCGAGACGGGCGCGCTCGCGGGCAAGAAGATCGCTATCAAAGACAATGTCTGCGTGGCCGGTATGCCCATGATGAACGGCAGCCATGTGCTCGAAGGCTACGTCCCGGATGTTGACGCAACGGTGGTCACACGCATTTTGGATGCGGGCGGGGAGATCGCGGGCAAGGCCGTCTGCGAGAGTTTCTGCCTTTCCGGCGGCAGCCACATGGCCGATACGGGCCCGACCCACAACCCCCACAAGCGCGGATACTCCTCCGGCGGGTCCTCGAGCGGCAGTGCCGCCCTCGTGGCTGCCGGTGAGGTCGATTTGGCTATTGGTGCAGATCAGGCTGGATCGATCCGCGTGCCGAGCTCGTGGTGCGGGATCTTTGGCTTGAAACCGACCTTTGGTCTGGTTCCCTACACCGGCGCGTCATCGCTCGAGTACACGATCGACCACCTCGGCCCCATGGCCCGCAGCGCGGCGGATGCAGCCCTGTTGCTCGATGCCATCGCGGGCCCGGACGAATATGATTCCCGCCAAGCGAACGTCGGTCAAGCGAACGTCGGTCAAGCGAACGTCGGTCAAGCGAACGTCGGTGTTGACGCATACAGCCGAGCGTTGACTGCAGACGTGAAAGGATTGCGCATTGCCATCGTGAAGGAAGCATTTGCATGGGAGGGCATGTCGGAGCCGGATGTCGACGAGGCGGTGAAGGAAGCGGCCCATCGGATGGAGAAGCAGGGTGCCTCGGTAACCACGGTTTCTCTCCCGTTTCACCGGGACGGCATGCCGATTTTTATGGGAATCGGGCTCGAAGGTGTCACTCGAGTCATTACGCCGGGAAACGGGATGGGCAACTGCTGGAAGGGGTTCTATACCACGAGTTTGGTAGATGCCTATGCCCGTGGCGTTGCCGAGCGTTCGGCAAAACTTTCGGCGGTGACGAAATTCGTGATGTTGATCGGTCGCCATGTACAGGACCGATATCGAGGCCACTACTACGCGAAGGCCCAGAACCTGGCTCTAACGCTCAAGCGCAACTATGACAAGGCGCTCGAGGAAGCGGACCTGCTGGTGATGCCGACAACGCCGATGAAGGCGCGTCCCTTGCCCGCCGAGGATGCAAACACCATCGAGAGAGTGGCCAGGGCGCTAGAGCAAATTGCCAATACCTGCTCCTTTAACGTCACTGGCCATCCGGCGCTCAATGTTCCTTGCGGGGTATCCGAGGGATTGCCGGTAGGGATGTTGCTTGTCGGCAGATGCGGGGAAGATGCCACCGTGTTGCGCGCCGGCGATGCATTCGAAAAACTTGCCAGCTAAGCCTAAGGGCGCATGACCGCGGACAATGGGGCCTTTGTGCCAGTCTGGGATTTGAACGAGACACCGGTTGACGGTCCGGTCGCTATAGTGGTGTCTGGCAGAGAACTGGTTCTTTTTCGCCATCACGGGGGTCTAGTGGTAATGGATCGTTGGTGTCCGCATCAGACGGGCGACATGGCGCAGGGCCATATCGTTGGTAAAGCGCTCAAGTGCCCGGTTCACGGGTTTATGTTCTCCGTTGGTACGGGCCGTGGCCTCAACTGTCCCGGCTTCAGCGTTTCAGTGCATGATCTGAGTGTAAAAGACGGAATAGTCGGCGTACGGCTCAGACAATGACCCAAGTAATTACTCAGACATAGGGGTACGATGTCCGACGAAATGCTTCTCAAAGGTGGTCGGGTCCTGGACCCGGCGCGAAATCTGGACGCCACGTCCACGGCGGACGTCCTGATCCGCGATCGCCGTATTGCCGCGATTGGTGAAGCCCTTCCGGTCTCGCCGGGCGCAGAGGTTTTGGATGTCGCCGGCAAGATCGTCTGCCCAGGTTTCATCGATGTTCACGTGCACGCCTACGGTGGTATAGCTTTTGCGGATCCCGACAGTATCGGGGTCAATCTGGGTACGACCGCGATGTGTGACGCGGGGGGTGCGGGTGCCTATAGCTGGGATGAGTTCCACGCGCTGATCGTCGGTCAAACCAAGACGGATGTTTACCTCTGGCTTTTGATGGGCGCGACCGGCATATACGGATTTCAGGACGCGTGGAAGACGGTCCGGAGCCTGATCGATGTACCGATCAATCAGCTGCTCGACATCGTGGAGGCCAATCGCGAAACGATCGTGGGTCTAAAGATGGCGGGGTTTGCCGCCCTCGGCTTGGGGCCGATGAAGATGGCGAAGGGAGTGGCGGAGGTGCTCGAGCTGCCGTTGTACATGCACATCGGTGACATATTCGAAACGCCAACCACGACCTACACGGCTCAGACTCTGGATTTGCTGAGCGCCGGCGATTATGTGACGCATTGCTTTACCCCCTGCCCCGGCAACCTGCTAGGACGGGACGGGCGATTGTTGCCCGAGGCGCTGCGAGCGCGTGATCGTGGCGTGCTGTTCGATGTCGCGTTCGGAAGCTTCAACTTTGGTTTCGATGCAGCCGAGCAGGTGATGGCTCAAGGGATCGTGCCCTCGACGATCAGCAGCGATTTGCAGCAAGTCAATATCACGGGGCCGGTCTATTCGTTGACGCACGTGATGTCGGCGATGATGTTGTTGGGTATGAGTTTGCATGACGTGGTCGAGCGAGTGACGATCACTCCCGCACGGCAACTGGGATTGACGGACAAGATGGGCAGCCTGGAGGTGGGTTCACCGGCCGATGTCACGGTCATCGAGGTTCGAGACGGCGATTTTGCGTTCTCCGATGCTACGGGGGCGACTCGACAGGGAAAGCAGCTGATCGTCCCGGTGTGGACCATCAAGGGCGGTGAAGCCATTCGACCCAATCGAGAGCTGGCCGAGGCGGAGAGCAACTGGAGCATGGAAAGCGTCTTGGCTTACGATTCGGTGCCCGAAAACGCAGATTCTTTGAATACAGATCAGCGTCGCTTTCTGGCCAGGGCGGCCGACGGGTTTCGCCGCCTGGAGAAGTGGGACGGTGTCGATCTGCATCGAAGTTTTCATCGAAGCCAACAAGAGGCGAGCCTCGGGTTGCGCGAGGCAGCGGAAGCAGTTCTCGATAGTTTCATGACCTCGCGCTTCACGCCCCCGATTGGTTTCTTCCTGGGGACGCTGGAGCGTGATTTTGTTCTGGCTCGGTTGGATGAAATCGCCTCGGCCAAGACGGCGACAGTGCATAACTAGGAGAGAGGGCGATGCGTGCCATAGACATTCTCATTGACAGAGCGACCATCATCACGATGGACAGTGAGCGCCGGGTCATCCGCGATGGCGCCATTGCGGTCGAGTCCGATCGTATTCTGGAGGTGGGCAAAAGCTCGGATCTCGATGGAAAATATCGACCCAAGAAACGGATCCAGGCGGAGGACTATGTCGTGTTGCCGGGATTCATCAATGGGGATGTGCACATCACCGGCATGCTCTATCGATGCTTTGTCCCGGACAATGTCAACTCCTACCCGATGATCTATGAATGGGTTTTCCCGATGTACGAGGGTTTCACTCCCGAAGACGAATACCACGCGACATGCCTCGGAAGCCTGGAGATGATTCGCACCGGCACGACCACCTTTGCAGAGGGCGGGAGTACGGATGATGTCTCTGCCGTTGCTCGGGCAGCCGATGAAACCGGCATTCGGGCCATCCTGGGACGCTGGAGTTGGGATCTGGTGCAGGAGAGCCGGAAGTTCCGCATGACCACCGACGAGGCCCTGAAGGATTGCGAACGGCTGCTCGGAGAGTTTCGCAGCCGGAATCATCCCCGCATCTCTTTTCATCCGATGCTGCTCGGCATCGGAACGGCTTCCGACGAGTTGATCAAAGGAGCCAAGGCACTGGCGGATCAATACGATGTGACGCTCAGCATGCATCGCAATGAAGATGCAACCGAGGTGGATCAATGCTTCAGTGCGGTTGGCAAAAAGCCCATTGAATATCTGGAGGATATCGGAGCGCTGGGAAGCAACCTGCGGTTGCGTCACATGGCCTATACTAGTGACGAAGAAGTGGCCGCGATGGCCCGTCACGATGTCAAAGTCATCGCGGACATGACTTCGTATTTGAGACTCGCATACGGTATCACGCGTCACGGGAAGTTCCCCGAGATGCTAGAGCAAGGGATTTGTGTGTCTCTCGGGGTCGACGGTGCGACTTCCTCGGACTTCCTCGACATGGGTAGAGCGATGCACATTGCGGCATCCGTGTTCAAGGACAGCCGGATGGACGGCCAGCTCGTTCCAACCGAGCAAGCGCTGGAGATGGCCACGATCAACGGCGCGAAATCCTTGGGGATGGAGGACTCTATCGGATCCCTGGAAGCGGGCAAGAAGGCGGATATCATTCTGTTTGATCGAATGCGGCCGGAATGGGTTCCGATGTGGGATCCGGCTAGCACGCTCGTGTGGTCGGCGGACGGCAAGAGCGTCGATACCGTCATCATTGACGGAAACGTAGTGCTGGAACGAGGAGAATTCGCCGGGATTGACGAAAGAGAGGTGTTGAACCGGGCAGCAAACCAGGCAAAGGAATGCAACGAGCGAATCGGCCTGCCGCTGAAAACGCGCTGGCCGGTTGTCTGAGAACGCTTATAAATATTCTAGAGGAAAGAGGGAATCAAAATGGCCTCCACAGCGAATAACAGACAATGGGCCACCCAATATCCGGAGCTAGGCACCGACCCTGTTCCGATAGAACCTTGTCTGTCGCATGACTATTACGAGCGTGAGCGAGAACGCATATATCGCCGCGTGTGGCTCAACGTGGGGCGAGAAGACGAAGTGCCACGAAACGGAGATTACTTTGTCAAAGATATCGCGGCAGTCGACAGTTCGATCCTGATCGTTCGGGGAAAGGACGGTTCGATTCGCGGTTTTCATAATGTATGTACTCATCGAGGGAACAAGGTAACCCGGGCCAACCGAGGGCACAGCAATGGGTTCGTCTGTGGTTTTCATGGATGGGCCTATGATCTGAAAGGCGATCTCATTCACGTGTCCGATGAAGATCAGTTCTTCGGTCTGGACAAGGCAAGTTGCGGTTTGACTCCTGTGGCGACGGAGGTTTGGGAGGGCTTCATCTTCATCAACGTCGATCCGGAGCCCCGGCAAACGTTAGCCGAATTTCTTGGCGAGTGGGGCGAAGCACTGAGCGGTTATGAGTTCGGAAGCATGGTTCTGCGTGATCACTACCTGGCTGAAGTTCACGTGAACTGGAAAGTGGCGCTCGATGCGTTTCAGGAAGCCTGGCACGCGCCGTTCGTGCACAAACGTTCGGGCGGTGCCGCCTACGCAAGCAAGGACAATCCCTACCTTCACGTCTTGCAATTCAAACTCTATCCACTCCATCGCATGATGTCCGTTCCCGGTAATCTAGAGTTCGTGCCGACTCCGATTCAGATCTATGCGCATCAATTCGGCAAGTCCTACATCAGTCGAGAAGGCTCCGGAGCCGAGTTGCCGCCGGGAATCAATCCCACCCGAAGCCCAATCTGGATGTTCGATTCCAACTACATCTTTCCGAATTTCTCGATCTTTGTGTTCGACGGGATGTTCTTCACGTACCACTTCTGGCCTCTGGCCTCCGATCGAACGCTATGGGAGACGAGGACATACTACCCACCGGCGCAGGATGCGGGAGAGCGCTTCAGCCAGGAATATGCCAAATGCGCTCTCCGCGACACCTGGCTCGAGGATTTGAGCACGTTGGAGAACATCCAGGCCGCCATTTCCTCACGCAGCGTCAAGCACTTCAAGCTCCAAGATCAAGAGATTCTCGTGCGGCACTCTTACAAAGTTATCGCCGATCACGTTGGCGAATGAGGTGGAAGGCGGAAGTGGCGTAGTAGCCGACGGGTGAGCCGGAGGACATTCTTCATCGGCGATCTGACGAAAGAGGAAGGTACGAGGCGAGGCAACGATTAATGAAGGCCAACAGTTGGACGACCCAATATCCGGAACTCGGAACGGGACCAGTTCCGATTGCCCCGTATGTTTCGGAGGAGCGCTTCGAGCGAGAACGAGAATTGATCTATGGCCGGACGTGGCTCAACGTCGGACGTGTGGAAGAGGTTCCCGAGCCGGGAGACTATGTCGTCAAAGATCTGGCCGTGTGCAATGCCTCGATTCTCGTGGTGCGCGGAAAGGATGGCATTATCCGCGGATTCCACAATGTCTGTACCCATCGAGGCAACAAGGTCGCGCGACGATGCCGCGGGCACGGTAATGGTTTCGTCTGTGGCTTTCACGGCTGGGCCTACGATCTGTCGGGAAACCTGATCCACGTGAGTGACGAGGATGAGTTCTTCGACTTGGACAAAGGGGAGCAGGGACTACCCCCGGTGGCCACCGATGTATGGGAGGGTTTCATCTTCATCCATCTCGATTCTCCCCCGGCGCAGAGCCTCAAGGAGTTTCTTGGAGAGCTCGGCGAAGGGCTGGCAGGGTATCGGTTCAGCGATTTGATGCCTTCCGGGTCGTATCGGGCGGAGGTGAATGCGAACTGGAAGGTCACTCTGAATTCGTTTCAAGAGGGATATCACGTTCCGTTTCTGCATCGTCGGTCGGCGGGTCGCGCCTATGCAGACAATAAGAATCCAACCATCCACGCGCTGCACTTCGAGCTCTATGAGCTACACCGAATGATGTCCATCTCGGGTAGCGCCGCGTACCGGCCGACGACGACCGAGATACTGGCTCACCAATTCGGCACGACCGTGACCAAGGTGGCTACAGAGGCGGACACGCGCGCCCGCCCCCCGGGACTGAATCCGTCCCGCAGTGATGGGTGGGTTTTCGACATGCTGGTGTTCTTTCCCAATTTCTTCATGTTTGTCTTCGATAGCAGCTACTTCACCTATAACTTCTGGCCAGTGTCGATCGATCGCACGATCTGGGAGACGAAGACGTACTATCCGAAGGCGACCAAAGCCGGACAGCGCTTCAGCCAAGAGTATGCCAATTGCGCGCTCCGGGATACACTACGGGAAGACGGAAACACGTTGGAAGCGATTCAGGCGACGCTGGTGTCGGGGGCAAAGAAACATTTCATCTTGCAAGACCAGGAAATTCTGGTTCGCCATTCGCATCAAGTGATCGAAGATCTGACGGCATCATGACGTGACACTTTTGGCTGCCGGACGGCGCAAGTCGTCACACGGGCGGGAAACCTTCTTGAGGAGACGGGGTAATGGATAAAGAGTTCAAGGAACCAGTGGTCATCAGCTTCACGGACGATCGATTCGAGAAGGAGATCGTTCCGGGAGTGGCTGTGATGAGGCACGCCTTCGGGAACGAAATGAGCTTTGCGCTTTTCAAGATCAACAAGGGACAGGGTGGGAAGTTTCCCAAGGTGTTTCATCAGCACGGCGAGGAAATTGGTATCCAGCTGCGGGGGAGCGCGACAGTCTGGGCTTGCGGCAAGGAGTACACCATCAACCAAGGGGAAGCGATCGTCATTCCCGCCGAAGTGGATCACGCGGGTATCTTCGGCGAGGAAGACGGTTTGTTGCTCGCCATTGCGACGCCGCCGCGCAAGGACTACGGTCCGGCAAATTGGGAACCCGCTAGCGAAGGCAATGTGGTTGAAGATTAACCGGGAGGGATGAAATGTCAGGGCAATTTGATGGGAAAGTAGCGCTGGTCACAGGGGGTGGCTCAGGTATCGGACATACGACGGCACTGACCTTTGCGAGTCAGGGGGCCAAGGTGGCGGTGGCCGACATCGCGCCGAAGGGCGGCGAAGCGACGGTGGCAATGATCAAGGAATTGGGCGGGGATGCAATGTTCGTCCAGACCGATGTCACACGGGCAGTCGAGGTAGAAGCGATGGTTTCGCACACCGCGAGTAGGTATGGACGTTTGGACTTCGCCTTCAACAACGCCGGCATCGACGGTGATTTTGCGACGATCGAGAGTCACACAGAAGAGAACTTTGACCGGGTCATCGGTATCAACTTGAAAGGCGTATGGCTGGGGTTGAAGTATCAGATTCCCCAGATGCTCGAGCAGGGCGGCGGAGTGATCATCAACACGGCCTCGACCGCAGGACTGATTGGGTACCGGACCATGGGTGTCTACGTCGCGAGCAAGCATGGGGTCGTTGGGATGACCAAGTCCGCGGCGTTGGAGTATGCGAACAAGAACATTCGCATTCTGGCGGTCTGCCCGGGCGCCATTCGTACCCCGATGATCGACGAATTCGTGGGGGAAAACGCGGAAGTCGAAACGGCGATGAACAGCATGCAGCCGCTAGGCCGGATGGGGAAGCCGGAAGAAATTGCCAATGTGGTGACCTGGTTGTGCTCGGATGCGGCGTCTTTCATGACAGGAGCCGCCATCCCGGTAGAAGGCGGGACCGTGGCGCAGTCGGGATTCTTTCCCCCTGTTCCCGAGTAGTCACGGAGAACGTAGTCTTGCTGGCGGCGATGCTCGCGGGCAGTCGCTGCGCGTACTAACGGAGGAAGCATGTATTCGATCGGTATAGACGTGGGTGGGACGTTCACCGACCTCGTTATCGTGGGCCAGAACAACGAAGTCAACATGATGAAGATTCCCTCCACACCGGAGAATCCGCTGGGGGGGATCAAGAGCGGTCTGCAAGAGATCGCAGGCACGCTCGGATGCAGTTTAGAGGACCTGGTCCAGGAAATTGACCGGCTGGTCCACGGAACGACCGTTGCGACCAACACGATGCTCCAGTACAACGGCGCGAAGACGGCATTGCTGACGACGTATGGTTTCCGGGATGCTCTGGAGATGAGACGATGCCACCGGAAAGGACAATGGGACTTTTTCACGCCCCAGCCCCCGATCATCGTGCCGCGCTATCTACGACGGGGGATCAAGGAGAGGACTCTTTGGGACGGCACGTTGGACGAGCCGCTGGATGAAGCACAGCTCAAGAGCGTCGTCGGGCAGCTGGTTGGAGAACACCAGGTCCAGGCCATTGCCCTCTGTTTCCTTTTTTCGTTCAAGAATACGTCCAATGAGCGCCGCGCCGCGGAGATCATTCGCCAGGAGTATCCCCAAGTATTCTTATCCGCGTCGTCCGAAGTGGCCCCACAAATCCGAGAGTATGAGCGAACCTGCACGACGGTGGTAAACGCTTTCGTGGGGCCGGGGCTCTCCGAGTATTTGGGTGAGATGGGAGGGTACCTGGAATCGAAGGGTCTGGCCAAAGAGTTTCAGGTGATTCAGAGTAATGGTGGTGTGACCACGGCCAGCGCCGCCGGGCAGCATGGTGTACGGGCGCTGTTGTCGGGACCTGCGGGTGGGGCGATGGGTGGGGCCAGCTTGGCGGCGAGGATCGAAGAGCCCAATCTGATCGTGGCGGATATGGGAGGGACGAGTTTCGATCTCACGCTGATCCAGGACAAGAACGTCTCGCTGGTCTCCGAAGAAGAAGTCGGCGGGTACAAGATCTCTCTGCCGATGATCGACATTCATACGATTGGTGCCGGTGGCGGCAGTATCGCCTACATTGACGATGGTGGGATGCTCAAGGTCGGTCCACGCTCGGCGGGCGCAAAACCGGGCCCGGTTTGCTATGGACGCGGCGGCACCGAACCTACGGTAACGGACGCGGATCTGGCACTCGGATTCCTCAACCCGGACTACTTTCTAGGCGGCGGCATGCCGCTTGCCCGCGACCTAGCCGAGCGATCGATCGAGGAACAGGTCGCGAAACCTTTGGGCATTTCGAAAATGGAGGCAGCTCAGGCGATCTTTGAGATCGTCAACGCCAACATGGTGGACGCGATCCACGTGGTGACCGTACAAAAGGGATATGATCCGCGGGAATTCGCGTTGGTCGCAGCCGGCGGGGCGTCGCCGATACATACTGGAGTGCTGGCCGAGGCTTTGGGGATACCCCGAGTCATTGTCCCGCAAGCTTCGTCGGTCTTCTGCGCCCTTGGTGGTTTGGAAGCGGACATGAAATATGACTATGTTCAAACCTATCTGGCCAAGACGAGCGAGCTCGATCTCGGGCATCTCCTCGCTGCATTCGACGAGTTGCGTCGCGAGGGAAATGGGCGACTGGAAAACGACGGTGTTCCGTCCGGCGCCCGCTCCTATGAGTATTGGCTGGAGATGCGTTACGTGGGCCAACACTGGGAGATACCGGTCCCGTTCAATCCAGGGAATGGGAGCGAGCCGCAGCTTGCAGAGATGATAGACGAGTTTCACAGGCGCCACGAGATGGTTCACGGCTACAAGCTGGAGGATCGGGAAGCGGAGATCGCCGACATCCGATTGATGGCGATCGGCAAGAGTCCGCAGCTCGAGTTGCCGGCCAAAGCGATCGAGGGGAAGGACGCGGCTCAGGCTCTCAAAACTCAGAGGCAGGCCTACTTTGGTGCAGGCCGCGGATTCATCGAGGTGCAGGTTTATGACGGCACACAGCTGAAGCCGGGGAACGAGATAACCGGTCCTGTCATCATCGAGCTGCCCCATACCACCATTGTGGTATATCCGGGGCAGCAGGCCCGCATGGACGCACGCGAGAATATCATCGTCAGCGTGGCAGGATAGGGAGGGAGACATGAAGACATCCGCAGAGCATTCCAAAAAAGCGGGATTGAGCGACGTGATCGCTTTGTCCGTGATGTCTTACAAGCTCGATACCATCGCCGAGGAGATGGGGGTGACGATGCGAAAATCGAGCCACTCACCGATTTTCGCCGAGGCAAACGATTTTTCGTGTTGCGTGACCAATGCGGAGGGCGAGCAAGTCGCGCAGCTGGCGGGGATCCCGATCATCGGCGCGGCAGGCGGTTTCGGTCCGCAGGAAGTGATGAAGGACTTCACCCCGGAGGAGATTGAAGACGGAGATATCTTCCTCATGAACGATGCGTACCGGCTCGGGAATCACCTTCCCGAGATGACGGTGGTGGTACCGGTCTACATCCGGGGCGAACTGCTGTTCTATACGGTGGCGCGAGCGCACCATCATGACGTCGGGGGCCCGACGCCCGGCAGTATGAATGCCCGGTCGAACTCGATTTTCGCCGAGGGAATACGGATCCCCCCGGTCAAGCTGTTCGAGAAGGGAAAGCTCAACCAAGCATTGGTGGCAACGATCAAATTGAATGTGCGGGATCCCGAGGTGCTGTGGAGCGATCTGATGGCTGAGATCGGGGCTTGTAACGTGGGGAAAAAGCGGTTGATCGAAGCGCTGGAAGACAAGTATTCCAATGATGAGATCAAAAGTATCGTCACCCGGGTGCTCGCTGCCGCGGAGCGGCAGTGTCGGGCGGAGATCCGCAAGGTGAAGAATGGAACCTACTACGCGGAATACTCGATGGACAATGACGGCATCAATGATGATCCGGTTACCTTCCGGGTCCATGTGATCGTCGAAGACGAGGGAATCACCATCGACTACACGGGAACGGACGCCCAAGCGGAAGGCGCCAAGAACTGCACCCTTGCCACGACGTACTCCGGAACGCAGGTAGCCGTGCTTTGGGCATTGTCCGGCACGATTCCTCGAAATAGCGGGGCATTTCGCGCCGTCAAGATCATTGCCCCGGAAGGCACATTGGTCAATCCACTCCCGCCGGCGGCGGTTGGGCTGTGCACGCTTCCACCGGCCTGCGCCATGATGGGTGCGGTTCTAAAAGCTTTCAGCGAAGTGGACCCGAAGCGAGTGCCGGGGGGCTTTTTTAGTGTTTTTACGGCCGGATACGGCGGCATCGATCCGAGAACCGAAAGAGTTTTCATCGGGTGGCTGTTCGGCGCGCTGGGCGGCGGAGGCGGACACAGTCATCGCGACGGGGATTCGTTTGTGGCGCCCATCTCGAACTATAACGGCATCGTGGTTCCGAATATCGAGACCGACGAGGTCAACTTCCCGATCAAGACCTTGCGACATGAATACATTGCGGACACGGGAGGAGCCGGCAAGCATCGCGGGGGCAACGGCGTGGAATACACTATTGAATTCCGGGGCGTGAATCCCGATGTGTCCGTCTTTGGCGACGGTGCCGTCATCCCCGCTTTCGGAATCAACGGTGGCGAGCCGGGCCAGCTGAACGAAGGCTATCTGAACTACAAAACGCCGGACGAGAAAAAGCTGAGCAGCAACGAAGGCTGGAACAAGGCGAAGAGCGGGGAAACCGTGACGGTTTTGTCAGCCGGAGGTGGCGGATGGGGCGACCAATTGGAGCGCGACCCGGAGGCGGCGCTGGAGGATGTTCGCAACGACATGGCAACTGTGAAAAGAGTCCGTGAGTGGTATGGTGTGGTGATCAAGGACAACTCGGTCGATACGGTCGGCACCGAAAGACTGCGTGAGCAGATGAGGGCGGAGCGAGATCGACGGGCGCAAGGCTAAATCGCCAGGAAAGGCCAGAAGCGAGATGAGCAATTCCAAAACGTCCAGGTCCGCTGAGATCCGGGCCCGTCTAGACCATCCCATCATTGACGCGGACGGGCACCAAATTGAGTTCGAACCGGCATTGCTGGATCATTTGGAAGGCGTCGGAGGACGTTCCCTCGTTGCACGCTTCAAGACTTGGGGTGACGAAAGCTTGTTCCAATGGTACCGCGCGACGCCCGAAGAGCGCCGCGACCGTAGACTCCACCGGATTACCTGGTGGGGAATGCCGACCAAAAACACGCTGGACCGGGCCACGGCCTCGCTCCCAAAGCTCTATTACGATCGGCTGGATGAGATCGGCATCGACTTTTCTGTGCTCTATCCGACGTTTGGTCTTCCCATTCCTCACATCGCAGACGACGAGTTGCGTCGCGGTGCGTGTCGGGCCTTCAATAACTTTTACGCGGAGGCCTACAAAGATTTCACGGACCGCCTGTGTCCCGTGGCGATCATTCCGATGCACACGCCGGAAGAGGCGATCGACGAACTCGAATACGCGGTACGTGTGCTCGGTTTGAAGGCGGTGATGTGTGCCGGTTTCGTGCACCGACCGATCGAAGCGATCGCGCGCGAGTCGCCGAGCGCCGCTTCGGACGCAATTTGGTTGGACACTTTCGGTCTGGATAGCCAGTACGACTATGATCCGGTTTGGGCGAAGTGCGAAGAGCTGAAAATCAACCCGGCTTTTCATTCCTCCGGTTTCGGTTGGGGCTCCCGGACTTCTACCTCGAATTACATCTACAATCATATTGGCATGTTTGCGGCAGCGGGCGAAGCCTTGTGCAAGGCTCTTTTCCTGGGCGGAGTCACACGTCGCTTTCCTAATCTGAAGTTTGCTTTCCTGGAAGGAGGCGTCGGCTGGGCCTGTAGTCTCTATGGGGATCTGTGCGGGCACTGGGAGAAGCGCAATCGTGAAAGCCTGGAAAACTACAACCCCGCAAATCTCGATCGCGAGCTGATGGGGAGCCTCTACCGTGAACATGGCGGAAAGATGGTCGAAGGTAAGATAGATCAACTCGACAAGACGCTCGGAATCCTTGCGTCAACGCGCGAGCAGCCGGAGATGCTGGACGAATTTGCTGCTTGTCGTATCAATCGACTCGAGGATGTTCGTGATCTCTTTGTGCCCCGCTTCTACTTTGGCTGCGAGGCGGATGACCCCACGAACTCACTGGCATTCAACCGCAAGTTGAATCGGTTCGGAGCCCAGCTCAACACGTTGTTCGGTTCCGACATCGGCCACTGGGATGTGCCTGATGTGAGAGGAGTCGTGGAAGAGGCCTATGAGCTGGTCGAAGACAATTTGATAACGGAAGAGGATTTCAGAAATTTTGTCTTCACCAATCCTATTTCTTTCTTTACGAGTTTGAACCCGGCCTTTTTCGAGGGAACCGTCGTCGAGCAGGCAGCACGGGAAGTGATCGCTCAAGACTGAACGCACCCTTCATTCCCATCATTGCGTGGGCTGAATCAGCAACGACCGGATGCTCGATCTATCTTTCGCCACACCCAATCGGTTCGGCCCGTCACGCTCAGCCGTCATGAGTACCCGCGGGATGGTTGTTACCAGCCAGCCCTTCGCGGCCTGGGTGGGGATCGACATCTTGCGGCAGGGTGGAAATGCGATCGATGCGGCGGTTGCAACCGCCGCCATGCTCAACGTCATAGAGCCGATGTCGACCGGTATCGGGGGTGACGCCTTCGGGCTCATTTACGAAGCAGAGACCAAGACGATTCTGGGTTTGAACGGCAGCGGGCGTTCTGCACACGCGGCATCACTGGAAGAATATCGGCACCGCGTCGCGAGTGAAAGGGTTGTCGGCGACCAGGAGATTCCAAGCAACAGCATGCTGGCTGTTACCGTGCCGGGGGCCGTGGATGGATGGGCCACGGTGCTGGAGCGCTGTGGTCGCATGACCTTCAGGGAAGTGCTCGCCCCGGCGATTGCAGCGGCGGAAGCCGGTTTTGCCGTGGCGCCCCAGACATCTCAGTCGTGGGAGATGTTCGGTGGGGCCTTGGCCCGGTTTCCAGACTCCGCCAAGACTTGGCTATACCCGGATGGTCACGCGCCTCGACCGGGGGAGTTGTTCAGGAATCCAAATTTGGCTCGGACGCTAGGGATGATCGCCGAGGGAGGTCGCGACGCTTTCTATCGGGGAAACGTTGCCGACGCCATCGTCAATTTCTCGGAAGCGAACGGCGGTTTCTTCGCGCGGGAGGATTTTGCGGACCATAGCTCGACCTGGGTCGAGCCCCTCTCGATTGGATATCGCGGATACGACATTCTGGAGCTTCCGCCAAACGGGCAGGGTGTCGCCGTGCTGGAGGCCTTGCAGATTCTGTCACAGGAGCACTTGGCAGAGCGCGGATACGGCAATGTAGATACGGCCCACATCCAGATCGAAGCCTTGAAGATGTCGTTACACGACGCCAAGCAGTACGTCACGGATCCGGCGAAGGCCGAGATCCCGGTTGAACGATTGCTTTCGCTCGAATACGCCAAACAACAGCATGGGCGGATCGATCTGGCGCAGGCGATCGATCCACTCGGCCCGACTGGAGCGAGCGGTGATACGGTCTATCTGTGCGTTGCGGACGCGGAAGGCAACGTCGTGTCGTTCATCAACAGTATCTTTCATCCATGGGGTAGTGGCTTGACGGTTGGAGATACGGGTATCGTTTTGCAGAATCGGGGGTCCAGCTTCTCGCTCGATCCGGACCACCCCAACGTGATCGCTTCGCACAAGCGCACGCGGCATACGATCTTGCCGGCGATGATCTTACAAGAAGGGAGTCCTGTCGTGGCTTTCGGCTGTGTAGGAGGAGACGTTCAGCCGCAGGGACAACTCCAGTTTCTTTGTAACGTGATTGACTTTGGGATGAATCTGCAGGATGCCCTCGATGCTCCCCGGTGGCGCTATGACGGTGGAACCAGTATCGCGCTGGAATCTGGTATGCCCTCGGGTCTTTGGGAGGGTTTTGGGGAAGGTTTGGCCGATCGTGGACATGAGATGGGCGCAAGCGATGGATTCTTCGGCGGAGGACAGGCCCTAATGGTTCACCCCGAGTTTGGAACCTTCCAGGGCGGCTCCGATTCGCGACGCGATGGATGCGCGATAGGGTACTAGGTCTTGCCACAGTGCCATGAATGAAGTGGAGGCCATGATCCGCGGTTCATGAAAGATCTGAAGCTTTCGGTCTGAGATCGTCAAAAAGGATGAAAAAGGAAAACGATAGACTGGATGACGCGCTGGGACTCCGTGAGCCCATCGGTCGCAGGGACTTCCTCAACGGCGCCATGCTCAGTACCGCCGCGATGTGGTCCACGAATCTATCTCCCATGTCGCTTTTTGCGCGAAGCGGGTCAAAAGGGCCGGGTGGCGGCCACTGGAGTGGGAATACCGAGGACGTTTTCGCTGCCGGTCATGCGATTCGTGATGGCGCGTATGACGATCCAGAGCTGGCTGCCTCGGATACCGGTGAAGTGTTTGATCGTGTGATCGTCGGGGGCGGCTTCAGTGGATTGGGAGCAGCGTACTACTGCAACCGGACCAAGGGGGCCGGGGCCAGAGTTCTGGTCTTGGAAAACCATCGAACCCTCGGTGGCAACGCGCGCAGGGACGAATTCACCGTCGGAGGCAAGACGCTCTACGCACCTCAGGCGTCGATCGTGGCGCAGGACTTGCCACCGGCGTTTGCCCTGCCGCCGGAAGTGGACGGCCTTTTCGAGCGGCTCGGTGTACGCTCCGAAGAGATCCAGATCCCGGTGGAGGCCTCCGCGTTCAGCGTTTTCTGGGATGATCCTGCAGTTAGGGGAAGGGCGCGATGGTACGCCAACGTGATGGAAGCGCCGTTGCAGGAGGCGGAGCGAGCGGAGTTGATGGAGTTCTTCGGCACGGTCATGCCCTTCTATCAGAGACCGGACTGGGAAGCCGAGCTTGTGAGACTCGACAAGTTCTCTTTCAAAGACTACGCGGAGAGCGAGCGGCATTGGACAACCCTGCTCAACGTGATGCATCCAGACCTGGCAGTGTTCTTCAGCTTGCCGGAACACGTATCGACCGCGGCGGTG
Organism: Acidobacteriota bacterium; assembly: GCA_965249005.1. Classification (GTDB taxonomy): domain Bacteria; phylum Acidobacteriota; class UBA6911; order UBA6911; family UBA6911; genus CBDFLD01. The sequence goes on from CBDFLD010000019.1 coordinate 456,260, forward strand.
TACGCTCAGTTCGGTGGCGGCCCGCGTCCTCTGTATTGCTTTCCGGGAGGGAATTCGGGGTTCTTGCGGTATCTGATGAAGCACTTGATCCCGGAGTCTATTCCAGGCGGCAAGAGCACACACGAGATCATTCAGAACAAGGTTAACCCCGCTGCGCTCGATCGCGACGAGAATCCAGTCCGGGTCCGGCTTGGTGCGAGCGCGGTGAGGGTGGAGCACGAAGGCAGCCCGGAGTCGTCGGAAGTGGTGCGAGTGACCTATCTCCACAACGGCAAACTCCATCGGGTGCGGGCCCGCGGTGTGATCATGGCGGGAGGCGGGTACATCACGCAGCACGTCGTGCGCGATCTTCTCCCGGAAAAGCACGAAGCGTACCGCAAATTCAGATACGCGCCGATTCTTCAGATCAACGTGGCTCTCCACAACTCGCGTGCCCTCGACAAGGCGGGCTTGAACTTCATTTCCAGCTATCACGACGGTTTTGGAGTCGGACTCTACCTCTACGAGAAGATGTCGGCGGCAGGCTTGAATCCGGATCGCGACCCGGAACGCCCCAACGTGGTAGGGATGGCCGTCCCGATGCTCTACCCCGGTTTGTCCATCGAGGGGCAGACGACCAAGGGACGCATGGAGATGTTGGAAACTTCCTTCAAATCATACGAACGGAGAACCCGAGAAGATTTGGTCCGGTTGCTGGGGCCTTCGGGTTTTGACCCGAAACGGGATATTGCGGGGATTTCGATTAGTCGTTGGGGGCATCACGGCTATACTTTCCCATATCCGGGAATCTACAGCGATGGAGCGGTGGAGACGTCGAGAAAACCTCAAGGCCGGATTGCTTTCGCCCATACCGACCTCGAGAGGTTCTCTCACATGATGGGGGCGGTCGCTCAGGGCTACCGTGCCGTAAAAGACTTGGAAGATCGAACCTAGATTGAGTCGAATATGACAACCCCCGACGTTTACGTTGCCATCGATGGAGCAAAAGCTCTCAGGGAGCAACCGGAGAAAGGGCACAACCGATGGCATCCCGATATCCGGCCGGTCGTGACGGTGGATCAAGATCAAGTTGTTGGAATCGAGACGCTCGATGCGTTTGACGGTCAAATTACCTCAGGATCCATTGCTGATGATATTGGACGCGTGAACCTCAATCGGGTTCACCCCTTGACCGGACCGGTCTACATAAACGACGCCGAACCGGGGGACATTCTGGAAGTGACCATCCTGGAGGTCGCGCCCCGGCCCTTCGCTTTCACTGTGCAAGTGCCTGGGTTCGGTTTTCTCAGGGATGTTTTTACCGCGCCGCATATCATCCGGTGGAGAATCAGTGAAGGCTATGCCACATCAGAGGACTTGCCCGGTGTGCGCTTGCCCGGTGCGCCATTTATGGGTGTCATCGGCGTTGCTCCGTCGCACGAGCTCCTGGAAAAGATCAACCGCCGCGAGTCCGACCTTGCGGATCGCGGCGGCGCGGTCCTCCTTCCAGACCCCAAGGATGCTGTGCCGGAGGACCCCGCCCTTGCCCGATCTGCACTTCGGACGATCGCCCCACACGAAACGGGTGGCAATGTCGACATCAAGCAGCTGACAAAAGGAACGACCGTACGCATTCCTGTCTATGCGCCGGGAGCTCTCTTTTCCGTGGGCGACGCTCACTTTGCCCAGGGTGACAATGAAAGTTGTGGAACGGCTGTCGAGATGGCGGCGGTGTTGTATTGTTCGTTCAAGATCATCAAGGGAGCGGCGGGGGCCGGCAGCGTTCGAGAGATGCAATTCTATAGTAACGACTATATCGATCCAGCGGGGATCGGTGTGCCCCGTCGCTTCTTTGCCACAACCGGTCAATCGTATACCCGAGAGGGAGTGAATCACTCAGAAGATGCAACCGTCGCGGCGCGCAATGCCTTGCTCAACATGATCGACCATCTTGTCGATGAACGCGGTTTTACTTCACAGCAAGCGTATGCCATTTGCAGTGTCGCCGTTGATCTCAAGATCAGCGAAATGGTTGATGTTCCCAATTTTGTGGTGTCCGCCTTTCTGCCTCTGGACATCTTTGTCGAATGAGCTGGACGCGACAGGAGTGGCGCCTAGCAACTCGCGAGGGAATCTGTATATGACTTTGAAGGAACCGAGAGTATTTAGGGTTAACGACGAAAACCTGAAGGAAGTAGTCCCGGGCGCTCTGTACATGAAGCACGCGTATGGTGATGACATGAGTGTCGCCATGTTCAAGTTCCTCAAGGGTAAGGGGAGCGAGGCGCCCGCGGAAACGCACGCGCACGGGGAGGAAGTAGGAATCGTATTGAAGGGCACCACCAGAGTTTACGGACCGGACGGGACGGAGTACGTGGCCAAGGCGGGCGAGGTGATCATCATACCGGCCGGCTGGAAGCATAGCGGTACGTTCGATGATGATGAGGACTGCGTGTTGCTTTGTGTGGCCTATCCGAAGCGGACGGAAGACCTCGGCCCGGAGGACGAAACGCCCAGGCCGGTGGGGTTCGATCGATAGAGCGTTGACGAACGACCGAGCGCGGGCAGAGTTTTTCAGAAGGAAGGTTTGAAATGTCACAATCATGCATCCGTGTCGTGCACTACATCAACCAGTTCTTTGGCGGAATTGGCGGCGAAGAGCATGCGGATGTCGGTCTGGAGATTAGAGAAGGAGCCGTGGGACCTGGCACCGGACTTGCGCAACTGTTCGGTGAGCGGGGAGAGGTGGTGGCGACGCTCATTTGTGGTGACAACCACTTCAGTAATGATTCGGCTGGGGTCGTGGCAGCAATTCTCGAAGAGGTGCGTGATCGAAACCCCGATGTATTCGTTGCGGGGCCGGCTTTCAACGCCGGACGTTATGGGTTTGCTTGTGGCGAGGTGGCCCGGGCGGTATCAACCGAGATGCAGATTCCGGCCGTGACCGGAATGTATTCTGAAAACCCGGCAACGGACACCTATCGCAAGGTAAGCGGTGTGTGGATTCTGCCCACGGGCGCGATGGCGGCGGACATGCGCAACGTGCTTCCTGAGCTGGCCCAGTTTGTGCTGAAAGTTGGAAGCGGCGCGGCAATCGGTCCAGCCAAGGCTGAAGGTTATGTTCCTACGGGTCGACGCAAGCTCGAGTCTACGGGGGTAGCGGGAGCGGAAAGAGCATTGTCCATGCTTTTGGATAAGCTGAACGGGAAGCCGTACGAGACGGAAATTCCCGTGGAGCACTTGGAGCAGATTCCCCCGGCGACCCTTGCGAAAGACGTCAAGAAGGCAAGGGTGGCCGTTATCACAACTTCGGGTCTGGTTCCTAAAGGCAACCCGGACGGCTTCCGAATGTTCAACGCCTCTGAATGGCGTACGTACCCCCTGCCAAACCGGCCTGCTCTACGATCGGAGGACTGGGAAGTCATTCATGGCGGTTTCAATACAGCTTATGCGCAGGCAAACCCAAACCTGGTGCTGCCGCTGGATGCATTGCGCGCCCTGGCGGGGAGCCAATTCGGGGAATTGCACGATCATTTCTACTCGATAACCGGTGTGGGTACGGCGTTGTCGGTAGCCAGGCGCGCAGGCGAGGAGATCGCAACATCCATGCGCGGTGCGCAGATCGACGCGGCCTTGCTTGTCGCGACCTGAGGAACCTGTACGCGCTGCGGGGCGGCGCTATCGAAGGAACTGGACCGAGCAGGTATTCCGGTGGTGACGATCTCGGCAATGGCCCAGTTGGCGGAGCAGGTTGGAGCATCGCGCGTCGTGGTCGGCCGAAAAATTCCCCATCCCTGCGGGGAACCAACTCAAGCCCCGGAATTTGATTTCAAGATCCGTAAGGAAGTGGTAGAAGCGGCGATAAACGCTCTAACGGCAGATGTCTCGGCGCCCACGGTCTTTCGCCCAGCACACAACATGTGAGAAGAAGAGTAGGAGCGGTCAATGCGTTTGGAGATGGGAACATTTCCAGTTCGCCAAATCAAATTTAGCGAACAGACCCGGCTTGCCGGCGAGGTGTTGGAAGTCTGCAGGCAGGAGCTGTTGGACTTGATCTCAGCGGATCCGCGTTTCGCCGCGATAGAGATTGATCTTGTCCAACCCGGTGAATCGGCACGCGTGGTTCATGTGTGTGACGCCATTGAGCCTCGGATCAAGGTTCAAGGACCGGGGGATTGCTATCCGGGAATCCTCGGATCGATTGAAACCGTCGGACAGGGGACGACCCATCGCTTGGAGGGTATGGCGGTGGTGCTTTCTGCCGAGTACCCGCGAGAGATAGCTACCGGCACAGGCGCCGCGCTCGAAGGGATACTGGATATGACAGGACCCGGCGCCGTGGGACCTCTCTCCGAGACGCGCAACCTGGTCTTGGCCGCTTCTTTCGCTCCCGGACACTCGCTGGCCGACTATCATTCGGCATTGCAGCAGGCCGGTTTCCGGATTGCGCACCGATTGGCTCAAACGACTGTCGGCACCAAACCGCCGGCGACGCGTATCTATCATCGGTCCCCAGCAGTCGATCTGCCCAAGGTTGTCTACGTGCATCAGTCGCTGACCCAATTGAACATGCCGGTGGCGGGCATCACCTGGTATGGGAACTATATCACGGATTGGATGCCTTTGTGGGCACACCCGAACGAGATCATCGATGGGGCGTTGCTGCCGGGGGTTTTGGGTGGACACGCTGCGAAGCCGACTTCGTGGGAACATCTCAACCATCCCGTGATCGATCGGTTGTACGGGGCGCACGGGAAAACACTCGATTTCCTCGGCGTCATCTTTCATCGGACGCGCTTCGAGACTTTCGAAGAGAAGCAGCTGTCCGCCAACCAGGCGTCAAAGCTGGCCAAGCTTGCCGGTGCGGAGGGTGCAATCATCACCTGGGTTGGAGCCGGCAACGCTTTCATGGAGGGGATGCTCACGACGCAGGCGCTCGAGCGCGAGGGCATAAAATCGGTCTTCATGACCTACGAACACGGCGGCAAGGAAGGTCTGGATACTCCATTGATGTACTCCGTTCCGGAAGCCGACGCGATTGTATCGACGGGAAGTCTGGACCGGCCAGTCTCTCTTCCCCCCGTTGGGCGCGTCGTCGGAGGATCAGATTTGAATGTCAGTCCCGAGTCCCGTGGGGCACGGATTCCATCTGAGGCTGCCATAGAACTTGGCTGGCAGCTGCCGGTGTTGAGCGCCGTGGATCATTGGGGATTCGGCAAGCGCATTTGCGTGGATTATTGACGGGGTTAACAGAGGAGGGCGATATGGCAGTTCCGGCAGCGGACAAACGGTGGACCCTGGACCATCCGGAGCTGGGCACAGGCCCACTGCCACTGGAAATCTACACCAACCCTGACTACTTCGAGCGCGAACGCGAACTGATCTTTCGTCGCACGTGGCTGAACGTGGGTCGACAGGAAGAGATTCCCAATCCAGGGGACTACTTCGTCAAGGAGCTGTCGGTATGCGATACTTCCATTATCGTCATTCGGGGAAAAGATGGCGTGGTCCGGGCATTCCATAACGTTTGCTCACATCGCTCCAATCGCCTGGTCTGGGAGACAGGCGGCGGCTCTTGTCGTGCCTTGGCTTGCGGGTTTCACAACTGGACCTATGACCTACAGGGCAATTTGATTCATGTTCCCGACGAAGAAGGGTTCTTTGATCTGGACAAGGGCCAAAATGGCCTGACACCGGTCGCGGCGGAGATCTGGGAAGGGTTTGTGTTCATCCATCTGGACCCGCATCCGAAGGAAAGCTTGAAAGAGTTCATGGGCGAGTTCGGTGAGGGAATTCACGGCTATCCGTTCGAAAACATGGGACTGTTTGCCTCATACAAAGTCGAAGAAAGAGTCAATTGGAAGGTCTTGGTCGATGCACAGCAAGAGGGTTATCATGTCCCGTTTCTGCATCGCAACTCCTTGGCGGCTGCCACCACGAGCAAGGAAAACCCGTATTGCCACGTGCTGCAATTCAACCTCTATCCGTGCCACCGCCAGATATCGTGTTGGGGCAACGCCCAGCATCAGCCGAGTCCAGTAGAGGGCTTGTCCTATCGCTATGCGGAGTACATACCCGCTGCGTTTGCGGCGGACGAAGAGGCCGCAGTGGACGGGTTGCCGCCAGGAGTGAATCCGACCCGCAGTCGCGATTGGAGTTTCGATTTCAACGTCCTCTTCCCGAATTTCAACCTGGCCCTTTTTGATGGCACCTACTTCACGCACAATATCTGGCCACTGGCAATCGATCGTACGGTTTGGGAAGTGAAAATGTACTCCATTCCGGCAGAAAAGCCCGGACAGCAGTTCAGTCAGGAATACGGCAAGTGCGTTTTCTTTGCCGCACTCATGGAAGACGCGAGCACACACGAAATGACGCAATCCACCCTGGCCTCCGGCGCGAAGGAGTTCATGCATCTTCAAGATCAGGAAGTTTGCATCCGCCACTTCCACAAGGTGGTTGCTGAGCACATCGGCAGCCCATACGCCGACATTGCAGTCGGCAAGTAGAGGGAGACGAATGAGCAACCGGTTTCTACCGGATCCGTTTGAGGAGCTCGAGCCATTTGTCGTGAAGTGGTCATTGGCCAAAGAAACGGATCGACGTGCCGAGCGTGCCTCGAGCGCGATGCACGAGCTTCAAGTCTTTTACGATACGATGCTGCCCCGAATGGAGACGATCATCGAGTATCTCAATCAATATCCTTTGGATGACGTACCCGCGAAGGCGCGCCGGCTGCTCTATCTCACGCTGTCACTGGCAGAGGTGGCGCCGGCGGTGGAATTCTACAAACGACCGCTGCCGGTCGGCGTGTTCGACCACGCCCGATTCGTAGCGTTGCACGATTCGAAAAACTGAGTGCAGTGAAAAGGCGGCGCCCTGCGGCGCTTAACAGTAGCAAGTAAGAGGAGGTATCTATCATGGCGACGATGGCAAACGACCATCGCTGGACTTTGGATTATCCCGAGCTGGGGACCGGGTTGGTTCCCGTGGAACCGTACGTTTCGGCCGAATACTACGAGCGGGAGCGCGAGAAAGTATTCCAGCATTCGTGGCTACACGTGGGCCGCGCAGAAGAGATTCCAAATCCCGGGGACTATTTCGTCCGTAACGTCGCGGCCGCCAACTCATCGGTGATCATCGTGCGGGGAAGAGACGGGAAGGTACGTGGTTTTCATAATGTGTGCAAACATCGGGGAACGAAGCTGGTATGGAAGGAGAACGGCTGCAAGAAAGCGTTCGCGTGCCACTACCACGGTTGGACCTACACGACCGAGGGCGAATGCATAAACGTGATCGAAGAAGATATGTTCTTCGACTTCAACAAGAGCGACTTCAGCTTGACCCCTGTGGCAACGGATGTATGGGAGGGTTTCATCTTCATTAATTTTGAACCAGAACCGCGGGAGTCACTCAGGGAGTTCCTCGGGGAATTGGATGGGCTACTTTCCGGCTATCCGTACGGCTTGCTGACCAACTGCTACCGGTGGGAAGCGGACCTGCGCTGCAACTGGAAGGTGATTGTGGATTCACAGCAGGAAGGCTATCACGCCAAATGGCTGCATCGACGCTCCGTTCCAGGATTCTTGACCAATAAGGGAGAGCCGTCGCGGCACACGGTGGATATGAAGTGCTGGAAACGCCATCGGCTGATTTCCTACTTTGGCAATCGCGAACGAAAGCCGACACCGATCGAAGGATTGGCATGGAAGTTCGGCACCGGTATCACCAAACGCGAGTGGGCGGCCGACAGCATGCCTCCGGGGATCAATCCGTCACGCAATGAGAATTGGTCATTCGACGAGTATATGTTTTTCCCCAATTTCCATCTGCTCGTCTTCTTCGGCATGTTCCTCACGCATCAGGCTTGGCCGATCTCGGCCAATCGCGCGATCTGGGAAGCACGCCTTTACCTGGCCGAACCGACGGATGCGGCGCAAACCTGGGCTCGTGAATACAGCCGTGCCTTGCTGCGTGATGCCTGGCTGGAGGACGGAAGCACGCTCGAGGCGAGCCACGAGGGGCTGGAATCTGGAGCGATCAGTCATTTCGCGCTCCAGGACCAGGAGCTATGTGTACGGCACTTTGCCAAGGTGCTGGAAGACCATGTCAGTGCTTAGTTATCTTAGCTCACAAGCCCACGCGCAAACGCTAGTGTATTTTCAAACAGGAGTACTCAGTAACCGGGGAGGAGAATGAATATGGCCAAGCAAAAACTGCCCAAGGAGTTCAAGGATCTGGAGCCCTTCGCCGACTGGGCCTTGCGGACCGAGCGAGAACGCAACCACAAACGGCTGAACAGCGAGATGTCGGAGATACAGTCTCTGTACGATACGGTGCTGCCGCGTATGGAGGCCATCATGGAGTACTTGAATAAGTTTCCCATCGACGACATGGCGGAAGAGGAACAGCGATTGCTCAACATTACCCTGTCGCTGGCCGAGGTGGCTCCGGCCGTTGAGTTCTACAAACAACCCGGGGTGATCGATGGCTTTCCTGCAGAGCGATTCGTGCCCGTGGACGTGCCGAATATGACGCCCAAGGAAGGATAGCCTCGGGGGCGAGCCGGCAGGTCTCGACGTACCCGGACGAGAGTAGTCGGAGGGAATAGCGAGGAGAGCGAGGGTGAGCACAGCAATGACAAAGGGCAGCACGATGGAAGATCTGGCACGACGGATCTGCCGTTTGGAGGACATCGAGGCGATCAAGCAACTGATCTCCCGGTACTCCCAGGCGTCCGACAAGCACAACGACCCAGAGTTGATGTTGCCGCTCTTTACCGAAGACGGCGCTCTGGACGTGGGGAGCGGCTACGGTCGTTTTCAGGGTCACGATGTATTGCGTGAGTTTTTCTTGGGCACACCCAAGATCATCAGCTGGTCGCTTCATTACAATATTTCACCGCTGGTCGAAATCACGGGTGCCGGGAATAGTGCACACGTTTTCTGGTACCTGTGGGAACTGGCCAATATGCCCGACGCGAAAGCAGAGGGAGAGGTTGCAGTCTGGATTGGTGGAACGTATGACTCCGATGTTGTAAGGGAAGACGACGGACAATGGCGATTCAAGGAAATACGATTGAAGATGGAGCTGATGAGCCCGTACGAAGAGGGTTGGGTCAAAAAGCCCTGGCATGATCTGGGCCGACCCGATTAGTTGTAGTGGTGCCGCAATAGTCAGCTTCCAGTGCCCATTGCCGCCATCCACCAGCGATCGATGACAAACAACCTCACCCGAAGAGATTTGCTCAAACTGGCCGCCGCGTCTCCCACGGCGTTTGCCGGCCTCTTAGGCGATGTCTCCGCGTCAAGCGATGTCTCCGCGTCAAGCGATGTCTCCGCGTCAAGCGATGTCTCCGCGTCAAGCGATGTCTCCGCGTCAAGCGATGTCTCCGCGATCGACCGAAGCCTGGACCGGACGGCCAAACCGAAGAAAGTCGTAGTGATCGGCGCCGGCCTGGCTGGCCTCATGGCAGCGTACGAGCTCACGCAGGCAGGCCACGATGTGACGATCCTGGAGGCGCGCACCCGGGCCGGTGGCCGGGTCTATACTCTACGCGAGCCATTCTCGGATGGGCTCTACGTCGATGCGGGCGCAAGCCAGATCCCCGCGAATCACTACCTGACGCTCAAGTATGTTCGCCTTTTCGGTCTCGAGCTCGATCCGGCGAAGCCGAGTGATCAGGCGTCGGTTCGCTTCATTGGCGGCAGGAGATGGACGGTAAAGCCGGAGGAATCCTTCCGCTGGCCGTTTGCCCTGACCCCGGAGGAAAGGAAACTCGGGCCAGAAGGCCTGATGGAGAAGTATATCCTCCGGATACCGAGACACGAAAGCCAACAGCTCGCAGTCTCGCCGGATTGGAGTCCTCCCGAGTTGCGACAGCATGATCGGGTCAGCTTCGCGGAATTCCTCCGGCGGCAGGGCGCGTCGCCGGGCGCCATCCAGCTGTTGGGCTTTGGCTACTACGATCTCTGGGGGGAAGGAACCGAAGAAATCTCGGCACTCATGCTGTTGCGAGAAATTCGTCATCAGCTTTCGCACGATCAGCCATACGCCATCAAGGGAGGAAACGACAGGCTGCCCAAGAGCTTCGCAAGAGAGCTTGCCAAAAAGATTCGATATGGGTCCCCGGTTGTCCGGATCGAACACGACGCTCACGGCGTCCGGGCGGCCATAGAGCAAGCCGGTGAGGCGCACACGATTTCCGGCGACTATCTCATTTGCGCGATTCCGTTTGGGGTCTTGAAGAACGTGGATATCTCTCCGGCGTTTTCCCCGGAGAAGCGGCGAGTCATCGAGCAACTGCCCTATATGTCCATCTCCCGCGTCTACTTGCAATCTAGACGGCGATATTGGGAGGAGCAGGGGCTTTCCGGAGACGCAGCCATAGACGACCCGCCCACGATCATCGCGAATGAAACAAGAAGTCAGGCGGGGCCGCGCGGCATCCTTAATTCGTTCATGGCCGGAGAGCAAGCACGTCACGTCACTGCCATGGACGAGAGTGGACGTATCCACTACGCGATGGGTCAGATCGAAAAGATCTATCCCGGGATAAATGAGCACTTCGAAGGGGGCATCTCGAAATGCTGGGATGAGGACGTTTGGGCGCGCGGGGCCGCCGCGTGGTTCAAGCCCGGCCAGATGATCGATTTCCTCCCACACATTGGTCGTCCCGAGGGGCGGGTTCATTTCGCTGGAGAGCACATTTCGCCCTGGCCCGGGTGGATGCAGGGAGCGTTGCAATCGGGCCTGCGTGTGGCCCGCGAGGTACACGAGGCGAAGCTGTAAGGACCGAAGAGGGGACATGTCGGAGAACAAAACAAGATTTGTCGCGCTGGAAGTGGAAGATGTGGATGTCGCCCGAGCGGACCAGTATGAGCAAGGAGTCCGTGGGTTGATCCGGGCCATGGGCCAGGCGAAACTCGGGCGAGAGTTCGAGTGGCACGCAAGCCAATACAACCTATCGTACTTTTACTCGTTTCCGCTCTCTTCGCTGGACGATCTGGACCCGGAAACCGGGGTGACCCGAAAACGATTCAAGCAGCTCTTGGCCGCCGTCGATCCTGAGGCGGCAAAGGAATTCTCGCTGGCAACCGTCCAGTCGGTGCAAGCAACCCGGTTGTTTGTTCTGGAACGAGTTGCTGAGTTTACCTACGAAGCGTCAAACTCCGTCGTCGAGGCGCCAAGGCATGCCATCTTGGACATTCATCACGTACGCACCGGTCAGCTAGAGCCCTACAAGGCGGCGATCCATCGCCTGATGGCGGCGGTGCGGCGGGCGGACTATCCCATTGGCTGGGCCGCTTATCGAGTTCTGATAGGCGAAGGCAAGACGCTTTACGGCGAGGGAAAGGTCTACTACTACGTGGTTGCTTTCGACAGTCCGTCTCAGTTCCACCAACAACACTCCTTTGCGGGTGCTCTGGCAAAGGCGCTGGGCGAGGACGGCGCCAGGCAGTTACTGCTGGATGAGCGTCGATGTCTGGTGAGACTGGAGGCCTCCGAGCACAGGCTGCGGCCCGACCTGGGCTATGCCTCAGAGTAAGCGAACAGGAGCGGCATGCTGGTCCGGCTGGTGCTAGCGTTTTCATTTCTCGTCCCTGTCCTGGTGGCCGATGGCCGCGTCAAAGCGATCGTGGGTGCCACCCTGATTGATGGCACCGGCGGTTTGCCTATCCGGAATTCGGTTATCGTTGTAGAAGGCGACCGGATCAAGCAGGTAGCCTCAAACGGCCGCGAACGGATTCCAAAAGATGCGGAGATCATCGATGCACACGGGAAGTTTGTCATTCCCGGCCTCGGCGATGCACACAACCACATTGATATGGATGGTTATGAGATGGAGGCGGGCCCGGTCGGCCCCGTCGACTATAAAGAACGATTGGGCCGGATGCTGCCATGGGGCTTCACGACAATTTTCGATCCAGGAACCCGCGAGATGGACCTGTTCCCGGAGCTCAAGAGACTGGGAGAGCAGAGCCCCAGGTTCCCACGCTATTTCGGTGTCGGGCGCGGGTTCGCCGCCGAGGGGGGCTATGGTCAGCCCAATGCGTTCCGGCCAAGAGCATCGGCGCCGGCGCGCGCGATGGTGAGGGAGCTGAAGGCGGCGGGGGTGGACGCGATCAAGATCTACTATAGTGACTTGATCTATGTGACCCGGTCGCGTCTACCGTTGCTCGAGCCGGAGTTGCTCTCGGCAATCATCGACGAGACCCATAGCAACGGATTGAAGGTCTACGCGCATGCCCCTGTGTTGAAGTTCGCCAAGGAGGCGCTTCGAGCTGGTCTCGACGGATTCGTGCATGGGATTCTTTCAGAGCCGATCGACGCGGAATTCATCGCTCTGATGAAAAAGAACCGCGCGCTCTACATTCCGACTTTCGCGGCCTTCGACTCCATTGCCAACCTCCGCGATTGGGTGCGCGAAGCTGAGGCGTTCGATGATCGCCTGAGGATTCCGAAGAAGGTCTATGAGACGGGTCTCAAACCGCAAACGCAGCGAGCGTGGGAGGCACGGTGGGACAACCTATCGTATATGAAGGAGCGCCTGCCAATCTTGCGGGAGAATCTGAAAAAGGTTTCCGAAGCGGGCATCCCCGTTGTCTGCGGATCGGATCTGGCCGGAGCGATGATGGGTGTTTCGAGCCAAATGGAGCTCGTCAAAATGGTGGACGCCGGTCTCACGCCACAGCAAGCCATAGAGGCAGCCACCATCAATGTGGCGCGAATGCTGGGTCGCGACGAAGAACAAGGCACGGTTGAGGCTGGAAAGCTGGCCGATCTGGTGATTCTGGATGCGGATCCACTCGCGGATATCAGCAACATTCGATACATCCACCGCGTCATCAAGGGCGGGGTGGTGCACGATCCCATGAAGATGCTCACAGGAGAACAAGCCGCCAATGGCCGAAGATAAACGCGGAAAACGGGGCCGGGTGTTTCACGGCTGGTGGATCGTGACAGTATCCGCGATCGGCCTGCTGTTCTGCTACATCTCCTCGGTCGGCTTTACCTTCGGTGTGTTCACGAATCCGCTCATCGAAGAGTTCGGCTGGAGTCGCACGGAAATCTCGCTTGCATTCTCGTTGTCGCTGATCGCAATGTGCCTGGCGATGCCGGTGCTCGGCCCGTTGGTGGATCGCTATGGGCCGAAGAGGGTGATCATTCCCTCCATTTTTGTCCTGGGCCTATCGTTAGGCTCTTTGTACTTTCTCCCCGACAGCCTTCTATATTTCTACGGTGTATACATCGTAGCCGGGATGGCAGGTGGTGGTTCGTCCATGATGCCTTACTCGAAGGCAGTTTCGTACTGGTTCGACAAGCAACGCGGTCTGGCGTTGGCGGTGGCAGCCATGGGAGCCGGGTTGGGATCACTCATCATGCCGCCCTTTGCACAGGCGTTGATCGATGAGCTGGGTTGGCGCGGCGCCTATCTGATCATTGGGGTCACGGTCTTTGTCGTCACGATTCCAGTGGTGGGATTGTGGCTCAAGGAAAAGCCTCAAGACATGGGCTTGACGACGGACGGTGAAGCGGTGGTCGGCGGAGAAGAGAAGACTGGAGAAATACCTGTCGAAAGCTCCGAAACAGTTCCAGGACTGACGGGACGACAAGCGCTGAGGACGAGAGTTTTCTGGCTGCTGAGTGCCGTTTTCTTTCTCATCTCCTCGAGCGTCATGGCCGGTCTGATTCATCTCGTGCCGATGCTCACGGATCGTGGGTTTTCGGCGCAGAGCGCGGCGATGGCCGCGGCGGTGCTGGGCGGTGCTTCTCTGATAGGCGGGGTATTCTCCGGTTATTTGTTGGACCGATTCTTCGCTACCTACGTAGTGGCGGGCTTTTGTGGAAGCGCTGCGCTGGGTTTGTTTTTACTTTGGACGATGACCGCGGGCAGCGTGCCTTTCACGGGTGCATTTCTTATCGGCTTGGGTATGGGAGCGTCCGGAGAGCTGGTCCCGTACTTGACGGGACGATATTTCGGTTTGCGTGCCTTCGGAGAGATATATGGCTACGGTCTGATCAGTTTCACACTCGGCGGCGTGGTCGGCCCGGTAGTGATGGGAATCGGGTTCGACGTGACGGAATCGTACTCCGTGGTTCTCATGATTTTCGGGTTGGCATCACTCGCAGCCGCGTTCATGGCCACCGGGCTCGGACCCTATCGAACGTGGTCCGAAAATTCCCTAACTCAGGCAGGAAACGAGGTTCCATACCATGCCAATTCCTGATGTCAGTGATCGCTCCATTCTCGATCTGGTGTCGCTGAAAAACCGCAACGCGGTGGTCACCGGCGGCGCTCGGGGCATCGGCTACGCGATATGCAATCGCTTGGCTGAAGCCGGTGCCAACATCATCATCGGTGATATCAACGCAGACGCGGCAGAAAAGGCGGCGGGACTCCTGGCCAGACACAAGGTGAGTGCCACCGGTGCCTGGCTCGACGTGGCGGATGGCGCCTCGATCGCTGCCCTTGCGGATCGCGTGGTGCGTGACCTCGGGAGCATTGATATTTGGGTCAACAACGCAGGCGTGGTCCCAAGTTTGACTTTGATGGAGATGACCGAACAGGATTGGAACAGAGTCCTCGACATCAACCTGCGCGGTACGTTCCTCGGGGCGCAGGAGGCGGGCCGCCGAATGCTCGACGCCGGTAACGGGGGCGTAATAATCAACCTTGCATCCCTTGCCGGATTCTCCGCCTATGGGACGGGGTTTGTTCACTACACTTCCTCCAAGCATGGTGTGGTTGGCTTGACCAAAGCGCTGGCGGTCGAGCTCGGGCCGCATAACATTCGGGTCGTGGCGGTAGCGCCGACGTTGACCCAGACGCCGGGGTTGGAGGAGGGCATGGTGGCCTATCGTGAGGCGGGCCTGGGCGACTTGGTCGACCAGATGGCGCAGCGCGAGCCGTTGCGCCGGACCGCCATCCCTGATGATATTGCTCGTGTAGTTTTCTTTCTCGCTAGTGATCTGGCAATGCTCATGACCGGAAGTACGGTGCTGGTAGATGCCGGAGATCGGGCAGTGTAAACCAGGCCGGACAACATCTGGCCACAAGCTTGAGGGGCCGTATGACAAAGGCATCTGCGTCAGCGAAAACTCGTGCAGGTCTGAACCATCCCGTGATTGATTCGGACGGACACATGATCGAATTCGAGGGCGGAGTTCTCGATTCGTTGCGCGAGGTCGGCGGCAGTAGTTTGGTAGAACGGTTCAATACCTGGACTTCAGAGAGCTTGTTCCGCTGGAACCGGATGTCGTCGCAGGAGCGCTGGGACAACCGGATGGCGCGCAACGTGTGGTGGGGCGTTCCCACAAAAAACACACTGGATCGAGCGACCGTCACTTTGCCCCGGCTGCTGTACGACCGGCTGGATGAAATGGGGCTGGATGTGGTGGTGCTCTATCCGACTCTTGGTTTGCCGGTTGCCCACCTGGAAGATGAAGAACTTCGGCGCGGCGCTTGCCGGGCATTCAACCGATTCTACGCAGAGATATACCGGGAGTACTCCGATCGCATCATTCCAGCTGCGATCGTTCCGATGCACACACCTCAGGAGGGATTGGAAGAGTTGGATTACGCGGTCCAGGAATGTGGTCACAAGGTGCTGATGCTGCCGAGCTATGTACGGCGGCCCATTGCCGCGGTCGCCAAGCAATCTCCGGATGTGGCACGGGCGGCTTTCTGGCTCGATACTCTGGGGTTGGACAGCGCCCACGATTACGATCCGTTCTGGGCCAGATGTCTCGAGTTGAAGGTGGCGCCGACCTTTCACTCTCTCGGTATCGGTTGGGGGAGCCGAACCTCGGTCTCCAACTTCGTCTACAACCGGATCGGACATTTCGCCGCCGCAGGCGAGGCGGTATGCAAGTCGCTGTTCTTCGGTGGTGTGACGCGCCGCTTCCCGGCGCTGAAATTCGCCTTCCTCGAATGCGGGGTCGGCTGGGCGTGCAATCTCTACTCCGATCTCATCTACCACTGGCAAAAGCGCAACTTGAAGGCGCTGGAAAGCACAAAGCCGGCGAATCTGGATCGTGAATTGTTATTGGAGCTGTACGCGAAGTACGGCGGCAAGATGATGGACGGCAAGATTGAGTGGGTAAGAAACAACCTGGGATTGCTGGAAGTTGATCAGGAAGACCCCACGATGCTCGATGAATGGGCGGCGTGTGAGATCGAGCGCGCCGAAGATGTTCGCGACCTTTTCTTGCCGCATTTCTACTTTGGCTGCGAGGCGGACGATCCCATGAGCGCGTGGGCCTTCAACCAAAAGATCAATCCGTTCCAAGGACGCCTCAATGCGCTGTTCAGCTCGGATATCGGCCATTGGGACGTCTCCGACATGACGGAGGTATTGTCGGAGGCCCATGAGATGGTCGAAAAAGGGTTCATGAACAAAGGGGATTTCAAGGATTTTGTTTTCGCCAATCCCGTCTCCTTCTATGGCGGTTTGAATCCCAACTTTTTTGAAGGAACGGTCGTCGAAACAGAAGCTAGGAAGCTTCTGAATGGGACCTAGCTCGTTGCTAGCCATACGCAAACCCATGCGCAAACAATGGTTAGGGCTGCTGTTGCTTGCTGCGTTGCCGGCGTGCGCACCCGACGACCCGGATTTTACGGTCATCGTCGGCGGGACCGTCATAGATTGCATCAACGCAACTCTTATCGAGGATGCCGTCATCGTCATCAACGACGCGCACATTCGTCAGGTCGGGCCGAGGGCAGAGACGCCCATACCAAGCGGCGCGCGAATAATAGACGCGAGCGGTAAGTTCGTCATCCCCGGTTTGGCCGATATGCACAACCACCTTGGGTCTGGCAGTTTCAGGTTTGACGAGACCCCGGATTACGAGCGAAATCTCGCCAGGTTGCTGGCCTGGGGCTTTACCACTGTCTTCAATCAAGGTGTCCCCAATCTCGAGATATCCGCGGATCTCAGGCGAGTGGTCGAACATGAAGCGCATCGATTCCCTCACTATTTCGGTGTAGGCGTTCGCTTTGCGGCCGGAGAAGGGCATGGTTCCTCGTTCGGGGCCTACACGCCGGAAACGCCCGAGCAAGCCCGTGCGGCAGTACAAGAGCTCAAGACGGCAGGTGTGGATGCCGTGAAGTTCGTTCTCGACGACCTGAGTTATGTCACAACGAAGTTGCGTCCCAAGCTCCAGCCGGACGTTGTTGCGGCAATCATTGAGGAGGCGCACCGGCATGAGTTGAAAGTCTATGCTCACGCGCCGATTTTGAGCGATGCGAAGGACGTGCTGCGGGCGGGGGTCGATGGACTGATTCACGGTGTGATCTCTGATCCCGTGGACGAAGAGTTCGTCGCGTTGATGAAGAAGAATCAAGCGCTCTATATCACGACGCATGCAATCTTCGAAGCGGCTGCGGACACGAGCGATTGGGCAAGGCGGCAATACGATTTCAACGAGCGAGGATGGGCGTCGCAAGAAGAACTCGATTACGGGATGAGCCCGGAGCGGGTCCGACAGTGGGAGTCACGGTTCGATCGGCTCGCGACCATGAAAGCCAAGCTGCCAATCCTACGAGCTAACCTGAAGACAATTTCCGATGCCGGCGTGCTGATTGTTCTCGGCTCTGATACCGCCAGCGTCGGGACCGGCTCCGGAGTTTTGCTCGGCCTGGCAAGTCATTTGGAGCTCGAACTGATGAATGATGCCGGATTGACGCCGGCAGAGGCGTTGCGGGCCGCCACGATCAACGCCGCAAGAATGATCGGACGGGAAAAGGATATGGGATCGGTAGAACAGGGAAAGCTGGCAGACATGGTGATCCTCGACTCGAATCCTCTGGCCGACATTCGAAACGTTCGATCGATTCATAGGGTCATCAAGGGTGGAGTGGTTCACGATCCCGACGCCCTGCTGGGGGGACTGGAGTGAAAATTACCGATGTAAAGTTCCTGAGCATTGAGATCCCGCTGGACCAACCGATCCACCCGGCCTGGGAGCCATCCGCATCCTACGATTCCTTTCCACTCGCGCTCATCCGGATCCATACCGACGAAGGCATCGTTGGCAACGCGATCGAGCTGACCCCGGAGCATGTGATGGGAATTACCAGCTCACGACTGGCGAATCTCAAGTCGCTGCTCATCGGGATGAACCCATTCGGTATCGAGAAGGTCATGGCGAAGCTACGATATGCAGCCTTCGTCGGGCCGAAGCCGTGGGCCATAGAGATTGCGCTCTGGGATATCATTGGTAAAGCGTGCGGTCAACCCGTCTACAAATTGCTCGGGGGGGCTCAGGATCGAGTCAAGGCGTACCTGTCGACTCTGCAGATCAAGTCTGCGGAGGAACACGCGGCCGATGCACAGAAGTACTTTGAGCAGGGATTCAGAGCCATGAAGCTGCGCGCCCATAGGCCGGAGCCCAGACAAGACATCGAAGTAGTGGCAGCGGTCCGGGATGCGGTAGGCTCGGAGATGGACATCATGGTGGACGCCAACCAGGCGTGGCCGGTGGAACCTCCCTACTGGTCTTTTCGCACCGCGTTGTGGATGGCCAGGGAATTGTCGGCGCTTGACGTAGTGTGGCTGGAAGAACCACTGCCGAAGGACGATCTCCACGGCTTGGCGGAGCTCGCACAGCAGGCGGATATTCCGATTGCCGGTGGCGAACTCGAGTGGGGAATCCACAGGTTCCGACAAATGATGGAGACCCACGCCTACGACATCGTGCAGCCCGATCCGCATTGGTGCGGCGGGATCCTGGAAGCCCGTAAGATTTCGGTTCTGGCCGAGGCCATGAACAAGCAGTGCATTCTACACACCGGTGGTATCGGGGGCCTGTGGGTAGCGGCCAATCTACAGGTGGCGGGATCGATTCCCAACTATCCGTACTTCGAGTACATCTTGGAGCCGCCCGTCTGGAACCTCGAAATGAGGGATATCCTGTTGAGTGAGCCCATCATGATCGATGCGGATGGATACATCCAGATTCCACAGGGGCCGGGTTTGGGCGTGGAGCTCAACGAGAAAGCGGTAAAAAAATGCACCGTGGGCGAAAGTTGAGACCAAGGCATGTGCGAAATCTCAAATAGGACGATCAGCGAAATTGCGCGTTTGATCAAGACCAAGGAGGTCTCGCCGGTTGAAGTAAACCGGGCGATGCTGGATCGGATTGAGCTTCTCGATGGAAGACTGCACAGTTACCTCACCGTCAGCGCCGAGTTGGCCGTCAGGCAAGCCAAGCGCGCGGAAGCGGAGATCCTGGCGGGAAAGTATCGCGGTCCGATGCACGGCATTCCATTTGCGGCCAAGGACCTCATCTATACCGAGCATGTGCGCACCACGTGTGCCTCGAAGATTCTCACCGACTGGGTGCCCGACTTTGACGCAACCGTGATTCGCAAACTTTATGATGCGGGCGCGGTCCTGCTTGGTAAGCTGAGCCTGACCGAGTTCGCCGGAATCGGCTATCATCCGAGCATCCCGATGCCGACGAATCCTTGGCACGAAAATCACTGGGCCGGGTCGTCGTCCAGCGGATCGGCGGTTGCCATGGCCGCATCACTCTGCTTTGGTTCTCTTGGCACGGACACGGGTGGCTCCCTGCGCTTTCCTGCCTCCGCCTGCGGTGTAGTGGGGTTCAAACCAACGTACGGGCGGGTCAGTCGCCACGGGGTGTTTCCATTGGCGGAATCACTCGATCACGTCGGTCCGATGACCCGTTCTGTGGCGGATGCGGCAGCGATTCTTCAGGTCATCGCCGGATTTGACATCCACGACCCAGTGACGCTCAGAGATCCCGTGCCGGATTATCCGTCGATGCTTGATGGGGGCGTGGGCGGATTGCGAGTTGGAATTGATCGAACGTTTTGCGAGGTCGACGTGGAGTCCGATGTCAGTGCCGCAGTCCTGGAAGCGGCCAAGGTACTCGAGGATTCGGGAGCGGACGTGCAGGATATGAGATTCTCGCGCATTCAGGAAGCCGTCGACGCTTGGGGTGTCATCTTCACTTCCGAGTGCGGACTTTCACACGAGACCACATTTGCCGAGCATGCGGATGACTATAGCCCGGCATTTCGCGGTTTTCTCGAGGCGGCGCCGGCGGTGCGCGGCATCGACTATGCGAGAGCCAATAATGTGCGTCAGTCCATTCGACGGATGGTGGATGACCTGCTGGTCAAGGTAGATCTTTTGATTGCTCCAACAATGGCGCTCGCGCCGATGCCGCTGGACGGGCGGCTCGTCGAGCAAGTCGTGGACGCGGAAGTAGGGAACGCGCTGCTGCGCTGCACGGCGCCGTTCAGTCTGACGGGAAATCCGACGATCTCTCTCCCTTGCGGTTTCACTCCCTCGGGTTTGCCGATTGGGTTGCAGCTCATCGGGAGACATGGCGAAGAGAGTACGGTACTGCGTGCGGCGCACACCTACGAACGAGCGTCGGATTGGCACGCGCGGCGCCCCTCGCTCTAAGAGGCAAGGCTGGCGATGAATATTGGGCAATTTCTTTCCCAGGCTGCCGAGCGTTATCCCGATCAGCCCGCCCTTGTTTGCGGGGACCGCAGAGCGACCTATGCGGAGACCAATGCGAGAGCCAACGCGCTGGCCGCTGGTCTTCAATCGCTGGGTGTGGTGCCGGGCGACCGAGTAGGCGTCATGATGTGGAACTGCCCGGAGCTGATCGAGAGTTTTTTTGCGATCTGGAAGGCCGGTGGCTGCGCGGTTCCGCTCAATGCCCGCTGTGTGGCCGAAGAGGTGAGTTATCACCTGGACGACTCCGAGGCATCCGCGATCATTTTCGGGGAGGAGTTTCGCGAGATGATGGCGGGTCTCCAGGATCGGCTGCGAACGGTCACGAGCCTCATTTGCACGGCCGATCCGCTGGCGGGACAGAGTTCCTACGAAGAGCTGATCGCGAGCCACAGCGGCACATGTGACGTAGGGGTCCGCTCGACCGGGGATGATCTGGCATGGTTGTTCTATACTTCCGGTACCACCGGCAAACCCAAGGGGGCAATGCTGAGCCACAGCAACCTGAGCTTCATGGCAGTCAGTTGGGTGGCAGACCTCATGCGACTCGAGCCCGAAGACGTTGGCCTACACGCCGCGCCGCTGACGCATGGAGCTGGTTTTCATGCCATCGCCTTGACGCTCAAGAGTTCGCAGCAGGTATTGCTCGACCCCCATCGGTTTGATCCGGAGAATCTGTGTGCGACCGTTGAAAAATATCGGGTCACCAACACCTGGCTGGTTCCTACTCAGATCAAGATGTTGCTCAACTACACGGATCTGGAGAAGTGGGATCTCTCGAGCCTCAAGTGGGTCGTCTATGGGGGGGCGCCGATGTATGTCGAGGACTTGAAGGCGGCCATCCGTCGCATCGGACCTGTATTCGTCCAGCTTTATGGCCAGGGTGAAACACCAATGACCGGCACGTACCTTCGTTCGCAAGAACATGTGATCGACGGAGCCAATTCGAAACGGCTGGCGTCGTGCGGTCATGTTCGATCTGGAATCGAGTTACGAATACTGGGAGAGGACGAGCAGGAGGTCGCGAGAGGAGAGGTCGGAGAGATTTGCGTGCGCGGCCCATCCGTTATGAAGGGTTACTGGCAGCAGCCGGAAGCGACGGCTTCAGTGCTGCGCGGTGGCTGGTTGCACACCGGAGATGTGGCTCGCATGGACGAAGATGGGTACGTCTACATCATGGATCGAACCAAGGACATGATCATCTCGGGCGGTTCCAATGTCTTCCCGCGCGAAGTAGAGGAGGTGCTGCTCGAGCATCCTGGAATCTCGGAGGCTTGTGTGATCGGCGTGCCGGACGAGCTGTGGGGCGAAGCGGTCAAGGCCGTCGTTGTGCTCGAAAAGGGCACCCGTGCTACCGAAGAAGAGATCATTCAGTTCGTCGGTGAGCGCGTCGCTGGCTACAAAAAACCTAAATCGGTCGATTTTATCGAGGAGTTACCCAAGAGCGCGTACGGCAAGATTCTCAAGCGAGAGTTGCGCGATAGGTATTGGGCGCAGACGCAGAGAAAGGTATGACACATTGTGAAGCTCGTTTGAAGCTTTGCCGTCGTGTTCGATTGCCTTGGACGAACCCTTACTGGCGAATCTTGGGGAGATGGGAATGCTAGAAAACCTAGGTCAAGTGTTGCCCGTCGGGGCCCAGCAGTACGGCGATAAGACCGCTTTAATTCTCGAGGGTCGTGAATTCAGCTTCAACGAGCTATCTGAACTGTCGGGCCGTATCGCCAATGGGTTGCGCGGCGTGGGTGTCGGACCGGGCGACCGAGTGACGCTCTGTTCGCAGAATTGCTGGGAATGGATCGTCAGCTACTATGCGATTGCTAGAGTCGGCGCCGTCATCAATCCGATCAACGTCATGCTTACCCCCGAAGAGGTGTTGTTTGTGGTAAAGGACTGCGGCGCCAAGGCGCTGCTTTCCTCTCAGGACAAGGGCAAAGCCTTGCTGGCCATCAAGGGAGACTCACCGCTGGAAGAAATTATTCTATTCGGCGAGGAGGTGCCTTCGGGGGCGAGCTCGTTCAACGAGCTTCTGGGCGCGAACCCGTCGGAGTTCGACGACGTCGAGGTCGAGGCGGAGACGCTATCGACTATCGGATACACATCCGGCACAACCGGGCATCCCAAAGGGGCGATGTTGACTCACCGGGGCGTTCTGCTCAATTCTGCCATGACCGCGAATGTTCACGTGCGCACCTCGGCGGACACGACCGTCACGGCACTACCTTGCTCCCACGTTTACGGCAACGTGGTAATGAATGGAGCGTTCTTGTACGGGATGACGCTTGTGCTGCTGGAACGATTCGATGAGCAAGCGGCACTCCAGGCGATCCAGCAGCACAAGGCGACGATGTTCGAGGGCGTGCCGACCATGTTCATGTACCTGCTCAACTATCCCGACTTCGACCAATATGATCTGTCGTCATTGACTCGCTGCACTGTCGGCGGGCAAACCATGCCGGAATCGAAGATGCTCGAGGTCGAAGAACGCTTTCGGTGTCCCTTGATCGAGTTGTGGGGTATGACGGAGATCGCGGGTCTGGGGACGACGCACCCGGTCTACGGCCCCCATCGTACCGGCTCGATCGGCATTGCGATCCCTTATGTCGAATGCCGCATTTCCGATACCGAAGATGCAGCGAAGACGCTTCCGGCCGAGGAGATCGGTGAGCTGATGGTGCGGGGTCCGATTATCATGCAAGGCTACTACGGAAACGAGAAAGCAACGCGCGAGACGATAGAAACGGATGGATGGATGCATACGGGCGATTTGGCCCGTATGGACGCCGACGGTTATATCTTTGTGGTGGATCGCAGGAAGGACATGATCATCACGGCCGGTTACAATATCTATCCGGCGGAACTGGAACGGGTCGTCGCCTCGCACCCGTCGGTCGCGATGGTGGCGGTTGGAAGCCAGCCCGATGACGTGAAGGGAGAGGTGGCGAAGGCCTACGTCGTGCTCAAGGAAGGAGCACAACCCGATGAGAAGTCGGTCCTGGCGCACTGCCGTGACCATCTTGCCGCCTACAAGGTTCCACGCGCCGTCCAGTTTGTCCCGGACCTTCCTACCACGAGCACGGGAAAGATCCTGCGGCGAAAGCTGCATACCCTGGACAACTAGTCCGCGTGAGTCGGACCCAGTTTTCTTGGACACAGAATAAGAGATAATGAGATGTCCAAGGAGGTGGAAATGGTTCGAACGAAGAGGGTGAAGTGGAAGGCGACGGCAGGAACGGAGGGAGCCCGTAGGGCGACTGGAGTTCGGGCCGTCGGCGCCGCGCCCGGGGCGAGGCCTCTGGAGCCGGGGCAGCGTTGGAGCGGAGGACGAAAGCGGGACGTGGTGTTGCGACTGCTGCGGGGCGAATCTCTGGATGCGCTGTCGCGTGAGGTGGGCGTGGAAATCTACCGGCTGGAGGAGTGGCGGGAGCGGGCCTTGGCCGGGCTCGAGCTCGGCTTGAAGAATCACCAGGGCGAGCCGTTGGCGGAGGCGCTCGACGCTGCGAAGCGTCACATCGGGGAGCTGTCCATGGAAATCGAGCTGCTGCGCAATCGCGCCCGGGCGGCGGAGAAGCGCCTCCCTTTGGCGATGAGGAGGTCGCGACGATGAGCGAGACGATCTCCGAAGCCACGGGTCAACGTTACGGGATCCAGCGCGTGTGTCAGGCCTGGGAGCGCTCGCGCTCGGCGCTCTACGCCCGGCGGACAAGCGAGCAGAAGCGGCAGGAGGGCGAGGAACCCACTCGGCGGGGTCCCCAGCCCAAGGTGTCGGACGAGAAGCTTTTGGAGGCGATCCAGGCCGATCTGGAGCGCTCACCGTTCCAGGGCGAGGGTCATCGTAAGGTCCACGCGCGGCTTCGGATCTTGGACGGGATCCGGGTTGCGCGCAAGCGGGTGCTGCGGGTCATGCGAGAGCATGAGTTGCTCTCACCACACCGCGGACGCCAGGGTGGAACGAAGGCACACGATGGGAAGATCGTCACCCTGGCGCCGAACGTGATGTGGGGGACCGACGGAGTGCGGGTGTTCACGCTCGATGACGGGTGGGTCTGGATTTTCGCGGCGGTGGAGCACTGGAACGCGGAGTGTGTGGGGTGGCACGTGTGCAAGGTCGGTAGCCGCTTCGCGGCGTTGGAGCCGATCTCGCAGGGTCTGCTGCGCCTCTATGGTTCCATTGACTCCGACGTTGCCCGGGGGCTGGCGCTCCGGATGGACCACGGCTCCCAGTACCTGTCGGATCACTTCCTCAACCAGATCCGGTGCTGGGGCATCCGTCCCAGCTTCGGTTTTGTCGAGGAACCGGAAACGAACGGAGTTGCGGAGCGGTGGAATCGCACGCTCAAGGACCAAGCGATCCACGGGAGAATCTTCCAGAACCTCCAGGAGGTGCGTGCCGCCGTGGCCGAGTTCGTGGAGTTGTACAACAAGACCTGGCGTCTCGAGAAGATCGATTATCAAACACCGATCGAGGCACGCGAGGCGCACAAGCTACGCCAGGCGGCGTAGCTCAAACTTGTGTCCAAGGAACCGGGTGCGCTACAACAACTAGTCCGCGTTAAGCACACATGTTCTCCTTTTAACGAATCAACACCCAGATAAACCGGAGCGACGCTCTCCCTGGGAGCGGCCGTAGAATCGAATTATTCGATTTCGCAGTTGAAATCGGTGAAAATCAACATAGGAGGGGTCAATGCCAGAGAAGTGGTTTTTTAAAGCGCGGGAGGGAGGGCTTCACCGGAAGCTGCAGGATGGGATCAGCACGGACATTTTTTTCGGCGAGAACGTCATGCTTTCGATTGCCGAAATTGCTCCGGGGACGATCTCGACGGTCCATAGCCATCCCGAAGAGCAATGGGGGTACCTCCTCGCAGGCGAGTGTATCCGGGTTCAGGGCGATGACGAGATCTCGATGAAGGTAGGGGACTTCTGGCATACACCCTCGAACACCCCTCACGGAGTGCGCACCAGTGAAAACGGCGCCACGATCATGGACATCTTCAGTCCACCTCGGGGTGCCTACAAGAAGCCAGGTGAAGGATTGGCCGCAACTGAACACACGAAGGGGACAAGGGAGTAGCCGGTGCCGGATAACGGAGGGCCTGCACCCAAGGATGGTGCAGATTCAAGCGCTGGAGAATCTCCACTGTCTCGGCGCGCATTCGTGAAGGTGATGCCGGGGGCCGCCGCGATCCTATGGCGCCAGGCCGAACTGGGCGCACGATCCAGTCCGGTCGTGCAGCCGCCGGACGCCGGAGGTGCGGGCAACGAGGAAAACTACGAACTGAGGGTCTTCACCCGGGATGAGGCGACCGAGATCGAGGCGTTCACTGCGCGCATCATTCCGGGTGATGCCGTCAGTCCGGGCGCCCGGGAGGCAAGGGTCGTTCATTTTGTGGATCATATGCTGTCGGGAGCGTATGGCTTCCAGCAATCAGCTTATCGAGAAGGACTGCGCCACCTCGATAGCAGCTGTCAAACCCGGTTTCAGAGACGGTTTCGGGAGTTATCAGAAGCGGAGCAAGACCGGTTCATCGCCAAGATGCAGCAGCAAGAGATACCGGAGTGGAGCGAAGCCGGTTCGTTCTTTTCGATGGTACGGGCCCATACCATCGAGGGGATGTTTGCTGATCCGAAGTATCATGGGAACGCGGGTGGCGTGGGGTGGAAGCTTTTCGGCGGCGCGGATCACTAGGGGCAGGAGTGAACCGTTTCCAGAAGTGCGTGGACGCCTTTGCAAGCCGCAGGGCTCGTTGTTGCTCCGGAAGTGGGAATTTCCTCACAATCTAGGGTTGTAGGCACGGGGGGGGGATGAACAGATATGAGTAACGACTCAATGAGGGCTGTCGTCATTACCGGCCCGAATGAAGCTTCGCTTCAAGATGTGGACCGGATGGTTCCTGCGCCGGGGGAAGCCTTGGTGCGTTGTCATGCAACTGCGATCTGCACGGCGGAGCGGCGCGTCTTTTCAGGGCACATGAAGTACTACCCGATGATCGGTGGCCACGAGTTTACCGGCACCATCGAGCGGGTGGACGGCCTCGAAGTAGACCTCGAGCCGGGGGACCGCGTCGCGATCGACGCCTCGACTCGATGCGGCCGCTGCTACTACTGCGTGAAGGGACGCAACAACCAGTGCGTCAAGATGTTTGAGTTTCGCCAGGACTACGATTACTACCAGATGGGCGGCGGCTTCGGGGAGTACGTGGCGCTGCGGCCAAGCCAGATGGTCAAACTTGCAGACCATGTGGATCTCGAGGAAGCCAGTGTGCTGGAACCACTGGCCTGCTGTATTCATAGTCTGAAGCGAGCCCAGATTGCTTTCGGTGAAACCGTATTGATCATTGGTGCCGGCACCATGGGCGGGATGCATGTGATGCTGGCCAAGCTGTCGGGTGCCAGGGTGATTGTCAGTGATATCGATCCGGCGCGGTTGGCTCAAGCCGGACAGTTAGGGGCGGATCAGACGGTGAATCCGCAGGCCGAAGATCTCGTTGCTATCGTGAAGGATCTCACCTCGGGCAGGGGGGCGGATGGAGTGATCGTGGCCGCGAGCAGCCGAGAAGCCGGGGAGCAGGGATTGAGGTGTGTTGGACGCACGGGGCGTTTGGTCTTCTATGCCTCGCTGCATCCGCCGGGCATGCTCGATCTGGATTGGAATCGGTTGCACTACGAAGAGATCATGATTACCGGCACCGAGGGACACACGGACCAAGACTTTCACGAAGCGGCGGCACTGTTGAGCAACGGCGCGATCAGCGTTCGCCCATTGATCTCCAGGGTGATTGCCTTGGAGGAATTGCCCGGAGAGTTGGGCTCGAAGCCGGCAGGCGAGACGCAGCGTGTGGTTGTCAAGCTTTGATACTTCCTGTTTGTAAATACGATAACGGAGCTGTGAGGAATGAACGCCGGGAGCCTGTTGCTTGGGGTGGATGTAGGCAGTTCCGGCACCAAAGTCGGAGTCTTCGATTCCGGCGGCCGATTGCTGGCGAAGGCGGTGGCAGGCTACTCCACCACAAACCCGCGACCTGGCTGGGTAGAGCAGGACCCGAAGGCCTGGTGGTCGGCGTGCTGTCAGGCCATCCGAGAGGTGCTGGCTAGGGTTGACACCAACCAACTCCGAGGTGTGGGTGTCGTTGGATTGTCGCCCGCCCTGATCTGCGTCGACGATCGAAACGAACCGGTATGTCCGGCACCGATCTGGTCGGATCAAAGGGCAGCCGCAGAAATCGGGGAGTTGACCGAAAGGATCGGTCCGTTCGTCGCCTTCAGTACCCTGCCAAGAGCCCTGTGGCTGCAGCGTGCGGAGCCCAAGAGTTATCAGCGCACCCGCTACTTCTTTGAGTCGTTTGACTATATCAGTTTCATGTTGACGGGCGAGGCAGTGACCGTCTCGCCTGTCGGTCTACCTTCGCCCTGGTCTCGGAACGACATTGTCGACATCGGTCTCGATGCCGACAAGTTTCCCGCTCGCCTCTGTCCTGTCGGCGAGGTCATCGGAAACGTCGCCTCGAACGTGGCGGCTGACACAGGTTTACCTGTGGGATTGCCGGTGGTGGCCGGCACGGTAGATGCGTTTGCTGCCTGGGTAGGAACCGCGACTCTTCGCAGAGGAGAGCTCTGCAATACGGTCGGAACCACGGATGGAGTCGCTCTCGTGTGGGATCGAGCGCTCGACGATCCGCTGGGCCGCGTCCAATCGATGCCGCACATCGTCGAGATGGAAGGGAGGCGCGATTGGATCGTTGGCGGAGCGATGTCCAGCGGCGGGATCATGCTCGATTGGTTTGTTCGTCGCTTCTATGAACATGTGCGGGACCCGTATCCGGCTGTAAGCGAAGAGGCTGCCTCCGTCTCGGTGGGAGCCGAAGGACTGATTGCATTGCCGTATCTGGTTGGCGAACGCTCCCCGATCAATGATCCAAACGCGCGTGGGGTCTTCTTCGGTGTGGGAGAGCGGCATCGCAGATCCCATTTTGCTCGCGCGGTGCTCGAGTCGGTGGCGCTCGCAGTTCGCGATGTCTGTGAGGTCGTCAAAGAAGCAGGGGGCGAAATCACTCAGATCAAGGTGGCCGGTGGTGCGTCACGCAGCGACGTGTGGAATCAGATCAAGGCAGACGTCGTGGGGAAACCGGTGCTGGTGCCCAGCGTGAGTGACTCGAGTTTGCTGGGTGCTGCGATCATTGCCGGTTGGGGATCCGGCCTGTTCGGTGGCCTTGCCGAAGGAGCGGGAGCCATGGTGCATTATCGTGCTCGTTTCGAGCCGAGCAGAAAACACCACGCTCTCTATACGGAATTATTGAAATTTTACCGTGACCTGTACCGACATCTGAAGGACGACTTTGCCAGGTTCGCGCAGTTGCGCCGCACACTGGCCGACTAGGGTCGGACTGGATCAAAGAGGGAAAGGCGTGGCTTTGAAGAAGTATGACCACTATATAGACGGAGCCTGGGCTGCACCTGCCGCGAACAGGTACTTTGCTTCCGTAGACCCTTCCACGGGCGAGCCTTTTGCGGAGATAGCGGAGGGGGACGCGGAAGATGTGAACCGGGCAGTGGGCGCGGCGCAGCTGGCATTGAAGGGCTGGCGCCAGGTTGAACCCAGTGAGCGCGGGCGCACGCTACACCGCATCTCAGCCCGCATCATCAAGGAATTGGATGAGCTGGCGCACCTGGAAACGGTGGATACGGGTTTTCCGCTGCGTGATTCCGAAATGGTAGCCCGAGATGTGGCCGCGCGTCATTTCGAATATTACGGGGGATTGGCGGACAAACTCGGGGGCGAGACGGTACCCGTGCCGGGAAACAACATGGACTACACGCTCCGGGAGCCGTTGGGCGTGGTGGCGGCGATCATTCCATGGAACAGCCCGTTGTACGAAGGGAGCCGGTGCATTGCTCCGGCGCTCGCGGCCGGCAATACGATCGTCATGAAGCCGGCGGAACAGGCGATGGTCAGCATGCTGCGGCTGGCCGAGATAGCCGCCGAGGAAGGGCTGCCTGATGGGGTTTTGAATGTCGTGAACGGCTTCGGGCATGAGGCGGGCGCGGCTCTTGCAGGGCACCCGGATATCAATGGAGTGTCGTTTACCGGTTCCTTCGAGACCGGAAGGGCGGTAATGAAACTCGCGGCGGATCACGTCGTGCCGGTCGGCCTGGAGTTGGGTGGTAAATCCGCCAACATCGTTTTCGCCGACGCGAACCTGGACGTGGCATTGATGTGGGCCATGTATGCCATCTTCACGTGTTCTGGACAGATCTGTGTTGCCGGGTCGCGACTTGTGCTCCATGAAAGTATTCATGATCAGTTTCTCGAGCGTTTGGTGGAAGCGACGAGACAACTTCGCGTCGGGCCAGGTCTGGATAATCCAGACCTGGGGCCGCTGATCTCTGAGGAGCAGCTCGCGCGTGTGACCAGCTATATAGACATCGGCAAGCAGGAGGGTGCTTCCGTCGCGGTCGGCGGCCGGCGTGTGACGGAAGGGGATCTATCTAAAGGATACTTCGTTGCTCCGACGATCTTCTCCGGCGTCAAGAACGAGATGAGGATTAGTCAGGAAGAGATCTTCGGACCGGTGCTTTCGGTTCTGACCTTTTCGGATACCGATGAAGCATTGCAAATTGCCAACGGTACCCAGTACGGGTTGGCAGCCGGTGTGTGGACCGGTGATCTGAGAACCGCGCATTACATGGCGCGAAATCTCGAGGCCGGGAGCGTCTACGTCAACCGCTATTTCCCGGCGGGTCTTGAAGCGCCGGCGGGGGCCTATAAGCGAAGCGGCTTCGGATCGGTGGACGGCGTCGAGACGCTGCGGCAATTCACTCGCATCAAGAACGTCGTGATCAGCCTGGATTGAGGCGGAACACGAAGGTTCAGCGCATAACCCCATGCAGAAACATGATAGCAAGGACGTGTGCGTCATTGGCCTCGGGGCCGCCGGAGGAGTTATCGCTGCCGAGCTGGCGAAGGCCGGACTTTCCGTCGTCGGGCTGGAGGCCGGACCCCATTTCAAGCGGGAAGCGTTCGAGAAACCGGAGGCGCATGATGAGCTGGCTCACGTACGCCTGGGAAGACTTCGCTGGAATCAGCCGGAGGTACTCGTCTACAACGGGGGCGCGCCCGCGACGTTTCCCCTGATCGCACGCAACATCGGGGTTGGCGGGCCGCTGCACTGGTCGTGTTTCAGCTATCGTTTTCACCCATCCGATTTCACGGTCAAGAGCGCGAGCGGCGTCCCGAGCGGAAGTAGTGTCGAGAACTGGCCGATCCGGTACGAAGAGCTCGAACCCTATTACGACCGCGCAGAGACTGAATTTGGCGTCGCCGGACGCGCAGGCGAGAATCCGTTTGAAGCTCCGCGCAAACGGCCGTACCCGATGCCGCCGCTTGCGACGCTCAGCGCCGGGAGTCTGTTCCAGCAGACCGCAGAAAAGAACGGCTACCATCCGTTTCGAATACCGGCGGCCATAACGACCAAGCCGGGTTATGGAGGGAGGGCATTCCGACAGGTCTGCAACTACTGTGGAAAATGCACGTTCTACGGTTGCGAACAGCACGCCAAGGGCGCAAACCTTGTTGTGACCTTGCCGGATGCGCTGGCCACCGGAAATCTTGAGATCCGGTCGCGTTCATTCGCCACTGAAATTGCGGTGGACCGGGATGGCCGAGCCCAGAGCGTGATCTACCTGGATGCAGAAGGCAAAGCCCACGAACAACCCTTCCGTGTCGTTGTTGTCAGCAACAACGCAGCATACGTGGCGCGACTACTGTTGTTGTCAAAGTCGAAGCAGTTTCCGCGTGGGCTTGCCAACGCCAGCGGGCTGGTGGGGAAGAATCTGATGTTCCATGCCAGTGTTACCGGCTATGGCACTTTTGAGCGTGAGGTACATGCGGAGCACGGCCCACAGGCGGCGATCGCCTTTGATGATCTGAATGAAGATCGGCCCCGAGAGCTCTACGACCAGACTTTTGTTCGCGGAGGACAGGTATGCGGTGGGATTCCGCTTGCCTTTACAGGAGGACCTCTGGCGTGGTCTACGGCGCTGGGCTCTTTTGCCCCGTTGCCGGAGGGCGTACCTTCGTGGGGCCGGAAGTTCAAGGATTTCGCCACTCGTTACTACACGCGCCATTTTGCCGTCAACTCGCTCCTGGAAGACCTCCCGGTGGAATCCAATCGCATCGAGCTGGACCCGATGGTCAAAGATCGCTGGGGTCTGCCGGTTCCTCGCATCGTTTATGACGATCACCCCAACACCATCGCGATGCAGAAGTTCCACAAAGAGAAGATAGAGAAACTCCTCAAACTGGGCGGGGCCACCCACTCGGTTGTGACAGTTCCAACGATTCCGGCCGGTGCGGCCGCTGGACACGTGATGGGCACCACACGCATGGGAGACGATCCCGCGCGGTCGGTGGTCGATTCCTACGGGCAGTCCCACAACGTGCCCAACCTGTTTGTAGGGGGAAGTAGTCCTTTTGTCACCTCGTCCGGACTCAACCCGACCCTCACGATCTTCGCGCTGTCCTACCGCACGGCCGAGCGCACGCTCGAGCTGTGGGGGCAGGGGGCGTTCGCCTAGATCTACTCTATTACTTTTTGCTCACGGATTGATTGCGTCATGCTTGGACAGACAAACAGAGTGAAGGAGAAGGTTCAGGCTGGGAAGCCTGCTTTTGGTGTCGTATGCCGGACTCTCTCGCCAGTCGTGGTCGAGTTGATCGGCCTGACGGGGTTTGATTTCGTCTGGATCGACATGGAGCACGCAACGGCCGATTTCGGAAAGGTCGAAAACCTCTGCCGCGCCGCGGACGTAACCGAGATCACCACGCTGGTCCGGGTGCCGGACCGAAGCCCCTCTCATGTCTTACGCGTCCTGGAAGCCGGCGCCGGCATCGTCAATGTGCCGCAAGTCGAAGATGCCGAACAGGCGGCGGCCGTGGTCCGAGCGGCGAAGTATTCTCCAATCGGGGAACGGGGCTATAGCTCGTCGAGTCGAGGAACGATTTACGGAGTGGCCGGTACTGCGCGGGAGCTATTTGCCGAGGCCAACGAGCGGACGATGACCATGGTCCAGATCGAGTCTGTTCGCGGGGTGGAGAATGCGGCCGAGATTTGCGGTGTCGCCGGGCTGGACATTGTGTTTGTTGGTATGGGGGATCTATCTCAATCGATGGGTTGCACCGGACAATTCAGCGACCCTCGACTGCTTGAAAAAGTTCACCACGTGTTGTCTGTGATCAAAGACAGTGGCAAGATCGCCGCCATGCACACGGAATCCGTGGAGGGGGCGAATCGATGGCTTGCTCAAGGGGTGAAGATACTGTGTTGCGCTGTGGATCTTTCGGTGATGAGCCGGGGTCTGGACCGCGTCAGAAAGGGATTTGGTACGATCAGGCAATAGTTGGTGGCAACCCTTACGGGTTTGAGCCTATTCGCTCTTGATCGCGTCCAACCCAATCCGCGCATTGGAAAGTAAATGTAACCAGGAGGAAATCAACAATGGCTATCTGTTTATCACACGGAGGCACGACGGTCTATTCTTCCGAG
The DNA here is from genome assembly GCA_965249005.1 of Acidobacteriota bacterium. Lineage (GTDB taxonomy): Bacteria > Acidobacteriota > UBA6911 > UBA6911 > UBA6911 > CBDFLD01. The sequence goes on from CBDFLD010000019.1 coordinate 489,282, forward strand.
GCGCCCTCGAATGACTTGCTGGTGGCGACGGTCGAGGGGGTTTGGTTTCTGAAACGAGACGGAGTGGGGAGCCCCTGGAGGGTTGATAAGAAGGGTCTACAAGAGCACCACGTGATTGCTTTGATGATCGAGCCGGTGAGCCAGACGATCTTTGCTTCGATGCACGATGCCGGGGTGGCGGCGAGTACGGACTTCGGCGACACCTGGGAATTCAGGAAAAGCGGTTTGGCCTCGGAGAATGTGTACAGCCTTACCTTTGGCCGGTCAGGGGACAAGGTTCGGCTCTATGCAGGGACCGAGCCCGCGCATCTATACTGCAGCGACGATCTGGGTGGGACCTGGACCGAGTTGCCATCGCTGAGATCGGTGCCCAGTGTTGCAAAGTGGACGTTTCCGGCCCCTCCTCATGATGCGCACGTCATCAACATCACAGTCGATCCGAAGGAGTCCAATGTCGTTTATGCCTGCGTCGAGCAGGGAGGGCTTTTCAAGAGCATGGACGCCGGTGAGACGTGGCAGGAACTTCAGGGATTCAATGATGATTGCCATCGTCTGTTGATCCTGTCCTCCAACACGGACACGCTGTATTTGCCCACGGGGTACGGGTTCTATCGAAGCTACGACAGAGGTGAAACCTGGGAGAATATCTCGAAGCGCATCGCGCGAATCGGTTATCCAGATCCGATGGTGATTCATCCCAAGAATGAAAGTCTGATGTTCGTCGCCGGCGGTGAGCAAGATCCCTATCACTGGATGCAGACCAAGTCTGCAAATCCGCGCATCGCCAGAAGCCGGGACAGCGGAGATAACTGGGAAGTGTTGGGCAATGGCATGCCCGAGAAACTGAACTCGAGCTTCGAGGCAATGATTCTGGAGGCCTGGAACGGCTCCTACGAACTCTACGCGGGCAATACCGACGGAGAGATCTACTACAGCGACAACGAAGGCGACAGCTGGTCGAAAGCCATTACGGGAATTCCGGCCGTTTCGAAGACGATCCACCATACCATTCTGCGTGCCGATCTGAGCTTCGAGAAGCACGAGCGACCGTAGCGATGGGACGAATAGCCGACAAGATTCGAGAACTGGGGTTATCGCTTCCGCCGCCGCAGGTGTTTCCCAATCCAAATCGGACGGGTACGGTTCGGGTAGGCGAACTTCTTTTCGTGTCGGGCCACCCGCCGCCGGCTTTGCCGGGTATCAAGACGGCAGGGAAAGTTCCCACCGATTTGAGCGAGGAGGAGGGGTACGCGGCCGCGCGCGCCTGCGCGTTGAATATTCTCGTCACCGTGCAGGAAGCCATCGGCGATCTCGACAAGGTGAAGCGAGCGGTCCAGCTACTCGGTTTCATCAATTCTGCGCCGGGCTTCAACCGCCAGTTCGCAGTGATGGATGGGGCCTCGGACCTTTACCTGGCGCTGTTCGGGCCCGAGAACGTCAGCACCAGAGCCGCCATTGGAGCACCGGAGCTCGCGCGAGACATCCCCGTTGAAATCGAAGGTGTTTTCCAGATTGGATGATTTATCGGGGGACGCCGGCTACGGACTACCGCCGCAATCTGTTATCGCTAGATCAATCAGGAGAAAATCCATGCGTGCAACAATCTTTCGAATTGGAATCAGCCTTGGGCTGTTGTGCCTGTTTCCTTTGGCAGAAGCGGGTTTCACCGCCTTGGGGGGGGCGGAGGAGATCCCAGATCGGCGTATCTCGCAGATCACCGGGACGGTGAAGGATGCCCAGGGCAATGCAGTCGCGGGCGCGATGATCGTAGTGGAATGTGCCTGCTTGGGTGCCAGTGAGATTGCCGTCTTTTCGGATCAGATGGGGGCATACCAGACGCCCGAATTAGGCGCAGGTGTTGCGTCTGATGGTGTAAAAGTGAGTTGCCGGAAGGTGGGATACGAACCGAGCGAACAGAGTCCTTCGGCCTCGACGGCAGGCGTGCTCGATGTCGATTTCACACTCACTCCAACAGACAACGTGGCGGACCAGGTCCCAGGCTCGGCCTGGCTGTCTCTCATGCCCGACACCAACGCGCGCCGCAGGCTGGTGTATAAATGTTCCGACTGTCATGAGACTCCCGGCACCCGCGTGAAGGCCTTTGCGGGCACGCTCAAGGGGCAGTCGAAGGATGAACGGGAGAAGGCGTGGCGCGGCTCCATTGCATTTATGAGGGCTGCGTTGTTCACCATGGCGACCCGGAGCTTCGCCCCTGCAGACGAAGAAGTCCACCGGTTGCGCTGGGGCATCGACCCCGCTGACGAGTCGTTCAAAGAGTACATCAAGCCTGAGAATAGCCGGCACAATCAGGATGATGAGGACATCATTGCGCCGTTTCTGGCCAAACACATGCCCACCAGCTTCAGCAAGTTCAGCGTGAATGATTACAGGGAGATTTACAAGGAAGGCGGGGCGCTGGGGGCCAACAAGAACACCTTCTTCAAGGTGTATGAATTGCCGCGCGTTTCGCTGGTCCGTGAGGTGTCGACAGTGAACGGGTTACGCTACGTTTGGGGTGTCGATACCTTGAAGAACCGTTTGCTGAAACTCAACCCTGACGACGGCGATCAGGAGTGGTACGAAGCTCCCTCGAGGCCATCGGGTCCTCATTCGATATGGCCGGATAGCGAAGGTAACCTCTGGATAACGCTCGAAGAAAGCGGCGAGCTGGCAAAGTTCGATCCGCGTACCCAAACATGGGGCAAGAAGTACCTGCTGGGCGCTGGGGGATCCGGGATCGTTCACGATGTTGCCCAGGATTCCCTCCATAACGTGGCATTCGACGCTCAGGGCCGGGTGTGGATGACCTTTACCGGCATGAACAAGCTCGGGAGCCTCGATCCGGAAACGGAAGAAGTGAAGCTCTACGATATGCCGCTGTCGGAAGAACCCGCGATGCAAACCCTGATATACGGTTGTGTGATGACGTCGGACAGCAACGTCTGGTTTTCTCAGATCGGTGGCGTGGTCGGCGAGTTCAATACCCAGACGCTCAGGGTCGAGAGGGTTCTCCCGTTTGCCGAGGGTGCGGGCCCCCGGCGACTGGCGGTGGGCGAAAACGACATCCTCTATATACCTTTGTTTGGAGAGGGCCAGCTTGTCGTGTATGACACCAAAGCGGGTAAGGAGCTGGGGAGGTACGATCTTCCGGATAAGGTCGCGGCCCCTTATAGTGCGACCTGGGATCCTCAAAGGAAGGCTGTCTGGGTGAGCTCGAACGCTTCGGATAGGATTTTTCGCTTTGACACGAAGACAACGGAGTTTACCCAATACCCTCTTCCGCGCCGTCCGGCTCTGTTGCGCATGGTTCTGCTCGACTACCAGACAGGTGATTTGTGGCTGCCCTACTCTACCTTTCCCGTAGGGGATGGTCCGAGCGTTCTGGTGATGATGCATCCCGGTGACTAGTCTCCAGAGTGCCCGTGCCCCGATGATCCCAAACTGAAGGACGAAGCAAAGTTGAAGCGTTCTGGCCAGGTGCCAAATTCCATTCCGGATTTTCCGGTGATCAAGTCCGTGTCCTATGTACTCGCACACACGCCGGATTTGGTCTGCTACGGATCAAAGCCCGAACGCGAGATTGCCAAGGAAGGATCCGGATGCGCGGATAACATTCGTTCGATGCTCCGGGACTATGCGACGGCGAGGGATTATCCTCCTCACCAAGTTTTCATCGGCAACCTCGAGCCAGAGGCACTGTGGGGATTGGAGGCGCCATGGTGGCGGACAAAAGCGTCGCATCCCTGCGAGCGCCACGGCAAGTATGGCGAGATTCTTCCACAAGACGAGTTTCTTGGCTTCATGCAGGTATGTGATGAGTTCGACCTGCTGGATCTGGAAGATTCTTTCCTGGAAACCGTTCGTCAGAAACTCTCAAACCACCCTTTGATGAGCGACGGCGACCGCGAAGGGTTGTCCCGCGGCCGTTCTTTGGAGCGCATCGAAACTGCCATCGGCAAGGAGAATGCTTTTCCCATTTCCTGTGGTGGTCGCGTCGTGGGCTGTATGAAGCGGGGTCACGATGAGGATCCGTATCTGTCGCCTTCCATTCTTCTGGAAAACCTATCCTGCAAAGCCACGGGTGTTTTGGCGATGCGCTGGTTATTCCAGCTGACGGATTCCGGTGTTGAGCCGGCTGACATCAGCTACGTGATCAATACTGGCGAGGAGGCTGTCGGCGACCGGTATCAACGTGGTGGTGGAAACCTCGGCAAGGCGATGGCGAAGCAAGCAGCTTGTCTGAACTCCTCGGGTGCTGATGTGAAGGCATTTTGCTGTGGGCCCGTGCATGGCATCGTCATGGGGGCCTCACTGGTTCGTTCAGGAGTCTTCGAAAACATCCTGGTGGTCGGGGGCGCGTCTCTCGCAAAGCTGGGCATGAAATTCCAGGGACACCTGGCAAAGCAAATGCCCATTCTGGAGGACGTACTGGCCAGTTTCGCCATACTCATCGGCCCGCCCGACGGTCGAAATCCCCAGATCAGACTCGACGCGATCGGGAAGCACGATGTGCGCTGCGGTGCACTACCTCAAAGGGTCACCGAGGCGCTCGTTGCCCTGCCGCTCGAGAAACTGGGCAAGAAAATCTTGGATATCGATCGCTTTGCCGTGGAGCTTCATAACCCGGAAATAACCGTGCCGGCCGGCAGTGCGAATGTTCCGCAAAACAATTATCGCGTGATTGCAGGACTGGCCGCTCTTCGTGGGGAAATGGAGCGCGGCGAGATCAACGATTTTGAGCGCAGCCACGGATTGCCCGGCTTCTCCCCGACGCAGGGGCATGTCGCATCGGCGATCCCTTTTCTGGGACACGCACGCGACAGGATGCTCGCAGGAGAATTGAGAAACTCCATGTTTATTGCCAAAGGAAGCCTGTTCCTTGGCAAGATGACCGATATGTCCGATGGGATGTCATTCGTGCTGCAGGCAAGCTAGTGGTGACCGACCGGGCGTCATGAGGATCATCCATATCACAGAATAGGAGAAGCAAGTGACCATGAAGTTAAAAGACAAGAAGGCAATCGTGCTGGGTGAGAGGGATGGCTTCCCGGGACCGGCACTGGAGACGTGTCTGAATGCGGCGGGAGCAAACGTGGTCCTATCGGTGAACCAGTGCTTTGTCTGAACGGCCGCTGGCGCCATGAGCCTTGAGGATCAAGGCAGGATCAAAGATTTGGTGGAGCAGGAGGGACGCGACAACGTGGTCGTGGTCCTCGGGGCTCCAGACCCTGAAGCAGCCGAGCTCTACGCAGAGACAATCAGCCTGGGCGACCCGACCTATGCCGGAGTCTTAACAGGTGTGGCCCTGAAGTTACCGGTCTTCTACATAACCGAGCCCGAAATCAAGCAACAGATTCCCGACGCGGTATACCAGGAAAATGCCGGTATGATGGAAATGGTTCTGCCGGTAGACGAAATTGCTGAAAGAGTGAAGGCGGTTCGCGTTCGCGCCGGCCTCGGCTCCGAGTAAGGTCTATGCGTTTGCACCACTGAAAATGTCCACGGCACCTTCGACGGATGCATCCTTGTGGACCATGTGGGACAGTGCCCTCACGATGGCCCGTGGATTGCGATGGCCCCACACGTTACGCCCGATAACGGCTCCCGCAGCGCCGGCATTCATGGCACTCCTGAGCATCGCAAACAATGCCCGCTCATCATCCATTTTGCTACCCCCAAGGACCAGCACGGGGCGAAAGCAATTCTCTACGACTGGCTTGAAGCTCTCTTCGGATCCCGTGAACTCCGTCTTGATGAAGTCTGCTCCTAGCTCGACGCCGATGCGAACCGCCAGCTGTACGTTCTCGGGAGTGTGGAGATCCGAATGGCTGAAGCCTCCCGGCAACACCTCCGCCAACAAGGGCATGCCCCACGTCTGACACTCACCGGCCAGGGTCGCCAGATTGCTCAATGTCTGCGCTTCCAGGGATGTGCCCGGAAAACCCATGCAGCACACCGCATCTGCCCCCACCCGCAGGGCGTCCTCCACCGAATAAATCAACCTCGATTCCGGGGCTTCGCTCAGTAGAGAGTCCCCTCCATCCACCCTCAAAATTACTCCCAAAGACTTCAATTCAGCTGAGAATCGGCGGACGAGTCCCATGTTTGCCAGGACCGCGTCGGCCCCTCCTTCCACAACGGCCGCTATGACCTGCCCGGGATCCGAGAGCTCCGGATACACATGGATACCGGCCCCATGATCCATCGCTACCACCAGGCTTCGTCCATCGTCCCCAAAGATGCGATGAACCCTTCTCTTTTCTTGTAGCAAGTCATTTGTCATTCAATTCTTCTCCAATCGATGAGTACTCAAAAACGTTGGCCTTGCAAGCGGCCCGCTCTGGCTCTACGGCTTCCCCGGAATGGCATTGTGGCTTAGGCAAGATGGCCATGCTCCTTTAGCCACTGCTGCGTTTTTTTCATGCCCTCGTTGAGCGATACCCGGGGCACATAGCCGAGCTCTCTTCGAGCCTTCGAGATGTCGAAGGTACCGATCTGCGTCCAGCAACGAACCTCGACGCGAGTGAGACTCGGCGTCCCCCCGGTAACTCGAGCCGCAAGTTCCATCAAGAATCCTGTCGTTTTCGCTCGAGCCAGTGACATGGAGGGGAGTGGCTCGCGCCCCAACATTTGTGCATAGTAGCCGAGGAACTCGTTCCAGGGAGTTTCGGCGTCGTCACTGATGATAAAGTCTTCTCCCAAGGAGGAATCGTTTCGCGCCGCCAGCAGGATGGCGTCCACCAGGTTGTCGATGTAGACGTGATTGGACTTCCCCTGCCCCTTGTCGATCAGCGTGACCCTCCCGGCTTTGATCATCATCAGAAGACCCACCGTCCAGAATGAGGACCGAGGACCGTAGACGTTGGCGGGCCGGATGATGACCAGTGGGAGACTCGTTTGCTTCGCATGACGGACAACCAGTTCTTCCGCTTCGATCTTGGAGTCAGAGTAGGGGATTCCACTTGCTTGAAAATTCTCCGATTCGTTGGTGCCCTCCCTGGGATCGATCCCGTACACGGCGATACTACTAACGTATAGGAGCAGATTGACCTTTGCGTCGGTGGCGGCGTTGAGAACGTTTCCTGTGCCTTGCACGTTGACTCGGCGGAAGCCATCGAGATTTTCGTCTGCGTCATGCATGAACGCGGCACAGTGAAAGACAAGGGAGCACCCGTCCACGGCCCGACGAACCGAATCGGGGTCCGTGACATCGCCCTTGACGACCTCGATTCCGATCGCTTCCAGGTGGCCGGCTTTTTCCGGTGTACGCACCAAAGCCCGTACCTTGACCTTCTCCTCCTTTACAAGACGCTCCGCCAGCCGACCGCCGATGAAGCCGGTAGCGCCGGTGACCAGTGCCCTTTGGCCTTCGAGTCTCATCCCGCACTCCTCGGGGGATCGATGATCGAGGAACTGTTTGCTCTCAGGCAGAGTTTCATTTAAAGCACAGAAAAACAACAGGCGGGTTGCATTTCTACAAGGGAAGACGCCAAGACTCGTCAGCGGAATATCCACTATCGCACAACGATTCCGCGAATATCCACCAGTGGAATAATACAAGCAAACATCGTTGTGGGCAATGGTTTAGCAGCATGTCGAGCCCGAGCTAACCAGCTGCCGTCCGCTTCTCCCAGCGTTGTTTGGATTACTTGGTCCGGACCAGTTGATCTGCAGGTTTGGAACTCGCAGTCTCTCATTCGTGGCCGCCAAGATTGGCTTGAATCGCCAACGCCGTCACGATAAAACTCTTGTAGTGCCGAGGGCTTGACCCGTCGCGGACGTAGAAGCGCATCTGAATTTGTTGCCGAGTCGTGCTCATGAGTAGATATGGTTTCTCGGTTCTCCTGTTCCCCCTCTTTCTTCACCTTCATGCACTTGAACCCTTGGGAACGAGCCCAAAGACGCGCCCTGATCTTATCGTTTCCAAACATCGAGGGGTAAGTTGGGTTGCCGGACGGGCCGTTACCGAGGACGATTTCGTTGCTTTGGTCGAAAATCACGTCGATTGGATTGCCCAAACGCCCTTTGGTTGGCAAGCGAACTACGATTCGCCCTCTCTGGCGCTGGTAACGGGAGGCAGGGTCTTTTGGGGTGAGCGGGACAAGGGGATTGAACGCACCACACAACTTGCCAGGAAGCGCGGCATCAAGACTCTTTTGAAACCACACATCTGGCTGCGAAATAGAAGCGAGGGCAAGTGGCGTCTTGATATTGAAATGGATAGCGACGCCGATTGGCATCGCTGGTTCGAAAGTTACCGGACCTTTATCCTGCACTATGCCCGCCTGGCCGAAAGAAACAGCATCGAGGCGCTGAGCATTGGAACAGAGTTGCACGGGACGGTAAGGAAACGTCCAGAGCAGTGGCGCCGGATCATCGCGGAAGTTCGAGCCGTCTATCGCGGTGAATTGACCTATTCGGCGAACTGGTACCAGGAGTTCGAGGACGTGAAGTTCTGGGATGAACTGGATTACATTGGGATTCAGGCCTATTTCCCGTTGACGGACAAGACAGACCCGACTGTCGAGGAACTGAGGCGAGGCTGGCAGTCTCACGTCACGGCCATAGAAGAAATCCAAAGGAAATATCGGAAGCCGGTTCTTTTCACCGAAATCGGCTACCAGAGCAAGAGTGCCGCTGCCATTGCTCCCTGGGAGTGGAGCCGGTCCTATGCGGTTGCCGACGGAGCCGGCGATCTGCAGACACAGGCGAACTGTTACGAGGCGTTCTTCCAGACCTTCTGGAACCGGGAGTGGTTTGCCGGGTCCTACATCTGGAAATGGTATCCCGAGCAGAGAGTCTTATCCGGGAGAAGAGTGGATCTGTTCACACCGCAAAAAAAGCCGGCCGAGAAGGTGATGGCAAGTTGGTACCGCAAGGCCGCGGACTAGCTTGCTGGTACCGATAGCTCGAACGTCCCAGGACCGCATTACTCGGGATTGACGCAGACGAAGTTCTCCGCCTCGTCGGTGCTGCCGGAACCTCGGTATTTTGCAACCATTGGATAGGGGCAAAGAGGGCGTGTGCCGGCCACTTTCCCGTCGACGATGCGGGAACCGATGAGACGGTCCGGCCGAACGTCATTTTCTACCCACTCGATCAGCGGAGTGAGGGGGTCGAGGCGACCAACCCCGACCCCGCCCCGGCAATGGAGCATGCCGGGTGCCATGAAAAGCCGAAAAAAATCGGTCGTCGACGGTCCCATCCGATCGAGCACTGCCTCATAGTAGTCGACGCCCATGAGCGGATTGAGCCATGGATCCGCCCAACCGTAGTACATCAGCATCTTGCGGCCGAGTTTCTGCAAACGGCTCAGATCCGGATCGGTCGCGTCCAATATGGGACTGAGCCACTCCAGCTTCGCGGGATCGGAATCAAAATCGAACGACGTCCAATCGTATTGTGGATTGGGCTCTTCAAACGCCAGATACTTGAAAAAAGTCGAACCGAGCCGTGCCATGATGGTCTGTCCGTCCCGCTCGACGAGGGTGCCCTGCCAGCCACTCCACATCGTTGCAGCTGCAGAGCCGACGGCGACGAAAACCTCCGCCCCCAACGGCTGACCCGGGAAGAAAACCTCTCCATCGATGACCAGATCGCCGTAGATCTTTTGCAAGGCTTCGATCTGTGCCGGGCTGAAGCAATCGGCTCCCGCGCTTTCGTCACAGACCGGAAGATCCGTGGCAGGATCGAATTCGCAGCGGCGCGGATCGTCAATGATGCCGTCCTCCAGGCCATCTATGCCGTCACAGACCGCATAGACCCGCTCGGCCAGAATCTCGAGATGTTTAGCTCCAATCGGCGCCGCTGCCAACGCCTTGGCGATCCAGAGGTTCCAGATTCGAGTGCGCGTTTCATTCAGTATCGGTGCACCGACGACGACTCCGTCGAAATCATCGGGGAACCTCTGGGCCGAGATCAGAGCTTGACGTCCGCCCGTCGAACAGCCCCAGAAGTAGGAACGATCGAGCGGGTCCTTGTAATAGGCCCGAATAACCCGTTTGCTCGTGAGTGCTGTCACGTGGACTGCCCGGTAGGCGAAATCAATCAGCTTCTCACGATCGACGGCGAAACTCGCGCCCGGTTCAAGCGAGCTGTCGTGCCCGGTATCGGTTCCGGCGACCGCGAAGTTGTCGTCCAGGACGCTCGGAAACCACCATCTCGGAATCGAACCCTGATACCCCCCGTTGCCGAGCATCACGAATCGTCCATTCCATTCGGCGGGCAAGCGGACTTCGAATTGGATCTGGGGGGGAATCCGACCTAGGACACGGCAGTATTCCGGCATGTTGTCGGCCGCCGGCACCATGGAAGCGGTGGTGATCGAGAAATCATGGCCGCTGAGACTTCTCAAGTCTTTGCAAGCGAGCTTTGTTTTTGCCCGAGTTGTAAGATCTCGGGCGGGGGTGGGTGCCTCTGGCTCTTGAGCCCACACAGTGGCGGCGCCGAGCAACAAAGCAATGACTCCAAGAAACCGCATGACTCTCTTCTCACGCTTAGCGCCTGATTCGAGCTCCGCGTCCCTGGGCAAGAGCTTCCACCTGTTCCAACGTCGCCATCGTAGTGTCGCCCGGGAAGGTGGTCAGCAATGCCCCGTGGGCCCAGCCTAGCTCGATCGACTCTTGTGGTGGACGCTCAGAGAGCAATCCATAGAAGAAACCCGACGCAAATCCATCCCCGCCCCCGACGCGATCGTAGACGTCGATCTCACGAGGCACGACGTGATGTGTCGTTCCATTGACCCACGCGACGGCCGCCCACCGGTGCCGATTCGCCGACAGGACTTCCCGGAGTGTAGTTGCCACGATCTTCACGTGCGGGTACTGTTCGCGCACTTGACCGATCATGGCGAGGAAGGTGTCGGTCTCGAGACTCGACTTTTTGTCCACGTCGGGCCCTTCGATTCCCAGCCCACTCTGCAGGTCCTCTTCGTTGCCGACGAGGACATCGACGTGCGCCATGATTTGGCGAATGACTTCCTGCGCTCTCGTCTTCCCCCCGGAGATGTTCCATAGCTTTTCACGGTAGTTCAGATCGAAGGAGACGACGGCCCCCGCGGCCTTGGCCGCAGCCATCCCTTCGAGGATGACTTCGGGGGTCGTGCTGGAAAGGGCCGCAAAAATGCCGCCGCTATGGAACCAGCGAACGCCACCGGAGCAGATTCGTTCCCAAGCAAAATCATTGCGCTTCAGGCGCGCGGCCGCCTCGTTGGAACGATTGTAAAACACGACCGGCCCCCTCGTGCCATGTCCGCGGTCGCTGTATACGGTGGCAAGGTTCGGTCCGTGCACCCCATCGTGCTCGAAAGTCTTCAAGAAGGGCTGTACTCCCATTGCCCGGATCCGTTCCGTCACCATGTGGCCGATGGGATAGTGCACCATCGCAGTCGCGATGCCTGTGCGCAGACGGAAACAGTCCGACAGATTCGCGGCGACGTTGAACTCACCGCCACTGACATGGATCTTGCACTGGTTTGCCTTATGGAACGGGACCGCTCCCGGGTCGAGACGATGAACAAGAGCTCCGACAGCCAAGAAGTCCAGCTCGGCTTCTTCTTTTTTTAGGATACGGAGGCCAATGTCCGCTGCTGTCATATCGTTTCGTTCGCTCCTGAGAAATAGCACGTCTCGCTGCCTGAAGCGTCAGTGGGCGGAACAACCCAGCGGCTTAATGGCGAGACACACCCATTCTAACTGCGAGGCTCCTGGGGTCACAGCTTGAAAATTGAATTCTTGGCTTTTGGATCAAGATAATCAAGGGCAGTCTAATGAGGAAGCGAATCGTTGGAGTTGGGTTTTCCGACTCGAGGTGGTTGGTTTACCCCTGCCCCAAGTTGTATTCCCGCATTCCGTTCATCTATATTAGAATCTATTCAATACCTCAAAAGGCAGAGCATCTGGGTTCACTCATTCTATATGCTCCCTCTTAAAAATGATCAGTGGGGGGCCTAGCAGTCCGTGGTAAAAGTCTGGTAAATCCTTTTGTTCGCAATCGACTCTCTACTGCGCTTCGACTAAAATCGACGCATGGCCATGGGAAAAAAGAAACGCAAGTCGAAGCAGACCAACATGTGGGTGCCGACTCAACATCTCCCCAGGAGTGCATCCCACCCTTTCTACCAGCGATTGAATCAGGTGCTCGACGAAGCCGGGTTTGACGAGTTTGTCGAGCAGCGATGTGCGTGTTTTTATGCACCCAAGATGGGTCGCCCAAGTCTGGCACCTGGTCGATACTTCCGTCTTTTGATGATCGGATACTTCGAGGGACTGGATTCGGAGCGAGCTATCGCCTGGCGTGCTGCCGATTCGCTGAGCCTGCGCGGGTTCTTGGGACTCGAGTGGGGCGAGGATCCGTCGGATCATTCGACGATCTCCCGCACGCGACGGCGCATGGATGTGGAGACGCATAGCGCAGTCTTTGCCTGGATCCTGAGCCGGCTCGCTGAGGCGGACCTGGTGAAGGGCAAGACCCTCGGGGTGGATGCGACCACTCTGGAAGCCAACGCGGCTTTGCGCAGCATTGTACGGCGGGATACCGGAGACAGTTACGAGACCTACTTGACGAAACTGGCACAGGAATCGGGTATTGAGACACCGACCCGGGAGGATCTGGCGCGCATAGATCGCAAGCGGCCGAAGAAGGGTTCCAACGATGACTGGCAGCACCCGCAGGATCCGGACGCCCGCATCACCAAGATGAAGGACGGCCGCACGCATCTGGCTCACAAGGCCGAACACGCCGTGGATCTGGAAACCGGAGCGGTGGTTGGCATCACGGTTCAGGGAGCCAACCAGGGCGATACGACGACGATCAAGAAGACGCTCATTGAAGCGGCCGAACAACTCGAGGGTGTGCTGCCTGAAAGCGATAGACTGCAGGAGCTTGTGACCGACAAGGGATATCACAGCACGCAACTGGTAGAAGATCTCGAGCAACTGGAGATCCGAAGCTACATTTCCGAACCAAAGCGGGGTAAACGGCGATGGCACGGGAACACCCGTGCGCGGGATGCCGTGTACCGAAATCGTAGACGTATCCGAGGAGAACGGGGAAAGCGCCTGCTTCGCCAACGGGGAGAACGACTGGAACGACCTTGTGCACACCTCTATGTGTTACTGATCGCTTAAAACCGCACTTTTCTGAACAAACGCCGAGATAACAAGCCTCAACATCATCGGCGCCGTAGGCGCCTCCTCAAGTTTTTCTCAATAGGTTATGCTGTTTTCGGGTGTGGAAGAGGACCCCGACCGCCATTAACAATCGGGGTCCGTTGGCGGCTCTCTTTGGAAGAGCTACCAAACCATCAGATGTTCGTAGCCTGCCATGATTTGTGGCCGTTGTCCAGTTTCCACCCCTGGGAATGGGATGACGGTCACCTCCGAAGTTACCTTTCGTCAAGGGTTTTGCCGAGCTGACGGCTGCGGGGCGCTTTTCTGGATCTGTCGCTGCTGTGACCGTGGACAGCAGTACTGCAGTTGTCGCTGTCGTAGCAAAGCGCGCCGGAAGCAACGTCGCAAGGCCAATCGCCTGCATCAACAAAGCCCCGAAGGAAGATTGGATCACAGAGACCGTCAGCGAGCGTACCGGCGTCGACGAGCCATGGCCCGCGTGACGGATCCAGGTAGCCGAAGCGAGCTTCGTTCTGGCAGGATCGCTACGCGCGAAGCGCAAGTAGAACGTGATGAGAAAGTTCAAACACACACCACATCTACGATTTCCGGCCCTATCACCTGCATGGTTTGCGGTCGAGCGGGCCAGCTCATCGATGTGTTTCATGGATGGAGATGAAACATGATTGCAGCCGAGACCGTGGCACACATCCGTCGCTTGTTCTATGCCGAGCATTGGAAGATTGGAACCATCGCGCAAGAACTGGGACTTCACCGGGATACGGTACGAACCGCCCTGCAAACCGATCGATTCAATCGAGCCAAGATCCTTCGTCCCAGTCTCACGGATCCCTACATCGACTTTATCAAGGAGACTTTGGAGAAGTATCCGCGCCTACGAACGACTCGTATCTATGAGATG